>NZ_VKHQ01000001.1 GCF_009792795.1 Cognatiluteimonas profundi
GGCGGGTCAAGACCCGCCCTACGTTAAAATGCCTGTCTCGCTCCCAAGGACGCCCCCATGCAACTCAACGCTGTTCGCGCCGTCGTCACCGGCGGTGTCTCCGGTCTCGGCCTGGCCGTCGCCCGGCACCTGGTCGCCCATGGCGGCAAGGTGTCGCTGTTCGACGTCAACGATGACAAGGGCGCCGCGGCGGTCGAGTCGTTGGGCGCGTCGAACGCCCGCTACTTCCGCACCGACGTCACCGACGAGGGCTCCGTCGCCGACAACATCGACGCGGCCAGCGAATTCCTCGGCGGGCTGAATGTCGCCATCAGCTGCGCGGGCATCCTCGGCGCCGGACGCATGCTCGGCAAGGACGGCCCGATGCCGCTCAAGCAGTTCGCCGGTACCGTGATGGTCAACCTCGTCGGCAGCTTCAATGTCGCCAAGGCCGCCGCGGCGCGGATGCAGCACAACGAACCCGGCGATGACGGCGAGCGCGGCGTGATCATCAACACCGCGTCGGTCGCCGCCTACGAAGGCCAGATCGGCCAGGCCGCGTATTCCGCATCCAAGGCGGGCGTCGTCGGCATGACCTTGCCGATGGCGCGCGAGCTGGCGCGATTCGGGATCCGCGTCATGACCATCGCGCCGGGCATCTTCTGGACGCCGATGGTCGACGGCATGCCCGAAGCCGTGCAGCAATCGCTCGCGGCATCGATCCCCTTCCCCTCGCGCCTCGGCAAGCCCGAGGAGTTCGCCGACCTCGCGGCCTACATCCTGGGCAATCCCTACCTCAATGGCGAAACCATCCGCCTGGACGGCGCGACGCGCCTGGCCGCGAAGTAGGCGTGCCGGCATGAGCGTGCGCACGTGAACCAGAGTTGGCTGCAGCGGCGATGGCCGGCCATCCGCGCCAAGGGCCAGCTCAACTTCGTGCTGGTGCGCGGGCTGGTGGTCTGGGGTGGGCTGATGACGCTGGCGATGTACGCGATGCTGCTGGTCGCGGAGCGACGCCAGGGCCTGCACCTGGAAACCGCATGGCCACTGGTGCCGCTGTTCTGCCTGCCCGCCGGCGCCTTCTGGGCGCTCATCAGCTGGCACTGGAACGAATATCTCTTCCGCAAACTCGGATTCGACAAAGGCAATCCCAAGCGATGAAAGCGTACGACATCAAGAAAGGCAACGTGGTCGAGCACAACGGCACCGTCTATCAAATCCGCGACATCGAGCGCAGCTCGCCGCAGGGTCGCGGTGGCAACGTCAAGTTCCGTTTCACGATGTATTCGGTCCCCGGCGGCAGCAAGTTCGACCTCAGCCTTGGCGGTGACGACGAGCTCAAGGAAGTCGAACTGTCGCGGCGCCAGGCGACGTTCTCCTACAAGGATGGCGATGCTTTCGTCTTCCTCGACGACGAGGACTACACGCCCTACACGCTCGATGCGGACGTGGTCGGCGACGCAGCCGGCTACATCGTCGACGGCTTGTCCGATTGCTACGTGCAGATCATCGACGACATGCCGGTGGCCCTGCAGTTGCCGCAGAGCGTGGCCATGGAAGTCGTCGAGACCCCGCCGGAACTCAAGGGCGGGACAGCGACCAAGCGGCCGAAGCCGGCCCGGCTCTCGACCGGCCTGGAAATCCAGGTGCCCGAGTACATCGGCAATGGCGAGCGCGTGTGGGTGAACACGACGACGGGCGAGTTCGGCGGACGCGCCGACTGAGTGTCGCGGGGCGTTTCAACGGCCCCGCGCGCTGGTTCGCGCCAGCCACTTCCGTGCCATCCGCTGTAACGATGCGTCCGCCCCTGCGTCGGCGGCGAGCGATGGGATGTCGCGCCATGCCAGATCGTGCGATTCGTCGCTGACGACGAACTCCTCCGCATCGCCGGCGCGCACCACGAAGCGCACGTCGTAATGCCAATGCGCGCACACGCCGCCGTGCTCGGGAATCCAGTGCCGGTCGAGGTCGAAGATCTCCGGCTCCACCGTCAGCCCGGACAGGCCCGACTCCTCATGCGCCTCCTTCAATGCCGCGCGCGCCAGGTCGGGATCGCCGTCGGCATGGCCGCCCAGCTGCAGCCAGCGGCCGAGCTTGCGATGGTGGGTGAGCAGCACGCGCGCGCCATCGCGATCCACCAGCCACGCCGAGGCGGTGAAGTGGCCCGACAGGCGTTCGCGGACGAAGGAGTTGCCGTCCTCGCCAAGCAAGGCGGTGAACAGATCGACCGTCGCCGCTTCAGCAGTCCAGCGGCGACGATACTCGGCAAAGGCGTCAGCCAGGGACGCGACAGCGTCGGCGTTGCATGGGTCCATGTTGCATCGCCGCATCGGTTGTCCAGGCTGCTGATTATCGCTGCCGGACGCCCAGCGGCGCTTGTGCGTATCGCGGGCGCCCGGTAAGGTCGGCGCGGGAATCAACCGCGCGGCTGTTTCGCGCCCGATCATTGCCTTTGGGGAGTCCGCAATGCTGTTCCAGCGTGTCAAGCCGCTCGACGAAATCCTCGCCACCGCAGAGAAGCGCAGCCTCAAGCGCCAGCTCGGTCCCATCCAGCTCACCCTGCTGGGCGTCGGCGCCATCATCGGCACCGGTATCTTCGTGCTCACGGCCGAAGCCGGCCAGAAGGCGGGCCCCGGCATGATGGTGGCGTTCGTCATCGCCGCGGTGGTCTGCGCGCTCGCTGCGCTCGCCTACTCCGAGCTGGCGGCCATGATCCCGGTCGCCGGATCGGCCTATACGTACACGTACGGCGTGCTTGGCGAGAGCCTGGCGTGGGTCGTGGGTTGGGCGCTGGTGCTCGAGTACGCGATCGCCGCGGGTGCCGTCGCGGTGGGCTGGTCCGGGTACATGAACGGCCTGCTGCGCAGTGCCGGGATCGAGATACCCGAGATGTTGCGAACCGGTCCGTACGACGGCGGCACGTTCAACCTCCTCGCCTTCCTCATCACACTGGTCATCACCGTCCTGCTGGTGGTCGGCACCTCCAAGAGCGCGAAGGTCAATGCCGTCCTGGTGTCGATCAAGATCGCTGCACTGACTGCCTTCATCGTCATCGCATTGCCCGCCGTCAAGGATCCGAACTTCCATCCGTTCCTGCCGACCGGCTGGGGCAGCCCGCTCGGCGGCATCGGCGTGCTGGGCGCGGCCGCATCGATCTTCTTCGCCTTCGTCGGCTTCGATGCCGTCTCGACCGCGGCGGAAGAAACCACCAATCCCAATCGCAACATCCCGATCGGCCTGATCGGGTCGCTCGCGATCTGCACCGTGTACTACCTGCTGGTCGGGTATGCCGCCGTCGGTTCGGTCGGCTCGCAGCCGATGTTCGGCGCCAATGGCCTGGCCATCCATCCCGGCACGCCGGAGCTCGCGGAAGCCTGCCGTGGCTCGCAGGCGCTGGTCTGCAGCAAGGAGCCGCTGGCGCACGTGCTGCGCATGCTCGGCTTTGAAGGCATGGGCAACATGATCGGCATCGCGGCCGCGCTGGCGCTGCCATCGGTCGTGCTGATGATGATCTACGGCCAGACCCGCATCTTCTTCACGATGTCGCGCGACGGCCTGCTGCCGGCGGTGCTGTCGAAGGTGCATCCGCGTTTCCACACCCCGCACGTCGTGACGATCATCACCGGCATCGCGGTGTCGCTGTTCGCGGCGATGTTCCCGGTCGGCATCCTCGCCGACATCTCGAACTCCGGCACGCTGTTCGCCTTCATGATGGTGGCCATCGCGGTCATGATCCTGCGGGTGAAGCAACCGAACCGGCCGCGCCCGTTCCGCACGCCCTTCGCCTGGATCGTCTGCCCGCTCGCGGTTGCCGGTTGCCTGCTGCTGTTCCTCAACCTGTCGATGTATACCGTCGGACTGTTCTTCGCCTGGGCCGTGATCGGCCTGGTCGTCTACTACCTGTACGGCTATCGGAAGAGCCATTACGCGCACGGCACCGAGCCGCCGCACGATGGTCCCAAGCTGCCCGCGGAACCGGCGTTCCACGAGGGCCCGGACCTGGGTCCCTGATCCGGTCGTCCGCATCGAGGAAAAGCCCGGCTCCGGCCGGGTTTTTCTTTGACCGGCCGACAACATGAATTCGCTAGACTGGCAGCCATGCACAGCCCGCCTCCATTCAACCCGCAACAGCTGCGCCGCGTCGCGGCTGAGATCATCAGCAACGTGCGGGAGTTGTCCATTGCCGGCCTGACACCGGCCACCAGCAGCAATTTTTCATGCCGGCTGGACGACCTCCATGCCGCCATCACTGTGTCGGGCCGCGACAAGGGCCGGCTCGACGAAGGCGACATCATGGTCGTCGACTTCGATGGAAAACCTGTCGGCAGCGATCACCGGCCATCCGCTGAAACCCTGCTGCACACGCAGCTGTATCGGCGCTTCCCCGAAATCGGCTGTGTGCTGCATACGCATTCGCTGGCCCAGACCGTCGCATCGCGCCTGTTCGCCGGTGCCGGGCACGTCTCGCTGGAGGGCTACGAACTGCTGAAGGCATTCGCCGGCAACGCCACGCACGACACGCGCATCGACATTCCGGTGTTGGCCAACACCCAGGACATGCCCACCCTCGCCGCCCAGGTCGATGCGCTGCTGGATGGTCCGTGCCGATGGGCTTATCTCATCGATGGCCACGGGCTCTACACCTGGGGCAGCGACATGGCGCAGGCGCGCCGGCACCTGGATGCACTGGAATTCCTGCTGAAGTGCGAACTGGAACTGAGGAAGCTCAAGTGAGCCGGCTGCGCATCTTCGACGAAGAACACCCCGACATGCCGCTGCTGTCGACGACCGACCATGCAGCGATGGCGCGCGAGTTGTCCGCCATCGGCGTCGGCTTCGAACAGTGGCAGGCAACGCAGCCGATCGCCCCCGGCGCGTCGCAGGACGCCGTCCTGGCAGCGTATCGCAAGGACATCGATCGCCTGGTGCACGAACGCGGATTCAAGTCGGTGGATGTGGTCAGCATCAGCCCCGATCATCCGGACCGCGAGCAGATGCGCAGCAGGTTCCTCGAGGAGCATTTCCACAAGGAGGATGAAGTCCGTTTCTTCGTCGCCGGCTCGGGGTTGTTCACGCTGCACGTCGGCGGCAGGGTCTATGAAATCCAGTGCACGCAGGGCGACCTGGTCGCGGTACCGGATTCGACGCACCACTGGTTCGACATGGGGCCGGAACCGAGTTTCGTGGCGATCCGTTTTTTCACCGAGCCGGAAGGCTGGATCGGGCATTTCACCGGCACCGACATCGCGCAGCGATTCCCGCGCTACGACCCCGGCCAGGACGGCTGATGGCAGCCACGATCCTCACCGACATCGAAGGCACGACCAGCAGCATCTCCTTCGTCAAGAACGTGCTGTTCCCGTATGCGCGGCGCGAGCTGCCGCGATTCGTGCGCGAACGCGCCGACGATCCCGCTGTCCGTCGATGGCTGGACGCGGTTGCCACCGAGAGCGGCGGGATCTGCAACGACGATGTCATCGTCGAGACCCTGCAGGGCTGGATCGACCAGGACCGCAAGCACACCGCGCTGAAGGCACTGCAGGGCATGCTGTGGCGCGACGGTTACGAGCGCGGCGATTTCCGCGGCCACGTCTATCCCGATGCAGCGGCCGGCCTGCGGCAGTGGCGCGACGGTGGCCACGCACTCGCGGTGTTCTCGTCGGGCTCCGTGGGCGCGCAGCAGCTGCTGTTCGGCCACAGCGAGGCCGGCGACCTGGCATCGCTGTTTTCCGACTTCTTCGATACCGAGGTCGGACACAAGCGCGAGCCCGCGAGCTATCGACGTATCGCCGACATGCTGGGCCGGCAACCATCGGACATCCTGTTTCTCTCGGATGTGGTCGAGGAGCTCGATGCAGCCCGCGATGCCGGCATGCGGACCGTGCTGGTGGACCGGCTGGACGACTACCCGCAGCCGCGAGTCGGCAATGCGACCGCTGGCCACCGTCGTGTCGAGAGCTTCGCGCAGATCGATCCCAACGCCTGACCAGTCGCGCCGGACCGGGTCCGGCCCGGCTGTCTAACGCGTCTGCAGCGCGGCCCGCGCCGCGGCGAGGATGGATCCGTCCTCCACCATGCGCACGGCGGCGGAGACCTCGCCATCCAGCGCACGATCGCGATCCAGGAATGCAATCGACTCGCGGATCCTGGCGTGCGCGGCGGCAACCGCCCTGCCCGGCCGGAATGCGGGAGCGGCAGACAATTCACTGCGCAGGTTGTCGACCTCCACGAGGAATTGCCCGTGGTCCGGGCTGTCGGTTCGCGGACCGCATTGCACCTTGCCTGCAAATGCCATCGCGTCGCAGTTGCGCGCAAGCTCACGGGCGGCGGTGATCATGTCGCTACGCAGGTCCAGGGCCTGCGCAGCGGTGTACAGCTCGAGCGCCAGCACCTTGCCCAGGTCATCGGCCATCGCCAGCACGTGTCGCGCCTCGTTGGCGCCCATCGAGACGTGGTCCTCGGCGTTGGCGCTGGTCGGGATCGAATACACCGATGCCGGCATCGCGCGGCTCGCCAGGTCGTTGACGATGGCGGCCGCGGTGTACTGCACGATCATGTAACCGGATTCGGTGCCGTCCTCGTTGCCGATCAGGAATGGCGGCAATCCATCGTTCGTCGCCGGATCCAGCAGCTTGTTGAGGCGGCGTTCGGAAATCGACGCGAGCACCGGAATCGCGGCCTTGAGGTAACTCATGGCCAGGGCGAGCGGCATGCCGTGGAAGTGTCCCGCCGAGATCACCTGCTCCTCGACGTGCTCGGCATTGGAGTCGGGGAAGACCAGCGGATTGTCGGTGACCGAGTTGAGCTCGATGTCCAGCACCCGCTTGGCCTGCTCCACCGCGTCGCGCACGGCGCCATGCACCTGCGGCACGCATCGCAACGAATAGCTGTCCTGCGGCTGGTGTTTCTTGCCACCGCGGAACGGCAGGAACCGCTGGTAGAAGCGATCGCGCCCATGTCGCTGGTCCAGCGGCACCCATTCCCAGCCGATGTCGAAGCACGGCTGCCTGGACGCCAGCGTGTCGCCGGGAAGTACGCCGTTGGAAAACATGCTCCAACTGTTCGGCTGCCACTGCCGGAAACGGGGCACCAGGTGGTAACGGATGTCGGCCAGGCTCGAATCGGCAAGCATCGCTCGCAGGTTTTCAGCGACATGCACCTGGCCCGGATGCGGGCGCAGCTCATGCACCGCTTCGGCGAATGCACCCAGGCGGCCGGCGAAGGCGTCGATCGTCATCGCGGCGGCAAGATCGGCGGTATCCAGCAGGTCGTCGAGTTGCTGCACGGCCAGCACGCCTGTGGCGAGCATCTGCGCGGTGCCGTTGTTCAGCGCCAGGCCTTCCTTGTACGACAGTGAAATCGGATGCAGTCCGGCGCGCTCCAGTGCAAGCCCACCGGGCATGCGTTCGCCGGCGAAAAATGCCTCGCCGCCACCGATCAGGACGATGGCCAGGTGCGACAGCGGCGCCAGGTCGCCCGAGGCGCCGACCGATCCGAGTTGCGGCACGACCGGCACGATGCCGGCGTTGAGCAACGCGGCCAGCGCCTGCAAGGTTCCGACACGGATGCCCGAATGCCCGCGCAGCAGCGTGTTGATGCGGATGCACAACATCGCGCGGACCACGTGCGCCGGAAACGGCTCGCCGACACAGACGGCGTGGGTCACGATCAGGTTGTGCTGCAGCTCCACGTGCAGCGAGCGCCCGGGCGCGGCCGCATTGACCGCCGTGTCGCGCATGGGGTGGCCGCCAAGCAGCTTGTCGGCATTGCTGCCGAAGCCCGTCGAGACGCCGTAGATGGGTTCCTCGCGCCGCACCTGTTCGGCGAGGAAATCCGCCGCGCGTGCGACCGCGCGCAATGCCTGCGCGTCCAGCTCGACCGATGCACCGCGCGCGACCGCCACGAGTTGTTCGCGCGTCAGCGACCGTCCATCCAGGTTGATGACGACGCTCATGCCGCGGCCTCCGGAAGCGGATTGGTCCGCCCATGCTGGGCTCTCAACGCATCGGCGATGTCGTCTTCGGCAACGTCGAACTGTTCGCCGCGGCGCAGGTCGCGGATGGCGACCGCGCCACGCGAGGCCTCGTCGTCGCCGCGGATCACGACGAAGCGGATCCCGGCACGGTCGGCGTATTGCAGCTGGCGCGCGAGCTTGCGCGGCTCCAGCTGCGTTTCCACGTTCAATCCCGCCGCGCGCAGGCGCTGCGACAGCGCCAGCGCATGTTCGAGCCCGGAGTCGTCGAGGAGCGCGACCAGCACGTCGACGGAACTTTCCGCGGCGGCGACGATGCCCGCATCGCGCAACTGGAAGAACAATCGCGTCAGGCCGATGGAAATACCAACACCTGGCAGCTTCGAACGCGTGTAATGCCCGGCAAGATCGTCGTAGCGCCCGCCCGAACAGATCGAGCCGATCTGCGGGTAGGCATCCAGCGTCGTCTCGTAGACGACGCCGGTGTAGTAATCCAGTCCGCGCGCGATCGACAGGTTGAGCGCGTAACGCGACTCCGCAACCCCCATTGCGCGCAGCTGCTGCAGGATCCCGCGCAATTCGCTGCGACCTTCCTCGAACAACGGCGTGCCGTCGCCGAGCGCATCGAGCTTCGCAAGTGCATCGGCATGACCATTCGAACGCACCTGCGAAAACGCCATCAGCCGCTCGATGGCCGCTGCCGGCATGTCGAATCCCTCTCCGGCCAGCGTTGCGCGCACCGCCTGCTCGCCGCGCTTGTCGAGCTTGTCGAGCTCGCGTAGCACCCCGGACTGCTGCTGGCCCTCGCCGATGCCGAGGCCCTCGAAATAGCCGCGCAGCAACTTGCGGTGGTTGAGCTGGATGGTGAACTCGCCGATCGCCAGCCCCTCGAACACCGCGCTGATCACGGCCGGGATCTCGGCATCGAATCGGATCGACAACGCGTCCTTGCCGATGACGTCGATGTCGCACTGGTAGAACTCGCGGAAGCGACCGCGTTGCGCGCGCTCGCCACGGTAGACGCGCTGCATCTGGTAGCGACGGAACGGAAACGCGAGCGCATGTTCATGTTCGGCCACGTAACGCGCCAGCGGCACCGTCAGGTCGAAGCGCAATGCCAGTTCGGGGCGCGCGTCGCCAGCCGCCTGCTCCGCCGCCTTGTCCAGGGCGCCCGTGGACTGGACGAAATACACCTGCCGCTCGGTTTCCCCGCCGGACTTGGTCAGCAGCACCTCGGACAGCTCCATCACCGGGGTTTCCACCGGCAGGAATCCGAAGCGCTCGAAGGTCTGGCGAATGCCATCGAGCATGCGCTGGAACGCGATCTGCTCGCGCGGCAGCAACTCCATGACTCCGGGCGGGGTACGCGGCTTGATCAAGCGGAAAACTCCGGGCGGCGCGGGCCGCACAGTGTAGCGGCTGGCGCCGGCGTGGCTGGCTCGCCATCGACAGGGCTTGCCCCGAACCCATCCAAGTCACTAAAATGCCGGGCTCACCTGTCGGGGTGTAGCTCAGCCTGGTAGAGCGCTACGTTCGGGACGTAGAAGTCGCAGGTTCAAATCCTGTCTCCCCGACCACCGGTTCGCGCTTGTCAGCCCGCATCGCTGCCTGCGCCAGCGCGCCATCTGTCGCGCAACACGTCCAGACCCATGTCCGCCGCGCCTCCGGGCGATACGCGTGCCGCAAGGCTCGCCTCGGCGTCCGTGCGCGTCCAGCTGGCGGGGTCGGCTGCCTGGCGGTAGGCATCCCGGAACGGGACACCCTGACGCGCCAGGTCGACCGCGATGTCGGTGGCGAACAGCGATGGGTCCAGCGCGGCCCGCATCCGGTCGGGATTCCACTGCAGGTTGCGCAGCAGGTCCGGCAGCAGGGCCAGCGCCGCAAGGCCCCTGCCGAAGCCATGCACCAGCGCCCCCTTGCTGATCTGCAGGTCGCGGTGGTAACCCGAAGGCAGCGACAGCAACTGTTCGATCTCGCATCGCGCCGCCGCCACGCTGGCATAACTGCCGCGCATGAGCTCGATCACGTCCGGATTGCGCTTGTTGGGCATGATCGAACTGCCGGTGGTGTATTGCGCCGGCAAGGTGACGAAGCCGAACTCCGCTGTCGTGAACAGGCTCAGGTCCCAGGCCAGGCGGCGCAGGTCGAGCATCGCGCTGCCGAGCGCCTCCAGCGCGGCGAGTTCGAACTTGCCGCGGGACAGTTGCGCGTAGAGCGGCGACACCTGCATGCGACCGAATCCCAATGCCAGGGTGGAATGCGCGCGATCCAGCGGAAGGTTGACGCCGTATCCGGCGGCGGTGCCCAGCGGGTTGGCGTCGATCCAGTCACGCGTCCGCGCCGCGCGTTCGGCGTTGTCGATGAAGGCCTCCGCCCAGCCCGCCCACCACATGCCCGCCGTCGACACCACCGCCCGCTGGAGGTGCGTGTAACCGGGCATCGCCAATGCGGCCTCGGCCTCCGCGCGGGCAAGTGCGATGTCGGCGATCTCGCGGCACAGCGCCACGACCTGTCCCAAGCGGTCCTTCAGCCACAGTCGCGTCGCCACAAGTACCTGGTCGTTGCGGCTGCGGCCGGTGTGGATCTTGCGGCCGACGTCGCCCAGCCGCTCGGCCAATCGCGCCTCGATCGCTGAATGACCGTCCTCGAATCGCGCATCGAGCACGAAGGTGCCGTTGCTGAAGTCGCCTGCCAGCGCGGCCAGCTCACGCAGCAGCGCATCGAGTTCGGCACTGGTGAGGATCCCGATCCGTTGCAGGCCTTCGGCATGCGCTCGGCTGGCGGCGATGTCGTGCAGGAAGAACTCGCGATCCAGGATCACATCGTCACCGGCGAGGAACGCCTGGATCGATGCATCGACGGCGACGCCGGGCTTGCTCCACAGGAGGTCGGTCATTGTCGTTTCCCGGATGACGGATTGCTCGACACGTCTACGGCGAGATGCCGTCGAACTCGTCGAATCCAAAGGCGATGTTGAGGTTCTGCAGTGCCTGCGTCGCGGCGCCCTTGAGCAGGTTGTCCAGCGTCGCGACAACCACCAGCCGCTGTGCGTCGGCCGTAAGCGTGAAGCCACCGATCTCGACGTGATGCCTGCCGGCAATGCGGCTGACCCATGGCGCCTGCTCCATCACGCGCACCAAAGGCTCGTCCGCATAGCGCTGCGTGTAACGCGATACGACCTCGTCGATGGTGAATGGACGGGACAGATGCAGGTTGGCCGTGATCGAGAGCCCGCGGAAGTGTGGTGCGACGTGCGGCATGAACTCGACGGCATGATCGAGCTGTCGCGACACTTCCGCTTCGTGCACGTGACCAGCCAGCGCATACGGCATGAGGTTGTCGCGCAGCTTGCCCGGGTCGTTCCTGTCCGAAGGCGACGTGCCGGCGCCGGAGTACCCGGACACGCCGAAGCACTGCACCGGGCCGGACAGGACATCGCGCATCGGCGCGATGGCCAGTTGCATGGCGGTGGCATAACAACCCGGATTGCTGATCCTGCGCTGGCCGGCATAGCGGCCGCGGGTGAGCTCGGGCAGGCCGTAATACCAGGCATCGTCGAAGCGATGGTCGGCCGACAGGTCGACGATCACCGGTTGGCGACCGCCATGCGCATCGAACGCCGCCACATAGACGGCCGCCTTGTCGTTGGGCAGCGCGAGCACGATCGCGGACGCCCCGGCATGGGGAAGTTCTGCCGGATCGGGAGCGGTGTAGCGCAGCCCGCCTGTGTAACCCGGGACGTGGTCGGCAACGGCTTGCCCGGCGCGCTCGCGCGAGGACACGAACGCGAGCTCGAGTTTCGGGTGGCCAGCGATCAGCCGGATCATGTCTTCGCCGACGTGCCCGCGTGCACCAACGAGTCCGACCGATTCACGCATGCGCGGCGAGCCTCGCCAGCAGGTTGGTCTTCACCGCCGGCCACTCGGACGCGATGATCGAGAACACCACGGTGTCGCGCACGCTGCCGTCGGCATGGCGCTGGTGGCTGCGCAGGACGCCGTCCTGCTTGGCGCCGAGGCGGGCGATCGCCGCGCGTGAGGCGTGGTTGAACCAGCTGGTCTTCAGGCCGACGGAAATGCAGTCCAGCGATTCGAAGGCATGGCCGAGCAGCAGCAACTTCGCTTCCGTGTTCAAGCCGGTGCGTTGCGCGCTGCGTGCGTACCAGGTGTATCCGATGCTTAGTCGCGGCACGCTGGCGTCGATGTCGTAATAGCGCGTCGAGCCGACGACGGCGCCCGTCACATCCTTCACCACGAACGGAAACGCGGTGCCGGCATCGCGCATCGCCAGTGCGGCCGCGATGTAGGCGTCGATGGCATCGGGCGCCGGCACATTGGCGTACCAGCTCCGCCACAAGGCGCCGTCGTCGCTCGCCGCCCGCAGATCCGCTGCATGCGCGTCCGTCAGCGGCTCCAGCGAAACGTGCGACCCGCGCAACTGCGCCGGCATCGTCCAACCCGTCATTCCACCCTCCCCGGCCATGTCAGTCCTTCAGCGTCGCGGTGCGGCCGCGACAGTGTGCCACTGCCTCACGGATGTCTTCGAACCGTTCAAGGCCATACCAGAACACATTCCATCGATCACCCTTGAAACAGCCGTCGGCTTCGCCGAAGTAGAACTCGTTGACCGGATTGGATGGCCGCGAACGCCAGAACAGGCGCTCGACGTCGCCGCGCATCACATGCCAGATCGCGCGTCCCAGGCCCTCGCCCTGCGCGTCGTCGGCGACCGCGAATTTGTCCAGGTGTGCCACGCCGTCGGTGCCGTCGAGCATTTCCTGCGTCAGCAGCAGCGCCGCGCGGTAGTGCTCGGACACATAGATGCGATAGGGCCGCGTCGTCTCGAAGTAGTCGGGTTTGAGCTTGCGCCCGAAAGCCGATTCGATCAGCGCGCGCAGGCGTTCCAGGTCCAGTTCGTCCCAGCTGGTCGCGCACAGGATCCGCTCGCCACGTCGCACGAGCGTGCCCGAGCCGCGGTGGGTGAACAGCTCCTTGGCCAGTTCGTCCGGCCGCGTGATCGACACGGACGACGACGGCGGCAATGCCATCAGCAGGTCACGGACCTGCTCGATCTTGACCCGCATACCCGAATGCAGCCATGGCTGTGCGAGCAGTTCCTCGTACTCGGTGCTCAGGTTGATCGAATCGATGACCGCGCCGTCGCCGTCGAGCAGGCCGCCGGTTCCGGTGAGGAACACGATCTTGTAGGGCTGCAGCGTCTTGACCAGCTCGTTGGCCGCCCAATCGGCGTTGACGTTGACGATCTGTCCACCGGTGGTTTCGCCCAGTGACGCAATCACCGGGATCGAGCCGACCTTGATCGCGGCATGGATGCCTTCGACATCGACCCTTGCCACCGCCCCGACGAGGCCGTAGCGCTCGCCGTCGAGCAGCGTGCATTCGAATACGCCCGACTGGATCGACGTCGCGCGCACGCCATCGGCCTGCAGTGCCTCGACCAGCCGCAGGTTTTCCCGGCGCATGACCCGCCGCACGACCGACAGCACCGCCGGATCTGTATGGCGCAGGTTGTCGACGACGATCTTTTCGATGCCCGCCGCCTGCATGTCGGCGTCAAGCTGCGGGCCCGCGCCGTGCACGACGATCGGCGTCAGCCCCACCTGCTGCAGGAAGGACAGCGACGAGACGAGTGCCTCGAGCTGGTCGCGCAACACCGCCCCGCCGACCTTGACCACGGCAAAGCGCGCGGCATCGACCTGCGAGAAGCGCTTGAGGTATTGCTGGATCTCCCTGGCGTTGGCCATGTTCGACAGCAGGCGGACGATCGTGGGCCGAAGGTCCTTCTGCACGGGTACCGCCATTGCCCCGGCGCTCATGACAGCAGCCGCAGGTAATGACCGGCTGCGCACGACAACTGGTCCAGCGACACCCATTCGTCGGCGGTGTGGGCCTGGGCGATCGAGCCCGGCCCGAACACCAGCGCCGTCATCCCGGCCTGCGAGAACAGCGAGGCCTCGGTCCAGAAGTCGACCGCGTTGCCGACCGGCAACTGCAGCTCGTCGGCAAGATCGCGCGCCATCAGCCGCCGTTCTTCGGCCATGGCGACGTCGCCGGCGGGCAGCGGCGGTCCGCGGAAGGTTTCGACGTAGCGTTCGAGCGCTTCGGCGCCGGCGAAGCCGCGCAAATCGTCGTGCAAAGCCTGCATGTCCTGCGACGGCAGCGGCCGGAAGCCGAAGCGGACCTCCGCGCTCGGGGCGATCATGTTGGCCTTGATGCCGCCCTCGACCCGTCCGATGTTGAAGCGCAGTCCGGTCAGTCCGCCAAAGCGCAGGTGCGATTGCGACTGCACGAAGTCCAGCGCACGCACGCCCCAGCGCATCGCCTGATGCACGGCGCTGGCGTCGGCAGCCTGCGCACCCGAGGCATGCCCGGCTTCGCCACGGAACCCCAGCAGCACGGAGCTGATGCCGCGGTGGGCAAGTACCGCCTCGCAGCCCGTGGGCTCGGCGACGACAGCCTCGGTGAAGCCATGATCGCTGGCGAGGAAGGCCGCGATGCAGCGCGCGTCATTGGCTTCCTCGTCACTGCTGAACAGGAATGCCGCATCGCCGCTGGTGCGCGCCGCAGCGGCGAGCAGGCCGGCGGCCGCGCCCTTGGTGTCGCAGGCGCCCAGGCCGATCGCACGATCCTCTGTCACGCGCAAGGCCAGCGGGTCGGCCTGCCATGCCGCCGATGCCGGCACCGTGTCCAGGTGCACGTTGAAGATGCGATGCGGCGACCCGCGCCGTGCGATCAACGACACGGCGCCCGCCCCGTGATCGATGCAGTCCACGTCGAACCCGGGCAGTTGCGCGCGGATGTAATCGAAGATGCCGCCGGTGCCGATCAGCCGCGGCGGATTGCGGGTGTCGAAGGACACCAGCGCCTCGAGATGGCGAAGGACGTCATCGAGCACGTCAGCCTCCATCGGGCGTGTTGACCTGCGCCCAGACCGTGCTGCTCATGCCGAACAGGCGGATGAATCCTTCTGCTTCCTCGACACCCCAGTCCGCGGACTGCGCATAGGTGGCGCCCTTCGCATCGAGGATGTGCGGCGACCGGACCGCCACGGCATCGACGCGACCACCGCGCGTTTCCAGCACGACGTCGCCATTGACCATGCGCTGGCTCGATGCAAGGAAGCGTTCCAGGTCGGTCTTCAGCGGATCATGGAAGAAACCTTCGTACACCAGCTCCACCCACTTGCGCGCAACGTCGGGCTTGAAGCGGTTCTGCTGCTTGCTCAGCACCGCCTCCTCCAATGCCTGGTGCGCGACCAGCAACGCGGCCAGGCCCGGCGCCTCGAACAGGATGCGGCCCTTGAGGCCGATGGTCGTGTCGCCGGTGTACAGGCCGCGGCCGACGCCATAAGGCGCGAAGATCGCGTTGAGCCGCGCGAGGATCTTCTCGCCGGGCATGTTTTCACCGTCGATCGCGACTGCTTCGCCCGCGACGAATCGCAAGCTCACCTGCAACGGTTGCGCGGGCCAGTCCTCGCGTGACGCGCACCAGCCGCGCGCGCCGTCGCCGGGCGCCTGCCAGCGGTCGATCTCGCCGCCGGACATGGTCAGGCCAAGCAGGTTTTCGTTGACGGTGTAGGCCTTCTGCCGGGCATCGACCGCGAAACCGCGCGACTCGAGATACTGCTGCTCGTAGGCGCGGGTCTGCGTGTGCTCCTTCTGGATCTCGCGGATGGGCGCCACGATCTGGTAGTCGCCGGATGCCTTCACCGCGAGGTCGAAGCGCACCTGGTCGTTGCCCATGCCGGTGCAGCCGTGCGCAATGGCACGCGTGCCGAGGTCACGCGCACGCGCGAGCGCGGCATCGACGATCAGGTAACGGTCGGACACAAGCAGCGGATACTGGCCCTGGTACGACTGTCCCGCCCAGACGAATGGCTTGACGAACCCAGCCCACAACGCGGGTCCGCCATCGATGGTCACGTGGCTGGCGACGCCGAGCTGGGCAGCACGCTGCTCGATGGCCGCACGCTCCGCGGCATCCACCCCGCCGGTGTCCGCGAACACGGTGTGCACGTCCCAGCCTCGCTCCTGCAACCACGGCACGCAGAAGCTGGTATCGAGGCCGCCGGAAAACGCGAGGACGATGGTTTTGTTTGTCATGTGCATGGCCCGGATGGTTTATTGGGAAATCAGCGCGGACATCACGGCTTTCTGCACGTGCAGGCGGTTTTCCGCCTCGTCGATGGCGATGCAGCGTGGCGAATCCATCACGCCGTCCGTGGCCTTGACGTTGCGTCGCAGCGGCAGGCAGTGCGAGAACACGCCATCGTTGGTGAGCGCCATCTTGGCCTCGTCGACGATGAAGTGCCGATATCGATCGCGGATGGGTTTTTCCGCTTCCCACTGGCCGAAATACGGCAGCGCGCCCCAGCTCTTGGCATAGACCACGTCGGCGCCGGCATAGGCTGCCGCGATGTCATGGCTGACCTGCAGCGATCCACCGCTCTCGGCGACATTCCGCGCGGCCCAGTCCATGTAGCGCTGGTCGAGCACGTAGTCCGGTGTCGGGCACAACAGCGTGACGTCCATGCCCATGCGCGTGGCGATCGTCAGCGCCGAATTGGCCACCGCCGTGTTGAGCGCCTTCGGGTGGTAGGTCCAGGTCAGGACATATTTCCTGCCGCGCAGGTCGGTGGTGCCGAAGTGCTCTTGCAACGCCATCACGTGGGCAAGTTCCTGGCACGGATGCGTGATGGTTTCCATGTTGATCACCGGGACCGTCGCATGCGCGGCAAAGCTGCGCAGCACCTGGTCCTGGCGATCGACCGACCAGTCGACGAACTTCGGGAATGCGCGCACACCGATCAGGTCGACGTAGCGCGACAGCACCTTCGCCACCTCGATGATGTGTTCCTCCGCATCGCCATCCATGCGCGCACCGATCCCGAATTCGATCGGCCACGCGTCCTTGCCGGGCTGCAGCACGACCGCGTGGCCTCCGAGCTGGAACGCGCCCAGCTCGAAGCTGGTCCGCGTCCGCAGCGACGGGTTGAAGAACACCAGCGCGACCGACTTTCCCTTCAATTCATCGCCGATACGGCTGCGCTTGAAACGCGCCGCATCCGCCAGCAGCGCGTCGAGCTCGCTGCGGGTCCAATCCTGGGTGTTGAGGAAATGCTTCATGGGGGCCTGGTGTCGAGCGAATGGGGGGGAAGCGGCGTGGCATGCAACGGACAACAAAAAAGCCCAGCGTTGGCTGGGCTTGATTCGTCTCGTCGGCAATGACGGTGGACGCTACCCGGCGCGGATGTGGGCTTCCAGTCGGCGCGCACGCGAGGTCATGCCTGCCGCCATGCGGGCGGAGGTCAGGATCATGGCGGTGGCGAGGGCTAGGCGCATCGGACGCGCATCGTGGCATCGCGAACCGGTGGATGCAAGATCAGCGCTTGTCGGGAGCGACATACGGCGTCACCGATACGCGCACGCGCAGGCGGTTGCCCGGATCGTTGGGCAGGCGCGACCGGTACTTCATGCCCTTGTAGATGTAGTCGACGTCGAACGCGATCGGCCGGCGGAACTGGCGCTGGACCGGCACCATCCGGCAGTCCCGGTTGGGCGTTGGGGCGGCATCGGTGGACCTGGATCCGAGCGCCTTGATCTTGCCGACGATGCGCGACAGCCCCTTTGGCGATGGGTTGGGCACTGGCACGCCGTCGCATTGCTGCTCGATCTGGGTTGCCGTCAGGGTCTGGTAGACCGGCGCGACCTGCAGCACCTGTGCATAGTCCATGCGGACGTTTTCGACCTGAATCACGGTTTCCTGCGCGCGCAGGGCTCCGCCGAACAACACCAGCGGCGGCAGCAACGCAAGGACAATGGGCAGTCGAAGGAGTCTCATCAGCCTCGGAAGTGTATGCGCTGGAGACGCGGGAGGCCTGAATCTCCGCTGTCGTGGGCGCTGGCGACGGTAGAATTGCGCCGCTGGATCCCCTCCTTCCGACCCATCCGCGATGAGCCTGCACCTGTACAACAGCCTGACGCGCCGACTCGAGCCGTTCGTGCCGCTGGACCCGGCCCGTCCGACGATGTATCTGTGCGGCCCCACCGTCTACAACTACGTGCACATCGGCAATGCGCGGGGTCCGGTGGTGTTCGGCGTGCTCGCCGAGGTGCTGCGCCGGCGTTTCGGGTCCGTGCGTTACGCCCGCAACATCACCGACGTCGACGACAAGATCAACGCGGCCGCGCGGGACATCGGCGCGCCCATCACCACGATCACCGATCGCTTCGCCGCCGCGTATCGCCAGGACATGGCTGCACTGGGCGTCGCGCCGCCCGACCTGGAGCCCGAGGCGACCCGGCACATCCCGCAGATCATCGCGATGATCCTGGACCTTGTCGCATCGGGACACGCGTACGCCGCCGATGGCCACGTGCTGTTCTCGGTCTCCAGCTTCCCCGATTACGGTAAGCTCTCGCGCCGCGACCCCGACGACATGCTGGCCGGCGCACGCGTGGAAGTCGCGCCGTACAAGCGCGATCCGGGCGACTTCGTCCTGTGGAAGCCATCGACCGACGACCTCCCCGGCTGGGATTCGCCCTGGGGTCGCGGTCGCCCCGGCTGGCATATCGAATGCTCCGCGATGGCGGCCGCGCACCTGGGCGACACCATCGACATCCATGCCGGTGGCGTGGACCTGCAATTCCCGCATCACGAAAACGAGATCGCGCAGAGCGAATGCGCACATGGCGGCAAGCCGTTCGCGCGGTACTGGCTGCACAACGGCATGCTCAATTTCGGCGGCGCGAAGATGTCCAAGTCCGTCGGCAACATCGAGAAGGTGCATGACCTGGTGCGCGCGCATCCACCCGAGGCGCTGCGTTACGCGCTGCTGTCCGCCCAGTACCGGCAACCGCTGGAATGGTCGGACGAACTGATCGAGCGATCGGTGCGCACGCTGGATCGACTCTATGGAACCTTGCGCGACCTGGGTCCGGTCGCAGCCACGCCTGGCATCCCTGGGGCGATCGAAGCTGCGCTGGACGACGATCTCAACACGCCGCAGGTGTTGGCCGAGATCGCCGCGATCGCAACCGACGCGCGCAAGGCCGAAACACCCGCGGAGCGGCAACGGCTGAAGTCAGCGCTGATCGGCGCCGGCCTCGCGGTGGGCCTGTTGCAGCAGGAGCCATCGGCATGGTTCGAGCGCGGTGCGTCGCTCGATGACGACGCGCGCATCCAGGCATTGATCGAGGAGCGCGCGGCAGCCAAGAAGAGCCGCGACTTCGCCCGGTCCGACGCCATCCGCGACCAGCTCGCACGTGAAGGCGTGCTGCTGGAGGACACGCCACAGGGTGTGCGCTGGAAGCGCGCATGAGCGAACCTGCGCAGCTGTTCCCGATGGAGCCCACGGCCGCGGACGCGCAACGGGCGATCGTCGAGGAATTCGCGTTTTTCGGCGACTGGTCCGAGCGCTACCAGTACCTGATCGACCTCGGCCGCAAATTGCCGCCCTTCCCCGATGCGTTGAAGACCGAGGAACACCGCCTGCACGGCTGCCAGTCGATGATCTGGATCGTCGCTTCCGGCGATGCGGCGAAGCTCGACTTCGCGGCAGCGAGCGACTCGACCATCGTGTCCGGATTGGTGTTCCTGGCATTGCGCGTGCATTCGGGCCGCCCGGCCGCGGAGATCCTCGCCACCAACGCGGATTACATCCGTGAAATTGGACTCGCGCAGCACCTGTCGCCAACGCGCAGCGGCGGCCTGGATGCGCTGCTGGCCTTCATCCGCGATGCCGCGAGGCAGGCCGGATGAGCGAGGACGCCACGACGGCGTCGCCCTTGCGCAGCAAGGCGTTCACGGTCCTGCTGGCCTATCGCATCCTCGCGATCCTGTCGTACCAGATCGTCGCGGTGACCGTCGGCTGGCATGTCTACGAATTGACGCACGATCCGCTGGCGCTGGGCCTGGTCGGCCTGGCGGAAGTCATCCCGTATTTCTGCGTTGCGCCATTCGCCGGTTACCTGGTCGACCACCTGCCGCGACGCAAGCTCGGCATGGCGGCCTGCGCGGGCCTCGCCGCCACCGCATCGATCCTGATGGCGATCGCCGCCGGCTGGCTGCCCCCGCACGGGACCTGGCTCATCTATGGCGCCATCGCCCTGACCGGCATGGTGCGTGCGTTCCTGACCCCCATCTACAACGCACTGTTCGGACGCGTGCTGCAGCGTCGTGACTTCGCGCGCGGCGCAGGCGTCGGCAGCGTGGTGTTCCAGCTGGGCCTGGTAATCGGTCCGGCGCTCGGCGGCATCCTCGTCGGCTGGTCGGGCAAGACCCTGGCGTACGCGACGGCGGCGGGACTGGCGCTGGCGGCGCTGTTCGCGCTGGCGCTGTTGCGCGTCGGCGAGCCGGCGTCCACGAGCACGCGTACGCCGGTATTCGCCAGCATCCACGAAGGCCTGCGCTTCGTGTTCGGGCACCAGGTGCTGCTGGGTGCACTGGCGCTGGACATGTTCTCGGTGCTGTTCGGTGGCGCGGTGGCACTGCTGCCAGCCTTCATCACGGACATCCTCCACGCCGGGCCGGAGGCGCTCGGGATCCTGCGTGCGGCGCCCGCAGTGGGCGCGGTGCTGGTTGGTGCCTGGCTGGCGCGGCGTCCGCCCGAACACGGCGCCGGGCGGCTGCTGCTGGCCGCGGTCGCCGGTTTCGGGCTGTGCATCATCGGTTTCGCGCTCTCGCGCGATCTGTGGCTGTCGGCTGCGCTGCTGTTCGCATCGGGGCTGTGCGATGGCGTCTCGGTCGTCATCCGCTCGACCATCCTGCAACTCGCGACGCCCGATGCGATGCGCGGGCGCGTATCGGCCATCAATGGCATCTTCATCGGCTCGTCGAACGAACTGGGCGCATTCGAGTCCGGTCTTGCCGCCAAGCTGCTTGGTCTGGTGCCGTCGGTCATATTCGGCGGCTGCATGACGCTGGGCGTGGTGGGCATCACCGCGAAGGTTGCGCCGAGGCTGCGGCGGCTGGACCTGAAGCAACTGCACGGCGCGCCGGCCGGCTGAACGACGCCGGCATGGCGAAGCCGCCATCGATCCGATCCCTGGAAGAAGAAAACCCCGCATTGGCGGGGCTTTCTTCGCGAACAACTGCGTCAGCGATCGTGCAGTTCAGTCGCCGATCTGCTTCTGCAGGTGCTCCCAGCGCTCCTGCTCGTCGATCGTGCGCTCGGCGGTGAGGCGGGCTTCGAGCCGCTCCAGGCCGATGTCCTCGCCCGAGTCGACGCTGTAGCCGTATTCGCCGGCGTCCACGCGCTTGAGCGTGCTGTCGATCTTGCCGATCAGCTTGCGATAGCGGTCACGGGTGCGCAGTTCGAGCGAGTTCTCGGTTTCGCGGGTGGCGCGCTCGGCTTCATCGCCGACGTCACGCACTTCATCCTTGAGGTTCTCGATCGTCTGCTTGGATTCCTCGACCAGGTCGGCGCGCCATGACAGCAGGCGCTGGCGGAAGTACTCCACCTGCAGCGGACCCATGTATTCCTCATCCGGGCTGGGCTTGTAGCCCGGCGGCAGGATTGGTCGACCGGTCGATTGGTCGGTCTTGTACGGCACCATCTTGTATTTTTCCTTGCGCGCGGGCGCGCTGGGCTTGGCTGCGACAGCCACGGCGACCTTGCCGATCGGCCGGGGCGCGGTGACGGGCCGCGTGGCGGGTGCAGCCTGTTGCGTGGGTTCCTTCGCGACCGGTTTGGCAACCGGCTTGGCGACGGGCTTGGGCGTGGGTTCCGCAGTGCGGCCTTGGGACTGGCGCGTCGACTGCGCGGACGACGCTTCGCGCCCAACCGACTTTACCGCCGGCGCCTTGGCCGACATCGGTTTGGATTTCGCTGCCGGCGTCGGCTTGGCGGTTGGTTTGGTGGCGGAGACGGACCTGGTCGGCTTCGACGGCTTTCCGTTGGCCGCCTTCTTTGCCGGAACCGGCCGTGCCGCAGCCTTTGCTGGCGCTGCCTTGGCCGGGATCTTCTTCGGCGCGGGCTTGCCGGGCGCCGCTTTCTTCGGCGCGACTTTCTTCACGACGGCCTTTTTTGCCGGCGCCTTGCTCGCAGCCGGCTTCTTCACCGCGGACTTGCCTGCGGCGCCCTTGCTGGCCTTGACGGCCTTACCGGGGGCCTTGGCGACCTTCTTGACTGGTTTTTTCACTGCCACGAGCGAGTAATCCTTGATTCCCTTGAGGCGGGAAAGCGCGCTGTTATACCCTGCCGGGCCTACAGCGGCAACCGCGCGAGTCTGCGGCGCCGCAACGTGCAAAGGCCGTGATCGATCAACTTCTCATCCGTATCCTGCGGACTTACAAGCGCTGGTTGAGTCCGTTACTGGGACCTCGCTGCCGCTTCACCCCGACCTGCTCGGAATACGCGATGCTGGCGATCCAGCGCTTCGGCACGCTCAAGGGTGGATGGCTGGCGATCCGCCGCATCGCCCGCTGCCACCCACTGCACCCGGGCGGCCACGATCCCGTGCCGCCCCACCCCCACGACTGAGGAATCCGCCGCATGCCCGACACCCTGATCGTCAATGCCCGCCTGGTGAGTTCGGGTCGGGAGTACGACGGCGACCTGCGAATCACTGGCGGCCGGATCGCACAGATCGGCTCGGGACTGTCGGCGCGCGATGGCGACAACGTGATCGACGCCGCGGGGCGCCGCCTGTTGCCCGGAATGATCGACGACCAGGTGCATTTCCGCGAACCGGGCCTCGAATACAAAGCCGACATGGCCACCGAATCCGCGGCTGCCGTGGCCGGTGGGCTGACCACGTTCATGGACATGCCGAACACGACGCCACCGACCCTGGATGCCGCGGCGCTGGAAGACAAATACCGGCGCGCGGCGGGCCGCGCCTGGGGCAATTTCGGGTTCTACCTGGGCGCGAGCAACGACAACCTGGAGGCCGTCCGCACGCTGGACCCGCGCTCTGCGCCGGGCATCAAGGTGTTCATGGGCGCATCGACCGGCAACATGCTGGTCGACGATCCGGAAACACTCGATGCCATCTTCCGCGAAGCGCCAACGCCGATCATCACCCACTGCGAGGACACGCCCACGATCGAGGCCAACCTCGCCCGTTACAAGGCGCGTTACGGCGAGGACATCCCGATCGAGGCACATCCGGACATCCGCTCGCGCGAGGCCTGCCTGAAGTCGACGCAACTCGCGCTGCAGCTGGCCAGGCGCCACGACACCCGGTTGCATGTCCTGCACATCAGCACGGCCGATGAACTGGCGCTGTTCGAGCATGGCCCGCTGATCCGCGCCGACGGTTCGCGCAAGCGCATCACCGCCGAAACCTGCATCCACTTCCTGCGCTTCGATCGCGGCGACTACGCGCGACTGGGCAACCTGATCAAGTGCAATCCGGCGATCAAGGACGCCAGCGATCGCGAAGGCCTGATCCGCGGCCTCGCCGAGGATGCCATCGACGTGCTCGCCACCGACCACGCGCCGCATACGCTGGAAGAGAAATCCCGCCCGTACCAGCAGGCCCCGTCCGGCCTGCCACTGGTGCAGTACGCGCTGAACGCCGCGCTGGAACTGGTCCATGAAGGCAGGCTCACCACGGCCCAGGTCGTGCAGAAGTTCGCGCATGCGCCGGCGCAGTTGTTCGATGTGCGCGAGCGCGGCTTCCTCGAGGAAGGCTTCTGGGCGGACCTCGTGCTCGTGGACGACACCCCGATGACCGTGCGCCGCGAGGACGTGATCTCCAAATGCGGCTGGTCGCCGTTCGAGGGCACCACTTTCCACACGCGCATCGCGGCGACATGGGTCAATGGCGTGTTGGCCTGGAATGGAACCGCGCTGGCTGGAACGCCGCAAGGCCAGCGCCTGGAATTCGCCAGGTGAGACGCGCTTCCATGCTGCTGGCGCCGCTGATTGCACTGGCTCTGCCGGTCCTGGCGTCGACGGACGACACCACCCTTCCACCGACCGTTGAGCAGGGCGCCCTCGTGCTCGGGCATACGACGCCTGGAAACCAGGTCTCCATCGGCGATCGCCCGGTGCGCGTCGGCGGCGATGGTGCATTCGCCTTCGGTGTCGGCCGCGACGAGGCGGGCCCCCTGCAGGTCGAGATCCACAGGCCGGATCGCTCCTCGCAGGCCGTCGCCATCGCCGTCACCGCGCGGCAATGGCCGATCGAGCGCATCGTCGGCGTGCCACCCGCAACGGTGAACCCGCCACCGGCGATTGCCGAACGCATTGCGCGCGAGCAGGCGGCAGTCGCCTCGGCACGGTTGCGCGACGATGATCGCGACGACTACGAGCAGGCTTTCCAGTGGCCGGTGCAGGGCCGCATCAGCGGCCGCTTCGGCAACCAGCGCGTCTATGTCCTGCCCGACGGTTCGGACGCGCCCAAGTCGCCGCATTCGGGGATGGACATCGCGGCGGCAACAGGGACGCCGGTGCTCGCGCCAGCGCCGGGCGTGGTCACGTTCGTCGGACCAGAGCTCTACCTCACAGGCGGCACGGTCGTGCTCGACCACGGCCACGGGATCAGCAGCAACTTCCTGCACCTGTCGCGCATCGACGTGCGCGTTGGCGACCGGATTGCCGAAGGCCAGCGGATCGGCGCGGTGGGCGCGACGGGTCGCGCGACGGGGCCGCATCTGCATTGGGGAATGAACTGGTTCGACGTGCGCATCGACCCGCTGCTGGTGCTGGGAAAGACTCCGTAGCCGTGATCCAAGGCGCGCGGCGGCGCGCTGCACTGAGCTGGCAATCGCGTGGATAGCGGCGCGGTTCGACGTTCGCATCGACCCGCTGCTGGTGCTGGAAAGATCCGCTCCGCCTGGCTCACCCCAACGGACAATTGCGAATCCGTGATCCAAGGCGCGCGGCGGCCCTCGTATCGGTGATCCAAGCCGCGCGGCGGCGCGTTGCACCTATCCAGCAAGCGTGTGAATCGCGGCGCCCCTCAATCGACGTTACGACCGCTCACCCGCGCAGTGGCATCGTGCGGATGCAGGCTCTCGAAATGCGCCACGCTTGCGTCGAAACGTTCAACGCGCGGGTCGGTCGACAGCGCGGTGGCGATACGCCGCGCCGCGTCCTCGCAGAACATCAGGTTGGCCGCATTGAGCCTGGCGAATGCCTGCTCGTCCTCGCGCTTCACCGCGGTCTGCACCGGTGTTCCCAGCGCGCGCTCCAGTGAATCGATCAACGCCATCACCGGCAATTCGTCGAAGGCGGGACGCAACTGGACGTGCACGTCGGCGCGGCTGCGCTGCGCATGCGGGGTGGCTGCAAGCCCGCGCTCGGATTCGAGCCATTCGCGCACGATGCCGGCTTCCAGTGGATCGGACGCGGCAAAGTCCTCGGCGAAGCGTTCGGCATTGAGCTGGCGCGACAAGGCCGTGGATGCCGGGCACGTGCTGGAATATTCGACGGCCAGGGTCAGCCCGAGGTGCAGGTGGCCATCGCGCAGCAGGGCGTCGATCGCCACCGGATAACGCCGCCAGCCCTGGTGTGCGCTCGCCAGCGCCGGGCGCTGCACCATGTGGTCGTATCGCACCACCAGGCGCGACGCCGTCGAGAGCCCTTGCTGGGAGTCGATGAAACTTTGCAGCACGCGGCGCAATCCTGCCGGCGTGACGGTGTCGGTCGCGAACGCCTGCTGCAGCTGCAGGTACAGGCGCGACATGTGGATGCCGCGCGCATGCGGATCGCGCAGGTCCACGGCGACATCGACCGACGCGGCAACCCGTAGCAGGCCGCCCTGGCCGTCGGCAACCTGCACCGGCAGCGCAATCCGGTCCATTCCGACCCAGTCGAGCGGTCGCGCAAGCGCCGCTGCGTCGCTGGCGACGTCGGGCATCGGCATGGCATCGGGCAACGAGGACACGGCAGCGCTCGCGCGGAGGGGCCGCCATTGTAACGACCACCCCGGGCAGGCGCCGTCACTGCATGCAACGCTGTGTCGCGCGTGGTGCTTTGCGCCCAACGCCGACCATCCGCCGGCGCGTGGTGGATCAGCCCCGCGCAGCCCGCCAGGCGGTCCACAGCGTCGGCCACCGCGGCACCGGCCCGAATGCCGCCTGGCCAGCGGCGAATCGCGCCAGGCGCTGGCGCTCCAGCGCCGCGAGGATGCGGCCCGCGCGCGATCCTCCGTGCGGCGGCCACCGCTGCAGGACTTCACCCGCCCACGCCCGGGCAACCGCCTGCTCCGCGATTAGGTGCCCGGCGACAGCGGCGGCCTGCCGCGCGCGCAGCTGCAATGGCGCGGCGGCATCGCCGAGCAGGACGATCTGCTCGCACAGCAAACCAGCAACCACAGCCGTCGCTGACGCCGGCTGCGGCGACGCAAGCAGCGCCGCGTCGATCGCGATGGCAGCCTCGGCGAATGGCGTCAGGCGGAGAATGGCTTCATCCGCATCCCGCGCCGGTTCGCGGGTCGCTGCCAATGCAATGGCAGCCGTGGCCAGCGGCGACCACGCAGCCGAAGTGCGTTGCAGCACGATACCCAGCGGATGCCGACGTCGCCCCTGCGTCCATCCGAGCAACTCCTCGGCCCACCAGCCAAGCTTGGCTTCACCCGGCCGCGGGTCGCTGCCAGCCCACGCCGCATCCAGAAGCTCCTGCCGCAGTGCAAACCAGGCCAACGCCACCGCGTGCTGCGAAGGCGCGACAAAGACCTGCGCGATGCGCCACTCGGGCCAGCGATCCTGCCACTTGGCGGTGAATGCCGACGCGGACTGCGAAGTGTCCATGCCTGTCACGGCCAGGCCTGTCACGGCCAGTTGGCGGGATCGAGCAACTGCATCGGGCTGTCGATCATCCGGTCGCCCCCCCATGCCGACGGGTCGTCATCGTCCAGGCGATAGCCCCATAGCGCCACGATCGACGACATGCCGGCCGCGCGTGCGGCGTCGATGTCGCGCTGGTCGTCGCCGACATAGGCGCAGTCCGCGATCCCGACCCGCAACTCGCGCGCCGCATGCAGCAGCGGGAGCGGATCGGGCTTGCGCACGGGCAGCGTGTCGCCGCCGATGAGGATCGCGCAGCGTGCGTCCCATCCAAGCAGCGGCAGCAAACGAAGCGCAAGGTATTCCGGCTTGTTGGTCACGATTCCCCATCGGCAACCGGCGGACTCGATCGCACCGAGCAAGGTCTCGACGCCATCGAATGCCTGGCCGTGGCGGGCAAGTTCCCCGGCATAGACCTCGAGGAAGCGTGGAATCAGCGCCTGCACCGCCGCTTCCCCGATCTCCGGGAATGCAGCCGTCACCATGGCGCGGGCGCCGCGGGACACATGCGGGCGCAACAGCGCCGCGGGCAGCGCGGGGTGGTCGCGTTCGGCCCGCAGCACGTTGACGGTGGCGACGAAATCCGGCGCGCTGTCCAGCAGCGTGCCGTCCAGGTCGAACAGCACCAGCTCAGGGAAGGCCCGGGTGATCAAGCTGGTTTCAATGCGCAGGCGAGGTAGTTCACATCCGTGCGGCTGGAGATGCGCGCCGCATTGCGCCACGGCTCGTACACCAGGCCGCTGACGTCCTCCAGCTCGAGACCGGCTTCGCGCAGCCAGGCAGCCAGCTCGGACGGCTTGATGAAATCCCGGTACTCATGCGTTCCACGCGGCAGCAGCCGCGCGATGTATTCGGCGCCGACAATCGCAAGGGCAAACGCAGCGGGCGTCCGGTTCAACGTCGAGACGAACAGGCGTCCGCCTGGCTTGAGCAACCCGGCGCAGGCAGCGATGACCGCTGCGGGATCCGGCACGTGCTCCAGCAGCTCCATGCAGGTGATGGCGTCGAAGGGTGCTTCGCCCGAAGCGGCCATCGCCTCGATCGACGAGCGTCGGTAGTCCACCTGCACGCCCGACTCCAGGCGATGCAGGCCGGCGATCTTCAGCAGTTCCGGTGCCAGGTCGATCGCCGTGACGTCGGCCCCCGCCAGCGCCAGCGCTTCGCTGAGCAGCCCGCCGCCGCAGCCGACGTCCAGCACGCGCGCGCCGCGCAAGGCGATGCGTTGGCTGACGTACGCCAGCCGTGGCGGGTTCATCGCGTGCAGCGCCTTCTGCGGGCCCGACGGATCCCACCAGCGATGCGCAAGCTCATCGAACTTGTCGATATCCGGCTGTGAAAAATTGTCGTCGCGCACGGTACTCATCGGGTCTTGATCCCTGCAATGCGTTCGCGCCATTGCCTGGCGTTGGCGAGCAGTCCGGCAATGTGGATATCGACCAGCACGCGCCCATCGAGTTTGCGGTGTCCGCCGATCCACACGTCGGTGACCTGGTCGCGCCCGCACGCGTAGACCAGCTGCGACGCGACGTGGTGCAGCGGCTGGGTCTCGACCTGGGCCAGGTCGACGCAGACCAGGTCCGCCTGTTTCCCGGGCTCGATCGTGCCGACCAGATGATCCATGCCCATGGCCATGGCGCCGCCGAGCGTCGCCGCCCGCAGCGTGGTCGCGGCGTCCATCGCGCAGGGATCGCTGGCGACACCCTTGGCGAGCAATGCCGCGCTGCGCATTTCGCCGAACATGTCCAGGTCGTTGTTGCTGGCGGCGCCATCGGTACCCAGCGCCACGGTGACGCCGGCGCGCTGCAACTTCGCGACCGGGCAGAATCCCGATGCCAGCTTGAGGTTGGATTCGGCGCAATGCACCACCGACACGCCGCGCTCGGCGCATTGCGCGATCTCCGCGTCGGTCAACTGCGTCATGTGCACGGCGATCAGGCGGTCGTTCAACAGGCCAAGCCGGTCGAGCCGCGCAAGCGGACGCTGGCCGAATTTCTGCACCGATTCGCCGACTTCCGCTTCGGTTTCGTGCACATGGCAGTGCACCGGGATGTCCAACTGATCGGACAGCATGCGGATGCGTTCGAAGTTTGCGTCCGAGACCGTATACGGCGCATGCGGGGCGAAAGCCGTCGCGATCAGCGGATCCCTGCGCCACTGGTCGTGGACTTCGGTGGCGCGGTCGAAATATTCGTCGTCCGTGCGCGCCCACGCCGAGGGGAAATCGATGATCGGCAAGCCGATGCGCGCACGGAATCCGTGGTGCTTGTAGGTCGCTGCCTGCACGTCGGGGAAAAAGTAGTTCTCGTTGCAGCAGGTCGTGCCGCCCCGCAACATCTCGGCGATCGCCAGCGAGATGCCGTCGGCAACGAATGCCGGCCCGATCAGTTGCGCTTCAAGCGGCCAGATATGTCCCTGCAGCCACTCCATCAGCGGAAGATCGTCCGCCACCCCGCGCAGCAGCGTCATCGGATTGTGGACGTGGGCATTGACCAGCCCGGGGATCACGCAGCCATCGGGGCGGGCAACCACCTGGGCCGCGGCAAACCGGGTCCGCGCCTCGGCCGTTGGCAGCACGGCCACGACCAGGCCGTTGCTCACCGCGATCGCGTGGTCCGCCAGCACGACGCCGTGCGGGTGCACGGGCACGACATGACCGGCTTCGATCAGCAGGTCGCAATGCTCACGCGCGCCGTCCGTCATCGCTTATTTCACGCGTGAGACGTATTCGCCGGAACGCGTGTCGACCTTGATGATCTCGTCCTGGCCGACGAACAGCGGCACGCGGACCACGGCGCCGGTCTCGAGCTTGGCCGGCTTGCCGCCGCCGCCAGAGGTATCGCCGCGCACGCCCGGATCGGTCTCCACGATCTTGAGTTCGACGAAGTTCGGCGGCTGCACCGAGATCGGAATCCCGTTCCACAAGGTCACGACGCAGTCTTCCTCGCCCTTCAGGTATTTCGCGGCATCGCCGACGCCGGTCTTGTCGGCCTGCACCTGCTCGAAGGTCTCGGGCTGCATGAAATGCCAGTGCTCGCCGTCGGCATACAGGAACTGCATGTCGGTATCGACGACGTCCGCGGCTTCGAGGCTGTCGGTCGCCTTCATGGTGAGCTCGACCACGCGGCCCGACTTGATGAAGCGGTACTTGATCCGGGTGAACGCCTGGCCCTTGCCCGGCTTGACGTATTCCGTCTCGGTGATGATGCACGGCTCGTTGTTGACCAGGATCTTCATGCCGTTCTTGACGTCGTTCATGCCATAGCTGGCCATGGAAACTCCTGCGGGCCGCCTCGGGGGACGGCTAAACTAAGGGGATCGAGATTCCGGCCGCTGCCGGAAGATGCTGGAAACGCTGACCGCCAATGATACCTGCAGCCTCCCCCGTACTGCAGCCTTCGCCTGTGGATGCCAGGACCGAAGCGTCCGGTGATGCGGCTGTGGGTGCACTGTCGGCTGACTGGCGACGCCTCTGGCGCGAGTCTGTCCGCGATCCGCACGAACTGCTGGCAATGCTCGGCCTGGAGGCGCTCGCCGGCCGACTGTCCCGGTCCGCCGCCGAACAGTTTCCGCTGCGTGTTCCGCGCGGGTTTGTCGGGCGGATGCGCCACGGCGATGCCTCGGACCCGTTGCTCCGGCAGGTGCTGCCGCTGGACGACGAGGAACGCCTGCTACCCGGCTTCGTTCTTGATGCGGTCGGCGACACGGCGGCAGGCATTGCGACGGGCGTGCTGCGGAAATACCAGGGCCGCGCGCTGCTCATCACCACCGGCGCCTGCGCCGTGCATTGCCGATATTGCTTCCGCCGGCACTTTCCCTATGCCGGGCAGGCGGCGTCGCGCGACGGATGGGCCGGCGCGCTGGACGCCATCGCCCAGGATCCGACCATCGACGAGGTGATCCTGTCCGGAGGCGATCCCTTGTCGCTGGACACGCCCAAGCTCGCGCAGCTGACGGCGGCCCTCGCCCGCGTCCCGCATCTCAAGCGACTGCGCATCCACACGCGTTTGCCGATCGTCCTGCCAGAGCGGGTGGATGACGCCCTGCTCGACTGGATCGATGGGATGCCCTGGCCCGTCGCGGTCGTTGTCCACGCGAACCACGCCAATGAATTCGACGCCGATGTCGATGCGGCGATGGGGCGGCTGCGCGGCACCGGAGCGACCCTGCTCAACCAGGCCGTCCTGCTTCGCCACGTGAACGATTCAGTCGATGCGCTCGCCGCATTGAGCGAGCGCGCCCATGCCGCTGGCGTGCTGCCGTACTACCTGCACCAGTTGGACCGCGTCCAGGGCGCGGTGCATTTCGAGGTCGACGATTCAACCGCACTGGCGCTCCATGACGGATTGTCGTCACGCCTGTCCGGCTATCTTGTCCCAAGGCTGGTCCGCGAAGTCCCCGGGGACACGGGAAAGCGTCCATTGACGCCATTGCGGCAGGATCCGGCGGATGGATGACGCGCCCGGATTGGACGCAATCCGCCCCATCGTGTAGAAAACGGCCCATACGGAGAGCTGCATGCAGAATGGGGTCGACACCGCGTTGCGCCTGATGATCGTCGACGACAGCGTCGAGGACGCCGAAGCGATCGTCAGCGCCATGCGTAATGCCGGGATCGCCGTGCGGCCATTGCGGCCGGCGTCGGCGGAAGAATTGCAGGACATGCTCGGCGCGCAGCCCGTCGATCTGGTGCTCGCCGCGCAGCAGTCCACCGGCATCCCCCTGGACGACGTACTGCAGCTGGTGAAGGCCAGCGGCAAGGACCTCCCGGTCATCGCCATCGCCGATCGTGTCGATGAAGCCAGCCTGGCACAGGCCTTTGCCTCGGGCGTGCGCGGGATCGCCCTGCGGCAAAAACCGCAGCAGTTGCTGGGCGCCGTCCGGACCGAGTGGGCCGACCTGGAGGCCCGCCGCTCGCTGCGTCGCCTGGAAGCCCAGGTGCGCGAAACCGAACGCCGTTGCGACGCCCTCATCGAATCGTCCCGCGAGCCCATCGCCTATGTGCACGAAGGCATGCACATCCGTGCCAATGGCGCCTACCTGGAAATGTTCGGGTATGAGTCCTTCGATGACCTCGAGGGAATGTCGCTGCTCGACCTGGTCGCACCGCACCATGTCGAAGGGTTCAAGAAGCTGCTGAAGTCGCTGAGCAAGGGCGAGCCGCCACCGCCGCGCTACGAACTGGAAGCGCGCGACATCGCAGGATCGGCGTTCGCGGCGGTCATGGAATTCACGCCTGCACTCTATGAAGGCGAGCCTTGCCTGCAGGTTGTGTTCCGGCGCCAGGAAACCGACCCGGAGCTTGCCCGGGAAGTCGAGGAACTGCGCCAGCGCGACCAGGTGACCGGGCTGCTCAACCGTCCGACCTTCCTGCGCGCGCTGGAGGATGCGGTGGCCGGCGCCGCCCAGAACCAGGGCCAGCACGGCCTGCTCCTGCTCGAGCCCGACCACTACCAACGACTGCTGCAGGAAATCGGGCTGGATTCGGCCGACGCATTGCTCGAGGCCATCGCCGGCCGCCTGCGCAGCGTGCTGGAAGCGGGACATGCCAACGACGCACTGGCTGCCCGCTTCGGCGAACACAGCCTGGCGGTTCTCGTCCGGGCCGACCACGTGACAACCACGGCGCTGGCGGAGAACATCCGCGAGGCGTTCGCATCGCACGTCTTCGAGATCGGCAACCGCTCCAGCGCGATCACCGCGAGCATCGGCGGCGTGCAGATCGGCGAAAAGATCGCCAGCGTCACCCAGGTCCTGGCCAAGGCCAACCATGGCGTGCAGTCCTCCATCGCCGTGGGTGGCAACCGGTTCGAGATCTTCGACCCCAGCGCCGTGGATCGCGCCGAGGAGGAGCGCATCCATGCATGGGTCGCACGCCTGCGCGATGCGCTGGACCACGACCGTTTCCTGCTGTTCTACCAGCCCGTGATCAGCCTGCAGGGCGAACCGGGTACCACCTACGAGACCTACATCCGGCTGGATGCGGGCGCCGGCGAGATGGTCCCGCCGCTGAGCTTCCTGCAGATCGCCGAGGAGCACGGGCTGCTGTGGGAGATCGACCGCTGGGTCGTCGGGCATGCGATCGCCGTGATCGGCGAGCGCGCCCGTGCGGGCAACCCCACGACACTGCTGGTGAAGATCACCCAGGCCTCGCTGGCCGACGACACCCTCTCCCGCTTCGTCGGCGAGCAACTCGCCGCGCAGGGCGTGAGCGGCGAATACCTGGTGCTGCAATTGCCCGAGGCGAAGGTGTTCACGCACCTGCGCGCGGCGCAGGAATTCGCGGGCGCGGTCGCCGCGCACAAATGCCGTGTCGGGCTGGAGCAGTTCGGCGTGGGCCTGGACTCCTTCCAGCTGCTGTCGCATTTCGATCCGGCCTTCCTCAAGCTCGATCGCAGCTTCATGGAAGACCTTGCCAAGAACACCGCCAACCAGGCCCGCATCCGCGAGATCGCCACCAAGGCGCGCACGCTCGGCATCCGCACCATTGCGGAATTCGTCCAGGATGCCGCCAGCATGTCGGTGCTGTTCTCCAGCGGCGTGGACTTCGTGGAAGGCCACTTCCTCGCGCCCGCCGGGCCCGACATGAATTACGAATTCGACTGACGAAGTGCTCGCGGCCGGCGCCCTGCCGCGACGGCCTCAGGCCACCACGCCCTCATGCAGGGCACGACCGTCGAGCGGTGCATTGCGCAGCGCCGCGATCCGCTCGTCCAGCGGCGGATGGCTCATCAGCAGGCGGCGCAGTCCGCCACTGGTGCCACCGCTGATCCCGAAGGCCGCCACCTGTTTGGGCAAGGTGGTCTGGCCGTGGTTCTGCGCCAGGCGCTCCAGTGCGGCGATCATCTTGTCGCGGCCGGCGAGTGTCGCCCCGCCCGCATCGGCGCGGAATTCGCGATGCCGCGAAAACCACATCGCGATCATGCTGGCGAACAGGCCGAACACCATGTCGAGCACGAAGACGACCGCGTAATAGCCGATGCCGCCACCGCTGCTCTCCCTGCCGCCGCTCAGGTAGCCATCGACCACCCGGCCGACGAGGCGGGCCAGCACGATCACAAATGTATTGAGCACGCCCTGCAGCAGGGCCATCGTCACCATGTCGCCGTTGGCCACGTGGCTGACTTCATGGCCCAGGACGGCCTCGGCCTCGTTGCGATCCAGCGCGCGCAGCAGGCCGGTCGACACCGCGACCAGCGCGCTGTTGCGGTTGGCCCCGGTGGCGAAGGCGTTGATCTCCGGAGCATCGTAGATGGCGACTTCCGGCACGCCGATGCCGGCGGCCGTCGCCTGGCGGCGGACCGTCGCAAGCAGCCATTGTTCGGCTTCGTTGCGTGGTGTCTGGATCACCTGCGCGCCGGTGGCGCGCTTGGCGACCCACTTGGACAGCAGCAGCGAAACGAACGACCCGCCGAAGCCGAACAGTGCGGCCATCACCAGCAGTCCGCCGAACTGATCGGCGTTGACGCCAAGCACGGACATGACCACGCTGACCAGGGCCAGGACAGCGAGATTGGTGACGAGGAACAATGCAACGCGCTTCAACATCCGGGTGCTCCATTGGGTCGCGCTCATGCGCGCACTACGCACGATCTGTGGCAGCCGGCCGGGAATTTCAAGTGAGCACGCCCTGCATGGCTGGTGTCCGGGTAATCCGATGAGCCTGGACCAGACGAGCTACCGCGGACGCTTTGCGCCATCGCCAACCGGCCCGCTGCACCTCGGGTCGTTGCTGACCGCATGGGGAAGCTGGCTGCTGGCCCGGAAGGCCGGTGGACGCTGGCTGGTCCGCATCGAGGACCTGGACCCGCCGCGCGAAGTCCCGGGTGCCGCGGGACTGCAGTTGCGCACGCTCGCAGCCTTCGGCCTGGCAAGCGATGAACCGGTCGTGCGCCAGAGCGAACGCGGCCCGTTGTACCAGGCGGCCCTGGACCGCCTGCTCGATCGCGGCGACGCCTTCCACTGCCACTGCTCCCGCAGGACCCTCGCGGCCAACGGTGGCGTCCACCACCAGTGCGTGGCTGCGCACGCCATCGACCACCCATCGGTGCGCTTCCGGGTTCCGCCACGCACCCGCTTGGAATTCGACGACCTGATCCAGGGTCCGGTGCACCAGGATGTCGGCAGCGAGGTCGGCGACTTCGTCCTCAGGCGCGCGGATGGCCCATGGGCGTATCAGCTGGCGGTGGTGGTGGATGACGCCGCGCAGGGCATCACCGATGTCGTACGCGGCGCCGACCTCCTCGTCTCAACGCCACGGCAGATCCTGCTGCAGCGCGCATTGGGCCTGTCGACGCCACGTCACGCGCACCTTCCCCTGCTGCTGGATGCCGACGGCCGGAAGTTGTCGAAGTCGCTGGCATGCGCGCCGGTCGACGCGTCGGATCCGCTGCCCGCATTGCGCGTCGTCTGGGCAGCCTTGGGGCAGGATCCGTCTGCGCATGCCGGCGCCGCGTCGGTCGCCGCGATGCTGTCGATGGCGCAACGGGAATTCGATCCGTCACGCATACCCGGACAACCTGTCGCGATGCCGTCCCTGCCCGACACAAGCGTAACGCGCCGTCCTTAAACTGCTGCCTGGCACGTTACATTGACCGGACAACGACCGCGTCCGCGGTCCCTGAGGATTCGACATGAGCGAACGCGTGGCACTGGTGACCGGTGGAACCGGTGGTATCGGAACCGCCATCTGCAGGCGGCTTGCCGACCTTGGCCACAAGGTCGCCACCAACTACCGCAACGAGGACAAGGCCCGCGAATGGCAGGGGAAGATGCGATCGGATGGCTACGACATCGCACTGGTCAAGGGTGACGTGTCCTCGCCCGAGGGTGGAGCGGCGATCGTGGCCGAGGTCGAACGACAGGTCGGGCCGGTCGACATCCTCGTCAACAACGCCGGCATCACCCGCGACACGACCTTCCACAAGATGCGCCCGGAACAGTGGAGCGAGGTCATCAACACCAATCTCAACTCCGTCTACAACATGACCCGCCCGGTCATCGAGGGCATGCGCCAGCGCCAATGGGGCCGCGTGATCCAGATCAGCTCGATCAACGGGCAGAAGGGACAGTACGGCCAGGCCAACTACGCCGCCGCCAAGGCGGGCATGCACGGGTTCACGATTTCCCTGGCCCAGGAAAACGCCAGGTTCGGCATCACCGTCAACACCGTGTCGCCCGGCTATATCGGCACCGACATGGTGATGGCGGTTCCCGAGGAAGTCCGCGCGAAGATCGTCGCGCAGATCCCCACGGGGCGCCTCGGATTGCCCGATGAAATCGCGTATGCCGTCGCCTTCTTCATCCCCGACGAGGCCGCGTGGATCACCGGCGCAAACCTGTCCGCCAACGGTGGCCAGTACATGGGCTGGTAGCCCCGCGCCAACCGTCGCGGCTGGCACAGCCGGCGATGAACGTCGGCGGCCTCCCATGACTTGTGACGCTTGACACGGCGGTTGCAAGGGCTGCGGAGCTGCGCCATGCTCGGGCTTCCACCGGGGGGTCCGTCGCATGGCTACGCGCGTCATCAAGAAATATCCAAACCGTCGCCTCTACGACACCGAGATCTCCAGCTACATCACCATCGAGGATGTGCGCCAGCTGATCGTCGAGGGCGAGTCGTTCGAGGTGCGCGATGCCAAGAGCGGCGAGGACCTGACGCGCCAGGTGCTGCTGCAGATCATCGCCGAGCATGAACAGGACGGCGAACCCATGCTGTCCACCCAGCTGCTCAGCCAGATCATCCGTTTCTATGGCGATTCGCTGCAGGGCTTCATGGGGAACTACCTCGAGCGTTCGATGCAGGTGTTCCTGGAGCAGCAACAGCAGTTCCGCCAGCAGGTCGGCGGCCTCCTCGGCCAGACACCGTGGACGATGATGAACCAGTTGACCGAGCGCAATCTCGAGGTCTGGAAGGACTTCCAGCAGACCCTCGCCGGAGGCGTCAATCGCGCCGCCGGTCCGCCTCCGCGCGAGAAGGAAAAGGACAAGTCCCGCAGTTGAGGCCGGCCATGGCCGCCACGCCGCGCGTCGCCGCCGTCAGCGGTGGCATTGGTGGACTGGGGACAGCCATCTGCATTGCCCTGGCCAAGGCCGGGCGTCGCGTGGTCGCGCTGGACCTGGACCGTCAGGCCGCCGTCGCCGGGTTCCGCCGCGCCGTGGAAGGACTGGACGTGGGCTTCCAGCCGCTGGACGTGACCGACTTCGACGCCTGCGGGGCATGCGTGCGGGGCATCCAGTCGGACCTGGGCTCGCTCGACATCCTCGTCAACGCCGCCGGCATCACACGCGACACGACGCTACGCAAGATGGACAAGCTGCAGTGGGACGCCGTCATGGGCGTGAACCTGGATGGCGTCTTCAACCTGAGCCGGCATGCGGTCGACGCGATGATGACGGCGGGATTCGGCCGCATCGTCAACATCAGCTCGGTCAACGGACAAACCGGGCAGTTCGGCCAGACCAACTATTCGGCATCCAAGGCCGGCATGCATGGCTTCACCATGGCCCTGGCGCGCGAGGTGGCGCGCAAGGGCGTCACGGTCAACTCGGTTTCACCCGGCTACTGCGAAACCCCGCTGGTGCTCGCGATGCCCGAGGAGACCCGCGCTTCCATCGTGCAGGGCGTCCCGGTGGGACGCCTCGGTAGGCCCGAGGAAATCGCACGCGTCGTGGAATTCCTCAGCGCTGACGAGTCCGGCTTCATCACCGGCACCAACATGGCCGTCAACGGCGGCTTGTTCATGAGCTTCTGAGTGCGCCGCGCCGATCATGGCGCAGCGGCAGCGCTCCCGGCTCCCTTGCAGAAGCGTGACTGGTAATCGAGCGCCTTCGGCATCAGCGCCTGCAGGTTCTGGATGCGCGTGCCGGGATTGGGATGGGTCGATGCGAACTCGGGCTGGCCACTGCCACCGCTGGCTTCGGTCATGCGCTGCCACAGCGGGATGGCTTCGCGCGGGTTGTAGCAGGCCGCCGCGGCCAGCATCAGGCCCATCTCGTCGGCCTGCGTCTCCTGCTTGCGCGCGTAGGGCAGCGCGTGCCCGTAACCGTAGACGGCCATGACCGCCTGCATCTGGTTCTGGTCCATGCCGCTGGCGGCGCCCGCCATCTGGCCGATCTGCTCCAGCTTCTGCTCCGTCAGGCGCTGCGCACCATGCCGCAGCAGCGCGTGGGAAATCTCATGCCCCAGCACGACCGCCATCGCATCGGCGTTCTGCGCCACCGGGACGAGTCCGGTATAGACCGCGATCTTCCCGCCAGGAAGGCAGAACGCGTTGACCTGGTCGGACTGCAGCACGTTGACGGCCCAGTCGAACGACTTCTCGACATGCGGCGCCTGCATGCCGTGCTCGCTGGCCAGGGCATCCTCGACCTCGGGGACCTTGGCGATGAGGCGCTGGGCGACTTCGTGCACCTGCTGCGCGATCTGCGAGTTGGGATCCAGCGGTTGTTCCTGGGTGAGGATCTCCTGGTATGCCTGCAGCCCGAGCGCCTTTTCGTCCTGTGGCGAGATGTTCTTGTCGATGACGACTTTTTCGCCGGTCAATGCATCGGTCGTGCGATTGGAAAACCAGTAGTAGCCAGCATAGGCGGCGAACAACACCAGCACCCACAACCGCAATCCGCCAAAGCCGAACCCGCGGCGCGTACCTGTTGGATCCTGTCGCATCGTGGTTCCCCTGATGGTTGAGCTGTCATGTCCCTGTCCGGGACGTCATATTTCGCGAACGACCCGGAAGCCGATGCGTGCATTCGTGGCTTCGGCATCCAGCGGCGCACGCCACGCGGACCGTGTCTGTGCCGGTGAACTGGCCCAACTCCCGCCACGGACGACTCCCATCCGGCATCCGGGGTTCAACCAGCCTGCCCCATCGTCCGGTGCACGCCGATAGCTGTCATGCCAGCAGTCAGCGACCCATTCGCTGACATTGCCGGCAAGGTCGTGAAGATCGTATGCATTCGCTCCGAAATGGCCGACCGGCGCGGGGCCCCAGAAGCCATCGCCATAACCGGCGTATGCATTGCTCCAGCGCCGACCGCCCGGGGACGTGTCCTTTGCGCCAGCAATGTTGTCCGTGCCCGGCGACGGCGATCCATTGCCCCAGGGATAGCGTCCGCTGCTGCCTGCGCGCAGGGCGTATTCGAATTCCGCCTCGCTGGGCAGGCGGTAGCGCTGGCTGCTCTGGGCCGCAAGCCATTCGACGTAGGCCTGCGCGTCGCGTGCACTGACGAACACCACCGGCAGCGAGCCGTCCGCACGGCTGCCGTCATACGCTGACTGCCAGTCCACGCCGCCGCGGCGGACGAAATTGCCGCTGCGCTCGTCGTACACCATCGCCTGCCCGCGTCGCGTCGCGGTGGTCCGATAACCACTGGAGCGGATGAAGTCGCGAAACTGATCCACGGTGACTTCCGTCCGCGACATGGCGAAGCCCCGCGCGAAACGCACGTAATGCGCCGGCTTCTCGACGTCGCCGGCTTCATCGTCCTCATCCGCTGCCCCCATGCGGAATCCACCGTGCGGCACCACCACCATCTCGGGGCTGCGCGCGCCCAGCTTCAGCCCATCGGTGAAATGCTGGCCCGCGCGAAACTGCCCGTAGTGCGTCACCTGGTCGATGCGCTGTCGCAACTCGGCAACCGCCCCGTCGGCGGGGTCGGCGATGCGCAGCATCTGCGTCAGCTTGCCGCGCGCCAGCGCAATACCCTTGGGCTGCAGCAATGCCTGCATGCCTTCGTCATGAAGCTGGTCGACGCGGACGCTGCGGATGACGGCGATGCGCGCGCGGGCGTCGGCGATCGTGCCCGCATCGTGGCGAACCGCGGATGCGACAGCGAGCCAGCGCGAGGCCGACGCGAAGTCTTCCTTGCGGGCAGCGTCCTCAGCCCTGCGGATCAACCCGCTTTCGACCGCAGCCAGGCCCTGGCTTGCGCGCGACTGGCCAGGCTGCAGGCGCAGGGCGGCACGCAGCTTCGTCAGTGCGCCCTTGCCGGACTCACCGAGCCGGCCAGCCCGCAGGTCTTCTTCGGCCTGCCGGTTGAGTTCCCACAATTGATCCGCCGTGTCGACGCGATGCAGGTAGTCGCGCACCGCGTCATCCTCCGGGGCCGCAGTCCTGGCCACCGCCGCGACCCGATGCGCGCTTCGCAGGGCTTCGATATCGTCGCCGGACGTCGCCAGGAAACCGTCGCCGCTGGCAAGCAGGACATCGAGCGCATGCCGCAGGCCGTTTCGCGCAATGACGTCGCCGGGCTCCTGCCTGACCAGGGCCATGTACAGGGGGATCGCCGCATCGCCATCGTCGTACAAGTGTCCGGCGGCAAGCGCGGCGGCGGCTTTCGCCAGTGCGACCTTTCGGCCCCCGGCCGGCAATTCCACGGCGGGCGCCTGCCATGTGAGCGACTCGGCGATACGGTCGTCGCCCTGGACCGTGACAGTGCCGGTACGGTCGGTTGCGGTGCCCGATTTCGAAGGTGTCCCGGCGTCGCGCGAACAGCCCCCCAGCAACGCCATGCCCAGGACGGTCGCCGCCAGGATGCCGCGCAATGCAACCATGAACGGAACGCGCAAGGACACTCTCCATCCCTCGATCGAGGGCAGCCAGCGCCAACTTAGGCCATTGTCGCCGCCTGCGGCAACCCGCACATGCGGTGTTGGACAATCCGCGTGCGCCCGTTAGGCTCTTGAGCCGCAACCCAGGAAACCCCTCACCGTGGAGTGGATCACCGACCCCGCCCAGCTCCAGTCGCAGCTCGCGACCGCATCGTCGCGGGTGGGACTGGACACCGAATTCATCCGGGAGCGCACCTGGTGGCCGCAGCTGGCGCTCGTGCAGGTGGCGATCGAGCACGAAGAGGTGTCCGCGCCGCGGATCCTGCTGGTCGATCCGCTGCTCCCCGGCATGTGCGACGCGCTGCGCGACATGCTGGTCGACGCCTCGCTGACGAAGGTGATGCATAGCGCCAGCGAAGACCTGGTCGCGCTGAAGCACGCGTGTGGCGTGGTGCCCGCGCCGCTGTTCGACACGCAGATCGCCGCCGCGCTGGCCGGCGTCGGCGCCGGTGTCGGTTACCAGCGCCTGGTGCAGGAGACACTCGGCATCGCACTGGAAAAGGGTGAGACGCGATCGGACTGGTTGCGTCGTCCCCTGTCGCCATCGCAACTGCAGTACGCAGCCGATGACGTCCGCCACCTGTTCCTGCTGCACGATGACCTGGCCACGCGGCTCGATGACCTGGGACGTCAAGACTGGCTGCACGAAGACTGCCTCAGGCTCGTCGGCAACGCGCAACGCGATGATCTCGAGCTCTGGCCGCACCTTGGCCTGCGCTCGGCGCAATACCTCGACGCCGACGCGCAGGTACGCCTGTTGCGCCTGCTGCGCTGGCGCGACGCCTACGCGCGCGACAACGACCGCCCACGCACCTGGATCCTGGAGAGCGAATTCGCCGCGTTGCTGGCGCGCGCGCCGCCGGGCGACCTGCCAGCCCTGCAATCGCAGCTCGATGCGCAGCCCAAGGCGCCACGCAAGTTGGCATCCGCCATCTGGGCCGCACTGCACACCCCGTTGGCGGATGAATCCGACGCGCCTGCGATCAGCAGCGACGAGCCCGACAAGAATGCGTTGCGCAAGCTGCAGCAGGCTGTCGCGGCGCGCAGCGCCGAGCTTGGCCTTCCCGATGGCGTGCTGGCCTCGCGCCGGTGGCTGGAACCGCTGCTGGGCGGCAAGGACTGGCCGGGGCCGCTGTCCGGCTGGCGACGCGGCCAACTGGAGCCGTCGCTTGCGCCACTCCTGCGCCCGACTGGCGGCGGCAGCGACCCGTCCGTATAATTCGCCGCTCGTGGGGCGGTAGCTCAGCTGGGAGAGCGTCGCGTTCGCATCGCGAAGGTCAGGGGTTCGATCCCCCTCCGCTCCACCACTCGCCACCGACAAGGTCGCGAGCCCCGCAAGCCCGGCCGCAATGCCGGGTTTTTAGTTTCCGGCGCCTGGCATCGAAGACCGCGCGGGATTCCGGCACCCGACGAATCGCGCAGGCGCCAACGCAGCGCCTGCCATGGACAGCTTCGGCCAATGCCTCCCGGGTTGACGCTGGTCAATTGCAACAGGGTCCCTTCTGAATCATTGTTGCAGGGCAGACCAGCGTGCATCCTTCGAGGAGAGCCCCATGCGAATCCTTCTGGCGGTTGATGGCAGCCAATCCGGCAACCGGGCCGCGCGATATGTCGCCAAGCTCTCGTCGGCCCTTGCCGAGAAGCCGCACGTCACCCTGATCAACGTCGACGAGCCGCTGATGCGATCGGTCTCGGTGGAACTCGGTGTGCAGGGCACGGCCCGCTACCATGCCGAAAACGCCAACTACGCGGTTAAAACCGCGCGTTCGGTGCTCAGGAAGGCCGACGTCGACTTCGAGGAACAAATGCTGGTGGGCAACCCGGCCGACACCATCATCAAGGTGGCCAAGTCGTCCCGAAGCCAGCTGATCGTGATGGGCTCACATGGACGCAATGTGCTCCAGAGCGTCTTCCTGGGTTCGGTGACCATCAAGGTACTGGCGCATTCGACCATCCCGGTGACCATCATCCGCTAGCGGAACCCGCGCGGCCCGGCGGTGGACGCAAACGGGTCAAAGCAGCAGTTCGTGGATCAGCTGGGACGCGTCATCCGGGTCCACGTGGTGCAGGAAGCCCAGGTCGCCTGCGAGTTCCGTCATCCTGACGTTCTCCGCCGAGTCGACCGAGTACATCCGATGGATTCCCCGTGCGCGCGCGACCTCGATGAGATGCTTCATCAGCAGCGTCCCCAGCCCCTTGCCTTGCCAGTCGTCGCTGACCGTCACCGCGCATTCGCAGACGTCGCCGGCGGTGTTGGCGCTGTAGCGCCCCACGCCGACGATCCGCTCGCGCGAGTCCTCGTGCGTGACGGCCGCAAAGGCAACGTCGTGGACGTTGTCGACATCGGTCAATTGATCGAGCAGGCGGTCGCTGGGGCGGCATACCTGCCCGAGGAACCGGAAATGCCGCGATTGCGGCGACAGGCCTTCGATGAATGCACGCTCCTCTTCCCGATCCTGCGAGCCCATGGGCCGGATGACGACGTGGCTTCGGTCACGCAGCGTTTCCGACCAGCGTGGATAGTCGGGGGCGTGCGTGGTGTTCAATCCGGATGCCGTGATGTTCATGGCTGGCCTGCGATGGGTGGGCACCCAGCGTAGGCAGCAGCGGATCGAACGGCTTGACGTGGATCAACAACCTGGAGCAGCTGGCATGTTCATCTTTGCGATGACGAATCCAAGGTGCCGATGATGTTCAAGGACATCCTGCTTCCCATGCTGGAGGGCGACATCCCGGAATCCGCGCTGCACCACGCCCGCGTCCTGGCCGAAGGCTGTGGCGGGCGAGTCACCGCGCTGGTGGCGGTGAGCGCCTACCTTCCGGCTTCCGCGGACTGGGTGCGCCGTCCGCTGGCCACCTACGAAACCCTGCACCAGGCAGCGACGTCGGCCCTCGCCGAACAGGTGCGCAATGTCGAAGCCCGGCTGGCACGGGAAACCGTCCAGCACGAGGTCCGCGGATCCCAGGCCTTCTGGTCGACACCAGCCGAGATCCTTGCCGCACAGGCGCACATCGCTGACCTGATCGTGCTCGAAGCCCGTCGCCCGCTGGACGAGCCGGGGCGACACTTGTTCGCCGGGGCGCTGATCGGCTCCGGGCGACCGGTGCTGCTGGTCCCCGCGAGCGATACGCCGCATGCGCTTGGTCGCGTGCTGGTCGCCTGGAAGCCGTCGCGCGAAGCCGCGCGCGCATTGCACGATGCCATGCCGCTGCTGCAGGCGGCTGCACGCGTTGACGTGCTGATCGTCGATCGCAAGGGTTCGGCCCCCGCCGACGGCGACTCCGACGCGATGCTCATCGAGCACCTGCGCCGTCGCGCCATCGAGGCAACGCTGGTCCATCAGCCCTGCACGGGCGCATCGACCGGCGAAACGATCGCGGCGTATGCAGCGCAGATGCACGCCGACCTGATCGTGTCAGGTGGTTATGGCCGATCGCGCGCGCTCGAGCAGGTCTTCGGGGGAGTGACCCGGTTCCTGCTCGAACACGCGACGATACCGGTGTTGTTCTCGCACTGATCCAGCGATCCGGATGCGTTCGCGACGCATCATGCAATCAGGATATGGTCCTCGACGGCGCTGACGCCGGGCGTCGACCACACCGCCCGCTCCACGGCCTGCCGTTCGTCCCAGTTGTCCACCTCGCCGTCGATCTTGACGGTGCCGTTGGGGCGGACGTCGACATGGATGCGGTTGGCTTCGACTTCGGCATGGCGTTTCAGCGCACCGACGATCCGCTCCTTCACGTCGGCGGGCTGCACCGTCTGGACCAGCTTGATGTCGTTGCTGATTCCCTTGACGCCGGACAGCTTGCGGATGCCCGCCTCCGCCGCGAGGCGCTGGAATTGCCAGTTGACCTGGCCGCTGAGCGTGACCCAGCCCTGCTGCACCTTCACCTTGATCGCATCGCGCGGGATCGTCGTGCTCCACGCAAGCATGTTGAGCGCGCGTTGCGCGATTTCGTCGTCGTTGATCTTCTCCGACGTCGGGAACCGCACCTCGATCTTCTCGGCGATGGCCTTGACACCCTTGACACGCCAGGCGGCCCTCTCCGCGGCCAGCTTCTGGGTGTAGCTCGGGACGTGCCCGCTCAGGGTGATCACGCCATTCTCGGCGGTGACGCCGATATCCGACGAATCCACGCTCGGCTCGAAGTCGAGCTCATCAATCACATGCTGGCGCAATTGCTTGTCGTTCATGGGGGTGCTTCCTTGTTGGCTGGGGGAAGCCACGATTCTGGTGCGGGCGCGGTGTCGCACGTTGATGTACGTCAACAAACACCGGTCTGTCGAGGCCGCGCACCGCGCGCCCCGATGCATGTCATTTCATTCCGGTTCCTTCGCGCCGGTCCCTTCCGACGACTGGTCTGCCTGCATCAACGGAAGATCCTCGCGCTTGCTGCCGGCTTGCGTCGGATCGTCGGTGACGACCAGCGTCGTGCCCGGGACCAGCAAGTCATAGACGTTCCTGGCGAAGGACGGCGGTATGGACAACTGCCCGGCGGCGACTGCCTGTCGCAGCGTGTTCCCTGCCGGCTCCGCGCCCTGGTCGAGCGGCACCCGCATCCAGCGCAGCGACGGGCGCCCCGGCACGAGTCGGCTCATGCCATCGTCAGTGCCGCCCAGCAGCACATACACCTGCGTTCCCGGCAACGCACCGGGATCCAGTTCCACCGGGGCACGGCCAATTTCCACGGCGTTGCGCATGACGACGATGTCCCGGTCGTGCGTGCTCAGCACGATGGTCACCGGCCCGCTGCTGGCGCGTTCCGGCGCCCAGGTAAACGTGTCGCCCGCAAGCGGCGGCTCCTCCACGCGCGGCGAGCCGGTGCGCGGATCCACCGGCGCGAACAGTCCCGGATAAGCCACGCCCGGACCGCCAAGGCTTTCATCGGCAACCACGACGGTCATGCCCTGGCTGGTCAGGCGGAACAGTTTCTCCGCGAACGCATACGGCAGGCGGATGCATCCGTGCGATGCCGGATAGCCCGGCACATTCCCGGCATGCAGGGCCACGCCGTCCCAGCTCAGGCGCTGCATGAAGGGCATCGGCGCGTTGTCGTAACGGTTGGAGAAATGCTCCCGATGCTTCTGCAGGATGCTGTAGACGCCAGCCGGCGTATCGAAGCCGGGGCGGCCGGTGCTGACGTTGGCGACGGCGATGCGAACACCATTGCGGTAGACGTACGCAAGCTGGGCCGGCAAGCTGACCACGATGACGACCGGCCCGTTCGGGGCGAGTTCCGGCATCCACACGTAGCCGGCGTCGGCCAGCCGTTCGGCCAATGGCGCTGCCGGCATCGCCGACGGCGGTGCGGGCCACATCGACACCATCACCAGCAGCACCAGCGCCGCGGCCCTGCGCAGCGGCGGGCACCGTGTGTTTGTGGTCATGGCGACCTGCTCATCCATGGATCGCCATCCTGCTCCATCAATGGACGGTCGACACGCGCTGGGTGAATGAAGACAGGTCCTTGCGATGGCTGGCCGGCGACAGGTGCTCGGCGTCCACCACCAGCGTCGCTTCCGGCTCCCGCCCGCATAGCAGGCGCAGGTCCGCGAACGCCGTGTCGGCCCCGCGCCCGCCCTCGGTGCAGAAGAAGGCAACGTGCGGTGCGGTGGATGCGTATCGCTTGGCATAACTACGCACCGGGGAGGCCATGCGCCCGGCCCAGACCGGCCCGCCGATCAACAACACCTGGTAACGGCCGGGCTCGTGCGTGATGGGCTGTATGGGCGGCTCGCGCCGGGCAACGGCATCGAACAGCGCACGCATGACGCCGATCGGTCCATGGCGGGGATGCGGCTCCTCGATCTCCTCGATGTCCGCGCCGATCGCATCGCGGAGTTCGTTGGCGATGGCGCGCGTTTGCCCACCCATGGAGTAGTACGCGATCAATGTATTCGTGTTCATCGTGGGGCCTCCTGGTGCAGCCTTTGTCGACCACGTCGTCATCATCCGACCGCGGCGGTCAAGGCGAGTTGATGCAGGTCAAGGCCCTGGTGCGCACGCGAACCCGGCAGTCGCGCACGGCGGTCGGCGCAAGCGTTGACCCTGATCAACATGGCTTCGCGGCAACGCCCGACAGTGGTGTCCAGTCATCGACGTTGGAAATCCCGCCCAACGCGTTGCAAACCAGGAGAACCACCCATGGCATTGCTTCCCACCACATGGAACCCGCTGCGCCAGCTGACGCGGTTCGATCCCCTGACCGACCTCGAAGAGGCATTTCGCGGCTTCGGCAGGCAATCCCTGTCGCGCCAGTACCAGGACATGATGGAGATGCGCATGGACGTCACCGAGGACGATACGTCCTACTACGTCAACGTCGACATCCCCGGCGTCAACAAGGACAACATCGACGTCGCCGTGCAGGGCAACACCGTGACGATCAATGCGCAAGTCGAGCGCGAGAAATCGCGGGAGACGAAAAAAGAGGTCTACAGCGAACGCTTCGCCGGCAAGGCTTATCGGTCGTTCTCACTGCCGACCGACGTCGACAGCACCAAGTCCGAAGCCAGCTATGACGGCGGCGTGCTGAAGCTCAAGCTGCGCAAGCTCACGACCGACACATCGCGGCACCTGTCGATCAACTGACGCCGGCGCCCGGCAGTCGATGGTTGCCACTGCCTCCGCCGCCCGGTCGTGGACCGGGCGGCGGGTTCGGTGGCAACATTGTGTACGCAGGTCGCGTCGCCGACTCGCATCGCCGACAAACCGCTAGACGCCGAATGGCCAGGTTTCCGGGACGCCGCGTCCGTGCTCGTCGGTCAGCGGCGTGATCGCGGTCGTGCGATCGAACCAGACATACGCATCGAACTGGCGGGGCAGCTGCGCATCCGTGTAGTGGCTCCAACGCTCGGTGTGCGGACGGTAGATGACGCCGATGAACCGTTCGAGTTGCGACTCCGTCAGTCGCTCGCGCAATTCCGGATGTTGTCCGCTGCGCAGGTCGACCAGGCACCGCTCCACCCCGGCGCCATGGAACAGGCGCTCGTAGCTGCCGGCCAACGACGGATTCACCCGCATCACCTGCATGGGCTCGTCCCAGTTGCTGGCCGCGGCAACGGTTCCCTGGTCGGTTCCGAAACCGATCAGCGCGGCCTGGTCGCCGAACTGCTGGCGGCACAACTGGCCGATGTTCAGCTCCTCGCGCAGCTGGCCCATCTCCGTGTATCGCGCATCGCCGATGTGCGAGTTGTGCGCCCACACCACTGCCCGGCTGTCGGCGCCGCCGGCATCCAGCAGGTGCTGCAACGTGCGGAACATGTGGGTATCGCGCAGGTTCCATGACTCGGCCGAGCCGTAATACATCGCGCGGTAATAGGCCTCCGCGTCGCGCACCAGGCGCGCGTTCTGCTCGGCGTCGAAGAAGCTCTCGCCATCCTTCAGGCTGTATTCCAACCGTTTGGACAGCAACGACTGCAGCATTTTGGTGACCGCCTCCTCGCAGACCGCGTAGCCCGCGGTCAGCGCCATGTGGCCGTATTGCGCCGGCTCCTTTGACCAGGGCGTCAGGCAGCCATAGCGACGGCGGGCGATCGTCGCGGCCTCGGGATCGACGCTGTCCAGGTAGGTGATCACGGCGTGGATCGACGTATTGAGGCTGTAGAGGTCCAGTCCGTAGAACCCCGCCTGCCGGTCGCGCGGCAGGGGCTCGTTGTGCTGGCGCATCCAGTCGATGAAGCGGTCGACATCGGTGTTGCGCCACATCCATGTCGGGAACCGCTGGAATGCAGGTTCCGGCGGGCGCTTGGCCGGCGCGACCCGGACATAGCGGTCGATGCTGGCGGCGTCGGGCCAGTCGGCCTCGACGGCGACGATGCGGAACCCATGCGTTTCCACCAGCCGACGCGTGATGGCATCGCGGGCGCGATAGAACTCCGACGTCCCATGGCTCGCCTCACCCAGCAGCACCACCCGCGCGTCGGCGAAGCGGTCGAACATCTTTCCGAACGCGGGGTCGCTGAAGTCGGGCAGCGGCTCGGCTGCCGCGCGGATCAGCCCGTGGATGCCCTGGCTGACGTCGCCGCGGCCACGAACGCGCCTGGCCGGCTCGGCCATGGTCACCGGTGCGTCATCGCGCCAACCGTGCTCGCCGATCAGCGGCACGAAGCGCACCGCGCCCAGTTCCTTCTGCACGAAGCGATCGTTTTCGGTGCGGGTGACCAGCACCAGCCGCTGCTGGTCGCGGGTGCTGCCGATCGGCATCGCCAGGCGGCCGCCGGGAGCGAGCTGCTGCAGCAGCGCATCGGGCACCGACGGGCCACCGGCGGCGGCGAGGATCGCGTCGAAGGGGGCGGCTTCGGGCCAGCCACGCGTGCCGTCACCGACCCGCACCTGGATGTTGTCGTAGCCCAGTCGCTCGAAGCGTTCGCCGGCAAGCCTGGCGAGCTCCGGCACCCGCTCGATCGCGTAGACCTCCTTGGCGATGGCAGCCATGACCGCGGATGCATAGCCGGATCCGGCGCCGATCTCGAGCACGCGCTCGCCGGGACGGATGCCCGCTTCGGCGATCATCAGCGCGACGATGTACGGCTGTGAAATCGTCTGCCCGGCCTCGATCGGCAGCGGCGAATCCTCATAGGCGAATTCGCGCAGGGATGGCGCCACGAACTCCTCGCGCGGCACCTGGCGCATGGCGGCAAGCGTGTAGGGGTCGCGGATGCCGCGGTCGGCGATCTGCCGCTGGACCATGCGTTCGCGTTGCAGGTTGGGATCCAACATCACGGGGCTTCTCCTCCGGCGCGCCTGCCCGCCATGCGCGATGGCGGGAAGTCGACCCGCTGCGCTGGCGAAGTGCGCCATGCGGCCCTGCAATACAGGTGCAGGGCGATGATCCTGACGATACCCGCGCGCGGTGAAGGCAAGGCGACGGGAAGCCGCCGCGACGACGGCCGCGGGCCGCTTTTTGGAAGCACAACCCATTCATGCGAAAATTCCGGGATTGGCCCCGTAGCTCAGCTGGATAGAGCGGTCCCCTCCTAAGGGACAGGTCGTGCGTTCGAATCGCGCCGGGGCCACCAGGCTGCCGTCCCCCACACGCTCCGTGCATGTCCGCGCGGGCTTTCCAGATGCATGCCCTGAACCGGCACGCCAAGACAACACTTCCAGGAGTTCCAGCATGTCGCACCCCGTCCTCACCGCACTCGGCCTGAGCGGCACCGAATCCGGCACCTACCTGGGCGCAGGCAAGTGGTCCAGCACCTCCGACGCCGGCCTGCTGGAGCCGATCAATCCCACCGATGGCAGCGTGCTGGCACGCGTGCAGGCTTCGTCGGCCGACGATTACGAAACCATCGTCGAGCGCGCCCAGGCCGCGTTCAAGGTGTGGCGGACGACGCCGGCGCCACGTCGCGGCGAAGCCGTCCGCATCTGCGCCGAGGCGCTGCGCACGCACAAGGATGCGCTCGGCTCGCTGGTCGCGCTGGAGATGGGCAAGAGCAAGCCCGAAGGCGACGGCGAAGTGCAGGAGATGATCGACATCGGCGAATTCTCGGTCGGCCTGTCGCGCCAGCTGTACGGCCTGACGATGCATTCCGAGCGCCCCGGCCACCGCATGTACGAGCAGTGGCAGCCGCTGGGCCTGGTCGGGATCATTTCCGCATTCAACTTCCCGGTCGCGGTCTGGGCGTGGAATGCCTTCGTCGCCGCCGTGTGCGGCGACATCTCGATCTGGAAGCCGTCGCCCAAGACGCCGCTGTCCGCGATCGCCGCGGTGAAGATCTGCAACGACGCGCTGCGCGACGCCGGTTTCCCGGACATCTTCTTCCTGTTCAACGATGCCGGCAGCGAGCTGGCGCAGGCCTTCGTCGACGACAAACGCATCGCGCTGGTCAGCTTCACCGGTTCGACCAAGGTCGGTCGCATGGTCGGTGAACGCGTGGCCCGTCGCATGGGACGCTCGCTGCTCGAGCTGGGCGGCAACAACGCGATCATCGTCGACGAGACCGCCGACCTGAAGCTCGCGATCCCGGCGATCGTCTTCGGCGCCGTCGGCACAGCCGGCCAGCGCTGCACGTCGACGCGGCGGTTGTTCGTGCACGAGTCGATCTACGACGACGTGCTCGCGCGACTGGTCACCGCCTACGGCCAGGTCGAGAAGAAGATCGGCGATCCGACCGATCCGGCCAACCTCATGGGCCCGCTCAACAGCCGCGACGCCGTGCAGGGATTCCTGGATGCGGTCGAGAAGGCGCGCGCCAGCGGCGGCACCATCCAGAGCGGCGGCACGGCGATGACGGATCGCAAGGGCAACTTCGTATTGCCGACGCTGGTCACCGGGCTGTCCAACGATGCCGAGGTGGTGCAGACCGAAACCTTCGCGCCCATCCTCTACGTGATGAAGTATTCGACCCTGGACGAAGCGATCGCCCTGCAGAACGCGGTTCCGCAGGGACTGTCGTCGTCGATCTTCACCACCAACCTGAAATCGGCCGAGGCATTCCTCGCCGCGTCCGGATCCGACTGCGGCATCGCCAACGTCAACATCGGCACGTCAGGTGCGGAGATCGGCGGCGCATTCGGCGGCGAGAAGGAAACCGGCGGCGGCCGCGAATCCGGATCCGATGCCTGGAAGGCCTACATGCGGCGGCAAACCAACACCATCAACTATTCCGATGCGCTGCCGCTGGCGCAGGGCATCAAGTTCGACCTCTAAGGACCGACCGGACATGTACGGCCTCGTACGACCGTTCCTGTTCGCAATGGAACCCGAGCGCGCCCATGCGCTCACCTTGGCGTGGCTGGAAACCGCCCATCGCTCGGGCCTGACCCGCGCGCTGGGCAGCCGTCCGGCGCCCTACCCCACGCGCACGCTCGGGCTGGTGTTTCCCAATCCGGTCGGGCTCGCCGCGGGCCTGGACAAGAACGGCGCGCACATCGACGCCCTGCTCGACCTGGGATTCGGTTTCGTCGAAGTCGGCACGGTCACGCCGCGACCGCAACCGGGCAATCCCAGGCCGCGCATGTTCCGGCTGCCTGAGTCGGAGGCGGTCATCAACCGCCTTGGCTTCAACAACGATGGCGTCGATGCACTCGTGCGCAACGTCGCCAGGGCGCGTCGCAAGCAGGGATTGCTGGGCATCAACATCGGCAGGAACAAGGACACGCCGAACGAATTCGCCGAGTCCGACTACCTGTTCTGCCTGGAGCGCGTGTATCCGCTCGCCGACTACATCACCGTCAACATCTCCTCGCCCAACACCGCGGGCCTGCGCGAACTGCAGGAGGAGCAGGCGTTGCGGCGACTGGTCGGCAACCTGCGCGACGCGCAGGAGCGACTGGGCGCGCAACACGGCAAACGCGTGCCGATGCTGGTGAAGGTCGCCCCCGACCTGTCGGACGACGACATCGAGGCCGCCGCGCGCGTGCTCGGTGACCTCGGCGTCGATGGCGTCATCGCCACCAACACCACGACCGCACGCACGGCAATCCCCGATGAACCGCTTGCGCGTGAAACCGGTGGCCTGTCCGGCGCCCCGCTGATGAACAAGTCGACCGCCGTGCTGCGCATGTTGCGCACCCGGCTGCCGGAGAACATTCCACTGATCGGTGTCGGCGGGATCCTGTCCGGCGCCGACGCGGCCAAGAAAATGGCGGCCGGGGCGACGCTGGTGCAGCTCTACACCGGGCTCATCTACCGCGGTCCGCAGTTGATCGGCGAATGCGTCGAGGCGATGCGCCGCCGCAAGGAAGCACCCAGCCGCGGCAACGTGCCGCCGCATCACTAGCGCGCGCCGGGACATGGCTGGTTACCGGCTCATCGAAAATGCGCGGCTCGATGCCCGCAACACATTCGGGGTGCCGGCACGGGCGGGTTTGCTGGTGGAAGTCGCCGATACGGCATCGCTGCCGGAGCTGTTCGGCTATCCGATGCTGCGTGACGGTCCATTGCTGGTCCTCGGTGGCGGCAGCAACCTGCTGTTCGCGGGCGACCCGGAAGGCGCCGTGCTGTCGATGTCGTCGCAATCGATCCGCATCGTCGCCGACGACGGCGAGGTCGCGGTGGTGCGCGCCGATGCCGGCGTGGAATGGCACACGCTGGTGCTCTGGACGCTGGGGCATGGGCTGTCCGGCCTGGAGAACCTTGCGCTGATCCCGGGCACCGTCGGTGCCGCGCCCATCCAGAACATCGGCGCCTATGGGGTTGAAGTCGGCGAGCACGTCGCGGTGGTCGAGGCATTCGAGCGCCAGCCCGCGGCCACGGTCCGGCTGGATGCCGCGGCATGCGCGTTTGCCTATCGCGACAGCGTGTTCAAGCGCGAACCCGATCGATACCTGGTGACGGCCGTCGAATTCCGCCTGTCGCGCGCGCCACGCCTGACGCTGTCCTACGCCGGCCTGGGCGATGAACTGCAGGCGATGGGCATCGATGCACCGACTCCCTCCCAGGTCGCCGAGGCGGTGTGCCGCATCCGCCGGCGCAAGTTGCCCGATCCCGCCGTGCTCGGCAACGCGGGCAGCTTCTTCAAGAATCCGCTGGTGGCGGCGACGGTAGCCGGCGCGCTGAAGGCCGCGCATCCCGCCCTGCCGGTCTTCCCGGGTGGCGGCAACACGATGCGCAAGCTGTCGGCGGCGTGGCTGATCGACGCCTGCGGCTGGAAGGGCTTCCGCGAAGGCGACGCCGGGGTGTCGGCGACGCATGCGCTGGTGCTGGTCAACCACGGCCGGGCGACCGGCCTGCAGCTGCTGGATGTCGCACACAGGATCGCCGCTTCAGTGCATGAGCGCTTCGACGTGGCGCTGGAACCGGAACCTCGCCTGGTCGGTGCGCGCTGGTGACGGCCGGGCAACCGCGATTCGCGCGGGCGGCCGCATTGATGCTGGCCAGCACGATTTCCTTCGCCTTGATGGCGGTGATGATCCGGGTGGCGTCGGCGACGTTGCCGACGTTCGAGATCGCATTCTTCCGCAATGCGTTCGGCTTGCTGGCGCTGCTGCCGGTGTTGCTCCACGGCCGCGCGCCCTTGCGCACGCGGCAACTGCCGCGTTACCTGGTACGCAGCGTGATCGGCATGGGTTCGATGCTGTGCGGCTTCTGGGCAATCGGCAACCTGCCGCTGTCGCAGGCGATCTCGCTGTCGTATTCCAGCCCGCTGTTCGTCACCATCGCCGCGGTGGTGTGGCTGGGAGAGCAGGTGCGCTGGCGTCGATGGGCGGCCGTCATCGTCGGCTTCATCGGCGTGCTGGTGATCGTGCGACCGGGTTCGAGCGGCTTCACGGCCGCATCGCTCGTCGCGATCCTGGCAGCGGTGCTGACCGCAGTCGTCGCCATCCAGATCAAGCAGCTGTCGCGCGTGGATCCGGCCGATACGATCGTCTTCTACACCTACCTGTTCTGGGTGCCGCTATCCCTGCTGCCGGCGCTGTTCGTCTGGCAGTGGCCGCACGGCATCGCGTGGCTGTGGCTGGCCAGCATCGGCGTGCTGGGCACCGGTGGACAGGTGTTGTGGACCCGCGCCCTGCGTCTCGGCGACGTGTCGGCGCTGACGCCGATCAGCTTCATGCAGCTGCCGATCGTGGCGGTCGCCGGCTACCTGCTGTTCGCCGAGCGCATCAGTCACTGGACCCTGGTCGGTGCCGCGATCATCTTCGCCGCCAACGCCTACATCGCGCATCGCGAAGTCAGCCTCGCGCGCGTCGCCGCCACCAGCGCGCCGAGCCAGGCAGCCATTCCCGGCGAGTGACTCAGCCCGGCCGATTCGGTCCGGGCACCTGCCACGGGCGCAACGTGCCGTAGTACACGAGTCCATACACGCCCACGACCCAGGCGCACGCGGCCGACCAGCCGGCGAGGATGTCGGACGGGTAATGCACGCCCAGGTAGAGCCGCGACAGGCCCACCATCAGGACGAATGCGCCCATCAGCAGCGCCACGGGCCAGCGCCACGACCACCCTGACTTCGTGCGCACGTTCCAGCACAGCAGGATCACGACCATGGCCAGCGTCATCGATCCCATCGCATGGCCACTGGGGAAGCTGTATGTGGTTTCCGCGGGTGCGATCGACCGCCACAGGTCGGGCCTGGTGCGCGCGAAGGAATGCTTGGCCGCGAGGTTCAGCAGCAGCGAGCCGCCGATCGACACGATGGCGAAGACGCCCTCGCGCATCCGCCGCCACAGCACCAGCGCAACGATCAGGATCGCATCGACCGGAACCACGCCCCAGGCGTAACCCAGCGCGGAGAACAGCACGAACAGGCGATCCAGCTGCACGGATGCGATGCCATGCACCGCCTGCAACACCGGAACGTCGAATGCGAATGCCTCGCCCTCGTGCAGGGCATCGGCCATCGCACCAAACGCCCACAACGGCGCCAGCAGTCCGAGGAAGACCAGCAGCAGGCGCCAGCCATGTGCGCGCAGGAAGGCCGCGCCCAGGCGCCCTTGCTGCTTGACGACATGCGCGGCCTCGGCCGGCGATTCCGGCAGCGGCGGCACCGCTGTGGTGATGTCAGCCGGACCCGTATCGGCGCTGGACATACGTGTCGATGATCCCGACGAAGTCGGCGGCGATGGTATCGCCGCGCAGGGTGACGGACTTTTCACCATCGATGAACACCGGCGCCGCCGGTGCTTCGCCAGTGCCCGGCAACGAGATGCCGATGTTCGCGTGGCGCGATTCGCCCGGCCCGTTGACCACGCAGCCCATCACCGCGAGCGTGAGATGCTCGGCGCCGGGATGCGTGATCTTCCATTCGGGCATCTTCGCGCGCACGTGTTCCTGAACCGTCCGCGCGAGCTCCTGGAAGAATTCCGACGTGGTGCGGCCGCAACCCGGGCAGGCAGTGACCATCGGGGTGAACGCGCGCAGGCCCATCGTCTGCAGCAGTTCCTGGGCGACGACGACTTCCTGCGTACGCAATCCACCGGGATCGGGCGTGAGCGAGATGCGGATCGTGTCGCCGATGCCTTCCTGCAGCAGCACGGCCAGTGCTGCCGTCGAGGCGACGATACCCTTGCTGCCGATGCCGGCCTCGGTCAGGCCAAGGTGCAAGGCGAAGTCCGAGCGGCTGGCGAGATCGCGATACACCGCGATCAATTCCTGCACGCCACTGACCTTGCAGGACAACACGATGCGCTCGGCCGGCAGGCCCAGTTCGACCGCACGCGCCGCGGAATCCAGCGCCGAGCGGATCAGCGCTTCGCGCAGCACGTGCGCGGCTTCCCACGGTTCGCTGCGCGTGGCGTTCTCGTCCATCAGGCGCGTCGCCAGCGACTGGTCGAGCGATCCCCAGTTGGCACCAATGCGGACCGGCTTGTCATGACGGATGGCGAATTCGACCAGCTGCGCGAACTGCGTATCGCGTTTTTTCCCGAAGCCGACGTTGCCCGGGTTGATGCGGTATTTCGCCAGCGCCTCGGCGCACGCCGGCTCACCGGCCAGCAGCTGGTGTCCGTTGTAATGGAAGTCGCCGATCACGGGCACCTCGATGCCCATCATCCGCAGGCGCTCGACGATCCTGGGCACCGCCGCCGCCGCTTCGGGCGTGTTGACGGTGACCCGCACCATCTCCGATCCGGCCCGCCACAAGTCGGCGACCTGTCGCGTGGTGCCGGCGACATCCGCGGTGTCGGTGTTGGTCATCGACTGCACCGCGATCGGCGCGCCGCCGCCGACGGTGACGGCGCCGATGCGGACCTGCCGCGTCAGGCGCCGCGGCGCCGGTCCGGACACGAATGCGCAGGGCGCAATGGCCGGTGCAATGCTCTCGTTGCTCATCCCCATAGTTTAGTCTGGCGCGGTGAATGCGACCCCCTCCCGCGACCGCGACATCCTGACGCCGAGCCAGCTCAATACGCTGGCGCGCGACCTGCTGGAGGGCGCCTTCCCGCTGATCTGGGTCGAGGGCGAGCTCAGCAGCGTGTCCCGGCCCGGCTCCGGGCATCTGTACTTCAACCTCAAGGATGCCCGCGCGCAGGTGCGATGCGCGCTGTTCAAGCCAAAAAGCACGTGGTTGACGTTCGTTCCGCGCGACGGCCTGCGCGTGCTGGCCCGCGGCCGCCTGACCCTGTACGAGGCCCGCGGCGACTACCAGCTGGTGCTGGACCACATGGAGGAAGCCGGCGAAGGCGCCCTGCGCCGCGCCTTCGACGAACTGCGCGCGAAGCTCGCGGCCGAGGGCCTGTTCGCGAGCGAGCGCAAGCGTCCCCTGCCCCCGCATCCGCGACGCATCGCGGTCATCACCTCGGCCAGCGGTGCCGCCGTGCGCGATGTCCTCAGCGTGCTGGCCAGGCGCTATCCGCTGCTTGAGGTCGACGTGTTGCCGGTCCTGGTCCAGGGCACCACGGCTGCCGCACAGATCACCGCCATGCTGCGACGCGCGGCGGCCAGCGGCCGCTACGACGTGTTGCTGCTGACCCGCGGTGGCGGCTCGCTGGAAGACCTGTGGGCATTCAACGACGAACACCTGGTCCGCGCGATCGTGGCATCGGCAGTGCCGGTGGTCTCGGCTGTTGGCCACGAGACCGATGTCAGCCTGGCCGATTTCGCCGCGGACCTGCGCGCGCCCACGCCGTCGGCTGCCGCGGAACTGCTGGTGCCCAGCCAGGACGACCTGCATCGCCGCCTGCGCACGCTGGCCGCGCGCCTGGCCAACCTGCAGCAGCAGCGCCTGCGCGGCGCGATCCAGCGGGCCGATCGCGCGTCGATCCGCCTGCATGGGCTGCGGCCACAGGCGCGGCTGCAGCTGCTGTGCCAGCGGCAGGCGGAGGGCCTGCGGCGGCTCGCTGCCGCATGGCAACGCCGACTGGACCGCGAGCGCGCACGCCTGCGGCATGCCGATGCGGTGCTGCGTTCCGCGCATCCGTCGCGGCGGCTGGCGCGCCTGCAGGCGCGCGTCGAAGGCCTCGGCCCACGGAGCCGGACCGCCATCGCACGCCGCCTGTCGGGCGATGCCCTGCGCCTGCGCGCGCTGGCGCGATCGCTGCATGCGGTGAGCCCGCTGGCGACGGTTGCCCGCGGCTACGCCATCCTGCAACACGATGACGGTCGCATCGTCCGCAGCGTCCTCGACGCGACTCCCGGCGACGCCCTGGATGCGCGCCTGAGCGATGGCCACCTGCGGGTGCGCGTGGAAGATCCGACGCACTGAGTGAAATCACCCCGGTGTTCCCGCGCCAAAGGGGACCCGCGCTTCACGACCCTTGCCGCAGGCTGATCCAAGGAGGCAGCACATGCTCAGCCAGACATATCCGTACTACCTCGCCAACCGACCGGTTGCGGCCAACTGCGACCTCGCCGTCACCGACAAGTATTCGGGCGATGTCGCCACGCGCGTTGCCTTCGCCGACGCCGACGCCATGCGCGAAGCCATCGGCCGCGCCTCCGATGCGCGGGCGGCAATGGCCGCCTTCCCGCCCGACGCACGACGCGATGTCCTGGAACATTGCGTGCGACGTTTCGGCGAGCGCCAGGACGAGCTGGCGATGGCGTTGTGCATCGAGGCCGGCAAGCCGATCAAGGATGCGCGCGGCGAAGTGGCGCGACTGATCGACACCTTCCGCATTGCCGCCGGGGAAGCCACGCGCATCGATGGCGACGTGATCGAGCTGCAGGTCTCGCCGCGCACGCGCGGCTACCGTGGAATGGTCAAGCGCGTGCCCGTCGGCGCGTGCGCGTTCATCACGCCGTTCAACTTTCCGCTCAACCTGGTGGCGCACAAGGTCGCGCCGGCGATCGCCGCGGGTTGCCCGTTCGTGCTCAAGCCGGCCGCCAAGACACCAATCGGTGCGCTCATCATCGGCGGGATCCTGTCGGAGACGGATCTGCCGGAAGGCGCGTTTTCCATCCTGCCGTGCTCCAACGACGATGCCGGCCTGCTGGTCGAGGACCCGCGCATCGCACTGCTGAGCTTCACCGGTGGCATGGTCGGCTGGGAGCTGAAAGCGCGCGCCGGCCGCAAGCGCGTCACCCTCGAACTCGGCGGCAATGCAGCATGCATCGTCGACGCCGACCCCGGGCAATCGCTCGATGCCATCGTCGCGCGGCTGGTCTCTGGCGCGTATTACCAGTCGGGGCAAAGCTGCATCAGCGTGCAGCGCATCCTCGCCCACGCGGACATCCATGCGCAGCTGTGCGACAAGCTGCGGGCCGCCATCGCCGCGTTGCGCATGGGTGATCCGCGCGACGAAGACGTCTTCATCGGCCCGATGATCGACGTCGACGCGGCGACACGCGTTCAGGACTGGATCGATGCCGCCATCGCCGCCGGCGCCACGCTGCTGGCTGGCGGCAAGCGCGACGGCGCATTCGTCGCGCCGTCGCTGCTCGCCAACGTGCCGCGCGACTGCGACCTGTACCGCAAGGAAGCATTCGGTCCGGTGGCATGCATCGAATCCTTCGTCGACTTCGACGATGCGATCGCCCGCGTCAACGACAGCGATTTCGGGCTGCAGGCGGGCGTGTTCAGCGGAAGCCTCGCGCACGCCATGCGTGCATGGGACCGGCTGGAAGTCGGCGGCGTGATCGTCGGCGACGTGCCGAGCTTCCGCGTCGACAACATGCCCTATGGCGGCGTGAAGGGTTCCGGGATCGGACGCGAGGGAATCGCCAGCGCCATCGCCGACATGACCGAGCCCCGATTGCTGGTGATCCGCGATCGCCCGGATTGAGCGCTGGCTGTCCCGTCAGGCCAGCGGAACCGTGCCCCAGGTCGCTTCTTCCTGCGGCTTGCCGAGCAGGTAGCCCTGGCCGAAAAGACATCCCAGCTCCATCAGCGTGTCGCGCTGGACGACCGTCTCGATGCCCTCGCCGATGGTGTCGATGCCCAGCGTCACGGCGAGCGCGAGGATGGCACGAACCAGCGCAAGGCTTTCGGCGCGCGTTTCCCCATCGAGACCGGCGACGAAGCTGCGATCGATCTTCAAGGCCTGGATCGGGAAGCGATGCAGGTAGGACAGCGCCGAGAAGCCGGTGCCGAAGTCGTCCAGCAATGCGAGTACGCCGCGCTCGCGCAACACGTTGAGCATGCGCAGCGCGCGCGGAGCGTCGTCGAGCAGCGCAACCTCCGTGATCTCGATGCGCAACCGCCGCGGGTCCGCGCCGGCGGAATCCAGCATCCCGAGCAGGCGTTCGGCGAAGTCGTCGGATCGGAAATGCTTGGGCGACACATTGATCGACACGTAGCCGTCGCCCGGCTGGCGCAGCCAGCCCATCACCCGTTCGTACAGCAGCCAGTCGACCTGCTCGATCAGGCCGCTGTCCTCGCCGACGCCGACGAACTCGCCTGGCGGCAATGCGCCGTGGAGTTCGTGGTTCCAGCGCAACAGCGCCTCGTGGCCCATGATCTTTCCATCGGTCAGCCGCACGATCGGCTGGAAATGCGGCATGAACGCATCGCTCAGGATGGCGCGGCGCAGGTCGGCTTCCAGGTCGAGCAGGCGGATGGCGTGCGCGCGCATGGCCTCGTCGAACACCGCGCTGCGATCGCGGCCTTCCGCCTTCGCGCGGTACATGGCCGCATCGGCGTCGCGCAGGAGTTCCTCGCCCAGGCGGTAACGCGGTTGCCACAGCGCGATCCCGATGCTGGCCGAGGGAAACAACTCGCGCCCGCCAAGCCACAGTGGTTTCCCCAGCGACTCCAGGATGCGCGCGGCGAGGATCTCGCTTTCGCCGTCGCCTTCGAGCGTATCGACCAGGATCGCGAATTCGTCGCCGCCAAAGCGCGCGACCACGCCGCGTTCGCCCAGTGCGTCGGCAATGCGCCGTCCGACTTCCACGAGCATCTCGTCGCCGGCGGCATGGCCGATGCTGTCGTTGATGAGCTTGAAGCGATCCAGGTCCAGGAACAGCACGGCGAAGGAAGCGCCATCGAGCATGCGCGCCTGGCTGATCGCCTCGTCCAGGCGCTCCAGCAGCTGTGGCCGGTTGGGCAGGCCGGTCAGCGCATCGTGGCGCGCCTGGTGGGTCAGCCGCTGCTCGGCGCGCATGCGCTCGCCGATCTGGGCGCGCAGTTCGCGATTGGCGCCGGCCAGTTCCTGCGTGCGCGACTCGACGCGGAACTCCAGTTCCGAATGCGCGGCCTTCAGGTGTTCCTGCGTGCGTTTGCGCGCAAGCCCGCCACCGATGTGGTGGGCGACGAACGTCAGCAATTCCTGGTCGCGCGGGGTGAACATGATGTCGGATGTGTAGCTCTGCACCGCGATCGCACCCACGACCATGCTGTCGCGCACCAGCGGCACGCCCAGCCAGCAATGCGCCAGCGCGCCATGGCTGCGCACGCTGCCGAAGGCCTCCAGGTCCGCGATCCGCGCGCGGTCCGCCAGCAGGGCTTCGCCGTTGTCGATGACGAATTCGGTCAGCCCGTTCGCACGTCGGCGCGTGATGCGGTTGGGATCGCGCTCATCCACCGAATAGGGGAACTCGATGTCCTCGCCGCTGGACGTCAGCAACGCGATGTAGAAGTTGCGCGCATACAGCAGCTCACCGACCAGGCCGTGCACGTCGGCATAGAAACGCTCCAGGCTGCCGGCGGTCACCGACAGTTCGGTGATCTTGTACAGGGCGCGCTGCAGCCGCTCGGCACGCTTGCGCTCGACGATCTCGGCCTGCAGCACCAGGTTGGCCTGCTGCAATTCCAGCGTGCGCTCATCGACCCGGCGCTCGAGCTCGACCCGCGTGTGCTTGCGGTCCAGGGCCGTCTGGATGTGCTGGGCGACGTACTCCAGCAACGCCCGGTCCTCGTCGCTGTACAACCCGGGCCGGTCGTAGCTCTGGACGACGATTGCGCCGCTGACGCGACTGTCGCGTCGCATCGGAACGCCAAGCCAGTCAGCACTGTCCGGGCCGTGGCTCAGGTCGCCCTGCACGCCCAGTTCGCGACGCACCTGTGCAGATGGCCCCATCAGCGGCTCGCCGTAGTGCAGCAACGCCACCGTCAGACTGTTGGTCAATTCGCCGATCGGGATCTCGACATCCGATTCGGCGACGTAGGGATCCAGCGCGTCGGCGAAATACAGGAAGCGCACCGATGCCCGCACCTCGTCGTAGACCACGATGAAGAAGTTCTCGGCGTACATGAGTCCGCCGACCACGTCGTGGATGCGGCCGAGCATGTCGCGCATTTCCAGCGCGGAGCCCGCCAGGTCGGCAATCTCGTACAGGGCCTGCTGCAGGCGCTGGGATTTCTGCAGCGACGCGACCCGGGCCTTGGCATGCGTGGATTCCAGGGTCGCGGCGACCGTGCGCCGGGCCAGCGACAGCCAGTTCGAGCGCGCCGGTGGCGCCAACGGCTCGGCGAGCGTCGCGACAATGGCAATGCGGGTGTCGCCGGACTCCCAGGTCGAGTGGATCTCCGCGGCGGATGCGGCTGGCTGCCCGGCGTCCAGGCAGGTCTCCGCGTGGGCATGCAGCGGTTGGGAGGCGCCCATCGACGCCGACACCCCGTCCCCGGCCGCGGCATTGCGCCAGCGCACGACGATCGTCGAGCCTTCCGGCAGGGTCGCCGCCAGCGCATCGGCGAGGCTGTGCGCGTCCGTGTCCGAACTGTCGGTATCGCCCGTCCCCACGGGCGCCTCATCGGTGGCCTCCGCGAAGCGGGCGCCGTGATGGGCAACAATCGTTCCCCTGCTCATGGGCCGCAGGATAGCGCGCACGGGCGGGGGTGCGGGGAGCCGGCTGCGGCGCGGGACTAGCGGGCGGCCAAACCAAGCGTCCCAAGGGCTGGCGGGCTTCACCCGGCCAGCCGTACCGCTTAACCTGCCAACGATGGACACCTCCGTGGGCGACAGCACCCAGGCCAGCGATGAACGGCTGATGCTCGCCTGGGCAGCGGGCGACCTGCCGGCCTTCGAGCAGCTGTATGGACGCCACCGTGGAAGCCTGTACCGTTATCTGTTGCGCCAGCTGCGCAATCCGGCCGTCGCCGACGACGTGTTCCAGGATGTCTGGCAGCGCGTGATCATGGCGCGCGCGGACTGGAAGCCGGACGCCGCCTTCGCGACCTGGCTGTACCGGATCGCCCACAACCGGCTTGTCGATCATTGGCGCGCGCAGCGTTACCGGCCGCCGGCCCCTTCCGATGGCGACGAGCGCACCGCGCGCATACCCGATCCCGACACGCCCGAACGCACACTGTCCGAATTCGAACAACGGCGGGCCCTGCAACTGGCGCTTGACCAGTTGCCCAAGGACCAGCGCGAGGTGCTGTTGTTGCGCCTGGAACAGGAACTGACGCTGGAGGAAATCGGAATCGTCACTGGCGTGGGACGCGAAACCGTCAAGTCACGCCTGCGCTATGCGATGGACAAGCTGCGTGCGCGGCTGCCCGACTCCGCCCCCGACACGATGCAGCACCAATGACCAAGTCCCGCCTGACAGACCTGAGCCCCGAAGAGCGGACGCTGGCCGAGCAGCTCGCCCGTGTCGGTCCTCGCGCAGAGCCATCGCCGGCGCTGGACGCGCGCGTGATGGCGGCGGCCCGCGACGCATCGGACCGGGAACGCGAACCGTTGCGCAAGCATCGGCGCTGGCCGCTGGCTGTCGGCCTGGTCGCCTCGCTGGTGCTGGCGGTCGGCATCGCCTGGCGCGTGCGTCCATTGCCACCGAGCGGTTCGCCGGGTACGCCAGAGGTCGCAGGGCCCGTGTCCGCCAAGGGGCCCGCGCAGGCGCCACGGGAGTTCGCCACGCCAGCACCGGCCACTGGCGTGGCCGACACGGCGCCTGCCGTCGAAGCGGCAACCGAAGCCCGCTCGCCCAAGCCCGCCGCCGCCATTCGGGAAAAAGCCGCGGCGCCGACAGCCTCCGCGCCGGACATCGCACTCGACGTCCCGACCCCAGTCGAAGCACCCACGGCCCCGACGCCAGCGCCAGCGCCGCCGCCTCCGCCGGCACGGCCGGTGTCGCAGGCACAGCCGGCGCCCGCACCAGCCGCCAATGCCGCCATGGATGCGGCGCGGGTCCAGTCCGACGCTGGAAGCGACGAATCAGGAATGGCCGCCGAGGCCACGCCGGAGCCAGGTTCCAGCGACGAACCCATGGACGCGATGCCACCGGCGACCGCGGACGCCCCCGGCGTACGCGACGCCTGGCTGCTCCGCATCCGCACGCTCATCGACAGCGGCGACATCGCCGGCGGACGTCGCAGCCTGCGCGCGTTCGCCGAACGCTATCCCGAATACCCCCTCCCGGAAGACCTGCGCGCCCTGTTGCGATGAGCGACACCCTAGCGGCACCGGCCACGCACCTGCTCGAAGTTCGCCACAGCCGCTTCCTGGCGCAGGCCGCGCCGGCGGCATCGATCGATGCCGCGCTGGGGTTCATCGATCGGATGCGGCAAGCGGACGCCTCGCACAACTGCTGGGCCTACCGGATTGGCGACCTGTACCGGTCCACCGATGACGGCGAGCCCGCGGGGACCTCGGGCCGGCCGATCCTGGCGGCGATCGACGGCCAGGGCCTCGACCAGGTGGTGGTACTGGTCAGTCGCTGGTTCGGCGGCATCAAGCTCGGCGCCGGCGGCCTGGTCCGCGCCTATGGCGGCGCGGCGGCCGAATGCCTGCGGACGGCTGAGCGCCAACCACTGACGATCCCTTGCGAACTGCTGTTGCGGGCCGGCTTCGACGACATCGGCGCGGTGCATGCGGCACTGCAGGCGCACGGCGCCACGCCCGTGGAAGAAACCTTCGACAGCGACGGACTGCGACTTCGCGTGACGCTCCCACGGCAAGCGATGGACCCGCTGGTCGTCCGCCTGCGCGACGCCACCCGCGATCGCGTCCGCATCGAGGTGCCGCCGGGGAAGGCGCCGCCTCCGGGTTGACCGCGGGCGGACAAGCCCAAATCCCGGACACCACGGCGCGAGCGATGTCGCGTCATCAGCGCTGAACGTTCATCATGGCCGGATGACCACGACACCTCCATCCAAAGCCCCCATCGGCAGCCTGCGGGCGCTGTGGCCTTTCGTGCGGGCGCATCGCAACCTCTTCGTCGCCTGGTTGCTGGCGCTGGCGTTCTCCTCTTCGGCAACGCTCAGCCTGCCGGTCGCATTCCGGCGAATGATCGACCAGGGCTTCACCAACGGCGCCAACATCGACCGCGCGTTCCTGTTCCTGTTTGGCGTGGCGACGGTGCTGGCGCTCGCAACCGCTGCACGCTTCTTCTTCGTGTCGCTGCTCGGCGAACGCGTGGTGGCGGACATGCGGCAGCAGCTGTATTCGCACCTGATCGGCCTGGATGCCGGATTCCACGACCGCACCCGCAGTGGCGAACTCGTCTCGCGCCTGACCTCCGACGCCGAACTACTTCGCAGCGTGGTGGGTTCGAGCATGTCGGTCGCCTTGCGCAGCCTGATCACGGTGGTCGGCTCGATCGCCATGTTGTTCGTCACCAGCCCGCACCTGGCCAGCTTCACCCTGATCGGCATCCCGTTGGCCGTGTTGCCGATCGTGATCGGCGGCCGTCGCCTGCGGAAGATCGCCCGCGCCAGCCAGGATCGCGTTGCCGACGCGAACACGCTCGCGGCCGAAACCCTGGGCGCCGTGCGGACCGTGCAGGCCCACGCGCGCGAACCCTACGAGCGCGAGCGCTTCGGCCATGCACTGGAGGTTGCGGTCGCCACCGCGCGCAAGCGCATCCGCTCGCAGGCGGTGGTCACGGCCGTCGCCATCGTGCTGATCTTCGGCGCGATCACGCTGGTGTTGTGGTCCGGTGCGCATGACGTGGTGGCCGGGCGCATGAGCGCGGGCACGCTCGGCCAGTTCGTGCTGTACGCGCTGATCGGCGGTGGCTCGGTGGGCGCGCTGGCGGAAGTCTGGAACGAACTGCAGCGCGCCGCCGGTGGCATGGGACGCATCTCGGAATTGCTGGATGAGCCATCGGGCATCGTCGCGCCGGCCAATCCGGTCGCGCTGTCGAAGCCGGCGCGCGGCGAAGTCGCATTCGATCGCGTGACCTTCCATTACCCGATGCGGGAAGACCTGCCGGCGATCGAGGATTTCAGCCTGCATGTGCGCCCGGGCGAAACCGTGGCACTGGTGGGGCCGTCGGGGGCCGGGAAGAGCACGGTGTTTTCGCTGCTGCTGCGCTTCCATGATCCGAAGACCGGCGTGGTGTCGGTGGATGGCGTCGACGTTCGCCAGCTGGACCCGGCCGACCTGCGCGGCGCGATCGCACTGGTGCCGCAATCACCGACGATCTTCGCGACGACCGCCGCGGACAACATCCGTTACGGACGCCTGGAGGCGTCGGATGCGGACCTGCGCGCGGCTGCGCGCTCGGCCGAGGCGGAAGGATTCCTGGATGCCTTGCCCGAAGGGTTCGCGACCGAACTGGGCGAGCGTGGCGCACGCCTGTCCGGCGGCCAGCAGCAACGTATCGTGATCGCGCGCGCGCTGCTGAAGGACGCGCCGATCCTGCTGCTCGACGAAGCGACGTCGGCGCTGGACGCGCAGAGCGAGCGCGCCGTCCAGCACGCACTGGAGAACCTGATGGCCGGCCGCACCACGCTGGTGATCGCGCATCGGCTGGCGACGGTGCTGCGCGCCGACCGGATCGTGGTCATGGACCGCGGCCGGATCGTCGCCGAAGGCACCCACGACGCGCTGATGGCCGAGGGCGGACTCTATTCCGAGCTGGCGAAGCTGCAATTCCTGGACTGAGGGCCCATCCTCCGCGCTGGCCGCACGTGTCCGACTTCGGCGTTGTCCCTGCTGGGTATCCGTCCATCGGGGGATCGGGCAATGGTCGCGCCAGCACTGCGTCGCAATATCGAACGCCGCATGTACACCACCGCCGCGCTCGTGGCGCTCCTGGTCGTGTTCGCGGGTTTCGCCCGGACCTATTACCTGAAACTCGCATTCGGCACGCCGCCGCTGACGCTGCTGCAGCAGGTGCACGGGTTGGTGATGTCGTCGTGGTTCGTGTTGTTCCTGGTGCAGGTGCAGTTCGTCGCCAGGGGGCGCACCGACCTCCATCGGCGCCTGGGCATCGTGGGCGCCATGCTTGCCGCAGCCGTGCTGGTGATGGGAACGACGACCGCCATCGTCGGAGCCAGGCTGGGTCATTCGCCGGGCCCACCGCCATTGAATTTCCTCGCGGTGCCATTGGGCGACATGACGGTCTTCGCCCTGCTCGTCGGCACCGCCCTGTGGTTCCGACGCCGCAGCGACATCCACAAGCGGCTGATGCTGTTGTCCTGCGTCGGCATCCTGACCGCGGCGATCGCGCGCATCCCGATCCCGCCATTCCACGGCGTCGGGATCCCGGCTTTCTTCCTGACGACCTATGCGCTGGTGATCTCCTGCGTGGCTTACGACACGATCCGCAACCGGCGCTTGCATCCGGCATTCGGATGGGGCGCGCTGTTGATCATCGTGTCCTGGCCGCTGCGCCTGCTGGTGTCGGGAACCGCCGCATGGCTGTCCTTCGCAACGTGGATCACGCACTAGCGGGCGCGACTGCCGGGCAAAAAAAACCCCGCCGAAGCGGGGCATGAAAGCGGGGAGTATTGCTTCAGACGGCAGGCTGTACGCCTGCCGCTTGCGCGCCCTTCGGACCCTGGGTCAATTCATAGCTGACACGCTGCCCTTCCTGCAGGCTGCGGAAACCCTTGGACGCGATTGCCGAAAAATGCACGAACACATCGGCAGTGCCGTCCTCCGGGGCGATGAACCCGAAACCCTTGGCGTCGTTGAACCACTTCACGGTGCCGTATTGCATGACTTGCTGACCTCATGATGGATGCGTTGGCGTGCGCCGGCGCGTGGGGCAGCCTGGTGCACGCGCGGAGTATGCAAAGCAGGGCCCGGCCTGGCAATCACCCCACCAGCATTCCACGCAACACGCGCGCGACGCCCTCTGTGGCCGCGGCAACGTTCGCCAGCACCTCCTCCATGCCGATGACCGCGTCGACGTCGGGCCCCGCCCCAGCCGCCCAATTGGCGACGATGCCGATGCACGCGTAATCGAGGCCCAATTCGCGGGCGAGTGCCGCCTCGGGCATGCCGGTCATGCCGACCAGGTCACAGCCGTCGCGGCGCATCCGGGCGATCTCGGCCCTGGTTTCCAGTCGCGGCCCTTGGGTGGCGCCATAGCAACCGCCATCCACCATGTGGACGTTCGCGCGATGTGCGGCAGCCAATGCCGCCGCGCGCAACGACGCCGTGTAGGGGTCGCCGAAATCCACGTGCACGACCTCGCTGCCTGCTTCCTCGCTGAACGTGCCAATCCGCCCCCAGGTGTAGTCGATCAGCTGGTCCGGACAAACCAGTGCGCGCGGCCCGCAATCGGCCGTGATGCCACCGACCGTGTTGAGCGCCAGCACGCGACGCGCGCCGGCCATCTGCAATGCGACCAGGTTGGCGCGATAGTTGATGCGATGCGGCGGCACCGAATGGCCTTCGCCATGGCGGGCGAGAAAAGCGACCCTGTGGCCATCGAGCGTGCCGATCCGGATCGGCCCCGAAGGCATCCCGTAAGGCGTTTCCTGCCACCAGCTGTCGACGTCGGCCAGCTGCCCCAGCGCGTACACGCCGGTTCCGCCGATGACCGCCAGTTCGATGCCCTGGTCGCTGTCGATGTGGATGGGCACGTCGCTCACAGCGCGTAGATCGCCGGCAGGTTGCGGCCCTGCTCGTGGTAATCCATTCCGTAACCGAAGACATACCGATCGGGAACCTCGACGCCGGCGTAGTCGGCGCGCAAGCCATCGACGCAGCGGTCGTGGCGCTTCACGGCAAGCGCCGCGATCCGCACATCGAGCGCGCCCTCGCCCATGCACCAGTCGCGTACCGCCGCCAGCGTGTGCCCCTCGTCGACGATGTCGTCGACCAGCAACACGCGACGCCCGCGCAGCGACGTGGCGGGCTGGTGTTTCCATTCCACCGCCGCGCCCGACGTCTGCCCGCGATATCGCGTGGCGTGCAGGTAATCGAGCGTGATGGGCTGGCCGAGTTCGCCCAGTGCCAATGCAAGTTGCGCCGCGAACGGCAGGCCACCGTGCATGACCGTCAGGTACAGCGGCACGTCGCCGGCGTAGTCGTTGCGGATGCGGATCGCCATTTCGCCGATGGCGCGCTCGATCTGCGCACGGTCGTGCACGATCCGCGCCTGCGGCAACACGTCGGACAGGATCGGGCTCGATGTCATGCCAGTCCGCCCAACAGCCTGGCCTGCGCCTGCTGGTAATGCGAACCAGCAATCAGACCGTCCCAGCCCATCGCGCCACGCCCGATCAGGCCGATCAGCGCCGCGGTATTGAGGCTGCGGCCGCGCACGGCGGCGAGCGACTCATCGACCAGCTCCGGATGGCAGACCAGCACCACGTCGCAGCCGGCGTCCAGGTGCGCATCCACGCGCGCCTTGATGCCGCCGGCGGAAAACGCCGCCGCCATGCCGATGTCATCGGAGAACACCACGCCGCGGAAGCCCATGTCGCCACGCAGGATGTCGTTGATCCATCGTGGTGAATAGCCGGCGGGTTCCGGCGCGACCTGCGGATAGACGACGTGGGCCATCATCACCGCATCCGCCTTGGCATCGATGCCGGCCACGAACGGCACCAGGTCGAGCGCCCGCAGCTCGTCGAGCGACCGGTCATCCACCGCGGTATCGAAATGGGTGTCTTCCAGCACCGATCCGTGGCCGGGGAAATGCTTCAGCGTCGCCGGCATGCCCGCGGCATGCATGCCACGCACGTAGGCGCGGGTGAAGTCCGCCACGACCTGCGGATCGGCGGAGAACGCGCGATCGCCGATGGCGCGATTGCCGCGGCCCAGGTCGACCACGGGGGCGAAGCTGAGGTCGACGCCGCTGGCGCGGATTTCGCTTGCCATCAACCAGGCATGTTCCTGCGCCAGCGCCAGCGCCGCGGCTGGATCATCCGCATACAGTCGGCCAAATGTCTCCAGCGGCGGAAGCGCGCTGTAGCCGTCGCGGAACCGCTGCACGCGGCCACCTTCCTGGTCCACGCACACGAGTTGCGGCCGCGGGGCTGCCTGGCGGATGGCCTGCGAGAGTTCGGCGACCTGCGTGCGCGAGGCGAAATTGCGCGAGAACAGGATGACGCCCGCGCAGGCATCGTCCTGCAACCAGTCGCGCTCCTGGGCCGTGAGTTCGGTGCCGGCGATGCCGATGACGAGCATCAGGTGTGTCTCCTTCAATCCAGTGGGGGCTGACTCGCCGTATCGCCGCGATGTTACCTTCCGGCGCGCTCCGGCGGCGTTGAGCTGCAGTGCATGTCGATTCAGTCGCGCTCGAACATCGCGATCGATTCCACGTGGGCCGTGTGCGGAAACATGTCCATGACGCCGGCGGCGCGCAGTTTCCAGCCCCGCTCGTTGACCAGGTAACCGGCGTCGCGCGCCAGCGAAGCCGGGTGGCAGCTGACGTAGACGATCCGTTGCAATCCCTTCAGCGGCAGTTGCTTGAGCACGACGTCCGCACCCGAGCGCGGTGGGTCCAGCAGCAGCCGATCGAAGCCCTCGCGCATCCATGGTTGCGCGCGCAGGTCCTGCGCAAGGTCCGCCGCATGGAAGTGGGCATTGTCCAGCTGGTTGTGCCGGGCGTTGTCCAGCGCCCGCTGCACCAGGCCGGCATCTCCCTCCACGCCGACCGCTTCGCGAACCGTTCGCGCCAGTGGCAGCGTGAAGTTGCCAAGCCCGCAGAACAGGTCGAGGACGCGGTCGCCGGGTTGCGCGTCCAGCAACGACAGCGCGCTGGCGATCATCTTCTGGTTCAGGCCGGCGTTGACCTGGATGAAATCCAGCGGACGGAACTGCAGTTCCACGTTCCACTGCGGCAGGCGGAAGGCCAGCGTCGGTGCTTCAGGCCACAAGGCGTGCACCGAGTCGATGCCGCCGGGCTGCAGATAGATCGCGAACGCATGCTCCTTGGCGAATTCGACAAGGGCCGCGCGGTCGGCGTCGCCAAGCGGAACCAGGTGCCGGAACACCAGTGCCACGGTGTCGTCGCCGGCGATGAACTCGACCTGCGGGATCCCGCTGCGCGCATCCATGCCGTCGATCAGCGTCGCCAACGCGGCCACCTTCATCCCGATCTGCGGAATGACGGTATGGCATTCACCCAGGTCGGCGACGAAGCGCGGATCCTGCTCGCGGAAGCCGACCAGCGTCTTGCCCTTCTTCTCGACCCGCCGCACCGAGAAACGCCCCTTGCGACGGTAGCCCCATGCGGCGTCGGTGAGCGGCGGAAGGATCGCTTCGGCGGTGACATGTCCGATGCGCTCGAGGTTCTCCATCAGCACGCCCTGCTTGGCGTGGATCTGCCGGGCTTCGTCCATGTGCTGCAGGGCGCAGCCGCCACAGACGCCGAAGTGGGGGCAACGCGGCGTCACGCGATCCGGTGAGGCCTCGAGGACTTCAACCGTCCTGGCCTCGTCGAAGCTGCGCTGGCGCGCCGTCTGCTGCGCCATGACGCGTTCACCCGGCAATGCGCCGGAGATGAAGATGGCCTTGCCCGATTCGCGCCGCGCGACGCCACGGCCATCATGGGTGAGGCCGGTCACGACGACTTCAAACGGGGTCTGGTCGATGCGGCTCACGGATCGATCGGCGCGGGTGGGGCGCGCATTGTCGCAGACGCACAGGGCCGCGTACCCAATGCGAACGGCCCGCTTTCGCGGGCCGCCCGGGCAATACGGTTTATTTCTGCTTCCAGCCGCCGGAGGCGTCCTGGTACCACCAGCCGCCGTGCGCACTGTCGACCCACTGTTTCGCGAACACCCCGCGGATCTGCGCTTCCCACTCGGGATGGCCGTTGGCAACGGCGACCTCGCGGTAGACGGCCTTGCGGTCGCGGTTGTCGTCGGCCACCGCCTGGTTGACCGCGACCCGATCCTTGAGCTGCAGCTTGCTGGCATCGCGCACGACGATCAGCCCGTCACGGGTGAAGCCCAAGGCGCCGGAATCGAAGCCGGTACGCAGGCTGCCGTCGAATCGTTGCGCCATCCGCGCCTGGATCGACTGGATCACCGGCGTCTTGATGGTGATGTCCGGCGCGCCCTGGGCGTAGGCAGGCGAGATTCCGATCAGCATCAGCGGATCGAAGCGCGGCAGCGTCAGCCCGGCCATGCCACCACCGCCATCGGCAGGCTTCGCCGGTGCAGGTGTCGGTTGGTCGCCGATGACTTTCTCGACGAACTGCTTCGCCGCTGCCTTGGCCTCGGCCGCGGGGAAATACACATTGATCGTGACGCAGGCCGTCAATGCCAGCACGCCGGCAAGCGGCATTCCCATCCAGCGCTTCATCACTGTCTCTCCTCGACGAATACAACAAACAGGATGGCGATCATTGCACGACCGGCTTGACCTCGCCCTTGCTGGCGGCCGACAGCCGCTCGAGCAACGTGGGCCAGTCGACCAGGCGGTTGAATCCCACGACCGTCAGGTGCGGAATGCCCGCTCCTTCCACGATAGTAAAGCCCGCGCCTTCTGAACCGCGCTTGTGCGGCAGCCAGTCGAAGGTACGCTGGCCCGGGGACTGCGCACCGCCGGCATGCAGGCCGTCCATTGCACAGACCTCGTTCTCCAGCTTGCAGGAGATGCCGATCCGGCTGTAGCCGAAGTCGTTGAACAGGCCGATCAGCCGGCTTTGCAGCGTGCTGGTGAAAGACGTGTCGCCCACGCTGGAAATATTCTGCACCGCGCGCTGGCTGATGCGCCGCGGCACGCCACGCACGGACATCGTGTGCAGTTCGGCATCGAAGGCCGTCGCCGTCCAGTCGACCAGGCGCAGCTGGTCGATGCGTCCGGCCAGTCGACCGGTGATGCTGCCGAAGTCGAACACGCCGGTCAGCGCCAACAGGTCGACGTTGTCGATCAGCAGGTCCGCGGTCAGGGACGGCGCCACGCCGAACGGACGCTCCATCGCCAGCGACGACGCCTGCACCGTGCCACCAAACAGCTGCATGGTCAGGCCGCCATCGAATGCGAGGCGCTCACTGGCGTAGTGGGCGTTGGGAATGCGCCCGCTCAACTCGCCCTTGAACGCCGGCCAGTCGAGTGCCTTGGCGAGCTTCCCGATGTCCAGCCGATCCAGCTGCAATCCGAAACGGATGTCCGCGCCGGCGTCGCCAGCAGGCGGGCGGAACGTCAGGTGATCGAAGCCCAGCGTGCCGCCCAATGCCGGAACCGTCACGTCGTCGCGCAGGTGGACTTCGCCCTGGCTGCTGTCGAGGACCAGGCGGGATTGCGCGAAGTCGATGCCGTACAGCTGCCCCGCCTTCCATTCCAGCGTACCGGTGACCGGGGATGTCGCGGAAAAGCGCGGTGCGCCATCCAGCCCATCGAAACGGAACCGGCCTTTCGCATCAACGATATCCACGTTGTGCAGCATCAACGCCGCGTCCTGCAGCCGGGCGTCCTGGATGCGCACGTCGGCATCGGCCGCGCCAGCCAGCGTCAGGTCGGCCAGTCCAGCCACTGCCAGCCAACCCGACAGGTAACGGCTCGCAAGCGGCGCCACGTCGGCGCTATGTGCATGCAGGTCCAGCGCCTGCAGGGATGTGTCCGTGCCGAAGGCCGCGCTCCCGGTCGCGAGCAGCGTGTCGCCATCGCGCCACTGGATGACGGGCAACTGCCATCCCGCGCCTTTGTGCTGGTTTGCATCGATGCGCAGGCCGACGTCGGTGTCGGGCAAGGCGACATACGCATTGCCGACGAGGAAGGCGCCGCCGCGCAATGGGCCGTCCAGGCGCACGGTCGTCTGCGCCGGCGTCTTGCGATAGTCGAGCGTGAAGCGACCGCCGAGATGCTCCCCGGCGATGGTCGCATCGGGCGTGTCGAAGGCCGCATCGCTGAACTGCAACGCGCCACTGACGTCCAGCGGCCGCCCGGTCGGTGCATGCACGCGCAGGCGCGCATCCAGCGTGCCCGATTTCATCTGCCCGGCCTGCCAGGCCTGCGAGAGCAATGCCTGGGCCCACCGCAAGGGCACATGCGTCAGGTCTACCAGGGTGTCGTCCGGCGTCGCCGCACCGCGCTCGATGGACAGCATGCCCCTGCCCTGCGTCAGCGCCGCCCGCGTCGTCGAAGGACCGAGATCGACGGCCAGTGCCATGGCGGGAGATCGTCCGCTGCGCAGCTCGCCCGCACATTGCCAGCGACCGGCCGCAGGCCGCCGCAACCCGCAGCGCCAGGTCAGGTCACGAAAGTGGTAGCCCATGTCGGCGGCATCCAGGCGCCGTGCGGTGAGGACCAGCTCGCCCTGCGACGCCTCGGCCGGCCAGTCCAGGCGCACCTGCACGTCGTCCATCATCGCGACGGGTGTGACGACATGGTCGACATGCATCCGCACGCTGCGCGCGATCGCCGGTGACGCCGGCAACCACGCCAGCACGCACGCAATCGGGAGCAGCAGGGTTACCATCGGCCGGACCATGCAGGCAAGCATACCGATGACAGGCAGGCCACGATGACAACGCGCATCCTGCTGGTCGAGGACGACCCGGTGAGTCGCGCGTTCCTGGGCGCCGCCGCCGAAGCGCTGCCGGCCATCGTCGACGTCGCCGGGACCTGCGCCGCCGCGATGGACTGTGCGATGCATGGCGCGCACGACCTGTGGCTGATCGACGCGAACCTGCCAGACGACACCGGCGCCGCCCTGCTCTCCCGCCTGCGTGCGCGCTTCCCGGCAACGCCAGCGCTGGCGCATACGGCCAGCGAACATCCGGACGATCATGCGGCGCTGCTGGCGGCGGGTTTCATCGAGGTGCTGGTCAAGCCGATCGCGGTGCTCGACCTGCAGACAGCGATCTGCCGCACGCTGGGCTTCGACCGGGCGATCCCCGACGGCGGAGCGCGATTGTGCGCGAACCTCCCCGACTGGGACGATGCCGCTGCGCTGGCCGCACTGAAGGGCGAGCAGGCGCACGTGCTCGCACTGCGAGGCTTGTTCCTCGACGACCTGGCGCTGCAGCGCGAAACCGTCGTCGAGGCGTTGCGCAATGGCGACCCGCAGCGCGCGCAGCGCAGCCTGCACATGCTGCGCGCGAGTTGCGGTTTCGTCGGCGCCGCGAAGCTGGGTGATGCAGTGCGGGCACTGGAATCCGAGCCACAATCCACCCTTGCACTGGGTCGCTTCCAGGCGGCGGTCGATGCGCTGCTCAGCCAGGACCGCATTGCCGCCACGGCGGCCGCAACTGCGCGAACCTAATCCGGATCCGGCGCCCGCGGCGTGAGCCGGCCGAGTTCGCCCAGCATGTCCCAGGACTTGAGGCCGCGGCCACCCAGCAACTGCAGCAGCACCGGTCGCAGTGCCCGCCGCAGTCCGGCAAGGTCGTCGGCATCGGGCTTGTCGTCCGCGGCGAGCGACAACAGCGCCCGGCCCGTCGCCGCGGCGCTGCGGTCATCATGGCCGCGGTCGCTGAGCAGCCGGCGTGGGCCGTGCTCCGGATCCAGCCGGTAACGCGCGGCCGGGTCGATCGATGCCCCGTCGCCATCGTGGTCGAAGGGAAATCCGAATCCGAGGGCATCCAGCAGGTCGCGCTCGAATCGACGCAGGCTCCACGCGATCGAGGACTCCGCGCCAAGGCGTCGCCGAACCATCCCATACGCGTCGAACAGCTCGGGAAGCGGATCCTGCCGGGGCGCCAGCCGCAGCACCAGCTCGTTGATGTAGAACGCGGCCAGCGTCGCCTCGCCAACGAGTTGCGGCGCGGCATCCAGCGCTTCGGCCGAGCGCAGTTGCGCCAGTTCGCCGCGCTGCACGGCATCCACCCGGATGTACTGCAGCGGCTGCAAGGCCGCGCGCATGACCTGTCGCTTCGGCCCCTGCACCCCGCGCGCCAGCAAGCCGAGCCGCCCGTGGTTCTCGCTAAGGACCTCGATCAGCAGGCTGGTCTCACGCCAGGGGCGCGCGTGCAGGACATAGGCCGGTTCGTTGTCGATGCGCATGGTCGCTGGCCATCAACCCGCGGGGTTCCGGGCGCCTGCGGGCAACCGGATCAGTCGTGGTAACCCAGCGTGCGCAATGCGGCTTCGTCGTCCGACCAGCCCTCGCGCACGCGCACCCATGTCTCGAGGAACACCTTGTTGCCGAACAGGCGTTCCATCTGCTCGCGTGCGCGACTGCCGATCTCGCGCAGGCGGGTGCCGCCCTTGCCGATCACGATGGCCTTCTGCCCGTCGCGCTCGACCCAGATCACCGCGCCGATGCGCAGCAGGTGCCCGCCAGGCGTGTTGCGCAACGGCTCCTCGACGAAGCTTTCGATCTCGACCGTGGTCGAGTACGGCAACTCCGCGCCGAGCTGGCGCATCAGCTGTTCGCGCACCAATTCACCGGCCAGGAAACGCTGGCTCTTGTCGGTGATCTCGTCGTCGGCATAGAGCGCAGGCTGCTGCGGCATCAGTTGCAGCAAGGTGGACACCAATGGTTCGAGTCCCTTGCGCTTGAGCGCGGAAATTGGATGCACGGCGTCAAATTCGCGCCCGGCGTTGACCTCTTCCAGGAACGGCAGCAACGCCGACTTGTCCTTGATGCGATCCACCTGGTTGACGGCCAGCACCACCGGCACGCCGGCGGATTTCAACGCTTCGTAGGCCAGCGTGTCGCCATCGTCCCAACGTCCCGCCTCGATCACCAGCACGGCGGCGTCGACGCCTTCCAGTGCTCCGCGCGCGGCGCGGTTCATCCAGCGATGCATCGCCGACGCGGTGGCCTTGCCTTGGTCGCGGTGGATGCCCGGCGTATCGACCAGCAACAGCTGCCCGTTGTCGAAGCTGGCAATGCCCAGCAGGCGGTGCCGTGTCGTCTGCGGCCGGCTGGAGGTGATGCTGACCTTCGCCCCGACCAGTGCATTGACCAGCGTCGACTTGCCGACATTGGGCCGCCCGATCACGGCGACGTGACCTGCGCGGAAACCTTCCTGCGTACTCATTCCAGTGCGATCCGTTGCAGCGCAGCCTCGGCGGCGGCCTGTTCGGCCGCCCTGCGCGAGGTGCCACTACCTTCAGTGGCGATAGTGGGGTCGGCCAGGGTGCAGCCGACGCGAAAACGCTTGTCGTGCTCGTCGCCCGACTCCTCCAGCAGGACGTACACCGGAAGCGCCCGCTGGCGCGCCTGCAGCCATTCCTGCAGCCGCGTCTTGGCGTCCTTGCCGACCTGGTGCAGTGGAGGCAGCGCTGCCAGCAGCGGTTCGAACCACTGCAGCACCGTGTTCCTGCAGGCATCCAGGCCGCCGTCCAGGTACAAGGCTGCAATCACGGCTTCCAGCGCATCGGCCAGGATGGAGTCGCGGCGATGTCCGCCGGTCTTCATCTCGCCGGGCCCCAGGTTGAGGCGCGCACCCAGGTCCAGGCTGCGCGCGACCGCGGCCAGCGCCGATTCACGCACCAGCTCGGCGCGCGCCCGTGTCATCGCGCCTTCGTCCGCCTTGGGCCAGCGTGCGTACAGCTGCTCGGCGATGATCAGGTTGAGCAGCGCGTCACCGAGGAATTCGAGACGCTCGTTGTGCGGACTGCCGGCGCTGCGATGGCTCAGCGCCTGGGTCAGCAGGCTGCCGTCGGCGAAGGCGTGGCCCTCGAAGACGGCAGCATGGGAGGGATTACTCGTCGCCACCGCGCCGGGTCATGTTCTCGGTCGCGTGGAACTTGCCGACGACGTCCAGGTTGTAGATGAGGGGCTTGCGCACCTCATAGTCGACGTCCATCTGCCAGCCTGCGTCGATCCGCTTGATCTTCACGTGCTCGGGCTTCACGTCTTCCGCGTAGCTGATGTACAGCCGACGGAAAAACGAATCCTCGATCTTGGCCGGATCCTGGTCGGCGATGCCTGGCTCCGCAGCTAGCCCCTTGAGCGCCTGCTTGACCGCGTAGTACTCCGAATACATGGGAAGCAGCTTCATGCCGACATAGGCGAACAGCCCCACCACCCCCAGGACGATCACAAACCCGATCAGGGTCATTCCGCTTTGCGTACGCTTCATTGCCTTTCCCCTCGTGCGACCTGCGTCGTTGTCGGCCAGCCTACAGAACTCCGTCCGCGAAACCGGGAACCCATCCCGGGGTCGCGCACTTACGGAATCCTGCTCCCAATCCGGTCGAAGTTCACCCCACCGGCACTGCGGTCCCAGCTCATCCAGATCAGGAACGCCTTCCCGCGCAGGTCCGCCTCGGGCAGGAAGCCCCAGAACCGGCTGTCCTCACTGTTGTCACGATTGTCGCCCATGACGAAGTAGTTCCCGGCCGGGACCGTCCACTGGCCCTCGCCCTGGACGAAATACGGCCGATCGTCGCGCTCGAGCACCGGGTGCGGTCGGCCGGGCAGCTGCTCGGTCAGCAGCCGCGCGCCGCTCTCGTCCGTTTCCTGGCCATTGCCGACGTAGCGGCCAACCATTCTGTATTGCAGGGGCTCGCCGTTCACATAGACGGTGTCGTTGCGATAGGCAATGGTGTCCCCGGGCAAGCCGATCACGCGCTTGATCCAGTCCTCGTCGGGATGCTGCGGTGGACGGAAGACGACGACATCGCCGCGTTTCGGCTCGCCGGTCCCGATGAACTTCTGGTTGGTGATCGGCAGCCGCAAACCGTACGCGAACTTGTTGACCAGGATGAAGTCGCCGATCAGCAATGTCGGGATCATCGAGCCGGACGGAATGCGGAAGGGTTCGGCGACGAAGCTGCGCAGGCACAGCACCACGGCGAGCACGGGGAAGAACGCCTTCGCATAGTCGACGACGATTGGTTCGGTCGGTTCCAGCAGGCCGGCGCGTGCCGCCCGGCGCTTGGCGAGATACAGCTTGTCCAGCAGCCAGACCGCGCCGGTGAACAGCGTCAGTGCCACGAGGGCGATTTCAAACCAACGCATACCCGCTCCTGTTGTTGACGCATCTGTCGTCATGCGACGGTCCGGCCAAGCCGGACGTGATGCCGGCCATGGTCATGGCCAGCACGGATTGTTGGGACCGGTTTACTTGTTGTCCACCTGCAGCACGGCCAGGAAGGCCTCCTGCGGGATTTCCACGCGGCCGACCTGCTTCATGCGCTTCTTGCCCGCTTTCTGCTTCTCGAGCAGCTTCTTCTTGCGCGACGCGTCGCCGCCGTAGCACTTGGCCAGCACGTTCTTGCGCATGGCCTTGACGGTCGTTCGCGCGATGACCTGCGCACCGACCGCGGCCTGGATGGCGACGTCGAACATCTGGCGCGGGATCAGCTCGCGCATCTTCTCCGCGATCTCGCGACCACGCCGATCCGCATGCGCGCGATGCACGATCAGGCTCATGGCATCGACCTTGTCGCCGTTGATCAGCGTGTCGACGCGCACGAACGGGCCGGCATCGAAGCGGATCAGGTGGTAGTCCAGCGACGCGTAGCCGCGCGACACCGACTTCAGCCGGTCGAAGAAGTCCAGCACGACTTCCGCCATCGGCAATTCGTAACTGATCTGCACCTGGCTGCCCAGGTACTGGATGCCCTGCTGGGAGCCGCGCTTTTCCTCGCACAGGGTGATGATGTTGCCGACGTAATCCGGCGGGGTGAGGATCGTCGCGAGGATGATCGGCTCGCGGATTTCCTGCAGCCGGTTCGGCGGCGGCAGCTTCGCCGGATTGTCCAGCGGCAGGACGGTGCCGTCGGTCAGCAGCACCTCGTAGATCACCGTGGGCGCGGTGGTGACGAGGTTGAGGTCGTATTCGCGCTCGAGCCGCTCCTGGACGATCTCCAGGTGCAGCATGCCGAGGAAGCCGCAGCGGAAGCCGAAGCCCATCGCCTCGGAGGATTCGGGCTCGAAGCGCAGCGCCGCATCGTTGAGCCGCAGCTTTTCCAGCGCCTCGCGCAGCGCCGGATAGTCGTCCGACTCCACCGGGAACAGCCCGGCGAATACACGCGGCTGCATCTCCTGGAATCCGGGCAGCGGACTGTCCGCCGGCAGCGCCGCCGACGTCAGCGTGTCGCCGACTGGCGCGCCATGCACGTCCTTGATCGACGCGTTGACCCAGCCCACCTCGCCGGCGCCGAGCCGGGCGAGATCCGTGCGCTTGGGCGTGAACACGCCGACCTTGTCGACCAGATGGGTGCGCCCGGTCGACATCACCAGGATCTTGTCGCCCGGCTTGATCTCGCCCTGCATGACGCGCACCAGCGACACCACGCCGAGGTAGTTGTCGAACCACGAATCGATGATCAGCGCCTGCAGGCGATCGCTGCCGCGCGGCTTGGGCGGCGGGATGCGCAGCACGATCGCTTCCAGCACGTCGATGACGTTGAGCCCCGTCTTCGCGCTGATGGCGACGGCATCCTCGGCGTCGATGCCGATGACGGCCTCGATCTCCTTCTTGACGCGCTCGATGTCGGCCGTCGGCAGGTCGATCTTGTTGAGCACCGGGACGACTTCGAGTCCCTGCTCCACCGCCGTGTAGCAGTTGGCGACCGACTGCGCCTCGACACCCTGCGCGGCATCGACCACCAGCAGCGCGCCCTCGCAGGCGGCGAGCGAGCGCGACACTTCGTAACTGAAGTCGACATGCCCGGGCGTGTCGATGAAATTCAACTGGTAGGTCTCGCCATCGCGCGCGGTGTAGGGCAGCGATACCGACTGGGCCTTGATGGTGATGCCGCGCTCGCGCTCGATCGGATTGGAATCCAGGACCTGCGCTTCCATCTCGCGGTCCTGCAGGCCGCCGCACAACTGGATGATGCGGTCGGCGAGCGTCGACTTGCCGTGGTCGACATGGGCAATGATCGAGAAATTGCGGATTTTCCGCATCCGATCATTCTGTTTGGGGTCTGGCTGCATGTACCTTGCTGCGTGCGGGGCGCAAGCGCGCCAATGGGTCGGGATAACACACCATTGTCGCATGGCGGGGCCTGCAACCCGCCCGCACGGCGCGAGGCGGCGTCCTGCCCGCGAAGCAGGACGCGAGGAAACGGATCGTGGCCGCCGGGTGGACGCTGCACCCGGGCGGGCCCTGCGGCTGGCCTATCCGCGCGCGTCGTTGGCGCGCGGCGTCACCGCGACAAACTGGGTCGCGTCGCCGCGGCGGACCAGCAGCATGACGGTCTGGCCGGCCTTGACGTGGGCCAGTTCGCGATCCAGCGCAGCCGGGCTGCCGACCTGCGTCCGCCCGATCGACAGCACCACGTCGCCAGGCTGCAGCCCGGCAGTGCGTGCGGCGAGGCCGTCGACCCGGGCGATCGCCACTCCCTGGTCGGGCTTGAGCCCCATCTGCCTGCGGTCATCGGCGTCCAGCGGCTGCGCCACCAGCCCCAGGGGATTGGAGGACGCACCGCGTTGCGACTGTCCGCCCTGGGCAGGGGCCACGTTGGCGACGCCATCACTCAACTGCGTCAGCGTGAGGTCGACTTCGCGCGGCTTGCCTTCACGCAGCACGGTCAATTGCGCACGGCTCCCCGGCGCCAGCGCACCGACCAGTGGCGGCAGTTCACTGGAGTCGTTGATGGTGGTGCCATTGAAGCTGCGGATGACATCACCGGGCTCCAAGCCCGCTTTTTCCGCCGCGCTGCCGGGCGCGACGTTGACGATCAGCGCTCCGCGCGCATCGGGCAGTCCCAGTCCGCGCGCATCGTCGGCGCCGACCTGCTGCACGTTCACGCCGATCTGCCCGCGCGCGACCCTGCCGGTGGCCTTGAGCTGCTTGACCGCGCTCATCGCAACATCGATCGGGATGGCGAAGCTCACGCCCATGTAGCCGCCCGAGTTGCTGAAGATCTGCGAATTGATGCCGACGACTTCGCCGCGCGTGTTGAGCAGCGGGCCGCCGGAATTACCGCGATTGATCGCAACGTCGGTCTGGATGAACGGAACGTAGCGCTGGTTGGCATAGGGATTGCTGCGACCGACCGCGCTGACGATGCCCGCGGTGACCGAATGATCGAGCCCGAACGGCGAACCGATCGCCACCACCCACTGCCCTGGACGCAGCAGGTTGGAATCGCCCAGTCGCAGCGTCGGCAGGCCCGTCGCCGCGATCTTCAGCAGCGCCACGTCGGATTGCTCATCGCTGCCGACCACCTTGGCGATGAATTCGCGACGGTCCGACAGGCGCACCTTCACCTGGTCCGCACCATCGACGACATGCCGGTTGGTCAGGACGTAGCCGTCGCCGGAGATGACGAAGCCCGTTCCCATCGCGATACCGCCGCCTCGCGCCCGCGGCTCGCCCGGCTGCATGCCCGGCGGCAGGTCCTGCCCGAAGAAGCGCCGGAAGAAATCGGGCATGTCGTCCTCGCCCGGCACCTGCGCCTGCGCCTGCTCGTTCGCGCCACCGCCCATTCGCGCCTCGACGTTGACGACGCCCGGGCCGACCTGATCCACCAGGTTGGTGAAGTCCGGAAGCCCAACGAGCTGGGGTGCGGGGGATGGCGACTGCGCGGTCGCCGGGAGCAGGACCACGGCGCTGGTCGCAGCGGCGGTCGCGACCACCAGCGCCAGTGCGCGGACGCGGGGCAGGCTCAGGAAGGCAGGCAAGGGACGGCGGGCGGGCGATGGGGACATCGAAACGTTTCCTCGGGCAGTCGCAATGGAGGATGAGGAGGAAAGTCCACCTCGTTGTCAGCGATGGGGCTTTGCGGGATCAGAGATGCGGGGCGTTGTCCGTCGGCTCTGGCACGCCGCGCGGCGCGAACGGGTACAAGGCAGGCGTGACCGCCTGGTGCGTGCCGTAGTCGACCGTGAATGCCCCGGCGGCAGAGGATGTCGGCAGCAACGCACGCGGCCACGGACGATTGGGCAGGTTGATGTGCTGACCGGAGAACGGATCGATGGCAACAGTAGCGACGGCCGTATTGGCCACGGCGCGCGGAACTGGTGTGCGGATGGCCGCACGCTGGCTCTGCGCGCGCGATCGACGGGCACCCAGGCGGCGCGGAACGTCCGCGGCGGCCAGCGCGGTGGCCAGTTCGCCGGCCTGCGCAGGGACGCGATCCGGAGACGGGGTCACGACCGCCGGAGGGGTAGCAGGTGCGGGAGCGGGAGTTGGCGCCGCGGCGATGTCGGGATTCGATTGCGCGACGGCAGGGGCTGCTTCCTGCGGCTGGCGGGCCAGCAGCAAGGCGATCACCGCCGCCGACGCTGCGAGGGCGGCACCACCACCCCACCGGAGGCGACGCGAGCCATCGGCAACAGACCGTCGCTTCGGCTCCCTCGCCACCGCCGCCGCAACGCCCGCGGCAAAATGCGCGGGGAGCGGCAGCTCCACGTTGCCCCGCAGGATGTCGCCGGCCTGTTGCCAGCGTTCCCAGCAACCGAGCAGCTGCGGATCATGCTGCAGCCGTCGCAGCAGGAATCGCGCCTCGTCCGGCGGCAACTCTCCGTCCAGCAGCGCTGACAGCTGCTGCCGGTGGTGATCCAGAATCCTGTCCTGGGGAATCCTGCCCTGGTTCTGGGCGGAACCGGGATCGGCGTCATGTCTGTCGTTGGGCGTCATCGGCTGGCACGCTCCGTAAGTGATCCATCCATCAAGGGCTGCATTTCGAGATCGATCGCTTCGCGGGCACGGAAGATGCGCGAGCGCACCGTTCCGATCGGGCAATCCATCTTCTTTGCGATCTCTTCGTAACTCAGGCCTTCGACTTCGCGCAGCGTGATCGCGACGCGGAGCTCTTCGGGCAATGCTTCGACCGCGCGCATCAGCGTTTGTTCCAGTTGCTGGCGCATGAGTTCGCGTTCGGGGGTGTCGTTGTCGCGCAGGCGCATGCCTGATGCGAACTGCTCCGCGTCCTCGACGTCGATGTCGTCGGTGGGCGGGCGGCGCTTGTTGGCGACAAGGTGGTTCTTTGCTGTGTTCACGGCAATCCGGTGCAGCCATGTGTAGAACTGCGCGTCGCCACGGAAGTTGCCAAGCGCCCGGTATGCGCGCAGGAAGGTTTCCTGCGCCACGTCCTGGCACTCGCTCCAGTCGGCGATGTAACGGCCGATCAGGCCGGCGATCCGGTGCTGGTACTTGCGCACCAGCAGGTCGAATGCCGCGCTGTCGCCCCGCTGCACACGCCTGACCAGCTCCTGGTCGAGCTCCTGTGACAACTCCACTTCGGCCATGCCGCGCCGGCACTCCTGCATGTCGGCCCGGTACAAACCGGGCAGTGGGACAACGTATGGACGGAAAAGTTCACCCGCATGCTTGATGGGGCCGGATTGACGACAATCAAATGCGGCCACGATCATACTGACATCCCGTACCGCTTCGGATGGTCCCATGGCCGTTGGCTTCGACGGGCTGCGCTTTGAACACTGGCAGGTCGAAACCGGCGCCGACGGCGTCGTCCTGGTCGCCATCGACCGCGCCGGCCAGGCCGTCAATGCGCTGTCGCAGGACATGCTGATCGAGCTCGACGCGTTGGTGGAGCGGCTGACGATCGATCCGCCGCGCGGCGTCGTGTTCCGGTCAGGCAAGGCCTCGGGCTTCGTGGCGGGCGCCGATATCCGCGAATTCCGCGACTTCGATGCGCGGGGCACGGTCAAGGACGCGCTCTTCCGCGGCCAGCAGGTCTTCCAGAAAATCGCCGACCTTCCCTGCCCCACGGTCGCCGCCATCCACGGCTACTGCATGGGCGGCGGCACCGAGCTGGCGCTTGCGTGCCGCTATCGCGTCGCCTCGAGCGATCCATCGACCCGGATCGGCCTACCCGAAGTAAAACTCGGCATCTACCCGGGCTGGGGCGGCAGCGTGCGCCTGCCGCGCCTGGTCGGCGCCCCCGCCGCGATGGACCTGATGTTGACCGGGCGCACGCTGTCGGCCACGGCCGCACGGGCCGCCGGGCTGGTCGACAAGGTGGTCGACGCACCCATGCTCATCGACACGGCGATCGCACTCGCCCTCGATCCCAGGCCACGGTTGTTCCAACAACGATTCCAGGCATGGGCCACCAACACATGGCTCGCGCGGCAGATCCTCGCGCCGATGCTGGTCAAGCAGGTGTCGCGAAAGGCGCGCAGGGAACACTATCCGGCGCCCTATTCCCTCATCGACACCTGGCGGCGCACTGGCGGCGGCATCCAGTCGCGCCTGGCCGCGGAACGCAAGTCGGTGGCCAGGCTCGCGGCCACGCCGACGGCGCGCAACCTGACCCGCGTGTTCTTCCTGCAGGAGCGACTCAAGGCCCTGGGTGGCAAGGACAGCGGCATCCGGCGCGTACATGTCGTCGGCGCCGGCGTCATGGGCGGCGATATCGCGGCATGGTCCGCGTACAAGGGCTTCGATGTCACCCTGACCGATCGCGAGCAGCCGATCATCGCTGCGGCATTGGCCCGTGCCCAGGAATTGTTCGCACGCAAGGTGCGCGACGACACCAAACGTCCGGAAGTTTCAGCGCGCCTCGTAGCCGATCCCGACGGCGCGGGCGCGGCGCAGGCCGACCTGGTGATCGAGGCCATCGTCGAGCGTGCGCAGGCCAAGCGCGAGTTGTATGCGCAAGTCGAACCACGGATGAAGCCCGACGCCTTGCTGACGACCAACACGTCGTCGATCCCGCTGGTGGAGTTGCGCGAAGTCGTCCAGCGCCCGGCGCAGTTCGCCGGGCTGCACTACTTCAATCCGGTCGCATTGATGCCGCTGGTCGAGATCGTGCGGCACGACCTGCTCGCGGCCGATACCGAGCGTCGCCTCGCTGCCTTCTGCAGGAGCATCGACAAGCTGCCGGTTCCGGTCGCGGGGACACCGGGCTTCCTGGTGAACCGCGTGTTGTTCCCGTACCTGCTCGAGGCCGCGACCGCATTCGCCGAAGGGATTCCCGGTCGGGCCATCGATTCGGCAGCGACCCGCTTCGGCATGCCGATGGGACCGATCGAGTTGATCGACACGGTCGGCCTGGACGTCGCCACGGGCGTCGCGGGCGAGCTCGGCCCCTTCCTCGGGCTGGAGATTCCCGCCGCGCTGTCGATCACGCCGGAAGCCGGCAGGCGCGGAAAGAAGGACGGCCACGGCCTGTATCGCTGGGAGAACGGCAAACCGGTCAAGCCGGAGACCGCGAAGGACTACAAGCCGCCCGCTGACCTGCAGGATCGCCTGATGCTGCCCCTGCTCAACGAAGCCGTCGCCGCGTTGCATGACGGCGTGGTCGCCGATGCGGACCTGCTGGATGCGGGCGTGATCTTCGGAACGGGATTCGCGCCCTTTCGCGGCGGCCCGATCCAGTACATCCGCGAGACAGGCGCCGATGCGCTGCTGGCGACACTCGAGGCGCTGCGCTCGCGCCACGGAGAGCGGTTCCGCGCGCGTCCAGGCTGGGATTCACCCGCGCTGCGTTGACCGACGGGATGGCGCGTTTTCGCGCCCCGTCATCGGGACGCCTGCGCGGAAACGCCGTTACATCGTGCTGGTCGGCTTGTCCGCGCCAAGCGTGCCCGCGAGCAGGGCTTCGATGCGTCCCTTCACCGTTTCGCCCTCGGCGCTGTCGGTGAACTGCACGCCGATACCCGCAACACGGTTGCCTTGGGCACCGGCGGGAGTGATCCAGATCACCTTGCCGGCCACGGGCAGGCGTTCGTTGGATTCGGGCAATGTCAGCAACAGGAAGACCTCGTCGCCGAGGAAGTAGCGCTTGCCCGTCGGCACGAAAATGCCGCCGCTCTTGAGGTAGGGCATGTAGGCGCTGTAGAGCTGCGCCTTGTCCTTGACCGCCAGCGACAGGATTCCCTGCCGGGCACCACCTGCGGTTGCAGCCATCAGCGCACTTCCCCCGTCATGCCCATGCGTCTCCCATCCGCCTTGCCGCCGGAATCCAGCGGCCAGGCCAGCAACAACTCCGCGATCGCCAGGTCCGTGCGAACCGTCGTGCGCAGCAGCGCGCGGGTCCGGTTCGCGGCATCGAACCACTTGGCCAGACTGCGTGTTCGGGACGGATCGGTCAAGCTGGTCGCCAGCGCCACGGCGTGGTCGGCGGCAAAGCGCAGACGCAGCGATGCATGCTCATCCGCGGCCCATCGCTGCGCGGTCGCGGCCGCCGATGCATTGCCTTCGGCAAGCGACTGCAGGTCCGCGATGACCTGTCGCCGCAGCGCCAGCCCGCCATCGCGCAGCCATGCATCGGCAAGGCCCGGATGGCCACGCGCCGCCGCCAATGCCTCCGCCGCGGCGGCGCTGGCGTGTCCCTGCGACTGCAGCCAGGCAAGGGCCTCGTCCGCTGGCGGCAATGCGAATTCGAGCCGCTGGCAACGACTGCGGATGGTCGCCGGCAGCCGCGCCGGGTTGCTGGTGACCAGCCACAGGTAACGACCGGGCTGCGGCTCCTCCAAGGTCTTGAGCAGCGCATTCAGCGCAGCCGGATTGACGGCGTCGGCCGGGTCGACGATGACGACCTGCGCGCCGCCGAACTGCGGGGTCAGCGACATGCTCGCCGACAGCGCACGAATCTGGTCGATGACCACCTCGGTCCGCAACCGGGTGTTTTCCTTGTTCATGACAAACGACACCACGGTGAAATCCGGGTGCGTGCCGGCCTTGAACAGACGACAGCTGCGGCAGGTTCCGCACGCTTCGCCCTGCGCATCGCGGGTGCGGCATAGCGCGCGATATGCCAGTCGGTCGGCAACGGCGCGCTTTCCCAGCTGCGCCGGACCGCAGATCAGCAAGGCATGACCCAGGCGGCCGGCATCCATGGCCGCTGCGGCGCGGACATAGGCGCGCTCCTGCCACGGGGCCATCGGCGGAGTCGATGTCATGACTGCTGCGCCCGCTGCCATTGCGCGAGGTGACGCACGGCATCGGCAGCGACCACGTCCGCCGGACGGCTGGCATCGATGATCCGGAACCGGTCCGGCTCGGCGGCCGCGCGCTGCAGGAAGGTGTTGCGCACGCGCTCGAAGAAGTCGTCCTGTTCGCGCTCGATGCGGTCCGGGGAAGGATCCCGGCCACGTGCGCGGGCCCTGCCCTCATCCACGCCCACGTCGAGCAGCAGCGTCAGGCCCGGCTGCAGTCCGACCACGTGCTGCTCGAGACCGGCGATGAGCGCGATCGGCAATCCGCGCCCGCCGCCCTGGTAGGCGTAACTGGAGTCGGTGAAGCGATCGCAGAGCACCCAGCTTCCGCGCTGCAACGCCGGCAGGATGGTATGGCGCAGGTGTTGCGCGCGCGCGGCGAACATCAGGAGCAGCTCCGTTTCCGGTGCCACATCCTCGCCTGCCGGCTCATTGCGCAGCAGCAGTCCGCGGATCTGCTCGGCGAGCGGCGTGCCTCCCGGCTCGCGCGTGCTCAACACGTCCGCACCATCGGCCTGCAGCATCGCGCGAAGCGCATTGAGTACGGTCGTCTTCCCCGCCCCTTCGCCACCCTCCAGCGAAATGAAACGCGGATACGCGGTCAATGTCGTCGTCATGGCGTCGCCGGGCTCCGCGCCGCGCGGTAACGCTGGATGTACTGCCGCACGGCGGCTTCGTGCTCGGCCAGCGAACTGGTGAACACATGCCGGCCACTGCCGTCGCCGACCGCGACGAAATACAGCGCGTCGCCAGCCGCCGGATGGGTCGCGGCCTGCAATGCGGCGCGTCCGGGCATCGCGATCGGTGTCGGCGGTAGGCCCATGCGCGTATACGTGTTGTACGGCGTGTCGGCGAGCAGGTCGGCCTTGTGGATGTTGCCGGCGTAGGCGGCGCCCATGCCGTAGATGACGGTCGGATCGGTCTGCAGGCGCATGCCGATGCGCAGTCGCCGCACGAAGACGCCGGCGATTGCCGGCCGCTCCTCGGCAACGCCGGTTTCCTTCTCGACGATGGAGGCCAGTGCCAGCGCCTGTTCGGGGGATTGCAATGGCAGGTCGGCGGCTCGCGTCTTCCACGCCTCGGCCAATGCCAGCGACATCGCGTCGAATGCGCGCCGCAACACCGCCAGTTCTCCGTCGCCGCGCGTGTAGACATAGGTTTCGGGCAGGAAGCGGCCTTCCGGATGCATGCCCGGATGCCCCAGCGCCTTCATCAGGCCAGCGTCGTCGAGCTTGGCCGCGTCATGCCGCAGTGGTTGCGCGCGCCCGAGCGCTGCCCGCAGTTCGCGGATGTTCCAGCCCTCGACGATCGTGAAGCGATGGCTGATGACCTTGCCTTCGCGCATCCGCATCAACAGCATGCGTGGGGTCGTACCGGGCTCCAGTGCGTATTCGCCGACCTGCAGCTTGCCGGCGACGCCGAGTTGCCGGCCCAGCGCCTGCCATTCCAGGACGTGCGCCTGCGCGCCGACGGCCTTCAGCTTGCCAAGGACGGTCGCGAACGAATCTCCCTGCTCGACCTGCAGCGTGTCTCCGGCGTGCAGCCCGGCAATGGGCGTGTCGGCGAATCCGAGGTAACGGGTGACCGCCCAATAACCAGTCGCCGCCGCAAGCAACAGGACGAAGGGGAACAGCCATCCGGCACGGCGCTTGGGTTTGCGGCTCACGGATGCTCCAGGTCAGGGGCGAGACCGGGGTGCGACTGCGCGAGCAGTTGCCCGGCCGACACCGATTGCGAAACATCGGTCCATGTCCGCGCACCCAGGCGGGTGACGGGGAGGATACCGCGCACCGCGTTGCACAGGAAAACCGCGTCGGCGTCCTCGACCTGGGCTGGCGACAGGCGCTCTTCGCAGGCGTCGAGGATCAACAGGAGATGCGATCGGCACACGCCGGCCACGCCGCAGCGATCGACACGCGGCGTGCGCCACCGGCCCTCCCATAGCACGAACACGTTGGCAGCCGTCGCGCTGACCACGCTCCCCTCGCCGTCGCACATCAGGCCCTCGTCGGCGTGCGCGCGCACGCACTCCGCGCGACCCAGCACCTGCTCGAGGCGGTTGCAGTGCTTGAGGCCGGCGAGTGCAGGCTGGATTGCCATCCGGGTCGCACACCAGTGCAGGTGCAGGCCTTGCCGCGCGCGTTCCGGCAGGTCATGGCGGGACAGCACCCACACCGGCGGTGCATCCGGCACGGGTGCATATCCGCGAGCGTCGCCACCACGACCGAGCAGCAGTTTCAGCACGCCATCGCCAGCATCGTCGAACAAGGTCGCCGCGGCCTGCCGCACCTGCGTGGTTTCGGGCAGCGCGATGCCCAGGCGCGCGGCACCGACGGCCAGGCGTGCCCAGTGCGCCTGCCACCAGGGAATGCTGCCGCGGTGCACGCGCATGGTTTCGAACAGGCCGTCACCATAGGCCATGCCGCGATTGCCGACGGGAATGGCGTCGATCGACTCGCTGCCGAGGAACACGAGGGCGCTCATCCCTGGACACCCAGCGCGCGCAGCATGCCGCGCGCCTTCGCGCGCGTCTCGTCCAGCTCCCGTGCGGGATCGGAGTCGGCGACGATGCCGGCGCCAGTGCGGAAACGTACCGTGTCGCCTTCGACTTCGGCACTGCGGATCAGGATGTTGAGATCGAGGTCGCCATCGCCATTGAGCCAGCCGAAAGCGCCCGTGTAGGCGCCACGATCGGCCGTCTCCAGCTCGGCGATGATCTGCATGCAGCGCACCTTCGGACAGCCGGTGATGGTGCCGCCGGGGAATACCGCGCGGATCACATCACCCGGCGTGACCCGGTCGCGCAGGCGACCGCGGACGTTGCTCACGATGTGGTGCACGTGCGCGTAGCTTTCGACCCCCATCAATTCATCGACCTCGATGCTGCCTGGCCGGCAGACACGACCCAGGTCGTTGCGTTCCAGGTCGATCAGCATCACGTGCTCGGCGCGCTCCTTCGGATGGCCGACGAGTTCGCCGATGCGGGCGGCATCGTCGTCGCCATCGAAGCGCGGCCGGGTGCCGGCAATTGGGCGCGTCTGGATGTCGTCGCCGCGCACCGACACCAGGCGCTCGGGCGAGGCGCTGACGACAGCGCAGCCATCCAGCGCCAGCAGTCCGGCGAACGGCGCCGGATTGTGGCTGCGCAGCCGTGCAAACAACTGGGCCGGATCCAGCGGGCGGTCGAAGCGCGCCTGCCATTGCCGCGAGAGGTTGACCTGGAAGACATCACCCGCGGCGAGGTAGTCGAGGATGCGTGCGACGCCATTGGTGAACCGATCCGTATCGTCCTCGCTGATCGATGCGGGCGCCTGCCACGCTGCGGGCGCCGGCATTGCCATGGCGAGGTCGCAATCGATGTCGATCGTGTCGAGCATCGAGGCATGCGCGGCTTCGGCCAGCATCACGCACTGCCCCGTCGCGTGGTCGCGCAGCACCGCGGCAGGGCAGCGCAAGGCCGCCGCGATCGGCAATGCGCCCGTCACCGGTGGCAGCGCGAGGACAGGCTCGACCTGCGCGGCCAGCGGATATCCCAGGTACAGGGCCCAGCCACCGCGGAACGGCCATGGCGACGACTCGCGACCGCCACCCAGTGCCTGCCAGTCGAGATCGAGTGCGTGGAGGAAATCGCGTCCCGCAATGCGGCCATCACCGCGACGGGTGACGCCGTCCGCATGCGCCACCAGCGACTCGCCATTGCTCGCGAGCAGCACATCCCATCGACCCTGGGCCGAGCCTGTCGCCGAGGATTCCAGCAGCAGCGGATAGCGCCGCGGCGACAATCGATGCAGCGCCAGCAGGTCGATGTCGGCGGCCAGTGGCCGGATGACGAGCATGCGCCCGCCGGGGGCCGTCAGAAACGGCGCAGCACGAGCGTGCCGTTGGTGCCGCCGAAACCGAACGAATTGGACATCGCCACGTCGACGCGATGTTCGCGGGCGACGTGTGGGACGTAATCCAGGTCGCAACCCTCCGATGGATGGTCGAGGTTGATCGTCGGCGGAATGATGCCGGTATGCAGCGCCATCGCCGAGAACACGGCCTCGACCCCGCCGGCCGCGCCGAGCAGGTGGCCGGTCATCGATTTCGTCGAACTGATCATTGTCCTGTAGGCGTGCTCGCCAAGCGCCGCCTTGATCGCCATCGTCTCGGCGAGGTCGCCGGCAGGCGTCGACGTCCCGTGCGCATTGATGTAGCCGATCGCGGAGGCGTCGATGCCGGCGTCGCGGATCGCATTGACCATGCAGCGCGCGGCACCCTCGCCGCTCTCGCTTGGCGCCGTCATGTGGTGTGCATCGCCACTCATGCCGAAGCCGGCCAGCTCGCAATAGATGCGGGCGCCGCGCGCCTTGGCGTACTCGTATTCCTCCAGGATGAGGATGCCGGCGCCGTCGCCCATGACGAAACCATCGCGGTCCCTGTCCCATGGCCGTGAGGCTTTTTCCGGTTCGTCATTGCGCGTGGAGAGCGCTTTCATCGCACAGAATCCGCCAACCGATGTCGGCGTGGTGGCGAATTCGGCGCCGCCGGCGATCATCGCGTCGGCGTCGCCGTACTGGATCATGCGCATCGCCAGGCCGATGTTGTGTGTCGCCGTCGTGCAGGCGGTGACCACGGCGATGTTGGGGCCCTTCGCGCCGGTCATGATCGAGACCTGGCCGGCGATCATGTTGATGATCGTGCTGGGCACGTAGAACGGCGAGATCTTGCGGGCGCCGCCTTCGTGGAACTTCAGCGTGGTTTCCTCGATGCCCTTCAGCCCGCCGATGCCGGCGCCGATGGCAACGCCGATCCGGTCCGCGACCGCATCGGTGATCTCCAGTCCCGCATCCTGCAGCGCCATCATCGAAGCGGCGACGCCGTAATGCACGAACGGGTCCATCTTCTTGATGTCCTTGGGCGCGATCCAGGCGCCAGGATCGAAGCCCTTCACCTCACCGGCGATGCGGGTGGGGAACGAGGACGCATCAAAATGCGTGATCGGACCGATGCCCGAACGGCCATGGATGATTCCATCCCAGCTGCTTTGAAGATCATTGCCGACCGGCGACAGGATGCCGAGACCGGTGACGACGACACGACGCTTGGACATGGCTCACTCCTGGATCTTTAGCCCGGCACCGCGGCCGGCTCTCTTGGATCGCGTAACGCCCGTTTCACAAATGCGCGGGGCCGCGTATGCGGCCCCGGCGTGCCACGCGTTGCGACGCGTCAGGCCTTGACGTGCGTCCGGACGTAATCGATCGCCTGCTGCACGGAGGTGATCTTCTCGGCTTCCTCGTCCGGAATCTCGCACTCGAATTCTTCTTCCAGCGCCATCACCAGCTCCACGGTGTCGAGCGAGTCGGCGCCGAGATCGTCAACGAACGAAGCACTGTTGGTGACTTCATCTTCCTTCACGCCCAACTGCTCCACCACGATCTTCTTGACGCGCTCTTCGATGCTGCTCATGGGTATTTGCTCCTCCGGGGAGACTGTTCAGACGCATAGTGTAAGGGAAAGTGTAACCGCCCGTATGCCGGGCTGGCGGCCCTTTCAGGCCGATCAGGGCATGTACATCCCGCCGTTGACATGCAGGGTTTCGCCGGTGATGTAGGCGGCGGACGGCCCGGCCAGGAAACACACTGCATGGGCGACATCGGCCGGTTCGCCGAGCCGCCCAAGGGCGATCTGCCCGAGCAGTCCTTCACGTGCCGCCTCGGGCATCGCGCGGGTCATGTCGGTGTCGATGAATCCGGGCGCGACCACGTTGACCGTGATGCCCCGCGACCCGATCTCGCGCGCCAGCGACTTGGAGAACGCGACGACACCAGCCTTGGCGGCGGCGTAGTTGGACTGACCGGCATTGCCGATGGATCCGATCACCGATGCGATGTTGATGATGCGGCCCTTGCGTGCCTTCATCATCCCGCGCAACACGGCCTTGCTGGTGCGATAGACGCTGGTGAGGTTGGTGTCGAGGATCGCCTGCCACTCGTCCTCCTTCATCCGCAACAACAGGTTGTCGCGGGTGATGCCGGCGTTGTTGACGAGGATCGACACGCCGCCGAATTCCGTCGCGATCGAATCGACCAGCGCCTCGACCGACGCGCCGTCGGTCACGTCCAGCAAGCGACCGTGGCCACCGGCGGCGGCGAGTCGCTCGCCGATGGCGGTTGCCCCGGAAGCGGACGTCGCCGTCCCGATGACGGTTGCGCCCAGTGCGGCGAGTTCGGATGCGATCGCCGCACCGATGCCGCGGCTGGCGCCGGTCACCAGGGCGATTTCTCCATGCAATGCGCCTTGATTCATGCCTCGCTCCATTGTTGCAATGCGTTGTCGAAGTCGTCCTGCGATCCGATGGCGATGGCATCCATCGACTTGTCGATGCGCTTGACCAGGCCCGCCAGCACCTTGCCCGGGCCGCACTCGGCAACGCGCGTGACGCCACGCGATGCGAGCGCCTGGACGCAGGACGTCCATTGCACGGGCAGGTACAACTGGCGCACAAGCGCGGCGCGGATCGCGGTGGTCGTCGGGTGGATCCGCGCATCGACGTTCTGGATCACCGGGATCACCGGATCGCTGAATCGCATGTCCTGCATTGCGGCGCCCAGGCGTTCCGCGGCATCGCGCATGAGTGGCGTATGCGATGGCACGCTGACGGCGAGCTTCACTGCCTTGCGCACGCCGCGCTCGGCGAGCAGCGCCAGTGCGCGGTCGACGGCGGCAGCATGCCCGCCGATGACGATCTGGCCAGGCGAGTTGTAATTGGCGGGCACGACGACGTCGGCGCCGGATGCGTCCGCGCAGGCCTGTTGCACGACGTTGTCGTCGGCACCCAGCACGGCGGCCATGGCGCCCGTCCCGGGAGGAGCGGCGTCCTGCATCAGCTGGCCGCGATGCCGTACCAGTCGGGCCGCATCGCCCAGCGACAACACCTGCGCGGCGACCAGCGCGCTGTATTCGCCGAGGCTGTGGCCGGCGAGCACGGACGGCTGGCTGCCGCCCTGCTGCTGCCACAGCCGCCACACCGCGACGCCTGCGGCGAGCAGTGCGGGCTGGGTGAATTCGGTGCGATTGAGCTCGTCTTCGGGGCCAGCCTGGGACAGGGTCCACAGATCGACACCCGCGCCGTCCGAGGCTTCGACGAACGTGTCACGCACGACCGGGTTGCGTTGCGCCAGTCCGGCGAGCATCCCGATCGATTGTGAGCCCTGCCCCGGGAAGACAAAGGCAAGCGTCGGCGAACAGGTCATCGGCAATCCTCGAAAGGGGCGCGAATGATACGGGCACGGGACGGCAAAGCGTCAGTACTGTGGCGCACGCCCGGAGCCAACCGCTACTTCCGCGTGCTCAATAGCGCAGCAGTGCGGAGCCCCAGGTAAAGCCGCCGCCGAAGGCTTCCAGCAACAACAACTGGCCACGCTTGACCTGCCCGGAACGCACCGCGCAATCCAGCGCCAGCGGAACCGATCCGGACGAAGTGTTGCCGTGCTTGTCGACGGTGACGACGACGCGCTCCATCGGCATGTCCAGTCGTTTGGCGGTTGCCTCGATGATGCGCAGGTTGGCCTGGTGCGGGATCAGCCAGTCGATGTCATGGCGGTCCAGCCCGTTGGCGGCGAGGGTTTCCTCCACGACGGCGTCCAGGGCCTTGACGGCGTGCTTGAACACTTCGTTGCCGATCATCAGGACCTTGACGCCAGCGTTGTGCTCCTCCGGCTTGAAGCCGACCGACACGCCGACGGGATTCCACAGCAATTCCTTCTTGCTGCCATCGGCATGCAGGTGCGTGCTGAGGATCCCGGTCTCGGAATCGGCCTTCAACACCACCGCGCCGGCGCCATCACCGAACAGCACGCAGGTGCCGCGATCGGACCAGTCCAGCATGCGGGTCAGGGTCTCGGCACCGACGACCAGGGCGGTCCTCGCGGAACCGGAGCGGATGAACTGGTCGGCGACCGCCAATGCGAACAGGAAACCCGAGCAGGCGGCGTTGACGTCGAATGCGGGGCATCCGTTGGCGCCCAGTCGATGCTGCAACAGGCAGGCCGTGGAGGGAAAGATCAGGTCGGGCGTGGTGGTGCCCAGGATGATCAGGTCCAGCTCGGATGCCTGCACACCGGCGGCGTCCATCGCGCGAACGGCAGCGTGATAGGCAAGATCGCTGGTGGTTTCGCCCTCGGCCGCGACGTGGCGCTCACGAATGCCCGTGCGCGCCGCGATCCACTCGTCGCTGGTGTCCACGAATTGCGCGAGATCAGCGTTGGTCAGCACCTTTTCCGGCAGATAGCTGCCAGTACCGGCGATGCGGGAAAAGATCCGGCCAGCATTCGACTGGCCAGCGACCTGCTCACTCATGGGTGACCCCGTGTCTGTTCGGCTGAAGCCGCACCAACCCGGTGCGACTGCGCGTGGATGCGGCTGGCTGGGCAGCCGCGATCCGCGGGATCAATCTTCCTCGACCACCTTGGTCTTGGGCACGATGACCTGCTTGCCACGGTAGTAGCCGTCGGCAGTGACATGGTGCCGCACGTGGGTCTCGCCGGTCGTCGGATCGGTCGACAGCTGCTTGGAGGTCAGCGCGTCATGGGCGCGACGCATGCCACGGCGGGATGGGGAAACTCGGGATTTCTGTACAGCCATGGGAGTGCTCCAACTTCAATTCGGTGTGATTCGCCCGGCTCTCGCCGCGTATTTTTCTGTCTGATCCAACCTGGTGCATCAGTCCGACGGCTTGAGCCGGGCCAGCGCCGAGAATGGATTGGCCTGCTCAAGCTCTTCGGCCTGCACCGGCCATTCCTTTTCCATGGCCTCCGTGCCAGGCATCGCCGGCACGACCGGCACGGCAAGTATCAATTCATCCTCGACCAGATCGGCGGGGTGCAACAAACCGTCGTCCGGCAGCAACAACGGCTCGTATCCCTCGGGCAATCCCGCTTCGTCCGACTCGTCGCGGATCAACCCGAGACGCTGCACCAGCTGCACCGGCTGGAGGAAGCGCTGCAACGTGCGCTGGCATTCCAGCGGCAGTGCGGCGTCGATCCTCAGCTCGACGTAGGGAACCTGGAATGCATCGCGGTCGAACTCGAGCGCGAAGCGAACCACACCTTCATCGTCGTACAGCACGTCACGCAGCCGGGTCATCGACGACAGTGGCAACGATCCCTCGAATACCCGCCGCGCAGCCACCATGCGCCAGGCGTCCAGGACGTCGGGCACCCGTGATTCCGGTATTTCCGCAGACATAAGCGGCGGAATGTTAGGCGTCGGGGCCCCTGCTGTCAAACCCAGGCCCTTGTGGAAGCGGGTGATTTGCCCCGCGCGGGGGCCGGCGGCAGACTGCATTCCTGTCCCGCCGGAAATGCCTGTTTGAGCACTGTCCTGCTGTTGCTCGCCATCGCCGCCATTATCACCGGACTGGCCCTGGCCGTCCGCCGTCGCAGCGGCCGCCGCAAGAATGCCGTCATTCAGGTCCTGGATGCGGCCGATGCCCTTGAAGAACGCCTGCGGACGGCGCGGGTCGAGATCGAGGCCATCGTGGGCAGCGACCAGAACCCGGTCCGCGACGCCATGCAGGAAATGCTGCGCCAGCGGCTCTGGCTGCAGCAGCACGGTCCGGACGCGTCCTTGCAGCAGCTTCAGGTGGTGCGCGACTCCATCGACGCCGCCCGGGTGCGGATCGAGCAACAACTGGTCCAGATCGACCGGGCACGGGCACTGCTGCATTGAACGCCGGCGTGGATGAACGGGACGCCCGCAGGCCACCACCATCCGGGCGGCTGCTGCTGGCATCGACGTCGCGCTATCGGCGCGAGTTGCTGCAGCGCCTGGGATTGCCATTCGAGGTCGCGGCGCCCGCTGTGGACGAGACGCCACGCCCAGGTGAAATACCGGCAGCGACGGCGACCCGCCTGGCCCAGGCCAAGGCCGAGGCCCTGGTGGGTACACACGGGGACGCATGGGTGCTCGGCTCCGACCAGGTGGCGACCCTCGACCAACGGACGCTGGGAAAGCCGGGTGGCCATGACCGGGCGCTGGCGCAACTGATGGCGATGTCCGGTCGCAACGTCGAATTCCTGACGGCGGTCTGCCTGGCCCGGGCGGACGGCCAGCGATTCCATGCACTGGATGTCACCACCGTGCGATTCCGCGCGCTGCACGAGGACGAGGTGCGCCGCTATCTGGAGGCGGAGGAACCCTACGACTGCGCCGGCAGCTTCAAGGCCGAAGGACTGGGCATCGCGCTGTTCGAGTCGATCCGGTCCGAAGACCCCACCGGCCTGATCGGACTGCCGCTCATCGCAACCGCAAGGCTGCTGCGCCAGGCGGGCTTCGCCGTCCCCTGAGCCGAGTGACATGCATTGCGCGGTGTGCAGTCAGCGGATGGTGATCGGCTCCTCGCTCCAATCCTCGACACTGCCGTCGCGCCCGAACAGCCGCAGGCCCAGCCAATGGCGCCCGGCGGGGACCGACCGGACGTTGACCTGCGCCTGGAAACCCACATTTGGCTGCTGCGGATCGGTCGACTGCTTCCAGAAGATCGCGACGCCCGGATTGGCCAGGCCGTACTGCGCCTTGGCAACGGGCAAGCCGTCGAGCATCACGATGACCTGCCGCAACCCGACGCCATCCTTGAATGCCCATCCGGAAACATCGAAGGAGCGTCCAACCTTCGTGCCTGCCGCGGGCTGGTCCACCCAAGCCATCGCCGGCGCGGTGCATGGACCCGACGCACGCTTTCGACCCAATGCGAACAGCAGGAAGCGCTGGCTGCCGTGATCCACGTTGACCACGCGGGGCCGCGGCAGGGGACCGACCCGTTCGCACAGCGCGTGATATTGCTCCAGCAGGTTCTTGTATTCGACTTCCGACGCGCCGACCACCAGCAGCACGGGGCGCGCGCCAAGCTCGGATCGGTCGTCGACCCTCAGCCCCCACAACTTCAACTGCGGCGCACGACCGTGTTTGCGGTTCAGCGGATGTGGAAGGACGGCAATCTGCGGATCGTCGAGCGCAAAGCCGAGCTCCGCTCCATCCTTGAAATTGTCGGCAACCAGCCGGGTGTCCGCCGGCATCGTCGACTGCAGCTTGCGAACCGACGTTGCGAGCGAGTCCCATCCGGCGAAGTTCTTCGGATACCACTTGTCGGCGGCCGTCTGCGCCCGCAGCGACGGCACTGAAACCGCGGCGTAGTACCCGAGCATGCCGATGAGGCCCGCTGCCGCCATGGCGACCGTCGCCGACCGCAACCACCGTGGCCATGCCAGCAACAGTCCCGGCAGCAACGGCAGCAGCGCGACGTACCCGGGCAATGGCCAGTGGAAGCTGACCCGCTCGGTGTCGGCAAAGAATCCGAGGACGAAGAATCCAACAACCACCAGCGCGCCAAGCCAGGCGAAGTAGCGATGTACCAGGTTGTGGTCGCGGCGATGCACCCATACGGCCGACGCCAGCGCGGCGAACAGCAGCGGGGTCACCAGCAGCGCCTGGATCAGCACGAACCAGATACCGTCCGCGTGGAATGCCCACGGATGGCGATCGAGCAACTGGAAGCGCAGGCCGGCCTCCGCATTGCCCAGGTTCCATGCGAGCAGCGGTGTCCAGGCGGCGGCGCCGAAGGCAATGGAAACCAGTACGCGGGCATCGCGCAGCGCCGCGCGCCCCTGCGGGATCAGCAGCAACGCCATCAGGCCAACGCCAATCACGGCGATGAACCGGTAGTGGCTGAGTGCGCCGATCGCAAGCCCTGCGCCGAGTTCGAGCGCCGCCGTCGCCGTCACGCCTCGCAGGAGTCGCGATCCGGCGTCCATGCACAACAGCGTGGCGAATGTCATGGCCGCATCCGGCACCGCAAGCACGCCCAGCGTTCCGGCCAGGGGCAGCAGCATCGTGAACAGCCCCGCCATCCAGCCCTGCGCCGCCCCGAACTCGCGGGCGGTGATTCGCGCGACCAGCCAGGGCAGGCAGGCGGCAATCGCCAGGAAGGGCGCGCGCAGCGCCAGCGGATGGTTGCCGCCCAGCTCCACGCCCAGGCGGGTCAGCCACGCCGTCATCCCCGGCAGGTCGGAATAGGCCCACGCGAGGTGCTGGCCTTCCTGCCAGTAGAACGCCTCGTCGACGAACAGCGGCAAGCGCGCGGCCACCAGCAACTTGATGAGCGTCAGCAACACCCAGACGCCTGTGAACCAGCGCATCGCCCGGACTTCGTCCCGCAGGTCCTCTTGCCTCGCTACACTCATGGATGACACCTTCAAGGCAACAGCAGGCAGGGCGTCGATCACCCTCCCCTGGTCTGTCTGGTTGCACCCTGTAAGAGGGTGGAGTGACAGGAATCGTTCCTTCCAGCAACAGATCCCGGCGCACATCGCGAGGACCGCATGTCAGCAACCCCCGTGGCAGCCAGCATGCTAACCGACGATTCACGCGAGCTCCTCAAGCGTGCGCTGGCGCAGGTCAACACACTGGTACTCGGAAAACCGCAGGAAGTGCGGCTGGCCTTCGTCGCGCTGCTATCCGGCGGGCACCTGCTGATCGAAGACCTCCCCGGCCTGGGCAAGACCACGCTTGCGCATGCATTGGCTGCGACGCTTGGGCTTGGATTCCAGCGCGTGCAGTTCACTTCGGATCTCCTGCCGTCCGACATCGTCGGCGTGTCGGTGTTCGATGCGCAGGCGCGCCGGTTTGAATTCCACCCCGGTCCGATCTTCGCGCACGTCCTGCTGGCCGACGAAATCAACCGCGCCCCACCGCGCACGCAAAGCGCATTGCTCGAAGCGATGGCCGAGCACCAGGTCACCGTCGACAGCCACACGCATCCGCTGCCCGATCCGTTTTTCGTCATCGCCACGCAGAACCCGGTCGATCTTGCCGGCACCTACCCGCTGCCGGATTCCCAACTCGATCGCTTCCTGCTGCGGCTGACCCTGGGCTATCCCGACGAGGATGCCGAGCGTGCACTGCTGTCGGGCAGCGACCGTCGCGACCTGATCGCGCAGGCAACGCCGTTGCTGGGCGCGGCCGAAGTCCTCGCGATGCGTCGCGCCGTCAACGAGGTGCATGCCAGCAGTGCATTGATCGGTTACGTGCAGGCCCTGATGACCCGCAGCCGCCAGCATCCCGGCGTGCGCGTGGGCCTGTCGCCGCGCGCCGGAATCGCGTTGCTGCGCGCGGCCCGCGCCTACGCGTTGCTGCTCGGTCGCAACCACGTCCTGCCGGAAGACGTGCAGGCCCTGTTTGCAGCGGTTGCGGCGCATCGGCTGGTGGCCGACAGCGACGCCGGCGGCCATGCATCGCTGGCCAAGTCCATCCTGCACGCGGTGCCGGTCGACTGAAGATGGTCGCAGTACCAAGGCCAGCCCTGCGCCAGCGCCTGTTGTCCTGGACGCGACCGCGCGCGCCGGAAAGCCTGCCCGTTCGACTGGACCGTCGTCGCGTCTACATCCTGCCCACGGGTTTCGGCCTGTTCTTTTCGCTGCTGTTGCTGGCGATGTGGGTTGGCGCCCTCAACTACAACAACAATCCAGCCCTGCTGCTGTGCCTGCTGCTCGCCGGCGCGGCCAACACCAGCCTGCTGGCGGCGCACCTGCAGCTGACGGGACTGCGCATCGTCGCCATCTCCGCCGACCCCGTGCCTGCCGGCGCCACGCTGGAGATGCGCCTGCATGTGCGTGCCGATCCGGGTCGGCAGCGCCGCGGGCTGCATGTGGACGTCGATGCCGCCACTGCAAACCTGTCGCTGGTCGACGCCCATGGCCAGGCGATGTTGTCGCTGCCCACGCAGCGACGTGGGTGGCTCGAGCCCGGCCGGATCCGCATCTGGACGACGCGCCCGCTTGGCCTGGCCCGTGCGTGGGCATACGTCTGGCCCGACGCGCCGTTGCTGGTCTATCCGGCACCCGAGCTCCACGGCCCCGCCCTGCCTGAAGGCACGGGCACGGCCGCGCGGGCGCGACTGCAGGCCAGTGGCGACGACGTGCACCACCTGCGCACCTACCGCCGCGGCGACGCGCGCCGCGCGATCGCCTGGAAGCCGTCGGCGCGCCGCGATGCCCTGCTCGTGCGCGAATTCGAGCAGCCGCTCGGCGCCGACATCGTGCTGGACTGGCAGCAGCTCCCGATGCCGGATGCCGAAGCCCGCATCCGCCGGCTTGCGCGCTGGGTCGACGAGGCCGAGCGCGACGGTCGTCGCTACGCATTGCGCCTTCCGGGCCATTCCCCGATTGGACCAGGGTCCGGTGCAGCGCATCGGCACGCCTGCCTGCGCGCGCTGGCCTTGCTGCCGGCGCAAGGCGGCTGATGATGCCGGCGCGCGGTCTGCCGCTGGATCCACGCAGCCGCGCCTGGGCGCTGCTGGCGGCTGCCACCTGCCTGCTGCCCTTGCTGCTGCAACTGCCGCCGGAACTGGGCATCGGCATGGCCGTCGCGACGGCGCTGGTCGCAGTCGCTTCCTGGCGACGCCCATTGCCGCTGGCGATGCGATTGCTGTTGCCGCTGGTCCTTGTCGCCGCAGTGCTGTCGCGCTCGCATTTCGCATTCGGGCGCGACACGGCCTGCGCATTGCTGGCGGCGATGCTGGCGATCAAGCCCGCGGAAACCTTCACCCTGCGCGACGGGCGCAGCCTGCTCGGATTCGCGTTGTTCGCGCCATTCGCGACCTTCCTGCTCGACCAGGGTCCTGTGTCACTGGCACTGGGCCTGGTCGGCTCGGTCCTCGCCCTGGCTGCATTGGGGCGCCTGGCCGAACTGGAATCCGGCGACACCGGCCATCCCCTGCCACCGTGGCGCCGGATGGCCGCGGTGCTGAAGCTGATGGCGATCGGCCTGCCGCTGGCACTGGCCGTGTTCTGGCTGTTCCCGCGACTGGCGACGCCGCTCTGGGGCACGCCACAACGCGCCATGGCGCGCCCTGGCCTGTCGGACCACATGGCGCCGGGACAGTGGATCGACCTGCTCACCGACGACACGACAGCCTTGCGCGTCCAGTTTTCAGGCGCGACGCCGCCCACGTCGCAGATGTACTGGCGTGGTCCGGTGCTGTCGAACTTCGATGGCCGCACCTGGACGCAGGCGCGCTGGTTGCAGGGGATTCCGGCCGCCCCTGTCCGCCCGGGCCCGACACGCTGGGACTACACGCTCGAAGTCGAACCGACCGACGGCCGCCAACTGGTCGCGCTGGAACTGCCAACCAGCATTCCCGACGGAACGCAGCTGTCGCTGGACTATGGCCTTTACGCCCGGCAACCGCTGACGACGGTGACGCATTGGCGCATGCACTCGGCGCCCCCGGCGGCGTTCGAGCCGCAACTCCGGCGGACGCTGCGTGCCATGGCGCTGGCCCTGCCCGCCGGCTACAACCCGCGCACGCTCGCGCTGGCACGCCAGTGGCGAAGCCAGGACGGAAACAATGATGCCGCCATCGTGCAGCGCGCCCTGCGCCTGTTCCACGACAGCTTCGGCTACACGCTGGCCACTCCACTGGCTGGTCGCAATTCGGTCGACGAATTCCTGTTCGAGCAGAAGGAAGGATTCTGCGAACACTTCAGCTCGGCCTTCGTGGTGCTGATGCGCGCGGCAGGCATCCCGGCGCGCGTGGTCACCGGCTACGTTGGCGGTTACCGCAATCCGATCGGCCAGTACTGGCAGGTGCGACGCTCGGACGCCCACGCCTGGGCCGAGGTCTGGATGGCGGGCCGCGGGTGGGTGCGGGTGGATCCGACGGCGGCGGTGGCGCCCGAGCGCATCTACGACACGCTGGCCGATCGTGCGCCAGGCGCCGAGGGCTTGCTGGGTGCATGGCTGCCGACGCCGGTGTTCAACGCGAGCGACTGGCTGCGGCGCGGCTGGAACGATTTCGCCCTGGGCTTCGACGCCATCCACCAGCGCCAGCTGCTGCAACCCCTGGGCCTGGACGAACTCGACTCGGGCCGACTCGTCGCCCTGTTCTGCACCGCCGTGGCGCTGGCGCTGTTCTGGATGGCCTGGCTGACCGCCCGCGCGGAGCACGAACCGGATCCGGTCCTGCGTGCATGGCATCGACTGGACGCCCGCTATGCGCGCATCGGCCTTGGACGCGAATCGCACGAGCCGGCTGCCGACTGGGCTGAACGGGTCAGCCTGGCGGACGCGACAGCCGCTGGACAGCTGCGCCAGCTAAGCTGGCGTTTCAATTCCTGGCGTTACGCTGGACGAGAACCGGGACGCGAGGCCAGTGCGCTGATCAAGGCCCTGGATCGCCACCGGCCCGGTCGTTGACCACACGGTTGCATCCTTCGGAGCCGCCAATGAACATCCCGACTGCACGTTTGCGTCTCGCCGCCCTGGCACTGGCGACCGCGCTGCTTTCCGCATGCGTTTCGCAACCACGGCCGTTGCAGGGGCAATTCGCCACCATCACGCCACGCCAGGCGATCGATCACGACAGCACCGGCGCCACGGTGCGCTGGGGTGGCCGCATCGTGTCGGTCGAACCGGGCGAGAACCGCACCTGTTTCGAGATGCTGGCGACGCGGCTGGATACCACCGGTCGGCCCTCCTGGGCGACGGACGAGGTCGGTGGACGCTTCATCGCATGTCGCACCGGTTTCTATGATCCTGCATTGTTCGAGAAGAACCGCGAGGTCACCTTCACCGGCCGTATCGACGGCTACGAGAACCGGCGCATCGGCGGCTACGACTACCGCTTCCCGCATGTCGCGGCCGATGTCGTCTACCTGTGGCCGGTACGCGAGCGGGTGAACGTAATCACGCGTCCGTCGCCGTGGCCGTGGTGGGGCTGGTGGTAAGCGCTGCGGAAACCTCGCAAGGCGGCTGAATGATGGACCCGCCGATTGCGGGAACGCGATCGGCCGCGATCAGCCCCGCGCGCCGAAGTGACCCAGCGGCGCACCGGCAAGCAGGTGCAGGTGCAGCTGGAAGACGGTCTGTCCGCCATCACGGTTGCAGTTCATGACGATGCGGTAGCCGTCCGCGGCGAAGCCTTCCCGACGTGCGTAGTGCGTTGCCGCCAGCACGAGTTTCCCCATCAGTCCGGCCTGCGCGCCTGTCAGGTCGTTGAGCGTGGCGATCGGCGTTTTCGGCACGAACAGCACGTGCACCGGCGCCTGCGGGGCGACGTCGCGAAACCCGATCACGTCGTCGTCCTCGAACACGATGTCGGCCGGAATCTCGCGCCGGATGATCTTTCCGAAGATGGTGTCGTCCTGCATCTGGATTCCTCTCCCGCGTGGGTTACTGCGGCATTTCGCTGCGGCTGCCGAAGGCATGCGACAGCGTGCCGCGATCGACGTACTCCAGCTCCCCGCCCAGTGGCACGCCGTGCGTCAGCCGACTGGGCTTGACGCGATGCTGGCGCGCCAGTTGCGCGAGGTAGTGGGCCGTCGCCTCGCCTTCGACCGTGGGGTTGGTCGCGATGATCAGTTCCTGCACTTCGCCCTCGGCCATGCGCGCGGACAGCTGGTCCAGGCCGAGTTCGCGCGGGCCGATGCCATCCAGCGGACTCAGCCGGCCCTGCAGCACGAAGTACAGCCCGCGAAAGCCCGTTGCCTGCTCGATCGCCAATCGGTCCGCGGGTGACTCGACCACGCACAACAGCTGCCTGTCACGACTGCCGCTGGTGCAGGTCGCACAGCGGGCGTTTTCGCTGAAGTCACGGCAGCGATCGCAGTTCCCGATCTTGTCCACGGCCTCGCCCAGCGCCAGTGCCAGGCGCCTGCCACCTTCGCGCTCGCGTTCGAGCATGTGATAGGCCATGCGCTGCGCGGTCTTCTGGCCGACGCCCGGAAGCACGCGGAAGGCTTCGATCAATTGTTCGAGCAGTGACGAGGACATCGTGTCAGCCGGCCCGCAGGCCCCTGTCCGGGCGCATCAGAACGGCAGCTTCAGGCCGGGCGGCATCGGCATGCCGGCGGTCGCTGCTCCCATCTTTTCCTGGGAGATCGCATTGGCCTTGGCCACGGCGTCGTTGAAGGCGGCGGCGATCAGGTCTTCGGCCATTTCAGGATCGGTGAGCACGCTGGGATCCACGCGCACCTTGCGGCATTCCATCTTCCCGCTGAGGGTCACGGTGACCATGCCGCCACCGGCGCTGCCGGTGACTTCCGCGCTGGCGAGCTCTTCCTGCACGCGCTGCATGTTTTCCTGCATCTTCTGCGCTTGCTGCATGAGTTGGGCGATGTTTCCGCGCATGCTGTCTAGTTCCTCGATTTGGGCGCGCACGATGCTGCGCGCAAAGGTGAAGCCGGTCAGTCGTCCAGCGGCCGGATCGAATCCGGCACGACGGCCGCGCCATGCTGGTTGATGAGCTGCTGCACGCCGGCGTCGGCCATGAAGGCCGACTCCGCCTGCGACTGTCGCGCATCCTGCGCGCGCGAACTGCGCTGGTGCAGCGTTTCCGCGCTGGTCGCGGTGGATTCGAACCGGATCTGCGGGATTCCACCCAGGGCCGGTGCAAGCGATTCGGCAAGTTGCCTGGTCAGGTTCGGCGCCTGCAGGTGCTCGTCCAGCGGCGACAGCGACAAACGCAACACGCCATCGGCATAGCCGACAAAACCCGCATGCACGGCGAGTTCGCGCGCCGGCCCGCGCAGGCTGCCATCGGCGACGAGGCCCAGCCAACGTTCGGCGTCCATGTCGCCGCCAGCGCGAGGCGCGGCTTCCACGACCGGCACCGCGATTGCCGGGGCTGGCACCGCTGGGCGCGCAACGGGTGCTGGTGGCTTGGCGGCGGCCTGTGGTGCATCCAGCGCTGCCCTGGCCGCCGACGCCGACGCCACCCGTGGGGTCTTGTCGGATGCGGTCGGCTGCGTGGCTTGATGCGACGGGCGAAACGCCAGCATGCGCAACATCGCCATCTCGAATCCGGCGCGCGCGCTGGGCGCAAACGACAGGTCGCGGCGGGCATTGAGCGCCATCTGGTACCAGAGCTGCACGAGTTCGGGACGCAGCTGCGTCGCCAGCGCATCCACATCCACCGCATCGCCATCGACCTGGATGTCGGGAACCAGCTGCTTCACCTGCACGCGATGCAGGGCATCGGCAAAGGCATCGAGCACGCCGTTCCAGTCGGGCGAGAACTCGGCCAGCGTTGAAATTTCCGCCATCAGCGCGCCACCATCTCCCGCGCCGAGCGCGGACAGCAGCAGGCCGACCCGGCTGCGATCCACCGTGCCCAGCATGGTCGCGACGGCCGAGCCTTCCAGCGCGATCTCGCCACTGGCACCGGTGTAGGCGATCGCCTGGTCGAGCAAGGACAAGCCATCGCGCAGGCTCCCATCGGCGGCCTTGGACAGCTGCCTCACCGCATCGGCGTCGACCGCGATGCCCTCGGCCTGCAGGATCATGTTGATCTGCCCGCCGATCTGCTGCTCGTCCAGGCGCTTGAGATTGAACTGCAGGCAGCGCGACAGCACGGTCACCGGCAGCTTCTGCGGGTCGGTGGTCGCGAGCAGGAACTTCACGTGGCCCGGCGGTTCCTCGAGCGTCTTCAGCAGCGCGTTGAACGCCGCCTTGGACAGCATGTGGACTTCGTCGATCAGGTACACCTTCACCCGGCCGCGCGACGGCATGTATTGCGCGTTCTCGATGACTTCGCGCACGTCGTCGACGCCGGTGTTGGAGGCGGCATCGATCTCGAGCAGGTCGATGAAACGGCCGGCGTCGATATCACGACAGGAGTTGCACTCCCCACAGGGTTCGGCCGAGGTCCCGCGCTCGCAGTTCAGCGACTTGGCGAAGATCCGCGCGATCGTTGTCTTGCCGACGCCGCGGGTACCGGTGAACAGGAAGGCATGGTGGACGCGGCCGGTGTCCAGGGCATTGGTGAGTGCCCGGACGACATGCTCCTGCCCGACCAGTTCGGCAAAACGCTTCGGGCGCCATTTTCGGGCGAGGACGAGATAGGACATGCGGGCATTCTGCCGCGCCGCAGGAATTTTTGCCGCGCCTCGGGCGAATCCGCCTGCGGCTCAGCCCCGACGCGCCGCCGCGCGCCCTGGAAATCGTATCAATGCGCAAAAGTGCCGAATGGGCGTTGCCCCCGCCTTTCGCCATCCCTCGACCCGATTTTCTTGTGGCGCACCCCGGCGGCGGCTAGAATTGCCGGCCCTGAATGCAAGTGTTGCGAGCATTCGGGTCCAGCGGAGAGGTGTCCGAGCGGTTGAAGGAGCACGCCTGGAAAGTGTGTAAGCGTCTAAACCGCGCTTCGGGGGTTCGAATCCCCCTCTCTCCGCCATTGTCGTGCTGTCTGTACGTTCCCATGGTGGCCCCGTTGGCCCCTCGCGACGCCAGGTCGAAAACCCCGCCAGGGCCGGAAGGCAGCAACGGTATCGACTGATGCGGGTGCCGAGGTCAGCCGGCGGGGCCATCGCCCATCTGTTCCGCAACGCGGAACAGATCCCAAAGTTTGCTGCGCAAACCTTGGGCCCCAGGGCCTTTGCCTTCCATCCCTGCCCCTGTCGGGGCGCCCCCTTTGGAAGGGGGCTCGGCATTGCGACTGTCTAACTGGATCGAAACTATTGCGGCGGGTGCAGCCAGGTTGAGTCGCCGTCGGCGTAGCGTTCGTGTTTCCAGATCGGCATATCCGCCTTGATCGCGTCGATGATGAAGCGGCATGCCGCGAATGCGGCATCGCGATGACCGGCTGTCACGCCGACCCACACCGCGAGCTCGCCGATTGCCAGGTCGCCGGTGCGGTGCACGCAATGCGCATCGAGGATGTCGAACTGCTCCAGCGCCTGGGCGAGGATGCGCTCGCCCTCGGTCCTTGCAAGCGCCGCGTAGGCTTCGTAGCGCAACCCATGCACTTGTCGCCCGTCGTTTTCCTCGCGCACCCAGCCCTCGAAGCTCGCGTAGGCGCCGACGCGTGCGTCGAGCAGTTGCGCGCGCAAGGTCGCGGTGTCGAATGGGGTTTCGGACAGGTGGAAGCGCTTCACCTCAGCCACCACTGACCGGGGGGATGAAGGCGATCTCGCTGCCATCGCGCGGCGCATCCTGCCAGCGCGCGAACGCGCCATCGACAGCGACGCGCAGCTGCTCCCTCGCCATCGGGAATCCATGGCGCTGCTGCAATTCGGCATACAGCGCTGCAAGGTCCGCGGCCTGCGTCTGGACCGCTTCCGCATCGATGCGCGCGGCGTCCCGCAAGCTGGCGAAATAGAGCACCGTGGCGTGCGTCACGGCGCGGCCTTGCCGACATCGCGCCTGCCGCCACGCTTGCCGAGCAGGCGCGCCGGGCCGATGACGATTGCGTGCGACAACGCCTTGCACATGTCGTACACCGTCAACGCGGCGACGGTGGCTCCGGTCAGCGCTTCCATCTCGACACCGGTGCGGTGCGTGGTCTTGACCGTGCAGGTGATGTCCAGGTCACGCTCGCCCACCCAGTCGACCGTGAGGCGGCAGCTGTCCACGGGCAGTGGATGGCAGAACGGGATCAGCTCATGCGTGCGCTTCACTGCCATGGTGCCGGCGATGATGGCGGTTTCGACGATGCCGCCCTTGGCCGTCCGCAGGCCCGATGCGCGCAATTGCACTGCGACCGCGGCGGGAAAGCGCACCTTGCAAGCCGCAATGGCCTCGCGCGCCGTCACTGCCTTGCCGGAGACGTCGACCATGGTCGGCATGCCCTTTGGATCCACATGGGTCAAGGTGCGCCTGCGACTGGCCACTCAGCCTCCCACCAGGAACATCTCGACGCGCTTGCCAGATGCTGCACGCGTGCCCCGCAACTCGCTGTAGCGGTCGGCTCGATCCGACCATAGCCCGGCGATGTGCTGCGCCAGCGCCGGCTGGCCTTCGCGCAATGCCGGCCGCAGATCATGCCCCTGCCCTGCGAACAGGCAGGTGTAGAGCTTGCCGTCGGCCGATACACGTGCGCGGTGGCAATCACCACAGAACGGCGTGCTGACCGAACTGACGAATCCGACTTCGCCACCGCCGTCCTCGAATCCGTAGCGCGTCGCCACTTCGCCGCGGTAATGCGGCGCCAGCGGCCGCAGCGGCCAACGCGCATGGATCGCGTCGCGGATCTCCACCGACGGCACGACGCGCGCGGCGCTCCAGCCATTGCACGTGCCCACATCCATGTATTCGATGAAACGCAGCACGTGGCCGCTGCCACGGAAATGCCCGGCAAGCGGCAGGATCTCGCCGTCGTTGATGCCGCGCTGCACGACGCAGTTGAGCTTGATGGCGCCGAAGCCGGCTGCTTCGGCCGCCGCGATTCCCGCCAATGCGTGGCCGACGTCGCCGCGCCCGCCGGACAATTGCCGATACAACACCGGATCCAATGCGTCCAGGCTGACCGTCAGGCGCTGTAGTCCGGCGGTACGCAGCGCGTGGGCCTGGCCCGCCAGCAGCGCGCCATTGGTCGTCAGCGCCAGGTCGTCCAGGCCCGCAATGGATGCGAGCCGCGCGATCAGCTCCGGCAGTCGCCTGCGCAACAGCGGCTCGCCACCGGTCAGGCGCAGCTTGCGCACGCCGACCTGCACGAAGCCGCGCACCAGCGTTTCGATTTCGTCGAAGTCCAGTCGCGATGCCGCATCCAGGCCGTGGTCGTCGGCGATCCGGTCGGCGGGCATGCAATAGGGGCAGCGGAAGTTGCACGCATCGATGACCGACAGCCGAAGGTCGCGCAATGGGCGACCCAGCCGATCGCTGGCCGCTGTCGTCGGTCGCGTGTCGGTCGATGTGACAGCGGCAGCCAAATCGGCGGTGTGGGAAAGCAGGGTCACGTGTGCTCGATGGTCAGGGTGCGTGGTTCGGCCAGCGCGATGCAGTCGCCCTGCCTGGCGACGCGATACCCGCGCGCCGACAAGGCCTCGGCATCGCCACGGCCGTAGTGGTAGAGCAGGCAACGCGCCAGCAGTTGCGGAGGGTATTCGCGCTCGAGATCGTCGATGCCGCTGTGCGATGGGTTGCCGTGCAACGCGCAGTCGTGCGCCACCAGTTCGCCGTCGTCGGCGAATCGTGCCAGCTGCTCGGGAATCGGGCGGGTGTCGCCGGTCCACGCCAGGCTGCCGCGCAGGCGCAGCCCGAACGCGCTGTCGGGCCAGTGATGGCGCACAGGAAAGCATTCCAGGCGCACGCCGTCGTGCCAGAACGCATCACCGACCGGAACCAGCCGGAAGGCATCCCAGAAATTCGCCCCGCCCTCGGCGACGACGTTGGGATAGCTGGCGATGCGCTGCTGCAGCAGCGGCACCAGCGGCGCCGGCACATACAGCCGGGTGTCGTCGCGCCGCGGCTGGGCGAAGTAACCCGCGCCGAACAGTCGTTCCAGGCCGCCCACGTGGTCCAGGTGCGCATGGGTGATGAACAAGGCCCGCGGATACGCGCCGTAATGCGCGACGTAATCCGTGAGTCCCTCGCTGCCGCAATCGATGCCCAGCCACGGCTTGCCGTCGCGCTCGATCGTCGCCATCGCCGATCCGAGCTCGACCGCGGCGGAGTTGCCGACGCCATGGAACCGCAATGACCACATCATCAATACCCTCGCTGCCAGGTCGCATCGTAAGCCTGGCGCAGGCGCGCGTAATCGCGCTGCAACGACGCTGGCGGCGTCGGACCATGCAGCTTGCGCAGGGACCGGTACAGCCGCGCAAGGTTGCCCTCGCGCCATCGCGTCGCGGGAATGCGCAGCCGGCAACGGTCGAAATCGATCAGCCAGCCTTGTCCCGTGGGCCCGAACAGGATGTTGTGCGCGTTGAGGTCGGCGTGGTCGAGGCCGACGCGATGGAAGCGTGCGACCAGGCGTCCGGTTTCCTCCCATGGCGCATCCGAACCGGCCACCAGCGCGCGCTCGGCGAACGAATGCACGCCCTCGAGGCGCTCGAGCAGGATGGCTGCGCGGTAGCCCTGACCCGCACGTCGGTAGCACGCGGCCAGGGGCCTTGGCACCGGCAGACCCATGCCGTGCAACTCCCGGGTCAAACGGAATTCCTCGAAGCTGCGGACGCGGTTCGCGCCTTGCCAGAGGTAGGTATCGCGGCTGACGTGCGCCGCCCAGCCACCGCGAAGGTAGTGGCGAAGCACCATCGCACCATTGGGCGCGTCGATGAACCAGGCGCCGCCGCGACCGCCGACGGCCACCGGACGCGCGTGTTCGCCCCAATACGCAGGCCAGAACCATTCGGGCTCGACTTGCCGCGCGTGCCGGGTATCGAACAGAATCGCCCCGTACCGCTTGCCGTGGCCGCCGTCGCCATGACCTTCCTCTCCATAGCGGAATGGCGTCAGGCTTTCGCTGGCGTCGAATGCGGCCATCCACCGAGTCTAGCAAGCCACGTGAGCAATCCCGTCCGGTACGACCCGCCCTTCCCGACCGGATCGATCTGCCTGTTGCGGCTTTCGGCCCTTGGCGACGTCACCCACGTGCTGCCGCTGGTGCACACGCTGCAGCGGGCGTGGCCGCAGGTGTCGCTGGCCTGGGTCATCGGCACCGCAGAGCACCGATTGCTCGAAGGCCTGCAGGGCGTGCGCTTCATCCCCTATGACAAGCGGACAGGCCTTGCCGGGATGCTGGCGCTGCGCCGGCAACTGAAGGGCGAGCGTTTCGGCGCGCTGTTGCAGATGCAGGTGGCCGCGCGCGCCAACCTGCTCTCCGCGTGCATCCCGGCGCAGCGACGCATCGGCTATGACGCCGCACGGGCAAAGGATCTGCACGGCCTGTTCGTCAACGAGCGCATCCCCGATCGTCCCGGCATCCACGTGCTGGATGCGATCGGCAGTTTCTGCGAGCCGCTTGGACTCAAGCAGACACAGGTGCGGTGGAACCTGCCGGTTCCCGACGCCGCCCGCGACTGGGCCGCGCGGCAATGGACCGGCGACAGGCCGACGCTGGTGATCTCGCCCTGCTCCAGCCATGTCGTCAGGAACTGGCGCGCCGACCGCTACGCGGCGGTCGCCGACCATGCCGCCGCGCAGGGTTGGCGTGTCGTGCTGTGCGGTGGCCGCAGCCAGCTCGAACGCGACACCACCGACGCCATCCTCGCCGCGATGTCCTCCGCGGCGCTGGACCTGGTCGGCAAGGACACGTTGAAGCAACTCCCCGCCCTGCTCGAACGCGCCGACCTGGTGCTGACGCCCGACTCGGGGCCGATGCACATCGCCAATGCCATGGGCACCACGGTGCTGGGGCTGCACGCCGCGAGCAATCCGGCGCGCAGCGGGCCGTATTCGGATCGGCGCTACTGCGTGGATCGCTACGACGACGCCGCGCGCCGGTACCTGGGAAAGCCGGCTGGCGAACTCAGGTGGGGCACCAAGATCGAGCGCGAAGGCGTGATGGACCTGGTGACCGTCGCCGATGCGATCGCGGCATTCGAGCGCTTCAGGCTGCAGCGCGGCCCGACAAGCGGCTGATCAGCGCGCGCTTCCGTAATCCTGGTACGACTTCTCCTCGACATAGGTCGAGCCGAGCGCCAGGTTGATGTCCTTCTTGATGCGCGCCCGCGTGTCGTTCTCGAAATACACGCTGCGCGCAAGCTGCACGAAGGCGTCATCGAACTGCTGCGCCTTTTCCTTGACGCGGATGTCGTCCTCGATGTCCCACAGGCGCTCGTTGACCGCCTTGAGTTGCGCGCGCAGACCGACGACGTCGCCGCCAGCGGCCGGATGCGCCATCCAGATTGCCTCGAGCGCGGAGAGCTCGTGCCGGACATTGGCCAGCTTGGCGCCGTCGGTCATGCGCTCGGACTTGATCTGGAGGATGGAGATCTTGTCCAGCAGTTCGCCGAAGGACACCGGAACGAGGATTTCGGACATCGGATATCCAGTCGACACTGCGGAATGCGGCAGTTTAGCGGCAGCGCGGCCGATATGCCCCATCCGTGCGCGTCGTCGGCAGCAGCGGCCGGGGAACCCGGCGCGATGCGTTGATGGAATCGGTGCAACCGGATGGCGGAGAGGGTGGGATTCGAACCCACGGTGCGCTTACACGCACGCCTGATTTCGAGTCAGGTACATTCGACCACTCTGCCACCTCTCCGAAGGTGTGCTGCATCCCTTCCGGTGGTCCCGGGAAGGGCCGCAGATGATACGGGGGTACGCACCTGACGCACAAGACTGCCGATGTGGCGCCCTGCCTGCGATCGGGAGCCAATCTGTTTGCCTCGCGGCCGCCCGGCCATGAAGATGACGTTCGCTCCACAGAGACACACCACATGACATCACCGGCATTGACCGACCCATGATCGAATTCGGACACCTGACCCATGTCGGCCTGCGGCGCGAGCTGAACGAAGACACCTATTACGGCGACAGCGACCTGGGCCTGTGGCTCGTCGCCGACGGCATGGGTGGCCACGAATATGGTGAAGTCGCCAGTGCGCTGGCGCGCGAGGCCATCGTCCGCGAGATCCGCCAGGGGACCCCGCTACCCCAGGCCATCCGCATCGCCGACGAGGAGATCATCCGTGCGTCGCGGCAGCGCAACGACGCGCTGCCGATGGGCACGACGGTCGTGGCGGCCCGGATCAACGGAAACCGCTTCGAAGTCGCCTGGGTCGGCGACAGCCGGGTCTACCTGTGGCGCGACGGCAAGCTCGCGCAACTGTCGCAGGACCACAGCTATGTGCAGGAACTGATCAGCCAGGGCGCCATCAGCGTCGAACAGGCGCGCAGCCATCCGCACCGCAATGTCGTGACGCAGGCGCTGGGGGTCACCGACCCGCAGAACCTCAACGTCGAGACGCTGTCCGGCGAACTCCAGCCGGGCATGCAGCTGTTGCTGTGCAGCGATGGCCTGACCGAAGAGGTCGACGACAGCGGCATTTCACGCGTGCTGGCCCACGACGAGTGCAGCGCGCAGGAATGCGTCGACGGCCTGGTCGCGGCTGCGCTGGACGGCGGCGGCTCGGACAACGTCACCGTCGTGCTGGTGCGCCGGCACTGAGGTCGCGATACCGGGATACGGTGCGGCGCCGCTCAGGCGCCGATGAGATCCCAGATGCAGACCGCCGCCTTGCCGCGCAGCGACTGCAGTCGCGCCTCGTGGGCGGCGGCTTCCTCGCCGCTGATATCGATCCGCGGCCGCCTGGCGTGCACGAGGTCGGCGTTGATCGCCACGCTCAACTGCACGCCCTCGTTGGCGGCGCTGGCGAATCCCAGCTCGCTCTGTCCCGAGGTCAGCGCCAGGTAGGCTTCGGTCAGCAGCTGCGCATCGAGCAATGCGCCGTGCAATTGCCGGTGCGAGCAATCCACGCCCAGCCGCCGGCACAGCGCGTCCAGCGAATTGCGCTGGCCGGGATAGCGCTGCCGCGCCAGGGCCAGCGAATCCTCCACCCGGCAACGCAGGTGCAGGCGCCCGTAGTGCGGGCCCAGGCGGGACAGTTCGTGGTCCAGGAAGCCGACGTCGAATGCCGCGTTGTGGATCACCAGTTCGGCGCCGTCGATGAAGTCGAGGAACTCATCGACGATATCCGCGAACTTCGGCTTGTCGGCGAGGAACTCCCATGACAGGCCGGTGACTTCCTGGGCGCCGGGTTCGAACTCGCGCTCGGGATTGAGGTAACGCTGGAACGTGCGCCCGGTTGGACGGCGCTCGATCAGTTCGACGCAGCCGATCTCGACCACGCGATTGCCGCGCTCCCAGGACAATCCGGTGGTTTCGGTGTCCAGCACGATCTGTCGCATCAGGCGTCGGTTCCCAGGCTGCTGGCAAGCTTGTATTGGATGGCGGCATCACGCGCCAACTGGTCGACGCGCTCGTTGTCGGGGTCGCCGTTGTGACCCTTGACCCAGCGCCACTCGATCTTGTGCCGATGCACCGCCGCGTACAGGCGTTCCCACAGGTCGCGATTCTTGACCGGGGCGCCGCCGGCCGTGCGCCAGTTGCGGCGGACCCAGTTGGGCAGCCACTCGGTGATGCCCTGCCGCACGTACTGCGAGTCCGTCTGCAGGATGATGTCGCAGGCCTCGCTGAGTGTCTCCAGCGCCACGATCGCCGCCATCAACTCCATCCGGTTGTTGGTCGTGTGCGCTTCGCCGCCGGTGAGTTCGCGCTCCTTGCCGCGGTAGCGCAACAGCGCGGCCCAGCCGCCCGGCCCCGGATTGCCCAGGCAGGCGCCGTCGGTATGCACCTCGACGCTCTTCATCGTCTGGCTGGTCATTGTCTGGCTGGCGGCGGTCATGCGGCCGATACACCGTCGCCCAGGCGCAAGGGCACCTGGGCGCGCAATGGCGTCAGCGGGATCGTGCGTTTCTCGGCACGCAACCGGTAGGCGGCGCGAAGGCCGAGCCCGTGCTGGCGGGCTTCGATGGGATCCTCGCGCCAGCGCGGACCCATTCCCTCGGACACCGGATCCGGATCCAGCCCCGCCTGTCGCAACCGCCAGCGCCACGGCATGGGCTCCGACGCGCCGAGACCACTGCCGCTCCAGCGCCACCGGTAGGGCGACAGCGGGTTCAGCGCGTACAGCCAGCAGCGGCCGCCGGGGATCAGCACGCGGGCACATTCCTCGATGAGCGGATAGCCGGCGCGTCCGGTCGGGGCGACATGCTGCAGGACGATCGTCGCCACCGATTCGTTGGGCAAGGGCAGCGGCAGCGCGCAGCGCACCGACCCGTTCCAGCCGTCACCGTGGGCGTGAAGGTGCACGCCATGCCCGTCGACGTCGAGGGCCTGCGCGACCGGCGACAGCCACAGCCAAGGGTGTCCGCGACGCTCACCCAGGGCACTGCGGACGCTGCCCGATTCGCTGTCCAGCAGGGCCCGTCCGGGGGGCGAATCGAACCATGTCAAGCGGTTACGTGCGGACCCGGCGACTTGACCGGCTGGATGAAGGGGGGGCATGGTCGACATTCTAGCGGCCCGGTCCGGGCCCGGAGCGACGCAATGCACCTGCAGCCGCTGCCCGCCTTGACCGACAACTACATCTGGACGCTGGCCAGTGGCGAGGCCGATACGGTCGTCGTCGACCCAGGCGATGCCTCCCCTGTGCTGCAAGCGGCCGACAGCGGCCTGCGGCCAGCGGCCGTGCTGCTGACCCACCACCATCCGGACCATATCGGCGGCGCTGCCGCGCTGTTGCGCCGCTGGCCGGGCCTGCCCGTCTTCGCCCCGCACGACACCAGGATCGACCTGCCCTGCCATCGGGTGTCGGAGGGCGACACGGTGGAGGTCACCGGCTGGCGCTTCACGGTGATGGAGGTTCCCGGTCATACGCTCAGCCACATCGCCTATTTCGGCCATGAGGTGGTGTTCAGCGGCGATACGCTGTTCAGCCTGGGCTGCGGGCGCCTGTTCGAGGGCTCACCCGCCCAGATGCTGGCCTCGCTGGACCGGTTGGCCGCGCTGCCGCCCGCCACCCGCGTCTGCTGCGGCCACGAATACACGGTGGCCAACGCCGCTTTCGCCCGGACGGTCGAGCCCGGGAATCCGGTGCTGGCCGAACGGGCCGAGGCTGCCCAGGCCCTGCGACGCGCGGGCCGGCCGACCCTTCCCAGCCTGATGGGCGACGAACTGGCCGCAAACCCATTCCTGCGCGTCGATATCCCGGACGTTCGTGCCGCGATTACCAGCCGACTGGGTCGCGAGCCCGACGACCGCGCCGAGACGTTCGCCGAGCTGAGGCGCTGGAAGGACGGGTTTGTCGCATGAACGCGTCTTGCCGCCGCCTCCTGCCCGTCGTCGTGTTGTTGCTGGCTGCCAAGCCTGCCTGGTCGCAACAGCCCACTCCCGCCGCCACCCGCAGCGGCGGTGACATCTACGCGCAGTTCCGCGCGGGGCTGGCCGATCCCCATTGCGATCATGGCGGCAGCTCCCGCTGGCGTGGCCATTTCGCCGCCGCACCCGCCCGCCTCGCTGCGCCGAGCAGTGACGTGATGCCGCTGTTCGGTTATGTCGTCGATGCGGTCCGCGCCGCTGGCTTGCCCACCGAATACGCGCTGATCCCGTTCGTGGAAAGCGGATACAAGCCCGGCGCACGCAGCGCCGGCGGGCCGGCCGGGCTGTGGCAGATGATTGCCGTCACCGCGCGCGACCACGCCGTTCCGATCCGCGCCGGATACGACGGCCGGCTCTCGCCGGTGGACTCGACGCGGGCAGCGGTGCGTTACCTCAAGACCCTGCACGGCATGTTCGCCGGCGACTGGCGACTGGCCGTGATGGCCTACAACGCAGGCGAATACCGGGTTTTCAGTGCGCTGCGGCAAAGTGGCCAGGTCGCGCGCAGCGCCGACCCCGAAAAACTCACCAGCCTCTCCGGCATCACCCGTGCATACGTGCGCAAGCTGCATGCGCTGTCCTGCCTGTTCGACCAGGCCGATGACGACAATGCGTGGTTGCAGGCACTGGATCGGCCGGTACCCATCCTCAGGGCCATCGCCGTTCCGCCCGGCACCACCAGCCTGCGCGCCTGGTCCGCCGTCAACGGATGGGACTCGGCCCAGATGCAGCGCCTCAACCCGGCCTTTGCCGACGGGCGCATCGCCTCGGCAGGCCATCCAGACATCCTCGCCCCCGCAGCAAGCACGTCGCCTGCCATGGGGGCTCCTGCCGGGCGCGACGGCGACGCAGGCTCCGCAGCTGCGCCCGACGCGGACAAGGCCACCCCGGTCGCGGCGATGGCAACTGCCGACAGTCCCGCGCGGCGCACGCATCGCGTCAGTCGTGGCGATTCGCTGCAGCGCATCGCGAAGCGCTACAAGGTCCGGCTGGGCGACCTGCTGCTGCTCAACGGCCTCGCCAGCCGCAGCGTGCTGCGTCCAGGCATGGTGCTGAAACTCGACGCCGCGCCCGGCGAGTAGCCCGCGACCGCCGCGGCGGGCACACTAGCGGCCTCGTTTCCCGGCACAACGGATACCCCATGGGATTTTTGCAAGGCAAGCGCGCGTTGATCACCGGTGTCGCCAGCCAGCGCTCCATCGCCAACGGCATCGCCGAGGCCATGCGTCGCGAAGGCGCGGAACTGGCCTTCACCTACCAGACCGAAAAGCTCCGCTCGCGCGTCGAAGACGCCGCCAGCGAGTACGGATCGGACATCGTCCTGCCGCTGGACGTCGCCGACGACGCCCAGATCGAGGCGTGCTTCTCCGAACTCGGCAAGCGATGGGACGGCCTGGATATCCTGGTCCACTCGATCGGGTTCGCGCCACGCGAGGCGATCGAAGGCGCCTACCTGGATGGATTGACCCGCGAGAATTTCCGGATTGCCCACGACATTTCCGCATATTCGCTCTCGGCACTGGCCAAGGCGGCACGCCCGATGATGGCCGGGCGCAACGGCAGCATCCTGACGCTGAGCTACCTGGGCGCGGAGCGCGCGCTGGCCAACTACAACGTGATGGGCGTGGCCAAGGCCGCGCTGGAAGCCAGCGTGCGTTACCTGGCGCTCAACCTCGGCCCGGAAGGCACGCGCGTCAACGCGATCTCCGCAGGGCCGATCAAGACGCTGGCCGCGGCCGGCATCGCGAACTTCCGCAAGATGCTGGGCCACTTCGAGGAATACGCGCCGCTGCACCGCAGCGTCACCATCGAGGACGTCGGCAATGTCGCCGCGTTCCTGTGTTCGGACCTGGCCGCCGGAATCACCGGCGAGGTCACCCATGTCGATGCGGGTTACAACATCCTCGGCATGACCGGGATCGGCGAGACGCACTGACCGTCGACCAGGATGCAGCCCAACAAAAAGCCCGGCAATCGCCGGGCTTTTTGTTGATGCGCTCGCCGCCGGCTCAGAGGCGATCCTCGGCGATCGTCACCACCGTGCGCTTGCGGAGCGCCTTGACCAGGCCTTCGACATCATCGGCGCCGGCCATCTCGGAGAGCTGCTGCTGGAGCGACGCCTTCTGGTCCGCGGAGGCTTCGGCCGGATCGCCGGGAATGACCTTGCTCACGGCAAAGACCACGGCGCGACCGTCTGCCAGGATCGTCTTGCCGGGCGAGACCTTGCCCGGTGCCGGCGGCGGCACGTTGAAGATCGCATCGGCCGTCAGCTTGTCCGGAACGGGCGCGCCCCTCGGTACGGCGGGGACATCGCTGGCCGCCAGGTGTTGCGCGGCGGCCAGTTCCTTCAACGGCATCCCGGCACGGACCTGTGCCACCAGCTTGTCGGCGATGGCTGCCTGCGCCTTGGCCGCACGGTCGCCGCGGATCGAGGCGATGACACGCTGGCTGACCTGCGCCAGCGGCAGCTGGTGCGCCTGGGTGTGCTGCGCCACGCGGATCAGCACGCTGTGGTTGGGCCCCAGTTCGATGGGATCGCTGACGGTGCCGTCCTCGATCATCGATTCGGAAAACGCGACACGCTGCAGGGCGAGGTTCGCCGCGATGCCCGTGCCCTGGCCACGCGCGAACGGCCCGATCGTCTGCACCGGCAGGTTGGCCAGGCGCGCGGCCGGCACCAGGGTGGTCGGGTTCTTGTTGATCTGGTCGACCAGCTTGCCAGTGAGGTCATTGAAGACCCGGTCGCGGTCCGCATCGGCCTGTTCGCGCGCCAGCTGCTCGCGCACCTGCTCGAAGGGCACCTGCTTGCCCGCCTTGATCTCGCGCAGCTGGATGACGTGCCAGCCGAATTCGGTCTTCACCGGCCCCCGGATCTCGCCGGCCTGCATGGCGTACAAGGCATCCTCGAAGGGCTTGACCATCACGTCCTTCGCCACCCAGCCCAGGTCGCCGCCTGCGGCTTTTGATCCGGTGTCATCGGAATTGGCGCGCGCCAGTGCGGCGAAATCCGCACCCGGCTGCCGTGCCTGCTGGGCCAATGCCGCCGCCTTTGCCTCGGCCGCCTTCTGCTCGGCGGCGCTTGCCTTCGGATCGACCTTGATCAGGATGTGGGACGCCAGGCGCTGCTCCGGTTCACTGAAACGCGACTTTTCCTGCACATAGCGCTGGCGCAGCGCGTCGTCGTCAGCGGCGGCGGTGGCTGCAGGCAATGTCGCCCCGTTGATCTCCACATACTCCAGCGACACCGTTTCCGGCACGCGGTAGTCGGCGGCATGGCTGTCGTACCACTTCTGGATATCCACTGCGCTGACCGGACCGGCATCGGGCGGTGGCGGTGGCAGCATGGCGAAGCTCACGTCGCGCTTCTCGCCGAGCAGCCTGAGAAGGCGCTGCAACTCCGAGGGGGTGACGAATGCGGTCTCGGCGACTGCCGCCGGGATCATCGATTGCTGCAGGCTGTCGCGCACTTCCTGCTCGAATTGCCGCGGCGTGCGCGACGGCGCCTGCGAGGTCAGTGCGAGCTGGTAGCGCTGCGGATTGAACTTGCCATCGACCTGGAAGGCCGGGATCTTTTCGATCTCGCGGCGCACCTGCGCGTCGCCGACCGCAACGCCGGCCCGCGCCGCCGTCATCGCCAGCACGCGCTGGTCGACCAGCGTGTCGAGCACCTTGCGCTTGTTACCGATGCTTTCGAACTCGCGCGGATCGAACTGCTCGCCCTGCTGCTGCCGTTGTTGCTGGCGTGATCGCTCGAACGCCGCGCGGAAATCCTCGGCGCTGATCTCGTCGCGCTGCCAGAGCATGGTCAACGGCCACATCGCCGGGGCCGACGGCCACCAGGTCGGCGGCGCCTCGATCTTGGCGGCGAACGTGTCGTTGCGCTGGAACAGGTACTGCTCCATCCCGAAGAAGGCGAATGGGACCACCAGCAGGCCGAGAATGGCGGTGGCGATCCAGCCGGATGTCTTGTCGCGGAGAGACTGCAGCATCGGGAAAGGGACTTGCGTTGGGCGAAGCCGCGCAGTTTAGCGCGCTTCAAGCCGCTGTCGCGCCGGGCGGCGGCCCAAAAAAGAAGGACGCCACCTGGGCGTCCTTCGGTACATCGTGGCGGAGTGGACGGGACTCGAACCCGCGACCTCCGGCGTGACAGGCCAGCATTCTAACCGACTGAACTACCACTCCGCATTTTCGAACCTGTCCCTGCCGACACAGCGTGCTTGGTGGGTGCTGAGGGTTTCGAACCCCCGACCCTCTCCGTGTAAAGGAGACGCTCTACCGCTGAGCTAAGCACCCTGTGAAGGCTTTTCCGGCGACATCAAGCCGCCGCCGGTGAGCCAATTAGTTTACGGCATCCTTCAGGGCCTTGCCAGCCTTGAACGTCGGATTCTTCGACGCAGCGATGTTGATCGCATCGCCGGTACGCGGGTTGCGGCCGGTGCGGGCGCCACGGTCGCGCACGGTGAACGTGCCGAAGCCAACGAGGGTGACGGTGTCGCCCTTCTTCAGCGCCTTGGTGATCGCCCCGACCATCGCATCGACAGCGCGCGCTGCCTCGAGCTTGGACAGTTCGGCGGCATCAGCGACGGCATCGACGAATTCGGCTTTGTTCATTACTGGACTCCCTGAGTGGAGCGTTGCTCCACTGGTGTGATTCGATAGGTTCGAGGATCGGGTCGATGTGCTGCGGTGAACGCAGATTGTCCCCGGTCGAGTGGCCGCGATGCACGATCATGCGCATCGCGGTTGCTCGTTATACCAGCCGCATTTTGACCACGCAACACGGAAACCAAGCTATGACGCGGGTTTCAGCCCGCGATCAGTGCTTGACATCCAACGCGATGGCCGCGGCTGCCTCGCCTTCGCGGGATTGTTCGGGCACCGTCGCGGCAGCCGGCGGGCGTGGCGAGACCGGACGCTCCAGGGCCAGGTCGAGCACCTCATCGATCCAGCGCACCGGAACCAGCTTCATCTGCTGGGAGACCGACTTGGGGATGTCGACCAGGTCCTTGCGGTTTTCTTCCGGGATGATGACCGTGCGGATGCCACCGCGCATCGCCGCAAGCAGCTTTTCCTTGAGTCCGCCGATCGGCAGCACCCGGCCGCGCAAGGTGATCTCGCCCGTCATGGCCACGTCGGCGCGGACGGGAATGCGGGTCAGGGTCGACACCAGCGCGGTCGCCATGGCGATGCCCGCACTCGGGCCGTCCTTCGGCGTCGCACCCTCCGGGACGTGCAGGTGGACGTCCTGCTTGGCCAGGAAGTCCAGGTCGATGCCAAGGCGTTCGGTCCGTGCGCGCACCACCGACAGCGCAGCCGACGCGGACTCCTTCATGACATCGCCGAGCTGGCCGGTCAGGATCAGCTGACCCTTGCCCGGCACCAGCGTGGATTCGATCTGCAGCAGGTCGCCACCGACTTCGGTCCATGCAAGTCCAGTGACCAGGCCGATCTCGTTTTCCGCTTCCGCGCGACCGAAGTCGAAGCGCTGCACGCCCAGGTACTTGTCGAGGTTCTTGGCGGTGACGTTGACCACCTTCGCCGCCTTGGCCTTCGGTCCGGCCAGCGCGATTTCCTTCACCACCTTGCGGCAGATCCGTGCGATCTCGCGTTCGAGGTTGCGCACGCCGGATTCGCGCGTGTAGTAACGCACGATGCTCTGCACCGCCGATTCCGCGACCTTCAATTCGCCGGGCTTGAGTCCGTTGGCCTTGAGCTGCTTGGGCAGCAGGTAACGCATCGCGATGTTGATCTTTTCATCCTCCGTGTAGCCGGGGATGCGGATCACTTCCATGCGGTCGAGCAGCGGGCCGGGGATGTTGAGCGAATTCGACGTCGCCACGAACATCACCTCGGACAGGTCCAGATCGACCTCCAGGTAATGGTCGTTGAACGTGGAGTTCTGCTCGGGGTCCAGTACTTCGAGCAGCGCCGACGAGGGATCGCCGCGGAAGTCCATCGACATCTTGTCGATCTCGTCGAGCATGAACAGCGGATTCTTCGCGCCGGCCTTGTTGAGGTTCTGCACGATGCGCCCGGGCATGGAGCCGACGTAGGTGCGGCGGTGGCCGCGGATTTCCGCCTCGTCGCGCACGCCGCCAAGCGACAGTCGCACGAACTTGCGATTGGTGGCCTTGGCGATGGACTGGCCCAGCGATGTCTTGCCCACGCCAGGCGGCCCGACCAGGCACAGGATCGCGCCCTTCATCTTCTGCACGCGCGTCTGCACCGCGAGGTATTCGAGGATGCGTTCCTTGACGCGCTCCAGGCCGTAATGATCGGCGTCCAGCACGTCCTGGGCGGCCTTGAGGTCCTTGCGGATCTTGGTGCGCTTCTTCCACGGCACGCCGAGCAGCCAGTCCAGGTAGTTGCGGACCACGGCCGCCTCGGCGGACATCGGCGACATCTGCTTGAGCTTGTTGAGTTCGTTCTTCGCCTTCGCCTCGACCGGCTTGGGCATGCCGGCCTCGGCGATCCTGCGCGCCAGCTCGTCCACGTCGCTCGGCGATTCGTCGATGTCGCCCAGTTCCTTCTGGATCGCCTTCATCTGCTCGTTGAGGTAGTACTCGCGCTGGCTTTTTTCCATCTGCGACTTCACCCGGCCACGGATGCGCTTTTCCATCTGCTGCACATCGATCTCGCCATCGACGAAGCCGACCAGCAACTCCAGACGCTCGCCGGTATCGATGCTGTCCAGCAGGCGCTGCTTGTCCGCCAGGCGCACCCCGAGGTGCGCGGCAATCGTGTCGGCCAGCCGGCTCGGGTCATCGATGCCCGCCAGCGTCTGCAACAGTTCCGGGGGGAGCTTGCGGTTGGTCTTGACGTACTGCTCGAACAACGTCATCAGCGATCGCGCGGTCGCCTCGATCTCACGCGCCTCGCGCGCCTGCGTCGAGGGCACGACCACGGCATGGCCACTCAAGGTGCCGCCGCGCTCGGACACCTTGTCCACGCGCACGCGCTCCATTCCTTCGACCAGCACCTTGATCGTGCCGTCGGGGAGCTTGAGCAGTTGCAGCACGTTGGCGAGCGTGCCGATCTCGTAGAGGTCGGCCGCGACCGGATCGTCGGTCTCGGCGGATTTCTGCGCCACCAGCAGGATGCGCTTGTCCGATTCCATCGCCAGTTCCAGCGCGCGCACGGACTTGTCGCGTCCCACGAACAGCGGGATGACCATGTGGGGAAACACCACCACGTCGCGCAGTGGCAGCACCGGCAGGACGAGGGCTTCGGGATGGTCTGTCATGGGATCTCCGTTGCTGGCTGGCGTTCCGGGGCTGCGCGCAGATCGCGTCCGGCGGGCGTTTGCGCCCCACGCGATCCGGGTGACTGCACATTACCCTTGTGGGGGTAAAAACTGTGCATGAGCCCCGAGTCAGTGTGATGGGGGTGGCGTGAAGAGCATACAAGCCGCGCGTCGCCCTTCACGGGGCGACGTTGGCTGGTTGATGCGATATGTGACCGCAGCCGAGCTCAGCCTGGGCGGTCGTTGCCGTTCATCTGGCGGCAGGGGGCCGCAGGGCTATTCGCCGCTGGCGGCCTTGGGCACCACGGGCGTCTGGTAGATCAGGTACGGCTCGGATTTATGTTCGATCACCGATTCGTCCACCACGACCTTGCTGACGTTTTCCAGTGAAGGCAGGTCGTACATCGTGTCGAGCAGGACCGACTCGACGATGGTGCGCAATCCGCGTGCACCGGTCTTGCGCTTGAGCGCCTTGCGGGCGATCGCGGCAAGCGCATCCTGGCGGAATTCCAGCTCGACGCCTTCCATCTCGAACAGCTTCTTGAACTGCTTGCTGATGGCGTTCTTGGGCTCGGTCAGGATCCGTACCAGCGCCGCCTCGTCGAGCTCCTCGAGCGTGGCGACCACCGGAAGTCGACCGACGAATTCCGGGATCAGGCCGAACTTGATCAGGTCTTCCGGCTCGACATCGGCCAGGACCTTGCCGATCTCGGTCTTGCGCTCGGAACTCTTGAGCTTGGCGCCAAAGCCAATCCCGCTGGCGTCGGTGCTGCGCTGCTGGATGATCTTGTCGAGGCCCGAGAACGCACCGCCGACGATGAAGAGGATGTTGCGCGTATCCACCTGCAGGAATTCCTGCTGCGGATGCTTGCGCCCACCCTGCGGCGGCACGCTGGCGATGGTGCCCTCGATCAGCTTCAGCAGCGCCTGCTGCACACCTTCGCCGGAGACATCGCGGGTGATCGACGGGTTCTCGCTCTTGCGCGAGATCTTGTCGATCTCATCGATGTAGACGATGCCCTGCTGCGCTTTCTCGACGTCGTAGTCGCACTTCTGCAGCAGCTTCTGGATGATGTTCTCGACGTCCTCGCCGACGTAGCCGGCTTCGGTGAGCGTCGTCGCATCGGCCATCGTGAACGGGACATTGAGCAGCCGCGCCAGCGTTTCGGCCAGGAGCGTCTTGCCCGAGCCGGTCGGGCCGACGAGCAGGATGTTCGATTTCGCAAGCTCGACGTCGTCGTTCTTCTGGCGACTCTCGATGCGCTTGTAATGGTTGTAGACGGCGACGGCGAGCGTGCGCTTGGCGCGACGCTGGCCGATCACGTACTGGTCGAGCACGTCGAGGATTTCGCGCGGCTTGGGCAGCGAGCTGCGCGCCGACTGCGCCTTCTCCTCGAGCTCCTCGCGGATGATGTCGTTGCACAGCTCGACGCATTCATCGCAGATGAACACGCTCGGGCCCGCAATCAGCTTGCGGACCTCATGCTGGCTTTTCCCGCAGAACGAGCAGTAGAGGATCTTGTTGCTGTCGGCGGTTCGGCCTGTACGGTCTTCGGTCATTCCCCGTTACCTGTTGCAGCCGCGATTGCGGCCCGAGAATAGCACAGGGGCCCGGATTGCTCCGGGACCCGCAGGGCTGGGTGGAAAGGGTATGGAATCAGGCGCTTCTGGCGAGCTTGGATGGCGGTCAACCCGGCCGGATCGACTCTTCCGGACGACGCTCCAGGACCTCGTCGACCAGGCCGTAGTCGCGCGCGCCCTCAGCGCTCTTGAAGTTGTCGCGCTCGGTGTCGCGGGCGATCGTGTCGAGTGACTGCCCGGTGTGCTTGGACAGGATCTCGTTCAGGCGCTGGCGCATCGACAGGATCTCGCGCGCATGGATGTCGATGTCGGTCGCCTGGCCCTGGAATCCGCCGAGGGGCTGGTGGATCATCACCCGCGAATTGGGCAGCGCATAGCGCTTGCTCTTGGCGCCGGACGCCAGCAGCAGGGCGCCCATGCTGGCCGCCTGGCCAACGCAGATGGTGCTCACGTCCGGCTTGATGAACTGCATGGTGTCGTAGATCGCCATGCCGGCGGTAACGATGCCGCCCGGCGAATTGATATAGAGGCTGATGTCCTTTTCGGGATTCTCGGCCTCCAGGAACAGCATCTGCGCCACGATCACGTTGGCGACGTGGTCGTCGATCCCGCCGACCAGGAAGATCACGCGCTCCTTGAGCAGGCGCGAATAGATGTCGTACGCGCGCTCGCCGCGGCTGGTCTGTTCGACCACCATCGGCACCAGGTTGAGTGCTTTGATCTCGTTGCTCATGGCGTTCTCGGGGCTCGTGTCGGTTGAAGCGGCGATCAAGCCGGCTGGCCGATCGCCTCCTGGAAGGATAGTGCCTGCTCGGTGTGCCGGGCGCGCTCGGCGATCCAGTCGATCACCTGCTCCTCCATCACCCGCGATTGCAGTCCAGACATCAACTGGGGATCGTTGCGGTACAACTCAATGACCTGACGCGGCTCTTCGTACGTCGATGCGATCAGGCGCAGGGTTTCGTTGACCCGCTTGGGGTCCAGCATCAGCTCGTTGCGACGGGCGACCTCGCCGACGAGCATGCCGACCAGCACGCGCTTGCGTGCGGCGTCCATGAACATCTCATGGGCGTCGGCCGGCATTTCGCCGACGTTGCCCTGGCGCCGGGCCTGCTCGAACGCCTGCTGGGCCATCTGCCGGGCTTCGTTCTCCACGACCCGCGGCGGCAGTTCCACCTGCGCGTAGGCCGCGATCAGCTGCTCGCCGACCTCGCGACGCAGCCTGCCCATCAGGGCACCCTTGAGCTCACGCTCCAGGTTGCTGCGGATCTCGGCCCTGAACTGCTCCGTTTCGCCGCTCTTGACGCCGAAGCTGCGGATGAAGGCCTCGTCGACCTCGGGCATCACCGGCTCGGAAACCTGTTCGGCCTTCAGGTGGACCTGGACCGTGCGGCCGGCCAGCTGCGGCACCCGCCATTCGGCCGGAAACGCCACCTCGATCGACTTCTCGTCGCCGGCCTTCATCCCAGCCAGCGCGGATTCGATTTCGGCCAGCATGCTGCCGGCGCCGATGACGGCAACGCCTTTTTCGGTGCCTTCGGCCGGAATCCGCTCGTCACCGGCCTGCGACCAGGTTTCCAGGTCGACGGCATCGCCCTGCTGGGCGACGCGCGTGACGGCGGTCCAGCTGCGGCGCTGCATGCGCAGGTTGTCGATCATGCGATCGATGTCGGCGTCGTTGATCTCGGCGGTATGGCGGACGATTTCGAGCTTCTCGATGTCGATGTCGCCAAACTCGGGCATCACCTCGAAGGTCGCCACGTAGGCCATCTCGCCCTCGCCCGCCTCGGACGGCTGGATCTGCGGGTTTCCCGCCAGGCGCAGCGCGTTGTCGCGGATGGCGCTGTCGAATCCCTCGCGCAGCAGCCCATCCAGCACTTCGGCGCGAACCTGCTGGCCGTAGCGCTGCTCGACGACCTTCGTCGGCACCTTTCCGGGGCGGAATCCCTTGATGCGCGCCGTGCGGGCGATTTCGCGGAGACGCCCGCCCACCTGGCTCTCAATGGCCTCCGCCGGGAGGCGCAGGGTCATTCGACGCTCGAGGTTGCCAATGGATTCGACCTGGACTTGCATACCCACTCCTGCCACCACAGCCTGGCTGCGGCACTGTTGAAATTTGTCGGGCGCGGCACTGCCCGACGGGCAATGCGGAGCGAACGGCGGAACGCGATAGTTTGGCTGATCGGGCGCCCCGCCGCCAGCGACGGGAGTGCCGGGGGTGACGCGAACCCGCCGCAGGGCGATTCGGATGACTCGGCGCGGCGGGAATCGGGGGTCAGTCGTTGGTGGGGTTTACCGCTCGTATCCGGGTGCCCCAGCGCGCGACGGCGCGGCGGGATTGGGGCCAGTTTCGCTGGCGGGTGTTACCGCTCGTGTCCGGGTGCCCCAGCGCGCGGCGGAGCGGCGGGATTGGGGCCGGTTTCGCGGGCGGGTGTTACCGCTCGTATCTGAGTGCCCCAGCGCGCGACGGCGCGGCGGGATTGGGGCCAGTTTCGCTGGCGGGTGTTACCGCTCGTGTCCGGGTGCCCCAGCGCGCGACGGCGCGGCGGGCTTTTTTTGTTGCCGTTTTCCCGTTCCGCGTGGTGCGAAAGGCGGGACTCGAACCCGCACGCCTTGCGGCACTGGCACCTAAAGCCAGGGCGTCTACCAATTCCGCCACTTTCGCGCGAGCCGGATTCTACGGCAGCGGCGTCGAGCCGTCCGTCGCGCGCGGCCGCATCCGACGACTGGACAGCACGCGGGGTTCGCCACAAAAGAAAAAGGCACCGGGACGTGGATCCAGGTGCCTGTTTCGGGATTGGTGGGCCGTCAAGGATTCGAACCTTGGACCTATTGATTAAGAGTCAACTGCTCTACCAACTGAGCTAACGGCCCGAAACACGTGAAAATTATAGCAAAACTCAACAAATGGGGTGGAAGACGGGATTTGAACCCGCGACCCCCGGAATCACAATCCGGTGCTCTAACCAACTGAGCTACATCCACCACTGGAACTTTCGACAGCTAAGGGCCCTGCAACCCGCCACGCATGTTACCCGCGACTTGGCGCGCCCGGCAGGAGTCGAACCTGCAACCACCGGCTTAGAAGGCAGGCCTACTCAGCTGCAGATTCAATGGGTTGGCTCCTCCAAATTTCAGGAGAGACCACCGTGGAAGGCGCGCCACCACTAGAGCGGTCGACTATTTTTAAGGAGCTGACCCTCAGTTGCAAGCATAACCTTCTCAAGAGGTAGAGCAGCTGATTAAGAGTCGGTTCCTTACACCTTCGGAATCAATCGTTTGCCGTCGCCAAATTTACGGAGGCGTGGTCGTGGAACCCGCATAGGCGCTTGGGCGCGGCTAGATTTTTACGGAGGAGCTGGCTAGTCGAGTCGCTGTCAGGCCGCTCACCCCCGACCGCCGAGTAGTGGCCACGCCCGTTGCGAATTAGCCGCCAACGTTTGGCCCAAAAAATACGCTGGCGGCATTTTGTGCCCACCCTGGCGAGCTCAAGAAGCTACGCGACCTTGGGCTTTGCCATCTCGCTTAGTAGCTGCGCCATTGCCGTCTTGATCTTCGTCACCCGTTGCAACTGAAGTTTTAGGTCAGTAACTGTGCAAGCTCCCCCAAGCTTGTAGTCGGCCTTCACTCGGTCAGTTCTCGCAGCTTGTATTGCGAACGCTAGCGAATTCCCAGTCGCAGTCAGGCGGCTGAGTGCCGGATGAAGTCCTGCGGTATTCCACTCATTTAGCCGATCAGACAGTTCTTGATGCGTAACATGGCTGACTTGGGCTGGGCAGGCTTTTGACCTGGGCAGCTGCTCAACAAACGGCACTACAAGATGGAAAGCAGCGTAATACGCCCGACTCACTGCTGCTCGTAATTCTGTCTCCGACGCCGCCCCTTCAGTGCGAGCTTTGGCAAACGTTTCTAAATCTTCCGCCGAAATAGTCACCCTTATTCGCCGCAAGCAAGCGCGAATACGACTTCACCCGCCCTAAGTGAAGGCAGGTTTACGTCACCTAATGCCCCGAAAAGGTCCCACTCCAGATCCGCGACGGCCTCAGGCTGCTCATCAATTCGAAATTGGTAGTACTGGACCTTACGGCCATCTTCAAAGGGCAGGCTCGATACCTGCATAGCTTCGATTTTCGACCCTCGGGCACGGACGTAGTTGCGAATGAACTCAACCGCCCTCGTTATCTCCTCACCATTTGGCATGGGCCCGCTCTCAAGTTGCTCAACTGTCTTGTCGAACGCACCTTCAGAGCTCCCGCTCAATCGCGGGGCTTCTCGCAAAAGGTCTAGAGCTAAATCGGACGAGCCGATCTGGATGAGCATTTGACTGGCCGTTCCAATTGCACTCAAGTCGTTTCTAATAAGTCCCCGATACTGCACAACTGTGTCGCGAATCTTGGTACCCAATCCGGCGGCTTGCAGCACAATCAGGAATCGCATGACGGTTCGGAGACGACTATCCGTCCCGCTCAGCGCCTTTAGAAAGAACTGCTCGGCCTCATCAAATCTTCCGCGTCGCGCAGCAAGGTACGACCGCAACTCAAAGGCGCCGAACGCATCCGCCTTAGCCAAATCGTCAATTTCGCGATCAAGCCGCTTCCAGGCGAGATCGGACATCTGCCCCCCTTCAATCGCTCCTGTTACTCGGTGCCAGAGCTCGTTGAAGATTGTTTCAGGCGCAGGCTGAGCGGTCACATCGATCCCTTCAAGTTCGGCTATCCGCCGGAAGCTCGTGCTTTCGGATAGTACACGTCAGGCACCAAACGCCATGGATAGGCCTCGGCTGACAAAAATTCGCCGGCCGAATTTTCAGGAGATTTTTCAGGAGACTGCGGTGGCTTTAAAGATTAATTCAGTTAAACCATTGATTTATATGGCGCGCCCGGCAGGAGTCGAACCTGCAACCACCGGCTTAGAAGGCCGGTGCTCTATCCGGTTGAGCTACGGGCGCACGGGCCGGATTGTCGCACCGGACCGCCGAATGAAGCCGCCCGGAAGACAGATGGTCGGGGTAGAGGGATTCGAACCCCCGACATCCTGCTCCCAAAGCAGGCGCGCTACCAGACTGCGCTATACCCCGCCCGCTTGACCTGCCTGCCACTGCACGATCTTTCCGTGCAACGCGAAACGCCAGCCATTGTCCGGAGCGGTTCCGGTGCTGTCAACGCGCGCTATGCTGGCCAACGACCATTCCCGACATCAAAGGACTCACGATGCGCAGCGGCAATCCGGCCCTGAAGCCCTCCACCTTCCTCGACCTCGGCACCGGCGTGGTCACCGACGCGCGCGGCGGCGTGATGACGCTGAACGGCACGGTCAACCGCACGGCGTTCCTGCTGCTGCTGACGCTTGTCGGCGCGATGTACAGCTGGAGCGTGTTCTTCGGCTCGGCAGGCGCGGCCAACCTGATGCCCTACGTGCTCGTCGGCGGACTGGGCGGGTTTGTCGTGGCCATGGTGACGATCTTCAAGAAGACGTGGGCTCCGTTCACCGCGCCGCTCTACGCGGTCCTGGAAGGCCTGTTCATCGGGGCCATGTCGGCCATCTTCGAGCAGCGCCATCCGGGCATCGTGATCCAGGCGACGGCCTTGACGTTCGGCACGCTGGCCGCGTTGTTGATGGCCTATCGCAGCGGGCTGATCAAGGCCACCGAGAACTTCAAGCTCGGCGTGGTCGCCGCGACCGGCGGCATCGCACTCGTCTACCTGGCCAGCATCGTCATGGGCTTCTTCGGACATGCCATTCCGATGATCAACGGCGGCGGCATGCTCGGCATCGGCTTCTCGGCTGTCGTCGTCGTCGTTGCCGCGTTGAACCTGGTGCTGGACTTCGCCTTCATCGAGGAAGGTGTCGCCAAGGGTGCGCCCAAATACATGGAGTGGTATGCGGCGTTCGGGCTGCTGGTGACGCTGGTGTGGTTGTATCTCGAAATCCTTCGCCTGCTGTCGAAGCTGCAGTCGCGCAACTGACCTCGGCGATCATCGGAAAGCAGGAAGGGCGCCAATGGGCGCCCTTCTTTTATGCAACTGGCGCAGCGGCGAGCCGCGGCGCCTTGAACCTCGCCGCAAGCTACAGCCGCGTGGCAATCGCCTTCGCGAATGACATCGTGTTGCCAGCCCCACCGAGGTCGGGCGTCAACGAGTCCTTGGCTTCCAGGGTCGCCACGATCGCATTTCGCAGCCGGGTTGCCTTGTCGGGCTGTCCGATGTGGTCGAGCATCTGGGCCGCGCCCAGCAGCAACGCGCAGGGATTCGCCTTGCCCTGGCCCGCGATGTCGGGCGCCGTGCCATGCACGGCCTCGAAAATGGCCGCATCGGTTCCGATGTTCGCGCCCGGCGCCAGCCCCAGGCCGCCGACGAGGCCGGCGCACAGGTCGGAAATGATGTCGCCGAACAGGTTCGTCGTCACGATGATGTCGAACTGCTCCGGTCGCATCACCAGCTGCATGCAGCAGTTGTCGACGATCAGCTCGTTGCACTCGATGTCGGGGTATTCGGCGGCCACGGTCCGCGCCGTGCGCAGGAACAGCCCCGACGTCGACTTCAGGATGTTGGCCTTGTGCACGACCGTCACCTTGCGGCGTCCGGTCCTGCGCGCCAGTTCGAATGCGTAGCGCACGATGCGCTCGGAACCGCGACGCGTGACCTTCTGCGTGAGCAGCGCGGTCTCGCCATCCTCCGACAGGCTCTGGCCTTCGCCGATGTAGGCGCCCTCGGTGTTTTCACGCACCGTGACCAGGTCGACGTTGGCCGGGAACCGCGCCTTGGTATTGGGGAAGGATTTCGCCGGACGCACGTTGGCGTACAGGTCGAAGCGCTTGCGCAGCTCGACGTTGATCGAGGAAAACCCCTCGCCGACGGGGGTCGTGAGCGGACTCTTCAGCGCGATCCGGTTGCGGCGGATCGAATCCATGGTCGCCGCCGGGAGCAACTCGCCGTGCTTTTCCAGCGCGACCAGGCCTGCGTCGGCGAATTCGTACTGCAATCCAACGTCCAGGGCATCCAGGACATGCAAGGTCGCATCCATGATTTCCGGGCCAATGCCATCGCCGCGGATCACGGTAATCGTCTGTGTCATTCGGGGTTTCCAGCTGATGGGCGGCGTGCGTCTGCAGCGCCACTGCAGCGCGAATTATGCCGGATGCGCGCCGCCCGGCCAAAACCGGCCGCTGCGCATGCCTCGCGGAAGACCGTCCCGCCCGGGTCGATCAGGCGTGGTCGTGCACCGACGGCGTCGTGCCCTCGCCGCTTTCCAGCTGGTCCAGGAAGTCCACCGCGCGGCGCAGGTGCGGGATGACGATGCTGCCGCCGACGATCAGGCCGACGGAGAAGGTCTCGAACATCTCGTCCCGGCTGACCCCCGCCTGCCGGCACTGGGCGACGTGGTAACTGATGCAGTCGTCGCAGCGCAGTACCAGCGATGCGACCAGGCCAAGCAGCTCCTTGGTCTTCACGTCGAGCGCGCCGGCCTGGTAGGCCTGCGTATCCAAGGCGAAGAATCGCCGCACGACCTGGTTGGGTTCGGCCAGGATCCGATCGTTCATCCGCTGCCGGAAGCTGGTGAAGGCGGCCAGCCGGTCCTCCTGCCCATCGCTCATGCGGCGTCCCCGACCAGCAGTGCGTCCAGCTTGCCGGCGCGATGCAGCGCCATCATGTCGTCGTAGCCGCCGACGTGGGTGTCGCCAACGAAGATCTGCGGTACCGACGTCCGCCGCGCCATCGACATCATCCGCTCGCGTTCGACCGGGTCCAGGTCGATGCGGACTTCCGTCCATTCCAGGCCCTTGCTCTTCAGGAAGTTCTTGGCAGCCGAGCAATACCCGCACATGGCCGAGGTGAACAAGGTGATGGGGCGACGCGCTGTTTCTGTGGCCGGCTGGCTCAAGACGATCTCCGGAATGCCGAGGGATGGCACGCAATATGCGGGCGCAGGCCATGCTTTTCCACCCCGGCACGCCCGTCGCCAGGCCCGCCGCCATCCGGCCGGATTAACCGCCGGTTCACACCCGCGCTGTCCACGACAGTCATCCTTCACGCTGCTCCGTCGATGGCAACTCCACCCACCATGCGCAACATCGTGTCCCTGGCTGCCGTGAGCGTCCTTGCCACCGGCCTGCTGCTGGGTGGGGGACAAGCCGCTGCACAGGACAGCCGCCTGCCCGATATCGGCTCGTCGGCCGGCGAGGTGCTGGGTCCGGCGCAGCAGAAGCAGTACGGCGAAATGACGCTCGCCCAGCTGCGCAATTACGGCTACACCCTCGACGATCCGCTGCTGGGTGGCTGGCTGCAGTCCATCGGCGACAAGCTGGGCGCTGCCAGCGACAAGCCCCGGCAGCCATTCACCCTGTTCCTGCTGCGCGATCGGCAGGTCAACGCCTTCGCCACGCTGGGTGGCTATGTCGCCGTCAACGCCGGCCTGGTGCTCGCCGCGAACCGCGAGGACGAAGTCGCCGCCGTGCTGTCGCACGAAATCGCGCACGTGACGCAGTCGCACGTGCTGCGGGCGGTCGAACGCGCGCAGCGCGACAGCGTGCCGATCCTGCTGGCCATGCTGGGCGCCATCGCCGTCGCGCAGACCTCCCACAGCAGTTCCGCCGGCAACGGGGCCATGGCCGTCATGGCCTCGGCGCAGGGGCTGATGGCACAGCGCCAGATCAACTACACCCGCGACAACGAGTCCGAGGCCGATCGCATCGGCATCCGCACCCTTGCACGCAGCGGCTACGACCCGACGGCCATGGCCGATTTCTTCGAGAAGCTGCAGACCATCATCCGCAGCAACCAGGGCGACGAGCGCGAGCGGACGCCCGATTACCTGCAGACCCACCCGGTGACGCTGACGCGCATCAGCGAAGCCAGGCAGCGCGCACTGCAACTGCAGAAGTCGAACGCCTTCGTCCCCGACGACAAGGTCGTCGACAACCCACTGTTGCCGGCATCGTTGCGGATCGGCAATGCACTGGCCCATGGCGACAGCGGCCAGTTCCCCTGGGCGCGCGAACGCCTGCGCGTGCTCAGCGCCGACACCCCGGCCGCGGCCACGCGCGAATACGAAAAGCTGCGTCGCGCCGGCAGCCTGACCGACGCGCAACGCTACGGACTGGCGTTGTCGCGCTTGCTGGACGGCCATGCGGCGGTTGCGGCGGACGAGTTCGGGCCGTTGCTGGACGCCCACCCCGGCAATGTCTGGATCACGCTGGGGCTGGCACAGGCCGAGGCGCGATCGAGCAGGATCGCCGCCGCCGATGCCCGCTTCGAGGCGTTGCTGGCGCGGATGCCGGGCAATCGTGCAGTCGCGCTGACCTACGCCGGCATGCTCGATGAGCGCAACACCCCGATCGCCGGCAAGCGCGCGCAGGCGATCCTGCGGCCCTTGCTGTCCAGCGCGGCGAGCGATCCGGTGTTCCAGCAGACCTTCGCGCGCAGCAGCGAGATCGCCGGCGACCCGGTGCGCGCCGGCGAAGCCTACGCCGAGGCCGCCTACCTCAATGGCCGCCCCGAGCAGGCGCTGGTGCAGCTCAACACCCTCAAGAAACGCGGGGACGTCGACTACTACGCCCGGTCGCGCATCGATGCGCGCATCGCGGCCATCACCCCGACGGTGCTCGAACTGCGGCGACAGGGCGTGCGCGACGAGGACCTCGACCGGCGCTGACAACACCCACCGGCGACGCAGGCGGCCCCCAGCCGTGTCATCGATCGGTCACACAGCTGTCGTCTACTTGCGCCCTGACCTGGGCGATGACACGGTGAACGCGTGCAGAAACGCATCCTGATCGTCGACGACGAACCCGCCATCCGCGAGATGGTCGCCTTTGCCCTGCGCAAGGCCGACTACGAGCCGGTGCATGCCGGCGACGCGCGCGAGGCCCAGGCGTCCATTGCCGACCGGCTGCCGGACCTGATCCTGCTGGACTGGATGCTGCCGGGCACCAGCGGGCTGGAGCTGGCGCGGCGCTGGCGCCGCGATGCGCTCACCCGCGAGATCCCGATCATCATGCTGACCGCCCGTGGCGAGGAGAACGATCGGGTCGGCGGCCTGGAGGCCGGCGTCGACGACTACGTGGTCAAGCCGTTTTCGGCGCGCGAGCTGCTGGCCCGCATCCGCGCGGTCATGCGCCGCTCGCGCGAGGACGACGAGAACGGCAGCATCGAGATCGGGGCCCTGCGCATCGACGGCGCCGCGCATCGCGTGTTCGCGCAGGTCGACGGGGGCGACGTCGCCGTAGCGATCGGCCCGACGGAATACCGCCTGCTGCACTTCTTCATGACCCATCCCGAACGCGTCTATACGCGATCGCAGCTCCTCGACCACGTCTGGGGCGGCAGCGTCTACGTGGAGGAGCGCACGGTCGACGTGCATATCCGTCGCCTGCGCAAGACGCTCGAGCCCGTGCATCTGGACAACATGGTGCAGACGGTGCGCGGCGCCGGGTATCGTTTCTCGACGGCGGTCTAGGCGCAACGCATGCCCAGCGAACGCAGCGCATGGCTCCGCTCGCTCGCACGGCTGGCAGTGCTGCTGGTCGTGGCTGGCGCAATCGGCCTGGCCATCGGGCGTCCCTGGCCGATGCTGGCACTGGCCAGCCTCGGCGCGCTCGCGTGGCAGCAATGGAAGTTGCGCAACCTGCTGCTGCAGCTGCTCGCGCGACGGCGTGCGGACCTGCCCGGCGGCAGCGGCGTGTGGGACGAGATCGACCGCCTGCTGCATCGCAGCCAGGCCGACATGCGCGCGCAGAAGCGTCGCCTGCTCGACATGCTGCGCGCCTACCGTGCGGCGGCGGCCGCCCTGCCCGACGCGGTGCTCGTGCTCGACCGCAACAGCCAGCGCATCCTGTGGTTCAACGATGCGGCGACACGCCTGCTGGGGCTGCGTTATCCGCGCGACATCGACGCGTCGCTTGGCGATCGCCTGCAGCCGCTGCCGGTCGCGCATTGGCTGTCGTCGGGCCGCAATGCCGAACCGCTGTCGGACATGCCCTCCCCGGTCGATCCGGACATCCGCCTCAACCTGCGGCTGATCCCGTATTCGGACGAGCTGTGGCTGCTGGTGGCCCGCGACGTCAGCAAGCTCATGCGCCTGGAACACATGCGCCGGGACTTCGTCGCCAACGTCTCGCACGAGCTACGCACGCCGCTGACCGTCGTCCATGGCTACCTGGACATGCTCGATCCGGTCGAGCAGCCCGAGTGGGCGCCCATCCTGCATGAGATGCGCCGGCAGTCGCAGCGCATGACGCAGCTGGTCGAAGACCTGTTGACGCTGTCGCGACTGGAGGCCCAGGACGCGCTCGCCGACGAAAGCGTGCCGATGGCGCCGCTGCTGGCGACGCTCGGCCGCGAAGCGCAGGCGCTCAGCCAGAATCGCCACGTCATCACGGTGGAGGACGATGCGCAAGTCGACCTGTGGGGTTCGCAGCGCGAATTGCACAGTGCGTTTTCCAACCTGGTCAGCAACGCCGTGCGCTACACCCCCGAAGGCGGCAGCATCGACATCCGCTTTGCCCGCGACGCCGGCGGCGGCGCCGTGCTGTCGGTGCAGGACAGCGGCTACGGCATCCCGGCCGCGCACCTGCCGCGGATCACCGAGCGCTTCTATCGCGTCTCCACCAGCCGTTCACGCGAGAGCGGCGGCACCGGGCTGGGACTGGCCATCGCCAAGCATGTCCTGAGCCTGCACCAGGCGCGGCTGGAGATCGCCAGCGAGGTCGGTCGGGGCAGTCGGTTTTCCTGCCATTTCGGCCCCGAGCGGGTGTACCTGCGTTCGCCGCGCGACCTCGCGATCACGTGACCTCGCCGGCCGGACAGGCGGCTGGTCACCGCGGCCGCAGGCTTGCGCTCCTACAATGCGACCGATGAAAGACAAATCCTCGCGCAGGCAACCCCCGTCACCAGCCACTGAACCCACGGATTCGGACCCGCTGCGCGATCCGGCGCTGTACTTCAACCGCGAACTGTCGCAGTTGGACTTCAATTTCCGCGTGCTGGCGCAGGCGCAGGACGCTGGCGTCCCGTTGCTGGAACGGCTGCGCTACCTGTGCATCTCGTGCACCAACCTGGACGAATTCTTCGAGATCCGGGCGGCGACCGTGCGCCATGCGCAGGACTTCAACATGCCGGTTGCCGCGGACGGGATGCCGCCGGCCACGGTGCTCAAGCGCATCCACGATCGCGCCGCCGAACTGGTGGCGGCGCAGTACCGCTGCTGGAACGACGACCTGCGCCCATCGCTCAATGCCGCCGGCGTCCGCGTGCTGGGTCGCGACAGCTGGAATGCCAAGCAGACGCGCTGGCTGCGCGCCTATTTCCGCGACGAGATCATGCCGGTGCTGTCGCCGCTGGGGCTGGATCCCGCGCACCCGTTCCCGCAGATCCTCAACAAGTCCCTCAACATCGTCGTGGTGCTGAAGGGCAAGGATGCGTTCGGCCGCGCAGGGCACCTGGCGATCGTGCGCGCGCCGCGTTCGCTGCCGCGCATCATCCAGCTGCCGCCGAAGGTGTCCGGTGGCGAAGACGACTTCGTGTTCCTGTCATCGGTGCTGTCGGCGTTCGTCGACGAGCTGTTCCCGGGCATGGAGGTCAAGGGCGCGTACCAGTTCCGCGTCACCCGCAATTCCGAATTGATCGTCGACGAGGAGGAAGTCGAGAACCTCGCGCTCGCCCTGCGCGACGAGCTCATCGGCCGTGGCTACCTGCGCGCGATGCGGCTGGAGATCGCCGGCAACTGCCCCAAGCCCATCGTGCGCACGCTGCTGCAGAATTTCGAGCTGCCCGACAACGCCGTGTATCGCATCGACGGCCCGGTCAACCTCAGCCGGGTCGTGCAGGTCTACGACCTGGTGCAGCGGCCGGAACTGAAGTACCCGGCGTTCCAGCCACGCAGCCTGCGCAATACCGATGTCATCTTCGATCGCATCAACGACGGCGACATCCTGCTGCACCACCCCTACGACGCGTTCACCCCGGTGCTGGAGCTGATCCGCCAGTCGGCCGAGGATCCCAACGTGCTGGCGATCAAGCAGACGCTGTATCGCACCGGGCGCGAGTCGCAGATCGTCGAGCACCTCGTGCAGGCCGCGCGCAACGGCAAGGACGTGACCGTCGTCGTCGAGTTGCGCGCGCGTTTCGACGAGGAAGCCAACCTGGGGTTTGCCGACCGCCTGCAACAGGCCGGCGTGCAGGTCGTCTATGGCGTCGTCGGCTACAAGACGCACGCCAAGATGCTGCTGATCGTGCGCCGCGAGGGCCGCAAGCTGCGGCGCTATGTCCACCTGGGAACCGGCAACTACCACGCCGGGACCGCGCGCACCTATACCGACCTGGGATTGATCACGGCCGATCCTGACATCGGCAGCGACGTCCACCAGATCTTCCAGCAGCTCTCCGGCATGGCGCCGGCGATCAAGCTGCGCAGGCTGCTGCAATCGCCGTTCACGCTGCACGCGGGCGTTCTGCACAAGATCGAGCGCGAAGCCCGGCATGCGCGCGAAGGCAAGCCCGCGCGCGTGGTCGCCAAGATGAACGCCCTCAACGAACCGCAGGTCATCCGCGCGCTGTACGCCGCCTCCCAATCCGGCGTGCAGATCGACCTGATCGTGCGCGGCGCGTGCACCTTGCGACCGGGCGTGCCGGGTGTGTCGGAAACCATCCGCGTGCGCTCGATCGTCGGCCGCTTCCTCGAGCACAGCCGGGTGTACTGGTTCCAGAACGACGACGCGCCGGAGCTGTATTGCGCGAGTGCGGACTGGCTCGAACGCAACCTGCTGCGTCGCGTGGAAACCTGTTTCCCCATCCTGGAGCCGGAGCTGGCGGCGCGCGTCAAGGAAGAGGCCCTGGACAACAACCTACTGGACAACCTCAACGCCTGGGAGCTGCAACCCAGCGGCGTGTATGCGCGGCTGCATCCAGGCGACGACGCGATGCCGCATTCGGCGCAGACATCGCTGCTGGCCAAGCTCTGCGGGGCCTCGTCATGAACGACACCCACCTGTTCGCGCCATCGACGGCGCTGCCACTGCAGGACGGCGACCTGCTGGCCGCGATCGACCTGGGATCCAACAGCTTCCACATGGTGGTGTCGCGTTACGTGCTCGGGCAGCTGCGCGTGGTCGATCGCCTGCGCGAAATGGTCCGCCTGGCCGAAGGCCTGGACAGCAGGCGCGAACTCAAGCCGGAGGTCCGCCAGCGCGCGCTGGAGTGCCTGTCGCGTTTCGGCCAGCGCCTGCGCGACATCCCGCCACAACGCGTGCGCGCCATCGCCACCAATACCGTGCGCCAGCTCGCGGCGCCGCAATCGTTCCTGGTTCCGGCGGAAACGGCGCTCGGACACACGATCGAAGTCGTCTCCGGCCGCGAGGAAGCCCGCCTGGTCTATCTTGGAGTCGCCCATGCACAGCCGCCCAGGCCCGACGACCTGCGGCTGGTGATCGACATCGGCGGCGGCTCCACCGAATGCATCATCGGCCGCGGCTTCGACGCGCTGGAGCGCGAAAGCCTGCAGGCCGGATGCGTTGCCAGCACCCGCCGTTTCTTCGCCGACGGCAAGCTGTCCAACAAGCGGTGGAAGGAAGCGCTCACCGAGGTCACCGCGGAATTCCAGCAGTTCGCCGGCGTCTACCGGCACCTGGGCTGGGACGAAGCGCTGGGGTCATCGGGCACCAACAAGGCGATCGCCGCCATCTGCCTGGCGATGAAATTGACCAAGGGCGAGATCACCGCCGACGCCCTGGCGCAGGTGCGCGAACGCCTGCTGATGGCCGGGCGCATCGACGCGATCGACCTGCCCGCGTTGTCGGCCGAGCGCAAGCCGATCATCGCCGGCGGGCTGCTGGTGCTGGAATCCGCCTTCACCGCATTGGGCTTGCAGCGCATGGGCGTCAGCAAAGCGGCGCTGCGCGAAGGCGTGCTGCACGACATGGTGGGACGCGGCAGCGGCGCCGACCCGCGCGATGCCTCGGTGCATGCGCTGATGCAGCGCTACGGCATCGACGCCGCGCAGGCCGCGCGCGTCGAGGCGACGGCGATGATGCTGTTCGACCGGGTGGAGCGCGCATGGCAGCTGGATCGTGACGATCGCCTGCTGCTGTCCTGGGCGGCGCGCCTGCACGAACTCGGCCTTGCCATCGCCCACAGCCAATATCACGTGCATGGTGCGTACATCCTGGAACATTCGGACATCGCCGGATTCTCGCAACAGGCGCAGCGCGCGCTGGCGGCACTGGTGCGCACGCATCGCCGTGGCATCCCCAAGTCGGCCTTCGCCGCGCTGCCGGACCGCATGCAGCTCCCGGCCCGTCGCACGGCGGCGCTGCTGCGGCTGGCGGTGCTGTTCCGACGCTCGCACGAAGCCGACGGCGAACCCGACATGCGCCTGGTCGCCGACGGCGATGCCCTGTCGTTGTCGCTGCCGCAGCGCTGGCTCGACGCAAGGCCGCTGCTCGCCAGCGACCTTGCCACCGAAATCCGGGAACTGCCGGCCCTCGGCATCCACTTGTCGCTCGACACCCAGGTGCCGGTGACGGCCTGACCGCGCGATTGCATCCCGGGCTGCACTGCAGCCTTCGCAGCCCGTGCTGGAATGCCGGCGCCGGCGCACCGACAATGCAGCGATGAACTACCGGCACGCCTTCCACGCAGGCAACCACGCCGACGTGCTCAAGCACGTCGTGCTGCTCGCCCTGTGCGACGCGCTGGTGCGCAAACCGGCGCCGGTGTTCGCACTGGACACCCACGCCGGCCGCGGGCTGTACGCACTGGATTCGGACCCGGCGCTGCGCACCGGCGAGGCCTCCGAAGGCATCGACCGCGTGCTCGCGGCGCCAGTGGACGATCCGTCGATCCAGCGCTACGTCGCCGCCATCCACGCCTGCCGCACCCAGCACGGCGCGCACGCCTATCCCGGATCGCCCTGGCTGCTCGCGCATGCGCTGCGCGCAAGCGACCGCATCGCCTGTTGCGAGCTGCAACCCGACGAAGCCGCCGCACTCAAGGCGAACATGGCCGGTGATCGCCGCATCGCCGTGCACCAGCGCGACGGCTACGCGGCGATGAAGGCGCTGCTGCCGCCAGTGGTTGGCGGACAACGCTTCGCGCGTGGACTGGTGCTGGTCGACCCGCCCTACGAGGCGCAGCTGGAGGAATTCGCCAGCGTGTTCGCCGCGCTACGCGATGGCATGGACCGCTGGCCGCAGGCGACCTGCATGCTCTGGTATCCGATCAAGCAGCGTCGCAGCCTGCAGCCGTTCTACCGCAGCGCCGCGACCCTGCCGGCGAAATCCGTGTTGATCGCCGAACTACTGGTGCGGCCGGACGACTCGCCGCTGCGAATGAACGGCAGCGGCCTGTTGCTGCTCAATCCGCCTTACCAGTTCGAGGCAAGCCTGGCCACGACGCTGCGCGCGCTGGCGGCGATGCTGGACGGCGGCGCCCCGGCGCCACGGGTCGAGATGCTGCGTGCGGGCTAGACATTTCGTGGCGGCGACGGCTTTCCCAGTGGACGGCCCGGTCAGATCCCGGCCTTGATGTCCGGCTCGAAGAAGCTCCAGCGCACGTCCGGGAATTCCTCCTTCAACGCCCGCTCGACCGTGTTGATCTGCACGGCCAGCGCGCGGGCGCTCTGCTCCTCGCTCATCTCCGCCTGCACCGACACCAGCATGTCGTTGCCCAGCTGCAGGGTGATCAGGCTGATCACGTTGCCGATCTCGGGACGATCGTCGAGGAACCTGCGCATCTGCGCCTGCACCGCCGGGTCCACGCTCTGGCCAATGAGCATCGCCTTGATCTCGATGGCGACGAACACCGCGACGACGATCAGCAAGGCGCCGATCGCCAGCGTGCCGAGCGCGTCCCACATCGGGTTGCCGGTCACCACGGTAGCCAGCACCGCAACGAGGGCGACGCTCAGGCCAGCCATCGCCGCGAGGTCCTCGCCGACGATCACGACCAGTTCGGCCTGCCTGCTTTGCCGGAACCAGAGCCACAGGCTGCGCCCGCGCCGCTCGATGGCCGCTTCCTGCAGCGCGGCGCGGGTCGAAAAGGCTTCGGCGACGATACCGAAGGCCAGCACGCCCACGGCCCATCCCCACTTCCGGAGAGGTTCGGGGTTGTGCAATTTGTGCCAGCCCTCGTACAGCGAAAACATCCCGCCGACGGTGAACAACATGACCGCCACCAGGAACGACCAGAAGTAGATCGCCTTGCCATGCCCCAGCGGATAATCCGGCGATGCCGGCCGGCGGGCCTGTTTCATCCCCAGCAACAGCAGCAGCTGGTTGCCGCAATCGGCCAGCGAATGCACGGTTTCGGCCAGCATCGCGCTGGACCCGGTGAAGAAGGCGGCCACCCCCTTGGCACCGGCGATGGACAGGTTCGCGCCGAGGGCGAAGAGGATTGCGCGGGTCGATTCGCCTTTGCCGGCCATGAAAGTCCTGTCAAGGAAATGGAAAATTTCCGTTCACCGATCGATATCGGCTGCGGGCGCGGAGTCTAGCAAAGCGACCTCGATCACAAATGTGAGTAGCGCTTCACCTGCGCCATGCGAGGATCGGGCATGGCCGCCAGAAACCGACTCCCGCCGTGGCACGAGATGCAGCACCTGTCCAATGGTCGCGACGTGCTGATCCGCCCCATCCGACCCGATGACGCGCAGCCGCTGCGCGCGGCATTCCCGCTGCTCGAGCCTGACGAAGTGCGCGTGCGCATGCAATCGTCGCTGCCGGAATTGTCGGCGGAAATGGCCGACAAGCTGTCGCGACCGGATCCGCGCAGCGAGTTCGCGATTGTCGTCACCGAACCCTTGCCGCCGGGTGAAGCCATGGTCGGCGCCGTTGCGCGGGCGACCATCGTGCCGGGCGGACGCGACGTCGAATTCGCCATCCTGGTCAGTCGTTTCATCGGTGGCATGGGCCTGGGCCGGCACCTGATGCGGCGACTCGTGCGCTGGGCGCGCGGCAAGCAGGTCGATCGCATCTATGGCGACGTGCTCGCGCAGAACCAGCCGATGCTGTCGCTGGCGCAATCGCTGGGATTCCATAGCGAAGCCTCCAGCGAACCGGGCATGGTCCGGGTCGTGCTGGACCTGCAACCCGCCAAGGGCTGATCGACGCCGGCGACGCGCCGGGGTTGGGTCCTGCGGAATCCGTGGCATCGCCAAGCCTGACGCGCGACAGCCCGGCCGCAATCGCGCTCAAGTAAACTGCGACACCGATGCGCTGGCAGCAAACGACTGCCGGCGCTGCACTTGTTGAGCCCGTCGATTCCATGCCAAAGCCCCCAGCCGCGTTGCCCGCATCCACCACGCCGCCATTGCCCAGGGCCGGGCAACAGCGCGTGTACTGGCGCGCGCCGTCGTCGCCATCGGCGCTTGCGTTCCACCTGGGCGCGGCGGCCAGCACGCACGATGGGCCGCTGCTCGTCATCGCGCGCGACAACCACACCGCGCAACAGATCGAAAGCGACCTGCGCACGCTGCTCACGCGCGAACTGCCCGCGGGACAGGCGCAATGGCCGCCGATCGTGCACTTCCCGGACTGGGAAACGCTGCCCTACGACCGCTTCAGCCCGCACCCGGACATCGTCAGCCAGCGACTGGCGGCATTGCACCGCATGCCGACGCTGGATCGCGGCATCGTCGTGGTGCCGGTGCAGACATTGCTGCAGCGACTGGCTCCGCTGCGTCACGTCAGCGGCGGCAGCTTCGACCTCAAGCTGGGCGACCGGCTCGACCTGGATGCCGAGAAGCGCCGGCTGGAAGGCGCGGGCTATCGCAACGTGCCGCAGGTGCTCGACCCGGGCGACTTCGCCGTGCGTGGCGGCCTGCTGGACGTTTACCCGATGGGCGCCGAGCAGCCCTTTCGCATCGAGCTGCTGGACGACGAGATCGACACCATCCGCGTGTTCGATCCGGAATCGCAGCGCTCGCTGGAGAAGATCGAAGCGATCCACCTGCTGCCCGGGCGCGAAGTGCCGCTGGACGAGGCATCGCTCAAGCGCGCACTCGATACGCTGCGCGACCGCTTCGACATCGACACCCGGCGCAGCACGCTGTACCAGGACCTGAAATCCGGCCTGGCGCCCGCGGGAGTCGAGTACTACCTGCCGTTGTTCTTCCAGTCGACGTCGACACTGTTCGATTACCTCGGCGCCAACACGCTGCCCGTCCTTGGCGAAGGCGCCCTGGAAGCGGCCGAACACTTCTGGGCCCAGACCGCCGAGCGCTACGAACAGCGCCGCCACGACGTCGAGCGCCCACTGCTTCCGCCCGACGCCCTGTACCTGTCGCCGGAGGCATTGCGCGAACGACTCAACCAGTCCGCACGCATCGACGTCTGCGGCGACGGCCACCCGCAACGCGAGCGTGCGCAGTCGCTCGGCGACCAGCCGGTTCCGGCATTGCCGCTGGTCGTGCGCGACCACGCCGGCGCCGAGGCATTGAAGTCATTCGTCGGCAGCTATCCGGGCCGCGTGCTCGTCGCGGCGGATTCCGCAGGTCGACGCGAGGCGCTGATCGAGATCCTGCACGCGGCGGGACTCAAGCCGGAGGTGTTGCCGAATTTCCAGGGCTTCGCCGGGAGCGGCCCTCATCCGCCCTCCGGGCACCTTCTCCCGCAGGCGGGAGAAGGGACACCATTGGCGACCTTCGCCATCGCCGTGGCGCCACTGGACGATGGATTTGCGCTGACGGCGCCCGCGATCGCGGTGCTGACCGAACGCCAGTTGTTTCCCGAACGCGCCAACCAGCCACGCCGGCGCAAGCGCGCCGGTCGCGAACCCGAAGCGATCATCCGCGACCTGGGCGAGCTGACCGAAGGCGCGCCGATCGTGCACGAGGACCACGGCGTTGGTCGTTATCGCGGCCTGGTGATGCTCGAAGCCGGTGGCATGCCCGGCGAATACCTGGAGATCGAATACGCCAAGGGCGACCGCCTGTACGTGCCGGTCGCGCAGCTGCACCTGATCAATCGCTACTCGGGCGCGTCGGCCGAAACCGCGCCGTTGCATTCGCTGGGCGGCGAGCAGTGGTCGAAGGCCAAGAAAAAGGCCGCCGAGAAGGTCCGTGATGTCGCCGCGGAATTGCTGGAGATCCAGGCCAGGCGACACGCGCGCCAAGGGCTGGCGATCGACGTCGACCGCTCGATGTACGAGCCGTTCGCGGCGACATTTCCGTTCGAAGAAACCGTCGACCAGCTCAGCGCGATCGAGGCCGTCATCGGCGACCTCGCCTCGTCGCGGCCGATGGACCGCGTGGTCTGCGGCGACGTCGGCTTCGGCAAGACCGAAGTCGCGGTGCGCGCCGCGTTCGTGGCCGCCGCAGCCGGCAAGCAGGTCGCCGTGCTGGTACCGACCACGCTGCTGGCCGAACAGCACTACCGCAACTTCCGCGACCGTTTCGCCGACTGGCCGCTGCGCGTGGAAGTGCTGTCGCGCTTCAAGTCGCCCAAGGAGATCAAGGCGGAGATCGCGAAGATCGCCGATGGCACGCTCGACGTCATCGTCGGCACGCACCGGCTGCTGCAGAAGGACGTGCGCTTCAAGGACCTGGGCCTGGTCATCGTTGACGAGGAACAGCGATTCGGCGTGCGACAGAAGGAAGCACTCAAGGCCCTGCGCGCCAACGTGCACCTGCTGACACTGACCGCGACGCCGATCCCGCGCACGCTCAACATGGCCATGGCCGGCCTGCGCGACCTCGCCATCATCGCCACGCCGCCCGCGCATCGCCTCGCGGTGCAGACCTTCGTCGTGCCCTGGGACGACGCGCAACTGCGCGAGGCTTTCCAGCGCGAACTCGCGCGCGGCGGCCAGGTGTACTTCCTGCACAACGATGTGGAGTCCATCGGTCGCATGCAGCGCGAACTGCAGGACCTGGTGCCGGACGCGCGCATCGGCATCGCGCATGGGCAGATGCCCGAACGCGAGCTGGAGCGCGTCATGCTCGAGTTCAACAAGCAGCGCTTCAACGTGCTGCTGTGCACGACGATCATCGAGTCGGGCATCGACATCCCCAACGCCAACACCATCGTGATCAACCGCGCCGACAAGTTCGGCCTGGCCCAGCTGCACCAGCTGCGCGGTCGCGTCGGCCGCTCGCACCATCGCGCCTATGCCTACCTCGTCGTGCCAGACCAGCGCAGCATCACCAGCGATGCGCGCAAGCGCCTGGACGCCATCGCCTCGATGGACGAGCTGGGCGCCGGCTTCACGCTGGCGACGCACGACCTGGAGATCCGCGGCGCCGGCGAATTGCTGGGCGAGGACCAGAGCGGACAGATGGCCGAAGTCGGCTTCAGCCTCTACACCGAGCTGCTCGAACGCGCGGTGCGCAGCATCCGCCAGGGCAAGCTGCCCGATGCCGACCTGCAGGAATCACGCGGCGCCGAAGTGGAACTCAACATCCCGTCGCTGATCCCAGACGATTACCTGCCCGACGTGCATACGCGACTCACGCTCTACAAGCGCATCAGCTCGGCGCGCGACAGCAATGCGCTGCGCGAGCTGCAGGTGGAGATGATCGACCGCTTCGGCCTGTTGCCGGACCCCGCCAAGCATCTGTTCGCCATCGCCGAGCTCAAGCTGCAGGCGACGCGACTGGGCATCCGCAAGCTGGACCTCGGCCCGGTGAGCGGCCGCTTGCAGTTCGAGAGCAAGCCCAACGTCGATCCGATGACCGTGATCCAGCTGATCCAGAAGCAGCCGAAGCATTACGCGCTGGATGGCCCCGAGAAACTACGGATCAAGCTGGACCTGCCCGATGCGGCGAGTCGCCTGCAGGCGGCGCGCGGGTTGTTGGCGTCGCTGGCGAAATAGCCCGCAGCGTTTCGATGCAAGCCCGTTAGGATTTTTCCGATTGCATGTGCGGCGCCCATCGTCGACCATGCGCGTCCCGTCCAGGAAGGACGGGTTCGCGCGGGTGTGGCCCGCCCCGCCGATTCCTCTCGGGCTACCAAGGAGTGGTGCATGTCACTGTCGAAATTCGTCCTGCTGGGCGCCGTGTCGTTGTTGTTCTCCGGTTGCGCTTCGATCGCCGGCAGCTCCAAAACCATCTTGACCGACGATCGGATCAAGTCCGAAACCTCTGCCGCGCTCGGCTACGCTGCCGAAGACCTGACCCTGGTCAGCCGTCGCACCGAAGGCCTCAATACCTACGCAAGCCTCAAGGCGAAGGACGGCAAGGAATTCACCTGCATGATCAATGGCGGCAACTGGCTCTCAATGGGGCTGACCAACCCGCCGGTGTGCAGCCGCAAGGGCGAACCGCTCAAGAATGCGGCGCCGTTCCAAGGCTGAGTCAGGAAACTGGCGCCTTCGGACCAACCGGAGGCGCCAGGTTCAGCGTGCGAATGTCCATTGCCTGGCGGTCCAGCGGGCTCAACACGCCACCGGCGCCGCGATTCAGGACATGCGTGTAGATCTGCGTGGTCGCTACGTCGCTATGGCCAAGCAATTCCTGCACCGTGCGGATGTCATACCCGGCTTCCAGCAAGTGGGTGGCGAACGAATGCCGCAGCGTGTGCGCCGATACCGGCTTGACGATCCCAGCCTTGCCGCAGGCCCGCTTCAATGCCCGCGACAGGACGCCATCGTCGAAGTGGTGACGACGCTCCACGCCACCACGCGGATCGACCGATCGCTTCGGTGCCGGAAACACGAACTGCCAACCGAATTCCCGAGCCGCGTTCGGATATTTCCTTGCCAACGCATGCGGCAGGACGGCTTCGCCGAATCCGGCGGCAACGTCCTCCTGATGCATCAGGTGCGCTCGCTCGACCTCTCGCTGAAGCGGTTCGACCAGCGAAGCCGGCAGCACCGTCCGTCGATCCTTGGCGCCCTTGCCGCCGCGCACGGTGATCTCGTTGCGGGCAAAGTCGGTGTCCTTGACCCGCAACCGCAGGCACTCCATCAGGCGCAGGCCGCTCCCGTAGAGCAGGCTTGCCAGCAACCACGGCCGACCGTCCATCTGCGCCAGGATCCGCTGCACCTCGCCGCACGACAGCACCGTTGGCACCCGCTGCGGCCGCTTGGCGCGAACCATGCTCTCCATCCATGGCAACTGGATGTTCAAGACCTCGCGGTACAGGAACAGCATCGCCGACAGGGCTTGATTCTGCGTACTGGCGGCCACGTTGCCTTCCACCGCCAGCATCGAGAGGAAGCGTTCGAGCTCCGGTGCGCCCATGTCCTTCGGGTGGCGCTTGTCATTGGCAAGAATGAAGCGCCGAATCCACGCCAGGTAGATAGTCTCCGTCCGGATGCTGTAGCGCTTCGCCCGGAGGCGGATCCGCACCGCATCGAGCAGCCGGGGTTCGCGGGCCTGAACGTCCCTTTCCCTTATCACCTTGCACCCAAGCCCATAAGACTTATCAACCCGGTTTGACAGCGTTACTTATCAATCTGCCGGGAAGGGAACGCCAAAGAAATCAGGCAAATACTTGATAAGGCGTAGGGTTATGGCTTGACGGGTGAGGAGCGCGACCTGAATATCCGTTCCTATTGCCCCTACCCGGGGTCTACTTAGTGTTAGGGAGACAGCGGTCGAACACTCTCGTGCGTGGGGAAATGCTCACGGAACAGGACGCGGCTTTCCGACTGTCGGCGGCGCGGCAAACATGGTAGAAAAGCGGCGCAACGCGCGCGCCGCAAGCTCGCTTGCGGTCACGCGATGACCGCTTTTCCCAGATCTTCGTCCCTGCGGTTAGGGAATCGATGCACTGTCCCAGTTGAGGAGCAGCATGCGAGTGATGCAGCCGCTGCACCCTAACTACTCATTCAAGCCGAACCCGCTTCGTGGCTGCAAGGCTCCATACGGGCTCATGGGCGGGTCGGCTTAATTCAGGTGTTAGGGCGCAATTGATATCCTCCAGAGCCCCGTACGGAGAGAGACCATGAATAGCCGCTACGTTGGCTACCTGATGAGCTTGATTCCCATGGCAGCGTTAGGGCCGGTTGCTGCCCAAGAGGTCGTCGCTCCATCTTCAGCGGCCCAATCTCAATCCGCACCAGAATCCACAATCCAAGTAACTCGAGATGTCGGAGCAATGGGAAAGCTTTGCCTCGGCGAGATTTACTTGGACGGGAAAGTCGTCGCGGAACTAGATCGCGGTCAATCCTATTCGACCAAGGTTAGCCCTGGCTCGCACACGTTACGTGGCGCTCCAGCGCTCAACACCTGGCTATGCAAACGCTTCTACTCCGCGCCACAGATGCAGCAGGCCCAGCTAACTATTGATGTTCCGGTGGGCGCAAACTTGGCATACCGTTATGGATTTACTTCTAGCGGAGTTCCCTCGCTTACTGCAGCGGGGCCGTAAGCTTTCAATTACACCTGCTCGTTTGCGCCCTAACAATTCATTCAAGCCGAAGCCGCTTCGCGGCTCGGCTTAATTCAGGTGTTAGGCGCCTTGTTGTGGCCTGAGGAGGCCCTATGGCAATGACCGCGTGTAATGAATGTCGCAATGAGATCAGCACAACGGCAAAAGCATGTCCAAAATGCGGCGCTATAGTGCCGCGGGCAAAGATATGGCCCTGGCTCATTGTTGTCCCGGTCGTATTGGTGATTGCAATGACAATCTACGGCGCCTCTATTCCCAAGTACGAGATCGAGGCAGGCAAGGTTCGCGAGGCCTGCGAACAGATCGCAGCGTACGACCAAAAATACATATGCGACGCGCAGTACGATGAGGCAATCCGCAAAGGAGAGGCGGAGTCAAACAACTAGGCATCGGGTATGCGGTCACTTGGCCGGGGCCTAACAATTCATTCAAGCCGAACTTGCTTCGTTACATCAAAAGCGTGGCATAAAAAGCCTGCCACGCTTTTGCCTCCACTACGCAAGTCGGCTTAATTCAGGTGTTAGCGCCCATGAAATACTTACTCGTCCTCGTACTAGTAATCTGCTCGTCCGCTGTCGATGCTAAAGAATATTGGCATCCGAATAACTCAGGCTGCTTTTCGCAGACTCTGTCAGACACGCTATTCGCTTGGGAGGCTGCGCCAGAACTTTCGGCTGGAGGTATTCGCATCGCTGTTCAGCCGGACACGGGCAACGGCCCAACGCGACTTGTAGTGATTGATCCAGGGCACGGAGAGATATTCGGCAGCCCCGCTGTGGATCCATTCTTGCTGGTTGCGGTCGGCACTGGCCGCCGCACCTGCGTGCATAAGGAACCGATCCACGAGTGTCCTGCGGCACTCAGTGTGCTGCAAAGCCTGCATCGCCAGTCTATTCCCGTCGGCTTCCAGGCTGATTCGCCAGCCCTGCTTCCAGTGATCCACGGCGAAACCTATTACTTAGATTTTCGCGACGGACAAGGCAACCTTAACCAGTGGCGATTTTATGGGGCCTATCACCCAATGCAGGCTGTCATTGAGGTGAGTTTTGAACAGCTCAAGGAATGCATCTCGCCAGTTCAGGCGTCCCTGGATGGGCGCTAACAATTCATTCAAGCCGAAGCCGCTTCGCGGCTCGGCTTAATTCAGGTGTTAGGCCGCGCATGGGGCAAAGGCTCAGGGCAAACAGCCAGCCTGCTCGAGCGGATTCGGTCTTGGGGTAGCCAGTCGCCCTGCCCCGCTCGCGTTGCACAATCATTGGCCCTGCGGCCAAGCATTCCGCGTAGCCTTTTTTCACCGTGATCCGACCGCAGTGGGTTGTTGCCAATTGCGCTGCAACTCATTGGCCTGCTCGGCGTCGCGGGCCGCTTCCATGAAGCTCCTAGAGCAAAGCCTGGGCTTGTTCGCGGGCCCGCCGTTAATCAGCTATCTTTTGCGCTCGGGGCCAGCTGGGAGCGTGGCCTAACAGTTCATTCAAGCCGAACTTGCTTCGTTACAGCAAAAGGCGGTTACAAAAAGCCTAACCGCCTTTTGCCTCCACTACGCAAGCCGGCTTAATTCAGGTGTTAGCTGCCATGGCTTTATGCGCAAAGTTCTGAAGACCCTTGCTTGGATCGGCGGCGCATGTCTGGCACTTGTGTTGGTCGCTGCCATCGGCATCTGGCTTATGCTTGATGACGCATGTGGTAACGAGGTACTCGCGCAGCTTCCTTCGCCTAACGGGAAGTTCAACGCTATTGTGTTTCAGCGAGATTGCGGCGCCACGACCGGCTACAGCACTCAAATTTCGGTACTACCGGCGGGCCGCTCCTTGGGAAACAGCTCTGGAAACGTGTTCAGCGCTGACACTAATCATGGGGCTGCTCCGTCAGGCGCCGGAGGCGGGCCTGCCGTTCAAATGCAATGGATTGGTCTCGAATCGCTGAGTGTGTCCCACCACCCAATGGCGCGAATATTCCTAGCAAGACCGGAGTTCGACAGCGTGCACATCACGTACAAGGCTGCGCAGTAGGCAGCTAACAATTCATTCAAGCCGAAGCCGCTTCGCGGCTCGGCTTAATTCAGGTGTTAGGCGGCATTTCAGATCATCGCATCGGAGAAATATGTTCCGCAGAATCGTCCGCTGGCTGCGCCATTCGCCCCACATCCATATTCGCAAGGATGGCGTGCAAAGTCTTTCTGACTTGGTCGGGTTAATTGACCGGTTTATCGATGACGAGCTCCGCTATGTACTGGAGTGGGATGACTTCATTTCATGGGATCACTCCAACCCCGAAATCGAGGCCATCCGCGACAGAATCGCCGCTACAGAGCCACTGTTCTTTTCTAAGGATCCGGCAAAGGTCGCTCATGCGAACGAGTTGTTGCTTGAACAAAGAAACCAAGCCGCTCTATTGTCCGGTAAAGCAGTGCGTACTCGGGCAGCAAGTGATGCCGGGTGAATTAACACTCCAAGTGC
>NZ_VKHQ01000010.1 GCF_009792795.1 Cognatiluteimonas profundi
CACTTACTTTGTTAACCTGCGCCCCCTAACAATTCATTCAAGCCGAACCCGCTTCGTGGCTTCAAGACTCCATATGGGTTCTTGGGCGGGTCGGCTTAATTCAGGTGTTAGGCCTCGCTTTGGGGGCAAAGTGCTCAGGGCAAACAGCCCGGCCTAATCGACCAGTCTCGGTCCGCGGGTTAGCCAGTGGCCCTGCCCCGCTTGCATTGCAAAATCTTTGGCCCTGCCGCCAGGCATTCCGCACAGCGTTGCTTCACCGTGATCCGACTGCAACGGATTGTTGCAAATCCTCTGCACCTTATTGGCCTGCTCGGCGTCGTGCGTCGCATCCATCAGGTTTCCGGAGCAAAGCCTGGGCCTGTTCGCGGGCCAGTCTGTTATCGGCTATCTTTTGCGCTCGGGGCCCGCTGGGAGCATGGCCTAACAGTTCATTCAAGCCGAACTTGCTTCGTTACAGCAAAAGGCGGTTATAAAAAGCCTAACCGCCTTTTGCCTCCACTACGCAAGCCGGCTTAATTCAGGTGTTAGGTGCCGTCAGTAGTGATATCGCAACTGCGCGATGAGCAATGAGCCATCGGCTACCTTATAGACGATTCTGTGCTCATCATTGATGCGACGCGACCAATAGCCAGCCAATGCATGCTTTAGCGGTTCTGGCTTTCCAGTGCCCGAGTGCGGCGTTCTCGTGATCTCTTTGATCAGTTCGTTGATGCGCTGCACCAGCTTTTTGTCTATTTTCTGCCAGTACAAATAGTCTTCCCAAGCTTGCTCGGAAAAGATTAGCTTCACTTGGCCAAGCTCCGTGCCTTGCCTTTCCCGGCCTCAAGGGCCGCGATGCTCTCGAGCAAACGCTGGGCGTTCTTAGGGCTGCGCAGCAAGTAAGAGGTCTCCTCGAGCGCTTTAAAATCATCGAGCGACATCATCACAACGGCCTGCTCGCCATTGCGGGTGATGATGATAGGCTCGTGGTCGTCGCAAACACGGTCCATGGTGTCGGCCAACTTGGCTCGGGCGGTGCTGTAAGTAATCGCGTCCATAGGGTGGCTCCAGTTGTACATATATTTGTACAATAGCTGTTACCCACTGTCAAGGCCCGGCACCTAACAATTCATTCAAGCCGAAGCCGCTTCGCGGCTCGGCTTAATTCAGGTGTTAGGCCGCAAATGAAACTTACACGCATCGTCTGGGTCTTGTTAACGTTGGTCGCTATGTCCTGTTCGCGATCCAACTCACCTTCACCCAGCGGCGCAATGAACCATGCAGCTTGGCAGAGTCACTGCAATATCGACGGTATCGCATTTGATAGTTCTGGGGATCGCCGCGTGTTTCAACACTTTGCACAACGTTGTTTGCCGGTCGATGCTTGCACCCTTTCTTGCATGCGCAGCGGCTGCGCTAAAGGAGTCAGCGGCGGCTGCTTCCACATGTGCAATCCCGCGTGGGCTGCTGCCGATCTTGCATCTGAAGCAGCCGCATACAAAATAGGCAATGGGGCCGCATGCGCGCGCCTAAGCTTTAAAACTCTCGCGCCCTGAGTACTGACGCGGGTTTAGTGGCCGACTACGTTACGATTGCGGCCTAACAATTTATTCAAGCCGAACTTGCTTCGTTACATCAAAAGCGTGGCATAAAAAGCCTGCCACGCTTTTGCCTCCACTACGCAAGTCGGCTTAATTCAGGTGTTAGACACCGCTAGGAGTAATGGAATGAATCCGATTGGACTTATAGCTCTCGCGGTAGCTGCAATTCTGATTCCCATCATTCTGCTGATTGCCTTGGGTCATTTTGCTTCCAAAGCGATCGCTCGCCGTGCCCCGAATTCGCAAATCAATCGAAAGGTCAATTCACTTCAATTGCTCCATGCCGCAATTGTCGTAGCGGTACTAATGAGCGTTACCTGGATTGGTCAACTCCATCCAGCAGGCGCTTTGGGGCGATACTTCGCCCTACCACAGGGCATTATTGTGGCAATTGTTCTAGTCTGGTTTGTATCAATTGTGTTTAGCTTTTGCATTGCTCTGGGTCGCCGCTTAAGACAAAAGCATCGCGGCGGTGTCTAACAATTCATTCAAGCCGAAGCCGCTTCGCGGCTCGGCTTAATTCAGGTGTTAGGGCCCACTCATGTCATTGCGGCAAGCCACCCAAAGCGATATCCCGGCCATGCATCGTGTGCGGTTGGCCGTGCGCGAGAATGCTCTCTCCAACCCGAATCGCATCACTGAGGCTGACTACATCGCCGCGCTCAAGGATTTGGGCCGCACTTGGGTCGTCGAGGCAGACGGACAAATCGCCGCTTTCGCTACGGGGTACAAGGCCGGGAGCATTTGGGCGCTGTTTGTGCATCCAGATCATGAGGCCCGTGGTTACGGCAACGCACTCCATTTCACTATGGTCAACTGGCTGTGGTCGTTGGGGCACTCGCGTTTATGGCTCACCACCAGTCCTGGCACTCGTGCTGAGGGGTTCTACATCTCTCGGGGCTGGCAGCCGTGTGGCATTGTTCCGGGCGGGGATCTCCGGCTTGAGCTGGGTGGCGGTGAATTAACACTCCAAGTGC
>NZ_VKHQ01000011.1 GCF_009792795.1 Cognatiluteimonas profundi
CGTCCACCGTGATCTTGCGCGAGAGATCGCCCTTGGCGACCGCGGTCGTCACGTCGGCGATGTTGCGCACCTGCAGCGTCAGGTTCGACGCCATCGAATTCACGTGGTCGGTGAGGTCCTTCCACGTGCCGGCGACGTCGGGCACGACGGCCTGGCCGCCGAGCTTGCCTTCGGTACCGACCTCGCGCGCCACGCGCGTCACTTCGGCCGCGAAGCCATTGAGCTGGTCGACCATCGTGTTGATGGTTTCCTTCAGCTGCAGGATCTCGCCGCGCACGTCGACCGTGATCTTGCGCGACAGG
>NZ_VKHQ01000012.1 GCF_009792795.1 Cognatiluteimonas profundi
GGGAGGCAAACCATGGTGGCGACGGACTAGCCCCTCGCCCGCTTGCGGGAGAGGGGCGGGGGCCACCGCGCTCTACACCGGAGTGGACACGCTTCCAGTGCGCGCCGATCTGCCGATCTGGCACCTTCTCCCGCAAGCGGGAGAAGGGAAAGGCGGTGCTGCGGTGATTGATTTGGGGGGCTGCTGCTGGCCTGCCCTCATCCGCCTTCGGCACCTTCTCCCGCGAGTGGGAGGCAAACCATGGTGGCGACGGACCAGCCCCTCGCCCGCTTGCGGGAGAGGGGTTGGGGTGAGGGCGCTCTTGAGCGGCCAAGCGATGGATCAGGAGCACCCTCATCCGCCCTGCGGGCACCTTCTCCCGCAA
>NZ_VKHQ01000013.1 GCF_009792795.1 Cognatiluteimonas profundi
CCAGGAATGTGTTGGCGAAGCGGAAATACAGCAGGTTCCGCACCGCCTCCTTGCCCAGGAAATGGTCGATGCGGAACCCGCGCTCTTCCGGGAAGACGGCGTGCAGGGTCGCATTGAGCGCCTGGGCCGACGCGAGATCGCGGCCGAAGGGTTTTTCGACGACGACGCGTGCGTTGGTGGCGCAACTTGCGTCGGCCAGCCCCTTGATCACCGTGGGGAACAGGGCTGGCGGAATGGCCAGGTAATGCAGCGGGGATTGCTTGCCGTCGAGTGCGGCCTGGAGCCGGACGAAGGTCTGCGGATCGGTGTAATCGCCATCG
>NZ_VKHQ01000014.1 GCF_009792795.1 Cognatiluteimonas profundi
CACCCAGACGGCGCCAGCCGCCAGCACGGTGTCGGCTTCCTCGCCGAGGCGCGCGAAGTCGGCGGACAGGACCGAAGGCGCAATGACGGTCGGCTGCATGGTCGGCTCGTGTGTGGGTGGAAGTCGCGGGAGGGACGGACGCAGCGGTAACGCACGATCGGGGGGAGACATGCCGCTTACCGGCGCAGCTTGCGGATCCGCGCATAGGCTGCGTTGATCCCGCGCGCCCTGCGCTCGGCCGCCCTGCGGGACGCTTCGCCCGCC
>NZ_VKHQ01000015.1 GCF_009792795.1 Cognatiluteimonas profundi
AGCCCGACGCGGTCACGGTGACCTTCGCCGTTGAGAACACTCGCTGGCAGATCGATCTGACCCGCACGGAGCGTGATGCGTTCGTTCGGGCACTCGCTCCGTACACCGAGAAGGCGCGCCGTGTCCGAGGCGACGTGCCGGGCGGTGCCATGAACGCCGCAACCCGCTGACCGCTCGAAGCGTGCGCGGGCCCGGGCAGGGCCTGGTCAGCCCCGTCGGAGGCCTTCCTGGTTCAATACGAGGTCGGTCTGACGGACAGGACCTCG
>NZ_VKHQ01000016.1 GCF_009792795.1 Cognatiluteimonas profundi
GATTGCGCCGAAGTCGCCCGACAGATCGCGCGGCGCATCCGCGACGTCCGCGAGTACCGGCTCGCCACCCAGGATTCGTTCTACTCCAACTGGTCGCCCGACATCCCGCTGCCGTTCCAGCAGCCGTTCGTGCCGACCCATGAAGCGATGGCCGCGCTCGACCTCCACCACGGCCGCACACCATCGCATCTGGCCGCCGACCTGCGACCCGCCTTCT
>NZ_VKHQ01000017.1 GCF_009792795.1 Cognatiluteimonas profundi
TGCTGGGGGGCAGGTTCCGCAGCGGGCTCAGGGGCCTGCGGTCGTGCTTCGCGGCTGTCGTCCTCGGTCACGGTCTGGTCCGGGTGGATGATCAGCGGCCATTCCCCGGCGGGGTCACGGGTGAGGACGTGCAGCGGCCGGCCTAGCTGTTCGGCGCGGGCCGCGACGATCGCGACGACCTGAGCGCGCGCCTCGTCGACGTCGCCTGCGGCAACCTCCGTGACGGTGCCACCGATGGATACCTGGGCGGTGCCGT
>NZ_VKHQ01000018.1 GCF_009792795.1 Cognatiluteimonas profundi
GGGCCAGCGCCTCCAACACGCTGTCGGAGGCGCCGGACAGGTTGCCGCGCTCGAGGCGCGTGTAGTAGTCGACGCTCACGCCCGCGAGCATCGCGACCTCCTCGCGGCGGAGTCCCGACACCCGCCGGTTGCCGCCGTACGCGGGCAGTCCGGCCTGCTCGGGGGTGATCCGTGCGCGGCGGGAGGTGAGGAACTCCCGCACGTCGTCGCTGTTCGACGGC
>NZ_VKHQ01000019.1 GCF_009792795.1 Cognatiluteimonas profundi
GCGAACGTCGGCCGCTTCGCCACCCTGTTCCAGCAGAAGGATCTCGTAGTTGGGATAGGCGGTATTCTCCAGCACGGTTTCTACGCAACGCTGGAGCTGCGCCAGGCGCTCCCCGGCCAGCACCAGGATGCTGACCGGCGGTTGCCCGGCGTGGCCGTAGTCCAGCTCGTAGCGCCCCGGCAGCCGGCTTCCGACTGTCGCCTG
>NZ_VKHQ01000002.1 GCF_009792795.1 Cognatiluteimonas profundi
TGGTGGCGACGGACCAGCCCCTCGCCCGCTTGTGTGATGGGGCGGCGACCACCGGGACCTACGCCTGGGTGTACGCTCGTTCCCTACACGACGCACTTGCGATCTGGGCACCTTCTCCCGCAAGCGGGCGAAGGGAAAGGCGGTGCTGCGGTGATTGATTTGGGGGACTGCTGCTGGCCTGCCCTCATCCGCCTTCGGCACGTTCTCCCGCAAGCGGGAGAAGTGAGTTGCCCAGGTGCTAGCGCCGGCATCCGCCGCAAGAGCTGCGTCGGGACAGGGTCAATCGGCTTGCAGGGTGAAGCGGGTTTCGAAGTGGCGTTGGCTGCCCGTCAGCGGATCGATGAAGTCCAGCGATCGCGCGAGCAGCTGCAATGGCCGCGCATGGCCTTCGATCGGCGTGAGGTGCGGATAGCTCGGGTCGTCGTGGATCGGTGCGCCCAGGGCGGCCATGTGCACGCGCAACTGGTGCTTGCGACCGGTGACGGGTTCCAGCGCGTAGCGCCAGAGCGCATCGTCGCGACTGATGACGTCGATGCGGGTTTCGCTGTTGGGGGCGCCCTCGACCTCCTGCATGCGGAAGAAGGGTTCGCCGGGCACGATGCGGGAGGCGCGGGTGATCGGGAATGCCAGTGCGGGAAGCGCGGGTGCGATGGCTTCGTAGCGCTTGCGGATCCGGTGCGCGCGGAACAGCGACTGGTACGCGTCGCGGGTGGCGGGGTTGGCGGAGAACAGCACGACGCCGGCGGTGTCGCGGTCGATGCGGTGCAGCGGGACGAGATCGGGATTGCCGAGTCGGCGGACAAGGCGCGACAGCAGCGTTTCGCGCACGTGGCGGCCCGCGGGCGTAACGGGGAGGAAGTGCGGCTTGTCGGCGACCACGAGGTCGGCGTCGACGTGCAGGACGGATTCCTCGAATGGAATGCGTGGTTCATCGACCACTTCGCGGAAGTAGCGGATCTCCGCGCCGAGTCGGTATGCGGCGTCGACGTGCAAGGCAGTGCCGGTCGCATCCAGCACGCGACCGCGTGCGAAGCGGTCGATCCAGGTGTCGCGCGGGATCGCCGGGAATCGTTCGCACAGGCAATCGAGCACGGTGGTCCACGACCCGGGCGGCAGCTGCAGGCGACTGGCGGCCAGGCCATCGGTCGTGGGGTTCGACGATGTCGTGCGCAAGCGGTCAACGCCCCTTGATGTGGTCGACGAAGCCTTGCAGGAACGTGCGCAGCGCGTCGTTGATGCGCGCGTCGACGATGTGCCCGTCGGCGTCGAAGACCTTGGCGGCGCCCGAGACCATCAAGCGTCCACCGGTCCACAATTCGGCGCCGAGCGTGCGCAGCACCGGCAGCCAGGCGTTCTGCGACAGGATCGTGCCGAATCCGCCCGGCGATGCGCCGATCAGCGCGACCGGCTTGCCACCGAACACGCGTGCGATGTCGGCGGGCGGGCGACTCAGCCAGTCGACGGCGTTCTTGGTGACGCCCGGAATGCTGTGGTTGTACTCCGGCGTCGCGATCAACAAGCCGTCGGCGGCCGCGATCGCATCCTTGAGTGCCGTCACCGCGTCGGGAATGCCGTGCGCGGCCTCGTCATCGGCGTTGTACAGCGGAAACGCCTGGATGGATGCGGAATCGAGTCGGCTGTCATCCGGCATCATGGCCGCCGCTGCGCGCAGCAGGCTGGCGTTGTAGGAGCCCTTGCGCAGGCTTCCGGAAAATCCAGCGATGGTGATGGTCACGGTGGATGCCTCCTTGCAGTCGGCCCGCAATGGCGAGTAGCCCGTGCCGCGTGCATCAGGACATCGGATTCGGCACGGCGGGCTCGGGCGGCAGCGGAATGAACTCGTGATGGTCCAGATCGGGCAGCTTCATGCGGCCGGCGGCCCAGTCGGCCTTGGCCTGCTGGATGCGCTCCTTGCGGGAGGAGACGAAGTTCCACTCGATGTAGCGTTCGCCGATGTGCTCCCCGCCCAGCAGCATCAGCGTGGCCGGGCCCAACGCGACCACGAGGCCGGGACGACCACGGGTGAAGACGATCATCTGCCCCGGGCCGAAGGTCTGGTTGCCGATATCGACGGTGCCGCTGGCAATGTAGACCGCGCGCTCGGGGTAATGCACGGGGATCGGCAGCTTTGCGCCCGCCTGCATCCGGCAATGCGCGTAGACCAGCGGCGAATGGGTCCGCACCGGCGAGCGCAATCCCCAGCATTCGCCGGCGATCAGGCGCATCCACATGCCATCGACGGTGAATTCGGGCAGCGCTTCGGACCCGTGGTGCGCGAACGCGGGCTCGATTTCCTCGTCCTCGACCGGCAATGCGATCCAGGCCTGGATGCCGTCCATGCGTCCGCCAATCGCGCGGGCCTTCTCGAAGCGCTCGGAGTGCGTGATGCCGCGTCCGGCCGTCATCCAGTTGACTTCGCCCGGACGGATCGGCTGCTCGGAGCCCACGCTGTCGCGATGCATGATCTCGCCGTCGAACAGGTAGGTGACGGTCGACAGGCCGATGTGCGGGTGTGGTCGGACGTCGACGCTGCGCGGGATGCCCGGCGCGAATTCGACCGGGCCCATGTGGTCGAAGAAGATGAAGGGCCCGACCATGCGGTGCGGCGCATACGGCAGCACGCGCCCGACCTCGAAGCCGCCGAGATCGCGGCGACGCTGGTCAATGACGAGGTCGATCATGTGGCTCGCTCCTGCCGGTGACACCCCCACAGAATGCGACGATCTGCGCGTAATGCAACCCGCCGTCGCCAGCAGGCCGGGCGGACCAGCCGGGCGGAGCGGTTTCGACAGGGCATGAAGCCGCGCTGCGTGGCTGTTGTTGCTGCAATCCCGCTGCCTGGAAACCTCCCCCGACAGCCGCACCCTACTCTTCCGACTCCGAGGCCAGGCTGTCGAGGATCTCGCTGATCATCCGCACCTGGGCCTCGGTCTGCTCGGCGCGGATCTCCATGGCGGCATCGTCGGGCGGGCGGATCTGGGAGCTGGCGACGATCATCGACGAGATGCGGCGCCATTCCTCGCGCAGCGCCGCCGGATCCGGATGCGTGGCGGCCATGGCGCTGAGCAGCGCGTGGTGCGCATCGGTGATCGCTTCGAGCTGGATGGTCCGGGCGAGTGCGATGTCGATGCGGTCACTGGCGTATTGCAGGGCTTCCTGCAGTGACTCGAAATGCATCTCGGACATGTGCTTCTCCCACTGGAGATCGACCGTATTACGGCGAATGTTCGGGTACCGCGAAACCGGCCGTTCACGCTCCATGGCTCATCCGGACCAGCGCGACAGGTCCTGCGCGACCTTGTCGATTCCGGCCCACGGATCCCTGCGGCGGCGCTTGAGCAGGCCGGGCACGTCCTTCAGGGTGAAGGCATCGCCGCGCTTGAGCGCCTTGAGTTGCGACCAGGCGATCGGCATCGCCACCGGCGCGCGGTCGCGGGCGCGCAGCGAGTACGAGGCCACCGCCGTGGCGCCACGTCCGTTGCGCAGGTAGTCGACGAAGATCTTGTTGGGTCGCAGCTTGAGCGTCGAGACCGCGAGGAATCGCTGGGGCTCCGATGCGGCCAGCGCGTCGGCGAATCCCTTCGCGAATCGCTTGACGACGTCCCAGCCGCAACCGGGATTGAGCGGCACCACGACATGCAGGCCCTTGCCACCCGTGGTGCGCAGGAACGCCCGCAGCCCCGCCTGCTTGAGCAGGTCGCGCACGTGCAGCGCCGCGGCCTTGACCTCCGACCACGGCACGTTGGGTCCGGGATCGAGGTCGAAGATCACGCGGTCCGCGATATCGGGACTGTCGGCGTGCGATCCCCACGGGTGGAACTCCAGCGCGTTGAGTTGCACCAGCTCCATGATGCCCGCGGCGTCATACGCGACCAGGTAATTGGCGGCGTTGCCGGCTTCTTCCTTCAGCCGCACCAAGCTGACGTGTTCCAGGCCGGGCGTGTGGTGCTTCTGGAAGAAGCAGGGTTTGCCGGCGCCGTCCGGGCAACGGATGATCGATAGCGGACGTCCGGCGATCTCCGGCAGCAGCTGATCCATCACCGCCAGGTAGTAGTCGGCGACATCCTGCTTGGTGATGTGGCTGTCGGGATAGATGAGCTTGGTCGGGCTGGTGAGCCGCATCGGTGCCGGGGACTTCTCCGCGATGCCGTGCTGGCCTGCGCGCGTGGTCTTGGCGGCCTTTGTCGCGGTCTTGCTGCTGCGCTTCGCGGTCTTCAGCGTCGCGGCTGTGGGCTTTGCACGATCCGAATCCGCAAGGTCGGCGATGCCCTTGTCCAGGCGGATCGCCTTCAGCGATGGCTGTCGCAACAGCCCCGATGTGCCGATGCCGCGCACGTAGGCCTCGACCACGAACATCGGCGGAAACCACAGCGCACCCTTGAGGTCCTTGCGCGCGGCATCGCTGACGTGGACGGTCGGCCTGGGCGTGCCGGCGTCGCCGATGCGTCTGGTGAGATCGCGCAACTGGCCGTTGTTGAAACCGGAGCCGACGCGGCCGGCGTATGCCCAGTCGTCGCCGTCCGGCCTCGCGAGCAGCAGCGAGCCGAACCCACTGCGGCTGCCTTTCGGGTGCGTGTAACCGACGACCGCGAACTCATCCGAATCCAGGCACTTGGTCTTGCGCCAGTCGTCGCCGCGACCCGGCCGATAGGGATGATCGGCGCGCTTGGAAATGATGCCCTCGAATCTGCGCTCACTCGCCAGCGCATACGCGGCGTCGCCATCGCCGAGGATGTGCGTGCTCAGCGCGAGATGCGGCGGGGGATCGTCCAGGATCTCCGCGAGCAGGTGCTTGCGCTGGACCAGCGGCGCCGCGTCGATGGCGATGCCGTTGACATGCAGCAGGTCGAACAGCACATAGACCAGCGCACCCGACTGCTCGCCGGACAGGGTCGCCTGCAACAGGTTGAAGTCCTGCTGGGTGCCGCTGCCGGCGATCAGTTCGCCGTCGAGCGCGGCACTCCTCAGGCCGAGCTGTTCGATCGCCGATGCGATCTCCGGCACCTTCGCCGTCCATTCGATGGCATTACGCGACCAGATCCGCACCTTGCCGTCGACGACGGTGGTCACCAGCCGGTAACCATCCCACTTGAGTTCGTGCAGCCACTGCGGGCCTTCGGGCGGCTTGTCACCGAGCTTGGCCAGCTGCGGCGCGAAGGCTTCGTTCTTCAGCGTGGCCTTCCTGGATTTGTCGAGCCTGGCGGCCTTTTTCGCCCAGTCGGTCCTGCGTGGCTTGCGTGTCGCGGTGACGGTCGCCTTGGATTGCTTGTCGGCCTTGCCGCTGCCCGCGCGCTTCGCGTCCGCGGCCGGCGGTGGTGTCACGTCGGCGAGGAGATCATCGGCCTCGACCGCGGCCGCGTATTGGTCAGCCTCCTTGAACAGTAACCATTGCGGCTGCTTTGCCGGCTTGCCGCTGCGCACGAGGTGCCAGCCACCCTTGAGCTTCCTGCCGAAGAGCTCGAATCGCAGGTGGCCCTTGGCCAGTTGCGCCTCGGCGTCATGCGGTGTCGACCAGACACCGGTGTCGAACAGCGCCACGTGTCCGCCGCCGTACTGGCCCCTGGGGATTTCGCCTTCGAACGTCGCGTAGTCGACTGGGTGATCCTCGACCTCCACCGCCATGCGCTTGACCGAGGGATCGTAGCTCGGCCCCTTCGGCACTGCCCATGACTTAAGCGCGTCGCCGACCTGCAGGCGGAAGTCGTAATGGCGGCGCGACGCGTGATGCAGCTGCACGACGAAGATCGCGCGCCTGCCCTCCGGCAGCGACTTGCCGGGCGCAGGTTCCCGCGTCCTGTCGAACTGGCGCTTGCGCTGGTACTGCAGCAGGCTCATGCGATCGATGCGTCGGGCGAGTCGACCTCGCCCAGCCATGCTCGACAGCAGCGCATGAAAGAAGCGCGAACGCCGGCGAAAAGCCGCGTTCGACGCCAGGTCAGGGCATGCCTGGCGTCACGTCGCGATGGGTGATCCCGGCCTGTGCAGCCACGAAGGCATGCGCGCGGGCGGGCTCGGGCGCCATGGCCGGCTTCTGCATCGCGAGCGTGGCGTGCTCGATCGTCTGCGTCACCGCCTGCATGCGATCGACATGCGCGCGGCGATGCGCCGGATCATCCATCCGCCCCTGCACCGCGAACAGCCGCACGGCGTCAGTCCCCAGGACGACGTGGTCGATCCTGTGCAAGCCACTGGCATGCGCGGCAACCGTGAGTGTCGCGGCGGCATTATGTTGCGCCCGCGCGCTGCCGAACATCGCCTCGGGCAACCTGCGCACGCCATGCAGCGCCTGCGCGTACAACGCATGCTGCGGATGCGTCGCTTCGGAGAGCAGCGGCGAATGCCGCGCATGCTCGAGCGCGGCAAGCGTGTGCTTTCCGACAACGCCGTCGACGTGGAGATGGTGGGCTTGTTGGAAAGCCATGACCGCGTGCTTGGTGTTGTGGCCGAAGTGTCCGTCAGCAGCCAGGCGATGGCCGTGGGTTCCGTGATAGCCGAGGTGGTTCAGCTGGCGCTGAAGCCCGGAAGTCGATAGAAGGGGTGCTCTGTCAGCGGCTCGCTCTTGGAAATGAGATTTCCTGAGCGAGCTAAATTCCTTAGGGGTCTCGACTGCGGTTTCGCGATCAGGCAAACGACCGCGAGAAACGAGTGAATCTACGATCGGTCCAGCCTTCGCCAACGACTCGGAATCCGCCAACTTTAATAGCGCCTCTTTTTCCGATTTCGCGCGCTTTGCAAGACCGGGCCACAGGCCGGGTGAGCTCCGAAACAACGTGTCGTTGTGATCTTTTTTATAGTCCTGCACCGCCTCGACTATCTGATGGTCCGTCAAAGAAGGTAGGGCAAAGGCACTGCCGAACTTCTCTTTCAATGCACCAGTAAAGATCGCAGGCGTCAGATCGCGGAACTGGACCGAAGTACTCCATACCGCATCTTGCACTGACCTACCACGGCCAGCCATATGCAATCCGACTTCATTCAATCGAACTATCTGCTCGAGATAGTGGCTACGGCCAATAAAGTCATGCTGGTCTAGACCAAACTCGGGGTCGGACCGTGCAATTTCGCGCCATTTCGCATCGAATTCCGCAGAAGCGGGAATTAACCCCTTAAATCTGACGCCATATGCCGACTGAGCCAAATACTCCTGCAGAGTGCCGGACTTGCTCGATAACTGATAGGCGCCATATGAGACCCCGCCATGGTCATTTTTACCGGTAGAGATTGTTTCCGCCCCCATCCCAGATGACTCGAACCTCTGTGATGTTTGGCCTAGATGCCACTGCGCGACAACCTTGCGAGCTATGTCTTCCTTGTCCATTCTTTCCTCCTTGAGCCGACCTCGCCAAGCGCTTCATGCGCGGCGGAACCTCATTTCACGGCGCCAATTCTTCTTTCGAGCTCATTGGCACGTTTTGCAGTGTTTCGCATATTGCAGTACTCCGCCTCCAGTCGCTGCGCCTGCCCCTCATGCTGTGCATCCCATGCACATTCCTTTTCGGTCCTAGATAGCCAGTTCTGCTGCGACAGTTTAATTGGCTTGCGGCTACTTACATCCTCCGATGCAATCAAAGCCCTGTATGCAGCATGCATGCGGTCGTTGTGGAACTGGTACTCCGCCTCCATGCATGCCTGCATTTCTGCCGTAATCCCTTCGGATTTGTCGACACACTTGCTAAAGCTGTGGCGCAATAAGCCAGCATCATTTTCACCAGCTTCCGCCTTAGCAGTCCTTGCCAACGATTTATCCGGCAATGCAGCATTCGATGACGAAGGAGGCTCTGCCGATAGGGATTGATTGCATGCCCCAATCAAACTGCTACATATCAACACCAGCAGATATGTCTTGCCAGTTTTCATAATTCAAACCTCCATGTTTGCTAATAAATTGAATGGGATCGCGACTACGAGCGCTTCCATGCCCGTGGCGACAGGTTGTCCACTTGCCAACCACTGTGTCGCCAGAGAGTAACCGGGACTAGCTGGCGCGCAAAAAGGCCGCCTCGAGGGCGGCCTTTTCTCTAACGGCCAATCAGGCCCAGGGATCCTGCAACACGATGTTCGCGTCGCGGTCCGGCCCGGTGGAGACCATCGCCAGCGGGCAGCCGGAGAGTTCTTCCAGCGCGCGCAGGTAGGCGCGTGCGGCGGCGGGGAGCTTGTCCCACTCGGTGATGCCGTGGGTGCTTTCCTGCCAGCCGGGGAACTCCAGGTAGACCGGCTCGCACTCGTTCCAGCCTTCGGCGTCGAGCGGCGCGTACTCGGTGCGCTTGCCGCGGTACTGGTAGGCGATGCACATCTTCAGCGTCTGCATGCCGTCGAGGATGTCGAGCTTGGTGATGCACAGTCCGTTGATGCCGTTGATGGCGACGGCGCGCTTGAGTGCGACCAGGTCGATCCAGCCGCAGCGGCGCGGACGGCCGGTGGTGGCGCCGAATTCCTGGCCGCGTGCGCGGATGCCTTCGCCGACGTCATCGTCGAGCTCGGTCGGGAACGGGCCGCCGCCGACGCGGGTCGCGTAGGCCTTGGCGATGCCGAGCACATAGTCGATCGCGTCGGCGCCAACGCCGGTGCCGGCAAGCGCACCGCCGATCGTGGTGTTGCTGGATGTGACGTACGGATAGGTGCCATGGTCGATGTCGAGCAGCGAACCCTGCGCGCCCTCGTACAGCACGCGCTTGCCCTGCTTGCGCAGGTCGTGGAGGATCCCGGCGACGTCGGACTTCATCGGCTCGACATACGCACCGAATTCGAGCGCTTCATCGAGCGTCTTCTGGAAGTCGATCGCATCGACGCCGAGGTATTTGGTCAGCACGAAGTTGTGGTAATCCAGCGCAGTGCGCAGGGTTTCCGCAAGCTGGCGCGGGTAATGCAGGTCGGCGACGCGGATGCCGCGACGCGCGACCTTGTCCTCGTATGCCGGGCCGATGCCGCGACCGGTGGTGCCGATCGCCTTGCCGCCGGCGGCTTTCTCGCGGGCCTGATCCAGGGCGATGTGGTACGGCATGATCAGCGGCGTCGCCGGGCTGATCTTCAGGCGCGAGCGCACGTCGATGCCTTCGGCCTCGAGCTCGCCGATCTCCTTCTTCAGCGCTGCGGGCGACAGCACGACGCCGTTGCCGATCAGGCACAGCACGCCCGGATGCAGGATGCCGGACGGAATCAGGTGCAGGACGGTCTTCTTGCCGCCGATGACCAGCGTGTGGCCGGCATTGTGGCCGCCCTGGAAGCGCGCGACGGCGCCGACCTGTTCGGTCAGCAGGTCGACGATCTTGCCCTTGCCTTCATCGCCCCACTGGGCCCCGAGAACGACGACTGACTGACCCATGTGGAACTCCTCAAGCATGTGTAGGAGCGGCTCAAGCCGCGACCGTGGCCGGCCTGGTCGCGGTAAATCCGCTCGTACAGGGGCATTCACGAAAAAAAGCCGGAGGATCGCCCCCCGGCTTTTGCGCATTATCCGGGTTTTGCCGGGGTGGGGCCAGTGCGGTGCCAAAAGCCGCTTTTGTGGGAGCGACGTCAGTCGCGATAACAGCCCCGGGGCTGGTGGGTTCCAATCGCGACTGACGTCGCTCCCATGGGATCCTCAGGAATTCGAGGCCCGCCCGGCGCCTGTCATGGCCCGAACCGCCTTACAGACCGCGGACGAAATACAGCGACAACAGGCCGAGGATGACCACGATGCCGCCCACGGCGCGCAGGCGCTGGTCGGGCATGGCATGCAGTTGTTCCGCGGCGCGCTTCCAGCCACCTGGCGCCGCGAACAGGAACAGGCCTTCGAGCACCGCGACCAGGCACAGTGCCGACAGGAAATCTTGCATGCCTACTTGTCGCTGCGCAGGAATTGCAGGAACGGATCGTTGCGGTCGAGCACGATCACGGCCTTGCCGTCGGCGAACGACCTGCGATAGGCCTCCAGGCTGCGATGGAATGCGTAGAACGACGGATCGCGGCCGTAGGCGGCGGCATAGATCGCCGCGGCCTGTGCATCGCCCTCGCCGCGCAACTTCTGCGCGTCGCGCTCGGCCTCGGCGACGAGCACCTGCTGCTGGCGATCGGCTTCGGCGCGGATCTTCTGCGCCTGTTCGACGCCCTCGGCGCGCAACTGGCTGGCGACCTGCTGGCGTTGCGAGCGCATCTGGTCGTAGACCGACTTGAGCACGTTGCTGTCCTCGGGCAGGTCGACGCGCTTGATGCGGATGTCGATGATCTGCACGCCCAGCGTCGACGCGCCCTTGTTGATGCTGCTCAGCTGGCGCGCGACGACTTCCTCGCGGTTGCCGGACACGACCTGCTGCAGCGTGCGCGAATTGATTTCGCCGGTGAGGGCATTCTTGATGATCGGTGCGAGGCGCTGCACGGCGACTTCCTCGTCGCCACCGGTGGCGCGATAGAAGGCGCGCACGTCCTGGATCTTGCCGATGGCGAAGAAGTCCAGGCTGATGTCCTGCTTGTCCGAGGTCAGGTAGCGCTCGGGATTGGCATCCAGGACCTGCAGGCGGCGATCGTAGATGCGCGCGCTTTCGACGAACGGGATCTTGAAGTGCAGGCCGGGGCCGACGTCGCTGCGCACGAGCCGTCCCAGGTTGAGCACGATGGCGGTCTGGCCTTCGGACACGACATAGACCGAGCCGAACAGCGCCAGCAACGCGGCGATCGCCAATGGAATCCAGGCGGAGAATTTCATCGCGACGGCTCCTCACGTCCCGTCGGTCGCTGGCTGCGGTCCGGACGGGCCTCGGTGGTGGTGGCATTGACCGTTGGCGATGCGACGTCGGCCGGAATCACGGCGGGAGCCGCGGCTTTGTCGTCGCCTGTCGCCGACATCGGCACGTAGATCAGCTGCCTGCCATCGCCGATGATCTTGCGGTTTTCGGTGAGGACCTGCTGCACGGTTTCCAGCCACAGGCGCTTGCGCGTGACTTCGGGAGCGAGCTTGTACTGGTCGAGCAACAGCGAGAAGCGCGTCGCATCGCCGGTGGCGCGATCGATCGATGCGGTCCTGTAGCCTTCGGCCGTGGTGCGCAGGCGCGCCGACTCGCCGCGCGCCTCGGGCACGACCTTCGCCGCGTAGGCCTTGGCCTGGTTGATCGCGGTGGTCTTGTCCGCGTTGGCGCGCTGCGCCTCGTCGAACGCGTCCTTCACTTCATCGGGAAAGCGCGCGTTCTGCAGGTTGAGTTCCGACACGGTCAAGCCGGTGTGGTAGGCGTCCAGCGACGACTGCAGCTGGCGGTTGACGGTGCCGATCAGGCCGCCGCGGGCACCCAGCACGGTATCCAGGTCCGAGCGGCCGACGGTTTCGCGGACGGTGCTCAACGCGGCCTGCTCGAGCACCTTGTTGGCGTTGCGCGTGCCGAACAGGTACAGCTTCGGATCGCTGATGCGGTATTGCACGTTGAGCTCGACGCTGACCATGTTGCCGTCGCGCGTCAGCACCGGCACGGTGTCGTTGAATGCCTGGCTCTGGGTCGCGTTGACCTTCATCACGCGCTCGATCGGCCACGGCCATTTCAGATGTGGCCCCGGCTGCAGCACGCGCGAGAACTGTCCGAACTGCAGGACGACGCCGCGTTGCTGCTCGGTGACCAGCACGAAGCAGTTGAAGACCAGCCACAGCGCGACGAGGATGCCGACCCACCGGGCCATGCCACCCCTGCCGCCGAACAGGCCGCGCAAGGGTTCAAGCCAGCGATCCAACGGTCCGCCGCTGCGCTGGCGGGTGTTGCGACCGTCCTTGCCGGACCCGCCGCCGGGAATGTTCCAGGCCATGCCTGCTCCAAGATTGAAAACGAATGCGCGCGACGCCGCGCCAGCGATACCAGCGGACGACGATGTGGCCGCCGACCGGTCGAATTCTAACCGGACGGGCTAGGCGGGGCTCACCAATGGCTCGGGCAGCAGGGCCTGCAGCGGGGCGCCGTAGGCCAGCGTGGCCAGCCGCACCGCGTCGGCTTCGGCCAGGTCCAGCCGCAGGTTCCAGCCATTCTCGTCGTGGCTCTCCTCGCGGACGGCGCCCAGTTCGTGCAGGCGCGCGCGCAGGCGGCCCGAGGACGCCGGCAACTGCAACTCGCCATGGATGCGGCGCAGCCCGAGGCGTTCGCCGAGGGCCTGGCGCAGCAGCGGCAGGCCTTCGCCGCTTTGCGCCGACAGCCAGACGCGTTCGCGCGCGCCGCCGGTCACGCCGTTGCCGGGACGGTCGTGGCGGGCGATGGCGCCTTCGACACGGTCGATCTTGTTGAACACCAGCAGCTGCTGGATGTCGCCGGCACCGATCTCCTGCAGCACCGAATCGACCTGCGCGATGCGCTCCTCGCGCAGCGGGTCCGCCGCGTCGATCACATGCAGCAGCAGATCGGCTTCGCGCGCTTCGGACAAGGTCGAGCGGAATGCGGCAACCAGTTCATGCGGCAGGTCGCGCACGAAACCAACGGTGTCGGCCAATACCGCGTGGCCGCCGGACAACGCAACGCGCCGCACCGTCGGATCCAGCGTAGCGAACAGGCGGTCGTCGGCGTAGGCATCGGCGCCGGTGAGGGCATTGAACAACGTCGACTTGCCCGCATTCGTGTAGCCGACCAGCGCCACGCGCGGCAGTTCGCTGCGCACGCGTGCACGGCGCATCTGCGTGTGCTGCACTTCGACCTTGTCCAGTCGCTTCTGCAATTGCTCGACGCGCTTCTGCAGCAGCCGGCGGTCGGTTTCCAGCTGGGTTTCACCCGGGCCGCGCAGGCCGATGGAACCGCCACGCTGGCGCTCAAGGTGGGTCCAGCCACGGATCAGGCGCGTGGCCATGTGCTTGAGCTGGGCGAGCTCGACCTGCAGCTTGCCCTCATGGCTGCGTGCGCGCTGGGCGAAGATGTCCAGGATCAAGCCGGTGCGGTCGACCACGCGCCGCTCGAGGAGTTTTTCCAGGTTGCGTTCCTGCCCCGGCGACAGGGGGTGGTTGACCAGCACCAGGTCGGCGCCGGTGGCCTCGCAGGCGGCCTTCACTTCCTCGAGCTTTCCGCTGCCGATCAGCGTCGCCGGATTGGGCTTGTCGATCCGCGCATTGAGCGTGGCGGCGACGGTTGCGCCCGCCGAGCGGGCCAGGTCGGCGAATTCCTCCAGGGCACCCTCGTCCGGCGGACCGCCGGCGTGGGGCTGGATCAACAGGGCGATCTCACCCTTGCGGGAACGTTCGAACAAGGGCGTGTTACTCCATCAGGCAACGGGCATCGCCGCCTTCCCAACCAGATGCGGCCGCCGCCAGCCCTTATCAAGCGTCGCGCAGGAGCAGGCGCTTATTCGGCCTCGTCGTCATCGGGCTCGTCGCCGTCGCCGTCGGCACCGGATTGCATGTGGCCGCCGCCGGGGCCCACGCGGATGTTGCGCGCCGGCACGACGGTGGAAATCGCGTGCTTGTAGACCATCTGGCTGACGGTATTGCGCAGCAGCACCACGAACTGGTCAAAGGATTCGACCGTGCCCTGCAGCTTGATGCCATTGACGAGGTAGATGGAAACCGGAACGCGCTCGCGACGCAGCGCATTCAGGAAAGGATCCTGCAACGATTGCCCCTTGGACATGGTGTATTCCCCACTCGTTTGTTGGTCCGGCCAGTCTGGAGCTGGTTCCGTATCGCCCGACCCGCTCCCCGCGGCGGCGACCGGCCGATGTTTGCACAACCGCGCGCGCGGCGATAGCGACCGGCGTCGCCGTTCATGATCGTCCGTGGCGGCGGCTGCGGCGCCCTCAGCGCATGAACAGATGCAGCGCCTGCCCTATTGCGACCTGATCGGTTGCCGGGTCCAGCCATCGCGCGTCGACCTCACGCCGCAGCCAGGTGAGCTGGCGCTTCGCCAGCTGGCGGGTGGCGAAGATGGCCCGGTCGCGGAATTCGTCGGCCGACGTCATCCCCTCCAGGTGTTCCCAGGCCTGCCGGTAGCCGACCGCGCGCAGCGAAGGCAGGTCCATTGGCGAGGGCTGCGACCGCAGTTCCGGCAGCGAGCGCAGGGCGCGGACTTCGTCGAGGAAGCCGGCGGCGAGCATCGCGTCGAATCGCGCTTCGATGCGCCGGTGCAAGGTCGCGCGATCGGGCGGTGACAGCACCAGCTTGAGCACGCGCAGCGGCAAACGCTGCTGCGCGCTGTCCTGCTGCCATGCGCTGATCGTGCGGCCGCTGCTGCGCCAGACTTCGAGCGCACGCTGGATGCGTTGGGCATCGGTGGCATGGATGCGCGCACCAGCCAGCGGGTCGACCATGGCCAGCTCTGCGTGCAGGGTCGCCCAGCCGCGCTCGCGTGCTTCATCGGCGATGCGCATCCGCAATGCGGGGTCGTTGCCTGGCATCGGCGCCAGGCCCTGCAGCAGCGCGCGGAAATACAGGCCGGTGCCACCCGCGAGGATGGGGACCTTGCCGCGCGCGACGATGTCCTGCAGCGCGCATCGCGCGTCGTCGGCGAATTCCGCGGCCGAATACGGCTGCCACGGATCGCGCACGTCGATCAGGTGGTGGCGGACGCGGGCACGCTCGTCGGTCGTGGGCTTGGCCGCACCGATGTCCAGGCCGCGATAGACGAGCGCGGAATCGACGCTGACGATTTCCCCGCCGATGCGCTCCGCCCATTCCAGCGCAAGCGCCGACTTGCCCGATGCGGTCGGGCCCATGAGCGCGATCGCGCGCGGGCGCGCATCGCCAGCGGCGTGTGCGGATGCCGCCGTCATCAATACCCGGTCGCGTGCAGCGCTTCGCGAACGGAATCGTGTCGCGACTGCATCGCCGGCGATGGCGCGCGGCCAAGGCGGCTGACAACGATGATCGCGACCGACGCGGCGATCACTCCCGGGATCATCTCGTACAGCGCGCTGCCGGTCTGCTTCCACAGGATCACGGTGAGCGCACCGGCCACCATGCCGGCCAGCGCGCCATTGCGGGTCATCCGCTTCCAGGTGAGCGAAAACAGCACGACCGGGCCGAATGCGGCGCCGAAGCCGGCCCAGGCGTAACTCACCAGGCCGAGCACGCGGCTTTCAGGATCGCGCGCGATGAGGATCGCCAGCAGCGCGACCGACAGCACCATGGCGCGGCCGAACCAGACGAGTTCGCGCTGGCTCGCGCGCGGACGCAGGAAGCCGCGATAGAAATCCTCGGTCAACGCGCTGGAACACACCAGCAGCTGGCACGACAGCGTGCTCATGATGGCGGCGAGGATCGCGGACAGCAGCACGCCGGCAACCCACGGATTGAACAACATCGTCGCCAGCGCGATGAACACACGCTCCGGGTTGTCGCGGACCATCGCGCCCTGCTCCGGATGGGCGGCGAAGTAGGCAATGCCGAACAGTCCGACCGACACGGCGCCCAGCAGGCACAGCACCATCCAGGCCATCCCGATGCGGCGCGCCTTTGGAATCGTCTGCAGCGATTCGGCCGCCATGAAGCGCGCGAGGATGTGTGGCTGGCCGAAATAGCCCAGCCCCCAGGCGACGGCCGACACCACGGCGACCACGCCGCCCTTGCCGATCCATTGCAGCCTGGCCGGATCGACCTGCTCGATCAGCCCCATGCTGGTGGAGACGCCACCCACGCTCAGCAACACGATCACCGGTGTCAGCAGCAGCGCGAAGATCATCAAGGTCGCCTGCACGGTGTCGGTCCAGCTCACGGCAAGGAAGCCGCCGACCAGCGTGTACAGGATGGTGGCGGCGGCACCCCACCAGATCGCCTGCGCGTACGGCAGTCCGAACACGCTTTCGAACAGTCGCGCGCCGGCGACGATGCCGCTGGCGCAATACACGGCGAAGAACACCAGGATCACCAGCGCCGACAGGATCCGCAGCAGCTTGCTGCTGTCCTCGAAACGGTTGGTGAAATAATCCGGCAGCGTCAGGGCATTGCCGCTGCGCTCGGTGTACACCCGCAACGGGCCGGCAACGAACTTCCAGTTGCACCAGGCGCCGGCGATCAGGCCGATCGCGATCCAGGCTTCCGAGACGCCGCTTGCATACAACGCACCCGGCAAGCCCAGCAGCAGCCAGCCGCTCATGTCCGATGCGCCGGCGGACATTGCCGTGACGTAACTACCCAGCGAACGCCCGCCGAGGATGTAGTCGTCGAAGGTATTCGTCGATCGCCACGCCATGAACCCGATGGCGACCATCGCCAGCAGGTACAGCGCGAAGGTGACGAGCAGCGGCGTGCTTGCGGTCATGCGTCTGGCTCCCCCACCCCGGGTGTCGGGGCTGCGGCGCCAAGCTTAGCCCGGGCGTGACCGGCTATGCTGCGCAGGCCTGCACCAGGGTAGGTTTCGATGACCGCAATCCTCCATGCCGGCGGTTGCCACTGCGGCGCGCTGCGACTGGAATTCAGCTCCGCGCGGCCGTTGCGTTCCTTCGTTGCACGCGCCTGCGATTGCGACTTCTGCACCCGCCACCGCGCAGCCTGGGTGTCGGACCCGGCGGGGCAGCTGCGAATCCTCGCCGATACCACGCAACTGCAGCGCTATCGCCAAGGCTCCGCACAGGCGGAATTCCTGCTCTGCCGAGAGTGCGGAGTGCTGGTCGCGGTGATGGCCCGCGCCGTCGATGGACGACTGCTCGGCGCGGCCAATCGCAATGCGATCAATGACCGCATGGACCTCATCGAGGAAACCATCGTGTCGCCCCGATTGCTCGCACCCGACAGCAAGCTTGCGCGATGGAGCGAGGTGTGGATGCCGACCGACCTCGTGACCTGCCAGGCCTCTGCAACGTAACTCAGTCGTCGTCGGGCCATCGCAATCCAGCCGCCGCGGGTTTCGCGCGCGGCATCGGTTGCGCCGCGACCGCATTCCAGACTTTCAATGCGTCCACCGTTGCCGCCACGTCGTGGACGCGCAGCAGGATCGCACCGCGCTGCGCGGCGATCAGCGCGGCGGCGACCGAGCCATGGATGCGCTCATGCGGATCGGCATGGCCGGTCAGCTCACCAATCGTCTTCTTGCGCGACAGGCCCGCAAGCAACGGAACGCCGAGTTCGGTGAAACGCTCCAGCTGGGCCAGCAGCAGCAGGTTATGCGCGGAGGTCTTGCCGAAGCCAAACCCCGGATCGACGACCAGCTTCTTCTTGGCGATGCCCGCCATCTCGGCGGCGAAGATCCGCTCGGCCAGGAAGCGGTGCACCTCGGCGACCACGTCGTCGTAGGCCGGCGCGTCCTGCATCGAGCGTGGCTCGCCCTGCATGTGCATCAGCACGACCGGCACGCCGAGCGCCGCGGCAGCGTCGAGCGCACCCTCGCGACGCAGGGCCTGGACGTCGTTGATCATGCCGGCGCCCGCGGCAACGGCCGCACGCATGACCTCGGCCCGCGAGGTATCGATGCTGATCGGCAACGCGGTGGACGCCGCCAGTTGCTCGATGACGGGAATCACGCGACGCAATTCCTCGTCCAGCGGCACTTCCGCGGCACCCGGCCGCGTCGATTGACCGCCGATGTCCAGCATGTCGGCGCCCTCCCCGGCCAGTCGCAAGGCATGTGCCACGGCAGCGTCGGGCCCGGCGTGCTCGCCGCCGTCGGAAAACGAATCGGGGGTGACATTGACGATGCCCATCACGCGCGGGCGATCCAGCTTGAGGATCCGACCAGCGCAATCGAGTTGTGGCGAGAGGTCGAACATCACTGGCTCCGGTGCGTGCGCGTGCAGACCGTGCGGCGCGAACCTGCCGCCGTTGCCTGCCGCTTGATGCGCCGATTATCCGGCAATCCGCCAGGACCCCGCTAACCGTGCGCTGGTTCGTCCAGCCTCGCGACGATCTCCTTGAACCGGGGCAGATTTCGCACCGTGTCGAAGTCGTGGTCGTGGTCGATCCACTCCCGGAATCCTTGCCCGGTGGAGACGGCACGATCGAGCAGGTCCAGCGCCCGGTCGTACTCGCCGACCTGCGCGTAGACACAGGCGGCGTTGTACAGGGTTCCATAGTCGTCCGGACGCATGCGCAACGCTGCTTCGGCATTGCGCTTGCCTGCTTCGGCATCGCCAAGGCGCACCTGCAGTCCGGCCGCGAGGTAGCGGGCACGACCGTTTTCCGGATCGAGTTCCGCCTCGGCCAGCGCGCGCTCGAGCGCCTGTCGCGACAATGCCATCGCGCGGTCGCCATCGCCCATCGAATCCGCAGCGTTGGCTCCAAGCGTCAGCGCCTGGAATTCATCCGGCCGGGCGCGGTGTGCCTTTTCGAACTCCTCGACGGCACGGGCGTACATGCCGTGCGCAAAGCAATGGCGGGCGAAGTAGTAATGCGCCTCGTACAGCTCGCCATTCAATGCGATCGCCCGCTCGAACGCCGCCGTGGCCGCATCCGTCTCGCCCGCCCAGGACAAGGTGTTCGCATGTGCGACGTGTGCCTCGGCGAGGTCGGGCGCAAGGGCCAGCGCGCGCTTGCCGGCGGCAATCGCTTCATCCAGCACTTCCTCCGGCTTCACCAGGCGCCACAGCAGCAGTCCGACCAGGGCATCGGCGAGGCCCGCGTGTGCCTGGGCGTAATCGGGATCCAGCTCGATCGCGCGCCGGAACATCTCCGGGGCGCTGCGCCAGGTGACGGTGCTCTTCAACGCCTGCATCTGGCGACCGCGCAGGTAGAACTCGTAGGCGCGGACGTCGGCCGGGGCGTTGCGACCCATGTCCAGGACGTCCGGCTTCTGCAGCGTGACTCGCAATGCACGCGCGACGCTGCGCGCGATTTCTTCCTGGATGACGAAGATGTCCTCGAGCTTGCGATCGAAATTCTCCGACCACAGGTGGTAGCCGTTGCCGGCATCGACGAGCTGCGCGGTGACGCGGACGTGGTCGCCGGCCTTGCGCACGCTGCCTTCCATGATTGCCGCGACGTTGAGCGCGCGCCCGATGTCGCGCGCGTCGGTGGCGTTGTCGCGGAAGCGGAAGGACGAGGTGCGCGACGCCACCCGCATGCCGCTGATCGACGCCAGCGCGTTGAGGATTTCCTCGGCCAGGCCTTCGCAGAAATAATCCTGGTCATGGCCCTCGCTGAGGTCCGCGAACGGCAGGATGGCCACCGACGCCTCGGGTGCCGCCGCGTCGGCCACGGCCGCTGGCGGGGTGCGCTCGATGCCGCGCGTGGTGAGGTCGTAGGTCCATGCCAGGGCGCAGGCGAGCACGAAGCTGAGCCCCACCAGCACGATCACCAGCTTCACGGTCCAGTCCGGAAGACCGAGCGGGCCGAATGTCGCGCCGGCAACCTGGATCAGCACCCAGCCGACGACCAGGAACACCACCGCCACGCGAAAGACGCGACGGCGCCGCAACTCATCGACGAACGCCTTGAGAGATCCTTCCCAGTCGCGCATGTGTCGACTCCTCCGCGGCACGCGGCCAGACACGCCACAGGGCGATCCTACTCGCGGCCAGATGCAGGCAGTGACTAAAGAAAAAGCCCCCGGGCTTGCCTCCGGGGGCTTGCATCCAGTGCAACGAATTCGACGGCCGGCAGCGGCCGTGGCCGCTCAGGTCTGCGGTGCCGGGCCGCCGATGGTGAACGGCTTTGGAACCTCACGCGCGGGACCACCCTTGGTCCAGTTACCTGGCGGCGGCGGTTCGCGGTTGGTCATCACCGCCTCGATCTGCGGCGCATCGATGGTTTCGTACTGCAGCAGCAGCTTGGCCATCGTGTGCAGCTTGTCGAGGTTCTCGGTCAGCATGGTGCGGGTGCGCTCGTAGGCGCGGTCGAGGATGCCGCGCACGACTTCATCGATCCGGCGCGCGGTTTCGTCCGACACGTTCTTGTGCTGCGTCACCGAGCGGCCGAGGAAGACCTCGTCCTCCTCCTCGCCGTAGGTGATCGGGCCAAGCTCGGACAAACCCCATTTGGTGACCATGTTGCGCGCCATCTTGGTTGCGCGCTCGATGTCGTTGGAAGCACCGGTGGTGACCTTGTCGTCGCCGAAGACGAGCTCCTCCGCCACGCGTCCGCCGTACAGCGAGCACAGCTGGGATTCGATCGCGGTGCGGTTGTAGCTGTACTTGTCGCCCTCGGGCAGGTACATGGTCACGCCCAGCGCGCGGCCGCGCGGGATGATCGTGACCTTGTAGACCGGGTCGTGCTCGGGCATCAGGCGACCGACGATCGCATGGCCGGCTTCGTGGTAGGCGGTGAGCGTCTTTTCCTGCTCGCTCATGGCCATCGAGCGGTTCTCGGTGCCCATCATGATCTTGTCGCGCGCCTTGTCGAAGTGCTCCATGCGCACTTCCTTGCCGTTCTCGCGAGCGGCGAACAGCGCCGCCTCGTTGACGAGGTTGGCCAGGTCCGCGCCGGAGAAACCGGGCGTGCCGCGCGCGATCACCATCGGCACGACGTCGTCGGCCAGCGGCACCTTGCGCATGTGCACCTTGAGGATCTGCTCGCGGCCGCGCACGTCCGGCAGGCCGACCACGACCTGGCGATCGAAGCGACCCGGGCGCAGCAACGCGGGATCGAGCACGTCGGGACGGTTGGTCGCGGCGACCACGATCACGCCTTCGCCACCCTCGAAGCCGTCCATCTCGACCAGCAACTGGTTGAGGGTCTGCTCGCGCTCGTCGTGACCGCCGCCCAGGCCGGCGCCGCGATGGCGGCCGACGGCGTCGATTTCATCGATGAAGATGATGCACGGCGCCTGCTTCTTGGCCTGCTCGAACATGTCGCGCACGCGGCTGGCACCGACGCCGACGAACATCTCGACGAAGTCCGAACCGGAGATCGAGAAGAACGGCACCTTGGCCTCGCCGGCGATCGCCTTGGCGAGCAGCGTCTTGCCGGTGCCGGGCGGGCCGACCATCAGCACGCCGCGCGGGATCTTGCCGCCGAGCTTCTGGAAGCGGCCCGGATCGCGCAGGAACTCGACGAGTTCCGACACTTCTTCCTTGGCCTCGTCGCAACCGGCGACGTCGCCGAAGGTGACCTTGGTCTGGTCTTCGTTGAGCAGCTTGGCGCGCGAACGCCCGAAGCTCATCGCGCCCTTGCCGCCGCCCTGCTGCATCTGCCGCATGAAATACACCCAGATGCCGATGAACAGCAGCCACGGGGCGACGTTGAGGATGATCGCGACCAGTGAAAGCCCGCTCGACGGCGGCGTCTGCACGGTGGTGACGTCATGGTTGATCAGGTCGTTGACCAGGTCCTTGTCGCCCGGGTTGTAGGTCGTGAACTTGGTGCCGTCCTTGCGCTCGCCGGCAATCGTCGTGCGGTCCTCGGCGATGTTGACCTTGGCCACGCGGTTGCCCTGGACCTCCTGCACGAACTGGTCGTAGGTCAGCGCGTCGGCGCCGGCCGTCTTCGGGCTGAAGCTCTGGAACACCACCATCAGCACGACGGCGACGACCACCCACAGCATCAGATTCTTGGCCAGGTCATTCATGTGTATTCAGGGTCCTGCAGGTGACTTCGTGGGCTTGGGTGGGACAGCTTGCCCTGCGCCAGGGCATAGACTTCGGGAGAGCGCTTGCGTGATGCGTCCGGCTTGCGGATGGCCACTTTGGCATACCGCCGCCGCAGTTCCCGCACGTAGTCGTCGAAACCGACGCCCTGGAACAACTTGATCAGGAACGTCCCGTCGATGCGCAAATGGTGGTCGGCGAAGTCCATCGCCAATTCAGCCAGATGCATCATCCGCGGCTGGTCAACGGCATCCATGCCACTTTTATTGGGGGCCATGTCGGACAGAACAAGGTCGACCGGCTGACTGCCGAGCAAAGACTCAAGCGCAGATAAGACCGCATCGTCCCTGAAATCGCCATGAAGGAACTCCACGCCGGCCAGCGTGGGCATTTCCAGGATGTCCAGGGCGACGATCCGGCCCGGGCTGGACGGATACAGCGTGGACAGCGCCTGGCGCAGCCACTGCGACCAGCCGCCAGGGGCAGCGCCAAGATCCACCACCACCATGCCAGGTCGGAGCAGCCGGTCACGCTCGACCAGTTCCTCGAGCTTGTATGCCGCGCGCGACCGCAATCCCTCTGCCTGCGCCTTTTTCACGTAGGGGTCGGAGAAGTGTTCCTTGAGCCAGCGCTGGCTGGACTTGCTGCGGGTGGCCATGCGGCGCCGGGCGATGCGGGCCGCCATGATACCCTGCGCTCCCGTATTCACTCCTTGCGCAGCACATGCCCATCGCCCTGACCAACGCCCAGACCCGCTTCCTTCGTGGTCAGGCGCACGGCCTCAAGGCGATCCTGCAGGTTGGCGGCAAGGGCATCAGCCAGACGCTGGTTGACGAGGTCATCGGCGCGCTCGAACACCACGAGCTGATCAAGGTGAAGATCGCAACGGACGATCGCGACGTCCGCCAGCAACTGGGCGAGGAACTCGCCACGCGCGCCGATGCGGCAGTGGTCCAACGGATCGGGCACATCGTGATCCTGTACCGCCCCAGCGTCGAGCGACGCCAGATCGTCCTGCCGCGCGCCTGAGCTAGTTGGCTCGCCCGCCGCGCGAGCTTGCGGTTGACGCGGCATCCGACCCACGGCGTTAGCATGTCCCCATGCAATTGAACCTCGAACGCCCCGACTACGCCTGGTACCTGCGTGGCGCCGAAGGCGACCATGCCCTTGTCAACGACAGGATCATGCGCGGCAGCTTCGTCATCGCACCGAACACCCTGGTCGAGAACTGGCCCGTCACCGACGCCGCTACCATGCAACCGGCTGACCTGGATGCCCTGCTGGCCCTGGACCCCGAACTGGTGCTGCTGGGAACCGGAGCGACGCAGGTGTTTCCGCCACCAGCGGTGCTGGCGGCCTGCCTGACGCGCCATCTGGGCATCGAGGTCATGACCAATGCCGCCGCCGCCCGCACCTATAGCGTGCTGGCCGGCGAAGGCCGGCGCGTAGTGGCGGGTTTCGTGATTCCACACGCCCAGGCTTGAGTCGACCGGCCTGGCACGGATCGACGATCCAACATCCCGCAGGCGAATTCCAACCACGCGATGCGACGCGATGGCGTCACTCGCAGCGCCTGTCGCCGCGGCGGCTATTTTTTCGGCAGATACGCCAGCGGATCGACCGGCTTGCCGTTGTAGCGGATCTCGAAATGCAGCACGTCTCGCGCGGCGCCGGTGTGCCCCATCTGCGCGATCTGCTGGCCTGCGGTGACGCGCTGGCCCTCGTTGACCAGGCGCGAACGGTTGTGGCCGTAAGCCGACAACCAGGCGTCATTGTGTTTGACGATCACAAGCTCGCCATACCCGACCAGGCCTGAGCCCGAGTACACCACCACGCCGTCCGCGGCGGCGCGCACGGGCTGGCCTTCCTGGCCCGCGATATCGATGCCCTGCTGGGTGGGCTCGCCCGCCACATATCGGCCCGTGATCGATCCATCCGCCGGCCATGTCCACGTGAAGGGGCTCGCGCCGGGGACGAGGATCGGAGCGGCCGGAGTCGAATCCACCGTGGGCGCGCGCACCGAGCCCGATGGCGGCTGCACTGCGGGCGCCCTGGGACGCGGGGCGGACGCAACGGAACGTGCCGCGGCGCGATCGGACGGATACAGGCGCAGGCGTTGCCCGGGATGGATCGTGTAAGGCGGCGGCACCGCGTTCCACATCGCCAGGTCCAGCGGGCTGATGCCGTTGCCGACGGCGATCCGGTACAGGGTGTCGCCCGGATGCACGGTCGCGGTCGCGCCATAACGCGGGGTGGAAATCCGTGCAGTCGATTGATGCATGGTCGGTCCACGCACGATGCGGGTACTGCCGCAACTGGCCGCGACCAGGCAGGCCAGCACACCGACCAAGGCCAGGAGCGGTCGCGCGTGATTTCCGGATCGTCCACCCACACCCATGCCCGTCGTGATGTGCCAACCCCTCATGCGCCGCGCGACCTCCAGACCATGTAGCCAACCCCGACTGCCAGCAGCGCCATCGCGGCCCAGCCGATCGGTTCGATGTAACGCCGCAGGGCGGCTTCGGCGCGCACCCCGCCCAGCCGGATGGCCGTCGCGATCAGGAACACGCGCTTCCCGCGTCCCACTGCCATGCTGGCCATGAACGGAAACAGCGGCACGCCGACGATTCCCGACGCCCAGGTGAAGAACTTCAGCGGAATCGGCGTAAAACCCGCCAGCACCAGGATCCAGAAAGTCTTCCACGGCGACTGCGCCGCGATGCCGCGCAGGTACGCGACCTGCGCATCGATGCGATCCATCCATCCCAGCGATGCCAGGAGCGGCTTGACCAACTCGAAGGCGTAATGCCCCAGCGCGTAGCCCACGACCGCACCGAGCAGCGAACCCACCAGGCTGTAGCCGGCAAACCAGAAGCTGCGCTTCGGCTGCGACAGGCACATCGGCGCGAGCATGACTTCGGGCGGGACCGGCACGATCACCGCCTCGCCGAAGCTCAGCAGGAACAGCAGCAGCGGAGCGCGCGGATGCCGGGCCCACACCAGGGCGCGCTCATACATCGGTCCGAACAATTTCATGCGCCGCCCGCCTTCATCGATCGATCAGGCCCGACAGCAGCGGGACGAACACCACGGGTGCAAGGTTTGTCTCGGTGACCACGCCGTCGGCATCCTTCTGCAAGCGCAGCAGCGACTGCGACGTGCTGCCGCCGACGGGCGCGATGAGGACGCCGCCGGGCGCCAGTTGCGCCGTCAGCGCATCGACCAGCGCAGGCGCGGCGGCCGTCACGATGATCGCGTCGAACGGCGCGCACTCGGGCCAGCCGATGCGGCCGTCGTCATGTTTGCTGCGCACGTTGAAGCCGAGGGTGCGGAAGCGCTTGCGCGCGGTGCGCAGCAGCTCCCCGATGCGCTCGACGGTGTAGACCTCCATCCCCAGTGCCGCGAGGATCGCGCCCTGGTATCCGGAGCCGGTGCCGATCTCCAGGACACGCGCCGGTTGCCCCTCGCGGTGCGGAAGGCCGTCACGGAGCAGCGATTCGGTCATCTTCGCGACCACCCAGGGCTGCGAGATGGTCTGGCCATGGCCGATCGGCAGGGCCGTGTCCTCGTAGGCGCGTGTTGCCAGGGCCTCATCCACGAACAGGTGCCGCGGCACGGTGCGGATGGCGTTGAGCACGCGCTCGTCGATGATGCCGCCAGCGCGCAGGCGGTCGATCAGGCGGTCGCGCACGCGCTGCGATGTCATGCCCAGGCCGATGGCCTCGGGCTGCAGCCGCATGCGTGCCGTCATCGGGCGGTGTCCAGCGATGCGGCCAGCCCGCCAACCCAGCTCGCCACCTGCTCCAGTGCCTGGAAGCGGGTGAGGTCGACATGGATGGGAGTGATCGAGATGCAGCCGCGACGCAGGGCATCGAAATCGGTGCCCGGGCCCGCATCCTGTGCCGCGCCGGCTGCGCCGATCCACCACCAGGTGCGCCCGCGCGGATCCGCCTGCGCCACGCAGGGCTCGGCACGATGGCGATTGCCCAACCGGGTGACCTCGAATCCCTCCACATCCTCCCAGGCGACGTCGGGGACGTTGACGTTGAGGATGGTGTCGGCCGGCAGTGGGTCCGTCGCCAGCCGCGCGATGATCTCGACCGCCGCGCGGGCGGCCGTTTCGTAGTTGCGACCCTGGTGGTCGGCGCTGGCAAGCGACAAGGCGACTGCCGGCAAGCCGAGGAAGCGACCTTCCATCGCCGCGGCGACGGTGCCTGAATAGATCACGTCGTCGCCAAGGTTGGACGTGTTGTTGATGCCCGAGACAACGAGGTCCGGCTCGACATCGAGCATCCCGGTGATGGCGACATGCACGCAGTCCGTGGGCGTGCCGTAGACGCGCCATGTGGTGGCATCGTGCTGGATGACACGGACCGGCATGTCGAGCGTCAGCGAATTGCTGGCGCCGGAGCGATCGCGGTCCGGGGCAACGATCAGCACCTCATGGCCGGCGTTGCGCAACCCTTCGGCGAGTATCCGGATCCCGGGGGCGTCGACGCCGTCGTCGTTGCTGACCAATACGCGCATGAATGCTGGATTGCCCTGTGCGATTTCCCGACATGATAGCGGATGACCGCATCGGGACTTCGCGCATCGGCATGCGCACGCTAGGCTTGCATCATGAACGCAGGTCGCAAGCCGCCGCCCGACCATGGCGATGAAAGCCCGGAAGACGACGCGGCGCTGTTCCGGGCCGCGATCGGCAACGTGCGCGAACTGCCGGCGGCAACGCCTCCTCCGGGGAAACCCAGGCCGCGCCCACTGCCGCGAATGGCCCGGCGTGACGAGGACGAGGCACTCGACACGTTCCGCCAGGCGCTGCAGGCGGATGTGCTGGAGTCGGGCGACGGACTATCGTTCCGGCGCGACCATGTGCCTGCCCGCGTGCTGCAACGGCTGCGACGGGGACATTACGCCGCGCAGGACGAACTCGACCTCCACCATAGCGATGCCGGCCAGGCGGAACTGCTGCTGCGGCGTTTCATGACCGAATCCCGGCAAGCGGGACTGGGATGCGTCTGCATCGTGCATGGCAAGGGCCTGCACTCGGACAGTGGCGTGCCGGTGATGAAAAACCTGGTCGACCGCCTGCTGCGCCAGCGCTCGGACGTACTGGCGTTCCATTCCGCGCCGCCCGCGCAGGGCGGACACGGCGCGGTGCTGGTGCTGTTGGCGCAAAAACGCCGCTGACGCTTACAGCTGGGTATCGACGCGCTTCTTGGGCGGGTTGACCCAGCGCACCATGACGCCGCGATCCATCGCCACGCGTTCGACGCGCGCGATGTACGCCGCGTCATCCACTTCAACCGACTTGGCCATGGTCGACTTGTCCTGCATGCTCGAACAGCCGCTGATGACCACCAGCGACAGGGCGGCGAGGCCCATTGCGATCGTGTGTTTCATGACGTCCTCCTGGGGACGGATCTGGATTGCGACCAGCCATTTCAGGCCGTCATCCAACGCTTATACGCCGCCGTATTGCCCGGGCTAGTGCCGGTCGCCGGTTTCCGACGAGCGGTCTGAAACGGCACCCAACTCGGCCAGCAGGGTGGTCGCGTAGGTGCCCGGCGGCAACACGAACGCCAGCATCAGGGCGCTGCCGTCCAGCCATTCCCACTGCAGTTGTCCCGCCCGCAAACGCGTGGCCCGACGCTCCTGCGCCAGTCCAGCCATCTCCAGTCCGGCACGCAGCGCCAGCGACCGCGGGTCGGCGAGCACGGACGCTTCCAGCGCGAGGGCATCGTCGGCCGAACGCAGGCTTCCGCGCCCCCACAGCGGCGCTGTCGGATGGATGTCGAAGGCCGCCAGTCGCGCCGCCAGTTCATCCGTCCAGGGTTCCGGGCCGAACACGCTGCGCGTGCCGTCCAGCATCCACACCTCTCCCGCCAGGCCGCGATTCCATGAACCGTCGGATACGCGGGCGCCCAGCACCTGGTTGAACAGTTCAGACCGTGCCGCCGACAACAGCAGCGTGCGCTGGTCGCGGCCGAACCGGCGGCCGGCGAACATCGCCAGCGCATTGGCGACGTTGTCGCCGGAACGCCCGAATCGCTGTTCACCGAAATAGTTCGGGACACCCTGCCCGGCGATCGTGGCCAGGCGGGCGTCGATGGCGGATGGCTCGCCCTGGACGGCGCGCAGGACGATTTCGAAACGATTGCCCGCCAGCGCACCACGCGGCAATTTCCGCGAATGCCATTCGCTCTTGAGCACGCGCAGGCCGGGAACCTGGAGGTCCGCCAGGTCGGGTGCGACCCGCTTGGGAAGGTGCACGCTGAAGCGCTGGCGCGTCACCGCGTGGCGATCCTTCAGGCCGGCATAGCTGACGCCCATTGCCGGTATGCCTGCCCAGCGCGCGATTTCCGCCGCGGCGAACGCCGTGTTGGTCCCGCGCTTTTCGACCGTCAGCAGCAGGTGCTCGCCACTGCCTGTCGCCTCGAACCCGTCCAGTTCCTCGACCAGGAAATCCTCCGGCGTGGCGCGTATCCGCGCCGACAGCACGGGCTCGCCGTGCGCACGCGCCAGCGTGGCGTCGTTCATGCGCGTTCGAGCAGGCACACGGCGTGGGCGGCAATGCCCTCGCCGCGACCGGTGAAGCCCAGCCGCTCGGTCGTCGTGGCCTTGATGCTCATCGCATCGATGTCGATCCCGAGGTCGGCGGCGAGCAATGCACGCATGGCTTGGGCATGTGGCCCGATCTTGGGCTGCTCGCAGATCACGGTGATGTCGGCATTGCCCAGCGTCCAGCCGCGATCGCGCAGCAGGCAGCTGCAATGACGCAGGAATGCGCGACTGTCGGCATCCTTCCATTGTGGATCGGACGGCGGGAAGTGCTGGCCGATGTCACCCAGCGCCAGCGCGCCGAGCATCGCGTCGCACAGTGCATGGATCACGACGTCGCCATCGCTGTGGGCGACGACCCCCCTGGCCGACGCGATGCGCACGCCGCCCAGCATGACGTGATCGCCATCGCCGAATGCATGGACGTCGAACCCGTGTCCGATGCGGACGCCGCTCATCGATGCGCGACGATGTAGGCGAACCGATCCACGTCCGCGCCGGTGGTGACCTTGAAGTTGTCCTCGCGACCTTCCACCAGCAGTGGACGCAGCCCTTGCCGCTCCATCGCCATCGACTCGTCGGTGACGGTCTCGCCGGCGTCACGGGCGGATTCCAGCCCGCGGGTCAGCTGCATGCGGCGAAACAGTTGCGGTGTCAGCGCGCGCCACAGGCGCTCGCGCGACTCGGTGCCGTCGATGCCGCCATCGCTTCCGGCGCGCTTGAGCGTGTCGCGGACGGGCGCCGCGAGCACGGCGCCGACCGGATCGTTGCGGCCGCGTTCGAGCAGCTGATCCAGATCGTCGAGCGCGAGGTTGGGGCGTGCGGCGTCATGGACCAGCACGAAATCGTCCGGCCGCACGCTCTCCGGCAGCGCGCCAAGGCCGGCGAGTACCGATTCGGCGCGCGACTCGCCGCCAACGCAGGTCAGCACCGGCTTGCCAGCGATGGTGGTCCAGCCCGGCCATGACGTGTCATCGGGCGCCAGCACCACAACCACCCCTTCCAGCGAGGGATGCACCAGCAGGGCCTGCAGCGTGTAGGCGATCAACGGCGAGCCGCCGATATCCAGGTACTGCTTCGGAACGGTGCCGCCAACGCGCAGTCCACGACCGGCCGCCGGGACGATGGCCCAGGTCATGGCGCGTGATCCGCTGTCGTCGTGTCGGCATCGGCCCCGGCCGCAGGCTGCGTGTCCGGATCGACCACCCGGTAGAAGGTTTCGCCGGGCTTGATCATGCCCAGCTCGCTGCGTGCGCGCTCCTCGGCGGCGGCTTCGCCGGACTTGAGGTCCTCGACTTCGGCGGCGAGTGCTTCGTTGCGCTGCTTGAGGCCGGCGTTGTCTCGCGCCTGCTGCTGCACCTGTGCCTGCAACGCGGCGACCTCACGCTCGCCACCCTCGCCGAACCAGAGCCGGTATTGCAGCCACGCCAGCAGCGCGAGCAGCAGCACCAGCATGATGGCCATGGCGCGCAAGGGTGTGGGTTCGTCAGCGCTTGAGCGAAACGAAGGCATCGCGGCCGGCGTAGCGGGCATCGACGCCCAGCTGCTCTTCGATGCGCAGCAGCTGGTTGTACTTGGCGACGCGATCGCTGCGGCACAACGAGCCGGTCTTGATCTGGGTCGCGGTGGTGGCGACCGCGATGTCGGCGATCGTCGTGTCCTCGGTCTCGCCGGAGCGGTGCGAGATGACCGCCGCGTAATGCGCCGCGTCGGCCATCGCAATGGTTTCCAGGGTCTCGGTGAGCGTCCCGATCTGGTTGACCTTGATCAGGATGGCATTGGCGATGTGCTGGTCGATGCCCTGCCGGAAGATCTTCGGATTGGTGACGAAATTGTCGTCCCCGACCAGCTGCACTTTTGCGCCAAGGCGTTCGGTCAGCAACTTCCAGCCATTGCCGTCGCCTTCGTCCATGCCGTCCTCGATGCTGATGATCGGGTACTGCGCGGCCCAGCTGGCGAGGAAGTCGACGAACTGCTCGCTGGTCAGCCGCTTGCCCTCGCCGACCAGGTGGTACTTGCCGTTGTCGTAGAACTCGCTCGATGCAACGTCGAGCCCGAGCATCACGTCTTCGCCGGCCTTGTAGCCGGCCTTGCCGATCGCTTCGAGGATCGTGTCCAGCGCTTCGGAATTGCTGCGCAGGTCCGGTGCGAAGCCGCCCTCGTCACCAACGGAAGTGCTCAGCCCACGCCCCTTCAGCACCGACTTCAGCGCGTGGAAGATCTCGGTGCCGCAACGCAGGGCTTCGGAGAACGAATCGAAGCCGACCGGCAGCACCATGAATTCCTGCAGGTCGACGTTGTTGTCGGCGTGCGCGCCGCCGTTGATGATGTTCATCATCGGCACCGGCAGCATCGGCGCGCGACCATTCGCCAGGTACTGCCATAGCGGCATGCGCCGCGATGCGGCCGCCGCGTGCACGTTGGCCAGGGAAACACCGAGCAATGCGTTGGCGCCCAGGCGACCCTTGTTCTCGGTGCCGTCCAGGTCGATCAGGCGCCGGTCCAGCGCGGCCTGGTCGGCCGCGTCCATGCCCTGCACCGCCTGCGCGATCGGCCCGTTGACGTTGGCGACCGCCTTGAGCACGCCCTTGCCGCCGTAGCGCGTCTTGTCGCCATCGCGCAGTTCAACTGCCTCACGCGATCCGGTGGATGCGCCGGACGGCACCACCGCGCGGCCGAAACTGCCGTCGGCGAGCGTGACTTCCGCTTCCAGCGTGGGATTGCCACGGCTGTCGAGCACTTCGCGGGCGTGGATCTTGGTGATGGCGGTCATGGCTTCTTTGCTTGGTGTAGGGCGGGTTTCAACCCGCCGTCATTGGCGAACGAAAAAGCGGCGGGTTGAAACCCGCCCTACATGGCTTCCAGGAAACCGTTTTTCTTGGTGATGCGGTCGATCTTCAGCAGCGTTTCCAGCAGGGCACGCATCTTGTCCAGCGGCCAGGCATTCGGGCCGTCGCTGAGCGCCTTGTCCGGATCCGGGTGCGTTTCCATGAAGATGCCGCTGATGCCGACTGCCATCGCGGCGCGCGACAGCACCGGCACGAACTCGCGCTGGCCGCCGGACTTGCCGTCCATGCCGCCGGGCAGTTGCACCGAGTGCGTGGCGTCGAACACGACCGGGCAACCAGTGTCGCGCATCACGCTCAGCGAGCGCATGTCGCTCACCAGGTTGTTGTAGCCGAAGCTCGCGCCGCGCTCGCACACCATGATCTGCGTATTGCCGGTCGCCAAGGCCTTGTCCGCGACGTGTTTCATTTCCCACGGCGACAGGAACTGGCCCTTCTTGATGTTCACCGGCCGCCCTGCGCTGGCCACTTTCTGGATGAAGTCGGTCTGCCGGCACAGGAACGCCGGCGTCTGCAGCACATCGACCACCGCGGCGACTTCGTCCATGGGCGTGTATTCGTGGACGTCGGTCAGCACCGGCACGCCAAGCTGGCGCTTGACCTCGGACAGGACCTTCAGCCCCTCCTCCAGGCCGGGGCCGCGGAAACTGGCGCCCGAGGTGCGATTGGCCTTGTCGAAACTCGACTTGAAGATGAAGGGAATCCCGAGCGACGCGGTGATCTCCTGCAATGCGCCCGCGGTGTCGAGCTGCAGCTGCATCGACTCGATGACGCAGGGCCCGGCGATGAGGAAGAACGGTTTGTCGAGGCCAACCTCGAAACCGCAGAGGTTCATGCGCTGGCTTCCTTGAGCAGGCGCCCGCTGGCGTGGGCCTTGTGCTCGCGCGCGGCGCGGATGAAGCCGACGAACAAGGGATGGCCGTCGCGCGGGGTCGAGAGGAATTCCGGATGCGCCTGGCACGCCAGGAACCACGGGTGCTGCGACTGCGGCAACTCGATCATCTCCACCAGCAGGTCGTCCATCGACTTGGCGCTGATGACGAGACCGGCGTCCTCGAGCTGGCTGCGGTAGCGGTTGTTGAACTCGTAGCGGTGGCGATGACGCTCACCGACGATGTCCTTGCCATACAGCTGGTGTGCCAGCGTGCCGGGCTTGATGCGCTGGTCCTGCAGGCCCAGGCGCATGGTGCCGCCCATGTCGCTGGCCTCGGTGCGCCGCTCCACGTCGCCGGACGCCGTGCGCCACTCGGTGATCAGGCCGATGACCGGGTTGGGCGACTGACGGTCGTTCTCGGTGCTGTTGGCATCTTCCAGGCCAGCCACGTGGCGGGCGAAGTCGACGACGGCCGCCTGCATGCCGTAGCAGATACCGAAATACGGCACGCCCTGCTCGCGCGCGTACTGCGCGGCCAGCACCTTGCCCTCGAATCCGCGATCGCCGAAGCCGCCTGGGACGAGGATGCCGTCGACGCCATCCAGTGCACCCTGGCCTTCGCGGCGGATTTCCTGCGACTCCAGCCACTTCAACCTGACCCGTGTGCGCTGGCGCAAGCCGCCGTGCTTCAGGGCTTCGGCGAGCGACTTGTAGGCATCCTGGTGATCGACATACTTGCCGACCACCGCGATCGTCACCTCGTCGATCGGGTGCTCGCAGGCATCGACGACCGCTTCCCAGCCCGACAGGTCGGCCTCGGGCGCCGCGGCGAGCTGCAGTTGGCCGACGACGATCTCATCCAGGCCCTGCTGGTGGAACCACATCGGGATCTTGTAGATGTTGTCGAGATCGACGGCGGATATCACCGCCTTCTCCGGCACGTTGGTGAACAGCGCGATCTTGCGCCGGTCGCTGTCGGGCAACAGCTGCTCGCTGCGGCACAGCAGGATGTCGGGCTGGATGCCGATCGAGCGCAGCTCCTTGACCGAGTGCTGCGTCGGCTTGGTCTTCAGCTCGCCCGCCGCGGCGATGAACGGCACCAGCGTCAGGTGCATGAACAGCGCCTTGTGCGGGCCGCGTTCGGTGCGGATCTGGCGGATCGCTTCAAGGAACGGCAATGACTCGATGTCGCCGACGGTGCCGCCGATCTCCACCAGGCCGACGTCGAAGCCATTGGTGGCGTCGTCGATGCAGCGCTTGATCTCGTCGGTGACGTGCGGGATGACCTGTACGGTGCCGCCGAGGTAATCGCCGCGACGCTCCTTGCGGATCACCGATTCATAGATCTTGCCGGTGGTGATGGAATTCTTGCCGGACAGGCGGGTGCGCAGGAAACGCTCGTAATGCCCAAGGTCCAGGTCGGTCTCGGCGCCGTCGTCGGTGACGTACACCTCGCCGTGCTGGAAGGGGCTCATGGTGCCCGGATCGACGTTGATGTACGGGTCGAGCTTCATCATCGTCACGCGCAGGCCGCGCGATTCGAGGATGGCCGCGAGCGATGCGGCCGCGATGCCCTTGCCGAGCGAGGACACCACGCCGCCGGTGACGAAAACAAGCGGAGTGGCGGAACCTGAAGATGTCATGGGCGCGGCGTGACTGGAAACCCGCATTCTAGCGGCTGCGGACTGCCGCGGCGACCGCGGGGGCGAAAACCGCTGGAATGCGCGCTTGGCCGCGGCGGCCGGCCCCGGAATCGGGCGCCCGGCCGCATGGCGTCTTACCGCCAGCGACGGCGATACGCGACAATCGCGATCCGCCTTTCCCTGCGACCGCGAATGAGCTCCCGCTACAACGCCGCCGATATCGAAGTCCTCTCCGGCCTGGACCCGGTCAAGCGCCGCCCGGGCATGTATACCGACACCACGCGCCCCAACCACCTTGCGCAGGAGGTGGTGGACAACGCGGTCGACGAGGCCCTGGCTGGCCATGCGAAGACCATCGAGGTGACCTTGCACGCCGACGGCAGTTGCGAGGTCAGCGACGACGGCCGCGGCATGCCGGTGGACATCCATCCGGAAGAAGGCATCCCCGGCCTCGAACTGATCATGACCCGGCTGCATGCGGGCGGTAAGTTCAACAACAGGAATTACACGTTTTCCGGCGGCCTGCATGGCGTCGGCGTCAGCGTGGTGAATGCGCTGTCGTCGCGCGTGGACGTGCATGTCCGCCGCGATGGCAACGAATACCGGATGACGTTCGCGCATGGGGCGCCCACGTCGGCGCTGGACATCGTCGGCACGGTGGGCAGGAAGAACACCGGCACGCGGCTGCGCTTCTGGCCCGACGCCAGTTATTTCGATACCCCGAAGTTCGCCCTGCGCGCCCTGCGCCACCTGCTGCGCGCCAAGGCGGTGCTGTGCCCGGGCCTGACCGTGCGCCTGTTCGACGAAGCCAGCGGCGAGCGCAACGAATGGCATTACGAGGACGGACTGCGCGATTACCTCAAGGGCGAACTGTCGGGCATCGAACTGCTGCCCGCCGATCTATTCGTCGGAAAGCTCGCCAGGGACACGGAAATCGCCGAATGGGCGGTCGCCTGGGTGCCCGATGGCGACCTGGTGCAGGAAAGCTACGTCAACCTGATCCCGACCGCGCAGCACGGCACCCACGTCAACGGCTTGCGCACCGGCTTCACCGACGCGCTGCGCGAGTTCTGCGATTTCCGCAACCTGCTGCCGCGCGGCATCAAGCTGGCGCCGGAAGACGTCTGGGATCGCGTGGCCTTCGTCCTGTCGGTGAAGATGACCGACCCACAGTTCAGCGGACAGACCAAGGAGCGCCTGTCGTCGCGGCAGGCGGCGGGTTTCGTGGAAGGCGCCGCGCACGATGCGTTTTCGCTGTGGCTGAACCATCACACCGACATCGGCGAAAAAATCGCCCAGCTCGCCATCGACCGCGCCAGTGCGCGGCTGAAGACCGAAAAACAGATCACGCGCAAGAAGGTCACCCAGGGCCCCGCCCTGCCCGGCAAACTCGCCGATTGCATCTCGCAGGACCTGTCGCGCACCGAGTTGTTCCTGGTGGAAGGCGACTCGGCCGGCGGCAGCGCGCGCCAGGCACGCGACAAGGATTTCCAGGCGATCCTGCCGCTGCGCGGCAAGATCCTCAACACCTGGGAAGTCGCGTCAGGCAGCGTCCTGGCATCGACCGAAGTGCACGACCTGGCCGTCGCCATCGGCTGCGATCCCGGCAAGGACGACATCAGCGGATTGCGTTACGGCAAGATCATCATCCTCGCGGACGCCGACTCGGACGGACTGCATATCGCGACGCTGCTGGCCGCGCTGTTCCTGAAGCATTTCCCGGCCCTGGTCGGCGCCGGCAACATCTTCGTCGCCATGCCGCCGTTGTTTCGCGTGGACGTGGGCAAGCAGGTGTTCTACGCGCTCGACGAGGAAGAAAAGCGCCTGCTGCTGGACCGGATCGAGCGCGAGAAGATCAGGGGATCGGTCAACGTCATGCGCTTCAAGGGCCTGGGCGAGATGAACCCGCAGCAATTGCGCGAATCGACTGTCCATCCCGATACCCGCCGGCTGGTGCAGCTGACCATCGAGGACGACAGCGGCACGCGCTCGTTGATGGACATGTTGCTGGCGAAGAAGCGCGCGGGAGACCGTCGCGCCTGGCTCGAGGAAAAAGGCGACCTGGCGACGCTCGAGGTGTAGGACATGCGCCGTTGGCGCCCGCTGCACGCAGCTGGCAGGACGCCGCCACCCTGCTGGTTCACGCCACGGCTTGCAGCAACTGGCGCAGGACGGCTTGCGTATCGCGCGCGCGTTCCTCGTCCCAGGCGTACGTCTCCTCGTCCATGTAGATCCGCTGGCTGATTTCCATCTGCACGGCCTCGATGCCCCGATCCGGGTCGCCATGGTGACGGGTGATGTACCCGCCCTTGAAGCGGCCATTGACGACGAAATCATGCTCGTGCTGCGCCGCCAGCACCGACTCCAGCCGGGCCTGCAGCGCAGGCGAACAACTGGTCCCGCCGCTGGTGCCCAGGTTGAAGTCCGGCAGTCGGCCCTCGAACAGGAACGGGCACTCGCCGCGGATCGAATGGCCTTCCCACAGCACGACACGGCCGTGGACGTCGCGAAGCCGGCGCAGTTCGCCCGCAAGCGAGCGGTGATACGGCCGCCAATAGGTATCGACGCGGTCGGGGACTTCTTCGACCGACGGCTCCTGGCCTTCGCGATAGATGGCGGCGCCGCTGAACTGCACGATCGGGCACAGGCCGGTGGTGTTCTGCCCCGGATACAGCGACGTGTCGTCGGGTGGACGATTCAGGTCGACCACATAGCGCGAATAAACCGGGACCAGCATCGACGCACCCATCTCGCGCGCGAATGCGTACAGGCGCGCGACGTGCCAGTCGGTGTCGGGGGCCTTGCGCGCGGAGGCAGTCATCCGCGCAGCGATCGCATCGGGGATGGCGCTGCCGTCGTGCGGCAGGCTGACCAGCAACGGCGCGGTGCCGCGATGCAGGGTGAAGGTGGCGTCGTTCATCGCATCAGCACCAGTTCTTCCGCGGACGTGGGGTGGATCGCGATCGTGTCGTCCAGGTCGCGCTTGCGCAGCCCGCGCTTCAGGGCGACGGCGAATCCCTGCAGGATTTCGTCCGCACCGTCACCCAGCAGGTGGATGCCGACGACACGCTCTTCCTCGCCGACGCAGACCAGCTTGAACAGGCTGCGCTGCGGCGAATCGGCAAGCGCGTGCAGCATGGGGCGGAACCCGGCGCGATACACACGCACCGCATCGCCGAACCGCAGCCGCGCCTGTGCCTCGGTGAGTCCGACCTTGCCGATCGGGGGATGCGAGAAGACGACGGTCGCGACCTGCGAATAATCGAGCGCCGCGTCCGGCTGGCCCCCGAACAGGCGGTCCATGAGGCGTCGGCCTGCGGCGATCGCCACCGGCGTCAGCGCGATATCCGAAGATACGTCGCCGATTGCGTAGACCCCGGCGACAGACGTCGCCTGCCGCGCGTCGACCAGCACGTGGCCCCTTGGGCCCAACGCCACGCCGGCGACATCCAGGCCGATGTCGTCGCTGTTGGGTCGCCGCCCGGTCGCCAGGATGACGACGTCGAACGGCACGGTGTCGACGCCTGCGGCATCCCGCAGGATGACGCGGTCGCCGTCGGCCTTGCGCAGCGAACCGAGCGTCTGGTCGAAGTGGCAATGGATCCCGTGCTGGCGCTGGTCCTCGACCAGTTGCCGCACGATGTCCTCGTCGAATCCGTCCAGCAACATGGGCTTGCGCACGAACATGTCGACCTGGCTTCCCAGCGCCTGCAGGACGCCGGCCAGCTCGACGGCGACATAGCCGCCGCCGATGATCGCTACCCGCTCCGGCGCAGCACATAAATGGAAGAAGCCGTCGGAATCGATTCCAAGCTCGGCGCCGGGCACCGACGGGCGTTGCGGCCGGCCTCCGGTGGCGATGAGGACATGCGGCGCGCGCAGGCGCACGCCGTCGCTGCACTGGACCGTGTCGGGTGACAGCAACCGGCCGCGCACCGGCAACAAGGCGATGCCGGCGGCATCGAGCCGCTGCTGGTAGCTGGCATGGATGTTGGCGATATACCGCTGGCGATGTGCAATGAGCACCGGCCAGTCCAGCGCGGGCGTCTGCGGCACGTCGAAACCCAGGGCGCGCGCCAGGGCCATGCGGTGCGCGAGATCCGCGGCCAGCCACATGGCTTTCTTCGGCACGCAGCCGACGTTGACGCAGGTGCCGCCGAGCGGCCCTTCGCTGACCAGCGCGACGCGGGCGCCATGCGTTGCCGCGCGGAAGGCCGCAGCCAGTCCGCCGGAGCCGCCGCCGAGGATCACGAGGTCGAAATCCCGGCTCATGCGAATCGCTCCAGTCGATACGGCGCCGGATCGATGCCGGGCGGGCGACCCGTGACGAGGTCGGCGATCAGGTCCGCGGTGGCTGCGCTCATGCTGACCCCGAGCATGCCATGCCCCGTCGCGAGCCATAGCCGCGGTTGCCCGGGCACCGGCCCGATGATCGGGAGGTCGTCGAAGGTCATCGGTCGCCAACCGAACCATTCCTCGGTGACCGCCGGACCCACCGGATCGCGCAGGTATTCCCGCGCGCCACGTTCCAGGGCACCGAGACGGCGCCGGTTGAGCGAGGCGTCGTAGCCCGAAAATTCCATCGTGCTGCCGAGACGGAAGCCGCGCTCCCATGTGGTGACGCAGACACGGCGCTCGTGCAACACCAGCGGCCGATACGGGACCACGGCCGGGTGAGCGTAGGTGATCGAATATCCCTTGCCCGGCTGCATCGCCTTGCCAAGCTTGCCCAGCGCCGGCCCAAGCGTCCGCCCAAGGCCAGGCGACCAGGCGCCGGCGGCAAGGACGACGTCACGGGCGCGGAACGCCGCGTTCGCTGCGGTGACAGTCCAGAGACCGTCCGCCGCTGTCACCGCGTGCACCGGGCTGCGCTCGACGATGGTTCCTCCCGCTGCCCGCAGCGCGCGTGCCAGCTCGGCGACGTAGCGATCCGGGCGCAGGCTGGCATCGCCCGGGAAACGGACGGCGCCCACCACGCCATCCAGCAATGCGGGTTCCTGGCGCAGGTAGGCCGGTCCATCGATGGTTTCGCTGGCGATGCCGAATCCGGACAGCGCCCGCAACTCATGGCGGAAGGCGACCAGGGCCGCTTCGTCGCGAAAGACGTGATCGGTGCCTGAGGCGGTGAATTCGCAATCCAGCCCATGCCTGGCGATCCAGTCCGGGAGCGCCTGGCGCGAGGCCAGCAGGATCGCTGCCTTGGCGGCGGCGGCCCGCATCCAGTCCTCCTGGTTGCAGCGCGCGCCGACGCGCGCCAGCCATCGCCACAAGTCCGGATCCCAGCGCGGCTTGATGTACAGCGGCGCCTCCGGTGATGCCATCCACGCCAGCGCCCGGCCGATCGAGCCAGGCGCAGCCAGCGGCATGGCGTGGCTCGGGGTGATGGTCCCGCAGTTGCCATGCGAACTGCCGCAACCCGCGACGCCGGCCTCGAGCACACGGACGCTGCGGCCAGCGCGCTGCAGCGCGAGTCCGCACGCCAGGCCGATCACCCCTCCGCCGACGATGATGACGTCTTCCAATGCCTGCCTCCGAATCTTTCGCAACCGATGCCCAGCCCGCCTCCAGGCGCAGTGGGCCGCCGTACCCGCCAATAGTGACCGCTCGACTGCCACGGGCCGCCGGATTTTGCACTGCAACATGAGCACGGGGCGCGCGCGGCCAGGGAATCCCCTGCCTGAAGGGTCTGCGCGACGGGAATTCACTGCCCGCCATGCAGGACGCTCGGCTTGTTCGACGTTGGTGCGCCCATCGCCGACCACTGTTGTGCAGCGCAGCATCCATGTGAACGGCTCGCCCTTGCAAGTGAGGTGGCCGTCACATTTCTGAGGGGCTTTGCACTGCCCGCCTCATTGATGCTGCGACGCAACATGACAAAAGTCATGGGCACTGCCCTACTGCCGCCAGCCCCGCCGCGTCACATTCAGTCGCGCAGCGTTGGCCATATCCGGGGCATTCGTCGAGGGGTTCGAGGATGTCTTCCAACAGCCGGTCGAACCGGCTCAATTTGCCAATTCTCCAGGGGATTCCAGGAATGATCTTGCAGACTCGCCTCCTCAGCGTTGCCGTTGTCGCCGCGCTCGCGTTGCCCGCTTCCGCATTCGCGGCAGCATCCGCGCAGTCCCCGGCCGCCGCACGCGCCATGGGCCTGATCGATACCCACGCCAAGGCGGTGATGCGCGCCGATGCCGACCGTTTTGTCGCCAAGGATGTCATCGTTGGCCGCAACGGAACCGAGCACGTCCGCTTTGACCGTACCTACCGCGGCCTGCCCGTGCTGGGCGGCGACATCGTCATCCATTCGCGCAATGGCCAGATGACCGGCGTCAGCGAGACGCTCAAGACCATCGGCCGCCCGGATATCACCCCAGCCATCAGCGCCAGCCAGGCGATCGTCGAGGCCGGCACGCGCTTCGGCACCGGTTTCAGCGGCGTACCGACCTCGCGCCTGGTCATCGACGCCCGTGGCGCCAAGCCCACGCTCGCGCACGAAGTCGTCTACTCGGGCATCAAGGCCGACCAGACCCCGACCGACATGCATTACATCGTCGATGCGCATAGCGGCCGGATCCTCGGCCAGTGGGATACCGTGGAAACGGCCAAGCCCGGCGGCGGCGGTTCGACCTGCTCCGGCATCACCAGCGCGGCCGGCACCGGCAGGACCCTGTTCTCGGGCAATGTCGGCATCAACACCGAGAAGTGCGGCAGCGGCACCTACCAGATGAAGGACGACACCCGCGGCGGCGGCTACACCACCGACCTGGGCGGCCGTACCAGCGGCTCGGGCACGATGTTCACCGATGCCGACAACACCTGGGGCAACAACCTGACATCCGACCGCGCCACGGTCGGTGCCGATGCCCACTTCGGCGTCGCGGTCACCTGGGACTATTACAAGAACGTGCATGGCCGCAACGGCATCGCCAACGACGGCAAGGGCGCGCTGAGCCGCGTGCATTACGGCCGCAACTACGTCAACGCCTTCTGGTCGGACAGCTGCTTCTGCATGACCTTCGGCGACGGCGACGGCGCGACCTACTATCCGCTGGTTGATCTCGACGTCGCGGGCCATGAAATGTCCCACGGCGTGACGGCACGCACCGCGAACCTCACCTACTCCGGTGAATCCGGCGGCCTGAACGAAGCCAACTCCGACATCTTCGGCACGATGGTCGAGTTCTACGCCAACAACGCCAATGACGCGCCGGACTACCTGATCGGCGAAGAGATCTACATCAACAACCCGGGCAATGCCAAGGCGCTGCGCTACATGTACCACCCGAGCCTGGATGGTGCATCGCCGGACTGCTACCAGAGCAACATCGGCTCGCTGGACGTCCACTACAGCTCCGGCGTCGCCAACCACTTCTTCTACCTGCTTGCCGAAGGCACCGGGGCGAAGACCTTCAGCAACGGTTCGGTCACGTCGCCGACGTGCAATGGATCGTCGCTGGCTGGCATCGGCCGCTCGGCTGCCGAGCAGATCTGGTACACGGCGTTGACGCAGTACATGACGTCCAACACCAACTACGCCGGTGCCCGCGCAGCCACGCTGAGCGCTGCCGCGTCGCTGTACGGTTCGGGCTCGGCGAACTACAACGCCGTCGCCGCCGCGTGGAGCGCCGTCAGCGTCAACTGACCGGCCTGCGTTGAAAAAAGAAACGGCCCGCGCAAGCGGGCCGTTTCCATTTGTGCGGAATGCGGACGTCGTCAGTGGTGATGGCCGCCATCGCCATGCACGTGTCCGTGCGCCAGTTCTTCCTCGGTGGCTGCGCGCACGTCGACGATGGTGATGTCGAAATGCAGGTCCTTGCCCGCCATCGGATGGTTCAGGTCGACGTCGACCACGCTCATGCCCACCTTCTGGATGGTGACGGCGCGTTGTCCGTGGTTGGTGTTGAGGATCACCTGCATGCCCGGTTCCAGGCGCTGGCCTTCGAAATGCTTCTTCGGCACGCGCTGGGTCAGCCCGTCGCGCTTCTCGCCATAGGCATCCACGGCGGCGACGTCGACGACGAAGGTGTCGCCGTCCTCGTGGCCTTCCATCGCCTTCTCCAGGCCCGGGATGATGTTGCCGTGCCCGATCAGGATGGCCAATGGCTCGTTGCCCTGCGAACTCTCCAGCGCCTCCTGGCCCTGTTCGGCAACGGTGTAATGGAAACGGACGACGCGATCTTTCTCGATCTTCATTGCGGCACTCGATGAAGCCGCCACGGCGGCTTGTGGAAGGCGGCTGGCTGCGCGTTGGCAGCGGCCGGCGGGCGCTTGTGATGGCCGCGTGGAGGCGCCAAGCTGTACCACGTGACCAGACCTGACCTGCGTCCGGCCAACGGGGCCGCGCATTATCCCGGCTCCCCCCGCCCCGCGCCAGCGCGCAAGGGGTGGCGAGTCGTCCCCGGCATTGTCGCCATGTTGTTCGTGCTGGCGGGCTGCGGCCACGAGGCGGTCCGGCCGACCCCGGCGCACGCAAGGATCGTCCAGCGTGCGTGGCCACTGTTGCCGCCAGCCGACCCTGCCGCCGCCAACGCGGTGCTCATGCGCGCGATCAGCCTGGTCGGCACGCCGTACCGGTACGGCGGCAACACGCCGGAGGGCGGATTCGACTGCAGCGGCCTGGTCAACTACGTCTATCGCGACATGCTGGATCTGCGACTGCCGCGCCGGTCGCAGGACCTGGCCGCCTGGCAGGGCCCGCGGATCGACGAGGACCACCTGGTCGCCGCCGACCTGGTGTTTTTCGGCAGCCATGGCGATGTCAGCCACGTCGGCATCTATGTCGGCGACGGGCGCTTCGTGCATGCGCCCAGCACCGGCGGCACGGTTCGGCTGGATCGTCTCGACGGCGCCTACTGGCGGGATCATTACAGCGGCGCCAGACGCGTCCTGGTTCAAGATGAACAGGCCCGGCGGCCCGGTTCGTGATCGCTGTCACACGCTAATTCACGGATCTATAACGGAATTTGAACTCCCCGCCGGGCTTGCTGGGGCACCATCACCTCGACCTCACACCAGTGAAGCCTTCGTGACGAAGACCGACCCTGCTTCTGGCCGCGCCGCCGCCACCCTTCTTCCCCTTGTTCGCATCCGCCGTTTCTCGGCGAAATTGCTTGGCTGTGCGCTGCTCTGCGCCGCCGCCATGCCGGCTTTCGCCCAGCAGGCTCCCCAGCTTGCCCAGGCCGCCGAGCTGAGCGCCACCAACGCCGCCAACACGTCCACCAGCGCCTTCGGCGTGTTCACCCCCGCGCAGTCCATGCCGCTGCCCGACCGGGCGCTGATGATGGCCGGCGACCTGAACCGCCTGATGGGCTCCCAGCCCGCAGCCGCGTCCACCCAGCCCGAGCAGGGCAGCCGCATCCAGAGCCTGCTCCAGCACGCGCTCGCGCTGCTCGGCACGCCGTATCGCTGGGGCGGAACCGGCGCTGACGGATTCGACTGCAGCGGACTGGTCGGCTACGTCTTCCACAGCGCACTGGGAATCGAACTGCCACGCGTGTCGCGCGACATGGCGACGACCGGCGAGCTGATCACCGATCGCGCCAAGCTGTCGCCTGGCGACCTGGTGTTCTTCGGGCACCGCGGCCGTGTGAGCCATGTCGGCATCTATGTCGGCGAAGGCCGGTTCCTGCATGCGCCGCGTACCGGGCGTGACGTGACCGTCTCCAGCCTGGACAGCGGCTACTGGAGCAACAAGTACCTGGAAGCCCGCCGCGTCGCCGGGATCTGATCGCGAGCGAGCAATGAGGGTTTGTCGAGAAGGCCGCTACCCAGCGGCCTTTTCCATGTCGGCCTCGCGATAGCGGGCGACGGTCTGCTCGATGCCCTTGCCCAGCGCCATGACCTGGGTGGCGTACTCCGCCAGCCGTCGGTCCTCGTCGGTCGCGGGCATCCACGCCGGCACCCGCGCCGGTTTGCCTTCGATCCCGTCCAGCGCCACGAACACCACGATGCAATGCGTCGCCAGCCACTCGTCGCTTCCATCCTTGCGCGGATCGCGGGCGCTGACGTCCACCGCGAAATGCATGCTGCTGGTGCCGGTGTAGACCAGCTTGGCCGCCACCGTGACCATGTCGCCGATATGGATCGGGGCGACGAAGCGGATGCCGGCCACGGCCACGGTGACGCTGTACTGGCCACTCCAGCCCAGGGCCGCGGCGTAGGCCGTCTGGTCGATCCATTTCATCACCACGCCGCCGTGCACCTTGCCGCCGTAGTTCACATCGGCTGGCTCGGCGAGGAACCGGAACCGGAGATCGCGCTGCTGTCCGCTCATGGCAGGTGGTCCTTGTGTTGATCGAATGGATGATCGGCGACGGGGCGGTGCCGATGCGAGACCCGCATGATGTCGCTTCCGCCCTCGCCGGCATAATCGGCGCTCGCCAGACCGGAATCTCCAATGCCGCAGTCGATATCCCGCGCGCTGTCATTCGCCTGCGCGGTCGCCTTGCTCGCCGGCTGCACCAGTTCGACGACAACGATCGCCAGTCCGCGCAGGCCGTGCTGGAAGGATTAATCCTCAAGCACCAGGCCAAGCAATCCCAGCTGCGCACGCTCGGCCATGAAGCGGCCATCGCTCGCAAGACCAAGAAGCTGCCAGCACAACGCAAGCCGCTAAATGAAAAACCCCGCCGGTGAGGGCGGGGCTTCGGCTTATTGCTCTGTCAACTAATGCTTTAGAAGCATCATCGAACTACTGAGGGTTGATGCGAAACGGCTGCGACAGGTATTGGCACCCGGATACATCTTTCAACGAGACACGGTATTCCCGAGTCTTGCTTCGTTCGCCATCGCTCACTGGGCCGACCATGTCGACAAAAAACATGGCGCCATCGCCAGGTCCTATGAGCAGCCATTTACGCGGCGGAGCAAACTCCTCAAGAACAACCGTATCCAACTGCCATGGCGTATCAGATGCAAGAGCCCGGCTCTGCAATTCAATGTACTGCCCATGCACGATCAATGGGTAGTACGTGCTATCCAGCGGCAGCTTTATTTCTTTGGCAGCCTTGTTCGATACAGCAAAGGATCCAAACGGGTTTTGTTTGCCCCAAGCACTCAAATTTTGCACGCCCTTGTATTCAATCGAGACATGCTTGGCCGTGTCTTCACAGCTTAGGTTTCTAGGAGCCGAAGCACACGCTAGCGGAAGAACGGACAAGATCAGCGGTATGAAAATTTTCATGTCATGGCCCTGGAATGACTTCTGTATGCCGTCCGCTGACATCCCATCGATTGTGCGAGTCGATAGCGGTCTGCCGGGCACCCAACTCTAGCAGCTGCTGCATTGCCTGTCGTGTTTGCATTTCGCAGTCAGCAGTGCTCGAAAAACTTTGCCCTTTCATTGAATCTTCCAAAGCTTGCGCTGCATTTCTAGCGCCGCCGATCCATCCGCCAAAATCGCGAACGTGATCCATTTCAGCTCGGCGAGTGTCGCGTCTTTCGCTAGGGCTGCTATAGCTTTGTCTGAGAAATACGGTGGGAGTAAAGCTCACCGTGTATTCGTTCAGAGAAAAGCCACCGCTGCTACAAGTGCACGCCGGCGAAATTGACCAATCAAGAGTTGTTCTAGCAAGGCTGGACCCAGTAACTGTCGACAAGCCATCTCCAGGGAAAGTCCGAGTCTGAAGCCCAGGTGCGAGTGTTGGGCTCCACTGAACGGGATTCGTAGACCATCTCAGTAGTCCGAACATATCAGTCCACACCAAGGGCGAACCGCCCACATATCCGTAGGTGCTAACCCCCGCCATTAGCCCGAGCGGATCGGATTGCGTATACCGCCCTGTTCCAGCTTCGTAGCCATCGCGCCAGTAGTTGTAGTTGAGCCCGCTCGCCGCATCGTAGCGTTGGCCCGGATAACGCATATTCAACACAAACGCATTCCCATCCAGGTCGGGGTCCTGGCTCGGTGGGCTGTTGCCGAACGCCTCGTCTTTCAGGTCCCAGTTCCATACCGCGACATTGCGCAGCGGGTCGATCACCACGCGCGGCGTGCCCAAGGCGTCGGCTTCGATGTAGTGCAACTTCTGATTCGTTGTTGCACCCACCATCACGCCGACAGGTAAGTCATCCAGCCAGATGGCCTGCTGTAGTGCAGCACCAGTGCTGTCGTAGTCACCGATCCAATGGCCGGCCTCGTCATAAACGGTGTAGGCCTGGTTTGTCCCGGTTGTAGTCAGGAACCGGTGCACCTGCTCACCCTTACCGTTGTAGCGATAATTCATCACTACCGCGCCATTCTGCTTGGCGCTGTCCATTCGGTTGGCGGATGTGTATGTGTATTCACGAGCCGTTCCGCCGATCGAGACTGTATTGCCGGAAGCGTCATACCACCGGTTAATGCTTCCGGCATGGTTCAGCCGATCCGTGCCGGTGTTGTAGACGTACGATTGGCTACCGCTGCTGTTTTGGAAAAGCGTACGGTTACCGGTGGCATCGTAGGCGTAATGCTCGATGGTGGCGCCCGACGGGCCGTCTCGGAAATCGGTCAGCCGGTTGAGCGCGTCATAGCCAAAGGTCACCACAGGCGGGCCGCTTTGGCCGGCGTCGCGCAGCTCGACAAAGTTACCGACCGCGTCGAACGTATATCCAAGCGATAGCCCGCCGCTGCCCGGATCGGCCACCGTCCACGGTCGATAGTCGAGGTCTAGCGTACGCTGCAGCGTACGTCCGTTGCCGAACGTCCACTGCGCAATCGGCCCGAACGGGTAGTAGGTGCCGTTGGTGAGCAGCACCTGACGGGCGCTCCCCGGTGGAGTGATCCCTATCTCAGCAACTTGTCCCATGGCATCGCGGGCATAGTCGACCACGTTACCGTCAGGATATGTAAGGCTGCTCAGCCGCCCTGCCAGGTTGTAGGCGTAACGCAGGGTGAAGGACTTGCCGTTGATGGTCTCGACCTTGCGCACGGGGTTGCCAAACCGGTCGTAGCAATACTGTGTGCTATTGCCGTTACCCATCGTCAGTTTAGTCAACCGGCCGACGGCGAAAGTCTCCCCCGTGCCGCAAACCGCATTGACGGCGTCATAGGTCGAGGTGACGTTAAGGCTGGTTGTACCGTACGTCTGGGTAGCTAGCCGGTTGAGCAAGTCGTAACTGTAGTTAGTGACCTTGTTCCGAGCGTCAGTCTGTGTTTTGCGGTTTCCCGCACCGTCGTAGGTGTAGGTGGCCGTGCCGGTGTCGGGGCTGGTGAGGCTGGTTAGGTTCCCCATGCCGTCATAGCCGTAACCGGTTACCAAGCCGTTTGGATCGATGACTTGAGTCAGGTTATCGCGCGCGTCGTACTGAAACTGCGTGCTGGCTGCGATTCCGCCTGCGTCTTGAAGGGTTCGCGTCAGTCGATGGAGCGGGTCGTGGTCGTTGTCTGTCACATGGGATGCGGCATCCACGACCAGATTGGTATCCCCGCTGGGATCGTAGCTAAAGGTCGTAGCGTGCAAGGCCGCATCTCGCTGGCTCTGTAGTTGCCCCAATGCATTGTAGATTCGTGACAGCGTACGCGTGAGGGTGCCGGAAACATCCTTGGTGTCTTCAACAGTACGATTGCCGGAGTTGTTGAGCGTGTAACGGATGGTGTTGCCGGCGTTATCAGCGATATTGGTAAGCCGATGAGCTGCGTCATAGCTGTACGACACGTAGCTACCGTCTGGCTGAGTGACCTGTTTGACGAGCCCCGTTGGCCAATAATCGATACGCATGATCGCATCGTCAGTCTCGGTCGCGTTGTTGGTGCCACGCACCTTTCGCGCAGCCACCCATCCGCGTGCGGTGTACGCCATGTCAGTGACCACACCGTTGGGATCCTTCACCGACAGCAGCCGACCTGAGCCGTCATAGGCGAGAAATTCAGTAACTTGACCAAGTGCATTAGTGGCCTTCCACAGATCGCCCTTTCGGTGCGGACAAGTTGTGGGAAATGAGGCACAGGTCGGATCGTCTGTCATATAGTAGGAATAGGAAACAATATCGTTGGCATCACTACGTGGGCCGTCGACCTTAATAAGCAGACCCAACAGCGGGCAAACCGACGAGTCAATATCGACTTGGCTGCAATACGTTTTTGCTGTTGTACGCGCCGCGCTGGTCACCGGATCGATGGACGACACGGTTGTTTCCTGCCCTCCCAGGTTGTAGGACCAAGTACGCTGCGACACTAAGGCGCCAGCCGCGTCGAAGACTTTGCGCTCTAAAGGGGAACGCCCAATCGTGCGCCAAGTCGTCTGCGTCGTTCGCTGCTGCAGCGTGTTTTTAGCTTCAACCAGTTGAAGATCACGCCCACAGATGTCTTGATCGTGGTCGGTCACGATCCCATCAATGTCTGTGACGACGTCTAGGTTGCCATTGCTGTCATAAGAATATTGTTCGCCACCACAAGTGGGGCACGCATCGGACGAATGCCCAATCTTGGCGAAGCCATATGCAGTGGCAAAGGAGAGATATTTGGTGCCACCTGAGGGTAGAAGTACGTTGGCACTCCTACTTCCCCCATACGAAACAACGTATTTGTCGACCCCATTCGCGTGCTCTGTAACGGTAGCGCGCCCCTGGCTGTCGTAGGTGAAACTTGCGTAGCGATTTCCCTGCTCGTCTGTTATGCCAGTTAGCAGTAGGCTGAAACTACTATCAGCCACATATCCAGCTTCACCATAGCTATAGAGCGTCGATTGTGTCGCGCCAGGATGGCTGACGCTTGCAAGCCGTCCAGTGCCGTCGTAGCCGTACTCATAGGTCTGTCCCGTCGGATCGGTAACTCCTATTAAACGACTGGATGAATCGTACGTGAGTCGAATAGAGCGGCCGTTTGTCGCTGTCACCTGGATAGGTAGAAACTGAGGGTCGCTTCCCGAAGCGCCGGATCCGTAGAGCAACACGACCCCGCCTAAACCGGATTCAGGTTCGATTGCAATTAGCCGACCTGCAGTATCGTAGAGCTCGCTTTCGTCAGATGCCTCAGCGGAAAAAACCCATCCGTCGTAATTACCGTTCAAGTCTTTCGTTCGACTCAAAGTAGCGTTTGATCCGGGATCCGGAGTCCACAAATTGCCGGCCTGAAGCATGAAAGCGATCTTTCCGCCATCAGGCCGATCGACGAAGGCTACGTCGCCACCGTAAGCTGTTTCTGAAAATTCGATACGCCGTGCGTACGTATGGGTCCACTTCGGGCCTAAGCCGAAATCGGGTTGGTCGCTTTGGCTGTTGTAGCTTCTAGAGAATTGCAAAGGCGATGAGACGGGGGCAATATCGGTCTCGGCTTGAAATTTGTTTCCCGACGCTGCGTTGATGGGGTTGCCGAACCGCGTGCCCCGGGTTTTGCACGTTTCCGGGCCCAAGTTCCGCGTGCGGTCGACATAAGTCCAATGGTAAAGGAATACGTCAATCAGCCTCCAAATCGGGCCGCCCGGGTAGTTTCCATAGTAGAAGTCGGTCTCCCAAGCTCCAACGCCCCGCCATGAGCATTTATAGTCGGTCGGGGTCAGGTCGGTAACATCTGCCGGGGGAGTTCTCTCTTCCTCAAAATGAACCCTCGCGTACGCCATGCAAGCGGCATATGCGGCGGCGGAGTCTGGGTATTGAGTGTCATCCGCGAGTGCAGCCGAAGAGGCTATAGCCGCACTCGCCAACAGCAATACTCGACCTGCGTAGCGGCGAATTAAGCTAACCATGGGGTTACCTTTGTTGTTTCGGGTGGCGGAACAAGCGGCGGCATCTAGACGCAACTTTGTTGCTCAGGAGAGCTTTGTTCTTAACTGGAATAAGACGAATGGCGTGGCCGAACTCCAAGCTTCCAAGGGACTGAATTAATGGCCGCTCTTGCCCACGTGACAGCGTCGCGCAGCGCCAACCCCGATTCGCCCCCAATCTCGCTCTTCCCGCTGATACCAGTCGCGTCAACATTAACCGGCTAACTTCGCTCCGGTGAATGGTCGCGAGGTTACCTTTGGTAATGGATGGGGCCGAGAGTGGTACTACGCTTGCCTGCCCGGTGAATCCGTGACCATAAGCAGACATCTTGGGGTGAATATTACTCTCTTGGTGAATACGACGGTGCGGAGGCGCGAGTGTGGCCCTTGCTAACTCCTTGCGTTGGTCAGCCTTCACGATGTGGCGATCTAGGAGGGGTGAGGTTGACGAGGCGTAGGAATACTCTCGGTGAGTAGGCGTAGGCAGTATGGATTGTGCTCGGTTGCACTTATGTTTCGCGGCCTAAGGCAAGCCCAACCGAACCCTTCTAATACATGGTCGATAACTTGTGACCTACATGCTTCGAGCCGCGTTCTACATCGTGAAGGCGAATAGTGGAACCGCCCAGCCGCGGCGGTCGACAACGCACAGCTTTTCGTGCGATTCCAGACAGTTGGTCTATGGGTGCCGGGCCGGCGCGGAGTACTCAGCGGCTTAAGCAGGCGACGAAGACGAGGCCCGACTGTCGCCTATTCCCTATTCCGCGAGCTCCGTTTTTTGGCGGCGGTTTCATCTGCGATTGCGACGGCGATGGCGTGCCGGTGCGATTGCCCAACCCGGACGACTTCAGCGCCCGCTGATGCCGACAGGCTCAGAACGCCGGCTTTGCGAGCACCAGGTAGACGATCATCACCAGCAGGACGACGGGCAATTCGTTGAACCAGCGAAGCGTCGTGGCGGACGGCAGCGCGCGTCCGGCGTTGGCACCCTTCAGCCAGCGGCCGGCGACGATGAAGTGCCCCAGCAGCAGCACGACGAGCGCGAGCTTGGCGTGCAACCAGGGGCCGGCGATGCCGAAATGCAGCCACAGGACCAGGCCCAGGGCGACGGCGAAACCGAACATGATGTGACCGAACCGGTACAGGCGCCGGCCCATCAGCACCAGGCGCGAGCGCACGGCCGGCTCGTCGCCAGCTTCGGCAAGGTTGACGAGGATCCGCGGCAGGTACAGCACCGTCGCCATCCACGCGATGACGAACACCAGGTGCGCGGTCTTGGTCCAGAGATAAGCCACGGCATGCTCCTCGATCAAAGGCCAAGCATGCCACGCGGCGAAGCGCCCCGAGCCGGCGGCGCGTGCCCCGACTCAGGCGGCGTCGGAATCCGCGGATGCGGGTTCTTCCCCGGCAACCGGATGCTCACTGCTGTCGTGCGAATGATCGCGCGGCGCATCGCCGTGCTTGTACATCTCCCGCGCGCGGCTGTTGGAAGGGTCGGTGTCGCCATCGACCTGCGGCGTCTTCCTGCCAGGCTGCGCCTGCACCGCGTCGTTGGAGCCCGCGTCGTTCTGGTCGCGCTTGTCGTTGGCGACCTTCTTGTCGTGGGCGATGTTGCGTTCGTCGGTCATGCGTCTTTCCGTAGGGGTGGCGGGATGCGACCATGACACTCCGGGCTCTCCTGCAGCGTGAACCGCCTCCACGATGACCACGTCGCCTGCAGCCGGACCCAAGCAATACAATCGCGAATACTTCGACCAGTGGTATCGCCGCGGCGGAATCGGCGATGCGCGACGGCTGGCCCGCAAGGTCGCGCTGGCGGTGGCGACGGCCGAATACCACCTTGAGCGGCCGATCCGCACGGTGCTGGACATCGGTTGCGGCGAAGGCGCCTGGTTCACCGCGCTGCGCAGGTTGCGACCGGTGCGCTACCTGGGATTCGACGGCAGCGACTACGCGATCGCGCGTTATGGACGCTCCCGCAACCTGCGCCATGCGCGTTTCGGCGACTTCGCGCTGCTGCGGCCCTGCCCGCCTGTCGACCTGCTGGTGTGTAGCGACGTCCTCCACTACCTGCCCACCCGCGAACTCGATCGCGGCCTGCCCGGGTTGGCCGAACTGTGCGGCGGCGTGGCGTTCCTGGAGACCTTCGCCCGCGAGGACGCCGCCGAGGGCGACGAGGATGCCTTCCAGTCGCGTCCGGCCCGTTTCTACCGCCGGCGCTTCGAGGCGGTGGGGTTCACGGCGCTGGGATCGCACTGCTGGCTGTCGCCGGCCTTGCGCGATTCCGCCACGGCCCTGGAGATCCCCGGATGAAGTGAGGCCCGCGTCACGCTTGCCTGCATGGCAGACACACAGGCCTGCGCTATGCTGCGTCGCAACACCGGGCGGGATCCTCCATGCTGCTGTATCAGTTCCACGAGCTCTGGCGTGCCGGCATGGCGCCGTTCACCTACTGGGCCGAAGCGGGCTCGAAGATGTTTTCCGCCCCCGGAAGCTGGCTGGCCGGCATGCCCGAGGCGCAGCGTGTCGCGGCCGGTTGCGAGCTGATGTACCGCATCGGCAAGGAATACGAGAAACCCGAATTCGACCTGCATAACGTCGAGATCGACGGCCAGCAGTATCCGGTCGTGCAGCGCGAGGTGATGCGCACGCCGTTCTGCCGGTTGTTGCGCTTCAAGCGTTACAGCGATGACGCCGACAACATCGCGGGGCTCAAGGACGATCCGACGGTGCTCGTGGTCGCGCCACTCTCGGGACACCACTCCACGCTGCTGCGCGACACCGTGCGCACGCTGTTGCAGGACCACAAGGTCTACATCACCGACTGGATCGATGCGCGCATGGTCCCGGAGTCCGAGGGTGCATTCACCCTGGACGATTACGTGCTGACGCTGCAGAAGTTCATGCGCGAGATCGGGACCGACAGCCTGCATGTCATCAGCGTGTGCCAGTCCACCGTGCCGGTGATGGCCGCCGTGTCGCTGATGGCGGCGGCAGGCGAGTCGACGCCGCAATCGCTGGTGATGATGGGCGGGCCGATCGACACGCGCGAGTCGCCGACGGCGGTCAACAACCTGGCCGTGCAGAAGCCGCTGTCGTGGTTCAAGGAAAACGTGATCCACAGCGTGCCGTCGAACTATCCCGGCCGCGGTCGCAGCGTGTATCCCGGCTTCCTGCAGCACGCTGGTTTCATGGCCATGAATCCCGAGCGGCATTTCCAGTCGCACTGGGACTTCTACCAGGACCTGCTCAAGGGCGATCTCGACGACGCCGCCTCGCACCGCCGTTTCTACGACGAGTACAACGCCGTGCTGGACATGCCGTCGGAGTACTACCTCGACACGATCCGGATCGTCTTCCAGGAACACCTGCTGCCCAGGGGCCTGTGGGACGTCGCGGGTGCGCGGGTGACGCCATCGGCCATCGTCGATACGGCCATGCTCACCATCGAAGGCGAGCTCGACGATATTTCCGGACAGGGACAGACCCGCGCCGCGCACGCACTGTGCAGCGGCATCGCCGAAGAAAACCACGCCCACATGACGGTCATGGGCGCCGGCCATTACGGCATCTTCAGCGGCCGCCGCTGGCGCACCGAGGTGTATCCCGCGGTGCGCGACTTCATCGCCGCGCATTCGGCGGCGCCCGCAGTCGCCAGCAAGCGTCCGCGCAAGGCCGCCTGAGCGCGAACCGCGCTTAGCGTTCGGCCTGCACCAGCAGGTGCTTGGCCAACTGTCCGTGCCACTGCCCGATCAGCCGGGCCAGGTGCAGCGTGACGAACAGCAGCACGATGCCGGCCAGCGAAACCAGCGGCCATGTCCAGGGGTCCTGCTGCAGCGACAGTCCGAAGCCATCGACATGCACCCACTGGCTGTTGCCGAACAGCATCAACACGGGCAGCAGCGCGAGCGACAGCGACACGCTCAGTCCGGTCACCACGAGCGTGAAATACAGGATCCCCAGCGGCAGCATCAGCAGGAAGTACAGCTGCGTGGTCCACGTGCGCGGATCGGTGAACAGGTCCTTGATGCGTTCCAGCAGCGGCTTGCCGCGTGAGCTGTACAGCGGACGCCGTGGCATGCGCTCACCGAGCATGACCTCGACGATGCGGCCCTCGACCAGCGACAACACGCGCACGGATCCGAAATACAGGATCACGAATGGCACGCCGATGATCAGCACGGCGAAACCGGCCGACATCGACAGCCCAGCGACGACCCAGGTGAAGTAGAAGATGCCGGTGGCCAGCGCCAGCACCATGTAGAACAGCGCGGCATAGGTGCGCGGCTCGGCGATGACGCCGAAGAAGCGCCCTAACCACGACGCGCGCACTGTCGGCGGAGGCGTGCGCAACGCCGTCTGCACGGTGACCTCGGTGTCGCGATAGATGTCGGCGACTTCATCCGGTGCGCCATAACTGCCGGCGACCGACGCGATGACGTCGGCTTCGGATTTGCCGGGATTCTCGGCCAGCTCCGATCGCAGGTACTCCTCGGCGTCGTACAGCGCGTCCTGCACCAGCGCGGGATCGGCTCCCGCAAGTGCGGCACGCAGCTGCTCCAGGTAGGCGGGAATCGAGGTGGGCAGCAGCACGCGGGCGGATGTGGTGGTGTTCATGGCGCGGGGCCTTCGAGGACGGAGTCGACGGAATTGCGGGTGGCGGTCCAGGCGGCGGTCCATGCCTCCAGGACCTGCCGCCCCGCGGCGGTGATGCGGTAATAACGACGTGGTGGGCCAGCCGTGGACGGCTCGACCGTGCTCTGGAGCAGTCCGGCGCCTTCCAGGTTGCGCAGCACCGGATACAGCGCGCTCTGCTTGCCGGCCAGGACGCCCTGCCCCACATGCTCCAGCGTCTTGGCGATCTGGTAGCCGTACATCGGCGCTGCAGCGGCCGACAGCACCGCCAGCAGTGCCAGCGACACCGTGCCGGCACTCAGTTCCTTCTGGAACTTGCGTAGCTGCTGGTCGATCAGGTCAGGGCCATCGGGGGCGTTCACGAGGAGCTTCCACTCGGCAGGTTGAAGTGAACACTACTGTCTTGTTATGTATAGCGGATGTGCCAGTAGTCACCCTGCACTTCGCGGGCTGCATTTCGCGGGAGATCGACGGCGGCCGCGCTAATTTCCCGCTCGATCCCCTGAGACCCGGAGGACGCGACATGCCGCGTGGAGACAAGTCCAGCTACACCGACAAGCAGAAGCGCCAGGCCGAGCACATCGAGGCCAGCGAGAAGAAGGAAGGCCGGTCGGACAAGGACGCCGAGCGCATCGCCTGGGCGACCGTCAACAAGCAGGACGGCGGCGGCAGGAAATCCGGATCCGCGCGCAAGCCTCACTAGTCCGCGTCGCCACTGTCGACCGGCTCTCCGCTTGCGCGCGCCCGCCACTACACTCCCACGGTCACCACCGGGGAGTTGCCCATGCGCGTTGCCCTGATTCCTGCCTGCCTCCTGCTCGCCTGCATGCCATGCATGGGCGCTGCGCCGGCCAAGCCCCTGTCGACGCAGGAACTGCTCGATTCATCGAAAGCGGGCGACTGGCGAACGCTCGATCCCGCCAACACCCTGTACCTGGACCTTGCCAGCGGACGCGTCGTGATCGAACTGGCGCCCGACTTCGCGCCCGCCCACGTCGCCAACATCCGCACGCTCGCGCACGAGCACTACTGGGACGGCCTGAGCATCAACCGGTCGCAGGACAACTTCGTCGTGCAATGGGGCGATCCCGCCGAGGACGATGCCCAGCGCAAGCCGTTGGGATCCGCAAAGGCGCACCTGCCGGCGGAGTTCACCCGCAGGAGCGCCGGGATCCCGTTCGTGCGCCTGCCTGATCGCGACGGCTGGGCACCGCAGGTCGGATTCAGCGGCGGCTTCCCCGCAGCGCGCGACCCGCGCACCGGCCAGGCATGGCTGGCGCATTGCTACGGCACGGTGGGCGCCGGTCGCGACATGGCCGCCGACTCCAGCAATGGCACCGAACTCTACGTCGTCGACGGCCAGTCGCCACGGCAACTGGATCGCAACATCACCGTCGTCGGCCGCGTCGTGCAGGGCATGGAATGGCTGTCCGTGCTTCCGCGCGGCAGCGGTCCGCTGGGCATGTACGCGAAGGCGGAACAACGCGTGCCGATCAAGTCATTGACCCTCGCCTCGGACCTGCCCGAATCGCAACGAACGCCGCTGCAGGTCCTGCGCACCGACACGCCGCTGTTCACCGCGTTCGTCGAGTCGCGTCGCAACCGCCGGGATGACTGGTACAAGCTGCCGGCCGGCCACATCGACCTGTGCAACGTGCCGCTGCCCGCGCGCAACCCGCCGAAATAGCCGCGCCCCACGCAAAACGCCCGCTGTCAGGCGGGCGTTTTGCGTCCATCGATGAAGCGCGCGCTAGAAATCCTGCGAGAAGCGGATACCGAACGTGCGTGGCTGCGTCGTCACGATATAGGGCTCGTTGCCACAGACGGCTGTTGCGCACTCGGCGAATCGCGCCAGCTCCGTGCGTTTGTCGAAGGCATTCTTCAGGAAGAAGTCCAGCGCCCAGTTGCCCTTCTTGAATCCCGCCGACAGGTCGGCCAGCGTGTAGGCCGGCAGGTTGCCGAGCAGGTTGTTCTCAGCCGTGCGCAGGTCCGTGCGGCGATCGCCCTGGTGGATCACGGCGGCCTGGCCATAGGCTTCGCCACCGAACAGGTCGAAGCTGTAGCGGGCGGTGACGTTGCCCTTGAAGCGCGCCGTCACTGGCAGTCGTGCACCGGCGGGCGCTTCCGGACCGGACACCACGTCGCCATTCGGGTCGAGCGTTCCGGCCGGGCAGACGGTTTCAGGATCTCCGTTGGGCCTGAGCCAACCGCAATAGTTCTCGGTCAACTTGGAGTCGTAGAACGCAGCGGCGCTTGTGATGGCAAGGTTCGTCGTGGCCCTCCATCGGATATCGGTTTCAAGACCACGGATCCGCGCCTGGCCGGCGTTGTGGATTTCCGTCAGCCCGTTCTGGCCGAGGAACGAGAACTGGAAATCCTTCCAGTCCTCCTGGAACACGGCGCCGTTCCACGAAAACTGGTTGTCCGCCCAACTCGTTTTCCAGCCCAGCTCATAGTTGGTCAGGAAGTCGGCCTTGTATGGCGGCAATGTTCCGCGCCGGTTGATTCCACCGGGGCGATAGCCCTGGGACCACGTCCCGTACACCATCCTGTTGTCGTCGATGCGCCAGGTGAGGTTGGCACGCCCCAGGGAGCCGGTCTCGTGCGTCGACTTGTCCAGGTTCACGCAGGGCGCGCCGTGGAACTGCTCGGTGGAGAAACAAGCTGCTTCACCCGTCGAGCTGCTGTATCCGGGCCCGAATCCGAAGAATCCTTCCAGTGAATTCTCCGACTTGAAGAACCGCATGCCGCCGGTCGCGGTCAACCGCGGCGTCAGGTCGAACGAGACTTCGCCGAACGCGGCTTCATCGCGATCCTGTCGTTGTTGCGCCGTCAGCCAGATGGTGTCCGGGAATCCGGTGACTTCAAGCGACGACGCAAGGTTGTCGACAAGATAACGCTGGTAGATGTCGTGGCCCTGCCGTTGCCAGAACAGGCCTGCGACCATCCGCAGGCGATTGTCCTGTGGCGACGTCAGTCGCAGTTCGTGGCTGGTCATCGTGTAGCCGTCCTTCGCATTGATGTGCTGGGACGGATTGATGAATGCACCGCTGTCGTCGACGAAGTAAGCGCCATAGCCAAGGCCGGGCTGGTCGTACCAATAGCCGTAATCGCTGTAGTCGGCCTGCGAATCGACCTGGCGACCCAGGTGCGAGTAGGCGTAGACGAGGTCGAAATTGCCGACCTTGCCCTCGACCGTCAGCGCCGCCTGCGTCCAGTGGTCGTTGGAATGCTCGGGGTAGAAGTGGGTCACCGCCAGGTCGCCCACCGACGGGTCGTAACCGCTGCTGCCATTGGCGTCCTGTCGCTGGCCCATGACCTGCGGGGTCACCGACCAGTTGTCGTTGAGGTCGATCTTCAACGCCGCGCGGGCGCCGACGGTGTTGGCCCAGTTGTAGTTGTCCTTCGCCCGGCCGGCGTTGTCGATGGTGATCCCCGACGTCGGGAATGTCCGCGTGCCGAAGACGTTGTCGACATAGCCGGCATCGTGCTTCTGCCAGCCGACCAGCCGGATCGCCGCGCTCGGCGACAACGGCGCGTTGACGAAACCCTCGAGCACATGGCCCGTGCCGCCGCCTTCGATCGTGTTCGCCTCGACCGCATAGCCGGAGGAAAACGCGCTCTTGTCGGGCTTGTTGGTGATGATGCGGACGGTGCCGGCCTGGGAACTGGCACCGTACAGCGTGCCCTGCGGGCCGGCGAGCGCCTCGATGCGCTGCACGTCGTAGATATGGACGTCCAGCGAGCCTTCGATCGTGGTGATCGGCTGTTCGTCCAGGTACATGCCCACGCTCGGCTGCGAGCCCGAATGGTTGCCATCACCGCCGCTGGCGACGCCGCGCATGTACACCTGGGCGAAGCCCGGCCCGGAGAACACACCACCACCGACGGTGCCGTAGGACAGGCTGGGCAGCAGCTTGGCGTAATCGGCGAAGCTCAACACGTCCTGCTGCTTGAGCTTCTCCTCCCCCAGCACCTGCACGCTGATCGGCACCTTCTGCAGGTTCTCCACGCGCTTCTGCGAGGTCACCGTGATCGTGTCCAGCGTCCGCGTGTCCTTCACCGCCTGGTCGGGCGGCGTTGGCGTGGCGGCCGCATCCGGTTCGGCGGGCGCGGTCTGCGCCCAGGCCATCGTGCAGCAGGCGAGGTAGATCGCCGCGGTCAGCGGCAGCCTGTTCAAGCGCGATTTGCGCCGGTTTTGTATTGCCCATGCTCTCGGTTGCATTGCATCTCCCCCATCGGTGATCAAGCGTTCAAGGCCTGGTTGAACAGGCCGGTGTCTGGAGTGTTTCCGGATATGCGTCGAGCACAGGCCCCAGCGCCTGTTTCAACGGGCCCAGCCAAGGTTCGTAATGCCGCCAGTGATCGATGCCTTCACGGAAGATCGGCCTGCGCACCTGCTCGGAGCTGGCGGTGCGCACGGGACGCTCGTTCTCGAAGAAGCGCAGGCACTGCTCCTCGAAGGGAAGTCCGCAGTAATCGAGCAGTCGCCGCACCTGGGTGCCGGTGTCGGTGACCATCTGTTCGTAGCGGACGCGATGGATGCGACCGGGTTGGACCTCGTCGAAATGCGTCATCAGCGCGACGTAGTCCTGGTAATAGCGGCCAAGGTCGACGAGGTCGTAGGTGAAGGTCTGCCCCAGCGCGAAGTACTGCTTGAAGGCCGAAAAGCAGCATGCCATCGGATGTCGCCGCGCATCGATGATCCTTGCGTTCGGCAGGATCAGGCGGATGAGACCGACATGCGCGAAGTTGTTCGGCATCTTGTCGATGAAGAACGGTGCGGATGTCTTGCGGTGGATGCGCGTGCGCTCCAGGTAGCGCTCGCCCAGTTCGCGCAACTGCTCCGCATCGAGCATGGCGACGGCGTCGTGGTAGGTCCTGGCGTCCGCACCGGACTGGCGACGCAGCGCTCGCGTCATCGTCATCAGTTCGGGCAACTCCATCGTGCCTTCCACCTGGCTGTGGCTGGACAGGATCTGCTCGATCAGCGTGGACCCGGCACGCGGCAAGCCGACGATGAAGATCGGATCCGGCGCGGATGCGCCCGCACCGGCTCGCTGCGCGTAGAAGTCGGCCGTGTACAGCTCTTTCGCCCGCTGCGTGCGGACACTGGTGTCGTCGGCGCTGTAGGGACTCGTCATGCGCCGCAGGCTGTTGCCACGCTGGTAATGCACGAAGGATTCCTCGAACTCCTCAGCGTCCTCGAGCGCCTTGGCCAAGGCGAATGCAAAGTGCTGGCGGTGTTCGTCGCCGAGGTCGGCGCGCTCGAGTTGCGCGCGCATCGCTCGCACATCGTCCGCACTGAAACGGAAGGTCTTCAGGTTGGCCAGGCTCCACCAGGCGTCGCCGAAGCCCGGCTCGAGCGCGCTGCTGCGTCGATACGCCGCGATCGCCTGCTCCTGCCTTCCTGCTGTCTTCAAGGCGTGGCCGTAGCTCAGCCAGATCCTTGCGTGGTCCGGGTATTGCGCCAGCAGTGCGTCGTAGATGTCGATGGCCGGCAGGTAGTCGCCGGTCCGGCACAGGATCACCGCCTTGAGGTTCCTGTAGGCGGGATTGCGCGGATCCTTGCGCAGCAGGCACTCCACTTCGGCCAGGGCCTCGGCGGCACGATTGGCGCGATTGAGGACGAGTGCATGGTGATGCCGCGCAGCGTCGAAATCCGGCGCCAGCGCAATGCAGCGCGCCAGCAACGCCTCGGCATCGTCGTCGCGTCCCAGGCGCGCCGCCAGCTCGGCCAGCATCCGGATCGCGGCGACGTCGGTCGGCGACTTCTTCAGGTGCGCGCGCAGCAGGAGTTCGGCGTCGGGTATGCGGTCCTCGCACAAGGCCGTTGCGGCGGCGAGCAGGTCGGGGTCACGGGTCGAATAACGGACATGGCTCGAATACGCGGCCGAGGCGGCTGTCGCATCGCCAGCCAGCGCCAACTGGTCGGCCAGCATCAACCACGCGCCGGGGAGGTCCGGCTTGAGGCTGACCGCGCGCCTGAGCGCCGCCGTGGCGGCATCGCTGCGGCCCAGGGCTGACAACGCCCGTCCCAGCTCCCACTGCGCCATCGCCCACTGCGGCTGCGCTGCCGCGACCGGCGCGAGGACAGCGACCGCCTGCTCCGGAGCCCCGCGCGCGGTATGCGATGCGCCCAGCACCAGCAATGCCATTGGATGCTCGCCGACCACGGCGATGATTTCGCGTGCCTGTTCGGCGGCGAGTTCGGGCTCACTGGCGAGCAGCCGCGTGGCGTGCGCGAGGGCGACGTCGAGCGATGCCACCTGCCCGGCTTCGCTCATGCGACGGCAAGCCAGGCTGGCGTGGGGCACACGTCGGCCACGACAGGTTCGTGGACCCGGCCGGATCGGTGGAACGGGCAGGACGACATGCGATTCCCCGGTTCTGCTGCGACGCCACGGCGCCCCCACCCTCGCGCCGGTTCACGCAATCTACGCCGCGGGGATTTGCCGCGTCCAGTGGGGCGGCAGGCACTTCGCCGTCACGTCGACTTAGCCCGGCCCTGCCTAGGCTCCCGGCTTCTCCCCAGCCCAGAGAGTTGCGATGCCGACCCTGAGAATGCGCGTGACCGGCGGTGAAGGCGACGTCCGCGCCATGATGAACCTGCTGCAAAGCCTGGATGGAATCGAGCACGTCGAGGAAGTCGGCGACCTGATGCCGCACATGGACGATGCCGATTCGAGTTCGGCCGGCCTGAGCGACATCGCGGGCCCTGACGTCCATGAGATCGAGATCGACGCCCCGAACGACTCCACCGCCCGCCGGGTGCGCGAGGCGGCCGAGGCGCTGGCCTTCGACCTGGATGCCCTGGTGGAGTTCGAGGAAGAAGAAGACTAGGCATCCGCGGCCTGCGACTGCGCGCGCATGGCGTGCGCGGTCGACAGACAGGTATTCCTGAATGGCGCAGCTGAGGACGCTCACCGCCGCCCTGCGCGACGCCGCCGGGAGCACGCGCCTCATTCGCTGGGCGGGTCGGCGTTTGCGTGGCGCGGCGCCCATTTTCGCGCACCGCATTGCCGGATACTGCCACCACACCCTCCAGGGAACCCCGATGCCACGCAAAGGTTCCGTCATAGAACGCGCCACGCTGGCCGATCGACTGCTGCACGCGATCACGCCCGAGCAGGTCGCCGACGTCATGCTGGAGAGCGATCCGGCGCTGGCCGCGCCCGGCACGTGCGTGCTGTGGTCGGACAACTGGCCGCATGCCATTACGTCGTATCCCTCACCCTGCCTGGAGCCCTGCGTGCTGGCTGCCGCCCATGCGGCATTGCAGGAATGGCGCGAGCGGGCGACCCAGTCGGCAACCACGCAGGTCCTTTGCGACAAGGACGGCGCGACGGCCGTGCTCCATCTTCCAGCCGCAAACGATGCGTTGCCGGCGTCAGGCCTGCAGGCCGCCGGTGCGCGCATGGCTGAAGTGCTGGCGATCCAGCGCCTGCACGGAACCGTTGCGCAGCTGGCCCAGGCCGAGCATCTGCAGCGGGCGTTGTTCGCGATCGCCGACATGGCCGGCTCCAATTTGGACATGCCCGACATGCTGCGCGGGCTGCACCGTATCGTCGGCGAGCTGATGTACGCGGAGAACTTCTACATCGCGCTGTACAACGAGGCCGACGGCAACATCCGCTTCCTGTACTTCGTCGACAGCGTCGACGCCGCCGGCCCCACGGCCGGCGAGGAATTCCCGCTGGACCGCATCAGGCACGGCCCGACCTGGTGGACGATCCATGAGCGCAAGCCGTGGATGGGCACCACCGAGCAACTGCAGGCGCAGATCCCCGGCCCGCTCAACATCCATGGCGCCGACAGCCACGACTGGCTCGGCGTGCCGATGCTGCGCGACGGACAGGTGCGCGGGGTCATGGTGGTGCAGAGCTACCTGCCCGACGTGACATTCAGCAGCACCGACATGGCGCTGCTGGGATTTGTCGGCGAGCACATCCTGACCGCGCTGGAACGCAAGCAGGGCCAGGCGGAACTCGAGCGCCGGGTGGAGGAGCGCACCGCACAGCTGGCCGAAACCAACGAGGAGCTGCGCCAGGAAGTCGCCGAACGCCAGCGTGGCGAACGCCTGCAGTCGGCGCTGTACCAGATCGCGGCGCTTGCCAGCGTCGACGAGAGCAGCGAACGCTTCTTCCGGCACGTGCATGCCGTCGTGTCGGACCTGATCAACGCGGACAATTTCTACATCGCGCTGCTGTCAGGGGACGGCTCGACGCTCGAATTCCCTTATCGCGTGGATCGCAACGCGCCGCACAGCGCCGCACGCCCGCTCGGGCGCGGCCTGACGGAATACACCTTGCGCAGCGGGCGTGCGCAGCTGGTCGACGGCCGCGAGGCGGCGCGCAGCCTGATCGAGGCGGGCGAAATCGACGAGGGCTATATCGACTCGCCGACCGCATGCTGGCTGGGCGTGCCGCTGATCGGCACCGAGTCGTGCATCGGCGTGGTCGCCGTGCAGAGTTACACGCCCGACGTGCGCTACGACCAGCGCGATGCCGAGCTGCTGACGTTCGTCTCCTACCAGCTGGCCAGCAGCATCCAGCGCCGGCGTGCCGCCGATGCCCTGCTGACCTCGCACATCCGCCTTGAGGAGCGCGTCGAGGAACGCACGCTCGAACTGCGCGAACAGATCGCCGTCCGTGAGCAGATCGAGGCGCAACTCCAGCACCAGGTCATGCACGACCCGCTGACCGGACTTCCCAACCGGCTGTACCTGCGCGACCGCGTGGAGCGTGCGATCGCCGGCGTACGCCGCAACGAGGAGCGGCGCTTCGCCCTGCTCTACCTGGACGTGGACCGGTTCAAGATCATCAACGACAGCCTGGGCCACCTGGCTGGCGACCAGGTGCTGCAGGAAGTCGCGCGCCGCCTGGGCGAATGCGTCCGCGAACCGGACGTGGTCGCGCGGCTGTCGGGCGACGAATTCGCGTTGCTGCTCGAGGACGCCCCCGTTCCGCAGACGGCGAGCAAGGTCGCACAGCGCGTGCTCGAGGCGCTGAAGCGGCCGCTGCTGGTCAATGCACATGAATTGCATACGTCGGCCAGCATCGGCATCGCGATCGGCGACCGGCGCTACCAGACGACGGACGAACTGCTGCGCGACGCCGACATCGCGCTGTACCGGGCGAAGAGCGCCGGCCGCCAACGATTCGTGATGTTCGACGATTCGCTGCAACGCAATGCCATGGACGTCCTCGGGCTTGAGCAGGAGTTGCGCGAGGCATTGGCGGCGGGACAATTCGAGCCGTATTTCCAGCCATTGGTGCGGCTTGCCGATTCGATGGCCGTCGGCTACGAGGCACTGGTGCGCTGGCACCATCCGCAGCGTGGCGTGCTGTTGCCGGGCGAATTCCTGCGCGTGGCCGAGGACAGCGGACAGATCGAGGCGATCGACTGGCAGATGTACAACATGGCCTGCACGGCGGGCGCGGCACTGGTTCGCGACGGCGGCTTCATCACCATCAACGTCTCGCCGCGTCATTTCCAGAACGAGGACCTCGACGAACGCCTGCTGGCGGTCACGTCGGAAACCGGCTTCGACCCCGCCAAGCTGCGCATCGAAGTCACCGAAGGCACCTTGCTCGGCGACCCGGCCGCCGTGGCCAAGGTCCTGCAGCGATTGCGCGTCGCCTGCATCGAGGCCGCGCTGGACGACTTCGGCACCGGCTACTCCTCGCTGGGTTACGTGCACCGGTTCCCGCTGAAGATGATCAAGATCGACCAGTCCTTCGTCGCCCCGCTGGGACAGGAGGACTCGCCTCGGAGCCTGGCGGTGATCGGCGCGATCCTGGCGCTGGCGCGTTCGCTGGGACTGGAAGTCGTCGCCGAGGGCATCGAGACCGAACAGCAGCTGCGGATCCTGCGCGACATGGGTTGCGTCTTCGGGCAGGGGTATTTCTTCGGACGTCCGCAGCCGGCCGGACACTGGCTCGCCCTGCGCGAGGCGCGCACCGCCGAAATCGTGGCCTAGGCCCGCGCCTGTCGATTGCCTCCCCGCTGGCGGGGGATATGCTTGGGGTTTACGCCACCGAGACCGCCATGCGCCCGTCACTGCTCGCCGCAACCCTGCTGACCGCCACCCTGGCCGCCTGCCAATCCACGGCGCCCGTTCGCCCCGACCAATCGACGTCGATCGCCGCCCCGGTCGTCAATGCTGCCGACGCACGCTTCGATGCCGTCGCCAAACACTGGCTGGACGGATGGACCCGGCTCAACCCGGTCTCGGCCACGCAGCTGGGCGACCATCGTTTCGACAGCGAGATCGACGACCTGAGTGCGGGCGGGCGGCAGCGCATGGTCGACTTCAGCCGGCAGGTGCTGTCCGAGCTCGACGCCATCGACGCCAGCGCGCTGTCGCGGGAAAACCAGGTCGACGCGATGATCCTGCGCAACCAGCTGCGCTCGGACATCTGGAGCATCGACACCTTCCAGTCGTGGGCGTGGGATCCGCAGGTGTACAACGGCCTGGCCGGCGGCGCGATCTACAACGTCATGGCGCGCGACTTCGCGCCGATGCCGCAGCGATTGAAATCGGCGACCGCGCGCATGGAGAAGATCCCCGGGATCTTCCTGCAGATGCGCGCCAACCTCGATCCGGCGCGCGTGCCCAGGATCCATGCCGAGACAGTCGCCAAGCAGAATGCCGGCGTGCTCAGCCTGGTGGATGAATTCATCACGCCCAACGCCGGCCAGCTCACCGGCGCGGACCGCCAGCGACTGGATGCGGCGGTCGCCGGGCTGCGCACGGCCGTCGCCGATCAACAGGCATGGCTCGACGGGACGCTGGTGCCGAATGCGAAGGGCGATTTCCGCATCGGCCAGAAGCTGTACGACGAGAAGCTGCGGATGTCGCTGGACTCGACCTTGTCGCGAGCCGAGATCCGGCAGCGCGCCGAAGCGGAGATCAAGCGCGTGCGCGGCGAGATGTACGACATCGCGCGCGGCGTGCTGAAGGACCGTAAATCGGCGACGCCGCTGCCGGCAACGCCGACCGCCGTGCAACAGCAGGCGGCCATCGAGGCCGCCCTCGAGCTGGCCTACGCCGATCACCCCGCACGGGACCAGGTCGTGCCGGCAGCGAAGCAGGCGCTGGCGAACGCAACGGCGTTCGTGCGCGCAAAGGACCTGGTGACCGTGCCCAATGACCCCGTCAACGTGGTGCTCATGCCGGAATTCCAGCGCGGCGTCGCGGTCGCGTACTGCGATTCACCCGGCCCGCTGGACAAGGGATTGGCAACGTATTTCGCGATCTCGCCGATCCCCGATGACTGGACCCCGAAACAGGCGGACTCGTTCCTGCGCGAATACAACTCGCGGATGATCAACCTGCTGACCATCCACGAGGCCATGCCCGGGCACTACCTCGAAGGCGCGCATTCGGCGCAATTTCCTTCGACCTTGCGGGCGGTGCTGCGTTCCGGCGTCTTCGCCGAGGGCTGGGCGGTCTACACCGAGGACATGATGACCAGGGCCGGCTACATGGACAACGATCCGCTGTTCCATCTGGTGCAGCTGAAGTTCTACCTGCGTTCGGTCGCCAATGCCCTGCTCGACCAGGGCGTGCATGTCGACCATTGGACGCGCGAGCAGGCGATGCAGCTGATGACGCAGCAGACCTTCCAGCAGGAACGCGAAGCCGCCGGCAAGTGGGTCCGCGCGCAGTTGTCGTCGGCGCAGCTGCCGACATACTTCGTCGGCGTGCAGGAGCAGTTCGACCTGCGCCACGCGATGGAAGCCAGGCTTGGCGACCGTTTCAACGAGAAGGCATACCACGACCAGGTGCTGTCCTACGGCGCACCGCCGGTGCGCTACGTGCGCGAACTGATGCTGGACGAACCCATCCACTGACGATGGCCCGCCTTCCCGCCGAACCGGAGCCGATCGCGACGACACCGCGCGTCGTCGACGGCATCCGCGTCGGCGTGGGCGGCTGGACCTACGCGCCCTGGCGGGACAACTTCTACCCCGCCGGGCTGGTGCAGCGCCGCGAACTGGAATACGCCAGCCGCCACCTCACCGCCATCGAGATCAACGGCACCTGGTACGGCGCGCAGAAACCGGCGACCTACGCGAAGTGGCGTGACGAGACGCCCGATGGCTTCGTGTTCTCGGTCAAGGCACCGATGCGCATCACCATGGCGCGCGCACTGGCCGACACCGGCGGACAGATCGATGCCTTCCTCGCCGGCATCGTCACGCTTGCCGGCAAGCTCGGTCCGATCGTGTGGCAGTTCGATCCGATGCGGAAGCTGCAACTCGACGATCTTGCGCGGTTCGTCGAACTGCTCCCGGCGCGCGTCGATGGACGCGCGCTGCGGCATGTCCTGGACGTGCGCGTGCAGGCGGTGGTCGATGCCGACTTCATCGCGCTGGCCCGCCGCCATGGCATGGCGACCGTCTTCACCGACTCGACCGAGCATCCGTCGTTTGCCGACGTGACCGCGGACTTCGTCTATGCGCGCCTGATGGGAACCCACAGCGCGATCCCCACCGGGTATCCGGAAGCGGAGCTGCGGATCTGGGCGGAGCGCGCCCGGACCTGGAGCCGTGGCGGCGAGCCAGGCGATCTTCCGCGGATCGGTCCGGCCGCCACCGGCAAGACGTCGGCACGCGACGTCTTCCTCTATTTCATCAGCGGCGCCAAGGAGCGCAATCCGGCCGCTGCGCAGGCACTGTTGCGCATGCTGGGATCCGCGTAGCGATCGTGCCGTCATCCGTCGGATGGCACAGGCCACGCGCCCGGCTCTACTGCCAGCAACGCCCAAAAAAAAGCCCCGCTCGATCGAGCGGGGCCTTGTTGCCACGGACAGGTCTTACTGCCCGATGTGTTGCTTCAGCCACGCATTGACCGTGTCGTGCCAGAGCACGCTGTTCTGCGGCTTGAGCACCCAATGGCTCTCATCCGGGAAGTACAGGTATTTCGACTCGATGCCCTTGCGCTGCAATGCGGTGAATGCGGCGATGCCCTGCTCCACCGGGATGCGGAAATCCTGCTGGCTGTGGACGATCAGCATCGGCACCGTCCAGTCCTTGACGTGCAGGATCGGGTTGAACTTCTCGTAACCCTCTGGATTGCTCCACGGCGTGCCGCCGTTCTCCCACTCGCTGAACCAGAGCTCTTCGGTCGCATAACCCATCATGCGATTGTCGAACACGCCATCGTGCGCAACGATGCACTTCCACGGTTGCTGCCAGTTGCCGGCGATCCAGTAGGCCATGAAGCCGCCGTAGCTGGCGCCGAGCGCGCAGGCCTTGTCGCCATTGAGGAAGGAATACTGCGACAGTGCCGCGGCCCAGCCTTTCTGCAGGTCTTCCAGCGGACGGTCGCCCCAGTGTTGCGAGATCGCGTCGGTGAACGCCTGGCCGTATCCGGTCGACCCATGGAAGTCCACCATCACCACCGCGTAGCCCTGCCCGGCATACGTCTGCGGATTCCAGCGGTAGCTCCAGCCGTTGCCGAAGCTGCCCTGCGGGCCGCCATGGATCAGGAACGCGACCGGATAGGTCTTGCCTTCCTCGTAGTTCCATGGCTTGACGATGTAGCCGTGCACGGTGTCGCCGTTCCAGCCCTTGAACTGGAAGGGCTCGTACGCGCCGAACTTGACCTCCGGCAGCATGTCCGCGGCACTGGGCGTTGCTGCAACGACGGGCGCGCCATTGATTCCGCCGGTGAACAGCTGGTCGCCGGTCTGCATGCTGTTGCGCGCAAACGCCAGCGTCGGCCCCTCGATCACGAATGCCGACACGGTACCGTCGCCGACCATTTCGGTGACGCCGCCGCTGGCGATGTCGACCGAGAACAGCGGGTGCTGTCCGAGGTTCTCGGCCGTGGTGTAGATGGTATTGCCATCGTCGGACAGGGTGATGCCGTCGGCCGAGCGGTCCCACTGCGGATCGATCTCCCGCGTCGCACCCGTTCCCAGGTCCATCGCCATCAACGCGAAGCGATCGGCCTCGAAGGTCGGGCGCTTCATCGCGCGGTAATACAGCGTCCTGCCGTCGGCGCTGAACACCGGGCCGGCGTCCCAGGCCTTGTTGGCGGCGGTGAGGTTCTGCGCGGTGCCACTGCCGTCGGCGTTGAGCCGGTACAGGTCGAAGTTGGTCGAGTGCGGCTCATCGCCATTGGACAGTCGCGCACTGACGACCAGGCTCCTGCCATCCGGCGCCCAGGCCACGTCGCTCATGTCGCCGAAGGGCTTGGACGGCACGTCGGCGACCAGGTCGGCGCCGATCAGGGTGGCGGCCTTCGACGGCGCCTTGCCGCCGAGCGCTGCGACGAAGAGCCGATTGATGCGGCCATCGGCCCAGGTGTCCCAGTGGCGGATGAAGAGGTGGTCGAAGACGACGCCGGTGGACTTGTCCTTGCCGACGCCATCGAGCTTGTCCTTCGTGCAGCCCAGGTCAGCGCCACAGGCGGGAAAGACGCCTGCGGCGAGGGCCACGCGCTTGCCATCGGGCGACAACGCGAATGCATCGACGTCCACGGGCAATGCGGTGACCGCCGACGGCGCTCCCCCTGAAGCCGGCATCGCGTAGAGCTGCGAGCTGCCCGACTTCGCGCTGAGGAAATACACGGTCTTCCCGTTCGGGGAAAACGCCGGTGAGTTGACGTTCCAGCCCTTTGGCGTGAGTTGTTTCGCATGCGCGGTGTCGTGCGCGGGCACGTCCTCGATCCACAGTGCGCTGGCGGCCTTGTTGGCGGCGTAGTCGACCACGCGCTTGGCGAACACCAGCTTGTGGCCATCCGGCGACAGCGTCGGGGACGAGAAGCGGTCCATGGTTTCCAGGTCGCGGGCCTGGAACCCGCGCGCGGCGAGTGCGGACGACGACCAGGTGAGCAGCAGGGCGAGTGGAAGCAAAGCGTGGCGAGGCGTCATGTGGGATCCGTTGCGTCTTGTGGGAATGATCTTGTGGGAATGATCAGGCTGTAGTGCTCAGGCTATCGCGCGGCGTGACAGGCCCTCGATCCAGCGGTACAGCAACAGCACCGCCAGCACGAAGGCCACGCCACCGATCCAGAGGGCCGGGCCCGCGGCGAATTGGTCGCCGACCAGCGACAGCGGGAACAACTTGAACGCAACGATGCCGGCAATCAGCACGCCGACAAGTCCCTCGCCGACGATCATGCCGGAGGCGAGCAGCACGCCGAGTTGCTTCGCCGCTTCGGGCCGTGCGCTGCGTTCGGCGCGGCGGTCGTAAAGCGCGCCGGCGATGGCGCCAACGACCACCATCAGCGTGGCCGAGGTCGGCAGGTAGATACCCAGGCCCACCGCCAGCGGCGACAGGTGCGCGTGCTTCGTCGTGCGGCGCAACACTGCGTCGAGCACGATCAGCACCACGCCGATGGCGGCGCCGATGCCGATCAGGCTCCAGTCGATGTTGTTCTGGATCACGCCTTGCGCGAGCGCGGAGATCAGACCGGCCTGCGGCGCGGCAAGGGCCTTGGCCGGGTCCACGCCCGGAGCGCCGGCGAAGCCGTAGGCCGTGTTCACCAGCGACAGCACCGGCGGAATGACCGCCGCGCCGGCGATCACGCCGACGATCAGCGCCCACTGCTGCTTGGCGGGCGTGGCGTCGACGAGTTGGCCTGTCTTGAGGTCCTGCAGGTTGTTGTTGGCGATCGCCGCGACGGTGAACACCACGGCCGTGACCAGCAACGCGAACGCCACCAGTCCCTTCTCGTGCCCGGGCTCCATCAGCGGCTTGATGCCGAACACCAGCAGCAGCGCCGCACCGATGACGACCAGGATGCCGATGCCCGACAGTGGGCTGTTCGATGAGCCGATCAGGCCGGCCATGTAACCGCAGATGGCGGAGACCATGAATCCGGTGATCACGATGTACAGCAGGCCGCCCAGGATCAACGTGGGTGTGTGCGCGCTCAATCCGGTCTCGTTGGCGAAGTAGTTGAGCAGGAAGGCGATCGGCACGAAGCAGGCGGCCATGATGAGGCCGACGATGCCGATCGGGATGTCGTGCTCGGTGCGCGGCAACGTGTGCAGCGTGCCGCCCTTGCGCGCGCGGTTGGCGGCCATCGCCGAGGCGAGGCCACTGATCACCGGCTTGACCAGCTTGCCGAGCGTCCAGATCGCGGCAACACCAATCGTGCCCGCGCCGACGAAGCGCACCTGCGTGCTCCAGGTCGCGCCGGCGAAGTCTTCCGGGCTGCCGGTCATGGGCAGCAGTACGGAGAAATGCGGCACGCCCCAGCCCCAGCCGATGATCGCGCCCAGCAGCATGGCCACGCCGACCCATAGGCCAACGAGGTGGCCGACCGCGAACAGTGCCATCGACAACGCAAAGTCGAAGCCGGTGACGGCGTTGCCGCTGCCAACCTTGAAGTAATGCTTGACGTCGCTGGTGAACACGCGCGTCGCCACGACGATCGCGAACCCAGCGGCGACCACCGCGCCCCAGACCACCGCGAGCAGGCCGGCCCGGCTTTCCTCGGCGCCTTCGCGGGTGCCCCCGGCGCCAGGGCTTCCGACCTTCAGCACCTCGGCACAGGCCACGCCTTCGGGATAAGGCAGGTCGGAGCCGGTGACCAGCGCGCGGCGCAGCGGGATGGAATACATCACGCCCAGGATGCCGCCCAGCGCGCAGATCAGGAACGACACCCAGTACGGGAAGCCTGTCCACCAGCCGATGATCACCAGCCCCGGCAGCACGAAGATGATCGACGACAGGGTGCCCGCCGCCGAGGCTACGGTCTGCACGATGTTGTTTTCCTGGATGGTCGAGTTCTTGAAGTTCCGCAGCAGCGCCATCGAGATGACCGCGGCCGGGATCGACGTGGCGAAGGTCAGGCCGGCCTTGAGCCCGAAGAAGACGTTGGCGGCGGTGAACAACACGGTGATGACGACGCCGAGGACCAGCGCGCGCAGGGTCAGTTCGGTCCGGGGTTCCGCGAGCTTGCTCTGGGTGGCCACGGTCGGGTCCTGTTGGAAGACAGCGGAGTATTGCAAACCCGGAGTCCCACGTGCGAGTGGCCTGCCCGCGCGCCGGCACCGCCGGATCCGCGGGCTACACTCCGGCTGTCCACCGCGGAATGCCCATGACTGCCATCCCCATGAACGCCACCCTGCCTGCCGGGCGCGACCTGCGCGACGAGCTGTTCGGGCATCCGAAGGGCGTCTACGTGTGTTTCTTCACCGAGATGTGGGAGCGCTTCTCGTTCTACGGGATGAAGGCATTGCTGCTGTTGTACCTGCTGCAGCACCACCGCTTCGGCGACAAGTCCGGGCTGGACGTGCTGGGCGCCTATGGCGGCCTGGTGTACTGCCTCCCGGTGGTCGGCGGCTTGCTCGCCGACCGCTTCCTGGGCATGCGCAAGGCGGTGATCTTCGGTGGCCTGCTGCTGGTCTGCGGGCATTTCGGCATGGCGTTCGAGGGCGATGCCGCGACGCTGGTGAATGGCGTCGTCGTGCGTGACGAGGCGTCGTTGCGCGTGTTCTATCTCTCGCTGTCGCTGATCATCATGGGCGTCGGATTCCTCAAGCCCAACATCTCCACGATCGTCGGCAAGCTGTATCCGGAAAACGACCCGCGGCGCGATTCCGGGTTCTCGCTGTTCTATGCCGGCATCAACCTGGGGGCGCTGTTCGCCTCGATCGTGTGCGGCTACCTCGGCCAGACCCTTGGCTGGAGTTATGGCTTCGGTGCCGCGGGCATCGGCATGCTGTTCGGGCTGGTGCAGTTCATGTGGGGACAGAAATACCTGCACGGACACGCAGAATCGCCGGCCCCCGAAAAACTGCGCGAACGCGTGTGGGGAATGCCGCGCGAATGGGCCATCTACCTGGGCGCGATCGCCGGCCTGCTGCCAGTCGCATGGCTGATGTGGGCGGTCGCCAACGGCGCATTCGCGCTGGGTGGCGAAGTCTCGCTCGCGCTGTTGTTGATGATCGCGGTGATGCTGGCGGTCCTGGTGTGGTTCTTCTGGTTCATCGCGACCCAGTGCACGCCGGTGCAACGTCACCAGATGATCGCGCTGATCGTCCTGATCGCGATGTGCCTGGTGTTCTTCACCCTCTACGAGCAGACCTACGGCTCGTGGGTGACGTTCACCGATCGCATGCTCACCAAGGATGTCGTGCCATCGCTGGTCCAGGCACAGGCGCCGGTCACGTGGACAGTCGACGCCTGGTCGAATGTCATGGTGTTCCTGCGCAACGCGCCGTGGTCCATCGTCTCGCTGCTGCTCGCGCCGGCGGCCTTCATGGTGTCGGCGCAGCTGTCCGATCGCAACGCCGACTCCGCCGCGCCCAAGGTGCTGTTCGGGCTGGCAGCGTTGGCGATGCTGGTGTTCCTGCTGCGCGACGTGCTGGTGCTGCCGCAGACGGCGGGATCGCTGACGTATCTCGGTGCCTTGTTCATCGTGCTGCTGGCACCGGTGTTCAGCGTCCTGTGGGCGTGGCTCGAACGGCGAAACCTCGACCCTTCCAAGCCGGTGAAATCGGCACTGGGTCTGCTGCTGGCGGGGCTGAGTTTCATCCCGCTGGCGTGGGCGGCGCAGCAGGCCGGCGCCAGCGGCGAACTGGCGAGCGTGTGGTGGCTGGTGCTGGCGTACTTCGTGCTGGAGCTCGGCGAAATGTGCCTGGCGCCGGTCGGCTTGTCGGCGGTGACGCAGCTGTCGGTCGCCCGCGTGGCCAGCCTGATGATGGGTACGTGGTTCCTGGCGACGGCATTTTCCGAAACCCTCGCGGCCTTGTTCGGAAAGCTCGCCGCGATCGACATTCCCGAGGGGACGACGCTGGACTTCGCGAGCGCCGGCGCGAAGTACGCGCACCTGTTCTGGATCATGACCTGGATCGGGGTAGGTTTCGCCGTGGTTGCATTCGTCATCGCGCCGCTGCTGCGCCGGATGATGCACGGCGTCCGCTAGAACTCCGCGGCACGATCTCCGCGACACAAACAGAAACGGCGCCTCGCGGCGCCGATTCCGTGGTGACACGTGCCGGTCAGTGCTGGGTCGCGGCGGTGCTGGCACCTGCACTCGCGGTCGCGGCAGGGCCGATGTTTTTGTCGAGGAAGCCCAGCAACTGGTTGTAGAACTGCTTCTTGTGGTCCTCGACGAAAAAGCCGTGCCCTTCGGTACGGATGAACAAGGTTTCCACCGGCACGCCTGCGGCACGCAGTGCCTTTTCCATGGCTTCCGACTGCTCGATCGGCACGCGCTCGTCCTGTCCGCCGGCCACGAGCAACACCGGAACCTTGATCTGGCTGGCGAGGCGGACCGGCGACACGGACACGAGGTCGGAGGGCTTGCCCACCCAGTTGTCGAGGTACGCCTTGCTGGAGTTGGCCCATCCGCCCTTGCTGATCCACGCCGGAACGTCGTAGACGCCAACGTATCCAACGGCGCATCGATACAGGCCTGGCTCCTTCGCCGACCCCATCAGGGCCGCGTAGCCGCCATAGCTGGCGCCGTAGATGCAGATGCGCCGACCATCGGCGATACCCTGGCTGATCGCCCAGCGCGTGGCATCGGTGACGTCGTCCTGCATGGTGCGGCCCCACTGGCGCATGCCGGCATGCTGGTAGGCTCGTCCGTGCTCACCCGAGCCGCGGAAATTGACCTGCAGAACGGCATAACCCGCAGACGCCAGCATCTGGATTTCAGGGTCGAATGCCCACTCATCGGAGATGCCGAACGGCCCGCCATGTGGCAACACCACCATCGGCAGGTTCTTCCCGGCTCCGCGGGGGGTGGTCACGTACCCGTAGAGGGTCATGCCGTCGCGCGCCTTGAAATTGAACGGCTGCACGCTGGCCATGGCCTCCGGATCGAACCAGTCGCGCCGGCTGACCAGGTGATCGGCCTTCTTGGCGACGGTATCGAACAGGTAGAAATCGCCGGGATTGCGATCACTGGAGACGCTGACCATAACCTGGTGCCCGTCCGTGGTGCGCGACGTGATGGCGACGGTATTCCCGGGAAACGCCGCTTCCAGGCTGCGGTACAGCCGCGCATCGGGGCTGCCCGGATCGAAGAACAGCGTGTGCGTCTTGTTGCCCATCACCATCGCGCCGACCGGCACATTATTGAGGCCATGGATGATCGCCGCGGGATCGGCTTCGTCATCGCGCAGGACCTGCCGCCGGGCGTTGGTGGCGACATCCATCGCGACGATGGCGTCGGGCCCACTGGACTGCTCGACCTGGATATAGGCAGTGCGATCGTCGGCCGAGAAACCGAGGGGCCATTCGGCATGGCCGCTGGACAGTTCGTTGTTGATTTCGACCCAATCGGCCTTGTCGGCAGCACGGTAATACAGCCGCTGGACATCACTCATGTCAACGCCAATGACAAATCGGACCACGCCGTGATGGTCGGTCATGAATCTCGCGTTTCGCACCGGCGCAGTCACGACCGGCATGCGCCTGCCCGTTACAACGTCCAGCCGGTCCACGCGTGAAAAAGCATCGGCATCGAATGGCGATACGGATACGAGTACGTTCTGGTCGTCACCAGGCAGGTCATCGACGAGGAACGCGGCCACGCGCTCTGTCGTCCTGCCCTGGATGTGCGTTCCCGTGCTCATCTGCGCGACGTCCGGGCCAACCAGCAGTTGAGAATCACTGCCGTCGGCGTTGATGGCGTACAGGTTCCCGGTCAGCTCTGGCTGGTCCAGCGCGCCGAACTTGCGGCCCATGCTGATGACCAGGCGCTTGGGACTGACCCAGTCGAAATGCGCGACGTAGGTATTCTTCCCCAGGCTGAACCCAGCGCTCGCCTTGTTGTCGGAGCGGTGCACGACAAGCAGCACCGACTTGCCCTCCATGGGCACCGTCGCGGCGTAATAGTCGCCATTGGGCGACAGCTTGATCGTCTCGAAATCATCGCGCTTGGCATATGGCGCGACATCCACCGTGACGGCCGCGCACGGAAAGGCAACGGCCACTGCAAGCAGCACACCTGGCATCCAGCGTTTCATCCCCAATCTCCCTGTCGTGAATGTGCAGCGGTTTCCGGGCGATGGCCGGTCAGGCCCGCGCGGTCGTCATCGTGTCCAGGACGTCCCCAAGGGCGTCGTGCCAGTCGGGCAACGTGATGCCAAATGTGGATTGCAGCAGGTGGCAATCCAGCACCGAGTAGGCGGGCCGGGCCGCGGGCGTCGGGAAGTCGGCGGTGGTGATCGGCACCACGCGCGGCCGACGCGCCAGCAGCCCGCGTTGGTGGGCCCCGGCGATGATCGCTTCGGCAAAACCATGCCAGCTGGTCTGGCCCGCAGCGGTGAGATGCCACAGGCCGGATTGCGCGGGCGATTGCGCGAGCACCTGCGCGGTGACATCGGCGATCAACGCGGCAGGCGTCGGGGAACCGACCTGGTCGGCCACCACGCGCAGCTCGTCGCGCTCGTTCGCCAGTCGCAACATCGTGCGGAGGAAGTTCCTGCCGTGGGCGGCATAGACCCACGCGGTGCGGAACACCAGGTGGCGCGCACCGCTGTCGAGCACCGCTTCCTCGCCAGCGCGCTTGCTGGCGCCGTAGACGCCCAGCGGAGCGACGGCATCATCCTCGCGATAGGGGCTGGTGCCGCGTCCGTCGAAGACGTAATCGGTCGAGTAATGCACGAACTGCGCATCGCATTGCGCGCAGGCATCGGCGATCGCGCGCGGCGCGTCGGCATTGACGCGCCAGGCGGTGGCTGCATCGGATTCGGCCTGGTCGACGGCCGTATAGGCAGCGGCGTTGACCACCACGTCCGGAGCCAGGGCAAGGATGCGTGGCGCCAGCGCCCCCGGGACATCGAGGTCAAGCTGCTCGCAGGGAGTGCCGTCGTCCAGCACGCCGCTGCGCGTGGCCACGGTCAGCGCACCGACTGGCGCGAGGCTGCGCCGCAACTCGGTGCCCAACTGGCCAGCACCACCCAGCAGCAGGATCCTCATGCCGACCAGGTCGGCAGGCGCTCCATCGCGATGTCGGCGAGGAACGGAGCGCGCGCGTCCTTGGCCGACAACTCGGGCTGGCTCACTGGCCAGTCGATGGCCAGCGTCGGATCGTCCCAGCGGATCGCCGCATCGGCGGCACCGTCATAGGTCGCCGTGCAGGCGTAGGTGAACAACGCGCGCTGGCTCAGGACGACGAATCCGTGCGCAAAGCCTTCCGGAATCCAGAAATGACGCTTGTTGTCTGCGCTGAGCACGGCTGCGGTCCAGCGCCCGAATTGCGGCGAACCGCGACGGATGTCCACTGCCACGTCCCAGACCTCGCCCTCGAGCACGCTGACCAGCTTGCCCTGCGGTTTGGGCCACTGGTAATGCAGGCCGCGCAACACACCCTGGGCGGAGCTGGAGACGTTCCCCTGCACGAAGGCGGCAGGCAGGCCCGCGGCGGTGAATTTGTCGGCGTTGAACGATTCGTAGAAGAAGCCACGCTCGTCCTCGAACACGCGCGGCTCGAGGATCATGCAACCGGCCAGGTCGGTCTGGACGATATTCACCGGGTACGCCGACTCATTCGATGCGGCCGTGTTCGAGCAGCGACAACAGGTAGTGTCCGTATCCGCTCTTGGCAAGCGGCTTGGCGAGTTCGCGCAGCTGCGCGTCGTCGATCCAGCCATTGAAGAACGCGATCTCCTCCGGGCAGCACACGCGCAATCCCTGGCGCTTTTCGATCGTCTCGATGTAGGTGGACGCTTCCACGAGTGATTCGTGCGTGCCGGTATCCAGCCATGCATAGCCGCGACCGAGCTTTTCCAGCTGCAGGCTGCCCTGCTCGAGATAGCAGCGGTTGAGGTCAGTGATCTCGAGCTCGCCGCGCGACGACGGCTTCAGCGAGGCTGCGTAGCGGCTGGCGTCTCCGTCATAGAAGTACAGGCCGGTGACCGCGTAATTGGAGCGCGGCTGCGTCGGTTTTTCGGCCAGGCCGATGACCCGGCCGTCGGCATCGAACTCCGCGACGCCGTAACGCTCGGGATCGCGTACCCAGTAGCCGAAGACGGTCGCGCCGGATTGCCGTGCGCTTGCGCGCTGCAGGACTTCGGTCAGGCCGTGGCCGTAGAAGATGTTGTCGCCCAGGACCAGGCAGCTGGGATCGCCCGCGATGAATTCCTCGCCAATCAGGTAAGCCTGCGCAAGCCCATCAGGGCTCGCCTGCACGGCGTATTCGATGCGCATGCCCCATTGCGAACCGTCGCCGAGCAGGTTGCGGAACAGTGCCTGCTCATGCGGGGTGTTGATCACCAGCACGTCGCGGATGCCCGCGAGCATCAACACGCTGAGCGGGTAATAGATCATCGGCTTGTCGTACACCGGCAGCAATTGCTTGCTGATCGCCTGGGTGATCGGATACAGCCGGGTACCGGATCCCCCGGCAAGGATCATGCCCTTGCGCGGACGCACGCTCGCGTCGCTCATGCAGCGGCCCCGATGCGCTCGAGCCGGTAGCTGCCGTCGAGCACGCCCTGGACCCATTCCTGGTGCTGCAGGTACCAGTCGACGGTGGCGGCGATGCCCTGCTCGAAGTCGTGCGACGGCTGCCAGCCGAGTTCGCGCTTGAGCTTGGATGCATCGATCGCATACCGGCGATCGTGTCCCGGACGATCGGCGACATAGGTGATCTGGCTGGTCCGCGAGGCGCCATCGGCGCGTGGCCGGCGCGCGTCCAGCAGCGCGCAGATCGCCTGGACCACGTCGATGTTCTGCATCTCGGCATCGCCGCCGACGTTGTAGGTTTCGCCGACGCGGCCCCGCTCGAGCACCGCGTTGATCGCCGTGCAGTGGTCGCCCACGTACAGCCAGTCGCGCACGTTCCTGCCGTCGCCGTAGATCGGCAGGGCCTCCCCCGCCAGCGCCCGCGCGATGACCAGCGGGATCAGCTTTTCGGGAAACTGGAACGGTCCGTAATTGTTGGAGCAGTTGGTGGTGAGGACCGGCAGTCCGTAGGTGTGGTGGAACGCGCGGACCAGGTGGTCCGATGCCGCCTTGGATGCCGAATACGGCGAGTTGGGCGCGTACGGCGACTGCTCGGTGAATTTCCCGGTGTCCCCCAGCGAGCCATAGACCTCGTCGGTCGACACGTGGAGGAAACGGAACTGCTCCCTGGCCGCGCCCTGCAACCCGCGCCAATGATCGCGGGTGGCTTCCAGCAGCGACAGGGTGCCGACGACGTTGGTCTGCACGAATGCCGCCGGGCCGTCGATCGAGCGATCCACGTGGCTCTCGGCGGCGAAATTGACCACGGCACAGGGCTGGTGCGCCTGCAGCAACGAGGCCACCAGTGGGCGGTCACCGATGTCGCCATGCACGAATACATGGCCCGGATGTTCGTCCAGGGCCGCCAGCGTGTTCCGGTTGCCGGCATACGTGAGTGCATCGAGGTTGACCACCCGGATGCCGCGCGCCACCGCATCGAGGACGAAATTACCGCCAATGAATCCGGCACCGCCGGTGACCAGCCATGTCTTCACTCGCAACCACTCCTGTGACGGTACGCACCCACTGGCGCCGACGCGCCCGGCGAGCATCAGAACGGGATGTCGTCATCCGCGAAGTCGTCCATCGGTGCCGGCCGCTGCGCAGGTGCATCGCGACGCGGTGCCGCTTCCTGGCGCTGTGGACGGGCGGCACGTGGTGCGCCCTCCTGGCGTGGCTCGCCCCGACCTTCGCCACCACCGCCGAGCATCTGCATCTCGTCGGCGATGATGTCGGTGAAATAGCGCGTGACACCATCTTTTTCGCTGGTGCTGTATTCGAGTCGACCTTCGATATAGACCTGGCGACCCTTCTTCAAATATTCGGCCGCCACTTCCGCGGTCTTGCCGAACAGCTTGACGCGATGCCATTCCGTCTTTTCCTGGTAGTTGCCTTCTTTATCCTTGCGGGAGGATGAAGTGGCAATACTCAGGGTGGTGATGGCCATCCCGCCCTGGGTGTACTTGGTTTCGGGATCGTTGCCGAGGTTGCCGACGAGGATCACCTTGTTGATGCCGCGAGCCATGACGTTCCTTTACTGGCGCCCGGGATGGGGCGCAGACGATTGAAGTATATCCGCCGGCCCCCGGCCATCGGCGCTCGTCCCGGGCTTCTGTCGGGTTATTCCGGGGTTTTGCGGGCTCCGTATAATCTGGCGTCCTCCGTTGCACCGGTTCATCCATGGATTCCGCCCTGCACCTCCCGGCCGCGACGCCCCTGGCCGAGACCCAGGCACTCGTGGCGGCCGACATGGCCGCCGTCGACGCATTGATCCGGCGCCGGCTGGCGTCCGACGTGCTGCTGATCAACCAGGTCGCCGAATACATCATTGGCGCCGGCGGCAAGCGGCTCCGGCCGATGCTGTTGCTGCTGGCCGCGCGTGCGCACGGCGGCGGTGGCGCCGGGCCGGGGTTCGACGCCGCCATCCACCAGCTTGCTGCGGTCGTCGAATTCATCCACACCGCGACCCTGCTGCACGACGATGTCGTGGACGAATCGGACCTGCGCCGTGGCCACAGCACGGCCAACGCCGTCTGGGGCAATGCCGCCAGCGTGCTGGTTGGCGACTTCCTCTACTCGCGCAGCTTCCAGCTGATGGTGGAGCTGGATCGCCCGGCCGTCATGCGCATCCTCGCCGACACCACCAACGCCATCGCCGAAGGCGAAGTGTTGCAGCTGCTGCATGTCCGCAATGCCGATACCGATGAAGCCGCCTACCTGCGCGTCGTCGAGCGCAAGACAGCGGTGCTGTTCGCGGCGGCGACCCGGCTGGGCGCCTTGCTGGCGGGCGCATCCGCCGCCGAATGCGATGCGATGCACGACTACGGCATGAACCTGGGTTATGCCTTCCAGATCGCCGACGACATGCTCGATTACGCCTCCGACGCGCGGACGCTGGGCAAGAACCTCGGCGACGACCTTGCCGAGGGCAAGGCCACGCTGCCGGTGATCCACGCGATGTCGCACAGCGACGCCGCCACGCAGGCTCGGCTGCGCATGGCCATTGAACAGGGCGACGTCAGCGCGCTCCCGGACGTGCTCGCCGCGATCCGCGCGGCGCGCAGCCTGGAATACAGCGAGCAGCGCGCCAACGAATACGCCACGGCCGCCGGACACGTCCTGGACGGACTGGCCGACAATCCGCATGTCCGCGCCCTGCGTGGACTCGCGCGCCATGCCGTCAACCGGGTGAATTGAGCACTCGCAACCCGCCTGGCGACACGTCCGGTCAGCGCGCGAATCGTTCCTTGAAGAAATCGTCCATCATCACGAAGGCGCGCTTCGCCACCTTGGGGTTGTAGACGCAATTCGGCGGGGAATTCGCGTTCTCCAGTGCGAAGCAGTGCACCGCGCCGCTGAAGTTCACGAATTGCCAGTCGACACCGGCCGTATCCATTTCCTTCTGGAAGGCGGCGATATCCTCGGGCTTGGTGTTCCTGTCGTCCGCGCCGTTCAAGACCAGCAGGCTGGGCTTGACCGTGCCGGCCCTGGCGGGAAGCGACGTCCCCAGGCTGCCGTGGAAACTCACGACTCCCGCGAGATTTGCGCCATTGCGTGCCAGCTCCAGCGCCGTGGCGCCGCCGAAACAGAAGCCGATCGCTCCCAGCCGGCTGACGTCCAGCGGCGAACTGCCGGCCTGCGCCCTGAGCACATCGAGCGCCTTGTCGGCGCGCGCCCGCAGCACCGTGCGGTCCGCGTACAGCGGCTTGACCTGCGCCATCGCCTGCGCGTCGTCCTGTGGTCGGACGCCCTTGCCGTAGACATCGGCGACGAGGATCACGTAGCGGCTGCCGGCGATTTTCGTGGCGGTTGCAACTGCGGCATCGGTGACCCCCTTCCAGTCGGGGACCATCAACAAGCCGGGACGCCGTGTGGCGCTCGCGTCGTCGTAGACCAGCACGCCGCTGAATGCCTGGTCGCCCAGCGTCCACTCGACGGGCCGGGCCTGCATCCGCGCCATGGCCGGCAGCGACAGCAGGCACAGCAGCAGCAATCCGATCATGCGTTTCATGGACAAGCCTCCTCGTGGCGAATGCAGGTTTGCGCGGCCACTGTGCCGTGCCCGTGAAGCCTGCTGTCAGGCGACGCCGAGCCCGGGAATGGCGGTGATGGCATCGGGGTCGAAACCAGCAAGCGCCGCGAAATGTCGTCCGCGTTCCGTGTAGTCGCGATATGCGCCGAAGCTCGGCGCTCCCGGCGACAACAGCACGACGCCGTCGCGGCCCAGGCGGGCCTTGGCCAGCCGCATCGCATCGCCCAGATCCGCTGCGGAATCCAAGGTGAAATGCTCCCGCGTCGCCAGCGGCGCCAGCAATTCGAAGATCCGCGGACCGTTCTGGCCCATCGTGATGATCGACGCCGGCGCGCCGCCATGCATCGCCGCGGCAAAGCCATCCCAGTCGATGCCGCGATCGTGTCCGCCAATCAGGATCGCCGTCGGCCGGTCGCCGAACATCGCCAGCGCGGCCAGGCTCGCATGCGGCGTGGTGCTGATCGAGTCGTTGACGTAGGTGATCCCGTCACGCGTTCCGAGCACCTGCAGCCGATGTGGCAGCGGACGGAAGGAGGCCACGTGCGGCAACAGGGCCGCGGCATCCAGCCCGACGCTATCGATCACCGTCAGCACGGCGCACAGGTTGTCGCGATTGTGCCGGCCCGGCAATGCGTGCGCGCCCGCATCATCAAGGCAGGTGTCCCCACGGAACAGCGCATCACCGCGCAGGTGCCAGCCATCCCCGCGTCCGAACCAGTGCACCTGGCTGTCCGGCAGCGACAACGCCGCCAGCGTCGGATCATTCGCATTGAGCACCGCCAAGCGCGGGCGTGCCTGTGTCAGCAGCCGCAGCTTGTCCTCCACGTAGCGCGCCTGCGAGCCATGCCAATCCAGGTGCTCGGGAAAGATGTTGAGCACGACCGCCACTTCCGGGCGGACACCGGACATGGCGACATCGCTGGTCTGGAAACTGGACAGCTCGATCGCCCAGAACTCGGCGGCGGCGTCCATCAGCTCCAGCAGCGGCAGGCCGATGTTGCCGGCAAGCGCTGTGCGATGGCCGCCGGCGCGCAACAGGTGCGCAAGGATCGCAGTCGTCGTGCTCTTGCCCTTGGTCCCGGTCACGCACAGCGTGCGCGCATCCGGATGTTCGGAAAACCAGAGCGCGGTACCCCCGATGAATCGCGTTCCCTGCGCGGCGGCGGCGGTCACCGCGTCGCAATAGGGGCTGATGCCCGGCGATTTGACCACCACGTCGAACCCCAGGAACGACTCGCCGGACAGCTCGGTTTCAACCTGCAGGAAGTTGTCCCGCAGCGCATGCGCCATCGGTACTTCGCCGGCCAGGCAGAACAGCGTCAGCGGCATTCGTGGCCATTGCGCGCGGATCACGCGATACGCCGCGCGGCCCTCGCGGCCCCAGCCCCAGAGCGCGACGCGCTGGCCGTCAAGCTGCGAAATGCGCACGCAGCCGGTCCCAGATGGAGGCGGGAATGCGGTGTTCACCGTCGGGAACCAGCAATGGCGCGATGGCAAGCCCTGATGGGTCGAGGTGCGGCATGATTTCGCGTGCGAACCGCGCGACCAGTGCGTCCTCGCTCCACTCCGGACGGGTCGTCAACGCCGCCATCGCGGCGCGCGATTCGCGACCCTCGCCGACGCACTCGAAGGGTTTGTGGTCGCGGTATTCCAGCAGCGCGTCGTAACCACCGGTCTGCGCTTCGTCATCCAGCAGGTTGCGTCCGACGATCCCCACCAGGCGCGGCTTGGACACGAATGGCGCCAATGCCAGGAAGACGAAATGGCACTTCGGGCAGACCCCGCACCAGCGATTCGCCGGCCGCTCTCCGAGCAGGTGGAAGTTGCGGTTGCAGCTGGAAAACCACGCATCGTAGCGATCGGTCCGCGCGAACTGCCGCGCAACCGCCAGCTCGCTGAGCGGACGCAGCAGCGAGTAGTACTGCAGGTCGGCGGCGACATGGCGCTGGACGTAGTCGCCGAACGCCTGCTCGCAGGCCCAGCCCTTCGACCACTGGTGGTTCACCTCGCCCGTGCCTTCGATGAAACTGCCGTAGCTCGCCGAGCGCTCGTTGGAGAACACGACCTGGTCGACGCCGAGCACGACGGCGGCGAATACCAGGATCGCGGAGTTGACCACCGTGACCGGGATGTGCCCGTTCCACGCGCCTTGCCGGTTGTAGTCGAACAGTTGCGGCGCGAGCTGGCGACCGATGTTCAGCGTCGGCAGGCCGGTGCGTGCTGCGCAGGCAGCGATCAGTTGCGACCCGCCGATCCAGGTGACGGTCTGCGCGATTCCGATGCCGCGCAACGCCTCGATCGAAACGAGCGAATCCTTGCCCCCACCGATCGCGACCAATGCGTGTTCGCGCAGTCCCGCGGCTGGCGCTGGCGGCGCCTCGCCGGCAACGTGCGGGAAGCGGATCCTGTCGTGCAGGTCCAGCCCGTTGCGGTAGGCGAATTCGCCCAGGCCATTGAGGTAGATCGTGTCCAGCAGCGCCGCGGCATCGGCGTTGATGGCATACGACTCGATCCGGATCTGCCTTGGCACCGCCGCCTTGTAATAGCTCACCCCGGCGATCAGGTGCAGCAGCTGCAGTGCCTGTTGCGCGGCGGCTTCGCGCCTTGCGTCCAGCACGAACGGCGCGCCCGGCACCGTGATGGTCTCGACAAGCTCGGGGCCATCGTCGAACGCGTATACCAATCGCGCCACGCCGGACGCGGCGTCGAAGCCGCAGCGCACGAAGCGGAACGCCTGGATCCCATCGCGCGCGAATTGCCACTCAGCCATCGATTCCGTCCTCGTTCGCGATGCCATCGCCCAGGATGATCTCCACCGGCAGATCGCGCAGGTTGTACTGGTTGGCCATGGCCATGCCGTAGGCGCCCGTGTCCGCGACCAGCATGACGTCGCCCTCGCCCGTCGCCGCCGGTAATTCGCGCTGTTGCGCCAGGACATCGCTGCTCTCGCAGATCGGCCCGACCACATCGACAACCTGCATCGGGCCGTCGACTGCCTGCGACAGGTTGTGGATGCCGTGGAACGCGCCGTAGAGCGCCGGGCGCAGCAACGCGTTCATGCCTCCGTCCAGGCCGACGCGGCGTACGCCGTCCTTGTCGACCACCTGCGTCACGTGCAGCAACAACACGCCCGCTTCGGCGACGAGGTAGCGACCGGGTTCCACCGCGAGCCTGGTGCCGGGATAAGCCGACTTGATCGACGCCAGGTCCCGTGCCCATGCCTGGACATCGAAGGGTTCGTCGTCCGGGCGATACGGTACGGGAAGTCCGCCACCGATATCGATCGTCTCGATGCTGCCGATGCTGTCGGCAAGGCCGGCAAGCTCGGCGTACACGTCGCGCCAATGTGCCGCCACGGCGATCCCGCTTCCCAGGTGCGCATGCAGGCCAGTGATGCGCATGCCAAGCGCGCGCGCACGGGCGACGAAGGCATCCAGCTCCACGACCGGAAGCCCGAACTTCGCATCGCTGCCGCCGGTGCGCACCTTCTGGTGGTGGCCTTCGCCACGGCCCAGGTCCAGTCGCAACCAGACGCTGCGTCCACGCAACAGCTCCGGCCAATGCTGCAGCATCTCGCTGTTGTCGACCGTGACCGTGACACCGCGCTCGAAGGCCGCGGCGTATTCACTGCGTGGCGCGAAGCTCGGCGTGAACAGCACGCGCGCCGGATCGATGTGCGGCAGTACCGCGAACACGCGATCGATTTCGGCGCGCGACACGCATTCGAACCCGAAGCCTTCGGCCTCGATCGCACGCAGGATGGCTGGATTCGCATTGGCCTTGAGTGCATAGAAGTGCTGGTCGACGGCGGCGACGTCGCGCAGCCTGCGCGCGCGTTCCCGCACGGTGGCCAGGTCATAGGCGTAGACCGGCACGCCGGGTCGCGCGACATCCAGCAGTTGTTGCCTGCGACGTCGCCACCACGGATCCGGACGTGGCGTGCGCCCCTGCGCGATCTCGCGCCAGCTGGGGCCGAACACGGCCGTGTCCTGCACCGGCATCGCACCGCTGCGGATCAGTTCGGCATGCAGTTGCGGGATGAGTCCTTCCGCATCGGCCTCGTCCACCACGAAGGTCAGGTTGAGGTCATTGGACGACTGCGAGATCAGGTGCACGCGTTCGCGCCCGAAGGCGGCCCAGATGTCGGACAGTCGATGCAGCAGCGAGCGCATGCCGCGGCCGACGAGCGTGATCGCCGCACACGGGGCGATCACCTTGACCCGGCAGACTTCGGCCAGATCGGCGCTCAGGGCCTCGAGCACGTTGCTGCTGACCAGGTTGTCGTTGGGATCCAGCGACACGGTGACGTTGGTTTCGGACGAACCGATCAGGTCGACCGACAGTCCGTGGCGCTTGAAGCGCTCGAAGATATCGGCGAGGAATCCCACCTGCTGCCACATGCCGATGCTTTCCATCGACACCAGCACGATGCCATTGCGGCGACTGATGGCCTTGACGCCGGGCACCGTCGCCACGCCGCCGTCGATGCGCGTGCCCGGCAGGTCCGGTCGCTCCGTGTCGAGGATGGCGATCGGCACGCCGGCCTCCCGACAGGGGCCGATCGAGCGCGGATGCAGCACCTTGGCGCCGGTGGTGGCGATTTCCTGTGCCTCGGCGTAATCCAGTCGCACCAGCAGGCGCGCATCGGGCACCTCGCGCGGGTTGGCACTGAACATGCCGGGCACGTCGGTCCAGATTTCCACGCGCCGCGCGCCGAGCAGCGCCCCGAAATACGCGGCCGACGTGTCGGACCCTCCCCTGCCGAGGATCGCGGTACCGCCGTCGGCGTGTCGCGCGATGAATCCCTGGGTGATCAGCATCCGTGTCGGCTGCTGGCCAAAGCGCTGGCGCTGGGCCGCACTCGAATCCAGCCCGCAGCTCACCGACAGCCGCGTCGACCAGGCATTTTGGTTGGGCAGCGCCACGGCATCGAGCCAGTCGCGCGCATCGCACCAGCCGATGTCGAAGCCGCTGGCGCGCAGGTAGGCGGCGCCGAGGGTCGAGGACAACAATTCGCCCTGCGCGAGCAACTCGGCTTGCCAATCCAGCGTGCGTGTCGACGCCCGCGCGTCGGCGGACAACGCGCGCAACGCGGCAATCCGCTGCTCGAGGACGCGATCGGCATCCAGGCCAAGCTCCACGGCGAATTCGCGGTGCCGGTCGATCAATGCCGCGACCTGCGTGGCGATGTCGCCGACGCCATCGGCGATCGCCTGCAGGGCGTTGGTCGTGCCGGACAGTGCCGAGACGACGACCAGGACCCGGGTGCCGCCCGCATCCGCGCGCTCGCGGGCCAATCGACCGATGGTGTCCCAACGATGCCGGCGGGACACCGAGGTGCCGCCGAACTTGAGCACGATCCACTGATCGGGAGCAGGCATGCAGGCGAATCGACGCGGGATGGCCCGGATGGGCAAGAGTTGCGCATTCTAGTCGCTGTGGACGGGTTGTCGGGCTTCCGGAAGCAGTGGAGCCTGCCGCTCCGGCCTGCGACACTGGCGTCCGTTTCCCGGATCGATCGCGATGAATCCCGCGCTGCGCCGTTATCTCCAGCTGGACGTATTTGCCGGCTCGCCCGGCGCCGGCAATCCGCTGGGCGTCGTGTTCGACGCGCAGGACATGGACCCGGCATCGATGCAGGCCTTCGCCGCCTGGACCAACCTGTCCGAAACGATCTTCCTGCTGCCGCCGCGCGACGCGCGTGCGGATTACCGGGTGCGGATCTTCACTCCGCGCCAGGAACTGCCGTTCGCCGGCCATCCCAGCGTCGGCGCGGCCTGGGCGGCGCTGGATGGTGGTATCGCCGATGCAAACGCACGGACCTTGACGCAGGAATGCGCGGCCGGCTTGTTGCCGGTGCGGATCGCCGACGCGGGCGGCATCCGCAGCGTGCATGTCCGCGCGCCCCGGGCGACACCACAACCGCAACATCCTGCGTCGACGATCGCCCTGCTCGAAGCCTGCGTCCGCACGCTGCCGCTGGGCACGCAGCCGGCGGCACTGTGGAACAACGGACCTGGCTGGTGGCTGGTGGAACTCGTGGATGAACGCGCGGTTCGCACCTTGCAACCGGACCTTGCGGCGATCGCCGCGCTGACCATCGACAGCGGCGCGGTCGGGCTTGCGGTGTATGCGCGGGCGCCTGCCGATTCCCGCCATCAACTGGTGGTGCGCGCTTTTTGTCCGGCAGACAACATTCCCGAGGATCCGGTCACCGGCAGCGCGAATGCCTGCATCGCGGCGCTGCTGGCCGATGCCGGCGCGCTACCCGGTGCCGGTGGTCGTTACCGGGCGAGCCAGGGCCGCGAAGTCGGACGCGACGGCGTGGTCGACGTCGAAGTCGATGCGGCCGGCGATGTCTGGATCGGCGGCCAGGTCCAACGCGTGATCGCCGGATCGGTGCTGTGGCCCGATGACATGCGAGCGTCGCCATGAGCCGACGTTACGTGCAGCTCGACGTGTTCGCCGACCGGCCCGGCGCCGGCAATCCGCTGGCGGTCGTGCTGGATGCCGACGGGCTGGACGACGACGCGATGCAGGCGATCGCCCGCTGGACGCGCCTGCCGGAAACCACATTCGTGTTCCCGGCGACATTGCCCGGCGCCAGTTATCAGCTGCGGATCTTCAGCCCCCGACGCGAAGTGCCATTTGCCGGACACCCGAGTGTCGGCACGGCCCACGCGGTGCTCGAAGCCGGCATCGCAGCCTGTGTCGACGGCATGCTGGTCCAGGAAGGCATCGCTGGCCTGCTGCCGCTGCGCGTCGAAGGCAGCGGCGCCGCACGCACCATCGCGGTGCGCACGCCACAATCGCGCGTGATGGAAGTCGTCGCAGCCGATGACAGTCGCGTGGCGCCTGTACTCAGCGGCTGGCGATTGGGCGCGCTTCCACCGGTCCTGATGGAAGGCGGCCGACGCTGGTGGCTGGTCGAACTGGAAGGAGAAAGCACGCTGCGCGCCATCACCCCCGATTGGGAGGCCATCACGCGCCTGGCGGTGGACAGCGACAGCATGGGTGTCTGTGTGTTCGCCCGCTGCATCGGCAAGCCGCATGACCTGGCGGTGCGCGCATTCGTGGGCGCGCCGGCGCAATTCGAGGATGCCGCGTCGGGCGCCGCCAACGCGACGCTCGCTGCATGGCTTGCGTCGCGTGATGCCCTGCCGGGAACCGGCCGCAGCTACCTGGTCAGCCAGGGACGCGAAGTCGGCCACGATGCCCTGCTGCGGATGCAGGTGGATGACGACAACGCCGTGTGGTCGGGTGGTCAGGTCTGTACCGTCGTACGGGGCGAGATCGACTGGCGTTGAGGCGACGCGGCCGTGCGCTAACGCGCCGACTTGTGCCGGACATGCGAAGGGGCCGTCGCCGGCCCCTTCGCACACGCATTCCACGGATCGCGACTCAGCCGGGATTGACGGCCACGCGGACCCGCAGGCGGCTGCCGGGGTTGTAGCTGGTACGCGTGGTGTACGTGCGGCCACCGTACTCATAGGTCACGTCGTACCCGCTGATACCCGCGTTGTTGACCTGGCCGTACTGGCCCGACTGCCCGTATCCGGCCTGGGTGTAGTTGCCCGGATACCCGCCGTTGCCCACCTGCACCGGATCGCACACCTGGACGATGCCGGTACGCGGATAACGATTGCGCTGCGCGTTCTCGTACACCTTCTGCCCCACCACGCCGCCGACCATCGTGCCGATCGCGGAGGTTGCATACCGGGCAGAGCCGCCACCGACCTGGCTACCCAGCGCTGCGCCGAGCACGCCGCCAATCACGGTTGCAACCGTGCGCCCGGTGCTGCTGCCCTGGTTGGCGTAGCCGTTGTTGTTGTAGCCGTCGTTGCGATAACCGGTGTTGTCGTAGCCGTTGTTGCCATAGCCGTTGTTGTAGCCGTTGTTGTAGCCGTTGCCGGCGTAGCTGTCCTGGCGGGTCACGCAGCCCTGCTGCGCATTCGCCGGGTACGCATAGCCCGAGCCGCCGTAGCCCTGGGCATAGATGGGATCCACCCGCACCACGCGGGCATAGTCGTAATACGCACCACTGCTCTGGCCGTAACGATCGGCAGTCGGCTGCCCGTATGCGGGCTGGCCGTACTGGCCGTACTGGCCGTATTGCTGCGGCTGGCCGTATTGCGCCTGACCGTACTGCTGCGGCTGGCCGTACTGGGAGTAATAGCCCGAGGACTGCGCCGAGGCGGTGCCGATGGAGGCGGCCAGGCCCAGGGCAAGGATCGAAGCGGTCAGGACTTTCATGGATTGACTCCGGTCGCCGGATTGGCGTGGGGCCATGGTTGGGTTGGCGGTGTTACCCGAGGCTGAACCCGGCGGGCCAGCTTGTTTCCGTTTACCGCGCCGACAGCCGGGCGATGGGCCCGGCACCGGAAACCGCGTGCCTCAGACCAGCGACGCCTCCATGCTGATCGGCACGGCGCTGAGCGCCACCCTGGAAACCGGGCAATGTTTCCCGGCATCTTCGGCCAACTGGCGAAACTTGACCGCGTCGATGCCCGGAACGTCGGCGGTGACCTTCAGGCGGATCGCACTGATCGACGGGCCACCATCCATCGACAGGTCCACCTCGGCACGCGTGTCCAGCGCCGCTGGCGGATGCCCGGCTTCGGTCAACCGCGCCGACAAGGCCATGCTGAAACAGCCCGCGTGCGCTGCGGCGATCAATTCTTCCGGATTGGTGCCCTTCTGCTCGCCAAACCGCGAATTGAAGCCGTAAGGCGTATTGGCGAGCAAACCACTGGCGGGCGTGCTCAGGCTGCCGTGGCCGGTTTTCAGGTCACCCTGCCAATGCGCGGTGGCGTGGCGCGAGATACCCATGGCTTTGCTCCATTCGAAATGGATCGCCAGCGTACGCGCCGGGGTGTTAGCGCTGGGTTCTGCTGCATCGCGTGCAATGCGCATCGGCCACGGCCATGGCTTGACCCCCGCCACCTGCTGGGGGAGGCTTGACTGCCGGCCCGACGCGCCGGGACCCGCCATGACCGACCGCCGAGCGCCAGCCCGGACGGCAGCGCTTCCGCAGCGGACAGCCATGACGGCCTGTTTTTCACTCGGGCGCAATGCCCGACTCCAACACGGGAGAAACGGCCTCATGTCGCACACCACCGGGCAAATCCGCAACGTGGCCCTCGCGGGTCATCCAGGCGCCGGCAAAACCCTGCTCTTCGAAGCCCTGCTGCATGCCGGCGGCGCGATCACTACGGCAGGCACGATCGAACGCGGCAACACCGTGTCCGACTTCGACCCCATCGAAAAGGAGCGCGGTCACTCCATCGATGCGGCGATCGCCAGCATCGACCACGCCGTCGGCGGACAGGCCGTGCACGTCAACCTGATCGACACCCCGGGATATCCCGATTTCCGTGGGCCGACGTTGTCCGCCCTGGCCGCGGTGGAAACGCTGGCGATCGTCGTCGACGCCGATACCGGCATCGGCTACGGCACGCGGCGGATGATGGATTACGCGAAGTCACGCAACCTGTGCCGGATCATCGTCGTCAACAAGATCGACCACGACGGCGCCGGCATGGCGCGACTGCTCGACGAACTGCGCGACACTTTCGGCCCCGAAGTGCTGCCACTGAACCTGCCGGTCGACCGCGGCAGGAGCGTGATCGACTGCTTTGGCAGCGACCAGGGCGACAGCGACCTGGGCGCGGTGTCCGACTGGCACCGCAGGATCATCGACCAGGTCGTGGAGGTCAACGAAACCGTGATGGACCATTACCTGGACCTGGGCGAAGGCGGCCTGGGCGGGCAGGAACTGCACGACGCATTCGAGCAGTGCCTACGCGAAGGCCACCTGGTGCCGGTGTGCTTCGTCTCGGCGCGCACCGGCGCCGGCGTGCGCGAACTGCTCGATATCGCGGGCAAATTGCTGCCGCACCCGGGCGAAGGCAATCCACCGCCGTTCGTCAAGGGCAGCGGCGATGCGGCGACGCCGCTGCAATCGCGGCCCGATCCCGACGCACATGTCATCGCCGACGTCTTCAAGATCGTCAACGATCCATTCGTCGGCAAGCTCGGCATCTTCCGCGTGTACCAGGGCACGATGAAGAAGGACACGCAGCTGTTCATCGATGACGGGAAGAAACCCTTCCGCGTCGCGCACCTGTTCAAGCTCAAGGGCAAGGAGCACATCGAGATCGCGCAGGCGGTCCCGGGCGACATCGCGGCGGTGGCGAAGGTCGAGGAGTTGCACTTCGACGCCGTCCTCCACGACAGCCACGACGAGGATCACATCCACCTGGCTCCGCTCGACTTTCCCAAGCCGATGTTCGGCCTCGCCGTGCAGGCGGCACGCAAGGGACAGGAGCAGAAGCTCGCCTCGGCGTTGCACAAGCTGGCCGAGGAGGATCCCGCCTTCGCGGTCGAGCACAATACCGAGCTCAACGAAACCGTCCTGCGCGGCCTGTCCGACCTGCACCTGCGGGTGATGCTGGACCGGCTGCGGGAAAAATACGGCGTCGAGGTCACCACCCGGCCGCCGCGCATCGCCTACCGCGAAACGATCAGCGGCAAGGCCGAGGGACACCATCGGCACAAGAAGCAGACCGGAGGCGCGGGACAGTTCGGCGAAGTCTTCCTGCGCATCGAACCGCTCAAGCGCGGCTCGGGCTTCGAGTTCGCCGACGAGGTGAAAGGCGGCACGATCCCCGGGCAGTTCATCCCGGCAGTCGAGAAAGGCGTGCGCCAGGTGCTGGCCAGCGGCGCCGTCGCCGGATATCCGCTGCAGGACGTCCGGGTCACGGTCTACGACGGCAAGTACCACGCGGTCGACAGCAAGGAAGTCGCCTTCGTCGCCGCGGGCAAGAAGGCCTTCCTCGATGCCATCGCCCATGCCAACCCGCAGGTACTCGAGCCCATCGTCAACCTGGAGGTCGCCGCGCCCGAGCAGCACATGGGTGACATCAGCGGCGGCCTGGCCTCCAAACGCGCGCGCATCAATGGCACCGACTCGGTGCGCGGTGGGGAGATCATGGTCAAGGCGCAGGTCCCGCTCTCGGAACTGGAAGGCTATGCCGCCGAGCTGAAATCGGTCACGGCCGGTCGCGGCCGCTATTCGCTGGATTTCAGCCACTACGAGCCCGTACCGACGCAGGTGCAACAGAAACTGGTCGCCGCCTACAAGCCCCGGCACGAGGAGGATTGAAGCGGCCGATGGCGTTTTCGGACGGCCTTTGCGCGGCAGTTGCGGCCGATCGGCAAAAAAACCCCTTGAAAACGCCTCCCGGGACTTGGCGCCGGCATTCGCATCGCCTACATTCCGTCTGCCGAGGGGGAATTCCTGGCGAACCCATCCATCATCGAGTACACGGGACACATATGGCGAAGAAGAAAGTCGCAACTAAAAAAGCCGCTCCGAAGGCCGCCGCCAAGCCGGCCGCTGCGAAGCCAGCTGCAACCAAGCCAATCAAGGAAGCGCTGGGCAAGTCCGGCCTGGTTGCGCACATCTCCGAAAACAGCGGCGTGGCGCCGCGCGATGTCCGCGCCGTGCTGAGCTCGCTGGAAGGCGCCGTGCACGGTTCGGTCAACAAGAAGGGCATCGGCTCGTTCACCCTGCCTGGCCTGCTCAAGATCACCGCCGTCAGCGTGCCGGCCAAGCCCAAGCGCAAGGGCATCAACCCGTTCACCAAGGAAGAGCAGTGGTTCGCCGCCAAGCCCGCTTCCGTCAAGGTGAAGGTGCGTCCGCTCAAGAAGCTGAAGGACGCCGCGGCCTGATTGCCGCAGGCGCCGCGCAGGCAGCGGCGTCGTCCCGATGCACGAGGGGCCGGTTTCGACCGGCCCTTTTTCTTTGGGAATTCCAGGTGCGCGAGGTGATTCGCCACCGCATCGATCGCGAGCGCATCGATCAGGGCGTGATCGCGCCGCCCTGCGTCTCCAGCCGCACGGGTTGCGGCACCAGCTGGCCGCGGATTTCGCCCTTCGGATAGTTGCTCGTGGTGACAAGCAGGTAGCTGTTGCCCGCACGCACGCTCCCGGCGGCAAGCGGGGTCAGCGTCAGTTCCGCATCGACGACCGATCCCGCGGCCTGCTCCATGCGCACGTCCAGTGGCGCCACCGCGGCGCCATTCTCCGCGCTGCTGCCCAGCTGCAGCGTTGCCCCGGTGACATTCGACGACAGGCCGCCGAAGACCATGGTGAGGCGCACCTTGCCGTCGTCGCTCAGCGTGGCGGTTGCTTCGCCGGTGCCAAGCGAATCGGTCGCCGATACCACGCTGGCGCCATCGAGCAGTGCGTGCAGCCGCAGGTCGGCCGCCTGCAGCGAGCCCGCGCTGGCGAGCAGCAGCGTCGCGATCATGCCGGCCATTTTCATGACGGATATCCATGGGACAGCTTCCAGACGCTACGCCGCCGACCTTGCGACACCACGTGAAGGTGCTTCCGCCCCGCCGGTTGCCGCGCTAGCATCGGCACGCTCGCCAACCATCCACACGTCCGCCAGGATTGGAGTCCGCCATGCGCAAGCGCTTCTGGGTGTGCGGCATCGTCGTCTCGATCGCTGCCATGGCCCTGGATTTCCTGGTGCATGGCCTGCTGCTGCAGCCCGACTACAACGCCCTTGTCGCCAGCGGGCTGATGCGTTCCCAGGTCGACGCGCAGGCATACCTGCCGTACATGCTGGCGGCGCACCTGCTGATCGGCTTTGGCCTGACCTGGCTGTACATGCATTTCAGCGGCCCGCATGTCCGCGGCGCAGCTGGGACGTCATTGTCCCCGGGGCTCCGGTTCGGCGCCGCCATCGCGGTGATGTCGACGATCCCGGGCTACCTGATCTATTACGCGGTGCAACCATTACCCGCGGCGCTCGTGCACAAGCAGCTGATCTTCAGCTCGATTGCGATGCTGCTGCTCGGGCTGCTGCTGGCATGGCTCGATCCGGGACGCAAGACGCTGTGACTGCGGTCGTCACGGCCGGTCATCGCCGACATGCCCAGCTGGCGCCCCCTGCGATGACGGGAGTGAGCTGATGGGATCGACACGGATGGAGTGGGCAGCGATCCTGCTGTTGGCTGACTATGCCCGCGACGAGCCGGTGTACCAGTTCGACGATTCGTTGCTGCAACGCCTGCAGTCGCGCCGCATCGGTGCGACCACCATCGACAACGGCCTCGTGGTCGTGCACCTGGACCAGTGACGCCATGATGCGTATGACGACAGCGCTCGCGTGTTGCGTGTTCCTGCTGCTGGCCGGTTGCGGCAGGCACGACACCACCGTCAATGCCGGAGCAGGGGACGAATCGGATGTCACGTTGCCAAAACCGGCGGCCGCAGGCGGCTCGGTAACCGGAATGCCCAGCAAGCCTGGTCCCGGACAGGTTGGTCCGCCTGCCGCGCAGTCATTGCCTGCAGGGGATGCTTCGTCCGCTGCACCGGCGGATGCCCTGGTCGCCGGAATGCCGGCCGATCCCATCGATGCCGCAGGCGCGCAATCGCCAGACGCCATCGTCATGCCCGCGGAGCCGACCGCCGCCGAGGCCATTGCGGTGGTTCGCGAGTACTACCGGTCAATCGATTCGCTGGACTTCGCCCATGCCTGGTCGCTGTGGTCCGACGGCGGACGTTCCAGCGGACAGACGCTCCAGCAGTTCGCCGATGGCTTCGCCAATACCGCACACGTGACGATCGATACCGGCGCGCCGGGCAACATCGAGGCTGCGGCGGGGTCGCGCTTCATCCAGGTTCCGGTGACCATCCAGGCCACGACGCGCGATGGCGGCACGCAGCGCTACAGCGGCACCTACACCCTGCGCCGCGCAGTGGTCGACGGCGCGACCGCGGAACAGCGCGCGTGGCGCATCGCGTCGGCCGCACTGCATCCCGTGCAGCCCTGAACCGCTGCGCCGACGAGCGACGTTTGCGCACGGACTGCAGCAAACGCAACCGGCATCACAACTCGAATCGGTAGCTCAACTTGACCAGCAGTTGTTCGCTGTCGCGCAGCGAGAAGCTGTCGCCGAGTTGCGCGGGGGCATCCTGCGAGAACGGATCGAGCAGGTATCCGCCGCGGCCGTAGACGACATAGAGGTCGGACAGCGGCGCCAGTTCGTAGCGGTAGCGCACCTGGAAACCGAGGTTGCGCACGCTGAAGTCGCCGATGGGATCCGCGGTCGCAACGGGCGTTCCATCCGGCTGCGTGCGCCACGCCTGTCGCGTCCGGGCGTCGAGGCCCAGGGCCTGCAGCTTCACCCTGAGCTCCTGCCGCGACCCGATGGTCCAGTTGGCGCCTGCATCGAACTGCAACGCGCGTTCGTCGAAGCTACCCAGCAGGTTGTCGTGCTGCCAGATCAACCACTGGGGCGTATGTTCCACGTACAGCGACGCGAAGACATTGAAGGCGTCGCTGACGAAGTATGTCGGCTTGAACATCGCGCTGAACGCAATGCCGCGATCGCCGAATCCGCTGTTGTTGGCGGCCACGTTGCCGAACAGCTCCCAGTCGCCCTTGCGTGGGCGGAAGCGTTCGTAATACGCATTGAAGTTCGATCCCATGCGCACGATGCCATTGCCGCGCAACAGGCGGTCGTCATGGCCAGGCGCATTGACGTTGAGCTGGGCGAATTCGTTCCCGCCATCACGGCGCGTGCTTTGCCGGCTCAGGCGCAGCTGCCGCTGCAGCGCCAGGCCATGGTCGTTGTTGGTGCCGCTGACGCGGTAACGCCACTCATGGGAGGAATACGCCGAGCTGTCCGGCAAATCGGTGATGCGCTGCGTCAGCTGGTAATGGGCGTAGTCGAGGTTGGCGCGCGACAGGTAGCCAAAATCGTTCAACTGCAGGCTGTCGCCGAAGTGCATCGCCAGCCACTGCTGGCGCCAGCCGTGGTCCATGTCGAGATCGGCAACAACGGTCGCGCCACTGCCGCGCGTCGTCTGCCCCTGCTCCACGATGTCGCTGCCAATCAGGCGCGTCTGCACGTTGATGCGCGCGGTGGGCCGCCAGCTGTGGTCGATTCCGAACACTGTGGCCGCGCGGCCCAGGTACGGACGATCGACATGCGTGACCATCAGGCCGACATTCTGCTCGTCGAAATCACGCACCAGCCGCATCGCGCTGAACGAACGACCGATGTCGTCGGCTTCCTGGGCCACGAACAAACCGTACTTGTAAGCGCCCAGGCTGCCATTGAGCTTGACGGCCGCGGTGATATCGCCAGGGCCGCTGCCGTCATCGGCGGGACCCCCGACGCGGCGCGTGTACAGCAACTGGCTGAAGTCCGAGGGCGTGGTGAACTCGAACAGCCCCTGGTTCTCGGTGAAGAACGGACGCTTGTCACTGTAGAAGGTTTCGTTGGCGCCGAAATTCACCACCAGGTCGTCGCTTTCGACCTGGCCGAAATCCGGGTTGATGGTCGCGGTCAGTTGCGTCTGTCCGTTGGGTTTCCAGACGATGTCCGCGCCGGCATCCTTGTGGTCGGTGCCGGCGACGTTGTCGAAGGACGCGACCGCAAACGGAGTGATCGCCAGCAGCGACTGGCTGTATTGCGACACGGTCACCTTGCTGAAATCCGACAGGAAGCGCGGCCGGGTGTAGCTCGCGGCGGGCCAGGCCAGGCGCTCGCCGGTCGACCCGACCACGCGATCCAGGTAGATCCCCATCGTGCGCTTGCCATCCACGCCCTTGCGCATCGGCGCGATGTACCAGGGGATCAGCATTTCAGCCGACCACGTGTCGCCGTCCTCGCTGACGGCGTGCTTCCAGTTACCGTCCCAGTCCTTGCTGAAATTGTGCTCGTTGGTGATGGTGGCATCGGTGATGCCGTCGGTGATGGTCAGCGTGAAGTTGTATCCGGTGCGGCCGTCGCCATCGAAGTCCACCATCAGGTTGACGCGGTCTACCTGGGCATCTTCGTCGCGCTGGGTGCGGCGGTAGGTTCGCGGCACCGAAGCAGGTTGCGTGTTGCGGAATCCGATTGCGAGGCCCTCTGGCGTCGCCAGGATCCACGCCTGGGTTGGATACGGCGAGGGCGCGCCGGTCAGCGGGTCGACCACGCGAAAATCGGTGACATGCTCGGCGCCCGCCCATTCTTCGGGCTGGATATGGCCATCGACATCGATTGCCCACGCGGGCATGGCCAGCGCGCAGAGGAATACAAGGCAAAACAGCGTCCGCATCGACTCGTCCCGGTGAACAGCACGCGTACGGTACGCATGTCGACGCCAGCAACCGACTGGCGAAAGTCATGGCAACCCGAAGGCCCGCGACTGCATCACGCGGGCCGGCGATCCTCAGCGCTTGGGCTTGAGCATCGTCCCGGTGCAGTTCTTCGCACCGCAGCGGCACGCCCAGATCTTCTTCAGGCGCGCGGTGTGCGGCTCCTCCAGGGTGATGCCGTAGTCGTACGTCAGCTCTTCACCCGGCTTGATCGCGCGCATCGCCTCGATGAAGACGCGTGATTTCCTGGGATCGTTCTCGTTTTCATCGAGAACCGCTTCGCAGTTCGGCTTGCAGCTGTGGTTGATCCAGCGGGCGCTGTTGCCGGAAAAATTGGCGTCGATGACGTATTCGTCGTTGAGCGTGAACAGGAACGTGTGTCCGCTGTCGGCATCGCCGCTATCGCCCGCATCGACATCCGCGTGGGTGCGACGCTTGCCCTTGTATTCGATGACGCGCTCGCCCTTGGCGATCGGCGCCAGCGCGAACACGCCATTGCCATGGATTTGGGATTTGCGGGCGGCGATCTTGCGGGGCATGCGCGGATTCCTGTTGTGCGAGGCCTATTGTCGCGCGTCGTCGCTCTCCCGGCCATGCCTTGGCCGGTTCGCCATCGACATTGCGTAAAAAGGCACGTCCTCCCATTGACAGCCGTGAACGCCATGCGCCCGAATCCCGCACCCACCCTGCTCTCCTTCGCAGTCCTGTTCGCCATCGCTGGCTGCATGGATGCCGTCGACAGACCCGACGCTGCCCGCGCAGCGCAAGCAATCGGCGCAGCGGCGCCGATGACCGACACCGAACTGCTCGCGCGCGGCGAATACATGGTGCGCATGGGAGGCTGCAACGATTGCCATACGCCCGGATGGAACGACAGCGCCGGGCAGTTGCCGACGCAACACTGGCTCACCGGCTCGCCGCTCGGCAACAAAGGCCCGTGGGGCACGACGTATCCGGCCAACCTGCGCCTCAAGGTGGCGGACATGGATGAGGCCACCTGGATGAGCTACACCGCGAACCTGCACACCAGGCCCTTGATGCCGGACTTCGCCGTCCGTGCGATGCATGAGGAGGATCGGCGCGCCATCTACCGGTTCATCCACTCGCTGGGCCCTGCCGGGCAGCCTGCGCCGGCTTTCCTGCCGCCCGGTCAGGATCCGTCGCCACCCTACCTGGAGCTGGTGCTCCCGCCGGCCCCGCCAGCCGGACACTGACCCATCTGGTTTGACCTGCTTGGCCCGGAGGCCTGGAAACCGTACAATTTCGGTACGCTTTCCGGGCCATCCGCATGTTGCGCGTCACCAAGCTCACTGACTACGCCACCGTCGTCCTGACCGTCCTGGCCGCCCAGCCGGGACGCGTGCTCAGCGCGTCCGAACTGGCCGAACAGGCGGGGCTGGAGGCACCCACGGTCGCCAAGCTGCTCAAACCGCTGGCGCAGGCCGGACTGGTCGCCGCGTTCAGGGGCACCCACGGCGGTTATCGCCTGGCCCGACCCGCCGAGGACATCTCGCTGATCGCAGTCGTCGAAGCCATGGAGGGTCCGCTCGGCATGACCGAATGCAGCCTGCATGGCGGCTCCTGCGGCATCGAACAGTCCTGTGGCGTGCGCGCCAACTGGCGACGCATCAACGACGTCGTCGCCGATGCGCTGCGCGGCGTCACCCTCGCCCAGATGCTCGCCCCACCGCCCGGCAACCCTCGCAAGAGCATCCCGGCATTGCTCACGATGGCCTGAGGACAGACATGACTTCCGAAACCTCCATCGAGAACGCCGGCATCATCGAGCAGCTGGGCCGACGTTATGACGCCGGCTTCGTCACCGAGATCGAGTCGGACTCCCTGCCCCCGGGCCTGGACGAGAGCACCATCCGCGCGCTGTCCGCCAAGAAGGACGAGCCCGAATGGATGACCGACTGGCGCCTGGCTGCCTACCGGCACTGGCTGACGATGCCGGTCCCGCACTGGGCGAAGCTGCGGATGGGACCCATCGATTTCCAGGCGCTGAGCTATTACAGCGCGCCCAAGGCGAAGTACGCGACGCTGGCGGATGTCCCGCAGGAACTGCTGGACACCTACGAAAAACTCGGCGTGCCGCTGCATGAGCGCGCCAAGCTGGCGGGCGTCGCCGTCGACGCGGTGTTCGACTCGGTGTCGGTCGGCACCACGTTCCGCAAGGAGCTTGCGGAAAAAGGCGTCATCTTCTGCTCGATGTCCGAAGCCGTCCGCGAGCATCCGGACCTGGTCCGCAGATACCTGGGCACCGTGGTGCCGACCGGCGACAATTATTTCGCCGCGTTGAATTCGGCCGTGTTCTCGGACGGCAGCTTCGTCTTCATCCCGCGCGGCGTGCGCTGCCCGATGGAACTGTCGACGTACTTCCGCATCAACGCCGGGCACACCGGGCAGTTCGAGCGCACGCTGATCATCTGCGAGGAGAAGGCCTACGTGTCCTACCTCGAGGGCTGCACGGCGCCCATGCGCGACGAGAACCAGCTGCATGCCGCCGTCGTCGAGCTGGTCGCGCTGGACGATGCCGAGATCAAGTATTCGACGGTGCAGAACTGGTATCCGGGCGACGAGGAAGGCCGCGGCGGCATCTACAACTTCGTCACCAAGCGCGCCGAGTGCCGCGGTGCGCGCAGCAAGGTGACCTGGACGCAGGTCGAGACCGGCTCGGCGATCACCTGGAAGTACCCCAGCTGCGTGCTGCTCGGCGACGACTCGAGCGGCGAGTTCCATTCGGTCGCGCTGACCCACCACTGCCAGCAGGCGGACACCGGCACCAAGATGATCCACATCGGCAAACGCACCAAGTCGAAGATCGTCAGCAAGGGCATCAGCGCCGGTCGTGGCCAGAACACCTATCGCGGCCTGGTCAAGGTGGAAAAGACCGCCGAGGGCGCGCGCAACCACACCCAGTGCGACTCGCTGCTGATCGGCAAGCGCTGTGGCGCGCATACGTTTCCGTACATCGAGGTCAAGCATCCGTCGGCGACGGTCGAGCATGAAGCGACCACGTCGAAGATCTCCGACGACCAGCTGTTCTATTGCCGGTCGCGCGGCATCGCCGAGGAAGACGCGGTCTCGCTGATCGTCGACGGCTTCTGCAAGCAGGTGTTCCGCGAGTTGCCGATGGAATTTGCCGTCGAAGCCAAGAAACTGCTCGAAGTCAGCCTTGAAGGCGCGATTGGCTGACGTATTGCTTGACCCCTTCTCCCGCGTTGCGGGAGAAGGTGCCGAAGGCGGATGAGGGCGCTCCGGCAGTGCAAAGCGTCCTCCCCCAAACCCTGTCCCGCAAGCGGGACAGGGGCTAACGAACTGGAACCAAGATGCTCAATATCGACAATCTGCACGTCCGCGTCGGCGGCCGTGAAATCCTCAAGGGCCTGTCGCTGCAGGTGGGCGCGGGCGAAGTGCACGCGATCATGGGGCCCAACGGCGCCGGCAAGTCGACGCTGGGCAACGTGCTGGCGGGCCGCGACGGCTACGAGGTCACCGCCGGGTCGGTCACCTACGCCGGCACGGACCTGCTGGCGCTGGCTCCCGAGCAGCGCGCCGCAGCCGGGGTGTTCCTCGCGTTCCAGTATCCGGTCGAAATTCCCGGGGTGAACAACACCTACTTCCTGCGCTCGGCGCTCAACGCGCAGCGCAAGGCACGCGGCGAGCCCGAACTGGATTCGATGCAGTTCCTGAAGCGCGTGCGCGAGAAACTGGCGGTGCTGCACCTGGATGACCGGCTGCTGCAACGCGCCGTCAACGAGGGCTTCAGCGGCGGTGAGAAGAAGCGCAACGAGATTTTCCAGCTCGCCGTGCTCGAACCCAAGCTCGCCATCCTGGACGAGACCGATTCGGGACTGGACATCGATGCGCTCAAGAACGTCGCCGATGGCGTCAACGCCCTGCGTGCGCCCGATCGCGCCTTCCTGCTGATCACGCACTACCAGCGCCTGCTCGACTACATCCGCCCGGATGTCGTGCATGTACTGGCGGACGGCCGCATCGTCGAAAGCGGCGGCCCCGACCTGGCACTGCAGCTCGAGCAACACGGCTATGCCTGGATCAAGGACCGCATCGCCCCCAGCGAAGCGGCGGCCTGATGAGCGCACTGCTCGACTCGCTCGCTGCCTCCTTCCGCGGTAACGCCACGCAGCGCAGCGTCCTGGACGCGGCGTTGCGCGACGGTCTTCCCGGCGCGCGCAACGAGGCATGGAAATACACCTCGCTGCGGTCGCTCGAACGGCGCAGCTTCGTCGCCACCGGACCTGAGGCCAGCGAATTCGATGCTGCGTTGCTTGCGGACATCCCCGCGCCGCGGCTGGTCTTCGTCAACGGGCGCTTCGACGCGCGCCACTCGGACTGTGCCGAGCTGCCGGCGGGCGTCGTGTTGCGCCCGCTGTCCGACGGCCCGACCGCCAACGACGATGCCATCGATACGGACTTGCGCGCCCCGCGGCGCGAGGCCGCCGTATTCGAGCGGCTGGCCACGGCACTGGCCGATGAAGGCGTCGTTCTGCAGGTGGCGGCAGGTATCCGCACGACGACACCGCTGCACCTGGTCTTCGTCGGCATCGCGGCAGCGGCGGACGTGGCCTCGCACGCCAGGCACCTGGTCGATGTGGGCGCAGGAGCGAGCGTCGCCGTCGTCGAGCACCAGTTGCACGGCGGCGACCACGCCAACCTGTCCAACGCTTTGATGCACGTGCGCCTGGCCGCTGGCGCCGAACTGCTGCACGCGCGCGTCCAGGACGAATGCGTCCGCGCCACGGTGATCGCGCAGACGATGGTCGTGCTCGCCGCCAGCGCGCGTTACCAGCGCATCGACATGGAGCTGGGAGCAGGCTTGTCGCGCCACGACATCGGCATCAGCCTCGATGGCGACGACGCACGGGCATCGGCCAACGGGATCCTGCTGGGAACCGGCAGGCGCCATCTCGACACGCGGCTCGGTGTCGAACATCGCGGCCGCGACACGTCCTGCGACCTCGTCTGGCGTGGCCTGGGCGCGGGCCGCAGCCGCACCGTGTTCCGCGGCGGCATCGTCATCCATGCCGGTGCGGATGGCGCCGATGCGCGCCTGGCCAACAAGAACATCCTGCTCGGCGAAGGTGCCGAGATCGATACGCAGCCCGCGCTGGAAATCCACGCCGACGAAGTCAAGGCGGCGCACGGCGCAACCGTCGGTCGACTCGATCCGACCGCCCTGTTCTACCTGCGCTCGCGCGGTTTGCCGGAGCCCGATGCACGACGCCTGCTCACCGGCGCGTTCTGTCGCGAGATCACCGAGGGCGTGTCCGACCCGACGGTCAGGGACGTGCTGACACGATCGCTCGAGCGCGCGCTGGCGACACTGGAGATCGGATGAACGCCGCAAGCCCGCAAACCATCGACTGGACGCGGGTCCGTGGCGACTTTCCGCTGCTGGCACGCCAGGTCCACGGCAAGCCGCTGGTCTACCTGGACTCGGCCAACACCGGGCAGAAACCGGCAAGCGTGATCCAGTGCGTCGACGATTTCTATCGTTGCCACAACGCCAATGTCAGTCGCGCTGTGCATGCGCTCGGCAACGAAGCCACCGAGGCCTACGAGGGCGCGCGCACGCGGCTGGCACGCCACCTCAACGTGCGCGCCGACGACCTGGTACTCACCAGCGGCACCACCTTCGCGATCAACCTCGTCGCTTATTCCTGGGCGCTGCCGCGCCTGCGTCCGGGTGACGTCATCCTGCTGACGCGCATGGAGCACCACGCCAACATCGTCCCCTGGCAGCTGGTGGCCGAGCGCACCGGCGCGTCCATCCGCGTCGCCGAGGTGACGGCGGAAGGCGTACTCGACCTGGATGGCTTGCGCGCGGCAATGACCTCCCAGGTCAAGCTGCTTGGCCTGACCCATGTGTCCAATGTCCTGGGCACGGTGAATCCGGTCCGCGACATCTGTCGCGAGGCGCGCAGGCGCGGGATCGTGACCGTGGTCGATGGCTCGCAGGCGGTGCCGCACATGCCGGTGGACATTGCCGCGATCGGCTGCGATTTCTATGCCTTCACCGGACACAAGATGTGCGGACCCACCGGCACCGGCGGATTGTGGGGGCGTCGGGAACACCTCGACGCCATGCCGCCATTCCTTGGCGGCGGCGAAATGATCCGGCAGGTGCGTTTCGAAGGCAGCACCTTCAACGACCCGCCGCACCGATTCGAGGCCGGAACGCCCAACATCGCCGGCCATGTCGGCCTGGGCGCGGCAGTGGACTACCTCGACGCACTGGGGATGGACCATATCGCCGCGCGCGAAGCGGACCTGCTGTCGCACCTGACCGAATCAATGCGCGCGGAGGCAGGCGTGCGCATCATCGGCACGGCACCGGACAAGGCGGCCGTGACCAGCTTCCTGGTCGATGGCGCGCATGCGCACGACCTTGCAACGCTGCTCGACCTGGAAGGCGTTGCCGTTCGTTCGGGCCACCATTGCGCGCATCCGCTGATGGATTTCTATGGCGTGCCGGCCACGTGCCGGGCGTCAATCGCCTTCTACAACACCCATGGGGAGATCGATGCCTTCATGGTCGCCCTGCGCAAGGTGCGGCGACTGCTCGGCTAGAATCCTTGTCGATGGCAGGGGCGGACATGACGAACGATATCGCGATCGTGTTGCGGGACAGGGACGGAATGACGACATGGCGGAGTTGACTTTCCGCGCCGCAACGCCGGCCGACGTGCCAGCCGTGGTCGCGCTGGTGGAATCGGCGTATCGCGGCGATTCCAGTCGTCGCGGCTGGACGACGGAGGCGGACCTGGTCGATGGCTCGCGCACCAGCGAAGAAGACGTGCTTGCCACCATCCTTCGACCCCGAAGCCGGATCGTGCTGGCCGAGCACGATGGCGCGCTGCTGGCCTGTGCGCACGTGGCCGACGACGGGGACGCCGGCTATTTCGGACTGTTTTCCGTGCGCCCCGACCTGCAGGGAGCAGGAATCGGCAAGGCCGTGATGTCCGAAGCCGAGCGCGTCGCGCACGAGGAATGGGGGCTGCCAATCATGCGCATGACCGTGATCGACGTGCGGCAGGAGCTCATCGCGTTTTACCAGCGCCACGGATATCGCCGGACCGGTGAGGTCAAGCCCTTCCCCTACGGCAACGCGCGGGTTGGACAGCCTCGCCGCGACGACCTGCAGTTCGCGATACTGGAGAAGCGCTGGTGAGCGACTGGATACGTGTTTGCGCCACCGCCGAGATGTTGCCGGGCGAGTCGCGGGTGGTCTGGGACGGCGAAACGCCAATCGTCGTCTTCAATTACGACGGCGATTTCTATGCGCTGGAGGATCGCTGCAGCCACGAGGATTTCGAACTGTCCGCTGGTCCATTCGATGCCGAGGAGGCCACCATCGAATGCGTGCTGCACGGATCGCGCTTCGACGTTCGCGACGGTCGCGCGCTCAATCCGCCGGCCTACGCGCCAGTGGTGAAATTTCCCACGCGCGTCGAACAGGATGTGGTGTGGACGCGGGATGACCGCGACTGACGCCTGCCGGCTAGTGGCCCTTGGGCTGCAGCTGGATCACAAGCACCTCACCGCCACCATCCAGCACGAAACGCTGGCGCGCATCGCCCCCCACCAGCAGCGCGGTATCGCCGGTGCCGATGTCGCCCAATGCGGAGGCGTCGGCGAAACGCCCCTGTCCGCCCATCAGGTACAGCGCCCAGACATGGCCCGGGTCGACGAAGATCACCATCGGGCCCACCAGAGGCCGATGCCATAGCCGGGCATCCATCCGGTCGCGACGCCACATCAGGTTGAAATCCTGGGTGGGGCCGTCGACAAGCCTGCCGGTGACGCCGCGCTCACCGGCAAACCGTGCACGGTCATGCGGCGGTTGCAGGATCTGCTCGACGCCGTCATCGAATTGCAGCGACAGCCCATTGCCGGCCAGCAGCACGAGTTCGCGGTCGACGTCCTCGAATCGGGAAAATGGCGCGTCGTCGTCGATCTCGGCGATCGACAAGCGCCAGTCCCAGTCTCCCTGGCCTGGCGATCGCGTGATTTCGCGGGTCCAGCCAAGGCCGTTCTTCCAGCGTTCGCGCTGGTAGGTGTTGGCCCGGATCACCCGGGTCGCTCCGCAGGCATCAGTCATGCGGACATTCTAGGGGCCGACCCGCGCGCATCGCGTAGGCGTGGCTGTCGAAGGCCGAGGCGCCCGCAGTGCGGCGCTCGCATGTGGGCATGGCTGAAGAAGAAGGTGCCGCTTCGCCCGCGCATCATGCGCGGGCGAGCGGCCAACGTCCTTGTCATTGGTGTCCCGCCAGTCTTGTCGGGCATCCGCCCCTGGCCGCTGGCCGCACATCCGTGCGCGGCCAGCGTGGTACACGATCAGCGCCGGGTGACGGGCGCCATTGGCTGTCGCGCTGGCGCGGCGTTGCCGCCCAGCAGGATGCGGTCACGGTTCTTCTCGACCGTCTTCAGTCCGATGCCCTTGACCAGGGCCAGTTGCTCGGCGCTCTTGAAGCTGCCGTGCTCCTTGCGGTAGGCCACGATCGCTTCGGCCTTGGACGGTCCCACGTTGAGCAGGACGCGATCGATGGTCACGGCATCGGCGGTATTCAGGTTGACCTTGTCCATGCCGTGCAAGCCGGCCCTGTCGGCTGCGTGGGCGTTGCACAGTGCTCCGGTCGCCAGCAGCAGCGACAGGACGATGGATTGGGTGAAATGGGTTTTCATGGCTGTTCCTTGAGGTGATTGGGAGTCCGTTCCTGCCGGCTGGACGCTGTCTGCCGGTGGAGACAGTGTCCCGATTGCCTGCCGCCCACCCTATCGCCGGACCCGCCGTGGCGAAGCCGGCGAATGCCCCACGGGACTGTCGGAAAAGTCCTACACGCCGCGGCGGTAGAATTCAGCCTTCGACTCTGGATCAATCCCCCATGGACCCCAGCCCCACCCAGGCCGCCCCATCGCACTCGCCACCCAGCCCATCCAGGATGGATGCGGCAGCGCTGCAGCGGTACATCGACGGCAGGTGGGACGACGACATCGTTCCCCAACTGATCGACTACATCCGCATCCCGAACAAGTCGCCGATGTTCGATTCGGACTGGGTGGCCCACGGACACATGGACAGGGCCGTCGAGCTGATGCGGTCCTGGGCGCAGGCGCAGGCGATTGCCGGCCTCGAACTTGAAGTCGTGCAGCTGGCTGGGCGGACGCCGCTGATCTTCATCGAGATTCCCTCGACCGACGGCCAGGCGGGCGAGGATTGCGTCCTGCTGTACGGGCATCTGGACAAGCAACCGGAAATGACCGGCTGGGACGAGGGCCTGGGACCCTGGGAACCCGTGCTCGACGGCGACCGGCTGTACGGACGCGGCGGCGCGGACGACGGCTACGCGATCTTCGGCTCGCTGACCGCGATCCAGGCCCTGCAGCAACAAGGCATTCCACACGCCCGATGCGTCGTGCTGATCGAGGCCTGCGAAGAATCCGGAAGCTATGACCTGCCCGCGTATGTCGATCACCTCGCGGCGCGGATCGGCAAGCCGTCGCTGGTGGTCTGCCTGGATTCTGGTTGCGGCAATTACGAACAACTGTGGTGCACCACGTCATTGCGCGGCCTGGCCGGTGGCAACCTGACGGTGCGGGTGCTGGAGGAAGGCGTGCATTCGGGCGACGCTTCCGGGGTCGTTCCGTCGAGTTTCCGGCTGGCGCGCCAACTGCTCTCGCGGATCGAGGACGAGGCCACCGGCCGCATCATCATCGACGCGCTCCATGCCGAGGTGCCGGCCGATCGCCTGCTGCAGGCAGGCACAGTCGCCCACGTACTGGGGAGCGAGGTCTATGACAAGTTCCCGCTCACGCCGGGCGTCAAGCCCATGGCGGAGGACCTCACCGAACTGGTCCTCAATCGCACATGGCGGCCGTCGCTGTCGGTGACGGGCGTCGACGGCATCCCGCCGTTGGCATCCGCCGGCAACGTGCTGCGGCCCTACACCACCCTCAAGCTCTCCCTGCGCCTGCCCCCCACGGTGGATGGAAAGCCCGCAGGGGAATTGCTGAAGGATGTACTCGAGCGCGATCCGCCCAATGGCGCCCATGTCTCGCTTGAACTGGAAAAAGCCAGCAGCGGCTGGAATGCGCCGGTGATGATGCCCTGGCTGGAACGGGCAATCGGGACCGCCAGCCACGAGTTCTTCGGCCGGCCGGCCATGTACATGGGGGAAGGCGGCACCATTCCGTTCATGGGCATGCTCGGCGAGAAGTTCCCGGGCGCGCAGTTCATGATTACGGGCGTGCTCGGTCCGCATTCCAACGCCCATGGCCCGAACGAATTCCTGCACATCCCGATGGGCAAGCGGGTGACGGCATCGGTGGCACGGGTCCTGGCCGAGCACCACGCTGCCAGCCTGCGCGGGGAAACGACTGGCGTGGCGGCTGTGGCCGGCGCCAGCCAGCACGGGGACCACGGTTGTTGCTGAATCGCGGGTGCGCGCACTGACGTCAAGGCCCTGTCCCATCGGATAAGCTCGGCCATCGACAACGGGAGCGCACCATGCACTGGGATCTTTTCGGCAGCAGGAACTGGATCTACATCATCCTGATCGGCTTCGTCGTCGGCTTGCTGGCGCGCGCGCTCAAGCCCGGGCGCGACAGCATGGGCATCATCTTCACGACCCTGCTCGGCATCGCCGGTGCGCTGCTGGCCGGATGGGCCGGGCAGACGATGGGCTGGTATCGGCCGGGGCAACCGGCGGGATTCCTGGGCGCACTGCTGGGCGCCATCGTGATCCTGATCATGGTCAGCCTGTTCCGTCGCCCGCGCAGGTTCTGACGGGTACGCAATCGACAGGCAGACACAAAAGCCCCGCCGTCGCGGGGCTTTTTTTGGGGCGTCAGGCTCGCCCGTAGACGTCGTCGTAACGGACGATGTCGTCCTCGCCCAGGTAGTCGCCGGACTGCACCTCGATCAACTCCAGCATCTGCGGGCCGGGGTTTTCCAGGCGGTGGCGGGCGCCGAGCGGAATGTAGGTCGACTGGTCCGCCTGCAGGTCGAACACCTCGTCGTTGCGCGTGACCCGCGCGGTTCCGCTGACGACGATCCAGTGCTCCGCTCGCCGGGTATGCGACTGCAGCGACAGGCGCGCGCCGGGCTTGACCTTGATCCGCTTGACCTGGAAACGCGCGCCGACGTCCACGGAGTCATAACTGCCCCACGGGCGGTGCACTTCGCGATGCAGCGCGGCCTGGCTGCGACCGCCGTCCTTGAGCTGCGTCACCACATCCTTGACCTGCTGCACGCGATCCTTGCGCGCGACCAGGACGGCGTCGTCGGTTTCGACCACGACCAGGTCGTCCACGCCGACCAGCGCCACGAGCCGGCGCGCGTGCACGTAACTGTTGCGGCTGTCGACGGCGATGACATCGCCGAATGCCGCGTTGCCATCGGCATCGCGGATCGCGACATCCCACAACGCCGACCATGAGCCCAGGTCGCTCCAGCCGATGTCGACCGGCAGCACCATGGCCGCATCGGTCCGCTCCATCACAGCGTAGTCGATGGAATCGGCCGGACAGGCGGCGAACGCCTCACGGTCCAGGCGGATGAAATCGCCATCGACGATCGCCTGGTCGAAAGCCTTGCGGGTTGCCGCTGCGACGTCGGGGCGGAAGCGCTCGAGTTGCTCGAGATAACGCGACGCGCGGAACAGGAACATGCCGCTGTTCCAGTAATAGCCGCCTGCTTCGAGATACGTTTTGGCGGTCGCCTCGTCAGGCTTTTCGACGAAGCGGGCGACCTGCCGGATGCGATCGTCGCCCGCTGCGGCCTGGATGTAGCCAAAACCGGTTTCCGGCGCCGTGGGCAGGATGCCGAAGGTGACCAGGGCCCCCTGGCGCGCCGCTGGAATCGCCGCCGCGACGGCTTCGCGGAACGCATCGGCGTCGCGGATCACGTGGTCCGACGGCAACACCAGCAGCAACGGGTCGTTTCCCTCGGCCATGGCCTGCATGGCGGCGGCGGCAATCGCCGGCGCGGTATTGCGGCCGATGGGCTCCAGCACGATCGCCGGGGTGGGTGCACCGATCTGCCGCAATTGCTCGGCGACGAGGAAGCGATGCTCCTCGTTGGCCACGACGATCGGCGCGGCGGTCGCGATGGGGGCCACGCGTTGCCAGGTGGCCTGCAGCATCGTGTCGTCGCCACCCAGCGGCAGGAACTGCTTGGGGTACAGCTCACGCGACAATGGCCACAATCGTGTCCCCGAACCACCCGACAACAGTACCGGCTGCACGATTTCCATGATTGCCTCGCAAGATTCCAGCACGCAGTTTAACCTGCCCGACAGACTGCCCTCGCACCGGTACATTCGATGAGCCCACCTGACGACGATGCGGTCGCGCGCGATCGCGAACGCCTGGCCTGGATGCGCAACGCGCTGGGCGACGGCGATGTCGGCCTCGAGCGCGCGTCGGTCGACGCCGGGTTTCGCAGTTACTGGCGCACGACCGGATGCACGCCGTCGCGCATCGTCATGGATTCCCCGCCCGGACTCGAGGATGTGCGGCCGTGGCTGCGGATGCACGCGCGGCTTGCGGCCGGCGGCGTCCGCGTACCCAGGATCCTGTCGCAGGATGCCGACAGCGGATTCCTGTTGCTGGAGGATCTTGGCGCTCGGACCCTGCTGCAGGTCATCGATGCCGACAACGCCGATGCATGGTTCGATGCCGCCATCTCGCAACTGTTGAAGATCCAGGCCATCGCGCCGGTCGACCTGCCGGCATATGACGAAGCGCTGCTGTCGCGCGAATTGCACCTGTTCGACGAATGGTTCCTCAAGCAGCACCTGGGCCTCGTGCTCGAACCACATGAGCTGCAGGTCCTCGAAGACGCGTACCGCCTGCTGATCGATGCCGCGCTGGCGCAGCCGCGGGTGCTGGTGCATCGCGACTTCATGCCGCGCAACCTGATGCCGGTCGCCGACGGCCTTGCCGTGCTCGATTTCCAGGATGCCGTCGCCGGTCCGATCGCGTATGACGTGATCAGCCTGTTCAAGGATGCCTTCGCCAGCTGGCCCGAGGCACGCGTGGAGGAGTGGATCGCGCGCTACCACCAGCGTGCGGCGGAAGCCGGACTCCCGGTGCCGTCGCTCGCGCAATTTCGTCGCGACGCCGACTGGATCGGCATGCAGCGCCACCTCAAGGTCATCGGCATCTTCGCCCGCCTGCGACACCGCGACGGCAAGCCGAAATACCTCGCCGACGTGCCGCGGTTCTTCGCCTACCTCGACGCGGTCCTTCCACGCTATCCGGAGCTGGCGCCGCTCCGGGAGTTCATCGAGCGCCGCGTCACACCATTGCTGGCCCGCAACGCCGGCCTCGACGCATGAAGGCGATCGTCCTCGCGGCGGGCCTGGGCGAACGCATGCGTCCCCTGACCGACAGCACGCCCAAGCCACTGCTGCAGGTCGGCGGCAAGCCGCTGATCGCCTGGCACCTGGAGAAGCTCGCAGCGGCCGGTGTGCGCGACGTCGTCATCAACACCTCGTGGCTGGCCGAACAGTTCCCGCGCGTGCTGGGCGACGGAAGCCGATGGGGCCTGCGGCTGCATTACGCATACGAGGGTGCGGTGCCGCTGGAAACCGGCGGCGCACTGTGGAATGCGATGACGCTGCTGCGCGACGATGTCTTCATCGCCGTCAATGGCGACATCTGGACCGACTACGACTTCGCGCGACTACCCACCGACATCGACGGACAGGCGCACCTGGTGCTGGTCGACAACCCGCCCCAGCATCCGGATGGCGACTTTGCGTTGCATGGCGATCGCGTGGCGTCCGACGGCAGCCCGCGCCTGACATTCTCCGGGATCGGCGTCTACAGACCGGCCCTGCTGGATGACTGGCGCTCGATCATCGGATCCGCGCCTGGATCGGATGCAACGCCGCCACGATTCAAACTGGCACCATTGCTGCGTGACGCGATGCGGCGGGATTGCGTGTCGGGTGAACAGTACCGTGGCCGCTGGACCGATGTCGGTACGCCCGCGCGACTGGCGCGGCTCGATCTCGAACTGACCGACGGCCGATAGCGAAGGCGTACCGCGCCTACCTGTCCGGACCCAGCACCTGCCGCAGGAAGGGCACGGTGATACGGCGCTGCGCGGCCAGCGAGGCCCGATCGAGCGTGTCGAGCAGGCCCGCCAGTCCGGCGATGTTGCGGCCCACGCGATGCAGCAGCCAGTCGAGCGCGGCGTCATCCAGCAACAGTCCGCGCCGTTGCGCGCGATCGCGCAACACCGCGCGCCGACCCGCATCGTCCAGCGCCGACAAGCCGATCCGTGCGCACTGCGACAGGCGCGAACGCAGGTCGGGAAGGCACAGCGACAAGGCGTCGGGAGTGGTCTGCGCGGTATAGAGCACGGCCACGCCCGCCGCTCGTGCACGGTTGTGGAATTCGAACAATGCATGCTCGTCGTCGCGGTCGCCCGCGATGGTGTCCAGCCCATCCAGCGCAACCAGTTCGTTGCCTTCGATCGCGTCCAGCGCGGCGCGCAGGCGACCGCGCGCCGCCTGCAATGGCAGGTAGGCGGCGTGTCGCCCGCCAGCCTCGGCCGCGGCGCAGGTCGCCAGCGCCAGATGGGTCTTGCCGGTCCCGTCAGGCCCCTGCAGGTACACCCAGTCGCCGCCCGCCATCGCAAGCGCCTGCAGTTGCGCCAAGGCACCAACCGGTGCGTCGACGAACGTGTCCAGGCGCTGGTCGGGCGGATAGCGCAATGTCAGTGGAAGCTGTGGGCTGGTATCGCCAGTCGTGCTCATGCCAGCTCGTCGACATCCGCCGACAGTGGAGCGCCTGCCTCGTCGAGGATGACCGCGTGGCTTTCACCGGCATAGAGCCGGCTGTGGGTGTAGCGCTCGTGGGCGTAGCGCAACAGCACGTTTGCGATTGCCGCCACCGGGAGCGCCACCAGCATTCCGAGAAAACCGAACAGCTGGCCGCCCGCAAGCACGGCGAAGATCACGGCCGCCGGATGCAGGCCGATGCGGTCGCCAACCAGCGTGGGAGTGAGCCACGCGCTCTCGATCACCTGCCCGATCGCAAACACCGCCGCCACCCCGGCCAGGTGTTGCCAGTCGCCAAACTGCACCAGCGCCGCGATGCCGCCCAGGATGATCACCGTCGCCGGGCCGAGATACGGGATGAAAGTCAGCACGCCGGCGATCAACCCGATCAGGATTCCGAGGTCGAGGCCGACGAACCAGAGCCCGGATGCATACAGCGCACCGAGGATCAGCATCACCAGCAGTTGCCCGCGCAGGAAGCCGCCAAGGACTTCACTGGATTCGGCGGCCAGCCGCGACACGGTCGCCGAATGGTCGCGCGGCACGAGGGCGGCAACCCGCTCGACGATGTGGTCCCAGTCACGCAGGAAGAAAAACGTCAGCACCGGCAACAGCACGATGTTCGCAAGCCATGCCAGCAAGGCGAAGCCCGATCGCGACAGGTAACCCAGCGCGGTGCTCGCGAACCCGCCCGCCTGCTCCCAATGCGTCCGGATCAATTCGACCACACGCTGCGGATCCAGCCAGTCCACCAGTTGCATGCCGGTCTTGTCGCGCAGCCACGGCAGGACCGTGCCGACCAGCCAGTCGCGGTAATGCGGCAGCGAGGCGACCAGCACGACGATCTGGCGCTCCAGCAGCGGCACCAGCAGCAGCAGCGCCACCAGCATCAGCAGCGCCATGCAGGCGAAGACGATGACGACGGCGAAATTCCGCGACAGGCCGCGGCGCTCGATGCGGTCGACCAGTGGATCGCCGAGCCAGCCCAGCAGCGCGGCAAACACGAACGGCGTCAGCACCGGCGCCAGCAACCATGTCAGCCACCCGACGACGAGCGCACCCAGGCCCCACTGCAGGCGCCGCAGGAATGCCGTGATCGCAGCGTCGGCGCTCTGGTCCAAATCCACGGCCTAGTGCAGGCGGAAGACGGGTGGATCGCCTTCCTCGTCGATCAGCACGGTGTCGTCCACCAGCCGGCGGAAGCCGCTCATGCCGGTGGCAAGGTCCAGGTCGACCTCCAGGCCGGCCGGGGTGGCCCGCACCGGGATGACCCTGCGCACCACCGGCACGCCCTGCAGGTAACCGGACAGGCGCATGAAGTCCTCGCTGCTGTCGATTCCGGTGAAGGTCACCCGGTAGATGCCGGGCGGGCCCGCACTGCCGGCCTTGGCATAGCGACGCACCAGCGCATCGGCCGCTCCATCGGCGCCGCCGGCCATCGCGCGCCGCGCATCGTGTTCCTGCGAAGTCCAGTGGGACAACACGCGTCCGCTGTCGACGAACGTCCAGTCGGCGGTCCAGCCCTGCGCGCTGCGATACAGCTTGCCGATCAACTGCATCGGGGGGCTGTAGCGCGACGACAGCCGCGCCACGGCGGCCGTGTCGCCACGCCAGATCGCGCCCACGGCCGCCTGTTCGGCGGCCGTGCCCGATGGCAGGCCCAGCTTGAAGCCGCGCTCGACCGCGCGATCCAGCACCGAACGCGCCGCGACGGATTGCCCCAGCCCGACCAGCCGCGGGCCATGGCCATCATCGATGGCCAGCCACAGCACCGGCTTCGGACGCGGCTGCGGCCACACCGGCAATCCCAGCGCCGCGATCAGGTTGTCGACCTTGTCCTGGTCGAAGCGGACCACCAGCGTCGTGTCGTAGGTCGGCGCGCCGGTCGTGGGCGAGATCCCTTCGTCCTGCCGGTAATCGTAGCCATCGACATATTGGCGGGCGTTGCGCAATTCCTGGCCGACGCCGGGACGTGCGCTGACGTTGCGGTCGCCGGACAGCCTGCCGAGCACCTGCTGGAGGGCGCGCGCGAATCCGACGTTGCGTTCGCTCTCGCTCTGGCTGCGGACAGTCGCCTCGGCCTGGTACATGCCCTGCGCGGACGCACGATCGCCCTCCACCCGCTGGGCGAATGCCACGCCAAACCCACCGTCGAGAAGCATCCCGCCGGTCAGCACGGCCAGCATTACCGCCGTCACACAGGTCATCCGGATTGCCAGGCGCATCGTCCATCCTTGCCACGAACCAGCGGAAATGGTGCCGCACCCACGCCAGCGCGTCCATGACGACGACCCGGCGCTGCTAAAATGACCGGTCCAGCGCCCTTTGCGCACGTTGCCGGGACACGCGTGAATACCCCTACCCCCCTGACCTACCGTGATTCGGGCGTCGACATCGATGCCGGCAACGCCCTTGTCGAGCGCATCAAGCCACTGGTCAAGCGCAGCTTCCGCCCGGAGGTCATGGGCGGACTCGGCGGTTTCGGCGCCCTGTTCGACCTGTCGGGCAAGTACCGCGAGCCGGTGCTGGTGTCCGGCACCGACGGCGTCGGCACCAAGCTCAAGCTGGCCCAGCAGCTCGGCCGCCACGACACCATCGGCATCGACCTGGTCGGCATGTGCGTCAACGACGTACTGGTGCAGGGCGCGGAGCCGCTGTTCTTCCTCGATTACTTCGCGACCGGGAAACTCGACATCGAGACGACCGTCGCCGTCGTCGGTGGCATCGCGCGCGGCTGCGAAATGGCTGGTTGCGCGCTCATCGGCGGCGAAACCGCCGAGATGCCCGACATGTATCCGCCAGGCGAATACGACCTCGCCGGCTTCACCGTCGGCGCCGTCGAAAAGTCGCAACTGGTCGACGGCAGCAAGGTGCGCGCTGGCGACGTGCTGGTCGGCATCGCATCCAGCGGGCCGCATTCCAATGGCTATTCGCTCATCCGCCGCATCTTCGACCGCGCCGGGCGACCGGGCGACCTGGACATCGGCGGCGTCGCGCTGATCGATGCGCTGATGGCGCCGACCGCGCTCTACGTCAAGCCGATCCTCGAATTGCTGGGCAGGCATGACCTGCACGCGATGGCGCACATCACCGGCGGCGGCCTGACCGAGAACATCATCCGCGTCATCCCCGACGGCCTTGCACTGGAAATCGAGGCAAGCGCGATCGTGTTGCCGCCCGTGTTCGACTGGCTGCAGCGCGAAGGCGCGGTGTCGATGCCGGAAATGTGGCGCACCTTCAATTGCGGCGTCGGCTTCGTGCTGGTCGTGTCGCCCGGCGACGTCGCTGCCGTCGCATCCGACCTGGACCGACTGGGCCTGTCCCACCGCCAGGTTGGCGGCGTCGTGGCGGCCAGCGGCGGCGAACGCGTCCGCATCGGCTGATCGCCATGCTCCGGATCGCGGTGCTGGCGTCGGGCCGCGGCAGCAACCTGCAGGCGATGATCGACGCCATCGCCGTGGGCACGCTGGACGCGCGCATCACCGGCGTGTTCTCCGACAACGCCGCCGCGCCCGCGTTGCGGCGCGCGGTTGACGCCGGCCTCCCGGCGCGCGCGCTGGATCCGAAATCATTCGCCAAGCGATCCGCGTTCGACGCGGCATTGTTCGGGCAGGTCGAGGCGTCGCAACCCGACGTCATCGTCTGCGCCGGTTACATGCGCCTCATCTCCGCGCCTGCCGTGCGGGAACGCCGCGGCCGGCTGCTCAACATCCATCCCTCGCTGCTGCCCGCATTCAAGGGCCTGCACACGCATGCGCAGGCGCTGGCGGCGGGCGTCCATGAACATGGCGCGAGCGTCCACTTCATCACGCCCGACCTCGACGGCGGCCCGGTGATCGCGCAGGCGCGTGTTCCGGTGCTTGCGGGCGACCAAGCGGATTCCCTGTCCAGGCGGGTGCTGGCGCGCGAGCACCTGTTGCTGCTGGCGACCCTCCGGCTGTTCGCTGCCGGCCGCGTGGCCCTGCTGGGCGAAGCCATCCACGTCGATGGCAGGCCGCTGGCGACCCCTCTTCAGCTGGCAGCCAACAACGACTTCCCATGATGTGCCGCTGATGTCCCGACTCCCTTCCCTCGCGCTGCTGCTGATCCTGCCCTTGGCCGTGCATGCCGAAGCACCGCCATCTGATGCGCTTGAGCCGTTCCAGGCCACCTACCAGGTGTTCCACGGTGGCCGCGAACTCGGTGAGGCAAGCTTGCAGCTGGTGCATGTGGATGGAGCGCGCTGGCGCGTCGACCTGGCCATGCGTGGCAGCGGCCTGATGCGCCTGACCGGGCTCAACGTGCAACAAAGCACGCTGTTCGACACCAACGGCCACGACTATCGCCCGCTGTCGCAGAGCACGGTGAAGCGCGCGTTCCTGTCGACCCGGAAGACCGTCGGCCTGTACGACTGGAACCGACGGATCGCGCATTGGACTGGCGACGTCAGGAAAGGCCATGCGGGTCCTGTCGCGCTGCAGGACGGCGACATGAGCGGCTTGCTGATCGACCTGGCGGTGATCCGCGATGCGAGCCCGGGCCAGGGCCTGCACTACCGGTTCGTCGACGACGGACGCGTGCGCGAGCACGACTGGGTCGTCGCGCCGGAGACCGAAAGCATCTCGGTCGGCGACCTGAGTTACGACGCCATGCGCGCCAACCGCATCCAGGACGGTGGCGACGACACGTTGATCTGGGTGGCGTCGGGAGTCCCGACACCGATCCGCATCCTGCAGCGCGAAGACGGCAGCGACAGCACCGATTTGCGCCTCATCCAATACAAGGGAGTTGCACCATGAGCATCCACACCAGCCGGACCAAAGGCCTCACGGCATGGACTGCCACCATGGCACTCCTGCTTGCCAGCGCGGGCGCGCTGGCATCGCAGCCTGGCGAACTGAAGCCGTTCAATGCGGACTACCAGGCCAACTACATGGGCCTGCAGGGCAACGGCCGGATGACGCTCGCGCCCGCCGGGGGCAATCGCTGGAAGTACAGCCTGGATATCCACAGCACCATCGCCACCCTCAGCCAGAGCACCGTGTTCGACCAGCACGACGGCCAGTGGCGCCCGCTGTCCGGCAACGATTCGTCGATGCTGCTGATCCGCAAGGCGAACAAGAACGCGACGTACGACTGGGCCACTGGCCAGGCGCGCTGGAGCGGCGACGTCAAGCCCGATCGCAGCGGTCCGGTCCCGCTGAAGGCCGGCGACATGGACGCGATGCTGATCAACATGGCGATTGCGCGCGACGTCCAGGCCGGCAAGCCGCTGAACTACCGCATGGTCGACGATGGCCGCGCGAAGCAGCTGAGTTACCAGGTGGTCGGCAAGGAAGCCATCACCATCGGTGGCCAGTCGCGCCAGGCGACCAAGGTCACGCGCACCGATGGCGATCGCCAGACGATGGTGTGGGTGGTGGATGGATTGCCGGTTCCCGCGCGGATCCTGCAGCGCAAGCATGGCAACGACGAGATGGACCTGCAGCTGCAGGCGATCCGCTGACACGGGATGACGACACGCAAGCCCGGGACCGGGCTTGCGTGACTCAGTCGATCCGCCGGATCCCGGCGCCCAGCGCCGACAGTTTCGCCTCGATGTTCTCGTAGCCGCGATCCAGGTGGTAGATGCGGTCGATGACGGTTTCGCCGTCGGCGACCAGCCCGGCCAGGATCAGCGACGCGGACGCGCGCAGGTCCGTCGCCATCACCGGGGCACCGCTGAGCTTGTCGACACCGCGCACGATCGCTGTGTGGCCTTCGACCCGGATGTCCGCACCCAGCCGCAGCAGTTCCTGCACGTGCATGAAGCGGTTCTCGAAGATCGTCTCGATCATCACGCCGACGCCGTCGGCGATGCAGTTCATCGCCATGAACTGCGCCTGCATGTCGGTCGGGAATCCCGGATGCGGCGCCGTGCTCAGGTTGACCGCATGCGGGCGGCGGCCACCCATGTCCAGGGTGATGCTGTCGTCCGTGCAGTCGATGACGGCACCAGCCTCCTTGAGCTTGTCGATGACGGCATCGAGTGTCTCCGGGCGCGCGTGCGTGGCGGTGATGCGACCGCCGGTCATCGCGGCGGCCACCAGGAAGGTCCCGGTTTCGATGCGGTCCGGCACCACCGAATGCTCGGCGCCATGCAGTCGCTCGACGCCTTCGACGACGATGCGTCCGGTGCCGTCGCCTTCGATGTTCGCACCCATTGCACGCAGGCAGACCGCCAGGTCGATGATCTCCGGCTCCATCGCCGCGTTCTCGAGCACGGTCCGGCCCTCGGCCAGGGTCGCCGCCATCAGCACGTTCTCGGTGGCCCCGACACTGACCATGTCGAAGACGACCCGCGCGCCGCGCAGGCGCTTCGCGCTGGCCTTGATGAAGCCGTGGTCCACGCTGATGTCCGCACCCAGTGCCTGCATGCCCTTGATGTGCTGGTCGATCGGCCGCGAGCCGATGGCGCAGCCACCCGGCAGCGAGACTTCGGCAGCGCCGTAACGGGCAAGCAACGGCCCCAGCACCAGCACCGACGCGCGCATGGTCTTGACCAGTTCGTAGGGCGCGACATGGCTGTGCACCGTCCGCGGATCGATGCGGATGTTGAATGCATCGTCGATGGCGATGCCGGCACCGAGTTCGCCAAGCAGGCGCAACGTCGTCTTGACGTCGTGCAGGCGTGGCACGTTGCTGACGCGGAGCACGTCGTCGGCCAGCAGGCCAGCGCACAGGATCGGCAGCACCGCATTCTTCGCGCCGGAAATCCGCACGTCGCCATGGAGCGGTTTGCCGCCCTGGACAAGGATTTTCTGCACGTCAGGCGCCCGGCTCGCCGGGAGCGAGCGTCTTCAGCGCCAGGGCGTGGATTTCACCGCCCATGCGGTCGCCCAGCGTCGCGTACACCATGCGGTGGCGCGCCAGCGGCAGCTTGCCCCGGAATTCCTCGCAGACGACCGTCGCCTCGAAATGAACGCCGTCGGCGCCCTGGACCTCGACCCGCGCCCCCGACAGCCCTTGTTCGATCAACTCACGGATGCGTTCGGGGTTCATGAGGCTCCGGGCGGACGAACCGCGTAAACTGGAAGCCGTTCAGTCTAGCGGAAAGCCCCGGCCCGCAATGCCGCCCGAGCCCGCAATATCTCCCTCCTTCGATCTGGCCAGCAGTGGTCGACGCGTTCTCGATCTCGAGATCCGTGGGCTGCAGGCCGTGGCCGGGCGCATCGATGGCGACTTCACCGCCGCCTGCAGGCTGCTGCTTGCCAGCCATGGCCGGGTGGTCTGCATCGGCATGGGCAAGTCCGGCCACATCGCCCGCAAGATCGCGGCGACGTTCGCCTCGACCGGCACGCCCGCCTTCTACGTGCATCCAGGCGAGGCCGGCCACGGCGACCTGGGCATGATCACCGACGCCGACGTCGTGCTGGCGCTGTCGAACTCCGGCGAGACCGACGAACTGCTGATGCTGTTGCCGGTGCTCAAGCGACAGGGCAACCAGCTGATCGCCATGACCGGCCGACCCGGCTCGACGCTCGCCCGGCAGGCAGACGTGCACCTGGACGTCAGTGTCCCGGCCGAGGCCTGCCCGTTGGCATTGGCCCCGACCACCAGCACCACCGCTGCGCTGGCGCTTGGCGACGCGCTTGCCGTCGCGCTGCTCGAGGCACGCGGCTTCACCGCCGACGACTTCGCGCGCTCGCATCCGGCCGGTGCGCTCGGGCGGCGACTGCTGCTGCACATCACCGACGTCATGCACGCCGGCGACAACGTCCCGCGCGTGCTGGCGGACGCCACGCTGAGCGAAGCGCTGGTCGAGATGAGTCGCAAGCGCCTGGGCATGACGGCCATCGTCGACGACAGCGGGCGGCTGCTTGGCCTGTTCACCGATGGCGACCTGCGACGGGCCCTGGACGACGCCGCCATCGACCTGCGCCAGACCCGCATCGATGCGGTGATGACGCGCATGCCCAAAACCATCGGCATGGATGCGCTGGCCGTCGAGGCGGCGCAGATGATGGAAACCCACCAGATCAATGCACTGCTGGTCGTCGACCCGCAGCAGCACGTCGTCGGTGCGCTCAACATTCATGACCTGTTGCGGGCACGGGTGGTCTAAAGCTGCTTGCGCAATTGTCGTTCCGCCCGCCGATTTCCCTGGACAACGCACCCGATGCCCTATTCGCATATCAGCGACTTCCCCGCCGACATCCTTGCGCGCGCCGCCAAGGTGCGACTGGCGTGCTTCGACGTGGATGGCACGCTCACCGACGGACGACTGGTCTTCGACAGCGATGGCCGCGAAATCAAGGCATTCCATTCGCGCGACGGCCAGGGCCTGACATTGCTCCGGCGCGCGGGGATTCCGGTTGCATTCGTGACCGCCCGTGGCGGCGTGATCGCGGAACTCCGCGCCGCCGAACTCGGCGTGCAAGCCTTTACCAAGGTCCGCGACAAACTCGCCTGCGTCGGCGAGATCGCCGCGGGGATGGGCATCGGGATGGACGCGGTGGCCTTCATGGGCGACGACTATTCCGACCTGGGCGTACTGCAGGCCGCAGGCCTGTCGGTGGCGCCAGCCGATGCGCACGCATGGGTCCGTGAGCGCGTGCATTGGCGCACGATCGCCAACGGCGGCGCGGGCGCGGCACGCGAGCTTTGCGACCTGCTGCTTGCAGCACAGGGCCACGCCGACGCCATGCTTCGCCAGGCGCTGCACACCGGGCCGTTGCCGGCATGAACCTTCGCGCGGTACTCATCGCTTCCCTGGTGCTTGGTGCGGTGTTGACCGGCTGGCTGGTGCTGCGACATCGGGCCCACCAGGCGGTCGGCGGCACGGGCAGCGGGCGGTCGGATTTCGTGCTGCGCGATTTCGAGCTGATCTCCCTGGACAAGACCGGCAAGGAGGCCTTCACCCTGCGCGCTCCGCTGCTGGAGCAGACGCCCGGCGCGCGCACCATGGAACTGTCGTCGCCCCTGTTCCTGCTGCCCGACATCAACGGTCACTACTGGTCGGTGCGCTCGCGCACCGGCTGGGTCAGCAAGGACCACGACGAGCTGCGCTTGCGTGGCCGGGTCGTGACTGTCAGCCCGACAGAGGATCCGCGCCGCATCACGATGAACACCGAACAACTGAACGTCTACCCGAATACGCGCACAGCGACGTCCAAAGCCGTCGTGACCGTGGCCGAACCGGGCCTTACAATGCGGGGCCGCGGCCTCCAGGCTGATCTTGCCGCGAAGCGCTTCACCCTCCTTTCCCAGGCGACCGCTCGTTATGTCCCGTCACATTGATGCCCCGTTCGCGCGTGTCCTGCTGGCTTGCGTGCTGGCTTGCGCGACATCCATGGCGTTGGGCCGGACCACCGACCGCAGGCAGCCGATGGATGCCGAAGCCAACCAGAACACCTGCTCGCTGGGCGATGCGGGCCAGTGCGTGATGACCGGCAACGTGCGGATTACCCAGGGTTCGCTGGATATCAGCGCCGCCAAGGCGACCATTTTCCGCGCCGGCGGGGATATCAGCCGGGCGCTGCTCAGTGGAAGCCCGGTCGTGCTGAAGCAGGAAATGGACGACGGCACGCCGATGACTGCCCGCGCGAACAACGTGGATTACAACCTCAGCACCGACGTCGTCATCTTCACCGGTGATGTCGTCATCCAGCAGCCGCGCGGCACGATGAGCGGCCAGCGCGTGGTCTACAACCTGAAGACCGGCAACGTCGACAGCGGTGGCGAGGGCGGTGGCCGCGTCAAGATGCGCATCATGCCGAGGAATGCCGCCCCGGCCACGCCGCCACCCGCCCCCACCAAGACCACGCCCTGATGCTGGTCGCCGAAGGGCTGCGCAAGCGCTATCGCTCACGCGAGGTCGTCCATGACTTCGGCCTGACCCTGGATGCGGGCGAGGTCGTCGGATTGCTCGGGCCCAATGGCGCGGGCAAGACCACCTGTTTCTACATGATCGTCGGCCTGGTGCCGGCCGATGCCGGCCGGATCATCCTCGACGGCCGCGACATCACCGCCGAGCCGATGTACACGCGTGCCAAGCTGGGTGTGGGCTACCTCCCGCAGGAACCTTCCGTGTTCCGCAAGCTCAGCGTGGCCGACAACCTGCGGCTGGTGCTGGAATTGCGGCCGGACCTGGACCGGGCCGGGCGCGAGGCCGAACTGGCCAGCCTGATGGATGAGTTGCAGGTCGCCCACGTGGCCGACCAGAGCGGGGCCAGCCTGTCGGGCGGTGAGCGCCGACGCGTCGAGATCGCCCGTGCGCTGGCCGCAAAGCCCCGCCTGATGCTGCTGGACGAACCGTTCGCGGGCGTGGACCCCATTTCAGTGGGCGAAATCCAGCGCATCGTCCGCCACCTGAAGAATCGCGGCATCGGTGTGCTGATCACCGACCACAACGTGCGCGAGACCTTGGGCATTTGCGACCGCGCGTATATCCTCAACGAAGGCGGCGTGCTCGCGCAGGGGGCTCCGGACGCGCTGCTGGCGAATCCCGACGTGCGTCGCGTCTACCTGGGCGAATCCTTCCGTCTCTGACCGCGGCGCCGTCCTTCTCCCCGGACGTGTCCCTCTGGTCATGAAACCGCGTTTGCAGACATCGATGGGCCAGCAGCTGGTACTGACGCCGCAGTTGCGCCAGGCCATCCACTTGCTGCAGCTGTCGGCGCTCGAACTGGACGCCGAACTGGCCGAAGCGGTGGAGACCAACCCGCTGCTCGACTGGGCCGAACCCGAGCCGATCCGTACCGGGTCCGCCGACGGCGAGAGCCCGTCCGAAGGCGATGGTGGCGATACGTTCGGAGCGGACGATGCGCCACCGTGGACACGTGGCGAGGATGCCTGGCAGCAGCGCGTCGGCCCGTCATCCGATGGCGACGAGGACGACGGCGATGCCGCCGATCGCATCGCCGAGCCGCAGACGCTGCAGGACCACCTGCAATGGCAACTGCACCTGACCCACCTGTCGCCCCGCGATCGCCGGATCGGGCTGACGCTGATCGATGCCATCGATGACGATGGCTACCTTCGCGAGCCATTCGCAGCCCTGCGCGAGGCATTGGTCCCCGACCTCGTCGTCACCGACGAGGAACTGCTCATGGTCCTGCATCAGCTGCAACGATTCGATCCTGCCGGCGTCGGCGCCCGCAGCCTGGGGGAATGCCTGTCGCTGCAGTTGGGGCCGCTGCCCGATGAAACCCCGGGCAGGTCACTGGCGCTGCGCATCACCGAAGGGCCAATCGACCGCCTGCCGAAAATCGGCATCGACGGCGTCGCCACCGAACTGCAATGCCCGGTCGAGGATGTCTCGCTGGCCCTGCAACTGCTGCGCTCGCTGGATCCGCGCCCCGGCGCCCAGATCGGCAGCCTGCCGGCGGATACCTACATCACGCCGGACTGCGTGATCTGGCGCCAGCATGGCGTCTGGCGCGTGGCCCTGGCGAACGGGCGCGCACCGCGCCTGACGATCCATCGCGGCTACGAACAGATGATCGGCAGCGCCGGCACCAGCGACGCCGGCTACCTGCGCGGACGCCTGCAGGAAGCACGCTGGCTGCTGCGCAACATCGAAGCGCGCGGCGAAACACTCATCAAGGTCGTGCGTTGCCTGGTGCGACAGCAGTCGGGTTTCCTCGAATTCGGCGCGCAGGCGCTGCGGCCGTTGACATTGCGCGAAGTGGCATCGGAGGTCGGGCTGCACGAGTCGACCGTGTCGCGCGCGATTTCGCGCAAGTACGTGCGCACCCCGCGCGGCACCGTCGCGCTGCGCAGCTTCTTTGCCTCCGGCATCGACAGCGAGGGCGGCGGGGAAACCTCCAGCATCGCCATCCAGACCATGCTCCGCCGCCTGATCGACGCCGAGAACCCGCGCAAGCCCCTGTCGGACGCACGCCTGGCCGACACGCTCAAGGCGGCCGGGGTTCCGGTCGCGCGCCGCACGGTGGCCAAATACCGGGAGGCAATGGGCATTGCCTCGTCGCAGGAACGCGTACGCCTGGCCTGACCGGACGCCGTGGATGCGACTATGCTGGTATCGAGGGACCGATTCAGATTTCCTTCACAGCACTCATCGCTTCCCGGGTGATGCTGTCCTACCCAGTCGCTAGAGGAGGTTGCCGATGCGCATCGAAACCCACGGCCAGCAGATCGACGTCACTCCCCCGCTCCGCGACTATGTCCAGACCCGGTTTGCCCGACTCGGCCGCCATTTCGAACAACCCATCGATGTCCGCGTGGTACTGAGCCTGGATCCGCCCGATCATCGCGCCGAGGCCACAGTCAATTTCAACGGCCGCACCTTGCATACGGATGCCTCGGCACTGGACATGTATGCCGCCATCGACCTGCTGAGCGACAAGCTCGACCGCCTGCTGCTGAAACACAAGGAGAAGATGGTCGATCACCATCGTGGTGAAAACCCGGCGCGCAGCGGCGATTTCGCCTGACTGCCGTCCAGTCGCAGTCCCGTCCATGCTGTCCCTGTCCGAGTTCCTGACGCCGGACCGCATCGTCGAGATGGACGATCCGGGCGACCGCAACGCCGTCATCGACGCAGCCGCAAGGCTGCTTGCGGACGCCTCCCTGCAATCGGTATCGGCAGTCGTGGACAGCCTGCGCCAGCGCGAGCGCATGGGCAGCACCGCGATCGGCCATGGTGTTGCGATTCCGCACGGTCGCAGCGATGTCTTTCCCGACACGCGCGCCGCATTCCTGCGCTTGCGGCCAGGGGTCGACTTCGAGTCCGGCGACGGCATGCCGGTCGACCTCGTATTCGCCATGTCGGTGCCGGAGCATTTCACCCAGAGGCACCTGCAGTTGTTGTCCGACCTGGCGCAGCGATTCGGTGATGCCGACTTCCGCACCGCACTGCGCCAGGCTCCCGATGCCGTCGCATTGCGACACATCCTGCTGGCGAGCGCATGACCGCGCGCATCACGGCACGGGAACTGTTCGAACAGCAACGCGAACGCCTGGACCTGCGTTGGCTGGCTGGCGAGGAAGGCGGCACCCGCGTGCTCGAGTCCGGGGACACCGTCTCCCGGCGCCCGTCACTGGCTGGATACCTCAACGCCATCTATCCCAACAAGGTGCAGATCCTCGGAACCGAGGAACTCGCCTGGCTGGATGGCCTTGACTCACGGCTGCGCTGGGAAACCATCGCCAAGATCGTCGGCTTCGGCCCGCTGGCGCTGGTCATCAGCAAGGACCAGCCCTGCCCGGAGGACCTGCGCATCGCGGCCGAGGAATTCGGCACGCCGCTGTGGACGTCGCCCAAGCGCGGCCATGAACTGCTCAACCACATCCAATACCATCTGGCGCGCACGCTCGCGCCACGCGTCACGCTGCACGGCGTCTTCATGGAGATCTATTCCATCGGCGTGCTGATCACGGGCGAATCGGGTTCGGGCAAGAGCGAGCTCGCGCTGGAACTGATCACCCGCGGCCATCGCCTGGTTGCCGACGACGCGCCCGAATTCACCCAGATCGCCCCGGACGTGCTCGATGGCACCAGCCCCGAGATGCTGCAGGACATGCTGGAAGTCCGCGGGCTTGGCGTGCTCGACATCCGGCAGATGTTCGGCGACACCGCGGTCAAGAAGAACAAATACCTGCGCCTGATCGTGCACCTGACCCAACCGCACCTGGACGTCGTCCCGGGCGGCATCGAGCGCATCACCGGCGACCTGGGCGTGCGCCGCGTGCTGGACCTGGATGTTCCCAGGATCACGCTGCCGGTCATGCCCGGACGCAACCTCGCCGTGCTGACCGAAGCCGCCGCCCGCGCGCATATCCTGCGCGCCAAGGGCGTCGACCCGGCGGCGGCATTCATGGCCCGCCACAGCCACTTCCTCGAGCGATCCTCATGACCGCCCAGGCAGCACCCACGCTCATCATCGTCAGCGGCATGTCCGGGTCCGGCAAGTCGGTCGCGCTGAACACGCTGGAAGACCTCGGCTTTTACTGCGTGGACAACCTGCCGGCGGAACTGCTGCCGGACTTCGTGCGCAACGTCACGCGTGACGAAGGCGCGGCTCCGCAAAAACTGGCCGTCGGCATCGACGTGCGCAACCGCAACACCGACCTGTCGAACATCCCGGAATGGTTGTCGGCGGTCGGCGCCCTGGGCCTGGATCCGCGGCTGGTGTTTTTCGACACCGCCGACGCCGGCCTGCTCAAGCGTTACGCCGATACCCGGCGGCGGCACCCGCTCAGCCATCTCGGGCTGGCATTGGCGGATGCGATTTCGCTCGAGCGCCAGGTCCTCAAGCCGCTGCGGCAGATCGCCGACGCCGTCATCGACACCAGCGACCTCAACGTGCACCAGCTGCGGCGACAGGTGATCACGCAGTTCGGACTGACGACGGACGACTCGCTGTCGTTGCTGTTCGAGTCCTTCGCGTACCGCCGCGGGGTGCCGCCCGACGCCGATTTCGTGTTCGACGCGCGCGTGCTGCCCAACCCGCATTGGCATCCGCAATTGCGTCCGCTGTCGGGTCGCGACGAATCCGTTCGCGCCTTCCTGGAAACGCAGGAGGATGTCTGCGCCTACGTCGCGCAGGTCCAGCAGTTCCTCGACAGCTGGCTGCCGCGCCTGCGCTCGGACACCCGCAGCTACGTCACCGTGGCTTTTGGCTGCACCGGTGGACGCCATCGCTCGGTCTACCTGGCCGAGCGCCTGGCCGAGCACTGCCGCGCGAACGACTGGGGCGAGGTCGCCGTCTACCACCGGGAACTGGACTAGCCAACGCACGGCGGCCGCGCGTCCCGCGCGTCGCAGGCAACAGCGCTTCCAGCCTGTCCCACGCGTCTGCTAACTTGCCTGCATGGCCGTCGGCATCCTCCTCGTGACCCATCCCGGAATCGGTCCTGCGCTGATCGCGTCGGCGACGCGCCTGTTGCGCCAGTTGCCATTGCGGACCGAGGCCTTCGAGGTCGCATACGACGCCGACGCCGACCTGCTGTTGCCCGAGGCGAGCGCGGCGCTGCGGCGCGTGGACGGCGGCGAGGGCGTGCTGGTATTGAGCGATCTCTACGGCGCGACGCCGAGCAACCTGGCCGCCCGGATCGCCCGCATCGGCACGCCGGTGCGTCGCGTGTCGGCGCTGAACCTGCCGATGCTGCTGCGGGTGATGAACTACGCGGACATGTCACTGGACGAACTTCCGGCGATTGCCGCCGCAGGCGCCCGCAACGGCGTCATTGTCGACGATGCCTGAGGAAGCCCGTCCATGATCGAACGCGAACTGCTCGTCGGTAACCGCCTGGGCCTGCACGCGCGTGCGACGGCGCGCCTGGTGCAGCTGCTCTCGGGTTACCGCTGCAATGCGACGCTCGCGGCGAAGGGGCGCGAGGTCAACGCCAAGAGCATCATGGGCGTGATGCTGCTGGCGGCCGGCCCCGGCACCACGGTCGTGTTGCGCGTCGATGGCAGCGATGAAGCCGCCGCGGCCGACGCTGTCGCCGACCTGTTCGCGCGCAATTTCGACGAGGCGGCCTGATGCGGCTTGTGCTCAACGCAAATGGTGCATCGCGCGGAAGCGTGCTGGGCCGCGCGCGCGTCCGCTTGCCGCATGTGCTGGAAGTCGCCGAGGCCCATGTCGAGGACGTCGACGCCGAACTCGCACGACTGCATGACGCCATCCATGTCGTGCGCGGGGAAATGCGCGTGCTGCAGGAGCGACTGCAAGGCGCGCTGGCATCAGAGGTCGGTGAGTTCCTGGACCTGCATGCGTTGCTGCTCGACGATCCCGAGTTGCTGCAGGGCCTGGACACGCTGATCCGCAGCGGGCATTACACCGCGGACTACGCCTTGCGGCTGCAGCGCGACCGAATCGCCGGCGTCTTCGCCGGCATGGACGACGCCTACCTGCGCAGCCGGATCGACGACATCGATCAGGTGATCGGCAGGCTGCACGCGGCCCTGCACCGGCGCGAGGCCGACACCGGCGGTGTCGCCGGTGAAATCCTCGTCACCGACAGCATTGCGCCCACCGAGTTGCTGCAATTGCAGGCGCAGGGCGTCATGGCCGTGGTCACCGCCGGCGGCAGCATGTTGTCGCACAGCGCGATCCTGGCGCGTAGCCTGCACCTGCCGCTGGTGGTCGGCGCCACGAAGGCGCTGCAGAAGATCAACGACGGCGACGTGCTGGTGGTCGATGGCGGGACCGGACTCATCATCCGCGAACCCGACGCCATCGACCTGCGCGCGCATCGCACGCGCGCCAGGGAATACGCGCGCGAGCGCAAGCAGCTCAACCGCCTGCGACGCGAGCCGTCGCGCACGCTCGATGGCGTCGACATCAAGTTGTGGGCGAATGCCGAGTCACGCGAGGACGTGGCCGAGGCCCATGCACTCGGGGCGGCAGGCGTCGGCTTGTACCGCACCGAATTCCTGTTCCTCAACAGCTCCCAGTTGCCGGACGAAGAAGCGCAATTCAGGGCGTACCGCGACGTGGTGCTGGGCATGACCGGCCGCACCGTGACCATCCGCACGCTCGACGTCGGCGCCGACAAGGCCGACCGGACCGGACTGGCGCTGCCCAATGAACCCAATCCCGCGCTCGGTGTCCGCGGCGTGCGACTGTCGCTGCTGCGCGACGCGCTGTTCGAGACGCAGCTGCGCGCCATGGTCCGCGCATCGGGCTACGGACCGGTCCGGATCCTCGTGCCGATGGTGTCCTGTCGCGAGGAAATGATCGCCGTCCGGGCGATGCTCAAGCGTGTCGTCGCCGACCTGCAACGCGAAGGCCACGCCATGGCCGAGGGCATTCCGCTCGGCGCGATGATCGAGGTGCCATCAGCCGCCATCGCGCTGCCCGGGTTCATTGGCGTGCTCGACTTCCTGTCGATCGGAACCAACGACCTGGTGCAATACCTGCTCGCGGTGGACCGCAACAACGAATCGCTCGGAGATCTATACACGCCACTGCATCCGGCCGTCCTGCGGATGCTGCATGGCATCGTCGCATTGGCGAACCGGCGCTCGAAATCGGTCTCCGTCTGCGGAGAAATGGCCGCCGACCCGGTACTCGTTCCGCTGTTGCTGGCCCTGGGACTCAACGAGCTGAGCCTGCATCCCGCGACGCTGCTGGAGGTGCGACGCGCGATCCGCGGATGCGACTTCGGCGCCCTTCGGGCCAATGTCCCCGCCTTGCTGCGTGCGCATGACCGCAAGAGCATCGCGAAGTGGATGCAGGCCTTCGGCAGCGTTCGCGCAGCCTGACACGCGCCACCAGCGCATCCCATGACGGGGTGCGGCAACCCGATGTCTGCGAGGGAACCGTGCAGGAGCCTGCGTGTCGGGCGATAATGCCCGCATGAACGCCTGATCACGGTCGCGCCCTCGTGGATGCGACGCATACCGGAGGCCCGAATGGCCGAAGCCGTCCGCCACGACAAGACCGCGCGCCAGCTGCGTCTGCTCTCCGACGCGCTCGACAGCGGTCGCCTCGGCCCGGTGCGTCGGCTGGTCAACACGCTCTCGCCGGCCGAGATCGGCAACCTGCTCGAGTCCCTGCCGCCTGGCGAGCGCACCGTCGTATGGGGACTGGTCGATCCCGAGGACGACGGCGAGGTGCTGCTGCATGTCGGCGACGACGTGCGCGAGGGCCTGCTCGCGGACATGGATCCGGACGAGATCGTGGCTGCCGTCGAGGATCTCGACATCGACGACCTCGCCGACCTGGTGGAGGATCTCCCCGACACCGTCATCGACGAAGTCCTCAAGTCGATGGACCGCGAGAATCGCGAGCGGCTCGAGCAGGTGCTGTCGTATCCGGAGGACAGCGCCGGCCGACTGATGAATCCCGACGTGGTCACCGTGCGCGCCGACACCACGGTCGACGTCGTGCTGCGCTACCTACGCCTGCGCGGCGAGCTTCCCGATCACACCGACCACATCTACGTCGTCAGCCGCCGCCACCAGTACCTGGGCCGCATCGCACTGCAGTCGCTGCTAACGCACGAGGCCAGCACCCCGATCAACGAACTGATCGACGGCGAGCAGCCGGCGATCGATGTCGAGGAGTCGTCGGGCAGCGTCGCGCGCGGGTTTTCCGACCACGACTGGATCTCCGCGCCGGTCGTCGACGACAACAACATCCTGCTCGGGCGCATCACCATCGACGACGTCGTCGACATCATCCGCGAGCAGGCGGAGCACCAGGCATTGGGCGCCGCCGGCCTGGACGAGGACGAAGACCTCTTCAGCCCGGTCAGGCGCGCGACCAAGCGCCGCCTGCTATGGCTGACGATCAACCTGGGCACCGCGTTCCTTGCCTCGGCGGTCGTCGGCCAATTCCAGGGCACCATTTCGCACATCGTCGCACTGGCGGTGCTGATGCCGATCGTGGCAGGCATGGGGGGAAACGCCGGCACCCAGGTGCTGGCGCTGGTGATCCGCGGCCTGGCACTGGGTCAGCTCGGCGCCACCAACGTGCAGATCCTCATCTGGAAGGAAATCCGCGTGGCACTGCTCAACGGCCTTGCGCTGGGCCTGCTGCTCGGGGTGATCGTCTGGGCGTGGTTTGGCGAATGGCCATTGGCACTCGTGATCGCCAGCGCACTGACGATCAACCTGTTTTCGGCCGCGCTGGCAGGCGTGCTGGTGCCGGTGACGCTCAAACGCCTGGGATTCGATCCGGCGCTGGCGGGCGGCGTGATCCTGACCACCGTCACCGACGTGATGGGATTCCTGAGTTTCCTCGGGCTGGCGACGCTGGTGTTGTTACGCTGAAGCCAACCTTGATTCCACGGAGGCGCCGATGTTCCGCACAGGCATGGCCTTGGTCGCGATGACCCTCGCCTGCTGCACATGCAGCATCGCGCCCGCGCGACCGGACAGTGGACGCTTCGTCCAGCACGATCTCGTGATGGCGGGAACCACCTATCGCTACCAGGTGTTCGTGCCCTCGCGGGCGGCGGGTGGCGAGCATCCTCCCGTGATCCTGTTCCTGCATGGATCCGGCGAACGCGGCGATGACGGCGACAAACCGGTCGCGGTCGGGATCGGCCCCTACGTGCGTGCACACGTGGATGACTTCCCGGCGATCGTGGTCTTCCCGCAAGCCCGCGAACAGTGGGAATGGTCGGGCCCTGGCGCCGTGCTCGCCATGCAGGCGCTGGACGCGGCGAGCCGGGAATTCCACGGCGATGCACGCCGCACTTACCTCACTGGCCTGTCGATGGGCGGCTATGGCGTCTGGGAACTGGCACTGCTGCACCCGCAACGATTCGCGGCGCTGGTGCCGATTTCAGGTGCGATCCGGCCGCCGAGCGACGAGCGCGATTTGTTCGTCACCCCCGTCGCCAATGAATCAGACCCCTACGGCGCCCTGGCCCGTCGCCTGCGCACGGTGCCGATATGGATCTTCCATGGTGCGAAGGATGACGTCGTGCCGCTGGAGGACGATCGGCGCACCGCCGCCGCGCTGGAAGCCGTCGGCAATGGCGTGCGTTACACGGAATTCCCCGATGCGAACCACAACGCCTGGGATCCCGCCTACACCAGTCCACAGCTGTGGACCTGGCTGTTTGCCCAGCACCGGTAAAGGCATCTGGCGGGCAGGCGAACTTATGCGCTCAGCCCAGTAATTCCTCGAGCACGGCCATCCGCACGGCGACGCCATTGGACACCTGGCGCAGGATCAGCGATTGCGCGCCATCGGCAACGGCATCGTCGATTTCGACGCCACGATTCATCGGGCCCGGATGCAGCACGACGGCGTCACGGGCGGCGCGACGCAGGCGTTCCGCGGTCAGGCCGTAATCGCGGTGGTAATCGTCGATGGAGCTGATCAGGCCTTCCTGCATGCGCTCGCGCTGCAGGCGCAACATCATCACGGCATCGACGCCGTCCAGCGCCGCGTCCAGGTCCGCTGTCACCTGGCAGCCCTGCAAGGTCGCGTCATCGGGCAACAATGCATCCGGCCCGCAGATGCGGATGTTGCGTGCCCCCAGCGTCCGCAACGCCTGCAGGTCGGAACGTGCGACGCGCGAGTGCCGCACGTCTCCGACGATCAGGACCTTGATTGCCGCGAAGTCATCGCCCTTGGCCTGGCGCAGGGTCAGCATGTCGAGCAGGCCCTGCGTGGGATGGGATTTTCGGCCATCGCCGGCATTGACCAGGGCCGTCCCCACGTTGGCATCCTGGGCCAGCGCCGCAACCGCGCCGTCGGCCTGGTGGCGGACCACGAATCCCCGCACGCCCATGGCCTCGATGTTCTTGAGGGTGTCGATCGCGGTTTCGCCCTTCGTCGTCGACGAAGCCGATGCGTCGAAGTTCAGCACGTCAGCGCCCAGCCGCATGGCGGCCAGCTGGAAGCTCGATCGGGTGCGCGTGGACGGCTCGAAGAACAACGTGCAGATCGCCTTGCCTGCCAGCACGCCGCGCATGCTGGCCCCGGCGTTGCCCTGCTCCTGCAACTGCTGTGCGCGATCGAGCAGCCGCACCAGCACGTCGCGCGGCAAGCCCTCGAGCGTGGTGAGGTGTCGGAGACGGCCGGTGGTATCGAGTTGCTCGGTCATCGATGCATCCTGGGTGGCATTCATGGTGCGCCCGGTTTCGCCCGGGTCGATTGGAAGATCCATGCCGGCTACGCCACCGGCTTCGCATCGTCGGGCGCAGCCAGCCAGCGTTCGACGATGACGGCAGCGGCGACCGCGTCCAGGACGGCCGCATCGCGACGCCGCTTGCGACCAACGGCGCGATCGGCCGCGAAACGCTGCGCGGCATCGATCGAGCTCGCGCGCTCATCGACCAGCACCACCGGCAATGAGAAACGGGCCCGCAGGTCGCTGGCGAACGCATGCGCGAACGTGCGGATCGGCTGGTCGCCGCCATCGAGCGTCATCGGATCCCCGACGATGAACCCATCCGGCCGCCATTCCTTGTGCAGGCGATCGATGGCGGTCCAGTCCGGGCGCTGTCCATGGACGTCGACCACCGCCAACGCGCGGGCGCCATGGCCGAAGGCGCTGCCGACCGCCACGCCGATCCTGCGGGTTCCCACGTCGAAGCCCAGCACCGTGCCATCACGGCGGATCGTACCGACCGGGGGCTGGCCGCCGCTGGCCTCAGGCATGTCCGCTGTAGTCGGCCATGCGACTCATGTCGACGCCAATCCGTGCGGCTGCCGCCTGCCAGCGGTCGCCCAGCGGCACTCCAAACAGGATTCCGGCATCGGCCGGCGCGGTCAGCCAGCTGTTTTCGGTCAGCTCGTGTTCCAGTTGCCCGGCGCCCCACCCCGCGCAACCCAGCGCGACGGTGACGTGCCTGGGACCTTCGCCGCGGGCCATGGCCTCGAGGATGTCGCGGGACGTCGTCACCGAGAGTCCGTCGGCAATGGCCAGGCTTGAATCCCACTGTTCAGTGCCGTCATGCAGGACGAATCCCCGCTCCGGGTGCACCGGCCCGCCAGCCAGGACCGGTTGCGCGCACAGCGCCTCGTCATGGCTGGCGATGCCCATCTGCTCGAACACCTCACCCAGGGTGTACTCGGCGGCACGATTGACCACGACACCCATCGCGCCGTCGTCGTCGTGCTGGCAGATCAGGGTGACGGTGCGCGCGAATGGCGAGTCCGCCAATGCCGGCAGTGCGATCAGCAGCTGGCACGCCAGCGAGCCGCCGGTGTCGGCAGCCACCAGGGGCTGGTTTGCCGCGGAAGTCGCGTCGCTCATTGCGTGATTCTAACGCGCCGGCCGTCATGGGATCGTGGCTCTCCCGCCGCGCCGAGCGTGATCGGAGCATGGACGCCTGCCAGCTCACGCCACTGCAACCGGGGTCCGGACAGGATTGGAAAGGTGACGATCCGCATCGGCATCTCCGGCTGGCGCTACGCCCCCTGGCGCGGCGTCTTCTATCCCAAGGGACTGCCACAACGCGATGAGCTTGCGTTCGCCTCGCGTTGTTTCGACAGCATCGAGATCAACGGCTCGTTCCATTCGCTGCAGACTCCGGCGAGCTATTCCACCTGGCACGACGCGTCTGCCTGCGATTTCGTATTCGCGGTCAAGGGGCCGCGCTACATCACGCACATGCTGCGGTTGCGCGATGTGCAGAAACCGCTGGCGAACTTCCTTGCTTCGGGCGTCCTGCGATTGGGCCGCAAGCTGGGCCCGATCCTGTGGCAGCTGCCACCGACGCTGCGTTACGACTTCGACCGTGTGGAGGCATTCCTGTCGCTGCTGCCATCGGACACGGAACAGGCGTTGGCGCTTGCACGACGGAGGGACATCGACCGCATGCGCGGCCGCTGCGCACTGGCAATCGACGCCAGCCGTCCATTGCGGCACGCGATGGAGGTGCGCCACGAGAGTTTCTGCAATCCGCTGTTCATCGCCCAGCTGCGTCGCCACGCAGTCGCATGGGTGGTGGCGGACACCGCCGGCAAGTGGCCGTATGCCGAGGACGTCACCAGCGATTTCGTCTATGTGCGCCTGCACGGCGACACCGAGTTGTACGCCAGCGGCTATTCCGACCGGGTGCTGGGGCGATGGAGCCGCCGGATCCGGCAATGGGCCGGCGGCAGCGAGCCGCGGGATGCTCGCCGGATCGACGGCATGGCCGCGGCCCGAACGCACCGCGACGTGTATTGCTACCTCGACAACGACGCCAAGGTGCACGCGCCATTCGACGCACTCGCGCTGATGCGCAAGCTCGGGCTATCGGACGAGGCTGCGGCCACAGGTTTGCAGCCGGGCCTGCCGGCACCCCCTGCACGGGGGCGGGCCGGAGTGCTTAGCGCGCTTCCGCAACCTCGACGCCATCCAGCCCCTGGGACAGGGTCCGCGCGTCACCGCCCTGCGCCAGCTTGATGCGCAGGCGCACCTCGTTCGCGGAGTCGGCATAACGCAGCGCGTCCTCGTAGGAGATCTCGCCCGCCTGGTACAACTCGAACAAGGCCTGGTCGAAGGTCTTCATCCCAAGGTTGATGGATTCCTTCATCACGTCCTTGAGTTTGTGGATCTCGCCTTCGCGGATGTAGTCCTGGACCAGCGGCGTCCCCAGGAGGATCTCCATCGCCACGCGCCGCGTCTTGCCATCGGGACTCGGGATCAGCTGCTGCGCGACGACGCCCTTGAGGTTCAGCGACAGGTCCATCAGCAACTGGCCGCGGCGGTCCTCGGGGAAGAAGTTGATGATGCGGTCCATGGCCTGGTTGGCATTGTTGGCGTGCAGCGTGCACAGCACCAGGTGGCCGGTTTCGGCGAATGCGATCGCGTGGTCCATGCCTTCGCGCGTGCGGACCTCGCCGATCATGATCACGTCCGGGGCCTGTCGCAGCGTGTTGCGCAGCGCCGCGTCCCAGCTGTCGGTGTCGATGCCGACCTCGCGCTGCGTGATGATGCAGCCCTCGTGCTTGTGCACGAACTCGATCGGATCCTCGATCGTGATGATGTGGCCGGTGGAATTCTGGTTGCGGTAGCCGATCATGGCCGCGAGCGACGTCGACTTGCCGGTGCCGGTCGCGCCGACGAAGATGATGATGCCGCGCTTGGTCATCGCCAGCGTCTTGATGATCGGCGGGAGGCTCAACTCCTCGACCGTCGGGATCTTGGTCTCGATGCGACGCAGGACCATGCCAACCTGGTTGCGCTGGTAGAAACAGCTGACGCGGAAGCGGCCGACACCGGACACGCCGATCGCGAAGTTGCACTCGTGGGTCCGCTCGAATTCCTCGCGCTGCGGCGGCGACATCACATTGAGCACCAGGTCGCGGCTCTGCTGCGGCGTCAGCGGATTCTGCGTGATGGGCGCGATCTTGCCGTTGACCTTCATCGATGGCGGCATGCCGGCCGTGATGAAAAGGTCGGACGCCTTCTGGTGCGCCATCAGCTTGAGGAACGAGGTGAAATCGATGGTGCTCATTGCATGGCTCCAATAACCGGCAGCCGGTCATCGGCGGCCGGAACACACAGGTATTTTTGCCGCAGCTGTCCTGCTGCAACCCTCAATCGAACAGGCGCTTGTCCTTGGCGTAGTCGCGCGCCTGCTGCTTGGTGACCATGGAGCGCTTCACCAGGTCCTGCAGGTGCTGGTCGAGGGTCATCATCCCGTACTGCTGGCCGGTCTGGATCGACGAATACATCTGCGCGACCTTGTCCTCGCGGATCAGGTTCCGGATCGCCGGAGTGCCGACCATGATTTCCCAGGCCGCCGTCCGGCCGCCACCGACCTTCTTCAGCAGCGCCTGCGAAATCACCGCGCGCAACGACTCGGACAACATGCTGCGGACCATCGGCTTCTCGCCGGCCGGGAACACGTCGATGATGCGGTCGATGGTCTTGGCCGCCGACGACGTATGCAGCGTCGCGAACACAAGGTGTCCGGTTTCGGCCGCGGTGAGTGCCAGCCGGATGGTCTCGATATCGCGCATTTCGCCGACCAGGATGTAGTCGGGGTCTTCGCGCAATGCCGAACGCAGCGCCTCGTTGAAGCCGTGGGTATCGCGATGCACTTCGCGCTGGTTGATCAGGCACTTCTGCGCGGTGTGCACGAATTCGATCGGATCCTCGACGCTGAGGATGTGGCCGTACTCGTTCTTGTTGATGTGGTCGACCATCGCGGCCAGCGTGGTCGACTTGCCCGACCCGGTCGGACCGGTGACCAGGATCAGCCCCTGCGGCTGGTCGATCAGGTCCTGGAAGATCTTCGGGCAGCCGAGGTCTTCCAGCGTCAGCACCTCGGAGGGCACCGTGCGGAAGACGGCGCCGGCGCCGCGATTCTGGTTGAAGGCGTTGACGCGGAACCGCGCCAGGCCCGGGATCTCGAAGGAGAAGTCGACCTCGAGGAATTCCTCGTAGTCGCGCCGCTGCTTGTCCGACATGATGTCGTAGACAAGCGCGTGCACCTGCTTGTGGTCGAGCGCCGGGATGTTGATGCGTCGCACGTCGCCGTCGACGCGGATCATCGGTGGCAGGCCCGCCGACAGATGCAGGTCGGATGCTTTGTTCTTGACTGAGAATGCCAGTAATTCGGCGATATCCATGCGTGCTCCCCGGCACTCTGTCCACACCATGACCCGTGACGCGATCCGCGGAAGCCCGGGTGGAAACGATGGCTCCCGCGCCGCAGTATAGGCACAAATTCCGGGGTTCAACCTCCTACCCCGACAGGATCACACGTGCCCGTGCAGGCGCTCCAATCAGTCCTTCAAACCATTGGAAACGCGGCGCGACGCGCGGGTCGGCCACTCCCGCGATTATTGGCGGTCTCCAAACGACAGCCTGCGACGGCGATCGCGGAACTGGCTGCGGCAATGCGGGCCTTGCACCGGGATGTGACCGGCGCTGCAGGTGAACAGGCGCCGGCGTTCGGCGAGAACTACGTACAGGAAGCGCGCGCAAAGCGCGTCGCCCTCGCCGACCTGGGACTGGAATGGCACCTGATCGGCCACCTGCAATCCAACAAGGCCGCCGACGCGGCGACACTCTTCGACTGGGTGCAGACGGTGGACCGCCCCTCCCTGGTGCAGGCATTGGGCCGTCATCGTCCCGCCAACCTGCCTCCGCTCCAGGTGCTGGTCCAGGTCAACATCGATGATGAAGACAGCAAGCATGGCTGTGCCGCCGGCGATGTCATGCCGCTGGCGGCAGCGATCGCGGCGACGCCGAACCTGGTGCTGCGCGGACTGATGACCATCCCCGCTCCCCTGCCGGATCTCGAGCAACGGCGCTCGGCGTTCCGGCGGGCGAGACTGCTGTTCGACTCACTGCGGCAGGCGCATCCGCAGGCGGATACGCTGTCGATGGGAATGAGCGAGGATTTCGCCATCGCCATCGAAGAGGGAGCGACGATGATCCGGCTCGGCACCATCCTGTTCGGCCCACGCCCACCGAAGGAAACGGGCGCATGACCGGGCACGAAACCATCGCCTTTATTGGTGGCGGAAACGTCACGCGCATGCTGGTGACGGGCCTCGTGGCCGCCGGCGTCGATCCGGACACCATCCGCGTGGCCGAACCCGTTGCCAAGGTGCGGGCCGCCTTGCACGGGGACTTCGGCGTGCGGGTCTTTGCCGGCAGCCCGGCGGCCGTTGCCGGAGCGGATGCCTGGATCCTCTGCGTCAAGCCGCAGCTGATCCGCGGCGTCTGCGAAGGCCTCGCTGCGCAGACCCAGCTTGCACGACCGCTGGTGTTGTCGGTGGCCGCCGGCGTCACCACGCTGCAGCTCGATCGCTGGATGGGCGGCGACATCGCAATCGTGCGTGCCATGCCCAATGCCGCCGCCGTGCTGGGGGCGGGCGTCACCGGGCTCTATGCCAATCCGCAGGTGGACGCCGCAGGCTGCCGGCGTGCCGAACGTCTGATGTGGGCCAGCGGGGAAACCGTCTGGGTGACCGACGAGGAGAAGATGGACGCGGTGACGGCCGTATCCGGCAGTGGTCCGGCGTATGCCTTCCTGTTGGCCGAGGCGATGATTGACGCCGCGCTGGCCGAAGGCCTGTCGGACGACGTTGCTCGCAGCCTGGTCGCGCAGACGCTGCTGGGCGCAGCCAGGATGATGACCGAAGAAGTGGCCACGCCGGTCGAATTACGGCGCCGCGTCACGTCCCCCGATGGCACCACCCAGGCTGCGGTTGAAGTGCTGCTCGACGGCGGATTCCAAGACCTTGTCGCGCGCGCGATCCATGCAGCCAGGATCCGCGGCAGGCAGCTTTCCACCGACCTCGACTGAGCGACCATGACGACTTCCCGCAGACACATGCTTGCCTTCGCCGTGCTCGCGCTGCTGGCCACCGGTGGCTGCGCGGATCCGCAATCGCCATCGGGGCCCGGGGAGGCCCAGCCCGCCACCGATCAGCGTGGCGATGCCGTGGCCGACATTGGCGACGTCAGCGTGCGCGCCAGTGCCACGCAGACCTCGATGCTGCCCGAGTCGGTCGCACGCGAGTACGGCCTCGACCGCTCGCCGCGGACGATCCTGCTGCTGGTCAACCTTCGGGGCGTTGGCAGTGCGCCGGCGCCCGTGATTTCCGCCACCGTCACCGACCTGCTGGGGCACGCGACGCCGGTGTCGTTGCGCGCGGCGCACATCGCGCAGGCCGATGCCGGCACCGTCGATTACGTCGGTACCGTTGATGCAACGCTGCCGGACACCCTGCGCTTCACCGTCGTCGCCAGGCGTGGCGACGCGACGGCGACGCTGGAGGTCAGCCGGGATTACTACCCGCAGTAATCGGCTGGTCGTCGAAGCGCCTGGCGGCGGCTCTTCGCGCACTCAATCCATCCGCTCCCACTTCAGTTTGTCAGCGTTTCTCGTGACCAGGATGTGTGGAATCCCGGCCTTGCACGCGTCAGTCACCGCCGAAATCAACTGCCTGCGCAGGCGGCGGGTCAGGTTGGAGTCCTGGATGGAGAGCACGCGTTCGACATCCTCCGATTTGACGGAAGCGGGGTTGGCACAGGAAACATCCACCGACTCGCGTGTATCGGCGCGCACCTCGACGGTGGGAAGGCTGGACTGTGCGGACGCCACGCCCCAGACCAGCAGCGATGCAAGCGCGACAAACAATTGTGTACGCATGGCAGTTCTCCTGTTCACGGCGGGCGGCGCCATTGCCACCCGTGCCGAAGCGGCATTTCCCCGTGCCAAACAAGACAACGTCGTTCGCGATGAGAGCGGCCGGCGGAGGCGACTTTCACCTCGTCTTATCAATGCCATCCCATGCGCGGATGATCCTCGCGATCTCAGCGACCCCGTCGGTCAGCGCCGCCGGCCCCGGCTGCAGGATCAACGGCGACTTGATCTCGTGCAGTTCCCCATCGCGCACCGCCGGGATGTCGCCCCAACCCGGGCGCGCGGCAACGCGTTCTGGCTGGAATTTCTTTCCGCACCATGAGCCGATGATGATGTCGGGGGCGCGTCGGATCACTTCATCCGGGTCCTCGAGGATGCGTTGCTTCGCAAGCGGTTCGGCTGCGCGTTCTGGAAAGATGTCGTCGCCGCCGGCAATGCGGATGAGTTCCGCCACCCACTGGATGCCGCTGATCAGCGGTTCATCCCATTCCTCGAAATACACCTTGGGGCGTCGGGGCCGCCGGGCCGCCTCGCCCGCGATCGCGTCGAGGCCGCGACGCAGGCCATCGGCGTAGGCGGTGGCCTTGTCGCCGGCGCCCACCAGCGCGCCGAGACGGACGATGTAATCCAGGATCCCGTCCACGCTGCGATGGTTGCTGATCCAGACCTCCACGCCGCTGCGGATGAGCTCGGCGGCGATATCGGCCTGGATGTCGGAGAACCCGACGACGAAATCCGGACGCAGCGCCAGGATCCGGTCGATTTTCGCCGACGTGAATGCACTGACCTTCGGCTTCTCCTGCCGGGCCCGCGGCGGTCGCACGGTGAAGCCGCTGATGCCGACGATCCGCGCCTGCTCGCCGAGGGCGTACAGGGTTTCCGTCGGTTCCTCGGTCAGGCACACGATGCGGACTGGACCGGTCATGGCCTGTCCATCCCTGTGGGCATGCAGGGATCGCTCACGGATACAGCATGCGTTTGCCCCATTCGCCTTGCGCGTCGCATTCGTAAACGTCGCGCTCGTGCAGGCGGAATTCGGCGCCCATCCAGAATTCAATCACCTCCGGCCTGACCCGGAAGCCGGTCCATCGCGGTGGCCTGGGGACATCGCGACCGGCGAACTCGTGCTCCGCCCGGGCCAGACTGTCCTCGAAGACGTCACGCGACTCCAGCGTCTCCGACTGCCGCGACGCCCACGCACCGAGCTGGCTCACCCGCGGTCGCGAGGCGAAATACGCATCGGCCTCGACCTCGGACACCTGCTCCACGCTGCCTTCGACCCGCACCTGCACACCCTGTCGCACGCGCGGCCAGTGGAACAGAAGCGCCGCATGCGGGTTGGCCTGCAGTTCGCGCCCCTTGCGGCCATCCAGGTGCGTGTAGAACACGAAACCGCGCGCGTCGTGCGCCTTCAGCAACACCGTCCGCGCGGATGGCCGTGCATCCGGCGTCGCGGTGGCAACGACCATCGCCGTGCGATCGGGCTCGCCGGCGGCGAGCGCTTCGTCGAACAGTTCCTGGAAGCGGGACAGGGCCTGGAGATACAAAGGGTGTGCGGTCATTGCGTTATTGTCGCGCGATGCCAACGACTTCGCATTCACCCGCATCCGCCGGCTATCCGGACCCCTTCGTCGCCGACATCCTCGCCGACGCGCGCGGCCACGATTGCCGCACCTATGCCATTGCCGGGCTGCAGGGGACCGGCAAGTCCACCCTGTCGGCGCAGATGGCGGACATGGCGGCCAGCCTCGGTCGCCGGGTCGTCGCCTTGTCCATCGACGACTTCTACCTCGGACATGCCGCGCGACAGGAACTCGGGCATCGCGTGCACCCGCTGTGCGCCACCCGCGGTGCGCCCGGCACGCACGACGTGGCCCTTGCCTGCGAGGTGCTGGATTCACTGCGCGCGCAGCGTCCCACCGCATTGCCACGATTCGACAAGATCGCCGACGACCGCCTTCCGGAATCGCAATGGCCGACCGTGCAGCGGGCGGACATGGTCATCCTGGAGGGCTGGTTCCTCAAGGTCCCGCCGCAATCCGATGCGGAATTGCGGGAGCCGCTCAACGCGCTGGAGCGCGACGAGGATCCCGACGGCGTCTGGCGCAGCTGGAGCAACGAGGCGCTTGCCCGTGACTACCCGCCGCTGTGGTCGCGGCTGGACCGCCTGCTGTTCCTGCAGGGGCCCGGCTTCGAAATCGTCCCGCAATGGCGATGGCAGCAGGAACAGACGTTGCAGGCCGCCCACCCCGACCGGCAGGCCATGAGCCGCGAACAGGTCGAGCGTTTCGTGCAGTTCTTCGAGCGCGTCAGCCGCCAGGCCATGCGGACGCTGCCCGGCATCGCCGATCGCACCATCCGGCTGGATGCGCAGCGACATCCGATCGGCGCCACGTCGCACGCCTGAGACAGCTCGACACGCATCCCGCACCGCCGCATTGCCGACCGTGCTGCGACATGCAGGCCGCTGCGCTGCTAGCATCCGCGGCATGAATTCCGCCAGCAACCTGATCCTCGTGGGCCCGATGGGCGCCGGCAAGACGTCGATCGGCCGGCGGCTCGCCGAGCAGCTGCAGCTTGCATTCGTCGATGCCGATCGCGACATCGAACTGCGCACCGGCGCCGCGGTCGGCACCATCTTCGAGTGCGAGGGCGAAGCCGGTTTCCGGGCCCGTGAGCGCGCGGCTTTGGCCGAACTGTTCGCTGGCGACGGACAGGTGATCGCGACCGGTGGTGGCGCCGTGCTCGACCCGGCCAACCGTGAACGCATGCGCCAGCGCGGTTTCGTCGTGCACCTCGATGTCGGTGTCGACGCACAGCTGCAGCGCCTGGCGCGCGATCGCACGCGCCCGCTGTTGCAGCGCGACGACCACGAGCAGGTGTTGCGTGGGCTCAGCGCTGCGCGCGCATCGCTGTACGCCGACGTCGCCGACCTGCATTTCGACACCGATGGCCTGACCGCGGCCGACGCTGCCTGCGCATTGCTGGGCATGCTGGAAGGACGCTGGCGGCGCGGCGGCGTCGCGGCATGACGATGCGCACCGTGGAGGCCGGCGGACCCCGTCCCTACTCCATCCACATTGGTGCCGGATTGCTCGACGACGGCGCCGCACTCGCCGCGCACGTACGCGGTCGCCACGTGCTGGTCGTCAGCGACAGCAACGTCGGGCCACTGCATGCGCCTCGCGTCGCGACGGCCATCCAGCGCCAGCTGCCGCATGCCCAGGTGATTGTCTCCTGCATTGCCGCGGGCGAATCTGCCAAGTCACTCGATGGCTTCGCCGAACTCCTGCGCGAGCTCGCCGACCTGGGCGCGACGCGCGACGCCTGTGTCTTCGCGCTCGGCGGCGGTGTCGTCGGCGACCTGGCCGGCTTCGCCGCCGCCTGCTGGATGCGCGGCATCGATGTCGTGCAGTTGCCGACGTCATTGCTTGCGATGGTCGATTCCTCTGTCGGTGGCAAGACCGCGGTGGACCTGCCGCAGGGAAAGAACCTCGTTGGCGCGTTCCACCCGCCGCGCGCGGTTTTCGTCGACACCTCGACACTGCGCACGCTCCCGGACCGGGAACTGCGTGCCGGCCTTGCGGAGGTCGTGAAATACGGCGCCATCGCCGACCCGGGATTCTTCGCGTGGCTGGAAGACCATGTCGACGCATTGATCGCGCGCGACGATGGCGTACTCGCCGAAGCCATCGCCCGCAGCTGCGAGCACAAAGCGGCCATCGTTGCGCGCGATCCGCGCGAACAGGGCGAGCGCGCGCTGCTGAACTTCGGCCATACGTTCGCCCACGCCATCGAAGCCGAACAGGCGTACGACGGCCTCAACCACGGCGAAGCCGTCGCGGTCGGCATGGTCCTGGCGGCGCGTCTGTCGACCGTCGCGGGCATGGCGCCACCGGCGGATGCCGAGCGGCTTCGCGACCTGCTGGTCCGGCTGGGCCTGCCGGTGACGCGACCGGCGGGGCTGCAGCCCCAGGCGTTGCTCGCGCGCATGCGGCTGGACAAGAAGGCCGATGCGGCGGGCCTGCGCTTCATCCTGTGGGACGCGCTGGGCGCGGCGCGCATCGTCGGCGACATCCGCGACGAGGACGTCCTGCAAGTGCTGCAATAGCAGGTGCTGCAATGGCCGGCCTCCGCCGCCCGGTACAATTCCGGCCATGCGCCTGCTCCTGCAACAACGTGCCGAGGGCCGCGAGGCCCCACGCTTCGTGCAACTGATGCTCGAACCCGACCTGCTCGGGGGCTGGGCGCTGGTGCGCGAGACCGGGCAGATCGGCGGGCGCAGCCAGCTCAAGCGCGAGCAGTTCCTGGACCAGGCGAGCGCGCAGGCGGCCTTCGAGCATGCGCGCGACGCGCAACTCAGGAAGGGCTTCCAGCTCATGTTCGCCCAGGGTGCGGAAGCGCCGCGATAGCCTCCCCAGACGAGAATCCTGCTTGCACGCTCCCATGAAGAACGACCGCCTGCTGCGCGCGCTGCGCCGCGAACCCGTCGATTGCACGCCGGTCTGGCTGATGCGCCAGGCGGGCCGCTATCTGCCCGAATACCGGGCGACGCGTGCCCGTGCGGGCAGCTTCCTTGCCATGGCCAAGACGCCGGAACTGGCCTGCGAAGTCACCCTGCAGCCGCTGGCACGGTTTCCGCTGGATGCGGCGATCCTGTTTTCCGACATCCTGACGATTCCCGACGCGATGGGCCTGGGCCTGTACTTCGTCGACGGCGAGGGCCCGAAATTCGAACGGACGGTGCGCACCGCCGCCGACGTCGACCGGCTGTCGGTTCCCGACATGGAAACCAGCCTGCGCTACGTGATGGATGCCGTGCGACTGATCCGACGCGAACTCGATGGCAGCGTTCCCCTGATCGGTTTTTCCGGAAGCCCGTGGACGTTGGCCTGCTACATGGTCGAAGGCGGCGGCAGCGACAACTTCGCCCGCATCAAGGCACTGGCGCTGAACGACCCGGCAACCCTGCATCGCCTGCTGGCGGTCAACACCGATGCGGTGGTCGCCTATCTGTCGGCGCAGCGCGCCGCCGGCGCGCAGGTGCTGCAGGTGTTCGATACCTGGGGCGGCGTGCTGTCGCCAGCGATGTACCGGGAGTTCTCCCTGCCCTATCTCGTCCGCATCGCGCGCGAGCTCGAGCGCGGCGATGGCGTCGCCCGCACGCCACTGATCCTGTTCGGCAAGGGCAATGCGCCCTACCTGGATGCGCTCGCCGCCAGCGGTTGCGAAGGCCTCGGCGTGGACTGGACGGTGTCGCTCGAGGATGCGGCCCTGCGTACGCAGGGTCGGGTCGCGCTGCAGGGCAACCTCGACCCGGCGACGTTGTATGCGTCGCCCGCTGCCATCAGCGAGCAGGTCCGCCTGGTCCTGGACAGCTACCAGGCGGGCAACGGCGGATCACGCGAGGGGCATGTCTTCAACCTGGGCCACGGACTGTCGCCCGACATGAGCCCCGGCCACGTCGCCGCGCTGGTCGACGCCGTGCACATCCACAGCGCGCGCTAGCGCGACTGCGGCGCAATTGCCGGCGCGGCGGGGGCGGAATAGCCCCCAAAGCTTCCAGCCGCTCCGGGAAACACCACCGGACTTTCGAAACCGTCCTTCGATACGGCCGCCACGCCGAAGAAGTAGTTGTCGATGATCACGTTGGACAAGGTGTGGTCGGTGCTGTCGCCGACATATACCCCATGCGTCCATTGCGGATCGGTGGTCAGCCGCCAATACACCTTGTAGCCGGCGAGGTCCGGGGCCTGCGCCGCGCCCGGGCGCGTCCAGTGCAGGATCGTGTCGGCCGTGACCGCGCCATCGATGCGGACGTCGGCCGGCGGCGGTGGCGCCGATGCCATCGCCGCCAGGCTGACCGCGTTGAGTGCGGTCAACTTCGCCGCGTAGGGGAAGTCCACGCCGTCGATCGTGTCGCCATAGGCGATGCCGTTCTCCTTGCGGACGTCCTGGTGCTGGCGGTTGTAGTTCTCGTAGGTTTCCATCACCCGCACGGCCGGATAGCCGGCGTCGTTGAATGGACGCTGGTGCCCGCCACGGTCGAAGCGGTCGAGCCGGTAGACCATCATCACGTCCAGGCCCGGCACGTACAGGTCGGCCATGCGTGCGATGTAGCGGGCCAGGTTGCGCGATGGCGAATCGAGTTCGCCACCGGTGAAGCGCCGCTCGCGCGCCTCGGCGGCTGTCTCGGTGACGCGGGTACCTTCGGAGAACACGCGCGCGACGGTGTTGTCGACGACGCCGGTGATGCCGGCCGTGTTGCCGATCATGTCGTTGTTGAGCATCGCCTCGATGCGCCAGCCTTCGCGTTTTGCCTTGGCCGCCAGCGTGCGGCCGCCGTACAGGCCCTGCTCCTCGCCGGACAGCGCGGCGTAGACGATCGACCCGGCGAACTTGTGTTTCGACAGGATGCGGGCGGCTTCCAGCGTGCCCGCGAGTCCGGATGCATTGTCGTTGGCGCCCGGCGCATCGGAAGTCGAATTCATCACGTCAGAGACGCGCGAGTCGATGTCGCCGCTCATGATGACGTAGCGACCCGGATCGCTGGTTCCGCGCTGGATCGCGATGACATTGACGACTTCGGTCGGATTGGGGATGCGCTTTTCGCCGGAGATCGTCTCGCTGACGTCGATCACCTGCAGGCAGCCGCCGCACTGGGCCGAGATGCGTTCGAACTCGGCATGCACCCAGCGCCGCGCCGCGCCGATGCCGCGGGTGTTGGACTTCGTTTCGGACAGCGTGTGCCGGGTGCCGAAGCCAACGAGCTTGCGCACGTCGGCCTCGATCCGCACGGCCGAGGGCGCACGGCCGATGGCCTCGAGCAGCGGCTGCGTCGAAGGTGGCACGACAGTCGACGCCGGCGTTGCCGCGCGCAGCGACGACGGGGCCAGGACGGCCATTCCCAACAACAATCCAGCAACCAGGTCTGTGCGCATCGACGCTTCCCGTGTTCGTGATGGAGCGAGCGGCGCGCGCAATGGAGCACGACCGCGGAGGCGATCGCGAGCTTACAGCCGATCCATGCTGCCGGCCCCGGCCATCCGTCACACCTGGGGAATCGGCATCGACGCTGGCGAACGGGCGGCGCGCTGGCCGCTATAGTCGGCGCGACGCCCGCGATTGTTGACCCGATGACACCACCCGCCGCGCCAGCCGTTCCCAGGATTCCGCGCACGATCTGGGCCCTGGGCTTCGTCAGCCTGTTCACCGACATGGGCTCGGAGATGGTGCACAGCGTGCTGCCTGTGCTGCTGACCGGGCTTGGCGCCACTGCATTGACGATCGGCCTGATCGAAGGCACGGCCGAAGCACTGGTGCTCGTCACCAAGGTATTCTCGGGTTACATCAGCGACGCCATCGGGCGCCGCAAACCGCTGGTGCTGCTCGGCTACGGACTGGCGACCGCGGTCAAACCCTTGTTCCCGCTGGCCACCAGCGTCGAGATGGTGGTGGTCGCGCGCCTTCTGGATCGCTTCGGCAAGGGCATCCGCGGCGCGCCACGCGACGCCTTGGTCGGCGACCTGGCACCACCGGAGATCCGCGGCGCCTGCTTCGGCCTGCGCCAGTCGATGGACACCGTCGGTGCGGTGCTGGGTCCATTGATCGCGGTTGCGCTGCTCTGGGGTTTCGCCAGCAACCTGCACACGGTGCTGTGGGTTGCGGTGGTGCCGGGAATCGCGGCGGTGCTGCTGCTGTTGAAGGTTCCGGAACCCGCGGACACCGCTCGCCGCACCGCGCGCCTGCCGCTCAGTCGTGAAGGCATGTCGCGCCTGGGCCCACGCTTCTGGCGATTGTCCCTGCTCGGCGTGCTGGTCGCCCTGGCCCGATTCAGCGAGGCGTTCCTGGTGCTGCGCGCATCCGACCGGCATGTGCCGCTGATGTTCATCCCGATGGTGCTGGTGGTGATGAGCGTCGTCTACACCTTGACGGCCTACCCCGTGGGCCGGCTGTCCGATCGGGTGTCGCGACCGACATTGCTCGCCATCGGCATGCTGGTACTGGTTGGCGCCGACGTCGCATTGGCATCGACCGACGGCTATTGGCTGCTGTTCATCGGCATTGCGCTTTGGGGGCTGCACATGGGCATGACCCAGGGCATCCTGGCGACGCTCATCGCCGACGTCTCGCCCGCCGCCTATCGCGGTACGGCATTCGGCGTGTTCAACCTGCTGTCCGGCGCCGGGTTGCTGGCGGCCAGTGCACTGGCCGGCTGGTTGTGGGATCGCCATGGCCCGCCCGCGACATTCTGGACCGGTGCGCTGCTGGCCCTGCTGGCCGCGGGATGGATCGTGGTGTCCCGGCGCTCCCTGCTGCCCGAAGCCGCTGCGAAAATGCCGGCAGCCTGAGCGAAACCAGGCCCAGGCGCAGCGGGCTTGCGCAGGAGTCGACCGGAACCCGACACCGCCATCCAGGGACGCTTCGCGACCAGTGTCGATGAATCGGGCGTCAGGCCATTTCCAGCGGCGCCTGGCCGACCAGCGCCTGGATGGCGTCGGCCAGCATCTGCCCGGTCACCGGTTTGCGCACGAAGCCATTGAAGCCCGCCGCGCGTGCCAGCGGCTCGGCGTCGGCATCGGCGCGCGCGGTCACCGCGAGCAAGGGCGCCTTGAAACCCTGCGCGCGCAACTGCCGCGCCAGCGCCATGCCATCCATGCCGGGCAGGTCGAGATCGAGCAAGGCGATGTCGAAGCGCGCGCGGCTGCTTTGCGCCAGTGCCGCCAGCCCGTGCGCGACATGCACGACGTGATGTCCTTGCACCTGCAACAACCCGCGCAGGACTTCGGCGACGGTGGCGTCGTCCTCGACGAGCAACAGCTCGAGCGGGCGCAACGGCTGTGTATCGGGCGACGTCACCCGGACGACATTACCGTCGTGCATCGAGCCTTCCGGCAACGGCATTTCCACGGCGAAGCGCGTGCCCTTGCCAGGCGTGCTGTCGACCTCGATGCGCCCGCCCATGGCCGAGGCCAATTCCTGGCTGATCGCCAGGCCCAGGCCGCTGCCACCGTAGCGCGCGGCCGTGCGCGCTCCATCGGCCTGCTCGAATCGCTGGAACAAACGCGACGTCTGCTCCGCATTGAGGCCGGGCCCCGTGTCGCTGACCGTGAACCGGACATGCCCGGCGCCAACCGTGCGCACGTCGAGTCCGATCTCGCCGTCCTCGGTGAACTTGATGGCATTGCCGAGCAGGTTCAGCAGGATCTGCCGGATGCGCGTCGGATCGCCCTGCACCACCGCCGGCACGTCCGCTGCAATCGAATCGTGGAACTCCAGGCCGCGATGCCGGGCCAGCGGCCGCATCAGTTCGACCACGTCGGCGAGCATCGTGCGCAAGGCGAACGGTTGGTGTTCGAGTTGGAGCTTGCCTGATTCGATGCGCGCCAGGTCCAGGGCGTCGTTCATGAGCCGCAGCAGGTGCTCCCCCGCGCGACGGATGGATTCGGTGTAGCTGCGCTGGGTCTTGTCCAGCGCGGTCGCCAGCAGCAATTCGCTCATTCCCATCACGCCGGTCATCGGCGTGCGGATCTCGTGCCCGAGCGTGGCCAGGAACCGCGTCTTCGCCAGCGAGGCCTGCTCGGCGACGGCATGCTTGTGCTCGACGAGCTGCATTTCGTTGCGCTGGCGCAAGCGCGCGCGGTAGGCGCTGGCGAGCCACCATACCAACAGCGCCGCGGCCACCAGGAAGCCCGCCAGCGCCCATGGTGTGCGCCACCACGGCGGGTCGACGCGGAACGACAGCAGGTGCACCGCCGACCAGACGTTGTCGGCGGTCTTCGCCTTCACCTGCAAGGTGTAGCGTCCTGGTGGCAGTTGCGAAAAAATGCGCTCGCCGCTGGCGTCGGTTTCGACCCACTGCGGGTCGTAATGGTCCAGGCGAAATCGATAGCGACTGGATGCGGCGTTGTCGAAGGTGAGCAGCCGGGCAACGATGCGCAGGTCGCGATCGCCGTGCAGGATGGTCACGTTGCGTTCCTGCCCCAACTCCACCCTGCGGTCACCGCGGCGCACGCTGGCCGATTCGACGACCAGCGCCGGCACGTTGGCCGACGGATGCACCACGGCCGGGTCGAACAGCACCAGTCCTTCGGGCGTGGCCGCGGCGATGCGGCCGTCCTGCACGCGCGCCACCGGCCTCTCGCCGAACTCCTGGCTCGGCAGCCCATCGCGCACGCCATAGACGCGCGCCGATTGCGTGGCCGGATCGAAGCGGATCAACCCCCGAACGCTGGTCAGCCAGACGATGCCGGCACTGTCGACGGTCATGCCCTCGCTGGCCAGCGCCGGCACTCCCTGCCGCTGGTCGTAACGTGCAAGCAATCGCAGGCCGCCGCCATCCCAGCGGTAGGTTTCGAGCACGCCAAAGCGCGCCAGCCACACGGTGTTGTCGTCGCCGGAAGCAAAGCTGTCGATCATCCCGCGCGGTGCGCCCGGTACGGGTTCTAGGCGATGGCTGCCGTCGTTCCAGACCGACAGTCCCTGCGATCCGGCGATCCATGGCGCGCCGTCGGGACCCAGCCCGGCTTGCGAGACGTGCGTTCCACGCGGCAAGCCACTGGGGTCGCCCGGTTGCGAGGACTGCAGTACATGGCCCTCGCCATCGCGTTGCTGCACCCCACCCGCCTCGGAGACGATCCACAGGCTGCCGTCCGATGTTTCGTCGAGCCAGGCACGCTCACCCGGAAGCGCGGCATCCACTGCATCCTGCGAGGACCATCGTGTCGTCGCTCCGGTCTCCGGATCGAATCGCGCCAGGCCGTCGTAGTAGCTGATCCACACCTTGCCGTCGTGATCCTCGCGCACCTCCATCGGCATGTAGCCCGCGCCGGCGTCGGTGAGTGCGTGGCGGATGTCGCCGGTTTCCGGATCCAGGCGATCGAGCACGCCGCCGCTGCCGACGAGCCACATGTCGCCGCTGCGCGATGGCGCGATTCCGTGCACGAAGGCGTTGCCCGGCGAGCCCGGATCCCCTGCCTGGCGGGACAGTACCGAGAAGCGTCGCCAGTTCGGCCGCAGGTACCACAGGCCGCTGTCGCTGCTGGCAAACCAGAGTCCGCCTTCGCGATCCTCGTACGCACGCGACCACGACGGCTTGACCGCGCCGTGCGCGGAGTTGCTGTACAGCGGCACGTTGCGCACCGTGCCTTCGCTGTCGCGCCCGAGGCCGTCGAAGGTATCGAGCCAGTCGATGCCCTCGCGATCGCGCAGCAACATGTGGAACAGGGTCTTGTCGTATTCCGGCCAGGGCGAGAGCGAGACGCTGCCGTCCGGGTAACGGACACTGACGCCGCGCGGCGTGCCGATCCAGAGCGCGCCATCGGCGTCGATCGTCAGGCCATTGACGGCAGGCGCATGCAGCGCCGATCCGGGCAGCCGATCGAAATCGCGCCCGGTCCAGCGGGCGACACCGTTCTTGGTGCCGATCCAGAGTGTTCCGTCCGGTGCGACTGCAAGCTGGCCGACCGCGGCGTCGGGAAGACTGCGCGGATCGCCCGGGCGCGGCATGTAACGGACGATGCTTCCGTCCGGCGCCAATCGATGCAATCCGCCATCCGCCGTGCCGAACCAGAGCATGCCGTCGGCAGTGGATTCGATCGACCAGACATCGTTGCTGCCGATCGTCGGGTTCGAGGCGTGATCGTAATAGCGGAATGTCTCGCGGCGCACGTCGAGCATCGCCAATCCGGCCTTGCCGGTTCCCACCCAGACGCGGTTGCGCGCATCCACGTGCACGGCCCAGACCGTGTTGTCGCGAAGCCCCTGTCCCACGCGCCACGTGCGGAAACCGATGCCGTCGTAACGCGCCAGGCCATCGCTGGTCGCGATCCACAGGTAACCGTAGGCGTCTTCGGCGATGTCGTTGATGCGGTTGGACGGCAGCCCGTCCACGACCGTCAACTGCTGGGGTTGCGGGGTTTCCGGAAGGCCTGCATGAACCGGAAGGCCCATTGGCAGCCACAGACACAGCAACAAGGCTGCGGCCCGCAGTCGCGCGTGGAGACCTCTTTCATGCGGTGTCTTCAATGAACGCCCCCTGCGGACTGCCCTGTCACCGCCTGCGGCATGGTCGCAATGCACCGCAGCGCCCGCAAGCGTTCATTGAATGGGGCCTAGAATCGCGAACCTGCCGAGGATTGCCGATGAAGCGATATTCCCCCGTGCTCTGGTGCTTGCTGGCATTGCCATTGGGCGCAATCGCGCAACCGGCCAGCTATCAACTGGACCCGGTCCACACGCGGGTGCTGTTCCTGGTCAGCCATGCCGGTTATTCGCAGGCGATGGGTACTGTGTCCGGCAGTACCGGCACGGTCACGTTCGATCCGGACGACTGGTCGAGCGCCAGGCTGTCGGTGTCGGTGCCGATGACGCGGCTGGACATGGGTGATGCGGGCTGGAATCGCGCGGTCGACGCGCCCGCCCTGCTCGACGTGGCCGCCCATCCGGTGGCGACGTTCGTGTCCACCCGGGTCACGCCGAAGGACCACGATCACGCGCTCGTCTGCGGAACCCTCTCGCTGCGCGGGATTGCGCGGGACACCTGCCTGGATGTCACCTTCAACCAGCTCAAGCGCCTGTCGCTGCCGCCGTTCCGGCGCACCGCGGGGTTTTCGGCCACGGCCACGCTCAGCCGCAAGGACTTCGGCATCGCTGCCTGGCCCGGCGTGATCGGCGACGCGGTGCAGCTGCGAATCGAAGCCGAAGCGGAAGCGGCTCGCGGTCCACCGGCACCGGCCGCTCCGGTCACCCCGCCCGACGCGCAACCGCCGCAGCCATGAGCTGGAAGAATCCCGCGGATCGTTGGGGCTCGGTGAGCCAGGCCTTCCACTGGCTGGTCGTGGTCCTGGTCCTGGTCATGGCCTACCTCGGCCTGACCATGACCGACCTGCCCAACAGTCCGCACAAGATCCGGCTGTACGCACTGCACAAGTCGATCGGCCTGACCATCCTGGCCCTGGTCGCGCTGCGGCTGCTGTGGCGCTGGTACGCCGGCACGCCACGCCCGCTGGACGGCGTGCCGCGCTGGCAGTCGCGCGTGGCGACCGCAACGCATTGGGCCTTGTATGGGTTGTTGTTCGCGATGCCGGTCAGTGGCTGGCTGGTCAATTCGACGGCTGGCTTTCCATTGCAGTGGTTTGGCCTGTTCAACCTGCCGCCGATCGCGGGCAAGGACGAGGCGATGCGCGCGTTGACCCGCTCCACCCATGAGTTGCTGTTCTGGACGCTGGTCGCGACGGTGCTGCTGCATGCGGGTGCCGCCGCGTACCACCACTTCATGCGGCGCGATGCAACACTCCTGCGCATGTTGCCGCATCGCCGGACGCGCACCGACTCACTGATTGCACGTCGCCCCGACCAGGATGTCCACCATGTCCGTTAGATGGCCGCTGTTCGCAAGCCTGATCGCCCTGTCCACGCCTGCGTGGGCGCTGGACTATGTGCAGGCGCCGGGTTCGACGCTGGCGTTCGCCGGCACCTACCAGGGCGAAGTGTTCACCGGACGCTTTCCCGGATTCGACACCCGCTTGACGTTCGATCCGGCCCACCTGGACCAGGCGTCGCTCAAGGTCGCCATTCCATTGGCGTCAGCCACCACGGCCAATGCCGATTACGACGGCGAAATGCGCGGTTCCTCGTTCTTCGACGCCGGACGTTTCCCGCAGGCGCAGTACACCGCGACCGCGTTCCGCAAGCTGGGTGGCGATCGCTACGCCGCCGATGGCGTCCTGTCGCTGCATGGCGTCAGCAAACCGGTGACGCTGCAATTCACCTGGACGCCGGGTCCGCGCCCGGTCCTGTCGGGCAAGGCGACGGTCCGCCGCCTGGATTTCGGCATCGGCGGTGGTGACTGGGCCGACACCAGCCTGATCCCCGACGACATCGCGATCAGCACCAGGGTGCTGCTGCAGCCCGCGCGGTGACCGGTGCGGGCCTGGTCGCGACTGGTGAGCATCGCGACGCTGGCCTTCAGGCCGCTTCCATCCAGGCGCGAAGGCTGTCCACGTCGAATGGCCATGCGAGTTCGCGGCCGTGCACATCATCGCGCAGCACCGGTACGCGCTCACCGTAGGCGGCTTCCAGCGTCGCGTCGTCGTCGATGAACACACTGGCGAAATCCGGAACACGCGCCTGCGCGAGCAGGTCCAGCGCGAGGTCGCACAGGTGGCAGCTGTCGCGCTGGTAGAGGACCAATCGCATCGCAAAGTGGAGCCCGGGCAGGAGGCATAGAATAACGGCCTGCCCCATCGATACCACCGCGCATGGCCGTCAGCACCTTCGACCTTTACAAGATCGGCATCGGCCCGAGCTCGTCGCATACGGTCGGGCCGATGCGGGCAGCGGCGCGCTTCGTGACCCGCTGGCTGGCCGAGTCCGGCGCGCTGGAGCGGACCGCACGGGTGCGCGTGGAGGTGTTCGGTTCGCTGGCGATGACCGGCCGCGGACACGGCACCGACAAGGCCGTGCTGATGGGACTGGAAGGACACTGGCCCAACCAGATCGACCCGGACATGATCCCCGCCGCGCTCGAGCGCATCCGTGGCGAGAAAACCGTCCGCCTGCTGGGCACGCACCCGATCGCGTTCGACGAAAAACGCGACCTGGTCATGAACAAGCGCCAGAAGCTGCCCTTCCATACCAACGGCATGCGCTTCAGTGCGCACGACGCCGCCGGCAACGAGATCGCGACGCGCGATTACTACTCCGTTGGCGGCGGCTTCGTCGTCAACGAGGATGAGGCCGCGGAAGACCGCATCGTTGCCGACACGACGCCATTGCCCTATCCGTTCCATAGCGGGGATGAACTGCTGGCGCAGGTCGAGCGCAGCGGGCTGTCGATCGCGCAGCTGATGTTCGAGAACGAGAAGGCCTGGCGCAGCGAAGCGGAGATCCTTGCCGGGCTGCGCGAGCTGTGGGTGGCGATGCAGAGCTGCGTCGCGCGGGGCATCCGCCAGAACGGCACGCTGCCGGGCGGGTTGCACGTGCAGCGACGCGCACCACTGCTGTTCGCCGAGCTGTCCTCGCAACCCGAGGTCGCGATGCGCGATCCGTTGACGGTGCTGGACTGGGTCAACCTGTATGCGCTGGCGGTCAACGAGGAAAACGCCGCTGGCGGCCGCGTCGTCACCGCGCCGACCAACGGCGCTGCCGGCATCCTGCCTGCGGTCCTGCACTACTACGAGCGCTTCTGCGCCAACGCGCGCGATCCGGCCGCACTGGAAAAAGGCCTGTTCGATTTCCTGCTGACGGCATCGGCGATCGGCATTCTTTACAAGGAAAACGCATCGATCAGCGGGGCCGAAGTCGGCTGCCAGGGCGAAGTCGGCGTCGCCTGTTCGATGGCCGCCGCCGGCCTCACCGCTGCGCTTGGCGGCACGCCCGGCCAGATCGAGAATGCCGCCGAGATCGGCATGGAACACAACCTCGGCCTGACCTGCGACCCGATCGGCGGACTGGTGCAGATTCCGTGCATCGAGCGCAACGCGATGGGCGCCGTCAAGGCGATCAATGCCTCGCGCATGGCCCTGCGTGGCGACGGCAAGCACAAGGTCAGCCTGGACAAGGTCATCAAGACAATGCGTGACACCGGTCGCGACATGCAGGACAAGTACAAGGAAACCAGCCGGGGCGGGCTGGCGGTCAACGTCATCGAATGCTGATCCGGCCGGGGGGCCGGCAGCGCCGCGTTGACTGATTGCGAGGGACCGCGCGCAGGACGCGCCCACCGGCTTACTATCGTCGGGGGCAGGGGAGTCTCTGATCGTGAAGCCGTTGCGTCGCCCGTTGCACTGGCTGTCCGCCGTGTTGTTGCCGGCGCTGCTGTTGTGCGCGGGTCCGGTGCTGGCACTCAAGCCGGACAAGGCATTCACCCATTTCGTCATCGACCAGTGGTCCATCCACGACGGGCTGCCGCAGATCAGCGGCCTGAGCCTGGCCCAGGACCGGACGGGCTATCTGTGGGTCGGCACCCAGAGCGGGCTGGCACGCTTCGATGGCGTGCGCTTCGTGACGTTCGATCCCGAAACCGTGCCGGCATTGCCGGGCATCTGGATCCGCGCATTGCTGGCCGACCGGCAGGGACGCCTGTGGATCGGCACCTACAAGGGCCTGGCCGTCTATGAGGACGGGCGCTTCCGGCAGGTTCCCGCCCGGGATGCCGCGCGCTTTGCCTCGCTGGATATCTTTTCGCTGGTCGAGCGCGTCGATGGCGCGATCCTGGCAGGGACTTCCCACGGCGTTTTCGAGGTCTCCGGCGATCGCCTGGTCAAACGCCCCGGCCCATCCCCCGCACTGAGCCTGCTGTCGCGACCCGATGGCCTGTGGGTGGGGACCACCGGCGCGGTGGAGCGCATTGCCGGCAACAGCGAGGCAAATCTTCCGCTCCCCACCGGCACGGGCAGCGCGGCGGTGGTGCGCCTGGTCGATACGCAGGGACAACTGTGGGCCGGCACCTCCCAGGGTCTGTACGTGCTGGCGGCCGATGGCTGGAAAGCGCTACGGGCCCACCCGGTATTCGACGGTTCTCCCGTCACTGCCATGCTCGCCGACCGCGACGGCAACCTCTGGGTCGGCAGCAACGCCGGCCTTGGCCGCTTCCGCGATGGTGCGCTGACGGAGTTCGTCCCGGATACCAATCCACGCGCCTATCCGCAGGTGACCGCGGCACTGGAAGATCGCGAAGGCAACCTGTGGCTGGGCAGCCAGCTCAACGGAATCGCCCGCCTCTGGAACGGCTGGACCCGCCGTTACAGCGTCGGCGAGGGCCTGGACGACCCGATCGTCTGGTCGCTGTCGCCGGCGCCCGACGCCGGCTCCGCCGATCGCATCTGGGTCGGCAGCAACGACGGGCTGAGCCTGTTCGACAACGGCCATTTCAAGCTGGTCATCCCGGGCAAGGCTTTGCCGCATCCGCATGCCTACAACCTGCTGGCGGAAGCCGACCGCGTCTGGATCGGAACCCGCCGCGGGCTGGTGATCTGGCGCAACGGCCACCTGGAAACGCCCCCCGAAGTGGCGCCGATGGCGAGCGCACAGATCAACGGGATCGTGCGCGACAACGACGGCAGCGTGTGGTTTCCCACCAGCAACGGGCTGTTCCATCTCGTCGGCAAGACACTCAAGCGATTCGGCCCGGCCGAAGGGCTGGTCGACCCACGGGTTCGCGTGATCGCGTTCGACCGCGAGCATCGTCTGTTGCTGGGCACGCAGTCGGGTTTGTGGCAGCTGCGCGATGGCCGCGTGCAGCGCTACGGCAGGGCGGGCGCGATGACAGACGACATCGACATTTCCGCCATGCTGCCGTTGCAGGACGGCCGGCTGGTGGTCGGATCGCTGGCCGGTCGCCTGCTGGTCCAGGCCGGGAACCGCTGGCATTCCCTGGGCCCTGACAACGGCCTGCCGGGCAATTCGCCGTTCTTCCTCAGCGAAGGTCCATCGACCGGCCCCGGCAAGGAGTGGCTGTGGATCGCCGGCATCCGCGGCATCAGTCGCGTCCGCCTGTCGGAATTGCCGACGGCGGCCGACACCGTCACCCGCAGTGTCCACGGCGAGATGATTCTCAACGAGCGTGGCGATCCGAATTCCGGACAGCAGGGTTATTGCTGCAATGGCGCGGGAATGTCGAAGGGTTTCCGCAAGGATGGCGTGCTGTGGCTGCCATCGCGCGACGGCGTCGTCGCGCTCGACATGCGCGACATCGTCAAGAACCCGATGCCGCCGTCGCTTGTGATCGAGCGCGTCGGTACGCCCGACGGCTGGCGGGCGCCCTCCGCGACCCCGGGCAAACGCCTGGTGTTGCCCGCCTCTGCCCGCGACCTGAACTTCGAGTTCACCGCGCTGAGCTTCCAGGATCCGGCCAGCATCCAGTTGCGCTATCGGCTGCAGGGGTACGACCGCAACTGGCACCAGCTGGATGACGCGCGCAGGCGCAGCGCCAATTACACCAACCTGCCGCCGGGCAACTACACCTTCGAGCTGATCGGGGCCAACAACGCCGGCGTCTGGAGCCGGCAACCTGCCCTGCTGGGCTTCCGCATCCAGCCGCTTTTCCACGAAACCTGGCTGTTCCGGCTGCTGCTGGCGTCGCTGCTGGGGATGCTGGTTTATTCCGGCTACCGGTTCCAGCTGCAACGCCACGCGCAGCAGCGCAGCGCATTGGAGGACCAGGTGCAGTCGCGCACGCGGGAGCTGCATGCGGCCAATGCGCGGCTGGAGAAGGCCAGCCAGACCGATCCGCTGACCGGCCTGCGCAATCGGCGCTACCTGGCCAACCAGATACCAGCGGATCTTGCCTATTACGATCGCGAGCGCAAGCGCAGCGGCGAATACGACCAGGTGTTGGTGTTCGCGCTTGTCGACCTGGACTTCTTCAAGCACATCAATGATATGCACGGACATCGCGCCGGCGACCAGGTGTTGCTGCAGGTGTCGCAGGTACTGGGTTCGCTTGCGCGCAGCAGCGATTACCTGGCCCGCTGGGGCGGGGAGGAGTTCCTGCTGGTGTTCCGGCCCATGGCCGGCCGGCACCTGGAAACCATCGGCTCACGCATCCGCTCGGCGATTTCCAACCACGCGTTCGACGTCGGCCTGTCGCAGCCCCTGCGCATCACCTGCTCCATCGGCCTGTCGGAATACCCGCTGTTCCGCGATGCGCAGCACGGCCTTGGCTGGGAGCAGATGGTCGAGCTGGCCGACGCCGCGCTGTACTGGGTGAAGCAGAACGGACGCGATGGTTGGGCCGCATTCCGGCCCACAATGCTCACCGACGTCGCCAACCTGATGCGCGACCTGCAGCAAGGGGCCGATCTGATGCAAGCCGACCACCTGCAACTGCTGACGTCGCGCAGCACGGACGGGCAGTCGCGCCCATGAACGTGACCCGGACGCCATTCGCGAGGGGTGCGATCCGGGCCCTGGCCTTCGTTGCCGGCTATATCGCATGCGTTGCCTATGCGTGGCAGTTCATCGCCAGTCCCGGCGACATCGCGTTGTATTGGCCGGCCTCCGGCGTGGCGCTCGCGTGGGTGGTCCTGCGTGGCGCGCGATGGAGCGTGCTGGTTCCAGTCGCCATGTGGATCGCGCATGCGGGATTCCAGCCGGGCCGTGATGCCCTGCTTCCCTACGCGCTGGTGTCCGGATTCGCCGGTGCGCTCGCTGGTGGCTGGATGGCTTGCCGCAAGCCGGTCCTGCGCCCGGGAACCGTCGTCTACGGCTTCCGTATCCTGCAGGGCGGTGCGGTCATGGCGGTCGTCAGCGCGATCATCGGCGGATTCGGCATGTGGCGTGTGCAGCTCGTGCCCGCCCCCGACCTGATGGCGACACAGCTGCGTTGGGCGCTTGGGGACCTGCTGGGCATTGCCAGCATCACGCCGGCCCTGCTGCTGGCGGCGGATTGGTGGCAGCGACGCCCGCATGAGCGCCGGGATTATCCAGGTGGCGTCGGCGAGAGCCTGCTCTGGAATATCGCGCTGGTGGGCAGCTTCCTGCTCATGGCCTGGGGCATGAGCCTCAGCCACGACTTCGCGCTCGGCCTGTCCAGCCTTCCACTGGCCGTGGCCCTCTGGAGCGCCCTGCGATTCACGCCGCTGCGCACGGCGGTCTCGGTGTTGCTGACCGTTGCGTTGATCGCCGGGTTCGCCGGCCTCGGGCTGGCCGGTTTCCGCCCCGCGCAAGGCACGCTCGAAGTCGCGATCCTGCTGGTCTACCTGTGCCTGCTGGCGATCCTGCCGATGGTGCTGGCGATGACCGTCAATGAGCATCGGGCGGTCGCCCGCAGCCTGCTGCGTCGCGCCACCACCGATGCGCTCAGCGGACTACCCAATCGCGGCGCCTTCGAGACGCAGGTGCGCATGGCGCTACGCGATCCGGCCAATGTCCCGCTGGCCCTGGCGTACATCGACCTCGACAACCTGAAGCTCGTCAACGACACCGCCAGCCACCAGGTCGGCGACCAGCTGGTCAAGGCCGTCGCGGAATCGCTGCGCACGCAGATGCGCAGCGGGGACGTGCTGGGACATCTCGGCGGCGACGAGTTCGTCGTCCTCTTCCACAACGCGACGCCGACCATCGCGCGCGAACGCGCCCAACGCCTGCTGCACGCCGTCGACAACAGTCGCCATCGCGTTGGCGAGGAACAATATGGCACGACCGCCAGCATCGGCCTGGTGCCTTTCCAGCCCGAGCAGGTGGAATTCGCCGAAGTGCTGTCGCAGGCCGATGCCGCCTGTTTCAACGCCAAGGAACTCGGCGGCGACCGCGTCAGCATGGCCGGGGCGATGGCCGGCTCGGCGTCCGATCCGACATCGGGGATGCGCTGGACGGTCCGCATCCGCGAAGCCCTGAAGCAACAGGGCTTCCTGCTCTACGCACAATCCATCGCGCCATTGCATGCATCCATGGACGACGGCGCGCACTTCGAACTGCTGCTGCGGATGCGCGACAGCCGCGGCGGCACGCCACACCTGCCGGACCGCTTCATCCCGGCCGCCGAGCGTTTCCAGCTGGCCGTGAAGATCGACCGTGAGGTCGTGCGCCTGGCGCTGGAGCGGCTCGAGGCATTCCCGGAAGCGGCGACCGCCGTTTCCCTGTGCGCCATCAACCTGTCGGCGGCCGCGATGATGGACGAAGGCTTCGTCGGCTTCGTTGCCGAGCGCCTGCACCGCAGCTCGTTCCCTGCCAACCGGTTGTGCTTCGAGATCACCGAGACCAGCGCCATGCGCGATCCCGCGCGTGCGCAACGCGTCATCGACGACCTGCGCAGCCTGGGCTGCCGCTTCGCGCTGGACGATTTCGGCACGGGCTTCTGCTCCTTCGGCCACCTGCGCGCGCTGGACGTCGACTTCATCAAGATCGACGGCAGCTTCGTGCGCGACATGGAAACCTCGCCGCTGGCGGCCGAGGTCGTGAGCTCGATCACGCGCATCGCCCACCTGCTGAACAAGCGGACCATCGCTGAACATACCGAAACCGAATCGGTGCGCTCGGCGTTGTCCGCGCTTGGAGTCGACTACGCGCAAGGCTTCGCCATCGACCGTCCGCAGCCGTTCGACGCTTACCTGGCGGCGATCGCGGAGGTCCGCGCCAGCGTCGACTGAACAGGCCTCCGACCATCGCGCGTCCCGTGCGACTGGCGTCTGGTGATGGGCGGGCAACAGCCCGCACGGACGCCGTCGCGACCGATTGCATGATCTGTGATCGATGGCCGTGACGGGGCGTTGTTGACGCCGCCTTCACCTGCGCATACTCGACAGGTGGCTCGATATCGCTCACCCATTGCCTTCTGCTGGCGGCCAGCCTTGGTGCTTGTCGTACTGGCGACGGCATTGCTGCTGTCCGCGGGCGCACAGGCGGCCAAGGTCTACCGCTGGACCGACGCCAATGGCATCACCCATTACGGCGACCGCGCACCCGACAAGCTCCAACGCGCCTCGTCCGGGCATGTGCGGGTCATCCCGGTACGCGCCGAACCCGGCGCCATGGTCCGGCTACGGGTCCAGGGCGACCCGGGCAGCTACCAGGCATGGGCCGACAACACGCTGGCCGGACCGATCGAGGTGATGTTGCGGTTCGACCATTCCGAGAACGTGGCAGGCGACCCGATCCTGCCGGCACGGGCGACGGTTCCCGCGCACGGCAGCGTGCTGGTCGCGCGGATCGGCATGCTGGACGGCACGCATTCCGGACAGTTCGAACTGCGCCTGGACGGGATTCCCGGTGACCCGAACGCACGGCCGCAGGATGTCGACTACCAGATGCCCCTGCGCCAGCGCCAACAGCGCGTCGACCAGGGCTTTGGTGGCAGCTTCAGCCACAGCGACCCGCAGAATTTCTACGCCGTGGATTTCGCGGCCGATATCGGTACCCCCGTGCTTGCGGCGCGCGATGGCGTGGTGATGCAGGTCGAGAGCGATTTCGACAAGGCCGGCCTGGACCTGGAGAAATACGGTGGCCGCGCCAATTACGTCCGCATCCTGCACGCGGACGGCACGATGGGCCTCTACGCGCACCTCGAGGAAGGCGGCGTGCTGGTGCAGGTCGGGCAGCACGTCCGTGCCGGGCAGCAGATCGGCCTGTCCGGAAACACCGGTTTCACCACCGGCCCGCACCTGCACTTCGCCGTCCAGGTCAATCGCGGGATGCGGCTGGAGTCGATCCCCTTCCGCATGAGCGGCCCGCAGGGCGCACTGAGCTTCGCCAGCCGGCGTTAGGCCAGCGGCCGCTATAATCGGCGGCCTTCCCTGCCCGTCCACGCGCAACCGCGCGTCGTTCCCATGTCCGATGTCTCCACCGAAGCCGCGCGCCGTCGCACCTTCGCGATCATTTCGCACCCCGACGCCGGCAAGACCACGCTGACGGAAAAGCTGCTGCTGTTCGGCGGCGCGATCCAGATGGCGGGCAGCGTCAAGGGCCGCAAGGCCGCGCGCCACGCCACGTCCGACTGGATGGCGCTGGAAAAGGAACGCGGCATCTCGGTCACCTCGTCGGTGATGCAGTTCCCGTACGAGGGGCGCATCGTCAACCTGCTCGACACGCCCGGCCACGCCGACTTCGGCGAGGACACCTATCGCGTGCTGACCGCCGTGGACTCGGCGTTGATGGTCATCGACGTCGCCAAGGGCGTCGAGGAACGCACGATCAAGCTGATGGATGTCTGCCGCCTGCGCGACACGCCGATCATGACCTTCATCAACAAGCTCGATCGCGAAGGCAGGAATCCCATCGACCTGCTCGACGAGGTCGAATCGGTGCTGCAGATCCAGTGCGCGCCCGTCACCTGGCCGATCGGCATGGGCCAGCGGCTGAAGGGCGTCGTGCACCTGGTCTCCGGGGAGGTGCACCTGTACGAGCAGGGACGCAACTTCACCCGCCAGGATTCCACCATCTTCGGCTCCATCGACGATCCCGCGCTGGAGGCGCGCATCGGTGCCGACATGCTGCGCGAGGTGCGCGAGGAACTCGAACTCGTCCAGGGCGCGTCGCAACCGTTCGATGTCGCCGCCTATCGCGCCGGCAGGCAGACGCCGGTGTTCTTCGGCTCGGCGGTCAACAACTTCGGCGTGCAGCTGCTGCTCGACTTTTTCGTCGAGCACGCGCCGCCGCCGCAGCCGCGCGAAACCACCACGCGCGTGGTCCTGCCGGACGAGGCGCAGCTGACGGGATTCGTGTTCAAGATCCAGGCCAACATGGATCCGCAGCACCGCGATCGCGTTGCCTTCCTGCGCGTGTGCTCGGGTACGTTCCGGGCCGGCATGAAAGCGCTGCAGTCGCGCACCGGCAAGGAACTGAAACTGGCCAACGCGCTGACCTTCATGGCCAGCGACCGCGAGATCGTGGAGACGGCCTATCCCGGCGACGTGATCGGCATCCACAACCACGGCACGATCTCGATCGGCGACAGCTTCACCGAAGGCGAGCCGCTGTCCTTCACCGGCATCCCGAATTTCGCGCCGGAGCTGTTCCGTCGCGCGCGCCTGCGCGATCCGCTCAAGCTCAAGCAGCTGCAGAAAGGCCTGGCGCAATTGAGCGAGGAAGGCGCCACGCAGTTCTTCCGCCCGCTGATGTCCAACGACCTCATCCTCGGCGCCGTCGGTACGCTGCAGTTCGACGTCGTCGCCTATCGACTCAAGGACGAATACGGCGTCGACGCCGCCTTCGAACCCGTGCAGGTCACGACGGCACGCTGGATCAAGTGCGCGGACAACCGCAAGCTGGAGGAGTTCCGCGAGAAGAACGCGATGAACCTCGCCCTGGATGCCGCGGGCGAACTGGTCTACCTGGCGCCGACGCGCGTCAACCTGCAACTCGCCCAGGAGCGCGCGCCCGCGGTGACGTTCGCCGCGACCCGCGAACACGCCCATGCCGCCGTGGTGGCCTGAACGCCAGCAGTTCGCCAGGCAATCAATTCACCACCGCTTGACCACCCACTGCCGATGGTGCGGTGTCGATTGGCTTCTGCCAGTCCGCCTCGCGGCCGGTGCTGGAGATGTTCCAGTCGCCCGATCCGCTTTCGACCTCTGATTGCAACCTGGGCCCGCAAGGACGCAACCGATGACAGCGCACCATTCCATTCCAGGGCAGCACGGATGACCAGCGGCATCGACAGCAAGGCATCCCCGGCATCGCCGCTGGCACCGATCGCACGCCATCCGTGGCTGACCGCGCTCGCGGTGTTGCTGGTGGCCTTGGCGGTTCTGCTGGCGCTGTGGGACTGGAACTGGTTCAAGGGCCCGGTGGAGCGCTATGTGCATGCCAAGACCGGCCGGCAGCTTGTGATCGGCGGCAATCTCGACGTCGATCTCGGGCGCACGACCATCATCCGCGCCGATGCGCTCTCCTTCTCGAATGCGCCCTGGTCGAAGGTGCCGACGATGGCCAGCACGGATCGCCTGGAGTTCGGCATCCGCACATGGCCGTTGCTCCTGCACCGCGATGTGGAGATCCCGGACATCCGACTGACCCGTCCGCAGCTGCTGCTGGAAACCGGACCGAGGGATGTCGGCAACTGGGTGTTGCCCAATGCCGGGGGCCAAGGCCCGCAGTTCAACCAGGTGTGGATCGATCGCGGCCACCTGAAGGTCGTCAACGTCGCCAACCGCACTGGCCTGGACGTGGACATCAGCAGCCGCAAGACCAGCGGAAGCCAGACGCAGACGATCGACGTCGCTGGAAAGGGCTTGTGGAAGGGCAGCGACTTCAGCCTGCAAGGCATGGCGGAAAGTCCGCTGGCGCTGCGCGACACCGATCGCCCCTATCGCATCGACATGCGCATGTCCGCGGGCGCCACCCATGCGCATGCACGCGGCCGGCTGCTGGATCCGCTGCGCCTGCGCGACTTCGACCTGAAGCTGGCGATCACCGGCAGGAACATGGCCGACCTCTATCCGCTGATCGGAGTCGCCACGCCACCGACGCCGGCTTACCAGCTGGACGGCCGGCTGGGACGCTCCGGGAATGTCTGGAAATACGACGACTTCAGCGGCAAGGTCGGCACCAGCGACCTCGCCGGATCCGCCAGCATCGACCACGGGCGCGACCGGCCCAAGCTCACCGCGAGCCTGGCATCGCGACACATGGACATCGTCGACCTTGGTGGTTTCCTGGGCGTCACGCCGGGCAGCGCCGCCAAGGGTACGGCTGCACCGAGCACCGAAGCGCATGCGCCGCCTGCTGGCAGACTGCTGCCGGATACCGCGTACAACCTCGCCAAGCTGCGCGCGATGGACGCCGATGTGCGCCTCAAGGTCCACGACCTGGCAGCAACGGCTGTCCCCATGGAGAACATGGATGCGCACCTGCTGCTGGACGCCGGCGTGCTGCGCCTGGATCCGTTGAACTTCGGCGTCGCCGGCGGCTCCGTGCGCAGCAACATCAAGATGGACGCGCGCGAGAAGAACCTCGGCACCACCGCCAGCATCCAGGCGCGCAGCCTCGACCTGTCCAAGCTGATTCCGTCGGTGAAGTTCGGCAAGACGACGATCGGACGGGTCAGCGGCGATGTCGCGCTTCGCGGCACGGGCAATTCAATTGCGGCGATGCTCGCCAGCGCCAATGGCGATGCGGGGCTGGGCATGGGGCAAGGCGAAGTCAGCAAGCTGCTGATGAAACTGTCCGGCCTGGACATCGGCGGTGCGGCAAAGGTGATGATCACCGGCGACCAGCAGATCCCGATCCGCTGCGGCATGGGCGACTTCAGCGTGCGCGACGGCATCATGACCACGCAAAACCTGGTCGTCGACACCAGCGACAACACGATCCACGGCGTGGGCAGCATCAACCTCAAGGACGAGAGCCTGGCGCTGCAACTGATGTCCAGGTCCAAGCGTTTCAGCCTGGTGTCCTTGCGCGGGCCGCTGGTGGTCAGCGGCACCCTGCGCGATCCAGCCATCCGGCCCGATTACAAACGCGTCGGACTGCGGGCCGCGGCCGCTGCCGCGATCGGTGTCATCGCCGCCCCGATCGCGGCATTGGCGGCAACCGTCCAGCGCGGGCGCGAGCAGGAAATCCAGTGCGGGAAATACGGCGGCGCGGCGCCGGCACGCTGATCGACGATCGCAACCGACCGGCCGCGTGCGGCCTTCAACTGGCGATATAGCGTTGCAGCTGATCCAGTTCGAGTTGCTGGTCCTCGATCACGGCCTTCACCAGGTCGCCGATCGACACGACGCCGAGGACGACATCCTCGTCGACGACCGGCAGGTGACGGATGCGTCGCTCCGTCACCACCTGCATGCAGTGGTCGGTCGTGTCGGTCGGACCGACCGTCACCACCTTGGACGTCATGATGTCGCGCACCGGCGTGTCGCCTGACGATCGACCCTGCAGCACGATCTTCCTTGCGTAGTCGCGCTCGGACACGATGCCGACCAGCGCGCCGGCATCCATCACCAGCAACGCGCCGACATGTTTTTCGGCCATCTGCCTGATGGCGTCCAGGACCGGCGCATCGGGCCGGATGGCATGGATCTCAGGCGCCTTGGCCTCGAGCAAATGACGGACCGTCCGCATGGCTGTCTCCTTCCCGGATGCCTGCGGGCGAGGATACTCCGCCCGCCGGGTGCCACGTGTCGACGAGGTACAGCGGCCGCTGCTTGGATTCGGTGTACAGGCGACCCAGGTATTCACCGATCAGTCCGAGGGCGATCAGCTGGACACCGCCAAGGAACAGGATCACCGCCATCATCGATGGCCAGCCGGCGACCGGATCGCCCCACAGCAGCGACCGGACCACGACCCAGACGCCATAGGCGAAGGCAACCAACGCCGTGACCACGCCCAGGTAGGTCGCCAGGCGCAGCGGCGCGGTGGTGAAGCTGGTGATGCCCTCGATGGCGAAATTCCACAGCTTCCAGAAGTTGAACTTGGTCTTCCCCGCCAGGCGCGGCGCGCGCTCGTAGGCGATGGCCACCTGCTCGTAACCGATCCAGCCGAACAGTCCCTTCATGAATCGATGGCGCTCGCGCAGCTGTCGCAGCGCCGCCAGCGATCGCGGCGAGAGCAGTCGGAAGTCACCCGTGTCCTGCGGGATCGGCGTCTTCGACAGCCGTCCGATCAACCGGTAGAAGCCGTGCGCGGTGAATTTCTTCAGCCAGCCTTCGCCTTCACGGACGGTGCGCGTGCCATGGACGTCGTCGAATCCCTCGCGCCATTTGGCGACGAACTGCGGGATCAATTCCGGCGGATCCTGGCCGTCAGCATCCAGGACGAGCGCTGCACCGGCTTCGATGCGATCCAGTCCGGCGGTCAGCGCCGCCTCCTTGCCGAAATTGCGTGACAGGCGCAGCAGCGCGACGCGCGGATCGCGTGCCGCGATGCCCTGCATCACCTGCCAGCTGTCGTCATTGCTGCCATCGTCCACGTAGAGCACGCGGCCGTCGACGCGTGCATTCGCGGCAAGATCGTCGAGCACCGCCGACAGCCGCGGCTGCAGCAGCGGGAGGGTCTCGGCCTCGTTGAACACGGCGATGACGATCGTCAGCAAGTCTCGGGGCATGTCGCGTCCTGGTGCATTGCCGGCAACGCGTGCCGGATCGAGGCTGCGCGTGCTCACGGCAGGTCGCCGCCCGGACCCAGATGGCGCATCTGCCGCTGGATGCCGTTGCTGCGGCGTTGCACGTACGGGCCCGGTCGCCGCGCATCGTAGCGCCTGGGACTCGGCAGCACGGCGGCAAGCCGTGCGCTCTGCGCAGGCGTCAGGTGGCTGGCATCGACCCGGAAGAAACGCCGCGCCGCCGCCTGCGCACCGTATACGCCATCGCCGAACTCGGCGATGTTGACGTACATCTCCAGGATGCGGTGCTTGGGCCAGAAGGCCTCGATCAACACCGTGTACCAGACCTCGATACCCTTGCGGACCCAGCTTCGGCCGCTCCACAGGAAGAGGTTCTTGGCGACCTGCTGGCTGATCGTGCTGGCACCACGCACCTTGTGTCCGCGTGCATTGCTGGCACGCGCCTTCTCGATCGCCTTGAAGTCGAAGCCGTTGTGGGTCGGAAAATTCTGGTCCTCGGCCGCGACGACCGCCAGGGGCAGGCTCGGTGCGATGGCATCGAGGTCGCGCCAGTCGTAGGCGAATCCCGAATTCCAGTCGCCCTTCGCCCAGGCCGACAGCTGCCGCTGCACCATGAATGCCGAGAACGGCGGATCGACCACGCGCAGCACCAGCACCTGCAGCACCGACAGCCCGACGCAGGCGAGCAGGGCCATCAGCACCCAGCGCAGCCAGCGTCGCCGCCGCGAACCGCCGCGCCGCTTCGTCACGGCTTGCACACGCACCCCTGCGTCCCCATCCATTGTCCCTGCATGCCCGACAGGCATGTCCTCTTCATGACTCGACATGCATTATCACCATGCTGCGCCCGAGGGACGAAACGCGATGACCCAGGTCCATATCCCCGCAGTCCAGGCCGCGCACGGCCTGATCGACGACGACAGCCTGACACGCTTCCTGTTGCGGCACGCCGGGGTCCGCGGGGTCCGCGTCCACCTGGATGCCACCTGGCTGCAGATCCGCTCGCGTGCCGAATATCCGATCGCGATATCCGAACTGCTGGGCGAAGCGTCGGCCGCCTCGGCGCTGTTCACCGCGCATGCCAAGGTCGACGGTCGCCTGTCGGTGCAGCTGCGCGGCGATGGCCCGCTGCGGACGCTGTTCGCCGAGTGCACCGCGGCGGGAACGCTGCGGGCGATCGCGCAGCTGGATAAGGATGCTGCGCTGCCGCGCGACCTGCGCGTGCTCGGCAACAACGCCGTGCTGGCGATCACCATCGAGAATCCCGGGGCCGAGGGACGCGAGCCCACCCGCTACCAGGGCATGGTCGCGTTGGAATCCGATTCGCTGGCTGGGGCGTTCGAAGGCTATTTCCGGCAATCCGAGCAGTTGCCAACGCGGCTGCTGCTCGCGGCCGACGACACCCGCGCGGCCGGGCTGATGCTGCAGAAGCTGCCCGGCGACAGCGGCGACGACGATGGCTGGAACCGGGCGACGGCGTTGTTCGAGACGCTGTCGTCGCAGGAACTGCTGGATTGGCCGGCCGAACTGCTGCTGCAGCGGCTGTTCCACGAGGAGGAAGCCCAACTCCTGGATGTCAGGCCGCTGCGGTTTGCCTGTTCCTGCTCACGGGAGCGGGTCGCCTCGATGCTGGACGCACTGGGACAGGACGAGGCCCAGGCCGCGGCTGCCGAGGGAGTTGCCCAGATCCGCTGCGAATTCTGTGGCCAGCAGTACCTCTTCGACGCCGATGAGATCGCAGGAATCTTCCAGTCCCACCCGCCTGCCCAGCCAGCCCCGGAGCGGCTGCAATAGCTGGACAGGCACTCCCGGCGATTGTTAAATAAACATAAATCCAGTAGATTGAGGCCTTGATCCAAGGGAACTCGACCAGACACCCACGGTCACACGCAGCCATGTCAGCCCGCCTCCTGCAATTGCCACTCGCCCTGATGCTTGCCCTCGCCGGCACGTCGGGCGCTGCTGCGCAATCGCTGGGCAACAAGGCGACTGGCACCGTGAGCGACCAGACGATCCTGCCGGTCTGGAACAACGCCAGCGGCAAGCTTGAGGCGCTGCTGGTCCTCGAGCCCATGGGGGGCGCCCAGGCAGGCACGCGCTGGCGCTTTGGCAACGCGGCGCTGGACACCACTTTCGGGCTTGAAGCCGGCCACTCGCTCGGGCTGCTCTGCGATCGCAAAAAGGGCCTGGGCGCACTCGGGAGCCTGTCCAACAACTGCATGCTGGCGACGCTGGGAGACGGGCTGGACGACAACGGCAGCCGGCGCACCAGTGCCAATGCGGCCATCACCCGCAATGGCGGCAAGCTTGGGCTGTCGCTCGGCAGCGGCCACGACACGCTGCCGGCCTGGCTCACCCCGGGAGCAGCGGGCGGGCGCGTGGATGTCAATGACCTCACCGTCTTCGCCCAGAAAAACCTCAGCCGGCAGGGTTACGTGTCCATCGCGGGCACCATGGCCAAGGCACGCTTGATCTCACCGTCCGAAGCCCCCGCCCTGGCGGACCGCTGGAGCAGCAAGACCCTCAGCGTGGGCGGCGGATTTGGCGCCTTCGGGGCCAACATCATCGGCCATGTGGTCGACACCCCCGGCCAGCCGAAATGGGAAGGCCTGGGTCTGGGCCTCACCTGGCGGACCCCTTGGAGCGGCCAGCTCACCGTGGGCGCGGACAACGTCATCACACGGGGCAAGAACCCCTTCACCCCGGCCAGCGACGGTACGGAAGACGAGGGCACCGTGCCCTACGTGCGTTACCAGCAGGATCTCTGAGACCTGCGTTCCCGGCGGCTTTCAGCCCGCCACTTAACGACACTTTAATTTTTGGCCAAGGGGGGCTACTATCGGCCCCGGCCTTGCCGGCATTGGCGTCTTTCTTGACTCCACCGGGGAGGTTCCCATGGGAAATACCCAAGAACGACTTGGAGAGAGAGATGACCTTGAAGACCACAAAGCTCCGCGACGCGATCACCTTCGCGCTCGCCGTGGGCGCTACCGCCGTCGCCGGCACGGGCGTTGCATTCGCCCAGGACACCACGACGACGACCACCACCACGACGACCGCCCCGGCCGAACAGCAAGCCACGACCCTCGATCGCATCGAAGTCACTGGTTCGCGCATTCGCCGTGTCGACGCTGAAAACGCCAGCCCCGTCGTCACCATCGATCGCGCCGCGATCGAGAAGACCGGCAAGCTGACCCTCGGCGACCTGATCCAGGAACTGCCGAACATGGCCGGCGCGCCGACCAACCCGCAGGTCAACAACGGCGGTGGTACCGGTGCCTCGACGATCGATCTGCGCGGCATGGGCTCGGCCCGCACGCTGACCCTGATCGACGGCCACCGCATCATCAACGGCGACGTCAACGCCATCCCGGCCTCGGCCGTGGAGCGCATCGAAGTCCTGACCGTCGGCGCCTCGTCGGTGTACGGCTCGGACGCCATCGCGGGCGTCGTCAACTTCATCATGCGCAAGGACTTCCAGGGCATGGAAGCGTCGCTCAACTACGGCCTTTCCAGCCGTGGCGATGGCGAGCGCACCGGTGGATCGGTGACCTTTGGCCAGACCGGCGAAAAGGGCAACGTCATCGCCGGCATCGACTACAACAAGTTCAAGGCGATCTCCGCCGCGGACCGTGACTTCTCCAAGGATGCGACCTACCTGTACTACGGTTCGTCGTTCGTCGCCGGCTCCAGCCGCAATCCCTTCGGCCGCATCTTCCTGCCGTCAGGCGATCCGGTGCGGACCGCGCTGGGCTGCTCCAGCGTCACCCGCATCGCCGGTGCGCCGGGCAACAGCACCGCCGACTACCGCTGCTACAGCGGCGCGACCGATGCGTACAACTACCAGCGCACCAACCTGATCCTGACCCCGCAGGAGCGCACCAATGCGTTCTTCCTGGGCAACTATCAGATCACCGACGACGTCAGCGCCTACCTGCAGGTCTATCACAACAAGACCTCGTCCGGTTTCGCCATCGCGGCACTGCCGTTCGACGCCAACTCCGACGGCGTGCTGATTTCCAAGGACAATTACTACAACCCCTTCGGCATCGACTTCGGCGCCGGCACCAACCAGTTCATGACCCGCTTCACCTCGCTGGGTCAGCGCATGTCGTTCAACGCGACCACGACCGACCAGGTGTTCGCTGGCGTCACCGGCTTCCTGGGTGACACCTGGAAGTGGGACTTCGGCGTCAACTACGGCCACGTCACGCAGGACAGCGAGACCCACGGCTACGTGTATTACGAAGGCCTGCGTGCGGCCCTCGGCCCGTCGTTCCTCGACCCGGCCACCAACACCGTGACCTGCGGCACCGCGACTGCGCCGATCGCCAACTGCACCCCGTTGAACATCTTCAACATCAACGACCCGCAGACCATCGCGACCCTGCAGCAGTACGCAGTGAACCCGATGTACCGCCTGATGAACGACCAGAAGGGCTTCGAGGCCAATGCCTCCGGCGAACTGTTCAACCTGCCGGCCGGTGCCGTGCAGCTGGCGTTCGGTGGTGCATGGCATCGTGACTACCTGCGCACCACGGTCGACTACGTCGCAGTGGCTGGCGCCGATGGCACCTGCTTCATCTCGCAGGAAGCCTGCGGTTCGGCCCTGTCCGGCAGCTTCAGCGTCGGTGAGCTCTACGGCGAAATGTTCGTTCCGATCCTGAAGGACGTGCCGTTCGCCAAGGCCCTGAACGTGACCTTCGGTTCGCGCTTCTCGAACTACAGCGACTTCGGCAACACCGTCAACAACAAGCTGCAGGTCGAATGGCGTCCGTTCAACGACCTGCTGGTGCGTGGCACCGTTGCCGACGTGTTCCGGGCACCGACCATCAGTGACCTGTACGCCGGCCCGCAGGGCAACGCTCCACAGGCGCAGGATCCATGCGCGGGTTACACCAATGATCCGGCCCATGCCGGCGCATGCGGCGCGGGCACTGGCGCCACCGCGATCGATCCGGTCAACGGCATTGGCCCACAGGCCAACTCGCAGCTGACGGGCGTCATCTCCGGCGCGCGTTACGCCGGCTACCAGCTCAAGCCCGAGCAGGGTCGTTCGTACGACTGGGGCATGGTGTATGACCCGAGCTGGCTGTCGGGTGCGTCGATGAGCCTGGATTACTGGCGTCTGACGCTGGGCGACAACATCAGCACGATCGGTGCACAGACCGTTCTGACGCAGTGCTACAACGACAACAACAGCCCGTACTGCCCGTTCATCCATCGCTTCGCCAATGGTGACGTGTCGTACATCTCGCAGCCGACGGTCAACCTCGGCCGCCTGGACGCGACTGGCTGGGATCTGGCACTGCGCTACAAGATGCCGTCCACCGCGTTCGGTTCGTTCAACTTCGGCTTCGATGGCACCTACATCGCGAAGTGGGACAACGACGTCGACACCACCACCAATGCTGATCCGATCGTGCACCTGGCCGGCAACTACAACAAGGACTACGGCATGTACTCGCGTGTCCGTGGTCGCCTGTTCGCCGACTGGAGCCTGGGTGACTGGTCCGCCAGCTGGCGTACCCGTTACATCGGCGCGTTCGATATCCCGAGCGGCGATGGTGCCTGCGCTTACACCGGCAATTTCTGCGACCCGCTGTCCTACAGCAGCTACGTGACCCATGCCCTCCAGGTGGGTTATGCACTGCCGTCGATCAACTCGCGCCTGGAAGTCGGCGTGGACAACGTGTTCGACAAGCAGCCGCCGGTGCTGTACCAGAACAACGTGCTCAACGCCAACACGGACGTGAACACGTTTGACACGATCGGCCGCTACTACTGGGCTCGTTACACCGTCAAGTTCTGATCCAACTGTAGATTGCTAGACTTGGGGGCCGCGCGGCATGCCGCGCGGCCCTTTTTCTTTGGGACCCCGATGAGCCAGCTTCTCTTCAACGCAGCCGTCGCCGAATTCGAGGCCGGTCGATTCGAGTCCAGTGCCCGCCTGAGCAGGTCGGCACTGGAGTCGAATCCCGGAAATGAAAACGTCCTGACGCTGCTCGCCATCTCGTTGCAGGCCATCGGTCAATTCGCGGGCGCCGCGGATGCATTCGCGGCGCTGGCGCAGGCGAGGCCGGATGTCGGCGAATATCGGGCCAACCGCGGCGTGATGCTGCGGCATCTCAAGCGATACGACGAGGCGGAGGCGGAGTTCAAGCAGGCGTTGACGTTGCCGCATGCCGTCGATGGGACCCTGATCAATTACGGATTGCTGCTGCTGGACATGGGTCGCGTGGCCGAAGCCAGGCATTGCTTCCTGGATGCCTGCGAGCTGGGCGACCTGCCCGAAGCCCGCATCTACGCCGCCCTGGCCTGCATCGACTGCGGCGATACGCGTCGCGCGCAATCGCTGATCCCACCACATGCCTGGTGGCCGGCGCTTGATCCGTCGCTGCGACGCGACCTGACCAAGGCCCTCATCCAGCTGGGCCAGGTTGAGGATGCGGAGAACCTGCTGACAGCCGACGCGCGAACCGGCGATCCACTCGCTATCCTTCGCCTGGCCACATTGCATGAACGCACCAACCGGATCGACAGCGCCCGCTCGCTGCTCGAGCAGGTGCGGACCGAGGTCGCGACAGACGCGGAGATGGAGGCGGAATTCCTCAGCCTTGATTCCGCGCTGGCCTTGCGGGCGAAGGACTACGACCGAGCGCGCCGATCCACCCGCGCCCTGCTGCAGCTATCGGGGTTGCCGCCCGCGGCCAAGGCCAATGCCCACTTCGTCATGGCGAAGGTGGCCGACAAGCAGGGAGCCGTCGACGAGGCCATGGCCGAGCTCGCGCAGGCCCATGCCATCCAGTTCGCACTGGCCTCGGCCAGCCTGCCCGAGGTCGCCGAATCGCCGGACGAACCACTGCGCATTGCCTCCAGATGGATGACGCCGGAGCAGACGGTCTTTGCCGTCTCCCCCAACGCTCCATCCAGGGCCGAGTCGCCCGTTTTCATCGTCGGATTCCCAAGATCGGGCACGACCATGCTCGAACAGATGCTGGACGCGCATCCCGCGTTCGTCTCCATGGATGAGCGGATCATCATCCAGTACTGCGTCGAGTGCATGGAATCGAAAGGCCTGACCTATCCCCATGAACTCGACCGTCTGTCCGATGCCGACCTGGCGGAATTGCGCGAGCTCTACTGGGCTGAATCCAGCAAGGTCGCCGACATCGCGCCGGGCAGCACGCTGGTCGACAAGAATCCCCTGAACCTGTTGCGGCTGCCGATGATCCGCCGGCTCTTCCCCGACGCCCGCGTCATCCTGGCGTTGCGCCATCCCTGCGATGTCATCCTGAGTTGCTACATGCAGAACTTCCGCTCACCGGCCTTCATGGTGCTGTGCTCGACGCTGGAGCGGCTGGCGAAGAGCTACGTGAACGCCATGCGCTTCTGGATCCACCACCAGCCACTGCTGTGCCCCGATGCCCTGCTGCTGCGCTATGAGGAGACCGTGTCGGACTTCGCCAGCCAGGTGGATGTCATCGCCGATTACCTCGGGATCGCCGACCGCGCGCCGCTGTCCGATTTCGCCGCGCACGCCGCGGGAAAGAAATACATCAGCACTCCCAGCTACGCGCAGGTGATCGAGCCGGTGAACGCGCGCGCGGTCGCGCGCTGGCAGCCTTACCGGGCGTATTTCGAACCCCTGTTCCCGCTGCTGGAACCGATCGCCAGCCATTGGGGATACGCCCTGGACGGAGGCGAGCCATGCACGCGCTGAAGGACTACATCCGGGTTTACGACAATGCCCTGGAGGACGGCTTCTGCGCCAACCTCGTTGCCGGTTTCGAACAGATGACCGAACTGCAGCGGCGCAACGGGCGTGGCATCCGCCCCGGTCTCGACAACAGCGCCTGGACCGAAATGAACATCGGCACGCAGGCCGACAAGGCATTCCTGGGATTCTTTTTGGCCCAGGTCGACACCTACCTTGCCCGCTACAACAGCGAGGTTCCGCTGACCATTCCGGTTCCGCTGCGACCAAAGACGGACCGGCTGACACTCAAGCGCTACCACCCGCAGGTGGAAGGCTTCGAACCGCATTTCGATTCGATCGACGACTACAGCAGCCGATACATGGTCTTCCTCTGGTACCTGAACACCGTCGAGGAAGGTGGCGAGACGGAGTTCTGCGACCTCGGCATCAAGGTCGCTCCGAAGGCGGGCCGGCTGCTGATGTTCCCGCCGTACTGGATGTTCCAGCATGCCGGGCGGCCGCCGATCAGCGGCGACAAGTACATCCTGTCGACCTATCTGATGTTCTGAAGCGCCGCCGGCTGCCGGGGGATCAGCTGATCCCGGCGCCCAGGTTGAATTCGCCGATCTTCTCCACCAGGTCGCGGAGCGCGATGCGCTCGGGCTCGGTGGTGTCCGGGTTCCACGTGTCCACGACCAGCACGACCCGCTGCTGGCTGCTGCGATTCCACGCTTCATGCAAAAGCGTGTCGTCGAAGGTGACGCACCGACCCTCCTGCCACGCACGCGCCTCGCCACCGACGACGAGCCTGCAGTCACCTTGCGGCACGATCAGCGGCAGGTGCGTGACCACGCGGGTGTTGGTGATCCCGTGACGCGGCTTGACGTGGGTGCCGGGCGCCAACACGGAGAACATCACCTCGGGCGCGTGGTTTGCGATCTGCCTGAGTGGAACGCCAGCGAGTGCGGCTGCGGTCCTTGGACAGGCTGCAAGATGTTCCGCGAAGTCCTTGCCGCGCCGATGGAAGGAATAGGCATCGCCTGCCCCGGCCCCGGGATCGCTTTCAGGACCTGCCGTGTCGCCGCCGGAGCCGAGCAACGGCGCCACGTTGGAAAACTCGTCACGGATGTCGGCTGTCGCGGCTTCGAGTGCGTCGTACCAGTCGAACCGCTCGCGCGGATAGAAGGGTGTCGGTGGCAGTGCTGGCATCCACAGGAACGAGGGCCGCTGGCGCGGATCGGGATTGACCGGTGCATGGGTCTGCAGGTACACGCCCAGCGCGGCGGCGACACGTTGCATGCCGGTCGCGCCGAATGCCGCGATATGTGGCTGGAGTACCGCCTCGAACAGCGACTGCCGGCCCTGGTCGATCATCGCCATGGCCCGCTTGACGCGCTCGCGCATGGGCGGCGGCGTGGACGCGTCATCCAGCCAACCCCCTTGCGCCTGGGCATCGTGCACTGCACGAAAGGCCTGCTGCACGGCATCGGTCCGATTGCCCTGGTGCTGGAGGCACTCGGAATACATGAGCCGGAGCGCAGACTCTTGCGGATGCTGGGCCAGCGCCCGGCGGAAACTCTCGATCGCGGATGCGGGATCGCCGGCAGCGACCTGGCAGATCGCCAGCCCGGAGGTGATCGCGTAGGGAGCGTCGGCTGCGCGTGCCGCGACCGACAACACGTCGACCGCCGCCTGCGGCTTTCCATTCGCCAGCAACGTCGCGCCATGCAATGCGACGAACTCCGGGTTTCCCGGATCACTGTCGAGCAATGCGGTGCTGTCGCTCAGCGCACGCGCGAGGTTGCCGGCGGACAGGGAATTCTCGACATCCTGGCGTGAGGGCAGACCGGACACCGGGCCGGTCATGCCGTCGTCCGTGCAAGTGCGACGGCGATGCGCTGCTGCTCGCTTCGCAATGCGGCGGGCATGCGCGGACCGTATTCGTCCAGGTAGCTGCCGATGCCGTCGAGCTCGGCCAACCAGGCCTGTCGATCGAAACCGAACAGCTTGTCGCGCGCCTCGGCGGTCAGCGGCACGCCGTCGAGGTTGACGTCCTCCACTCGCGGCAGCGCACCGATCGGCGTGTCGACCGCGCCGGCCCTGCCTTCGACGCGCTTGATCATCCACTCGAGCACGCGCAGGTTGTCGCCAAATCCGGGCCACAGGAATTTGCCGTCATCACCCTTGCGGAACCAGTTGACGTGGAAGATCTTCGGCAGCCTTGCGCCTTCGCTGTCGAAGGACAGCCAGTGCGCGAAGTAGTCGGCGAAGTTGTAGCCGCAGAATGGCTTCATCGCCATCGGATCGCGACGCATCACGCCGACGGCACCGGTTGCCGCAGCGGTGGTTTCCGAACCCATCGCCGCGCCGACCAGCACGCCATGCGCCCAGTCGCGGGCCTCGAACACCAGCGGCACCAGCGATGCCCTGCGGCCGCCGAACACGATCGCCGAGATCGGCACGCCGGCCGGATTCTCCGCTTCGGCCGAGTAACTGGGGCATTGCCGGGCTGAAACCGTGAATCGCGAGTTTGGATGCGCCGCCGGACCGGCATTGCAATCGTATGCATTTCCACGCCAGTCAAAAGCGGGTTCGCCGACACCCAATCCCTCCCACCACGGCTGGTTGTCGGCCGTCAGTCCGACGTTGGTGAAGATGGTGTCGCGCTGGATGGAAGCCAACGCGTTGGGATTGGACGCCATGCTCGTGCCCGGCGCGACGCCGAAGAAACCAGCTTCCGGGTTGATCGCGTACAGGCGGCCATCGCTGCCCGGGCGCATCCAGCAGATATCGTCGCCGACGGTCCACACCTTCCAGCCGTCCTGGCGGTAACCCTCGGGCGGGATCAGCATCGCCAGGTTGGTCTTGCCGCAGGCACTGGGGAATGCGGCGGCGATGTAATGCGTCTCGCCCTCGGGATTTTCCAGGCCCAGGATCAGCATGTGTTCGGCAAGCCAGCCTTCCGTCCGCGCCTGGTGCGATGCGATGCGCAGGGCATGGCACTTCTTGCCGAGCAGCGCATTGCCACCGTAGCCCGATCCGAAGGACTTGATGGTGAGTTCTTCGGGGAAATGCATGATGAAGCGGCGATCCGGGTCGAGCTCACCGACCGAATGCAGTCCGCGCACGAAGCTCCCCTCGCGCTCGATCCGCGCCAGCGCCGCCGCGCCCATGCGCGTCATGATGCGCATGTTGGCGACGACGTATGGCGAATCGGTGATCTCGACGCCGCAACGCGACAGCGGCGAATCGATCGGTCCCATGCAGTACGGGATGACATACATCGTGCGGCCGCGCATGCAGCCGTCGAACAACCCGTCCATGCGCGCATGGCCGTCGGCCGGCGCCATCCAGTGGTTGTTGGGACCGGCATCGTCGCGCTCGCTGGTGCAGACGAAGGTCAGGTGCTCCACGCGCGCGACGTCTTCCGGATGCGAGCGATGCAGCCAGCTGCGCGGATGCGTGTCCGGGTTCAACGGCAGCAACGTGCCGTCGGCTTCCATGCGCTCGACGAGCGCCTCGAATTCGCTGTCGCTGCCGTCGCACCACTGGATGCGCTCAGGCCGGGTCAGGCGCGCGACTTCCAGCACCCACTGGTTCAGGGCATCCAGCCGGCTGCCTGCCGACTCGGGGGCGACAGCCATGCCGGGGTGGACGCGTTCCTGGCCGGATGCGCTTTTGCGATCCATGCTCGAGTTTGCTTCGTTCAAGACAATCACCTCTCTGACTTCAATTCGATTGGCTTCCCGCGCCTCACGGTGCCGGGATCAGCGTCGCCATCACGTGTTCGACGTAAGCCTCGAACTCATCGTGCTGCAGGCGCGGCTGGTGCAGCTGCAGGTTCAACTGCAGGAAACCGACATAGGCGGCGTAGGCCAGGCGGGCCCGATGCTGGGCATCCGCCCGTCCCATCCCGGCCTGGCGCAGGGACGCGGTGAGGTAGTCCAGGCGGCGGCCCGAGACGCGCTCGATGACCGGCTTGACCGTCGGATGATCGAGCGCCTTCAGCAGCTCGCTATAGATGGTGTGCAACTTGACCTGGTGCGCGACCACCAGGAACAGCGCGCGCAATCGCTCGCGTGGGTCGGGCACCGCTTCGACCGAGCCGAACACGGTTTCCTGCTCGACCTGTTCCCAACGCTCCAGCGCCGCTTGCAGCAAGGCATCGCGCGATGGGAAATGCCAGTAGAAGCTGCCCTTGGTCACGCCAAGGCGGCGGGCCAGCGGTTCGACGGCAACAGCGGCGACGCCTTGCTCGGCGATCACGTCCAGCGCTGCCTGCGCCCAGTCTTCCGCACTCAGGCGACCGCTGCGCTCGGCGACCCTGGTCACTGCACCTGTGCTCGCCGATACCATGTGAACAGTGTATCCATACGCCAGCGTCCCGAACAGTATGTATGCGCCGACTGTGGTTGACAGCCTCGCGAAGTGAATTCCATACTTGTCCGTATGGTGGTGACGCAAGCCCGCCATGGCCAGCTAACCTGTCCACCACGGCCGCATTGCGCTGGAGCGAACGATGAGCGTGTTACTGCCTTTCCTTGCCGTGTTGTTCGCCGGCGCATTCGCCGCTTACCACCGCTATCGGCTCACCACCTGGGTGGCGATCGTCGCCGTCCTGCTGCTTGCCTGCTGGCTGGGCGGCGCAAGCCATGTCGCCACCGGCATCGCGGCGCTGCTGGTGCTGCTGGTCGCCGTTCCGCTGCTGGTTCCCGGATTCCGCAAGCAGCGCATCACCGCGCCTTTACTCACCTTCTACACAAGGATCCTGCCGCCGCTGTCGGACACCGAACGCACGGCGATCGAGGCCGGAACGGTCGGTTTCGAGGGCCAGCTGTTTTCGGGCAGGCCCGACTGGAACCAGCTGCTGTCGCAGCCCGCGCCCGTGCTCACCGCCGCCGAGCAGGCCTTCCTCGACGGGCCGTGCGAAACGCTGTGCCGGATGAGCGACGACTGGGACATCAGCCACGTGCGCGCCGACCTGCCGCCCGAGATCTGGGACTACCTGAAGCACAACAAGTTCTTCGGGCTGAACATCCCCGCGCAGTACGGCGGCCTGGGTTTCAGCGCACTGATGAACCACAAGGTCATCCAGAAGCTGTCGTCGATCTCGTCCACCGTCAGCACGACGGTCGGCGTGCCCAATTCTCTGGGGCCGGCCGAACTGCTGATGCATTACGGCACCGATGAGCAGAAGCAGTACTACCTGCCGCGCTTGGCGGACGGACGCGAGGTGCCGTGCTTCGCCCTGACCGGCCCCTTCGCCGGTTCCGACGCGACCTCGATCCCGGACTACGGCATCGTCGCGATGGGCGAATGGAACGGCGCGCAGGTGCTCGGCATCCGGCTGACGATGGACAAGCGCTACATCACGCTCGCCCCGGTCGCGACGCTGATCGGTGTCGCCTTCCGCATGTACGACCCCGACGGCCTGCTTGGCGACAAGAAGGACATCGGCATCTCGCTGGCACTGGTGCCGCGCGAGACGCCTGGACTGGACATCGGCCGTCGGCATTTCCCGCTCAACAATCCCTTCCAGAACGGTCCGATCCGCGGCGATGGCGTGTTCGTGCCGCTGTCGCAGCTGATCGGTGGCGAGGACTACGCCGGCCGCGGCTGGCAGATGCTGATGGAGTGCCTGTCGATCGGGCGGTCGATCACCCTGCCCTCCATCGCCAGCGGCGGCGCCAAGATGAGCGCCTGCGTGACCGGTGCCTATGCGCGCATCCGAAAGCAGTTCGGTTTGTCGGTGGGGCGCTTCGAGGGCGTGGAGGAAGGCCTCGCGCGCATTGCCGGCAAGGCCTATGCGATCAGCGCGTTGGCCCAGGCCACGGCCGCCGCCGTCTCGCGCGGTGAAAACCCGGCGGTCCCGTCGACCATCGCCAAGTACCACTGCACCGAGATGGGTCGGGAAGTCATCCGCGATGCCATGGATATCCATGGCGGCAAGGGCATCATCCTCGGCCCGCGCAATTACCTGGGTCGCGCGTGGCAGGCGCTGCCGATCAGCATCACGGTCGAAGGCGCGAACATCATGACGCGCAGCCTGATGATCTTCGGCCAGGGCGCGATCCTCTGCCATCCCTGGGTGATGAAGGAGATGAAGGCGGCCGCACTGACCGACCCGCGGGAGCGCATCGATGCGTTCGACAGCAGCCTGTTCGGCCACATCGGCTCGGCCATCTCCAATGCCGTGCGCGCTTTCTGGTTCGGCCTGACCTCCTCGCGGTTCGGCCGCGCCCCGGGCGACGATTACACCCGCCGCTTCTATCGCAAGCTCAACCGTTACTCGGCGGTGCTGGCGGTGATGGCCGATACCTCCATGCTGCTGCTGGGCGGCAAGCTGAAGTTCAAGGAGTCGCTCTCCGGCCGCCTGGGCGACGTGCTCAGCAACCTCTACATCGCCAGCGCCATGCTCAAGCGTTACGAGGACGAAGGTCGCCCGGTCGGGGACCAGCCATTGCTCGCGTGGGCCTTCCACGATGCCGTACACAAGATGGAACTGTCCCTGTCGGGTGCCTTGCGGAATTTCCCCATTCGTCCGGTCGGCTGGTTGCTGTGGCTGCTGGTGTTCCCACTGGGGCGTCGCGCGACGCCGCCCAGCGATCGCCTGGGCCATCGCGCGGCGTCGTTGCTGATGGCGCCGTGCGACGCCCGGTCACGACTCGCGCAAGGTGTGTTCCTCACGCCCTGCGACAACAATCCGGCTGGTCGCATCGACAGTTACCTGCCCAAGGTCATCCTTGCCGAGCCCGTGGAGCGCAAGTTCCTCAAGGCACTCAAGAACAGCGACATCGAGGCGCTGGACTTCCCCGCGCAACTGGACGAAGGCGTTCGCGAAGGCTGGATCACCGCGGCCGAACGCGCGCAACTGGAGGAGTTGCGGACGATGACGCTGGACGCGATCACCGTCGACGATTTCGAACCATGGGAATTGCGGGCGGCGTCCTACTACGTTGATTTTTCCGACGACGCCAAAGCGCAGTCCGACAGCAGCAATCGTGCTGCGGCCTGATCCGGGCAGGACCGGCCGCGGCTGAAGTCGCTGTCGCGCGCATGGCGGCATTGCGCCGCCATGCGAACCCGTCGGAACCTCATTCCAGCGTCAGCTCCGCATCGCCGGAAAAGGTCTCCATCCGGACATCGCCCGAGCCGTTGCCGTAACGCTGGTCAAAGCTCGAGCCAGGACCGAACTCTTCCTTCTTCACGTCCGCTCCGGGCGCCTTCAGCGAGCCGCTGAAGCTCTCGCCGCTGACGCGCGCGGACAGCGCCCGCGGCATGTGCAGGCGGATGTCGCCGCTGACTGTCTCGGCCTTGATGTGGCCGCCTTCCGCCACTGCGACATGCGCGTCGACCGCGCCCGACACCGTCCCGGCCTGCAGCCGTTGCAGGCGCTCGCCGGTCGTATCGATCGACAGCTTTCCCGAAACGGTCTCCGCATGCACCTGGCCGTTGAGGCGCCCGCGCAACTGGATCGCGCCACTGACGGATTCCACCTTGACGTCGTCGCTGTTGATGGTCACCCGCTGGCTGCCGCTGACGCTATTGATGTCCGCATGCTGCGGCGCGGCGGCCGCGACGATATCGCCGCTCACCGTATCGATGCCCAGGTCACCCGGCGCCACGCCATCGACATCGACGTCCGCCGATACCGACTGGATATCCAGCGATGCACGCAGCGGTACCTGCAGCTGCAGGTCGGTCGGCCCGCTGCGGTCGCCGCGCCACGCGCCGAGCTGCTTGGGATATTGCACGCGCACGACAAGGTGGTCGCCACTCCCCTCGACGACGAGCTTCTCCACACCGGTGCCGAGCGAACCGGTCACGTGGACCTCGTTGCGGTCCCATGCACGGACCTTGATGTGGCCTTTGAGATTGTCGATCTCGATGCGGCCGCGCGCGTCCAGCGGCCGCGTCTGGTCGATTGGCGTCGCCGCCCACGCGCTGGCGCTGCCGAGGCAGGCGAACAGGGCGAAGGCAAGAACGCGTGGATGCAGGGTCGTGCGTGTCATGGCGGGCTCCAGGAACATCGAGGTTGTCAGCTCATCGCGGCGCGCTGCGTCAGCGCCAGCCGCAATGCGTAGGTGTGTTGCAGTCGATCGAGCAGGAAGCGGGCATCCGGATCGCGAACCAACGCGGCCTGGATCTGCGCGGCACTGCGATCAAGATCGCGCAGCGCCTGGGTGTCGGCGACATCGCCCTGGGCGCTGGCGGTGATCACCTGCAGCGCGCCGCGGTATTCGCGTGTCATGCCTTGGGCCTCGCGTGCGATCAGCTTGTCGCTGCCGCCACGCGGAGACGTGGCGTTGTGCTGCCAGGCCAGGAACACCGCCAGCACCACGGCTGCCGCCATCGCCCAAGGTGTCGCAGTGCGCCAACGGTTGCGCCCGAAGTGCATGGCGGGTGGTGTCTGCGCGATCCTGGCGGCGATCCCCGGCCACAGGTCGTGTTCGGGGGGCAGGTCGGTTCGCAGCGCGCGCAAGCGGACGCGCAGCGGATCGTCCATCCATCCGGTCGTGTCGCCGGTGTCAGTCATGGGTACCTCCGAGTCGTGTGCGCAGCAGGCCGCGGGCCCGGTGCAACTGGGCCTTGGAGCTGCCGACTGCCATGCCAAGTGCGTCCGCGATTTCCTCGTGCTTCCAGCCTTCCACGTCGAACAGCACCAGCACGGCGCGTGCGCGGGGCGGAAGGCTGGCGACAGCGCGTTCCAGGTCCAGCGTCAGTGCCGTCGCATGGCCAGCCGAATCCGGGGTGCCGATGTCCTCCAGCGCGGCATCGCCATCCGTGCTCGGCCGGCTGCGGCGCGCGCGCAGCTCCATCAGCGCCGTGTTGGCGGCCAGCCGGTACAGCCAGGTCCCGAAGGCGCTTTCGAATCGATAGCCCGGCAGTGCCTGCCAGGCGCGCACGAAGGTTTCCTGGGTCAGGTCCTCGGCGCGGGCGCCGTGGTAGCCGACCAGGCGCGTGATCACGCCATGCACGCGTGCGGCGTGGCGACGGTACAGCGCCTCGAATGCCTTGACGTCGCCATCCACCGCCGATCGCACCAATGCGCGGTCGATGTCGACCGGCTGGGCGGTTTGCGGCGGGCCGGACAGGCAGTCGGTCATGGTGGCGGCGAGCATACCCAGTCCGATGCGCCGCGGACCCTGGTGGTTTAAGGCCGGGCTACTGCGGCCTCGCCGCGCTGCGCAGGGTCAGGCGTGAGATCTCCGGCGGCACCCGGAACCGGAACGGGAGGATGCTGGTGCCGATGCCCGGGGTCACGAACAACAGCCGGCCGTGGTCGATGATGGGGCCGGCGATGAAATGTCCGAAGCGGACCGACGGCTGTCCGGGCAGCAGGTTCACCTGGCCGCCATGCGTGTGTCCGGCGATCACCAGCGACGCGCGTCCCGGCATCTTCGTGAACAGGTCGGGGTTGTGGGTGATCGCGATCACCGGCATGTCGTCGTTGACCGCGGAAAACGCGCGCCGGATATCGGGATGGCCTTCCCAGAGATCACCGACCCCGACGAGCCACAGCCGGCATTGCCCCAGGGAGATTTCAGCGCCCCGGTTCTCCAGCACGGTGATGCCGTCCGACTCCAGCGCCCGGCGCACGCGCGCGCCGTTCTTCCACCAGTCGTGGTTGCCCAGCACCGCATACACCCGCTTCTTCGCCAGCAGCGGCTTGAGGTGCGCCGCCACCACTTCCGGGTTGACGTACTTGCCCAGCAGCACCTTCAGGATGACGTAGTCGCCCGCCATGATGACGACGTCGCTGTCGCTCGAACCCAGCTCCGACACGACGCGGTCGAGCTTGTCGACCCCATTGCGCGGAGAACCCGTGTGCAGGTCAGCGACGACGTCAACGCGCAGGCCGTCGCATTGCGGCGTCCAGTGCGGCAGCGCGATGGTGTAGTCGCGCTCGACCAGGCGGCCTGGCTCCCAGACGAATCCCCATGCCAGGAAGACGAAAACGAATACCGCGACCGCCCATGCCGCGCGCTGCAGCAGGCGCCGCGCACGGCGGTCGGCATGTGCGGTGTCCAGCGGCCTTGGCTTGCGGCGAAACATTGCCAACGCGTTATGGCGTCGCGCCGTGCACCACGCGTCCGCCCTTCATCACGAAGCCGACGTGCTCCAGCACGCTGACGTCGGCCAGTGGATCGCCGCTGACAGCGACCATGTCGGCGTAATAGCCGGGCTTGATCGCGCCGACCTTGTCCTTCCAGCCGAGAAGATCCGCGGCATCCACCGTCGCCGAGCGGATCGCCTGCAAGGGCGTCATGCCCCACTTGACCATCGTGGCGAACTGCTTCGCGTTCCAGCCGTGCGGATAGACGCCCGCGTCGGTGGCGAAGGCCATCTTCTCGCCGGCGCGCACGGCCCTGCGGAAGTTCTCGCGCTGGGTGCGCCCGACCAGCCGCTCCTTGGCGAGCTGCTCCTCCGGCACGCCGAGCTTGCCGTATTCGGCGAGGATGTAATCGTCGTTGTAGACGTCGAAATCGAGCCACGTGCCGTGTTGCTTCGCAAGCTTCAGGCCTTCGTCGTCGATGAAGCTGCAATGCTCGACCGAGTCGACACCGGCGCGGATCGCCATCTTGATCGCTTCGGCCCCATGCGCGTGCGCGGCGACCTTCTTGCCCCAGCGATGCGCCTCGTCGACGATCGCATCCATCTCGGCCTGCGAGTACTGGGGCGCGCCAACCGATGTCTCGTTGCTGAGCACGCCGGCGCTTGCCATGAACTTGATGACGTCGGCGCCGCGCTTGACGTTTTCGCGGACGCGCTCGCGCACGCCCTCGACGCCGTTGGCGACGCCCGTCTCGCCGTGGAATTCGATGTTGGGCGCGAAGCCCGTGGTGTCGTCGGCGTGTCCGCCGGTCGATCCGAGCGCCACGGTCGCGGCGAGGATGCGCGGTCCTTCGATCTGCCCGCGGTTGATGGCGTTGCGCAGCGCGATGTCGACATAGTCGTCCGCACCGACGTTGCGCACCGTGGTGAATCCGGCGTCGAGCGTGCGCTTGGCGAGCGTCGGCGCGACCACTGCGTAGTCCATCGACCCCAGCGTGAGCGCGTCCTTGTAGTAGTTGCCGGTGCTGACCGTCGGGTCGGATGTCAGGTGCACGTGCACGTCGATCAGGCCGGGCAGCAGGGTGACATCGCCCAGCTCGATCACCTGCATGCCGGCCGGCGCGCTGCCGCCAGCGGTGACCGAAACGACCTTGTCGCCTTCGACCAGGACCAGCGGATCGGCGACGACGCGGCCGGTGTCGACATCCAGCAGGCGCGCCGCATGGACGGCGATGCGCGCCGGCGGCACCACCGAAGCGGAATTCTGCGCCTGGGCGTCGGCGGTCGAGGCAACCGCCAGTGTCAACAGCGTGGCGAACAGGGCAGCAAGGCGCATGCGTGGAATCCCACCGGAAGGAGGCCGCATGATCGCATGGAGGCCCGAATGCGTCTGCGGACGGCGTCGCACGAAGGCATGGAAGCATCCGTCCATCCAACCGCCCCGCGACGACACCCGGAAGCCTGCGGCATAGTGGGGGCGATCGCCGCCCAGGACACGCCACCGTGTACGACTACATCATCATCGGGGCCGGCTCGGCCGGCTGCGTGCTCGCCAACCGCCTCACCCAGGACAGCTCGGTATCGGTGCTGTTGCTCGAGGCCGGACCCGCGGACTGGAACCCATTCATCCACATGCCCGCGGGCTTGTCCAAGCTCGCGGGCAACCGGCGGATCAACTGGAACTACAGCACCGCCCCGGAGCCGGCGCTGGACAACCGCGCGCTGTGGTGGCCACGCGGGAAGGTGCTGGGCGGATCCAGCTCCATCAATGCCATGTGCTACATCCGGGGCGTGCCCGCTGACTACGACGCCTGGGCCGAAGATGGCGCCGAAGGCTGGGACTGGCACTCGGTCCTGCCCTACTTCCTGCGGGCCGAATGCAACTCGCGTGGCGGCGATTCGCTGCATGGCGACGCGGGTCCGCTATCCGTATCGGACCTGCGTCATGTGAATCCGCTGTCGCACGCATTCGTACAGGCGGGCCGACAGGCCGGTCATGCCGCCAACAACGACTTCAACGGGCCGAATCAGGATGGTTTCGGCCTGTACCAGGTCACGCAGCGCGACGGCGCCCGCTGCTCGGCCGCAGTCGCCTACCTGCACCCTGCGCGGCCGCGGCCCAACCTCACCGTGCAGACGGGCGCCCTGGTGTCGCGGATTACCTTCGATGCCTCGCCGCGACCGCGTGCCAACGGCGTCGTCTATTCGGTGCACGGCAAGGGATTCCACCAGCCCGCGGCGAGGGAAGTGCTGCTGTGCGGCGGCGCGGTGAATTCGCCGCAGCTGCTGATGCTGTCCGGCATCGGACCGGGGGATGCACTGCGACGGCTTGGAATCCCCGTCGTCGCCGACGTACCGGGCGTCGGCGAGAACCTGCAGGACCACCTGGACATCTGCACGCTGCAGCACTGCACGCAGCCGGTCACCTACGACCGCCTTGGCGACCTGCGCGTCGCCTTCGACTATTACCTGCGTGGACACCGGGGCGCCGGCACCAGCAACATCGCCGAGGCGGGTGCATTCGTGCGCTCGCGCTTCGCCCCGGACGATCGCGCGGACATCCAGTTCCACTTCATCCCGGCGATGCTCGACGACCATGGTCGCCATCGGCTCAAGGGCGACGGTTACACGGTGCACGCGTGTTTCCTGCATCCGCGCAGCCGCGGCCGCATCACGCTGGCGAGCAACCGCGTCGCCGACAAGCCGCGCATCCAGGCCAACTACATGAGCGATGCCGATGGCTTCGACCTGAAGATGATGGTGGAGTGCGCCAGGATGTCGCTCGAATTGCTGGCGCAGCCCGCCTTCGATGCGTATCGCGGGGCGCCGATCTACCCGGCGGCGAACGAACTCAGCGACAGCGACCTGGTCGCCTTCGTCAGGGCCAAGGCGGAAACCGTCTACCACCCCGTGGGGACGTGCCGCATGGGCAGCGATGACCAGGCCGTCGTCGATCCCGCGCTGCGCGTGCACGGCGTCGCGGGCTTGCGCGTGGTGGACGCAGCGGCGATGCCGCGCCTGCCGACCGGCAACACCAATGCGCCGACCATCATGATCGCCGAGCGCGCGGCGGACCTGATTCGCGGCAGCACCGTGCCAGCCCGGGACAATCCGGCGAAACGCTAGCTTGCCGATCCCGGCGCGACGCCGCCGCAGGCGCGCCACAGGCGCTCCAGCTCGTCCGCCGGCATCGGTCGCGCCAGGAAGTAGCCCTGGGCCTGGTCGCAGCCGTGCGCGCGCAGGAAATCCAGCTGCTCGGCTGTCTCCACGCACTCGGCGATCACCTGCAGGTTGAGCCGGTGCGCCAGGTCGATGATGGTCAGCGTGATCGATGCATCCTCGGCATTGGTGGTGACGTCGCGGATGAAACTGCCATCGATCTTGACCGCGTCCAGCGGGAAGCGGCGCAGGTAGGCCAGGCTGGAATACCCGGTGCCAAAGTCATCCACGGAAATATGGATGCCGGACCCCTGGAGCCGCCGCAGCATGTCGATGCTGTACTCGGCATCGGACATCAGCGCGCTTTCCGTCAGCTCGAATTCCAGCAGCCCCGCAGGCACCTCGTGTCGCTGCAGGCAGGCGGCAGTCATCGACCACAATTCGCGCGCGCCGGCGTCCGTGCGCGCAAGACCACGCGGGGCCGTTGGCGATGCCGGCGTTTCCCCGGCCATCTGCTGCGCCGAGACGTTGACGGCGATCGGCAATGCATCCAGTCCCGATGCGCGCCATGACTGCAACTGCCGGCACGCCTCCGCGATCACCCAGGCGCCCACGGCCACGATCAGTCCGCTCTCTTCCAGCGCTGGGATGAACTCCGATGGCGGCACCAGCCCGCGTCCCGGCCGACGCCAACGCAGCAAGGCCTCCATGCCGGTCCAGCGGCCGCTGTCCAGGCTCACCTTGGGCTGGTAGTGCAGGACGAATTCCCCGCGCTCCAGCGCCTCGCCCAGCGCCGCCTGCAACTCGCGCTTCTCGCTCGCGCGCAGGTTCATCGCCTCGGTATAGAACCGGTAGCCGTTGCGGCCGGACTGCTTGGCCTCGTACATCGCCATGTCCACGTACCGCACCAGGCTGTGCATGTCGGCGGTATCCGTCGGGTACACCGTGATGCCGATGCTGACGGTGCTGGTGACCGTGTGTCCGTCGAGCACGAACGGCACCCGCATGGCCGCCAGGATCTTCTCCGCGACGATGACCGCGACCTGCGGATCGCCGGGCGTGAGCAGGATGACGCCGAATTCGTCGCCGCCTAGGCGGCCCACGGTGTCGCGCAACCGCACGCAACCCAACAGGCGCTCGCCGGCCTGTCGCAGCAGTTCGTCACCGATCGCATGCCCCAGGCTGTCGTTGATGTCCTTGAAGTTGTCCATGTCCAGGAACAGCAGGGACACCAGCCAGCCTTGCGCATCGGCGTGCGCCATCGCGTTCTTCAGCGACTCCTGGAACAGGTGGCGGTTCGGCAGGCCGGTGAGTACGTCGAAATGCGCCAGTTGCTGCAGGCGCTCCTCGGCCTGCTTGCGCTCGGTGATGTCGTGCATGGCGACGACCGCACCGAGTTTGTCGCCGTCGCGATTGACCAGTGCGCGCCCATTGCAGACCACGACGTGGCGGGGCAGGTCCCTTGGCGCGATGACCATTTCGACGTCGCGGACCTGCTCGCCATGCAAGGCGCGGAACAGCGGCACCTGCGCCGTCCGCATCGGCGTGATGCCATCGGCCAGGTACAGGTCGTAGTGCCCGGACCATTGCTGCGGCGGCATCGGCTCCCCGGGCAGTCCGTGCAGGGCACGCGCGGCCTCGTTGAACATGGTGAGGTTGCCGTGCGCGTCGCAGGCGACGATGCCCTCGGTGATGTTGTCGAGCAATGCGTTGAGGAACTCGCCTTCCTGCTCCAGCGCGCGCTCGGCCTGGCTGCGGGCGATGAACTGCCCGAGCAGGTTGCCCAGGGTATCCATCATCCCGAGCAGGTCCGGGTCGGGCTCCTGGATGGCCAGGGAGAAGAACTCGACGACACCCAGTCCCTGCGCGCCATTGTTGACCGGCACCGCGAAGGCTGCCCGCAAGCCGTCGGCCATGGCCGCCGCGGCGCGAGGGAAATTGTCGTCGCTCGCGACGTCCGCGATCCATTCCGGCCTGCCGGCCAGGAACACCCGTCCGGGCAGTCCGATGCCCGGGGCGAATGCCATCGCCCGGCTCTGCGACAGGAATGCAGCCATAGGCACGCCCGGCGCGTGCCAGGCCTCGGCGCAGTGCAGCGCGCCATCGCTGCGGTCGACGATCCAGAGCAACCCGACGCTCCAACCGAGCGCTTCGCAAACGGCCTGCAGCAGCCTGGGTCCGGCATCGCCGAGGGCGTCGGATTCGATCAGCGCCGCGGCGGCAGCGGTTTGCGCGGACAGGCGCCGGTTCGCCATCAACTGCGCGCTGATGTCATGCACGAAGGCATGGAATTCCAGCGTCTCCCCGCGCAGTGTCGGCCAGATCGTCAACTCGATCGGGAACTCGTGGCCGTCGCGGTGCAGCGCGACCAGTTCCATGCGCTGGTTCAGGGCCGGTCCGTCGCCGTTGGCAAGCAGGTGCGCGACGCCGGGAAATTGCGCCTGTCGAAAGCGCGGGGGAATGACCAGCCCGGTGATGTCACGTCCGGACACGTCGTCGCGATGCCAGCCGAACATGCGCTCGGCCTGCCGGTTCCAGGCAAGGATCCTGCTGTTGGCATCGATCGCCACGTAGGCGTCGTAGGCGGTGTCGATGATGGCCTGCGCATGCTCGCGGCTCTGCTGCAGCGCGATGTTGCTCGACTCGAGCTCCGACGTACGCAACCGGACTTCGCTCTCGACCGCCACCCGCCGACCGACCGCCATCAGCAGGAAAATGCTGGACAGCGCCGCGAACAACATGCCGACGGCCAGCATGCACCACGCCAGCCATGACCGGTTCGTGGCAAGGTCTTCGGGACTCAGGAAGAACGTCAGCTGCCAGCGGCGTCCGGCAACCACGATCGTCTCAGTGCGCACGGCAATGCCTGGCCGATCGCCGGTTCCTGGCGGCGCGGGAACATCGGATCGATACATCACGCGTCGCGCGACTGGTGCCGCGGTGTCGTAGAGCCGCAGGTGCATGCCCTGCATGTCTTCGCGCTGCAGGAATGGCGCCATCATCGCGTCGATCAGGAACACCGCGGCGACGTAGCCGTGCAGCGCAGGTGCCTGGGCGGCGGCATCGCCTTCGTGCAACCAGTACACGGGCTGGTAAATGATGACGCCGGAGCGGCCGGGCGACTCCTGCACCAGGTCCACCACGCCGGTGGCAGCGGGCGCTGCGGATCTGCGCGCCTGCTGCAGGGCGGCGCGTCGTGACGGTTCCGAGGCCACGTCGAATCCGAGCGCCGACCGGTTGAGAGGTAGTGGCTCGATGTAGGTGACGGGAACGTAGTCGGGTCGCCGCGATGCGGGCACCAGGTCGCCGCGCGCGCCCATTTCGACGATGCGCAATGCCGGTTGTCCGGCCTGCCGGTTCGCGCTCTCGAATGCGGCGCGATCGGCATCCTCGACCAGCGGATTCCACGACAGCGCATGCAAGCCGGGATAGCGCCGCAGTGCGTCCGCGGTGAAGGCCTGGAACTGCCGGTTGTCCAGCTGCCGGGAGGACGCCACGAAATTGCCGACCTCGTGGACGACTTCGGTGTAGCTGGCCAGGCGCAGGACCAGCGACTGGGCGACGGCATCGGCACGCCGCTCGTATTCAACGCGGATGCGATGTTGCTCCAGTGCGCTGGCCTGCACGAACAACCACGTCACCGCGGCCAGCAGGATGCCGACCGGCACGCTGATGAACAACTTCTGCCGGCGCGACAGCCTGTCTGGCGGCGCCACCCAGACCAGGAACAGCGGCATGAAGACCAGCACGCCGATGGTGTCGCCAGCCCACCAGGTCAGCCAGGCGAAGGGGACATCGTCCGTCGACATGCCGCCCGAGAGCCACAGCAGCGTCACGCCGATGCTGGCATTCACCAGGCACGCGACCGCTCCACCCAGCGCAAGGAATTTCCCGATCTCAAGCTCACGGCTGAAGGCAACCGGATAGCGGCTGAAGCGGCGGATCAGCCAGGCGCCCGTCACGGCCTGGAGGCTGGCACCACCGGCCATGGCCGCGGCCAGTGCCACCGCCTTGGGCAACGTATCCGCACCGCTTGCCTGCAGCGCCGTGGGGTAGTCGAGGCAGAAGGCCCCCAGCAGGATGCCTGGCCAGACGCGGTAGCCGAACACCAGGATCCCGGCCAGCGCCACGCCGGCTGCCGGCCACACCGCGGTCGCATAGCCCGGCGGGATCGCGAGCAACAATGCCAGCCGCGCGGCCAGGTAATAGGCCACGGCCAGCCACAAGCCCTGCAGTAGCGGAGATCGCGGAGCCATGCCCCCTCCCGTGGCAGTGCTGCGAACCCCAGTGTGCCATGCGGTGGCAGCTGGAAATCCGGCGTGCGGAACCCGGCGCAATCAGCCTTGGAGGCATCCCTTGCGGCAGCATCCGCCCGCGGGCGCCGAACGCACTGATGTGGTGTCCAGCAGCGGCCATAATGCCGCGCTACGCGAGGGCGGGATGGCGCCTCTTGCGAACTTCGCCAGGGGTGGCCGTGACACTGGAATCGCGCAGCACCATCCGGACCAGGCTGGTCCCGATCCTGCTCCTGGCGACGCTGGCGATCGCGGGCTGGCTGGTCATTGGCGGGTTGCTGTTCCGCAGCGGGCTCTACTACCGCTATCTCGCATCGCCGGATTCAACGGCAGGGGAAGCCGAGCGCGCCCTGCTCGTCATCCAGAAGCGCTATCGGCCAGGCGCAAGGAACGTACTCGTCCTCGGCGACTCGCGCACCAATGAAGGCTTCTCGTCAAAGCTGGCGAACCATGCGGTCCCCGGCATCAACTTCATCGAAGCGGGGATGGCGGGTACCACGCCCAGGGTCTGGTACTACCTCCTGCGCAAGGTCGATCCGGATGGCGATCGCTTCGCGGCGATCGTCCTGGTGCAGATCTGTGATGCGACCTTTCCCAACCGCGAGGACCTGTCCGAGCGCCCGCTCGACCTGGCGTACCTGCCACCCTTGCTGACACTGGAGGATGGCTTCGATCTGCCTGCGTCCTTCCACGATGCCGCACTGCGCAAGCAGGCGTGGCGAACGGTGCTGCTGCCGATTCGCGCGGCACGTTCCGATCTGGCGGAGTTGGCCGCGACGCCACACATGCGGTTCCGCCAGGTGCGCGCCAACCTGCGCGCCTATGCCGACTCCCGATACGACTATGCAGGCCATCCCGAAAGCCTGGCTGCGGTCAGGCTGGATCCGTCGACGCTGCACCCCGTCGCCACGACGGCATCGCCCGCCGGCCTGGTCGATTACCTGGATCGACTTGAAGCCTCCCGGACATCATCGATGCCGACACGCCCGGAGAACCAGGCGTATTACCGTTACTGGATCAGTCGCATCGCGGGAGCCGGCCATCGCACTCCACGGCGGGTGTTCGTGGCAACACTGCCGCGCGGTCCTTTCCATCAGCAATTCGGACCGCCGCCGCGCCCGAGCCTGCAGGCCATCGGTTTGTCGACCGGCGACGGAGTCGCCTTGCTTGCGCCACCCGAAGTTGCCGCGCTGGAGCGCCCGGAATACTTCTTCGACGGGCTTCACATGGACAGCGCCGGCCGCAATCGCTACTCCGTGATTCTCGCGCAATCGGTCGCCGCTGCCCTCCGCGCACCGACAGTCGGCGGCGACGCGCCATGATGTTCGACAGCTTTGGATACTGGGTGTTCTTCGCCAGCTGCCTGGTGCTGTACTGGATGCTGCGCGACCGTCCGGCAAAAGTCCTGCTGGTCGTGGCGAGCTACATCTTCTATGGGTTCTGGGACGCGCGCTTCGTCCTGCTGCTGCTTGGTTCGACGGCTGCCAACTACGCATTCGGGCGCCTGATCGACTCGGCCGACGGGTCACTCCGCAAGCGTTGGGTGACGCTTGCCGTGGCCTTCAACCTGGCCTTGCTGGGATTCTTCAAGTACTGCGATTTCTTCATCGGCAGTTTCGCCGCGCTGTTCGGCATCGCGCCGGACGGACTGCTGCTGCACGTCATCCTCCCGGTCGGCATCAGCTTCTTCACCTTCGAGGGCATCGCCTATTCGGTCGACATCTACCGGCGCCAACTGCGCGCGGTCCGGTCGCCGTTGGATTTTGCGGTCTTCATTTCGTTCTTTCCGCACCTGATCGCCGGCCCGATCATCCGGCCGCATGATTTCTTCCCGCAGCTGCTGCATCGTGCCGAGCCCGTCGACGAGGATCGGCGCTGGGGCCTGCGCGAGATCCTCAAGGGGCTGGTGAAGAAGGTCGCACTCGCCGATTTCTTCGCGCTCATCGCCAATGCCTACTTCAACGGAACGCCTTTCGATGGCGCCCATGTACCGGCGAGCGCGGGCGTGTTCGCCTTCGCCATGCAGATCTATTTCGACTTCTCGGGCTACACCGACATCGCGCGTGGATGTGCGCGATTGCTCGGCTACCGTTTCCCGGTGAATTTCGCCAGGCCATACCTGAGCGCCGACATCGCGGATTTCTGGCGGCGCTGGCATGTGTCGCTGTCGACGTGGCTGCGCGACTACCTCTACTTCCCGCTTGGCGGCAATCGCCACGGATCCGCGCGCACCTACGCCAACCTCATGATCGTGATGGGGCTTGGCGGACTGTGGCATGGCGCAAGCTGGAACTTCCTGCTGTGGGGCCTCTACCAGGGCCTGTTGCTGTGCGTGCATCGCGCCTGGCGCACGCTGGTGACGCGCGCCGGCCTGACAGGCGTGGTCGACCATCGCAGCTTGCTGCCATTCTGGACGACGCTCACCTTCCTGGCCGTCACCGTGGGCTGGGTGCCGTTCCGCGCTGCCGACTTCGCCAGCACGGCGCGGACCTTGCGCGCGCTCGCAGGGCCGTTCGACTGGAGCTTCTGGGCAGCGCACCGCGCGCTCTACCTGGTGCCGCTGGCCTGCCTGGGATTCTGCATCGTCGATCGCCGCCAACGCCTGCAGGACTGGCTCGTCGAGCGCGCCTCGAATGTTTCGGTCGCCACCACCGCCGTCGCCTGCCTCGTCGCACTGGAATTATTCGCGCCGCTGGGCAGCGGCATTCCGTTCCTGTACTTCAAGTTCTAGGGATCGCCGCCGCGCAGCCTGCCTCAGGCCAGTTCGAGCATCGGTGGCAACGGGCAATGCAGCACCGCGCAGATCGTCCGCAGCAATTCGGATTCGGCGACGGTGACATGGTTGTCCAGGCTGACCGAAGCCGTGATTCCTTCGATCAGCACCTGCCGGGCCAACGGATCCAGCGCATCGAGCGGCTCCCAGACGGGATCCAGTGCCGACACGAGGTCCGTGCGCGGCAGGTAGGGCAGATAGTCGCTGGGAAGCACGCGCTGGATGCCCGCCAGGTATGCGCGCCGGGCTTCATCGGGGTCATCGCTGCCAGCCTGTGCCACCACGCACAACAGGGTTGCGACTTCGCTGGCGACATCGGACAGCTTGCGGCGCCCGTAGCGCGCGTATTTCGCCGGATCCAGCGATTCGCGGATCTGCGTCTGCAGCAGGCGCCCCAGGCAATATTCGAACAACGAGACCTGTCCGTCCGCGTGCACGACGGCATGCACGGTATCCATGAAGGCCTCGAGTTCCGGTCGAGGACGCAGCCGCAGCACGGGAAATGCCAGCGCGGCCAGTGGCAGTCGCAGCATCGGGTGCAGGCTGGACAGCGCACCGCCATGCAGCTCCATCGCCTCGTCGGCCGTCGACTGGCCAACGCGCGCGGCGATCTCGGCATGCTGGTTCGCCGACAGCTGCGGGGCGTCGTCGAGCAGCAGGCCCAGCACCAGCGCCATGACGGTTTCGCGTTTCGCGGCCAGCGCACGCAGCTCGGCGGGAATGGTCGAGACGATGGCGTCGGCACGGCGATAGTCGCCAGGCGCGGGATGTGCGACATGCGCGACCACCATGGGCGCGGTCACCGACAGTTGCGCCCCGGCGCCGGGCAGGCGCGCGTCGCCGGCGCCGACAAGGCCCATTCGCGCGTCTTCCTCCAGCCCGACCGGTGGCGCGGCAAGCCAGCGACGCTGCAATTCGCCCAACTGGTCGGCGCGGAACTGCGGTTCCAGCGCCTGGATGCGCTGGAGCAGTGGCGGATGCGTGGCGAACAATCCCGAGAAGCCGATGCCGTCGCCGAACAGCATGTGGCTGGCTTCCTCGGCATCGGCGCGATCGTTGAGGCGCGAGCCTTCCTCGAGTCCGGCGATCTTCTTCAGTGCACCGGCAAGCCCCTGCGCCTGTCGCGTGAACTGCACCGCGGACGCGTCGGCCAGCGATTCACGGGTGCGGCTGACACCGGCCTTGATCATCCGCGCGAAGAACAATCCGACGTAGCCGATCACCATCGCCACCAGTGCCGCGACCAGGATCGCCGCCGCGCCCTTGCTGTCGCGACCGCGCCCACCGAACTGCAGCACCTTGCGGCCAATGATGGCGAGCATGAGGATCCCGAACAGGATCCCCATCAGGCGGATGTTCAGTCGCATGTCGCCATTGAGGATGTGGCTGAACTCATGCGCGATCACACCCTGCAGCTCGTCGCGGTTGAGGCGGTCGAGCGCGCCACGGGTGACGGCGACCACCGCATCGGAAGGTGAGTAGCCGGCGGCGAATGCATTGATCGCCGATTCGTGTTCCAGCACGTAGATCTTCGGGACCGGCACGCCCGAGGCGATCGCGATTTCCTCCACGATGTTGCGCAGGCGTCGCAGGTTGAAGTCGGTGGTGTCCTCGGGCACCGGCACGCCGCCCAACTGCAGCGCGACCGGCTCGCCGCCACCGCGCAGGGATGCGATGCGGTACAGAGACCCAAGGCCGATGATCGCCAGCGTCAGCAGCGTGGTGAACGCCAGCAGCGCCCCGATTTCGCCCGGCTGCCTGCCGGCGGCGCCACCAAATGCAACCCAGGCGGCGAAGTCCACCGCGGCCACGATCCCGGCCACCGCCAGTGCGAACAGCACGATCAGTCGTGTCGTGGCGCTGCGTGCGGCAGCCTGGTTCTCGAAGAAGTTCATGCGGATTGCTCCTCCCCTTCTCTTGCGGGAGAAAGGTGCCGACGGCGGATGAGGGTGTGGTGCGGTGAAGCGAACGGATGCGTGATGGAGGCGGATGCTGCCGGTCATCGACCAGCGCTCCGCCGCTTCACCCCTGGCCCTCTCGCTGAGGAGAGGGCTCCGGGATCAGAACTGCACCTTCGGCGCCGCGCGCACCTGCGCCTGGTCGGTCGCCGGAATTTCCAGCAGCGCCGCCGGTGCGAACTGGAACATGCCGGCCACAACGCTGGATGGAAACACTTCGCGGCGGTTGTTGTAGCCCATGACCGCGTCGTTGAAAGCCTGCCGGGCAAAGGCGACCTTGTTCTCCGTGGAGGTCAGCTCCTCGGACAGCTGCATCATGTTCTGGTTCGCCTTGAGGTCCGGATAGGCCTCCGCGACCGCCATCAGGCGTCCCAGCGCGCCATTCAGGATCCCCTGCGAACTGGCCAGTTCCGCCATGGCGGCAGGATCGCCCGGGCTCGCCTTGGCCGCCGACAGGCCGCTCATCGCCGCCGTGCGCGCCGCGGTGACCGCCTCGAGGGTTTCGCGTTCGTGCTTGATGTAGCCCTTGGCCGTTTCGACCAGGTTCGGGATCAGGTCGAAGCGCCGCTGCAACTGCACGTCGATCTGCGCGAAGGCGTTCTTGAATGCATTGCGGGCCGTGACCAGGCCGTTGAAGATACCGACCGCCCAAAGCGCCAGAACCACGATAATTGCCAGCAATATCAAAAGCGTGACCATCGTTCTTCCCCTTGTTCATGCAAAGTGGAAATCAGGCGCTATGATCCCTCTGCACGCAGCATACGCAGGGGACCAAGCCGATGAAAGCACGCAACAATCGGCGCAAGGAACGCCTTGGCCGCGCGAGGCTGACGACGCTCGCGGTGCTGTTGCCACTGGCCCTGGGTTCGACCGCGCAGACCCCGGTGCGCTGGAGCGGCGTACAGACGGCATCGCCCGTGGCCATGATCACGGCGACAACCGCCCAGCCCGTCGATGCGACACCCGTCGCCAGCCCGCGCCAGATTGCATATGCCCCGCCGCCGAAACGACTCGTGCCGCTCGCGGCTGGTTTCGACGTCCAGCGATTCGAGTCCATGGCGCAGGCGCTGGTCGCCAACCAGCGCGTACCCGGTCTTGCCATGGCCATCGTCAAGGACGGCCACATCCTCACCGCGCGCGGTTATGGCATCACCGACGTGCGTGCCGCCGAGCCGGTCGACGCGCATACCGTGTTCCGGCTTGCGTCATTGTCCAAGTCCTTCGCCGGCGCGGTCACCGGCCTGCTGGTGTCCCAGGGCGCGTTGCGCTGGGACAGCAAGCTGACCAACTACATGCCGGCACTGCGGCTGTCCGATCCAACCGCGGCGCAGGAACTCACGGTTGCCGAAGTCCTCAGCCAACGCGTCGGACTGACGCACAACACCTATGACCGCGACCTGGAAGCGAACGTCGACTATCGCACCCTGGTGCAGAAACTCGCGTACGCGCCGATGGCGTGCCGGCCGGGCCAATGCTATGGCTACCAGAACATCGCCTTCAGCCTGATCGGCGATGTCGTGTTCGCCGTCACCGGCAAGTTCTATGGGGAAACGCTGGCGAGCCGCGTCTTCAAGCCACTGGGCATGAACGACGCGAGCACCGGCCTGGAAGGCATCGAGTCGAGTCCACGCTGGGCCAAGCCGCATGTGCGCGGCGGCGGCGGCTGGGTGTCGCTGATGCCCAAGCCGGCCTATTACGAAGTCACTCCCGCCGCCGGCGTCAACGCGAGCATCAGTGACATGGCGCAGTGGCTGATCGCCCAGACCGGCCATCGTCCCGACGTGCTGTCCGACTCGCTGCTGGCGACGCTCCACTCACCGGTGATCAACACGCCAAGCGAACTGCGTGGGTCGTCCTGGCGGGGCGAGCGCCTCAACGCCGCTGGCTACGCACTGGGCTGGCGGGTCTACGACTATGCCGGCCACCGCGTGGTGTTCCATGGTGGCGCCGTGCAGGGCTATCGCGGCGTCGTCGCGCTGCTACCTGAGAGCGACATGGGCGTGGCCATCCTGTGGAACAGCGAGAGCTCGCTGCCAAGCGGCTTGATGCCGACCATCCTGGACACCGCCATCGGCCTGACGCCGCACTGGCTCGACGGACGCACGCTGGGTGACACCCTGTATGCGCACGGCGCCGACAACGACAACGACGCGCCTGGCGTCGAGTCGTCCACTGCGCAGGCAAAGCCGAAGTAAGCCTTCGTTTCGCTGGACGGTCCAGGTGGTTGCACGGAGCGTCCTGCGATCGACCTGCTGTTGTCCGAGGCATGCGAGGGTGCTTCGGCGCCGCGGGGTGAGTCCTCTCGCGGTGAGCGCCGTGGCGCTGCGGGTCTCGCCGAGTCGCTGGGGACGGGCTACGGCCGGCAATCCATCAGGACGTCATGAGGCTCGCTGGCCCGGTGCGATCAGCGCGCGGCGGCGCGGCGCATGGTTGCGCATGACGCATCCATCGGCAGCGCCATAAAAAAACTCCCTCTCCGCCTGGGCGTGCGGAGAGGGAGCTCGATTGACGGCTTATCGGGACTTGCTTACATCATTGGCGCCGGCGCGGAAGGCATGGCCACTGGGGCCGCCCTACGCTTCGCCGGACGCTTCGCCTTCTTGGCAGCAGGCTTCTTGGCCGCTTTCTTCGCGGTCTTCTTGGCGGCAGGACGCTTCGCCGCCTTCTTGGCGGTCTTCTTGGCGGCCTTGCGCGGTGCTGCCTTGCGGGCGGTCTTCTTCGCGGTCTTCTTTGCAGCCTTCTTGGCTGTCTTCTTGGCTGGCCGCTTGGCTACCTTGCGGGTTGCCTTCTTTGCGGTCTTCTTGGCGGCCTTCTTCGCAGGACGACGCTTGGCAGCCGTCTTCTTGGTGGCCTTCTTTGCAGTCTTCTTCGCAGCCTTGCGTGCAGTCTTCTTCGCGGCCGGCTTCTTGGCTGCGGACTTGCGCACGGTCTTCTTGGCGGCTTTCTTCGCCGCCGGTTTCTTGGCGACTTTCTTCGTCGCCTTCTTGGCGGACTTCTTGGCAGCTTTCTTCATGGCCATGGAATGGCTCCTCGTCAGTGAACTTTCGGGTACTGCGGCCCAGTGCAAAACAACATCGCGGGTATCGGACCCGCGACCAACCGCCGACGCGCAAGGCGCGCCGGAACGGATCTGGTGCGCCGGGAGAAACCACCCCGGCAATAAAAAACCTGCATCGCAAAACGATGCAGGCTGGAATCTTGTGAGCGGTCGATGCGTTTCGCGGGGGAGATGTTGCCCGCGTCCACCTTCAAGACTGTCAGGGCGGAGGGCTTCGTTGCGCTGCTCGTTGTCCGGGTTGTTCGACTCACTCTCTTCTGCAGGTCATGTCTGCTGCGCGAAACCTAATCACGGTTTTTTCCAGTGTCAACACCTTGGACGAATTATTTTCAGGGCCGGCGCCGATCCGTCCCGGCGCCGAGCGACGATCGGATGCGCGATCCGCACGCCGACGCGCACGCGTGTTCGTCGCCGCATTGTCGCGACTGTTCCGAAACCGCTTTTTTTCAGCGCTTTTATTTGCAGGCGTTTGCCGCGCGCTTGCATTGCATGGCGCCACGGTCGCCGACACTTGCGGCCCGGACATGTCCGTCGACGTCGCGCACGGGGCTCGAAAATAATTTCGCGAGGCGGCCGATTTTGGCGCTGCACAAATGGTTTTGCGCGAGAAATGCGCGAACAATTCCTGGCATGCGGAGCCGACGCGGCGGGTGCGCGCGCGTCATGCCGGCAATAAAAAACCCGCTCCGTCGCCGGAGCGGGTTGTCGTCGGCAAGGCGCGTCGGTCGTCAGCGCAGGACGTCGGCGAGCGCCCCGGCGAATGCATCGAGGTCGGACCCGCTCTTGGTTTCGGTGGTGCACACCAGCAAGGCGTCGCCGTGCTCGGGGTATTCCTCACCCAGCGAAACACCCGCCACGATCTTCCTGGCGGCGAGCGCATCCACGACATCGGCGGCCGGCCTGGGCAGCTTGAGGGCGAGCTCGTGGAAGTGGACATGGCCGGGGAAAAGCGGCTCGACGCCGGGAATCCGAAGCAGCCGTTCGCGCAGGGCGCGCAGGTTCGCGGCGGAGGACGCCGCCACCTTGCGCAGGCCATCGGGACCCAGCAGCGACATGTAGATGGTCGCGGCCGTGACCAGCAAGCCCTGGTTGGTGCAGATGTTCGAGGTGGCCTTCGCGCGGCGGATGTGTTGCTCGCGCGCCTGCAGCGTCAGCGTGAAGCCGCCCTTGCCGTCGAGGTCGGTGGTGCGGCCGACGATGCGTCCCGGCAGGTTGCGCACCAACTCCTTCTTGCAGGCGAGGAAACCGAAGTACGGACCGCCCGACGACAGCGGCACGCCGAGCGGCTGGCCGTCGCCGCAGGTGATGTCGGCGCCCGTCGCGCCCCAGGAGCCCGGCGCCTCCAGCAATGCCAGCGACATCGGATTGACCACCGCGATCACGAGCGCGCCGCGCGCATGCGCCGCATCGGTCAGGCCGGCGACGTCCTCCAGCACGCCGAAGAAATTCGGTTGCGGCACGATCAGCGCGGTGAAGTCTCCGTCGATCGCGGCGACGGCAGCGGGATCGAGCGCGCCGCCGGGGCACGGCAGGGTGACGATCTCGATGCCCTGCAGTTCGATGATCGCCTGCATGGTCTTGCGATACGCCGGATGCAGCGACTCGGGCACCAGTACGCGGCGCGGGCCCTTGCGCGCGCTGCGCTCGGCCATCAGCACCGCTTCGGCGACGGCGGTGGCGCCGTCGTACATCGAGGCATTGCTGATGTCCATGCCGGTCAGGCGGGTCATCATCGTCTGGTATTCGTAGATCAGCTGCAGCGTGCCCTGGCTCGCCTCGGCCTGGTACGGGGTATAGGCGGAGTAGAACTCGCCGCGACCGACGATCTGCCAGATCGCCGCCGGGATGTGGTGCTCGTACGCCCCGGCGCCGGCGAAGTTCAGCACCGCCTCGTCCTGCCTGGCGCGATCGCGCATCAGCCGGACGACGTCCATCTCCGACAGGCCTTCGGGGACCTTGGCCAGCGACTGCACCTTCAACGCCGACGGGATCTCGTCGAACAGGGTCTCGATGTCGGGTGCGCCGATGGCCTCGAGCATGCTGCGGACGTCGGCTTCGGTGTGCGGGATGAAGGGCATGCGCTGGGTACCTGCTGAGTGCGGAAAAGACACCGGCCGCACACGGCGGCCGGCTGCAACGGATGTGGACGACGGCCTAGTGGTCTTCGTCTTCGAGCAGTTCGGCGTAGGCGTCGGGATCCAGCAACTCGTTGAGCTCGCCCGGCTCCTCGGCCTCAATGACGAAGATCCAGCCGTCGCCGTAGGCGTCCTCGTTGATGGTTTCCGGCTTGTCCGACAGCGCCGTGTTCACTTCAACGACCTTGCCGGTCACCGGACTGTAGACATCCGAGGCGGCCTTCACCGATTCGACCACGGCGCAGGCATTGCCTGCCTCGACGCGATCACCAACGGTCGGCAACTCCACGTACACCAGGTCGCCGAGCAATCCCTGTGCATGGTCGGAGATTCCGATGGTGACCTTCCCGTCGCCCTCGACGCGTGCCCACTCGTGGGATTTCAGGAACTTCAGGTCGCCGGGAATCTCGCTCATGGTGGGTCTCCGTGCTGGGGTCCGAGGGTGCGGCCGGACATGCCGAGGAAAGGGTGCCTAGTCTAGCGAAGCAAGCGTGCGAACGATCAAATCCCGTCCTGCGCCTTGCCGTCCCGCACGAAGGGAAACTTCACGACCCGCACGGGGACATGCCTTCCGCGGATGTCCACGCGGACATCACCCGGCTCACCGGCTGGGACGCGCGCGAATGCGATCGCCTTGCCCAGCGTCGGCGAGAACGTGCCGGACAGGATCTCGCCCTCGCCCTGCGCAGTCAGCACCGGCTGGCCATGGCGCAGGACGCCCTTGTCGTCCATCACCAGCCCGACCATCTGCCGCGGAACGCCTTGCGCCTTTTGTGCTTCGAGCACCGGCCGACCGATGAAGTCGCGGCCCTCGTCGAGCGCGACGGTCCAGGCCAGCCCGGCTTCGTAAGGGGTGACGGTGTCGTCCATGTCCTGCCCGTACAGGTTCATGCCCGCTTCCAGGCGCAGCGTATCGCGCGCACCCAGACCAGCCGGCTTCACGCCGGCGGCGAGCAGGGCGTTCCAGAGCGCAACCGTCCTGTCCTGCGGCACGACGATCTCGAATCCGTCCTCGCCGGTATAGCCGGTGCGGGCGACGAACAGCGGAGTGCCGTCCTTCGCCACCACCTGCGCGGCGGCGAACTTGCCGAGCTTGCCGGCAAGCTGCGCGCCGGCTTCGTCCAGCAGCCCGAGCACGCGCGTGCGCGCCGTCGGTCCCTGCACCGCGATCATCCCGAAGTCGCTGCGCTCGGTGACGTCGACAGCGAACGCCTGCGCCTGTGCCGCGATCCATGCCAGGTCCTTGTCGCGGGTGGCGGCGTTCACCACCAGGCGGAAGAAGTCCTCGGACATGTAATAGACGATCAGGTCGTCGATCACCCCGCCCTGCGGATTGAGCATCGTCGTATACAGCGCCTTGCCGGGCGTCTTGAGCTTGTCGACCGAGTTGGCCACCAGCCTGCGCAGGAATTCCCGCACCCGCGCGCCCTTCAGGTCGACCACCGTCATGTGCGAGACGTCGAACATCCCCGCGTCCCGACGCACCAGGTGGTGCTCCTCGACCTGGGAGCCGTAATGCAACGGCATGTCCCAACCGCCGAAATCGACCATCTTGGCGCCAAGTGCGCGATGGGCATCGTTGAGCACGGTCTTCTGGGTCATGGGCGGTATCCGGCGGGGAAGCCGGTGATTATCCCACGGAGCAATCCGCCCGCCCGCCTGCCCCGTTGCGCGACCGCGACACATCGTCGGCGGATGGACCTGCGATCAGGCGGTCGGCACCACGCGCAGGGTCATCCCGTCGGCGCCCACCACCCGCACCGGGGTGCCCACCGGCAAGTCGGGGCCGCTCACGTCCCACAGCGCGTCGGCAATCTGCACGCGACCACGCCCGTTGACGATGGCCGATTCCAGCGGCACAACCCGGTCGACGAGTTGTGCGGCGCGCCGATTGAGCATCGGCTGGTCGCTGACGCGATCGGCGCGCGTGAACCACGTCCGGTAGACGAAAATCGACACGAAGCTGAGCAACACGAACGCGGCGACCTGGGCCAGCAACGAGATGCCCGGCACCAGCAGCACGCCGACGAAGACCACGACGGCCGCGAATCCGAGCCACAGCATGAATGCGCCAGGCGCGAGCGCCTCGGCGGCGAACAGCAACAACGCCGCGGCTCCCCAGGCGAACACGTCCCAACGCATGCTCAGGCTCCCGTGCGTGGCGAGGGTGCCGGTGCGGCGACGCCGCGGGACGGTTGCCGATCCATCGCCTCGCGCGCCAGTTCGGCGATGCCGCCGAGCGAGCCGATGATGCCGGCCGACTCCATCGGCATCATCACGAACTTCTGGTTCGGTGCTTCGGCCAGCGACTTGAAGGCCTCGATGTATTTCTGCGCGACGAAGTAATTGATGGCCTGCACGTTGCCGTTGGCGATCGCGTTGGAGACGAGTTCGGTCGCCTTCGCCTCGGCCCCGGCCAGGCGCTCGCGCGCTTCGGCCTGGCGGAAGGCTGCTTCGCGATTGCCTTCGGCTTCCAGGATGGTCGCCTGCTTCTCGCCCTCGGCCTTCAGGATCGCGGCCTGGCGGAAACCTTCCGCCTCGAGGATGTTGGCGCGCTTCTCGCGCTCGGCCTTCATCTGTCGCGCCATCGACTCGATCAGGTCGCGCGGCGGCGCGATGTCCTTCAGCTCGATGCGGTTGACCTTGATGCCCCAGGGATGCGTGGCCTGGTCGACCGCGACCAGCACCTTGGTGTTGATCTCGTCGCGCTTGGACAGCGACTCGTCCAGGTCCATCGAGCCGATAGCGGTACGGATGTTGGTCATGACCAGGTTGAGGATGGCGATCTCCAGCGTCGCCACTTCGTACGCGGCCTTGGCCGCGTCGAGCACCTGGAAGAACACGATGCCGTCGACCTTGACGACTGCGTTGTCCTTGGTGATCACGTCCTGGCTGGGGACTTCGAGCACCTGTTCCATCATGTTGATCTTGCGCCCGACGCCATACATCACCGGCACCAGGAAGTGCAGTCCGGGACTCAAGGTGTGCGTGTAGCGGCCGAAGCGTTCGACCGTCCATTCGTAACCCTGCGGAACCATGCGCACCGTCTTGAACAACACGACGATGCCTGCGACCAGCAGGACCATTGCGAGCAACGAGCCACTGAACATTGGCGACACTCCCCCGGAACCGATGGTGAGTATAGGCCCGCTCCCGCCCCGCTCCGGTCGGGACAGGCCGCGCTACGCGGCGGTGGCCGCCTCGATCCGTTCCCAGGTCGGCTCGTCGACGGCGGCACCGATCGCGAGCGCCTCCAGGTTCTGCGTCAACTGGGCCGCGCGGCTTGCGCCGAGGAGCACGCAGGAGACGTTGGGATTGCGCAGGCACCACGCGATGGCAAGCGGCGCCGGGGCCACGCCCAGTTCGGCGGCAATGGCGCAGAAGCGGCGGGCACGATTCATGCGGCCGGATTTCGCATCGCCAAGCACGCCTTGCTTGAGCCAGCTGTAGCCCTCCTGGGCCAGGCGCGAGTCCTGCGGCACGCCCTGGTTGTATTTGCCCGTCAGCAGGCCCGACGCAAGGGGCGACCAGATGGTGGTGCCCATGCCCAGATCGGCATACAGATCCGCGTATTCGACTTCAACGCGCTCGCGGTGCAGCAGGTTGTACTCCGGCTGCTCCATCGTGGGCGCATGCAGGTGATGCGCCCTTGCGATGGCGTGCGCATCACGGATCTGGTCGGCCGACCATTCGGACGTCCCCCAGTACAACACCTTGCCCTGGCGGATCAGCCCGTCCATGGCCAGGACGGTTTCGGCGATCGGCGTGTCGGGGTCGGGCCGATGGCAGTAATACAGATCGAGGTAGTCCACGCGCAGGCGCTTGAGCGCGGCGTGGCAGGCGTCGACCACATGCTTGCGCGACAGGCCCTTCTGCGTCGGACGCGGGTGCTCGACCGAACCGAAGAACACCTTGCTCGACACGCACCATCCGTCGCGCGGCAGGCGCAGGTCGGCCAGCACGTCGCCCATCACGCGCTCGGCCTCGCCGTTGGCATAGGTCTCGGCGTTGTCGAAGAAATTGATCCCGTTGTCCCAGGCCAGTGCGATCAGCTCGCGCGCGGCGGAGCGTCCGAGCTGGTTGCCGAAGGTGACCCAGGCGCCGAACGACAGGGCCGACAACTGCAGGCCGGATGATCCAAGGCGACGGTATTGCATGGGGTTCTCCCGGGGGCGGCGAGCGCAGTGTATGGCCGTGCCTTGATGCCAAGGTACAATCCCGCCACTTTCCTCCTCCGGGGAGTAGTCCACCCGCAGCTTCCGCGGGGACTCGCGTCAACATGCTTGGCCGGCAGGCCATGGCGCGCGTGCGACCGGTGCTTCGACATCGGCTGCGGACAAGACCGAAGGCAGGTGCCGCGCCCCAGCCGGGCGCGTGGCGCTTGCTTTCGTCCCTCGTTCGCCCGGCCGGAGACGCACATGGATATTGGGGCACTGACCCCGGCGCTGGTTTCGGCCGGCACCGTTGCACTGGCCGAAATCGGCGACAAGACGCAATTGCTCGCCTTGTTGCTGGCCGCGCGATTCCGCAAGCCGCTGCCGATCGTCCTCGGCATCCTGCTGGCCACGCTGCTCAACCATGCCCTCGCCGGCTGGGTCGGTGCGGCCGCGGCGCAGTGGCTGACGCCGCAGGTGCTGCGCTGGATCGTCGTCGCCAGCTTCCTCGCGATCGCCGCGTGGTCGCTGAAGCCCGACCACCTGGATGCCGATCTGCCGCTGCCCGCGCACGGCGCTTTCGCGGCAACGGTGGTGGCGTTCTTCGTGGCGGAGATCGGCGACAAGACCCAGGTCGCGACCGTGCTGCTGGCCGCCAAGTACAGCCCCCTGTGGCAGGTGGTCGCCGGAACCACCATCGGCATGCTGCTGGCGAACGTGCCGGTGGTGCTGCTTGGCAGCCGATTCGCCGATCGACTGCCGCTGCGGGCGGCTCGCATCGCGGCGGCGGTGTTGTTCCTCGTGCTGGGGCTGTGGGTCGCCTGGCGCGGCGTCGGCTAGCAGCGACGGGCAATCGCGACGGCTATGCTGCAGGCCGGGTCGCCGGGGAATCGCGTGAACACACGATTGCAGTCGCTGTCGGAACTCGTCGCCTCGCTGATGGCGCGTCCGGACGAGCTCATGCTCGAAATCGGTGCCGGCGGCGAACGCCTCGTTGCACGCATACGGGCGTTGTTGTCCGCGCTGTGCCTGCTGTTGCCGCTTGTGGCGGCGCTCAGCGGAGCCAAGGTCAGCGAGACCTTGATCGGCCTGGCCGCCGCGGTGTTCGTCAACGTCATGGCGCAGGTGTGGCTGGCGCTGACGCGCAACCCGCGCCGCCACGGCTGGCTTCCTTACGCCACCGGCACCTACGACGTCAGCACCACCACCGCGGTGCTGGCATTGCTGGCGTTGGGCGACCGCGCCGCTGGCCTCAACAGCCTGGTGGTGTGGGGCTTCTATTCCATCGCCATCGTGCTGACGGCGCTGCGCAACGACGGTCGCCTGACGGCCTACGTCAGCTTGCTGGCGATCGTGCAGTACGCCGTGCTGGCGTTCGTGATCGTCGCGTCGGCATCCGGATCCGAGCAGCTGGTCTCGATCGACTACGGCACCGTCTCCGTCGACAGCCAGGTCGAGCGGCTGATCCTGCTGCTGCTCGTCGGCCTGCTCACCATCACCATCGTGTATCGCATGCAGCGGCTGGTGGAGATGTCGGGAACGGACGGCTTGACCGGCCTGCCCAATCGCCTGTGGCTGTCGCAGCGGATGCCACGCCTGCTCGATGGCGCCCGCGAAGGCGATGGCTCGCTGACACTCGTGCTCATCGACCTGGATCGTTTCCGCAGCGTCAACGATGAAATTGGATCGCGGGGCGCCGATCGTGCCTTGCGCCAGATCGCCTCGATGCTTGGCGAGATGCTGGAGCCGCGCGAACACGTGGCGCGCATCGGCGGCCAGGAGTTCGTACTGTTGCTGCGCAGTCCCATCGGCAGCGCGTGGGAGCGCACCGATCGCCTGCGTCGTTCGCTCGGCGAGCGGATGTTCCTGCCCGACTCGGGCGGCGACCCGCAGCGCATCACGCTGAGCGCGGGACTGGTGGCGTGGCCGCAGGATGGCCCCGACCTGTCGGCGTTGCTGCGCAGCGCCGATCGCCGCCTGCAACAGGCCAAGCGTGACGGCAGCAACCGGATCGTCGCGCGCGACGCCTGAGACGCCATCATCCTCGCGCGGCGAAGGCCGCTGACGGGGCACCGACTACAATGGCCGCATGCGGATCGGCCCATTCCTGATCGAACCCAAGGTGATCCTCGCGCCCATGGCTGGCGTGACGGACAAGCCGTTCCGTTTGCTGTGCAAGCAACTGGGAGCCGGCCTTGCCGTGTCGGAAATGACGAGCAGCGACCCGCGCTTCTGGACGACCACCAAGTCGCTGCGACGGATGGACCACGACGGCGAACCGGACCCGGTGAGCGTGCAGATCGCGGGAACCGATCCGGCCGTCCTGGCCGACGCCGCGCGTCACAACGTACAGCAGGGCGCGCAGCTGATCGACATCAACATGGGCTGCCCGGCCAGGAAGGTATGCAACGCCTGGGCCGGCTCGGCGCTGATGCGCGACGAACGCCTGGTCGCCAACATCCTGGACGCCGTCGTGCGCGCGGTCGACGTGCCGGTGACGCTCAAGATCCGGACCGGTTGGGATGCCGACCATCGCAATGCCCCGGTCATCGCGCGCCTTGCGCAGGCGGCCGGCATCGCCGCATTGACCGTGCACGGCCGCACGCGCGACCAGCAATACACCGGCATGGCCGAATACGACACCATCGCCGCCATCAAGCGCGACCTGTCGATCCCGGTAATCGCCAATGGCGACATCGATTCACCCGCCAAGGCGGCGTGGGTCCTGCGGCAGACCGGCTGCGATGCGGTGATGGTCGGTCGCGCGGCGCAGGGCCGGCCGTGGATCTTTCGCGAGATCGCGCATTACCTGGCCACCGGCGAACTGCTGCCGGAGCCGACGCTGCAGGACATCCGCGACGTATTGCTCGGGCACCTGGAACACCTGCATGCGTTCCATGGCGAGCTCGCCGGCGTGCGCATCGCCCGCAAGCACCTGGGCTGGTACGGCAAGGATCGCGCCGATGTCCCGGCCGACCAGCGTGCCGCCTTCCGCGCGGTGGTCAACCGCGCCGAGACGGCGCAGGCGCAACTTGCCTTGACCCGGGATTATTTCGACGCGCTGATCGCCGGCGAGACCCTCGACATGGCCGCCGCTGCCTGAACAGGCAAGCCGCCCCGGAACTCGCCGGCGGCCGCTGCCGCAGGCGGCGTGCAACTGAACCATCGGGCCGGGGGACAATGCAGCCGGCCAAACCGCCGTGTATCATGCGCGGCCATCCTTTCATCCGCATCAAGGGATGAATCCTTTTTCTCTGGAGCCGCGATCGATGTCCAGCTACCTGTTCACTTCCGAATCCGTGTCCGAGGGTCATCCGGACAAGGTCGCCGACCAGATTTCCGATGCCGTCCTCGACGCGATCATCGCGCAGGACCCGCGTGCGCGCGTCGCGTGCGAAACCATGGTCAAGACCGGCGTGGCGATCGTCGCCGGCGAAGTCACCACCTCGGCCTGGGTCGACATCGAAGCGCTTGCGCGCAAGGTGATCTGCGACATCGGCTATACCGATTCGAACGTCGGCTTCGACGGCGCCACCTGCGGCGTGCTCAACCTGATCGGCAAGCAGTCGGTCGACATCGCCGCCGGCGTCGACCGCAAGAAGCCGGAAGAACAAGGTGCCGGCGACCAGGGCCTGATGTTCGGCTACGCCTGCAACGAGGCGCCGGAATTCATGCCCGCGCCGATCTATTACGCGCATCGCCTGGTCGAGCAGCAGGCCAAGGTGCGCAAGCAGAAGAATTCCAAGCTGCCCTGGCTGCGCCCGGATGCCAAGTCGCAGGTGACCCTGCGCTACGACCACATGCACAACGTGATCGGCCTGGACGCGGTGGTGCTGTCGACGCAGCATGATCCCGGCATCAAGCACAAGGACCTGGTCGAGGGCGTCTACGAGCACATCCTCAAGCCGGTGCTGCCCAAGGCGATGCTCGATGCGCTGCCGAAGAAGAACGTGCACATCAACCCGACCGGCATCTTCGTCATCGGCGGACCCGTCGGCGACTGCGGCCTGACCGGCCGCAAGATCATCGTCGACACCTACGGCGGCATGGCCCGCCACGGCGGCGGCGCGTTCTCCGGCAAGGATCCGTCCAAGGTGGATCGCTCGGCAGCCTACGCCGCGCGCTATGTCGCCAAGAACATCGTCGCGGCCGGCATTGCCGACCGTTGCGAGGTGCAGGTGTCCTACGCGATCGGCGTCGCCGAACCCACGTCGATTTCGGTCACCACATTCGGCACCGGCAAGATCGATGATGAGCAGATCGAGAAGCTGATCCGGCGCCATTTCGACCTGCGCCCTTACGGCGTCGTGAAGATGCTGGACCTGATCCATCCGGTGTACCAGGCGACCGCGGCCTACGGCCACTTCGGCCGCAAGCCAAAGGATGTCAGCTACGTCGATGGCAACGGCAAGAAGCAGACGGCGACTGCGTTCTCCTGGGAACGGACCGATCGTGCCGAGGAACTGCGCAAGGACGCGGGACTGAAGAAGTAAGCAGCCCGCACGCTAACTACCTGCTCCACGGACGGGCCGCACTGCGGCCCGTTTTCGTTCTACGGATCATCCGTGAATGGCGTCGATTCCCGACGCTCCCCTTGTCAATTTACCGTCCCCATGACCATGAACATCCCATCGACGCCACAACCCTCCGACGCCCGACCCGATGAGCAGGCACCCGATGCCATCGCGGTGCTCGACGCGATCGCCGCGCTCGAGGCCATGGCGGCCGACCGCACGCTGATCGACGGCCTGCCCGCCGACCAGCGCGCGCGCCTGCAGCAAGCCGTGGCCCGCATCTACGAGCCCGATCCGCATGCCCGTCGGCAGCGGCTCAAGGCGCTCGAGCGCCAGCGCAATGCCGACAACATCCGCCGTGCCGACGCGCTGCTGGATCGCACCGGCATCCGCGAACTGCGCCGCAAGCCGGTGTTCACCACCCCGAACTATTTCCCGCCGGCGCTGGTCGCGCCGGAAGCGCCGCCGATCGTCGAATCGCCCGAACAACGCCACTGCTACGTCTGCAAGCAGAAGTACACGCGCCTGCACCACTTCTACGACCAGCTGTGCCCGCCGTGCGCGGAGTTCAACTTCGCCAAGCGCACGGAGCTGGCGAACCTCGACGGGCGCATCGCGCTGCTGACCGGCGGCCGCGTCAAGATCGGTTACCAGGCGGGTCTGAAGTTGTTGCGCGCCGGTGCGCGGCTGATCGTCACCACGCGTTTTCCGCGCGACTCCGCCGCGCGCTACGCGCAGGAGCCCGACTTCGACCAGTGGGGCCATCGCCTGGAAGTCTTCGGCCTGGACCTGCGCCACACGCCGAGCGTCGAGGCCTTCTGCCGCGAGCTCGCTGCGCGCCTGCCGCGACTGGATTTCATCATCAACAACGCCTGCCAGACGGTGCGTCGCCCGCCGGACTTCTATGCGCACATGATGGCCGGCGAAACCGCCGCCCTGACCGACGTGCCGGAATCCGTGCGCCGGCTGGTCGGTCACTATGAAGGTCTGCGTGGCCACGACATCCTCGGCGAACGACCGCGCGACATCGCGTCGGCCATGCGTCAGTCGATCGGCCATGTCACCGAGACAGCGGGCCTGGTGCATCCGGCGGAACTGTCGCAGGTGCCGCTGATGGCCGAAGAGCTGCTGGGGCAGAAGCACCTGTTCCCCGAAGGGCGCCTGGACCAGGATCTGCAGCAGGTCGACCTGCGCGGGCGTAATTCCTGGCGACTGCTGATGGCCGAGGTCCCCTCGGTGGAGTTGCTGGAAGTGCAGCTGGTCAACGCCATCGCGCCCTTCATCATCAACGCGCGCCTGAAGCCGCTGATGCTGCGCACCGACGGCACCCATGGTCCAAGCCGCGACAAGCACATCGTCAACGTCTCGGCGGTCGAGGGACAGTTCTATCGCAACTTCAAGACCACCCGCCATCCGCACACGAACATGGCCAAGGCCGCGCTCAACATGATGACGCGCACCGCCGCGGCCGATTACCACGGCGACGGCATCCACATGAACAGCGTCGACACCGGCTGGGTGACCGACGAGGATCCGGCCGAGCTCGCCGCGCGCAAGACGCTGGAGGAGCGCTTCCACCCGCCGCTGGACATCGTCGATGGCGCCGCGCGCATCGTCGACCCGATCATCAGCGGCCTCAATACCGGCGAGCACGTCTGGGGCCAGTTCCTCAAGGACTACCGGCCGACAGACTGGTAAGGGGAATTCCCCCGACCAGTCAAACACGCGGAAGTCCGACCCTGGAAAGGGCAGAGCCCTTCCGCGGCGGTCGCTCCCGGCGCGCGGCGGGGCGTTGGGGTGTGGACCGCCGAGCGCATCGGATTGCGGCGCACCATGACTTCCGGCCTTAACCCCGGCCCGGCTTGACCGGTAAGCTCGGCTGGATGGCTCCGTCCGGGCGCCTGGGAGATCGATCATGTTGCTGCGTCTCGCACTTGCGGCCGGCTTGGCCGGCTTGTCCTTACCTGCTTTCGCCGTGACCGCCGACCAGCTGGTCGCAAAAAACCTCGAAGCCCGCGGAGGCGCCGACAAGCTGCGCGCCATCACCTCGATGCACACCGTCGGCAAGATGCGGCTCGGCGGCAACCTCGAAGCGAAGACCGAAACCTTCGCCCTGGCGCCAGACAAGTTCCGGCAGGAACTGTCGCTGCAGGGGCTGACCGCGGTGCAGTCGTGGGACGGGCAGCAGGCCTGGGCGATCAATCCATTCGAGGGACGCCGCGATCCGCAGAAGCTCAGCGGCGACGACACCAAGGACCTCGTGCAGTCGGCGGATATCGCCGGCCCGCTGCTCGATGCGCAGAAGAAGGGCGAGCGCATCGAATACCTGGGCACCGAGGATATCGATGGCACCGACGCGCACAAGCTGCGCGTGACCTTCAAGAATGGCGACAGCCGCGTCATCTACCTGGATCCGGACCAGTTCCTCGAGATCCGCGTGGTCGACCACCGGATCGTGCGTGGCCAGGAGCAGGTGCAGACCACCGACGTGGGCGAATACGAGAAAGTCGACGGCGTGTACTTCCCGTTCGAGCAGGGCCAGAACCACATTGAATCCGCCGAACTGAACAAGCCGATCGACGCGGCGATGTTCTCCTTCCCCACTGCCAAGCACTGAGCTGGAGACCGCCATGCATCGTTCCATCACATTGCTCGCCCTCGCCCTGGGAGTGTCGTTGTCCGCGGCCGCCAGCGCGCAGGCCCCGGCGTCGCACACCGGCAGCTTCGACCAGGGCGTGATCTCCGGCCTTGGCATCCGCAACATCGGTTCGGCCGCGATGAGCGGCCGCATCGCAGCAGTCGCGGGCGGCCACGCCAAGAATGGCGACACCGTCTTCTACATCGGTTCCGCCAGCGGCGGCTTGTGGAAGTCGACCGACGGCGGCACGACGTTCAAGCCGAAGTTCGACAAGCAGCCCGTGCAGTCCATCGGTTCGATCGCCCTTGACCCGCGCGACCCGGACAACGTCTGGGTCGGCACTGGCGAAGCCTGGACGCGCGGCTCGGTGTCGATCGGCAATGGCGTCTATCACTCCACCGACGGTGGCGAGACCTGGGCCAATGTCGGACTGCCGCAGTCCGAGCGCATCGTCAAGCTCGCGGTCGATCCACGCGACGGCAACACCGTGCTCGCGTGCGTCACCGGCAAGCTCTGGAGCGATTCGGCCGAGCGTGGCGTCTACCGCACCAGCAACGGCGGCAAGAGCTGGACGCAGGTGCTCAAGGGCGGCAACGGTTCGACCGGTTGCGGCGGCATGAGCATCGATGCGAAGAATCCCGGCGTCGTGTTCGCCTCGCTGTGGGATTTCCGCCGCAAGGGCTGGACCTTCCGCTCCGGCGGCGAAAATGCCGACGCGCCATCGGGCAGCGGCCTGTACCGCTCCGCCGATGGCGGCAGGACCTGGACCGAAGTCACTGGCGGCGGACTGCCGGCCAAGCCCTACGGCCGCATCGCCGTCGCGGTTGCGCCATCGGATTCGAAAGTCGTGTACGCATTCGTCGAGGCGGTGAAGAGCGCGCTGTTCCGCTCCGATGACGGCGGCAAGACCTGGGACCGCCGCGACGACAGCCAGATGATGGTGTGGCGTCCGTTCTACTTTGCCAACCTGATCGTCGATCCGACCAATCCCGATCGCCTGTTCAAGCCCGACCTGCGGCTGATCCAGAGCCTGGATGGCGGCAAGACCTTCGCCGACGTCGGCGGCGGCGCCCACGGCGACTTCCATGACGTCTGGATCGACCCGAAGGATCCGCAGAAGGTCATCGCCGGCGACGACGGCGGCCTGTGGCTGTCCAAGGACGGCGGCAACCGCTGGTGGAAGGCCAACAACCTGCCGATCTCGCAGTTCTACCACGTGAGTGTCGACAACGATGATCCGTACCACGTGTACGGCGGCCTGCAGGACAACAGCTCGTGGGTCGGCGATTCGTCCTATCCGGGCGGCATCACCAACTCGCGCTGGGAAAACATGTTCGGCGGCGACGGCTTCTGGATGTTCCCCGACCCCTCGGACCACAAGTTCATCTATGCCGAGTCGCAGGGCGGCAACATCGGCCGGGTCAACCGCATCACGCATGAGTACCGCGACATCCAGCCACGCGCGAACTACAAGGAAAAACTGCGCTGGAACTGGAATGCCCCGATCGCGCTGTCGCCGACCGACAAGGACACGCTGTACATCGGTTCGCAGTTCCTGTTCCGCAGCCACGACCACGGCCAGACCTGGGACCGCATCTCGCCCGACCTGACCACCAACGATCCGAAGAAGCAACTGCAGGAACAGTCCGGCGGCATCACCGTGGACAATTCCGCGGCCGAGATGCACACGACGATCTACTCGATCAGCGAGTCGCCCAAGGACAGCAAGGTGATCTGGGTCGGCACCGACGACGGCAACGTCCAGGTCACGCGCGATGGCGGCAAGTCGTGGAAGAACGTGACGGCGGGCGCGGGCGTGCCGGCGAACTCATGGGTGTCGTATGTCGACGCGGGGCGTTTCGACGCCGGCACCGCGTACGTCACCTTCGATCGCCACACCTTCGGCGACATGGCGCCGATGCTCTACAAGACCACCGACTACGGTTCGCATTGGCAGGCGCTGGCGAATGCGGCGCAGACCAAGGGCATCAAGGGGTTTGCGTATGTCCTGCGCGAGGACCCGGTGCGCCGTGGCCTGCTGTACGCCGGCACCGAATTCGGCCTGTGGATCTCGCCTGACGACGGCGCCACCTGGGCGCAGTTCAAGGGTGGTGATTTCCCGGCGGTCTCGGTGCGCGACCTGGTGGTGCAGCCGCGCGACGGCGACCTCGTGCTGGCCACGCATGGTCGCGGGATCTGGATCATCGACGACCTCACACCGCTGCGGTCGCTGACGCCGGCGATCCTGCAGCAGGACGCCGTGTTCCTGCCCACGCGTCCGCAGCAGCAGCGCATCAGCACGTTCGGCGGCTGGCCCGAAGGCGACGCCAGTTACGCCGGCACCAGCGCGTCCACCGACGCCACGATCACCTATTACCAGAAGGCCAGGCACCTGTTCGGACCGCTCAAGCTCGAGGTGCTGGATGCGCAGGGCAAGGTGATCGACACCCTGCCCGCCGGCAAGCGTCGCGGCATCAATCGCGTGGCCTGGTCGATGAGCGTCAAGCCGCCGGTGGTGCCGCCGGCCGCATCGATCGCCGGCAGTGCCACGCAGGGTCCGCGCGTCCCACCGGGCACCTACACCGTGCGCATGACCAAGGGTGATCGCGTCATCGAGGAAAAGGTCGACGTGCTGCTGGATCCGCGCTCACCGTTCACCGTCGCCGATCGCCGAGAACAATTCGCCGCGGTGATGAAGGTGCATGGCATGTTCGGCCAGATGAGCGACCTGGTCGCACGCATCCAGGCGGTCCGCGCGGGTGCCGGCCAGGCGGCTGCGAAGCTCCCCGAGGCCGATCCGCTGCACGCGCAGCTGCTGGCCCTGTCCGACAAGGCCGACACCATCCGCAAGCAGATCGTCGCCACGAAGGAAGGCGGCGCGATCACGGGCGAGGAGCGCCTGCGCGAGCACATGGACCAGCTCTACGGTGGCCTGATGTCCTACGAGGGCAAGCCATCCGCGACGCTGGTGGCTTACACCGGCGCGCTGGAACGTGAGCTGGGCGACGTGGAAGCCGACTTCGGCAAACTGCGCGATGGCGACCTCGCCACGGCCAATGCCGCGCTCAAGGCCAAGGGCATGCCGGAAATCGAGCTGCCCGACCACGCCCCGCTTGCCTGGCGCTATTCGGGCGATCCGGATACGCGCGCGGCGCAGGAACGCGACTGAGTCACCTCCTCCATGGGTGAACACGACGGGCTGCTTCGGCAGCCCGTTTTTTTGGGCGGTTTCGTGGCGGCTGCGAAGAATTCACAGCCCGCATGTGGGTGTCCCGGCGCGCGGCGGCGCGGTGGGCCGGCTCGACAGGCGAGTGGCTCGCGGCACGATTCATCCCTTCATCGCGAGAAAGCGATAGAATGCCGCCGCCCTGCCGAGGGGCGCTGCAAGTCCGGGGGCCGCCAGCAGGGGTCGTTCCGGAATCAGGCTCGGCATGGTTTTCCTGCAACGGCGCCCGTTTGACGTGAGTCCCACGCGGACTCCTGAACGGAGCAGCACGCCATGAACATGCCAGCCACGACCGCCCACGATTACAAGGTCGCCGACATCACGCTCGCCGACTGGGGCCGCAAGGAAATCGACATCGCCGAGCACGAGATGCCGGGCCTGATGTCCATCCGCAAGAAGCACGCCACCGCCAAACCACTGCAGGGCGTCCGCGTCACCGGTTCGTTGCACATGACGATCCAGACCGCGGTGCTGATCGAAACGCTCAAGGACATCGGCGCCGACGTGCGCTGGGCATCGTGCAACATCTTCTCGACCCAGGACCACGCCGCCGCTGCGATCGCCGCGACCGGCACGCCCGTGTTCGCATGGAAGGGCGAGTCGCTGGAAGAGTATTGGGACTGCACGCTCGATGCGGTCACCTTCCCAGGCGGCCTCGGCCCGCAGCTGGTCGTGGACGACGGCGGCGATGTCACGCTGCTGATCCACAAGGGCTATGAGCTCGAGCAGGGTTCGACCTGGGTCGACGAACCCGCCGCGTCGCACGAGGAAGGCGTGATCAAGGCGCTGCTCAAGCGCGTGGCGAAGGAGCGTCCGGGCTTCTGGACCACCGTCGTCAAGGACTGGAAGGGCGTTTCCGAAGAGACGACCACCGGCGTGCATCGCCTCTACCAGATCGCCGAGCAGGGCAAGCTGCTGATCCCGGCGATCAACGTCAACGATTCGGTCACCAAGTCGAAGTTCGACAACCTCTACGGCTGCCGCGAATCGCTGGCCGACGGCCTCAAGCGCGCGATGGACGTGATGCTCGCGGGCAAGGTCGCGGTCGTCTGCGGTTACGGCGATGTCGGCAAGGGTTCGGCGCACTCGCTGCGGGCCTATGGCGCGCGCGTGGTCGTCACCGAGATCGATCCGATCTGCGCGCTGCAGGCGGCGATGGAAGGCTTCGAGGTCAACACGGTCGAAAGCACGCTGGGCCGTGGCGACATCTACGTCACCACCACCGGCAACAAGGACGTGTTGACGCTCGAGCACATGCGCCAGATGAAGGACCAGGCAATCGTGTGCAACATCGGCCACTTCGACAACGAGATCCAGGTCGACGCGCTGTATGCGTCGGGCGCCGAGCACGTCAACATCAAGCCGCAGGTCGACAAGTACATCTTCCCCAACGGCAACGCGATCTTCCTGCTGGCCGAAGGCCGCCTGGTCAACCTGGGTTGCGCGACCGGCCATCCGAGCTTCGTGATGTCCAACTCGTTCTCCAACCAGACGCTCGCGCAGATCGACCTGTGGGCGAACAAGGACGTGTACGAGAAGACCGTCTATCGACTGCCCAAGCACCTGGACGAGGAAGTCGCACGCCTGCACCTGGAGAAGATCGGGGTGAAACTCACCACGCTGACCCCCGCCCAGGCGGATTACCTCGGCGTTGCGATCGAAGGGCCCTACAAGCCGGATCACTACCGCTACTGAGCATTGCGGCGGGCGGCCCACGGGCCGCCCGTCTGCATCGGCACCGGCAACCGGAGTGAAGGTGATGGTTCGCGTCCCGATTTCGTTCGAGTTCTACCCGCCCAAGAACGACGAGCAGCGCGAGCAGCTCGATCGCACCGCTGCACGCCTGAAACCGCAGTCCCCGGACTACGTGTCCTGCACGTTCGGCGCCGGTGGCTCGACCCTGAGCTATACGTCCGAAACCGTCCGCGCGCTCAAGCACCAGCATGGATTCGAGGCCGCACCGCACGTGTCGTGCATGGGCGGCAGCCGCGAGGAGATCCGCGAGCTCCTCCGCCTCTATCGCGCCCTGGGCTGCAGGCGACTGGTCGCATTGCGTGGCGACCTGCCATCCGGCATGGCCCGCATGGGCGACCTGCGCCATGCATCGGACCTGATCGCGTTCATCCGCGAGCAGCAGGGCGACTGGTTCGACATCCAGGTCGGCTGCTATCCGGAAACGCATCCGCAAGCCGAGGACGCGCTGGCCGACATGCGGCATTTCAAGGCGAAGATCGATGCCGGCGCGGATGGCGCGATCACCCAGTATTTCTACAACGCCGACGCGTATTTCCGCTTTGTCGAAGATGTCCGTCGACTCGGCGTCGAGGTGCCGATCGTGCCCGGCATCATGCCGATCTCCAATTTCTCGCAACTCAAGCGATTCTCCGATGCCTGCGGTGCGGAGATCCCCCGATGGGTCGCCAAGCGCATGCAGGCCTATGGGGACGACAATGAGTCGATCCGCGCTTTCGCCACGGAAATGGTCGCGGCGATGTGCGATCGCCTGATCGCCGGCGGCGCGCCGGCATTGCACTTCTACACGTTGAACCTGTCCAAACCGACACTGAACGTGTTGCGCGCGCTGAGCTGAATTTCAGCGGGGTTCATTTCCAGGGCGCCACTGGCACGCGGCGTTGACAGTGTGCGTCCGACCATGCGGGCACACATCGATACGTGCCCGCCATGAAGACTTCGTTCCCTCTTGCCGTGTTGCTGGCGCTGCTGCTGTCGACTGCCCCGGTCGTTGCACCGGTGCAGGCGACGACCGCCATCCAGCGTTGCGCGTCCGCCGACGGCAGCATGGTCTACACCGACAAGGCGTGCTCATCGCTGGGTGCAAGCAACGTGGCGATCCCTGGCGCGTTGCTCACGCGCATCGCGCACGAGGAAGCGCGCTTCGCCAACACTGCAGGCGACGACGCAGTCATGCCCGCGGTCGCGCCGTCCAGCCTCCGTCGTCGTTCGCCAGCCAGTGGTTGCGCACGCACGCCCACGCAGCTGGCGATGGATCTTCGCGGCGCGCTGGTGCTCGGCGACGTGAACCGCGTGGCCGAGAGCTATGACTGGCGCGGCATGTCCAGCAAGCAAGGCAGGCAGACGATGGACCGGTTGCAGCGGCTGATCGGCAAGCCCGTCCTGGACAGCCATTATTTCGCTGCGCAGATCGCCTTGGCCGGCGATGCCGACGTGGGAAGCCTGCTTGCGTCCAATTCGGGCGACGGCGGCGACGGCGACGTCCTGCAACTGGTCCTCGGTGACCACGCGTCGCGCTCGGCGATCGATTTCGACGTGCACAAGACCTTGGGCTGCTACTTCGTCCACTTCTGACGGGGTTCCCCGCCATCGCCGTGGACGGTAGGCTGCGCCATGCCCGCCTTCCGCCTCGGCGCCCGCGCCCTGATTGTCATGCTGCTGCTGGCGGCCTGCCCCATCGCCAGCGCCCAGGTGCACCGCTGCGCCGCTCCTGACGGCACCACGATCTTCACCGACCGCGCCTGTGCCGATCTCGGCGCAGTCGACAGCGTGCCGCGCGGCACTGTCGGTACCGGCGCCCGGCTGTACCGCAGCGGGTGTTCGCACACGCTGCAGGACCTGGTCTTCGAACTGACGGCCGCGATCGACGCGCGCGACGTCAACCGCATGGCGGGCATCTATCACTGGGTCGGGCTGTCCGGCGCGACGGCGTACACGGTGATGGACCGCCTGCAGGTCATCGTGCAGCGTCCGCTGGTCGATATCTCGCCGTTGTTCCCTTCCGGGCCGGGGGGTGAGCAGGGCGATTACTACCCGCAGGCGACGACGCGCCGCGCGCCAACCGGCTTGCGGCTGGAGCAGACGCTGGCCAATGGCAGCACCCCGGCCCATACCGTGCTGGGCCTGCGCCGATACCTGGGCTGCTGGTGGATCAGCCTGTAGACCGGGTGCGCCGCCCCGACTGCCATGTCCCGGCGAGCGCCAGCGTGCCTTTCGGCCTGCGCGGGCTGGCGGCCTCGCCGTTAAACTAGGCGACTGACTCCGGAGTCTCCCATGACACAGCGTTATCCCGACTGGATCTGGCACAACGGCGCCATCAAACCGTGGGCCGAGGCGACGACGCATGTCATGTCCCACGCGCTGCACTACGGCTCGTCGGTGTTCGAGGGGATCCGCAGCTATCCGACATCGGACGCTGGACGGCCGACCGGTACCGCGATCTTCCGCCTGACCGATCACAGCCGGCGCCTGTTCGCGTCGGCGCGGATCTACGACATGGCGATTCCCTATTCGGTCGACGACATCAGTGCCGCCTGCCGCGCGGTGTTGACGGCCAACGAGCTGTCGCAGGGCTACCTGCGTCCCATCGCCTTCCGCGGGCTCGGCGGTTTCGGGCTGTCGGCCGATACGCCGACCGACGTCTCCGTCGCGGCGTGGGCCATGGGACCGTACCTGGGCGAAGGCGTGCTGGAACAGGGGATCGACGCCTGCGTGTCGAGTTGGCAGCGCTTCGCGCCCAACACGCTGCCGGCGGGCGCCAAGGCCGGCGGCAATTACCTGTCCGGGCAACTGATCGCCCGCGAAGCGCGTCGCCTGGGCTTTGGCGAAGGCATCGCACTGGCCTCCACCGGCCTGCTGAGCGAAGGCGCGGGCGAGAACCTGTTCCTGGTCTTCGATGGCGCGTTGCACACGACGCCGGTCAGCGCGGCGCTGCTCAACGGCATCACCCGCGACACGATCATGACCCTGGCGCGCGATCGCGGCCTGACCGTCATCGAGCGCGACCTGCCGCGCGAATACCTCTATCTGTGCGACGAATTGTTCATGTGCGGCACCGCGGCGGAAATCACCCCGATCCGCTCGGTCGACGGCCGCCAGATCGGCAGCGGCCAGGCCGGACCGGTCACGCGCCGGATGCAGGAACTGTTCTTCGGACTGTTCGACGGCAGCACGCCGGATCCCTACGGCTGGCTCGAACCGCTATAACGCCGCGCGCTGCTGCGAATCGCCAGCGGGCGCTGGTCGCCGAGGCCGCGATCTACGCGGTCATCGCCTCGCTGAAAGACAGCGTGGCCACCACCCCTCGCTCCGGTCCCGGCACGACGCGCACGTTCCAACCGTACAGATCGCAGAGGCGGCGGACGATGGACAGGCCGATGCCGCCACCCTGCGAATGCTCGGCGTGCGTGCCGCGGTAGCCGCGCTCGAACAGCCGCGCGGCGTCCTCGGGCGTGAGTCCAGGCCCGGAATCCTGCACCTCAACGGCTCCACGACCCAGGCGCACGACCACGTCGCCCTGCGCGGTGTACTTCACCGCGTTGCCGATCAGGTTGCCGAGTGCCACCGCGATGGCCGCCTCCGGCGCATCGACCACCAGCCCGCGCTCGCCTTCCAGTCGCAACTGCAGGGGCTTGCCGCCGATCTGCGCCCGATGCGCATCGAGCAACTGCTCGGCGATGCGCGCGACGTCGGCGGCACCGTGGCCGCGCTCGTTGCGCGACAGCAACAGCAGCGCGCTGATCAGGTCGGTGCACTGCTGCTCGGCGCGCTGGATGCGTTCCAGTCGCGCGCGCGTCTTGTCGTCCAGTTGCGGCCTGGACAACAGCAATTCGACCGCGCCGCGGATCACCGCCAGCGGCGTGCGCAATTCGTGGCTGACGTCGGCATTGAATTCGCGGTCGCGCTGCACGACCTGGGTCAGCCGGGTCGCGTAATCGTCCAGTGCGCTGGCCAGCTGTCCGACTTCGTCGTCGGCGAAATGCGCCGTCAGCATCTCCGGGCTGGACTGGCGCCCGGATTGTTTCAAGCGGCGGGCCAGCTCGGTCAGCGGACTGATCACGCGCGAGGCCGACCACCAGCCGACCAGCAGCGACAACACCGTCAGCAAGCCGACCAGGATCACCAGCGCCATCTTCAGCCGGTTCTGGCTTTCGCGTTCCTCGGCGATGTCGTACGCAAGGAAGAACCAGTACTTGGGATCCTTGCGCACGGCGAGCTTGTACACGCGCTGGCCGCCCTCGCCGTCCGGTACGCTGAGCTCGTGCACGCCGTTGGACAGGTCGCGCCATTCGGGCGGCACGCGCTCGAGCTTGCTGGTGCTGAACTGGCGTCCCTGGATCTTCTCGAAAGGGATGCCGATGGCGGTGGGATCGCGGTAGAAGCCGTTGGCGAACGAGTCGTTGTTGCGCACCAGCGCATCGGCAATGACCCTGCTCTCCACGCGGTTCTGGATGATGAAGGTCGCCGCCGCGATGAACGCCGACAGGAACATCCCCAGCAACAGGAAGGACAGGATCAGGCGGCTGCGCAATCGCCGCCGGAAGCGCGTGGGTCGTCGCGCCGGTGGCGCGATCTCAGCTGCTGGCATCGGGCGCCGCGATCCGGTAGCCGATGCCATGGCGCGTCTGGATCATCGGCGTCGGGAAGGGCTTGTCGACCATGGCGCGCAATCCATGGATGTGCACGCGCAGGGAATCCGAATCGGGAAGCTCTTCTCCCCAGACGCGCGTTTCCAGTTCCTGGCGGGTCACGACCGCCGGGGATGCTTCCATCAATGCCTGCAGGATCTTCAGCGCCGTGGGATTGAGCTGCAACAGCTTGCCTTCGCGCCGCACCTCGAGCGTGTCGAGGTTGTATTCCAGGTCGCCGACCTCGAGCACGCGCGTCTGCACGCCGCGGCCGCGACGGGCCAGTGCGTTCAGGCGCACTTCGACTTCCTGCAAGGCGAACGGCTTGATCAGGTAATCGTCGGCGCCGGAGTCGAATCCAGCCAGCTTGTTGTCCAGGCTGTCGCGCGCGGTCAGCATCAGCACCGGCGTCTGCTTGCGCGCGTCGTTGCGCAGCTTGCGGCAGACCTCCAGGCCATCCATGCCGGGCAGGCTGAGGTCGAGCACCACCGCATCGAAATCGTGGACGACCGCCAGGTGCAGGCCGGTGACGCCGTCGGCCGCGAAGTCGACGGTGTGGCCTTTGTCTTCCAGGTAGTCGCCGAGATTGGCGGCGATGTCGCTGTTGTCTTCTATGACGAGAATGCGCATCGAGGATCCTGTTGTGAGGCGGGGCCGGGGAATGGCCGGGATGCCATGAATGCGGCCCGATGCCAACGATTCTTGCACAGGGCACCGTGAGTCCAGCGCCAGCATCCGGGCGCCAAGAAAAGGCCCAGGAGCGTGGGACCGCTCCTGGGCCAAAAAAGTGCCCCGATGACCGTCATCTGCTGGAACCCGAAAGCACACCGTCTGGGATGCAGAACCGGTTGAGGAAGGCTACGCCGGGGTCGATTAAGCGGCTGTTAAACCGGACGCCGCCGGTCGCGCGGACCCTGTTTCAGGCCCGTCGGCGCCTGGCCCGGGCCGGCTGCTGGCCGGCCACCACGTGGTCGATGATCCGCGCGGCGATATCGACCCCCGTGGCGGCCTCGATGCCTTCCAGGCCGGGGGACGAATTGACTTCCAGCACCAGCGGGCCCCGCCGGGAGCGGATCAGGTCGACGCCGGCGACCCCGAGCCCCAGCACCGCCGCCGCGCGAACGGCCGTGGCCTGTTCGTCCTCGGACGCGCGCACCGGCTTGGCGCTGCCGCCGCGATGCAGGTTGGAGCGGAAATCGCCCTTGGGCGCCTGCCGGCGCATGGTGGCCACGACCTCGCCACCGACGACGAAACAACGCAGGTCCGCGCCCTTGGCTTCGGCGATGAATTCCTGCACCAGGAAGTTGGCGTACAGGCCGCGCAGCGCCTCGACGACGCTGCGCGACGCCGAGGGCTTCTCGGTGAGCATGACGCCGGCGCCCTGGGTGCCCTCGTTGAGCTTGATCACGTGCGGCGGCGGGCCAAGCATCGACAACAGGTCGACGGTGTCGTCCGGGTTGTCGCCGAAGACGGTCACCGGCAGGCCGATGCCCTCGGCCGCAAGCAACTGGTGGCAGCGCAGCTTGTCGCGCGCGCGCGCGATCGCTTCGGACGAATTCGGCGTGTAGGTGCCCATCAACTCGAACTGGCGCAGCACCGCCGTCCCGTATCGCGTGATCGATGCGCCGATCCGCGGCACCACCGCCGCATAGCCGGCGATCGGCCGGCCCTTGTAATGCATGTCGAAACCGTCGGAACTGATGCGCAGGTAGCAGCGCAGCGGATCGAGCACGCGCACGCTGTGGTTGCGCTCGCGCGCCGCCTCGACCAGGCGCCGCGTGGAATACAGCTTGCTGTTGCGCGACAGGATCGCGAGTTTCATGTGTGATGCCCGGTCTGCAGCGCAGGACGACTGTGCAGGAACGAGGATGAGGGGTTGACCGTGAACGCCCCCTCCAGCCCGGTGCGTCCCAGCAGCATCGGGAACCGCATGGCACAGCGATCGCTGAGGTTGACTTCGATGCGGCGCTGCTCGCCGGCGACCTGCAGCAGCGTCTGGATGAACACGCGCACGCAGCGATGCCCGCCCGAATCGGTCACTGCACGTTCGTCGAAGATCGGGGCGCAGGCTTCGACCTGGTTGCGGCCTGCCCTGCCCGTTGTCAGCTGGAATCCCACCCATGGCGCGCCTGCGTCGTGGAAGCGCCATTGCCTGTCCACGTGCAGCGCGGAACTGCGTGCGCCGGTGTCGATCTTCGCCCGCAAGCGGGCAATGCCCAGTTCGGGCAAGGACAACCATTCCCGCCAGCCGAGCTCGATCATGGGAAACCCCGCCCGCAAGGCCGCGTGACACGGAGACAACGACGGCGCCCGAAAAGGCGCCGCCGGGGTCGGTCTGGAGCGGGCGAAGGGAATCGAACCCTCGTCAGTAGCTTGGGAAGCTACAGCTCTGCCATTGAGCTACGCCCGCGAGGCGCGAAGTCTATGCCCCGCGGGCGCAAGGTGGCAATCGCGACTCAGAAGCTGCTGCCGACGCTGGCGAACACGCTGGCGTCGTTGCCCGCGCGCTGCGCGACCGAGGCACTGACGCCCACGTTCGCATCCAGTCCCAACACCTGCGTCCGCGCGCCGACGACGAGCGTGCCGTAGTTGCGGTCGTAGCCCATGCCCGGGACCGCATACGGCATGGTGCCGGGGATCGATTGCGCCTGGGCGAAGGCTTCGTCGGCCGACCGCCGGAATTCGCGATCCCAGGTCAGGCGCGCGTACGGCTGCATGTGGTCGTTGATGCGGTAGCTGGCTTGCCAGCCCAGGCTGCCGATCATCGAATTGAACCGCTGGTCGGGATAGGCCAGCGAGGTGGACACGGTCGGGTCGCTTTCGGCAAAGCCGTCGACGGCGATGTGCTGCGACAGCAGCGATGCGACCGGTCCGTGGCGCAACGCGCCGCTGACGAAGTCCCATCCCGCATTGACGCCGGCACTGAGGTTGCTGCCGTTGGTCGAGCCGCGGTGGGTCCGCGTGGCCGGTCCAAGCGCGACGTTGCGATCGGTGTCGAAACCCAGTCGGCTGTAGCTCACCTGCCCGTTCACCCACGCACTGTCGCCATGCCAACCCAGGAAGCCGCCGAGGCTGGCATCGGTCTGGCTGAAGCTGCCCATGCGATGGCCCCAATCCTGGCTCTGGCGGCCGTAGCCGGCAAATCCGCCGTACACCAGGTTGCCGCTGGCCCAGTCGACGCCGGCGGTCAGGGTCGGGCCGGCGCCGTCGTAGCGGTTGCCATCGCCGTAGCGCTGGAAATCACCACGCAGGTCGGCCCACCAGCGCATGCCGTCGGCGGCGGGCGTCCCGCCCAGGTGCGCGGCGACGCGATCGGCGCGCGAGCGGCCGACCATGGCTTCGGAATGCGGCAACACCGCGATCTGGTTCGGCGCTTCGAGGATGGAGATCGCGTATTGCGCGAGCAGCGCGTGCGACGCCGTCGTCGGATGCACGCCATCGGCGAACGCATAGGTCTGCGCCGCGGTCGGGTCGACGAAGTTGGCCGGATTGCAGCCCAATGCCGATGCCGCACCGCAGGCCGGTGTCGTGACGTTGGTCAGCCCGTACAAGCCCGGATCGGCGGTGATCTCATTGAGGAAGCTGAAGACGTCCAGCGGGATGACACGCAGTCCGGCTGCCTGCAGGCCGCCGAACAGGGTGGCGTTGTAACCCGCCGACAGCTGGGTCAGCCCGGCCGAACCCGCGGCTCCCTGCGACAGCCCGAACGGGGTCTTGCCCACGTCCGGCATCGTCGGCACCAGCACATAGCGTGCACCGGCATTTTGCAGCGCACCCACGAGGGCGACTTCGGCACCGGCGGCACCGAGGAAATCAGCCTGCGACTTGGCGCCGGCCAGGTAGAAGAACAGGTCGTTGGCACCGCCCCACACCGAGTACAGCGCGTGGGGGTTCGCCTGGCCACCGCTGGCGGCGAGATACGCATCCACCTGCGTGGTGAGCGAGGGCGCGTACTGCGTGAAGTACGGCGCCGGCGGATAACCCGGCCCCGGGCCCACGGTTGCGCCGCCCGCTGCATAGTTGTCGCCATTGGCCCCGGCAATGCCGGTCGGGGTCAGCTGCCATGCCGGCGTTGCGTTGGTGCCGTAGTACCCGGCGAGGAACTCGGCCCAGACCAGGCCCGGATTGGTGGTGAACCGGGCCACCGTCGCGGCCGCCGGGCCGTTCCCCGCCACCAGCACGGGCTGGTAGAAGCCGCTGTCGGTCAGGCTGTCGCCAAAGAACACGGTCTGGTCGAACTGCGTGTAGGAGTCGTTCTGCGCGAAGACCGGTGCGGCCGCCAAGGCCAGGGCCACGGCGAGGATCGAACGGGGAAGGCGATGGGACGGGATCATGCTGCACTCCTGGGCAAGGGACGCCGGACCGATACGCCGCCGGATGGGGGGATCGTTTCACGCCACATCGCCCTCCATCAAGTGCATGGCGGCAAGGGTGGCGACCCGACGGCGGAATGGGACAATGTCGACATGGACATCCTGCTCAATGGCACGTCGACGTCGATCCCCGACCAGTGCACGATCGCGCAACTGCTGGAGCACAACGGCCTGGCCGCCCGCCGTGTCGCGACCGAGGTCAACGGCGAGATCGTGCCGCGTGGCGAGCATGCAAGCTGCGTGCTGGCTCCCGGCGATCGCGTCGAGCTCGTGCACGCCCTGGGTGGCGGCTGAGCACGCGAAAGTCCGGGGTTGTCGCAGCCGCGCGGTAAACTGTGCGCATGGCCGACGACATCGCTCCCGCATCCATCGACCGGCCGCTGACGATCGCCGGCAGGACCTATCGCTCGCGCCTGCTGACCGGCACCGGCAAGTTCCGCGACCTTGACGAAACGCGTCGGGCAACCGAGTCGGCCGGAGCCGAGATCGTCACGGTTGCCATCCGCCGGATGAACATCGGGCAGGACCCGGGCGAACCGAACCTGCTCGACGTGCTGCCGACCGATCGCTACACGATCCTGCCCAACACCGCCGGCTGCTACACCGCCGACGAAGCCGTCCGCACCTGCCGCCTGGCGCGCGAACTGCTCGATGGCCACAGCCTGGTCAAGCTGGAAGTGCTCGGTGACCAGCGCACGCTCTTCCCCGATGTCGTGCAGACCCTGGCAGCGGCGGAAACGCTGGTGAAGGAGGGCTTCCAGGTGATGGTCTACACCTCGGACGATCCGATCCTCGCCAAGCGCCTGGAATCGATCGGCTGCGTCGCGGTGATGCCGCTGGCCGCGCCGATCGGATCGGGACTGGGCATCCAGAACCGTTACAACCTGCTTGAGATCATCGAGAACGCGAGCGTCCCGATCATCGTCGATGCCGGCGTCGGCACCGCGTCCGATGCAGCGATCGCCATGGAGCTGGGCTGCGACGGCGTGCTGATGAACACCGCGATCGCCGGCGCACGCGACCCGGTGCGCATGGCGCGCGCCATGCGATTGGCCGTCGAGGCCGGGCGCGATGCCTTCCTTGCCGGCCGCATTCCCCGCAAGCGCTACGCCAGTGCATCGTCGCCAGTCGACGGCCTGGTCGGATGATCCCGCGCCGCGGGACGGTCGTCATCGAGGAAATTCAACGCGTCGCCCCGCGCCGGCCAATTCAGCCTGCAAGCTTTGCCTTTCAGTCAGCCGTACATGACCAATCCCTTTTCCAGTGACGGCGCCAAGGCGCCCCCCAAGCCCTTCACGATCGAGCAGGGCCACCGCAGGGTGCGCAGTTTCGTGTTGCGCCAGGGCCGCTTCACCCCGGCCCAGCAACGCGCGTTCGACGAGCTATGGCCGCGATTCGGGCTGGATTACCAGGGGCATCCGCGCGACTTCGACGTCGCATTCGGGCGCAGCGCCAAGCGCGTGCTCGAGATCGGCTTCGGCAATGGCGAGGCCTTGCGCCATGCGGCGCAGCACGACCCCGGGCGCGACCTGATCGGCATCGAAGTGCACGCGCCGGGGGTCGGCCGGCTGCTCAATGCATTGGCCGCCGATGATGCCCGCAACGTCCGCATCTACCACCATGACGCCGTCGAGGTACTGGAGAACGAGATCACCGACGGCAGCCTGGACGAGATCCGCATCTATTTCCCCGACCCGTGGCACAAGAAGCGCCATAACAAGCGTCGCCTGCTGCAGCCCGGCTTTGCCGCATTGCTGACACGTAAATTGGCTGCGGGAGGACGCTTGCACCTCGCCACCGATTGGCACGACTATGCGGAGCAGATGTGGGACGTGCTCGATGCGACACCGGGCCTGCGCAATCGCGCCGGTCCACGTGGCCACGTCGTGCGTCCCGACTGGCGCCCGCAGACGCATTTCGAATCGCGCGGCCAGAAGCTTGGCCATGGGGTCTGGGACCTGCTGTACGACCGCAGCTGACGCAGAAGAGGATTCGTCGAAGTCGCATGGAGACCGCGCTCACGCTCACCACCGACATGAAGCTCGTGCTCGGGCTGGTGGTCTTCATGATGGCGATGTTCCTGTTCGAGCGCATCCGCGCCGATGTCGTCGCGCTGGTCGTGCTGATGCTGCTTGGCCTGACGCGGCTGGTCTCCCCGGAGCGGCTGTTCACCGGATTCTCGAGCAACGCCGTGATCAGCGTGATCGCGACCATGATCCTCGGCGCGGGACTGGACCGGACCGGCGCACTCAACCGCCTGGCTGGCTGGCTGCTGCGACGCGCGCACGGCATGGAGAAACGCCTGCTGCTGCTGACGACGGTGATCGCAGGCCTCAATTCGCCGTTGATGCAAAGCCCGGCGGTGATGGCCCTGTACATGCCGGTCGCCTCGCGATTGAGTTCGCGCACCGGCCTGCCCCTGTCGCGGTTCCTGCTGCCGATCGCGGCCGCGATCATCATGGCCAGCGGCATGACGATGGTCGGCAGCGCTCCGCTGATCATGCTCAACGACCTGCTGGTCTCGGCGAACGGCAACCTGCCGTCCGGCGTGGCCACGCTGCAGCCATTGAAGATGTTCGCCCCGCTGCCGATCGGCCTGGCATTGCTGGCGACCTGCCTTGCCTACTTTCATTTCCTCGGCGACAGACTGCTCGAGGGCGTCGGCGACGACTCCGGCGTGACGCCCGCGCGCACGCAGAGCTACTTCGCCAAGACCTACGGCATCGAGGGCGACGTCTACGAACTGACCGTCACCGCCGACAGTCCGCTGGTGGGCATGTCGCTGGGCGAGGCGGAAGCGCTGCACGGCGCGCCGCTGCTGCTCGCCCTCAAGACCGGAAACGAGTCGCGCCTGGCCCCACCGGCCGATGCACGCATCTGGGTGGGCAGCGTGCTCGGCGCCATGGGGCCGAAGCAGCGCGTGACGGATTTCTCGCAGAACAATTTCCTGCGCATGGCGACGCGCCTGCGCGAGTTCGGCGACTTGTTCAATCCCAGCCGTGCCGGTATTTCCGAGGCCGTGGTGCCGCCCACGTCGCGCTTCATCGGCAAGACCATCGCCGAACTGCAGCTGCGCAAGCAACAGGGCATCAGCCTGCTGGCGGTGAATCGCGAAAAAGACGTGCTGCACGACAACATCCGCAAGCTGACCGTTCGCGCCGGCGACATGCTGGTGCTGCACAGCGTGTGGACCGACCTCGCGCAGGCCGCCGCCAGCAAGGATTTCGTCGTCGTCACCGATTACCCGAAGGGCGAACAACGCCCGCACAAATTCAAGATCGCGATGGCGATCTTCCTGGTGACCATCCTGCTGGCGCTGAGTTCGCGGATTCCGGTGTCGATCGCGCTGATGACCGGCGTCGTCGGCATGTTGATCAGCGGCGTGCTGACCATGGACGAGGCCTACGCCGCGATCAGCTGGCGCACGGTCTTCCTCATGGCGTCGCTGATCCCGCTGGGCTGGGCGGTGGATTCAACCGGCGCCGCGGCCTGGGTGGCTGGCAGCGCCCTGGACCACCTGCCGCAGGGGATGGCGCCCTGGTTGTTGCAGGCGACGATCGCGATCCTGACGGCCTTGTTCGCGATCGTCATCGGCAATGTCGGTTCCACCATCGTGATGGTTCCGCTGTCCATCAACCTGGCGTTGGCGGCTGGCGGGAATCCGACCGCGTTCGCGCTGGTCGTGGCGCTGGCGGGATCCAGCAACATCATGACCGTGTCCAATCCGGTGATTTCCATGATCGGCGGACCCGGTGGCTACAACACGCCGAGCCTGTGGCGCATCGGTTCCCCACTGGTGCTCGCCTACCTGGCCGTCATGCTGATCGGCGTCAACCTGATGTTCCACTGACCGCCGCTTCAAAGGGTCCGGGCGGGCACTCCAGGCCGATCGCTAGCCGGCGCTGCCCACAAGCACCACCATGCCGTCCCGCAGCGTGACCACCACGGCACTCAGGCGGTCGCCGCGGCATGGGCCGGCAACGCAGACACCCTGGTCCGTCTCGAAGCTGGCGCCGTGCACCGCGCAGACCAGCAACCCGTCCCTGCTCTTGAGGAATCGGCCAGGCGACCAGTCGAGCCGGCGGCCGGCGTGCGGGCAGACGTTGTGCCAGGCGCGCACGCAGTCGCCACTGCGATGCAGGATCAAGGATGCAGTATCGCCGTCGATCGTCGCCTGGGCTTCGGCGAAGCCGCCATCGTCGATGTCGGCGAGCGGCGCGAGCACCTGCACTGTGCCGGTGGTCTCGTCTTCGCCCGCGCCGTTTAACGAAGTACTCACAACTGTATGGCGTCCAGGTCCGATACTGCCGGCACGGTCATCTGATCGCATTCTGTCACGACACCACGCAATGTTCGCCCAAGTCTTCCGCTTCGATGCCAGCCGCTTGCATTCGGCATTCGCACCACGCAAACCACGCCACCCGCTTGCCCGCATCGCCGTCGGGTTGCTGGGTATCGGCGTGCTGGCGTTACTGGTGTTCTTCAGCCTGTTCGTCGGCATCGCCATGCTGGGAATCGGCCTGGGTTACCGGTTGCTGCGCGCGCGCAAGCCGTCGGCGCCCCGCCCTGTCGGCAGGACGTCCTCGGCGAACGTGGTCGACGGCGAGTACCGCATCGTCGGAAAAACCATCCTGCCTTCCGCCTGAGCCGGACATGCCGTCCGTCACCGCACCCGCAACTCCCACGGTTCCGGTACGCGGGGGCGGCAGCTTCCAGGTGCACCGGATCTATTGCGTCGGTCGCAACTTCGCCGACCACGCGCGCGAAATGGGCGCAAGCGCTCCGGCATCGCCAGCCGAACGCGGGCGGCCCGTGTTCTTCCTCAAGCCTGCCGATGCCATCGTCATCGATGGCGTGGTGCCCTATCCGCCGGCGACCGCCGACCTGCACCACGAAGTCGAACTGGTGGTCGCGCTTGGCCGCGACGCGCCGCCCGGTGAGTTGCGGCACGACCAGGCAGGTGCGCTCATCTTCGGTTACGCCATCGGCCTGGACCTGACACGCCGTGACCTGCAGGCCGAGGCGAAATCGCGCGGCCTGCCCTGGGACATCGCCAAGGCCTTCGATCATTCGGCGCCGGTCAGCGACATCATCCCCGGCGACAGCGACATCGCCTCACGCTCGATCACGCTCATGGTCGATGGCGGGCGCCGCCAGCACGCCGCGCTGTCCGACATGATCTGGTCGATTGCCGATGTGCTCGTCGAACTGTCGCGCTTGTACATCCTGCGTGCCGGCGACCTGGTCTTCATGGGCACGCCGGCTGGCGTTGGCCCATTGCAGGCAGGCGACACGTTCACCGCCAGCATCGACGGCATGGTCGAGCTGCACGGCCGGATCACGCCCCCACTCGCGTGACAGGCAACAGGAACCACGGATTTCCGCAAAGGAGACGGCAATGGGCATGGTGAGCGAATTCAGGACTTTCATCGCCAAGGGCAATGTCGTCGACCTCGCGGTCGGCGTGGTCATCGGTGCGGCCTTCGGCAAGATCGTGACCGCGCTGGTCGACGGCGTCGTCATGCCCATTGTCGGCGTGGCGCTGGGCGGCGTCAGCGTGTCGGACTGGAAGGTCGTGTTGCGGCCGGCAGCACTGGATGCGGCGGGCAAGCAGGTCGCCGAGGTTGCCGTGCGCTACGGCATGCTGATCCAGACGCTGATCGACTTCGTGATCATCGCCTTCGTGATCTTCCTGATGCTCAAGGCCTACAACCGCCTGCACAAGCCATCCGACGCCGCGCCGGCGGAGGACGTGCTGCTGCTGCGCGAGATCCGCGATTCCCTGCGACGCCCAGGACCGTAGTCGCGCAGTCGCTGCGGGAAGCGCGCCGGGTCAGCGCGTGGCGCGCAGGATCCAGTTCGCTTCCGGAAGGCCGCTCGCGGGATCACGCACGCGCACGGCGACCGCATCGGCGAATCCGGCGTCACGCAACCGCTCGAGCAGGTCCCATCCGAAGTGGTGGAAACACAGCACGCCGCCGCCGAGTGGATCGCCGTGGAATTCCGGTGGCTGCAGGTATTCGATCACCCCGCCTGCATCGACCCGCGCGATCTCTTCGCTGGCATGCTGGCCGCAGTAGAAAGGCACCGTCAGCACGAGGTGTCCACCCGGGCGCAACACGCGGGCGAATTCGGCCAGGGCGCGCTTCACGTCGGGCACGTGCTCGAGCACATCGAGCGTTGCCACCGCATCCAGCGACCGGTCGGCGAAGGACAGTCGCGTGACATTCTCGCGGCGCAGCCAGCCCTTGTGGCCATGGCGCGCCAGCCACAGCCACAGCCAGAAGCGCTGGCCCCAGGTGGAGGTGAACTCGCTGCCACGCACCGACCGACAGCGCGCCTTCAGCTGCAGGTAGAAATGACTGGCTTGCTCGGTGACGTAGATGGCGTCGCTGCGCGGATCGATGCAGTCGAACAACACCTGCGCCAGCGCGCGCTGGCGCGCATTGTTGTGGCAGGCCTCGCACAACAGCGATTCGCGCAGGCTGATGGTTTCCGGGTCGGCACCGTCGATGCAGGCAAACTGTCGCCGTGCATTGCACAGCGCGCAGAACCCCTCGATCGGCTGCGTCGGCAGCGCCGCCAGCAACGCGCGATTCTCCAGGTGCTGCGACGCCAATGCCTGGCGATGCTGCGACTGCCATTCGAGCCACTCCGCCTGCGAGGCGAAGGCCAGGGCTTCAGCTGCCACGCGGCCTCCGCCACTCCGCCAGCAGGACAGCCGTGGCGGCCGCGACGTTGAGGCTTTCCACCGCGCCGCTGCCGGGTATGGACAGGCGCAGGTCGCAGATCGCCGCCACGTTGGGCGAGACGCCCGCGCCCTCGGCGCCGATGACGAATACCAATCGCTGCGACAGCGACGTCGCGAACAGGTCGCCGCCACCACGCACCACGGTGGCCGCCAACTGGAAGCCGGCGCCATGCAATTGCGCGATCGCATTGTCCTCGCGCCCCAGGCGCACGAAGGGCACCTGCTCGGCGCCGCCTTCGGCCACGCGGGCGGCGGCACCGGACAGTGCAAGCGTTGAGTGCTTGGGCAGCAAGGCCGCGCCGACGCCGAAATGCGCCGCGGAACGCAGGATCGCGCCGAGGTTGTGCGGGTTGCCGACACCGTCCAGCCACAGCGCGCACTGCGGGCCCGGTGGAAGGTCGCGCAGCCATGCCGTCAGCGATTGCGGCTCCTCGCGGAGCACATCGGCCACGATGCCTTCGTGGTGCGTGCTGGCCGCAAGCTTCTGCAGGTCGGCTTCCTCGACGACGCGATAGCCGATGCGGTTGGCCACGCACCACTTCAGCAGCGGCTGTACCTGCGGGATGCGCGCCTCCAGCAGCCAGACCTTGCGGATGGCCTCGGGCCGGCGTGCCAGCACCGCGCGGATGGCGTTCAGTCCATACAGGCGCAGTTCGAGGTCACGCTGCTCATGCGCGGGTGCCGGCAGCGGCGCCGTCGCGGGTGCAGGCGCACGGGCCGGCGCATGCGTCCGCGTGGCAGGCGTGCGCCATGGGCTGGCGGGCTTGTCGTCGTTGCGTGGCATGGCCGGATACCGCAGGTGGGGCCGCAGTCTACTCCGCTCGGGATTCGGCCTGGATATCGACCGATGGCGTCTCCCGATCCATCTGGTCCAGCCGATGCGTGCGCGCGTCGGGCGGTCGCGTGTGCGGGGCCAGCAGCAGGTAGAACGCGGGCACCACGAACAGCGACAGCAAGGTCGACACCGCCACCCCGAACACCACCACCACGCCAATCGTGGTGCGGCTGCCGGCGCCAGCGCCGGTGGCCAGCATCAGCGGCATCGCGCCGGCGATCGTCGCCACCGACGTCATCAGGATCGGCCGCATCCGCGTCGCCGCGGAATCGAGGATTGCCTGCACCACCGTCAGGCCGGCATCCCGGCGCTGGTTGGCGAATTCGACGATCAGGATGCCGTTCTTCGCCGCCAGACCGACCAGCATGACGATGCCGATCTGGCTGAAGAGGTTCAGCGATTTCCCGAACAGGTACAGGCCCAGCAATGCGCCCAGCACGGCCAATGGCACCGTCAGCATGATCACCAGCGGATGCAGGAAGCTCTCGAACTGCGCCGACAACACCAGGAACACGATCAGCAAGGCCATGGCGAAGGTGAACAGCACCGCGCTGCCCGATTGCAGGTACTCGCGCGACTGCCCGCTGAAATCCAGCTGCGCGGTCGCGGGCAATTCGGTGCGTCCGGTCGCGCGCACCCAGTCGATGGCTTCGCCGAGGGTGTAGCCGGGCGACAGTCCCGCCGACAGCGTGATCGCACGCAGGCGGTTGAAACGGCCGAGGCTGCCGGCCTCGGCGCGTTCGTCCAGGTGGACCACGCTCGCCAGTGGAACCAGTGCGCCGCTGCGGCTGCGCACGTACAGGTTGCGCAGGTCGGTCGGCGTGGAGCGCTCACCGGCCTCGCCCTGCAGCACGACGTCGTATTCCTGCCCTTGGCGCACGAACGTCGTCACCCGGCTCGAACCCAGCATCGCCTGCAGCGTGTCGCCGATCGCCTGCTCGGTGACGCCGAGGTCGGCGGCCTTGGCCTGGTCGACGACCACATGCAACTGCGGGCGCGTTTCCTTGTAATCGGCATCGGCGCCGTACAGCCCGGGATTCTGCTGCATGCGCGCCAGCATGCGGTCGCGCCATTGCACCAGTTGCCGGTAATCCGGACCTTGCAGCACGACCTGCAGCGGCTGTCCGCCACTGCGCACCAGTCCCTGGCGTGTCTGCGGGATCGCGCGGACGCCGGGAATCGCGCCGAGATCGCGACGGATCTTCTCGACGACCTGGTCGGTGCTGGCGTCGCGCTGGTTCCACGGCTTGAGGATGACGATCGCGCGACCGTTGTTCATGTTTTCCGACGGGCCGTAACCGCCGGGCACGCGACTGAGGATGCGATCGGCTGGCTTGCCTGCGCCGACGTAGCCCATCAGGATCTGTTCGACCTTGGTCATCTGCGCGACGGTGTAGTCGAAGCCCGCACCTTCCGGCCCGGTCACGGACACGCTGAAGGCGCCGCGATCCTCGCTTGGCGCGAGCTCACGCGGCACCAGCTTGAACAGACCCAGCGTGAGCAGCAGCGCCACCACCATCGCCACGCCAAACCACACCGGATAGGCGATGAAACGCGCAAGCAGCCGCTTGTAGCCGTCCGCCAGCGCGCGCAGGCGCTGCTCCGTCCATGCGTTGAAACCGCGCGGATTGGTATGCGGGCGCACCAGCAGCGAGCACATCATCGGGGTCAGGCTCAGCGCGACGAAGGCCGAGATCGCCACCGCGCCGGCCAACGCCACCGCAAGCTCGCGGAACAAGCGCCCGTTGTTGCCCTCGAGGAATGCGATCGGCAGGAACACCGCCACCAGCACTGCGGTCGTCGTCAGCACCGCGAAGCCGACCTGTCGCGTGCCGCGCAATGCCGCCAGCGGCACCGGCTCGCCCAGATCGGCGCGACGCTGGATGTTCTCGAGCACCACGATGGCGTCGTCGACCACCAGCCCGATGCTCAGCACCAATGCAAGCAATGTCAGCAGGTTGATCGAGAAGCCGAAGACCAGCAGCGGCACGAAGGCCGCCATCACGCACACCGGCACCGTCACCGCGGGCACCAGCGCCGAACGCATGCTGCCCAGGAACAGCCAGATCACCAGCAGCACCATCGCGATGGCTTCGGCCAGCGTCTTGTAGACCTCGTGCACGGCCACGTCGATGAAGACCGTCGCGTCGTAGGTGACGTCGATATGCAGCCCGGCCGGCAGCGTGCGGTTGATCTCGGCGACTTCCTTCTTCACCGCCTCGGCGACGGCCAGGTCGTTGGCCGTCGAGGTCTTGACGATGCCCAGGCCCACCTGCGACTTGCCGTTGGTGCGGTAATAGGCACGGCGCTCGCGCGAGCCGAGTTCGACACGGGCGACCTCGGACAGCCGGATGACATGGCCATCGCTGCCGTGCCCGATGGGAAGCTGGGCGAAGTCCGCCTGGTCGCCGAAGCTGCGGTCCAGCTGCAGGGTGAAGTCGCGCGTCGTCGATTCGAGCCGCCCGGCCGGGATGTCGACATTGCGGGCCCGCAAGGCGCTGGTGATGTCGTCGATGGTCAATCCGCGCGCGGCCAGCGCATCGCGATCGATCCAGATGCGCATCGCGTAGTCCTGCGCACCGCCAAGCTGCACCTGCGCGACGCCGTCGACGGTGGACAGGCGGTCGACGAGGTAACGCTCCGCGTAATCCGTCAGCGCCAGCGTGTCCATGCCGCGGCCGCTGAGGTTGAACCACACGATCACGTCCGAGTCGCTGGACACCTTGCGGATCTGCGGCGCGTCGGCGTCGTCGGGCAGCTTGTCGAGGTTGCGGCTGACGGCATCGCGCACGTCGTTGGCGGCGCTTTCGATATCGCGCTTGAGCGTGAACTCGATGTTGATGTTGGAGGTGCCGTTCTGGCTGTTCGACTGGATCGTGTCGACGCCCTCGATGCCGGAGACCGCGTCTTCCAGCACCTTGGTGACGCGCGTTTCCATCACGGCGGCCGAAGCGCCGGTATAGGTGGTGCTGATCGACACGACCGGCGGATCGATGTCCGGCAGTTCGCGCAGCGGCAGCCGGGTGAATGCGATCACGCCCAGCACGATCAGCAACAGGCTGATCACCGTCGCCAGCACCGGGCGGTGGATCGAGATGTCGGACAGCTTCATCGCGTGGCGTTCGCCTTTCCGTCGCCATCGGCCGCGGCATCGCCGGCGATCGTCACGCGGCTGCCGTCATGCAGCTTGACCGTGCCTTCGACGACGACGCGATCACCGGCCTTGAGCCCGGACACGACTTCGACACCACCCTGCTGGCGCGTGCCCAATGTCACCGGCACCAGGTGCGCGGTGTCGCCGACGATGCGGAACACCGAGCTCTGCTCGGCTTCCTGCTGCACGGCCAGCTCCGGCAGCACCAGCGCATCGCGCGACGGCAGTTGCACCTGCACGCGCAGCAGCATGCCGGGGCGCAGCTTCCCGTCGGGATTGGGGAGTTCGGCGCGCACCCGGATGGCGCGCGTGTCCGGGTCGACGCGGCTGTCGATGTTGGCGATGCGGCCCTTGAAATCCACGCCAGGCCAGGCATCGCTGGCCGCATCGATGGACTGCCCCACCGCGACCGCCGACAGCGCGGCTTCGGGCAGGGTGAAATCCAGCTTGATGGTGCGGTCGTCGTCGAGCGTGGTGATCACGGTCCCGGGCGACACCAGCGCGCCCAGGCTCACCTGGCGCAATCCGAGGACGCCGGCGAATGGCGCGGTGATCGTGCGATCGGCCACCGATGCGCGCTTGGCCTGGACGGCGGCCGCAGCGGCATCGCGATTGGCGCGCAGCGTGTCGAGCTGGCCACGCGCGACAAGCTGCTGGTCGGCGAGTTCCTGGCCGCGGCGCAGTTGCTGCGCGGCATCGCGCAGCGCGGCTTCGGCCGCGGCGACATCGGCCTGCTGCGCGCGACTGTTCATGTCCGCGAGCAATTGGCCGGCGTGCACGCGCTGGCCGCTGTCGAACGCCAATCGGGTGACGACGTCGCTGACCTTGGCGGTGATGGTGACCGACTCCTCGGCTTGCGCGGTTCCCAGCGCCTGCACCGAGTCATGGATGGATTGGGGGCGCACCACCGTGGCGGTCACCGCGACCGGCCGGTCGCCCGCCTTGCCTTCGGGAGACGCGTGCTTGCCGCATGAGGCAAGCAGGCCGCAGGCCAGCATCGCCAGGGCCAGGCTCCGCGGCATTACGCGCCGCAACATCATGTTTGGCAAAATCGTTCCAACCAGTAGGACAGCCGCACCATGTTACCGGTCGGGTCGTGGGCGGACCCGTGCCGTCAGGCCCATGCGCCCCCGGTCAACCGGGATCCCCGCCGGGCGTTTGCCCGCCGCTGCCGCCTTGACGGCCGCCGGTGCACACTTCGCGGGCCCCGCCCCGTGACGGGTTCTTCCCCTTCCACTCGAGCCGACGCCATGACACTGCATGCCAGCATCCTCGACACCATCGGCAATACCCCCATCGTGCGCCTGCATCGCATCGCGCCCGCACACGTGAACCTGTATGCCAAGGTCGAATCCTTCAACCCGGGCGGGTCGGTGAAGGATCGCCTGGCCATCGCCATCGTCCTGGACGCCGAGGCGAAAGGGCTGCTCAAGCCGGGCGACACCCTCATCGAGGCGACATCGGGAAACACCGGCGTTGCCCTGGCCATGGTCTGCGCCGCGCGCGGCTACAAGTTCGTCGCGGTGATGTCCGATTCGTTCTCCATGGAGCGCCGCAAGCTCATGCGCGCCTATGGCGCCAAGGTCATCCTGACGCCCGCGGCCGAACGCGGAACGGGCATGGTCCGGCGTGCCGAGGAGCTCGCCGCGAAACATGGCTGGTTCCTCGCCCGCCAGTTCACCAACCCGGCGAACCCGGCCTACCACCGGCAGACGACCGCAGCGGAAATCCTGCGGGATTTCGCCGGCCGCCGGCTGGATCATTTCGTCACCGGCTGGGGCACGGGCGGCACCCTGACCGGCGTCGGCGAAGTGCTGGCCGTCGCACGCCCCGACGTGAAGGTCACCACCTGCGAACCCGCCGGCGCGTCGCTGCTCGCCGGCAAGGACTGGGCGCCGCACAAGATCCAGGGCTGGACGCCGGACTTCGTGCCCGAGGTGCTCAACCGCAACGTCGCCAGCCAGATCCTGCCGGTCGATGACGTGGTCGCGCGCGACGTCGCGCGCCGGCTGGCGCAGGAGGAAGGCATCTTCGTCGGCCTCTCGGCCGGTGCGACCGTCGCCGCCGCGCTGGACATCGCGAAGTCGGCCGCGGAAGGCAGCGTGATCCTGGCGATGCTGCCCGATACCGGCGAGCGCTATCTGTCGACATTCCTGATGGAAGGCGTCAATGAAGGGTCCGACGACGAGTGGCTGGCGAGCCTGTGATATGCCGCAAGCGCGTTGCACGGCGCGCGGCGCGGCGGGTGCTGGCAGCAAGCCAGTGCAATCGCGGCGCGGCTGGCGAGCCTGATGCTGCAGAGGGCACACGCCTGAGCACGCGATGCTGATCGACGTCGTCGTCGCCGACATCACGACGTTGTCGGTCGACGCCATCGTCAATGCCGCCAACGAGCGGCTGCTCGGCGGAGGTGGCGTCGATGGCGCCATCCATCGTGCAGCGGGGCCGGAACTGCTCGTCGAATGCCGGGCGCTGCCGCTGGTGCGGCCGGGGGTCCGCTGCCCGACCGGACAGGCGCGGCTCACCGGTGGCGCCCTTCTCCCGTCGAGGCACGTCATCCACACGGCTGGGCCGATCTGGCTTGGTGGCGACAACGACGAGGCGGAACTGCTCGCCGCCTGCTACGCCGCATGCCTGGCGATTGCCCACGCGCATGGCCTGCGGACGCTCGCCTTCCCGGCGATCAGCTGCGGCATTTACGGCTTTCCGCCGGAACAGGCGATCCCGATCGCAGTGGAATCGATGCGATCGTGGGTCGACCCTTCGCCCGAACGCGTCCTGTTCTGCTGCCACGATGCGGCCATGGCGGCGCTGTATCGCGAGGTACTGGCCGGGCCGTGAAGCAGACGGGATCGCGGCGGTGGATCAGCCAAAAAAAACGCCGGCACGAGGCCGGCGTTTTCCACGCATGTCGAATCGTGATCAGGCGCCGCCCGTCCACTGGCCAAGTGCCGCAAGGCCGTTGTCGCGTGCGCGCGCATGCACGATCTGCTGCGCCCTGGCGACGTTGCCCACCAGGTCCTGCGCCCACAGCTTGAGTGCTGCGGACTGCATCGCGCGGCCGTAGGAGAACGACAGCGGCCACGGTTGCGGGCCCATGCGGTTCATCGCGTCCAGGTGCGCAGTGGCATCGGCGTCGCTCTGGCCACCGGACAGGAACACGATGCCCGGCAGGATCGCCGGCACGGTCGTCTTCAGGCACATCAGGGTGGATTCGGCGACCTCGTCGATCGACGCCTGCTCTTCGCAATCCTTGCCCGGGACGACCATCGACGCCTTGAGGATGGTGCCCTCGAGCATGACGCTCTGCTGGTAGAGCGCATCGAACAACGAACGCAGCACGACCTCGGTGACTTCGTAGCAGGTCTCGATGTCGTGCGACCCGTCCATCAGCACTTCGGGTTCCACCATCGGCACCAGGCCCTGCTCCTGGCACAGCGCCGCGTAGCGCGCCAGCGCATGGCTGTTGGCCTCGATGCAGCTGCCCGACGGGATGTCCTCGCCGATGTGGATCACCGCGCGCCACTTGGCGAAGCGCGCGCCCAGGCCGTAATACTCCTTGAGCCGGTCACGCAGGCCATCGAGGCCTTCGGTGACCACTTCACCCGGGAAGCCGGCCAGCGGCTGCGGACCCTTGTCGACCTTGATGCCGGGGATGATCCCGTTGTCGCGCATGAGCTTGGTGAACGGCACGCCGGCCCTGGTCGACTGGCGGATCGTCTCGTCGTACAGGATCGCGCCGGAGATGTGTTCGTTGAGCCCGGGCGTGGTCAGCAGCATCTCGCGGTACGCGCGACGGTTTTCTTCGCTGTTGGGGATGCCGACCGCCTCGAAGCGCTTGGCGATGGTGTTGTTGGACTCGTCGATCGCGATGATGCCCTTGCCCGCGGCGACCATGGCCTGGGCGGTTTCGGCAAGCTGTTCGATGCTCATTGGGGGTCGGCTCGCTGCGGAAAGAGCGGAATTATAACTGGCGCCACCCGGCCACCATGCGAAGGGCCGCGCCGCCGGCCGACACGCGCAGCCCGTGCAGGGCGGGTTTCAACCCGCCTTCGGCCACCGTGAAATGCGTCCAACGCCTTGGCTGAAGCACGAAGGCGGGTTGCAACCCGCCCTACAGTTCGCCTAAGCCCTCGGCCCGGCCCGAGTGGCCGACCTGCAGCAGGCGCAGGGTGTTGGTCGCGCCGTGCTGCTGCATGTGGTCGCCGCTGGTGATGATCACGCGGTCGCCTTCGACCAGCAGCCCCTGCTCGAACAGCTGCTTGAGCGATTCGCGCGCGGCCTCCCGCGTCGCCAGGCCGCGACTGTCGAAATCCACCGGGAAGACATCGCGCATCAGCGCCATCCGTCGCCGTGCGCCGACGTGGCGCGACAGCCCGAAGATCGGCACGTTCGAGCGGAAGCGCGACAGGTAGCGCGCAGTCCCGCCGGATTCGGTCATGGCGACGATCGCGCGCACGCCGATGTGCTCGGACAGGAACATCGTCGCCATCGCGATGGCCTGGTCGGTGCGCTCCAGGTCGCGTTGCGCCTGCTCGAAGTTGGTGTTGGCCTCGAACTGCTTTTCGGCGCCGGTGCAGATGCGGACCATCGCCTCGACCGCCTTCAGCGGATATTTGCCGGCCGCGGTTTCCTGCGACAGCATCACCGCGTCGGTGCCGTCGATCACGGCATTGGCGACATCCAGGACCTCGGCGCGGGTCGGGATCGGGCTGTCGACCATCGACTGCAACATCTGCGTGGCGGTGATGACGACCTTTCCCCGCGCCAGCGACTCGCGGATGATCTTCTTCTGCAGGCCGGGCAACTCGGCGTCGCCGATCTCCACGCCCAGGTCGCCGCGCGCCACCATCACCGCATCGCTGGCGTCGATGATCTCCGTCAGGTTCTCGATGGCCTCGGCACGCTCGATCTTGGCCATCAACGCGGCATCGCTGCCGTGGCTGCGCGCGATGGCGCGCGCCTCTTCCATGTCCGCGGCATTGCGGCAGAAGGACACGGCGATGAATTCCGCGCCCAGTTGCGCCGCGACCCCGATCAGCTCGCGGTCGCGGTCGGTCAGCGCGCCGAGCGACAGTCCACCGCCCAGCCGGTTGAGGCCCTTGCGATCGGACAGGCTGCCATCGTTGAGCACGGTGGTGACGATGCGGTCGCCGTCGATGCGCTCGACGCGCAACTGCATCATGCCGTCGTCGAGCAGCAGGGTATCGCCGGCACGCACGTCGTCGGGCAGGCCGAGATAACTGATGCCGACCTCGTGGCGCGTCCCGGCCGGCGCGTCGGTGCGGGCAACGAGGTCGAAGCGCTCGCCGGCCAGCAGTTGCACCCGTCCCTCGGCGAAACGCTCGATCCGCAGCTTCGGCCCGGGCAGGTCGGCGAGGATGCCGACCTCCGCGCCGACACGCTCCGCGGCCTCGCGCACGGCGCGTGCGCGCTCGAGTTGCGCCGACGGATCGCCATGCGAAAAGTTGAGCCTGACCACGTCGACGCCAGCGCGCAGCAGCGCGTCGAGCATGCCCGGCGGGTCGGTCGCGGGCCCCAGGGTGGCGAGGATCTTGGTGCGCCGGCGATGGTCGTTCGTGGCAATCTGTTTCATGATCCAACGCTAGCACAGCAGGCCGGCGGCACCATGACTGCGACGACACGCATCGACATCCCCTCCACGCTGGCGGCGCTGCCGTCGTTCCCGCGACTGCAGGGCAAGCGCGTGCAATTGCGCGGTCCCCGCGCCGAGGATGCCGACGCCGTGTTCGCGTTGTTCGCGGACCCGGACGTCATGCGCTACTGGAGCCGGCCGCCGATGACGACCCGCGGCGAGGCGGAAGGCCTGATTGCGGAAATCCAGGACGCATTCGAGCAGCGCGCCATGCTCAACTGGGTCGTGACCGGACGCAGCGATGACCGCGTCATCGGCACCTGCACGCTGTTCCGCATCGAACCGCGACACCGTCGCGCCGAGATCGGCTATGCCCTGCACCGCGATCACTGGGGACACGGCCTGGCGGCCGAAGCCGTCGCCCTGTCGCTCGACTGGGCGTTCCGCACGCTGGCCCTGCACCGCGTCGAGGCCGACATCGACCCGCGCAACGACGGCTCGCGCAAGCTGCTCCAACGGCTTGGGTTTGCCAGCGAGGGCTTGTTGCGGCAGCGCTATTTCGTCGGCGACGCGATCAGCGACACCGAGCTGTTCGGACTGCTGGCGCAGGACTGGTCCTCACGCCAGGACTAGGCAGCAATGATCCGCGCCGGCATCGGCGATCACGCGTCCGCGGAGGCCGCGGCCTTCAGCGCAGTCACCGCAGGCAACTCCTTGCCTTCGAGGAACTCCAGGAACGCACCGCCGCCGGTGGAGATGTAGCTGACCTTGTCGGCGATTCCATACTTGTCGACCGCCGCGAGCGTGTCGCCACCGCCTGCGATCGAAAACGCGTCGGATGCCGCGATGGCATGGGCGAGCGTTTCGGTACCGCGGCCGAAGGCGTCGAACTCGAACACGCCGACTGGACCATTCCAGACCACGGTGCCGGCGCGCTGGATCAGCGCGGCGTAGCGCTGCGCGGTCTGCGGGCCGATGTCCAGGATCATGTCGTCGCCACCCACCGCATCGACCGGCTTCACGGTCGCCGGCGCATCGGCGGCGAAACGTGGCGCGACGACGACATCGGTCGGCACCGGGATGTCGGCTCCGCGCGCCCTGGCGTCACGCATGATCTGCCGGGCGGTGTCGAGCAGGTCGTGTTCCACCAGCGACTTGCCGACGTCGAATCCCCCGGCGGCGATGAAGGTGTTGGCGATGCCGCCACCGACGATCAATTGATCGACCTTGCCGACCAGCGAGGACAGCAGTTCCAGCTTGGTGCTGACCTTGGAACCGGCGACGATTGCGAGCAGCGGCCGGGCCGGCGCATCGAGCGCCTTCGACAAGGCATCGAGCTCGGCCATCAGCAAGGGTCCGCCGCATGCCTTTGCCGCGAAACGGATCACGCCATGGGTGGACGCCTGCGCGCGATGCGCGGTGCCGAATGCATCCATGACGAAGATGTCGCACAACGCCGCGTAGCGTTTCGCCAGCGCTTCGTCGTCGCCCTTTTCACCGACATTCATCCGGCAGTTTTCCAGCAGCACCAACTGGCCCGGCTGGACCTGCACGCCATCCAGGTAATCGCGCAGCAGCGGCACGTCGCGGCCGAGCAGTTCCGACAGGCGCGCCGCCACCGGCGCCAGCGAGTCCGCATCGCTCCAGACGCCTTCCTTGGGCCGTCCGAGGTGCGACATCACCATCACGGCCGCGCCGCGTTCCAGCGCCAGGCGCAACGTCGGCAATGCGGCGTCGATGCGCTGCCCGGAGGTGATGCGCGGCGGCTGCCCATCGACGCGCTCGACCGGCACGTTGAGGTCCTCGCGGATCAGCACGCGCTTGCCGGCGAGGTCGAGATCGGTCATGCGAAGAATGGACATGGCGCCTTCCATGGTGGGTAGCCGTCCATTGTCCGGGCGCGGGCGGTCCGGTTCAAACCGGCAGCAACTGCCCGATTTGCCGTTGCTGTACCGCCCGATCCATCAAAGGCGCCCCGGCCTGCGTCCGGGGGCCAGCAGGCTGGCGGTCGTCACCTGCACGTTCAGTCCAAGGCCATCATGCAGGCTGCGTCCTATCCGGCTCGCAAGTTCCTGGAACAACTCCGCATGCGCCGGGGCCAGGACGGCATCCGCGGTCTCACCCCACAGGCGCAGCCAATGGTCGAAATGCTGGCTGCGGATCGGGTGCGGCCGGTGCGCGCCCATCGGGTTGCCGCGGTAGGTGCCGGCACGCAGCGCCACCGATGACCAGAACGACACGAGCGTGCGCTTATGTGCGGGCCAGTCGTGCACCGCTGCGCCGAATACGGGACCCAGGACCGGGTCGACGCGGACGCGGTCGTAGAAGCGATCGACCAGGCGCTCGATGTCGTCCGCACTCAATTCCGCGGCGGGCGCGGTCGCTGCAGTCTTGTCATCCATGGACCGAGTATCGGCAACCGGGCACCGCCCGGCCTTGACCCATGTCAGTGAAAGCTCCTTTCACGCGCGCGATACTGGCGAGCCCCCCGCACCGCCGCAGGCGCATGACCCACGTCGTCACCGAGAACTGCATCAACTGCAAACACACCGATTGCGTGGAGGTGTGTCCGGTGGACTGCTTCCACGAGGGCCCGAATTTCCTGGTCATCGATCCGGTGGAGTGCATCGACTGCACCTTGTGCGTCGAGGAATGCCCGGTGGGTGCGATCTTCGCCGAGGACGACGTGCCCGGTGGGCAGGAGCCATTCCTCGCGATCAATGCCGAACTCGCCCCGCTGTGGCCGGTGCTGACCCGGCGAAAGCCGGCATTGCCCGACGCGGCGCAATGGGACGGCGTGCCCGACAAGCTGCCCTTGCTGGAGCGCTGACGCCCCGCCATCGCGCTAAGCTCCTACCCGCTCCGGGGAGGGGGCAGGCCCATGGCAAGCCCACGCACGAACAATCGACCCGGCGATCTGGCCATCCTGCTGGCGCTGGCGCTGGCACGGCTGCTGCTGCATGTCGCGCTCAACGGCCGGTACGGATTCCACCGTGACGAACTGGCGGTGCTCGACGACGCCCGCAACCTCGCCTGGGGCTATGTCGCCTATCCGCCGCTGACGCCGGCGCTTGGGCGACTCGAACTGCTGTTGTTCGGGACCTCGCTGGGCGGCTTCCGGTTCTTCGCCGCCCTGGCGCAGTGCGCGGCGATGGTGCTGGCCGGACTGATCGCGCGGGAACTCGGCGGTCGACGCAGCGCGCAGCTGATCGCGGCACTCGCGGTTGCGGCGACACCGTTCTCGCTGCTGACAGCGAGCGAGTTCATGTACACCGCCTTCGATCACCTGTGGTGGGTCCTGCTGGCGTGGATGGTCCTGCGCTTGGTGAATCGCAATGATCCGCGCTGGTGGCTGGGGATCGGGCTGGTCATCGGCCTTGGAATGATGACGCGCTACACGATGCTGTTCTGCGTGGCAGGGCTGGTTGTGGGCGTGCTGGCGACGCCCTTGCGGCGGCAGCTCGCGAGCCCCTGGCCATGGCTTGGCGCAGGGCTGTCGCTGCTGGTCTTCCTGCCCAACGGGTTGTGGCAGTTCGACCATGGCTTCCTCGCATTGGACTTCCTGCAGTCGATCCACGCGCGTGACGTGGCCATCGGCCGCACCGACGGTTTCCTGCTCCAGCAGCTGTACGCGAGCACCGGTCCATTCCTGTTGCCGCTGTGGCTGGGCGGCCTGGGCTGGCTGGTGTTTGCGAAGGACGCCGCGCGCTACCGTCTGCTGGCGTGGTGGTACGCCGTGCCATTGCTGCTGTTCTGGCTGGCGAAGGGTCGCAGCTACTACCTCGCGCCGGCCTACCCGATGTTGCTCGCCGCGGGAGCTGTTGCCTGCGAGCGCTGGCTTGCAACCGTCCGCCCGCGCGCGGCGACCTGGCTCCGCGCCGCGATCGCGACCGGACTGGCTTGCGCCTTCGTCATTGGCGTGGCCGTGGCGTTGCCGTGGGCTCCAGTGAACTCCACCGGCTGGCGCATCAGCCGCGCGGCGCACGACAACTTCGCCGAGCAGGTCGGCTGGCCGGAGTACGTCACGCAGGTCGCCGACGTCTACCAGTCGCTGCCACCCGCGGAGCGCGCGCAGACCGGCATCTACGCCAACAACTATGGCGAGGCCGGCGCCATCGACCTGTACGGACCGCGCCATGGACTGCCACGCGCGATCAGTCCGGTGAATTCCTTCTGGTTTCGCGGCTATGGCGCACGGCCACCGACGACGGTGATCGTGCTCGGCGACGATGCGCACGGCATGAGCGACACGCCGGCCGATTGCGCGCTCGCCACACGCTTCCGCAACCCGCAGCACGTCGAGAACGAGGAAACCTCGCACCCGGATATCTACATCTGCCGCGACCTGCGCGTGCCGTGGTCGAAATTGTGGCCTGCGCGGCCGTCGTTCGGCTGACGCACGCGCGCCGCAGGAAAGAAGCCCCGCATCGGCGGGGCTTCGTGGTGGTCATTACGGTGCCGGGCGCTTACTTCGCCGCGACCACGCGCACCATTTCCAGGCACTTGTTCGAGTAGCCCCACTCGTTGTCGTACCAGCTGACCAGCTTGACGAAGGTGCTGTCGAGCGCGATGCCGGCATCGGCGTCGAAGATCGACGTGCGCGCGTCGCCGCGGAAGTCGGTGGCGACGACCTTGTCCTCGGTGTAGCCGAGGATGCCCTTCAGCGCGCCTTCGCTCTGCGCCTTCATCTCCGCGCAGATCTCGGCGTAGGTCGCCGGCTTCTCGAGCTCGCAGGTCAGGTCGACGACCGACACGTCCGAGGTCGGCACCCGGAACGACATGCCGGTGAGCTTCTTGTTGAGCTCGGGGATTACCACGCCCACGGCCTTCGCCGCGCCGGTGCTGGACGGGATGATGTTCTCCAGGATGCCGCGACCGCCGCGCCAGTCCTTGTGGCTGGGGCCGTCGACGGTGCGCTGGGTCGCCGTCGCCGCGTGCACGGTGGTCATCAGGCCGCGCTTGATGCCCCACTTGTCGTTGATGACCTTCGCCAGCGGCGCCAGGCAGTTGGTCGTGCACGAGGCGTTGGAGATGATCGCCTCACCCTTGTAGGTCTTGTCGTTGACGCCGAACACGAACATCGGCGTGTCGTCCTTCGATGGGGCTGAAAGGATGACTTTCTTCGCGCCCGCGTCGATGTGCTTCTGCGCGCCGGCCTTGTCGAGGAACAGGCCGGTCGATTCGATCACGACCTCCGCGCCCGCCTCGGCCCATTTCAGGTTGGCCGGGTCGCGTTCCTGGGTCAGGCGGATCTTCCTGCCGTTGACGACGAGCGTGTTGCCGTCCACCGCGACGTCGGCGGCGAAGCGGCCGTGGACCGAGTCGTACATCAGCATGTACGCGAGATAGTCGGGATCGAGCAGGTCGTTGATGGCGACGATCTCGATGTCGTTGCCGAAGTTTTCGACAGCCGAGCGCAGCACGTTGCGGCCGATGCGGCCGAAGCCGTTGATGCCAACCTTGATTGGCTTTCCAGAGATTGCCATTGCGGGAACTCCTGACAGACGGGGTGCGGAAAGCCCGTTATTTTAACGGTTCCCTGGTGATGGACCCACCCCGACGATGCCCCGATTGCCCGTACTGCTGCTCCTGCTCGTCCTGAGCCCCGCCGCCATGGCCTGGAGCGCCCTGGGCCATCGCCTGGTCGGCGACCTCGCGCAGCGCCACGTCCGGCCCGGTACCAGGAGCCAGATCCAGCTGCTGCTGGCGGGCGAACGCGACCCCACGCTGGCGGGAATCGCCCAGTGGGCCGACGACCTGCGCTACAGCGACACCTCCCGTTTCAGGGCGACGTCGCGCTGGCACTACATCTCCATGGACGACGGCTGCCGCTACGATCCGCCGCGCGATTGCCCCGATGGCAACTGCGTGATCGGGGCGATCCGGGCGCAACGCAGCATTCTTGCCGATGCGTCCGCGGCGCCGCAGTCGCGCCGCGACGCACTGAAATTCCTCGTGCACCTGGTCGCGGACGCGCACCAGCCGCTGCATGCGGGTGGCCACCGCGACAAGGGCGGCAACCGGTTCCAGGTCAACCTGCGCACCGACCATGTGCCGCCGCCGTTCCTGCACGAGCGCTACGTCGACGGGGTGCTGGGCACCAACCTGCACGCGATCTGGGATTACGACGTGCTGGCCTCCGCTGGCCTGGGCGAGCGCCCGTATGCCGATCGGCTCGCCGCCGCGCCCTGGCCGCCGGTCGCGGCCGCGAATGCGAATCCCGCGGTCTGGGCAGGCGAGTCCTGTCGACTGGTCGACGCCCGCGCGTTGTATCCGGCCGCGCACGCCATGGACAGCCGCTATCTGATCGCGCAACGCCCGCTGGCCGAATTGCGCATCCGCCAGGCGGCGTACCGGCTGGCGGCATTGCTCGACGACGCGCTCGACCACTGAGTCGCGCGCAAGTCGGCATCCTTTGCCGTCAGCGCGGCAGGTGCTGGCGCGTCCAGCGGACGATGTCCGTCGCCGACATCGCGCCGGGCTGTCGCGCCAGTTCGTGACCGCCAACGAACAACGCGAGCGTGGGAATGCTGCGGATCCCGAATCGCTGGCCCAGTGCCGGTTCGGCCTCGGTATCGACCTTCGCCAGCCGCACGTCGGGTTGCAGCTGCACCGCTGCCTTCTCGAACTCCGGCGCCATCATCCTGCAGGGCCCGCACCACGGCGCCCAGAAATCCACCAGCAGCGGCAGGCCACTGCGCCCGGCATGGACATCGAAATGGGCCGTATCCAGCGCCATCGGGTGCCCATCGAACAACACGCGATGGCACTTGCCGCAGGTCGGCGCTTCGCCCAGTCGCGCGGGAGGCACCCGGTTGAGCGCGTGGCAGTGGGGACAGGCAACGAGCAACGCGTCGGTCATGCGGTGACCTCTTCTTCCCGTGCCGCCTTCCAGCGCAGCAGCGTGTAGTACAGCAATGGAATCACCACCAGCGTGAGCACCGTGCTGACGAGGATGCCGAAGATCAACGACACCGCGAGTCCGTTGAAGATGGGATCGTCGAGGATGAAGAACGCACCGACCATCGCGGCGACGCCGGTCAGGACGATGGGCTTCGCGCGTACGGCACAGGCTTCGATCACCGCGTCCGCTGGCGAGAGGCCCTCAGCCACCGAATGGTTGATGAAATCCACCAGCAGGATCGAGTTGCGCACGATGATGCCCGCCAGCGCGATCATCCCGATCATCGATGTCGCGGTGAACTGCGCGCCGAGCAGCGCATGCCCGGGCATCACGCCGATCACCGTCAGCGGGATCGGCGCCATGATCACCAGCGGCACCAGGTAACTGCGGAACTGCGCGACCACCAGCAGGTAGATCAGCACGATGCCGGCGGCGTAGGCGATGCCCATGTCGCGGAAGGTCTCGTAGGTGATCTGCCATTCGCCATCCCACTTGATCGCGAAATGGCTGGTATCGGCCGGTTGCGCGATGAAGGTCTGGTCGAGTTTCTGGCCATCGACACGATGGTCGCGGACCTGGCCGACGAGGTTGAACATGCCGTACAGCGGGCTGTCGAGCTTGCCGGCTTCGTCGCCGGTGACATAGACGACCGGCAACAGGTCCTTGTGGTAGATGGCGCCGTCCCACGGCGTGCGCTGCACGCTGACCAGTTCCGACAAGGGCACCAGTTGCCCCTGTCCGCCGCGCACGCGCAGGGCGAGCAGGCGATCGGCGCTGGCCTGCTCGGCGACCGGCAGCCGCAGCCGGACCGGCCGCGGATATTTCGACGCACTGTCGTGGACCCAGGTCGCGTCCAGTCCCGACACGGCCGCCGCCAGTGCATCGTCGATCGCCGGTTGCGGCACGCCGAGTCGCGCTGCCCGCACGCGATCGACGACGAGCACCTCACGCGTCGCATTGGCCTCCACGCTGGAATCGACATCGACGATGTCCGGCGTCGCCAGGAAGCGCTGCTCAAGCCCGCGCGCGATGGCACGGCTGCGCGCGTAATCGGGACCATAGATTTCCGCCACCAGCGGCGACAAGACCGGGGGCCCGGGCGGAACTTCCACCACCTTGACCGACGCACCGTGCGCACGGCCAATCGCGGCCAGTCGCGGCCGCAGTGCGCGCGCGATCTCGTGGCTCTGGCGCTTGCGCAGGTGTTTGTCGACGAGGTTCACCTGCAGGTCGCCGACATTGCTGCCGCTACGCAGGAAGTACTGCCGCACCAGCCCGTTGAAATTGATCGGCGCGGCGGTGCCGGCATAGCCCTGGTAGTCGAGCACCTCGGGCACCGTGTCGATCACCGATGCCAGTTCGACCAGCAGCGCATTGGTGTCTTCGAGCGTGCGGCCTTCGGGGGTGTCGACCACCACCTGCAGCTCGGACTTGTTGTCGAACGGCAGCATCTTCAGCACCACCAGCTGCACGACCGCCAGCGACGCCGCCAGCACCACCAGTCCGGCAATGCCGCCGAACAGCCAGAGGCGGCGACGCCCGCCGGTTTCGGGGTCGAGGAATGGCCGCATCACCCGGCCGAACACGCGGTGCAGCCAGCTGTCGGTGCGCGCGTCGATGTCGGCGTGCGGCGCCGGGTCCTTGTCGTGCGGTGCATGGCGCGACAACAGTTTCAGCGACAGCCACGGCGTGACGACCAGCGCGATCGCCAGCGACAGCAGCATGCCGACCGATGCATTGATCGGGATCGGCCGCATGTAGGGGCCCATCAGCCCCGACACGAACGCCATCGGAAGCAGCGCGGCGATCACGGTGAAGGTCGCCAGGATGGTCGGGCCGCCGACTTCGTCCACCGCCGGCGGGATGGCCTCGCGCAGGGATTGCCCGCCGCGCGCCATGTGCCGGTGGATGTTCTCCACGATGACGATCGCATCGTCGACCAGGATGCCGATCGAGAAGATCAGCGCGAACAGCGACACGCGGTTGAGCGTGAAGCCCATCGCCCAGGACGCGAACAGCGTCACCGCCAGCGTCAGCACCACCGCGGTGCCGACCACGATCGCCTCGCGCCAGCCGAGCGCGAACAGCACCAGCAACACCACCGAGCCGGTGGCGAACACCAGCTTTTCGATCAGCTTGATCGCCTTGTCGGTGGCGGTGCGTCCGTAGTCGCGGGTCACGGTGACGTGCACGCCCTGCGGGATGAGTTCGCCTTCGAGCTGCGCGATGCGACGCGTCACCGCCGTGGTGATGTCGGCGGCGTTGCTGCCCGGCTTCTTGGCGATGGCGATGGTGACGGCGGGCGTGATCCCCTGTGCGGGGCCGGCGCGCCCCGGCGGCGCGCCGTGCCAGGCATAGCGCGAGGCAACGTCGGCTCCCTCGCGCACGCTGGCCACGTCGGACAGCTGCAATGGCTTGCCGCCGGCAAGGCCGATCACGAGCCCGCGCACGTCATCGGTGTTGGCGAGGAAGGTGCCGGCGGTGACCGGGACGGCCGCATCGCTGCCGACGCGCTCACCGACCTGGCGCACCACGTTCGCCGCCCGCAGCGACTGCGACAGGTCCTCGACGGTCAGCCCGTAGGCCGCGAGCTTGGCCGCGTCGAGCGTCACCTCGACGACGCGATCCGGCGCGCCGATCGTGTACACGTCGCGCGTGCCGGGGATGCGCTTGAGTTCGGTTTCCAGCGTGTGCGCGACTTCCGCCAGCTCGGTGGCACTGCGATGCGGATCGTCGGACCAGAGCGTCAGTCCCATCACCGGCACGTCGTCGATGCCCTTGGGCTTGATCAGCGGCTGGCCCACGCCGAGACCCTGTGGCAGCCAGTCCTGGTTGGAGAACACCTGGTTGTAGAGCCGCACGATCGCTGGCTGGCGTTGCACGCCGACGGTGTATTCGACCGTCAGCACCGCCATGCCCGGACGGCTGATCGAATAGACGTGCTTGATGCCCTCGATCTCCGAGAGCTTCTGTTCCAGCGGGGTACTGACCAGCTGCTCGACTTCGCGCGCCGACGCGCCCGGATACGGCACGAAGACATTCGCCATGGTGACGTCGATCTGCGGCTCTTCCTCGCGCGGCGTCACCAGCACCGCGACCAGGCCCAGCAACAGGCCCATGAGCGCGATCAGCGGCGTGATCGGATTGGCCTGGAACGCGGCGGCAAGACGCCCCGACAGCCCCAGGCGCGGAAGCTTGTCAGTCATGTTTGACGCCTGCGGCATCGCGCTGCGACACCAGTGCCTGCAATGCCGCGACCGGATCGGTGGCGATGCGCTCGCCTGGCTTCAGTCCCGCCAGCACCTCGACGCCGTCGCCAGCGGGCCGGCCCAGCCGCAACTGCCGGAGCATGAGGCGATTGCCGTCGATCACGTACACGCCGCTGACCTCGCCACGCTGCACCAGCGCGCTGCGCGGGATGCGCACGGCGCCGGTGTCGGCCTTGCCCGCGATGGGGAACAGGACCTTGGCGGTCGCCCCCGGCGAGGGCGCCTGCTCCATCGCCGGCAGGATCACGCGCACGGCCACGCTGTGGGTGGCCGGATCGGCGGACGGGAACACGGCCACGCTGGCCGCATCGAGTCGCCGACCATCGTCGAGCAGCACGGCCGCGCGACCGGCGCTGCGGATGGCTTCGGCATCGGACTGCGGGACCTGGACCTGGATCCGCAACGCGCCGGGTGCGTACATCGCCAGCAGCGGCTGGCCGGGGGCGACGCTTTCGCCGGGTTCGACAAGACGGGCACTGACGATGCCGGCATAAGGCGCGCGCACCACCGTGTAGTCGGCCTGCTGGCCCGCCTGCGCGAGTTGCGCGCGCGCGGCGTCGCGCGATGCGACCGCGCTGTCGCGTGCCGCGCGCGCCTGGTCGATCTGGGCGCGCGACACATATTGGCCGGATGCCAGTGCGTCGTAGCGGCGGAAGTTGGCTTCCGCTTCCACGGCGGCTGCTTCCGCCGCACGCAACTGCGCACGCGCGGTATTGGCGCCCGCCTGCTGCTCGACCGCCGTCAGCCGCAGCAACACCTCGCCCGCCGCGACGCGATCGTTCACGTCGACCGCGACCACGGTGACGCGACCGGCTGTCTGCGCGGTCAGCTGTGCCTGCTGCACGGCTTCGACCACGCCGTCCCATGCACGACCACCGTCGACGGTGGCCGCCTGCACGGTATGGGAGGCAAGGCGTGGCAGCGGCGGCAACTCGACGGTTTGCGTTCCGCTGCCACAAGCGGCCAGCGCCAGCACCAGGCTGGCGAGCAACAGGAGTCTGCTTGTCATGGCTCGCTCAGCGATAACCGCAGCCGGCCGGCGCATTGCGCCCGACGCCCAGCTTGCGCATCACCATCGCCGCCGGACAGAAGCGGGTGAATGCCGACTGCAGCAGGTTGAGGCCGACGAATGCCGTCAGCAGCCACCACCACGGCGACACGTAATACGTCAGTGCGAGGCTGATGAGGATCATCACCCCGGCAAATGCCATGACCGCGCGTTCCAGGCTCATCGGGTTCTCCTTTCAGGGTTGTTTGTGGGATGACGATGCGCGACTGCCTGGTTTCAGGCGTTCGATGCCGAGCATCCCCAGGATGTATTTCTCGTAGATCGGCTCGGATGTGCCGTTGCGCATCTTGTAGAGGAAGTACTTCTCGAATGCGATCTTGGCCACGTGCACCCATTTGCCTTTCTTCGTCCAGGTGACGTTGCGCGGCGGGATTTCCGGCAATGCGACGAACGCCATGCCGGTGTCGCCCATGTCCGCCAGGCACACCGCGTTCCACGTGCCTTCGAAATCGGGCGTTTCGCCGCGGAGCTCGGCCTTGATGTTGCGCACGATGGTGGTGACCATCGACTCGATCATGAAGCCGGTCTTCGGCGCGCCGGTGGCGATCGGTGTCACCTCCACGGGCGGGATCGCGACGCAGACGCCGGCGGCGAAGATCTGCGGGAATTTCGGGCTGCGCTGGTGCTTGTCGACGATGACGAAGCCGCGCGGGTTGCACAGGCCCTCGACGCCGGCCACCGCATCGACGCCCTTGAACGCCGGCAGCAGCATGGCGAACCTGAAGGGCAGCACCTGCTCCTTCAGCGGCTGTCCCTGCGCGTCGTGCTCGACGGCAACGACTTCGCCGGGGCGCACTTCCTGCACCTTGGCATTGGTGATCCAGCGGATGTGGTGCTGGCGCAGTTCGGATTCCATCAGGCCCTTGGAATCGCCCACTCCGCCCAGGCCCATGTGCCCGATGTAGGGCTCGCTGGTGACGAACGTCATCGGCACCTTGTCGCGCAGCTTGCGGCGGCGCAGGTCGGTGTCGAGGATCAACGCGAACTCGTAGGCCGGGCCGAAACAGCTGGCGCCCTGCATCGCGCCGATGACGATGGGACCTGGATCCTTCAGGAATTCCTCATATGCGGTCCACGCCTTCGCGGCATGCGCGGTCGTGCACACCGATTGCGTGTGGCCATGGTCGGGACCGCTGCCGGGCACTTCCTCGAAGGCCAGCTTCGGGCCGGTGCAGATCAGCAGGTAGTCATAGTCGAGCAGCTGGCCATCGCCGGTGCGCAACCGACGCGTCGGCGCATCGATGGCGACCGCGCCGGATCCGTTGAAGCCGATGTCCTTGCGGGCCAGGCGCTCCCCCGCATCCAGCGTGATCTCGGCCGCCTTGCGCCAGCCGACGGCCAGCCACGGATTGGAGGGCGTGAACCCGAAGAGCCCACCCTCGCCGACGACCGTGATCCGGTGCGAACTGCCCAGCCCCTCGCGCAGTTCATAAGCGGCGCTCATGCCGGCGAGGCCGGCGCCCAGGACAACAATGTTGGACATGGCGTTAGCTCCAGTACGGGATCGACCCATCCTCAATCGCCTGACCTGCGGCGGTATTGACCCTGATCAACCAAGGCCCGTCGGGTTGCGCATACTTTAGGACTACCTTATATTCGTGTCAACTAATATTTATCCGATGCCAGCCCGGATGCGCCAACCGGGCCGCGCCACCCGCGATGGCATCATGGCCGCGGCCCGAGCCACTGCCTGGCGTCACTTCCACCCAACAACTGCGAGGCCTGTTTCGATGCCGCGTCGCCCGTCCCGGAGCGTGTCCACCGCCGAGCGCATGCGTGCGCATGCGGGCGATGCCGCCCGCCTGCTGAAGACGCTGGGCAACGAGAAGCGGCTGATGATCCTGTGCCTGCTGGTCGACGGCGAACGTTCCGTCGGCGACCTCAACGCGCAACTGGACCTGAGCCAGTCGGCGCTCTCCCAGCACCTGGCGCTGCTGCGCGCCGACGGGCTGGTGCAGACCCGACGCGAGGCACAGACGATCCTGTATTCGCTGGCCGATGGCCCGTCGCGGCAGATCATCGCCACCCTGCACGACGTCTATTGCATCGATGATCGCGCCCTTTGCGGAGAACGCCCATGACGGACCAGCTGGCGATCCATCCCTTCTTCCATCCGGCCACGGGCACGTGGAGCCATGTCGTCAGCCGCGGCCGCGACGCCGTGGTGATCGATCCCGTGCTGGACTACGACCCCGGGTCCGGCCGCATCAGCATGGAGAGTGCGCGGCAACTGCTCACCCACATTGCCGACCAGCGCCTGCGCGTGCACCACATCCTGGAAACACATGCGCACGCCGATCACCTCAGCGCTGCCGCCTTCCTGCACGCGAACACGTCGGCCCCGATCGGGATCGGCAGCAACATCCGCTCGGTACAGGCGTACTTCGCCGACGTCTTCCAGGTGCCCGCCGACGACCCTGCCTTCACCGACGCGTTCGACCGGACGCTATCCGATGGCGACACGATCGATGCCGGCGCCTTGCGCATCGCGGTCCTGTCGACACCTGGGCATACCGCCGATGGCATCAGCTACCGCATCGACGGCAATGTCTTCGTCGGCGATACGGTGTTCGCACCCGACGTCGGCACGGCACGTTGCGACTTCCCGGGCGGCAGCATCGAGCAGCTGTACGCATCGATCCAGCGGCTGCATGCACTGCCCGACGATACGGTCCTGTGGCTGTGCCACGACTATCCGCCGCAGGGTCGGCAGCCGCGCTCCCATGTCGGCGTTGTCGAGTCCAGGCGCGACAACCGGATGTTGCGCGCCGATACCACGCTCGCCGATTTCCACGGCGCGCGCAGCGCACGCGATGCGGCCCTGCCGGCACCGAACCTGCTCTACCCCTCGCTGCAGGTCAACATCCGTGGCGGCCGGCTGCCGCAACAGGACGATGGCCGCGTGTACCTGAAGACGCCCATCCGGATCGACGAGGACGGCGCATCGTTGCTGGCGGCAGCGCCGCGTTGACGCAGGCTGGCATCGGGCTGTCGCCCGCAACGCGGCACGGCAAGCAGCGCACATGAGCGCGGTCGACTGGTTGCTGTCCGCGGCTTTTTTCCTGGTCGCGGTGCTGTATGCATCGGTCGGCCATGCCGGCGCCAGCGGCTATATCGGCGCGATGGCGCTGCTCGATGTCACGCCCGAAGCGATCCGGCCGACGGCGCTGGCGCTCAACCTGCTGGTCGGCGGCATCGGCCTGTTCCGCTGGTGGCGCGGCGGCCACGTGCATTGGCGAAACGTATTCCCGTTCGTGCTGTCGTCCGCACCGGCGGCGTTTCTCTCCGCACAGGTCAGCTTGCCGAGGGACCGTTATTCGCTGCTGCTGGGCTTGGTGTTGCTGGTGGCGGCGGCCGGCGTGTTCCGCAGCGCCGCACACGCCGAAGCCATCGATGCCGGTCTCGCCGGTCGCCAGGTTCCGTGGCTGCCGGCCCTGCTGGTCGGTGCAGCCATCGGCGTGCTGTCCGGCCTGACCGGAACCGGTGGCGCCATCTTCCTGACGCCGGTGTTGCTGTTCGCGCGCTGGATGCCGACGCGCGACGCCAGCGGCACGTCGGTGGCTTTCGTCTGGATCAATTCGCTCACCGGGCTGGCCGGACTGATGCATGCGAGCGGCACCCTTCCGCATGCACTGCCCATGTGGCTGCTGGTCGTCGCGATCGGCGCGCTGCTCGGCAGCCAGCTCGGATTGCGCTGGCTGCCGGTCAGGGGTCTGCGTTATGCGCTGTCGCTGGTGCTGGTCGTGGCGGCAGGCAAGCTCCTGCTCGGCTGAGCGGCGCCTGGCTGCCTAGCGCATCGCGGTGGGCGGAGGCGGCATCCGCGCGGCGGCCGATTCCGGTGGCGGCGGCGGCGGGGGCGGCAGTGCAGGCAGCGCGATCGCCGCGGGTACCGGTGGTGGTGGTGGCGGTGGCGATGCAGCGGTCGGCGGAGCCGGCGCGGCGGGTGGCGGCGGTGGTGCGGACAGCGCGATTGTCGCGGGAACCGGCGGCGATGGCGGTACAGCGATGGGCGGTGCCGGCGCAGCGGGCGGCGGCGGTGGCTTGCTGCCATCGATGCGCGTCAACAGCATCGCATGCACCGGATTGGCCGCAGGCACGTCGATCACCGGCCGCGACGGTTGCGAGGCCCAGGCCGCGAAGCCCGCCCCCAGGCTCAGCATCGCGACGAGCACGCTGCCGCCGATCCAGCGCGACAGTGATGGAACGGGTTGCGTGAGCATGGTGATTCTCTCCTTGAGTGGATGGCTGTATCCCCATTGGCAACCCAATGGCAGCGCTTGCGCCGCCAACTGGGTCTTGAACATGGCCTCGCCATACGCGCGACGCGACAGCGGATGGCGTGCGACGACGCGCAGGTCGCAGGCCAGCTCCTGGTCCTGGCGGAAATGACGCACGGCCACATGCAGCAGCGGGTTGAACCAGAACACGCAGCGCAGCGCGGTGGCCAGCGCGTTGGCATGCAGGTCGCCATGGACGATATGGGAACGCTCGTGCGCCAGCAGCAACGCGCACTGCTCGCTGTCGTAGCGCACGTCGAAATCCGAAGGCAGCGCGATGACCGGTCGCAGGAGCCCGAACGCCGCCGGCAGTCCGTCGACGGAATCCGCAACCCGCAGTCCGTCGGGGCGGCGATGCAGCTTGCCCAGGCCGCTGCGGAAGGCGTGCTGCTGCCGCGCGAACCAGATCGCGGCGCACATCGCCCCCAGCAGCCAGGTCCCCAGCAGCCACGGGCCGGGCGCGACGGCCACCTGCTGAACCACGACGTGTGCCGCAAGCGGCGTCGCGGCAAGACGCTGCCCGACCTGGATCGTCGTCACCGGCACCGTGGCCGCGGGCAACAACACGGCGATCGCAGCCATCGGCACCATCAGCCATGCCGAGTAGGCCACGGCCGCGCCGAAGGCCATGCGCAACCGCCGCCGCAACAGCAGCACCAGCGTCACTGCGCCGGTTGTCGCCAGCGCGGTCTCGAGCAAGACCTGCAGCGTGTCAGCGATGCCCATCGTCGATCTCCTCGAGCAGCTTGCGCAGTTCGGCGATGTCCTTGCGGCTGAGCTTGCGGTGCTCGCTGAAGTGGGCGACCAGTGGCGCCACGCGGCCATCGAACAGGCGCTCGAGCAGCCCCTGGCTCTCGCCCAGCATCCAGGCCTGGCGCTGCAGCACCGGCGAATACAGGTAACGGCGACCGTCCTTGCTGGCGCGGATCGCGCCCTTCTTCAGCAGGCGGTTGAGCAGGGTCTTGATCGTGGCTTCCTGCCACTGCCGGCTGTCGGCCAGCGCGGCGACGACGTCCTCGGCCGCCAGCGGCTGCTGGCGCCAGAGGACGTCCATGACGGCGGATTCGGCTTCACTGATCTGCATCGATTACGTCCGTAAACCTTTCCGGCAGATTACGCCTGTAATCGCCGCTGTCAAGCGGGTCCGGTAACGGAGATGGCGGGTCACCTAACGGCGCGAGACGTGGATGTGGCCGGGCACATGCCAGCGCCATGGCGCATCGACCGCATGGCGGATGCCGATGCGCGGCCCGACCGCGGGCTCCGCGGGCGGCGGGACGCCGTCGTCGACGATGCCGATGCCGCCACTGCCGGTCACCAGGTCGATGCCATCCTGCCGGCGGTCGATGCCGAAGGCCTGGCACAGGCGCGCGGGGCCGCTGCACAGGTCGCGATCGCGCTTCGCCGCCGGCCTCGCCTCGCGCATGCGCTCCAGGCCCGCAAGCGGTTCGGCGGCGCGCAACAACACGCCGACCCCGACACCGTCCTCGCCGCAGACGGTGTTGCAGCAGTAGTGCATGCCGTAGGTGAAGTACACATACATCATGCCGGGCGGACCGAACATCACCGCGTTGCGGGCGGTCCTGCCCCGATAGGTGTGCGCGGCCGCATCGTCGGCGCCGCAATAGGCCTCGACCTCGACGATGCGCGCGCGACGGCCGTCGGCGGATGCCAGCACCTTGTTGAGCAGTTCCGGCGCGACCTCGCGGGGATCGCGCCGGTAGAACGCGCGCGGCAGGCGCGTGTCGCGATCCCGCGTTGCCGGCAAACCCACCATCCTCAGCGCAGCGATCGCGCCACTGCGACCACGTTGTCGACGGTGAATCCGAAATGCGGCATCAGCGCCTCGATCGGCGCCGACGCACCAAAGCTGTCGATGCCGACGACGCCGCCGTCCAGGCCGACGTACTTGCGCCAGAAATCGCTGACGCCCGCTTCGATCGCGACGCGCCTGCGGCACGCGTCGGGCAGCACGGCTTCGCGATACGCCGCTTCCTGCCGGTCGAACACGTCGGTCGACGGCATCGACACCACGCGCACGCCGTCGCCGAGCTGCGCGGCCGCCTGCATGGCGAGGCCGACTTCGGATCCGGTGGCGATGAGGATCATCTGCGGCGCGCCGACGGAATCGCGCAGCACGTAACCACCGCGCGCGATGTCGGCCACCTGCCGCTCGTTGCGCGCCTCGTGCGCGAGGTTCTGCCGCGAGAACACCAGGCAGCTCGGGCCGTCGCGGCGCTCGATGGCCGCGCGCCAGCAGACCGCGGATTCGACCGCGTCGCAGGGGCGCCAGACATCGTTGTGCGGGATGTGGCGCAACGCCGCCAGGTGCTCGATCGGCTGGTGGGTCGGGCCGTCCTCGCCAAGGCCGATCGAGTCATGCGTGTAGACATGGATCGCGTGCGCGCCCATCAGCGCGCTCATGCGCACCGCATTGCGCGCGTAGTCGCTGAAGACCAGGAAGGTCGCGTCGTAGGGGATGAAGCAGCCGTGCAGCGCCAGGCCGTTGCTGATCGCCGTCATCGCGAATTCGCGCACGCCGAAATAGATGTAGTTGGCATCCGCGTCTTCGCTGACGACCGACTTGCTGCCCTTCCACAGCGTCAGGTTGGAATGCGCCAGGTCGGCCGAGCCGCCGATCAGCTCGGGCAGCAGTGGCGCGTAGGCCTCGATCGCCAGCTGCGATGCCTTGCGCGACGCGATGTTGGGACCTTCGGCCTGCAGGCGCGCGATGTAGGCATCGGCCTGCGCCGCGAAGTCATCCGGCAATTCGTTCCGCGAGCGCCGCACGAGCTCATCGGCGAGTTCCGGATGGCGATGCGCGTAGGCGTCGAACACGTCGCCCCACTGGTGCTCGCGGACGAGTCCGGCGTCGCGGGCGCGCCACGCCAGGCGGATGTCCTCCGGGATCTCGAACGGTCCGTGCTGCCAGTTCAACGCAGCGCGCGTCGCCGCCACTTCGTCCTTGCCCAGCGGCGCGCCGTGGCTGGATTCCTTGCCGGCCTTGCCCGGAGATCCGAAACCGATCGTCGTGCGGCAGCAGACCAGCGTCGGCTTGTCCTGCGATTGCATCGCCGCCTCGATCGCGGCCTTGATGGCGACGGCGTCGTGACCATCGACGCCGCGGATCACATTCCAGCCGTAGGCTTCGAAGCGTGCCGGCGTGTCGTCGGTGAACCAGCCCGCGACATTACCGTCGATGCTGATGTGGTTGTCGTCCCAGAATGCCACCAGCTTGTGCAGGCCCCAGGTGCCGGCCAGCGATGCGGCCTCGTGCGAGATGCCTTCCATCAGGCAGCCGTCGCCCATGAACACCCAGGTGCGGTGGTCGACGACGGCGAACTCGGGACGGTTGAACCGCTGCGCCAGCAGCTTCTCGGCCAGCGCCATGCCGACCGCGTTGGCGAAGCCCTGCCCCAGCGGCCCGGTGGTCGTCTCCACGCCGGGCGTCATGTGGTTTTCCGGATGACCCGGCGTCTTCGAACCGAGCTGGCGGAAATGCTTCAGCTCATCCAGCGGCAGGTCGTAGCCCGACAGGTGCAGCAGTGCGTACTGCAGCATCGAGCCGTGGCCGTTGGACAGGATGAAGCGGTCGCGGTTGAACCACTTGGGGTTGTTCGGATTGTGGTTGAGGTAATCGTTCCAGAGCACCTCGGCGATGTCCGCCATGCCCATCGGCATGCCCGGATGGCCGGACTTGGCGGCCTCCACCGCATCGATGGCGAGGAAACGGATGGCATTGGCAAGATCGCGGCGGCTGGGCGTCGTCATGGGGTCCGGATGGGTTCGAGGCGGACGCACGGCATCCGCGGGGCGGCACCGGCCTGGCGGCGGGCGCGGCTATTGTCCCATCCGGTCGCCGCGCTGTCGCGCCACGAAGCCGCCGAGCGCGGCGGGCGACGGCTCGTGATGGCGTGCTGACACCACCAGGCATAGGCTTCCCTCGTCCCCAGGAGGCCCCGCCCATGGCCCCACGCTCCGCCCTGCTGGCCGCCGCATTGGCCCTGTCCGCCCTGTCGCCGCAGGCCCTGGCGGCGGGTGGCCCCTTCGGCATCGACCATCGCGTCAATTACGACAACTCGGGGATCTGGAAGCGCAGCTACCAGAAGGACCTCGCCGCGGGTGCCGCGTTGACCGTCGTCGGCGGCGCGCTGTTCGGCAACAGCGACTCCCGGCTCGGGCACACCTTCGACCAGGCGCTGGACTCCATGGTCCTGACCGCCGCGACCACCAGCGTGATGAAGGTGGCCTTCTCGCGCGAGCGTCCGAGCGAGACCAACGACCCCAACCGCTTTTTCCAGGGCGGCTCACATCGAAGCTTCCCCAGCGGTGAAGTCGCCGAGATCAGCGCCATCGTCACGCCCTTCATCGCCGAATACCGCCAGGACCATCCGGCGGTCTACGCCCTTGCGCTGCTACCCGCCTACGACGCCGTCGCGCGGGTCAAGGTCCAGGGTCATTGGCAGAGCGATGTCCTGGTCGGTGCCGCGGTGGGCGTCGCCTGGGGGCTGTATGCGCACCATCGCAGGACGCCGCTGATCATGGGGCTGCTTCCCGGCAACGGCTTGATGGTCGGGTACTCGCGCCGGTTCTGATGCAGCCACGGCCGGCGTCCATGCGCCGGCCACGACACGGACCTCAGCGACGGCCGGTGAGCAGGTCCTGTTGCGCCTCGGCGCGCGGTTCGGGCGCCATCGCCGGAACATCCACTTCGCCGCTGCGATGGGACACGACGACGGCCGTCGCCAGGTCGCCGGTGACATTCAGCGCCGTGCGGCACATGTCCAGGAAGGTGTTGACGCCGATGATGATGCCGATACCGGCAGGCGGCAGGCCGACGATGCCGCAGATCATCGCGATCACCGGCAGCGACCCGGACGGGATGCCGGCAGTGCCGATGCCGCCGAGGATGCACAGCATCAGCACCATCAGCTGCTGCAGGAAGCCCAGGTGCAGGCCGAAGACCTGCGCCAGGAACAGCACGGTGACGCCTTCGAACAAGGCCGTGCCATGGTGGTTGGCCGACGCGCCGACGGTCAGCACGAAGCGCGACACCTTGCGCGGCAGGCCCAGGTTCTCCTCGGCCACGCGCAGGGTCACCGGCAGCGTCGCGGTCGACGAGGCGGTGGCGAACGCGGTGAGGGTCGCCTCCTGGCTTCCGCGGAAGAACGTGCGTACCGGCATGCCACCCATGTAGCGCACCCACAGCGGCAGCACCACGAACATGTGCAGCCCGATCGCCAGCAGCACGGTGGCGACGAACCAGCTCAGGCCGACGATGACGTCCCAGCCCAGTTGCGCGCACAGGGTGAACATGAAGCAGGCGACCGCGTACGGGGCCAGCAGGATGAATAGTCCGATCAGGCGCATGCTGACTTCCAGCAGGCCCTGCAGCGCGTGCTTGAAAGCCTCGGTCGCCGGGCTCGGCGTCAGCACCAGGCCGATGCCGATCATCAGCGCGAAGAACACCACGCCCAGCGTCTGCTTGTCGTCGACCGCCGCCGCAAGCGGGTTGTGCGGGACGATGTTGACCAGCAACTGCAAGGCGTCGAGCTGGTGGCCGCTGGCGACGATGTCGCTCGCCTTCGCCGCATTGCTCGCCATCGCCTGCTGCACCAGCGCCGGGTCCAGGTGCAGGCCGGGCTGGATCAGGTTGACCATCACGAGGCCGATCGCGACCGCCATGCCGGTGACGGCCGCGGTGTACATCAGGGTCTTCCATCCCAACCGCCCGAGGCTGGCGATGTCGCCCAGCTCAGCCACGCCCAGCACCAGCGCCGAGAACATCAGCGGGATCACCAGCATGAACAGCAGGTTGAGGAACACCTGCCCGAGCGGCCGCGTGACATACGTGATCGCGTCGTGGGTCAGCGGGGCATCGGCAGCGTAAAAATGCGCGGCCAGCCCGACCAGCGCGCCGAGCACGAAGCCCAGCAGGACCCTGATATGGAGTGGCAGGCGCTTGCGCAAGGTGAGCGGTGGGGAATTCAGCATGGGCTGGGTAGGCTGGACGGTGTCGCGAGCTTACATGACGCCCCTGCGCGGTCGGCACGACCGTGAAGGCCGCGTGCACGCAATCACGACATTCGATGAGCTACTTTGTCTTGAATCATGCCTGCCCGGATAGCCGGCGCTGGCCGTTTCCAGGGGGCTTTGCTTGAGCGAAAACACGACCCGTCGCAGCCGCCGCGGAGCCGCGACCAACAACACCGACGCGGCCATCGCCACGGCGACAATGGAAGCGGATCAACCGTCCCACGCAGCGACGCCGGTCCAGGCCGACCCGCTGCTGCAGCTGCTGGCAGCGATGCAGGACGTCAACGCCGGCGACTTCTCGGTGCAGTTGCCCATGTACTGGGACGGCATCCCCGGGAAGCTGGCGGAGGTCTTCAACAGGATCGTCAGCTCCAATCGTCGGCTGGCCGACGAGCTCGCGCGTGTCGGCCAGAAAGTCGGACGCGAAGGCCAGACCCGCCAGCGCGTGGTACCGGCCGACCGCCAGGGCGCATGGGCCGGAATGGAACACTCGGTCAACTGGCTGATCGACGACCTGGTGCGTCCAGTCGAAACCATGACCGAGGCGATGGCCGGCGTGGCCAAGGGCGACCTCACCCGCACGGTGCCGCTGGAAGCCGACGGCCGCCCGCTGCAGGGCGAGTTCCTGCGCTCGGCGAACATCGTCAACCGCATGATCGAGCAGATGAGCGAATTCTCGTCCGAGGTCACGCGCGTGGCGCTCGAGGTTGGCACCGCCGGCCTGCTCGGTGGCCAGGCCAAGGTCAAGGGCGTCTCCGGCGTCTGGAAGGACCTGACCGACTCGGTCAACCAGATGGCCAACAACCTCACCGCGCAGGTGCGAAACATTTCCGAGGTGACGATCGCGGTCGCCAACGGCGACCTGTCGCGCAAGATCACGGTGGACGTGCGCGGCGAGATCCTGCAGCTCAAGGAAGCCATCAACACGATGGTGGACCAGCTGCGCGGCTTCGCATCCGAGGTGACGCGCGTGGCGCGCGAAGTCGGTACCGAAGGCAAGCTCGGCGGCCAGGCGATCGTGCCCGGCGTTGCCGGCACGTGGAAGGATCTGACCGACTCGGTGAACTCGCTGGCGTCGAACCTGACGTCGCAGGTGCGCAACATCGCCGAAGTGACCACCGCTGTGGCCAAGGGCGACCTGTCGCGCAAGATCATCGTGGACGGGCGCGGCGAGATCCGCGCGCGGAAGGACAGGCTCAACACCATGGTGGACCGGCGCAATGGGTTCGCCGCGGAAGTCACGCGCGTGGCGCGCGAAGTCGGCACCGAGGGCAAGC
>NZ_VKHQ01000003.1:0-966636 GCF_009792795.1 Cognatiluteimonas profundi
GCCGCATCGAAAGTCCACTCTGCCCCCGGTTTCGTAAACGCCTTCGGGATTGATTTCGGTCAACGTTCCGGCGCCCAAGCAAGCGGAGGATCCCTCGTATCTCCACAGCCGAGCACCAGCATGGACGAGAAGATCCGGCGGAAGATTCATGACCTGCTCGACGCGCACCGCATCATGACGATCGCGACGCTGCGCCCCGACGGCTGGCCGCAGGCCACCACCGTGGGCTACGTCAACGAGGGCCTGGTGCTGTACTTCCTGTGCGGGCTCGACAGCCAGAAGGCCGCGAACCTGGCGCACGACGACCGGGTGTCGCTGACCATCGACCACGACACGCCGGACATCATGCGCATCACGGGCCTCTCGATGGCCGCGCGGGCGAAGCCCGTGGTCGACCTCGCCGAGGCCGGGCGCATCCTGCGCCTGCTCCCCGGCAAGTACCCCGAGCAGACGCCGCCGCTGCCGATGCCGATGCCCAGGGCCGACCAGGTCCGCATCTTCCGCGTCGAGCCCGTGGTGATCTCGGTGCTCGACTACAGCCAGGGCTTCGGGCACACCGATCTGGTCACTTGTTGAACCCGCACGCTGTTGCGCTGGATTGGTCGCAACTTCGTCCCTACCGCTCGGCCTCTGACATCTGCGCATCCAGCGCCCGCGCGCTTTTACCGGCGTCGTCGACCACGAAGGTGCTGACGCGCAGCCAAGTGTTCCAGTAGCGCAGGGTCTGCAGCAGCGAATCCGATGCGCGCAGGGTCGCGAGGATCGCGGCGGCTTCCGATTCCGGTATCGGCGAGGCGCAGTCGATCAGGCGCTGGTCGGTGCCTTCCAGTTGCTGGTAGCAGTGCGTCCAGATGTAGGCCTGCACCTTGGTGGGCACCAGTCCGCGTACCTGCACGCGGTAGACCGGGTCGTGACGCAGGATCTGCGCCTGGATCCCATTGCCGCCAAGGCGGTAGTACTTCGCCAGGCCGACGCGCAGCCGCTCGTCCTGGATCAGGCCGAGGTCGCCGGCATCGCGCATCTCGGCGAAGCTCGTGTCTTCCAGTTCGAAGGGGCGCAGCTGGCTGGCCTGGTAATAGGCGAGGAGGGTCTTCCACTGTGAGCCGTCCACCAGTTGCCCGCGCTCGTGGTGCGCAATCGCCGCATCCTGGTAGGCCGTGACCTGGTTCCAGAATTGGCGCGTCGACGCCATGTTGGCCAGGTCGGATCGCAGGTCGGCATGGATGCGGCGCAGATAGACGTCCCCGCGCGCGCGGTCGATCCGGTCCTGGTTGAAGTTGCTGACCTGCAAGGCGATCAGGATGCCGGCGATCACGATCACCAGTTCGATGACCGCCGCTGTCCAATCGTGGTCACGCAAGCGCTGGACGAGCCTGGCAGTCCGCATGGAATCTCCTGGCGACTGGTGTCAGGGATGGTTGCCGACACGATAACGGTTCCCTGATCCTTTTCCGGCCGCCGCCACGCGGCTTGCGCCAGAATGCCGGCATGCGCATTCCCCTCTACCAGCTCGACGCCTTCGCCACCCGCCACTTCGAGGGCAACCCCGCGGCGGTGATGCCGGTCGCCGGGCTCTCGTCGAACGCGTTCCCGCCGGACGCGACGATGCAGGCGCTCGCGGCCGAGAACAACCTGTCCGAAACCGCCTTCCTGGTGCGCGACGGCGTGGACTACCGCATCCGCTGGTTCACGCCGTGCCTGGAGGTTCCGCTGTGCGGCCACGCCACGCTCGCCAGTGCTGCGGTGGTGATGGAGCGGCTGGAGCCGGGACGGCGAGAGGTGGTGTTCCATTCCGCGAGTGGACCGTTGCGCGTGACGCGCACGGCGGACGGGTATTCGATGGACTTCCCCGCACGCATTGCCGTACGCATGGACGCGCCACCGGACGCCATCGCCGACGCACTCGGTGTCGCGCCGCTCGAGGTGCATGTGCACGACGCCAACTACCTGGCGCTGCTGGATTCGCCCGCCGCGGTGCGCGCGCTCGCGCCGGACTTCGCCGCGATCGCGCGCCTCGACCGACCGGGGCTGATCGTGACCGCGCAGGGCGAGGGCGAGTTCGACTTCACCAGCCGCTACTTCGCACCGGCCAAGGGCGTGGACGAAGATCCGGTGACCGGCGGCGCGCATTGCATGCTGGCGCCGTTCTGGGCCCAGCGGCTTGGCAAGCAGGCGTTCGTCGCGCGGCAGGCGTCGCAGCGAGGCGGCACCGTGCGCTGCGCGGTGGAGGGCGATCGGGTTCGCCTGGAGGGCGGCTGTGTTTTCTATCTCGAGGGCGAGGTGGCGTTCTAGCGTCTGGTGGTGACCAGAAAGTGGCAGGGAACATGTCCGGTCGAGCCAGCCAGCGTAGCCCGGGTAAGCGAAGCGCACCCGGGATCGAATGGTTGGAAGTCCCGGGTGCGGCCTTCGGCCTTACCCGGGCTACGTTGCTGCGTGGATCAAGCCACCTTTGATCGCTCTTCGTCGAGTCACCGCTGGTCCAACTCATGGTGGATCAACACGACGCATTGCGATGCGAACAGCATGGTCTTTCCCAGCGTGATTTTCTTCGCACCCAGGCGATCGAGGGTGTGGAAGGTGTTCTTCGGCATCGGGATGTGGTCGGTCAGCAGGAAGCAGGGGTTGCCGTCGAACACCTGCCCGCGGATCGACGTGCCTTTCCGGTCCATCACGAACAGCTGGTGATCGTCGGCCAGCTCCTGCACCAGCCGCTCGAAGCTCACCGTGCGCACCGTGATGCCCGATTCCACCGGTCGCGTCTCGTCCTTGCCCATTCCCCTGGACGCATCCAGCGCGGTCGCGATCTTGCCCAGCAACGCGCGCTCGTCGAAGCCGCCGAAGTCATGGATGGCGTTGGCGTCGAAACGGATCGTGCGGGAGAAGTCCGGCGTGCTTTCCAGCACGAGATGGACCGTGACATCCGCGCGATGCGACTGCGCCACGAAAATCGCGTTCATCAGCGTATGCGCGAGGATTTCCGGATGGGCCTCCTTGCCGACGGCAGCCAATAGCTTTTGGCTGTCCGTGGGTGCCGCCCGCGCTCTGAGTACAAAGGTTCGCATGTGGGTCCTGGCCGATTCGTGGTCCTGGAAACAGGCGTCAGAGTGCACTTTCTTCATTCGCCATGAAAGTTCACCTGGGAGTGCACCGACGTCGGCTCGCGCGGGACCGGCTTTGGCACGCGGCAACCTGCCAACGCACCCTTCCCGCTGCCGGGACGTGGATCTGCCCGGCGTCGAGCGCAAGCCCGGGTCGCCGGCCAGACGCTGTCAGTGGCGGTCGGCCATTGACCCAGGAAGTGCACCCTGAACCCGGTTCGCCCGGGGTTCGCTCGTAGAGCACATGCAGGCGACGCTTCGCCATTGACATATGTCAATTCGCACGCGCCTGGCGTTCCTATGCTGCCCTTGCCGCGAATTGCCGCAGGCAGAGTTCGACCAACCGAGGACAGTCACCATGCGTAAATCCGCCATCATCGTTCTGGGCGCCTCGATCGCCCTTGCATTGGTTTCGCCCGTCATGGCCCAGGGCAGGGGCGGCAGCACGCCACGCCAGACCCCCACTCCCACGCCCACGCCCAGGGGGGACCAGCTGCAAACGCAGGATCGCCTGAAGGACCAGGACAAACTGCACGATCAGGACCAGCTGAAGGACCAGGACAAACTGCACGATCAGGACCAGCTGAGGGACCAGGACAAGCTGCACGACCAGGACAAGCTGCAGGATCGCGACCGTCTCCACGACCAGGACGGTCTGGCCATCTATGCCTCCGAGCTGATGACCCCGGCCGAGCGCTCCGCCTACATGACCAGGATGCGCAGCCTGAAAACCGTGCAGGAGCGCAATGCCTATCGCGAGCAGCACCGCATTGAGATGCAGCAGCGCGCACGCGAGCGCGGTGTCAGCATTCCGTCAGGCAGCGGCCAGAACAACAAGCAGCAAGGCAGCGAAGACGGCAACTAGACCGTTGTACGTGGCCTCATGGCGTGCAGGCTAGGTTTGCCGGCCTGCATGATCAGGTGCCTGTCAAAGCGCCAGCGCACGCTGGTCGAGCACGAAAGAGGTCAGGGATCGTTTCCCTACAACGGGTGGTGATTGTCGGCGGTGAGGCCCATTTCTCCGATGGGCCGGCGCGCTGACGGCGTCATGGTGGTTGCGTTTCCAGCGAGCGTCGACCATGTCGAGACCGCCGCGACCGGATCTGGTCGACGGGACGGTTACTCATCGATGTTCGAGCCATCGCTTCAACGCGCTTGCGAGCCCAACGGCTTGGTCACCCATATGTCGAGTATTCGGCTTAGGACGGCGCGGTCCCGGGGCGATTCGGACGTCATTTCCGGCCTTGTTTTCCTGACGACAGTACGCGCGTACGTGCAACAGCAGAAGGCATCGGGGAATGCGGGCTTCTGCGCGCAAATCAGGAATGCTCGGCCGACATGTGCAAGTGCGGTCGGCCCTTCGGCCACTCGCCGCAGACGGCGTGGGTATCCACCGCAGAGTTGATCAGGATCAAGCGGCTCCCGTGTTTGCGCTCATGGCATGTGCGTGACTCAAGAGAAATGGCGACGGTACTTTCGTCGCGGTGACGGAGTTGATCCTGACCGCCGTGTTTGGTGGCATCGACTACAGCGGCACGCAACTCGATGCGTTCACCCAGGCCGCCGACGATGCACGTGCCGTGATCGAGTTCGTCCACGACAATCCCATGCCAGCCCAGTGATGCGGATGGGCGATCTGCCACGCCGTGGCAGTCGCCCATCCGGGTTGCCGGCGCCGGACAACCAGCGGGGCTGTCCGGGCGGGGGCAAGAAGGAGGCGGCAACAATTCTGCTTGAAGCGAATCTTAGGTGGGGGCGGAAAGGAAATGGTTTCCAACCTTTTCAGGTTGCATCAGTACTTCGCGACCGGGCACAACATCCACCGCGAGAACCCGAAAGCGGTCGCGGATGCAGTCCGTTTCGTCGCAGCTGTCCAGAAGTGGAATCCGATGGCCGGGCTTTGGATGCCACACGGCTGATTTCGTCCTGGCGCAATTGCATTGTCGGTTTGACCTGGATCAAAGTCGCGCGTCGGGACCGATCGAGAATAGGGCCGTTTCCCGCACGAGTCCCTACCCATGGCCACTTCGGTGCCGTTTCGTTATCCGGTCATTGTTCGCTGGATCCATTGGCTCAGCGTCGCGCTGGTGGCGATCGCCTACCTCACCGCAGAATCGGCCGAGGACCTGGGCGGAGGTGGCGGCCAATGGCACGTATTGGCCGGCCTCGCGTTGCTGCTTTTGTTCGTGCCGCGCCTGCTGGCGCGGCTTGGAGGGCAACATGCGCCGGTGCCCGCGTCTGCCTTCGAGGCGTGGTCGGCGCGGCTGGTGCACATCGCGCTTCTGCTGTTCGTGGTGGTGGAACCGCTGCTCGGCGTGCTGATGGTCTGGGCGGAAGGCGACCCGCTGCCGGTGCCGTTCACCGCGTGGCAGATACCGCCGCTCATTGTGCTGGGTGAAGCCTCGGGCGAGACGCTGGAGGAGCTGCATGGAACCGTCGGCAACGTGTTTTATGCCGTGATTGCATTGCATGCGCTCGCGGCGCTATGGCACCAGTTCGTACGCCGTGACGGCGTACTGCGCCGCATGTAGTGAGGTGCGTGAGGTAGGGCGATGTCGGCGCAGACCGCATCGTCGGATAGGCGTGATCCCCGGCTGCGGAAGAATACCGGGATGGATCTGCCGACCATGGCACGCGCGCGTCGGGGATTCCAAAAACACCGGGAAAGTCGACTCTGACCCGGGTTTCGAGGCATCCGTCCTGACATTGCTTGTCCTGACCGCCGTCGGTGCCTGGCTGTTGTGGGGCGCATGGCGGAAAGGCCATTTCGTCGCACCGTTCTGGCGCACGCGATTGGCACGCAGCGCACACCAAGCCAACTGCATGATGCGCTGAGCGTCGGGCGCCTGGACTCGCACACGCGGTCGTCTGACCAGATGTCGATCAAACGGGGAGCGCGCCCACTCCGGTGACGTCACCCGGCCGCACCCGCCGACAGTGGCCGCGCCTCGACCGGTCGCCGTGGCCAACGCACATACGTCCGCCACGCATATCCCCATGGCACCACCGCGGCCAGCAGCGGCAGCGCGAGGAATGAGCCGGCGATCTCGCCGGTGGGCGTGCCCCACAGCGTGCCGGACTGCCAGAGAGGAAGCGCGACGAACGCGAGCCAGATCGCCTTGTAGCCGATCGTGAAGAACATCAACGGCAGCCAGCGCAGCGGATGCAGCAGCCCGAACAGCGCAAGCGCGGGGTAGGTCGCCCACACGGCGAACGTGACCGCGCGTACCGGATCCCACGGGCCTTCGTGCGAGAGCAGCACGCCCCATGCGGTCGGCGCGACGAACACCAGCATCAGCAGATAGAACAAACGTAGTCCCCAGGTCTGCACGGGACGCACACCGTGTTGCCGTTGGTCGGGGGCGAAGAACCGGACGAACGTGTTGGCGGTCATGGGGCATTATTCCTGCGGCTGATGTGTCTTACGGTTCGTAAGCAGCTTGCATGTGTGTGCCAAAGCGCGCGGCTGCGCGCTGTAAACCATCGCCTGCTGCAGCGCGTCGAGGCGCGGCATCAGTCCTGAGCGGGCAGCGCGGGATCAAAGGCGAGCAGGTCGCCGGGCTGGCACTCGAGCGCCGCGCAGATCGCCTCGAGCGTGGAAAAACGAATGGCCTTCGCCTTGCCGGTCTTCAGGATCGACAGGTTGGCGAGGGTGATGTCGATGCGCGCGGCGAGCTCGGTGAGCGTCATGCGGCGCGCGTGCAGTTGTTCATCCAGCCGGACAACGATCGCCATGTCACACCGTGCCTTCGAGGTCGGCGCGCATGCGTGCGCCCTGGGCGAACACGCCGGACAGCACGAACAGCAGCAGCACCGCGAGCCACGGCACGAACGAGAAGCCGCCCAGCCGCCCCGGCTCCCACACGACCGCCGCGATCGCCAGGACGAACATCCGCAGCACTTCCAGCACCAGCACGCTCCACGCGATGGCGTCCAGGCGCCTGGCGTTCTCGACGATGAAGGGATCGCCGCCGCGCACCGTGTCGACGATCGCCAGCAACCGTCGCAGGATCGTGTGCACGATCCCCGCGCCGAAGATGCCGATGACGATGATCACGTGCAGCCCGAGCGACAGCTGCGGATGCGCATGCGTCAGGTCGAAGCCGAGCGGCCGTTCCGGCCAGCCGGCGATGAAGACGCTCGTGCCCAGTAGCACGGCGAGGCCGACGGCATAGAGGATGTTGAGGACGGTCAGCCCCCGGATGATCGGGCGGGCGACGGCGAGGGCGGAGGTGCTGGTCATGACGGGTTTCCGGCCGGTTGTATCGTGAAACGATAATACACTTATCGTAAAACGATAAACATAGGCCGGAAGTCACTCCCGGGCGCAGCTCGTCCGGAAGTGGCCAAAGGGGTTAGTCGTTCCTCAGGGCGTCGCCGCCGTCACCCGCCAGACCGCGTTGCCGACGTCGTCCGCGATCAGCAGTGCGCCGTCGGGATCCTGCGCCAGCCCGACCGGCGCGCCGTACAACTGCTTCTCGTCGTCGGAGTGGAAGCCGGTGACGACGGGCTCGGGCACGCCGACCGGCTTGCCTTGCTGGAACGCGACGAAGACGACCTGGTAGCCGCTCAGCGGCGAGCGGTCCCAGCTGCCGTGTTCGCTGACGAACGCGCCGCCGCGGTACTTCGCCGGCAGGGCGTTGCTCTCCGAGAACAGCAGCCCCAAGGCGGCGACGTGCGAACCCAACGCGTAATCGGGCTTGATCGCCTTCTTGACCAGGTCGGGGCGCTGCGGCATGACGCGATGGTCCACGTGCTGGCCGTAATAGCTGTAGGGCCATCCGTAGAAACCGCCTTCCTGCACGGAGGTCATGTAGTCCGGCACCAGGTCCGCACCGATCTCGTCGCGCTCGTTGACGATCGTCCAGAGCTTGCCGGTCCGTGGTTCCCACTGCAGTCCGGTGGGGTTGCGCAGTCCCGTTGCGTAGATGCGGCTGGCGCCGGTGGCCACGTCGACTTCAAGCACGTTCGCGCGCCGGTATTCCACGCCCAGTCCGTTCTCGGTGATGTTGCTGTTGGAGCCGACGCCGACATACAACCTGCTGCCGTCCGGGCTCGCCAGCAGCGACTTGGTCCAGTGATGGTTGATGGTGCCCGGCAGGTCCGCGAATTCCACGCCCGGCGCGGTGATCCGCGTGGCCCCCGCGGTATAGGGATACTTCACGATCGCGTCGGTGTTGGCGACATACAGCGAATCACCGATCAGCTGCACGCCGAATGGGGAATGCAGGTTTTCGAGGAAGACGTGCTTCTCCCACTCGCCGCTGGTACCCGGTGCATGGCGCAGCAGCGTGATCCGGTTGCCGCCCTTGGCGCCCTTGCCGGAGCGGTTCTTCACCTTGCCGGCGAACAGCTGCTTGGGCGTGGTCACCGGCTCCGTGCCGGGGCCATTGGATTCCACCACCAGCACGTCGCCGTTGGGGAGCATCAACAGCTGGCGCGGGTGCAGCAGGCCACTGGCGATCCGGTCGATTTTCAAGCCGGCGGCGACCTTCGGCGTCTGGCCCTGCGCCCAGCCGACGCCGGTCGGCACCTGCATGGGCGGCATCAGGAAGTCCTTGGGGCCTGGCAGTGGCGGGTTGTCGCCCGATTGCTGCGTCGGTTCAAGCGATGCCTTGTGGCTGCAGGCACCGAGGATTGCCACGAATGCCAGCGCCAGCATGCTGCGGTGGATGACGTGATTCATGGACGCACTCCCGATGCGGGCCGCATGCCCATGACGATGTGGCCGATGGCCAGCAGGATGACCGTGCAGGCCGAGAGCCAGACGCTGGCGGGAACCACCCCGTAGGCATCGCGACTGTGCACGAACGCATTGATGATCGCCGCGACGATGGCGAACAGGTTGAGCCAGAAGTCGAGCTTGTCGGCGCGCGTCGCGGTTTGCCTGGAGGTGATCCAGACCTGCGCCAGGTTGACCAGGCGCGGGACCACGGCGAACAGCAGGCCGAAGGCGATCAGCCAGGCGGCGCCCTTGCCCCACAGCACCTCCGCCGTCCGCGCATAGATGATGTCGAACACCAGCGCCGCCACGAAGAATCCGAACGGGATCGGGTTGAGCAGGCCATAGATGGTGTTCGCGACGACGGAACGACGCGGTGCGGCACGGGAGTTCATGGCGGTGGTCTCGATGGGAGGGACGGCACAAGCGCGGTATGGGCGTCCGCGGTGATGGTTACCCGGGCGCCCGCTGTCGAGTTGACGTGCACCCTAGGCGACCGGATGTTTACGGCATGTGCGTGCCTGCGTCGACGCGCACCCTCCACGGGGGGCCTTCTTTGTTTCCGTGGTCCGGTATGGCTATCCTCCGGCCGGGGAACAGGGGAAAGGGAATGCGGACGAAGGGAAGCGTTTCGCGTGTGCCCGGGGCGTTTCGACGGGCGCTGGTCGTGCTGCTGCTGGGCGCTTTGTCTGCCCTGGAGCCAGCCTTTGCGGGCAGGGTCGACCCCGGCGAGATCCCGCGGCTCGGGCCCAACGATGGCCTGATGCTGGTCGAGGTCGATACCGTCGTCGCGCTCGACAGCGTCCGCGTGAAGCAGGACGGGCACTTTTTCGATGCGGGTGTCCTGAAACGGATCGATGCAGGCAAGAGCGCGGGCTTGTACGTGGTGCCCGCGGGGTCCTATCAATGGGCCGAAATCAATACGTCCTGGGAAACGCGTTTCGATCCGAAGGACGATCCGGAGTACCACTTCACAGTGGAGCCCGGGAAGATCACCTATGCCGGTGACCTGGTGTTTCGGCCGACCGGCGTCTACTCGGCCGACATCCAGGTACGCAATCGCGGCCTGCGCGCCATGGATTGGCTGGAGACGAATCATCCCGCGCTCGCGCAGCGTTACGCGTTCGCATACTCGGGGCACTACCCCGATCCGTTCCCCGATTTCTACCATCAGGAGCGTGCCGCTTCGACGGCGAAGCTCGGTGACCTCGATGCGGTCGACAAGGCGTGGGCTCCTGCATTCATGCCGCTGTCGCCCAAAACCTTGTGGCGCGGTGATCGCGTCACCGACGTCGTGCTGAATCCCGCTGGTGACCTGCTCGCCGAGGCGCTGGTGCTGGACGACAAACATGCAGCGATCGACCTGATCGACATCAAGGCGGGCTCGGCGATGCGGCTGATGGTCAGCCCGGCCGCGGTGCGTTCGCTGCTGTGGACCAGCGATCGCGTGCTGATCGGCGGTGTAGCCCGGAACGATGGCCCACAGCTGGTGACCGTGTTCCGCATCGGCCAGGACGCGGCTGGAAAGCGCAGCTTCCAGGCGTTGCGGGTTGGCCAGGTGGGGGAGGTCGGATCGGCGATCGCCAACGATCCGGATCACGTGCTCTATGAAGTGGCCGGCATGGATCGCGGGTTGATCCAGCGCCTGGACATCCACAGCCAGGCGACCATCGACGCATTCCGACCCATCTCGCAGACGCGCCTGAACACCGGCGTGGACAAGGCGGTCGCCTGGTGGGCAGACGGCCTCGGTCGCCTGTCGGTCGCCATCGCCAGGTCCGGCGACAGCTATGTGTTGATGCATCGCGAAGGCAAGCAGTTCGTGCCGGTGCTGCGACTGGACAGCGACACCACCCTCCAGCCGCTCGCGTTGTCGATGGACGGCAGCCTGATCTACGCACTCAGCGACGAAGGCCGGGGCCAACGCGACCTCGTGGTGTTCGATACGATGCAGAAACGCATCACCAGGACACTGTTCACCAAGCCTGGGGTGGATGTCACGGCGGTATTGGTGGATGACGATCGCAATCCGATCGCAGTCAACTATTACCAGGAAGGCCGCAAGGTGACGGAATATTTCGATGCGAAGGCACAGTCGATCGCGGGCTTGCTGCAGCAGACATTCCCGGGACGCTCGGTCGAGGTCGAGGCGCGCAACCGCGATGGCAGCCAACTGGTCCTGCAGGTCCAAAGCAGCGACCAACCGCCCATGCTCTACCTGCTGGATGTTGCGCATCGACAGGCATCGCTGCTGGATCCGGTCGATCCATGGTTCGACAAACAGGCATTCGCGCCCACCCGGCTGCTGAAGGTCACCAGCAAGGACGGCCTGCCGATCGAGGCTTACCTCACCTTGCCCACGGCCGCAGGCAGGCATCCGCTCGTGGTGCTGCCGCATGGCGGTCCGGTCGGTGTCAGCGACCACTTGATGTTCGATCGGGAAACACAATTCTTCGCGTCGCTGGGCTATGCGGTGCTGCGGGTGAATTTCCGTGGCTCGGACGGTTATGGCAGGGCGTTCCGCGAAGCCGGCTACCACGCGCAGGGCACGCGCATCGAAGACGATATCGATGCATCCATCACCGCGGCGCTGGCGGCTTATCCGTTGGACGCGGACCGCATGTGCATCGTCGGCAGCAGTTACGGCGGCTATTCGGCACTGGTCTCGACAATGCGCTGGCCGCATCGCTTCCGCTGCGCGGTGTCGATTTCCGGCGTCAGCGATCGCATGCTGTTCTTCACTGCCAGCGATGGCGGTCAGTCCAGGGAAGGCCGCAAGTCGCTCGAACGCGTCGTCGGCGATCCCGTGCGCGAGCGCGACGAAATGATGGCCGGTTCACCGATCTACCACTACCGCGACCTGCAGGTGCCACTGATGCTGGTACATGGCAAGGAAGACGAACGCGTGGACTATGAGCACGCGCGTCGCCTGGTGCGCATGCTCAACCTCTCCGGCCACAAGCCCGTGATGATTACCTTCAAGGAAGGCACGCATGCCTGGGACGACGTCGATCAGATCGACAAGGCCTACGCCGGCATCGCGGCCTTCCTGGAAAAATACCTGGGAGCGCCCGGCGCACCGGCCGCATCGGCAACGTCGCCATCGACTTCCGTGTCCCCGACGCCAGCCACGGTCGCGGTGACAGTGCCGACGCCTTCGACCGCCATGCCGTCGACAGCCAGGCCGCCAAGATCCAACTGACCGGTGCGCGAGGTGTCAGGGCCAGTTCCCGGCATCAATCCGTGCAGGGAGGGCTTAAGCCCGCTCTACGGTCCGTGAACTGTGGCAAGGGGGATGGGATGGACGTCAGGATTCCGCGGGAGGGGTGATGCGCGATTCAAGGGATTTGCCAGCGACGCAGGCAACGCTGGGCGATCGCCACGCCGGACTTGCCGCCGACGATCTCGATCGCCTGGTGTTCCGGCGACGTGCGCCGTTACGGCCGATGTCGAAACCGGCGTTGTCCACCCAGTGGGCGTGGTTGGCAGCAGCGCTGATTGGCGCGGTTGTTTTTGGACTACTCATGCGGACGTTGCTTGAACGGACCGCGGGCAGCGCCGGTCAGTCGCCCGACGTCGCGGTAATGCCTGGGCAGATGCCCCCCGCAATCGGTGCGCTGCCGTCCGATTCGATTCCCGTGCGCGATTCGGCACCCTCGACCGACGTTGGCGGACCGTCGCAGGTCTCGATGGTGTATCGCTGCGTGGGGAAGCATGGTGCGGTGTCGCTGCAGTCGCAGCCGTGCGCGGCGGGCGAGCGGGTGACGCGTGCCATCTTCGCGCCTCCCGACGCGGAGTCGTTACCCCGGCCGACCTTCGCCGCGCCCAACGGGCCTTCGGTGGCCGAATACACCGACGCAGCGCCTGCGGTGGATGACGCGCGCGACCGCCGCCGTCGCGAATGCGCGGATGCAGGATCCAGTCGTGAAGCAACCCTTGCGCGCGTCGGCCTGGCGCGAACCTACGATTTGTTGCACCAGCTGGATGCGATGGTGCAGGAGGCCTGCAAGGGGTTGTGATCGGGAGCGCATCGGTCGCGAATACACAATTCGCCGCACCCACCACATCCCGCGGCCTGGCCGTCGCATCAGGCAAGGCGACTACCAGGCCCTACCCAGGATTCCCCACGCTATCGGGCGTTTCCCCGGGTTCGCCACTCCTGCGTCGCGGCCCTCGGCGCTTGTCCGCATACATGTCGCGGTCGGCATGCGCCAGCAGGGCCTCCGGGTCGCTTCCATCCGCCGGGAAACAGGCGATGCCGACGCTGGCATCCAGCTGGATCGGGCCATCGGGCAGCGTGCATGGCGGATGCAGGCGGGCGCGCAGGCCATCCGCGACAGCGCGGGCGGCCGTGGCATCGCGACAGCCAGGCAGCAGCACCACGAATTCGTCTCCGCCAACGCGGGCCACGAGGTCGCCTTGCCGCAGTTCCTGCTGGAGGCGCTGTGCAACCTCCCGCAAGACGCGGTCGCCGGCGTCGTGGCCGCTGCGATCGTTGGCCGCCTTGAATCCGTCGAGGTCGAGGTAAAGCACGGCCAGGCCGCTGCCCGCATGCGTCGCCTGCGCCATCGCTTTGTGCAGCTCGCGTTGCAGATGGTGGCGGTTGGGAAGGCCGGTCAAGGCGTCGTGGCTGGCGCGGTGCTCGAGTTCGCGTTCGGCCTTGCGCAGTTCGCTCACCTCGCGGGCCACCCCGATCCGCACGCCGTAGTCGGGCAGCCAGTTGGCGGACCACTGGATGTCCACGCTGTGCCCATCCTTGTGCATGTAGCGATTGCGGAAGTGGCGCTGCGGCTCGCCGGAGGTGACCATTTCGGCCTGCTCCATGGTCGCCGCCTGGTCCTCCGGATGGACCAGGTCGAAGGCTCTCCGGCCGAGCACCTCACTGGGCGCGTATCCGAAGATTCGCTCGAATCCCGCACTGACGAACAGGAAGTGACCCTCCGCATCAACCACGCACACCGCGTCTGGCAGCAGGTTCAAGACGTCGACGAGCGGGGGCAACTTCGGGGTCATCGATTCGCTGTGTGGCCGGCGCTGATGGCGCACGGGGGCCATTATCCCCGTGCCGCCCGCAAGGAAATGGCATCCGATCACGTTCGCCGGGGGGAGACGGGCGTGGAAATCCGGTATCGAGGGAATTGCCAGGGCACTTCCCGCTGCAGGTTTCCCGCCCGAATCAAGCGTCCGCACCTCATGCACGGATGGCCATGCGCATGGATTACTACCCGGGCGCTGGCTGTCAGGAAAAAAGCGTGCAACGCCACCGCGCTGCACGCTTCGTATCAGGTTACCGCTCGAACGATCAGCGCTTGGCTTCTTCCGTGCGCATCCGGTCGGCCATCGCGCCGATCATCTGCTCGGCCTTTCCGACATTTTTCTCGATGTTGCCTTCGACCTGCTGCGAGCGGTTGCCGGTCGCCTGGCCGATCTGTTCCTTGATCGCGCCCTTGACTTCGTGTCCCATGCCATCGATTCGGTTGTTGTCCATGGTGTCGTCTCCAGGTGCCGCGACAGTGCGGTTTGGATCGACCATCGCGGAAGCGACGTTCGGCGCACGTGAGCACCAGCGGGAACGGTTCAGTTAAACGGCATGACGGGTTCAGTCACCGTTCTACCTGGCCTGGCCGGGTGAGAGGCACGTGGCAGGGACAAGCTGTGTTCACCCCGCGCCGGGCGGCGCACGGCGACACCTTGCCGGGCGATTACGGTTGCTGGCGGCTGCGTCGGATCAGGCAGGCCAGCCTTGCGCGAAAACGCAGCGAAGCGCGGATCCCTGCGCAACGTGGCGATGACCTCGGGACGACTCCATCCGGCCCTTTCCCCAGCGCCAGCGCCCATCCGCCCCGATCCATGCGAAATTACGCATCCAACCCAGGAGAACGAGATGACGCGAAGCACGACGCGGCTGCACCCTTGCCATGGCCTGCGCATTGATGACGTCGGCCGCTGGCGCCGCGTCCGGTGCCGCGCCCGACGTTCCCGTCGCCAGCGCGTCTGCGATGCTTGGCTTCACCCCTGGCCGGGCCGCCGAACAACGCGCCCTCGAGCAGCGCTTCGACGCCGCGCTCAGCGCCACCGACCAGCGTGACTGGCTCAAGCGCATGTCGTCCGAGCCCAACCACGTCGGCTCGGCGCACGACAAGGCGAACGCCGAATGGATGCTCGCCAGGTTCCGCGAGTGGGGCTGGGACGCGCGCATCGAGACCTACAGCGTGCTGTACCCGACGCCGAAGACGGAGTCGCTCGAACTCGTCGCGCCGGAGCACTTCAAGGCGACGCTCCACGAGCCGCCGGTGGCCGGTGATTCCACATCGGCGACGCCGGGCGCATTGCCGCCCTACAACGCGTACGGCGGCGACGGCGACGTGACCGCCGGGCTGGTGTACGCCAACCAGGGCATGCCCGACGACTACAAGGAGCTCGCGCGCCGCGGCATCGACGTGCGCGGCAAGATCGTCATCACGCGCTACGGCGGCGGCTGGCGCGGCCTCAAGCCCAAGCTCGCGCAGGAACACGGCGCGGTCGGATGCCTGATCTATTCCGATCCGCGCGACGACGGCTATGGCGCCGGCGACGCCTATCCGAAGGGCGGCTGGCGCCCGCAGGACGGCGTGCAGCGCGGCTCCGTGCAGGACATGCAGTTGTATCCGGGCGACCCGCTCACGCCGGGCGTGGGTGCGACGCCGGACGCGAAGCGCCTGGCCATCAAGGACGCGAAAACCATCCTGAAGATCCCCGTCCTTCCGATTTCCTATGCCGATGCGTTGCCACTGCTGCGCGCGCTCGACGGCCCGATGGCCCCGCGCGAATGGCGCGGCGGCCTGCCGATCGCCTATCACCTGGGCGGCGGCAACGCGGCGAAGGCGCACCTTGTCGTGCAGTCCGACTGGAACCGCAAGGACATCCATGACGTCATTGCGGTGATGAAGGGATCGACGGAACCCGATCAATGGATCCTGCGCGGCAACCATCACGACGGCTGGGTGTTCGGCGCGTGGGATCCGCTGTCCGGCAACGTGGCGCTGCTGGATGAAGCCAAGGCGATCGGCGCGCTCGCGAAGACCGGCTGGCGCCCGAAGCGCACGCTCGTGTACGCGAGCTGGGACGCGGAAGAACCCGGCCTGCTCGGTTCAACCGAGTTTGCCGAAGCGCATGCGGACGAGTTGCAGCGCAAGGCGGTGGCCTACATCAATTCAGACACCAATGGCCACGGTTTCCTCGGCATGGAAGGCAGTCATTCGCTGCAGCACGTGCTGAACGAAGTCGCCGCGGGCGTTGACGATCCGGAGACCCACGTCAGCGTGCGCGAACGCGCGCGGGCGAAGATGCGCATCGACGGGTCGTCCGACAGCGCCAAGCCACAAGCGAGAGAGGCTGCGACGATCGCGGCCAAGGGCGGCGACCTGCCGATCGAAGCGCTTGGTTCGGGCTCGGACTACAGCGCCTTCCTCCAGCACCTCGGCATCGCGTCGCTCAACCTGGGCTTCGGCGGTGAAGACGACCAGGACGGCGTCTACCACTCGCGTTATGACTCCTTCGACCATTACGACCGTTTCGGCGATCCGGGCTTCGCATACGGCGTCGCGCTGTCGAAGGTTGCCGGCCACATCGCGCTGCGCATGGCCAACGCCGACGTGCTGCCCATGCGCTTTTCCGACTTCAGCGACACCCTCGGTCGCTACGTCGCCGACCTGCATCAGACGATCGACGGGATGCGGAAGGCCACCGCGAGCCAGCACGGACTGCTCGACGCACGCGTCTATGCACTGGTGTCCGATCCGGCACGACCCATCGGCCCGCCGGCGCGTGATTCCGACATGCCCGCCATCGACCTGGCGCCGCTGGATTCGGCGGCGAAGCAACTGACGCAGAGCGCGCAGGCGTTCGAATCCGCGTACGACGCGCGCGCCGCCGGTGGCTTCAAGGGGACGCCAGGGCAGCAGCGCGCGATCGACATGGCGATCGCGCGCATGGAGCAGGCGTTGACCGATCCGGACGGCCTGCCGGGTCGCGGCTGGTACAAGCACATGATCTACGCGCCGGGACTGCTGACCGGATACGGCGTCAAGACCGTGCCGGGCGTGCGCGAGGCGATCGAGCAGCGTCAATGGGAGCAGGCCAATCGCTATGCGGTGATCACCGCGCGGGTGCTGGACGGGTATCGCGCGCAGCTCGATCAGCTGACGACATTGATGAAGCAGTAGCCGGAGCGCGTGACGTGATGACTGACGCAGCGCCTTATCCAATCGGCACCCCCGGCGTTCCCTGGGGTGCGGCGGAAGTCGCCGACTGGCGCTCGCGACAGACGCGCAGGCGCAGTTACCAGGCCGACGTTCTGGACGCGGTCGAGCGCCTGCGTTCGCGCTTCGACGTCGTGCAGTACGGCCGACTGGACTATGCCCCCGACAGCTATCCGCTGTTCGCAATCCGCAGTCGCGACTGGAACGACGCGCTGCCGGTGGTGCTGGTGACGGGTGGCGTGCATGGGTATGAAACCAGTGGCGTGCACGGCGCGCTGCAGTTCGTCGACCAGCATGCGGGCGACTATGCAGGTCGGGTCAACCTGCTCGTCGCGCCGTGCGTGAGCCCATGGGCCTACGAGCGCGTGCACCGCTGGAATGCGCACGCGCTCGACCCGAACCGATCGTTCCGCGACGACAGCCCGGCGGAGGAGTCGGTGGCCCTCATGCGCCTGGTGGCGCCGCTGCGCGACCGCGTGCTGGCGCATATCGACCTGCACGAGACCACGGACACCGACGAGTCCGAGTTCCGTCCGGCGCTGGCCGCGCGCGATGGCAAGCCGTTCGAGCCGGAGGGAATCCCCGACGGCTTCTACCTGGTCGACGACACCGGTAACCCGCAACCCGGGTTCCAGCAGGCGGTGATCGCGGCGGTGGAGCAGGTGACCCACATCGCGCCGGCCGATGCGAACGGCGAGATCATCGGATCGCCGGTCGTCGCGCCTGGCGTCATCCGCTATGCGCTCAGGGAGCTGGGCCTGTGTGCGGGCATCACCGCTGCCCGCTACAAGACGACCACCGAGGTCTACCCCGACAGCCCCCGCGCAACTGCCGGGCAGTGCAACGCCGCGCAGGTCGCCGCGGTGCGTGCAGGCATCGATTACGCGTTGGCGCATCGATAGAGGTGAACTGCGAGACAAAGGAGCAAGGCGGCGCGCGCTGAATGGGGACATCCGGTCCGGACAACGGACCCTTGGCATGGTCTTGAAGCGAGCTGGGCTAGGGTCGACATGTCCCTGTCCTGCAGGCTTCTCCGATGCACCTCGAAGGCTCCTGTCATTGCGGCCAGGTGCGGTTCTGTTGCGAGGCCTACGCGCCGGTGCCGTTCCTGTACTGCTACTGCTCGATCTGCCGCAAGACCGCCGGCGGCAGCGGCAGTGCGATCAACCTCGGCGCCCGTGCCGACACGCTCGAGGTCGATGGGCGGAAACACCTCGGCGTCTACCACGCGAAGATCCGCGAAGACGATGGCAGTTGCCGCGTCAGTTCCGGCCAGCGCCATTTCTGCACCGGTTGCGGCAGCGCGCTCTGGCTGTTCGATCCCGAATGGCCGGACCTGGTGCACCCGCATGCATCGGCAATCGATACACCACTGCCGCTGGCGCCCGAGCGCGTGCACATGTTGCTGGATGCCAAGGCCAACTGGGTGCGCGTCCCGCGAGGCGACCACGATATCCACCTCGAAGGATTTCCCGAAGAGTCGCTCGAAGACTGGCATCGGCGCCACGGATTGCTGGATCAGGCAGGCGACCAAAAACGCGGCGGGAGCGGGACCTGAAAAGTGCCTGATTCCACCGTCTGGCACGTGTCCAGTCTTGTTTCCCCGCATCAGGAGGATTCAGCATGAACCTCACGTCGATGGCGACCGTCGCGACTTGTCTCGCACTGCTCGGCGCGCCGCAGGTGCTGGCGCAGACGGCAGATCCGGCACCCGCGTATGACGCAGCCCTGGCAAAGCGCCTTGGCGCGGACGAAAGGGGCATGCGGAATTTCGTGCTGGTGATCCTCAAGACCGGTCCCACGCGGGTGCCGGATGGTGGGGAACGCAAGGCGATGTTCGCCGGGCACTTCGCCAACATCGAAAAACTGGCCGCCGCTGGCAAGCTGGTGCTGGCAGGTCCGTTCGAGGCGGACCCGGCGGGTTGGAGAGGATTGTTCGTGCTGGCGGTCGACGACATCGACGAGGCGCGGCGGCTGACCGCGACCGACCCCGTGATCATCCGCGGTGAAATGGTCGCCGAATACCACCGCTGGTACGGCTCGGCGGCGACGATGATGCTTCCCGGGATCCATGCCCGCCTGCTTCCGAAGGCGACGGCAGAGGCTGCTGACTGAGCGATTTCCGCGATGCGGGATCGCGTCGACGATCTGCGGCCGGATGGGTGGCCGACGGCATCCTCCGATCCGTCGTCCGCACGAAGAGTCATGAGACCCCTGACTTGGTTCCGCCCGTGCGGCTATCCTCGCTGCCTCACGAGGAAGCGCACATGCCCGGGACATCGACAGCGATCGCCACTCCCCCCACGCGCGCCGAAGCCTGGGCGTTGCTCTTGATCGTCTGCGTCGCGTTGCTGTGGTCGGTGCTCACTGCGGTCGACCGGATGACCTGGTTCATGGAAGTCATGTGGGTAATCGCAGGGATTCCGCTGCTGGCCTGGCGCTGGAAGCGCTTCCCGCTGACACGATTGCTCTGCTGGTTGCTGGCCGCGCACGCACTGGTGCTGATCGAAGGCGGCGCCTACACGTACGCGCAGGCGCCGCTGGGATCCTGGTTGCGCGATGCAGCCAATGCCGTCGGCATCGCCGTCCAGCGCAACCCCTGGGATCGCGTCGGCCACTTCATGCAGGGCTTCGTGCCGGCGATCCTCGCGCGCGAGTTATTGCTGCGCTGCACGCCACTGCGGCGCGGCGGCTGGCTGGTGTACCTGGTGCTCGCCGTGGCCCTGAGTTTTTCCGCGTTCTTCGAGCTGATCGAATGGTGGTCGGCGTTGGCATTCGGCGCCGACGCCGATGCGTTCCTCGCAACCCAGGGCGACCCATGGGACACCCAATGGGACATGTTCACCTGTCTGGTCGGCGCGGCCGTGTCCTTGCTGCTGTGGTCGCGGTTGCATGACCGGCAGCTGGGCAGGGCTGACGACCGCATGTCCGCTTTTCGCCCCGGCGCCGTTTGAATCACGGTGTAGGCCCTTGCGCCGATGAGTCGCCGCACGAAAAGGCTTGCAGCGCGGAACACGAGCGCGGAGACCCGCGTCCGGCAACCATCCACGGAGGACGTCCCATGTACTTATCCAAAGCTGCGGTTTCCCTCTCGCTCGGCCTGCTGGCAGTCATGGCCAGCACCACCACGCTTGCCCTGGACAAGGCGGCAGCAGGTGCCGCATTCCATCCATCCAGCCAGGACTGGGCCACCGCCTACAACGCAGGCGAGGCCGACAGGATCGTTGCGATGTACGCCAGGGACGCCGTGGTGATGCCACCCGATGCGCCGGCCGCCACGACGGCAACGCTGCGCGACTACCTGGTCAAGGACATCGCGAACGCGAAGAAAGCCGGTATCACCCTCGCCATCGTCGACGGCAAATCGGCGAGCTCGGGCAACCTCGGTTGGCACGAGGGCACGTTCACCCTTGTTGACACGACGGGCAAGACCGTCGGCACGGGCAAGTACGTCGAAGTCTGGGAACGCAAGGACGGCAAGTGGACGATGATCCGGGACATCTGGAACAACGACGCGCCCGCAGCTGCCGCAACCGCGCCGACAGCACCGAAAGACTGATCGGCCCGACAGGGTTGCGTTGATCCGGTCGATCAACGCACCTGTCACCTCGCTCGCTTGTGTTGGACGCTTACTCCTGCATCAGGACCGGCATGCCGGTCTTGACGACCTTCGCCACGGCGGCAGCGCTCCAGTTGGTCATGCGGATGCAACCGTTGGACTCCGACTTGCTGATGCGTGTCGGGTTCGGCGTGCCATGGATGCCGTAGTGCTCCTTGCTCAGGTCGATCCAGGTCGTTCCGACCGGATTGTTGGGGCCGGCGGGGATTTCAGCCTTCTCGTCGCTCTTTTTGGTGCCGGCGATCAGCTTGGGATCGAAATACCAGACGGGATTGCGCTTGACGCCGGTGACCTTCCACTCGCCGATCGGCAGCGGGAATTCCGCGCTGCCGGTGGTGACCGGGAACTGCGCAAGCACCTTGCCCGTGCTGTCCTGCAGCATCAGTGCGCCATCGGACTTGTCGACGACGATGCGCTCCGGCACTGGCAGGGCATCAGCCGGGGTGACGTATGGAACCGTGAGTGTCGTGCCGGCGGTGGCGAGGTCGGCGTCGGGATTGAGCTTCTTCAGCAGGCCGGTGCCGATGTGGAACTGCTCGGCCAATTTTTCCTCGACCGATCCGTAGGGCAGCGCCTTCAGCTTCGCCATGTCGGCGGGCGTTTTGGGCGTTGCCTCGAACGGTCCCGCGATGTCATCCGTAGTCAGCGTGTAGGAGACCAGCACGGGCGCGGTGTCGGCATTGAGTGCGTCCCAGGTCGGGGTGTCCAGCGTGCCGCTGGAGTCGATGCCGTTGGCGCGCTGATAGGCCGCGATCGCCTTGGTCAGGTTGCTGCCCTTGGCGCCATCGATCTCGCCGGGCGAAAAATGCGCGCGCTCCAGCAACACCTGCGCACGCAACACGCTGTCCCTGGCGAGGTCGGCATCGGCCGGTGCCGCGGTGACGGCAGGCGCGATCGCATCGGGCGCGCTGGTGTCGACGGATGCCGGCGCGGTCGTGGCAACCGATGCTGCAGTCGACAGGCTCACCGGCGGCATCGCAGCGTCGGCACTGGTTGCGGCCGACGGGACAGTCGAGGCCGCAACGTCCGCGGAAGTCGCCGGCGCCGCGGTACCTACGGCATCGGGGCTGGGCGTGCCGGTGCAGGCCAGCAACAGGAGCGGAGCGAGGGCAGCGGGCAGGGCGCGGACGGCAAACGGGATCTGGAACGCAGGCATGGCACACCGTATGGATGAGGTCGAAGCACATCGTTGCGAGTCGCGTTTGGCCATGGTGTGAATACGGACCACGTACCAGGCCACTCGATGGGCGCCGTACAGGAAAGTCGCGGCCCGTTCATGGCGCATGGTTCGTGGAGACCCTCTAGAGTGTGCAGTCCCTCGGCGCCCAGCCGACCCGGCGCAAACGGACAGGCCATGATCAACAACGACGTAATGCGCAGCATCCGTTACATGCTCGACCTCGGCGACAGCAAGGTCGTCGAGATCATCAAGCTGGCCGATGCGGATTTCCCGATCGCGAAGGAGGACGTCCAGGCCTTCCTGAAGAAGGAAGACGACGCGGGCTACGTCGAGTGCAGCGACCGCGTGCTCGCGCATTTCCTCGACGGACTGATCATCCATTACCGCGGCAGGAACGACAGCCTGCCACCGCGACCGGTGGAGAAGCGCATCACCAACAACGTGGTGCTGAAGAAGCTGCGCGTCGCCTTCGAGCTGAAGGATGTCGACATGCACCAGGCCTTCGAGGACGCCGGCTTTGCGGTGTCCAAGCCGGAACTCTCCGCCTTGTTCCGCCAGCCCGACCACAAGCACTTCCGGCTGTGCGGCGACCAGATGCTGCGCAACTTCCTCAAGGGGCTGACGCTGCGGGTGCGGGGCGGCTGAGGCCCGCCGGGCGCGACGCGAATCCTCGCCAGCAGGCGCCTGGCTACTTCAATGGCGGCGCGACCTCATCCGCACCGACTTCACGTTTGGCCTGCTCGCCAAGCTTTCGCAGGCGGTCGCGTTCGGCGCGATACATCGCCTGCGTCTTGCCCTCGCTGAGTGATTGCGCGCTCGCCAGCGCGGAGCGCGCCCGGGTGAAATCGCCGACGCGCTGGTAGAGGCGGGCGAGGGCGGCATAGAAGCGGTGCTCGTCGGGTTTCAGCTGGATCGCGCGCCGCGTGCTCGCGATGGCACGCGGGAAGTTTCCGGCGCGCTCGTAGTCCAGCGCCTGCAGGAACTGCTGCAGGGGATCGCGCTGCTCGACCCGCGACAGGCGCTGCCGGAACTCCACCTCGCGCCGGTCGCCGCGACCGTGCATCAGCTGCACCATGTTGAACAGCGCACTGGCGTCGGCGGGATCCAGCGCCAGCGCCGTGTTGTAGTTGCGTTCGGCGGTGGCGGCGTCACCGTTGTGCAACGCGATCACGCCGGCGTTGCTCCACAGGGTCGCGTAGCGTGGATCCAGCGCCAGCGCCACGCCCATGTCCTTCAATGCGGCGTCCATCCGGCCTTCCAGCAGGCGATCGACGGCCACGTTGTTGTAGTAGTGCGCCAGCAGTCGCTCATGCGACACCCTCACGGGCGGACGCGGCAGGAACACCAGGTCAGCGGCCGGATCCACCGTGTAGCGATGGCCACCGATGTGCACGCCGGCATTGATGTGGTTCTCGCGATAGATCGTTCCCTCGACTTCGCGCCAGGACAGCGTCTCGCCAATCTCCTGCGGATACGCGTCAAGCCCCGCCTCCTTCGCAAGCGCCACCACCAGCAGGGTGAAGGTCAGGCAATTCGCCTTGCGCATGGCATAGGCCTGCGCAACGGTGTAGGTCGCGCTTTCGTCGTAGGCCATCCCCAGGCCGTCCTTGTCATCGATGACGAAGTTGATCAGCCGCTGGAACCGCTGCGTCGGCGACGGATCACCCGCCAGCAACACCGCGTGCACCTGCGCCTTCAACTCCGGCGGCAATGCCATGACCTGGTCCAGCGGGACCGGATCCACGACCACGGGTACGGGCACGGGAATCGGGACAGTTGCCTGGACCGGCTCGACAGCGGATTTGGCGGGCGCCTGGAGCGCCAGTGCAGCAGCAAGTACCCAGCTCAACATTCGAACCCCGGCCCCTATCAACGACCACTGGCCGGCAGTCTAGCGCCGCCCCGGCCGATCGTTGCGACCCGTCGTGCTCGTTTCCGGACGCCCGGTGAAGCGATGCAGGCCACGGGATAACCCGAACTGGACGGCGCGAACGATCAGTCATTCGCCCGCTGGTGGGAGTTGCTGAAGCCGTCGCTCTCCGGCACCCCGCCAGCGTCGTGACGGGGCGTCAGCCGCGGCGGCGGGCCAGGGCCCGCCCTGCGCAAACCCGGGACGTGGTCCAGCAGGATCAGGCTGCCTACTTCTTCAGCGCCTTCACCGCGTCGAGCGTTTCCTTGACGTGCTTGTTCGGATTGAGATCCGAGTACACGTGCACGATCGAGCCCGACGGCGCGATCACGTAGGACGTGCGGTTGGACCATTCGGGCTTCAGGGTCAGGACGGCGTCGTATTGCCCGGCGATCTTCGCGCCCGGATCGGCCGCGACCGGAAACTTGCCGCCGCAGTGCTCGGTTTCCTTCGAGAAGTCAGCCAGTTGGTCGACATTGCCGGCGGTGACGCCGATGACGGTGGCGTCCTGCGCCTTGAACTGGTCGATGGCCTGTGAGAACAGGTGCGCCTCCAGGTTGCAGCCGGCGGTATGGGCGGCCGGGAAGAAGTACACGACCACGGGTCCCTTCTTCAACGCATCGGCGAGCTTGAAGGTGAACGCCTTGCCGGCGAGATAGGCGGGCGCGCTGAAATCGGGCGCCCGGGTGCCGACCTTCAAGGCGGCAAAAGATGGCGATGCGAGGGCGATTGCGCCGATGGCGGCAAGCTTCAGCAGATGGCGTTTCATGACTGTCACTCCTGGGGAATGAGGCCTTATACACCTGCCGCTGGCGCCGGCGGGCCGGTGAGGGGGGTGGGGACGTTCGTCATGGCGGAGACACGGGTTCGGATGCGCGACCACGCCGGCGGCACGCGGGTCGGCTGGGCGCGCGGGAGACCGCAGGAAAAAACCTGGACGGCGTCCGGTCATGCGGACTTTTGGCGTGTGAGACAGGGATCGGTATCGAGGGCGGGCGGCGGGACCATGACCCTGGAATCAGGACAGCATGCTGGTGTTGGCCGTTACTTCCCGGCATCAGGTGGGCAAGCTCCATCGAGAGCAATATCCGCGTGGCGGCCGCCGGCGCCGATACTGGCCTGGGGCCAGGGTCGCCATGACTGAAGCGAATTCGCCGGACGACGTATCCAACAGTGGAGTGGTCGCATGCCAGGTATCCGTAAGAGCCTAGATTCCGTCGCAGGCTGGGTCGTCGTTCTTTCCTGCCTCGGCCTGCCCTCGCTGGCTGCGGCGCAAGCCGGGTGTGGCCACTGGAATGTGAGCAACCAGTGGGCCGCCATCCAGAGCAATGACACGGCGGTGCATTTTTCCCTGCAACAGGACGGAACGGTGCTCAAGGGCAGCGCTTATTACGGCGCCACCCACAAGGGCGACATGTTCAGCGGCGACGACTACTACGTGATCGATGGGTCGGTCGACGGCACGATCAAGGGTGATGACTTCGACGTGACCGTCTACTGGAACAACGGCACGACTGGCGCCTACACCGGCAAGGTCGGCCCGCAGGGGCGGATCGAGGGCAGCACCTACGACAAGCAGCATCCGCAAACCATGGCGATGTGGCACAGCGATGGAACCGCCGAATGCATGGACAACGCGGGCGTGCCCGCGACGACCGCGCCCGCGCCGGCCGCGTCGTCGCTGGGTCTTGCCACTGCCGCCAGGCCGGCAATGGCCTTGGGCCGGGTCGTGCCGCCCGCCAAGCCGCCGGTCGCCCTGGGGCGGGTCGCGCCGTCGGCCAATCCGAATGCCGGCCTGTCGATCTGCGAGGTAGCCAGGTCCGCGCGCGCGCGTAATTCGCCAGCGGCCGCCTCACTGGAAAGGCAATGCGCAGCGCAGCCGGCACCGCCTGCACAGCCCGCGGCGCCGCAGCTCGATGGGGCCTGGCGAAGCGACAAGTCAGCGCGGGGCCAGGTCCTTGCCAGCCAGGATCCGTTGGCCACGGAACTGCGCAATGCGATCCCCGATGGCAAGGCCCGCAACGGCTTCGACTACGGCATGGCCGTGGCCGAAGGCGATACCGCCAATGGACCCGGGAAGCAGGCGATCCAGAACGCGCTGGATCCCGACGAACAATTCGGATTCGGACTCGCCGTGCAGTTCTCGATCGACCGCAATGCCAATGCCGAACTCGCCGCCAAGGGCGCCGCCATTGCCCAGGCCGATCCGGACGTTGCCGCCGTGCGCGATGCCGCCAACGCCCTGGCCCAGGTGGCTGCGCCCGATGCCCCCGCGTTCTACAAACTCGGATTCGACATCGCGACCGGGCTGTTCGGCGATCCCGCACTCGGCGGGGTCGGCAATGCCGCGATGGACCCGGGTTCGCTGAAGATCCGCAACTCCCTCGCACCGGGCCACGAGCAGAGCGGATTCGACGACGCGGCGAGGTTCCAACTGGCACGCAAGGATCGTCGCTGACCGTGCACATCTGGAGCCACCCATGAGCGTGCGTCGCCTTGCATTCGCCTTGATGCTCCTGCTGCCCGCGTTGCAGGCCTGTTCGGGGCCTGCGCCAGTGGCCGCCGGCGCCAGTGTGTCTGCGCCCGACGCGTCGACGGCCGCGCCGTCGCCGGATGCTGCGTCGTCACCAGCTGGGACGACTGCAGGTGTGGATGTCGCGCCAGGCGATCCGCACAGTGCCTGCAACCTGCTCACTGCGGCCGACATGTCGACATTCCTTGGCACCGCGATGGTCGCGGTGGCGAACGACGTAACCCAGGACGTGTCCAGTTGCAGGTACAACCCGGCTGGCGGTCGTGGTCCGAGCGCCGAGTTCACCGTGTCCCGGGGCGATGGTGCTGCGACGCTCAGGGCGGAGAAGGCGATGGCCGGACACGATGCCAGCGCGGACAGCGCCTACCAGGGCATCGGCGACGATGCGGTGGTGCTGGGGCCGGCCGTAACGATCCGTCACGGCGAGGACTTGCTGGTCTTCACGTTGGTGGGTGTCGGGGACGGCCCGGGAACCGTCAGGAAGCTGTTCGACACGGCCAAGGCCAGGATGTGACAAGGCCGGTTTGCCCGTGAGCGAGGCACTGCCGATGCCGGATTCGGCATCGCCACAATTCACCCACGAGGAGCGCGAGTCGTTCTTCGCCAGCATCGCGCGCCATCGCCGGGGGGCAACCTACCTGGGATGGCTGGCCAATGCCTGCGCACTCGTGCTCGCCCTGGTCGTGGCGGTGCTGATGGCGCCCCTGTGTTACGCCATCCTCGGCTTGGCCCTGGATCTCGTGAACCTGGCAATACCGGTGCCCGATCTGATCGGCCGGGTGACCGATGCCATGTCCGGCGTGATCGATGCGCCCGAGGCGATCCGGCCGGGACGCTGGATGGAATTGCTGCTGCTCGCGGCACTGCCCGGCGGCTGCCTGATGCTGCTGATGCTGCGCACGCTTGGACGCCTGATGCGCGAGGCGATGACCAACGATGCCTCGATTTTCGGGGCTCGCCCGCCGAACCCGGCCGTGCTCGCCGAACAACGCTTCGCCAACACCGTCGCCGAAATGGCGATCGCTGCCTCGGTCGTCGCGCCACGGGTCTGGGTGACCGAAACCGACGCGGTCAATGCAGCCGCGTATGGCGCCGACGACGCGCACGCAAACGTCGTGGTCAGCACCGGTCTGCTCGCCGGTGCCAGTCGTGCCGAGCTGCAGGGCGTCGCCGCCCACCTGGTCGGGTCCATCGCCAACGGCGATCTGGGAGTCGGTGCGCGCATGGCGAGCTTGCTGGGCATGTTCGGGCTGATCGCAAGGCTCAGCCAATCGTTGTCGGACCGGGGAGCCGCCCGTCGCCTCGGTCACCTGCTGTTGCGCTCGCTGCGGCCAGGCGCCAGCGCCGCTGATGCACACCTGGCGATGGTCCTGACCAATCCCTTCGATCCGGCGACGCAAACCGGGCACGACCCTCCCGCTGACACCGGCAGGATTCCCTTGCGCACCCTGGCATGGATGCCCGTTGCCGGACCGCTGGTCATCAGCGGTTTCTTCGGCGGCATGCTGTGCAGTTTCCTGCTCGGGCCGCTGCTGTCGCTCGGCTGGCGCCGGCGCAAGTACATGGCCGATGCGATCGCGGTGCAGCTCACCCGCGACCCGGACACGCTCGGGAGCGCCCTGGAAAAAATCCGTGGTGCCACGGTCGACGGTGCATTCGGCGCCTGGATCGCGCACCTGTCGGTCGTCCCGAGCCCGCTGATCGGCGCCCGCAGCATCCTCGGTGGATCCAGCGTGCCGATGTCGCCTTCGCTGGACCGCCGGCTGAAGGCCCTGGGCCTGATGGGTGCGCATGTCGCGCCGCGTGCGGGCAGGGTGCCGCCGCTTTGGGCATGGGTGCTGCTGGCGCCGGTCATCGCGCTGTTGGCAGGGCTGATGTCCGCGGTCGTGTTCGGACTGCTCTATGTCTCGGTCGCACTGTCGGGGCTGTTCACTTGGTTGCCGGCCGTGATCGTGCACGCCCTCTTGCGCTGATCGGCGTCCAGACGCGAATTGACAGCTGGCGACCGCATGCGCGGTGGTGGACACCGCGGGCGTGTCTGTCGTCCGAGGGCGTGCTGGTTCCGCAGTCCAGGGGCTCGTTCGGGAAGACAAGGCCCGGAATCAATGGCTCGTATCGCGACCTGCCGCGCATCCGTGCGCCGAACCACAACGTACAGTCCACAGGTGATCCGCTACGGCCAGGCCATCCATGGAGGATGGCCATCCCCGGGTCCGCAAGGAAGGCATGTCGCAACTCAAGCTCGCCGAACTCATCGGGTCGCTGAGTTACGCGCTGGACCTCACCGAGGGGCAGCCGGCGGGGCATTGCGTGCGCTGCTGCTGGATCGGCATGCACGTGGGGCGGCAGATCGGGCTGCGCGATGAGGAGCTCTGGTCGCTCTACTACACGCTGCTGCTGAAGGACCTGGGTTGCAGCAGCAATGCCGCGCGCATCTGCGAGCTCTACCTGACCGACGACCGCAGCTTCAAGCACGACTTCAAGCGCGTCGGCACCGGGACGCCGCAGGTGCTGGCATTCGTCGTCAGTCGCACCGGGCCACACGCCAGCTGGCGCAAGCGGGTCGGCGCGATCCTCAACATCATGCGCAACGGCGACGCGGTGGCGCAGGAACTGATCCAGACCCGCTGCAGCCGCGGTGCCGACATCGCGCGGCAGTTGCGGTTTCCCGAATCGGTCGCGCAGGGCGTGCACGGGTTGGATGAGCATTTCGACGGCAGCGGCCGGCCGGATGGATTGCAGGGCGGCGCCATTCCGCTGGGCTCGCGCATCGCCTTGCTGGCGCAGGTCGTCGACGTGTTCCATTTCAACGACGGCCCTGCGGCGGCGCTGGCGGAGGCGCGCTCCCGGGCGGGCGACTGGTTCGACCCGGAACTCGTGGATGCCCTCGACGCGGTGGCCGCGACGCCCGACTTCTGGCGGACGCTCGCCAGCGACGAGGTCGAGCGCGCGGTCCAGGCGCTGGAGCCTGGAGGGCACGGCGTCGAGCTTGACGACGACTATCTCGATGCGATCGCCGACGCGTACGGCCAGGTCGTGGATGCCAAGAGCCCGTTCACGGCCGGACACAGCCAGCGTGTCCGCCATTACACCGACCTCGTGGCCAGTGAATTGAATATCGACGAAGCGCGGCGGCGCTGGCTGCGGCGTGCCGCCGTGCTGCACGACGTCGGCAAGCTTGGTGTCAGCAACACGATCCTCGACAAGCCCGCGCGTCTGGACGCAGCCGAATGGGCGGCGGTGCAACTGCATGCGACCTACACCGGCCAGATCCTCGAGCGCATCTCGCCCTTCGCCGAACTCGCGCGGGTGTCGTCCGCGCACCACGAACGCCTAGACGGAACCGGTTATCCGCTGGGACTGTCGGCACACGAGATCGCATTGGAGACGCGCATCATCACCGTCGCCGACATCTTCGACGCGATCACCGCCGAACGTCCGTACCACGCGCCGACACCCATCGCGCAGACGCTGGACATCATGCGCGCGGCAGTCGGACCGGCGATCGATGGCGACTGCTTCGCTGCGCTCGAATGCGTGGTCGCGCGCGAAGCGCAGGGTCCGATGGCCTGAGCTGTTGCCGTGGATGCCGAAGGGTCGGCTGGACGCCCGGCGCGGCGCACCATGGCCTCACGGGCCCCGGTGCTAGGGTGGCGGTCCCGGCGGAGAGCAAGCATGATCTGGGAGACCTTGGCGGCCACGCGTGACCTTGGGCGGCTGCACGACCTGGCCGCGATCCTGATCCGCTACGGATTCGGCGACCTGGTGCATCGCTTCGGGCTGGAAGCCGCATTGGGACGCGCGGGCAGGATCCTGCCGCTGGGCGCAATGGCGGAACTGGCCACGCTGTCGCCGCCGGTACGGGCACGCCGCGTACTGGAGGAGATGGGCCCGAGCTTCGTCAAGCTGGGGCAGGTGCTGGCGACGCGCGTGGACCTGTTCCCACCCGAATGGATCGACGAGTTCGGCAAGCTGCAGGACCAGGCGCCGCCGGTTGCCTGGGAAGCGATCCGGGCACAGATGGCCGAAGACCTCGGCGCGCCACCCGAGGATGTCTTCCTCGCGATCGACCCGCAGGCACTGGCCGCCGCGTCCATCGCGCAGGTGCACCGCGCGCGCTTGCCGGATGGCACCGATGTCGTGGCCAAGGTGCGCCGGCCGGGAATCCGCCCGATCATCGAGGCCGACCTGCGCCTGTTGCATCGCGTGGCCGCGACACTCGATGCGCACTTTCCGGAATTGCGGCGGTTCCATCCGGTCGGTGTGGTCAAGCAGTTCAAGGCCTCGCTGACGCGTGAGCTGGACCTTGCAGCCGAATGCCGCCACGCCGAGCGCATCGCCGCCAGTCTTGCCAAGGGCAACGATGCGGGGATCGTCGTGCCACGCGTGCACTGGGATTACACCGGCGAACGCATGAACGTGCAGGACTTCATCGACGGCATTCCCGTTGCGGACATCACGGCGCTGGATGCAGCCGGAATCGACCGCAAACAGGTCGCACGGCGCGGCGCCGAAGCAGTGCTGAAGATGCTGCTGGAGGATGGTTTCTTCCACGCCGATCCGCATCCGGGCAATGTGTTCGTGCTGCGCGACGGCCGCATCGCATTGATCGATTACGGCATGGTCGGTCGATTGTCGTCCGCGCGTCGCACGCAGGTGCTGGTGCTGCTGCACGCGTTGGTGAACCACCGGGCGGAGACCGTGACCGAGGTGCTGCTCGATTGGACCGGCGAGCCCGGGATCGACGAAGCCCAGTTGGCGGAGGACGTCGACGCATTCGTCGATCGCTACCACGGCATTCCGCTGGGGCAGCTCGACCTGACCCGGATGCTGCTGGAAGTCACCACGCTGTTGCGTGTGCACCAGCTGGCGTTGCCGGCCGACCTGGCGTTGCTGGTCAAGGTGTTCGTGACACTCGAAGGCACCGGACGCAAGCTCGATCCGGACTTCGACATGGCACGCCGCGCCGAGCCATTCCTGCGTCGCGCGATGCGGGCGCGCTTTTCGCCGCGGGCGCTGACGAAGAGCGGCCTGCGCGGACTGTCCGGCATGGCCGGCATGCTCGCCACGCTGCCGCAGGACCTGCGTGGGCTGCTGCGCTCGGTGCGCGGCGGGCAATTCCGGCACCACATCGACATTGGCCACCTGCGCGAGTTCGGCGAGCAGATCGATCATTCCGCGAACCGCCTGACCGTCGGCGTGGTGCTGGCGGCGCTGATCATCGGCTCGTCCATCACCCTGACCGTCAAGGGCGGTCCGACACTGCTCGGATTGCCGTTCTTCGGCTTGCTCGGCTTCGTGGGTGCGGTGATTGCCGCCGTCTGGCTGTTGGTGTCGATCTGGCGCAGTGGCGGGGGAAAGTGACGCGGGTCAGCGCTTGCCCGGCCCATCCGCCGAGGCGACGCCCCTGCGTTCCTGCCGCAGGCCTGGTGGTCGGGGAGATGCACGCCAACCGCGTTGCCACAGATCCTGCAGCGCCGCCGCGGGCAACGGCTTGCTGAAGAGATAGCCCTGCGCGAACTGGCAGCCTTCCGCGCGCAGGAAGTCGATTTGTTCATCGCGTTCCACGCCTTCGGCGATGGCATCCAGGCCAAGGCTGCGCGCCAGCTCGATGACCGTGCGACAGATGGCCTCGTCGTTGGAATCGCGACCGATCTCGCGCACGAACGACTGGTCGATCTTCAGCCGGTCGACCGGAAGGCGCTTGACGTAGGCCAGGCTCGAATGGCCGATGCCGAAGTCGTCGATCGAGATCTTGACGCCCCTGTCGTGCAGTTCGCGCAACACCGCGATGGCCTTCTCCGGCTCGCGCATGATGGTCGACTCGGTGATTTCAAGCTCCAGTCGCCCGGCTGCAAGCCCTGCCTCCCGCAGCACATCAGCGACGAGCGTCGGCAGGACGTCGCGCTCGATCTGCTGCACCGACAGGTTCACCGCCATGGACGGCACGAACAGCCCGGCGTCCTGCCATGCGGCCATCTGCCGGCAGGCTTCGCGCAGCACCCATGCGCCGATCTCGTCGATGAGTCCGAGTTCCTCGGCCAGCGGGATGAACCGGCCCGGTGGCACCGACCCCAGCTCCGGATGGTTCCAGCGCGCCAGTGCTTCCACGCCGATCAGCTTGCCGCTGGCCAGGTCCACCTGCGGTTGGTAATGCAGCAGCAGTTGCCCGAGTGCGACGGCGCTGCGCAAGGCCGTCTCCAGCGCCACGCGATCCTGTGCGCCAGCGGACAACGCGGACGCGAAGACGCGGTAGTTGTTGTATCCGATGCCCTTGGCCTCGTACAGCGCCAGGTCGGCGTGCTTGAGCAACGTATCGGCATCCGCTCCGTCATCGGGAAACACGCTGATGCCGACGCTGGCGGTGACGACGACGGCGTGCGGCGTCGCCGTGAGCGGGTCCGAGAACAGCTGCAGCAGTTGTTGCGCCTTCGCCGAGGCCTGGCTGGTGCTGGTGTTGCACAGGACCAGGACGAACTCATCACCGCCAATCCGCGCGAGGAAGTCGTCGCGCCCTGCCAGTGATCCGATCCGTCTTGCCGCCGTGCGCAGCAACTCGTCGCCAAGCGTGTGCCCCAGCGTGTCGTTGACGTTGCGGAACCGATCCAGGTCGATCGAGACGATCGCCAGCCGGGTGCCGTCGGTGCGCGCGCGATCGATGGCCTCGGTGAGTCGCAGCTGCAGCATCGCGCGATTGCCAAGGCCGGTGAGCGTGTCATGCAGCGCGAGGAAACCGAGCTCGGCCTCGTGCTCCCGCGCCTGGGTGATATCGCTCCACGTCCCGACGATCTGCGTGGTTTCGCCATCGATCGTGTCGGCGACCCGCAACTCCTCGTGGATGTGACGCGTCCTGCCAGCGGCGTCGATGAAACGATAGGTCTGCGTCAGTTGCCCGCGATAGGCGAGCTGGCCCAGGTTGGACATCGCACTGTCGCGGTCGTCGGGGTGCAGGTGCGCAGCCCACCAGCCCGGCTGGCGCGCGTCCTGCGGCGGATATCCCAACACGCGCTGGATGTTGGGGCTCACCCACTGGGGCGCGAACTCGCGGCTGCGACCCTGCAGCAGGAACAGCACGACCGGGCTGGCCGCGATCACCTGGTCCAGGCGCCGGTTGGCGCGCTGCAGGTCGATGGTCTTCCTGCGGACTTCCCAGCGCGACAGCACGCCGAAGCCCAGCAGCAGCAGCGCCAGCGTCGCCATGCCCAGCAGCGTGTACCGGAGCCAGCGCGGGATGATCGTCACCGGTTCGGGCGCCATTGCGTTGCGGATGGCAGCGAAATACACCGAGTCCGGATCCTGTCGCCACCGGGTCAGGTAATGATCGATGCGCGCCAGGAGCTCGGGATTGCGCCCCTTGGCGGTGGCGAAGTAGAGACTGACCGGTTCGAACATGATCGGCGTCTCGACCAGCCCATAACGACGCGCTTGGCCAGCACCGAAGAAGGCGTTGCTCACCACCGCGTCGGTGCGCCCGTCGCGCGTGGCCTGGAAACCCTCAGGGAAGCTGTTCACCAGCACGGGGGTAAAGGGCAGGGCGCTTCCAGCCATCAGCTGCACCAGGTACTGGTGTTGGATACCGTTGCGCAGGATGGCGATGCGCCGGTGCGCGAGGTCCGCGACCGAACGGATGTCCACCTGCGGGCGCCGGTACACCTGGGACCAGCTGTGGGCGGCGGCGATCCTGTGGAAATCGAACTGGCGCGCGCGCTCCTCGCTATAGGCGACATCGGGCATCAGGTCGATGCGGCCATCACGCAGGTACTGCAGGCAGTCCGACCATGCGCAATGCACGAAGCGCAGCGACCAGTGCTCGCGCGAGGCGATGGGCTGCAACAGGTCCACGAACAATCCTGCCGGCTTGCCGTTGCCGTCCAAGTAGATCTTGGGCGGGTTGTCGTACAGGCCGACGGTGACCGTGCGCTCCGATGCCGATCCACGGAGCGGAAGGAATGGGCGGCCGAGAAAGAGGAGCAACGCCAGGCCAAGCAACAGGATCACGGCGACGCTCGGGCGCAGGCGCAACTTCATTCGAGCGACCTCGGGCGCAGTTCGGCCCTAAGCTATGCCGTGCACGCTCGAGACGCAAGGTGAAGGGCCGTGAGCTGGCTCGACGCTGCCGCTGTCTTGGCGGCCGCAGCGCAATGCAGCAACATGACGCGATCGACCACGATGGATGCGCCATGCGACTTTTCGAGCCACTGGCATTTGGCGACGTCACCCTGCGCAACCGCATCGCGGTGTCGCCAATGTGCGAATACTCCGCCGTCGATGGCGTGCCGAACGACTGGCACCTGGTGCACCTGGGCAGTCGCGCGGTCGGTGGCGCCGGCCTGGTCTTCACCGAGGCAACGGCAGTGTCGCCGGAGGGACGCATTTCCCTGGGCGATACGGGCTTGTGGAACGACGTGCAACGCGACGCCTGGGGGCGCATCGTGCAGTTCATCGCATCGCAGGGCGCGGTGCCGGGCATCCAGCTGGCGCATGCCGGTCGCAAGGCCAGTACGGATGTGCCCTGGCGCGGTGGCAAGCCGCTGGCGGCCGGGCAGGGCGCCTGGACGACGCTGGCACCCAGTGCGATTGCATTCGACGTCGGCTACCCGGTCCCGGTTGCACTGGAGCCGGCAGGAATCGACAAGGTGATCGCGGACTTCGTTGCCGCGACCGTGCGTGCGCGCGAGGCGGGCTTCCGCGTGATCGAACTGCACGCGGCGCATGGTTACCTGTTGCACGAATTCCTTTCTCCGCTCTCCAACCGGCGCGACGACCACCATGGTGATTCGCTGGCGAACCGCGCGCGCCTGCTGCGAATGGTCGTGGCGGCGGTGCGCTCGCAATGGCCGGCGCCGTTGCCGCTGTTCGTGCGCGTATCGGCGACGGACTGGTCGGAAGGCGGCTGGGATATCGACGAATGCGTCGAACTCGCGCGCTGGCTCAGGCAGGACGGCGTCGACCTGATCGATTGTTCGTCCGGCGGCAATGTCCCGCACGCCAGGATTCCGGTTGGCCCCGGTTACCAGGTGCCGTTCGCGGCGCGCATCCGGCACGACGCCGGCATCGCGACCGGCGCGGTCGGGCTGATCACCGATGCCCGCCAGGCCGAGTCGATCCTGGAGCGCGGCGAGGCGGACCTGATCCTGATGGCGCGCGAATCGCTGCGCGATCCGTATTTCCCGCGGCGCGCTGCTGCCGAGCTCGGCGTCCGCATCGCGGTGCCCGAGCAATACCAACGATCCTGGTAGCGCGTCAGGCCGCCGGCGGCACGATCAGAATGGAAGCGCGGGTCGCGCCAGGCCGCATTCCCTGTTCGAACGACCCGCCTTGCCAACCGTCGCGATCAGTGCCCGCCAGCGGCGAGCGCTGCGTCCTCGGCACGGATGTCGGCATCACCGATGTGCTCGGCCTTCCACACCATGGAGCGATGGATGCGGTTCCAGCCGCTCGGGTGGTCGAAGAACACGAATTCCTCCACCGCCCCCGGATGCATCTTGCGGTATTCGGACAGCTGCACGGCCGCTTGTGCGAAGCCGTCGGGCTGGCGTGCGGCGTTGAGTCCGAACGCATCGGCCTCCGCTTCGGCGCTGCGGGTCATGGTGTTGTTCAAGGGCGTCATGAAGAACATGACGATCGCGAGCAGCGATACCAGCACCGGCAGGCCGGCCACGTCGTCGACGCCGCGGATGCCCCATCGCTGCCCCCAGCGACGCTCCACCTTGCCGAAACCCCACTGCACCAGTGCAAAGGCGAAGGCGATCATGACGGCGAAGAACAACAGGCCCTTGTAGACGTGGTTCAGGACGTAATGCCCCATCTCGTGGCCGAGCACGGCCTTGATCTCGCTGGGCGTGCTGCGGTTCATCAGGTTGTCGTTGAGGCTGATGCGGGTGGTGTTGAACATGCCGCTGACGTTGGCGCTGATGCGCTTGCTCTGCCTGGACGCATCGAACCAGTACACGTCGGTTGCGGGGATCTGGTTGGCGCGCGCCATCGACAGGATCTGCGCCTTGAGCGGCGTCTCCGGCAGCGATTTGTAGGTGTTGAACAGCGGCGCGATGTACACCGGCGCAATGGTGGCGACCAGCATGACGAACACGATCGCCGCGCCCGCGCCCCACAGCCACCAGCTCCGGGTGGCCTTGCGGATCACGGCATAGATGCCGACCAGCGCAAGCGTGCCCAGGACCAGCGTGACCAGCAGCATCCTGGACTGGTCGCCCGCCCACTGCCCAGGGTTCTGGGTGGACAGGCCGTATGCGTGCTCGCGCAGGTAGTCCCTGTAGATCGACCAGGGCAAGGTGAGCAGCGTCGTGACCAGGATGTACTGCACGGCGTAGATCGCCGTCTGCAGCCAGCGCATTCGCGTCATCCGCTCGGCGAGGTCGCGCATGCGCGTGGACAGTCGCGTGCCAAGCAGCAACCAGGCGACGCCGAGCACCCACAACAGGTCCCACAGCGTCAGCCAGTAACCGCCCTCGAAGTAAGCATCCGAATTGGCGCGCTGCTGCGGTGAGAGCTGCGCCATGTAGCGGGCGGTATTCGCCTCCACGTCGAAGGACGCCGCGGTCGGCGAAGTGGATGCGGCCTGCGTGGCCTGCGTTGTTGGCGCGATTGGCGCGGCGTGGGCGACGGTCGCACCGAAGGCCAGGACGGCCGCGAGCAGGATCGCGAAAGCAGGTTTCATGGACGTCTCCCCAAGAGAATCGTCAACCTACCGGATCGGTAACGATCCCGCAGCCAGCAACCCATCTGGACGGGTTGGCATGTGACGCCCAGCGTTATCGATTGCCGTTCAGCGCCAATAAGTGACGCATGGCGCAATTCGGAAAAGTGGGTTCCGGATTCGACAACCTGAATGGGTCATTCATGGGATAACGGCGCGGACGGGGGTCAACGGGGCTTTCTCAATGGACGCGCTGTTCGCAACGACATCAGTGAAACCCGGCGCCAGCCAGCTTTTCGCCGAGATGCAGAAGGCCACGATCGAACGCCTTGGCGCGGCGATGGAAGTCGTGATGCGCCAGGCCGACGACTATCTGTTCGATCGGACGACCCAGGCCGCCGAGGGAGCCGAGCTGACGGCCCTGCGCGACCTCCGGCGCGCCCGCGCGCAACTTCGACAGACGTTCGAGGCTTCCGTCGTTGCCGCCTTCCAGCGGTTGCAGGGTGGGCCGTTGTCGGCCGATCCGGTCAAGCGGGAGTTGTTCCTGTTGTCCGAGGACGCCCTCGAGGAGCAACTGGCTTCGGAACAGATGCTGGACAACCTGCTTCGACGGCACGCGCCGGCACTGGACATGCTCGACCAGCGCATCGCCGTGCTCGCCGACCGATCGGTGCTGGCAGCCGGCGAAAACCCCGCCGGGCCCGCCTCGATCGCGCAGGCCCTGCGCGATGCGCTGGGAGCCGTCGAGCTGTCCACCTCGCTGCGGATCGCGCTGTACAAATTCATGGAGCGGGAACTGGCGACCGCACTGACGCCGCTCTACGACCAGATCAACGCACGCCTCGGCGATGCCGGGATCCTGCCGCGTCTCCTGCCGCCAGCGCCGGTCGAATCCAATGTCGCCAGGCCGGACGCGCAGGCAACGCGCAGCGATGGCGACATCGCCGCCGCGGCGGAAACGCCGACCGACCACGCGCTGTTCTCCAGCCTGATCGGTATGTTGCAGTCCTGGCGCCAGCACATGATGCCCGCCGGCGCCGACATCCGGCAGCCCAGTGCCCAGCTCGGCGTGCCGCAGTTGATGTCCGCCTTGTCATTGCTGCAGAGCGAGCCGCAGGGGATGCTCGACCAGGCCGTCGGCGATGCGCGCCTGTCCCTTGCCGACCTGTTGCGCAAGGAAGTGCTGGCCGGTGCGCGTCGACTCGGAATGGGCGGCGAGGACCTGAATCTGTCCGCCGTGCAGGAAGACGCGGTCGACCTGGTCGGCATGTTGTTCGACGTGCTGCTCGACGAGCGCGACTTCCAGCCCGACGTGCGCCGAAAGATCGGCCGAATGCTGGTGCCCTACGTCAAGGTGGCGGTGACGGATCGCCGGATGTTCGTCTACAAGGGACATCCGGCGCGACGTTTCCTCAATGCGGTCGCCGAGGCCTGCGAGGGCAATCACGGCGATGTTCCCCAGGAGCGCGAGTTGCTGGATCACGTCAACGCGTCCATCGACCGCCTCGTTGCCGAGTTCGCCGAGGACGTCGCGATTTTTGAAACGCTGGAGCAGGAGTTGCGCTCCTTCATGACCCAGCATCGCCAGCGCATCGAGATCGCCGAGCGTCGCGCGGCGGAGACGCAACGCGGGCGCGAGCGGCTCGCAGCGTCGCGCGAACGTGCGGCTGCGGACGTCTGCTCGCACCGCGGCGCACGCGAGTTGCCGCCGATGCTCAACGACCTGCTGTCCGGCTACGCCACGCATCACCTGACCCAACTGGGTTTGCGCGGCGGACCCGAGTCCGACCCGTATGTGCGATCGATCGGCACGATCGATGGCCTGATGGCGACCTTCGATGCCGCCAGCAGTCAGGTGCCGGTCGCCGAATTGCCTGCGCTCGACAGGACCGGTTTGACACAGATGCTCGCCAGCTCGGGGTGTGTCGGCACGGCGGCCGATGAGGCCATCGACACGATCCATCGCAGCCTGTGCCAGATCGCTGACGTGGCGACTGGGGACGTCGAGCCTGCGCAACTGCCGATGCCGGCTCCGATCATCCCGCGCGCCGAGGTCGCGCCACCCGTGCTTGCGGTCGTTGGCGGCCACGCGAGCCTGGACTTCGACCCCGAAATGGCCGAGCGCATGCGGGCGCTGGAGATCGGTACCTGGCTGCAGCTCACCGGCGAGTCCGGACGCACCGAGCCGGCAAAGGTGTCCTGGGTCAGCCCGATTTCGTCGCGGTTCCTGTTCGTCAACCGGCGTGGGGCCCGCGTGCTGGTCGCGTCGGCGGAGGAGTTGGCGGCGATGGAGAAAATCGGCCGCGTGCAGTTGCGGCCGGCGGGCAGTGCATTCGACGACGCGTTGCAGCAGATGATGGGACGAATGCAAAACAAGATCGCTGCCTGAGGTGGCGATCACTGGCAGGGGCAGGTCGTTCCTGTCCCTGTTTTTTCCGGCGGGCCGATCCGCGGCTCAGCGTTCCACGACGATGACATGCGCCTGGATCCTGCCTTCCACGGCGCCCGTCCCGAACCGCCGGGCCAGTGCTTGCGTCGCGGCATCGGTCGCTTCATCAAGCCGCGCGGGATCGCGGGCCTCGATTTCGCTGCGCAGCGGCGTGCCCTGGCAGTAGGCGAGGGCGACCATCCGCGCGGATGCGGCGCGGCTGCGCACCGCGATGGTGTCGACCTGCGGCGGCATCGCGAAACCAGCGCTCTCCAGGTCGCGAACGATGGCCCGAGTATCGAAATAGCCGTGCGCCACGCGCGCCATGAATCGCGGTGGATCGTGGGGGAACATGGACTCCAGCGCCTGCGTCACGACATCGGGGAACTCGTTTTCCTCGATCCGATCCCACACGTTGAAGGCGAACACGCCGCCCGGCGCCAGCACGCGGCGCACTTCGGCAAAAGCCTTCACCTTGTCCGGAAAGAACATCGCCCCGAACTGGCACGCCACGCAATCGAACGACGCATCCGCGAACGGCAACTGCATCGCGTCCGCCTGGCGCCATCGCACGGGGCGCGCGGTTCCCAGCGATTCCGCCATCGCCAGCATCGGCGCGTTGAGGTCCGTGGCGATGATGGATGCCGCATCGGGCAGGCGCATCGCCAGCTGTCGCGTGAGGACGCCAGTGCCGGCCGCAATCTCCAGCACGCGCCCGACCGGGCGCGAGGCCACGCGCGTCGCCAGGTCGTGGGCATAGGGCTCGAAGATCAAAGGCACCATGTAACGCTCGTACAGCGGCGGGATCGAGCCGTCGAACGCCCGGTCGATGTCAGGGTTGCCCATTGCGCGGCCTCCTGTCGGGTTGCGCTGCGCACGATGCCACACGGTCGGTCCAGATGCCGTGGCTGGACAGCAGTCATCCACGACCTGCTGTCCCAACGGCGCTGAGCCAGTGCCAAGCGCGACCAGTGGCTGACGCCGGCTTCAACAGGCCATGCCGACAATGTTCGCCTGGCGCCTGTACTTCGGTCCCAGTAATTGAACCATCCACCACCCCATTGCCCAGGAGACGGCCCATGTCCGACAACTTCATCTGGTACGAACTGATGACCACCGATGTCGAAGCCGCCAAGGCGTTCTATGGCGCCGTGGTCGGCTGGACCCTGTCCGAGGGCGGCAAGCCCGGAATGCCATACACGGTGGTGTCCGCAGGCGAGCGTGGCGTCGGCGGCATCATGGCCTTGTCCGCCGAAGCACTGGCTGGTGGTGCACGGCCCGCATGGATGGGCTATATCGGCGTCGGCGACACCGATGCCACGGCCAAGCGCATCGCCGATGCCGGCGGTCACATCCTGCGTGCGCCGGCCGACATTCCCGACGTCGGGCGTTTTGCCGTGGTCGCCGACCCGGGCGGTGCCGCGTTCATGCTGCTGACGCCGCTGCCGCGCGATGAGGTGCCGCCACCTGCCGAACCCGGAACGCCAGGCACGTTCGGGTGGAACGAGCTGTATGCCGGCAATGGGGAGGAAGCCGCATTCGCGTTCTATTCGCAGCAATTCGGCTGGGCGACCGACGACCTGATGGACATGGGCGCGATGGGCAAGTACCGCCTCTTCTCAATCGATGGCGTCCAGTGCGGTGGCATGATGGACAAGCCCGCCGATGTCCCCGCCGGGGCGTGGGCGTTCTACATCAACGTGGATGGGATCGATGCGGTCGTGGCGAGCATCGACGCCAATGGAGGCAAGGTGCTGATGGGGCCGCACGAAGTTCCCGGCGGTCGATGGATCATCCAGGGCACCGATCCGCAGGGCGCGCATTTTGCCGTCGTGTCGCCGCGCCGCTGATCGGCAAGCCAGGAATCCGACGACGATGCCACTGCAACTGTATGCCCATCCATTTTCGTCCTACTGCCAGAAGGTCCTGACCGCGCTCTACGAGAACGGGACGCCGTTCGAGCTGCAGCTGCTCGATGGTCCGGACAGCGGGCCCATGCGCGAGCTGTCGGCGCGATGGCCGATGAAGCGGTTTCCGATGCTCGTGGACGATGGGCGCATGGTCGTGGAGGCCAGCTGCATCATCGAATACCTGCAGGCGCATCATCCCGGCCCGGTCCGGTTGATCCCCGATCAAGCCGACGCCGCGCTTGAAGTGCGGATGATGGATCGCTTCTTCGACAACTACATTTCGACGCCGCAGCAGAAAGTGGTGGCCGACAGGCTCCGGCCGGAGGCCGTGCGCGACCCGCACGGTGTGGCGGAGGCGCGCCGCATGCTCGACACCGCCTATGGCTGGCTCGACGCGCTCATGGCCGACAGGCAATGGGCGGCGGGCGAGGACTTCAGCCTTGCCGATTGCGCCGCCGCTCCGTTCCTGTTCTATGCCGACTGGACCCATCCAATCGGCGATGCCTTCCCCAACGTCAAGGCGTATCGGCGCCGTCTGCTGGCCCGACCATCGTTTGCCCGCGCCGTCGATGAAGCACGGCCGTATCGCGGATATTTCCCGCTCGGTGCGCCCGATCGGGATTGAGGCTAGCTGCTGGCCCCAGCCGACCTGAAGCTCTTTGCGGCAGCGCCTGCGTTGGCGAAGGCAGTCTTCATGTCGGCCGATGACATCGCCAAGGTGGTCTTCACGTGGTCCACGCCGCCCGAAGCCGCCGCCGCGATCGAGGTCGCCGCCACCCCTTCGATCGGCCCCTCGGAAATGACCATGAAGTCGTACTCGCCGAAGGTCATGTAGTAGGCGAGCAGCTTGCCTCCGGATTGCGCGAACAATTTGCCGACGGTTCCGGCGCGGTCTTCCGGCTTGGCCAGCATGCCGCGCACGGCGTCCAGCGTGAAGCGGCCCTGGGTGATGAACAGCGGCATGTCCGTCTCTCCTGCATGGGGAACGCGACGATGTCACGCTGCCTCGCCGAGACATTGACGCTGATCAACAGTTGAACGCCGCGGGCCGGGAGCGGTGCGTCACTTCCCCGGATCGCGTCGCTGCCGACGTCTGCATCACCCCGGGTCACTTTCCTGCATTGCCCTCCGCCCAGAGGCCGCATGGACGAGAACACCGGGAAGAGTGAGCGCGGGTACGCGCCAGTCGGGAATGCCGCGGGTCGTCAGGGTCCGGATGCCTTGGCCAGGCAACGACGGTATCGGCCATCGACGGCGTTTGCGAACCATTGCGTCGTCAGCTTGCGCGTGATCTTCGGGCTGTCGAGGGTGATGCGCGGCAGGATGGCGCGCGGCAGCCGGTGGTGCGCCTGTTGCTCCGCCAATGCGAATACCGCTTCGTACAGGCGTGAGTGTTCGAACTTTTCCGTCTCGCCCGTTTGCAGCACGCGGTGGATCTGCGCCGGCGTCACCTGCAGCGGTCCGGCCAGCGACCGCACCGCCATCTCGGTTGCACCGGGCGCACTGTCGCTGCCGGACCCATAGGCGACGAGATCGCCATCGATCGGGATATGGATGCCTGAGGCGAGCTGCAGTGCCTGTTGGAAGGCGGCATTGCGACTGGCGTAGAAACCGGCGTTGTAGTCGGCGAACCGGTACAGCGCCTTCTGGTAGGACGTCGGGTAATCGAGCAGGTGCGCGACACCGTAGTAGAGCCCGCCGCGGCGCGTGAATACTTCATGGCGGATGGTCGACTGGGTCGGGTACGGATAGTCGTGCGCACGCGCGTACTGTTCGGCGAAAGCGATGCTGACCTGCATCGGGCCGCCGGTGCGCACGGGATTGGCGCCACCGAGCAGGCGCCTGCCCAGCGGTACGGATCCGATGAAATCGTCGTAGAGGTGGCTCAGGTCCTGTTCCGTGCGCACCGTCGCCAGGCGTTGCTCATAGCTCCTGCCGTCAGGCGACGAGATCAGCAGTGCACCACGCACGACGAAAGCCGGGATGGCGTGCTGCGCGGCACGGCGTTCGATTTCGGCAAGCGCGATTTTCGGCAGGCCGGGCACGGCGGGATCGACGCGGAAACCGGACTCCTGCTCGGTGATCGCCAGCGCCGCGCAGAGGTTGCGCGTCGTGGGCTCGACGCCCAGCGACGCAAGGGCGGCATACAGGTCGCTCGACCAGCCCTTTCGGTCCGCGAGCCCGGCAGGCAGCAGGCGCAGGATCTGCGCGCGCACCTCGGCCGGACTGCGCACGGCCTTTGGCCCCGAGCAGCCGGCCAGTCCGAGGATCGCGCCGAGAACGCAGCCGAAGCCGGCCCTTGCAAGCGTGTCACGGCGCGGTCGATGGGTCGTCGGCAAGGGCATGTGCGATGCAATGGCATCGGTGGGCGGGTGATGTAGAGACAAGTTGCGCGCGCTTGTTGTCGAGTCAGGATCGACACCATGGACATTGAATGCGCCCATGGCAAGGCGTGCAGTCGCAAGCTGCACCGTCGAGTCCGCGGATGGTTTTCCAGCAGGGGTGTCCGCATCGCGTCACACAGATCGTTGGCCAATGGGTCGACGCCAGCCCAATCCAATCGCTGCTGTCGATGAATGCGCACGGCGCTCGCTTTCCTCAACAGGCCCCTGCCTTGGGCGATGCATCCCGTGACGTTTTCCTGGCGAAGCGGCATCGCCCTGGATTGCCGCACCCCTCGGAGCCATCCCCATGAATTTCCAGATCACACTCGGCGCCAGTTCGCTCGCACTGGCATTGGGTCTTGCCTTGTTTCCTGCCACGGCCCCGGCAGCGCAGAAGCCTCCGATCCAGGCGCAGGACATCGCCGCGCTCGTACAGCCGCAGGCAGCGCAGGCGGTCACGGTGTCGGTACTCGCCACCGGCCTCTACAACCCGCGCGGACTCAAGTTCGGTCCCGATGGTTACCTTTACGTCGCCGAAGGCGGAAAGGGCGGTACGCACTCGACCATCGGCAAGTGCGCGCAGGTGATTCCACCCATCGGACCGTACACCGGCAGCGCGACAGGCGGACGGATTTCGAGGATCAGCAGGACCGGCGTGCGCACGACGGTGACCAGCCAGTTGCCGTCGAGCCAGACCAGCGCCATCACCGGAGCGCTGACCAGTGGCGTGGCCGACATTGCCTTCATTGGCAACACGATGTATGCGCTCATCGGCGGTGCGGGCTGCTCGCATGGCGTGCCTGGCCGTGACAATGCCGTGGTCCGCATCGGCGCAGGTGGCACGACGACGCTCGTCGCCAACCTCAGTGCCTACCAGAAGACCCATCCGGTGAAGAATCCCGAGGCGGACGACTTCGAACCCGATGGCACTTGGTGGAGCATGGTCGTCGCGGGCGGCAACCTGTACGCAGTGGAGCCCAACCATGGCGAACTCGACCGCATTTCGCCTACGACTGGCGCGATTCACCGGGTGTCGGACATCTCCGCCAGCCAGGGCCACATCGTGCCGACCGCGCTGCAGGCGCACTACGGCAACTTTTTTGTCGGCAACCTCAACACCTTTCCCGTGGTGAAGGGCTCCGCCAAGGTGCTGAAGATCACGCCCACGGGCCAGGTCACGACAGCCGTCAACGGATTGACGACCGTGCTGGGCCTGCAGTTCGACAAGCTGGGCCGGATGTATGTGTTGCAGGCCACCGATGGCTCCACTCCGGATCCATCGCCAGCGACGGGCAGCATCGTGCGCATCGTCAATGGCGCGCCCGAGACGATCGTCTCCGGGCTGACCACGCCGACGGGAATGGTCTTCGGACCTGATGGCGACCTGTACGTGTCCAACGTGGGTTTCGGTGCACCACCGCTTGGCCTGGGCCAGGTATTGCGGATCCACCTGGGGCATTGACTGGAGTCGTTGCGGGCGGCAGCGAGCTGTCGCCCGCGACGCGAGGCTAGCGTTCCACCAGCGCGAGCACGATCTCGAACACGATCAGCAGCACGATGGCCAGTTCGAGCAGCTCGGCGCGGCGACTCGATGCTTCCTCGTACAACGCGCCATAGGTGTCGCGGATGATGGCCAGCTTGCGGTCCACGGCTGCGCTGAGCCTGTGCACACGGAACTGTTCGAGCGCGGCGCCATAGATGCGCGCGAGGTAGACGTCCTCGGTGACCTGGAGCGAGTTCTCCACCTTTTCGGTGAGCGCGGTCACCTCGGCGACGAGGCCGTACAGCCTGCGCGCGAGCCTGGCTGCGCGTCGCGAGGCGACCAGCGACAAGCCACCGCGCGCGCCCGCGACCAGGTTGTACATGGTCGACAGTTCGTCATCCAGCAGCTCGTCGTAATAGCGCATCTCCAGCAACTGCGCATTGGCGACCTCGAGGATGTCGATGACGTCCGAGTCGCGGCGCGGCTCGAAGATGAAGGCGCGGTCCCATGTCAGCACGACCAGGTCGTCCACGAAGTACGAGAACGACTGCGCGGTGAGCTCGGCGGATTCCTGCGGGGACAATGGAATGGTTTCTCCGGACAGCAGCGCGGCGAGGTCGGCATGTGCGCGAACCTGCGCGCCGCTCATCGGCTGCCCGAATCGATGCACGACGGCGAACAGGTAATCCTCCTCGAGGTGTTTCGAGGCCGGGTGCTGCAGCGCCGGCGCGATCACCTCCAGGACGTGGCGCAATGCGTCGTGCCAGATCTCCGTCCCCGATGCCGGCCCGGTCGCACGGTCCAGCGCATTGCAGCGCGCGGCGAATGCCTCCCACGAGAGATCGCTCGCATCCACGCGCAACGCAATCGCAATGGCGCCGAAATCGTGGACACGCGCCGTCATTTCGGCGCGCAGGACGGTCCCGTCGACGTCGATGGACAGCGGCGGCAATGCGAGCAGCGCAGGTGGGACGTCGAATGCCAGTTCGTTGGCCGCGGCCGTCGACAGCCGGGTGCGGCGGCTGACGCGACCGGCATGCGACAGCCACAGGGTCTCGGCGCGCGACAGGTCGATCGTGTCGGCCACGTCGAGCAGGCGATGCGCGATCAGCGCGCCGGCCTGGATGTGCAGTTCGACATCCACCTGTCGTCACTCCCGGACGTTCATGGTCGCTGGGCGCCGGCTGTCCAGTCGCGGCGAATATCCGCGTCAGCGCGCGGCCACATCGGCGCAGCGTTGCCGCACCATGCCGGGCCCGGTGCTGATGTCGGTGAGCGTGTTGCCGTCGTCGGACAAGTGGAATGCGTACGTCGCCTCGTCGGTTTGTCCTTCGGACGTGAGTTCCGCCAGCACGGTGATGTCGTTGCCGTCCACCACGGCTGACTTGACCGGACCAGCACCCTCATGGAAGGCGACGCGATTGGCTTGCAGTACCAGGCGCGATTCGTGGGCCGGTACACGGCAAGCGAGGGCATCGGCCGCCCACGTTCCCTGGAACGCATCGGGAATCGTCGCATTGGGGTCCGGAACCCCTGCGCCGGGCGCGGGTGCGGGCGTTGGCGTTGGCGGGGAAACGACGCCTGCGTCCGCTGGTGGTGCGCCAGCCTCTGCCTGCACCGCGTCGCTGGCGGGTCCCGGCGCACGATCGGCGTCGCATCCCCCGGCAGCCATCGCAATGGCGGTCGCCAGCGCCAGAGCCAATGCCTTTGCGACGTGCTTCATCCGGATATTCCTCGGCTGGGGGCCAAGACCTTCGACGCAGCCACGTGATCATCCAGTGGAGGCGAGGGTGGTCCCGCGGACGGTCCGTCACCTAGCCGTGCGCCCTGGCCGCGCGACCGGGACCTGCAGCGCCGTCACCTTGCCTTTACGCCGACGCTGCAAGGTTGCGCCGGTGTCGCCTCGCATTCATCCCATGCGGCGCGCTGCCGACGGCACGTTTCCCTCGGCACCGTTGATATGCCGATGGCCACCGATGCGTGGCATCGATCGAAATCCTGACCTGGAGAATCCCCATGAAGACATCCAATCGCCTGTTGCTCGCAGTGGCATTGTCGAGCGCGCTGCTGATGACGGCCTGCAATCGCGGCAACGACAACGATGCAGACGACGCCGCGGCAACCGCGGCCAGCGCCGACACCACGCCGGCACCGGCTACCAGCGCCATGCCCGCCGACAGCACGGTCGCACCGGCCTCCGGCGCATCGGTTGCCCCAGCTGCGTCCGCCACCACGCCGGTCGACAGTGGCCTCGCATTCGCCGCGATGGACAAGAATGGCGACGGCGGCATCTCCAAGGACGAACTGGCGGACACCGAGATGCTCTACCAGCATTTTTCCGCCGCCGACACCGATGGCGACGGCAAGCTGTCCTCGGCCGAAGTCGACACGCACCGGGCGGAGATGGCGGCCAAGCCGGGCGGCTGATCGCCAAGCCCGGATGATCGACGCGGGGCGCAGGGATGCGCCCCGCTTGCGGTGTGGCACCGGTCGTGTCCACGCGATTGCAGGCTGACCGGATCCGAAACCCGTTCGCGGATGGCACGGCATTGTCCTTGTTCTCCAAGTCGCTGCGCTCTCCGCCGTCGGGTCCTTCGGCCCAGGCAGGGCCAGGTTCGCCTTGGAGCATGCCGCCGGAGCAGGTGCTGGCGGCCCTGCGCGCCAGTCCCGCCGGCCTCTCCACGGACGACGCCGCCGGCCGACTGAAACGCCACGGCGCCAATGCGCTCGAAGCCACGACGCAGACAAGCACGCTCGGACTGTTTGCCAACCAGTTCAAGAGCCCGCTGGTACTGATCCTGATCTTTGCATCGGCGGTGTCGCTGGTGGCATCGCAGTGGATCGATGCCGGCGTCGTGCTGGCCATTGTCCTGGGAAGCACCATCCTGGGCTTCGTCCAGGAATACATCGCCGGCAATGCGATCGCGAAGCTGCGTTCGCAGGTCACCATCCATTCGCTTGTCCTGCGCGACGGCAAGGCGCGGACGATGCCTGCAGTCGACGTGGTGCCGGGCGATATCGTGCTGCTCTCCGCCGGCAGCCTGGTCCCTGCCGATGGCATCGTGCTCGAGGCGAAGGATTTCTTCGTCAACCAGGCCGTTCTCACCGGCGAGACCTTTCCGGTTGAGAAGACGCCGGACACCGTCGCCGCGGACGCGTCCCTGGCCGAGCGCGGCAATTGCGTTTTCATGGGGACCAGCGCGCGCAGCGGCACCGCACGCGTGCTGATCGTGCGCACGGGCAAAGGGACGGTGTACGGGCAGATCGCCGGATCACTTGCACTGCGGCCGCCGCTGACCGAGTTCGAACGCGGCATCCGGCGTTTCGGCTACCTGCTCACGCGCCTGATGCTGGTGATGGTCGTGGTGGTGCTGGCCATCAACATCTTCATGGACAAGCCGCCGATCGCTTCGCTGCTGTTCGCGCTCGCGCTGGCCGTCGGACTGTCGCCGGAGCTGCTGCCGGCGATCATCACCATCACCCTGTCGCATGGCGCCAAGCGCATGGCGAGGCTGGGCGTGATCGTGCGCAGGCTGAATTCCATCGAGAACCTCGGCAGCATGGATGTGCTGTGCACCGACAAGACCGGCACCCTGACCGAGGGCACCGTGCAGCTCGACCGGGCAGTGGATGCGATTGGCTCGCCCAGCACGCGGGTGCTGCGCCTGGCCGCGATCAACGCGCGCTTCCAGACCGGGCTGTCGAACTCCCTCGATGACGCCATCAACGCAGCCGCGACTGGCGCCGGCATCGACCTTGGAGGCGAACACAAGCGCGACGAGATCCCCTACGACTTCGTGCGCAAGTGCCTGTCCGTGGTATCCGCCGATGCCGCGGGCAGGCTCACCATCGTGACCAAGGGTGCGCTGGATAACGTCCTGGCCATGTGCACCAGCGTGGAGTCGGCTGCGGGCGCGCTGCCGCTCGACGCCGCAGCCCGCGAACAGGTCGCGGCACGCTACGACGAATGGAGCGGGCAGGGGCATCGCGTCCTGGGGGTGGCCTCGCGCGTGGTGGAGGAGCGCACTGGCGTCTATACCCGCGCCGACGAACGCGGCCTGTGTTTCGCCGGGTTCCTGCTGTTCCTCGATCCACCCAAGGCCGACGTGCGTGGCACCATCCGCGACCTGGCGCAGCGTGGCGTGCGCCTGAAGATGATCACGGGCGACAACCGCAAGGTCGCACGCCATGTCGCCGACGCCGTCGACCTGCCGGTCACGACCGTCCTGACCGGACGCGAGATGGGCGAGATGAGCGACGAAGCGCTCATGCACGTGGCGAAGAACGTCACCGTGTTCGCGGAGGTCGACCCGAACCAGAAGAACCGGATCATCCTGGCGCTGCAGAAGACCGGCCATGTCGTCGGCTACATGGGCGATGGCATCAACGATGCACCGGCACTGCATACGGCGGACGTTGGCATCTCGGTGGACACCGCGGTGGACGTGGCCAAGGACGCCGCCGACTTCGTGCTGCTGCGCAAGGACCTCGGCATCCTGTGCGCCGGCATCGACGAGGGCCGAAGGACTTTCGCCAACACGCTCAAGTACATCCTCACCACCATCAGCGCCAACTTCGGCAACATGTTCAGCATGGCGGTGGCGTCGGTGTTCCTGCCATTCCTGCCGTTGCTGGCCTCGCAGATCCTGCTCAACAACTTCCTGTCGGACATTCCGGCCACCACGATCGCCAGCGACAACGTCGACCCGGAATGGGTGGCGCGGCCCCGTCGATGGGACACGGTGTTCATCCGCGACTACATGGTGCTGTTCGGGCTGGTCAGCTCGTTGTTCGACTTCCTCACCTTCGGCACGCTGCTGTGGCTGTTCAATGCCGGGCCCGAGGAGTTCAGGACGGGCTGGTTCATCGAATCGCTGCTGACCGAACTGGTGATCGCACTCGTGGTGCGCACGCACCGGCCCTTCTATCGCAGCCGGCCGGGCAGGTTGCTCCTGCTGAGCACCCTCATCGTGATCGGGGTCACGATGGTCATTCCGTACCTGCCATTCGACGTGCTGTTTGGCTTCGTACCGCTGCCGGCGCCGATGATGCTGGCCATGGTTGGACTCACCATCGGCTACGTGCTGGCCGCAGAGCTGGCGAAGAAATTCTTCTATGCGCGCGCGGCCAACCTGGCGGCCTAGGGTCGGGAGGCCCGCAGTGCGCGACCCGTTCATCCGGCCTTAATGCCGGCTGGTCCCCGGTCATCCCTTTTTAAGATGTCCGCGCGCATTGTCCGGGTCGACAGAGACTTCGAGTGAGGTGGCGCATGAACGGTTGCCTGCGACTCTCCGCCGTCCTTGGGCTGGCGGTCCTCACCGGCTGTGTCGGCTATGGCTATCCGGGCAGCGGCTACCCTGGTGGCATTTACCCGGGCGGCGGCTACCCGGGCGGCACGTACCCCACGTACCCACGGCCTCCGTATGGCTACCCGGGAACCGGTTATGGCCAGACCGTGCGCTGCGAGTCCGAGAACAACCGGACGCGGCATTGCGTCATCGACACCCGCGGCGGCGTCTACCTGAGCCGTCGCCTGTCCGGCAGTCCCTGCATCCCGAATCGCACCTGGGGTTACGACTCCAGTGGCGTGTGGGTGTCCGATGGCTGCCGCGCGGAGTTCACGACGGGCACCGGCGGCTATCTGCCTGGATATGGCTCCGGATACGGGGCCGGACCGGTCGTGCGTTGCGAGTCGATCGACGGCCGCTGGCGTCACTGCAATGCGCCCATCCGGCGCGGCGTGCAGGTCCTGCGGAATATTTCCGGGGTGGCCTGCATCCGCGGCCAGACCTGGGACTGGGACCACAACGGGATCTGGGTCGACCGTGGCTGCCGCGCGGACTTCCAGGTGTTCTAGCGACTGCCGGTCGATGCTAGCGCTCGAACCAGGCTCCCGGTTCCGCATATCCGTCGGCCACCGGCGTCACCACCCGTGTATCGACATTGACGATGCGCATTGAATGGCGCGTGATCGTGAGCGAAGGGTCCAGGTAGACGCGACGGTTCACCAGCACATGCACGCCATCGGCCGACCACTGCGCGGCCGTATAGGCATGGTTGTCGATGCGCGATTGCGTGACGCGGCGGACATGGCTGCCATCGGCATCCATGACGAACAGCGGCTCGTAATAATGGAACTGCGGTTGCGAGAAGTCGAAGACCTCGCGGGTGAAGGCGATCCGGCTGCCGTTGCTCGACCAGCGTGGTGCGTAGCCCCTTCCCAGTGACTTCAGCCGTCCGGTGTTGAAGTCGATCAACTGCATCGCGTTGGTCCAGACATCGGAATAGATGCCGCGGCTGCCATCGGGTGAGAATTCAAGGAAACGTGGTTCGTCCAGCACCCGGTCGGTCAACACGAACGGCGCACCCGTGCGTGCGTCCACGCGATACGCCAGCGAACGCCAGAACGGCTCCAGGCTGCCGGTGTAATAGCCGGCGTGGATGAAGATGCTGCGTCCGTCGGCTGACCACACCGGGCGCGCCACTTCGGCGGGACTGGGTGGGCAGAACAGGTCGTGCTGGTGGTGGCCGTCGGCCTCGACGATGGAAAGACAGTCGTGGTGGCGGTACTTGGACACGAGGGCGATGCGGTTTCCCGGCCCCCATGCCGGCGTGACGAAATTGCCGGATCCAGACGTCAGTTGCAGCAGCTGGTGGCCAAGCGGGTCGACCGAGAAGATGTCGAAGCGGTCGGTTCCATTCGCGGCCATCGAACCATGCTGGAACGCGATGCGGGTGCCGCGTGGCGACCAGCTTCCCGATGCGTTGTACTCATGGTCGGCAAGTGGGGTGAGACGACGCGCCGCCGTGGCCGGTGTCGCCAGCCACAAACTACTGCTGCGCTGAGTGCCGTCGGCGTTGAGTTGCGCGCGGCTGAATACGATCCAGCCCGGTGGCGCGCCACTCGCTGGTGATGCGGCGTCCACCGCGGCTGGGGCCGCCAACGCCAGCAACAGCGCCATGGCGGAAAACACAGTGGGCGCATGCATTGTCAGCCCCGGTTGATGCGTGGTCGGCACGAGCATCCTTCGCGCATGCGACTCAAGGCCGGGTGAACGGACGGCGAGCGTGTTGTCCGCCATTTTCGATTGCCGCTGCAACCGTGATCCGCACGACGGCCACGGCGCACGCCCAAGGGTGCAAACTGCGCCGGCCCGACGTCCCGAGGACCCCGCATGGCCATCGACATCACCGATCCGCTGCTCGAGCGCGCACGCGTGCTTGCGTCGACCTATCTGCGCGAGCAGCCCACCCGGCATGTCGGGGCGCGCGCCAGCCGCGAGGAATTGCTGTCGGCACTGCGGCAGCCGCTTGCAGGCCATGGCGAGGCCGGCGAGTCGGTGCTCGAGTTGCTGGCGTCGCAGGCTGGCCGCGGCACGATCGCCAGCGGCTCGCCGCGCTACTTCGGCTTCGTCATCGGTGGGACCTATCCGGTTGCGCTCGCGGCCGACTGGCTGGCCGCAACCTGGGACCAGAACGCCGGCATCTACGCGACATCACCGTTGTCCGCGGTGGTGGAGGAGATCGCGGCGGATTGGCTGATCGACCTGTTCGACCTGCCGCGCGAGTCCGAAGCCGGCTTCGTCACCGGCTGCCAGATGGCGAGCTTCACCTGCCTTGCCGCTGCGCGGCACGCCGTCCTGGCGCGTGCCGGCTGGGACGTCGAGGCTGACGGCCTGTGTGGTGCGCCGCGCATCAACATCGTTGCGTCCGCCGAATCGCATGTCACGATCGACGTGGCGTTGCGCTACCTCGGGCTGGGAACGCGGTCGATGCGGCGTGTCGACAGCGATGCACAGGGACGCATGCGCGCGGACCGGCTGCGCGAGCTGATGGCGACGCTGGATGGTCCGACGATCATCTGCGCACAGGCGGGCAACGTGAACACCGGCGCATTCGATCCGCTGCGTGAGATCGGGCAGGTCGCCAACGAGCGCGGCGCATGGCTCCATGTCGATGGCGCTTTCGGCTTGTGGGCGCGCGCCAGTGATCGGCATCGCGAACTGGCCGACGGCATCGACCTTGCCGATTCCTGGGCGACGGACGCGCACAAATGGTTGAACGTCCCCTACGACTGCGGTGTGGCCATCGTCCGGCACGCCGCCGAACATCGTGCGGCGATGACATCCGCTGCCGCCTACCTGATCCAGACGGCAGGCGCCGAGCGCGACGCCGTGGACTGGGTGCCGGAGTTCTCCCGCCGTGCGCGCGGCGTGCCGGTCTACGCCACGCTGCGCATGCTGGGTCGCGATGGTGTCGAGGATCTCGTGGACCGCTGCTGTGATCGCGCGCGACAGATGGCAGGGCTGCTTGCGGCGGAGGAGGGAGTCGGCATCCTGTGCGACGTCGTGCTGAACCAGGTCCTGGTCCGCTTCGGCGACGACGACACGACGCGCGCTGTCGTGGCCGGCGTGCAGGCCGACGGCACCTGCTGGCTCAGCGGAACCACCTGGCACGACATGGCCGCGATGCGCGTGTCGGTGTCCAACTGGGCGACGTCGGAGACCGACATCGCGCAGAGTGCCGCGGCGATCCTGCGCGTGTACCGATCCCTTCGCTAACCCCGGCCCCTGATCGCAACGCAGCTCATTTGACGGCCGGTGGTTCCCCGTTCTCGGGGCCCGGGTAGTGCTCGTCGGCATCGTGGGTGATGGAGTCGTCGTATTCGCCAGCGACCCCTTTGCCGCGACGATCCCGCATCTCGTCCTCGACGCCGGACCCCAGTGATGCGACGTCGGCATCGTCGAGACGCTCCTCGAGCGCCTGCTCGTCGGTCGGGTGCTTGATGCCCGAATGCAATGCGCTGGCCTGTCCGCTGCTGCGGGCGATGGCGTCGGTGGATGTCGGGCGTGGACGGGTCATCGTGTCCTCCTTCGGGCTGCTGCCGACCGGGCTGTGCGGGCCAACCTCGCACAAGGGACGTTAGTGCTCCGAGACAATCGAATGACGAAGGCAGCCCAGGCCGTGGCTCAACCGCGACATCCGCGCGGGGTGACCGGACTCAGCGCAGGTCGATCCTGGCCACGTGGTCCCGGTACTCGCGTTTCGGGTGTCCGCCCATCAGGAACTTGACGCCTGCAAGGACACTCGCTGCGTTGAGCCAGATCTCGGCGTGCTCTGCGTCGAAGCGCAACAGCGCCAGTCGTGGATCGTCCTTGTCGCCTGCAAACCAGGCGGCGACGAAGGGGTTCCAGAAGTGGTCGATTGCAGCGCGGTTGTCGTCGAGTTCGAGTTGGCCTTGAATCGCGGCAAACAAGCCGTGGTCCCGCGAGCTGAAAGCGATGAATGCGTGCCTGGCCGTGCCAAGTTTCTGCACCAGTTCGCCATCGCGCGAGGCGAAAAACCAGATCGGACCCCGCTCGCCTTCGGTCTGCGCGGTCATCGGCCGCGTGTGGCCGCCTTCGCCCTCTAGCCCGAGCATCACGGTGCGCTCGGTCTTCAGGGCCTTCCAGAATTTCCCCTCGATCTCTTGCTGGGTGTGCATCGCAACCTCGCAGCCGGAATGGGCATGTCGCGTGGGGGTTCGTGCGTCGTTCTAGGCCGCAGTGGGTGAGAACCACGTGTTCCGCGCGCGGTCCGGTCCTGCTCATGACGCCGCCACGCCAGTCGGCGCAGGTTGCAGTGGCACCAGTGCGGCCGGCAGGCGCGGCACGTGGAACGACACGCGCACCCGCTGGCCTTCCGCTGCTTCGGCCCAGATGCTGCCGCCATGGGCTTCCACGATGCTCCGGCAGATCGACAGCCCCAGGCCTGCGCCGCGATGACGTTGCTCGGCCTGCCAGAAAGGCTGGAACATGGCATCGCGCTGCTCCGTCGTCAGGGCGGGGCCGCTGTTCGTCACCGAGAAAACAACAGGGCCGTGCGCCTGTGCGCTGAGCGTCACGACACAGGGAGGCTCGGTGTACTTGAGCGCATTGTCGAGCAGGTTGGCCAGCACGCGTTCGATGCGCCTGGCGTCGACGCGGATGTCCGATAGCCCGGGTTCGATCTCGCAGCGCAGCTCGACGCCATGTTGTGCATAGAGCGGGCAGGCGGTGTCGAATGCCTGCTTGACCAAGGTCGACGGCGCGACTTGCCGGAGCTCCAGCATTGGTTTCCCGCCAGTCGTGGACACGCCAATCGCGAGCAGGTCCTCGACCAGTCCGGACATGTTGCGCGCAAGATCGACCAGCACCGCCATGCGATCGCGCAGGTTCTCCCCGCCAGGCAACTTGCTGGCCATGGATTGGGCGGTACTCGCACCGAGCATGATGCTGCCCAGCGGATTGCGCAGGTCGTGCGCGACGATCGCCAGGATTTCCTCGCGATCGCGCACCGCGGCCCGCAACTGTTCCTGTGCGCGGTACAGGGGCGTGACGTCCTCGTTTACCGCGATCGCGCCGGTAACCTCGCCGGATTCACCAACGATGGGCGCTGCCCAATTGATGATGGTTCTTTGGGAGCCGTCCATGGCTTCGATGCGGATGAGCTCTTCGCGCGAGGTGACGCCTTCGCGCAGTGCGCGGGAAACGGCCCAGTCGCCGGGTGCGATGGGCTCGTCCGAGCCAGCGCGCCAGCCCTTGGACGCGCTGAAATCAGCCAGGGTCTTCCAGTCGTGCCTGCCCCAGATGCGTTCGGCTGCCGGATTCACCAGCGTGACGTTTCCGATGGCGTCCAAAGCCCAGACGCCGACCGGGAGCAGGTCGAACATGGTGTGCAGCAGCTGCTCGCGATGGCGCCAGCGTTGCTCGCCCTCCTGCAGCGCGGTGACGTCCTCATTGATTGCCACCGCGCCGGTCAATCGTCCGCTGTCGTCGTAAAGCGGGGCGGCGGAGGCCAAGATGATCTTGAAGGATCCATCGAAGCACTGGATGCGAACCAACTGGCCGACGGTGGTTTCTCCATGCCGGATGGCGCGCACCAGTCCCCATTCTTCCAGCGTGATCGGCTTGCCGGTGTCGACCCACCAGCCCTTGTAGCGATCGAGTTCGTCGATGCCGACGAGGTCCGCTCCCAGCCAGATGCGCTCCGCGGCGGGGTTGTTGCGGACCAGGTGCCCCTGCGCGTCCGCGACCCACACGCCGACCGGCAGCATGTTGATGATGTCCTGCAGCAGTCGATCCATGTCGCCGATTCCCCCGCATGCGCGCCGGCTTGAGGGTCCGCCGGCCATGGCAGCATTGTTCCGGACGATGTTGAACCCGCAGAACCGCAAGAAGGCTTTACATCGACGTGGTGGTCGACGCATCAATCGGCCGTCGCCGATTGGTACAACGCTCATCCATGCGTGGGGCGGCCACCGGCAACACCGTGGAGTTGCTTCCGCGATGGATGGCGCAACTCACGTCGGACGAGCACCAGCCCGGGCAGCATTGGAAGCCATGTGGTCCAGCCGCGCAGCAGCAGCGTTCCGGCCAGTGCGGCCTCGATCGGGACATGCTGCAGCACCAGCGCGGCCACGCATGTGGCTTCAAAGGTCCCCAGGCCCATCGGGATCGGCCCCAGCATCGCCACCATCAATGCCATCACGAAGCTGGGCAACACGATGTGGAATGCAACCGGCTGGCCCAGCGCGTGCAGCATCGCCCACAGCGTCAGCGCATCCAGGACGATCACGAGGCAATTCAGTGCCGCCATGACAGCGATGACGCGCGGCCGTCGCAACAGCGTCAGGGGAGCATCGGCGAACGCCTCGACGAGCGGTGCGATGCCCGGCGCCCGCTTGATCCACGCGGGCGCACGATGCCCCATCCGCCGCAGCGCCAGCACGGCGACGGGAATGGCGAGCACGACCAGCGAGAACAACAACGCCACGCCCAGCATCCATGGACGCAGGGCGTGTTCGAACCAGAGCAGGATGACCCCAACTCCGGCAGCCAGCAGATAAGCGCCGTAGTGGGTGAGCAGGTCGGCCAGCAGAGTCGCCAGGTATGCAGCAGGTGCAATGCCGCGCCGGGCCAGGGCGGTGACGAGGAATGCCGTCCCGCTCATCCCCCCGCTGGGCAGCGTCTGGTCGACGAACAACTTCTGCAGTGCGAGTGACAGCAGCGTGGCGAAGGGCGGCCTGACCCCGCAGTGCAGCAATCCCGACCGCCAGGATCCCGCCACGCCCAGGTACGTACCCGCCTGCAGTGCACAGGCGAGCAGCAGCCACGCCGGCGCCAATGCCCGCAGCAGCCGGACAAAATGCTCGATATCGCCAAGATGCGCGCCGGCGGCAATCACCACCGCCAACCCGGCGACGCCGGACATCCAGGCCGCCATCCGCAGCCGGCTACCACCACCCTTGCGCACGATGCTGGCATCCGCGTGCATCACGTCCGGTCCTTGTTCGGCGGTGGGTGGGAGGATCGTTTTGGTCGGACCCGGCTCCACGCCATGGGCGGCCGTGATCACAGGATGGCAACGTCGATGCGCTCGGCTGCAACGGCGCGTCCACTGGCGTCACCCACTGTGGTGGGCCCAGGACGGAAAGGCTTGATGCAAATCAACAGGCGGCGACGATGGCGCTTTTCTGCCTATTCATGAAAGGTGGAAGCGTGGCGCCGGCGCCGCTGTTGCGGACGCGGTGCCGACTGCGACGACGCCCTGCTGTCCGGTAACCCTGATCGATGACGTTGGGCCATGGACCGATACGACGTGGATGCCCATGCGTTACGCGGCGTTTCTCAGCTACAGCCATGCCGACGCACGGTGGGCGCAATGGTTGCACCGTCGGCTGGAGGCTTATCGCGTGCCGTCGCGTCTTGTCGGGACGCCGGGCCCCGACGGGCCGATCGGAACCCGGCTCGGCACCATCTTCAGGGACCGCGATGAACTGCCGACCTCCGGCGATCTCGGCGCGACGATCAAATCGGCGCTGTCGGAGTCATCCGCGCTGATCGTCATCTGCTCACCGGCGGTGGCGCGTTCGCGCTGGGCCAACCGCGAGGTGGAGGCGTTCCAGGCGCTGGGGCGTGGCGATCGCATCGCGTGTTTCGTGGTCGCTGGCGATCCGGCAAGCGGTGGCGACGACGCCTGTTTTCCGCCGGCGCTGCTTGCGCCAGGCCCCGATGGTGCACCCAACGAACCGCTGGCTGCCGACGCGCGCCCCCAGGGCGATGGTCGCGATCGCGCCTTCCTGCGCCTGGTGGCAGGCCTGCTGGGCGTCAGCTACGACGTGCTCGCGCGGCGCGAAGCGCAGCGGCGGCACCGCCGCATGCTTGCGATCACCGTCGGCGCGCTGCTCGGAATGGCCGTCGCCTTCGGGCTGGCCGCAGCCGCGTACGTCGCGCGCAACGATGCGCAGCGTCGCCAGGCGCAGGCGGAGGACATCCTGGGTTTCATGCTCGGCGACCTGCGTACGAAGCTGACGACGGTCGGCCGCCTGGACCTCATGCGCGCCGTGGACGACAAGGCCACCAGCTACTTCGCGACGCTGCAACCACGCGACCTCAGCGATCGCGCGCTGGAAGAACAGGCGCGTTCCTTGACCGGCATCGGCCAGGTTCGGCTGGATGAAGGCCATCACGAGCAGGCCATGGCTGCGTTCCGCGAGGCCTACGAGCGCAGTCGCGCGCTGTCCGAGCGCCAGCCGGACAACGGCCAGCGATTGTTCGACCGGGCCCAGGCCGAGTACTGGATCGGCCTGGTGTTCTGGCGCAAGAACCAGTTCGACGACGCCGAGACGTGGCTGCGCCGCTATCGCGATAGCGCCCTGAAGCTTGCGGCAATGGATCCCGCTAATTTCGACTGGCAACGCGAGGTGTCCTATGGCCACCACAATCTCGCCGTGCTCGACCAGAGCCGTGGCCACTACAAACAGGCGGAGCAGGCCTTCCGTGCGGAACTCAATCTCTATCGTGAGTGGCTGAAGACACATCCGCAGGACACATCCCTGCGCGACGAGGCTGCGAATGCCGCGTCGTTCCTCGGCACCCTGGCACAGGACGATGGTCGGCTGTCCGAGGCGCAGGCGCGCTTCCAGGAGCAGCTGGACGCCGTATCCCGCAATCGCCAGGCCGAACCGGACAACGCCATCTGGAAGAAGACCTGGCTGGACGCCCGGGTCCTGCTGGCGCAGGTACAGGCGGTGCAGGGAAAGACAACCGAAGCGCGTCGCGGGCTGGATGAGGCGACTGCGTTGGCCGAGTCGCTCGCGGCCCAGGACCGCAACAACCGCGAGTGGCAGCAGATCGCAGGGGTCTGTCGCTTGTGGCAGGCGAAGCTTGCCGCCAGCAGTGATCCCGAGCGGGCCGAGGGGGACGCGCGCATCGCCGAGCGCGTGTTCACCGCCGCCCACGCCGCCGAGCCCGATGACGCACGCTTCCTCCGCTCGCTGACCAACAGCCGCTTGCTGTTGGCGCAACTGGCACTCCAACGCAACGACCCTGGTTCGGCGTCCGTGTTGCTGTCGCAGGCCGAAGCCGACTTGAAGCCCGCCTGGATCCGAAAGCCGAATGAGGAACTCCGGCAACTGGTTGCACGGACCCGGTACCAGCAGGGTCAGGTTGCGCAGGCGCGGGGAGATGCCAAGGCGTCGATGGCAGCGTGGACGGAGGCAGAGCGCCTGTTGCGCGATGGGTTGGGCAATCCGCCTGCATTCAACCGGCTCGACCTGCTGGTGCGCGTACTGCAGGCGCAGCATCGCGGCGCGGAAGCCGCGCCATACCGCGCCCGCCTCGACAAGAGCGGCTATGTTCCGCTGTCGCCGTTCAGGCAATCGACGGCAGTGGCCTCGCGATGACGATCGCCGATGGACTCGCAGCCGCACCCGTGCCGGATCGACGATTGTGCGTGTCCTGTATTCGGGGCCATTCCGGCCAGCCGTGAGATGGAGAAACGACGATGCCTGCCAACAATCCGACGACCACCACCCTCGACGTGCGCAACAGCGCCACCAACGGCGACGGCTGGACAAACGTCAGCGTCAATGGCACCACCTACAGCTACCAGTATGTCGGTGGCAACATGCCTGGCAACGATGGCTCGGTGCAGTACGGCGTCGGCGGAGGCAACGCAGCCATCACGCTCAAGTTCGCCACGACCACCGACACGCGGTACCAGTTTGTTGGTGACGCGGTCAGCTTCCAGAACGACCCCAACGGGCAACTGAGCACGCACGGCAATGCTCCCCGGACGCGGGTGATCAACGACAGCTGCACCGGCCTGCTGGATGGCTCCTACAAGGTCAACGTCACCGATACCGGAACGACGCCCAACAACCTCATCCCCTGCGATCCGGCCATCAGGAACGTGCCCGCCCGGTAGCGGCGCACACCGCCGATGCCAATGCCGCTGCTCGCCAGCACCCTGGTCGTGGGCGTGACCGGGCACCGCAACCTGCGGGAGGCGGAGGTTCCGCGTTTGCGTGCGCAGGTGCGGGCATTCTTCGAGGACCTGCAGGGTCGCTATCCGGGATTGCCGGTCAGCCTGCTGTCGTCGCTTGCCGAAGGCAGCGACCAGTTGGTGGCGGACGTCGCCTTCGAGCTTGGCTTGAGGGTCATCGCGCCACTGCCGGTGACGGAAGTGATGTACCGGGACGACTTCGAAGAGACCGCGGCGCTCGAGTTGTTCGAGCGGCAGCTGCAGCGCGCGGAACGCCTGTTGTTGCCGATCGCACCCGGCAACGATGCCGCGGCGGTCTCCCGGCCCGGGCCTGCCCGCGACCAGCAATACGCGCGGGCCGGCATCTTCGTGTCCAGCCATTGCCACATCCTGCTGGCGCTGTGGGATGGACGCGGATCCGACCTGCTGGGCGGGACCGCGCAGGTGGTCGCGTTCCATCTGCGCGGCGACATGCCGGGTCCGCTTGAACGCCGTCGCGCCGTGTTGGGGATGCTGGGCCTTGGGGAGGAGACGATCGCCTATCACATCCCCACCGGGCGCCGCGACAGCGCGGACGAAGTGGGCGCGCATGGCTGCTGGCTGACCTGCGACCAGGATTACGTCGAGCACGCGGACATGCCGCCATCCTTCGAGCAGATGTTCCGCAGGCATTGCGAATTCGACATGGACTGGGAGAAGTACGGCGACCAGATCGGCTCGCGACCAGCCACCGTGGTGGTGGAAGGCGACAGCTGCCCGATCCATGCGCTCTTCCAGGTGGCCGACTGGCTGGCGACGACCTACCAGCGACGGGTGGCCAAGGTGTTGCTGGTCACCTACGTGCTGGCGGCGCTGATGGGTTTTTCGTTCGTGCTGTATTCCGACGTCACCAACCAGGACGTGATGCTGTACCTGTTCCTGTTGTTCTTCGTCGCGGGCATCATCGTGACAGCGATCGCGACGCGCCGCGAATGGCACCGCCAGTACATCGATTACCGCGCCCTGGCGGAAGGATTGCGCGTGCAGTCGTTCTGGCGCCGCGCCGGCATCGTCGACATCAGCTCACCGTCGTTCGCGCACGACAACTTCCTGCAGAAGCAGGATGTGGAGCTCGGATGGATCCGCAACGTCATGCGCGGGGCCAGCCTGGACGGGATCCTCAAGCCGACGGCCACGGGTCCGGCGGAAGTGGCCGCCGTGATCTCGGAATGGATCGGCACGGACGATTCTCCCGGACAGCTGCACTACTTCACGGTCACGGCATCGCGGCGCACGCGCCAGCACGCGCGCGCCACGCTGCTCGGCAATACCAGCTTGTGGCTTGGCATCGCGATCAGCGTGGTGCTCGCGGTCTTCGCCCGCCAGCTCGCTGGACGCACCCAGAACCTGATGGTGGCGGCGATGGGAGTGCTCTCGGTTGCCGTCGCCGTGCACGAGGCTTACGCCTACAAGAAGGCCGACAAGGAACTGATCAAGCAATACCGCTTCATGCAGAGCATCTTCAGCGCGGCACGGCATCGGCTGAAGGCGAGCACCTCGCTGCACGAGCAACGCCAGATCCTGCGCACGCTGGGCGAAGCCGCATTGGCCGAGCACGCCGAGTGGACATTGATGCACCGCGAGCGCCCGCTGGAGCACTCGCGGATCTGACCATGCCCGTGGATGTCAGGGCGTCTTCGCCGACGACCCCACGACCAGGCTGAGTTCGGGCCGTCCGGCACCGCGCAATTGCGCGTTCATTGCCGCCAGGTCGGTCGACACCAGTGCCTGCCACAGGCCCAGGGTGGCGTCGAGCATCGGCATCAGCTTGTCGTAACCGGTGATCGCGTCCGGCGACGGCGCGCCATCGGCACCGTCGACGGCATTGCCAAGCTTGCCGAATGCCTGCGCCAGGAAGGCGAACGTCTGCGTGCTCCTGGGTGGCATCGCCCAGGCGTTGTAGGGGTTGACCGCATCGACGTGCCCGTTGCGCTCGACGACTTTTCCATCCAGCGCTGCCAGCGCAGCGTCCAGTTCGCCGGGCGACTTGCGGGCAGCCTTGATCGCCGTATGCAGCTGGGTCGCCTGTGCCTGTGCGGCCGCCAGTCTCACCTGCGCCGCTTCGACCTTGCGTGCGAATGCGAACTGGCGCGTGTAAGTGTCAGCAGGAAGTTTGACGCGCGGGTCGGGCACGACCGTCAGTGGCTGGCGATACGTGTGCCCATCGACGGTCAGTTCGACCGTGTACCGGCCGGGTGGCGCCCATGCGCCCTCGGTGTAGGCGTCGCCAGCGGCAGCGGTCGGCAGCGCCGGATAGCGCAGCGGCCAGATGAACCGATGCAGCCCCGGCGCCGTGGCCAGCACCGACGGCGACGTGAACCATTCCGGCGCGGTGCCGGCTGTCGCAGCCGCGTACGTCGGCGCTTTGTCGGCACTGGAGTAACCGCGCACGAGCTGTCCCGATGCGTCACGGATGGCCAGCTGCACCGGCTGTGCCGGCGTGTCGGCGAGCCGGTAGTCGATGCGCGCGCCGAATGGCGGGTTCTGCGCGGTCGGCTCGTCCTTCGGCAGCGGGGTCCCGGTGAAACCGGCGGGACGCACGCGGATCGCCGTAGACGGTGCGAACAGTCGCGTCGCATCCGGCGACCGCTCCGCAACCATCTGGCGGATCGGCGACAGGTCATCGAGCACCCAGAACCCGCGGCCATGCGTGGCGATGACCATGTCGTCGCCGTGGATGTCGATGTCGCGCACCGAGGTGCGTGGCAGGTTCATCTGCATCGGCTGCCAGTGGTCGCCATCGTCGAAGGACACGTACACGCCCAGTTCGGTGGCCGCGTACAGCAATCCGCGCTGGCCGGGATCCTCGCGCACTGCGTTGACGAAGTCGCCGTCGCGGATGCCGCTGACGATCGACGTCCAGCTCCTGCCGCCGTCGCGCGTGCGATAGAGATAGGGCTTGCGATCATCCAGTCGATGCCGGTCGATGGCGGCGTAGGCGATGTCGGCGTCGAAGTGCGAGGCCTCGATCATGCCGACCTTCGACCAGGCGCCCAGTCCGGCGGGCGTGACGTCCTGCCAGTGCGCACCTTCGTCCCTGCTGCGCCAGACCAGGCCGTCGTCGGTGCCGGCCCAGAGCAGTTTGGCTGCGAGCGGCGAGGGCGCGATGGCATAGACCACGCCGCGCCGTGGCCCGGTGCCGAGGTTGTTGGCGACGGTGGTGTCGTCGAGGTTCGACGGCGTCGCGGGCTGTTCGCGGGTGAGGTCCGGGCTGATCGGGGTCCAGTGCTCGCCGCCGTCAGCGGTGCGGAAGATCCGCTGGTTGGCGTAATACAGCACCTTCGGATCCACCTTCGAGAACGCCAGCGGCAACGTCCACGTGCGTCGGTACAGCGCGTCGGGTTCGGCGAGCGTGGGGTCCACCGAACGCGTCTGCTCGGTGCGCAGGTCGAGCCGGTCGACGCCACCGCCGTAGACGATGTCCGGGTCCCTGGGGTCCGGCGCGATCATGCCGCTCTCGCCGCCGACGGTGACTTCCTTGAACTGCTCCATGGTGATGCGTTCGTTGCCGGTGGCCGCGCTGGGCAGCCCGACCGCGCCCGAATCCTGCTGCGCGCCATAGACGCGATACGGAAACCGGTTGTCGGTGCTGACGTGGTACATCTGCGCCGTCGGCTGGTTGTGCCAGCTGCTCCAGCTTTTGCCGCCGTTCAAGGTGACGATCGCGCCCTGGTCGACGCCGAGGATCTGCCGGTCCGGGTCGGTCGGATCGATCCACAGCTCGTGGAAGTCGTCGCCGGTCGCATCGCCCTGGACCGCATTGAAGTGCGCGCCGCCGTCATCGGAGCGCAGCACGATGGTGTTCATGGCATACACGCGATCGGCATTCTTCGGATCGACCGCGATGCGGCCGAAGTACCAGCCGCGCTGCCAGATGCGGGCGTCGTCGCTGGTCCTGCGCCAGTGCGCGCCGGCATCGTCGGATCGGTACAGGCCGCCCGCGTCGCCATCGACGATCGCGTACACGCGCGATGCGTCGCCCGGCGCGACGGCAATGCCGATGCGTCCGGCGTGATCGGGGAATCCGTTGCCGCGCATCGGCGTCCAGGTGTCGCCGCCATCGCTGGATTTGTAGAGGCCGGAGCCTGGGCCTGTCGCCGGCGGATAGACATTCCACGGCGTGCGCCTGACCTGCCAGAGCGCCGCGTAGATCACCTGCGGATTGCCCGGCTCGAAGGCCAGGTCGATCGCACCGGTGTCGTCGCCCTTGCCGAGCACGCGCTGCCAGTGGGCGCCGCCATCGCGCGAGCGGAAGACGCCGCGTTCCGCATTCGGGCCATACGGATGGCCAAGCGCCGCGACGAAGACCGTGTCCGGATGATTCGGATCGACGATGATCTTGCCGATCTGCTGGCTGTCGCCCAGGCCGGCCTTCACCCAATGCCGGCCCGCATCGCGCGAGCGATAGACCCCGTCGCCCTGTGCGATGTCCGAGCGCATGTCCGCTTCGCCGGTGCCGACGTACAGCACGTTCGGGTCCGAAGGCGCCACCGCGATCGCGCCGATCGCGCCGACCGGCTGCTCGTCGAAGATCGGCTGCCAGCTGCGGCCGGCGTCATGCGTTTCCCACACGCCGCCGTTGACGGCGCCAAAGTAGAAATGACGCGGCTGTCCTGGCACGCCGGCGACCGCCAGCACGCGTCCGCCGCGAAACGGCCCCAGCAGGCGCCAATGCAGGTCGCCGAAATCCCGCGTCGCCGCCCACGCACCGCAGGTGGCGGCGCACAGGCACGTCAGCAGGAGCAGGCGTGCAGGAGTCAAGAAAAGCTGTCGCATGGGGTTCCCGGATGATGGCGATCGCGAGGCCGAACGATAGCAAAGACATGGCGGCCCGACCGGCTTGCGCGTGCGGGTCCCGACTGGAGTCCGTCAGGATGCGACGCGCGTCATGGACGAGGAACACCCGGCTGGTCCAGTCGGGTCAACTCACCGCGAAGCTTTCATTGCGGGCAAGGCAGTTGGTGTGCGACGTGCAGGCACGGCTTGACCGGGGTCAACGCGATGGCTTCCTGCGTCGGTCAACCTGCGCGCAGGGATGCGCCGTGGGCGCCGACGACAACGACGAGGGGCACGATGGAATTCCACATCAGGCTGATCGGGCCGGTAGCGGGGCTTGCGGCAATCGAGGAGGCGATCCAGGCAGCGGATCCATCGGCGCTGGTGGATGTCGACCCTAGCGGCAACACGTTGCGGATCGCGACGTCGATCGATGCAGTGCAGCTGGTCTCGCTGGTCTGCGGGGCGGGATTGCCGATCACGCCGGATCGGGTCCGGCAGTTGCCGTCGATCTGCTGTGGTGGCTGCAGCGGCTGAAAGCGACGGCGCCCCGAAAGGCGCCGCGCGTCATGGCAATGGATCCTGGTCAGCCAATCGATCGTGCGCTCCGCGCAGCGATCATTTCACGATCAGCTGGTCCGTCATCATCCCCAGGTGGCCCGGGGCGGTGCAGAAGAGCTTGTATGCGCCACCGGCCTTCAACTTGCTGCCCGGGAACGTCGTGCTGGTGCTCTCGCCGCCACCGATGATCTTGGTCGACGCGATCACGCGCGTGTCGCCCGGCTTGACATAGTTGTTGGCCAGGCCGGCTTTCAAACCGTCCTGCGCAACGGCCTGGTAGTCAGCCGCCGATGCGATGACCAGGTTGTGTCCCATCGCCTGCGCCGGGAGCTTGCCGGTGTGCGAGAAATTGACGGTGATGGTCTTGCATGTCGACGACACGGTGGCGCTGTGCTGGTCGAACCTCATCGCGTCGTTGGACTTGAGGTCGATCGTGCAACTTTCGGCATGGACGAATCCGGATGCCAGGAATACGGCGAGGAAGAGAAGGGTGCGCATGGGAGGAGTCCTGTCGTGGGGGGAAGGGGCGGCGGGCGGCTACAGCGCCAGCCAGAGATAGGCGAACAAGGTGTTGTTGTCGCTTGCATTGCGGCCGGCGCCATCGACGTTGTGCACCGCGCCACTGAAGCGCGTGTAGAACGTGTACTGCAGCCCGATCCGGATGTTGGCCCAAGGCGCGCCCCAGGAATTGGCCTGGCCCAGTGGGTTCCAGTCAAGCTCCATGGTGCCGCCCTGCGTGTTCGGCGACCGGGTATCGCCGTACAGGATGGTGTCGGCGCTGCCGTTGTTGGCGAATGCGCCCAGCGTTGCACCCCATGTATTGCGGTACCAGTAGCTGCCATTGATGTTGAGTGCCTGCAACGAGTTGCGCAGGTGTTCCGCGCCGCCGGCATCGAAGGTCGCGTCCAGGTGCTGGCGCTCGTCGACGTACAGGGCGTTCACGGTGTAGGTGTGCGTGCCATCGCCGAAGTTCTGGTAGCTGGCGTCCACGCCAAGATCGCGGAAGCGGTCGGACGGGCCTCCAAGCGAAATCACGTTGCCAACGGGATCTTCCCCCGCGAGTTGGCGGCGGGCGTCGAGCGCGAAGCCACCGACTTCCAGGTTTCCGCCCCAGATATCCCAGGTGCGCGCGATGCGCGCGTAGGGTGCGGTCTTCGACAATCGCCCGTCATAGTCGGCGTTGACATGCCCGAGGAAGGCCGGTGACAGCGTGCGGAATCCGCCTGCCTCGATGTACCAGCTGCCGTCGATCTGGGTATAGGCACTGGCCCCGATGACCTGGCCCCCCAGCCCGCCGAAGAGGATCGGTGCGGCCGGTGCACCAGGCGCCAGATCGGGCGCCATGTACGGGTATTGCCAGGCTGGCGCGGTGTTGAAGACGTCGCTGAGCGTCGGGTTGTTGCTGACCGTCAGGCCCCAGATGCCGTTGTGGCGGGCGCCGCTGAAGGTGCGCGCGTAGCGGAGCTCGGCGTTGTCCCAGCCCACGATGCCGCTGGCCTGTTCGTACGTGGCCTGGACGAAGGCGCCCAGGTGGTCACTGAGCCGGCCGGCGAAAAACAGCGACGCCTGCTCCAGCTCGGTGTTGTCGTTGCGGCTGAAATGCTTTCCGGGTGCTTCGGATTGCGCCTTCTGTGTATGCGTGAACGACTCCACCATCATCGCCGACAAGGGCAGTTTGGCGTCGTCGCCGACCTTCAGCGTGTATCCGGAGAGCTTGAACTGGCGACCGAATGGCGTCAGTTGCGGCCCGAAACCGCCAACGTGGCATCCGCTGCAAGGCTGCTGGGTCTGCCTGGCGTAGGAGGGCACCGCCTGCGCAGGCGGTGATTGCAGTGACAGAAACGAAAACAGCAGCAGGGCGACAGCCTGTAATGCAGTGGCGTGCCCGTTGCGTCCGCCGGCGGCGGTCTTGCGGCTGGTGCTCATCGATTCGCTCCCCCGGCCACGCGGGACTGCGTGCCGGCAAGACAACGGTAGTCCCTTTGTCCGCCCTGCGGTTTGATCCGCGTCAATCCTGGCGAGGGTGTCGTGGCCGGCGGCGCGCGGGCGACGCGTTTGTTGATGGACTGGGGCGGCAGGTGTGCCGGGCTGGGAGCCCATGTCCCCGGATGGCAGTCGGTCAAAGGCCGGCTTGATCTGGATCATCAACGGATGCCCGGCAAGGGGCCAGCATCCGTCAGCAAGGTCCCTGAAGGGCCAACGACAGGTGCGACATGCATGTTTCCGTCTACCGTTGCCGCGAGGCCTATCTGCTGGTTCCCACGTGCTTCCTGCCGTCGATGGAGGCCACTGCCGTGCACGGTCCCGCGCGATACCGCGGAACCATGCGCATCTCCGGAGCCATCGTCGACGCCCTGGTCGCGTCGATGGACGCCAAGGCCTATGTGACGCTGGCGCTGGATCATCCGATGACGAGGAGTCCGGAATTTCCCTGCGCGCTTGTTGCCGTTGGCAGTGAGTTGGGTGGGATCGAGCGCCGGCGGTCGGTGAAAGTGCAAGTCCTGGGCCCGTTCGGCCACATGGCCATGCAGGAGCCCAACGAGCGTCGTGGCGGTGATGTCACTGCGGATCGGCGGGGTCACTTCGCGCATCGATCTGCCTGACCGGCTCCTGGGCGCGGTGCCCAGAGGTCTGGCCACGAGCGTGGTTGCGCCGACATTCCTGGCCCTTCACGCGCCTGCTTGTCGAATGTCGATAATGGCCGCGTCAAACAGTCGCATGGGGAGACTGATTGGACATGCCAGAGCACCCCGCGCCCGCGGTGTCCGAAGCGGACCCGGGGACGGCGACCCGCCGCAAGCCACCAGGTCGTCTTTCCGCGTTTGCGCTGGGGGCCGATCCGCGCAGGCGCATCCGGCTGACGCAATGGTTGATCGGCACGCTCGCCTACGCCGCCAGTGGCCTGGTGCTCTGGTTCGGCCTGCGACTTGGCTGGATGGATGCCAGTCGCCTGGTTCCCTGGTGCATCTTCCTGGCCACCGTCCTGGCGGTGATCTATGTCGCGCTGCGCAGCGGCTGGAGCGAGCGCTTCAGCGACCCTGCGCTGACCGTCGAACAACTGATGCTGGGCGTGATCGGCGTCGAGTGGGGATACCTGATCTGCGGGCCGGTGCGCAGCGTCACCTTGTTCCCGCTCCTGTTGATCTTCACGTTCGCCGCGTTTTCATTGAGCTGGCGCAAGATCGCGCTGCTGACCGCGCTCACCCTCGCCAGCCTCCTCGGGACGATCATGGTCGGCCATGCGCTGGAGCCGGGCGTCGATACCTGGTCGCTGCGCGACGCGAACCTGCGGCTGGACCTGATCAATTTCCTGATGATCTCGATCATGTTGCCGGCGCTGTCGTGGCTGGCGGCACGATTGTCATTGCTGCGCATGCGCCTGCAATCCCAGCGCACCGAGCTGATGCAGGCGCTGGAGCAGGTGCAGCGGCTGGCGACCCATGACGCGCTGACGGGCCTGTGCAACCGGCGCCACATGGAGCACCGGCTGGGCGAGGAGCAATCACGGGCGGAGCGACAGGGCACGCCTTTCAGCGTGGCGCTCATCGACCTGGACCATTTCAAGCGGGTCAACGACGCCCACGGACACGCCGGCGGCGACCGCGTGCTGCAGGCCTTTGCCATCGTGGCGCAACGCAACGTGCGTGGTTGCGACCTCGTCGCGCGCTGGGGCGGGGAGGAATTCCTGGTGCTCATGCCCGGCAGCGACGCGCCCCAGGCGCTCGACGCCATGGAGCGGCTGCTGGATCACGTGCGCGGGATGCCGCACGACGCCGGGGATCCGCCACTGTCGTTTTCAGCCGGCGTCGCCCAATACCGACTGGGCGAGGACACCGCCCAGACGATCCTGCGTGCCGACCAGGGCATGTACGCGGCCAAGAACGCGGGCCGCGGCCGCGTTCTCGCCGGCTAGGCCACCACGTCGTCGATGGCGGGCTCCAGCGTCGGGTAATCGACGTAACCCTTCGCGCCGCCGCCATACAGTGTCTCGCGTGCGGGCTGGTTGAGCGGAGCGTCGGTTCGCATGCGTTCGACCAGGTCGGGATTGGCGATGACCGGGTGTATCCAGATAGCCCTGGCCGAGCGGACTGACCTGCGTCGCCTCGCTGATGATGAGTCCGGCACTGGCGCGCTGCCCGTAGTACTCGATGGCCATGGGCGTCGGCACGCGGTCGCCGACGGCGCGATTGCGCGTGAGCGGCGCCATCACGATGCGGTTGGCCAGCGGGATGGATCCCAGGTGGGTCGGGGTGAACAGTGGGGAAGCTGCGGTTGCAGTCACGGACATGGGATTCCTTGCAGGCGATGAAGGACGCCAGCATCCATTCATGGGTTCGCGGCCGACGATCGCAGCGGCCATGGATGCAACGCTGCGTTTGATCCACGCAGGCATCACCGGATGCAGTCGACGTGCGGGCGATGCGATTCACGCCGACCATCGGTCCCCAGGCGGCTGCCTTGTGTTCACTCCGGACGTCTTATCCTGTTACCGGTCAGTGTTCGAACAACGGAGGGACACCATGGCAACCGGTTGGGCAAAAGAAGGCGCCGTGCAGGAGCAGATCGATGCGACCGTGAAGGACGCCATCGAGCGTGCCCGCAGCCAGCTGCCGCAGGGTCCGGGCCTTGAACGTTGCGAGGAATGCGACGCCGGCATTCCGCAGGCGCGCCGCGAAGCGGTCCCGGGCGTTCGCCTGTGCATCGCCTGCCAGGAAGCACACGACCAGGAGCAGGGCCATGCCAGCGGCTACAACCGCCGCGGCAGCAAGGACAGCCAACTGCGCTGACGCCGACGATCAATCCGGCGCATGCCCTTGCAGCAGCGCCAGGCGATCGAGGAAAGGCAGCTGGCCATCGAGGATCCTGCGTCGCGCGACCGGCAACGAAAACCACTCCACGCGGTCGATCTCCGGAAACGACGCCAGCTGCCCGCTGCGCGGCGGCCATTCCATCCCGAATGGATTGCTGCGCAGCGACGTCACGTCGAAGTCGCCTTCCAGCGCGAAGGCTTCCACCTGCTTGCCACCGCGCTGGCGGACAGTCCCAAGGGTTTGAAGGACACCGTCCGGCGCCACGCCGGTTTCCTCGGCGAACTCCCGTCGCGCGGCGACATCTGCAGCCTCACCGGGTGCGAGTTCGCCCTTGGGAATGGACCACGCGCCATCGTCGCGATGACGCCACAACGGCCCGCCAGGGTGGGCAAGCAACACCTGCAATTCGCCATCGCAATGCTTGAACAGCAGGATGCCGGCACTTGGATTGGGCATGGAGCGGTGAGCCTGTGGCGGTGGCGCGACAAGTCGCTGCAGCGCGCTGGGGTCGGTGCTAATGGATATCAGCGGATCAGGAGGACGGCCCACGGTCCGCATTCGTCTTCGGACGCGTTGCGCGCGATGGCGGACGCCGTTGGCGCGGTCGGGCCTGCGGGGCGTGGCGTGCGGGTTCGGTGTTCATCGCCGCCACGTCGGCCAGTTCCGCGGTCCAGTCTTCGACGAAGCATTGCATCTGGTCGGCAAGCCAACGGCTGTGACGGGCATCGGCGGGCAGGACCGAGGTCGCGCGCTCCGCATCGGCGCGAACCGCATGCCACGCCTCGAGCAGGGCCATCGGATCGGGCTGCAACCGCAGCATCGCCCGGAGCATCAGATGCTGGACCGCACACTGTGCCTGCAGCAGTGCCAGTGTTTCTTCGATCTGTTGTCGTTCCATGTCCGCTCCACGACGTCCACGGGCAGCCGCGTGCGCTGCTTGGGAACCGCTGGACGCTGCCCCGCGTGTGTGGTTGCGGGGCGGGACTTTCAAGGGTCGGCGAGGGAGCCTCTCGTCGACGTGAAGGGAATGTCAGCGCATTGCCGCGGAGCACTGCCGTGTCCGTGATGCTGATCCGGCTCGCGCAGGCGGGATCGTCAGCCCGGCTGACGTGCAGCAGGTCGGTGTTTCAGAAACGCGCGCCTGCAGGCAGGTGGCGCCACTCGCCGACGGGCAGTTTGCCCAGCGGAATCCGGCCCACCCGGATCCGGCGCATCCACACCACGCCAAGGCCGACCGCCTCGCACATGTGGCGCAGCTGGCCGGGCCGCACGTCCTTGATGGCAAACCGCAACCGGACTTCGTTCTGCCAGCTGACCTTGCACGGCGGCAGCGAACGGCCCTGGTACTGGAGGCCATTGCACAGGCGCGCGATCCCGTACGGCACCGGGTCGCCCGAGATCTCGATGACGAATTCCTGTTCGATCGCGGCGTAGTCCTCGGTGAGCCGTCGCCAGATGCGCCCATCCTGCGACAGCACCACCAGTCCGCTGGCGTCGCTGTCGATCGGCATCAGCGCGGTCAGCCCGTGCAGGTGCCGTTGCAGCAGCCGCACGCCGGAATCGTCGGTTGCGCTGCGGTTGGCCGCGGTGATCGCCCCTGCGGACTGCGTTGCATCGAATCCCGCCGGCTTGTGCCAGACGATCGTCGCCGGCTCGATCGCGTTGAGCTGCGCGTCCTCGGCGACGGTCACCTGCCCGGAGGTGACGGAAGTACCTGGCTGCTCGCAGACGACGCCATCGATCGACACCCAGCCGCCATCGATGTACTGCTGCGCCTGCGCCCGCGAGCAACGCATCAGCTCGGAAACCCGCTTGTCGAGGCGAATCGGGTCGGTCATGGCCAGTCTTGTGCGGGGTGTTGCAGTGTAGTGAGCGCGGGCGGTGGTGTCCGCGCGTGACCGCGACGCCGGGCTGCTGGGACCGCCCAGCCATGCGGACCAGGCGGTCATATGACGCTTTCAAGCGTGACGAGCGTCACATGTTGCCCTGGGGGTCCCCGCACCCCGGTGCATGCGCCTTCACGCCCCTCATCGGTACACTCCGCCGGATGCGCCACGGCTTGTTGGTGGCCTTCCAACCAACGATTGCAACCAGTGCAGTCCCGGAGATTGCGTGAGCGGGAGAGACATCAGCTGCGAGCCTGTCGGCAACGCCGCCATGCCGGCACAGTCGGGTGAGATCCGGGCCCCGCTTGGCGAGAGCGAGCGCCAGTTCCGGCTGCTCGTGCAGGGTGTCACCGATTACGCCATCTACATGCTGGACGTGAACGGCAACATCGCCAGTTGGAATGCCGGCGGCGAGCGCATCAAGGGCTATCGCGCCGAGGAAGTCATCGGCCGTCATTTTTCCTGCTTCTACACGACCGAGGACCGCGATGGCGGTGAGCCCGCCTATGCGCTGGCCACGGCCATCTCGGAGGGGAAGTATGAGAAAGAAGGCTGGCGCGTTCGCAAGGATGGAACGCGCTTCTGGGCCAGCGTCCTCATCGACCCCGTGTTCGACGACGATGGCACCCTTGTCGGATTCGCCAAGATCACGCGCGATGTGACCCAGCGGCGGCAGCAGGCCGAGGCGCTGGAAGTCGCCCAGCAGGCGATGTTGCAGGCACACCGGATGGAGGCGATCGGCCAGCTGACGTTTGGCGTGGCCCATGACTTCAACAACCTGCTGACGGTGATCACCAACAGCCTGGACCTGATCAACGCCGACAGCGGCGATGCGCAGCGCGTCCGTCGACTGGTGGCCGTGGCGCAGCGCGCAGGCGAGCGCGGCTCGCTGCTGACGCGACAACTGCTCGCGTTCTCGCGCCGGCAGACGCTCAATCCCGAAAGCCGCGACCTCAACGCAGTGCTCTATTCGGCCGAATCGGTCCTGCGTCGCGCCGTCGGCGACAACGTGCAGATCGAACTCAGCCTGTCGCGCGCGCTGGGGCTGGTGGACGTGGATGTCGGCGAGTTCGAGGCGGCGATGCTCAACCTGGTCGTCAACGCGCGCGATGCCATGCCCGATGGCGGGCGCATCCTCGTGCGGACGCGCGAGTACGACGTTGCGCCCGGGGACGCGCTGGGGCTGGAGGGCGCCGGGAAGCCCGGCAGGTACGTGTGCGTCTCCGTCGAGGACACCGGCGTGGGCATGACGGAGGACGTGCGCGCACGCGCGACGGAACCCTTCTTCACGACCAAGGATGTCGGCAAGGGCAGTGGACTGGGATTGAGCCAGGTCTATGGCTTCGCGGTGCAGTCCGGTGGCTACGTGGACATCGACAGCGCGGTCGGCGGCGGGACGGTCGTTCGTTTCTACCTGCCCGTGCGCGCAGGCGGCTCGCAATCGACGGATGCGGATGGGTGTACGCCCACCAAGATCCTGCTGGTCGAGGATGATCCGGACGTGCAGCTCGTCACCGTCGAAGCGCTGCGTTACATGGGATACGCGGTGCTGACGGCGGACGAGGGCGCGGCGGGACTCGAGATCATCCAGCGCGACGACGACATCGACATCCTGCTGACCGACATCGTCATGCCCAAGGGCATGAGCGGCGTCGACCTGCTGCACAAGGCGCGCGCGATCCGGCCGGATATCAAGGTCCTGCTGGTGTCGGGGTATGCGCGCGGGCAATTGCCGACCATTCCCGAGGGTTGCGATTTCCTGGCAAAACCCTACCGGGTCGAGGAGCTCGAGGCGCGCCTGCGCAAGCTATCCCGGGAACTGGCTGCCTGAGCCAACCGCCGGTGGCGGCCACGTCCTGCAGCGTGCACCGGTGATTTCGCGCCGGGCGCCCCCATCTCATCGGGAATGCCCGCGCGAGACCGCCGATGATCCCCTTGTCCGTCCTTGATCTTGCCCCCGTCACCGAAGGCAGCGACGTGCGGGCGACGTTCGCCAATACGCTCGACCTGGCACGCGCCGCCGAACGCCTGGGGTATCGCCGCTACTGGCTCGCCGAGCACCACAACATGCCAGGGATCGCCAGCGCGGCGACGGCGGTGCTGATCGGACACGTGGCCGGCGGCACCACGCACATCCGGGTCGGGGCGGGCGGGATCATGTTGCCCAACCATGCGCCCCTGCAGGTGGCCGAGCAGTTCGGCACGCTCGATGCGCTGTATCCCGGCCGCATCGACCTGGGTCTCGGACGCGCGCCGGGCACCGACCAGGCAGCCGCCACCGCGCTGCGACGCTATTACGCCAACGCCGATGAATTTCCTGCTGACGTGGTCGAGTTGCTGCGTTATTTCGAGCCAGCGCAACCGGGGCAGGCCGTGCAGGCGGTGCCGGGCGCGGGCAGCAGCATCGAGGTGTGGATACTGGGCTCCAGCCTGTTTGGCGCGCGCCTGGCCGCGATGCTCGGACTGCCGTACGCGTTCGCCTCGCACTTCGCACCCGACGCGCTGGAGCAGGCACTGGCGGTGTACCGCGGCGAATTCCGCCCATCCGCGCGCCTGCGGCAACCGCAGGTGATGCTGGCGCTGAATGTCGTCGCAGCCGACAGCGACGCGGAGGCGGCTCGCCTGTTCACCACCCAGCAACAAAGCTTCATCAACCTGCGGCGCGGGCGTCCGGGCCTGGTGCCGCCGCCGCTGGCCAGCGCCAGCGATATCGATGCCTTCTGCACGCCACAGGAGAAGGCCGGTGTCGATCGCGCGCTCGGCTGCGCGGTGGTTGGCGCACCGCAGGCGATCCGCGATGGCGTGGCGCGGTTCATCGCGCAGCACCGCCCCGACGAACTCCTGTTGACCGCCAACATCTTCGATCACGCGGCGCGGGTGCGCTCATTCGAGCTCGCCATGGGGGCCTGTGCGGCATGAATGCCATCCCCTATTGCCGCCCGCCGACGGGTGCCCCGGCCACCCAGTCCGTGTAGGCTGCGCGCTTTCCCGGAATCCCTCGCATGTCCGATCTGCCCGACTGCCCGCAATGCGGCAGCGACAACACCTACGCCGATGGCGACCGGGCCGTGTGCGCGGTCTGCGGGCATGAATGGCCGTCGGCACCGCCAGCGGACGTGCAGGGAGCCGCGCCGAGGGACGCCAACGGCACCATCCTGTGCGCAGGCGACGCCGTCATCGTCATCAAGGACCTCAAGGTGAAGGGCTCATCCATTCCGCTCAAGCAGGGCACGCTGATCCGCAATATCCGCCTGGTCGACGGCGATCCGGAGCACATCGAGGGACATTCGGACAGGATTCACGGACTGGTGCTGAAGACGTGTTTCCTGAAGAAGGCCTGATGGATCGGATCGCAGCTGAATGCCGCCGCTACCGGAGCGCTGGCCGATGAAGACGCCCAAGGGCTTGCAGCCGCTGATCGACGACGGCGTGATCGACGAGGTCATGCGTCCGCTCAAGAGCGGCAAGGAAGCCTCGGTCTATGTCGTGCGGGCAGGCGACGAGGTGCTCTGCGCCAAGGTGTACAAGGACATGGCGCAACGCAGCTTCCAGGCGCGCGTGCAATACCAGGAAGGGCGCAAGGTCCGCGGCAGCCGCCAGGCGCGCGCGATCGGCAAGGCCAGCAAGTTCGGGCGCCGCGAGCAGGAAACGGCGTGGAAGAACACCGAGGTCGATGCGTTGTACCAGCTGTCCGAGGCGGGCGTGCGCGTGCCGCAGCCGCACGGTTTCCACCACGGCGTGCTGCTGATGGCGCTGGTCACCGATGCCGATGGTTTCAGCGCGCCACGATTGGGCGATGTCGAACTCACCCCCGGGCAGGCGCGGGAATTCCATGCGGCGCTCGTGCGCGACGTCGTGCGCATGCTCGCGCTGGGCCTCATCCACGGCGACCTGTCCGAATACAACGTGCTGGTCGACGCCCAAGGCCCGGTGATCATCGACCTGCCACAGGTCGTCAGTGCCGCGGGCAACAACGCCGCCCGCGAGATGCTGCTGCGCGACGTGCACAACCTGCGCGACAGCCTGGGCCGGTTCGCACCCGAACTCAACGCGACGCATTTCGGCGAAGAGATGTGGAAGCTCTACGAGGCGGGCGAGCTCAAGGCCGATACGCCACTCACCGGCCACTTCGTATTCGACCTGCACAAGGCCGACGTGCATGCGGTCCGGATGTCGATCGAGGACGCGCGCCAGGAAGCCTTGATCCGGCAGCAGGGACGCGAGGCTGCTGCCGAGGCCGACTGACCACGCGACGGCCATCCCGCGCCGTCGATTTCAGTCACTAAAAAAAAGCGCCCGCACCAGCGGGCGCCATGCTTGCCGGTCGGGATCGCGTCAGGAATTGCGACCGCCCTGGCTGCCACCGCGGCTGCTGCTGCCGCCCTGTTTCCCGTCTTGACTGCCACCCTGGCTCCCGCCGCCATGCGAGGCTTCACCGCCCTTGCGGCCGATCTCGGACATGTGCTCGCGATCCTGGCTGACAGCCTCGCCGCCTTTCTGGGCGATCTTGCGCTGCTTGTCGTCGTCCATGCCCGCAAACCCACGATTGCTGCTATCGCCGCCGCGGGTGTTGTCGTTGCTCGACTGGTTCTGGTTCGCCATCTTTTTTTCTCCTCTGCGATCAACAGTGCAGGCTTGCACCATCTCAGTCCAGGTGCGTACCTGTTCTGATGGGAGAAAATTTAAACGTTCGTGCGTTAGTCGAGCGGCCATGAGTCGTTAAGCAAGGATCATCTGCTTGAATGCTCCAGCGAAAATGCTTTCGCTGTGCAGGAATATTTTTCGGCGCGGCAACGCGCGATGTCTTCCGCATCGTTGCTGTCGGCTTCGATTGCCTGCTTGCATTGCCGGTGATTTTACTTTCTGACTGCGTGGCGCGTGCTTTCTTCGCCGGGTTCAGCGTGATCCATGTCGGAGCGTGATCGCTTGCACCGGGAAGCCCACGCACCCACCGATCAACGCCGGCGTCGCGCAGTCGCGGCGCAAGCTCTGCATTGAGCAGCAGGTGGTCGATGCGCAAGCCCGAGTCATGTTCCCAGTGCTGCCGGAAATAATCCCAGAAGGTGAAGATCTTTTCGTCCGGATGCAGGACGCGCAGCGCATCGGTCCAGCCCTGTGCCAGCAGGCGCGCGTAGCAGTCGCGGCTCTCCGGCTGCAGCAACGCATCCTTGCGCCACGAGCGCGGGTTGTAGATGTCGAGTTCGTCGGTCGGCACCACGTTGTAATCTCCACACAGCACCACGGGGTGGCCGTTGTCGACCAGCGTCGCCGCGTGCCGGATCAGCCGATCGAACCATTCCAGCTTGTAGTCGAACTTCGGACCTGGTTGCGGATTGCCGTTCGGCAGGTACAGGCAGCCGACGATGACGCCATGTGCCGCGGCCTCGATGTAGCGGCTGTGGGAGTCGTCGGGGTCGCCCGGCAGGCCGCGTCGGCTTTCGACGGGGTCGGCGCCCCTGGCGAGGATCGCCACGCCATTCCACGAGCGCTGCCCGTGCCAGATGGCGCCGTATCCGGCGGCACGGATGGCGTCGATCGGGAATGCATCGTCCGGTGCCTTGAGCTCCTGCAGGCAGGCAACGTCTGGCTTCTCCTTGTCCAGCCACTGCAGCAGCGGCGCGAGGCGCGAGCGGATTCCGTTGACGTTGAAGGTGGCGATCTTGATCGTTGGCATGGCTCGAATCCTGTTCAGCGCGGCGTGCATGGCAGGTGAGACGCGCTGATGCCCAGTGCGCATGATCGTCCGTAAGCTTGCCACCATGGCGCGACGCATCGACCCACGCGAACCAGGCAACCGCGGGCCCAGTCGCGGGCGCTGCTATCTGTATGTGCTCCCGTGCGCCTACGAGGACCTCCTCAAGCTCGGTTTCTCGCGCGACCCGCTCGATCGCATGCAGGCATTGCATCCGCGCTGGTTCGAATTCTTCGACCTCGATCGCCGTCGCACGTGTCGCATTGCTCACGTACGCTTGGCGTCGTGACATGGTTTTCACGCCATCGCTTGTCGGCCGATGCCCGGCCCCTGACCAGGGGGCCATGCCGGGCACTGGCGTGGCTGCTGGTGCTGGCAACCTGCCTGCCGTGGATGGTCGCCTCGGCATCGGCCCTCGGCCTGGAAGGCGGCTGGCGCCCGGCGACGCCCCAGGCCGGTGGAGAGGATGCCCCGCTGCGCCACTTCGATCCCGCGCGGTTGCAGGTGTTTCCTCCGAATGAAGGCGGAGCGCTGATCGAGTTGCGGCCCGCCAACGGCGCCTGGCCACCGGGCGACTGGGTGTTGCAGGCGCGATCGCCCGGCCTGCAGGTCCTGACGTTCTTTCCCCCCGGCGCATCCGCAGGCCAGCGTGCGCAGTTCGGCAGCGTCGAAGTCGACGCATGGCCCGCGCACGACCGGCTGGTATTTCCCCTCCACGAGATGCCAGCGGGCGCCGAGCCATTGCGCCTGCAGGTCGAAGCCGACGGGGTGATCGCGGCGCCCATGACCTTTGCCGTATTGCCCGTTGCCGAGTACCTGCACGCCGATGCGCGCTGGCTGGCATTTGCCAGCGCCTGCCTCGCGGTGATGGCGGCCATGGCGCTGATGGCCCTGTTCTTCGCGGTCGAGCTGCGCGACGTCACCTTCGCCTGGTACGCGGTGTTCGTCATCGCCTACGCGCTGATCCTGTCCATCCAGTCCGGGTATGTGTACGACCCGCTGGCCTGGCAGTGGGTGGCCGAGGCGCCGCGGTTGTGGGGTCGCATCGCGACGACGGTATCGGTGGTGGCGGCGATCCTCTTCCTGGATCGCTTTGCCGACGTTGGCCGCCATGCGCCGGGTGGCCGCCGGCTGCTGCTGGGGTTCGCCGGGCTGACGACGCTGCTGTCGCTGCTGGGGCTGGCGCCAGCGCTCGCGCCGCTGGCCCGCGTACTGATCAATCCGCTGCTGATCCTCGGCGGCCCGCTCATCGTGGTGGTGGCGGCACTGGTTGCCTGGCGCGGCTCGCGTTACGCGATCTTCTATCTCGTAGGCTGGGTTCCCTTGCTGGCGGTGACGGTGCTGGGCAGCCTGCAGCTCTACGGACTGCTCGCCGACTGGACGTGGAGCGGGGATGCGGCGTTGGCGGCAGGGGCATTCGACGCACTGGTGCTGTCGCTGGGCCTGGCCGATCGCAGCCTCGCGTTGCGTCGCGACCGCGACCGCGCCCGGCGCCTGGCCGACGTCGATCCCCTGACCGGCCTGTGGAATCGCCGCGCCTGGAGCGAGCGGCTGGCCGTGCTGGAGGAGGCGGCCCGCCGCACCCGCCGGCCGCTGTCCCTGCTGTTCATGGACCTGGATCATTTCAAGGATCTCAACGACCTGCATGGCCACGAGGCCGGTGACACCGCGCTGCGCCTCGTCGCCGACCTCATGCGGCGCGTGCTGCGCAACCACGAGCAGATCGGCCGCTATGGCGGCGAGGAATTCGTCGTCTCGCTGCCGGGCGCCGACGCGGCACAGGCCATGCAGGTGGCCGAGCGCATCCGCGAGCAACTGCAGGACCTGTCGACATCGACCTCGCAGCGCGTGCCGACCGTCAGCGTCGGCGTGGCCACGTTGCGCCCCGGCGAAGACACGCGCGCGCTGATCCAGCGCGCCGATGCGGCGATGTACGCGGCGAAGGCGGCCGGTCGCAACCGGGTGGTGCAGGCGGAGGAGGGCTGACACAGCAGATGGACGATCACATCGGCACAACCGTCGTTCCACGCGCGAACGACGCCTTGTTGGATGGCTTCGACACGCCACGCCTGCACCTGCGTCCGATCGGCGAGGGCGATGAAGTCCTGTATTGCCGGCTCTACACCGATCCGGGATTGATGCGGCATATCGCCGAGCCGATGACGATGGAGGCGGCGAAGCGGAGTTTCCAGGCAGCCCTCAAGCAACAGTCGCCGACCCGGCAACGCTGGATCGTCTGCGGGCAAGGCCAGGCGGAGGGGGTGGGCCTGGTGGGCTTGTTCGTCGACAAGCTCGAGCCGGACGTTGCCGAGATCGGCGTGATGCTGCTGTCGGCCGGGCAGGGCAAGGGCTATGGCACGGAATCGATGGCGGGTGTCGTCGACAGGGCATTCACTATGATGCCGCTGCGCCTGCTATGGATTAGGCAAAACGCCACGAACATCGCTGTCGACGGGATGATGACCAAGCTCCGGTTTGAGCGCGGTGACTCCGCCCGCATCGGCAGCCATGAGCGTTATTGGGAATTGATCCGCGAGCGCTGGCATCCCAAGCCATTGGAGGCCGCCGGGCAAACCGGATAAATTAGGGGTTTCCACGGGGGTTAGCCATGACACCACAAGGCACACTGGCCTGCGTCGGCCTGGGCATGATGCTCGGCGCCCATGTCAGCCCGCGTTCGCGAAGCCACATCGAACAGGCCGACGTGGTCTTCGCCCTGGTCTCCGATCCGCTGGTGGAGCTGTGGGTGCAGGACATGCGCGCGGACACCCGCAGCCTGCAGCCCTACTACTGCGAAGGCCAGTCGCGGCTGACGTCCTACAAGCAGATGGTCGAGGCGATGCTGGTCGAGGTCCGCGCGGGGCGCCGGGTCTGCGGCGTGTTCTACGGCCATCCCGGCGTCTTCGCCCTGGTCCCGCACAAGGCGATCGCCGGCGCCCGGGCCGAAGGCTTCGAGGCGCACATGGAGCCGGGCATCTCGGCCGAGGACTGCCTGTACGCCGACCTGGGCATCGACCCGGGGACCTTCGGCTGCCAGCATTACGAGGCCAGCCAGCTCATGTTCTACAAGCGCCGGATCGACCCATCGGCCTATCTGATCCTCTGGCAGGTCGGCATGGCCGGCGACCGGTCGCTGGCGCGCTTCTCGACCGGCCCCGCCTACCGGCGCCTGCTGGTCGAGCTGCTGGCCAAGGACTACCCGGCCGACCATCCCGTGATCGCCTATGAAGCTGCTACCCTCCCGATCACGGCGCCCCGCATGGAGACGTTGCGCCTGTCGGACCTGGTGGAAGCGGACCTGCGCCTACAGACGACGCTGGTCTTTCCCCCGGCCCGGCCAATGGAGCGGAACCAGGCGATGCTCGACCGGGTCGCGGAACTAGATCGTCAGGCCGCCGCACAACCTGCTATCAACGCGTAACACCCACAGAAGTTCAAAAACAAAGGACAAACATGTCGAACGTCATCCGTTTTCCTGAATCCATGGGCACCCGGCAGCTGTCGGCAGCTGAGTATGCGGCAAGCGTTGCGGCGCTTGATGTGGACAATCTCCACAAGCAGGCGTTGTTGATCCATGATCAGTCAGCCCTCAGCGATCTGCTGGGCGGGCGTTCTAATGTGTTCTTTGGTGTCTTTGCGGCAGAGGAAGAAGACGAGGAGCAGCCGCAGGTTCTGGCGGCATGAAATACATGGCGGCCTCTCGGGGGCCGCCATTTTGTAACTAAATTATTTAGAACAACTGCAGGAGAGGACAAACATGTCAACCGTTATCCGCTTTCTTGAAGCCGTGGGCAGCAGGCCGTCGTTGTCGGCGGCTGAATACGCTGCAAGCGTTGCCAGTATCAGTGCTTGCGCTGACGAACGGCAGGCGTTGGCGCGTCGAGATCACTTCGCATTGAATGAGCTTCTTGGCGGCAGGAAGCAGGTGATGTTCGCGGTATTGGCCGAGGACGACGAGATCTGAAGGGCGCCTGTCGCAAGTTCGAAAACCGGACGCAAGTCGTTCGGCCATTTCTGTAGGGGGATAAGACCATGTCAGCTGCAATCCGGTTTCTTGAAACAGTGGGCAGCAATGCCTTGAGTGCTGCCAACTACGAAGGCGCTGTTGCTGGCCTGGAAGTGGACGAACTGCATCGAAAGGCGTTGCTGCAGAGAAATCCCGCTGCCCTCAACGATATTCTGGGGGGTCGGCCGACGATGTTCTTCGGGGTGCTGGCGCCGGAGGAGCAGCCGTTGGAAGATGAGCCGTTCGAGGATATTCCCGACGAGCTCCCGGACGAATCCGCGAATTAAGGTTTCCCAGGCACTGCACGATGCTTGCGCGCGTCGCCCGCGTTCTCGTTCTTATTGCAATCATGCTTGGCTCGCCGCCGTCGTGGGGTGAGCCCGTGTCCGTTGGGACGCTGATCGTTCGCGCAGAAAAATCCAGAAGTTCCGAGCCAGCGGTTTTCGCAAAGACCTTGCAAGAACTGAACCAACACGTTGATCAGGCGAGCCCTGATCAACGGCTCGATATCGGCTACCTGAATGCATATCAGGAGGTCTATTCCGGAAACTATGACAAGGGCGCGAGTCTGGCTAAACAGCAGATCGAGCTGGCCCCAGACCCCGATCGCCAATTTCGAGCTGGCGTGCTGGTATTCAACAGCTACGCATTGAACGGTCGGTTCAATGAAGGGCTGCGCCAGATGGAACAGACGCTGTCGTTGCTTGATGCGGTCAAGGACCGCGAGTTGCGCGAACAGGGCCTCCTCGCTGCAGCGACTTTGTACAACCAGCTTGGACAATTCGAGCTCGCCAAGCGCTATGCCGACTCGGTCCTGCCATTTCCGTCGACCGGTCGGATCTTGTGTTTTGCGCATTACCTGAAGTTCGAAGCACAGTTACATCTCAACCAGATGCCCGCTGATGATTCCCCGTTGCTGGATGGAATCGCGCAGTGCAAGGGGCAAAACGAAGTCATGATGGCCAACATGATTCGCGGAACGCTGGCGCGAAAGCGAATCGTCCAAGGACATTCGACCGAGGCATTGGTGGATTTACAGGCCAATCTGGACGAGGTCCTGGCAACGCACTACCCCCGGCTTATCGCCGAAATCCGCTCGCTGATCGCTGAATTGAAGCTCGGCATGAATGATCTTGCCGGCGCCGAAACCAATGCGTTGGCGGCTGTGGCCCCAACCCCCAATCTGGAAAATACCCCTCCCGTCGTCAGCGCTTATAAGACGCTGTACATGGTTGCCGAGCGGCGGGGCGATTACGCAACTGCGCTTGCCTATTACAAGCATTTTGCCAACGCGGAAAAGGGTTACCTCAATGAGGTCAAGACACGCGAGCTCGCGTACCAGATCGTCCGAAATGAAAACCTGCAGAAGGGCCAGCAGATCCAACTGCTGAACCGCAAGAATAACCTCCTGCAACTCCAGCAGCAGGTCGACCAGCAGTCGGCACAGAACTCACGGCTGTACATGCTGCTGTTCGCCCTGCTGGCGGCGACGATCGGCTATTGGGCCTACAAGACCAAGCGCATGCAGATGTCCGTCAGGCGCATGGCCGAGACCGATGCGCTGACCGGAATCTGCAATCGCCACCATTACACGTCGCAGGCGGAGAAGACGCTGGCGCGCTGCAAGGCGGCAGGGGAACCGGTTTCGCTGCTGATGTTCGACCTGGATTACTTCAAGTCGATCAACGACAACTACGGCCATGTCACCGGCGACTGGGTGCTCAAGCGGGTAGCTGACGTGTGCGCGGAGCTCTGTCGCGGAATCGACCATCTTGGACGCATCGGAGGCGAGGAATTCGCCATCCTCCTGCATGGCTACGACCTCAAGGCGGCAACGCGCATGGCCGAGGATTGCCGTGTGCGCCTGTCGCGCATCGATCCGCTGCCCAGCGGCTATACGTTCCCCATCAGCGCGAGCTTCGGCGTCAGCTCCAGTGCGACGTCGGGCTACGACCTGGACAAGCTGCTGTCGCACGCGGACCAGATGCTGTATCGCGCCAAGCGCGAGGGACGCAATCGCGTGCGTGCCTACGTGCCGGATACGTCGGCGGAACTGACTGGTATCAACTTTGGCAAGGATCGCCGCCAGCCTGCCGAACCCGAGGCGACGTCGTCGCAGGATTCCTTGAGGGCCTGACCGGACATCTGCGCAGCGCTGCCTGTTACGCGGACAAGGGCTATCCTCGCGACAAGCGCTCCAGGCATGGGAATTTGTGGTTGCCGATGACGCGGGCCCCGAAGGGCCCGTCTCGAATCGCTCCGTAATCAATGCCTGTCGGGATCAGAGCCCGTCGCGATCGGTATCGCCGGGCATTGCCCGTTCCAACCCATGCCACGCGTCCTTGATCGACGCCTTGGCATCTTCCCAGCTCATGCGTGAGCTTCCCCTGGCCTTGTCCCAGCCGCTGGCAAGTTCGGATTCCAGGCTGTTGTCCCACGCCCGGCCGGGATACGCACTGCGTGCGTGGGTCCCATAGCGATAGGCCGGGCGATAGTCGGTTTCGTAGTCGTAGCGCGGATCGCGTTTCGTCGCGGCAAAGCGCTCCGCGTAATAGCGATCGGTGGCTTCATAGGTGCGATAGGTGCGGTCGTCGCGCTCCCATGCATCGCGAACGGCGCCCTTGGCCTCTGGCCAGGTCAGGCGTGACTTCGTCTTGACCTTGTCCCAGCCCCTGGCGAGGTCGTTCTCGAGGCTGTCATCCCACTGGCGACCGACGTAATGCGTACGGGCATCGCTGCCGTAGGCGAACGCGGGCGCGTAGTCGGTATCGAAGTCGTAGTTCGACTTGTAATACGGACGCGCCTTGTATTCGGTGCGCCAGTATTCCGACTCGCCCGTCGGATCGACGCGCTCGGCGACGGCGTGGCCCGCGGCGCCTCCACCGATGGTTCCGATGGCACCACCGATCAGGGTTCCGATGGGTCCGAACAGCGAGCCGATGGCGGCGCCCGCGAGCGCGCCACCGGTTGCGCCCACGCCGGTGCCCAGCGGATGCGAACCCGGAGTGCCGGTGATGGGATCTCGATTCATGTCCCTGCTTTCATTGGCGCTCATTGCAACTCTCCTTGGAAAACAGACCACTGCTGCGATGCATGCTGCAGGGTTGCGTGTCGAACGAGTGTGTTTTTGCGCGGGTCATCGTTGCCGTCGAGCCATGGTTCATTTGCCATGCAGTTGGCTTAATGCGAGTTCCGCCACAAGCCCGGCGTGATCCGAGAGATGCGACCACGGTCGGGACGACAGGATTTCGGCTGAACGCACGGTGGCGTTCCGGAAGTAGATGCGATCCAGTGGCAGTAGCGGACGCCGTGCGGGAAACGTCCGCGCAAGCCGTCCGGTGTGCACGTGGAACGCTTCATCCAGCCCGCACTGCTGCAACAACTTGTGTCCGTGGCCGCGCCAGTCGTTGAAATCGCCCGCGACGACAAGTGGCGCATCGTCGGGAATCTCTTCCCGCATGATCGTGCGCAGCAATGACAGCTGGTGCCTCCGGTGGCGTTCCAGCAGCCCGAGGTGTGTGCAGATCACGTGCAGGTCGGCGCCGGGAAGACGCAGTTGTGCGTGCAGCAGTCCTCGCGACTCGTGGCCCGCGATCGATACGTCGCGGTTGCGCACGGTGGTGATTGCAAACCTGGAGAGCAGTGCATTGCCCTGTTCGCCTTCGTCGAAGACGGCGTTGCGCCCGTACGCGTGGTGCGGCCACAAGGCATGCGCCAGGTATTCATGTTGCGCCTCGTCGGGCCACTGCTGGTGGCGGCGCGCATGGCCCGAATGGCGGCCCAGCACCTCCTGCAGCAGCACGACGTCGGCGTCGACGCCGCGGACCGCATCGCGCAGGGCCGGCAGCACGAAGCGCCGGCGCGCAATGTCGAATCCGGCATTCACGTTCAAGGTCAGGATGCGGATCGGGGCCATGGAGACCAGCGGCAGCGAGGATCGGGATCCAATATGGACCGCGGCGTGTGAGCGGGCGGCAGCGGCCTTACACTCCCGCCATGTCCAGACTCCTGCTCAACCTGCGCATGGTGCTGCCCGACGAGGCAGACGACGTGCGCGCGATGCTCGATGCAAACGGCATCGAGTTCTACGAGACCCGACCCAGTCGCTGGGGGATTTCCCATGGTGGCATCTGGATCACCAGCGAAGCCGACGTCGCACGGGCGAAGACCTTGATGGCGGCGTACCAGCTCGAGCGGCGCGCCCGGGTACGCGCCGAACACGAGGCAGCGGTACGTGACGGCAGCGCCGAGACGTTCGCCAGCGTGCTGAAGCACGAGCCGGCGCGCGTCATCTTCACCGTGTTGGCGATCATTGCCCTGCTGGGCCTGGTCGCGCTGGTACCGCTGTTGCTGGCGAACCACTGACACCAGGCATATCCGGCAGGGCGCGCATCGCGTCGCCACGGCAACGCGGTCAGCGATCGTGGATGACGGTCAGCGGGATGCCGCGCGCCACCTGGTCCCGATAGGTTTCACGTTCGTCGCGGCAGTAGGCGCTGCCCATGGCGAACTTGCGGCAGATGCCCGGGCGTTGCTCGTAGATGCTGCAACGCATGTGCCGATGGTCGATCGCCACGCACCAGCCTTCCTCGTCGCGCGCCATCACGTCCAGCCCCTGCGCGGTGCGCTCGACCAGGTGCCTTGGCACGATGTCCTCGGGCATGACGACGACGGTGAGACGGCAGCACACCGCATCGCAGGACGAGCAGGACACGGTCGGGTCGACGCGCATGTCGTCATCCTCCTGCTCAGGCACGCCCGCATACAGCGGCAATGGCGGCTCCGTGGAGGGATCGAGCGGCATGTGGGGACTCCCGGGAATGCGTGGCACCGGCGACGCGCCGGAGCGGAGGATGGGAGGCGTGCGGACCGATGGTCAGCGAGGCAGGAAGGACGACTGCCTCGCCCATCTTACGTGGGTTGTGCCCGTGCACCGTCATGACAAGGAACAACGCCCGGCGAACCGGGCGTTGTTGGGGTTGCCGCCTGGAGCCTGTCAGCCGCCCAGCGGCTGCAGGTTCAGGATCAGGCCCAGGACCGTCTGCAACAGCACGCCCGAGTCATTGCCGGAGTCGTATCGGCCGTACTGGTAGTTCTGGTCGTACCCGTCCGAATAGCCGCGGCGGAAGCCCTGGCGGAAGTAGTAGTTGTAGTCCTCCTGCCTCACGTAATAGCCGTTGTAGCCGTAGTTCGCATCCTGGTAGGCGAAGGAATTGCGGTAATCCGCACGCCAGCCGTCCTGTCGATCGGCACGACCCGCGCGGATGCCCTCCGCGTAACCCTCGTTGGCGGCCTGGCGCAGGATCTGCGCCCCGTACTGGTTGGTCTGGTACGCATTGCCGCCGTAGGAGTACCGGTAGGTGTCAGGCGTATAGAAATACGGGTCGCTCGCGTAGTCGAATCGCCGTGCGGCCAACTGCTCCCGCTGGCGGCGCAGGCGCTCGTAGTACTGCTGCTGGTAGCGGTACTGCGCCATCCGGTTGGCCCGTTGCAGCTGGTACGCCCGCTGTTGCGCCGCCGACTGGCGCGCGGCCAGGTAGCGCTGGTAGTTGATCGCCTGCTGCCGCTGCTGTGCGATCAGGTGCTCCTGCTGCTCGTGCGATCGGCGCAACTGGCGGTCGCGCTGCATCGCCTCGCGCTGGTCCTGGTCGCGGCGGCGCCAATCGCGCTGCTCGATTGCACGCTGCTCGACCACGCGATTCCGGCCGTCCATCTGCCGATCACGCTGCTCGGCAACCCGACGTTGATTGGCCAGTCGCGCATTGGCGTCTTCACGTCGACCCTGGTCCTGGCGGGCCTGCTGCAACGTCCGCTGGCGCGCGGCCTGCTCCTGCAGCTGCTGGGCGCGCTGGGCGTCCTGCCTGGCGCGAACCTGGTCCAGGTGACGCGCCTGTTCCTCGTGGCGATCCTGCAAGTGCGCCTGGACCTGGCGGCGCTGTGCCGCCTGTTGTTCGGTGACGCGACGCTGGGTTTCCTCACGCTGCTGCGCACCGCGCTCGGTGTTGGCCTGGTTGCGAGCCGAAGCGGCGCGCGTGGCGTCCTGCTTGCGGGCCTGCGCGTCTGCCTGGGCGGCGCGCGCACGCTGGGCCGCTGCCCGCTGTTGCGGAGTCAGCGCCTGTTCGTGGCGATCGGTCCTGTCCTGCTCGCGGACGTGTTGCTGGGCGCTGGCCTGCGTTGCGAAACCCAGCGCCAGGAGGCTGCTGACCGTGGCGGCCAGAATGTTGCGACGGGCGGTGTACACGTTCATGGCTATCCTCATGGGTCACGAGCAGGCCATTCCTGCCTTGTGGTGCACTACGCGGCCGGGCCACTTAACATCATCTGAGCGAGGCAGACCCATTCAGCCGGCAGTGGGCGAGGCCGCGACGAAGCCGCCGGATCCAGCCTGATGAGCGGGAAGTGCGTGTTGGCAGGCATTCATTGGCATAACCAAGAGAGAAACCCTGATGATCTCGATGTATTCCGCGTCGGTACCGGTCTTCCTGCAGATGCTCGGCAGCCTGGACGCCCTGTTGGTCAAGGCGCAGTCGCATGCGCAGGAGAAGGGCATCGAGCCCGACGCCCTGCTGCAGGCGCGCCTGTCGCCGGACATGTTTCCGCTCGCGCGCCAGGTGCAGGTCGCCTGCGACTTCGCGCGTTCGGTGCCGGCGCGCCTGGTCGGCGTGGAGGTGCCGGCGTACGAGGACAACGAACAGACCTTCGTCCAGTTGCGTGCACGCATCGCCCGCACGCTGGCCTTCATCGAGGGCCTTGAGCCATCGCAGTTCATCGGCAGCGAAGAGCGCGAAATCGTGCTGCGCCCCGGCACGCCCAAGGCGAGGACGATTTCAGGCGAGGCCTACCTGCTCGCCTACGGCCTGCCGCAGTTCTTCTTCCACGTCACCACGGCGTATGCGTTGCTGCGCCACAACGGCGTGCACATCGGCAAGAAGGATTACATGGGGATCTATTGACCGGCACGCCGGCCCACCGTCATGAAGGGGAACGGATGAGCAGCATCGCGATGGCGGGGACCAACGCCAATTCCACCAGCCGGGTGCTGTTCGCGAGCCTGGTGGGGACAACGATCGAGTTTTTCGACTTCTACATCTATGCAACCGCCGCGGTGCTGGTGTTCCCGCGACTGTTCTTCCCCGGCAGCGATCCGACGCTGGGAATCCTGCAGTCGCTGGCAACCTTCGCGCTGGCGTTTTTCGCAAGGCCGGTCGGGTCGGCATTGTTCGGCCACTTCGGCGATCGCATCGGACGCAAGGCGACGCTCGTTGCCGCGCTGATGACGATGGGCATCTCGACGGTCGCGATCGGCTTGTTGCCGACCTACGGCAGCATCGGTGTCGCGGCGCCGGTGTTGCTCGCCTTGTGCCGACTGGGGCAGGGCCTCGGCCTGGGCGGCGAGTGGGGCGGGGCTGTCCTGCTGGCGACCGAGCATGCTCCGCCGGGCAAGCGCGCATGGTTCGGCATGTTTCCGCAACTCGGCGCGCCGCTGGGATTCTTCCTGGCGACCGCGACCTTCCTACTCCTCACGGCGACGATCGATGACGCATCGTTCTTCGCATGGGGCTGGCGCCTGCCGTTCATCGGCAGCGCGGTGCTGGTCGCCACCGGTTTGTGGATCCGCCTGTCGATCAGTGAAACCCCGGCTTTCCGCGATGTACTGCTGAAGCAGCAGCGCGTGCGATTGCCGATGGGCGAAGTCATCGCGCGCCATCCACGCGCATTGCTGGCCGGCACCATCGCGTCGATCGCGACCTTCCTCGTGTTCTACCTGATGTCGGTGTTCGCGCTGAGCTGGGGAACCACGCACCTGGGTTATTCGCGCGAGCAGTTCCTGTGGCTGGAAATGGCCGCGGTGCTCTGCTTCGCGGCAACGATCCCGTTGTCGGCCCACATCGGTGGGCGCTTCGGCAGCCGCAACGCGATGGTGCTGGCGACGATCGCCATCATCGTGTTCGGCATCGCCTTCAAGAGCCTGTTCATCGGCGGAAGCCTTGTCGGCACGTTCGTGTTCCTCGCCGTGGGCATGTCGTTGACGGGCCTGACCTACGGCCCCATCGGCACGCTATTGGCGGGGATGTTTCCCACCGCCGTGCGCTACACCGGTGCGTCGCTGTGCTTCAACCTGTCCGGCATCCTGGGCGCCTCGCTTGCGCCCTATGTCGCCACCTGGCTGGCCACCCGTTTCGGGCTGGAGTCCGTCGGCTATTACCTGTCGGCCGCCGGCGTGCTGACGCTGCTTGCCTTGCTGACGGTGCGTAGCGACCATGCCTGAGGATCGGGCATCGGCAATACCAGGGAGAGTCGAGGCGTGACGAGCAACCGCAATCCGCAAGCCGAGCAGATGGGCGACGAATCGATGGTGCGCAACCTGTCGCACCAGGCCGAGGCGATCTGGCCGCAGGAAGAACGACTGTTCGATCGCTACGCATTGTCCGGGCCGCTGCACATCCTGGACCTGGGCTGCGGCACTGGCGAGATCACGCGCCGGCTGGCGCGCCGCTATCCGCAGGCGCAGGTCACCGGCGTCGACATCCTGGAGGGCAACCTCGCGCTGGCCGAGCGCGTCAGCGCCGACCTGGCCGACCGGATCCATTACCAGCAGGGCGATGCCTTTGACCTGTCGTTCGACGCCGACACTTTCGACCTCGTCGTGTGTCGGCACATGTCGCAGGCGGTTCCTGATTTCCCGCAGGTGCTGGCGGAAATCACCCGCGTGCTGCGCCCGGGCGGCTGGCTGCACCTGCTGTCCGAGGACTACGGCATGCTGCATTTCCCGGCAACGGAATCGTTCGATCCGGACGTGTTCTGGAACCGCAATGCCATCGCCTTCCTGGCGAGCATCGGCTGCGACGGGCGCGTCGGCAGGCATTCACCGACGCTGCTGCAGGCGGCCGGCTACGACGATGTCGCCATGGACTACGTGATCGTCGATACCCTGCGCGTGCCGCGCGACATCTTCGCCAACATCATCGCCGCCTGGCGCGACGGTTACTCCGCGTCGCTGGCCAACGTCACCGGGCGCACGCCGCAGGCCGCCGCCGCCGACTTCGACCGCATGATGCAGGCCATCCGGACGTCCCCGCAGTACGCCGTCTGGCACGTTCCGGTGGTGTCCGGACGCAAGCCCGCGCACTGATCGCGGCTGGCTGAAGGCGACGCTGGTTTTTCGCATCGCCTGCGACGCGCGCCGGCCACACTCGTCGCATGTCGCAGGCTGGACTGTTCGCCGCCGAACCACGCGTGCTCGCCGAGGATGGCGAGGGCGGGATCCGCTATTGGCCGCGTTTCGTCGACCTGATGCTCGCCACGCGGTGGTTCGACAGCCTGCGCGCCGAAGTCGACTGGCACGGCGGCAGCCGGCCGATGTACGACCGCGTCGTCGATATCCCGCGGCTGACCGCAGGCTTTCCACTCGATGGCAGCAAGCCGCTGCCAATGGCACTGGATGACGCCGCACGCGCGGTGGGGGAGGGCCTCGGCGTGGCGTTCACCCATGTCGGCATGAACCACTATCGCGACGGGCGCGACAGCGTCGCCCCGCACAACGACAAGTTGGACAGCCTCGTGCCCGGTCATCCGATCGCCCTGCTGTCGTTGGGCGCGACCCGGCGCATGGACATCCGCGAAAAGCAGCCATCGGGAATGCCGCCACGGCGCCGCGGCTGGCGGCTGGAGCTGGACGCGGGAAGCCTGCTGGTGATGAGCCATGCCTCGCAGACGCGGTACGACCACGGCATCCCCAAGACGACGGCGGCGGTCGGCCCGCGCATCAGCCTGGCATTTCGCGTGAGGCCACAAGGCGGCCGTTGGTAACCAGGCATGCGGTTTGTCGCGGTCCCGTCGCCTCGGCTACGCTGCGCGGATGATCGCCATCACCCGTGACGTCAGTCCAAGCCTGGCCCGCTGCGAATTGTCCTTCGTGCAGCGCAGCGCCATCGACATCGAGCGCGCCGTCGCGCAGCACACCCATTATTGCCGGACGTTGCGCATGCTCGGTTGCGACGTCATCGCGCTGCCTGCGCTGGAGGACATGCCCGATGCGGTGTTCGTCGAGGACGTCGCCGTGGTGCTGGACGAAGTCGCCGTCATGACCCATCCGGGCGCCGTATCGCGTCGCCAGGAAGGTGAATCGGTTGCCGCCGCGCTGCGGGCGTTCCGGACGTTCCGGACGGTCCGGACGATCGACGGCGACGCCACCATCGATGGGGGCGACGTGCTGCGGGTCGATCGCACGCTGTTCGTGGGGCAGGGCGCGCGCACCAATGCCGCCGGCATCGCGCGCCTGCGGGAGATCGCGGAGCCGCTGGGTTATCGCGTCCAGGGCGTTCCGACGCACGGCTGCCTGCACCTGAAATCCGCGGCGACATTGGTCGCCGACGGCACGCTGCTGGTCCAGCCGGCGTGGGTCGACGTTGCCGTCTTCGGTGGGTTGCGACAGGTCATTGTCGATCCGGAAGAGGAGCACGCAGCGAATGCACTGCGAGTTGGCGCCGGCGTGGTGCATCCGGCGTGCTTTCCCCGCACGCGCCAGCGGCTGCAGGATGCCGGCATCGACGTGGTCGCGGTCGACCTGTCGGAGCTGCAGAAGGCCGAGGGCGCGACCACGTGCTGCAGCATCGTCTTCGCGCGCGACGCTTCGGGAAGCGTGCAGTGAGCTGGCTCGGGATCGTCGTGGTCCTCGTCGCGCTGTACCTGGCGATCAAGGTCGCCGGCGCGGTGCTGAAACTGGTGATGTGGGCGCTTGTCCTGCTGGGACTGTACTGGTTCCTGGCGCCGTACATGGGCCTGCCGCCGCTGTTCTGAACGCCGTCGCGCCGTAAAATAGGGGATGATCCTCAACATCGCCGCCTATCGTTTCGTCGCGATCGACGACCCGCACGCATTGGCCGAACGCGCGTGCGCGTGGGCGCTGGCCGACGACCTGCGCGGCACCGTGCTGCTCGCCGCCGAAGGCATCAACCTGTTCCTTGCAGGCAGCGAAGCCGGCGTCCAGCGTTTCCTCGGCGAGCTGTGCACCGACCCACGCATGGTCGGGCTGCCGGTGAAATACAGCTGGAGCCAGGCGCAGCCGTTCGCGCGACTGAAGGTCAAGGTCAAGCGCGAGATCATCGCCTTCCGTCGCGACGACGCATCGCCGCTGTCCGGTCGCGCACCCACGGTGGATGCGCCCACGCTTGCGCGCTGGATCGCCAGCGGCGTCGATGATTCCGGTCGCCGGCTGGTGCTGCTCGACACCCGCAACCGCGAGGAAGTCGCGTTCGGCACGTTCGCCGGTGCCGTCGCATTGCCGATCGACAACTTCACCGACCTTCCGCATGCGATCGAGCCGCATCGCGCCGACTGGAAGGACGCCACCGTCGTCAGCTTCTGTACCGGCGGCATCCGTTGCGAGAAAGCCGCGCTGTGGATGCGCGGCACCGGCATGGACAATGTCGCGCAACTCGACGGCGGCATCCTGGGATATTTCGAGAATGCCGGCGGGGTCGGCTTTGAGGGCCGCTGCTTCGTATTCGATGCGCGCGTGGCGGTTGATCCGCAGCTCAAGCCGTTGGTGGATGGTCCGCAGCCGCAGCCCGCGACCTGAGCCAATCCACGGCGCCGCGCCCCGCGCGGCGTCCGCTGGCGAAGCACGCACTCAGCAGATAACCACCGGTCGGCGCTTCCCAGTCCAGCATTTCGCCCGCACAGAACACGCCTTCGGGCAGCTGGCCGGAGGTCGGCTGCAGCATCAGTGCGGCGTCCATGGCTTCCAGGCGTACGCCGCCGGCGGTGCTGATCGCCTCGGCCAGCGGACGCGGGCGCTTGAGCGTCAGCGGCAGTCGCTTGATGGCATCGGCCAGTGCCGACATGTCCTCGCCGCAGGCCTTGCCAAGGACCTCGTACAACAGTCCGGCCTTGACGCCCTCGATGCCCGCCTGCCGACGCAGGTGCTCGGACAACGACCGTCCAGCGCGCGGCTGCGCAAGGTCCGCCCGCAGGCGTTCCAGCGTGCGCCCCGGCGCGAGGTCCAGCTGCAGGGTCGCACTGCCCGACGTTGCGATCGTGTCGCGCAGCATCGCCGACAGCGCATACACCAGGCTGCCTTCCACTCCGGTGGCGGTGACCACGCATTCGCCCTGCAGGGCATGCTCGCCTTCGGCATCGGTCCAGTACGCGACGACCGGCTTGAGCGGAGCGCCGGCGTGGCGACCGGCGAAGTGCGCGCTCCATTCGATATCGAACCCGCAATTCGCCGGTTGCAGCTCGGCAACGTCGACGCCGCGCGCGCGCAGGATCGCTTCCCACGCGCCGTCGGATCCCAGCTGCGGCCAGCTGCCGCCGCCCAGCGCGAGGATTACGGCATCGGCGGCGATGGCGAGGGCACCGTCGGGTGTGTCGAATCGCAAGAGCCCATCATCGTCCCAGCCGATCCAGCGGTGATGCACGTGGAACTGCACGCCGGATTCGCGCAAACGCCGGACCCATCCGCGCAGCAGTGGCGCCGCCTTGCGATCCAGCGGGAACACGCGGCCGGAACTCCCCACGTAGGTGTCGACGCCCAGTGCGCGCGCCCAATCGCGCAATGCCCGTGGATCGAACGCATCCAGCCATGCCGAAACCGCATCGCGACGCTTGCCATAGCGTGCGTCGAACGCGTCGCGCCCATCGGAGTGGGTGAGGTTGAGTCCGCCCTTGCCGGCGATCAGGAACTTGCGTCCGACCGAGCCCTTCGCCTCGAACACATCGACATGCGCACCGGCGGCGCGCGCGGTTTCCGCCGCCATCAGCCCAGCCGGACCGCCTCCGATGACGGCCACGCGTGACTGGCGCGGTTGCTCGGGCATGACGGCAGGCTGCAGCGAGGGGTGCCCATCATAACGAGGCAACCGTTGCATGCCGCCCTGGTATCACTCAGTGCGCCGCTGTGGCAGCTTTGGGTCGCTCGCGATCGGCGGTGGATGCGACCTTGGCCAGCAACTCCTGCAGGCCGTCGAGGTCCACCGGCTTGCTCAGGTGGTGGTCGAAACCCGCCGCCCACGATTTCTGGCGATCCTCGACCTGGCTCCAACCCGTGACCGCAACCAGCAGGACGTCGTCGTGGCCGTCGAGGCGGATCTGCCGGGCGACTTCGTAACCGTCCATGCCCGGCATGCCGATGTCCAGCAGGACGGCACTGGGCGCGTATGCGTCCATCAACGCGATCGCATCCTTGCCGCAGTAGCTGATGCGGTTGTCGATCCGCAGCATGTCCAGGACCATGCCCAGCGAGTTGGCGGCGTCCTGGTTGTCATCGACGATGAGGATGCGCACGTTGGGGTCGGACCCTGTCGTGGTGCTGTCGCGGCGACGGGGTACGGCAGTGATCGCGTCGCCCTTGACCGCGAGCGGGAGTCGCACGACGAACTCGGCGCCGCGACCGCGTCCGTTGCTGCTGGCATCCACGCGACCGCCGTGCATCTCCACCAGCGTGCGCACCAGCGTCAGCCCGATGCCAAGCCCGTCCTGCGCACGATGCTGTGAGCGGCGTTCCTGGGTGAACAATTCGAAGACGTGCGGCAGCATCGCCGGTTCGATGCCGATGCCGTCATCGACGACGCTGACCACGGCATCATCCTGCTCGCGCACGGCCCTGAGGTGGATGTTGCCGCCCGGGTCGCCGTACTTCGCCGCGTTGTTGAGCAGGTTGCCGAACACCTGCGCGATCCGCACGGGGTCCGCATCGACGACAAGCTGGTCGTCGACATCCAGGGTGAGCGTATGCCTGCCGGCCTCGACCAGCGGTGCACTCGCGTCCACGGCGTTGCGGATCACCGCCGCCAACGGCGTGGGTGCGCGTCGCAGTTCGATGGTGCCGCGCGAGATCCGCGACATGTCCACCAGGTCGTCGACCAGTCGCACCATGTGGTTGACCTGCCGCTCCATCATCGCGCGGACATTCGCACGCGCCGCCGCATCCAGGTCCTGGTCCGCTCCCAGCAGGTGCAGGGCGTTGCGGATGGGCGCCAGCGGATTGCGCAGTTCATGCGCGAGCATCGCGAGGAATTCGTCCTTGCGCCGGGCGACCTCGGCCAATTCGGCGCGGGCGAGTTCCTGCTCGATCAACTGGTCGCGGATCTGGTACTGGCGCTGCCGCGCACGCAGGTTGGTGCGCACCGTGCTGATCAGGGTGGCAAGGCGCAGCGGACGCTCCAGCAGGGTGACGTTGCCGAGTTGTTCGAGCGCATCGCCGACGTCGGGCGAATCCGCTCCGCGCCGCGTCAGCACCATCACCGGCAGGTCCGACCACTGCGGCTGGTTGTCGACCAGGCGGGCGAGGGTCGCATGCGCGCCAGCCACCAGGGCTTCCTCGCAGACCAGGACCGCGCCCGCGCCCATCGCCAGGTCGTGGGCAAGCTGTTGGGCTCCCGCGCACGCCTCGGCGTCGATGCCGGCCTGGGCGAGGACGTCGCGCGTCATAGTGGCGTCGCGTCCGGTTGCCAACAGCATCAACAGGCGCTGGTCGGGATCGCGCGGGCCCTGGCTCATCACGCGACCGCATCCTCGCTCTTCGCGACCGCATTGTTCCCGGCGACCTGTCGCTCCTGCGGAACGCCGGTGAGGATTCCCTGGAATTCGCGCAGTGGTTCGCCGATCGAGATGCCCCTGGCGCCCACCCGCATCTCGCGGATGGAGCGCTCATGCAGGCCGGTGCGTTTTTTCAGGACCGAAATCGCCTGGCGGACCTCGCCATGCGCCTCGAAATACCGCAGCAGGATGACGCCGTCGGCGATGTAGCTGACATCCACGCCCTGCGCCATGGGACCGATGAGTCCGGGCTGCGTGCTGACGAGCAAGGTCACTACGCCCAGCTGGCCAAGGTAGGTCAGCAGCTCGTGCAGCTGCACGATCATGAAGCGTTCCTCGGGCATCGCATTGAGGTAGCCGTTGAGGCTGTCGATGGCGACGAAACGCACGCCATCGTTTTCGACGGCATGGCGAATGGCCTGCGCGAACTCGCCCGGCAGCATCTCCGCCGGATCCACCGCCTGCAGCTGCACCATCCCGGATTCGACGTGGTCCTGCAGGTTGAAGCCGATGCCCTGGGAGCGCGTCATCAGCGAATGGATGCTTTCGTCGAAGGCGAACAGCACCGACTTCTCGCCACGGTTGGCCGCTTCCATCATGAAGTGCGTGACCAGCGACGACTTCCCGGTGCCCGCAGCGCCAACGACCAGCGTGCTGGTGCCGCGATCCAGGCCGCCGCCCAGCAGCGAATCCAGCGCCGGCAGGCCGCTGCTGACTGTCTCGTGCTCGCTGTCGCGCCGGTACTCGGCGGCGACCAGGCGCGGGAACACCTGCAGTCCGCCGGTCAGGATGTGGTAGTCGTGGTAGCCGCCGCGAAAGCGCCGGCCGCGGTATTTGCTCACGCGCAGCCGGCGACGGTCGCCGCCGTATTCGGGATTGAGCTGGTCCAGCGAAACCACGCCGTGGACGATGGTGTGGACGTGCAATCCGTATTCGCTGATCGCGCTGTCGTCGAGCAGCAGCACCGTGCAGCCGCGGCCGGTGAAGTATTGCTTGAGTGCCAGCACCTGGCGCCGGTAGCGCAGCGGCGATCCCGCCAGCAGGCGCAATTCGGCGAGGGAGTCGAAGACCAGGCGGGTGGGTCGCTGCCGGTCGACTTCCTCCAGGATCGCCTGGATGGTTTCGCTCAGTTCCACCTCGGAAGGGTGGAACATCGTGTACTGCTCGTCCGGGTTGAGGTTTTCGTCCGACGTCGAGAATTCGTGGATGCCGACGCCGTCCAGGGCCCAGCCGTGCGAGTCGGCCACCTCCTGCAGTTCCGATCGCGTTTCGGACAGGCTGACGTACAGGACCCGTTCGCCGCGCGCCGCGCCATCGAGCAGGAACTGGATGGCCAGGGTGGTCTTGCCCGCCCCGGGGACGCCTTCGATCAGGTAGAGGCGGTCTGGAGTAAATCCCCCGCCCAGTACCGCATCAAGCCCCGGAATGCCCGTGCTGATGGGCGCGCGTCGCGCGAATGGAAGATTGGACATGCGGCTCCCGAGAGTTCAGTGGGCGAACCTGGTCTCCTACGTCCCGGAACGCGGTGCAGATGGAAGCACACGCCAATGTCAACGCCCCGTGCATATCGCTTCTATTGCGGGCTATTTGTTCATGCGGCGGATCCCGCCGCGTGGCCCGACGCCCACGCCCACTGGAAGTTGTATCCGCCCAGCCACCCGGTGACGTCGACCACCTCGCCGATGAAATAAAGCCCCGCGACGCGCCGGGACTCCATCGTGGTCGACGACAGTTCGCGCGTGTCGACGCCGCCCAGGGTGACTTCCGCCGTGCGGTAGCCCTCGGTGCCGCTGGCGACCAGTGGCCAGGCGGACAGCTGTCGCGCCATCGCGCGCAACTGCGGCGCGTCGAATTGCTTCATCGGCCTGCTGGGAAACCACACGTCGCACAGGCGCTGCGCGAATCGCCTGGGCAGCACGTCGGCGAGCATGGTCCGCAGCTCGGCATCGGGTCGTTCCGCGCGCCATCGATGCAACAAGTCGTCGGCAACCGAGCCTGGCAGCAGGTCGAGTTCCAGCACGTCGCCCGGCTGCCAGTAGGACGAGATCTGCAGGATTGCCGGGCCGCTCACGCCGCGATGGGTGATCAGCATCGCGTTGCGGAAAACGGCGCCATTGCAGCGGGCTTCCACGTCGACGGACACGCCGCTGAGGTCGGCCAGTCGCTCCTGGTGCGTGCCACTGAGCGTCAGCGGCACCAGTCCGGCGCGCAGTGGCAATACCGCATGCCCGAACTGGCGCGCGATGCCGTGCCCGAATCCGCTGGCACCCATGCTGGGGATCGACAGGCCGCCGGTCGCGACCACCAGCGCCGGCGCAGCGATGGTTCCGCTGCTGGTCTCCAGCTGGAATCCATCGTCACCGTGGCGCACGCCATCGATCGTGCAACTGGTCCGGATGCACACGTTCGCCGCGCTGCATTCGTCCAGCAGCATCGCGACGATCTGTTTGGACGAGACGTCGCAGAACAGCTGGCCGAGTTCCTTCTCGTGGAAGCCAATGCGGTGTTGGCGGACCATGTCCACGAAGTCGGCCGGCGTGTAGCGAGCCAGCGCGGACTTGCAGAAGTGCGGGTTGGCCGACAGGAAATTCTCCGGCGACGTCCCGGTGTTGGTGAAGTTGCAGCGGCCGCCGCCCGACATGAGGATCTTCTTGCCGACCCGGTTCGCATGTTCGATGACGAGCACGCGCTTGCCGCGTCGCCCGGCGGTCAGTGCGCACATCAGCCCCGCGGCGCCGCCACCGGCGACCAGGACGTCGAACGTCTCCACGCCAGGCTCAGGAGACGCGTTCGGACGGCGCCATGCGCACGGTCTGCTCCACGGTCACGCTGCTGCCTTCGCCGTAGAGCTCGACGTTGCCATCCTGGATCATGCATTGCAGGCGCATGCCGCGATCGGCCAGCGCGGCCAGTTCGGCGACTGTCGTCGCGGCGATGTCCAGCACCGTGAGGTTGCCGCAGCGCGACAGCGACGGCGCGATCTTGTCCCACCAGATATCGGCGGCGCGGCCGCCGTAGTTGATGACGACGACCTGTTCGGCGCGCCCGCAGGCCTTGCGGATGCGCGAATCGTCCGGCTGGCCCAGGTCGATCCACAGTTCGATCTCGCCACTGCGCGATTTGCGCCAGAGGTCGGGCTCGTCGTCGCTGCTCAGCCCGCGGCCGAATTCCAGCCGATCGTCCGCATACAGCGCGAACGCCAGCAGGCGCACCATCAGCCGCTCGTCGGTCTCGGATGGATGGCGCGCGAGCGTCAGTGCATGCGTCGCGTAGTAATGCCGGTCCATGTCGCTGACCTGCAATTCGGCGCGGAAGACGGTGGCCTTGACTGCCATCGTCAGCTACGCGGAGGCCGGGGTTTGCCCGCCTTCTTGAAATCCGGCTTGCGCGGACCGGCATTGGGCTTGCCGCCTGGCTGCCGTGGCCCGTGAGCCACGTGCGGACGCTGGCCACGAGCAGGACCGCCTTCGGTGTCGGCCACTTCGGCACGCTGGATGCGCAGAGCCTGTCCGGCGACGCGGACTTTCTTCAGGTACTCCATCAATTCGCGCGGCATGCCTTCGGGCAGGTCGACCAGGCTGTACTCGTCGCGGATATCGATGCGGCCGATGTACTTGCTCTCCAGGTCGGCCTCGTTGGCGATGGCGCCGACGATGTTTCCCGGTTGCACGCCATGCACATGGCCAACCTCGATGCGGAAGGTCTCCATTCCGACTTCCGGCGCTTCGCGCGCGGGACGCGGTGCTGGCGCGGTGTCGCCGAACAGCGCTTCGCCCGCGTTGCCCGGCGCCGGCCGCGGGTGCGTGGCTGGCGGGGTGAACTGGCGCTCGGCATGTCGCGGCGCACGCGGCTCGAATGGCGGACGCTCGCCGCGGGCGGGGCGCTCGCGTGGCGCGCGGTCGTCGCGCTCGAAGCGCGGACGTTCCGGCGGCGGTGCCTGCAACAGCAGCGGCGTCTTGCCCTGCACCAGCTTGGCCAGTGCGGCGGCGATGTCGACAGCCGGGACGTCGTGCTCGCGTTCGTAACGCTCGACCAGTTCGCGGAACAGCGACAGGTCGTCGCTTTCCAACGCGGCGCCGATCTTGCCGAGGAACTTGCCGACGCGCTGCTCGTTGACGGCATCGACGCTGGGCAACTGCATCGGCTCGATCTTCTGCCGTGTTGCGCGCTCGATCGCGCCGAGCATGCCGCGTTCGCGCGGCGCCACGAACAGGATCGCCTCGCCGCTGCGCCCCGCGCGACCGGTACGGCCGATGCGATGCACGTAACTTTCGGTGTCGTAGGGGATGTCGTAGTTCAGCACGTGGCTGATGCGGTCGACATCCAGTCCACGCGCGGCGACATCGGTGGCGACCAGGATGTCGATGCGTCCGTCCTTGAGGGACTGGATCATCTTCTCGCGCTGCTTCTGCTCGACATCGCCATGGATCGCGGCGGCCGACAGGCCTCGGGCGGCCAGCTTCTCGGCGAGTTCCTGGGTACCGAGCTTGGTGCGCGCGAAGACGAGCATGCCGTCGAACGGTTCGGCCTCGAGGATGCGGGTCAGTGCGTCGAGCTTGTTGACGCCGCTGACCATCCAGTAACGCTGGCGGATGTTGGCGGCGGTGGCGGTCGTCGACTTGATCGCGATCTCGACCGGATCCTTCAGGTAGGTCTGCGCGATGCGCTTGATCTGCGAGGGCATCGTCGCCGAGAACAGCGCGACCTGTCGTGTCGCCGGAACTTTCTTCAGCACCGTTTCGACATCGTCGATGAAGCCCATCCGCAACATCTCGTCGGCTTCGTCGAGCACCAGGCAGCGCAGGCCCGACAGGTCCAGCGATCCGCGTTCCAGGTGGTCGATCACCCGGCCCGGGGTGCCGACCACGACCTGCACGCCGCGCTTGAGCGCGCTCAGTTGCGGGCCGTAGCTCTGTCCGCCGTAGATCGGCAGCACGTGGAAGCCGGGCAGGTGGGTGGCGTATTTCTGGAAGGCCTCGGCGACCTGGATGGCGAGTTCACGGGTCGGCGCCAGCACCAGCGCCTGCGGCTTGGTCAGCGACGCATCGAGGCGGGCGAGCACCGGAAGCGCGAAGGCGGCGGTCTTGCCGGTACCGGTCTGCGCTTGGCCGAGGACGTCGCGCCCCTGCAGCAGTGGCGGGATGGTCGCGGCCTGGATGGGCGAGGGCGACTCGTAGCCGACGTCCGCCAGCACGCGCAGCAGCGGCTCAGGCAGGCCGAGATCGGTAAATCGCGGGAGGATGGGGTCGGTCGGGGAAACGGCGGGGTCGGCGCTCATGGCACTCTCATCGGGGCCGGTGAGGCCGGACAGAAGCCGACTAGTTTACGCGCGACGGGGTCAGCCACCGTCGCAGGCGCCAGCAGGTGCCGGCGCGTCGCCGCGGGCGGTTCAGCTGCTGCGCGGCGGTGTTTCGTCCGGCGCGGGGGTGCCCGGCGGGTTGCCGACATCCTTCGATGCCTGCTTTTTGGCCAGCTTTTCGTCCTGCTTCTTCTTTTTCGCGATCTCGCGTTGGCGCTTTTCGAATGAATAATTGGGCTTCGCCATGCGGCAGTCTCCGTGTGGAAGGCTCCTAGTCTAGGGCAAGGGGCCGGACGGAGGCGTCGCGATCGCCACTCGCCTGGTGGCTCCGACCGCGAATGGCGCTGGCTTACAGCGCCCGGACGCGGAAGTTGCGACCCTTGATGCGCCCCGCCTGCAGCCGCTCCAGCGCCCGCTGCGCCTGGTTCCGGGCGATGGCCACGTAGCTGCGCGTCGCGAACACATCGATCTTGCCGACGGCCTCCACGCGCAGCCCCGCATCGCCGGTCAGTGCGCCGACGATGTCGCCAGGCCGCAGCTTGTCGGTGCGCCCAGCGTCGATGCGCAGGGTGGCCATCGGCGCGGCTGGCGCCTTGCAGCTCTTCAGGTTGGCAAGCGTCGGGCGCGACCAGCGCAGCGCGCCCTGGCCGCTGTCGACCAGCATCTTTTCCAGCTGCAGGGCCCGTGGCATCTCGCGCGGACTGACCAGGCTCAGCGCCAGCCCTGTGCGCCCGGCGCGCCCGGTGCGGCCGATGCGATGCACGTAGACGTCGGGATCGGTCGGCAGCTCGTAATTGATCACGGCGCCGAGGTCCTGGATGTCGAGCCCACGCGCCGCGACGTCGCTGGCCACCAGGATGTTGCAGCTACGGTTGCCGAACTGGACGAGGACTTCGTCGCGATCGCGTTGTTCCATGTCGCCGTGCAGGGCCGCTGCCGAGAATCCGATGTGTGCCAGCGATCCCGCGACATCGTCGGCGTCGCGGCGCATGTTGCAGAACACGACCGCCGAGTCGGGATTGTGTTCCAGCAGCAGGCCGGCCAGCGCCGCGGTCTTCTGCGCGAGGTCGACTTCGAAGAACTGCTGGACGATGACCGCCTGGTCGGCGATGGCGTCGACGGAAACCTCCAGCGGATCGCGCATGTGCTTGCGCCCGATATCGCGGATCAGGTCCGGATAGGTCGCGGAGAAGAGCAGGGTCTGCCGGTCCCGGGGGGCCTTGCCGATGATTTCGCGGATGGGCTCCTCGAACCCCATGTCGAGCATGCGGTCGGCCTCGTCCAGCACCAGCGTGCGCACGCCACGCAGGTCCAGTGCCTGCTTGCGCAGCAGTTCCTGCACGCGACCGGGCGTCCCGACGACGACGTGCGGCTCATGTCCCAGCGATGCCAGTTGCGGGCCCAGCGGCATGCCGCCGGTCAGTGTCAGCAGCTTCAGGTTGGGGATGCCGGTCGCCAGTTTGCGGATGTGCTTGCTGACCTGGTCGGCGAGTTCGCGCGTGGGGCACAGAACCAGCGCCTGCAGTCGGATCTGCGCGGGATCCAGCCGGTGCAGCAGGGCCAGTCCGAAGGCCGCCGTCTTGCCGCTGCCGGTTGGCGCCTTGGCGATCACGTCGCGGCCGGCAAGCAGTGCCGGCAGGCTTTGTGCCTGGATCGGCGTCATGCGCACGTGGCCGAGCGCGTCCAGTCCCTGGAACAGGGCTGGATCCAGCGGCAGGTCGGTGAAGTCGGGGAGCGTTTCGTTCATCCGCCCATGATCGCAGCTTGAACGCGACGGCGCCCCTTACCGGCAAGCGTGCCGGTGTTTGCTAAGGTCGATGGCCGACATCCGGTCCGACATGAACGCCGATCTGCCCGCCCTGCGATTCGACAACAGATTCCTGCGCGAACTGCCCGGCGACCCTGATTCCGGCCCCGGCATCCGCCAGGTGCATGGGGCGTTGTGGTCGCGCGTCGAGCCCACTGCCGTTGCCGCGCCGCAACTGGTCGCCTGGTCCGGGGACATGGCGCAGCGCCTGGGATTCAGCGAGAGCGACGTGCTGTCGCCATGGTTTGCCGAGGTGTTCGCGGGCAACGCGGCGTGGGCAGGCATGGAACCCTTCGCCGCCAATTATGGCGGCCACCAGTTCGGACATTGGGCCGGGCAACTCGGCGACGGACGCGCGATTTCGCTGGGCGAAGTCGTCAACGCCGCTGGTGAGCGCTGGGAACTGCAGCTCAAGGGTGCGGGGCCGACGCCGTATTCGCGCAGCGCCGATGGGCGCGCGGTGTTGCGGTCGTCGGTGCGCGAGTTCCTGTGCAGCGAAGCGATGCACCACCTCGGCATTCCCACGACGCGCGCGCTGAGCCTGGTCATGACCGGCGAGCAGGTGGTGCGGGACATGTTCTACGACGGGCATCCGCGTGCGGAGCCGGGGGCGATCGTGTGTCGCGTCGCGCCGTCGTTCATCCGCTTCGGAAATTTCGAACTGCCATCGTCACGTGGCGACGTCGCCTTGTTGCGCCAGCTGGCGGACTTCTGCATCGCGCGCGATTTTCCGCATCTGCAGGCATCCGCCGCGGGCGGACAGCCGTATGCGGAATGGTTCGGCGAGGTCTGCGAACGCACCGCGCGCATGGTGGCGGGATGGATGCGCGTGGGCTTCGTGCACGGCGTCATGAACACCGACAACATGTCGATCCTGGGATTGACGATCGACTACGGCCCCTACGGCTGGATCGACAACTTCGACCTCGACTGGACGCCGAACACGACCGATGCGCACGGACGGCGCTACCGTTTCGGCTGGCAGCCGAAGATCGCCTACTGGAACCTCACCCGGCTCGCCCAGGCCCTGTCGCCGTTGTTCGACGATGCCGCACCGCTGCACGCCGGACTGCAGCGTTATACCGATGCCTACGCGGCGGCCGATCGGGACAGCATCGCGCGCAAGCTGGGATTGCAGGATTGCCGTGATGCGGACGTCGCACTGATGGACGATCTGCACGCGCTGCTGCAGTCGTCCGAAGCCGACATGACGATCTTCTTCCGCGCGCTGTCCGATATCGACCTGCACGCGCCGTCCATGGCTCCGCTGGTCGGCGCCTTCTATGACGACGGGCAACGAGCCGCGGCCGAGCCCGCGTTCATCGACTGGCTCGGGCGATACGCAGCCCGCAGCCTGCAAGACCCACGTGGTGCGAGTCCTCGGGACCGTGTCGAGCGGATGCGGCTGGCCAATCCGCGCTACGTGCTGCGCAACTACCTGGCCCAGCAAGCCATCGATCGCGCGGAAGCAGGCGATTTCGCCGGCATCACGGAATTGCTTGACCTGCTGCGCAGACCCTACGACGACCAGCCCGGCTGCGAGGCGTTTGCCGGCAAGCGGCCGGACTGGGCCCGCAACCGCGCCGGCTGCTCGATGCTGTCCTGCAGTTCCTGAGCCCGGGCCGCCGGCAGCGTCAAAAAGGAAATCCGGCTTATTTGCCGGATTTCTTGTCCTTCTTTGCCGCCCGTTTTTCCTTCAGCGACTTCTCGGGCTTCTTTTTCTCGGTTTTCTTCTGGTCCATGCCCTTGCTCATGTCGCGCTCCGCGTTGGTTATTGCCGGGAAAGGAAGCGAAAGCGTACACCGCGACGGCGCCGGCTGGAATGGGGCGGCTAGACTACGCACATGTCATTGATCACATTGCAGGACGTCGACTTCAGCGTCGGCGGACCGTTGTTGCTGGACCACGTGAACCTGTCCATCGAGTCCGGCGAGCGCATCGCGCTGATCGGGCGCAACGGCGCGGGCAAATCCACCCTGCTCAAGCTGCTGGCCGGCGACCTCAAGCCGGACGACGGCCGCATCCTGGTCGAAGGTCGCGGGGCGGGTGGCGCCGGCCGGATCGCCCGGCTCGAACAGGAAGTGCCTGCCGACGCCCAGGGCGCGGTGTTCGACGTCGTCGCGGCTGGACTGGGTGAGCTGGGCGCGCAGCTGGCCGAATTCCACCATCTCAGCCATGCCGATCCGGTCGACATGGATGCGCTGGCGCGGGTGCAGGCGCTGATCGAAGCGGCTCACGGCTGGTCGCTCGACCAGCGCGTCAACGAGGTGCTGGAGCGTCTTCAACTCGACGGCGAGGCGCCGTTCGCGCGCCTGTCCGGCGGAATGAAGCGTCGCGTGCTGCTGGCGCGCGCGCTGGTGTCGGCGCCCGACGTGCTGCTGCTCGACGAGCCGACCAACCACCTGGATATCGAGGCCATCGACTGGCTGGAGGGCTTCCTCAAAGGATGGCTGGGCGCACTGGTGTTCGTCACCCACGACCGGCGCTTCCTGCGCGCGCTGGCGACGCGCATCGTCGAGATCGACCGTGGACAGGTGACCAGCTGGCCCGGCGACTGGGCCAACTACCAGCGTCGCCGCGAGGAGCGGCTGAATGCCGAGGCGCAGGAGTCGGCCCGTTTCGACAAGCGTCTGGCGGAAGAGGAGGTCTGGATCCGGCAGGGCATCAAGGCGCGCCGCACCCGCGACGAAGGCCGCGTGCGCCGGCTGGAAGCGATGCGCAACGAGCGCGCGGCACGGCGTGCGCAGACCGGCAACGTGCGCATGGAAACCGCCCAGGCCGGCGCCTCCGGAAAGAAGGTCATCGAGGCCAAGGACCTATGCTTCGCCCATGGCAGGCAGGTCATCGTGCGCGACTTCAGCACCACGATCCTGCGCGGCGACCGCATCGGCCTGATCGGCCCGAATGGCAGCGGCAAGACCACGCTGCTGAAGCTGCTGCTGGGCGAGCTGCAGCCCGACTCCGGCGACGTGCGGATCGGCACGCAGCTGCAGGTGGCATATTTCGACCAGTACCGGGCGACGCTGCGCGAGGACTGGAATGCCATCGAGAACGTCGCCGAGGGGCGCGAATTCATCGAGATCGGTGGTCGTCGCAAGCATGTGCTCGGCTACCTGCAGGACTTCCTGTTCACGCCCGAGCGGGCGCGCGCGCCGATCACGCGACTGTCCGGCGGCGAGCGCAACCGCCTGTTGCTGGCGCGCCTGTTCGCGCAGCCGTCCAACCTGCTGGTGATGGACGAACCCACCAACGACCTGGATGTCGAGACGCTCGAACTGCTCGAGGAACTGCTGGGCGAGTATCCGGGAACGCTGCTGCTGGTCAGCCACGATCGCGATTTCCTCGACAACGTCGTGACCTCGACGATGGTCATGCAGGACGGCGCACCCGGCCGTGTCGGTGAATACGTCGGTGGCTACAGCGACTGGCTGCGCCAACGCGTGCAGGCAGCATCGGCGGGCAGCAGTTCGGCTGGTGCGAAGTCGCCTGCCGCCGCATCGGGGCGCAGCCCGCCGCGAAAGCACAGTTACAAGGAAATGCGCGAGCTCGAACAGCTGCCCGGTCGCATCGAGGCGCTCGAAACGACCATCGCGGGCTTGACCGAGGAGATGAACTCGCCGGACTTCTATCGGCGCGACAGCGCGGCGATCACTGCCCATGGCAAGGCGGTTTCCGATGCACAGGCGCAGCTGGATGCCGCCTACGCGCGCTGGTCGGCGCTGGAACCCTGATCGATCCGTTGCCGGCATGGTGGAGTCGCAATGAGCCATCCAGCGGACGCACGGGAACCAGGAAATCTCGCGATTGCTGCGCCACATCGTCTGTTCTTCGCGCTCTGGCCAGACGATGCCGTCCGCTCCTCGATCGCGCAGGCCGCGTCGCTGCTTGACGACGCGACCGGTGGCCGGGTCACCGCGCCGGAGAGTTACCACCTGACGGTGTTGTTCCTTGGCGACTTCCGCCCGCTGCCGCAGTCGGTACTGTCGACGGCCATGGTGGCCGGCGCATCGATGCGCGTGGAGCCCTTCGAATTGTCGCTCGATCGGGTCGGCGCCTTTCCCGGAAACCACGTGCTGTGGCTGGGTCCGGGCGTGGTGCCCGCCGGCCTGCTGGCACTGCATGAGCGGCTGATGCAGGCGCTGGCGCCGAAATTGTCGATGCAGAGGGAAGCGGGATTCGTCCCGCACGTGACGGTCCGGCGCAAGGCGCGTGCAGCAGTGCCGCCGCTCACGCCGCCTGTCGTGCGATGGCCGGTGCGCGACTTCGTACTGGTCGACAGTCGGCCGGGAATGCCTTACCGCATCCTCGCGCGATGGCCGCTGCTCACGCGTTGAATCGGCCTCGCGCGTGCAAGGCGTCGGCGATCAGGTTTCGCGGATGTCGAAACCGGGATTTTCATTCAGCGTGCCGTCGAGCTCCAGCACGGCGTAGGTCCTGCGGTCGCCGTCGACGATGACGGGGATCGAGGGCTGGAACATCGGGCGACGGACGAATTTCAGCTCCCAGCCAAATCGTTCCAGTTCCGACAGGGTCTGCCGCTGCTCGTCATTGAGCAGGCCGCGCAGGCGCGACTTGATTTCCTCGTCCGAAAGACGCCGCTCGATCGTGTTTGCCGTCATGGATGTACTGAACTCGTCCCTGAGCTTGCTGAGCTGATGAGGGCGTCAGGATAGGCGGCGATCCGATGGCCGTCCAGACGCGATCGCGTTGGCGCGGGCGTCGGCGTCGCGTTCACTTCACTTGTGAGACTGCTGGACCACCGGCCGACGACATGCGTGGGCTGGCACTCCCGCCGTGGTGCAGCGCGATCGTCCCTATGCACGAATCAACAGGCGAATACACACCAGCCAACGTCAGGATCGGCTGCGCGGGGTGGTCGATCCTGTCGCGCCATGGCGCGCATTTCGATGCCGGGGAGAGCCATCTCGCCCGTTACGCCACGCGATTCGACATGGTGGAGATCAATTCGTCGTTCTACAGGCCCCACGCGTTCGCGACCTACGCGCGTTGGGCGGCGGCCGTCCCGCCGGGATTCCGCTTCTCGGTCAAGTTGCCCAAATCCATCACCCATGAAGCCCGGCTGCATGCGGTGGGTGGATTGCTGTCGGGATTCGCGGAGTCGATCGCCGGGCTGGGCAATCGCCTGGGCGGCGTCCTGGTGCAACTGCCGCCAAGCCTGGCTTTCGACGCACGCACCGCCGACACGTTCTTCGCGATGTTGCGTCGACGGATATCGGTACCGGTCGCTTGCGAGCCGCGCCATGCCAGCTGGTTCGAGCCACGCGTCGATGCGACCTGGCAGCGCCATGACGTCAGCCGGGTCGCCGCCGATCCCGCGATCCTGCCCCAGGCCGCACTCCCCGGCGGCAAGGGCGGATGGAGCTACTGGCGCTGGCATGGATCGCCGCGCATGTATTACGACGCGTATGGCCCGGGACGCCTGGCTGACCTGGCGTCTGGCTTGATCGGGATCGCATCGCCCCGGCGACCAGCGTGGTGCATTTTCGACAACACGGCCGGCGGCCATGCGATCGCCGATGCGGTGCAGCTGCAGCAGCTGGTGGGCAGTCGATCGGCCGCGCGCGCAAAAGCCAAGCCTCGCGCCGCGGGCGATTTCGTTTCCAAGTCCAGTCCCTGACCACGGCACTCGGGTCCGCAGCACCCATCGCTTAGACTTCGTCAAGGCGAACCGGGGAAACTGTCGATGGATCAGTTGTACTACGCGCCAGGCGCGGCAAGCATGCTCGTGCACTGGCTGTTGCTGGAGCTCGATGTCCCGCACACGCTGCAGCTGGTCGATACGGCGACCGGAGCGCAGAAAGCGCCCGAATACCTGGCCATCAATCCCAACGGGGTCGTGCCGACGTTCGTGCACCAGGGAAAGCCGATGTTCGAGGCGGCCGCGATCGCGGTATTCCTGGCCGATCGCCACCCGGAATCGGGCCTGGCGCCGGCGTTCGACAGTCCATCCCGGGCGGAATACACCCAATGGATGTTCCACCTGGCCAATGCGGTGCAGCCGTTGTTCCGGCTGTGGTGGTACGCGGATGAACCAGCGGGCCCGGAGCACGCCGAGCTGGTGCGCACGCGGGTGGCGCCCCGCATCGAGGAGGCCTGGGCGCGGATCGATTCGCATCTTGCCGGACGCGATTACCTGCTCGGCGACCGGCCCTGCGCGGCGGACTTCTACCTGACGATGCTGATGCGGTGGTCGCGTGCGATGCCGAAGCCGGCGACCGGATGGCCGCGACTGGCTGCCCTGGCGCACGCCATGTGCGCACGGCCATCCTTCAGGCAGCTCTGCGCAACCGAAGCCCTCGGTGAGTGGCCATGAGCGTGACGGTGCTGCTGATCGTCATCACCTGCGTCGTCTCCTGGCTGGCGATGCGTGACGCGCGCCTGATGGACCGGCTGATCCTGTGGCCGCCACCGATCCAGCGACAGCACCAGTACGACCGCCTGGTCACGCACGGCTTCATCCATGCGGACCTGCAGCACCTGCTGTTCAACATGATCACGCTGTATTTCTTCGGGCGCCTGATCGAGCAGTTCTTCGCGCAGTACATCGGGCGCACCGGGTTCCTGCTGTTCTACCTGTCGGCGCTGCTCGTCGCCATCCTGCCGACGTACCTGCGCCATCGCACCGATGCGCGCTATCGCAGCCTCGGGGCGTCGGGCGCGGTGTCCGCCGTGCTGTTCGCCTTCATCCTGCTGAAGCCGTGGTCGCTGATCTTCGTGTTCTTCCTCCCGGTGCCGGCGATCGTCTACGGCGTCGTCTACGTCGGTTATTCGTTGTGGATGGATCGGCAGGGAAACGACAACGTCAACCACAGCGCGCACCTGTGGGGTGCGGCATACGGCGTGCTGTTCACGCTGCTGCTCGAGCCGCGCGTCGGCGCCGTTTTCCTGCAGCAGTTGCTGCATCCAACGCTGGGCTGACGCACTCACCCGACCTGCATGCTGCAGGTGTTATCGAGGGGCAGGGCAAGCGGACACGAACCACAACCAGGAGCGCACATGACAAGCGACACAGCCGCGATCGACGTCCGCCACGAGCCGGAGCGCAACCGCTTCGCAGCCACCGTCGATGGTGTCGAGGCCGTGCTCGATTACCGGCGCCACGGCGATGTCATCAGCCTCTTCCATACCGGCGTGCCGGAGCAGATCGGCGGGCGCGGCGTGGCTGCGGCACTGGTCCGCACGGCCCTGGATCACGCCCGCGCGGAGGGTTTGAAGGTCGACCCGGCCTGCAGCTACGTCGCCGCCTATTTCCGCAAGCACCCGCAGGACGCGGATCTGCTGGCGACCACCTGACGTTCCGGGGCCACCCCGCGCCCGCCGTCCTGCGACCGGGGTGGTGGGGTTCCTGCCGCCGGGTCCGGGCCTGCGTAAGATGCGCACCTCCTACCCGCCGGCCTTGGCATGCGCCTCAACAAGCACATCAGCGACACCGGCTTCTGTTCGCGGCGGGAAGCCGACCGCCTGATCGCCGAGGGACGGGTCACCGTCAACGGCCTGCGCGCGCGGGTCGGGGCGGAGGTGGGCGAGGGCGACCAGGTCCAGATCGACGGCCAGGCGGTCAAGGTCCGCACGGCCGCCAAGGGCCAGCGCAAGCATGTCTACATCGTGCTCAACAAACCCGTGGGCGTCACCTCCACGACCGACCCGGCCGAGAAGGACAACATCGTCGACTTCGTCGGCCACCAGCATCGGATATTCCCGATCGGACGGCTGGACAAGGATTCCGAAGGCCTGATCCTGCTGACCAGCAATGGCGACATCGTCAACGCCATCCTTCGGGCCGAAAACAAGCTGGAGAAGGAGTACCTGGTGGCGGTCAACCACCAGGTCACCGATGTCTTCCTGCGGGGGATGGCCCGCGGCGTCCCCGTCCATGGCGAGGTGACGCTGCCCTGCAAGGTCGGCAAGCTCGGGCCGTTCGGCTTCCGGATCGTCCTGGTGCAGGGCCTCAATCGCCAGATCCGGCTGATGGCGGCCCATTTCAAATACCGGGTCAAGCAGCTGGTCCGGGTCCGGATCGGCAACGTCAAGCTGGGCCATCTCAAGCCCGGCCAATGGCGGAACCTGACCGATGCCGAGCTGCGGGGCCTGCTCCCCCGGCAGGAGGATTGGTAGGCCCGGGAGGGTCGTTTGGGCGTGTTCACACTTGTGACCCGAAGTAGGGTATGGTGCGCGCACTGTTCAAAGCCGGGATCACGGTACATCGTGGCTCCGATGCGGTAGATCCAACGATCCGCTACATCGCTCTCGTGTTACCCCTTGCTCGACAGTCCGGTACGCACCGTGTGGATGCGACCGTGTACACCAAAACCTCGTTTCAAGGAGTAACAAATCATGTCGGATCGTCAGACTGGAACCGTCAAGTGGTTCAACGATGCCAAGGGCTTCGGCTTCATCACCCCTGAGAGCGGCGCGGACCTGTTCGTGCATTTCCGTTCGATCCAGGGCAGCGGCTTCAAGTCGCTGCAGGAAGGCCAGAAGGTCTCGTTCAAGGTCGTGCAGGGCCAGAAGGGCCTGCAGGCGGACGAAGTCCAGGCCATGTAATTGAGCCGGCCTCCGGGCCAGGCTTCGCAAAACGGAAAACCCGGCTTCGGCCGGGTTTTTCTTTGGTTGGGACCGCCTGCGTGTAGGCAGGCATCACGCTGCGTTCTCTACCCTGACTGGGGTCCGCGGGACAGGAGTTTGAACGTGTTGCAGGCGTTTCGTCAGACAGGATGGCTGGCAGGTTTTTCGATGGTATTCCTGCTTGTGTCGTGCAATCGCGATCGCGAGCCGACGCCGGCGGCGGCGCCAACTCCCGCCCCGGCGGCTTCGGCCGTGGTTGCCAGTCAACCTGCCGGATTGCAGGACGTGATCGAACGCGACCCGCGATACATGATCGGCATCAGCTACCCGCCGATCGCCAGCCGCTATCCGGGGCTTGCGGCCGAACTGGAACGCTATGCCGATGGTGCGCGCGCCGACCTGATGCGGGCGGTCGCGGCGCTGGGTCAAGCCAGGCCCGCGGCACCTTACGATCTCTCGCTCAGCTTCACCGAGGTCGTCGCGACGCCGCAGGTCGTGGCCATCGCGGCGGACGGCAGCAGCTATACCGGTGGGGCGCATGGCGCGCCGCTGGTTGCGCGCTTCGTCTGGCTGCCCGGCGAGAACCGGCGCCTCACCGCACAGGACCTGGTGCCCGATCCCGCCGCGTGGCGTGACATTTCCGATCACGTGCGCGAGCAGTTGCAGGCCGCACTGTCCCAGCGGGTGGATGCCGATGCGCTGGCTCCAGCCGATCGCGCACAGGTGGTGAAGGATGCCGGCCGCATGATCGACGAGGGCACGGGCCCGGACGTGGACAACTTCTCCCAGTTCGAGCCGGTGCTTGCCCCCGATGGCCGCATCGCCGCGTTGCGCTTCGTGTTTCCGCCGTATCAGGTCGGCCCCTACGCCGACGGGACGCAGACGGTCGATGTTCCCGCCGACGTCCTGCTACCCAGGATCGCGCCGGCATACCGGCATCTGTTCGTCGGCGGCTGACAAGCGGAGCAAGGGAGTCCAATGCCCTCGATCATCCGGCAACGCGTCCTGGACCTGCTCGAAACGGCAGGCGTCCACCCTGGCGGTGCGTCGACGACCGATCCCGTCATCCGCGACGAGCGATTCTACGCACGCGTCATTGCGCAGGGATCCCTCGGCCTGGGCGAGTCCTACATGGACGGCTGGTGGGATGTCGCGTCGCTCGACGGCCTGATCGTTCGCCTGCTGCGCGCACGACTCGACCAGCGCGTCCCGGGCATCGTCTCGCGATTGCACGGTGCGCGCGCCTGGCTGCTGAACCTGCAGACCGCACGCCGGGCCGCGGTGGTCGGCGAGCGCCACTACGACCTGGGCAACGACTTGTTCCAGGCCATGCTGGGCAAGCGCATGGTGTACAGCTGTGGCTACTGGCGGGATGCCGCGGACCTGGATTCCGCGCAGGCGGCCAAGCTCGACCTGGTGTGCCGCAAGCTCGACCTGCGTCCCGGGATGCGCGTGCTCGACATCGGTTGCGGCTGGGGCGAGGCGCTGAAGTTCGCAGCGCAGCGCTATGGCGTGAGCGGCGTTGGCGTCACCATTTCCCAGGAGCAGGCGGAGCATGCGCGGCGGCTGTGCGACGGATTGCCCATCGAGATCCGACTGCAGGATTACCGCGAGCTCGACGAGCCATTCGATCGCATCTTCTCGATCGGCATGTTCGAGCACGTCGGGGTGCGCAACTACCGGGATTATTTTGAAATCGCGCGACGCTGCCTGGTCGACGATCCCGCGACCGGCGGCGGGCTGTTCCTCCTGCACAGCATCGGCAGCAACGAATCCGTCCGCCACACCGATCCGTGGATCGAGCGATACATCTTTCCCAATTCGATGCTGCCGTCGCCGGTGCAGATCGCGCAGTCGCTGGAAGGTGTGTTCGTGGTGGAGGACTGGCACGGTTTCGGGCACGACTACGACCGCACCTTGCAGGCCTGGCGCGACAACATCGAATCGACATGGGACACGCTCCCGGCCCGTTATGACGCCCGTTTCCGCCGCATGTGGCGTTTCTACCTGGCATCGTCCATGGCGAACTTCAGGACCCGCCGCGCGCAGTTGTGGCAACTGGTGCTGTCGCCACGCGGCGTGCCCGGCGGTTACGTGGCGCCGCGCTAGCGACTGCCATCGCCCGCGGAAAGCCCGCACCTGCATTCAGCCGGATTTCACGATGGCGAAACGCATCGGTTGAACTAATGGCGCCCTGCAAACGGAGCCTGCCATGCCGATCCATCTCATTCGCCCCACCCATGTCGATCGTTGCGATGAAGGCTGGACGCGCGCGCGCATCCTCGGCGAAGTAGCGACCGACATGTATCCCGGCGCGCCATGGCAGGCCGTGGAAACCCACGTCGCCAACGACTGGCAGGCCGTTCGCGGCAGTTCGCCACTGACCTGGGCGGACGTCCGTCGCGAGGCGCACGCCGCGTGGCAGGTTGCCAAGCTGGAGCATGAAGGCCACCTGCAGGACGACGCGCCGGTCTTCAAGGCCGCCTGACCCCGCGCCGCGCCACGCGGCCGGTCGATCTCCCGGACGCCGCCGCAAGGCGGCGTCTGCACGCCTGCAGCCGAAACTTCCACGGCCACATCACGCGGGGTCGCGATACTCCGGGCAAGGCCCGCCGCTGCCATCGCAGCGGTCACAGGTTTCGTCGCTTCATTGGAGAGTGCCATGGCACGTCCCGTCTGGTCCGGCACCCTGTCGTTCGGGTTGCTCAACATCCCGGTGTCGCTGATGTCCGGCGAACGTCGCACCGATATCTCCTTCCGCATGCTCGACGCGCGCAACAATGCCCCGATCAAGTACGAGCGCGTCAATGCCGAAACCGGCGAGGAAGTGCCGTGGAAGGAGATCGTCAAGGCGTTCGAGTACGACAAGGGCAGTTATGTCGTGCTCGAGCCCGAGGACATCAAGTCAGCGGCGCCCGAAAGCCACGACGCGGTCGAAGTGGAAGGCTTCGTCGACGCCAATTCGATCGGTCCGCAATACTTCGAGAAACCCTACGTGCTGGTGCCGGCGAAGAAGGCGGAGAAAGGCTATGTGCTGCTGAGGGAAGCCCTGGCGCAGACGGGCAAGATCGGCATCGCGCGCGTGGTGATCCGCACGCGCGAGAGCCTGTGCGCGGTGATGCCGCAGGGCAACGCATTGCTGCTGCTGATGATGCGCTACCCGCAGGAGTTGGTGGACATCAGCGAATACAACATCCCGGAAGGCGCCAGGGGCGATTACCGGATCAGTGCGAAGGAGCTGGAATTCTCCGAGCAGTTGATCGAAACCATGTCGACGCAGTGGAAGCCGGATGACTACCAGGACGAGTTCCGCGAACGCCTGCAGAAAGTGATCAAGGAACGCATGAAGGCGCACGGCGTCGTCAAGCGCGAGGAAGAGGAGCACGAAGCCGCCGAAGGCACGACGACCAACGTGGTCGACTTCATGTCCTTGCTGCAGCAGAGCATCGATCGCAACAAGCGAACTCCGGCGAAGAAAAACGTCGCCGCGCCACCGGCCAAGGCGCCGGCGAAGAAGACGACAGCACGCAAGGCGACCAAGGCCGCCCCCAAGAAGGCGCCTGCCAAGGCGTCGCGACGCAAGTCCGCATGAGGCAGGCCAGCGCCGGGGCATCGGGACGAGTGGCCAAGGCAACGCAACCGGGTCGGACCGATTCGCCCGCGCGCGAGCTGAGCAGTCCGGGCAAGATCCTGTATCCCGCAACGGGCTTCACCAAGCAGCAGGTTGCCGACTATTACCGCGCCGTTGCGCCGCTGCTGTTGCCGGAGCTGGTGCGCAGGCCACTGACGCTGGTCCGCTGTCCGGAGGGCGTCGAGTCGCAATGCTTTTTCCAGAAGCACCACGCCGATTCCCTTGGTCCAAACGTGCACGCCATTCCGATCATCGAGAAGGATGGTGGCAGCGAGGACTACCTGTACGTCGATGACATTGCCGGCGTGCTCGACCTGGTCCAGATGAATGTCCTGGAGTTGCACCTGTGGGGGTCGCGCATCGAGGACCTCGAACACCCCGATCGTCTCGTGTTCGACCTCGATCCCGGCCCCGGCGTCGAGTGGACGCACCTGGTCGCGGCCGCGCGCGATGTGCGCGCGCGATTGCAGGCGATGGGTGTCGACAGCTTTGCGCGCCTGTCTGGCGGTAAGGGCTTGCATGTCGTGTTGCCGATTCGCCCCGGGCCAACCTGGGACGAGTCCAAGGATTTCTGCGAGCGGGTCGCCGATGCGATGGCCGGGCAATCTCCGGAGCGTTACGTCGCAACGGCCAGCAAGGCCAGGCGCAATGGCGTGATCTTCATCGACTGGCTGCGCAACAGTCGCGGCGCCACCAGCATCGCGAGCTGGTCGTTGCGCGCGCGCAAGGAAGCGGGCGTCGCGGTGCCGGTGGGCTGGAGTGAACTGGGGCGCCTGCGTTCGGGCGCCGATTACCCGCTGGATCGTGCGTTGCGGCGTGCGACGCGTGCGCGGCGCGATGTGTGGCCCGGATGGGCCGCGGCGACCCGGCAGAAGCTGCCGGTCCTCCAATAAAAAACCGCCGGGATGCGATCCCGGCGGTCCTGTTCCAGCTCACTCCAGTCGCGGCGTCACTTCTTGACGGGCGGCGTCTCGTTCGGCACGGCATCGGGCTTGGCCGAGTCGTCCACCGTCGTCGTCAGCCCGCGACGCACCAGCAGCGGCTCGATGTAAGGCTCGCGGCCCGTGTAGTCCTTGAAGATCTTCATGGCATCCTGGCTGCCGCCCTGCGACAGCAGCGTGTCGCGGAAATGCTGTCCGTTCTTGCGCGTCAGCCCGCCGTTCTGCTTGAACCACTCGACGCTGTCGGCGTCCAGCACTTCCGACCAGATGTAGGCGTAGTAGCCGGCCGCGTAGCCGCCCATGATGTGGCTGAAGTACGGCGTGCGGTAACGCGGCGGAACCGCCTGGAAGTCGACACCATCCTTTTTCAGCGCTGCGGCTTCGAACGGCATGACGCCGGCGGCGTCCGGGACCTGGTCGGGAGCGAGCTGGTGCCAGTTCTGGTCCAGCATCGCGGCGCCCAGGTATTCGGTGGTCGTGAAACCCTGGTTGAACTTGGAGCTGGCCAGCACCTTGTCCAGCAGTTCCTTCGGCATCGGCGCGCCCGTCTGGTAATGCTTGGCGTAGTTGGCCAGGACCTGCGGCCAGTCGGCCCACATTTCATTGACCTGCGACGGATACTCGACGAAATCGCGCGGGACGTTGGTGCCGCTGAAGTACGGATACTTCACGTTCGAGAACATGCCATGCAGCGCATGCCCGAACTCATGGAACATCGTGGTCGTCTCATCCCATGTCAGCAGGGTCGGCTGCCCCGCCGGCGGCTTGGTGATGTTGAGGTGGTTGGCGACCACCGGCAGGAAGCCCGTGAGCCCGGACTGGTCGACGTAGGAATTCATCCATGCGCCGCCCTGCTTGGACGGACGCGCGTACATGTCGGAAATGAAGATCGCCAGCTGCTTGCCATCCTTGTCGAACACGTCGAACACGCGGACGTCCGGCTCGTACACCGGCAGGTCCTTGCGCTCCTTGAAGGTCAGGCCGTACAGCTGGTTGGCGGCATAGAAGACGCCGTTCTGCTGCACGTTGTTCAACTCGAGGTAGGGCTTGAGCTGCGATTCGTCGAAGTTGTAGCGCGCCTGGCGCACCTTCTCCGCGTAATACGCCCAGTCCCACGGCTCCAGCTTGAAGGTCGGCTGGCCCTTGGCGGCCTGTTCCTTGTCGATGAGCGCCTGCATGTCGGCCGCTTCCTTCTTCGCGTTGGCGACTGCCGGCGGCGCGAGCTTGCCGAGCATGTCGTTGACGGCTTCCGGCGTCTTCGCCGTCTGGTCCTCGAGGCTGTACGCGGCATAGGTCGGATAGCCGAGCAGCCTGGCCTTTTCGGCGCGCAGTCTGGCGACCTTGGCGACGATGCCGGTATTGTCGAACTTGTTGCCGCGGCTGCCGCGCGCGATCGATGCGCGATAGAGCTTCTCGCGCAGGCCGCGGTTCTGCAGGAACGTTTCCGGCGGCTGGCCGGTGGTGTTCTGCAGGGTGATGACATATTTGCCGTCGAGCTTGCGCGACTTCGCGGCTTCGGCGGCGGCGGCGATCTGCTCGTCGGTCAGGCCGGCAAGTTGGTCCTTGCTGTCCACGACGACCGCTGAATCATTCACTTCGGCCAGGACGTTCTGGCTGAATTTCGTCCCCAGGTCCGCCATCTCGGCATTCATCGCCTTGAGCTTGACCTTGTCGGCTTCGGACAACTTGGCGCCGGCGCGCACGAAGTCCTGGTGGTACTTCTCGACCAGTCGCGTGCTTTCGGCGTCGAGGCCGAGCGTCGCGCGGTTGTCGTACAGCGACTGGATGCGTGCGAACAGCTTCGGGTTGAGGGCGATGGCGTCGCGATGGGCGGCGAACTTGGCTGAGTAGGCGGCGTCGATCTTGTCACGCGTGTCGTTGGTGTCCGCGCCGACGAGGTTGCCGAACACGGTCGTCGCACGGCTCAGCGTCCGGCCCGATTTCTCCAGCGGCACGATGGTGTTGTCGAAGGTGGGCTTGGCCGGATCATTGGCGATCGCCTCGACTTCCTTCAGCTGCTCGGCCATGCCGCGGTCGAATGCCGGTGCGAAGTCGCTGTCCTTGATCTTGTCGAACTGCGGGTAGTGCAGCGGCAGCGGGCTGTCGGCGAAGAAGGGATTGGATGCGTTGGTGGAATGGCTCACGGCGTGGCTGTGCGTCTGTGCGGAGAGAGGGGCGGCGGCGGTCAGCGCGATGGCGAGCGCCAAGGCAAGCGGGTGCTTCATCGGGTCGATCCTTTGCAGGTGGGCGTTGGCAGTTGGACAGGAAGCCTAGCGCATGGGCCGAGGCCGGGCGAATGACGAAAGGCATGGAGGCGGCCGTGGTTCACCTTGTCGCAACCCCCGCTGCGGCAGGGTGGGCGTTCGACCCATCCCAACGATCCAGGAGCGCCAATGGATATCCAATCGGTCATGACAGCGAACCCGACCTGCTGCACCCCCCAGACGACCCTGCGGGAAGTGGCGCAGCTGATGCGGGACAAGGACTGTGGCGAAATCCCCGTCGTCGATGCGCAACGCCGTCCGCTGGGCGTGATCACCGATCGCGACATCGCCATTCGCGCTGTTGCACAAGGGATCGACACGACCGCTACCGTCAGCGATTACATGACCTCGCCCGCGACGACCGTGTCCGAGGACAGCAGCCTGGCCCAGGTCGTCGATGTGATGGAGGACCAGCAGATCCGGCGCGTGCTGGTCGTCGATGCCCGCGGAGTGGTCGCTGGCATCGTCGCGCAGGCCGATATCGCCCGTGCGGGTGGCGACAGCCGCACCGCCGAGGTGGTGAAGCAGGTCTCGCAACCGGGTTCGCACTGACTGACCAGCGGCTGGACCGGTCCTGGTCCAGCCAGGCGTGCTCCCGCTCCGGGGGCCGGGATCGGGTTTAGACTCGGCCCTCCTATCGGGGGGCTTCATGAACCATCTTCTTGGATGTTGCCTGGGCCTGCTGTTCGCCGGCCCGGCGCTTGCCGCGCAAACGCTTACCTACGAGGCCCTGGTCGATGGCGGCAAGAACGCCGGCCACGCCATCGTCGAGCAGGGCGACGACGGCATCACGCACGTCGAATTCATCTTCAAGGACAACGGGCGCGGTCCCGAGACCAGGGAAACCTATTCGCTGGCCCCCGACGGCACCTTCAGCCACTACGAGCTGCAGGGCACGTCGACATTCGGTGCGCCGGTCGCGGAGACATTCACCCGCAGCGGCGACCAGGCGACCTGGCAATCGAAGTCCGACAAGGGCAGCCAGACCGTGCAGGGCACCGGCATGTACACGCCGCTCTCCGGCTCACCGGCGGCGTGGTCGGTGGCGATCACCGCGCTGGCGCGACGCCCTGACGGGAAGCTGCCGCTGATCCCCAGTGGCACGTTGACGATGCGCAAGGTCGCTGATGCCGAAGTTGGACGCGGCGCGGACAAGCGCGTCGTGCAGTTGCTGGCGCTGACCGGGATCGGGTTCACGCCGACCTTCGTCTGGGCGACGACCGATGCCAATCCACGCCTGTTCGCCTTCATCGCGCCGGGCTTCCTGCAGCTGATCGAGAAGGGCTGGGAATCGGACGGCAACGCGCTGGAGGCCCGGCAGAAGCAGGCCGAGGCCAAGGCGCTGGTCGACCTCCAGCAACGCCTCGTGCACCCATTGCCGGGCACGACGCTGATCCGCAACGTGCGCGTGTTCGACAGCGAACACGCCACCGTCGGTGCGCCTTCCGATGTGCTCCTCAAGGACGGTCGCATCGCGGCGATCACCGTCGCTGGCGCCGCACCGGCCAGTGCGGACCATGTGGTCGACGGGGGCAATCGCCTGCTGCTGCCCGGGCTGTTCGACATGCATGCCCACTTCAGCGCCTGGGATGGCGGCCTGCACATGGCGGCCGGGATCACCAGCATCCGCGACATGGGCAACGACAATGCCACCCTGCAGCAGCTGATCGCCGACGGCAATGAAGGCCGGCTGCTGTCGCCGCACATCGTGCCCGCCGGCTTCATCGAAGGCGAAAGCCCGATGTCGGCGCGCAATGGATTCGTGATCAAGGACCTGGCGGAAGCCAAGCATGCCGTGGACTGGTACCACGCCCATGGCTATCCGCAGATCAAGATCTACAACTCGTTCCCCAGGGACCTGGTGCGGCCGGTTGCGGCCTATGCGCACAGCAAGGGCATGCGCGTCAGCGGCCATGTGCCGGCCTTCATGCGGGCGCAGGACGTCGTCGAGCAGGGCTACGACGAAATCCAGCACATCAACCAGCTGATGCTGAATTTCTTCGTCGACGACAAGACCGACACGCGCACATTGGCGCGCTTCTACCTGCCGGCGGAAAAGACCGCGGGGCTCGACCTGGACGGCAAGCAGGTGCAGGATTTCATCGCATTGCTGGTGTCGCACAAGACCGTGATCGATCCCACGTTGGCGACATTCGAATTCCTGCACCAGCGCGACGGCGAGATGTCGCCGATCGTGGCCGACATCGCCGACCACCTGCCGCCGGACGTGCAACGCGGCCGCCGCGCCGCCGAAATGAAGATCCCCGACGATGCCACGGCCGCGCGTTACACGCAGTCGTTCGACAAGATGGTCGAGTTCGTCGGGCGTGCGTACAAGGCCGGCGTGCCGATCGAGGCGGGTACCGATGAACTGCCGGGCTTCACCCTCCAGCACGAACTCGAACTCTACGTGCGCGCCGGGCTGACGCCGGCACAGGTGCTGCAGATTGCGACCTGGAGCGGCGCGAAATACGCGCGCGTCCTCGACGATCGCGGCTCGATCGCGGTCGGCAAGCGCGCCGACCTGATCCTTGTCGACGGCGACCCGACCGTCAACATGTCCGACATCCGCAAGGTCGCGCTGGTGCTCAAGGACGGCAACGCCTTTTATCCCGACGACATCGACATGGCGCTGGGCATCAAGCCGTTCACGCCGTCGCTTCACGTCCCGGTGGAATGATCGCCCATGACCACGGCCTTCGACTTCAGCGCGACGGATATCGACGGCCGCCCCCAGGCACTGGCGCGATACGCCGGCAAGGTGCTGCTGGTCGTCAATGTCGCCTCGCGTTGCGGGTTCACGCCGCAGTACGCGGGCCTGCAGCAGTTGTGGCGCGAGTACCGCGATCGCGGACTCGTCGTCATGGGCTTTCCCTGCGACCAGTTCGGGCACCAGGAGCCGGGTGACGAGGCCGCGATCCGCGACTTCTGTTCGCTCAACTTCGATGTCGATTTCCCGATGTTCGGCAAGATCGACGTCAACGGTGCCGACGCCCATCCCTTGTGGACGTGGCTGAAGTCGGAAAAGGGCGGCATCCTGGGCATCGACGCGATCAAGTGGAACTTCACCAAGTTCCTCGTCGGGCGCGATGGCCAGGTGCTCGGCCGTTATGCCCCTACCGAGACACCACAGTCGCTGAAGGCGGACATCGAGACCGCCCTGGGATGACCAGTACCCGGGTTCAACCGGATGTCAGCGGGAAAACCGTGCGCTCTGGCGCGGAATCGTGGCTGCGTCACGGCGCCAGTTGAGTGTGTCGCGCCTTGATGGCCGCGAGTATTTCGACCGAGGCCGGCGTCCACACCGTCCAGCTGTGGCTTCCGGGACGGACGAGCACCTGCGCTGCGGGCAGCAATGGCGTCAACGCCGGCATCGTGTCGCGCAGATAGTCGCGGTCGCCATATGCCAGCCACACATTGCGTGATCGCGACGGATCGCGTGACCAGGTTTTCAGGCCGCGCCACAGTTCATGCTGGAAGTTGTTCCCGTCCACGCGTGCCGGTACCGGACCCGGATCCCAGCGCGCGATGCCGCCTTCCCGCGCGATCTGTCGCAGGAGCGGTTTTTCGCCCAGGTAAGGTGCCATCAGCACCATGCCGTCGATGGTTCCGGGCCACTGGTTGTCGTACATCAATGCGCCCAGGCCACCCAGCGATGCGCCCAGCAGCCACACCTCGCGATAGCGGCTGCGGGCGGGCGCAATGATCTCGTTGTGCAGGCGCGAGATGGCGCGTCCCTGCAGGTAATAGCCGATTGCCAGTCCGCTGAGCATCACGTCGGCATCGGGCCACTGCGATTGGATGGCCTGGGCGATGCCGGCACGCTGCAGGCCCGCCAGGTCGTCGCCGCGTCCGGGCAGCACGACCACGAGCCGTTGCGCCGGTCCCGGCGCGGGGACGAGCACCGTGGGGATTGGCCTGGACGGGTCGCCCTTGGGATAGCACCCGGCCAGCATGCCGAGCATGAGCAGCAGGCCGGACCAGGAAACGCGCATCGGGACATCCTTGTTCATGTTGCTGGCCCAGGCATCATCGCCGTTCCGGCGGCGATGTGATGTCAACGGAAGTCGCGCGAATGGGTCGCCACGCCCGACAGCAGCGGCGACAGGTCGTCCAGTCGGGTCGCGATCAGGTGCTGGCTGCCCTCGGCCGATTCCATCCGGCCTTCGACCGCCAGCAACCGCGATTCGACGCGAACAGCGGCAATTGTTTTTCGGTTCCTGCACTTTGCCAGCGCGCGCGATGGCGATGGCCGGCCGGGCCGCGCAATCAGTGCGCCGCCGATGCGCTGAGTCGGCTCAGGGACACCAGTACACGTGCAGGACCGCGCCCGGCGTGGTGAAGGCGATGCGCACCGGATAGACGTGCGGATCGGTGCCTTCGACAATCCGTTCGAGCAGCGCGCGCTTGCCGTCGCCACGCAGCAACAGCAATCGGGTCGCTGCCGGTGCCAGCCCGGCGGGCGTCAGGCTGATGCGCCGAGCCCATTGTCCCGCCCCTGGACAGCCGCCAGCGTCGACGGCGACATACGCCTCTGCCGATTCCAGCGCGTCATCGAGCCCGCGCATGCCGGGAAACAGCGACGCGGTATGGCCGTCATCGCCCATGCCGAGCAGGATGACATCAGCCGGACTGCGTGCCTGCAGGTTTGCCTGCGCGACGGCTGCATCGATGCTGCATCCGGGCGGCGCCAGCAGGTCGAAATGCGCGTCCTGCGCATGGTCCAGCAACAGGTTTTCCCGGACCAGGCGCGCGTTGCTGCCAGGATCCGTGGGCGGAAGCCAGCGGTCATCGACCAGGCCGATGTCGACGCCGCTCCAGTCCAGTGTGGCGCTCGCCAGCTTGCGGAAGATGGGCGCGGGCGTGCCGCCACCCGACACCAGCAATCGCGGACGCAGGCCTTGCTGCAATCTTCCGCGCAGTGCCGACGTCACTGCCTCGGCGGTTGCCGTCGCCCATTGCTCCTCGCCCGCACACGCATGGAAGGTCAATGCGGGCAGCCATTGTTCGGTGCTGCACGGCGTGCTGTCGTTCATGCATTCGCCTCCAGTGACGCGCGGTCACCCGCGAGCGCTGCCGCTCCCAGCAATCCGGGTTGTGGATGCACGACGGCCAGGGTGGGAACCTTGGCCATCGCCGGTGCGTAGCGACCCTTGCCCTCGAAGCGGGGGCGGAATCCGGAATGCTGCAGCTCGGCGAGCATGCGCGGCACCATTCCGCCACTGAGGAAGACGCCGTCCCAGGCGCCAAGCGTCAGCACCAGGTCGCCCGCGATGGCGCCGAACACCGAGCAGAAGATGTCGACCGCGCGCATGCAGCGACGGTCGCCCCTGGCGGCGAGTGCGGTGATGTCAGCGGGTTGCATGGGACCGGGATCCAGGCCCGCGATTTCGCTCAGTGCGCGATGCAGGTTCACCAGGCCACCCCCACTGACGATGCGCTCGTCGGACACGCGCCCGTAATACGCGGACAGGCGCTGCAGGATTTCGATTTCCTCGGGCGTGCCGGGGGCGAAGCTGGCATGTCCGCCTTCGGTCGCGAGCGGGAAAAAGCGCCCGCCACGCTTGATCAGTCCGCCCATCCCGAGGCCAGTGCCAGGTCCGAGGATCGCGTAGGTGCGGGAGCCGGTCTGCGTGGCCGGATGCCAGAGCGGCGCACCCAGGGCGACGATGTCGGACGCCTGGAGCAGGCGGATCGATGCGGCCTGGGCGACGAAATCGTTGACCAGGTAGACGGCGTCCAGGCCCAGCGTATCGCGCACGCGGCTGGCGGAGATCACCCACGCATGGTTGGTCATCCGCGCTTCGTCGCCCTCCACGCGGCCGGCGACGGCAAGCACGCCGAAGGTGGCGCTCACCGACATCTCGTCCATGTAATGGCGCGCGGCCGCCGATAGCGATGGGAAGGCGGCAACGTCGTAGCTGCGGATGCTGTCCGGCAGCAGTCCCGATTCCGCCGCGACATGCGCCAGCGCGAATCGTGCATTGGTGCCACCGATATCGCCCAGCAAGGCATGCTCGGGGGAGATGCTCACCGCGGCGACTTCAGTGTCGGAAGAGGAACGGCGAACCTGTGTGGCATGGAATCTCCGAATGGGTCAGCCGGGCAGGGGATCCGACAGCGCGCCACCGTGCGAAGCGATGACGCTCGAATACCAGCGCGCGCTGTCCTTGGGCGTGCGTTGCTGCGTGGCGTAATTGACGTGGACGATACCAAACCGCTTGGAATACCCCAGCGACCACTCCAGGTTGTCGAGCAGCGACCACACCATGTAGCCGCGGATGTCGCAGCCGGCCTGGATCGCCGCATGGATGGCGCACAGGTGCATGAGCAGTTAACCCATCCAGGTGCAATTGCCTGGCTTCATCCGCTGCCGAAACGGGCCTTCGGCGGGTCACTCCAAGCTGAAACCGTCCGACGACGCCACGCCGCAAGGCCGCTATACTCGCTCGGTGCTCGCAGAGAGCTCGGTCGCGCAATTCCTTGGCTATCAAAGGTTTGCAGTTACTACTGGACCCATATTCTCATACCGCGCCGGCTTCGCCCGCGCCCCTGCCGGAACCTGACACCGCCGCATGCGCCTGTCCACGATCAAGCTCTCCGGTTTCAAATCCTTCGTCGATCCGACCACGCTCCACCTGCCGACCAACATGACCGGCGTGGTCGGGCCGAACGGTTGCGGCAAGTCCAACATCATCGATGCCATCCGCTGGGTCATGGGCGAAAGCGCCGCCAGCCGCCTGCGCGGCGACTCGCTCACCGACGTGATCTTCTCGGGAAGCTCGGCGCGCAAGCCGGTGTCGCAGGCGACGGTCGAACTGGTCTTCGACAACTCCGACCACACGATCACCGGCGAATACGCCGCCTTCAACGAGATCTCGGTGAAGCGCACGGTGAGCCGCGACGCCACCAGCAACTACTACCTCAACGGCACCCGCTGCCGCCGGCGCGACATCACCGATCTGTTCCTCGGCACGGGCCTGGGCCCGCGCAGCTACTCGATCATCGAGCAGGGGATGATCAGCCAGATCATCGAGGCGCGGCCCGAAGACCTGCGCGTCTACCTGGAAGAGGCCGCCGGAATCTCCAAGTACAAGGAGCGACGCAAGGAGACCGAGACCCGCATCCGCCACACCCGCGAGAACCTCGAACGCCTGAGCGACCTGCGCGAGGAAGTCGGCAAGCAACTGGAGCATCTCAAGCGCCAGGCGCGCCAGGCCGAGCAGTACCAGGTGCTGCAGGCCGAACGCAGGATCAAGGACGCCGAGTGGAAGGCGCTCGAGTTCCGCGGCCTCGACGCCGAGCTGCAATCGCTGCGCGAACGGATGTCGCAGGAAGAAACCCGGCTGCAGCAGCTGATCGCCGAGCAGCGCGAAGCCGAACGGCAGATCGAAACCGGCCGCGTGCGCCGCGAAGAAGCCGCTCAGGCACTCAACAAGGCCCAGGCCGAAGGCTACGAAGTCGGTGGCGCGCTGGCACGCATCGAGCAGCAGATCGCGCACCAGCGCGAGATGGGCCAGCGCCTGCAGCGCGCACGCGACGAAGCCCAGAGCGCGCTTGCGGAAATCGCCAGCCATATCGACGCCGACGAGGCGAAGCTGGCCGTGCTGCGCGACGCCGTCGCCGCCGCCGCGCCGCAACTGGCGGACCTGCAGGCCGGCGACCAGGCGAAGCAGGAAGCCCTTCGCGACGCCGAGGCGCGTCTGGCGGACTGGCAGCAGCGCTGGGACACGCACGTGCGCGCGCAATCCGAGGCCGCGCGCGCGGGCGATGTCGAGCGCACCCGCGTCGACTACCTCGACCGGCAGGCGCTGGACGCCGATCGCCGTCGCGAGCAGTTGGCCGAGGAACGCGCCGGACTGGATGTCGCCGCGCTGTCGGAAGCCTTCGCCGGCATCCAGTCCGAGCACGACACCCGCAAGCAGGCACTCGAAACCCTCAACGCCGAAGTCGAAGCGCGCAAGCAGTCGCTGGCGGCGTTGCAGGAACAGCAGCGCCATGCACAGGCCGACCTTGCCGAGGTCCGCAAGCAGGCACAGTCCGGTCGTGGCCGCCTGGCCTCGCTGGAGGCGCTGCAGCACGCCGCGCTCGGGCAGGAGCAGGGTGCCGCCGTCGCCTGGTTGCAGCGACACGGACTCGATTCGGCGGCCCGCGTCGGCGAACGGCTGGTCGTCGAGCCGGGTTGGGAAAACGCCGTCGAAGCGGCCCTGGGCCAGCTGATCGAAGGCGTCCTGGTCGATTCGCCGGAATCCCTTGTCGATGCACTGGCCGATCTCGGCGAAGGGCGCTTAACGCTGGTATCGCCAGACGAGGCCGCCGAGACTTTCGCGCCCGGCTCGTTGGCGGCGAAGGTGCAGGGGCCCGGAGCCATCCGCCGCATCCTGTCCCGGCTGCGTGCCGCCGAAACCCTTGCCGACGCGCGCACGTTGCTGCCGCAGCTCGGGGATGGCGAATCGGTCATCACCCGGCAGGGCGAGCGCCTGGGCACGGGCTGGGTGCGCGTGCTGCGTTCGGGCGCGGCCAAGCAGGGCGCGTTGCTGCGTGCGCGCGAAATCCAGTCGCTGCGCAGCGACATCGAACAATTGCAGCAGCGCGAACATGCGCTCGACCAGACCCTGGCCGGATTGCGCGACAGCCTGCTCGCGGCCGAACAGCAGCGCGAGGACTCCCAGCGCGCGTCGTATCACGGTCATCGCACCGTCTCCGAACTCGCCGGGCAGTTGCAGAGCCAGCAGGGCAGGCTGGAGTCGGCGCGTAGCCGCATCGCGCGCATCGAAGCCGAAACCGCGCAGCTGACCGCGACGCTCGATGGCAGCCGCGAACAGGCGCGGGAAGCGCGCGCCAGGCTCGAGCAAGTCGTTTCGCGCATGGGCGAGCTGGAAACCGCGCGCCGCGCCTTCGACGAAGAACGGCGCTCGCTAGGCGAGGCGCGGGATTCCGCGCGAGCCGCGGCGCGGGCTTCGAGCGAGGCCGCACATGCCCTGGCGTTGACGCTGGAATCGCACCGCGCGCAGACCGTCGCGCTGGTGCAGTCGCTCGAGCGCATGGGCAGCCAGCGGGGCCAGCTCGATGGCCGCCTGACCGACCTGGTGTCCCAGCTGTCCGATGGCGATGCACCCGTCACTGCGCTGGAGCAGCAGCGCCAGGCCGCGCTGGAAGAGCGCGTGCGCACCGAGAAGGCGCTTGCCGCCGCGCGCTCGGTGCTGGAAGGCATCGACAACGAACTGCGCGAGTTCGAGCAGACGCGACAGCAGCGCGACGAACAATCGCTGGCCCAGCGCGAACGCATCTCGCAACGCAGGCTCGACCAGCAGGCGCTCGTCTTGAAGGCCGGCCAGTTGTCGCAGGCTGTCGAGAAGGCTGGTTTCGTGCTGGAGGACGTCGTGTCGTCGCTGGCCGACGATGCCGACGTCCCGGCATGGGAGAAGACCGTCACCGACCTCGATGCGAAGTTGCGCCGGCTCGAACCGGTCAATCTCGCCGCGATCGCCGAGCATGCCGAGGCCGCGCAGCGCAAGGAGTACCTGGATGCCCAGGACACCGACCTGACGACCGCGCTGGAAACACTGGAGGACGCGATCCGCAAGATCGATCGCGAAACCCGTGGCCGCTTCAAGGACACGTTCGACCGGGTCAATTCCGGGGTCCAGGAACTGTATCCGCGCCTGTTCGGCGGCGGCCATGCCTACCTGGAACTGACCGGCGAAGACCTGCTGGACACCGGCGTCGCGATCATGGCGCGCCCCCCCGGCAAGCGCGTGTCGAACATTTCGCTGCTGTCAGGTGGCGAGAAGGCGATGACCGCGGTCGCGCTGGTCTTCGCCATCTTCCAGCTCAACCCGGCGCCGTTCTGCCTGCTCGACGAGGTCGATGCGCCGCTGGACGAAGCCAACGTCGGACGGTTCACCGCGATGGTGAGCGAGATGAGCGAACACGTGCAGTTCCTGTTCGTCACCCATAACAAGGCGACGATGGAGGCTGCCAAGCAGTTGAGTGGCGTTACGATGCGTGAGCCTGGCGTCAGCCGACTGGTTTCAGTCGACCTGGCCGAGGCGGCACGCCTGGCAGGCGCCGCATGAGCGCCAGGGACGTTCCGTACTCGTCGTGCACGGATGGCGCATCCGGCGACGGCATGGCGATGCACGCCAAGAGGAGAAAATGATGTCCGATGTCTGGATGCTGCGAACGGGAATACTTCTCGCTGGCATTTTGTTGATCGCAGCCATCTATGTCTTCGGCCGGCCGCGCAAACCTGGGCAGGGTCGACGACTCGGTGCGGGACGCGTCGAGGGCGGGCGCGTGGAGCCCACGATCGGCGCGCAGCTCGAAGACGAGCTGGGGACCGGCAGCATCGCGGATGACGAGGCGCTGCAGGCCGAGCTGGACCTGCTCGATGGCGCATCGGCAACGCGCGGCCAGGCAGGCACTACGCTCGGCCGGCGCGAGAGCGAGGAATTCGACAAGATCGTCACGCTGTACATCGCCGCGCGTGCCGGTGAAAAGCTGCATGGACCCGACATCGTGGTCGCCGCCGAGAAGGCCGGCCTGGCGTATGGACACATGAACGTTTTCCACCGCCTGGTGGAAGGCCATCCCGAACGTGGCCCGGTCTTCAGCGTCGCCAACATCATGAAGCCCGGCAGCTTCGACATGACGACGATCCAGTCGCTGGAAACGCCGGCCATCGCGTTCTTCCTCACCTTGCCGGCACCGATTCCGGCCCTCGACGCCTGGGAAACCATGCTGCCGACGGCGCAACGGATGTGCGAACTGCTCGATGGCGTGCTGCTGGACGAATCGCGCAATGCGCTCGGCAGGCAGCGCATCGCGCACCTGCGCGAGGAGTTGCGGGCCTACGACCGCCAGCAGGAAGCGCCCATCACGCGCAGTCCGCGCTGGTGACGCTTCAATCCGCGCATGGAAGCAACAGGCAGGTGCACGTGATCGGAGCGGCACATTGAAGCGGCTCGATGGCCGGGTTGCACTGGTCACCGGAGCATCGTCCGGCATCGGTGAGGCCACGGCCGTTGCCCTGGCGCAGGCGGGCGCACGCGTCGCCATCGCCGCACGCCGGCGCGACCGCCTCGAAGCACTCGCCTCGCGCCTGCGGGCGATGGGCGCCGACGTACTCGTGCTGGAGGCCGACCTGCTGGACGAACACGTCGCCCAGCGCATCGTCGCGGATACGGAACGACACTTCGGCAAGCTCGACATCCTGGTCAACAACGCCGGCGTGATGTACCTGGAGCCGGTGATCGAGGCCGATCTCGGGCGCTGGCGGCGGATGCTCGAACTCAACGTGCTCAGCCTCATCGCGTCCACGCAGGCGGCGCTCGGCGGGATGCGCGCGCGCCGCGATGGACACATCGTCAACATCTCATCGACGGCGGGTCGTATCGCCAACCCGAATGCCGCCGCGTACTCGGCCACGAAGTTCGGCGTGGTCGCGTTCTCCGAGGCACTGCGGCGCGAGGTCCATGCCGACAACATCCGCGTCAGCGTCATCGAGCCGGGTGTCGTGGAGACCGAGCTGCGCGAACACATCGGGCACGCGGCGACCAAGGACAGCCTGGACGCGTGGGCGGCCAGCATGCGCCAGCTGCAGCCCGAGGACGTTGCCGACGCCATCGTGTTCTGCGTCACTCGCCCATCGCACGTCAACGTCAACGAGATCCTGATCCGGCCGACCGACCAGGAGCGCTGATCGGCGCCGGATCCGCGCCGTCCTGCCGGCGCATCGATAGAATCGACACCATGACCCCCGCGTCCGCCGCCGCCCGCATCGCCGACCTGCGCCGCCGCATCGACGACGCCAACTACCGTTATTACGTCCTTGACGATCCGCAGCTGCCGGATCCCGAGTACGACCGGCTGATGCGCGAACTCGAGGCGCTGGAGCTGGCGCATCCGGAATTGCGCGACCCCAATTCGCCGACGGCGCGGGTCGGTAGTGCGCCGTCCGGGAAGTTCGCCGAAGTCGTCCACGCGATCCCGATGCTGTCGCTGGCCAATGCTTTCGCCCCGGAGGAAGTGCAGGAATTCGTCACGCGCATCGAGCGCGAGACGGGCGACGCGGATCCGGCGTTTTCGACCGAGCCAAAACTCGACGGGCTGGCCATCAGCCTGCGTTACGAGGACGGGCAATTCGTGCGCGGGGCGACGCGCGGCGACGGCGCCACCGGCGAGGATGTCACCGCCAACCTGCGCACGATCCGCTCGCTGCCGCTGCGCCTGCACGCCGGCGCCCCCGCGGTGCTGGAGGTGCGTGGCGAGGTGTACATGCCCAAGGCCGCGTTCGAGCGCTACAACGCCCAGGCAGCGGCCAACGGCGAGAAGACGCTGGCCAATCCACGCAACGGCGCCGCCGGTTCACTGCGGCAACTCGACCCGCGCGTGAGCGCCCAGCGACCACTGGCCTTCTATGCCTACGCACTGGGCGAGGTGCGCTTCGCCGACGGCACGGCGGGCTTGCCGCCGACCCATTCGCGCACGCTGGCCTGGCTGCGCGAACTCGGTTTCCCGGTCAGCCCGGAAGTCGGCGTCGCGCGCGGCGTCGCCGGCCTGCTGGCGTACTACGAGCGGATCGGCGCTGCGCGCAACGCCTTGCCGTACGACATCGATGGCGTGGTCTACAAGCTGGACCGGTATGACCAGCAGCGCGCGATGGGCTTCGTCTCGCGTTCACCGCGCTGGGCGATCGCGCACAAGTTTCCCGCGCAGGAAGAGATGACGACGGTCGAGTCGATCGAGGTCAATGTCGGGCGCACCGGCGCCGTCACGCCGTGGGTGCGGATGACACCCGTGCAGGTGGGTGGCGTCGTCGTGAGCCGGGCGACCTTGCACAACGCCGACCAGGTGGCGCGCCTGGATGTGCGGGTGGGCGACAGCATCATCGTCCGCCGTGCCGGCGACGTCATTCCGGAAGTGGTTCGCGTGATGGAGGAGCTGCGTCCGCTCGACAAGCGCGGGCATCCGTTGCATCCGCCATACCAGCTGCCGACGACCTGCCCGGATTGCGGTTCGGCCGTCGAGCGCGAGGAAGGCGAGGTGGTCGCCCGTTGCACTGGCGGGCTGGTCTGCCCGGCACAACGCATCCAGGCGCTGTTCCACTTCGCCTCGCGTCGCGCGATGGATATCGATGGCCTGGGCGAGCGCCTGATCGCAATGCTGGTCGAGTTCGATTACGTCCGCACGGTGGCCGACCTGTATCGCTTGTCGGTCGACGACTTCGTCGCGATGAAGGCGCGCGCCGATGAGCTAGCGGACGACGTTCCTCACACAGCAAAATCTGGAAAAATTGCGACAAAATGGGCCGAAAACCTGGTGAATGCCATAGGTACGAGTCGCAACACTACTCTGGAGCGATTGCTGTACGCGCTGGGAATTCTAGATATCGGAGAGGAGACTGCTAAAGGACTGGCTAAAAGCTTCGGTTCTCTCGACGTGATCCGCCATGCAGATGCTCTTGTATTGCTTGGGGTGTCCGACATAGGTGTGAACACGGCAAAATCAATAGCCGCCTTCTTCGCTGAAGAACACAACGAGCGAGTTATTGACGATTTGTTGAGAGAGGGTGTGAGTCCAAAAGAGCGAGGCTTTGCTTCTGCGGGATTGCTCAATAAGCTCGATCTTTCGTTCCTGATTCGCGGAATAAAGGAGCTGAACTCCACTCCCAGCCGCCAATTCATGTTGGGGGTCGGCCCCTCTCGCGTTCAAGCCCTAGTAGGCAAGCTTGGGTCAGTCGATGAGCTGATTAATCTGGCTTATTCGGATTTTGCGGGTTTGGATTGGCCAGGAAATGCGATAGACGAGCTGCTCTCGATTACGAGTGATAAGCGGTGGGCCGCGCGATTGAAGTCGGCTGAGGCGCAGATTCACGCACTTCGCTCCAAAGGTGGCGTCACCGCTCCTCAGGGGCCTTTAGCCGGTAAGACCTGCGTTCTTACGGGAACGCTAGAGTCCATGTCTCGCGATGAGGCTGGGTCAAGACTAGAGTCGTTGGGTGCAAAAGTTGCAAATAGCGTATCGAAAAAAACCAGCTTTGTTATAGCTGGAGCAGTTGCTGGATCTAAACTTGCCAAGGCTCACGAGCTGGGGGTTGAGGTTTGGGATGAGGAAGTGTTCTTGAAGTTTATTGCCAGCCACTCTGGGGAGAGGAGGGATGACGCGCATTGAATTTTACGTTAAGGGATCATCAATAGATCCATACAAGGTTGTGTTTGAAAAAATTGCGGGAAATCTAAATGCGTTTTGTACCTGTCCTGCGGGTAGTAATGGTCAAGTGTGCAAACACCGAATGCGATTGCTGTCGGGAAACGCAGAAGGTTTGATCAAGGGCGATTTGGCTTTACTCGGTACAATTGTTGATTGGCTGGTGGGGACGGATGTCGAGCTAGCACTACGTGAGGTGGCTTTGGCGGAAGACAGGCATTCCAGAGCTGCAGAAGAACTGTTCAAAGCCAAAAAGAAGCTTGCTGTGTCGCTTCGCTCGTAACTAGCGACGCCCCCGATTGGTGGCCATCTGCAATGTTCGATTCTCTTTTTTTGCGGGCTAAGGTTAATGCCGCCATCCGCGCATTTTTCTCAGACCGGAACGTCGTCGAAGTGGAGACTCCCGTGCTGTCGGTCGCGGGCAACACCGATCCCAACATCGCCGCATTCTCGTTGCGGTTTTCCGGGCGGACCGACGGCGCGCCGCGCACCCGCTGGCTGCGCACGTCGCCCGAATTCGCCCTCAAGCGCCTGCTCGCGGCCGGCATTGGAGATTGCTACGAATTGGGTCGCGTGTTCCGCGATGGCGAGGCCGGCGGACGCCACAATCCCGAGTTCACGATGCTGGAGTGGTACCGCATCGGATGGGACCACCAGCGCCTGATCGACGAAACCGCGGAGCTGGTCTGCATGGCGTTGTCGCTGGTCGGCCGCACGGCCACGCTGCAACGCATCGCATGGCGCGATCTGTATCGCGAGCATCTAGGCCTTGATCCGGTGACAGCCAGCAACCAGCAACTGCGCGACGCGCTCGGCGACATCGACATCGATCCGACCGGCTTGCGGCGCGACGACCGGCTCGACCTGCTGCTGACGCACCGGCTGCAACCGGCATTCCCCGCCGACCAGTTGCTGGCCGTGCATGACTATCCGGAATCGCAGGCGGCACTGGCGCGGATCCGGGCGGGCGATCCGCCGGTCGCCGAGCGATTCGAGCTCTACCTGGGGCCGCTCGAACTCGCCAACGGCTACCACGAACTCCTCGATCCGGCTGAGCAGCGCGCGCGCTTCGAGCGCGACCTTGCTCGACGACGCGAGCGCGCAATCGCGATGCCGCCCATCGACGAGCATCTGCTGGCGGCCATGCAGGCGGGACTTCCCGCCTGTGCCGGCGTTGCCCTGGGGGTCGACCGCCTGCTGATGGCGATGCTCGACACCGGAAACATCGGCGACGTGCTGGCATTTGCGTTCGACCAGGCCTGAGCAGCTGTACGGCGCAATGACCGGCAGCACCGCCGTCTGTGGAACACTTGCGTCGACGCCTTAAACTACGCGGATGCCCGACACGATCGATTACGCACGCTACGACCGCATTCGACCCCTGCGCTGGACCGGCGATTCGCTGGAGCTGCTGGACCAGCGCAAGTTGCCGTTCATCACCGAATACATCAGCTGCCGGACCAGCGACGAAGTCGCTGAAGCCATCCACGACCTTGTCGTGCGCGGGGCGCCAGCGATCGGCATTGCCGCTGCCTGGGGAGTGGTGCTCGCCGAACGCGCCACCGTCGCCGACAACGTGGATGAAGCCGCCGCCCGGCTCGAGCCCGCATTGCAGCGACTCAACGCGGCACGGCCGACGGCGGTCAACCTGGCCTGGGCGCTGGCGCGCATGCGTGGAGCCCTGGCGCGCGCCGATGGCAACTGGCGCCAGTTGCTCGAGGACGAGGCGCATGCGATCAACAGCGAAGACCTCGCCGCCAACCGTCGCATGGGCCTGCTCGGCGCTGCGCTGATCAGTCCCGGCAGTGGCGTGCTGACGCACTGCAATACCGGGTCGCTTGCCACGGCGGGTTTCGGAACAGCCTTGGGCGTCATCCGTGCAGGCGTAGCCCAGGGCCGGATCGCGCGGGTTTTCGCCGGGGAAACCCGGCCCTGGCTGCAGGGCGCCCGCCTCACCGTCTGGGAGCTGCAGCAGGACGGCATCGACGCCACCCTGATCGCCGACTCCGCCGCCGCGCACCTGATGCAGACCGGCAGGATCCAATGGGTGATCGTCGGTGCCGATCGCATCTGCGCCAACGGCGACACCGCCAACAAGATCGGCACCTACCAGCTGGCGATCGCGGCCAGGTACCACGGCGTCCGCTTCATGGTGGTGGCGCCGGCATCCACGGTCGACATGGCAACCGCCAGCGGCGACCTGATCGACATCGAGGAGCGCGATTCGGCCGAACTGCATGCCATCGCCGGCACCCGGACCGTCGCCGAAGGCATCACGGCGTGGAATCCGGTGTTCGACGTGACGCCACATACCCTGATCGATGCCATCGTGACCGAGCGCGGCGTGATCGAGCACCCGGATGCCGCAGCCATGCGGGCGGTCTTCGGCGCCTGAGCGGGGGGCTTCCGCCAGGGTCCCGAAGCCTGCTGCAAGTCCTTGTTTCTAGCGGGAAATACCGCCCCTGACTGGGCAACTTTCGTGCTAGAATCTTTCGTATTCGAACCCGCGTGTCCGAGCCCTTGCGGAGGCCCCTCCGCAGGTCGGTCGCGGGCCACGCATTTGCCCAGACGGACACCCAATGGCCGAGCTCGCCAGAGAAATCATTCCGGTCAATCTCGAAGACGAGATGCGCCGCAGTTACCTCGATTACGCGATGAGCGTGATCGTCGGTCGTGCGCTTCCAGACGTGCGCGACGGACTCAAGCCGGTCCACCGGCGGGTGCTGTTCGCGATGCACGAACTCGGCGCGCATGCGAACAAGCCGTACTACAAGTCGGCGCGAATCGTCGGTGACGTCATCGGTAAGTACCACCCGCACGGCGACCAGTCGGTGTACGACACGCTGGTGCGCATGGCGCAGCCGTTCTCGCTGCGTTACCTGCTGGTGGACGGGCAGGGCAACTTCGGTTCGGTCGACGGCGACTCGGCCGCGGCCATGCGATATACCGAGGCCCGCATGTCGCGGCTCACGCACGAGCTGATGGCGGACATCGACAAGGACACCGTCAATTTCCAGCCCAACTACGACGAAAAGGAGCAGGAACCGACGGTCATGCCGTCGCGCTTCCCGAACCTGCTGGTCAACGGCTCCGCCGGCATCGCGGTCGGCATGGCCACCAACATCCCGCCGCACAACCTGTCCGAGGTCATCGACGCGACCATCGCACTGATCGACGATCCGTCGATCGACGTTGAGGGATTGATGCAGCACATCCCCGGTCCGGATTTCCCGACCGCGGGCATCATCAATGGCGTCGGCGGCATCCACCTGGCGTACCGCACCGGTCGCGGCCGCGTGCGCATGCGCGCCCGGGCGGACATCGAGGTAGCCGACAACGGCCGCGAGGCGATCGCCGTCACCGAGATTCCCTACCAGGTGAACAAGGCGCGGCTGATCGAGAAGATCGCCGAGCTGGTCAAGGAAAAGAAGCTCGAGGGCATCAGCGAGCTGCGCGACGAGTCCGACAAGGACGGCATGCGGATCTACATCGAGATCAAGCGTGGCGAGTCGGCGGAAGTGGTGCTCAACAACCTCTACCAGCAGACGCAGATGGAGTCGGTGTTCGGCATCAACATGGTCGCGCTGGTCGATGGCCGGCCGCAGCTGCTCAACCTCAAGCAGATGCTGCAGGCGTTCGTCCGCCACCGTCGCGAAGTCGTCACCCGACGCACGATCTTCGAGCTGCGCAAGGCCCGTGCCCGCGCCCACATCCTCGAAGGACTGACGGTCGCGCTGGCGAACATCGACGAGATGATCGAGCTGATCAAGACGTCCGCCAATCCCAACGAGGCGCGCGACCGCATGTTGTCGCGCACCTGGGAGCCGGGTCTCGTCGGCGCATTGCTGGCCGCCGCCGGATCCGAAGCCTCGCGACCGGAAGATCTTCCGCCGGGCGTCGGCCTGGTCGCCGGCCGCTACCAGCTGACCGAGACGCAGGCCCAGCAGATCCTGGAAATGCGCCTGCATCGCCTCACCGGCCTGGAGCAGGAAAAGCTCACCGACGAATACCGGCAGCTGCTGGAAACCATCGGCGGGCTGATCCGCATCCTCGAAAACCCGGACGTGCTGCTCGATGTCATCCGCACCGAGCTGCGCAACCTGAAGGAAGAGTTCGGCGACGAACGCCGCAGCGAAATCCGCGCCAGCGAGGAAGACCTCGACATCCTCGACCTCATCGCGCCGGAAGACGTGGTGGTCACGCTGTCGCACTCCGGCTATGCCAAGCGCCAGCCCGCGAGCAGCTACCGCGCGCAGAAGCGCGGCGGCAAGGGCCGCAATGCCGCGGCGATCAAGGACGAGGACTTCATCGACCAGTTGTGGCTGGTCAACACCCACGACACCCTGCTGACCTTCACCAGCGCGGGCCGCGTGTTCTGGCTGCCCGTGTACCAGTTGCCGGATGCCGGCCCCAACGCGCGCGGACGGCCGATCGTCAACTGGATCCCGCTGGAAGCCGGGGAAAAGGTGCAGGCCGTGGTGCCGGTGCGGACCTACGACGAGGGCAGCTTCGTGTTCTTCGCCACGCGCAACGGCACGGTCAAGAAGACGCCATTGCCGGAATACGCCTACCGGCTGCAGCGCGGCAAGATCGCGATCAACCTGGAGGATGGCGATGCGCTGGTCGGCGTGGCCCTGTCCGACGGAACCCGCGACATCATGCTGTTCGCGAGCAACGGCAAGGCGGTGCGATTCGCCGGATCGACCGTTCGGCCGATGGGCCGCACGGCCACCGGCGTGCGGGGCATCCGCCTCTCGCCTGGCGAGGAAGTCCGCAGCCTGATCGTCGTCGAGGGCGACGGCGACATCCTGACGGCCAGCGCACGCGGATTCGGCAAGCGCACGCCGGTCGCCGATTACCCGCGCAAGGGACGCGGAACGCAGGGCGTGATCGCGCTGCAGACCAGCACGCGCAACGGCAAGCTGGTCGGTGCGATCCAGCTGTCCGACCATCACGAGGTGTTGCTGATCTCCGACGGAGGCACGCTGGTGCGGACGCGCGCCTCGGAGATCGCGACGGTCGGGCGCAATACGCAGGGCGTCACCCTGATGCGCCTTGCCAGTGACGAGACGCTGCAGGCGATCGAACGCGTCGATGCGTCGCTCGCCGAGGACATCGAGCCGACGCAGCCGGGCGACGTCGCCACGGTCGATGCCCCGCCAGCCTGAAGCAGCGGTTGCGACAACAAAAAGGCGGCCTTCGGGCCGCCTTTTTGTTGGACGCTATCGAATGGTCATTTGCCGACCCAGCCGTCGAGCAGGTCCGCCATGTCGTCGGCGTGCTCCTCTTCGTCGGCAAGGATCTGCATCAGGATGCGCTTGGTCGTCGTGTCCTTGTCGCCGACGTAATTGATCATCTCGCGGTAACTGTCGATCGCGATGCGCTCGGCGATGAGGTTTTCCTTCACCATGTCGCGCAGGTCATGCCCGGGTCGGTATTCGGCATGCGAGCGTGCGGTCAGCGTGTCCGGATTGAGGTCCGGTTCGCCGCCCAGCTGCACGATGCGTTCGGAGAGCAGGTTGGCGTGCGCCAGTTCCTGCTGCGCGTGCTCGAGGAATTCCGCCTTGACCGAGTCGGCCATCATTCCCGACGCCATGTAGTAATGGCGGTAATAACGCAGCACGCAGACCCATTCGGTTGCCAGCGCCTCGTTGAGCAGGCGGACCACGGCCTTGCGGTCGAGCGTATAGCTCGCCGTGATCGCTCCGTCATCGATGCTCTTGCGGGCCCGCTCGCGCAATGTCTGCACGTCGGTCATGCCCGCGGTGGGCTTGTCGGTGGCAGGGGCGGTACCCGTGGAAGCCTGCGTGCCCTGGGACTGGCTTGGGAGTGATTCCTTCCGTGAGGTCTTCTTGTCGGACTTGCTCATTGTCTTGATTCCGTTCGTCAGTGTGGGGAGAGTGCGGACAACACGTGCTCGGCGGAGGACACACGGAATTCACCCGGCGCCTCGATGAAAACCTGCTTGGCGACGCCATCCTCGACGATGATGGCGTAGCGCTTGGATCGCGTTCCCATGCCATACGCGCTGGCGTCCATTTCCAGGCCAAGCGCGCGGGTGAACTCGCCGTTGCCGTCGGCCAGCATCATCAACTCGTCCGGAACGTGCTGGCTCTGGCCCCAGGCCTGCATGACGAATGGGTCGTTGACCGACACGCAGGCGACTTCGACGCCCAGCTTGCGGAAGTCCTCGAAGTGCTCGATGAAGCCGGGCAGGTGTTTTTCAGAACAGGTCGGGGTGAAGGCACCCGGTACGGCAAACAGCACGATCTTCTTGCCCTCGAACAGTGCCGTGGTGTCGACGGTTTCGACGCCGGAACGGATGCGCTGCAGCGGGAATTCGGGCAGGCGGTCGCCAGCTTTGATGGGCATGGGGGGGAACTCTTCAGGGAACGGCAGACAGTTTAGTGGCGAGCTGGTGAAGGGGCGGGAAAGCCTTGAAATCGCGGACGGCGCACCCGATCTGTGGCTTGGCGGCACAGTCCGTCGACACGCATCCACAGAAGGAAAAACGACAGGAGAAACCGATGAATATCGCCCGTTACCGCCAGGTGCCGTCGCAGGGACGGCTGCAAAATGACCTCATGCAGGTGTTCGACCGCCTGTTCGAGGGGAGTCTGTTCGACCAGGACCAGTCCGACGACAGTTCCATCGTGACCAGCCAGTGGGTGCCGCGCGTCGACGTCAAGGAAGAGCAGGACCGCTTCGTCCTGTACGCCGATCTTCCCGGGATCGACCCGGACAGGATCGACGTCTCGATGGACAAGGGCATCCTCACGATCAAGGGTGAGCGCAGCAGCGAAGCCTCCGAGCAGACCGATCGTTTTTCGCGGATCGAGCGTCGCTACGGCAATTTCTATCGTCGCTTCGCGCTGCCTGACAGCGCCGATCCGGAAGGCATCCAGGCGCATGGCCGCAATGGCGTGCTGGAAATCACCATCCCCAAGAAGCCCGAGGCAGCCCCGCGCCGCATCCAGGTCGCCAACAAGGAGCAGGTCCGCCACGAGGGCGGCCAGCAGCGCACCATCAACGCGCCGCCGACCCAGCAGTAACCGAACAGTTGCCGGCAGTGCGCTAGTCTTCTGGCCTGTGGCGTCGCCACAGGCCAGTCATTGTTGGATCATCGGCACGCAGCCAGAGGCAACGGATCGCAGATGCAGTTCAAGGATTACTACGAGATCCTCGGCGTCGAGCCCACGGCGGGCGAGGCCGAAATCAAGACGGCGTATCGCCGGCTCGCGCGCAAGCTGCATCCCGATGTCAGCAAGGAAGCGGGCGCGGAGGAGAAATTCAAGGCGGTCAACGAGGCCTATGAAGCCCTGCGGGATCCGCAAAAACGCGCGGCATACGACCAGCTGCGCACGCGCGGCTACCGCCCGGGCGACGAGGTCCACGCGCCGCCCGGTGGATTCGGACAGGGCGGTCCGGAGGGATTCGGCGATTTCGACGAGATCTTCGCGGGAGGCGGCGCAGGCGGCGGTTTCAGCGATTTCTTCGAGGAATTGTTCGGGCGGCGCCGTTCGGCCGACGGATTCGGCCAGCATCCCGGGCAAGGGCCCGCGGGCCATCGCGCCCCGCCACGTGGCGATACCCGCGCCAAGCTCGCCGTGCCGCTGGAAGCCGTCTACAACGGCGGCAGCATCCGCATCGGCGTCAACGGCAGGACCCTCGACGTCCGCGTCCCCAAAGGCATCAAGCCCGGCCAGAAGATCCGCCTGGGCGGACAGGGCGCGCAAGGCGACCTGCTGCTGGAGATCGAATACGCGGCGCATCCGCAGTTCGAGGTGGACGGCCGCAACATCATCCACGTGCTGCCCATCGCTCCGTGGGAGGCGGCATTGGGATCGACTGTCAGCGTGCCGACCCTTGGCGGCTCGGTCGAACTGAAGATACCGGCCGATTCCGAAGCCGGGCGCAAGCTGCGCCTGCGCGGGCGCGGCCTGCCGGCGACATCCAGCACACCGGCCGGTGACCAGATCGTTGAACTGGAAGTCCTGGCGCCCAAGGCGCATACCGATGGCGAACGCGAAGCCTATGCGCGCCTGCGCGATGCGTTCGGCGACGACTGGCGGCGTGCCTGACAGCGGCTGTACGCGCCCCAAGCAAGGCGTAGCCCGGGTAAGCGCAGCGCACCCGGGAGTTCGTCGCCCGCAGGCTCACGTCGTACCGCGCCGAGGCCTCTCGGCAAAACGAATCTCAGGCGGCGCCGGCACCACCACCACCACCGATGTGCCCGGTGATGACTTCGGCCAGTTCGGCTTCGCTGAAGGGCTTGGTCAGGTAGGCGCGCGCACCTTGGCGCATGCCCCACATCCGATCCGTGTCCTGGTCCTTGGTCGTGACCAGGATGACGGGGATGTGCTTGGTCGTGGACTCGCGCGTGATCGCGCGCGTTGCCTGGAAACCGTTGAGGTTCGGCATCACCACGTCCATCAGGATCAGGTCGGGCAATTCACGCTTGGCGACTTCCACGCCCTGCGCGCCGTCCTCGGCAGTGACGGCTTCGTGGCCGAGTTTCTCGACGATGCGACGGATTCCCATCAGTTGCGAAGGGGAATCGTCGACGATGAGGATGCGCGCCATGTTGGTTTCCCTGAAATTCGCGTCGATTGTAGCCGTCGCGCGTCCCGCGGCATACCCGATCAGAGGCGGACCAGCGTCCGCCCGACCGAGCCGCCGGACAACATCACCTGGAAGACGTCCTGCAAGCCATCCAGGCCGACCTCGCGCGTGCAGATGCGATCCAGGTGCAGCGGTTTCCAGTCGCCCGCCAGGCGCTGCCAGACGGCCTCGCGGATGCTGCGCTCGGTCCCTGCCGACGCGATGCCCAACAGCGATACGCCGCGGATGATGAACGGCATGACGGTGGCGTCCAATTCGCTGGATGCAGCGAGGCCCGCGCTTGCGACATTGCCGTAGGGCGCTGTCTGCGCGAGCAGGCTGGCGAGCATCGGCCCACCCACGTTGTCCAGTCCGCCGCCGAAGCGTGCGGATTCAAGTGGCCGTGACGTCGCCAGCGCATCGCGCCCCAGTACCTGGCTTGCGCCGATTTCGCGAAGGTAATCGCGATGTTCCGGCTTGCCGCTGACGGCATGCACCTCGAAACCGGCGCGGCTGAAAATATCGACGGCCAGCGAGCCCACACCACCGGTCGCGCCGGTGACGCACAGCGGGCCGAGGGTCGGCGTCTGCCGGTTGTCGAGCATCCGGTACAGGGCCAGTGCGGCGGTGAACCCGGCGGTGCCGAGGATCATGGATTCCCGCAGCGACAGGCCATCGGGAACCGGGATGGCCCATCGCGATTCCAGTCGCGCGAATTGCGCGTAGCCGCCATCGCGCGTTTCCGACAATCCGCAGCCGGTGACCAGCACGCGGTCGCCTTGCTGGAATCCCGGATCGGTCGATGATTCGACCGTGCCGGCGACGTCGATGCCGCCGACCAGCGGGAACCGCCGCAGGATTTTTCCCTCACCGGTTCCCGCGAGGGCATCCTTGAAGTTCACCGATGAGTACGCGGTCCGGATCACCAGTTCGCCCGGGCCCAGGTCATCGAGCGCCAGATGGCTGATCCCGGCCGTAGTCACTCCATCGGTGTTGTCGATGCGGAATGCGTCGAAGCGGTCCGTGGTGTTCATCGTCCGTCCTCGGCGGCTGGTGGTGACCCATCCAGCCTGGGCGGCTGGTTGTCGCGCAACCATGTCATCAACGCATCGATCTCCTCGCCATGCCACAGGTCGCGCCGATGCTGCGACGGCACGAAGCCGGTATCGACCATGCGATCCAGCATCGCCACCAGCGGCGAATAGAAGCCATCGACATCCAGCAGCGCACACGGTTTGTCGCCGAATCCGAGCTGTCGCCAGGTGAGCATCTCGAACATCTCGTCGAGCGTGCCGAATCCACCCGGCAAGGCCACGAAGGCATCGCTGAGGTCGAACATGCGTGCCTTGCGCGCGTGCATGCTGGCCACGACCTCCAGCCGCGTCAGCGACTGGTGCGCGACTTCCCACTGGACCAGTTGCTGCGGGATGACGCCGACGACGTCGCCACCGGCGGCCAATGCGGCATCGGCGACGACGCCCATCAGGCCGACGTTGCCGCCGCCATAGACGAGCGTCAGTCCGTCACGTGCCAACCGGCTGCCGAGCGCGGCTGCCTTGCGGGCGAAGTCGGGCGTGCTGCCGGGGCGCGAGCCGCAATAGACGCAGACCGCCTTCATGCAACGCGCCAGGCTCTGGCGAAGCGATTCGGGCTCACGTGGCGGACCTCGTCAGCAGCCACTGCACGAGCGAGACGCCGGCGAATCCAGTGATCGCGGCCGCCATGAATGCGACCACGGCGGGCCAGCCTTGCCGCAATCCCAGGGCCAGCACCACGAAGAACGGCAGGCTGCCGAGCACGAACCAGAAGATGCCCATCGACAGGTCCGCAACCTGCCGGGGATCGTGCGTGTCGGTGTACAGCCACACCAGCACCAGCAGGGATGTGAGCGGCAGCGACGCCACCAGCGCCCCGAGCCAACCGGTGCGGCGCGCAAGTGCGGACGCCACCAGCACGACCGCGACGGTGATGAGGAATTTCAGGATCAACTGCATGTTCATGCAGCCGCTCCGTCGCTTTCGAGCAGGACGATGCCCGACATGCGGCGGGACGCCTCGCGTTTGGCTGCGGGCTGCAGGTAGCCCAGCCATTGCCACAACCACGCGCCGGGCATCGTGCGATCCAGGCGCAGGGATTCATCCCAGGTGGAGCGGAATTCGGCTTCCCTCCAGCCGAAAGGTGCGAAGAACGCCGTGCCCTCCGCTGGGCCAAACAGGAATGGCGCATTGCCGTCGCGCAACTGCGGTTGCCATTGCCGCTCGAGCAGCTTCAGGAGCATCGGCGAAGCAAGGTCGGTGAGCCACCAGCGCGCATGCGCAACGTCGTGCAGGTCGCGCGCCAGGTCGGCGACCTGGTCGCTTTCCAGGTAGACCAGCAGGCCTTCGGTGATCACCAACACGGGGCCATGGGCAGCAGCATTGGCGAACAACTCGCGCCGCGTGTGCGCATCACGCAGGTCGACCGCGATGAACTCAAGCTGGCACCGGGGTGCCTCGCCAGCCATGCGTTCGCGGAAATACCCGACCATGTCCGGCAGGTCGACATGCAGCCAGCGCAGCGACGCAGGCAGGTCCAGGCGATAGGGGCGAGCATCCAGCCCGGCGGCGAGGTTGAGCACCGTGGTCGCGCCCTGCTGCACGCAGCGCATGACGATCTCGTCCATGACCGCGGTCCGCACCACCATCGGCCAGGACATCGTCTTGCCGCGCGGCATCGCGTCGACGATCGCCTGTCCGCGCTCACCAGCCAGGCGACGCGCGAACGGATCGACGAAATGCGCGTCGTGACGCTCGCTTTCCATCGCTCGGTAGATCGCCACCCATAGGGCGGTGTCGGACACGTTGCGGATCGGATTGGCCTGGCTCATTGCGACGACCTCACCGGATGGAAAACCTGCGACGCGATCAGTTGACCTTGTGGATCGCGCGTTTGTCCACGGCCATGGCCGCATCGTGGATGGCTTCGGACAGCGTCGGATGTGCATGGCAGATGCGGGCGAGGTCGTCCGCCGAGCCATTGAATTCCATGGTCAGCACGCCCTCGTGCACGAGCTCGGAAACACCGACACCGACCAGGTGCAGGCCGAGCACGCGATCGGTTTCCGCATGCGCGATCACCTTCACGAAACCCGCGGGCTCGCCCATCGCCACCGCGCGGCCGATCGCCGCGAACGGGAAGCTGCCGGTCTTGAACGGAATGCCTTCGGCCTTCAACTGCTGCTCGGTCCTGCCGACCCAGGCGATTTCAGGCTCGGTGTAGATGACCCACGGAATGGTGTCGTAGTTGACGTGGCCGGGCAGGCCGGCGATCAGTTCGGCCACCGCGATGCCTTCCTCGAAACCCTTGTGCGCCAGCATCGGGCCGCGCACGCAGTCGCCGACCGCCCAGACGCCATCGACGCCGGTGTGGCAATGCTCGTCGACCTCGACCACGCCTCGCGCGTCGAGCTTCACACCTGTGCCATCGGCAAGCAGGCCCTTGCTGGCGGCCTTGCGTCCGACGGAGACCAGCAGCTTGTCGACGACGAGCGTCTGTTCGCCCTTGGCATCGGAATAGGTGACATGCACGCCGTCCTTCCTGACCTCGGTCTTCGAGACCTTGGCGCCAAGGCGGATGTCCAGGCCCTGCTTCTTGAATTCCTTGGCGGCGACCTTTGCGACTTCCGCATCGGCCGCGGGAAGGAATTCAGGCATCGCCTCGAGGATCACCACCTCGGCACCCAGGCGCTTCCAGACGCTGCCCAACTCGAGGCCGATCACTCCGGCGCCGATCACACCCAGGCGCTTGGGAACGGCGGTGAAATCCAGTGCGCCGACGTTGTCGACGATGTGTTCGCCGAATTTTGCGAAAGGCAGTTCGATCGAATCCGAACCCGCGGCCAGGATGACGTTGGTGCCCTTGAGTTCGAGCTCGGATCCATCGTGCTGCTTCACTTTCACGACATTGCCGGGAAACAAGGTGCCGAAGCCATGGATCGTCGTGATCTTGTTCGCCTTGAACAGCAGCGCGATGCCGCCGGTGAACTGTTTGACGATCTTGTCCTTGCGACCAACCATGGTGCCGACGTCGATCTTTGCATCCTTCGTGGCGATGCCGTGTTCCGGGAACAGGTGTTGCAGGTTCCAGAACTGACGTGAACTGTCGAGCAGGGCCTTGGAGGGGACGCAGCCCACTCGCAGGCAGGTGCCGCCCAATGCTGGTGTTCCATCCTTGCCCATGCCGGCATCGATGCAGGCGGTCTTCAGCCCGAGCTGCGCGGCGCGGATCGCGGCGTGGTAACCCGCGGGACCGCCGCCGATGACGACGACGTCGAAAGTCTGCTGTTCACTCATGTCTTCGGATTCCTTGGCATTTCACTTCGCCCGCCAGTGGGAGAAGGTGGCGCGGCGCGCCGGGCGCGGCTGCTCGCGAAAAGCGACACCTTGCCCTGACCCCTCCCGAATGCGGGAGGGATCGAAACGGATCACATGCCCAGCAGCATGCGGCTGGGATTCTCGAGCTGGTTCTTGATGTCGACCAGGAACAGCACCGCATCCTTGCCGTCGATGATGCGATGGTCGTAGCTGATCGCGATGTACATCATCGGGGCGGCGACGATCTGTCCGTTCTCGACGATTGGGCGCTCCTTGATGGTGTGCATGCCCAGGATCGCGGATTGCGGCGGGTTCACGATCGGCGTGGACAGCAGCGAACCGAACGTGCCGCCGTTGGTGATCGTGAATGTCCCGCCCTGCAGGTCTTCCAGCTTCAGGCCGCCCTCGCGCGCCGCCTTGGCATAGCCGGCGATGGCCATTTCAATCTCGGCGAAGGACATGCGCTCGACGTTGCGCAGCACCGGCGTCACCAGTCCGCGATCGGTCGACACCGCGATCGAGATGTCGGCGTAGCCGTGGTAGATGACGTCGTTGCCATCGACCGATGCATTGACCACCGGGTATTTCTGCAGCGCGTTGGCGGCGGCCTTGGCGAAGAAGCTCATGAATCCGAGCTTGATGCCGTTGGCCTTCTCGAACGACTCGCCGAGCTCCTTGCGCATCGCCATGACCTTGCCGAGGTTGACCTCGTTGAAGGACGTGAGCATCGCGATCGAATTCTTCGACTGCATCAGGCGCTCGGCGATCCGCGCGCGCATGCGCGTCATCGGCACGCGTTCCTCGGGACGTGCGCCGCCCGACACGCCGGCGGTCCTGCCTGCCGCGTAGTTGACGATGTCTTCCTTGGTCACCGCACCCTTGCGTCCGGTGCCTTCGACGCTGGATGCGTCCACGCCGGCCTTTTCGGCGGCAAAGCGCGCACCGGGGGGCAGGGCGGCGGCCTGCGTTGCCGCGACCGGCGCGGCCGGCTTCGGCGCTGCGGGCGCTGCTGCAGCGGCGGGCGCCGCAGCCTTCGTGGGCTCGGCTGCCTTGGCGGGCGCGGCGCCTTCCTCGATGATCGCCAGGACCTGCTGGCTGGTGACGGTGGCGCCGGTCTCGAAGCGGATTTCCTTCAGCACGCCGTCGACGGGAGAGGGCACCTCGAGCACGACCTTGTCCGTTTCCAGGTCGACCAGGTTCTCGTCGCGCGCGACCGCGTCGCCGGCCTTCTTGTTCCAGGTGGCGATGGTGGCGTCCGAAACCGATTCGGGCAGAACCGGGACTTTGACTTCAATGGCCATGGGCGGCGTCCTGGAGGTGATATGGGGTGTGGTTGATCATTCGACCGTGGTGTCGCCGGCCAGTGGATTGACCAGCGCATCGGCGACCAGCTGCGCCTGCTCGGCCATGTGCTCGTCCATGTGGCCCGCGGCGGGCGAGGGCGAGCGGGCACGGCCGGCGTAATGCAGCGACTGCTTCGATTGCAGGCAGGCGCGCAGGTGGTGTTGGATCTGGTACCACGCGCCCTGGTTCTGCGGCTCTTCCTGGCACCAGACGACTTCGGCAGCGCTGCCATGTCGCTTGAGTTCGGCGACAAGCTCCGGTCGAGGGAACGGATACAGCTGCTCGACGCGCACCAGGGCGACGTCGGCGATGCCCTGCTTGCGGGCTTCTTCCAGCAGGTCGTAATAGACCTTGCCGGCACACAGCACGACGCGGCGGACCTTCTTCGCAGTCGCCGTCGAGTCCGGGATCAATGTCTGGAACTGCCCGCTGGCGAGTTCATCCAGCGACGAGACGGCCAGCTTGTGGCGCAACAGCGACTTGGGCGTCATCACCACCAGCGGCTTGCGCGTGGCCATCAGCATCTGGCGGCGGATCATGTGGTAATCCTGCGCCGGCGTCGTCGGAGCGCACACGATCATGTTGTCCAGCGCGCACAGTTGCAGGAAGCGTTCCAGGCGCGCGGAACTGTGTTCCGGCCCTTGCCCCTCGTAACCGTGCGGCAGGAACAAGGCCAGTCCGCACAGGCGGTCCCACTTGGCTTCGCCGGACGACAGGAACTGGTCGATGACCACCTGCGCGCCGTTGGCGAAATCGCCGAACTGCGCTTCCCAGATGTCCAGCGTCATCGGGTCGGCGGTGGAATAGCCGTACTCGAATCCCATGACGGCTTCCTCGCTGAGCAGCGAGTCGATGATGGTGACCGATTCCGGGTTGTCCACCAGTTGACGCAATGGCAGGTAGTACGCGTCCGTCTTCTGGTCGTGCAGGATCGCGTGGCGGTGGAAGAAGGTGCCGCGGCCCGAATCCTGGCCCACGAGCCGCAACTTGTAGCCTTCGTCGACAAGCGTGGCGTATGCCAGGTTCTCGGCGAAGCCCCAGTCCGCCGGTACCTCGCCGGCCCCCATTTTCCGGCGGTCCTCGTAGATCTTCGCCACGCGCGGATGCAGGACGATCTCGGCCGGGATGGTGTTGATCGCCGACGCCAAAGCATCGAGCTTCGTGCGGTCCACGCGGGTATCGACCGGATCGGACACCTTGCCGTGCAGGTACTTCGACCAGTCGATGGAAAATTCGTCGGGCTTGACCGTGGCGACCTCGACGGTGACTTCGCCCGCGTCGAGCTTGTCGCGGTACGCGTCCATCATCGACTTGACGCCGTCCGCCGCGAGCACGCCTTCCGCGACGAGCTTGTCGCCATAGAGCTCGCGCGCGGTCTTGTGCGCGCGGATGGTCTGGTACATCAGCGGCTGGGTCGCCGCCGGCTCGTCGGCCTCGTTGTGGCCGTGGCGGCGGTAGCAGACCAGGTCGATGACCACGTCCCTGCCGAAGCGCTGGCGGAAATCGAACGCGAGCTCGGTGCAGAAGGCGACCGCCTCGGGCTCGTCGCCGTTCACATGCAGGACCGGCGCGCCCACCATCTTGGCCACGTCGGTGCAATACAGCGTCGAACGCGCGTCGTCGGCGGCGCTGGTGGTGAATCCGATCTGGTTGTTGATGACGATGTGCACGGTGCCGCCGACGGCGAATCCGCGCGCCTGCGACATCTGCAGCAGTTCCATCACCACTCCCTGGCCGGCGAATGCCGCATCCCCGTGCAGCAGCACCGGAAGCACCTGCGTGCGCTGCTTGTCGCCACGGCGGTTCTGCCGCGAGCGCACGCTGCCGACCACGACCGGATCGACGATCTCCAGGTGCGACGGATTGAAGGCCAGTGCGACGTGGACCGGGCCGGTGGGCGTGGCCAGGTCGGCGCTGAAGCCCATGTGGTACTTCACGTCGCCGGTATGCGCCTGGCTGGCGCTGTTGTGCTCGAACTTGCCCTCGAACTCGTCGAACAGCTTGCGCGGCGGCTTGCCCAGCGTATTGACGAGCACGTTCAGCCGGCCGCGATGAGCCATGCCGAGCACGACATCGCGCACGCCATCGCTGCCCGCGCGGCGGATCATGAGGTCGAGCATCGGGATCAGGGCATCGCCGCCTTCCAGCGAGAAACGCTTCTGGCCGACGTATTTGGTGTGCAGGTAGCGCTCGAGGCCTTCGGCCGCGGTCAGGCGCTCGAGGATGCGCAGTTTCTGCTCGTTCGACTGGCCGTAGTTGCCGGCCGCGGTCTCAAGGCGGTCGTACATCCAGCGACGCTGCTCGGCGTCGGTGATGTGCATGAATTCGGCGCCGATCGGTCCGGTGTAGGTGGCCTTGAGCAGGGCCAGCAGCTTGCGCAGCTGCATGCGTTCCTGGCCGGCCACGACGCCGGTGAAGAACTCGCGATCCAGGTCCGCGTCGGACAGTCGATGGAAGGCCAGGGTCAGGTCTGGCGCATCGGCCTTGGCCGCCATGCCCAGCGGATCCAGATTGGCCGCGAGATGCCCGCGTGAGCGGTAGGCGGTGACCAGCTTGCCGACGGCGCGATCGCGGTCATCTCCCGAAGCGGATCCGCTCGGCACGTTGCCGCGGGCGGCCTGCCGGCCGGCCAATGCGATGGCCTCGATGATCGCCGAGTGCGGGACGTCACCGGCCTGGCGACCCTGGAAGCCATCGAAGTAGGCCTTCCACTGGGGCGACACGCTGTCGGGCGCGGCAAGATATTGCTCGTAAAGACCCTCGATATAGTCGGCGTTCGCACCGAGTTGCGAGGTCTTGGCTAGCTGCTTCAGGAGACTGTCCACTCTGGCGTCGGAAGCTCGAAAGGATGGATGAAGTCGCTTCAAGCGACTGAAAACGCGACGATTCCTGCCATCGGGCTGGAACCGGCGCGAAAGGCCGTGAATTATAGCGGGCAAAGATAGGATCGGGATGGCGACTTCGCCATGCCGCGCCCCCGCGCGCTGAGGATAGGCGTCAACGAGCTGTTCAATTGGGCCGCGCGCCGGGGACATGCGGCGGGCGAGCGGTTCGCGCAGTTCAATGCCGCGCCCCCGCGCGCTGAGGTCAGGCGGTGGCGAGCTCTTCAAACCGCCCGCGCCGCCGCCCGCCCAAACCTAGATCCCCAGGCTCCGGTACTCGGTCACCGGCCGCGACCGCTCCCAGACCCGATCGAAGCCCTCACGCAACTGCCGGGCTCGACCGGATGCCTGGAGGTCGGCTTCGCCGTCGAAACGGTGGCCCAGGCCGCGGAAATAAAACCCGCCCGCGTCATTGCACAGGAACGCCGATGGATAGGCGCGATCGACCGGGTCCAGCACTTCGCGGAAGGAAAAGACGCTCGGCAGGCGTTGCGCGAAGGCGATCAGCGGCGCGTGGCGGCGGTGCGGGGTTTCCGCATCCTGGAGCAGGATCCGCACCGCGTTGTCGCGGCCGGCGGTTGCGAAGCGTCGCAAGGCTTCCAGCACGCCGGGTGCGTCGAGCAGGCCCGGATCGAGTTCGCGGCTGTAGATCCACAATGCACGGCGTGCGGACTGCACGATGGCGGTGGTGACGGCGACGGCGTCGTCGCAGGATTCAATGGCGGTGAACGGCAGCGTTTTCATTCCGCCTCGTCGGACGGCAGCTGGTAGTGGCCCGCGGCCAGCAGTTCGATGACGGCATCGCGGCCAGCCTGCGACAGGCCGGCATACAAGGCATCGCCAACGTTGGTGGCGGCGGCAAGACGGCGCGCATCGCGCACCGGCATCGGCAAGGACAGGCCGCCGGCAAACAGGCGGGCACCCCGGCCGGCCCGGCGCCAGGCCATGCGTGTCCACGGGTGACGCAGAAGCTGCCCACCGTGCGTCAGCGTCCATTCGATCTCGATGCGCGGCGGCAGGTCGGTCGCCGGCATGGCTTCACCGGCACTTCGGTACTGGGTGATGAAGCGGCCGAACCAATCGCCGAGTCGATCGGGGTCGTTCATGCGCAAGGCATTCAGGGCGACAAGGACCCGCTGCATGGCATCGGCATCGATCTCGTTGGGATCGGTTGCGGCAACCAGGTCGGGATCGGCATAGCGCTGGCTCTCATCGGACGCCTCGATCAGTTCGTCGACGAAATCGCCAAGGAGTTCCGAAGCGGCCGGTGCACGCATGCCGATCGAGAACGTCAGGCACGCGTCCTCGGCAATGCCGTGATGCGGGACTCCCGGCGGCAGGTAAAGCATGTCGCCCGGCCCCAGCGTCCACTCGTGCGTGGGATGGAACTGCGTGAGCAGCTTCAGCTCGCTGTCGGTCCGGAATTCCAGCGGCGGCCTGGCCGATGCGTCCACCAGCCAGCGCCGGTGGCCGAGCCCCTGCAGCAGGAACACGTCGTACTGGTCCACGTGCGCGCCCACGGACCCGCCCGGTGCCGCGAAGCTGACCATCACGTCGTCGATGCGCCAGCGCGGCAGGAAGTCGAACGCCGGCAACAACGCAGCAACGTCCGCATCCCATTTGTCGACGTCCTGGACCAGCAGGGTCCAGTCCTGCGTCGGCAGCGTGGGGAACAATTCCTCGGGAAAGGGACCGTGGCGCAGCAACCACTGGTCCAGTTCGCCGGAATATCCGGTCTCGTGCATCACGATCCGCGACAGCGCGGCTTCCTCGCACGCAAGCCCGGCAAGGTCTTCGGGACTGATCGGCGTCTCGAAGCCGGGAAACGCGTTGCGGATGAGCAGTGGGCGCTTCTGCCAGTAGTCGCGCAGGAACACCGCCGGCGCCATGCCCAGCGGCGTGCGCCCTGCGGCATCGACCTCGATGGGCAGCGTCCGTTTCGCCACGTCAGATGCCCCGGGCCAACTGCTCCGCCAGGCCGGTGTAACTGGCGGGCGTCATGTCCAGCAGGCGCTGGCGTTCGTCGTCGGGCAGTGCGAGCGTCGCGATGAACGCCCGCATGGCCGCGGCGTCGATGCCATGCCCGCGGGTCAGGGCCTTGAGTTGCTCGTAGGGGCTGGGCAGGCCATGTCGCCGCATGACGGTCTGTACGGCTTCGGCAAGCACTTCCCAGGACGCGTCGAGGTCGGCGGCAATGCGCTCGGGGTTGGCCGTCAGCTTGCGCAGGCCGCGGAGCAGGGCATCCAGGCCGACCAGCGTGTGGCCGAAGGCGGTGCCCAATGCGCGCAACACGGTGGAGTCGGTCAGGTCGCGCTGCCAGCGGCTGATCGGCAGCTTGGCGGCGAAGTGCTCCAGCAATGCATTGGCGATGCCCAGGTTGCCTTCGGCATTCTCGAAATCGATCGGATTGACCTTGTGCGGCATCGTCGAGCTGCCGACTTCGCCGGCCTTGACCGCCTGCTTGAAGTAGCCGAGCGAGATGTATCCCCAGAGATCGCGGCACAGGTCGATGGCGATCGTGTTGATCCGCTTGTGGGCATCGCACAGCTCGGCGATGCCATCGTGGGGCTCGATCTGGGTGGTGTAGGCCTGCCAGTCCAGTCCCAGCGAGGTCACGAACGCGCGCGACAGCGCCGGCCAATCGACCTCAGGGTACGACGCTACGTGCGCGTTGTAGTTGCCGACGGCGCCGTTGAGCTTGCCCGGCATCGGCAGTGCCGCCAGCACGTCGCGCTGCCGGCGCAGGCGCGCGACCACGTTGGCGATCTCCTTGCCGACGGTGGTCGGCGACGCGGTCTGCCCGTGGGTGCGCGACAGCATCGACAGGCCCGCGTGCGCATGCGCCATGCCCTGCAGGTGCGCGATGAGCGTGTCCAGGGTCGGCAGCAGGACGGTTTGCCGAGCCTCGTTCAACATCAGCGCGTAGCTGAGGTTGTTGATGTCCTCGCTGGTGCAGGCGAAATGCACGAACTCCAGCGCGGGACGCAATTCGACATCCTCGGCGAAGCGCTCCTTGATGAAGTACTCCACGGCCTTGACGTCGTGGTTGGTGGTGCTTTCGATGGCCTTGACGCGGGCGGCGTCGGCAACGGAGAACGTCGACGCAAGATCGCGCAGGCGCGACGTCGCACTGTCGGAAAAGGCGTCCAGTTCGACCACGCCAGGTTCACGGCCAAGCGCCAGCAGCCATTCGACCTCCACCCGGACCCGCGCCTTGATCAGCCCGAACTCGGAAAAGATCGGCCGCAACGCATCGACCTTGCCGGCATAGCGGCCATCGAGCGGGGAGAGGGCAAGCAACTGGGCGTCGGACATGGCTGGCGCTGGATGGGGAATGGCGCAATTCTAAACGGTCGCGGCGGTATGCTCGGCCAGGGTCACGGGCACAGGGCAGGGACGGACGGCATGGCGAAGGCAACAGGCTCGCGCACGGAGCACGACAGCATGGGCGAACTGCAGGTCCCGGCCGACGCCCTGTGGGGCGCACAGACGCAGCGTGCGGTGGAGAACTTCACCATCTCCGGCCGTCCGATGCCGCGCGGCTTCATTCGCGCGCTGGGGCTGGTGAAGGCCGCCGCCGCGGACGTCAATGCTGGATTCGGCCTGATCGCCGCGCCGATGGCGGCGGGCATCCGCGATGCCGCGCTGGCCGTTGCCGCCGGTGGCCATGATCGGGAGTTTCCGATCGATGTCTTCCAGACAGGCTCCGGCACCTCCAGCAACATGAATGCCAACGAGGTCATCGCGACCCTGGCGTCGCGGGCGGGCAGGAGTCCCGTGCATCCCAACGACCACGTCAACCTGGGACAGAGTTCCAACGACGTCATCCCCACCGCGATGCGCGTATCGGCGCAGCTGGCGGTGGTCGAGCAACTGCTGCCGGCGCTGAAGTTGCTGCGCAGGACCATCGAGCGGCGCGGGAAGGCACTGGATCGCGTCACCAAGACCGGGCGGACGCACCTGATGGATGCCATGCCGTTGACGTTCGGCCAGGAGTTCGCGGCGTGGGCCGCGCAGCTCTCGTCGGCGGAGGACCGCATCGTCGATACGTTGAAGCGCGTGCGCCGGCTGCCGATCGGCGGCACCGCGATCGGTACCGGCATCAATGCCGATCGACGATTCGGCAAGGCCATGGCGAAAGCCTTGTCGACATTGTCCGGAGCGAAGTTCGAATCGGCCGACAACAAGTTCGAGGGCCTGGCCGCCCAGGACGATCTCGTCGAATTGTCCGGCCAGCTCAACGTATTGGCCGTCGCGCTGATGAAGATCGGCAACGACCTGCGCTGGATGAATTCCGGCCCGTTGGCCGGTCTTGGCGAGATCGAACTGCCGGCCCTGCAGCCGGGCAGTTCGATCATGCCGGGCAAGGTCAATCCCGTGATTCCCGAAGCGCTGTGCATGGTCTGCGCGCAGGTGATGGGCTACCACACCGCGGTCACCATCGCCGGTGCCAGCGGCAACTTCCAGCTCAACGTGATGCTGCCGCTGATCGCCAGCAACGTCCTGGACGCGGTCGGCCTGCTCTCCAATGCGATGCGCCTGCTGGCGGACAAGGCGATCACCGGATTGAAGGTGCGTCGGGGTCGCGTCGCCGAAGCACTCGACCGCAATCCGATCCTCGTCACCGCGCTCAACCCGATCATCGGCTACGAGAAAGCGGCGGCGATCGCGAAGCGGGCCTACGCGGAGGGCCGTCCGGTGCTGGAGATCGCGATCGAGGACAGCGGCCTGGACGCGGCCCGGCTGAAGCACCTGCTCGATCCCGCCCTGCTCACGCAAGGCGGGATCAACGTGCGGTCAAAGCGGGCTGGGTGACTTCTGCGTCGCGGCCGCGTCGGCGCGGCTTGCTTCGTCGTTCTGCGCGGATTCCGCGGCTCCGCGGACGTTGTCGCGGATTTCATCGCGGATTTCCGAACCGATGTCGGCGTGTGAGAACGCCACGGCGCCAGCGCCTTTGTGATGGTTCTTGCAGTCCGAAATATCAGCATCCGTCATGGTTGCGTAAGGCCTGAACGCCGGGAGGCTGGCCGCAAGTGCCTTCTGTGTCACCAGCATGGGAGGCAGCCGATCGCACAATTGTTCGGCGGCTGCCTCGATCTTCTGGGTTTCCGGCTTGATGCGTTCTTCCACCTTGTCGGCGTTGCCGTTGAAGATCCCACTGATGGCCTCGCTGGCGGCCTTCATGCCAAGGTCCGCACCCTGCACGCCGATGTCCATGCCGGCTTCGGCGATGTGGATGATGTGCTGTCGGTATTGAAGCAACAACTCACGCTGTGCGGGAGTGACCGCCACGGCCGTGCCCTGGAGGAGCAGGTCGCCCTGCGGTGTGATCTCCGCCTTGGTCTTCCCGCTCGGCCGATCGATCGAATGGCCGTTGATCTGGATGTGCATGCCGTCGCTGATGCTGATGTTCTCGGTTTCCAGCTTCTTGCGTGCTTCGTCGGTTGCATTCTTGACAATGTTGCCGAGCATCGAAGTCGGTTCGCCGGCCTTGGGTGGCGCCGTCGACTGCTGTTGACGGTCGCACGCCGCAAGCAGCGGAATGCAGGCAAGCAGGCCGATGGCGATGTTGTTACGCAATGCGTTCATGGTTTTGTCCGTTTACGTCAAGTAAGCCATCAGGAGTGCGACCTTCCATCAGCCTTCGTCGCGCCAGCGCCGCAGGCGGATGGCGACGAGGATCATCAACACGCCGGCCACCACGCCAATCCACAACTGCGGGGTCTGCAGCACCGAATACATCGATTGCAGGTTCATCGCCTGGCTGATCGCCTCCGGACCCTGCATGGAACCGGACGTGTGCTGTGCGACGGGAATCCAGCTGCCAGGCACCGTGCCGAGCAACATGCGGGCCACGATGTTTTCCCAGAACCAGCCAGCCTGCAGGTCGAACACTTTCATCAGGTCGAACCAGCTGACGAAGATGCCGGCGAATGCAGGAATCATCAGCGCCCACAGGAAGGGCTTGCTGCGCGCCCAGGCCGAGCACAGCAGCAACCAGCCGACGGTTGGCAGCGACCACAGTGCATACACGGGCACCGCCGCAACCAGGTGTCCGATGATCGTGAGCGGGTGACCCGGACCCCAGAGCAGTTGCATCGGGCTTCCGCCGTGCATCGCGACAAGGCCGCTGGCGATCACCAGGAAACCGAACATGGTCACCAGTGCGACGGCTGTCGCGATCAGCGGGGCGACGACGGTCGCGCTGGCGACCTTCGACCAGACGGTGGCGCTGTCGGACACGGGCAGGGACTTCCAGAACAGCACGCTGCGGTCCCTGCGCTCGTCATACAGAGAGCCGAGGCAGTAGAAGAACACCACGAAGGCGAGGGCGATGAACGGCCACGCCGAGCTCAGCAGCAGGCTGACGTCGACCGCGCCGCCGAGCTGGCGCAGGTCGTCCGCGCTCATCTTGCTGGTGAGCTGGTTCAGGTCGAGCCCGTTGATCTGCACGTGCGCGCCATTGACCTGCACGGTTCCGGGAGTCGCACGCCGGCCGAGGACCTCGGCGGTGATGCCGGCCATGGCGGTCAGCAGCAGCGAGATTCCGCCGGCCACCAGCGGCGCACGCAGGAAGCCGCCCTTGTGTTCCCAGTATTCGCGCCGCAACAGCAGGGCGAACTTGTGCGTCGGATGCGGGAGCATTGCCGCGGTGCGTTCGACGGTCATCGAGGGGTTGGCGTTCATGCGTAGGTTCCTTTCATCGTGGCGACGAACAGGTCGGCCAGGCCGGGGGTTCTCGTTTCACCAAGGTCCTGCAACTGCGACACCGGCACGCCATCGAACAGCATGATGGTCTTGCCGAACGGCAGCGCGCGCTCATCGATCGGCTGGAGCGCCTTCGCCCGGCCGAGGCTGTCGGCGTTGACCAGGACCTCGACGTAGCGCTGCCCGACGTCTTCCATCGGCGCATCGAGCACGATCCTGCCGTCGCGGATGAACATCACGTCGGTGAGGATGTGTTCGACCTCCTCGACCTGGTGGGTGGTGATGACGATGGTCTTCTGCTCGTCGAAGTAGTCCTCCAGCAGGCGCTGGTAGAACTGCTTGCGATACAGGATGTCCAGCCCGAGCGTCGGCTCGTCCAGCACCAGCAACTTCGCATCGATGGCCATGACCAGCGCCAGGTGCAACTGCACGATCATGCCCTTGGACAATTCGCGCACGCGCATCTGCGGCTTGAGCTGGGTGCCGGCCAGGAAACGCTCGCAGCGGGCGCGGTCGAAGCGCGGATGCACGCCGGCAACGAACTCGATGGCCTCGGACACGCGCATCCATCGCGGAAGGACGGCGACGTCGGCAATGAAGCAGACATCGTTCATCAGTTCGTCGCGCTCGGTGCGCGGGTCGCGCCCAAGCACGCTGAGCTCGCCCTCGAACGGGATCAGGCCCAGGACCGCCTTGAGCGCGGTGGTCTTGCCGGCGCCGTTGGGGCCGATGAGTCCGACGATGCGGCCCGAATGGATCCGGAAGCTGGTGTCGTCCAGCGCCAGTTTGTTCTTGTAGGCCTTGCGCAGTCCGCGGGCGTCGATGACGGCCGCGCTGCCTTCCTGCACGGCCGCGCCGTTGTGCCTGGTTTCGGTGAAGGTATTCACTTGGCGCCTCCGCGGGACGTGATCAGGTCTTCAGTCGACAGGCCCAGGCGCTGGATGCGCTCGAGTACCAGCGGCCATTCTTCGCGCAGGAAACGCTCGCGCTCGCTGGCCAGGAGTTTCTTCGATGCTTCTTCGGTGACGTACATCCCCAGCCCTCTGCGTTTTTCGACAAGTGCTTCGTCCGCGAGCTCCTGGTAGGCCCGGGACACGGTGATCGGATTGAGCTGGTATTCGGCCGCGACCTGCCGTACGGAGGGCAGGGCGTCGCCGGGCTTCAGGATGCCGTCGAGCATCATCGCGACGACGCGCTCCTTCAGCTGGCGGTAGATGGGAGCGCCGTCGCTCCAAGTGATCGAGGTCATGGATCAGCTCCGGTTGCGGCGCAGGCCCTGCGCGAACGAGAAGTAAGGCAGCGCCAGCAGGGCGCGGGAGTGGCGAAGGTGGCGGCGCTGGTTCGCGCTGTCCTGGATGGCGTCGGCGGCCCCGACGGCGACCGCCGAAGCGTCGGTGACCAGGGAGGGGGTCGACCCAGTGTCGATCGTCTGGCTCGCCGGACCGACCGGGGAAGCGGCCAGCAGCAGCACGGTAAAGACCGTTGCGGTTGCCGACAGGGCCATCACGGTGTGGTGGAGCTTGCGGTTCATGGCGGACGTCCTGCGCTGGGTAACTGGTGTTGTATGCAACTATAACACCTAATTCCGCCCAGTCAAGCGCTCCCATACCCAACTGATGGCACGGTGACCGACCGCCGCAGGCGCCGAGCCGCTGGGACGGCTTTCCCTCTAAAATCAGCGGTCCGACGCAATCGACTGCGATCGAGGGCAGGCCAAAGGCCGCAGTCATGTCGCCGATCCCGGCGTCATTGCCGCGCAGCTTGGCGGTCCGGACAATGTTGGTCATTCCGCCGCGAGCGTGGCGTTCCAGGAGTTCCAGGATGATGAAGTTCACCCGCGTCGCCGCGGCGGCGGTCATGGCCGCGTCCCTGTGGGCCGGCTCTGCCGCCTGCCAGGACAAGACAAGTCTCGCCGGTGACCGCGACAAGGTCAGCTATGCCATCGGCATGGACGTTGCCCGTGCCATCGCACCCGTTGCGCCCGACATGGACACGCCTGCGTTCGAACAGGCAATCAACGACGCCATGGCCGGCGGGAAGCCGGTGATGACGAAGGAAGAGGCGATGGCCACCGATGCGGCGTTGCGCGCGCGCGCTGCCGCACGGACCGGCAAGACGGTTCCCGGCTCCGCGCCCGGCGCGCTGCCGCCGATCGACCGGAAAAAGGTCGGCCAACTGGTCGGCGGCATGATGATCGGGCCCTCGCTGGCGCCGATCAAGGACGAGCTCGAGATGCCGACGCTCCTGCAGGCGATCCGTACGTCGCTGTCTGGTGGAACCGAGTTGCTGTCCGATGTCGACGCGAAGGCAACGCTCGCCGATTTCACCCGGCGCATGCAGGCGAAGATGCAGGCCAAGGCCATGGTCGCCGGGGAAAAGAACAAGTCCGAAGGCGACGCATTCCTCGCCCGCAACAAGGCGGTGAAGGGCGTTTACACGACACCTTCGGGCCTGCAATACATGGTGCTGCGGCAAGGCGCCGGCCCGCGGCCGAAGCCGGGTGACCACGTCCGCGTCAATTACCGCGGCACGCTGCTCGATGGCACCGTGTTCGACAGTTCATACGATCGCGGGGAGGCCGCCGAATTCGGCCTGGACCAGGTGATTCCCGGCTGGAGCGAGGGCGTCACGATGATGCCGGTGGGCGCCAAGTACCGTTTCTGGATCCCGTCGGCGCTGGCATACGGCGCCAAGGGAACCCCCGGCGGCCCGGTCGGTCCCAATGCAACACTCGTTTTTGACGTCGAGTTGATGTCCATCCTGTAAACACGGTCCGCAGCCCGCGGATCCGCGTCCCAGCCTTTTCCAATACCGGAGTGTCCCGTTCAATGAAGCCTTCCCTGCGTTCCCCCCTGATCCTGCTTGCCGCGCTGTCGCTCAGCGTGGTGGCGGCTGGTTGCAAGCCCGGCGACAAGGCCGCGACCACTCCCGCGGCGAACGCTGACAAGACCGCTGCCGGTGCCAAGGCGATCCCCGGCCTCCCGACCGACAAGGACCAGGCGAGCTACATGATCGGCATGGCGATGGCCAAGCAGCTGGAGCCTGCCAAGGACGACATCGACGTGGACGTGATCGCCAAGGCGATCAAGGCATCGCTCGCCGGGCAGAAGCTGTTGCTGACCGACCAGCAGGCTGCCGAGATCGCGCAGAGCTTTGGCCAGAAGATGCAGGCCAAGCAGTTGGCCAAGATGATGGAGGACTCCAAGAAGAACCTCGCCGCCGGCGACACCTTCCTGGCCCAGAACGGCAAGCGGCCTGGCGTGCAGACCACCGCGTCGGGCCTGCAGTACCAGGTGCTGACCGAAGGCAAGGGCGCCAAGCCGCAGTCGACCGACACCGTGCGCGTCAACTACAAGGGCATGCTGCTCGATGGCAAGACCTTCGACAGTTCCTACGATCGCGGCGAGCCGGCGACATTCCCGCTCGACCAGGTGGTTCCGGGCTGGCAGGAAGGCATTGCACTGATGCCCGTCGGCAGCAAGTACAAGTTCTGGATCCCCAGCAAGCTGGGTTATGGCGACAAGGGCACGCCAGGCGGCCCGATCCCGCCCAATGCGACCCTGGTCTTCGAAGTGGAGCTTCTTGACATCGCCAAACAGCCCGCCAAATAAACTCTGCGGGCCCTGACGCCGGTGGCGGTCGCCACCGGCGTCGTTGTATCAACGACACGGAGAGTTCATGCACGTCACCATCTTTGGCACCGGCTACGTCGGCCTGGTCACCGGCACCTGCCTTGCGGAGGTCGGACACGATGTCATCTGCGTCGATGTCGACGCCGCCAAGATCGAAGGCTTGAATCGCGGCGTGGTGCCGATCTACGAGCCTGGCCTGGAGCCGATGGTCAAGGCGAACCACGCCGCCGGCCGGCTGAAGTTCACCACCGACGCGGCGAGTGCGGTCGTGCAGGGAGGCATCATCTTCATCGCGGTCGGCACGCCTCCGGACGAGGACGGCAGCGCCGACCTCAAGTACGTGCTCCAGGTTGCGACGACCATCGGCAGGCACCTGGCGCAGCCGGCGATCGTCGTCGACAAATCCACGGTTCCGGTCGGCACGGCCGACAAGGTCCGGGCCACGGTTGCGGCGGCATTGGCCGAGCGCAATGCCGATGTCCATTTCGACGTGGTTTCCAATCCCGAATTCCTCAAGGAGGGTGCGGCGGTCGAGGACTGCATGCGGCCGGACCGCATCATCATCGGCGCCGACAGCGCCGAGGCGATCGAAAAGCTCAAGCGCCTGTACGCGCCTTTCAACCGCAACCACGACCGCATCGTGGCGATGGACGTGCGCGCCGCGGAGCTGACCAAGTACGCCGCAAACGCCATGCTGGCGACCAAGATCAGTTTCATGAACGAGATCGCCAACATCGCCGAGCGTGTTGGCGCCGACATCGAGATGGTCCGCCATGGCATCGGGTCGGACCCGCGCATCGGCTGGCACTTCATCTATCCGGGCGCTGGATACGGCGGTTCGTGCTTTCCCAAGGACGTCCAGGCCCTCGCACGCACCGCGCAGCAGATGGGCTACGAAGCGAAGCTGCTCAATGCCGTCGAGGCCGTGAACGACGCGCAGAAGGGCCACCTGTTCGAATTGATCCAGCGCTACTACGACAAGGGCGAGGACGAAGGCATCCGCGGCAAGACGTTCGCGATCTGGGGGCTGGCGTTCAAACCGAACACCGACGACATGCGCGCAGCCTCCAGTCGACGCCTGCTGCCGCAGCTGTGGGAGGCTGGCGCCACGGTCCGCGCGTTCGATCCGGAGGCAGGCGAGGAGGCGCGACGCGTTTTCGGCGACCGCCCCGACCTGTCGCTCTGCGACTCGGCCGCTGAAGCGCTGGAAGGCGCCGATGCGCTCGTGATCGTCACCGAGTGGAAACAGTTCCGCAGCCCGGATTTCGCGATGCTGAAGACGACACTGCGCGACCGCGTGATCTTCGACGGACGCAATGTCTATGAGCCGTCCGAAGTCGAGTCGGCCGGGCTGGCCTATTACGGCATCGGTCGCGGCCGGTCGATCGCGACTGCATGATGGAGATGTCCGCGCTCGAGCAACGGCTCACGGAACTGGAAATGCGCATGGCATTCCAGGAGCAGGCCCTCATGGAAATGAGCGACGCGCTGGCCGCGTCGCGCATGGAGGCGACCCGCAATGCCGAGCTGCTGCGTCGCGCGCTGGACGACATGAAGCAATCGCGCGGAGAATTCTTCGCCGACCCGGACAATGAACCGCCACCGCCGCATTACTGAACCGAGCAGATGACCGATTCCCTACGCGACCAACTGCTCGGACTGGGCTTCAAGGCAACGCCCGTCGCCGAGCGCAAGCCTGCCCAGGCCAAGCCCGGCAACGACCGGCATGCGCCAGCCAGGGGGCCGCAGGGTCGACCGGGCAACAACAAGCCTGCGGCTGGGCAGCCCGGCCGACCCATGGCGCGCCCGGTTCGGGGTCGGCCCGCCGATGCAGCGGGCAGGTCGCGGCCTCCGTCGCCACCACGTTCGCGCGAGGACATCGATCTCGCCAAGGCCTATGCCATCCGTGCGCAGCGCGAGAAGGACGAGCGGATCGAAGCCGAACGCCTGAAGCAGGAGCAGGCACGCCAGCGTCGCGAAGCCAAGGCGCGCGCAGCCGAGCTGTTGAAGGACAAGGCGCTGAACGATCCCGCGGCCGACATCGCGCGGCACTTCGACTACGGCGGCAAGATCAAGCGCATCCACGTCAACGCCGATCAACTGAAGGCGCTGAATGCCGGAGAGCTCGGCGTGGTGCAGATGGACGGTCGCTACCTGCTGGTCGACGCCGCGCTGCTGCAGCAGGTCGAGGCGATCTTTCCGCCCTGTGTCGCGCTGAAGGTCGATCCATCGGCATCCGCGGCCGACGATCCCTATGCCGATCCGCTTTATCAGGTGCCTGACGACCTGGTGTGGTAACCGCGGCTCCACCTTCCAAAGGCTGATTGTTCGCGCGGGATCAGCGCGGGCCGCGCGTTCCCATGGGTCCGATCGACCGTCATTCCGGGTCGTAGTCCAGGTTCGACGCCAGCAGGCGTTCGGCCTGCGCAAGGCTGATTCCCTTGCGCTGGGCGTAGTCGGTCGCCTGTTCGCGCGAGACGCGGCCGACCACGAAATACTGGCTTTTCGGATGGCTGAAGTAATAACCGGACACGGCTGCCGCAGGCAGCATCGCGAAATTCTCGGTCAACTCCATGCCGGCATTGCGCCCTGCGTCGAGCAACCGGAACAGCGTCGCCTTTTCGCTGTGTTCCGGGCAGGCCGGGTAACCGGGAGCGGGGCGGATGCCACGGTAGGCTTCCGCGATGACGGCGTCCGCATCAAGCGATTCGTCCGGCGCATAGCCCCAGATGTCCTTGCGCACGCGCTGGTGGATGCGCTCGGCGAGAGTCTCCGCAAGGCGATCGGCAAGTGCCTTGAGCAGGATCGCGTTGTAGTCGTCATGGTCGGCCATGAAACGCGCGATATGCGGCTCGATCCCGAGTCCCGCGGTGACGGCGAACGCACCGATCCAGTCCTGCTTGCCTGTCGACCTGGGCGCGATGAAATCCGCCAGGCAGAAGTCCGGCCGCTCGACCGGCTTGTCGACCTGCTGCCGCAGGAAATGCAGGGTGACATCCTCGTCATCGGCCTGGAGCACGACGTCGTCGCCGATGCTGTTCGCCGGCCAGATGCCGATCACGGCCCGCGCGGTCAACCATTGCCCGGCGATGACCTGGTCCAGCATGGCGCGGGCATCGGCGAACAATTCACGCGCCTGTTTGCCGACCACGGCGTCGTCGAGGATGGCCGGGTAGCGACCCGCCAGTTCCCAGGCGTTGAAGAACGGTGTCCAGTCGATGAGTTCGACCAGGTCGGCGAGGGGATAGTCGTCGAACACCGTGATGCCGGGCGTGGCTGGTGCTGGCGGCGTGTAGTTGTCCCAGTCGCCACGGAATCGCTGCGCGCGCGCCTTGTCCAGCGAGACCAGGCGCTTGGCGTCGCCACGATTGCGATGACGGGTGCGGATGTCGGCAAAGTCGGCCTCGTTGGCGGCGACGAATGCATCGCGCAACTCCGGGCTGATCAGCGATTGCGCCACGCCGACCGCACGCGAGGCGTCCTTCACCCAGACCGTGGCGGATTTGTAATGCGGGTGGATCTTGATGGCCGTATGCGCACGCGACGTGGTCGCGCCACCGATCAGCAGTGGCAACTGGAACCCCTGGCGCTGCATCTCGCGCGCGACATGGCTCATCTCCTCCAGTGATGGCGTGATGAGGCCGGACAGCCCGATCAGGTCGGCACCTTCGGCAATCGCGCGATCCAGGATCGTCTGCGCCGGCACCATCACGCCCAGGTCGACCACCTCGAAGTTGTTGCACGCGAGCACCACGCCGACGATGTTCTTGCCGATATCGTGCACGTCGCCCTTGACCGTCGCCATCACGATCTTGCCGGCGGATTTGCCGGTGTCGCCGGTCCGCAGTTTCTCGGCCTCGATATAGGGCAGCAGGTGCGCGACCGCCTTCTTCATCACCCGCGCGGACTTCACGACCTGTGGCAGGAACATCTTGCCCGCGCCGAACAGGTCGCCAACGACGTTCATGCCATCCATCAACGGACCTTCGATGACATCGAGCGGGCGGCTTGACAGCGCGCGCGCTTCCTCGGTGTCCTCGACGATCCACTGGTCAATGCCGTGGACAAGGGCATGGCTGAGGCGCGCCTGCACCGGCTGTTCGCGCCAGGCGAGGTCTTCCGTCCGTGTCTCGCCCTTCCTGCCCTTGTAGCGATCGGCGATCTCCAGCAGCCGTTCGGTACCGTCGCCGCGTCGATTCAGCACGACGTCCTCGACGCGCTCGCGCAGGTCGTCGTCCAGGTCATCGTAAAGCGGCATCGCGCCGGCGTTGACGATGCCCATGTCCATGCCGGCCTTGATCGCGTGGTAGAGGAAGACCACGTGGATGGCCTGGCGCACTGGTTCGTTGCCGCGGAACGAGAACGAGACGTTCGACACGCCACCCGACACGTGGCTGAAGGGGAAGCGCTTGCGCAGTTCGCGCGTCGCCTCGATGAAGTCGACCGCGTAGTTGTCGTGCTCCTCGATGCCGGTTGCAATCGCGAAGATGTTGGGGTCGAAGATGATGTCTTCGGGCGGGAAGCCGATCTCGCCGGTGAGCAGCGCGTACGCGCGCGAACAGATCTCCACCTTGCGCGCCGCGGTGTCGGCCTGGCCTTCCTCGTCGAAGGCCATCACGACGACGGCTGCGCCATATCGCCGGACAAGCCGTGCCTGCCGGAGGAATTCGGCCTCGCCTTCCTTCATCGAGATGGAATTGACGATGCCCTTGCCCTGCAGGCATTTGAGGCCGGCCTCGATCACGCTCCACTTGGAGCTGTCGACCATCACCGGAACGCGGGCGATGTCCGGCTCGGCGGCGATCAGGTGCAGGAAATCCACCATCGCCTTTTCCGAGTCGAGCATGCCCTCGTCCATGTTGACGTCGATGACCTGCGCGCCGTTCTCGACCTGCTGGCGCGCCACCACGACCGCTTCGTCCATGCGGTTGTCGAGGATCAGCTTCTTGAACTGCTTCGAGCCGGTGACGTTGGTGCGTTCGCCGACGTTGATGAAGTTGCTTTGCGGCGTGATCACGAGTGGCTCGAGGCCACTCAGGCGCGTCTGGCGTGGCAATGCGTTCAACGGCAGGTCCTGTTTGCGGCTGGCGCGACGGTTGGGGACAAACCGGCGACACGGGGGTGGCGCGGCGCGGCGGTCATGCGACTGATTCCAGCCGCGGCAGCTGCCGGGGAGGGAGGCCGTGCACCGCCTGCGCGATCGCGGCAATGTGCTCTGGCGTGGTGCCACAACAGCCGCCAACCAGGTTCAGCAGGCCTGCCTGCGCGAAGTCGCGCAACACCATGGCCATGTCCTCGGGCGACTCGTCGTAGTCGCCGAATGCATTGGGCAGCCCGGCATTGGGGTGGGTGCTGACATGCACGTCGGCGACCTGCGCGAGGATGTCGATATGCGGTCGCAGGTCCTTGGCACCCAGTGCGCAGTTCAGCCCGATCGACAGGGGCTGCGTGTGTCGCAGCGAATACCAGAAGGCCTCGGCGGTCTGTCCCGACAGCGTGCGGCCGGAGGCGTCGGTGATCGTGCCGGAAATCATCACCGGCAGGCGGCCGCCGCGGGCCTCGAACGCGTCGTCGATGGCGAACAGCGCGGCCTTGGCGTTGAGCGTGTCGAAGATCGTCTCGACCATCAGCACGTCGCTGCCGCCGTCGATGAGCCCGGACACGGCGTCGCGATACGTCTCCGCCAGCGCATCGAAACTGGTCGCGCGGAAGCCCGGGCGGTTGACGTCGGGGCTGAGCGACGCCGTGCGGCTGGTCGGCCCAAGGACACCGATGACGAAGCGCGGTCGTTCGGGATCCTGCGCTTCGGCGGCATCGCAGGCCGCGCGGGCGAGTGCGGCGCCCTTCATGTTCAATTCGTACACCAGGTGTTGCAGGTGGTAGTCGGCCAATGAGATCGATGTCGAATTGAAGGTGTTGGTCTCGACCAGGTCGGCGCCTGCCGCCAGGTAGGCGGCGTGGATGTCCTGGATGAGTTGTGGGCGGCTGAGCGTCAGCAGGTCGTTGTTTCCGCGCTGGTCGTGGCCGGCGCAACCGCAACCTGGGCCGTGCACGTGTCCCTCGGGTGCGAACAGCGCGTCGAAGCCCTGTGCGAAGCGCTCGCCGCGATAGTCGGCTTCCTGCAACTCGTGACGCTGGATCATGGTGCCCATGGCGCCGTCGATCACCAGGATGCGTTGGTCCAGTGCGCGATGCAGGGCGTCAACGCGGGCAGGGTGCAGCCACGGGAGCGCCGTCATGGCTTGAGTCCGATCAGGGAGATCACCTCGAAGTGCGGCGGCCGGCGCTCGCGGGTCACCGGCTCGCAGCGTCCGATCTTCAGGCCGGCCTTTTCGACGAAGCGGCGCAGGTCCTTTTCGCTGAATCCCAGGTTGACGTGCCCGTAGGCCTCGACCGCCGCTCGATGTTCGTGTTTCGCCAGGCTGCTCAGCAGCAGGCGTCCCCCGCGCCGCAACACGCGCGCGGCCTCGGCCACGGCCACCGCCGGCTTGGCGGCATAGGTCAGCGCATGCATCAGCACGACCAGGTCGAAACTGTCGTCCGCGAACGGCAGGCTGTGCATGTCGCCCTCGCGCACCTGCACGTTCCTGTATCGGCTCAGGCGTTCGGAGGCGGCAGCGACGACGCGTGCGCTGGTGTCGATACAGACGTAGCGCTTGGAATGCGGTGCGAGCAATTCGGCCAGGACGCCATCCCCGGAGGCGATATCCAGCACGTCGCCGGGTTCCAGCAAGGGCAGCGCGGTGCGCGCCAGCGCTTCCCAGGTACGGCCGGGCGAGTAATGCCGCTCCATGTCGCCGGCGACGGAATCGGCCCAGTTCTGGTCGGCGGCCCGCATGGCCAGCACTGCCGGCACGCGTTCGGCATCCTGGCGCAGCAGCGGGTCGTCGCTGCCATTGCTGATCGACATCCATAGCGCGCGCTGCGTCGGGTCGAGCGTGGCATCGTCGAACCGGTAGTAGGCCGACACGCCGGCGCGGCGGTCGCGCACGAGGCCTGCGTCCTTGAGCTTGGCCAGGTGCGTCGACACGCGCGGCTGCGCCAGCTGCGTGATCGCCGACAGTTCGGCGACGGTCAGTTCCTCGCCTTCCAGCAGGCTCAGGAGGCGGACGCGGGTTGCGTCGGCAAAGACCCTGAGGCGATTGGACCAGCCTTCGAGATCCATGAATATCTTTCCATCGCGATTCAGCGATAAGTGTCGGACGCATGGCCGATCGGGTCAAGCGACGGTCTGGATACAGCCGCTGGTGGGGCCTTTCGCGACATGCGGCAGCCGGGGAAAAGCCTGCAAGACGAGTCCTGCGGAGCGTGGTCACGCGGCGGAGTTCGAGGATCAGTGCGTGGAGTCGCAGCGCGGCCCGTTACAATTGCCGTCCTGCCTGGACAGCCCGAGGTGATTGCGTGGATTTCAGTTTCACCGATGAGCAGTTGATGCTCCAGGACGTCGCGCGCCGGATCGCGCAGGAAAAAATCGCGCCCAGCGCCGAGCATTTCGACAGGACCGGCGAGTTTCCGCTGGACAACATCCGCCTGCTCGGCGAGAACGGGCTCATGGGCATCGAAGTCCCCGCCGAATACGGCGGCGCCGGGATGGACTCGATCGCCTACGTGCTGGCGATGATCGAGATCGCTGCCGCCGATGCGGCGCACTCGACGATCATGTCGGTCAACAACTCCCTGTTCTGCAACGGCATCCTGACCCACGGCACCGAAGAACAGAAGCAGCGTTACGTGCGCGAGATCGCCGAAGGCACGGAGATCGGCGCCTTTGCCCTTACCGAGCCGCAGTCGGGTTCCGACGCCACCGCGATGCGCTGCCGGGCCGTCAGGCAGGCCGACGGCAGCTTCGTCATCAATGGCAAGAAAAGCTGGATCACCTCGGGGCCCGTCGCCCGCTATCTCGTCCTGTTCGCGATGACCGAGCCGGAGAAGGGAGCCCGCGGCATCACGGCGTTCATGATCGATGCGCAGCGCGAAGGCTTCCATCGCGGCAAGACCGAGCCCAAGCTCGGGATCCGTGCGTCAGCCACCTGCGAGATCGAATTCAGCGGGTATGTCGCCCGTGCCGAGGACGTCCTGGGCGAGGAAGGCCACGGTTTCAAGATCGCCATGAGCGTGCTCGACGCCGGACGCATCGGCATCGCGTCGCAGGCCATCGGCATCGGACGCGCCGCCTATGAGGCAACGCTGGAATACGTGCGCGAGCGCAAGGCATTCGGCCAGCCGATCGGTTCCTTCCAGATGACGCAGGCCAAGATCGCCGACATGAAGTGCAAGCTCGATGCCTCGCTCCTGCTGACCCTGCGTGCCGCATGGCTGAAGGGGCAGGGGCGTCGCTTCACCACGGAAGCCGCGGTCGCCAAGTTGACTGCCTCGGAAGCGGCCATGTGGATCGCGCACCAGGCCGTGCAGATCCATGGCGGCATGGGCTACTCGAAGGAGATGCCGCTGGAGCGTTACTTCCGCGATGCGAAGATCACCGAAATCTACGAGGGCACCAGTGAGATCCAGCGACTGGTGATCGCCCGCCAGGAAACCGGGCTGCGCTGACCCCGACGGCCGCGCCGTGCGCGGCTCCCACATCCGCAATCGACCGACCCCAATGAGCGCAAATACGCATTCGTCTTCCCTCGCCGCTGGCAGCGAGCCAGCAACGCCTGTTTCGGTTCCCTTCGAGCTGGTCTTCGAGGCGCTGCGCAAGCACGTGCCCAAGGACCAGCAGGTGCAGGCCGAACTGTTCACCAAGGCCTTCTACCGGCGCATGACGGCCGAGGAGTTCGCATTGCACAGCCCCGACGCATGGGCCGTGCTGGCTGCCGACTTCCTCGACCTGGCGCGCACCCGCAAGCCGGGCGAGGCGCAGGTGCGGGTGTTCAACGCCAACCTGAAGCAGCATGGCCTCGAGTCGCCGCACACGATGTTGCAGGTCGTCAACGACGACATGCCGTTCCTTGTCGATTCGGTGACGATGGCGCTGGCGGAGCTGGGCATCGGCGTGCACGTCCTCGGCCACCCGGTGGTGCGCTTCCACCGCGACGAGGCCGGCAAGCTGGATGCGGTCGGCGAAGGCCAGGCGGAATCGCTCATCCATCTGGAGATCGATCGCCAGCCTGCCGAGGCCATGCCTCAGATCGAACAGGCGATCCGGAAAGTGCTTGCGAACGTCCGCGCGATCGTCGTGGACTGGGATGCGATGCGGGCGAAGATGCTGCAGATCGCGGACGAGCTGCCGACGCGGACCATGCCGGTGTCGCCGGCGGGGCGCTCGGAGGCGCAGGCATTCCTGCGCTGGGCGGCCGAAAACCATTTCACCTACCTGGGCTATCGTGAGTACCAGGTCACCGACGAGGACGGCCAGGCGCTGCTGTGCCCGGTGGAGACGTCGGGGCTCGGCCTGCTGCGTGGACAGGACATCAGCCGGCCGCGGCCGCTGGCGTCCCTCGCCGCGCACTACATGCCGCAGTCCGGATCGGTCGATGCGTTGATCCTGACCAAGACCAATGCGCGCGCGACGGTGCATCGCCCGGGGTACATGGATTACATCGGCGTGCTGCAGTTCGACGACAGCGGCAAACCAGTCGCCGAACAGCGCTTCCTTGGCCTGTACACGTCCAGTGCCTACAACCGCCGGCCGTGGGAGATCCCGCTGATCCGCGAGCGCCACGACTACGTCATGCAGCAGTCCGGACTGGCGCCGGACGGCCACAGTGGCAAGGCCCTGCGCCACATCCTCGAGACGCTGCCGCGCGACGAATTGTTCCAGGCCAGCGAAGACGAGTTGCTGCGGACCAGCCTGGGAATCCTTGGCCTGCAGGAGCGCCTGCGCAGCAAGTTGTTCCTGCGACGCGACCGCTACGGGCGGTTCTTTTCAGCGCTGGTGTACATCCCCCGCGACCGGTTCAACACCGAGATCCGTGACCGCATCGAATCGATGCTCAAGCGCGCGCTGCATGGTGCGAGCGTGGACACCACGGTCCAGGTCGGCGAATCGCCGCTTGCGCAGTTGCACATGATCGTGCGGCCCGAAGGCAGGGAAGTGGGCGAGGTCGACACGTCCGCACTGCAGGCCGAGCTGGCCGAGATCGTGCGCAACCGGCATGACGATCTTCGCGACGAGTTGCTGGCGCGGAATGGCGAAGAGCAGGGATTGATGCTCGCCAATCGCTACGGCCGGGCGTTGCCGACCGGTTACATGGAAGGCGTCACGCCGCAGGTTGCGGCGGACGATGTCCAGTGCCTTGCGCAGTTGTCCGCCCAGGATGACCTGCGGATCAGCCTGTACCGGCGCGCCGATGGGTGCCTGCGCCTGAAGTTCTACCACTGGAAGGACGACATCCCGCTGTCCGATGTCCTGCCGATGATGGAGAACATGGGACTTCGGGTGATCTCCGAGCACCCCTATCGCATCGCGCTCGGAAACGATGTCGCCTACATCCAGGATTTCGAGGTCGAAGCGGCTGCACAGCTCGATGTCGAGCGCCTGGGCGAGAATTTCGAGGAGGCGTTCTCACAGCTCTGGCGCGGCCAGGCCGAGAACGACGGATTCAACCACCTGATCCTCGCGGCCGGACTGTCGTGGCGGCAGGTGGCGATGCTGCGCGCCTACAGCAAGTACCTGCAGCAGCTGGGCGTTCCGTTTTCGCAGGTCTACGTCGAGCAGACGTTCTCCCGCTATCCATTGCTGGCCAGGTTGCTGGTCGAGATGTTCGAAGCGCGCTTCGATCCGGCAACCGGATCGGAACCAGCGTCCGAAGTGGCTGAAGGCATGCAGCGCCTGCAGGCGCAATTTGCCTCGCTTGCCGCTGCCGACGCGGCGGCGACCGCTGCGTTGAAGCCGGTGATCGAGGCCCGGTCCGGCTCGCGCGAGCGCCAGGTCGAGGCCACCAGGGCGGCATTGCTGACCTTGCTCGACCGCGTGTCCAGCCTGGACGAGGACCGCATCATCCGCAGTTTCATTGGCGTCATCGATGCCACGCTGCGCACCAGTTATTACCTCAACGTCATCGGCCTGCCCCGCGCGGACGGGGAGGCGAGGGATTACGTCAGCTACAAACTCGATTCCGCGCTGGTTCCAGACCTGCCCAAGCCGCGCCCGTACCGCGAGATCTTCGTCTATGGCGCCCGGGTGGAAGGCGTGCACCTGCGCTTCGGACCTGTCGCGCGCGGCGGACTGAGATGGTCGGACCGACGCGAGGACTTCCGCACGGAAGTGCTGGGCCTGGCAAAGGCGCAGATGGTCAAGAACACGGTCATCGTGCCCGTGGGTTCGAAGGGTGGATTCTTCTGCAAGCAGTTGCCCAATCCGGCCGTCGACCGCGACGCATGGTTCGCCGAGGGCGTGGCCTGCTACAAGCGCTTCATCAACGCGCTGCTCGACATCACCGACAACCTCGTCGATGGCAAGGTGGTGCATCCGGCACACGTGGTGCGGCATGACGGCGATGATCCCTACCTGGTCGTCGCGGCCGACAAGGGCACGGCTACGTTTTCGGACATCGCCAACGCCATTTCGCGTGCGCACGGCTACTGGCTCGATGATGCCTTCGCCTCGGGCGGATCGGTCGGTTACGACCACAAGGCGATGGGCATCACCGCAAAGGGCGCGTGGGAATCGGTCATGCGCCACTTCCGCGCGATGGGCCGCGATTGCCAGGCGCAGGATTTCTCCGTCGTCGGCATCGGCGACATGTCCGGTGACGTGTTCGGCAACGGCATGCTGTTGTCGCCACGCATCAAGCTGCTGGCGGCATTCGACCATCGACACATTTTCCTGGACCCGGCGCCGGAGATCGCAACATCCTTCGCCGAGCGCAGCCGCCTGTTCCAGTTGCCGCGTTCGTCGTGGGAGGACTACAACCCCGCGTTGATCAGTCGCGGTGGCGGAGTCCATCCGCGCAGCGCCAAGTCGATCGCACTGACGCCCGAGGTCAAGCAGGCCCTGGGGATCGATCCGGACGTGGCCGCGATGAGTCCCGCGGAACTGATGAGCGCCATCCTCAAGGCGCCGGTCGACCTGTTCTGGAATGGCGGTATCGGCACTTACGTGAAGTCGACCGCCGAGTCGCACCTGGACGTCGGCGATCGCGCCAACAATTCGCTGCGGGTCGATGGACGCGAGTTGCGTTGCAAGGTCGTGGGCGAGGGCGGAAACCTCGGCTTCACGCAGCTCGGTCGCATCGAGGCGGCGCAGCACGGCGTCCTGCTCAACACCGACTTCATCGACAACTCGGCGGGCGTGGACACGTCCGACCACGAGGTCAACATCAAGATCCTGCTCAACGGGGAAGTCCGCAGGAACGCGCTGACCTTCGATGCGCGCAATACGCTGTTGGCGTCGATGACCGATGAAGTCGCCGGGCTCGTGCTCACCGACAACTATCGCCAGAACCAGGCCATCAGCCTGATGGAGCGGATGAGCGTCACGCGGCTTGGGTCCAAGCAGCACTTCATCCGTACGCTGGAATCGCAGGGGCTGCTGGATCGCCAGATCGAGTTCCTGCCATCGGATGCGGAGATCGCCGAGCGCAAGGCGCGCGGCGTTGGCCTGTCGCGGCCGGAGCTGGCGGTGCTGTTGTCCTACTCCAAACTCGTGGCCTACCAGCAACTGCTGGCATCGGACGTCCCCGAGGATCCGTATCTGTCCAAGGAACTGAGCCGGTATTTCCCGGAGCCCCTGCAGCGCCAGTACGTCGCGGCGATGGAGCAGCATCGGCTGAAGCGCGAGATCATCGCCACCGCCGTCACCAACTCGACCATCAACCGCATGGGCGCGACGTTCCTGTTGCGCATGCAGGAAGACACCGGGCGCACGCCGGGTGAAGTCGCGAAGGCATTCACGATCACGCGCGAAACGCTCGATGCGCGCGTGCTATGGGCACAGATCGATGCGCTCGACGGCAAGGTCGCCGAGCCGGTCCAGATCGACGCCTTGCAGGTCATCTGGTCGCTGCAGCGCTCGTTCACGCGCTGGTTGCTGTCGCGTCCGGGCGCGATCCCGGACATCGCCACTGCCGTCGACCGCTATCACGATGGGTTCCGCGAGATCCGCGCGGGCGAGAACATCCTGCCGCCGTCGCAACGTCCCGCCTATGACGCCAGCCTGCGCGACTGGAAGGCGCGCGGCGTGCCGGAAGACCTGGGCGCGCAACTCGCGGCACTTCCGTACCTGGAGCCGTGCTGCGACATCATCGAGCTGGCACGCGACAGCGCGATGTCACCGATTGCCGTTGCCAAGGTCCATTTCAGGCTCGGCGATGCCCTGAACCTGCCCTGGCTGCAGGCACAGATCGATGCCTTGCCGGTTGACGGGCGCTGGCATGCGGTCGCGCGTGGCGTGTTGCGTGACGAACTCGCCACGCAGCAGCGTGCGCTGGTGCAGCAGGTACTGGCGATGCCCGGCGATTCCTCGGATGCGCAGGTGCGGCATTGGCTGGATCGCGACGACGCATCGTTGCGATTCACCCTTGCCATGCTGGCCGAGCTGGCCGCGCAGAAGACGCTCGACTATCCGACCGCATCGGTGGCCGTGCAGCGGCTGTCGCAACTGGCATCGCGCGGCTGAGGAACGGCTGCATCACATCAGGCCGGCAGGCCGGGCATGTGACAAGCAGGCAATTGCTGCCCGCTCCCCGCATCGGGGGCGGGCCGGTTTCGCCGATGCGGAGCATGGCGTTATCCTCGCGGAATCAGCCAGGGAGTGACCGATGAGCGAGCCGCGTATCGCATTGCTGGCCAGTCCGACCGAGGAAGCGCAGGCGGCACTGTCGCTGCTGGCTGCACGACATGGCCGGCACGCGCCGGAGGATGCCGATGTCGTGGTCGCGCTGGGCGGTGACGGCTTCATGCTGCAGACGCTCCATCGCCATGCCACTGCCGGCAAGCCCGTCTACGGGATGAAGCTGGGCAGCGTCGGTTTCCTCATGAATCACTACCATGGCGATCGCCTGGTCGAGCGCATCGCCGCCGCCGAACCGGCGGTCCTTCGGCCGCTGGAAATGCAGGCAATGACCGAGTCCGGGGCGACGGTCGGCTCGCTCGCCTACAACGAGGTGTCGCTGTTGCGGCAGACGCGCCAGGCGGCGCACATTGCGATCGACCTCAACGGCAAGCCACGGCTGGACGAGCTGATCTGCGACGGCGTGATGGTCGCCACGCCAGCCGGCAGCACCGCGTACAACTTCTCCGCGCAGGGGCCGATCCTGCCGCTGGGCTCCAGCATCATCGCCTTGACGCCAATCGCGGCGTTCCGGCCGCGGCGCTGGCGCGGTGCGTTGCTGAAATCGGCGACACAGGTGCGATTCCGCGTGCTGGATCCCTACAAGCGGCCGGTCAGCGCAACCGCGGACTCGCACGAGGTGCGCGACGTCGTCGAGGTAACGATCCGAGAGTCGGAGCACCTGACGGTGACGCTGCTGTTCGATCCGGAGCACAACCTGGAAGAACGCATCCTCAGCGAGCAGTTCGTGGTCTGAATGGCGACGGGCATCCGCAGCTTGCCGGCGACCAGGCCCGTTTCCAGTCTCAACCGGCGATACCGGCATGGAGGATAGTGTCTCCATGGATACCACCGGTTCCGACCCGTTGATCGTTGCCATTTCGTCACGTGCGCTGTTCGACCTGGAGGACAGTCATGGCCTGTTCGAGCGCGAGGGGCTCGATGCCTACGCGGCATTCCAGCGCGCGCACGAGGATGAGTTGCTCGCGCCGGGGATTGCGTTTCCGCTGGTGCGCAAGCTGCTCGCGCTCAACGATGGCACTGCGCCGCAGGCGCCACGGGTGGAAGTCATCCTGATCTCGCGCAATTCCTCGGACACCGGCTTGCGCATCTTCAACTCGATCGAACACCACGGCCTGGCGATCCACCGTGCCGCCTTCAGCAATGGCGCGCCACCGTACCCTTATATCCGGCCGTTTGGCGCGGACCTGTTCCTGTCCACGCACGGCGATGACGTGCGCAGCGCGCTGGCCGCCGGCGTGGCTGCCGCAACCATCCTGCCGGCGGCGCACAAGGCCAGTCCAATGCATCGCGACGACCAGTTGCGGATCGCGTTCGACGGTGATGCCGTGATCTTCGGCGACGAGTCCGAGCGCGTGTCGCGCCAGGGCGGGCTGGAGGCGTTCGCCGAGAACGAGCGCGTCCACGCCGGCGAGCCCTTGTCGGGCGGGCCCTTCCGCGGCTTCCTGGATGCCTTGCATCGATTGCAGAAGGCATTCCCCGCAGGCACCGAGTCGCCGATCCGCACCGCCCTGGTCACCGCGCGATCGGCACCGGCGCACAAGCGGGTCATCCTGACATTGCGCGAATGGGGCGTGCGGCTCGACGAGGCGCTGTTCCTGGGCGGCCGGGCCAAGGGACCGTTCCTGGATGCGTTCGGCGCCGACATCTTCTTCGACGATTCGGAACACAACATCGCGTCCGCGCGCGACCACGTCGCGGCCGGACACGTTCCGCATGGCGTCGCCAACCAGGGCTGACCGCTACAGGCCGCGAATGCGCAGGGGAACACGGTCGGCTTCGGGTCCCTCGACGAAGACGATCACGCGCCCATCCAGCCGCTGGAAGACCAGGTCGACGCAGCATGGCCCGATGCCCAGGCCACGCAGGGCGACCTGCTCGATTCCGGGCGGGAGATGCGGGTGCGACACGTGTATCTCGTTGCGCCAGCCATCGATACTGACACCCAGGCAGGACTTCAGCAGCATGAAGCCCGATCCGGCGGCCCATGCCTGTGGCAGGCAGGCGACCGGATAGGACACCGGCGTATTGCCTTGTGCGCGCGAAAATCCGCAGAACAGTTCCGGCAGGCGCATGTCGAAGTGCGCCGCCGTTTCGAACACGGCCCGCAGCAGGCGCACGGCGCCATGGCGGTCGCCGGTCCGTGCGATGCCGGCGGCGCACAGCGCGGTGTCGTGCGGCCACACGGAGCCGTTGTGATAGGACATCGGGTTGTAGCGCGCTTCGCCTTCGGCCAGTGTGCGCACGCCCCAGCCGGTTGAAAACGCGGGGCCGAGCAACTGCGCTGCCGTCAATGCGGCGCGTTCGGGGCCGGGTAGCCCGACGAACAGCAGGTGTCCGGGATTGCTGGCACGCACGCGGCACAACGCACCGTCGCCGTCGATGGCGATTCCGTAGAAATTGCGCTCGGGCATCCAGAATCGCTGCTCCACCCGCTCGCGCAGGCGATCGGAGCGATCCTGCCAATGGTGCGCCGCTTCGGATTCGCCGCGACGCCGGGCCAGGTCGGCCATGGCGCGCAGGGCGGCGAATACATAGCCCTGGACCTCGACCAGCGCGATCGGCCCAGCGGGAATGCGTCCGTCCGCATGGAAGACCGAGTCCTCGCTGTCCTTCCATCCCTGGTTGGCGAGGCCACTGGTCTCGCCGCGCTCGTAATCCAGGAAGCCGTCCACGTTCGCATCGCAGACCCGTTCGATCCACGCAGTCGCCGCCAGCAGTGCCGGCCACAGCGTCGCGATGAGGTGCAGGTCCCCGGTGCGCCGCGCATAGGCGCCAGCCAGCATCACGAACAATGGCGTCGTGTCGACGCCGCCGTAATACAGGCCGAAGGGCAGCTCACGCATCGCCGCCATTTCGCCCTTGCGGGTCTCGTGCATGATCTTGCCGGGCGCTGAATCCAGGAATGCGGATTTGTCGTTGGCCTGGTGGGCCGCAAGGAACGACAACACGCCACGCGCCATGCCCGGATTCAACCAGAGCGTCTGCAGCGACGTGACCACCGCATCGCGACCGAATGGCGTGGAAAACCAAGGAATGCCCGCGTAGGGGTAGGGTCCGGTCGGCAGTTCGCTCGTCAGCAATGCGAGGTCGGCGCGCGAGCGTTCCATCCACGACGTGAACAAGGGCCCGACGCTGCGCACGCTGGCGCCGCGACGCTGGCGGGCGCGCATCGTCATCCGCGCGCGTGCCGCCGCGCTGCGGTATCGCGACCGCGACGGCACATCCTGCACGCTGAGCCCGACTTCCACGAAGATCTCGTCGCTGGTGTTGGGCGGAAGGTCCAGGATGAATTCCACCGAGTTGGCCGTTCGCACCGACGGCTCGCGCGAAAACACCACCGCCGAACTGCGATGGCGTCCATCGAGCCCTTCGTAGCCAAAGACGATCGCGTGGTCCCTGGTTTCGACCGGCAACAGGGTGCCCCGTGCCGCGCGCACGCTGCCGCGAACCTCGAACATGTCGCGGAAGTCGGCGCCAAGGCGCAGGCGCAATGGCGCCACCACGCCGTGGTTGCCGTAGTTGTGGCAGCAGATCCTCTCGTAGAGGCGGTCCTCGCAGAGGAAGCGCGTCCGCACGATATGCACCAGTCCCGACACGGCATCCGGTGCGCCCAGCACCGGCAGCGGGCGGTTGGTGAGGTGGGCGACGAAGAACACGTTGTCGCGGCTCACCGCGGCGCTCAACGCCTCTGGCTGCAATCCGGCAATGCGCAGGCTGTAGGTGGACAGCAGGCGGGTGTCGTCATGGAACAGCCCGTCGCTTCCGCCTTCGATATCACCGTATGCGTTGGCGACCACGAAACTGTCGCCATCCTTGAGCACATGGGTGGTGAAGGAGGCGGCGGTCGCTGCCGGTTGCAGGTCAACCACGGTCGGTCACGCCAGCAGGCGGGTTTTGGTGTGGCGCTGCGGGAGCAGGCGTTCGTAGAGCGCGAGGTAATTGCGCGCCATGGCCTGCGCCGAGAAACGCCGCTCGAAGGTCTCGCGGATGCGCGTGCGATCGTATGCCGCGACTTCGGCGACCGCAGCGACGGCCTCGGCCTGCGAGCTGACGACGCGACCGGTGATGCCATCGTCGATGATCTCCGGCACCGAGCCGCATGGCCATGCGATCACCGGCGTGCCGCAGGCCATGGCCTCGATCATCACCAGGCCGAACGGTTCGGGCCAGTCGATCGGGAACAGCAGCGCAACAGCATTCCCCAGGAAATCCGACTTCTGCTCGTCGTCGATCTCGCCGATGAATTCGATGGATGGATCATCGAGCAAGGGCGAGATCTCGGCGAAGTAGGCGCGATCGGCGGCGTCGACCTTGGCCGCGATCCGCAGCGGCAATCCCGCGGCTTTTGCGATCGCGATCGCGCGATCCGGGCGTTTCTCCGGGGAGATGCGTCCCAGGAACGCGAGGTAGCCGCCTTGCGGCCGAGCCGAAAACCGGTACAGCGCCGGAGGCATGCCGTGCTGCACGGTGCCCGCCCAGTTCGCGAATCGCAACGGCCGACGCTGGTGGTCCGAAATGGACACCATCGGGAATCGCGGCCAGCGACGGTAGGCCGCAGACAGGTCCTTGAGGTCCAGTCGTCCGTGCAGCGTGGTCAACGTCCGTGACGCGATGTCGGCGAACAGCGGAAAGTGGAGGAGATCGACATGGAAATGCAGGATGTCGAATTCGTCGCTGCGGCTGCGCACCTCATGCAGCATCGACAGGTGGCTGGCCATGTCCGAGCGCAGGTCATCGGGGTCCAGCCGGATCGCCTGTTCGCGCATCGGGACCAGTGTCGCGCGCGTCCTGGAATCGCCCGATGCGAACAGCGTGACGTCGTGGCCGAGGTCGACCAGCGCGTCGGTGAGGTGCGCCACGATCCGTTCCGTTCCGCCATACAGCCTGGGCGGGACCGCTTCGTACAGGGGCGCGATCTGGGCGATTCTCATGGCGGGCGCGGTGGTAGCGACGCCCGTCAGCCTAGACAGCACTCCATTAACGGCGTGTCGCGAGCACCCGTGAATTCATGATTGTGAGTCCGACGCCACGGGCGGAAGGCGGATATCGGAAAGGCGCCAGTCCAGTCCGGAGCGCGTCACCACGAAGACGGTAGGGATGCCTTGCTCGTCGTTGATCGTTGCCGTGAATCGCGAGGTCGATTCGTAGCGGTAAACGACACCGTGTAATGGATCAGCCGGCCGCGCGGATGGATCGGGCGGCGCGAATCCGGAACTGGCGTGCGCCCATTCCTTGCGACCTTCCATGATTGCGCCAAGGCCCAGTGGCGTGACCATCGTGTCGACCGCGGGACCGATCAGGCTGTCCGCCAGACGCAGGCCGAGCGCGGCGAACACACTCGACTGCAGGCCTGGGCCCGCCTTGCGCACCAGTCGATCGGACAGCTGTGCCTTGAGGCTGGCGCGCACGGAAGGGAAATCGACCTGTTTCGACAACGCGGCGGCGTCCTGCGCCTGGACCGCGACACGGATCGCACGCATGGTGCGGTACGGGCCGCTGCCAACGTATGCGGTGAGCGCCAGTGCGCCGACGAGGATCAGGGCCAGCCATCGTTTCATTGCGATCATTGCTCCAGCGGGGTCACGGCCTTTGCGACCGGCAGGCGATTGCAGCGATCAGAATTCCAGGTCCAGCCCCGCGCACAGATAGTCGACGAAAGGCGCCAGCGCCTGCAAATCCTTTTCAAGCACCTGGCGTAGTCGTGGCCCCAGCACCGTCGCATCCGGCAATGCGCGCACGGCGACGAAGTTGCGTCGCTTCAGGTCGTCGATGAACCGGAAGTCGGCGGGAAATCCGCGCGGTGGCCGCACCAGCGATTCGCCGGATTCCAGCTCGAAACGCTTGCGGAACCCCGGCGCATGGGCGGCCACTTCCCAGCTGCCCGGATTGTCGAAGATGAACTGGCGCAGGCGGCGCTGCGTGTCCGGCTGTGGATGCCACAGCCCCGCGCCGACGAAGCATGCGCCAGGTTCCAGGTGCAGGTAGAACGATGGTGCATCGACCTCGCGCGCACGTGCATGGAACAGGCGCGCGCCCTGCCAGCGTTTGTATGGCGACTTGTCATTGGCGAATCGCGTGTCGCGGTGCAGGCGGAACAGCGAGCCACCCACCGGCCTTGGATCGACGCGGTAATGGGTGCTGACCTCGGCCAGGCCCGGTTGCAGGTCGAGCAACAGTTGCAGGAACGGTCCGCGGACGTTCGCCTCGTAGGCATCCTTGTGCGCATGGAACCAGGTGCGGTCGTTGTTGCGCGCGATGCCGCGCAGGAACTTGAATGTCCTGTCGTTGAAATACGTGGTCATGCCAGCGAGCGTTCGAGTGAGAGGCCCCAGTCGTCCAGTTGGTCCAGCAGCGCCATTCGCGGCCCTTCGTCGGCGTGCACGCCACGCAGGCGCGCCAACTCCATCCGGAAGCCTTCCAGGCTCAACTCGGACAGTCCGGACTCGGCCACGATGCGCTGGCGCCGGTAATCATCCCATCGCTGGCGTTCGCCATCGGTCAAGGTCCCGGGCCAGTTGCGCGCGCGATAGCGGAACAGCAACTCGACCAGGCGCTGGTCGGAGAAGGTGAACATGCGTGCGGCCAGCGCTTCCGGCGGCGTCGCGCGCACCTCGGCCAGTCGTCGCTTGTCGCCATCGCCGACGAAACCCTCGTAGAGGCTGGCATCGACGTCGCCGGGTTCGCGCGTCCGTCCGGCGGCATACACGCGACGGACCTTTTCCGCCAGCTCCGGGCCGACTTCGCGCAGGCGCGCAGCCTTGGCTTCGATGATCGCGGGCTCGATGCCAAGCCGCTCGAAGTCCCGCGCCTGCAGGTGTCCCCAGGCCACCAGCGATGGACAGCGGTTCAGGTGCACTTCCTTCAGGCCGATGCGCACTTCGCCCGGCGGCAGGTCGGCGGCGGGCGTGTACAGGCGATCGGCGATGTCATCCGCGTCCAGTGCGAGCAGCGCTTCGGGATCGCCATCCAGGTCGAACACGATCACCCGGTTGTCGATGTGCGGATGCCGCGCCAATGGCAGCACGGCGGCCGCGCACATCCGCGACGCCGGGTAGCGCTGGGAGACGTGCAGCACCGGCGACATGCCGACGGTGTCCAGCAACTGCGCGGCGCGGCGCTTGTTGCGCAACTGCAGGGCGTAATCCCACAGTTTTGGTTGCGCGCTGCGCAGCTTGCGCGCAAGGCCGATCAGGGCGCGCACGTCGGACAGGGCTTCGTGCGCATCGCCCGTGCGCACGTCGTTGGCCACGGCGAGATGCTCCAGCCGGAACGAGGTCGCGCCATCCTCGCGTTGCGGCCACACCAGGCCGTCCGGGCGCAGCGCATGCGCCAGCCGCAGGACGTCCAGCAGGTCCCATCGACAGTTGCCGCCGCGCCATTCGCGTTCGTAGGCATCGTGGAAGTTGCGGAACAGGCCATGACGGATGAACTCGTCGTCGAAGCGCAGCGAGTTGTAGCCCAGCGTGCAGGTTTCCGGCCGGGCCATCTCCTCGACGATGCGCGCGAACGCCTCGGCCTCGTTGACGCCATCGCGCAACGCCTGCTGCGGCGTGATTCCGGTGATCAGCGTCGCCACGGGGGAGGGCAGCAGGTCGTCCGCCGGCTTGACGAAGAAGCTGATCGGTTCGTCGACCTCGCCCAGGTCGGTGTCGGTGCGGATGGCGGCGAACTGCGCGATGCGCGTCGTGCGCGGATCGGCGCCGAAGGTTTCGAGGTCGTAGAACAGGAAGCTGGCGGTCATGGTCTGGGTGGCGGGTGTGGCGACGTCAGCATGCCCGGGCCCCGTATCGTCCCGTGAGACCGGCGATTCAGGCCGAAACCGTCAGTGGCGACAGCTGGCGTTCGACTTCCGCGTCGAGCCACGGCCAGTCGATGCCGTCCAGCGACGTGCGCCCGCGGGTCGCCTCCACCAGCAGTTCGCGCTGGATGCGGCCACGTTCGAGCGCGGTGGCGTACGGAATCCGGCGGAAGGTCACCATGGCGTAGCGGGGGACGAAACGGTCCGGATGGCGCTCGGCCAGGCTGCGCTCCAGCGCACGCTGCAGCAGGAAATCGGCGTCGTCGACGCGCTCGCGCATCTCCAGGTAGTTTTCCAGCGCCATCTGCTGGATCGCCAGGGCGTTCGGCCTGCGCACGGATTCGAAGGCCGCGAAAGCCGTCGCCAGGTCCGGGTCGGAATCCAGTTGATCGGCGAGCGACACGCAGTCCTCGAATGCGCAGTTCATGCCCTGGCCATGGAACGGCACCATGGCGTGCGCTGCGTCGCCCACCAGCACGGCGCGGCCGTCGAGCGTCCAGCGATCCAGGTACAACGTGGCCAGCGTGCCGGTGGGGTGGGATTCGAAATCCTTCTCGAGGTCCGGCATCAGCGGCAGCGCGTCGGCGAAGTCGCGCTGGAACAGCCCGCGCGCGTCTTCGCCCGACACGACGGTCTCGAAGCTCGGGTCGCCCTTGTTGGGCAGGAACAGCGTCACCGTGAAGGTGCGTTCGTCGTTGGGCAAGGCAATGCACATGTAACGTCCACGCGGCCAGATGTGCAGCGCGTGTGGTTCGATGCTGAATCCACCGTCCACGCGCGGCGGGATCTCCAGCTCCTTGTAGCCATGGTCCAGCCATTCCAGGCGTTCGCCCAGCGGCGCGACGCGGTCGATCTGCTGGCGCACGATCGAACCGGCACCGTCGGCGCCAACCAGCGCATTGAATACGTGCGTGTGTGGGCCGTCACCGAGGAAGGTCGCCGTGCGCGTGCTGAAATCGACGCTGTCCAGGCGGCGGTCGAAATGCAGGCGGGCGCCGGCTGTTTCCGCGGCATCGATGAGCGTGAGATTGAGGTCGCCCCGGCTCACCGACCAGATCACTTCGGAATCGTCACGGCCATAGCGCTGCAGCTGCTGGCTGCCGTCGGCGAAATGCACCATGCGGCCGCGCATCATCACGGCCTTGTCCATGACGGCGTCGGCCGCGTCGGCACTGCGCAGGGCATGCAGGCCGCGTTCGGCCAGCGCCAGGTTGATCGAGCGGCCGCCGGCGTAACCGGCGACGCGCGGATCGCCGCGTCGCTCGTAGACGTCGACCTCCCACCCACGCCGCGCCAGCAATGTCGCCAGCAACGCACCGGCAAGGCCGGCGCCGACGATGGTCAGCTGCCGTGGGGACGTCATCGCGCAGCCTCGCGCCAGGATTCCACGGCCCGCACGAACCGCAGGATATCGACGTGGCTGTTGTACAGCGGAGCCGGCGAAATGCGGATGACATCGGGCTCGCGCCAGTCGCCCACCACGCCGGCATTGGCGAGGAATTCGAACAGGTGGAGGCCCTGTTCCCGGCCTCCGGTCACGCGCAGGGACAACTGCGCGCCGCGCTGGGCGGGATCGCGTGGCGTGAGGATCTGCAACGTCGCTTCCAGTCGCTCGTGGATCAGTGCCTCCAGGTAACCGGTCAGTCGCAGCGATTTTTCGCGCAACGCGGTCATGCCGGTGCGCGAAAAAAGATCCAGCGATGCACGCAGCGGTGCGAGCGCCAGTACCGGCGGATTGCTCAACTGCCAGCCGTCGGCGCCCGGGGTCGGCGCGAATGTCGGCCCCATCCGGAATCGCGTTGCCTGCTCGTGTCCCCACCAGCCAGCGAACCGCGGCCGATCGCTGTGTGCGTGCCGCTCATGCACGAAGCAACCACCGACCGCGCCCGGACCGGCGTTCATGTACTTGTAATGGCACCAGACGGCGAAGTCGGCATCGCTGTCGTGCAACTGCAGCGGCAGGTTGCCCACGGCATGCGCGAGGTCGAAGCCGACGATCGCGCCGGCGGCATGGCCGAGTCGCGCGATTTCGCGCAGGTCGAAGGCCTGGCCGGTCCGATACTGCACGCCAGGCCAGAGGACCAGCGCCAGGCGCGGGCCGTGCTGTGCGATGGCACGCTCGATCGCGGCCATGCTGAAACTTCCATCCACTCCATCAGGTTGCAGCTCGACAAGGTCGGTCGTCGGATCGAAGCCGTGGAATCGCAGTTGCGACTCGACCGCATGGCGATCCGACGGGAACGCGCCGGCCTCGATCAGGATTGCCGGTCGTTCCGCCGTTGGCCGGTAGAAGCTGACCATCATCAGGTGCAGGTTGGTGGTGAGCGAGTTCATCGCGACCACTTCGCCCGGCTGCGCACCGACCACGTCGGCCAGGCCGGACCGCACCATCTCGTGGTAAGGCATCCATGGGGCCGGGTCGCGGAAGTGGCCTTCGACGCCCTCCAATGCCCATTTATCGAGGACTTCCTCCACCATCGGACGCGCGCCGCGAGGCTGCAGCCCTAGCGAATTCCCGCAGAAATAGGCCTGCTCGATGCCGCCATGCAGCGGGATGTGGAAGTTGTCACGCGATCGACGCAGCGGATCAGCGGCATCGAGGGCGATTGCGGTGTCGTCGCTATGGAGATCGGTCATGTGTGTCGCGACGCCTTACTTGAACCGTGCCGCGGTCAGCCCGAGCCATTCCAGCGCGGTGCCGTGATAGAGCCGCGCCTGTTCGGACGGGTCCAGGTCGAGTGCGGCGATACCGGCACCCGGCGCCTGTTCGCCCAGCGGGAAGGGATAGTCGGTGCCCAGCATGACGCGCGACACGCCGCAGGTATCCAGCAGGTAGCGCAGCGCGCGATCGTCGGCAACCCACGAATCGAAATACAGGCGCGACAGGTAATCGCGTGGATTGCGGAAATTGTCGGTCGCGACCAGGTCCGGGCGCATGTTGAAGCCGTGCTCGATGCGGCCGATCGTGTAGGGGAAACTCCCGCCACCGTGGGCCAGGCATACCTTGAGCTTCGGCAGGCGCTCGAGCACGCCACCGAAGACCAGGCAACACGCGGCGCGCGACTGCTCGGCTGGCATGCCGACGAGCCATGGCAGCCAGTACTTCGGCATCGATTCGGCGCCCATCATGTCCCAGGGATGCACGAGGATCGCAGCACCAAGGTCACTGGCGGCTTCGAAGAAATCAAACAGCTCCGGCGCGTCGAGGTTCCAGTCGCCGACATGCGATCCGATCTGCACGCCCTGCAGCCCGAGCTGGTCCATGCAGCGTTCCAGTTCCTGGATCGCCAGTCGCGGCGACTGCAACGGCACCGTGCCGATGCCGGCGTAATGACGCGGGTAGTTGCGGCAGGTCAGCGCCATGTGGTCGTTGAGCGACTGGTGCAATTCAAGCGCATGGTGCGGCTTGGCCCAGTAACTGAACATCACCGGCACGGTGCTGATCACCTGTACCTGCACGTCGAACCGCGCGTAGTCGTTGATGCGCTCCTGCGGATCCCAGGTCTTGGGCCAGATCTCGCGGAAGAACTTCCCGTCCTTGTAGATGCGGTGGTGCCCGTCGTCGCCATGGTGGATGACGGGAAAGCGCGCATCGCCGTACTTGGCGGCAAGGTCCGGCCAGTCGCGGGGCAGGTAATGGGCGTGGATGTCGATCTTGAGCATGGCGCCAGTTTAACCAGCGACGGCGGCCGCTGCCGTCGCCGGCGCATCGCGGTCGGCGGGGCGCAGGAGATACGCGAGGGTATCGACGCTGTCGGCGATGCGGTCGCAGGCATCGTCCATCGCCGTCGCGATGGGATCCTCCCGATCGACGAGCGGGAGCAGCACCGCATGGAGGCGACGTTCGGTCGGCCGCAACAAGGGGAGCTCGGCGGCTCGATCCCCGGCCAAGGCCTCGGCGATCCCACCGAGGATCGCGTCGGCCTGCCGTGCGAACGCCGCCATCTGTTCGCCTCCCGGCAATTGCGCCCCATCACGCGCCAGCGCTTCGAGCATGACCGTTGCGCGGATGAGGCGGCTGGCATTGGCCAGGATGGATTCGGCCTTCTTCAACTCGCTCGTCGACGCCCGGCGCATGGGCTCGGCGCGCAGGCGTTCCAGCGAGGCCTGGGCGTTGGTGCGGGCACGGCGCGCCGTGGCGCGGCTGTCCACGAGAGGTGCGATGGATCCGCTGCAGACCGCCGCCAGGTGGTTGCGATAGGCATCGATGAGGCGCCCCAGGTTGGCGCCGACCCGGCGTCCTTCCCACGTGGGCCACAGCGCGTAGGCGGCCAGTGCCAGCGCGCTGCCCAGCAGCGTGGCCACCAGTCGCGCATGCACCGCATCGGCTGGCGCGATGCCGGTAAACGACAGCAGCAGGACCAGCATGCCGGTCAGCATGGCCACGCCGACGGCGTAGTTGACTGTCGCCAGCAGTCGGAACGCCATGCACAGCACGCCCATCAGGAGCAGTCGCAATGCCGCACCCTGCATGGCGTAGTGGGCGATGACGGTGGTGAGCAACAGGCCGGCAAAGGTGCCGGCGGTGCGCAGCACGCCGAAGCGCAAGGTGCCGCCGAAGTCGGGCTTGAGGACGATCGCAGCCGTCATCGGGATCCAGATGCCGTGGGGGATCGTGAGGGCGCGTTCGCACGCTGCGGCGAACCCCACGCACAGCGCGCAACGGACCGCATGGCGAAACGCGACCGATGTGCCATCGAGGTTGGCCCGCAACGTCGCAAGCGGGGCGTCGGATCTCAGCGCGCGGGGTAGGCGGACCTCCGACAACTGCGCCTGGATCTCGCCGCGGCTGCTGGCAAGGCGCGCGTTGCGCAGCAAGGCACGCAGCTGGCCCGTCAGGCTGTCGGCCCGGGTCCGTGCGATCCGCAGCAGGCGTGCATCGGATCGACGGCTGGTGGCCGCGATGGCGGCGCCCAGCGACCGCACGTCAGCCTCGATCGCTTCGACGGACGCTTGCGGCGATTCCAGTTGGCCACTACGCACGGATTCGGACAGCACATCGAGGCTCCTGCCTGCATCGTCCAGTACGGCTTCGATGCATCGCCTCGCGGCTGCGTCTTCCAGCCGGGCGTGCAGGTCGCTCAGCGCAAGCAGGTCCATCCGCACGCGTTCGCAGATTTCCGCCACGACGCGGAACGATTGCATCGCCGCTCCGCGTGCGCGGTGTTCGCCGTGCAGCATGACCAGCGCCTCCAGGGCCGCCTGGGAGACTGGCGGCCTGAGCGCGGCATCGGGTCGCGAGCGGGCGGTGTCCGCCAACTGTTGCAACAGGTCAGCCAGCGCGAATCGCTCGGGTCGATACCGATGCAACGGCCATGCCGCCACCGCCAGCAACATCTGCAGCAGGCCGCCAGCGGAAATCAGCGCGGCGACGCCTGGCGCATTCGCGGGTGCCAGCCGCATGTCGGCCGTCACCATCATCACGATCATGCTCGTGAGCCCGACCCGCGCCGCCATCGGCCCCAGCGCGACCATCATGCCGCCGACGAACGCAAAGATCAGGACGGCAACGACGAATACCAGCGAGTGCTCTCCGACGAGGATGCCCAGCAACGCGGACAAGCCCGCCGACAATGCCGCCATCAACATCCATTGCGCCCGCAACCGGTAGGGCCCGGGCTGGTCGGTGAACATCGTGTTCAAGGCGCCGGTGGCGACAGCCAGGCCGATGTCGACGTGGCCGCTCCAGTATCCGATCGCCAGCGGCGCGACCACTCCCACCGCATTGCGCAGCGCGACGCGCACGGGAACGTCGCGGGGCTTGAGTGCGAGCAGGGACCCCAGCACGTGCGTGCCGGTCAGGTGTCCGGCATCACGTACTTCGATGGCGCCGGGTTGACGTGCCCGCACTGCCCGCAGGTGCGACGCTCGATGGATGCATAGAAGCGATCGAAGACCGGCGGGAAGTCCGTCTCGATGTCATGCAGGTGGAAATATTCCTCGTACAACTTGTGGTTGCACTGCTCGCAGAACCACATCAGGCCATCGTCCTCATGCGGCAGTCGCTTGCGTTCGATCACCAGGCCGATCGAGTCGGCGAAGCGCTGTGGCGAGTGCGGTGTCCGCGGCGGCAGCAGGAAGATTTCCCCCGCGCGCAGGGGAATGTCGCGGACGGCTCCATCCTCTTGGATACGAAGCACCATCTCGCCTTCCAACTGGTAGAACCACTCCGGGCCTTCGTCCCAGTGGTAGTCGGTGCGCGCATTCGGGCCGCCGACCACCATGACGATGAAATCGCCGTCGTAGATGCACTTGTTGCCGACCGGCGGCTTGAGCAGGTGCCGGTGTTCGTCGATCCAGGCCTGCAGGTTGAGCGGGGAGGGCAGCATGGGGTCAGTCCTTGAGCACGGCAGTGCACTTGAGCTCGATCGCAATGGCCGTCGGCAGTGCGGTGATGCCCACCGTGGTCCGGCAGGGCGCCGTCGACGCATCAGGGAAATACTCGGCCCAGATGGCGTTGTAGATGCGGAAGTCCGCGAGCATGTCGGTGAGGTAGACGGTCACGTCGACCAGGTCATCCCACTGCGCGCCGCTGGCCTGAAGCACCGCGCGGACGTTGGCCAGGACGGCGTGCGTCTGCGCGGCGATGTCGTAGCGGCGCACACGGCCATCGGCGTAGACCTCGTTGCCGGGGACCTCGTTGGTCGTCGGATCACGCGGGCCGATGCCGGACAGGAACAGCAGGTTGCCCACGCGCCGCGCATGCGGATAGTTGCCCACTGGCCGTGGCGCCGATGATGCCTGGATTGCCTGGGTCACGCGTCACCCCGGCTGTCGCGCAGCCGCGACAGCGCATTGGCATAGGCGGGCTCCAGCGCTTCCGCAGAATCGACGTCCATGCCGAGCTCGCGAACCCGCCCGTCGTGCAGGCTGTAGACCCAGCCGTGCACCGACAGCGCCTGTCCGCGTGCCCAGGCATCGGTGACGACGGTGGTGAGACAGACGTTCTCGGCCTGCTCGATGGCGTTGAGTTCGCAAAGCCGGTCGCTGCGGAGGGGTGGCTCGACCAGTTCCAGCAGTCCCGAATGCTTCTGCGCCACGTCGCCGACGTGCCGGATCCAGTTGTCGGCCAGGCCGACGCGGGTGCCGTGCAGCGCCGCGTGCACACCGCCGCAGCCGTAGTGGCCGACGACGAGGATGTGTTCGACATGCAGCACGTCGACGGCAAACTGGATCACCGACATGCAGTTGAGGTCGGTATGGACCATCACGTTGGCGATGTTGCGGTGGACGAAGACCTCGCCCGGTGCGAGTCCCATGATCTGGTTGGCCGGCACGCGAGAGTCCGAGCAGCCGATCCACAGGTACTTTGGCGCCTGTTGGATCGACAGGCGCTCGAAGAACCCGGGGTCGTCGCGATGGACGCTCGCGGCCCATTCGCGGTTGTTGCGCAGCAGTTCGCTCAGCTCGGTCATCCGATGAATATCCCCACGTTCCTGGTATCTGTGAAAAACCGCATGGCCTCGAAGCCGCCTTCGCTGCCCAGGCCGGATTGGCCCATGCCGCCGAACGGCGTGCGCAGGTCGCGCATCATCCACGTATTGATCCATACGACACCGGCATGGATGCCCGCGGCGAGGCGATGGGCGCGGACGAGGTCGCGCGTCCAGATGGACGCAGCGAGCCCATAGTCGCTTGCGTTGGCCATGGCCAGCGCCTCGGCGTCGGTGTCGAATGCCTGCAGCGTCGCGACCGGTCCGAAGATCTCCTCGCGATTGCCGGCGCAATCCTGCCCCAGGCCATCGATGATCGTCGGTGGGACGAACCAGCCCGGGCGTTCGAGTGCGTGTCCGCCGCAGAGCACGTTGCCGCCGTCCTCGCGGGCCTGGGCGATGGCCTTCATCACCTTGTCGAAATGCGCCTGCGAGACCAGCGGACCTAGATCGGTGTTCTCGTCGTCAGGGTCGCCAACGCGCAGCGATGTCGCCTGCGCAACCAGCGCATCGCGGAATGCTGGATAGATGCTGCGTTCGACCAGGATGCGCGAGCCGCACAGGCAGATCTGCCCGGAGTTCTGGAAGGCGGACCGCGCGATCGTCGCGATCTGCGCCTGCCAGTCGCTGTCGGCGAAGACCAGCGTGGGATTCTTGCCGCCCATTTCCAGCGACACTTTCTTCAGCAGCGGCGCCGCCATGGTGGCGATCCGCTTGCCGACGACGGTGCTGCCGGTGAACGAGATCGCGCGTACGTCGCGATGGGTCACGAGCGCTTCGCCGACTTCAGGCCCGAGCCCATGGACGATGTTGAGCACGCCCGCGGGCAGTCCGATGTCGGCAGCCAGTTCGCCGAGCATGGTCGCGGTGCGCGGCGTGACTTCGGATGGTTTCGCGACGACGGTGTTGCCGGCGGCCAGCGCGGGGGCGATCTTCCAGGTCAGCAGGTAGAGCGGCAGGTTCCACGGCGAGATGGTGCCGACCACGCCAAGCGGTTGGCGCACGGTGTAGTTCAGCCCGGCCTGCCCGTGGTGGGATTCGCTCGCGAACTGGGTCGCCGCATGCGCGAAGAACCGCAGGTTGCTGATGGCGCGCGGGATCTCGATCTCGCGTGCCAGCCGGATGGGTTTCCCGCCATCGCGTGATTCGGCCTGCGCGAAATCCTCAAGTCGCGCTTCCAGCGCGTCGGCAAGACGCTCGAGCCAGCGCGCGCGTTCCATGCTGGCCGCGGACGACCATTGCGGAAAGGCCCGCCGGGCAGCGGCGACGGCCTTGTCGACATCATCCGCATTGCCGGCGGCGACCTGCGCCACGGCGCGGGCGGTCGCTGGATCGAATACGTCGAGCCAGCGATCGCTCGCCGGGTCGCATGCGTGGCCGTCGATCCAGTGTTTGAAGCGCATCCGCCAAGCTTATCGCGTGGAGGTCCGCGCCGCTAAGGAACTCGCCTGCGACAAGGCTCGCGGGCCGCACCGGCAGGCGGAACCGAGCCGTCGGTTCTTCAGATCGACTGCATGCGTCCGCCGTCGACGGCCAGGGACACCCCGTTGACATAGGCGGCCGCCGGCGAGCAGAGGAACGCAATAACGCCGCCGATCTCGGCCGGCTGCGCGAAGCGGCCGACGGGGACGTTCCTGCGCATGCCATCGAGGATCGCGGCTTCGGGCTGGCCGGAGGCCTGCGATCGTTCGGCGACGATCTGCGCGATGCGGCCAGTCTGCGTGTAGCCCGGCAGCACGTTGTTGACGGTGATGCCGAATGGCCCGAGTTCGCGCGACAGGGTCTTGCTCCAGCTGGCGACTGCGCCCCGGATCGTGTTGGAGACGCCCAATCCGACGATCGGCTCCTTCACCGAGGTCGAGATGACGTTGACGATGCGCCCCCAGTTGGCCGCCTGCATGCAGGGAACCACCACCTGCGCGATAGCCTGGCTGGCGACCAGGTGCCGGGTGAACGCGTCGAGGAAAGCGGCAATGTCGGCGGTCAACGCCGGGCCGCCGGGAGGCCCGCCGGTGTTGTTGATGAGGATGTGCACCGGTCTGCCCGCGATCAGCGCCTGGACCTGGGCCCGCAGCGCATCGGTCTGCGCAAGGTCGGCCTGGATCCAGCCATGATGCTGCCCGTCGCGGCACGGCAGGGCTGCCGCGGCGTCCTGCAGTGCACCGGCGCGTCGCGCCAGCAGGGTGACATCGGCTCCCAGCAGCGCGAGTTCCTCCGCCGCTGCGCGGCCGATGCCGTCCGACCCGCCGCAGACGAGCGCGTGCTTGCCGCTAAGGTTCAGGTCCATCTCGATCTCCTTGGATAGTCCCGGGCAAGCGCTCGCGCATGAGCATGGCGACGTCGTGACTCGACTGCCCCGGCTGCTGCGCGAGATGCGCGGCGACCGATTGCCGATTGCCGATGGGATGGTTCTGGTTGAGCTTGAATTTCAACTGGACTGCCGTGATGGCCATCCTGAAGCCGGTAATGCCCCTGAGTTGGCTGCGCAGCTCGGCCCGGCCGTGCTCGTAGGCCCAGTCGCTTCCGGCACGCGCTTCATGTTGCCGTGTCAGGTCGCCGACCAGCGCGCCCAGCGCGGCTTCGTCGTCGAAGGTATGCAGCTCGCCACCCAGGTGGGCAATCGCGTAATTCCACGTGGGCACGCGCGCTGCATCTTCCTTGTCCGGATACCACGACGGCGATATGTAGGCTTGCGGCCCATGGATGATCGCCAGCGCATGTCCGTCGTGGCGACTTTGCGGATTTGCGCGCGCCCAATGGCCCGACAGTTCGATCCGTGTGCCCTGGCGCTGGTACAGGACCGGCAGATGGCTGATGTCAGGCGCGCCATCGCGCATGGTGATCAAGGTGATGAAATTGTCGCGCTCGACAAGCCTGTCGAGCGCGACAAGATCGGATTCCTCGAACGCCCTGGGCAGGTACACGGCCGAATTGTCAGCGCGGTTCGCCGAGCGCATGGAACATCTTCGCGCGCAAGGCTTCGTCGTTGTCCGCCTGCGGCGGTTGAACCTCATCCAGGTCGAAACCGCGCTCGAGTGCGTCCTGTGCATCGATCCCGTCGAACGCGACGAACTCGGCATCCATCAACGCCGCACGGGCCGTGTCCTCGCTGTCGTAGGCGAGCGTGTTGCCGTCGCTGTCGAAGACCTCGGCGGTTCCCGCATCCCGCACGCGCAGCCGGGCCCAGACCAGCGTGCGCCCCAGCGTCGCCAGCCACCATTCGTCGCTCATGCCATCACGACCGATGCCAGCCACAACAGGCCTGCCAGCGACAGGCCCAGCATGATCACGAGCAGCGAAATCCTGGCCGGCGTCGCCAGTCCGCTCAGGGAGGGATCACGGACTTCACGATAGCCGCCACGCAACAGCCAACCCAGCGCCGAGGGCTTGAGGAAGGCGCCCTGGCCCAATTGCGCGGCAATACCCGAATGGCGATCGCGGACATGCACCAGCGTCAACGGCCAGAAGATGACGAACGCGGTGGCCCCGGCGATCGCGATCGCGACGAAGAGCAGTGCGAAAAACAGGATCATGTCCGTGCTCATCGATCAGTACTCCGCCTGTCCCGGCGCACGCGGGTAGGGCAGTGCGTCGCGGATGTTGGACAGGCCGCAGACGTAGACGACCAGTCGTTCGAAGCCCAATCCGAATCCGGCATGCGGCACGCTGCCGTAGCGGCGGAAATCGCGATACCAGCCGTAGTGTTCGGGATCCAGGCCGAACTGCGCCATGCGTTTGTCCAGCACGTCCAGGCGTTCCTCGCGCTGGCTGCCACCGATGATCTCGCCGATGCCCGGCGCCAGCACGTCCATCGCCGCGACCGTCCTGCCGTCATCGTTCAGGCGCATGTAGAACGCCTTGATGTGCTCGGGGTAATTGGTGACGACCACCGGGCGTCCGACATGCTGCTCGGTCAGCCAGCGCTCGTGTTCGGTCTGCAGGTCCAGGCCCCACTCGACCGGGAACTCGAATTTCTCCCCGGACTTCTGCAGCAACGCGATGGCATCGGTGTAGTCGATGCGCTCGAAGGGTGCATTGACGAAGGCTTCCAGTCGCGTGATCGCGTCGGGCTGGACGCGTTCGGCGATGAATGCCAGGTCGTCGCCGCGTTCGTGCAGGACCGCGCGGAACAGGTATTTCAGGAAGTCCTCGGCGAGCGCCGCATTGTCGTCGAGGTTGGCGAAGGCGATTTCCGGCTCGATCATCCAGAATTCGGCCAGGTGGCGCGTGGTGTTGCTGTTCTCCGCGCGGAAGGTCGGCCCGAATGTATAGACCTTGCTCAGTGCCAGGCAGTAGGCCTCGACGTTGAGCTGGCCCGATACGGTGAGGAATGTCTCCTTGCCGAAGAAATCGCGGGAGAAATCCACCTGTCCGTCGGTGCCGCGCGGCAGGTTGGCCATGTCCAGGGTGGATACGCGGAACATCTGCCCGGCGCCCTCGGCGTCGGACGTGGTGATGATCGGCGTGCTGATCCAGTAGAAACCGTTGTGGTGGAAGTAGCGGTGCACGGCCTGTGCAAGGCAGTTGCGGATACGGGTGACCGCGCCGAACAGATTGGTGCGCGGGCGCAGATGCGCGACCTCGCGCAGGAATTCGAGCGAATGCGCCTTGGGCTGGATCGGATAGGTTTCCGGATCGTCGACCCAGCCCACGACCTCGATGGCATGCGCCTGGATCTCGAAGGCCTGGCCCTGGCCCTGGGACGGCGAGAGCGTGCCGGTGGCGATCACCGAGCAGCCCGCCGTCAGGCGCTTCACCTCGGTGTCGTAGTTGGCCAGCGTGGCGGGAGCGACCACCTGGATCGCGGCAAAGCACGAGCCGTCGCTGACGTTGACGAACGACAGGCCCGCCTTGGAATCGCGCCGGGTGCGAACCCATCCGCGGACGGTGACTTCGCCTCCATCCGGCAGTTTGCCTGCGAGTGCGTGTTCGACGCTGACCGTTGTCATGCCTTGAATCCCGCCCATCGGCGCCTATTTAGTGAGCGTGGAAGTCTACCTCGACGCGGGAGACCCGCTGGCGAATTTTCGCGATGCGCCGCCACGCGCTCTTGGTTCGCGGCATTGGAAGTCAAGAGTCCATATCGCCCCGGGAGCTATAATTCCACCATGTCGATCACCCTTGCCCCAGCCGCCGTCGAACGCATCCGTGGTTATCTCGCCGAAACTCCGACGGCCATCGGCCTGCGTTTCGGCGTCAGGCGGACCGGTTGCTCCGGTTGGGGCTACGCGGTGGACCTGGCCCGCGACCAGCGCGAGGGCGATACGGTGTTCGAGCAGTCGGGCATCCAGATCCGCGTCGATGCGGACAGTCTCGGCCTGGTCGACGGGACCGAGATCGACTTCGTGAAGAACGGACTGAGCGAACAATTCGTGTTCCGCAATCCCAACGTGGCCGCCGAGTGCGGCTGCGGCGAGAGCTTCACGACCGATTCCACCCGCGCCGCCTGACGCGCGGTCGCGACCCAACCTTCGGCAGGTTGCGCATGGGCGCCCCCGGGCTAGACTCGCCAGACCGTCTGGGGAGATTGCGCCGATGTTGCGTCCGTTCCTGTTGGCAGCCACCGCTGCCGTCGTGCTCTGCGCCGCGCCGCTCCACGCGCAGCCGGCCAATGCCTCGAAGGCCCTGAACCAGCTCTTCGCCGACGAGTGGGAGCGGGGGCTGGTCGAGTCCCCAGAAAATGCCAGCGCCAATGGCGACAAGCGATTCAACGATCGCTGGAGCGACTTCAGCCTGGCCGCTATTGCCCGCCGCGAAGGCGAGGACCGCGCGGCGCTGGAGAAGCTGCATGCGATCGGGCGCGCCGGCCTGTCGCCCGCTGACCAGCTGAATTACGACACCTTCGAGTGGCAGCTGCAGCGGAATATCGAGCGCCAGAAATTCCACGAGTACCTGCAGCCGGTCAGCCACCAGGGTGGCGTGCAGACGGCCGACGGGTTGGCGGAGGTCCTGCCGTTCGCCAGCGTCAAGGACTACCAGGACTGGATCAAGCGGATGCAGGCGGTGCCGACCCTGGTCGACCAGTCGATCGCGCTGATGCGCGAAGGCATGAAGGCGGGCAACGTGCCGCCGAAAGTCCTGATGCAGCGGGTTCCAGCGCAGATTGCCGCCCAGATCGTCGACGATCCGACGAAGAGCCCGTTCTACCGGCCTTTCCTGAACTTCAATGATGCGATCCCGGCCAGCGACCGGGCGGCCCTGCAGGCGCAGGCCCAGGCGGTTGTTCGCGGGCGACTCGTCCCGGCCTACCGCCAGCTGGCGACATTCTTCAATGACGAGTACCTGCCGAAGGCGCGCGATTCCATTGCCGCCGCCGACCTGCCCAACGGCAAGGCGTATTACGACTTCCTCGCCCGCTATTACACGACGACCGACCTGAGCGCGGCCCAGATCCACGCGATCGGCCTGAAGGAAGTCGCACGGATCCGCGGCGAGATGGAAAAGGTGAAGGAGCAGACCGGCTTCAAGGGTTCCATGGCCGAATTCTTCACCTACCTGCGCACCGATCCCCGTTTCTTCGAGAAGACGCCTGCCGCACTGCTGACGCACTATCGCGCGCTCGCCAAGCGCATCGACCCGGAGCTTGTGAAGGTGTTCCGGATCATCCCGCGCCAGCCCTACGGCGTCAGGCCGATCCCGGACAACATCGCCCCGGACACCACGACGGCGTATTACCAGCAGGGCGCCAGCGACGGCAGTCGCCCGGGCTATTACTACGTCAACCTGTACAAGCCCGAGGTGCGGCCGACGTGGGAAATGATGCCGCTGACGCTGCATGAAGCGGTCCCCGGGCACCACTTCCAGTTCGCGCGCGGGCTGGAATTGCCGGACGCGCCGATGTTCCGCAAGACGGCCTATTTCGTGGCCTACGGTGAGGGCTGGGGCCTGTATGCCGAACAGCTCGGCTACCCCATGGGTCTTTACGACGATCCCTATGATCACTTTGGCCAGCTGACCTACGAGATGTGGCGCGCCGTGCGGCTGGTGATCGACACCGGCATGCATTCGATGGGCTGGAGCCGCGAGAAGGCCATCGCCTACTTCAAGGACAACGCACCCAAGACCGACCAGGACATCACCAACGAGGTCGACCGTTACATCGGCACGCCCGGGCAGGCGCTGGCCTACAAGATCGGCCAGATCAAGATCTCCGAGCTGCGGGCCAAGGCGCAGCGGGAGCTGGGGCCGAAGTTCGACATCCGCGACTTTGACGACGCCGTGCTGGAAACCGGCTCGGTGCCGCTGGACGCGCTGGAGCGGCATATCGACGCCTGGATCGCAGCGAAAAAGGCTGCCTGATTCGGGGAGCGTCGCCTGGGTAACGCCAAAGGCCGCAACCGGGGGCCCTCCCAGGGCGATCCCGGGTGCGCTTCGCTTAGCCGGGCTGCGATCCTGCCCGTCCCCCCGCGAGCGGAGCGACAGCGGTCCGATTTGCACGTAACCCATTGACCTGCCACAATTACCGGCTTCCCGCGGCGCTCTGTCACGGGAACCTTGCCCCACCGCGTGACGGGGGGCTGCCCGGTCCGCACCGCGCTGACGAAACGCGAGGCGGACTCCATCCAGAAGGAATGCACACACCATGCGTCACTACGAAATCGTGTTCCTGGTCCATCCGGACCAGAGCGAACAGGTCCCGGCCATGATCGAGCGCTACAAGGGCTTGATCGAAGCCGGCGGCGGCAAGATCCATCGCCTGGAAGATTGGGGTCGTCGCCAGACGGCATACCCGATCAACAACCTGGTCAAGGCCCACTACGTGCTGTTCAACATCGAGGCCGACCAGGCCGTGCTCAACGAACTGGTCGAAGGCTTCCGTTTCAACGACGCAGTGCTTCGCCACCTGGTGATGCGCCGCGACGAGGCCGACACCGAGCAGTCCCTGATCATGAAGAACAAGGACGAGAAGGGTGACAAGCCCGAGCGCGGCGACCGTCGCCGTCGTGACGAAAACGAGAACGCCGTCGGCACCGCCGTCATTGATGCCGACGACAACGTCGAAGCCGCCTGAGGAGCACCCACATGTCCAAGTTCTTCCGCCGCCGCAAGTTCTGCAAGTTCACCGCCGAGGGCGTGAAAGAGATCGATTACAAGGATCTCAATACCCTGCGCCAGAACCTCACCGAGACCGGCAAGATCGTCCCGAGCCGCATCACGGGCACCAAGTCCAAGTACCAGCGCCAACTCGCGACCGCCGTCAAGCGCGCGCGTTTCCTGGCACTGATCCCGTACACGGACAACCACAACGCCTGATCCGGCTGCATCCGCCCGGCTCGCCGGGCAGGTACACCGTCCATTCGGACAGCCACAGTTGCGGCGCAACGCGCCGCTAACGAATACGGAGCAACACCATGCAACTGATCCTCCTGCAGAAAGTCACCAACCTCGGCAACCTTGGCGACAAGGTCGACGTCAAGCCGGGTTACGGCCGCAACTTCCTCGTGCCCAAGGGCAAGGCCGTGCCGGCAACGGCCGCCAACCTGGCCGAGTTCGAAGCCAAGCGCGCCGATTACGAAGCCAAGGCGCAGGCCAACCTGGGTGAAGCCGAAGCGCGTCGCGCCAAGCTCGAAGGCGCCAGCGTCACGATCTATGCCAACTCGTCGACCGAAGGCAAGTTGTACGGCTCCGTCGGCCCGCGCGACATCGCCGAGGCGCTGACCAAGATCGGCATGCCGGTCGAGAAATCCGAAGTCGTGATGGGCGAAGGCCCCATCCGCCACATCGGCGAAACCGACGTCATCGTGCACCTGCACGCCGACGTCGAGATCCCGGTGAAGGTGATCGTGCAGGCCGAAGCCGCGTAAGCGTCGATCGCAGTTTGTTGCAGGAACGGGCGCCGCAAAGGCGTCCGTTTTTGTTTGTGGCATCCATTGTTTGAAATCCTTATGCCTGTAGCGCGCTCCGGCGATGTTGATGGTTGTCGCCACGGCCTGATAAGAGGCTTCGCCTTCGGCGACTTGCCCGAAGGGCTGCCTTTGACGCCGATGAAAAAGGGTTGACTACGTTTGCCAAGACAAAAGTAACTCGCCGAAGGCGAAAGAAAGCCCTTGACTTGCCCGCAGGGCAGCCGTGGCACGCGCCACAACACTCGCGCCATGCAACACAATTTTCTGAACGACATTCATGACTTTCGAAAATAACCGAGCCCCCGTCGCATCCCCTGCGATGCCCACCGGTTATCCACAGTGTTATCTGCAACGCTCCGGGATCGGGACGACTAGGATGGCCATCGAACACCGATACAAGCCGGCCACTCCGACAATGTCGTCGTTGGGTCGACAAGGGGAGTCACACAACCGATGACTGCACGCCAGGGGCTTCGTGCCGACCAGGCTTTCCAGAGCCGTGCCGACCACCGCATCGAGCAGTTGCGGGTGCCGCCGCAATCGGTCGAAGCCGAGCAGGCCGTCCTTGGCGGGCTGATGCTTGCGCCCGATGCCTACGATCGCATCGCCGATCAACTGGTCGATTCAGACTTCTACCGGCGTGACCACCAGCTGATCTTTCGTGCGATCCGCGAACTGGCCGAGAAGAGCCGCCCCTACGATGCCGTGACGCTGGGCGAGTGGTTCGAGTCGCAGGGACTGGGTGAGCATGTTGCCGGCGGCGCGTACCTGGTCGAACTGGCGAGCACCACGCCATCGGCGGCCAACATCGCCGCCTATGCGGAAATCGTTCGCGACAAGGCCGTGTTGCGCCAGTTGATCGAGGTCGGTACCGGCATCGTCAACGATGGATTCCAGCCCGACGGCCGCGACAGCGGCGAAATCCTGGCCATTGCCGAGCAGCAGGTGTTCGCGATCGCCGAAGCGGGCGCGCGCGGGCGGAGCGACTTCGTGCCGGTCACCAAGGCGCTGATCGAAGCCTTCGACGTCCTGCAGACGCGCCATGCCAACGGCGGCAGCATCACCGGATTGCCGACCGGCTACACCGAGTTCGACGAGATGACGGCTGGCCTGCAACCGACCGACCTGATCATCCTGGCCGCGCGCCCGGCGATGGGCAAGACGACGCTGGCGCTGAACATGGCCGAATACGCGGCCATCAAGACCAAGAAAGCCGTCGCCGTCTTCTCGATGGAAATGTCCTCGTCGCAGCTCGCGCTGCGCCTGATCTCGGCCAATGGCCGCGTCAACGCCACGCGCCTGCGCACCGGCCAGCTGGAGGACGAGGACTGGAGCCGCGTCACCAGCGCCATCCGCATGCTGCGCGAGTCCAAGATCTTCATCGACGACACGCCGGCGCTCTCGCCCGACGTGCTGCGCGCCAAGGCACGTCGCCTGAAACGCGAACACGACCTCGGCCTGATCGTCATCGATTACCTGCAGCTGATGGCCGTGCCGGGCAACAGCGAAAACCGGGCCACGGAGATCTCCGAGATCTCGCGCTCGCTCAAGGCCCTGGCCAAGGAGCTCAACGTGCCGGTTGTCGCCCTGTCGCAGCTCAACCGGTCGCTGGAAACGCGTACCGACAAGCGCCCGGTGATGGCCGACCTGCGTGAATCAGGCGCCATCGAGCAGGACGCCGACGTCATCGTCTTCATCTACCGCGACGAGTACTACAACAAGGAAAACTCGCCGGACAAGGGACTCGCCGAGATCATCATCGGCAAGCAACGAAACGGTCCGACCGGCTCGCTCAAGCTGAAGTTCTTCGGCGAATACACACGGTTCGACAATCTCGCCCACGACGCGGTCGGCAGTTTCGAGTAACCGCGGCGGGGTGCTCCGCCGGACGTTCCCAGGGTCAGGCACGCGTGCGTTGCCGGCCACGACCGTGGCCGATCCGCCCACCATTACACTACCCAGATGGCCCGCCCCACTTCCGCCACCATCCACACCGACGCGCTGCGCCACAACCTGTCCCAGGTCCGCCATCGCGCGCCGAACAGCCGGGTGATGGCCGTCGTCAAGGCCGACGGTTACGGCCACGGCCTGGAGCGGGTTGCCCGCGCGCTGTCCGGGGCCGATGCCTTCGGCGTGGCGGCGTTGAGCGACGCCGAGCGCCTGCGCGCCGCCGGGCTGTCGCAGCCGATCGTGCTGCTGTCGGGATTCGACGAGGTCCAGGACATTCCGCAACTGCGGCGGCTGAACGTCGAAACCGTGATCCACCATTCCAGCCAGCTGGCGATGCTGGAGCAGGCGCTGCCTGGCGACCCGGTGCGATGCTGGCTGAAGGTCGACAGCGGCATGCACCGCCTGGGATTCGCGCCGGAGGATGTGCGCGATGCCCATGCCCGGCTGCGCGCGATGCCGGCGGTCGCGGACGACATCGTGCTGATGAACCATCTCGCCAGCTCGGACGCCTTTGGCAGCCAGCAGACGCAAGAACAATTGCGCATTTTCGCCGAAGCGACCGCAGGGCTTCCGGGCGTCCGTTCGCTGGCCAACTCCGCCGCCGTCCTGGGCTGGCCGGAGTCGCACCTGGACTGGGTCCGCCCTGGCGGGGCCTTGTACGGCATCTCGGTGGTCGAGGGCACGAGCGGCCTTGATTTCGGCTTGCGGCCGGTGATGACGCTCGCCACCCGGCTGATTGCGGTCAACCGGGTGCGCAAGGGCGAGCGGATCGGTTATTCGGCGACATGGGAGTGTCCCGAGGACATGCCGGTGGGCGTGGCTGCCATCGGTTATGGCGACGGTTACCCGCGCAACGTGCCTGCCGGTACGCCCGTGCTGGTCAACGGTGCGCCCGCAGGGATCGTCGGTCGCGTGTCCATGGACCTGATGACGATCGACTTGCGCTCGCAGCCCGACGCCAGGACCGGGGATCCGGTGGTTCTGTGGGGAGAGGGACTGCCGGTGGAAGTGATCGCCGCAGCTGCCGACACCATTGGTTACGAACCGGTCTGTTCGATCACCCGGCGAGTGCGCTTCATCGAGGCCTGAGAGCCGACGCCCGGCGGACGCCTGGTTTCCTTCGGCCAGTGCATACTCCCCGACGCAACTGCCGCAGGACTCGGCGGTTCCATCTCCCGCGAACGACCAGGCGGGAGTAACGGATGGGGCAGCGAATGCGCTGGTGGCATCAATTGCGCAACGAGTTCCCGGCGGCATTGCTGGCCACGACGGCATTTTTCGGGCTGAGCGTCACGACCAGCCTGTTCGCATGGCGCCCGGACAGTGTTTCCGCGTTACGCCTCGGCGGCGCACTGCTGCTGGGCGTGATGTTGCGACGGCAGCCGCGAGCCGCGGCGGCGGCGATGTACCTGCTGCTGGGCTTGGCAGCCATGACGATTGCCCAGCACGTCACTGGCCGCCCATGGTCGACGTCGCTGCTGCTCGGCGGCGCCCGCCTGCTCGAGCTGGGACTCGCCTACGGCTTGTTGCGCAAACTGGGCGAAGACGGCAGCGCGTTGCAGGAGCTGCCAACCCTCGGCCGGTTGATGCTGGTCACGGTGTTCGTGGCGCCAATGGTTGGAACGAGTCTCGTCGCGCTGATCGTCAACCGGACTTATGGCACGCCGTTCCTCCCGGCGCTGCAGGCGCCGTGGGTCGGCAACGCCTTCGGCATGGTGGTCTTCCTGCCGCTTGTGCTGGCTGCCACCCGCGAGCGCGCCACCAGGCTCATCGGGGCCGGCCGTCGGCTGGAACTGGCTTTGATCGCCATGATGACGCTGCTGGTCTGCGTGTCTTCGGTCCTGTGGACCACGCAACCATTCGTGCTGATCCTCCTGCCGCTGCTGCTGGCGGCGTTCCGCTTGCGGGTGTTGGGGACGGCGCTGCTCGGGTTCGCCGCAACAATGTCGGTATTGGTCCTGGAACGATTCCTGCTCACCCATCCGGGTGCGCTGCCTGTGTTTCGCGGTGACCGCCTCGGTTTCACCGAGGTCGCTTTCTACAGCTGCGCGAGCATCCTGGCCCCATTGCTGGTCAGCGTGCAGCAGGAGCGGCGTGCAGCCGAGGCAAGGGCGCTCAAACGCGCCCGCGAACACCTGCAGACCGTCATCGACAACGTCCCCGCGCTCATCGGCAACCTGGATACGGATCGTCGGTACCGATTCGTCAACCGCGAGTACGAGGAGTGGTTCGGCCGCCCGGCCAGCGAATTCATCGGCAGGACGACAGCGGAAATGCTGGGCGATGAGCAGGCGGCGCAACTCTCCGGCCCCGTGGCGCAGGCGTTGGCCGGGCAGGCCGTGCACTTCGACGCGGCCGTTGCCGGTCGCGAGGCATCGATCGTCTATGTGCCGGAAATGCAGGATGGCTGCGTGCAGGGCGTGTTCGTCCTGGCCAACGATGTCAGCGAGCGCAAGAAGGCCGAGCGTGCGCTGTTCGAGGAGAAGCAGCGGATGCAGGTGACGCTGGAGTCCATTGGCGACGCCGTCGTGGTCTGCGACACCGGGATGTGCATCACCCTGCTGAATCCGGTCGCCGAGGCGATGACGGGCTGGCCGGAATCCGAGGCGGTTGGGCGACCGGTCGACGAGGTCATCCGCCTGGTCGACATGGCGCGCGGCGAAACACCGTTGTCGCCACTGAGGATCGCGATCCGCGACAACCGGGTGGTCGCGCTCCAGACCGATACCGCGCTGCTGCGTCGCAACGGCGTCGAAACGCCGATCGAGGATTCCGCCGCGCCGATCCGCGATAGCGATGGCAATGTCGTCGGTGGCGTGATGGTGTTCCGCGATGTCAGCGAGCTGCGCACCATGGCGCTGAAGATGTCGCACCTGGCGCAGCATGATTACCTGACCGACCTGCCCAATCGCGTCCTGCTCCATGACCGGCTGTCGCACGCGCTCGCATCCACGGCGGGTGGCTTCGGCCCGCCGGGGGCGCTCATGTTCCTGGACCTGGACCATTTCAAGACCATCAACGATTCGCTCGGGCACCAGGTCGGCGACCAGGTGCTGCAGGAAGTCTCGCGACGGCTGCTGGCCTCCGTGCGCGAAGACGACACGGTCAGCCGCCAGGGCGGCGACGAGTTCGTGATCCTGCTCGAGCGCCTGGGCGATCCGCGTGACGCGGCGCGGGTCGCGCAGAAGATGCTGCACATGATGCGCGCACCGATCCAGGTCGATGGCCATCTGCTGCACCTGTCGTTGAGCATCGGCATCTCCCTGTTTCCGCAGGATTCCAACGATGCGCAGGCATTGATGATGCAGGCCGACACGGCGCTGTACCACGCCAAGCAGTCCGGCCGCGACCAGTTCTCGTATTTCTCGAACAGCATGAGCGAGAAGGCAGCCGCCCGCCTGAAGCTGGAAAACGACCTGCGTGATGCGCTGCGCGATGGCGAACTGTGCCTTGTCTACCAGCCAAAGGTCATGCGCCCGGAGCAACGCATCACCGGCATGGAAGCCCTGGTGCGCTGGCGCCGGAAGGATGGCGATCTGGGCGTGCCTGCCGACTTCATCCCGGTTGCCGAGGAAAGCGGACTCATCACCCAGTTGGACGAATGGGTGATGCATGAGGCCTGCCGGCAGAACCGGGCGTGGCAACTGATGGGGCTTCCGTCGGTGCCGGTGTCGGTGAATGTGTCGTTGGCGCGGTTCGACCCGGAACGGCTGCTGGCGCACGTTGCCGAGGCGCTGCAGCGCAGTGGCCTTGCGGCGGAGGACCTGCAGATCGAATTCACCGAAAGCCAGATGTTCTGCGACGAAGGACGTGCGCGCACCCTGATCGAAGGCCTGCATGCGTTGGGGGTGCGGATCGCGCTGGATGATTTCGGAACAGGCTATTCCAGCCTGCGCTACCTCCTGCAATATCGGTTCAACACGCTCAAGATCGACCGCTCATTCGTTTCCGGTTTGCCCGCGGACGAGAAGCAGGTCGCAGTCGTGCGTGCCGTGGTGGCGATGGCACGTGCGTTGCAGGCCGACGTCGTCGCCGAAGGCGTCGAGACCATCGCCCAGGCGGAGGCGCTCGAGCAACATGATTGCCTGGAGGTGCAGGGATTCCTCTATAGCCATCCGGTTGCCCCGGACGTGATGGCCCTGCTGCTGGCGCGTCCGAGCCTGCAGCCTCGCCCACGGGATCGGAGCGCCTGGCCGACCTGACTGGGCCGGTTGCCCATTCAACCTGAACGGAATGCCGGGCGGAGGCGCCGTCATCACTTGCAGGCGACGTCGCGATATCTATCTTGATGCGCGTATTCAGGTCCATTTCGGGGCCGCCAACGCGATCAGGAGATTTTCGATGAACAAGTTCACCACCACCGGGTTGGCCGCGGGCCTTGCCAGCGTCATGTTGCTGTCCAGTTGCGCCACCTATACCGGCCAGACCAACGATCCGAACGATCCCAACCGGACCCGCACAGGTGCCCTGATCGGTGCCGGCATCGGTGCGGTGGCCGGGCTGCTGAGCGGCGGCGACGCCGTCGAGCGGCGCCAGCGCGCGATGGTTGGTGCGGGCGTCGGTGGCCTTGCGGGTGCCGGCATCGGTGCCTACCAGGATCGCCAGGAAGCCGCGCTGCGCCGCAGCCTTGCCGGGTCCGGCGTGGACGTCGTGCGACAGGGCGACAACATCACGCTGAACATGCCGGGCAACATCACGTTCGCCTTCGACAGCAGCAACCTGCAACCGCAGTTCTATCCGGTGCTGGACAACGTGGCGAGCACGTTGAACCAGTACAACCAGACGGTCATCGAGGTTGCCGGCCATACCGACAACGTCGGTACGGATGCCTACAACCAGCAGTTGTCGGTGCAACGTGCCAACGCCGTGGCCGCCTACCTGGGCGGCAAGGGCGTGATCCAGCAGCGGATGATGATCGTCGGCGCAGGCGAGACCCGCCCGATCGCCAGCAACGATACCGATGCCGGACGCGCGCAGAACCGTCGCGTCGAAATCACCATCGTGCCGGTCCGCAGCTGACGGTTCGAGACAGGGGATGGCGGGCCGCGAAAGCGGCCCGCTTTTTTATTGGGTCCGGCGTGGTCGACCATGCCTTAACCGTACATCGTGTATGAATGGCGGGCTGGCGGCGTCCGCCCCGGCGCCCACCCCGCGGGAGCAAGCGTTGACACCATCTGCCGATGCCTCCGACGCCCTGGTTTTTTTCGGCGCGACTGGCGACCTTGCCTACAAGAAGATCTTCCCTGCGCTGCAGGCGCTGGTGCGCAATGGGCTTGATATCCCGATCATCGGCATCGCCCGCCAGGGATGGGACCTGGAGAAGCTGCGCGAACGCATGCGCGACAGCCTGGAGCACGCAGGTGGAGTCGATCCGGATGCCTTCGCCCGGCTCAGTGCGAACCTCCAGTACGTCGATGGCGATTACAACGATCCCCAGACCTTCGTCCGGCTCAAGGCCGCACTCGACGGCAAGAAATCCCCGCTGCATTACCTGGCCATTCCGCCAGCCCTGTTCCCCACGGTGATCAAGGGGCTGGCCGACGCCAGTTGCGCCACCAACGCACGCGTCGTCGTCGAAAAACCCTTCGGCCGCGATCTCGCGTCGGCCCAGGCGCTCAATGCGACCCTGCACGCCGTCTTCCCGGAAGAGCGCGTGTTCCGCATCGACCATTTCCTGGGCAAGGAGGCGGTGCGGAACCTGCTGTATTTCCGCTTCGCCAACACATTCCTGGAGCCCGTGTGGAACCGCAATTTCATCGACAACGTGCAGGTGACGATGGCGGAGGACTTCGGCGTGCAGGGTCGCGGAGGCTTCTACGACGACGTCGGCGCGATCCGTGACGTTGTCCAGAATCACCTGCTGCAGGTCGTTGCCTTGCTGGCGATGGATGCCCCCATCGGCGATGACGCGCGCGCGATCCAGCTGGAGAAGATCCGCCTGTTCCATGCCATGCGGCCGATCAAGCCGGCGCACGTCGTGCGTGGCCAGTTTCGCGGCTACCGCGACGAGCCCGGCGTGCACGCCGACTCGCAGGTCGAGACCTTCGCCGCCATGCGGCTGGACATCGACACCTGGCGCTGGGCCGGCGTGCCGTTCTACATCCGCACCGGCAAGTGCCTGCCACTGACCGCAACGGAGGTCGTGGTGGAACTGAAAAAGCCGCCGATGCCGATCTTCGACGATGATTACGCCGGGCATGCCGGCCATGGTCACATGCCGCGATCGAATTACTTCCGGTTCCGGTTGGGACCCGACATGGTGATCGCGGCCGGCGCCCGCGTGAAGCGCCCCGGCGAATCCATGCGTGGCGACGATGTCGAACTGGTTGCGCGACATCAGCCCGCGCTGGGCGCGCCACCGTACGAACGCCTGCTCGGCGACGCCCTGCGCGGCGACTCGTCGCTGTTCACCCGCGACGAAGCGGTGGAAGCGGCCTGGCGGGTGGTGGATCCGATCCTCTCGATGCCCGGTCCAGTGGAGATCTACGAGCCAGGCAGCTGGGGTCCGGCATCCGCGGCGCACGTGGTCGCCCGCGACGATGGCTGGCATGACCCGCAAGCCGAAGCAAGCGCGCCATGCTGACGGTGTCCGATGGCTTGGTGTTCCTGCTCGACGTCGACAACACGCTGCTCGACAACGACCGGTTTTCAGCCGACCTGGATGCCCGGCTCACGTCGGCCCTGGGGAGCGAGGGACGCACGCGTTATCGCGCGCTGTACGACAGCCTGCGCAGGCAGCGCGGCTACGCCGACTACCTGGAGCCGCTGCAGCAGTTGCGCCCGGATTTCGTTGCCGATCCCGACCTGCTGCAGCTGTCGACGTTCCTGTTGGACTATCCGTTCGCGGACCTGGTCTATCCGGGCGTGGCCCCGCTCATGCAGGCGCTGCATGCAGCCGGCACGCCGGTGATCCTGTCCGACGGCGACTTGGTATTCCAGCCGCGCAAGATCCAGCGGTCCGGGCTGTGGGAGGCGGTGCAGGGCAGGGTGCACGTGTATCTCCACAAGGAACAGATGCTCCCCGCCATCAAGCAGGCCTACCCGGCACGGCATTACGTCATGGTCGACGACAAGCCGGCACTGCTGGCTGCCATCAAACAACGGCTGGGCGACGCTGTCACCACGATTTTCGTCCGCCAGGGCCACTATGCGACGGATGAACTGCTGGCCGCTGCGCCCATCGCACCAGACGTCTGCATCGGCCGCATCGGCGAGCTCGTCGATCATGTCGGCCGCATGGCCAATATTTTCAAGGAGTCACGATGAACCACAACCTTCAGCAGCTGCGCAAGCTCGGACAGAGCCTGTGGCTGGACAACATCACCCGCGAGTTGCTCGACAGCGGCACGCTTGCGCGCGACATCGCGGACTATGGCCTGACCGGCCTGACGTCCAATCCCACGATCTTCGACGAGGCGATCGGCAACAGCGAGGCCTATGACGCCGCCATCCGCGAAAAGTGCGCGAATGGATTGCAGCGAGAAGCACTGTTCATCGAACTGGCGCTGGAAGACCTGCGTCGGGCGGCGGATCTGTTCCTGCCGGCGCACCGCGCCAGCGACGGCGTGGACGGATGGGTTTCGATGGAGGTTTCGCCCTTGCTGGCCGGCGACACCGCCGGCAGCATCGAGGCGGCCGCACGCATCCATCGGCAGGCCGCGCGCGACAACCTCTTCATCAAGATCCCGGGAACACCCGAAGGCGTGCCCGCGATCGAGGAGTCGATCTTCAACGGCATCCCGGTCAACGTGACGCTGCTGTTTTCCGCGCGGCAGTATCTCGCCGTGGCCGAGGCCTACATGCGCGGCATCCAGCGCCGTCTCGATGCGAACCGCGACCCGGTAGTGGGCTGCGTGGCGTCGTTGTTCGTCAGCCGCTGGGACAAGGCCATCAAGGACAAGGTGCCCGCGGAATTGCGCAACCACCTGGGCGTCGCCATCGGCCAGCGGACCTATCGCGCCTATCGTGCATTGCTGGCATCCGACCGCTGGCGCCGCCTGGCCGAGGCTGGCGCACGTCCGCAGCGCTTGCTGTGGGCGAGCACCAGCACCAAGGATCCGGCGGCACCGGACACGCTGTACGTCACGTCGCTCGCTGCTCCAGACACGATCAACACCATGCCGGAGGCGACGCTGCGCGCGTATGCCGAACACGGCGAGCTGCAAGGCGCGATGGACGCCGATGGTGGCGATTCGGAGTTGGTGCTCGCGCGGTTCGCCAAGGCTGGCATCGACACCGAAGCCCTGGCCGCGCAGCTGCAGCGCGACGGTGCGCAGTCGTTCGTCAAGTCCTGGCAGGACCTGATGCAGCGCATCGAAACCAAGGCCACCGCACTGGAACACGCCAGCCCATGAAGGACACGATCGACGCAGTGAAGGGGCAGGGCGAGGCGCTCACCGGGCGGCCGCAGTGGCAGGCCTTGTCGCTGCACGCCGAGGGTCTGCGCCACAGACAGCTGCATGAGTGGTTCGCTGATGAGCCAGATCGGGGCGAGCGCCTGTCAGCGGAAGGCGCCGGCATCTACCTGGATTACTCCAAGCAGCGCATTGGCGACGAGACGCTGCGCCTGCTCATCGACCTGGCGCGTGCCTGCAACGTCGAATCCCGCGTCGCCGCGATGTTTGTCGGGGAGCGCGTCAATTTCACCGAACAGCGTCCCGCGCTGCATGTCGCGTTGCGGGCGCCGGTGACCGAATCGATCATGGTCGATGGCGTCGATGTCGTGGCAGACGTGCATGCCGTGCTGCAACGCATGGGCGATTTCGCGGACCGTGTCCGCGATGGCGAGTGGAAGGGCGCCACGGGCAAGCGCATCCGCCATGTCATCAACATCGGCATCGGCGGATCGGACCTGGGTCCGGTCATGGCCTACGAAGCATTGCGGCATTACAGCGACCGCCAGCTGGCTTTCGGCTTCGTCTCCAACGTCGACCCCGTCGATTTCCACGAGGCGACGCTCGGACTCGACCCGGCCGAGACCTTGTTCATCGTCTGCTCCAAGACGTTCACCACGCAGGAGACGCTGACCAACGCCCACGCCGCGCGCGACTGGTGCGTGGCTGCCCTGGGTGCCGATGCGGTGGCGCGACACTTCGTCGCCGTCTCCACCAACGCCGATGGCGTGCGCGACTTCGGCATCGATACCGACAACATGTTCGGGTTCTGGGACTGGGTCGGTGGGCGTTACTCGATGGATTCGGCGATCGGCCTGTCGACCATGATCGCGATCGGCCCGGCGCAGTTTGCGCAGATGCTGGACGGCTTCCATGCGATGGACGTGCATTTCCGCGACACGCCGCCCGAGCGCAACCTGCCGATGCTGATGGCGCTGCTGGCGATCTGGAACAACAACTTCCTCGGCGCCTCGACGCTGGCGGTGCTGCCGTACGCCGATCACCTCAAGCGGTTTCCGGCGTACCTGCAGCAGCTCACGATGGAGAGCAACGGCAAGCACGTCACGCGCGACGGCACGCCCTGCGACTACCAGACCGGTCCGGTGTACTGGGGCGAGCCCGGCACCAATGGCCAGCACTCGTTCTACCAGCTGCTGCACCAGGGCACGCGACTGGTGCCCTGCGACTTCATCGGCTTCTGCCAGCCGTTGGGTGGCGCCGATGCCCTGTCGCAACATGACCTGTTGATGGCCAACCTGTTTGCACAGAGCGAGGCACTGGCCTTCGGCAAGACGCTGGCGCAGGTCCGGGCGGAGGGCACGTCCGAAGACATCGCGCCGCATCGCGTGTTCGAGGGCAACCGGCCCAGCAACACGCTGCTTGCCGATCGGCTGACGCCACGTTCGCTCGGCGCTCTGGTCGCGCTCTACGAGCACAGCGTCTTCGTGCAGGGCGTGATCTGGAACATCGACAGTTTCGACCAATGGGGCGTGGAGCTGGGCAAGCAGCTGGCCAGGCGCACAGAATCCGAGCTCGCTGCAACGGACACGCCGGACTTGCGGCACGACAGCTCGACCAATGCCCTGATCCGGCGCTATCGCGCGGCACGGAACCCGCGCTGATGGCGGGCGCGCGGCCGGTCATGGACGGATGAACGCAGGGCTGGACCCGGACCTGCTTCGCCGCATGCACGGCTGGTGGCGTGCGGCCAACTACCTGTCGGTTGGCCAGATCTACCTGCGCGACAACCCGCTGCTGGATAGGCCGCTGTCCCGTGACGACATCAAGCCGCGCCTGCTCGGCCACTGGGGTACGACGCCCGGGCTGAACTTCATCTACGTGCACCTCAATCGACTGATCAGGCAGCACGACCTGGACATGATCGACATCACCGGTCCGGGCCACGGCGGGCCGGCGATGGTGGCCAACACCTACCTCGAGGGGACGTACAGCGAGATCTATCCGCAGGTCAGCCGCGACCGGGAGGGCATGCGCAGGCTGTTCCGGCAGTTCTCCTGGCCGTACGGAATCCCGAGCCACGCAGCGCCCGAGACGCCGGGATCGATCAACGAGGGCGGCGAGTTGGGTTATTCCCTCGCACACGCCTATGGCGCTGCATTCGACAACCCGGATCTGATCGTTGCCTGCGTGATCGGCGACGGCGAGGCGGAGACCGGTCCGCTCGCGGCAAGTTGGCATTCCAACAAGTTCATCAATCCGGCGCGCGATGGCGTCGTGCTGCCGATCCTGCATCTCAACGGATTCAAGATCGCCAACCCTGCGGTGCTTGCCCGGATCGGCAATGCGGAACTCGCCGAACTGATGCGCGGTTACGGGCACCAGCCGTACTTCGTCGAAGGCGACGATCCAGCAAGCATGCATCGCGAATTCGCACGGACGCTGGACCAGGTGTTGTCCGATATCCGCGGCATCCAGGCTGCTGCGCGCGCTCGTGGTGCGGCGCCCGTGCGGCCACGGTGGCCGATGATCGTGCTGCGTTCGCCCAAGGGCTGGACCGGGCCGAAAATGGTCGATGGCCTGCCGGTTGAGGGCACGTGGCGTGCCCACCAGGTACCGCTGGACGACTTCGAAAAACCCGGGCACCTGCAGCAACTCGACGCGTGGATGCGCAGCTACGCCCCGCACGAATTGTTCGACGCCGACGGGCGCTTCCGCGAGGAGTTCGCGTCGCTGGCGCCAATCAGCAAGCGCCGCATGGGTGCCAATCCGCATGCCAACGGTGGCGCATTGCTGGTGCCGCTGGAGATGCCGGACGTACGCGAGTTCGCCGTGGACGTCCCGGCGCCTGGAACGGTGAGTGCCGAAGCCACCCGCGTGCTCGGCGACTTCCTCGCCCAGGTCATGCACGACAACGACGCACGGAAGAACTTCCGCCTGTTCGGGCCGGATGAGACCGCGTCCAATCGCCTGGGTGCGGTGATCGACGACAGCGGCAAGGCATGGATGGCGGACATCGAGCCGGTGGACATGGACCTGTCCGCGAACGGCCGGGTCATGGAAGTGCTCAGCGAGCACCTGTGCGAGGGCTGGCTGGAAGGCTACCTGCTGACGGGCCGCCACGGCTTGTTCTCCTGCTACGAGGCCTTCATCCACATCATCGACTCGATGTTCAACCAGCATGCCAAATGGCTGAAGGTGTCGCGCGAACTGGCGTGGCGCAGGCCCATCGCATCGCTCAATTACCTGCTGACGTCGCATGTCTGGCAGCAGGACCACAACGGCTTCTCGCACCAGGATCCCGGCTTCATCGACCACGTCGCCAACAAGAAGGCCGAGGTCGTGCGGATCTACCTCGCGCCGGATGCCAATTGCCTGCTGGCGGTCTCCGACCACTGCCTGCGCAGCCGCGACTACATCAACGTCATCGTCGCCGGCAAGGCGCCGGCATGGCAGTGGCTGGATATCGAATCCGCCATCCGCCACTGCGATGCCGGAGCCGGCATCTGGGATTGGGCGGGCAATGACGGCGGCGATCCGGACATCGTCATGGCCTGCGCGGGCGATGTGCCGACGCTGGAAACGCTCGCCGCGGTCACGCTGTTGCACGAGTACGAGCCCGACCTGCGCATCCGCGTGGTCAATGTCGTCGACCTGCTGGCGCTGCAGCCGGCGAGCGAGCATCCGCATGGATTGACCGACGACGCCTTCGACGCGCTGTTCACCGCCGATCGGCCGATCCTGTTCGCGTTCCATGGTTATCCGGGCCTGATCCACCGGCTCACGTACCGGCGTCGCGGCCACGACAACCTGCATGTGCGTGGCTACAAGGAAGAAGGCACGACGACGACGCGTTTCGACATGGTCGTGCTCAACAACATCGATCGTTACCAGTTGGCGCTGGACGCCATCCGGCGGGTACCGCGCCTGCACGGCCATGTCGACGCGGCCACGCAACGCTATCGCGAGACCATCGCCCGCCACCGCGCCTACGTCAGCGAGCACGGCCAGGACATGCCGGAGGTCCTCGACTGGCACTGGCGGGCGCCATGAGCGATGCCGCGACGGCAAGCGTGCTGGCCCTGAACGCAGGCTCGTCGTCGTTGAAATTCGGTCTGTTCGCGGTCGATGCCGACGCCTGTCGTCGCGTCCTGTCGGGAACAGCGGCATTCGAAGGCACATGGGTCGTTCGTGACGACGGCGGACAGGACATCGGCGGCGACAGCGCCCCAGGCAACGAGGCCGGCGGCGCCGTTGCCGCGATCAAGCGCGTGCTGGAATCCCGCGGCCTTCCGAAACCCGATGCCATCGGACACCGCATCGTGCACGGCGGACGTGGTCATCGCGACCACGTGGTGATCGACGAATCGGTGATCCGCCAATTGCAGGACGCCATCGTGCTGGCGCCGCTGCATGCGCCTGCATCGATCGAACTGCTGCAGGCCACCGGCGCGAACTTCCCCCACGTGCCGCAGGTGGCGTGCCTGGATACGGCCTTCCATCGGACGATGCCGGACGTTGCCCGCACGCTTCCGATACCCGCCAGCCTGCGCGACCGCGGCGTCGAACGCTACGGCTTCCATGGCTTGTCGTGCGAGTCCATCGTGCGGCAACTCGGCGCGCCATTGCCACCCCGGCTTGTCATCGCGCACCTGGGTCATGGTGCGAGCGTCACGGCGGTCGCCGATGGCCGCTCGATCGACACCAGCATGGGCCTGACGCCCAGCGGCGGGGTGATGATGAGTACCCGCACCGGCGACATCGATCCCGGCCTGTTGCTGTATGCCGCACGCGAGCTCGACGGCGACCTGTCCGCGCTCGAGACGCTGCTGGACCGGCAGTCGGGCCTGCTGGGTGTGTCCGGCAGCAGCGATGACATGCGCGAGTTGCATTCCGCCGCGGCGTCCAGCGCCGACGCGCGGCTCGCGATCGCGATGTTCTGCTACAGCGTGCGCAAGCAGGTGGGCGCAATGGCGGCAGTACTCGGGGGGCTGGACCTGCTGGTTTTCACCGGCGGGATCGGTGAGAACGATCCGCTGGTCCGTGCCGATATCTGCGCGGGACTGGACGCCCTCGGCCTTGCGTCGGGCGACGCCCCGTCCCGCATCAGCGTGTTGCCCTCGCAGGAGGATGCGCAGATCGCGCGCCATGCCTGGGATCTTGTTTTTGCAACTGGCGACGCAACCCGCGTGGCCTGTCCATCGCTATCCGACTGAAGAGCAGAAAACATGTCCAACGTCCTCGACCAGCGCTGCATCGATACCCTGCGTTTCCTTGCCGTCGATGCGGTGCAGAAGGCCGACAGCGGCCATCCCGGCATGCCGCTTGGCGCGATGCCGATGGCCTACGTGCTGTGGGATCGTTTCCTCAAGCACAACCCGCGCAATCCCGGCTGGACCGATCGCGACCGGTTCGTGCTCTCCGCAGGGCACGGCTCGATGCTGCTGTACGCGCTGCTGCACATGACCGGTTATGACCTCTCGCTCGACGACATCAAGCAGTTCCGGCAGTGGGGCAGCAGGACGCCGGGCCATCCCGAGCGCGGACATACGCCGGGTGTCGAAGTCACCACCGGGCCGCTGGGGCAGGGCGTCGGCAACGCTGTCGGCATGGCCATCGCCGAGGCGCAGCTGGCCGCGCGCTACAACCGCCCGGGCCACGCGGTCATCGACCATCGCACCTGGGTCATCGCCAGTGACGGCGACCTGATGGAAGGCGTCGCATCGGAAGCGGCCTCGCTGGCAGGCCATCTGAAACTCGGCAAGTTGATCTGCCTGTACGACGACAACCACGTGACGCTCGCTGCGGGGACCGACATCACCTTCACCGAGGATCGCGGCGCGCGCTTTGCCGCCTACGGCTGGCAGGTGCTGCACGTGGACGACGGCAACGACCTGGACGCGATCCATGCCGCGCTTCAGGCTGCCTGCGAGGACACCGAACGTCCGTCGCTGGTGATGGTGCGCACGCACCTGGGCTACGGATCGCCCGAACAGGACAGCTTCAAGGCGCACGGTTCCCCGTTGGGCGAGGAGGATGTGCGAAGGACCAAGCAGGCGCTGGGATGGCCGGTCGAGCCGACGTTCCTGGTTCCCGACGATGCGCTGTCGCACCTGCGCGAGGCGGTTGCGCGTGGCACTGCGCTGGAGGACAAGTGGAACGATGACTTCGCCGCCTACGCACAGGCCAACCGCGATCTCGCCGCCGAGCTCGAGCGTGGATTGCACGGGGGCCTGCCCGATGGCTGGGACGCGAAGATCCCGGTGTTTCCTGCCGATGCCAAGGGAATGGCGACACGCGAGGCATCGGGCAAGGTCATGAATGCCATCGCGCCGCACCTGCCGACACTGACCGGTGGCTCGGCCGACCTCGACCCGTCGACCAAGACGGCGCTCAAGGGCATGGGTGATTTCAACCCGCCATTGCAGGCAGGCGAGGACGCGCAGGGATCCGACGGCGCGGGGTGGAGCCATGCCGGCCGCAACCTGCATTTCGGCGTGCGCGAGCACGCGATGGGCGCCATCGCCAACGGCATGGCGGCACACGGTGGCTGCATTCCGTTCACGGCGACATTCCTGATCTTTTCGGATTACATGCGCCCGCCGATGCGGCTCGCGGCGTTGTCGCGACTGCACGTCATCCATGTCTTCACCCATGACAGCATCGCCGTCGGCGAGGACGGACCGACGCACCAGCCGATCGAACAACTGGCCAACCTGCGCGCGGTCCCCAACCTGACGGTCATCCGTCCAGGCGATGCCAACGAAACCGCGATGGCCTGGCGCGCCGCGCTGCAGACACGGGATGCGCCGGTGTCGCTGGTCTTTTCCCGACAAGCGCTGCCGACGCTGGACCGCACCCGGTTTGCCGCCGCCGACGGATTGCTTCGTGGTGGATACGTGCTGGACGACGGCGAGCGCGATCCGGCGTTGATCCTGATGGCGTCGGGATCCGAAGTGCACCTGATCGTCGACGCCGCCCAGCGATTGCGCGACACCGGCCTCGCCGTGCGTTGCGTGTCGATGCCCAGTTGGGAGCTGTTCGATGCGCAGCCGGCCAGCTATCGCGATTCGGTGTTGCCGCCAGTCGTGCGCGCGCGCCTGGCGGTGGAAGCCGGCGTCACCCAGGGTTGGTGGCGCTACGTTGGCGATGGCGGCGATGTGCTGGGCATCGACCATTTCGGCGCGTCGGCGCCGGGCGACGTCACCCTGCGCGAATTCGGCTTCAGCGTGGAAGAAGTCTGCCGTCGGGCGCAGGCCATCCTGTCATCGGCCACTGCGTCGGCGCGGCGTTGAGCGCACCATCCGCAGGCGACAGGTCCGCAATGACGTGTCCGGGGACGGCGTCATTCCTTCTTGATTTCATGCCCGCCGAATTCATTGCGCATCGCCGCCAGCAGCTTGTCGGCGAAGGAATCGTTGTCCCGTGAGCGCAGCCGCGCCATCAACGACAGGGCGATGACCGGAGCCGGCACGTTGAGGTCGATGGCTTCCTGGAGCGTCCAGCGTCCTTCCCCGGAGTCGGCCACCCACGGCGCGATGCCTTCCATCGCCGGATTCCTGCCCAGCGCATCGGATGTCAGGTCCAGCAGCCAGGATCGCACCACGCTGCCGGTGCGCCAGATCTCGGCGACCTGGTGCAGGTCCAGCGCGAACTCCTGCTTGTGCTGCAGGATCGAGAATCCCTCCGCGTAGGCCTGCATCAGTCCGTATTCGATGCCGTTGTGGACCATCTTGGTGAAGTGCCCGGAGCCAACAGGACCGACGTGGCCCCAGCCCTTGTCCGCGGCCGGCGCCAGCGTCTCCAGGATCGGACGCAGCTTGTCGACCACGGCCTTGTCGCCGCCGACCATCAGGCTGTAGCCCTCGTCCAGGCCCCAGACGCCACCACTGGTCCCGGCGTCCACGTACGCGACGTTGCGTTGTGCCATCTGCGCGGCCCGCCGCATGCTGTCCTTGTAATTGGAGTTGCCGCCGTCGATCAGCACGTCGCCGGGCTCGAGCAGCGCGCCGAGCGCTTCCACGGTGCCGTCGGTGATCGAGCCGGCCGGCACCATCATCCAGAGCGTCCTGGGCGCCGGAAGCATCCGGACCAGCGTGGCAAGGGAATCCGCCGAACGGCCTTCGTGGCCCTCCAGTTCGGAGCGCGCCTCGCTCTTCGGATCAAAGCCGACGACCGCGTGCCCGCCGCGCAGGAGGCGCAAGGCCATGTTCGCGCCCATGCGCCCCAGACCGATCATTCCAAGTTCCATGCCCACTCCCGGTTGCAGCGCCGCATCGTGCGCGGCCAGCCATGATGCCGCAGTGACATCGGCGGCGTCGCCTTCGCGCGTCCGATCGGCATGAAAAAGCCCGGGGTGTGTCCCGGGGCCATGAAGTGGGCTGTGACTCAATTGGCCAGCACATGGAAGTCCACGTCCGTTGCCTGGAGGAGCGCCGTGCTCGTACGACACGATGCCGCGACCGTCGGGGGAGAATCACTTGCGCAGGAATCCTTGAGGGCGACCGCCCCATCCACCCGCTGTCAGGCGCCCCAGCGGATTTCCAATCTGCCATCGCCGAAGCGTCGGACTCCAGAGCGTGATTACCGCGAGGAGACATCACGTTGCATCGACGAAATCGCCGGGAGCCCGTGTTGCCCATTTCCGAAAAGCGCGTTGGTCGAGTACACGAGACGACACGATTCGACTGATGGGCCGGGGTGCCGCCTGGGTCCAGGTGGCCGTTCGCGGGCGCTGCGCATTCAGCGTACGCGCCGACGGAAAATGCAGGAAACGCGGATGATTTCCGAAGAAGCGTTCGACGTCATTCACATTCCGCTTCGCACGATCACCTGGGCTTTGCAAAGCTTTCTCTACATTGGCCCGCTATGATCGACGTCGGTGAAACCATGCCTGCGGGGAGCGACTCCGATATCGAGGAGACACGCGAAACCCTGGCGGACCTGAAGCGCGAAGTGGCCGAGCTCCAGCAGCAGTGGGAGTTCAGCCACAGCGCGTTGCGCGCCATGCCCGATGGCGTTGTGATTGTCGGCGCCCAAGGCCGGATCGACTTCATCAATCCCGTCGCCGCGCACCTGACCGGGTGGACCGAGGCGGACCTGATCGGGCGGAAGTTCGACGAGGGCGTGCATTTCACCGATCCACAGGGCACGCCGATCGACGTGCTCAACACCAGCGGTCGGGATATCGCGGGATTGATGCGACGCGACGAGCACGTCGTGCTGGTCGAGGCCGCCGTCGCCCCGGTTGTCGACAGCGCGCGCAAGCACGTGGGCTCCATCATCACCTTCCGCAACGTCACGGCTGCCCGGCGCCTCACCAACGAACTGACGTACCACGCCAACCACGATGCGCTCACCGGGCTGGACAATCGCCGCGCATTCGAGTTCCGCCTGGAGCGCGCGGTGGCCAATGCAGCCGAGCAGGGCAGTCGCCACAGCCTGCTGTACTTCGACCTGGATTTCTTCAAGGCGGTGAACGACCAGGCTGGACACGTAGCCGGCGACGAATTGCTCAGGCAGCTTGCGGCCGTGCTGAGGAAACAGCTTCGCGATAGCGACATGCTGGCCCGGCTCGGCGGTGATGAATTCGCGGTGCTGCTGTCGAATTGCACGAGGCAGCAGGCGGCATGCGCATCCGAGAAGATCAGGTCCGCCGTGGCGACGTTCACCTTCTTGTGGGAAGGGGCCGAGTTCCGCATCGGGGCGAGCATCGGTCGCGTGGATTTCCGCGATGGCGCGATGACGGTTTCCGAACTGCTCGTCCACGCCGACGAGATGTGCTACCTGGCCAAGACCTCCGGCCGCAACCAGGTCAAGTCGTACGAGCCGCAACGCGATCGATCCCTGCACCAGCCGGGGGCCGGAGATTCGTACCCGCGCGCGTTGCGGCCGGCGGAAAGCGCGCGTCGCTCCTGATCGGAATCGTCCGAAGGCCTGTTGGAAAACGCCAGCGATTTGCCGCGGACGCAATCAGCCCAGCAATGTGATCGAAGCCAGGGTCTTGAAGTTGTGCAGCTCCTCGGCGACGAAATCCGCATATCCCGAGGCGACGGCGACTGCCATCAGGTCGCTGATCTGCGATTCGAGCCACTCGACGACGCTGGTGTTGCCGGACGCCAGCTGTTCGTGCAGCTGCTCCTGGAGGATGCCCAGTCGTTCTTCAAGCGCCTCCCGCCTCCAGCCCATGTCGACGCCTCCGATCGAATCATCAGGCTGCCCGGGTCGGGCAGATCCCAATCCAAACAACACTACCCCTGTTGGCGTCAACGGGCTGCAGATAAGCCTGTGGATAAGCGGTGGGTAATCGCCAGGCGGACGCGCATCCCGTATTCATGGAAGGTCATAGAGGAGGACATGGACGCATCGCAGCTGCCCAGGCGCCTGCCTGGGCGGTTAGATCGCGCCCAATGCCTGGGCGCTTCGCCACAGCATGTAGAGCGCAACGACGATGATGAGCCCCGCGAGCACGGCATTGAGTGCGCCTCGTCGAACGGACAATCGGGTCGCCATCTTCTCTCCGAGCAATCCGCCGACGATTCCGCCACCGAAAAACGCGACGGCGAGTGTCCAGTCGACCATGCCCGATTGCGCATAGTTGATGGCGGTCGTCAGCGCGAAGGCGGCGACGGCGAGCAGCGAGGACCCCACGGCGTACAGGATGGGCATGCCGGTCGCCGTGATCAGCCCGGGTACCACGAGGAATCCGCCACCGATGCCGAAGAATCCGGACAACAGGCCGGTAGCGGCGCCCGATGCCAGCAGCTTGGGCGCGTTGCCGCGATCGAGCTTCACCGCGGCATCGCCTTCGACCGAGCGACCTCGCAACATCAGCACCGCGACGATGAGCATCAGCAGTGCAAACAACGCCAGGAGCTTCTGTCCGTCGAAGGCCTTTCCCAGTGTCGATCCGACGTAGGCGCCGATGACACCCGCTGCTGCGAACAGCGCGGCACATTTCCATTTGACGTTGCCGCGTCGGGCATGGTGGGTCAGGTTGATGCCGGCATTTGCGGCGACGGCCACCGCGCTGGTGCCGATGGCGACGTGCGGGTCGTTGACGCCGACGAGGTACACCATCAGCGGCACGGCCAGGATCGAGCCGCCGCCGCCCACGAGTCCAAGTGAGAATCCGACGAGGGAGCCGGCTGCTGCCCCGATCAGGTCCTGGGCGATGGTCAGCGATGTCATGTCGACACCGTCGCCCGAGCGCAATGCAGGAGCTGCAAGACGCCAGCCAGCAACATGTCAGATTTGTCCACGGCCACCGGGTGTCAGCGGGAATCCGGCCGACTGCCATGCAATGACTCCGCCTGCGAGGTTCCTGGCGCGGCCATCGAGCGAGTCGAGGAGATGCTGGCAGGCGATTCCGCTGCGCGCGCCGCTGCGACACACCATGACAACACTCATCGCGCTGTCGACATCGATTCCGGCCAGGCGCAGCGCGTCGGCGCCTTGCTGTTGTATCCGCCCCAGCGGAACGTTGATCGCACCGGGGATGGCGGCTGCGGCGAACTCGGCGGGTTCACGGACATCGATCGCCGTTGCGCCCGCCTTGATTGCGGATAGTGCGTCGCGCGGCGGGACGTCGATGGAATCGGATAGCCAGGAGTGCGATGGGTTCATGTGGGGGCTCGGGTTGGCGAAGGTGCACGGCGCATTGGCACTTTCTTCGTTTGCCACCCAATCACTGATGAACGGATCTGTTTTTCTGGGCGCCTGGCCCAGGCGGGTTGGCGCCGAGCAGGCGGCCATCAACCACGGTCCCATACAGCGAGTTGGGGTCGTCATGGAACAGTTTGCGGGTTGCCGCGACATCGCCGGTGAAACGGGGATCCTGGGGGCGTTCATGCGCATCGATGAACATCGCCACATCCCAGGCTTGCTGGTTGCCCAGGGATCCGCCGCGGCCCAGCGGCATGTTGGCCTGGATGAAGGCGGCGGCGTTGTCCAACTGATGCATGCCGGCTCCCCAGTTGTATGAATCGGGCCCCCAGAGCGGCGGGAAGACGAAGCGCCCGGCGACCTTCTGTCCTTGCCCATCCTTGCCATGGCACAGGGCGCAGTTGTCCTGGAACACCAGCTCGCCACGCCGGTAGTCCGGGGGTTGAGGCGCCTTCATTTTTGGATAGCCGGCACCTGCAAGCGTCGCGCCGACCGGCGCACCCTTCGACATCCAGAACGAATAGGCTTCCAGCGCCAGCATTTCCGAGCTGCCGGCGGGCGGCGCCTTGCCGTTCATGCTGTAAACAAAGCATCCCTGCAGGCGCTGGATGTAATCGTTGACCTGGCCGGTCTTGCTTCGATAGGCGGGATAGCGCACGTACGCGCCCCACAGCGGAGCCGAGTTCGCCAGCCGACCGGCGTCCAGATGGCAGTTGCTGCAACTCAGTCCATTGCCGACGTAAGCGGCAGCGTACGTGCCGGTGTCGGTGAAGATGTCGCGTCCGTGCCGCACCAGATCGCCGAAAGGCCCACTCGGGATGTCGTCCTCGCCTGGCGGTGTGAACGTCGCGCCGGTGCGTGAGGCCGTTGGCGTGGCTGGCGGTTGGGCGACGGACGGCGGCTGCGACGGTGCGGACACGGTCGACTCGGGCCGCTTGCAACCCGTAAGCACAAGTCCCGCCACGATGGCGATCGTCAATATTGCCGAGCGTGCTGGTTTCATGGAGTCGTCGTCGCCGCGAGTGAGGCCGGTTGCGCGGCGAACCAGTCCGCGACCGACTGGATGTCACTGTCGCTCAGCTGCGCGGCGACATGCCGCATGAGCTCAATGGGATCATTCCTGCGCGTTCCCGCCTGCCACGCGTGCAACTGGGCGGCGGTATAGGCGGCCGGCTGTGCAGCCAGGGCAGGGAATGCGTCGCCGACACCGACGCCGCCCGGACCATGGCATTGCCCGCACGCGGGGACGCCCTTGCTCCAGCGCCCGCGCCTGGCGAGGAGGCCGCCTGGACTGTCAGCAGCGGGAGCGGGAGCTGCAGCCGCAACCGGGACCGGCATTGCAGCGTAATAGTCGGCCATTGCCTGTCGATCAGCCGGTGACAACGCCGAGGCGATGGGCTGCATCGCGGCGTTGATGCGGGTGCCGTTGTTGAAGTCAGCCAGTTGCTTGGCCATGTAGGCCGCATTCAATCCGGCCAGGCGGGGGAACATGAGCTGTCCGGCACCGCTTGCGCCGTGGCATCCCGAGCACGGGGGGATGCCGGCGCTTCCGCGCGATGCAAGGGTTGCGGGATCGATCGCGGCCGCCGGTGTCGCGCAGGCAAGGAGGATCGCCAGCAGCAATATTCGCGCAATGCCATCACGAGCACGCATGGGTCGATTCCATTCCGGGCCAGGCGCCATGATCCACCAGCCGCATCGGCCTGTCGCGTGACCCCGCCGATTGACGACGCGGCGCGGCATCAGTCCGGGATCAACGCGTATCCGCGCAACTGCAGGTTCGCCAGGGTCGTCAGCGCGGAGACGTCGAGGCGCACGCCAGGGGCGACTTCAGTAGCCTTGATCGACTGTGCATGCAGCGCCTGGCTGCAGACACTCACCGTGACTCCAGCCGCACGCAGGCGCGCGATCAGTGGAAGATTCGGATTCCGCCCCGGGCCACCTGACGACAGCAGTTGTTCGAACCACGCCAGGCTGGCGTTGTGGATCGTCATTCCGCCCGCGTGCCGGGAGTAAGCCTCGTCGGTGAGGACAGCCAGGGTCGCGGGGCCATGCACGACCGCGACGACATCGCCGGGTTGCGGGCGCACGCCATCGGCCGCGAGGAGGTTGAGGAATCGGGCGACGCCTTCCAGCGACGGATTCGCCTTGTCCGGAGACGTGTCGGCGCGGGTGATGTTGAAGACCACCCGGTAATGCAACGCGGGGTCGGGGCGTTCCTTCGCGCCGATGGCTGGTGCGATCGGCCCGTAATGCTGAACTGCTGGCGGTAACGTGGCGAGGGATGTTGCCGGCAGTGCAACGGCCAGCAGGACCAAGCAGGCACAGCGGCGGAGCAAATGCATTGCGATGCGGTTTCCTGTTGTTTCCCGGTGGCCGGGGGGCGATTGCGGGACGTGCCTTCAGTTACGTCACGCACCATTCGATGTGCGATCGATTCATCACAGGCTTTTGACGCTAGCAAAGGCGGGTTCACGTCGGGGTGAACAACAGCGACACGCCTGGGAGCCTGTCCATGCAGCCTCCCGGGCATGTGCAGCTCACGGTTTCTCCGCGGCCGGCCGGGCCGCACGAGATCGCATTGGCTGGCTGCAATTCCGATCAGGATAAGTGACGCGACAGTGGCTGCGTATGGAACTCATGTGCGCGGACACATGCATGCCCTTGAACGGTGTCGACGTCGTGTTTGCATGCAACTGACCAAGGTCAAACGCTCCGATGCGGTGATATGCGTCAATACGCACAGGTCATCGTGGGATGTGGCATGAACGCCATTCGTAGAGCACAAGTTTCCCGGCCGCACCGCCGATATTCCGACGGCCGCTTCGAAGACCCGCCACACGGGTTGCCCGCGGATGTCGAGATGGGATTCCACGACTCGACGCGTCGCGTCCAGCTTGGTACGCGCAATCGCCATCGAGTCCCTGCCGCGCTTGCAGTCGTGGCAATCGCGTTGATCACGGCGCTATGGATCAGCGGTCCCGATTGGCGGAAATTGTTGCTCTTCGTGGCCATCGTGACCGTGGCTGCATGGGCCCCATTTGCAGTCGCGCAATCCAGGACGTCTCGACCGATCGGGCAAGCCAATCCGAAGACGCGATACCTGGGCGGGACGCGCACGACGCGCTGCGCGTCCAGCGGCACCAGATCCTGAGGGGGTATTTCCTCCAGTCGCAGCGTGCCGGCCAAAAAAAGGCCGGAACCTTTGCGGGTTCCGGCCTGGACTTGCCTTGCTGCTTGTATGGTGGAGGTGGGCGGAATCGAACCGCCGTCCGAAGGCACTCCATGCCCGGCACTACATGCTTAGCTCGCCGTTAAGTCTCGTCCCGTGGCAACACGACGTGCGAGGCACACCGCAGGACACACCCGCTTTGAGTTGAGTAACGGCTGACGGGTCGCCACCGATACCGATCCTGTAATGATGACCCTACATCCACGAGTACAGGCACAAGTGGGTTCGGGGCTTACGCCTTAAGCGGCGAGAGCGTAGACGTCGTCGTTGGCGTCTGGGTTTTTGCTGCTGGATTAACGAGGAAAGCTGCCCCCTCGGCATGCGCCAAGCGATTTCGTAACCCCCGTCGAAGCCAGTGCACCCCCGGGAATGTCGATGTCGCCGACTCCCGCAGTATAGGGTCGCATCACCGCCGCGCAAGCGGGGCGGGAGTGTCGTGCAGGTCCCGTATGGGTTCGGGTGCCACGGCACCGCCGCTATCATTCAGCAGGCAGCCGGCTGGCTGGCTGGTCACGATGAATGGAATGGCGCACTGATGGGCAACATCTGCTGGCTGGCCTCTTACCCCAAGTCGGGCAACACCTGGTTGCGCGCTTTCCTCGCCAACATGGTGGTCGATGGCGGCCGGCCGGTCGCCCTGGCGGAACTCACCCGATATTGCGAGGACGAAGCGCTGCCGGAGGATTACGCGGCGTTGGCGAAGAGGCCGAGCATCGATCTCACGATCCAGGACATCAGCCGCTTGCGGCCGCAGGTGCACGCCCGGATCGCTGCGCGCCATCCGGCGACGGTATTCGTCAAGACCCACAACATGTTCGGCAGCTATGACGGCTACCCGCTGCATGCAGCCGAGTTGACGGTGGCGGCGATTTACGTCGTGCGCAATCCGCTGGATGTCGTCCTGAGCATGGCCGACCATTTCGCATTGAGCCTGGACGATGCAATCGAATACCTGGGCTCGGACGATGCCGCGACAGCGAACGACGCCCTCCACGTCAGCCAGGTGCTGGCGTCATGGTCACGCCATGTCGCCAGTTGGGCGGATCAATCCAGCGCCAGCGTATTGGTGGTCCGTTATGAGGACATGCTCGACAAGGCGACCAAGACCTTCGGCAGGATCGCCAGGCTGCTGCGCATGGATGGCGATCGCGGCCGGCTGGAACGCGCGATCAAGTATTCGACATTCCCGGTGCTTGCCGCGATGGAGCGGCAGGCGGGATTCGTCGAGGCGTCCGGAAAAGGCGGGCGCTTCTTCCGCAAGGGTCGCGCCAACCAATGGCGGGAAAGCCTCAACCGCGACCAGGTCGCACGCATCGTCAACGATCACCGCGAACAGATGGCCAGGTTCAAATACCTGCCACCAGGGTTCTGATCGCGGCGGCCCGGCGCGCCACGCCACGTCGTTTCGGCCGGCTCAAGCGTTCTTGTTGTGGCTGCGCATCACGCGTTGCTTGTCGCGGGCCCAATCCTTCTCCTTGCTCGCCTCCCGCTTGTCGTGCGTCTGCTTGCCCTTGGCCAGCGCCAATTCGGCCTTGACCTTGTTGGCCTTCCAGTACAGCGCGGTGGGGACGATCGTGTAGCCGTCGCGTTGCACCCGTCCGATCAGCTGGTCGATCTCGTGCTTGTGCAGCAGCAGCTTGCGCGTGCGATGCGCATCGGCGATCACGTGGGTGGATGCGGAAATGAGCGGTGTCATCTGCGCGCCGAACAGGAACAGCTCGCCATCGCGGATGACGGCATAGGCCTCGGTGATGTTTGCCCGCCCGGCGCGGATCGACTTGAGCTCCCAGCCCTGCAACGCCAGGCCAGCCTCGAAGCGCTCCTCCAGGTGGTACTCGTGGCGAGCGCGTTTGTTCAGCGCGATGGTGCCGCCGCCGTTTGCCTTATCCTTGCCTGCCGTTTTCTTGCTCATTGCAAGCATTGTCCTCCGAACGGTCCCGAAGAGGCGAGCGATCGATGCCCAAAATCCAACGCAGCGCCCTGGTCGGGCACTCCGCCGCCCGGATGTTCGCACTCGTGAACGACATCCCGGCCTATCCGCGCCGCTTCGACTGGTGCGACAAGGCGCAGGTACTGGAGGAGGACGACGACCATATCGTCGCCCGGCTGGACCTGGGGCTGGGCGCATTGCGCACCTGGTTCACGACCTACAACACGCTGGAACCACCGCATCGCATCGACATGCAGTTGCGTGACGGGCCATTCCGCAAGTTGTCCGGACGCTGGGACTTCCACGCACTGGACGAATCCGCCTGCAAGGTGACGCTGACGCTGGACTTCGAGCCGCAGAGCCGCCTGTTGGGGCCCGCGATGGCGCTTGGATTCCAGGCGCTGGCCGATCGGATGGTCGACGACTTCGTGTCGGTCGCCAATGGCGCCGGACGGGAACGTGTCGCTGATCGGGATTGACGTCGTCCGCGCATGGCCGCGTCGGCATGAGGCCGTCCATCTGGAACTGCCGGAGGGGGCCACCGTCGGCGATGCGGTTTCGGCGAGCGGATTTTCCACGGATGGCGTCACCGCCCTGGCGGTATTCGGAGAGCGCGTCGAACCAGGCCACCGGTTGCGGGACGGCGATCGCGTCGAGCTGCTGCGGCCGCTGGAGATCGATCCCAAGGACGCACGTCGGCGGCGCGCGCGCCCCAAATGAAAAACCCGGCCGAAGCCGGGTTTTTCGTCCAGAAGGGGCCGGTTACTGGCCTTTCTTCTTGTCCTTTTCCTTCGCCAGGTTTCCGAACCGGCCCATGCGCTTGACCAGCGCCTCGTCCTGCTCGGGGAAGTACTGGCCGTCCCACTTCGTCAGCGCATCGCCGTCGAACCACAGGGTGAGGTCCTTGACATCGACGCGGCCGGTGCGGCTCGTGCGCTCGCTGGCGGCGTAATCCCAGCGCTCGTGGTGGAAGGGATCCATGATCGACGGCGTGCCCAGCAGCGCCTGGACCTGTTGCTTGCTCATCCCGGCCTGCAGCTGGTCGACGGCCGACTTGTCTATCAGGTTGCCCTGGTAGATCGGCTGCTTGTAGAGGATGCCGCAACCGGATGTCGTGGCAGCCAGTGCGATGACGAACAGGAACTTGCGCATGCGGATCCGCTTGGGTCGTGGGAAAACAGCGCGATGATACACTGACCACCGTTTCCGGACGTGGCGATCGTCATGCCGCCGGCCCGCGCGGATCGAGCCCTCGTCCGAAGCCAATGCGGAGTCCCCATGGAATCGCGAGACCTGCGCAAGGTTGGCTTGAAAGTCACCCACCCGCGGATGCTGATCCTCGACCTGCTCGAACAGATCAAGCCCCGCCACATGACGGCCGAGGACATCTACAGGCAGTTGCTGGAACAGGGGAACGAGATCGGCCTGGCGACCGTTTATCGCGTGCTCACGCAATTCGAGTCGGCCGGACTCGTGCTCAAGCACAATTTCGAAGGTGGCCACGCCGTCTACGAGCTCGACCGGGGCGAACACCACGACCACATGGTGGATATCGAGACGGGCAAGGTGATCGAGTTCCAGAGCACCGAGATCGAAGCCCTGCAGAGCCGCATCGCCGCCGAACATGGCTACGAGATCGAGGATCACGCGCTCGTGCTGTACGTGCGCAGGAAACGCTAGACCGCCTCAGCTGGCGTTCTTCAGCAGCCTGCGTGCGGCAGCACGCGCTTCCTTGCTGACGTCGACCCCGCCCAGCATGCGTGCGAGTTCCTCTTCGCGTTCGCCGGCTGACAGCACGACCACCGCGCTTTGCGTGACGCCCGAGCGTTCGGCCTTGCTGACCCGGTAGTGCGCATGTCCCTGCGCGGCGACCTGCGGCAGGTGCGTCACGCACAACACCTGGCGCGTCGCGCCGAGTGCGCGGAGTTTCTGCCCGACGATCTCCGCCACCGCGCCGCCGATTCCGGAATCGACTTCGTCGAACACCATCGTCGGTATCGCATCCATTCCAAGCGCCGCCACCTCGATCGCGAGCGAGATGCGTGACAGCTCTCCGCCCGATGCGACCTTGCGCAACGGCCTGGGTGGTTGGCCGGCATTGGCGGACACCAGGAACTCCACCCGTTCGCCGCCCTGGGGATCCGGGCGAGCGACGTCGTTGGCTTCCAGCAGCACCTCGAAGCGACCACCGCCCATGCCCAGCTCGCCGAGCAGCGCGCTGGTCGACTGCGACAGGGCGCTCGCCGCGGCCTGCCGACGACTGCCGAGGGTTTCGGCCGCGCGCTGCCAGGATTGCGCCGCGGCCAGGATCTCGCCGTCGAGCACGCGCACGCGATCGCCGGCCCCGCGCAAGGTCTCCAGTTCGGCCATCAGTGCATCGCGATGCGCGGCCAGGCTTTCCGGCATCGTCCGATGCTTGCGTGCGAGGTCATGCAGTCGTGCCAATCGCCGGTCGAGGTCGTCGAAGGCGGCTGGATCCACGTCGAGGTCGGCGCGGATCTGCTCGAGCAGGGCGGAGGCTTCATCCAGATGGATGAGCGCCGAATCCAGCATTCCGTCGACTTCGCCCAGCCGGGGTTCGAGTTCGAGCTGCCTGGACAACGCCGTGCGCACCTGCTGCAACTGCTGCGACAGGGCGGGACCATCGGCGCCGCCCATCAAGCCCAGCGCCTGCTCGCAACTGGCGATGAGTGCCGCCGAATGCGCGTGGCGTCGGTGCGAGCTGATCAGCTCGGCGATCGATTCGGGTTCGAGCGATTCGCGCTGCAATTCGCCCAGCTGGTGCTCCAGCCAGCCGATGTGTTCGGACATGTCCCCGCGCCCGGCGAGGAGGTCGCGCTCACGCAGTAATCCCGACCATGCATTGGCGGCCTTGCGCACCTCTCCAAGCTCCCGTTCATGCCCGCCGAAGGCATCGAGCAGCGCCAACTGGCTGACACGGGACAGCAAGGCCTGGTGTTCGTGCTGGCCGTGGATTTCCACCAGCGTCGCCGCCAGCTCGCCAAGCTGCCCGACGGTTGCCGGGCGGCCGTTGATCCACGCCCGCGAGCCGCCATCGGCGCGAAGGGTGCGGCGCAGCTGGCAGTCGTCGCCCTCGTCGAAGTCGGCATCGCGCAGCCAGGCCAGGGCTGCCGGCGCATCGCTCAGTTCGAAGTCCGCGACGAGCTCGGCGCGCTCGGCGCCATGGCGGACCATGCCGCTGTCGGCCCGCTGGCCCGAGAGGAATGCCAGCGCATCCACGAGCAATGACTTGCCGGCTCCCGTTTCGCCCGAGATGACGGTCAGGCCTGCGCCGAAGTCCAGTTCGGCGGCAGCGACGACGGCGAAATCCTTGATCGCGAGATGGCTCAGCATGGGCGCAATTGTGCGGGCAGGCGCAGACAGCTCCAAGCATGGCGCGCGTGGCGGCGCGCCGGGCAGGGCACAAGCCCCCAAGTCCTGTACGAAACACGCGTTTCCGGCCGTCGGTCCTTGCGCCAATGGATGCCGGGGCTTATATCCAACGCATGAGCCGCGCCTTTGCCGACGAAAGACCCCTGGACCAACGGTCCCGTCATCTGCTGCGGACGCTCATCGGGCGCTACATCCGCGATGGCGAGCCGGTCGGGTCGCAGACGCTGGCCCGCCACGCCGGCCTGGACGTCAGCCCGGCGACGATCCGCAACATCCTGGCCGACCTGGAGGATGCCGGGCTCCTGAGCTCGCCACATACCTCGGCCGGGCGCATCCCCACGGCGCAGGGCTATCGGGTGTTCGTCGACTCGCTGCTGCAATTACGGCCCTTGCCTGACGGCGAGCTGGCACGCCTTCGCCAGGAATTGCCGGCGGGATCCGGGACGCAGTCGCTGCTGGGCAATGCATCGGAGCTGTTGTCGGCGATGAGCCATTTCGTCGGCGTGGTGAGCGTGCCCCGCCGCGAGCAGTTCGCCTTCCGCCATATCGATTTCGTGCCGCTGGACGCGCAGCGCGTGCTGGCGATCCTGGTGTTCGCCGACAACGACGTGCAGAACCGCATCATCCAGACCCGCCGCGCTTACGATGCCGGTGAGCTGGAGCGCGTCGCCAATTACCTCAACCACCATTTCGCCGGCCGGCCGTTGTCGCAGATCCGCGCGGCGCTGGTCAGGGAACTCAAGGCCGCCCGCAGCGAGATGGACGTGCTGCTGGCGCATACGGTGGAGCTGGCCGAGCAGGCGCTGGTCGGCGGTGGCGAGGACATGCTGCTGGCGGGGCAGACGCGCCTCATGGGCGTCCAGGACCTCTCGGACCTGGATCGGCTGCGCGAGCTGTTCGAAGCCTTCGCCCGCAAGCGCGAGATCCTGCAACTGCTTGAGCGCACCCTGCGGGCGCCCGGGGTCCGGATCTTCATTGGCGAGGAGACCGGCCTGGCCCCGCTGGAAGGCATGTCGCTGGTCACCGCGCCATACCGGGCCGGCGGTACGGCCGACGGGCAGGTGTTGGGCGTGCTCGGAGTGATCGGGCCGTCGCGCATGGCCTATGAGCGCGTCATCCCGGTCGTGCAGGCAGCGGCGGACGTGCTCGGGGCGGCGCTGGACGCACCCTGATGGCCGGCTGATACCGGTCGGCGGGCACTGCGCCCGTCAGCTGAATTGCCTTGAAACAGTCGCGAACGCCCCTATGACGGGTGTTCTGGTGCGGCATGCGCGCCGCCGAACGGACCCTGGAACGATGACGATTGAACCGACGCAGGACGCTGACGTGGCCCAGGCCAGCAACGACAGCGCACACACCCAGGCCGACCGGATCGAGGCCCTGAAGGGCGAACTCGAGCAGATCCGCGCAGAGTCACTGCGCGAGCGCGCCGACCTGGACAACCAGCGCAAGCGCCTGGCGCGCGATATCGACATGGCGCGCAAGTTCGCCAACGAGCGCCTGTTGAGCGAACTGCTTCCGCTGTTCGACAGCCTCGAAGCCGGCCTGCTGGTTGCGCCGGTCGCCGACCCGCTGCGCGAGGGCATGGAACTCACGCTTCGCCAGCTCCACCGCATCGCGGAGAACAACGGGCTGGCGGAGGTCGCGCCGGCACCAGGCGACTCCTTCGACCCCGAGCGGCACCAGGCCATGAGCATGGTCCCGGCCCAGGGCGTGCCCCCGGGAACCGTCGCGCAGCTGTTCCAGAAGGGCTACCTGCTGAACGACCGACTGCTGCGACCGGCCCTGGTCGTCGTCGCCGAACACGACTGAGCCAGGCGCCCTCGTGGCGCGGATCCGAGGCCGGGGCGCTTGAAGTGCCCGACGACGGCCCCAGATCACCCCCAGCGGCGCTCCATCGCCAACCCACCATCAAAGCATCCGAGAGGGAGACACACATGGCCAAGATCATCGGCATCGACCTGGGCACGACGAATTCGTGCGTGGCGATCATGGAAGGCGGCAAGCCGCGCGTCATTGAAAACGCGGAGGGCGATCGCACCACGCCGTCGATCGTCGCCTACACCAAGGACGGCGAAGTGCTGGTCGGCGCATCGGCCAAGCGCCAGGCCGTCACCAATCCCAAGAACACGTTCTATGCCGTCAAGCGACTGATCGGCCGCAAGTTCGAGGACGCCGAGGTCAAGAAGGACCTGGATCTCGTTCCCTACGGGATCATCCAGCACGACAACGGCGATGCCTGGGTCGCGACCAGCGATGGCAAGAAGCTGTCGCCGCAGGAAGTCTCCGCACGCATCCTTGAAAAGATGAAGAAGACCGCCGAAGCCTACCTGGGCGAGACGGTGACCGAAGCGGTGATCACCGTGCCGGCGTACTTCAACGACTCGCAGCGCCAGGCGACCAAGGACGCCGGCCGCATCGCGGGCCTGGACGTCAAGCGCATCATCAACGAGCCCACCGCGGCCGCGCTGGCCTATGGCATGGACAAGAAGGGTGGCGACCGCAAGATCGCCGTCTATGACCTCGGCGGCGGTACGTTCGACGTGTCCATCATCGAGATCGCGTCGGTCGACGGCGACATGCAGGTTGAAGTGCTCGCCACCAACGGCGATACCTTCCTGGGCGGTGAGGATTTCGACAAGCGGGTGATCGACTTCCTGGTCGAGGAATTCCAGAAGGAGCAGGGCATCGACCTGCGCAAGGACCACCTGGCGTTGCAGCGCCTGAAGGACGCTGCCGAACGCGCGAAGATCGAGCTGTCCACCAGCCAGCAGACCGAAGTCAACCTGCCGTACGTGACCGCCGACGCTTCCGGTCCGAAGCACCTCAACATCAAGCTGACCCGCGCCAAGCTGGAGTCGCTGGTCGACGACCTGATCAAGAAGACGATCGGCCCGTGCCAGATCGCGATGAAGGACGCTGGCATCAAGCCCGGCGACATCGGCGAGGTGATCCTCGTTGGCGGCCAGACGCGCATGCCGAAGGTCCAGCAGGCCGTGACCGAGTTCTTCGGCAAGGAGCCGCGCAAGGACGTGAATCCCGACGAAGCGGTTGCCGTCGGTGCGGCCATCCAGGGTGGCGTCCTGCAGGGCGACGTCAAGGATGTCCTGCTCCTCGACGTGACCCCGCTGAGCCTGGGCATCGAGACCTTGGGCGGCGTGTTCACCAAGATCATCGAGAAGAACACCACCGTCCCGACCAAGGCGGCGCAGACGTTCTCGACCGCCGATGACAACCAGAGCGCGGTGACCGTGCATGTGTTGCAGGGCGAGCGCGAGCAGGCGCGATTCAACAAGTCGCTGGCGAAGTTCGACCTGACCGGCATCGAGCCGGCGCAGCGTGGCATGCCGCAGGTCGAGGTCGCCTTCGACATCGACGCCAACGGCATCCTGCACGTGTCGGCCCGCGACAAGAAGACCGGCAAGGAACAGAAGGTGGAGATCAAGGCCGGTTCGGGCCTGTCGGACGAGGAAATCCAGCGGATGGTCCAGGATGCGGAAGCGCATCGCGAGGACGACAAGAAGTTCCATGAACTGGTCCAGGCGCGCAACCACGCCGACGCCCTGATTCATGCAACCCGCAGCGCGATCAAGGACAATGGCGACAAGGTCGGCGGCGAAGTCATCGGTCGTGCGGAAGGCGCGATCGCCGAGCTGGAAACAGCGATGAAGGGCGATGACAAGGCGCAGATCGAAGCCAAGTCCAAGGGGCTGGAAGAAGCAGGCCAGGCGTTGTTTGCCGCCGCGCAGCAGGCCGGTGCTGGCGCTTCCGGACCACAGCCCGGTGCGCAGGGCGGTGGCGAGGATGTCGTCGATGCCGAGTTCACCGAGGTCCGGGACAACGACGGCAAGCAGGCCTGAAGCGATCGAACAGGCGATGACGGGCAGGCCCACGGCCTGCCCGTTGTTGCGTCAGGGGAATGGATCCATCCATGAGCAAGCGTGACTATTACGAAGTCCTGGGTGTCGCCCGCGACGCGTCGGACGACGAACTGAAGAAGGCTTATCGCCGCTGCGCGATGAAGCACCATCCGGATCGCAACCCCGACGATGCGGTGGCGCTGGAGGCGTTCAAGGACTGCAAGCAGGCCTACGAAATCCTGTCGGATCCGTCCAAGCGGCGGCTCTACGACGCGCACGGACATGCCGCGTTCGAGCACGGTGGCGGCGGCCAGGCGCCCGGTGCCGGGTTCGGCGACATGGGCGACATCTTCGGGGACATCTTCGGCAACATCTTTGGCGGCGGAGCGCCCGGTCGCGGCGCGCGACGCGGTGCCGACATCGGCTACGTGATGGAGCTCGACCTGGAGGACGCCGTCGCAGGCACCCAGAAGCAGATCGAGATCCCGACGCTGGCCGGTTGCGGCGCCTGTGCGTCCACCGGCTCCGAGGACGGCAAGCTCAGTGTCTGCGCGACATGCCACGGGCACGGGCAGGTGCGCATGCAGCGCGGCATCTTCACCATGCAGCAGCCCTGTCCGCACTGTGGCGGCCGTGGCCAGAACATCACCAATCCCTGCAAGGTCTGCCACGGCGCCGGCCGCGTCGAGGAAGAAAAGATCCTGTCGGTGAAGATCCCGGCGGGCGTCGACAACGGCGACCGCATCCGCCTGGCCGGCGAAGGCGAGGCCGGGCCGGCGGGAACGCCGCCTGGCGATCTCTACGTCGAAGTGCGGGTGCGTCCGCATCCGATCTTCGAGCGCGACGGCGACGACCTGCATTGCGACGTGCCGATCCGCATTTCGCAGGCTGCGCTGGGCGATTCGGTGCGGGTGCCGACACTCGGTGGCGAGGCGGAGATCCGCGTTCCCGCCGAGACCCAGACAGGCAAGGTCTTCCGCTTGCGCGACAAGGGCGTCAAGTCGGTCCGCAGCCGCAAGCCGGGCGACCTGTACTGCAAGGTCGTGGTCGAAACGCCGGTGAATCTCACCTCCGAGCAACGCGTGCTGATGGAGCAGTTCGAAGCGACCTTCACCGGAGAGAACGCACGCCGGCATTCGCCCAGGTCATCGACATTCCTCGACGGCGTCAAGGGCTTCTGGGATCGCATGGTCTCCTGAGGCATTGCTGCAAATCGAGGTGCGCCGATCGACGCACCCCGCCGCAAGCCCGGCGTTATTGCCGGATCAACTGCATCGATGCCACCAGTGGCTTTGCATTCGGGTTCGGCCGACCGCCCGGCACGATGGTGAGCAACAGGCTGTCCGGCGCATGCACGTTGTTACGGGCCAGCCGCTGCAGGATCGATGTCACGTCGAAGCTGTAGAAGTTTTCTCCCAGTGCTTCGGCCATCGCGCCGCCACCGTGGTCATGGAACTCGGCGTCGAAGAAATTGATGTTGCCGACATAGTTGTCCGGCTGCAGCCGCTGTGCGCGTGCCGGCCTGAGGTACAGGTGGTAGAGGACCTCGGGCTGGGCCCATGCGTGGAGGCCCTTCAGCACGACGTAGCAGCGCTGCTCGGGATGCGCCGCATCCAGTCCAAGGACGGACGCCGCGTGCGAGCCTGCAATTCGCAGCAGATCGACATCCACGGCGCTGGCGCCGAGGTTCGCGCCGGCGCGCGCCTGGCCGACCAGTCGTGGCGCGGAGCCGCCCGTCAACGTGGCGGTGCCGGACAACATGCTGGTCGCGGCCAGCGTGGTCGTCGGCGCCACCGGGCGCGGTATGAGCGCATCGTAGGTGTAGCCCATGTTCGCCGCGTTGAATGCGCTGCTCAGCTTCCGCGTGGCCCTGACGCCCTTCACGTCGGCGAATACGAAGGACGCGCTGGCCCATGGCGCGGTGGTTGGATTCTTGCCGCCGGTCCTGTTCCAGCTGGCCCACATGCGGTCGATGTTGCTGTGATGCACCCAGAACAGCGGGTCGTTGCACGCGTATGGAACCGTGCCCATGCCGTCGCCGTTGCCGACAAGTACGTGGATGCGACCGTGGATGCCGGAGTCGATGGCGCGACAGAAGCCCTGCACGCTGTTGACATTGCTGTAGGTCGTTTTCAGCAAGGCGTCGGAGATATCCATCGGGTCACCGGGTTGACCTTGCTGGATCGGCAGCCCGCTGTTGGCCAGCGAAGAGCGCTCCGGCCGGTAAAGGCTGCCGAAGACAGGGTCATCGGGAAGGATGAACTGCGGCGGCAGCACGCCGCGTTTCGCCGGGTCGCTTGAGGTGTAATCCCAGTAGGGCAGGGTGAAATCCGACCGGCCGCTGACCTGCCGCACGATGCGCTCGAAGTAGTAGACGAACAGCCGGTGCCACGGGAAGAAATTGTTGTAGTTCTGGCCCGAGTGCGGCTGGCAGGTGTCCCAGGTGTCGTTGGCCAGGGTCTTCAGCGTGGATGGATTGGAGCCGAAGATGCGGGACATCTCAGCTGTTTTCGTCGTGCTGCCGTCCACGAAATGGGTGTACCACTGCCACATCCAGCTCATCGGGTGGGTGGGCCCGAGCGCTTGCATCCTGGGCACGGCGGCGGCATAGATCGCCAGCATTTCCTGGCCCTTCGAGCTCGCGGCGTCGTAGCGGACCTTCAGTGTTGCGGCTTCGGCCACGGGCGACAGCCCAAGTGCCAGCGGAGCGGCCGCGAACGCCTTGAGCACGTCCCTGCGGGGAATCAGGATTGCGGTCGAGTCACAGGGTGAGGGGCAGCATTCCATGGTGTGTTCCTCCGAAATCCATCGCTGCGCGGATGACTCCGATGTCATTCATCGGCGCAGCGGATGTCACTTTCGGAGCTTGCCCGCGGATGGAATTGATGCAGATCAAAAGCGCAGTGTATTGGTGCGCATTGATGTTTCATTGTGGCGCGACACTGCGATGACTGTCGCGCTCGATATCGCGCTTGCAGCCTCGGCCATCATCTTGATCGCTGGTGGGCGACGCCGACTTCGCCACCTGCAGCCAGGTGCCTGGCCGAAGCAGCAGGCATGCGCGCGTCGGGAGAGCGTTCCAGTAAAGGAAAGGGCCGCATCTGCGGCCCTTTCTTCAAATACGGTTGCTGTCGCTACTGACGAACCAGCTCGATCGTGGAAACGATCGGCTTGCCGCCGGGAGTCGGTTTGCCGCCAGGAACGAAGGTCACGAACAATGCATCGCGCGCGTTGTGGTTTCCGCTGAGCGCAATCCTCTTGAGTATCTCGGTGACATCGAAGCTGTAGAAATTCTCGCCAATGGCGGCGCCCATCGCGCCATGCCCGTGATCATGGAATTCGGCGTCGAAGAAGTTGATGTTGCCCGCGTATGCCTGCCGGGTGAGCCTCGGCTGTCCGCCTGCGGGAGTGAGGTAGACGTGGTAGAGGACTTCGGGCTGGGACCAGGTATGCAGGTCCTTGACCACCAGGTAGGTGCACTTGTCGGGCTGGTTGGGATCCAGGCCAAGGACCGCCGTCTGCGGGGTTCCCGCGAGGGGCTGCAGGGACACATGCATCGCTGTTGCGCCAAGCGCGGCTGGCGCCGCCGATCTGGCGACATGCTCGGCCTTCTTGCCTGGCCTGCTCGAGGTGGATGCGCCCAGCAGTGTCGTTGCGCTTGCGGCAGCCAAGGTGGCGGGTGCGGCCGGGGGCGGCGTCGGCTTGGGAATGAACGCGTCGTACGAGTAGCCCAGGTTCAATGCGCTGAACGCGAACGACAGCTTGCGCGCCACGCGGACACCGTTGGCATCGGCGAACACGAACATCTGATTGGCCCAGGCCGTTTCCGGTGTCCCCAGCGTCGGGTTCTTGTTGCCATTCTTGTTCCAGCTGGCCCACATCCGGTCGATGTTGCTGTGGTGCACCCAGAACAGCGGGTCCTGGCAGGCATAGGGAACCGCCCCCATGTCGCTCTTGGTGCCGACCAGCACGTGGATGCGGCCATGGATGCCCGAATCGATGGCGCGACACAAACCCTGCACGCTGTCGACCGTGCTGTAGGTCGTCTTCAGCATGGCGTCGGTGATGTCCATCGGATCGCCGGCCTGGTATTTCTGGATCGGCTCGCCACTGTTGGCGAGCGTGCCGCGATCGGGTCGATACAGTGATCCGTAGATCGGGTCGTCGGGCAGCCGGAATGCTTCAGGCACGACGCCACGCTTTGCCGGATCGGTCGAGGTGTAGTCCCAATAGGGCAGCGTGAACTCGGGATGCCCGCCGACCTGGCGCACGATCCGCTCGAAGTAGAAGACGAACAACCGATGCCAGGGCAGGAAGTTGTTCGAGTTCTGCCCGGAGTGCGACTGGCAGGTATCCCAGGTTTCGTTCGCAAGCGAACTCTGCGGCGTCACATCGGTGCCGAAGATGCGGGTGATCTCGTCGGCCTTGGTCGTGGTGCCGTTGACGAAATGCGTATACCACTGCCACATCCAGCTCATGGGATTGTCAGGGCCCAGCGCCTGCATCTTGTAGACGGCGTCGGCGTAGATGGCGAGCATGGCCTGGCCGTCCGGGCTGGCGATGTCGTAGCGCACCTTCAGGTCGGCTGCACGTGCGAGCGGCGACAGTCCAAGGGCCATGGGCATGGCGGCGGCGCCCTTCAGCAGGGTTCGGCGGGTTATCGAGGACATGCGGCTTTCCTTCTGCGGCGGCGCCAGCATCGCGGGCGCCACTCGGGGCTGTGTTGGAGTGGATTGCACGCAGGCGCGCCATCACAAGCGACGGCGCGGCCTGGCGGTGCAGTGGACGTGTGGCGATCCGTCATTCCCGGAGTTACTGGATGACGAGTTCGATCGTGGCCACGAGTGGCTTCGCCCCCGCGGTTGGCGTGCCCCCAGGCACGAAGGTCACGAGCAGACCGTACCGGGCATTCGGATTTCCGCTTCTCGCGATGCCCTGCAATAGCCGGGTCACGTCGAAGCTGTAGAAGTTCTCGCCGAGGGCTTCGGCCATGGCGCCGTTTCCGTGGTCATGGAATTCCGCGTCGAAGAAATTGATGCTCCCGACATGGCTTTCCCTGCCCAACCGGCCGCCAGTGACGGGCGTGAGGTAGACGTCGTACAGGACTTCAGGCTGCTTCCAGGTATGCAGGTCCTTGAGCACCAGGTAGGCGTGCTTTTGGGGCTGCGCCGGATTCAGGCCCAGGACCGTCGTCGTCGGTGCGCCCGCAAGCGGGACCAGTCTTGCGTGCACGGGCCGGGAACCGAGTTCGGCGGCGGTTTGCGCCTTTGCCACAGATTGCGGTTTCGTGCCGGTGCTCCGGGTGGCGGTCGTCGCGGTCGCGGCGAGTGTCGTCGCGGGACTCACTGCGGGCGGAATCAAAGCATCGTAGGTGTACCCGAGGGGTTCGGTGCTGAAGTAATCCAGCAGCCTGCTTGAGACGCGCTGGCCTTGCGGGTCGGCAAAGACGAATGGCTGCCTGGCCCATGCGACCGTGGAGGGATTGACGCCCCCATTTGCGTTCCAGCTCACCCACATCCGATCGATGCTGGAGTGATGCACCCAGAACAGGGGGTCGCGGGCGGCGTATGGGACCGCGCCCATGTTGGTCTTGTTTCCAACCAGCACATGGATGGCTCCGTGGATGCCCGAATCGATGGCGCGACAGAAACCCTGTACCGCGCCGACCGTGCTGTAAGCGGTCTTGGCCATCGCCGTGCTGATGTCCATCGGATCGGCGGCCTGGTTCTTCTGGATCGGTTGGCCGCTATTGGCCAGCAAGGTGCGGTTGGGCCGGTACAGGACGCTGTAGGTGGCGTCGTCCTTGAGGCGGAACTGCAGCGGCAGGACGCCGCGCAATGCGGGGTCGGCCGAGACGTAATTCCAGTACGGCACCGCGAATTCCGGATGGCCGCTCACCTGGCGGACGATGTTCTCGAAGAAGAACAGGAACATGCGGTGCCACGGCAGGAAGTTGTTCGCGTTCTGTCCCGAATGCGACTGGCAGGTATTCCACATTTCCGTCGCCAGCGAGCTTGTCGGCGTCACCGTGGTTCCGAAAATGCGGGCGATCTCGTTGGCCTTGGTCGTCGTGCCGTCGACGAAATGCGTATACCACTGCCACATCCAGCTCAATGGGTTGTCCGGCCCCATGGCCTGCATCTGCTGAACCGAATTGGCGTAGATCTCCATCATCGCGGCCCCGTTGGGGCTGGCGATGTCGTAGCGCACGACCGGGTCGGCGGCATTGGCGTAGCGCGCCACCCACAATGCCAAGGGCATCGCGGCTGCGCCCTTGAGGAAAATGCGACGGGATACCTGGCTCATGACATCCTCTTGTGCCGAATCCGTCCGGCACCGACGAGCTACATCCAGCACGGGCAACCGATCAGCGTGGATGTGCCAGGTGCTGATCGCGTTCGACCGGCGCAATCCGCGCCAGCTCAATCGCCGGGCGCGAACGCCAGCGATCCACGGTATGAAAACCGTTAAGGCGTGAGCGCGCGGTCAAATCCAAAGCATGATTGGTGTCATGTAACCGGTTTGTCTTGTTTAGTTACATGACAACGCGCAGGGGTCGCCGGAACCACCGGTGCAGACCGGCAGTGCGCCATATGGCGTTGTCCAACCCGCTCGTAACCGGCTAGCCTGCATTGATGAGTACACCCGCAACCCCTGTCCGGCCGCGCCTTCGTGTCGTCATCCATGGCGCCACTGGGCGCATGGGCGAAGCCCTTGTGCGGCTTGCCGCCACCGATGACCTGCTGGAGATCGTCGCCGCGGTGTCCGCGAGCGTCGACCAGCGTGTGGTCGACGGCATCCCCAGGTTCAGCGCACGGGAGCTGGAGGGCCTGCCGGCGTTCGACGTGGCCATCGATTTCAGCCGACCCGACGGTTTCAGCCAGATCCTCGCCCTGTGCGTCCAGCGCGCAGCCGCGCTGGTTTCCGGCACCACCGGTCTGGATGCTGCCCAGAAGCACGCCCTGCAGGCCGCTGCGGCAGGCATTCCCGTGCTGTGGGCCTCCAATTTCAGCCTGGGCGTCGCCGTGCTGGCCGACCTCGTCGAAAGGGCGGCACGCGCCCTGCCGGACTGGGACTGCGACATCGTCGAGGCCCACCACCGCAACAAGCTGGACGCCCCGTCGGGGACCGCGTTGTCGCTGGGCGAGGCCGCGGAGCAGGGCGGGGCACTGCCGCGGTATGCGTCGCTGCGTGCGGGAGATATCGTCGGGGAGCACACGGTCCAGTTCACGGGCGTGGGTGAACGGATCGAACTGGTCCACCGTGCCGGCAGCCGCGAGATATTCGCGCGCGGAGCCCTGCATGCCGCCTCCAGGCTGGCGGGACGTGGCCCCGGCCTGTACCGGATCGGCGACATTCTCGACTGATCGCGGGTGGCGCGGGCGGCCTCGCGCCGGTAGAATTCCCGCTCGCCCTGTTTCCCTTTCCTGGCCTCCTCCTCGCCAGCTCGGACCGGCTCCACGCCGCGTCCGCGCTTTGCTGCAGCCTGCGCTCACGTGCGGCCCGCAATCGAGGCGGATTCCAACCCACCTAGGCGATGCCCGTGACCCAGCCCGCAATCCTTGTCCTCGAAGACGGCACCGTGTTCGAGGGTGACTCCGTCGGCGCATCCGGACTGGCAGTGGGCGAAGTGGTGTTCAACACCGCGATGACCGGCTACCAGGAAATCCTCACCGATCCCTCCTACGCGCGCCAGCTGGTCACGCTGACCTATCCGCACATCGGCAACACCGGCTGCAACGCGGCAGACGATGAGTCGACGCGCGCCTGGGCTGCCGGCCTGATCGTCCGGGACGTCCCGCGCCGGCCATCGAGCTGGCGCAATGAGGTGGCGCTGCCGGAATGGCTGCAGCAGCGGGGCGTCGTCGCGATCAGCGGCATCGATACCCGCAAGCTGACCCGCCTGCTGCGCGACCGCGGTGCGCAGGGTGGAGCCGTGATGGCTGGCGACGCGATCGACGTCGACGTGGCGCTGGAAGCCGCGCGCAAGTTCCCGGGCCTCAAGGGCATGGACCTGGCGAAGGAAGTCAGCGTCCGCGAATCGTATCGATGGACGGGTGGCCAGCTCGACCTGGACAGCAATGCCTTCATCGAGGCGCCGTCGAAGTTCCGCGTGGTCGCGTACGACTTCGGCACCAAGATCAACATCCTGCGCATGCTCGCCGAGCGCGGCTGTGACGTCACCGTCGTTCCCGCCCAGACTTCCGCCGCCGACGCACTCGCGTTGAAGCCCGACGGCATCTTCCTGTCCAACGGTCCGGGTGATCCGGAGCCCTGCGATTACGCGATCGCCGCGATCGGCGAGTTCATCGCCCGGAAGATCCCGACATACGGAATCTGCCTGGGCCACCAACTGCTCGGGCTTGCCGTCGGGGCGAAGACGTTGAAGATGAAGTTCGGCCACCACGGCGCCAATCATCCGGTCATCGACCTGGACACCGGGCGCGTGCTCATCACCAGCCAGAACCATGGCTTCGCGGTCGACGAGGCCACCTTGCCCGCGAACGTGCGCGTGACCCACCGATCATTGTTCGACGGCAGCAACCAGGGGCTGGAGTTGACGGATGCGCCGGCGTTTTCGTTCCAGGGCCATCCCGAGGCCAGTCCCGGGCCGCACGACGTGAGTTATCTCTTCGATCGATTCGTGGCGTCGATGGAGGCGCGCTGACATGCCAAAGCGCACCGACATCAAGACCGTCCTGATCATCGGCGCCGGCCCGATCGTGATCGGCCAGGCCTGTGAATTCGATTACTCCGGCGCCCAGGCCTGCAAGGCGCTGCGCGACGAGGGCTACCGCGTCGTGCTGGTCAACAGCAACCCGGCGACGATCATGACCGACCCGGACATGGCCGACGCGGTGTACATCGAGCCGATCAACTGGAAGACGGTCGAGAAGATCATCGCCAAGGAAAAGCCCGATGCGTTGTTGCCGACGATGGGCGGACAGACCGCGCTGAACTGCGCGCTGGACCTCGCCGACCACGGCGTACTCGAGCAATACGGCGTCGAGTTGATCGGCGCATCGCGTGAAGCCATCCGCATGGCCGAGGACCGCGAACTCTTCCGCGTGGCGATGGCCGAGATCGGCCTGGATTGCCCCAAGGCCGAGGTCGCGCGATCGCTGGAACAGGCGATCGAGATCCAGGCGACCGTCGGATACCCGACGATCATCCGCCCCAGCTTCACGCTCGGCGGCAGTGGCGGCGGCATCGCCTACAACCGCGAGGAACTCATCGACATCGTGAGCCGCGGGCTCGAGTTGTCGCCGACCAGCGAGGTCCTCGTCGAGGAATCGGTGCTGGGCTGGAAGGAATTCGAGATGGAGGTCGTCCGCGACACCGCGGACAACTGCATCATCGTCTGCTCCATCGAGAACCTCGATCCGATGGGCGTGCATACCGGCGACTCGATCACGGTCGCCCCGGCGCAGACGCTCACCGACAAGGAATACCAGCGCCTGCGCGATGCATCCATCGCGGTGTTGCGCAAGATCGGCGTGGATACCGGCGGCAGCAACGTGCAGTTCGGCATCAATGCGCAGACCGGGCGCGTGGTCGTGATCGAGATGAATCCGCGCGTGTCGCGATCCTCGGCGCTCGCCTCCAAGGCCACGGGATTCCCGATCGCCAAGGTCGCGGCCAAGCTCGCGGTCGGCTACACGCTCGACGAGCTCAAGAACGAAATCACCGGCGGACTGACGCCGGCGTCGTTCGAGCCCAGCATCGACTACGTCGTCACCAAGATCCCGCGCTTCGCGTTCGAGAAATTCCCCGCCGCCGACGCGCGCCTGACGACGCAGATGAAGTCGGTCGGCGAGGTCATGGCGATCGGCCGCACGTTCCAGGAATCGCTGCAGAAGGCGCTCCGCGGACTGGAGACCGGCAAGGTCGGCCTCGATCCGACGGGCTTGGATCTAGCCGATGACGCCGACCTGGCAACCCTGCGGCGCGAGGTCAAGGAGGCCGGTCCCGAGCGTGTGTTCTTCCTGGGCGATGCCTTCCGCGCCGGCATGAGCGTCGAGGCGGTGCACGCGTTGTCGTTCGTCGATCCGTGGTTCCTCGACCAGATCGAGGAACTCGTCGCGATCGAAGGCGACGTCGTGTCCGGTGGACTGGATGCGCTCGACGCGCGCCGCCTGCGCCATCTCAAGCGCAAGGGCTTCTCCGATGCGCGCCTGGCCCAGCTGACCGGAACGAGCGAATCGGCGCTGCGGGCGCTGCGCAAGGCCTTCGGCGTGCGACCCGTCTACAAGCGCGTGGATTCCTGTGCGGCCGAATTCGCGACGACGACGGCTTACCTGTACTCGACCTACGAGGACGAGTGCGAGGCCAATCCGACCGACCGCAGGAAAATCATGGTGCTGGGCGGCGGGCCCAACCGGATCGGGCAGGGCATCGAGTTCGATTACTGCTGCGTGCATGCGGCGCTTGCGCTGCGCGAGGATGGCTATGAAACCATCATGGTCAACTGCAATCCGGAAACCGTGTCGACCGATTACGACACATCCGACCGCCTGTATTTCGAGTCGCTGACGCTCGAGGACGTGCTGGAGATCGTCGAGGTCGAACAGCCGGTTGGCGTGATCGTGCAATACGGCGGGCAGACGCCACTCAAGCTGGCGCAGGCGCTGGAAGCCAACGGCGTGCCGATCATCGGCACGTCGCCGGAATCGATCGACCTGGCCGAGGATCGCGAGCGCTTCCAGCAGCTCGTCACGAAGCTGGGCCTCGCGCAGCCGTCCAACCGCACCGCGCGCAATCCCGATGAAGCGTTGACGCTCGCGCGTGAGATCGGGTATCCGCTGGTGGTGCGTCCCAGCTACGTGCTCGGCGGGCGCGCGATGGAAGTCGTGCATTCCGACGCCGACCTGTCGCGATACATCCGCGACGCGGTCAAGGTTTCCAACGATTCGCCCGTCCTGCTGGACCGGTTCCTGGACAACGCCGTCGAGGTCGACATCGACGTCATCGCCGACAAGGACGGCAACGTGCTGATCGGCGGGGTGATGGAGCACATCGAGGAGGCGGGCGTGCATTCCGGCGACTCTTCCTGCTCGTTGCCGCCGTACTCGCTCTCGCCGGCGACCCAGGCCGCATTGCGCGAGCAGGTGATCGCACTGGCCAAGGCACTCAACGTCATCGGCCTGATGAACACGCAATTCGCCGTGCAGACGGGCCCCGATGGCGAGGACAGGATCTTCCTGCTCGAAGTGAATCCACGTGCCTCGCGCACGGTTCCCTTCGTGTCCAAGGCGACGGGGCGACCGCTGGCCAAGATCGCCGCGCGCTGCATGGCCGGCATGACGCTGGCCGAGCAGGGCGTCAGCGGCGAAATCGTGCCCGACTACTTCTCCGTGAAGGAAGCGATCTTCCCTTTCGCGAAGTTCCAGGGCGTGGATCCCATCCTCGGCCCGGAGATGCGCTCGACGGGCGAGGTGATGGGTGTCGGCCGCAGCTTTGGAGCGGCGTTCGCCCGCGCCGAGGAAGCGGCGAGCATCAAGGCGCCAGGCACGGGCAAGGCCTTCATCTCGGTGCGCGATCCCGACAAGACGCGGGTGCTGCCGGTGGCGCATGACCTGGTGCGTCGTGGCTACACGCTGGTCGCCACGCGCGGCACCGGCACGTTCCTGCGCGAGCAGGGGCTGGCCTGCGAGTTGATCAACAAGGTCATCGAGGGCCGCCCCCACATCGTCGACCTGATCAAGAACGGCGAGATCGCGTATATCGTCAACACGACCGAAGGCCGCCAGGCGATCTCCGATTCGTTCTCGATCCGGCGCGAAGCCCTGCAGCATCGCGTCACCTATTCAACGACCATCGCCGGCGCCAAGGCGCTGCTGCACTCGCTGGATTTCCGCGACAGCGGGCCCGTCTGGTCGCTGCAGGAGCTGCACGCCGAACTGGAGTCTTGCTGACGCCATGCGCAATCACACAAGGACATCACGATGAGAGCGCCGTTGACCGTCAAGGGCGCACAGCGCCTGCGCACCGAGCTGGAAGAATTGAAGTCCGTGAAGCGGCCCGCCGTCATCGCCGCGATCGCCGAGGCGCGTGCCCACGGCGACCTCAAGGAGAACGCGGAATACCACGCCGCGCGTGACCAGCAGAGCTTCATCGAAGGGCGCATCAAGCAGCTGGAAGCCGAGCTGTCGAATGCGCAGGTGATCGACATCGCCACGCTCGACGTCGGCAAGAAGGTCGTCTTCGGCGCCACCGTGGACCTCGCCGACACGGACACGGACGAGGAAAAGACCTACCAGATCGTTGGCGACCTGGAGGCGGACATCAAGCATGGACTGGTGGCGATCTCGTCGCCGGTCGCGCGCGCCCTGATCGGCAAGCACGAGGGTGATGTCATCGTCATCGATGCGCCTGCGGGACAGCGCGAGTACGAGATCGTCGGCGTTCGTTACGAAGCCTGACGGCGAGCCGACATGCCACCGGTGACCTTGCTGCTTCCGGCGCGTTCGCGCCTGGGCGGCGACTGGCCGCCGGCGCTGTCCAGTGTGCTGGGTCGCGCGACCCGCCTGCCGTCCGGGGAGGCCGGGGAGCGTGCGCAACTGCTGCGGCATTTCGATCTGCTTCCGCGCGGCTGGCCCGCAGCCGCGCTCACGCGACAGGCGGATGCCGGCGACGCAGGCACCGCGGCCTGGGTGCGCGCGGATCCCGCCTGGGTGCGACCGGAGATGACGGGTGCGCGGCTGTTCGCATGCAGCGACGGTGTCGGCGTGGCACAGGCCGATGTCGATGCATTCCTGCCCGCCTTGCAGCCATTGTTTGGCGATGCGGGCTTTGCGCTGGATGCCCCGACTCCGTCGCGCTGGTACCTGCAGCTGCCGCGGGACACACCGTTGCCGGTGTTCGTGGATCCATCCGAGGCACTCGGCACCGATGTCTTCGACCACCTGCCCGGCAAGGCGGAAGAGGCCGGCGTCACGTCCCGACGCTGGCGCGCCCTGTTGAACGACGCGCAGATCGTGCTGCACAACCATCCGCGCAATGCGCAACGCATCGCAGCGGGAAGGCCGCCGATCAATTCGTTGTGGTTCTGGGGTGGCGGAACACTTCCCAGCCGGGTGTCGACGGCATATGCCGACGTGCGCACCGACGACGCCACGCTGCGTTCCCTTGCGATGGCAGCAACAGTGATGTCGACGCAGCCGCTCCCGGGACGGTGGTCGCCACCAACGCTGTCGACCCTGGTCGACCTGCGATCGGTGCGCCACATGGATGAAGTGGCGTTGGGCTGGATCCTGCCGGCCATCCAGGCGATGGGCGACGGCAAGGTGGATTCCATCGTGCTGGACTTCGAGGACGGCATGCGGTTCCTCCTGCTGCGACATCAACGCTGGCGTTTCTGGCGCAAGCCTTGGCAAGGCCGTGACACTGCAGCCCTGGCGCCCACGGCGGCAATGGATCCGAGGCAATGAGCATTCCCACTGTGCGTCGACGCACCGCAGCAGCAGTCGGAGAGTGGCCTGCGCAGATGCCACCGGTGCTGCGGCGCATCCATGAGCTGCGCGGCGCCTTCAGCCCGGAGCAGGCGCAACCTGCGCTCGCGCAACTGCTCGATCCGCGGCTGCTGGGTGGACTGGATGCTGCGACCGCGCTGCTGGAGGCGGCCATCGCGTCGGATCGGCACATCGTGGTCGTCGGAGACTTTGATTGCGACGGCGCAACGGCTTGTGCGGTGGGTGTGCGCGGCCTGCGACTGCTCGGCGCGCGCCATGTCTCCCATGCCGTGCCGAACCGGGTCACGCATGGTTACGGACTGTCCCCGCACCTGGTGGACGATCTCGCCGCACTCGCGCCCGATCTCATCGTCACGGTCGACCATGGCATCGCCTGCCATGCGGGAATCGCCGCGGCGAAGGCGCGGGGCTGGCAGGTACTCGTCACCGATCACCACCTGCCGGGGCCAATGCTTCCGCCCGCCGACGCCATCGTCAATCCAAACCTGTCTGGCGATGGTTTCCCCAGCAAGATGCTCGCCGGCGTGGGCGTGATGTTCTATGTGCTGCTCGCCCTGCGTCGACGCCTGCGGGACGCCGGACGATTCGCGGCGCAAGCCGAACCGGACCTGGCGACACTGCTGGATCTCGTCGCCGTGGGAACGGTCGCCGACCTGGTTCCGCTGGACCAGAACAATCGCGCCCTGGTCGGTGCCGGCCTGCGGCGCCTTCGATCCGGCAAGGGTTGCGTCGGACTGCGTGCACTGGCCGAGGTGGCCGGTCGCGACGTGCGCCTGCTGACCGCCGGTGACATCGGCTTTGCACTCGCACCGCGCATCAACGCAGCCGGGCGGCTGGATGACATGTCCCTGGGCATTGCCTGCCTGCTCAGCGACGATCCCGGCGAAGCGCGCGAACTCGCCAGCTTGCTGCATGCGATCAATGGCGAGCGTCGCGCGGTCCAGCAGCAGATGACCGACGAGGCGGAGGCCGCATTGGCCCGGGTCTCGCTGGATGGCGTTGCACCGTCGGTGGTCTGCCTGTTCGATGCGCAGTGGCATCCCGGCGTCGTGGGCCTGGTGGCATCGCGGCTGAAGGAGCGCCTGCATCGTCCAGCCTTCGCCTTCGCGCCGTCGGAACCGGGCAGCGCGCAATTGCGTGGCTCCGCTCGTTCGATCCCGGGCTTCCATATCCGCGACGCCCTTGCCGCGGTCGACTCGGCACATCCGGGCTTGATCGAGCGGTTCGGCGGCCATGCGATGGCGGCGGGCCTGAGCCTGTCGATCGAGGCTTTTCCCAGGTTCGAGGCGGCCCTGCGCGAGGCTATCGAGCGACTGCTGGCCCCGGAGTTGTTGCAGGCCGAAGTCGTCACCGATGGCGAGTTGCAGCCGGACGAATTTTCCCGCGCGATCGCGGAGTGCCTTCGCGATGGCGGCCCTTGGGGCCAGGCCTATCCGGAGCCACTGTTCGACGGCCGGTTCGATGTGCTGTCGTGGCGCATCGTCGGCGAGCGCCACCTGAAAATGGAGCTCTCGATGCAGGGCATGCGGATCAATGCCATCGAGTTCGGCGGATGGCAGGGGCGGGCACCCGCGTCCTCCGTGCACTTGGCCTATCGTCTTGTCCCGGACGACTACCGGGGTGGGGATTCCATACAACTCGTCGTCGTGCACCGCCAGGACCTTGCCGAAGCGGATCCGGACGCTCGCCCGCGCGAGGCGGCAATGCCGAACTGTTAGAATTTGCGCCACGCAACCAACGATTTTCCATCCATGATCGAGCTCAATCCCCTTCGCCATCGCATCTCCGAGCTCAGCAGCCGGCTCGCATCGCTCCGGGGGTATCTTTGACTACGATGCCAAGGTCGAGCGGCTGGAAGAAGTCATCCGCGAACTTGAACATCCCGACATCTGGAACGATTCCGCGCGCGCCCAGGCATTAGGGCGCGAGCGGTCCCTGCTGGACAAGACCGTCAATGGCATCCGCGAACTGACCGAAGGCCTGGAGGGCGCCGCGGAACTGCTCGACCTGGTCGAGGCCGAGGACGACCAGGAAACCGCCGACGCCATCAGCAAGGATGTCGAGCGTTATGCGCGCGGCGTGGACACGCTGGAATTCCAGCGCATGTTTTCCGGGAAGATGGATTCGCATTCCGCGTTCGTCGACATCCAGGCCGGTGCCGGTGGCACCGAGGCGCAGGACTGGGCCGAGATGCTGCTGCGCATGTACCTGCGCTGGTGCGAGTCGCGGGGCTGGAAGACCGAGTTGATGGAAGTGTCCGGCGGCGATGTCGCCGGCATCAAGTCGGCGACCTTCCGGGTTGAAGGCGATTACGCCTATGGCTGGCTGAAGACCGAAATCGGCGTGCATCGCCTGGTCCGGAAGTCGCCCTTCGACTCCGACAATCGTCGCCATACGAGCTTCACCTCGGTGTTCGTCTCGCCGGAGGTGGAGGACGACATCGACATCGAGATCAATCCCGCCGACCTGCGCACCGATGTCTATCGCTCCTCGGGCGCTGGTGGCCAGCACGTCAACAAGACCGAGTCGGCGGTGCGCATCACGCACATCCCGACCAACACGGTGGTCGCGTGCCAGACCGGCCGCAGCCAGCATGCCAACCGCGATACCGCGATGAAGATGCTGGCGGCGAAGTTGTACGAGCTCGAAGTCCAGAAGCGCAACGTGGAAAAGGACGCGCTCGAAGCGACCAAGTCGGACATCGGGTGGGGCAGCCAGATCCGCAACTATGTCCTCGATCAATCCCGGATCAAGGATCTGCGCACCGGGATCGAGCGCACGGATACGCAGAAGGTGCTGGACGGCGACCTCGACGAATTCATCGAGGCAAGCCTGAAATCCGGCCTGGAGGCGGGCTCCCGGCGATCGGATGCCGTGTAGTCTTTCCTCACCGCCATCGATCACGTCGCTTCCCGATATCCAGGCCTCGCAATGACCGACAAACCCGCTTCCGCCCCGGCTGATACCAGCGGCGTCGAAGAGAACCACCTGATCGCCGAGCGCCGCGGCAAGCTGGCCGCGTTGCGCCGGCAGGGCGTTGCATTCCCGAATGATTTCCGTCGCTCCGACTACGCGGCGGACCTGCAGGCCAGCTACGGCGATGCCGCGCGCTGGACTGGCGAAGCGCTGGAAGCCGAGGCGGTACCGGTTTCGATCGCAGGCCGCCTGCTGGCCAAGCGGGTCATGGGCAAGGCGGCGTTCGCGCAGATCCAGGACATGAGCGGCCGGATCCAGTTGTTCCTGCAATCCGCCACCTTGGGTGAGCAGTACGAGGCCTTCAAGGGCTGGGACGTTGGCGACATCGTCGCCGCCACCGGCACCCTGATGCGCACGAAGACCGGCGAGTTGTCGGTCCGGGCCGACGCCTTGCGCCTGATGACCAAGTCGCTGCGACCGCTGCCGGACAAGTGGCATGGCTTGAGCGACGTCGAGCAACGCTATCGCCAGCGCTACGTCGACCTGATCGTTTCGCCGGACGTGCGCGAGGTCTTCGTGCTGCGCTCGCGCATCATCGCCGCGTTGCGGCGCTGGCTCGACGCGCGACGCTTCCTCGAGGTCGAGACGCCGATGATGCATTACGTTGCGGGCGGAGCCACGGCCAAGCCGTTCACGACCCATCACAATGCGCTGGACCTGGACCTGTACCTGCGGGTCGCTCCGGAGCTCTACCTCAAGCGGCTGGTGGTGGGCGGCTTCGAGCGGGTCTACGAGATCAATCGCAATTTCCGCAACGAGGGCGTGAGCACGCGTCACAACCCCGAGTTCACGATGCTCGAGTTGTACGAAGCCTACGCAACGTACGACGAGGTGATGGATCTCACCGAGTCGATGATCCGCGATGTCGCGCAGGAGACGCTCGGCCGCACGGCAGTGGAGTGGGAAGGCAACGCCATCGACCTGGGGCCGCGTTTCCGCCGCTGGAAAATGGAAGACGCCGTGCGCGAGGTCAATCCGTCGATCAGTGCCGCGGATTGCCGGGACCGCGACGCGCTGGCCCGGCATTGCGAGCGCTTGCGTATTCCGGTCAAGCCCGGATACGGATGGGGCAAGTTGTTGCTGGAGATCTTCGAAAAAACGGTCGAGGGCGATCTCGTCCAGCCGACTTTCATCACGCATTACCCGGTCGAGGTGTCGCCACTGGCGCGCGAGTCGGACACGGAACCCGGCATCACCGACCGTTTCGAGCTGTTCGTCGGCGGCAAGGAACTCGCCAACGGCTTCTCGGAATTGAACGACCCGGAGGACCAGGCGGCAAGGTTCCAGGCGCAGGTCGACGCCAAGGCGGGGGGGGACGAGGAAGCCATGCATTACGATGCCGATTACATCCGGGCGCTCGAGACGGGATTGCCGCCGACCGGTGGCCTGGGGGTCGGAATCGACCGCCTGGTGATGCTGTTGACGGATTCCGCATCGATTCGTGACGTACTGCTCTTTCCCTACATGCGGCCCATGGCAGGAAGTGGGTCGAATTAGCAGGTATACCCCGCGCCGATCAGGCATGATCTGGCCGTCGCACCCGTTATTCCGCGTATCCAGTTTCAGATCGGTGCTGTCGCAGGACTCGTTTTCCGGGCGGAAGTCGGTCGCTGCTCTTCGTCACGGTGAGGACTCCGCCATGGCCCTGCATGCAATTCGCGCGCCAATGCAATGGGATCACTCGTTGAATATCGTGATCGTGGATGACCAGACGTCCGCGCGGACGATGCTTCGCCACATCCTGGAGGACATCGGTTCCGAGTTGCGGGTCGTCGACTTCAGCGATCCGCAGGCGGCTCTGGCGTGGTGCGACGAGAACCGCCCCGACCTGCTGCTGCTCGACTACCGCATGCCCGGCATGGATGGCCTCGAGTTCGCCAGGCGGTTTCGCCGGCCCCTGGTCCATCGCGACGTCCCGATCGTGCTGGTGACGGTCGTCGGCGACGAGCCCGTCCGACAGGCGGCCCTGGATGCCGGCGTGATCGATTTCCTGGTCAAGCCGGTGCGTCCGCGCGAACTGCGTGCCCGATGCCGAAACCTGCTGCAGCTGCGCCAGCAGTCCGAGTCCGTGAAACAGCGCGCCCTGTCCCTGGAGCAGCGGCTGTTGTCGAGCATGCACGAGGTGGAAGAGCGCGAGCGCGAGACGCTGTCTCGCCTGGCCGCTGCCATCGAGCTTCGCGATGTCGGCACCAGCGCGTACCTCGAACGCATGGCTGCGTTCGCCGGCCTGATCGCCGAGGGCATGGATCTATCCGAGGAGGATGTGCGGCTCATCGAACTCGCCGCGCCTTTGCACGACATTGGCAAGATCGCCATCCCAGACGCGGTGCTGCTCAAGCCGGGCTCGCTGGACGAGGAGGAGACGCGCGTCATGCGCCGCCATCCGGTCATCGGCCACCAGTTGCTCGGCAACAGCCAGAACCGATTCATCCAGATGGGCGCGGTGATTGCCCTCCGTCACCAGGAACGTTACGACGGCAGCGGTTACCCGGACGGACTGGCGGGTGATGCGATCCCCGTCGCGGCGCGCATCGTCGCGGTTGCGGACGTCCTTGATGCGCTGATATCGCCGCGGCCGTACCGGGCGCGCTGGACGCTGGACGATGCGCTCGCCCATCTGGTCGAGCAGCGCGGCGTGCTGTTCGATCCGCGCTGCGTGGACATCGTGTTGCGCAGTCGCGAGCGGCTTGATGCAATTTGCGCGCAGCATGCTTTGCGGACCCTCGTCGCCGGCGCGCCCTAGGCCATGGCCTCGGTCTTTTCCTTCGTCAAGACCCGGTTGTCCGGACGACCGGACAGCGAACATGCACAGGACATCGTGCGCATCATCATCACCGCGCTGTTTTCCTCGTACATGGGGTGGCAATACCAGCAGGCGGGCAACTCAACCGTACATTTCACCTGGTTGATCCTGCTGGGCGAACTCGCCACGGCGTTGATCCTGCTTGCAGCGATATTGCGCCAGCCTGGCATTTCACACCCGCGGCGTTGCGTCGGGATGCTCGCCGACTACGCGGCGATCGGCGCGATCATGTGCCTGGAGGGTGCCCAGGCATCGCCCCTCTATGCCGTGCTCCTCTGGGTGACGATCGGCAACGGCATGCGCTATGGCAGCGGCTATCTAAGGGCGGCTACCGCATTGGCAACAGCGTCTTTCGCAGTCGTGATCGCGATATCGCCCTATTGGCGTCACAACCCGTATCTGTCGTGGGGATTGCTGATCGGGCTTGCAGCGGTCCCGCTGTACTTCGACTCGCTACTCAATGCCTTGAATCGCGCAATCACCGATGCGCGTCGCGCCAATCAGGCAAAAAGCCAGTTCCTTGCGAACATGAGCCATGAGTTCCGCACGCCATTGAATGGCCTGGCCGGAATGTCGGAACTATTGGGCACGACGCGACTGGATGCGGAACAACGTGAGTGCCTCAACACCATCCAGGCTTCCGCGCGAACGCTGCTCGCCCTGGTTGAGGACGTCCTCGACATTTCAGCGATCGAGGCTGGAAAACTCAAGCTCAATCCCACGGAATTCTCACCCCGCGACCTGGTGAAGGGCATCGGCCTGATCCTGGAGCCTCAGGCCCGTATCAAGCACTTGCGCTACATCGACAATGTCGCTGAGGACATTCCGCTGGTCCTGCGAGGCGACATGGGCCTGTTGCGCCAGGTTCTGATCAACCTCGCCGGGAACGCGATCAAGTTCACCGAGGCAGGTTCCGTCAGGCTCGACTTGATGCTCACGGGCCTCGACGAGCGAACCGCGCGCCTGCGATTCGTCGTCACGGACACCGGGATCGGCATACCGATGTCGGCCAGCAAACGCCTGTTCGAGGCATTCGAACAAGCAGACGCGGGCTTGAACCGCCGCCATGGTGGCACCGGCCTGGGGACCACCATTGCAAAGAGCCTGACGGAGGCGATGGGCGGCACGATTGGCTTCGAAAGCACCGAGCGGCAGGGCACGCGGTTCTGGGTGGAGCTCCCACTGGGGCGAGTCGACGCACCTGCGATCCGCACGAACGATGGTGTGCCGAAAGAAGGACAAGCCTGGCTGCATGATGACGCCGGGGAGCACCTCGACAATCCTTCCGAAAATGTCATTGCATTTGCGAACCCCTTCCTGCGGCATCGCGCACGTGTCCGGGGTTTGTCCGTTCTCGTTGCGGACGACCATGCCGCCAATCGGATGGTCCTGCAGCGATTGCTGCAAAAAGCCGGGCATCGGGTGACCTGCGTCGAGGGCGGGGAGCAGGTTCTGGACCTGCTGGCCAGTGCCGACTACGACACGGTGATTGTCGACCTGCACATGCCGGGGATCAGCGGTTTGGACCTCATGAAGCAATTGCGGGTGATGGAAGCCGGCGGAGGCCGTCGCACCCCCGTCATCGTCCTCAGCGCCGACGTCACCCCGGACTCGATCAAGGCCTGCGAGCAGGCGGGTGCACGCGCATTCCTGGCGAAGCCGCTTTCGACGGCGCGCCTGCTCGATACGCTTGCCGAGGTCGCGTCCGGGGAGCGACCGGCTGACCCGGCCGGGATAGGTGCTGCCGTAACGCGGGTCGCGTCAAGCCTGGATGGTGTCTTCGACAGCGCGGTCCTCGATGAGCTCGGCGCCATCGGCCTCGGGGCGGAATTTGAACGCGACTTCATTGCGCAATGCATCGTTGATGCCGACATCTGCATGGAAGCCTTGACCCACGCTGGCGCGGACGCCGACTGGGAGCAGGTGCGCGAGCAGGCGCACGCCCTCAAGGGGGTCGCGGGAAACCTGGGACTGATCAAACTCGCCGCGGTGAGCGGGGAATTGATGCAGGTTTCCCAGCGGCAAATCGCGGGCGAGTGGGCGGCCAGGCTGCGCGGCATTTCCGAGCGCCTGGCCGAAGGAAAGCGAGCGCTTGATGCTCGCCAGCAAGCACGCAGCGTGAAGGACGGGGGCGAACACTCCCCCTGATTTCCCCTAGAAGTTGGCTACCCCTGCACGTCGACTTTGCGCACGCACCAGGCGATCCATCGTGCGCAACGACTTGTCCCCCAGTTGCAGTGCGGTATCGACCCACACTTCGGTGATCTTCATCAGCTCGTCGAATGTGGACGATGGTCGCAACGCACGAACGCGATGCATCGCAGCCCGGGCGTGGGCGATCCGGTTGTTGCTCCTGATGACTTCTTCGACTGCCTGCGCTCCCTGGCCCTTGGGCGCAAGCACGTCAACCAGGCCCATGCGGTGGAGTTCCTGGCTGGTGTAGACGGTGCCTTCAAGCATCAAGCGTTCGGCCGCATGTGGGGCAATGCGCTCACAAAGGAATGAATACGCGCCCATTCCCGGAAACAGGTCGAACAATACCTCGGGAAGTCCCATCAGCACGTCTTCCTCGGCGACGATGGTGTGGCAGCTCAACGCTGCCTCGAAGCCGCCTCCCAATGCATCGCCCTGCACCAGTGCGATGGTATGGGCACCGGCATCGAGTCCTGCATGGAACGCGTGGACGCCCATGACGCAACGCTTTGCGTAGGCGAACAGATCGTGGCGGTTGCCCGTGCGGATCAGCCGACTGAACAACTCAAGGTCGCCACCCAGGTTGAAGGCATCGCTATCGGACGCCAGCACGACGTGTTGCAGTCGACCTGGTTGTTCCTGCCGAAGCGCATTGAGCCGGCTGCCAAGGTCACGCTGGTAAACCAGGATATCGTCGATCAATCGGCTCGAGAAACATGCGCGGCCAGGCGTCCTGGCCAAGTGTGCATGCATGTTGCACCAGGACACCCCGCGAGCATGGTCTTCGGTGATACGCAGGGTTTTCCCATCAGGGCGAAACAGGGGTTGGACCACAGACATTGGGGTATCTCCGAGGGGGTGGGCCGCCCGGTCGGTCGCGTTACGGGACGGCCTTGGCAAGGTGGGTGCGTCCGACACCGACCTCTATGCATCTAAACGGACGCGCCCGCAAGGGCGCCGGTTCCGAATGGGCAAGAGAAGGCTGGAGGAAAGCCGTCAGCGGGCCGGCGACGGCTCCCGAAGCTCGCGCCGCAGGATCTTGCCCACGTTGGTCTTGGGGAGTTCGGTACGGAATTCCACGTACCGGGGGTGCTTGTAGCCAGTGAGGTACTCGCGGGCATGGGCCTTGACCTGCTCCTCGGTCAGCGAGGGATCCTTCCTGACGATGACGACCTTGACCGCTTCCCCGGATTTCTCGTCCGGCACGCCGACGGCCGCAACCTCCAGCACGCCCGGCATCATCGCGATCACGTCCTCGATTTCGTTGGGATACACGTTGAAGCCCGAGACCAGGATCATGTCCTTCTTGCGATCGACGATGTAGAAGAATCCCTGCTCGTCCATCCGCGCCATGTCGCCGGTGTGCAACCAGCCTTCGTCGTCCATGACTTCCGCGGTCTCATCAGGACGGTGCCAGTAGCCCAGCATGACCTGCGGGCCCTTGATGCAGAGTTCACCCACCATGTCCGGCGGAAGGTGGTTGCCGCCTTCGTCCTTGATGCAGGCATCCGTCGACGGCACGGGCAAGCCGATGGAGCCGTTGTAGGCCGGGAGGTCCATCGGATTGATGCACGCGGCCGGGGAGGTTTCGGTCAACCCGTAGGCTTCGATCAGTGTGCAGCCCGTCACCTGTTTCCAGCGCTCGGCGACCGAGCGCTGTACGGCCATCCCGCCACCAAGCGTCATTTTCAGATGGGAAAAATCGACGCGTTCGAATCCGGGCGTATTGAGCAGCCCGTTGAACAGGGTGTTGACGCCGGTGATGGCGGTGAACGGAATGTGCGAAAGCTCCTTCACGAAACCAGGCATGTCCCGGGGATTGGTGATGAGGTAGTTCAAGCCTCCGAGTTTCATGAAGACGAGACCGTTCGCCGTCAACGCGAAGATGTGATACAGCGGCAACGCGGTCACGATCAGTTCTTCGCCGGGGCGCAGGGCCGTGCCGATCCAGGCCGCCGCTTGCTGCATGTTCGCCACGAGGTTGCGGTGCGTGAGCATCGCGCCCTTCGCAACACCGGTGGTGCCGCCGGTGTACTGCAGGAACGCGATGTCGCCTGGCAGGCAGGTTGGCTCCGGCAGCGGATGCCGCTGGCCTTGCGCCAACGCATCCCGGAAGCGGACGTTCCCGGGTATGTCGTAGTCGGGGACCATCCGCTTGATGTACTTGAGCACGAAGTTCACGGCGACGCCCTTCGCGCCCACCATGTCGCCGAGTCCACTGGTGATGACCTTCATCGACGGGATGTCATCGATGACGCTCTGTACGGTGTGTGCGAAGTTGTCCAGGACGATGATCGCGCTGACGCCGGCATCGACAAGCTGGTGGCGCAGTTCGCGTGGGGTGTATAGCGGATTGACGTTGACCACCGTCAGCCCGGCGCGCAGGATGCCGAACGTCGAGATCGGGTACTGCAGGCAGTTGGGCAGCATGATCGCGACGCGATCGCCCTTCTTCAGTTGCAGCTCACCGACGAGGTATGCGGCCAGTTGCCCGCTGAGTCGATCGACGTCGGCGTAGGTGAGGGTCTTCCCGAGGTTGGCGAATGCCGGCTTGTCGCGATACAGCTCGATCGCACGCTCCAGCACGGAAACGATCGAGGGGAATTCATCGACGTCGATCTCAGCCGGAACACCAGCCGGGTAGTGTGCGAGCCACGGGCGTGAGTCCATCGATTTCCCCTGTCATGATTGCGTCGCGCAACCAATGCGACGCCGTATGGTCGCAATCGATTGGAGCATAGGCTCCGGGGGCTGGCAAGGCGGCGCCGGGCCTTTCCCCCGCGCGGGTTTCACCATGCGAGGCAGGACCATGCGAACGCGAACCACCCGGCGCAGTGCAGGCATCCTGGCGGCAGGGTTGGCAGCGTGCGTGCTTGCATTGCTGCTGGCCAACTGTGCGCGCACACCTCCCGAGCAGTCGTTGCGACAAGCCGTTGCGGCATTGCAGTCATCGGTGGAGGCGCGACAGGCCGGAGCCATCAGGGAGTTGCTTGCCGATGACTTCATCGGTCCCGATGGCATGGATCGGGAAGCAGCCGTCCGTTTGGCGCAGTTGTCATTCCTGCAGCATCCGACGGTGGGTGCGACCGTGGGGCCACTGCACATCGTGCTGTCACCGTCCGCGCGTGCACCGGATCATGCGACCGTCGAGTTCAGCGCCGCACTGACTGGCGGTCCCGGCGCGGGTCTTCCAGGCGAAGCCAACCTGTACGACGTGCGCACAGGCTGGCGACTGCAATCGGGGGACTGGCGAATGACCAGCGCCGACTGGAAGCCGGCGCTGTAGACGGCATGATCAGGCGGCCTTGCGTGCTGCCAGCTGACGAAGCACGTAATGCAGGATGCCGCCATTGCGGAAGTACTCGACTTCCTTGGGCGTGAGCAGCAGGACCTGGACCTGGAAGCTGATGACCGTGCCATCGCTGCGGGTGGCTGTCACCGCCGCGGTCCTGGATGCGCCGTCCTCAAGTCCGTTGATGGCAACCGTCTCGCTGCCATCGAGTCCGAGCACGCGGGCGTTTTCGCCGTCCATGAACTGCAGCGGCAAAACACCCATGCCCACCAGGTTGGAGCGGTGGATGCGCTCGAAGCTTTCCGCCACCACGGCCTTGACGCCCAGCAGGTTGGTGCCCTTGGCTGCCCAGTCGCGCGACGAACCCGTGCCGTATTCCTTCCCGGCGAAGACAACCAGCGGAACGCCGTCGGCCTTGTACTTCATGGCGGCGTCGTAGATCGCCAGCTTCTCGCCCGGCGTGCCCTGCTTGTCGAAGTACAGCGTATTGCCGCCTTCCTCCCCGCCCAGCATCAGGTTCTTGATGCGGATGTTGGCGAACGTGCCGCGCACCATCACGTCGTCGTTGCCGCGACGAGAGCCATAGCTGTTGAAGTCGGCCGGCTGCACGCCACGCGACATGAGGAAGCGGCCCGCGGGCGATTCCTTCTTGATGTTGCCTGCCGGCGAGATGTGGTCGGTCGTGATGGAGTCGCCGAACAACCCGAGTATGCGCGCGCCGCGCACGTCATCGATGTTGCCGACGTCCATGGTCATGCCGTCGAAGTAGGGCGGGTTCTTGATGTAGGTCGAGCCGGCATCCCATGCGTAGCTTTCGCCATCGGGCGAGGCGATCTGGTTCCAGCGGCTGTCGCCCTTGAAGACGTCGGCGTAGTTCTGCGCGAACAGCTCCGGGCCCACGGTCGCGGCGATCATGTCGCCGATGTCCTTGTTGCTCGGCCAGATGTCACGCAGGTAGATGTCCTTGCCGTCGGGTGTCGTGCCCAGCGGCTGGGTGTTGAGGTCGATGTCGACCGTGCCGGCCAGCGCGTACGCGACGACGAGCGGCGGCGAGGCGAGGTAGTTCATCTTCACTTCGGGATGCACGCGGCCCTCGAAGTTGCGGTTGCCGGACAGGACGGAAGCGACGACCAGGTCGTTTTCCGCGATGCCTTTCGATACTTCGTCGGGCAAGGGGCCCGAGTTGCCGATGCAGGTCGTGCAACCGTAGCCGACGATGAAAAATCCGAGCTGCTCGAGGTCGGCCAGCACGCCGGCCTTCTTCAGGTAGTCGGTGACCACGAGCGAGCCCGGGCCGATCGACGGCTTCACCCACGGCTTGGTCTTGAGCCCGAGGCGCACGGCATTGCGCGCCAGCAGTCCCGCGCCCAGCATCACCGCGGGATTGGAGGTGTTGGTGCACGACGTGATCGCCGCGATGACCACCGAGCCATCGGTCAATTCGCAATCCTGGTCGCGTATACGGATCTTCGAGCGCGGGCTGGCAGCCAGGTGCTCGGCCTGCGGCTGGTCGCCGCCTTCGGCATCCATGCGCTTGATCTCGGTCTTGCGCGCCTTGCGATTGGCGGTGAGCAGGCCTTCGAGATTGGCGGTGAAGTTGTCGCGCATCTTCTCCAGCAGCACCCGGTCCTGGGGGCGCTTGGGACCTGCCAGCGACGGGCGCACGTCGCCCAGGTCCAGCTCCAGCGTCGCGCTGTAGCGGGCCTGCGGGGAATCGGGCGTGTGCCACAGTCCCTGCGCCTTGGCGTAGGCCTCGACCAGCGCGATGTGCTCCTCGGTGCGGCCCGAGAGCCGCAGGTAGGTGACGGCTTCGGCATCGATCGGGAAGATGCCGCAGGTGGCGCCGTATTCCGGCGCCATGTTGGCGATGGTGGCGCGGTCGGCCAGCGGCAGGTGCTGGAGTCCATCGCCATGGAATTCGACGAACTTACCGACGACGCCGAGCGCACGCAGCATCTGGGTCACGGTCAGGACCAGGTCGGTTCCCGTGGCGCCTTCGGGCAGGCGTCCGGTCAGCCGGAATCCGACGACCTGCGGGATCAGCATCGACGACGGCTGGCCCAGCATGGCCGCCTCCGCCTCGATGCCGCCGACGCCCCAGCCCAGCACGCCCAGTCCATTGATCATCGTGGTGTGCGAATCGGTGCCGAACACGGTGTCCGGGAATGCGAGCAGCTCGCCGTCGACTTCGCGTTCCATCACCACGCGTGCGAGGTTCTCCAGGTTCACCTGGTGCACGATTCCGGTGCTTGGCGGCACGACCTTGAAGTTCTTCAGCGCCTTCTGGCCCCAGCGCAGGAAGCTGTAGCGCTCCATGTTCCGCTCGAACTCGATCTTGCCGTTGAGCTCCAGCGCGTCGGTGCGGCCGAACACGTCAACCTGCACCGAATGGTCGATGACCAGTTCGGAGGGGATGAGCGGATTGATCTGGCTGGCCTTGCCGCCGAGCTTGTGCACGGCATCGCGCATCGCCGCCAGGTCGACCACGCAGGGCACGCCGGTGAAATCCTGCAACAGCACGCGTGCCGGCATGAAGGCGATTTCGGTTTCCGGTTCGTCCTTCGGATCCCATTGCGCGAGCGCTTCGATGTGGGCCGGAAGCACGGTCACGCCGTCTTCGTGGCGCAGCAGGTTCTCGAGCAGGATCTTCAGCGAGTAGGGCAGCCGGGTCAGGTCGAAGCGCTCCCCGAGCCTGGGCAGGCTGGCATAGGCGTAGGACTTGCCGTTGACTTGAAGGTGGGCGCGGGTGGCAAAGGAGTCGGCCATGCGAGGGGCTCCGGAAAAAGAAAGGGGGAGGCGGGAGAAAACACCGCATTCAGCCCTGCAATTATGCCGCAAACGGTGTGCAGCGGCATGCGTGATCAGCTTGCGGGCGACTCCGTGCGGTCAATCCAGCCATTGATCGATGGCGTCGACCATGGATCTGCGGTGCAGGAGGAAGTCCCAGAGGCTGCCGCCGAGTTGTCGCCAGAGCACCGCCGATCGCAGGCCGGCGAGCAGTACTGCGCGAATCTCCGCCACCACCGTGGCCTGCCCGAGGTAATGCGGATTGCCCTGGACCAGCACCCGCGGGCGAAGGTGGCTGACCGTGTCGGCGTACAGGCTGCCGAGGGCTGCAAGCACCTGCGGATGGCTGCTGCCGAGCTGGGCTTGCGTGGGTGCCAGTTCGACCAGTGCGTCGTGCACGCGCTGCGCCATCGCATCGCGGCTGAACCGCCGCTCCAATTGTATCACCGCGAGCGACAGGCGCGGCAGCAATTCGTCGCGCGCCTCGTTATGGAAGTAATCGCGCAGGATCAGCATCCCCGGTCGCACGGCAGCTTCGCCGCCGTAGACATCCGATGCCGTTTCCGCATCGATGCGGAAGACGCTGTCCAGCGCGGTGGCGAGGATGGCTGCATCGGCCTGGCCGGTGTCGGCAATGCGCCGGACCTGTTGCAGGGCCTGGGCCAGTCCACCCAGTGCGAGCAGGCGTTCGCCGGAACCGGTCATGCCGCCTGTCCGCGTTGCATGGATTCCAGTGGAGCATCGGTCGACAGGATCACGGCACCACCAAGGCAGGCTTCTGCGTCATACAACACGAGCGATTGCCCGGGGGTCACAGCGCGCTGGCTGCGGGAGAAGCGCACGTCGAGCGTGCCGTCATCGCGAACCATGACATCGCAGGCTTCCGCCTGCTGTCGGTAACGCGTCTGGGCCGTGCAGGAGAAGCGTGACGAGGGCGCGCTGCCGGCGATCCAGTGCGCGTCCTCGGACGACAGTGTCGTCGACTGCAGCCACGGGCTGTCGATGCCCTGGTCCACGTACAGGATGTTGCGGGCGACGTCCTTCCCGACCACGTACCACGGCGCCTGCTCGCGGCCGCGAATGCCGCCCAACTGCAGACCCTCGCGCTGGCCCAGCGTGAAGTAGCACACGCCACCATGCTCGCCGAGCAGGCGGCCGGTCGGGTCGCGGATCTCGCCGGGTTGCGCCGGAAGGTAGCGCGACAGGAACTGCCGGAAGTCGCGCTCGCCGATGAAGCAGATGCCGGTCGAATCCTTCTTGGCCGCCGTCGGGAGTCCCGCGTCCGCGGCAATCCGCCGCACCTCCGACTTGAGCATCCCACCGAGTGGAAAGCGCGTGGCGGCCAGCTGGGACTGTCCGAGCTGATGCAGGAAATAGCTCTGGTCCTTGCTGGTGTCGACGGCGCGCAGCAGCCGCCAGCTGCCGTTGCGCCTTTCGACACGCGCGTAGTGGCCGGTTGCGATCGACTCCGCGCCGAGGTCTCGGGCGGCGTCCAGGAAGTGCTTGAACTTGATCTCCCGGTTGCAAAGGACATCCGGGTTCGGTGTCCGGCCGGCGGCATATTCGGCAAGGAAGTGCTTGAACACCCCCTCCAGGTATTCGCTGGAGAAGTCACGGAAGTGGATCGGAATGCCGAGGCGACCGCTGACCGCGACGGCGTCGCGGCGATCGTCCTCGACACGGCAATCGCTGCTGTCGTCGCTGGCCCAGTTCTGCATGAACAAGCCCGCTACCGCCACGCCCGCATCGCGCAGCAGCAAGGCGGCCACCGACGAATCGACCCCGCCGGACATCCCCACGATGACGTCGGGAGCGCTCATGCCATCTGCTGGCACATCGACAGCGGATGCCGCCGGCCGGCCAGGTAATCGGCCACCACCTGCCAGACCAGCGGGCTGCGATGGCGCGCCTGCTGCTGCATCAGCTCGGTGGGGGTCAGCCAGATCGCGCGGACGATGCCCTCGTCGAGGGATCGTGACGCATCCAGGGACAAGGGCTCGGCCGCGAATGCGAATCGAAGGTAGTGCCGACCGCCGCTGCCATCGGCCTGCATGGGCGCCTTCCACTGATAGGCGCCGATGAAGGCGCTCAGCTGCACGTCCCAGCCGGTCTCCTCGCTGGTTTCCCGCAATGCCGCGTCGACAAGGCTCTCATCGGGCTCCAGGTGACCAGCTGGCTGGTTGATCACGACCTGGCCGTTGACGCGCTCTTCCACGCACAGCAGCTTGCCGTCGCGAACCACGACGGTTGCGACGGTCACGTCCGGCTGCCAGAAACGTCCTTGACGATAGCCCATGCTGCCATTGTCTTCGGGAGTCCTTGCGCCGTCCAATGCCGGCTCGCGCCCGCGTCTTCGTATAATCGACGCATGGCAACCAATCCGGGACACGAACGCGACCACGGCGTCATGGTGGAAACCAGCAAGCCGGAGGTCGAACGACCACCGCTGTACTCGGTCCTGCTGCTCAACGACGACTACACCCCGATGGAATTCGTGGTGGAAGTCCTGGTCCGGTTTTTCGGGCTGAACATCGAAAAAGCCACCCAGATCATGCTCCACGTCCATACCCGGGGCAGGGGTGTGTGCGGCGTCTACACGCGCGAGGTGGCAGAGTCGAAGGTGGCACAGGTGAACGAATACTCACGGCTGAACCAGCACCCGTTGTTGTGCACCATGGAGAAGGCGTAGAACGGGGCTCGCGGGGCTTGTGTGAGGGTGGCTGCCGCCCCACATCGTCGACAGTGATGTCCACAGTTTCCGGAGGGCTTCAGCCCCATGTTCAGCAAGGATCTCGAATACAGCATCGGCCAGTGCTACAAGCGCGCCCGGGAGGCGCGTCACGAGTACATGACGGTCGAACACCTGCTGCTCGCTCTGCTCGACAACCCGTCGGCGGAGATGGTGCTCAAGGCCAGCGGCACCGATTTCGCGCGCCTGCGCTCGGAACTCGAGCAGGCGATCGACAAATCGGTGGTCAAGCTCGATGCCGACGACGGGCGCGACACCCAGCCCACCCTCGGTTTCCAGCGCGTGCTGCAGCGCGCCGTCTACCACGTGCAGTCCTCCGGCAAGAAGGAGGTCACCGGCGCGAATGTCCTGGTCGCCATCTTCGGCGAGAAGGACTCGCATGCGGTGTATTACCTGAACCAGCAGGACGTCACCCGCCTGGATGTCGTCAACTACCTGTCGCATGGCATCGCCAAGCTCGGCGGTGAGGAAGCGCCTGGGCAGGAGGAGGGCACCCGCGCCGAAGCGGGCGACTCCGAAGGCAAGGGCGATGCCTTGGCGGAATACGCCAGCAACCTCAACGAGCTTGCGATGGCGGGAAAGATCGACCCGCTGGTCGGCCGCGCCGACGAAGTCGAGCGGACGATCCAGGTCCTGTGCCGGCGCCGCAAGAACAATCCGCTGTACGTCGGTGAGGCAGGCGTCGGCAAGACGGCGCTGGCCGAAGGCCTCGCCAAGCGCATCGTCGACGGGGAGGTTCCCGACGTCCTCTCCGACGCCACCATCTACGCACTCGACCTGGGCGCCCTGGTGGCCGGCACGAAGTATCGCGGCGACTTCGAGAAGCGCCTCAAGGCCGTCCTGGCGGCGATGAAGAAAATTCCCGGCGCCGTGCTGTTCATCGACGAGATCCACACCATCATCGGTGCGGGCTCGGCGAGTGGCGGCACCATGGATGCCAGCAACCTGATCAAGCCCGCGCTGGCCTCGGGCGAGCTTCGCTGCATCGGCTCGACCACCTTCCAGGAATACCGCGGCATCTTCGAGAAGGACCGCGCCCTGGCGCGGCGATTCCAGAAGATCGACATCGTGGAGCCCACCGTCGGCGAGACGGTCGAGATCCTGCATGGCCTGCGTCCGAAATACGAGGCGCACCACGGCGTCAGTTATGCCGACGAAGCGCTGCAGGCGGCAGTGGACCTGTCGGTCAAGCACATCGGCGACCGCCTGTTGCCCGACAAGGCCATCGACGTGATCGACGAGGCTGGCGCCCGCCAGCGCCTGCTGCCGCTGGACCAGCGCAAGACGCTGATCGACGTGGAGGAGGTCGAGATGATCATCGCCAAGATGGCGCGGATCCCGGCCAAGCAGGTCAGCGCGTCCGACAAGGATGTGCTGCAGCACCTGGAGCGCAACCTGAAGATGGTCATCTTCGGGCAGGACGCCGCGATCGGCACGCTGACGTCGGCCATCAAGCTGGCGCGCTCTGGCCTGGGCAATCCCGACAAGCCCATCGGCAATTTCCTGTTCGCCGGTCCCACCGGCGTCGGCAAGACCGAGGTCACCAAGCAGTTGGCGTTGCAGCTGGGGATCGAGCTGGTGCGCTTCGACATGTCGGAGTACATGGAGCCGCATTCGGTCTCGCGGCTGATCGGTGCGCCCCCGGGTTATGTGGGCTTCGACCAGGGTGGCCTGCTGACCGAAAAGATCGTCAAGACGCCGCATTGCGTGCTGCTGCTGGACGAGGTCGAGAAGGCGCATCCGGACATCTTCAACATCCTGCTGCAGGTCATGGATCGCGGTGTCCTCACGGATACCAACGGCCGCGAGGCGAACTTCAAGAACGTGATCCTGGTGATGACGACCAATGCCGGCGCGGCGCTGGCGGCCCGCCGCACGATCGGCTTCACGCAGCAGGACCACAGCACCGATGCGATGGAAGTCATCCGCAAGAGCTTCAGCCCGGAATTCCGCAACCGCCTGGACGCGGTGGTGCAGTTCCAGGCGCTTGGGCTGGACCACATCCTGCGGGTCGTGGACAAGTTCCTGATCGAGCTGGAGGCACAACTGCACGAAAAGAACGTCAGTCTGTCGGCCACGCCGGTCGCTCGCGAGTGGCTGGCGCAACACGGCTTCGACCCGCTGATGGGCGCTCGACCGATGGCGCGGGTGATCCAGGACAGGATCAAGCGCCCGCTGGCGGACGAACTGCTGTTCGGCAAGCTCGTGCGTGGCGGCCGCGTCAGCATCGACGTCAAGGATGGCGAGCTGGTCGTGGACTCCGAACCCGAGCCCGAGAAGCTGCTTCCAGTGACGGTGTAAGCCCGTCCAGGCAACAAAAAAGGCGGCCAATGGCCGCCTTTTTTTGACCGCCTGCCGGGTTACTTCATCCGGTAGGTGATGCGGCCCTTGCTCAGGTCATAGGGGGTCATTTCGACCTTGACCTTGTCGCCGGTGAGGATGCGGATGTAGTTCTTCCGCATCCGGCCCGAAATGTGGGCAATGATCTCGTGCCCGTTCTCCAGCTTCACCCGGAACATCGTGTTCGGGAGTGTTTCGGAGACCGTGCCTTCAAATTCGATGACGTCATCTTTCGCCATGTGTTTCCTGGTGTTGCAACGCGATTGACAGGCGACAGGCCTGTGCAGCCAGGCGGAATGCCGCCGGGAAAGTCGGGCATTCTGGCACGAGGGGCACTGCAGGCGCAAAAAGGGTGGTCATTCGGACAGGCTGGCCGCCGCCAGTTCGCCGAATCGCCCGGTCCACGCTCCGGTTGGCGCATTGCGGGCCGTCAAAGCCGCAATCTCCCGCAGGAATCGTTCCCGGGGCCAGGATTCCGCGCCCAGGCTGTCGAGGTGGGGATTCTCGACCTGTGCATCGATCAGCGGCCAGCCCCATTCGCGCAGGCGGAAGGCGAGGCCGGCCAGTGCCGCTTTCGATGCGCCGGACACGCCGCTGTACATGCTTTCGCCGAAGAACATCCTGCCGATCGCAACCCCGTAGATGCCGCCAACGAGACGCCCGCCGTCGAACACCTCGATGGAGTGCGCATGTCCCATGCGATGCAGTTGACCGTAGGCCGCCTGCATGCCGGCGGTAATCCATGTTCCTTTCTGGCCTGGCCGGGGCGTGCGTGCGCAGGCCGCGACCACTTCGTCGAATGCCGTATCGGCGCGCAGCACCCAGTGCGAGCTCCGCAGCTGCCGCCTGAAGCGACGCGACAACAGGACGCCGTCGGTCCGGAATACCGCGCGCGGATCGGGACACCACCACAGCAACGGCTGTCCTTCCGAGAACCAGGGAAATACTCCGCTGCGATAAGCGTTCAGCAGCCGGGCGGGGGACAGGTCGCCGCCAGCCGCCAGCAGTCCCGCCGGTTCGACAAGCGCCGAGTCGGCGGGTGGAAACGGTGCGGCCGGGTCGGCATCCAGCCAGGGCAATGTCAGTTGCATGCGCGCAGTGTGATCAGGCGCCGCGGAACGGCGTGTGCGTGTCCAGCAAGGCCTTGTATCGCAGGATCGCGGCGGCCTCCTCGCTGCACCACGGGCCAAGCGCCTGGGCGAAGACGGGCTCTGCGATCCAGTGACGGCTGCGGACGACGGTCGGCAGGAATCCGCGGGCCAGCTTGTGCTCGCCTTGTGCCCCGGGCTCGAAGATCGCCAGACCCTCGCGCAGGCAGTAGTCGATGCCCTGGTAGTAGCAGGTCTCGAAATGCAGGCCAGGCACCGCTTCGCTCGCACCCCAGTAACGGCCGTACAGGGTGTCGCCGCCACGCAGGCACAGGGCGCCGGCGATGATGTCCTCGCCGCGCTGGGCCAGGAACATCACGAGTTGCCGCGGCATTGTCCGCGCAAGGTGCTGCAGGAATGGCAGCGTCAACGCCGGGGTATTGCCGTACTCGGCGAAGGTCTGCAGATAGAAGCCATGCATCGCCTCCAGTTCGCCGGCGCTGGCCTCGTCACCGTGCACGACGCGCAGCGTGACGCCGGACCGCGCGACCTTCGCGCGCTCCTGCCGGATGTTCTTGCGGTGCTTGTGGTCCATCGCTGCCAGGAACGCATCGAAGTCCATCCAGCCCGATGCATTGCGCCAGTGGTACTGGATGTCGATGCGCGCAAGCCAGTCGTCCCCGAAAGCGGCGTCATCTTCCGCAGTGATGAAATTCACGTGCGCCGACGACAGCTGGCGCCTCGTCGCCTCGGCGATGGCGGCATCGAGCAGCAGCTTGCGGGCGCTGTCATCGCGGGCTAACAGCCGCGGCCCGGTGACCGGCGTGTACGGCACCGCGCACAGCCATTTGGGGAAATAGTCCAGGCCATGGCGTGCGTAGGCATGTGCCCATGCGTGGTCGAAGACGAATTCGCCATGCGAATTGGCCTTGAGGTATCCGGGTGCCGCGGCGATGAGCGCGTCGCCGTCCCAGACCGTCAAGTGGTGCGGTATCCATCCGGTGCGCGCGCGGACGACACCATGGCGTTCCATCCCCGCCAGGAATGCATGGGAGACGAACGGATTGCGTCCATCGTGCAGCGCGTCCCATTGCGATGCCGGGATGTCCCCAAGCGCGGCGATGGTGCGCACATTGCTCAAGGCCTGGCCTTCAATGGGCGGGAACGCGCATCAGACGTCCTTGTCGAGGAACCTCTCGGCATCCAGTGCCGCCATGCAGCCGAATCCAGCCGAGGTGATCGCCTGGCGGTAATGCTGGTCGGCGACGTCGCCAGCGGCGAAGACGCCGCCGACCGAGGTTTCCGTGGCGCCGCCCGACAGGCCGGACCGGATCTCGATGTAGCCGTTGTTCATGGCCAGCTGGCCTTCGAACAACGACGTGTTCGGCGTGTGTCCGATCGCGACGAACAGGCCATGGATGACGAGATCCTTCGTGGCGCCATCGAGCGTCGACTTGACGCGCAAGCCGGTGACGCCGGCATCGTCGCCCAGCACTTCGTCGACGACGTGGTGCCATACCGGCTCGATCTTCCCGGCCTGGATCCTGGCCTGCAGCTTGTCCTGCATGATCTTTTCGGCGCGCAGCGTGTCGCGTCGGTGCACGAGGTACACCTTGCGCGCGATGTTGGCCAGGTACAGCGCTTCCTCGACGGCGGTGTTGCCGCCACCGACCACCGCAACGTCCTGGTCCTTGAAGAAAAACCCGTCGCAGGTGGCGCAAGCCGACACGCCGCGTCCCTTGAATGCGTCCTCCGATTCCAGCCCCAGGTATTTGGCGGTGGCGCCGGTGGCGATGATCAGTGCATCGGCGGTGTATTCACCGTTGTCGCCTTTCAGGCGGAAGGGTCGCTGCGACAGGTCGGCGCTGTGCACGTGGTCGAAGATCACCTCGGTGTCGAAGCGCTCGGCGTGCGCCTGCATGCGCGTCATCAGGTCCGGTCCCATGAGGCCGTGCGCATCGCCGGGCCAGTTGTCGACCTCCGTCGTCGTCATCAGCTGCCCTCCCATCTGCAGGCCGGTCACCAGCACGGGTTTGAGGTTGGCGCGCGCCGCATAGACGGCGGCAGTCCAGCCGGCAGGCCCGGAGCCGAGGATCAGCAGGCGGCAATGCTTCGACGAACTGATTGAAAGGGAGGTCATGGGTATAATTGTCAGGTTCGGGGATCGTCGCCTGGCGAGTGTCATCGCCGTGGCGCAGGCCGCATAGATTGGCGGCGGGTTCCCCTCAAAACAAGGGCGCGTCAAAGGCGCCGTGCCGACATCGGCCGATCATCGGCCGGAAACTCCCATCTTGCGAGGCAATCCGATGCGTATTGGTGTACCGAAGGAAACCAAGACCCTTGAAGGGCGCGTTGCGCTCGTTCCCGCTGCCGCTGGCGATCTGGTCAAGCGCGGCCACGAGGTCTGGATCGAGAAGGACGCCGGCATCAAGTCCGGTTTCAAGGACGCCGACTACACCAAGTTGGGCGTGAAGATCGCGCCCGATGCAGCGACGCTGTATGCGAACGGCGAGCTCATCGTCAAGGTCAAGGAGCCGATCGAAGGCGATCTCGCGCTGCTGCGCAAGGATCACCTGCTCTTCTGCTACCTGCACCTGGCCCCGCTGCCGGTACTGACGAAGCGCCTGCTCGACATCGGCCTGACCGGCATCGCGTTCGAGACCGTCGAGTTGCCGAACGGCGACCTTCCGCTGCTGGCGCCGATGTCGATCATCGCCGGCAAGATCGCGGTGCAGGTCGGCACGCACCTGCTGCACCAGCCGATGGGCGGGAAGGGCAAGCTGCTTGGCGGCCTGCCATCGACCGAGCGCGGCAAGGTCGTGGTCTTCGGCGCCGGCGCCGCGGGCGGGCATTCGGCCGCGCTGGCGGCTGCGGGCGGCGCGAATGTCGTGGTCTTCGAGAAGCGCCAGGACCGCATGGACGAAATGATGCGGCTTGGCAACAACGTCACCGCGCTGTACCCCTATGACGACGTGGTCGCCCGCGAGGTTGCATCCGCCGACCTGGTCGTCGGTGCGGTGCTGGTGACCGGCGCGGTCGCGCCGCATGTGATGACCCGCGAGATGGTCCGCGGCATGGAGCCGGGCTCTGTCGTCGTGGATATCTCCATCGACCAGGGCGGCTGTTTCGAGACGTCGCGTCCGACCACCTGGAAGGAGCCGACCTATGTCGAGGAAGGCGTGATCCACTTCGCCGTCACCAACATGCCGGGCGCCGTTCCGCAAACGTCCTCCCAGGCGATCTGCGCGGCGATCCTGCCGTGGGTGACCAAGCTGGCGTCCGGAAACTGGCGCGACAGCCAGCCGCTGGTGCGCGGCATCAACGTGGAAGCGGGCAGGATCGTGCATCCCGCGCTGCAGGACATGAAGCTCTGACCACGGCCGACGCCGCAGTGGACGCTGGCGACTACCCCTGATGGCTTGTACTATCAGGCCATTAGGGGATTATCTTAAGGTGTGACTGCACGGTGGCTCGCCCCGTCCCGGAAACCTCTCGCGGCAAACGTGCCGTCGCCTCGCGAAAGGTGGCGCCGGCGGCTGCCAATCCGCGTCGCCAGCGGATGTGGCGCGACATCGCGTTAATCCTGATCGCGCCACTGCTGTTCTACCTGATCGCCAGCCTGATCACGTTTTCGCCGGCCGATCCTGGCTGGTCGCATTCCGGAAGCGTCACGGCGCCCTTGCACAACGTCGGCGGTCGCGTCGGCGCTTGGCTGGCGGACGTCCTGCTGTACCTGACCGGGTACGTGGCGTATCTGTTGCCGGTGATGCTGGGCCTCGTCGCGTGGATCGCGCTGTTCGGGCTGGATGCGGATGGCGATGGCGAGGCCGATCTCGGCCCGGCGTTGCGACTTGTTGGAATCGTGGGCTTCCTCGTGGCGGCCACCGGCCTGTTGCATCTTCGCGTCGCGAGCGCGCCGGACTTTTCCGCGGGTAGTGGCGGCATCCTCGGCCAGCTCGTCGGGCGATCGCTGTATCGCGGCTTCGGTCCGGTCGGCGGCAACCTGTTCCTGCTGGCCCTGCTGCTCGTATCGGTCACGCTGGCGACGGGATTGTCGTGGCTGGCGGTGATGGATCGCATCGGCCAGGGCGTGCTCGCGCTGGGGCCGTTGTTTCGCCGCGGCACGCAACAGGCGAACGAATGGCAGCAGGCGCGCGCGATGCGCGAGGAGCGCGGTGAGGTCCGGAAGTTCGACAGCGAGCTGCGCGCCAAGCGCACGCCTGTCCGGATCGAGCCTCCGGCGCCGGCGCAGGTCGAGAAGAGCGATCGCGCCAAGCGCGAACAGCAGATCCCGTTGTTCCATGTCGGCGATGGCTCCGGCATTCCGCCGCTCGCGCTGCTCGACGACCCCAAGCCGCAGCAGAAGGGCTACAGCGAGGAAACGCTGGAGACCGTTTCGCGGCAGATCGAATTCAAGCTCAAGGACTTCCGCATCGACGTGCAGGTCGTCGGTGCGTATCCCGGCCCGGTGATCACGCGCTTCGAGCTGGAGCCGGCGCCGGGCGTCAAGGTCAGCCAGATTTCGTCGCTCGACAAGGACATCGCGCGCGGACTGTCGGTGAAGGCCGTGCGCGTCGTCGATGTCATTCCCGGAAAGTCCGTGGTGGGACTGGAGATCCCCAACTCGCACCGCGAGATGATCTTCCTGAGCGAACTGCTGCGTTCCAAGGAATACGACAAGTCGGGCAGCCCGCTCACGTTGGCGCTGGGCAAGGACATCGCGGGGCGCCCAACCGTCGCCGACCTGTCGCGCATGCCGCACCTACTCGTTGCCGGCACCACCGGTTCGGGCAAGTCCGTCGCGGTCAACGCGATGGTGCTGAGCCTGTTGTACAAGGCTTCCGCCAAGGACGTGCGGATGCTGATGATCGACCCGAAGATGCTCGAATTGAGCGTCTACCAGGGCATTCCGCATCTGCTCGCGCCCGTCGTCACCGACATGAAGGAGGCCGCCAACGGCCTGCGCTGGTGCGTGGCCGAAATGGAGCGGCGCTACAAGCTGATGTCGGCCGTCGGCGTGCGCAACCTGTCCGGCTTCAATAAGAAGGTGAAGGACGCGCAGGATGCCGGCCAGCCGCTGATGGATCCGCTGTTCAAGCCCAACGCGGATCTCGGCGAAGCGCCACGACCGCTCGAAGCCCTGCCGTTCATCGTCATCTTCATCGACGAATTCGCCGACATGATGATGATCGTCGGCAAGAAGGTCGAAGAACTCATCGCACGCCTGGCGCAGAAGTCGCGCGCCGCGGGCATCCACCTGATCCTCGCCACGCAGCGACCATCGGTGGATGTCATCACCGGTTTGATCAAGGCCAACATCCCCACGCGCATCGCGTTCCAGGTGTCGAGCAAGATCGATTCGCGCACGATCCTGGACCAGTCCGGCGCCGAGACGCTGCTGGGCCATGGCGACATGCTGTACCTGCCCCCCGGCACCGCGATGCCCGAGCGCATCCATGGCGCCTTCGTCAGCGACGAAGAGGTGCATCGCGTGGTCGAGCACCTCAAGCAGAGCGGCGGCGGCCCCGACTACATCGAGGGCGTGCTGGAAGAAGTGCAGTCGCTCGGCGATGGCACCGTGGTCGGTGCATCGGGCTTGCCGGAAAGCGGTGGCGGGGCAGGGGACGAGTCCGATCCGCTATACGACGAGGCCGTCCGCATCGTCACCGAGACGCGTCGCGGATCGATCTCGGGCGTGCAGCGCCGCCTGAAGATCGGCTACAACCGCGCCGCCCGCCTGATCGAGGCGATGGAGGCGGCGGGTATCGTCAGTCCGCAGGAACACAACGGCGATCGCACGGTGCTGGCACCGCCACCCCCGCGTTCCTGACGCTTCATGGGCGCGGTGGCCTGCCAGTGCGCTGTGGCCGCAATGGTTCGGCATCGACGATGCGACTGACGGCGCGGGTTGCCGCCGTGGTTTTTGGCGGCGGTGTCGTCATCAGCGGAGGCGGCGGCTCGCTCGCGTAGCGGTTGTAGAGCATCCAGACGATCGCAAGAAAGGCTGCCAGTACCAGCAGCCAGAACAAGGGATGCGCATTCCCGCGCGGCGTAGCGCCGGTCTCGTCCTGCGTGCTGTGGCGGATACGCCAGGCCATGGCCATTCCTGCGGTGTAGTCGACAGGACCATGGCACGGCGCAGGTCCACGTCGCGTGTTCCGGCGACGGGACGTGCATTTCAACTCAACGGTCGGCGGTGAAGACGATCGGAACCTGTACTTCGCCAGCCACTGGCTGGCCGCCGCGTTGCGCCGGCCGGAAGCGCCAGCGCCGGACGGCGTCGCTTGCGGCGCGATCCAGCGAGCGCGAGCGGCTGCTCTGGACGAGGTCGACCGAATACGGAATACCGTCAGGCCCGACGTGGATGCGCAGCACGACCGTGCCCGATTCGCCTTTGCGATAGGCGTCGGGCGGGTAGCTGGGCGCTGGCGAGGAGATCGCGACCGGTGTCGCCCCAGGAGCCGGGCCTGCATTCACCGGTGGCGAGGGCGAGGGCGCGCGCGGTTGCTCGGGTGCGCGTGGCGGCGCGGGCGGCGGTTCGATCCTGCCCATGGCCGGCGACGTATCGTCTTCCGCCGGTTCTCCCAGTCGGCTGTCACGGTTGCCTGCATCGGCGGGCAATGGCGCCGGCAATGGCTCGAACTGCTGCTCCGACGTCGCCGCCGGAGCCGTATCGGCACGGTAGAAGTCCTGGCCGCGATCGCGCCACCACATCAACAAGAACAGCAGCAATCCGATCGCGAAGGCAGCGCCGAGGACCAGCAGGGTGCGCCTGGACGGTCGCCAGTCCGTCATGTTCCGGCGCATGCCGCGATCATCGGGGACGTGGACGCGATTGGTTTCATTGGGGGAAGGACTGGACATTGGCGTTCCCTTGAACGGACTTCGGCATTCTTGCACGCTCATGCGAGCGTCAAACACGCGATAATCACGCCCCTGTCCGCTTGCCGGTTTGTCCATGATCGATCCCGCACTGCTCCGCACCCAACCGGCGCAACTCGCCACGCGCCTGCGCGAGACGCGCGGGTTCGAGCTCGACGTGTCGGCGCTGGAGACCCTGGAATCCGAGCGCAAACAGCTGCAGGTACGCACGCAGGAGTTGCAGAACCTGCGCAATACGCGCAGCAAGGCGATCGGGCAGGTAAAGGCGAAAGGCGAGGACGCCAGCGCCCTGATGGCGGAAGTTGCAGCGTTCGGTGGCGAGCTGCGCGACAGCGAGGCGCGCCTGGACCTCATTCGCGGGCAGATCGACGCCATCGCGCTGGGGATTCCCAACGTCCCCGATGCGTCGGTCCCGCCGGGCCGCGATGAAACCGGCAATGTCGAGCAGCATCGGTGGGGCGTTCCACGCACGTTCGAATTTCCGGCCAAGGACCATGTCGAGCTCGGTGCGCGACACGGTTGGCTGGACGGGGACGTGGCCGCCAAGCTGTCAGGCGCGCGCTTCACCGTGCTGCGCGGACAGCTGGCTCGCCTGCACCGTGCGCTGGCGCAATTCATGCTCGACCTGCACACGTCGGAGCATGGCTACGAGGAAACGAATGTCCCCCTGCTGGTCAATGCCGACTCGATGCTCGGAACTGGCCAGCTGCCGAAGTTCGAAGACGACCTGTTCGCGACCCAGGTGGGCGAGGGGGACGCCGCGAGCAGGCGTTACCTGATCCCGACATCCGAGGTGCCGCTGACCAACCTGGCGCGCGACACGATCCTGGATGCGGCGGCCCTGCCGATGCGCGTCACGGCCCATTCGATCTGCTTCCGCGCCGAGGCCGGCAGCCATGGCCGCGACACGCGCGGCATGATCCGCCAGCACCAGTTCGAAAAGGTCGAGTTGGTCTCGATCGCACGGCCCGAAGAAAGCGACGCGGAACACGAGCGCATGACGCGCAGCGCCGAGGTCGTGCTGGAGCGCCTCGGCCTTCCCTACAGGCGCGTCCTGTTGTGCGGCGGGGACATGGGGTTCACCGCGCTCAAGACCTTCGACCTCGAGGTCTGGCTGCCGTCGCAGGACACGTACCGCGAGATTTCCTCCTGCTCCAATTGCGGGGACTTCCAGGCACGCCGCATGCAGGCGCGCTGGCGCAACCCGGCCACCGGCAAGCCGGAACTGGTGCACACGCTCAACGGCTCCGGCGTCGCCGTCGGGCGCGCGCTGATCGCGGTGATGGAGAATTACCAGCAGGCAGACGGCTCGATCGTCGTGCCGGAGGCCTTGCGCGGGTACATGGGCGGGGTCGAACGCATCGCCTGACGCGCTTGGATCCCGCGGGGCGGTACGACAAAGGCCCGCTCGCGCGGGCCTTTGCATTTGGCGCTCAGGCAGCCTTGGCCAGGGGCACCACAATCGAACGATGAGCGGCTGTCATGCCCTCGGTGCGCTGCTCTGGCGATACCGCCAGGCCCTCGGCCCGTACGATCTCGATGTCGGTGATGCCGAAGAACCCGAACAGGTAGCGCAGGTACGGCTCCTGGAAGTCGGCGCCGCTGTGCTGGTGGAAGCCGCCGCGGGTGCTGGCCAGGATGATCTTCTTGCCGCCGGCGAGGCCTTCCGGGCCATTGGGCGTGTAGTGGAAGGTCTTTCCCGCCACCGCCAGCCGATCGATCCAGGCCTTGAGCGTGGAAGGGATGCCGAAGTTGTACATCGGCGCCCCGATGACGACGACATCGGCATCCAGGAACTCCTGCAGTGCACGACCCGCCTCGGCCGCTTGCGGCGCATCAGCGCCCGCCAGGGAGCGTCCGCTGACGTGAGGCAGCGGGGCGGCGTCGAGGTCGCGGTAGGTCACCTGCAGGCCCGGGACGGCGTCCTTCCATCGGGTCACGATCGCCGCGCTGAGTTCGCGGCTGGCCGATTGCTGGCCCAGAATGCTGGAGTCGACATGGAGGAGTTTCATGGGTTTGCCCTTTCGATGCGGCCGTTCGCCGCGACAGGACCCACCATAGATTGTTGCTTGTATGGGATAAAGATAGTCAAATGCCATTGATCGTTCCACTTATGGAACCTTGGAGCCGGCCATGCAGGACCTGAACGACCTCTATTATTTTGCGATGGTCGTCGACCACGGCGGTTTCGCCGCGGCCGAACGGGCACTGGGCATCCCGAAGTCCCGCCTGAGCCGCCGCATCACCCAGCTCGAGTCCGACCTGGGTGTGCGACTGCTGCAGCGGTCCACGCGACGCTTCGCGGTGACGGATGTCGGCAACGGCGTCTATCGCCATGCGCAGACGATGCTGGCCGAAGCCAACGCCGCACGCGAGGTCGTCGATCGCCTCAGCGCCGAGCCCAGGGGAGTGGTCCGCGTCAGCATCCCGGTCGGCCTTGCGCAGGAGCAGATGCCGCGATTGCTGCCGGAGTTCCTCGCCCGCTATCCGCAGGTGCGTTTGCAGCTGCACGTCAGCAATCGCAAGGTCGACCTGATCAACGAAGGCTTCGACGTTGCGATGCGGGTGCGCTCGCGCCTGGATGACGATGGCGGCCTGGTGATGCGCAGCTTCGGCCAGATCCAGGAGTTGCTGGTCGCCAGCCCACGTTACCTCGACGGCATGGGTCGCCCCGTCGACCCCGATGAACTCACCCAGCACGTGACGCTCAGCATCAACGAGGACGAAGCCAGGCAGCGTTGGGAACTGCACGGTCCGGATGGGGAGGTGCGTCGCGTGGATCTCAAGCCGCGCGTGTCCGGCTTCGACTTTCCGATGCTGCGCTCGCTTGCCGAGCAGGGCGTCGGCATCACGTTGTTGCCCGAAACGCTCTGCGCGCAGCAGGTGCGCGACGGCACGCTCGAAGTCGTCCTGCCGCAGTGGCGATTGCCGCAGGGCATTTTTCACGCGGTGTTCGCGTCGCGGCGTGGCCTGCTTCCCGCGGTACGCGTGTTCATCGATTTCCTGGTCGAAAAGATGCCGGCACTGCTCGATGCCGCCCGACTGGATTGCCAGGATCGACAGGGCTGCGTCGACGGCACCGCCGCGGGCGCACGTCCCGCCACCGCCACCGCCACCGACAGTGCGTAAGTAGCTGCCCATCCGCAACCGGAGCAATGCGTGAGCGAGATTCCCGTGATCGTCAATGCAAGTTCAGGTCCGGACGGCGCATCGGACGATGCCGGTGCGATCGAGGCGGCATTTCGCAAGCACGGGCTCCGCGCGAACGTCATCGTGCTGCAACCGGGGCAGGACATCGCGCAGGTCGTCGACGAAGCACTCGCTGCGGGGGCGGAACTGATCGTGGCGGGCGGAGGTGACGGCACCATCAACGCGGTTGCCGCCAGGTTGCTGGACCGGAAGGCAACGTTCGGCGTCCTGCCGCTGGGCACCCTGAACCATTTCGCACGCGACCTCGGGATTCCCTTCGACATCGACAAGGCCACCCAGGTCATTGCCGACAACCACGCCATCCTGGTGGACGTGGCACGGGTCAACGACCACATCTTCCTCAACAACTCGAGCATGGGCCTGTACCCGCGCATCGTCGTCGAGCGGGAGGATGCCCAGCACCGCCTGGGCATCGGCAAGTGGCCGGCACTCGCCCATGCCACCTGGAGCGCATTGCGGGATCCGGCATCCTTCAGCGCTGTCGTCTGTGTCGATGGCAGGGAATTGCAGCGTCGCACGCCTTTCATCTTCGTCGGCAACAACACCTACGTGCTCGAAGGATTCGGCATCGGCAAGCGCGAACGCCTGGACGCGGGTCACCTGTCCCTGTACGTGCTGCGACCCAAGACGACGTGGGGCCTGTTGTCGCTGGGCTTTCGGGCGCTGTTCGGAATCGGGTCGCATGTGGGCGACTTCGACGCGTTCGAGGCGACCGACTTCCGCGTGGAATCGCCGAAGCAGTCGATCATGATCGCGACCGATGGCGAAGTGAATGCACTGCCGACACCCGTCAGCTATCGGATCCTTCCCAAGGCACTGTGCGTGCTGGCTCCCGCCGACACCCGGGTGGCCTCCGGGAGCGCGAGCTGATGCGCACGATCGCCCACCTGTCCGATCTGCATTTCGGGCGCACCGACCCCGAGGTGCTCGAGCCGTTGCTCGCTGCCGTTGCCACCGTCAATCCCGACGTGGTCGCGGTATCGGGGGATCTCACCCAGCGCGCACGCGAAAGCCAGTTCATCCAGGCGCGTGCATTCCTCGATCGACTGCCGTCGCCGCAGATCGTCATTCCCGGCAACCACGATGTCCCGCTTTACGATGTCATGCGCCGTTTCGTCGCTCCGCTGGCACGTTTCCGCCGCCACGTCACGGCCGAGCGCGAGCCGTTCTACCAGGACGACGAGATCGCCATCGTCGGCATCAGCACCGCGCGTTCGCTGACGTTCAAGGGCGGCCGCATCAACATCGACCAGGTGGAGTCGATCGCCAGTCGTTTCTCCGGGCTCGACCCGTCCGTGGTCCGGGTCTTGGTGACGCATCATCCATTCGACGTGCCCGCGCATGTCGGGGCGTCCGAACTGGTCGGCCGGGCGTCGATGGCCATGCGCGCCTTCGCCGAAGCCGGCGTCGACCTGTTCCTGTCGGGGCACCTGCATCATTCCCATCACAGCAATACCGCCGAGCGTTACGGCATCGACGGCCATGCCGCGCTGGTGGTGCAGTCGGGGACATCGACATCGACCAGGGGCCGTGGAGAGGCCAACGCCTTCAACGTCATCCGCGTTTCCGCAACCAGCATGACGGTGGAAGTCTGGAACTGGCAGCGCGACCGCGCTGCCTTCCTGCCTGGTCGAATCTCTGGATTTCGCCGCAGTCCCACGGGCTGGTCTCCGGAACCCGCGGGCTGAGCGCTACGGGCGGGCATTGACCGGCGGTAGATCCCAGGTCGATTGCAGACGCCGGTACTCGGCTAGCGGCAGCAGGATGAAAACCGGTTGGGCATCGGGGCGCAGCCAGGACAGGACGGTCTCCATCGTCGTTGCCGCCATCGCGGTGCAGCCGCTGGTGGTCGAGCCAGGCGACTTCCAGACGTGGGCGAAGATGCAACTTCCGGCCATCGGGACGGCGCCTGCGTTGTGCGCGATGACGAATCCCAGGCGATAACGCTGGTCGCCGTTTTCGTGCAGGTCGCGACGCATGGGTTCCGTCGCGCCCGCCACGGCATCCTCGCCAACGACTCGGGTGTCGACGATGCGGTTGTACAGCGGTGAGCCGCTGACATCGACGCAATAGCTGGACGCCTGCATGGCCTGGTAGGGCAGTGCGGTGGAAGTCGTGTCGGCGTAGCCGAACGCATCACCGATGCCGAAGACACCAGCGGGGCTGCGTCCATCGCCTTCGCGCTTGACGGGCCCGGCCGCGGGCGCAGGGTGCAGTCCGATGCCCCAGGCCGAGCCGCTGCGTCCGATTTCGACGGGCCTCGGCTCGCCGGCTGCCACCCATCGACCATGGCGCCTCTCGAAGCGCCGCAGTGTGCCGTGGTCGGCGTTCCAGTCGGCGGTGGTGACGACGACTGCCTGCCGTGCGTGTTGCCACGGCAAGGCGGCCTTCACGGCATGGCGCGCACATCCAGCAGATGCCGCCAGCGCGAACGCCAGCAGCAGCCGACCGACGTTGCCAACCGGGTTCATTGCCGCAGCACCACGGGCGCGGCAGGCGCCGGGCGACCATCGAGCATCCGCACGATGTCGGTGATGCCATCGACGAATGTCCGGTCTGCATCCAGCTGCAGTGGCGCCAGCGGGGTGACCACGACGCCATTGAGGTGCAAGGATTGCAGCACGCCGTTCGCGTCGATGAACTTGCCGTCGTGGATGTCATGGATGACGTAGGGAACACCGCCGATGCGTCCGATCACCAGCATCACGTGGCCCGGGATGTACACAAGGTCGCCGACTTCCAGCGCATCGACTGCTGCCGTGCGTGCGTTGCGGGGCGTCGCTTCGTCCAGGTGCAGCCGCGTGTAGACGGGATTCCGGGCCTGGTCGCCGGTGTTGCGTGGCAGGACGACGCCCATGCTGGCGAACACGGCCGACACGAAGCCGCTGCAGTCGCGCGTGCCGTAGTCGTCGCCCCAGCCGTAGCGTTCGCCCAGGAACTTGAATGCCTGGTTGATGGTGTTCGCGCGGGTCAGCGGCAGGGCGTCCGCGGTCGTGTCCGCGCTGCGCGGAAGCAGCGCGGGTCGCAATGAAAGCCTGCCCGAGTCATCGCGGACCGGCAGGAGCACGACCCAGGATGCGGCTGCGTTCTGGCCATTGACCGTTTGGCCAGCTGGCAACGTCGCCTGCGGAAGGCGGACACCCATGTCGAGCTGCAGGTCGGAGACGCGCGGCTCCTCGGGAGTCGTCGTCGTCCGCACCGTGGCGCCGGTGATGGTCAGCGACGGACGTCGGTGCGCATAGTCCAGCACCTGCGACCTCGGACCCTCCGCGATCGCCTGTTTCGGCACCCAGGCCGCGTAGGTCGGGCTGAGCACGAACCACCATTGGTGGTCCTGGCTCTCGTGCACGATCGCGACCGGCGTTCCGGGAAACAGCGCGCTTTCCTGGAAACGATCCAGGTCGATGTCGCCCGTGCTGGAGAACACCCGCAGGCGGGTGGGGAACGTCCGCATGTCGGTGCGCCGGACCGCGAGCCCGAAGCGGCTCGACTCCTGCGCGGGAATGTTGACCAGGTCGGCATTGGCGACGATGGTGTCCAGCACGGCGGAATCGACAGCTTGTCCGCTCGCATCGAACAGCGGACCGCCCGGGCGGTGCGAGACATTGCCGACCCAGCGCGCGACCTGCGCGTGGTCGAGCGTGGCCGGCAGCACATCCAGATCATGCATCGACGCATCCAGGCGCGTGAGCAAGGCGTTGCGACTGGTGATCTCGCCGCTATCGAGCACGACGCGATTCGGTGCGCGCAAGCGGCCAATCCAGAATTGCGGCGACAACTGGGGCGGTTCCACACCCGGGATGCCGGTGCTCGACACCGACAGCGGTGCGTCGGAGGGCGTCGCTGGATAAGCGATTGCCGGGAGGATCAGTGCTGTCGCGAGGACGCCTGCGATGAATCGCCTGGATAGGATCACGACGGTGCACGCATCGGCTGGAGACTCGTCATCACCGGCGTTCCGGCACGGGAAAATATAACCCACGGCCCCAAGAGGCACGCCTGCCGGCGACACGGCAATCAATTCGCCAACGCGGCGTCCACGATGCGCTGCGCGTCGGCGAGGATCAGTTGCAGGTGATCCGGGTCGCGGAAACTCTCGCCGTAGATCTTGTAGATGTCCTCGGTGCCCGATGGGCGGGCAGCGAACCAGCCGCTGTCCGCGATGACCTTGATCCCACCGACCGGCGCATCGTTGCCGGGCGCCTTGTCCAGGATCGACCGGATGGGTTCCCCTGCCAGTTGCCTGTCGGCGACCTGGTCGGCGGTGAGGCCGGACAGGCGTTTTTTCTGCACGGCATCGGCATGTGCCTCGACCCGATCGGTGAACATCGGGCCGAGTTCCCGGGCCAGGTCCTCGTAGGCTTCCGCCGGATCGCGGCCGGCCGCTGCAGTGATCTCCGCTGCCAGCAGCCCGAGCACGATGCCGTCCTTGTCGGTGGTCCAGACCGTGCCGTCCCGTCGCAGGCACGTGGCCCCGGCGCTCTCTTCGCAACCGAAGCCCAGGCTGCCGTCGAACAGGCCGTCGGCGAACCATTTGAAGCCCACGGGAACCTCGAACAGGCGGCGCCCCAGCCGATGGGCGACGCGATCGATCATGGCGCTGCTCACCAGCGTCTTGCCCACCGCCGCGTCCGGTTTCCACGACGGGCGGTTGCGGTACAGGTGGTCGATGGCAACGCTCAGGTAGTGGTTGGACGGCATCAGTCCCACGCCGGGCGTGACGATGCCATGGCGGTCGTGGTCGGTGTCGCAGGCGCAGGCGACGTCGAAGCGGTCCTTCAGCCCGATCAGGCGCTGCATCGCATAGCGGGACGATGGATCCATCCGGATCCGCCCGTCCCAGTCCAGCGGCATGAATCCGAACTGCGGATCGACATCCTCGCTGACAATCTCCAGGTTGATCGCGTGTTCTTCAGCGATGCGCGACCAGTAATGCACCCCGGCCCCGCCCAGCGGATCCACGCCGATGCGGACGCCGGAAGCCCGGATGACGGCGAAGTCGATGACGCTGGCGAGGTCGGCGACGTAGCTGCCGATGAAGTCGTGCGGCTGCGTGGTGTTCTGTCGCATTGCCTGGTCCAGCGGCATCCGCCGGATGTGCCTGGGTCCGGCGGCGAGCAGCTGATTGGCGTGGTCCTGGATCCAGCCGGTCACCGTCGTATCCGCAGGCCCCCCATTGGGTGGGTTGTACTTGAACCCGCCATCCTCCGGCGGATTGTGCGACGGCGTCACCACGATGCCATCGGCAAGCCCGCGCGTCCGCCCGCGATTGTGGACAAGGATGGCATTCGAGATGGCGGGGGTCGGCGTGTACTCGCCGTTGGCTGCGTACCGGGTTTCCACGCCGTGCGCGGCCAGCACTTCCAGCGCGCTCTGCAACGCCGGCAGGGACAGTGCGTGCGTGTCCATGCCGATGAACAACGGTCCGTCGATCCCGCGCTGTGCGCGATGGACGCAAACGGCCTGCGTGATGGCCAGGATGTGCGCCTCGTTGAAGCTTCCGTCCAGGGACGAGCCGCGGTGTCCGGATGTGCCGAATGCAACGCGCTGTGCCGGATCGCCGAGGTCCGGCGCGCGGTCGTGGTAGGCGGCGACGAGCGCATCGACGTCAACCCGCTGCGAGGGGTCGGACAGATGACCGGCCAGGGGGCTGACGTGTGCTTCCATGTGTGCTTCCAATCGTCCGTGGTGACGGGGCATGCGCATGCGCATTGCGCATCCGTCAATCCTTATAAACAGGTCCGGCTGTCTGGAGCGTTCACGGACGGCGGCCGGTTCGGTGCGATCATGGTCTGATTCATTTGACGGAATCCTAGATGCCAAGTTTTGAGGCGTACGTACGTTCCTGGGTACGCGCTCTGGGATTGCGCGCGCAGGCGCCCGCGAACGAGGCCGATGAAGCGCCCTTGCGCGCGCCACTGCTGACCGCCGAGCAGATGGAGCGCCAGGGCAGGGTGTTGGCCCGGTCGCATGTCGTCAGCACCAGGCCCGCCCCGGATCGGCTTCTTGAACGCCTGAATGACAATCGCCGGGTGCTCGATCGCGCCTGCGCGATGCTCGAAGACGCGGTGCAGGCCAAACGCCACCTGACACCAGCTGGTGAATGGCTGCTCGACAACGTCTACCTGATCGAAGAACAGATCCGGCTGGCCCAGCGGCATTTCCCCAGGGGCTACAGCCGCGAATTGCCACGGCTTACCAGTGGGCCATCCGCGGGCTTTCCCCGTGTGTACGACATCGCCCTCAGCGCCATCTCCCACGGCGATGGCCGGGTGGATGCCGAAAGCCTGGGTCGCTTCGTTGCCGCCTACCAGAGCGTCACGCCGTTGCGGCTGGGCGAATTGTGGGCGATCCCGATCATGCTGCGCCTGGCCCTGATCGAGAACCTCCGGCGGGTCAGTTCGCGGGTGATGGGCCACTTGATCGATCGCAACGTCGCCGAGGCATGGGCCGACCAGCTCACCTCGGTGGCGGAATCGGATCCCAAGAGCCTGGTGCTCGTGCTGGCTGACATGGTGCGTTCGCGGCCGCCCATGTCCAGCTCGTTCGTTGCCGAACTCGCGCGCCGGCTGCAGGGCCAGAGCATGACCCTGGCACTGCCGCTGACCTGGATCGAGCAGTGGCTTGCCGACGCAGGCCACTCGATCGAACAGATGGTCCAGGCCGAAAGCCAGCAACAGGCGTCGAGCCAGGTCTCGATCAGCAACAGCATCGGCAGCATCCGCTTCCTGTCGATGATGGACTGGCGGGATTTCGTCGAGAGCATGAGCACGGTCGAGGCGCGGTTGCGCAGCGATCCAGGCGGGGTCTATGGCCTGATGGATTTCGCCACGCGCGATCGCTACCGCCACCGCGTGGAGCAGATCGCGCGCCGCATGGATCTCGACGAAACCTTCGTCGCCGACTTTGCCGTCCAACTGGCGCAGGCCCGCGCCGAGGCGGTCGGAGCCGGCGACGTGGAGGCGCACGTCGGCTTCTATCTCGTCGACGACGGCGTGGATGCGCTGAAGCACGCGCTGGCGCCAACGCGCCACGCGGCGCGCGCGATCCTGAAGGCTGGCCGCCGATTGCCCCTCGCCGGCTACCTGTTCCCAATGGCGCTGATCGTGGCGGTCTGCACCTACGGCCTGATCGATGGCGCCGTGGATGCGCTGGCTGGCCACAGCGTGCTGTGGGTGGTTGCGGCCTTGTGCGTGGTGGCCTTCAGCGAACTGGGGATCTCGCTCGTCAACTGGGGCGCAACGCTGCTCGCCTTGCCAAGGACCTTGCCACGGCTCGATTTTACGAAGGGAATCCCCGCTGACGCGAAGACAATCGTCGTCGTGCCCACCATGTTCGGCGATGCCGACACCATCAACGCGCTGGTGGAGGCGCTCGAGGTGCGTTTCCTCGCCAATCGCGATGCCAACCTGCATTTCGCGCTGCTTACCGACTTCTTCGACTCGGCGTCGGAGTCGTTGCCGCAGGACCCGGGCCTTCTCGATCACGCCCAGGCCGAGATCAATGCGCTCAACGCACGCCATGCCTCCGCAAGGGGCGATGTGTTCTTCCTGTTCCATCGGCCGCGAGAGTGGAACCCCCGCGAACGCGCGTGGATGGGCCACGAGCGCAAGCGTGGAAAACTGGCCGCGCTCAATGCGCTGCTCAGGGGCGGCAGGCCCGATGCATTCCTCCGGATCGCGGGCGATCTGTCGGTCCTGGGCGACATCCGTTATGTCATCACGCTCGATACCGACACGCAGCTGCCGCGCGATGCGGCGCGGGCGCTGGTCGGTACTCTCGCGCACCCGCTGAACCGGGCCCAGTTCGACGGACGGCGCAACGTCGTGAGCCGTGGGTACGGCATCCTGCAACCGGGGGTTGGCGTCAGCATGAGCGGCCAGCGTCGCTCCTGGTATGCGCGCCTGTTCAGTGGCGAGCCCGGTATCGATCCGTATACGCGCGCCGTTTCGGATGTCTACCAGGACCTGTTCGGCGAAGGCTCGTTCGTCGGCAAGGGCATCTATGACATCGACGCATTCGAGCGCGCACTCGAGGGGCGGTTCCCCGACAACTCCATCCTGAGCCACGACCTGCTGGAAGGGTGCTACGCACGCGCCGGCCTGGTGAGCGACGTGCAGCTCAACGAGGACTATCCGGCGCGTTACGGCCTGGACGTCAAGCGGCGACAGCGCTGGATCCGGGGCGACTGGCAGTTACTGCCGTGGCTCCTGCCCGTCGTGCCGATGCGCCACGGGCGCCGTGAGCGCAATCCCCTTTCGTGGCTGTCACGCGGGAAGGTGCTGGACAATTTGCGGCGAAGTCTCGTTCCGGCTGCCATGACCACCTTGCTGGTGCTCGGATGGGTCATGGGGCCGCGACCGCTTGCATGGACGACCTGGGTCCTGGCGATCCTGTTCGTGCCGCCGCTGCTGGCTTCGCTGCGGGATGTATTCAACAAGCCAGCCGACATTCCGCTGGGTACGCATCTTGCCCAGTTGCGGGTCTCGATCGCCCGACAGTTCTCGCGCGCACCGATCACGCTTGCCTGCATGCCGTACGAGGCGTTCTTCAGCCTGCAGGCGATCTCCACGAGCCTGTGGCGAATGGTGGTGACACGGCGCCATCTGCTGCAGTGGAGCCCGTCCAGCGAGGTCGAGCGCACGACCGGCGCGGGATTGGCGGGCGTCGTGCGCAGCATGTGGTCTGCACCCGCCGTCGCCGTTGCTGTCGGCATCCTGCTGCTGCGGCTCAATCCCGCCGCCTTGCCGGTCGCGGGCCTGGTCCTGGTGTCATGGGCATTTTCGCCACTGCTCATGTGGGCACTCGGTCGCCCGCGCGCGCGCAAGCGGGTGGCATTGTCGGAGACGAAGCGGCAATTCCTGCGGCGGCTGGCGCGTCGCACATGGGCGTTCTTCGAGGAATATGTCGACGAGGGCAACCACTGGTTGCCGCCCGACAACGTCCAGGAACACCCGTCACTGATCGTCGCGCGGCGCACCTCGCCGACCAACGTCGGCCTTGCCTTGCTGGCCAACCTGTCCGCGTACGACTTCGGCTACCTCGCGGCCGGGGAGGCGGCGACACGCACAGCCAACACGCTGCGCACGCTGTCCGGGCTGGCGCGTTTCAACGGCCACTTCTTCAACTGGTACGACACCGAAAGCCTGCAGCCGTTGCTTCCGCGGTACGTGTCCACGGTGGACAGCGGAAATCTCTGCGGCCACCTGCTCACGCTACGCCAGGGCTTGCTGGAGCTGATCGACCAGCCAGTGCTGCCACGAGCAACCTTTGGTGGCCTGCGCGACACGCTCGACGTGCTCGCGGAGATGCACGACGCGCCGGAGGTGTTGCAGCCCCTGCGCCAGGCGCTGGACGCCGCCATCGCGCATCCGGCTGCCTCGTTGGTCGGCGCGTTGTCGCAACTCGTGGCGATCCGCACGCATGCGGAGGAGCTGGAGCAGTCGCTGTCGGCGGCAACCGAGGAGGCGCGTCATTGGGCTGCGTCGCTGCGCCGGCAGAGTCATGCGTTCATCGACGACATCGCGTCCATCGCGCCCTGGTGCCAGGCCGGTGCCGAGGATCCATGGCCATCGATGGCAGGCGTGCCGACGCTGCGCGACATCGCCGAACCGGCGTCCTCGCTGTGGACTGCCAGTCCGCTGACGGACGCGCAGCGCGGTGCCGCCATCGCGGCTGCAAGCGCGCGTATCGCGGAACTAGAACGACTGGCCACGTTGGCCGCATCCTTCGCCCAGGTGGACCTGCAGTTCCTTTACGACCATTCGCGTCATTTGCTGTCGATCGGCTACAACGTCGACGACCGCCGCCTGGATGCCGGCTTCTACGACCTGCTGGCCTCCGAGGCGCGTCTGTGCAGTTTCGTCGCGATCGCCCAGGGGCAGTTGCCGCAGGAGTCATGGTTCGCGCTGGGCCGGCTGCTGACCGAGGTCGATGGCGAACCAACCTTGCTGTCGTGGTCCGGATCCATGTTCGAGTACCTGATGCCGCAGCTGGTCATGCCCAGCTACGAGGGGACGCTGCTCGACCAGACGGCCAGGACCTCGGTCGAGCGCCAGATCGAATACGGCAACCAGCGCGATGTGCCGTGGGGCATCTCGGAATCGGGCTACAACACCGTCGATGCGCGGATGAACTACCAGTACCGCGCCTTTGGCGTGCCGGGCCTCGGGCTGCAGCGCGGATTGGCGCAGGACCTGGTCATCGCACCCTATGCCAGCATGCTGGCGCTGATGGTGGCTCCGCAGCGCGCCTGCGACAACCTGCAACGCCTCACGACCGCTGGTTTCAGCGGACGTTTCGGCCTGTATGAAGCCATCGATTACACGCCGGCGCGGTTGCCGCGCGGCCAGCGATCGACGGTGGTCCGGTCGTTCATGGCGCATCACCAGGGAATGGGCCTGCTGTCGATCGACTACCTGCTGCACGACCAGCCGATGCAGCGACGCTTTGTCGCGGATCCCGAATTCCAGGCAACGCTGCTGCTGCTGCAGGAGCGCGTGCCGCGCACGGGTACGTTCCATCCGCATGCCGCCGAGGTTTCCGGCGCAGCGGTGGCCAGCGAAGTCCACGAAACCCGCCTGCGTGTGTTTCGTTCGGCTGGCGGCGCGCGTCCGGCCGTGCAGATGTTGTCCAACGGTCGCTACCACACGATGCTGACCAGCGCCGGCGGCGGCTACAGCCGCTTGCGCGACATGGCCGTCACCCGTTGGCGCGAGGACGGAACGCGCGATTGCTGGGGCAATTTCTGCTACCTGCGCGACGTCGCCAGCGGCGACTTCTGGTCCACGTCGCACCAGCCGGCCTGCGTGGTGGTCGACGGTTACGAAGCCATTTTCTCCGATGCCAAGGTCGAGTTCCGCGGCCACAGGCGCGACTTCGAGATGCACACCGAAATCGCGGTATCGGCCGAGGACGACATCGAGCTGCGGCGCCTGCGCGTCAGCAATCGCAGCCGGGTCGCGCGGACGATCGAGATCACCACCTATGGTGAAGTCGTGCTGGCACCGGCGATTTCGGACGAGCTGCACCCGGCCTTCAGCAACCTGTTCGTGCAGACGGAGATCGTCAAGGCGAAGCAGGCCATCGTCTGTACCCGGCGGGCGCGGGCGCACGACGAGGTGCAGCCATGGATGTTCCACCAGGTCGCGGTGCATGACGCAGGCGCGCACGCCGTGTCCTACGAGACGGATCGCGCCAGGTTCATCGGGCGTGGGCAAACGCTCGCCAGCCCCGATGCGATGCTCGCGACGCAGGCACTGTCCGGCTCGCAGGGCTCGGTGCTCGATCCGGTCGTCTCCGTGCGCTGCCGGATCACGCTGGCGCCGGACCAGAGCGCGATCGTGGACATGGTGACCGGCACGTGCGGGTCGCGCGGCGAGTGCGACCAGATGATCGACAAGTATCGCGATCGACGCATGGCGGACCGCGTGTTCGACCTGGCCTGGACGCACAGCCAGGTCGTCCGGCGCCAGATCAATGCATCGCAGGGCGACGCACAACTGTACGAGCGACTGGCTGGACTGGTGGTGTTCGCAAACGCAGCCATGCGCGCGGATGCCTCGATCCTGCTGCAGAACCGGCGTGGGCAGTCGGGATTGTGGGGGCAGGCGATTTCGGGCGACCTGCCGATCGTCCTGTTGAAGATCGCCGACGTCGCCAACATCGACCTCGTCCGGCAGATGGTGCAGGCGCACGCGTACTGGCGGCTCAAGGGCCTGGCGGTGGACCTGGTGATCTGGAACGAGGACCAGGCCGGTTACCGCCAGCAATTGCAGGACCAGATCATGGGCCTGATCGCCGCGGGCGTCGAAGCCAACCTCATCGACCGTCCCGGAGGCATTTTCGTGCGTCCCGCACAGCAGATTTCCCACGAGGACCGGGTGCTCATGCAGACGGTGGCGCGGGTGATCGTCAGCGACGCACAGGGCAAGCTTGTCGACCAGGTGGGACGGCGGATCGTCCTTCCACCCGAGATCCCGTTGCTGGTGCCAGTGGCCACGACATCGGACGGCGAGCCGGAGGCCGTGCAGCCAGGAGAGGTGGACGATGCGTCCGGGCAGGATCCCTGGCCGTTCGAGGCGAGGGATGAGTCATTGCTGTTCGACAACGGCAGCGGAGGTTTTTCGCGCGACGGACGCGAATACCAGGTGCGGATCGCCGCCGGCGACATGACCCCGGCGCCCTGGTCGAACGTGCTGGCGAATGAGAATTTCGGGTGCGTGCTCAGCGAAAGCGCATGCGGTTACACGTGGGGCGAGAACGCGCATGAGTTCCGGCTCACGCCCTGGCCCAACGACCCGATCACCGACACCTGCGGCGAGGCGATCTACCTGCGGGACGAGGAGTCGGGACGGGTCTGGTCGCCCAGTCCGCTGCCAATGCGCGGCGAGGGCGATTACTGCACGCGGCATGGCTTCGGCTACAGCGTGTACGAGCATGTCGAGGCTGGCATCTCGAGTGAACTATGGGTCTACGTGGCGCTTGCGGACTCGGTCAAGTTCTCGGTCCTCAAGCTCTCCAACAGGTCCGGTCGCCCGCGGCGCATTTCCGCCACCGGTTATGTCGAATGGGTGCTGGGTGACCTGCGTGCCAAGACGCAGATGCACGTGGTGACCGGTTTCGATGCCGCCACCGGATTGCTCACGGCGCGCAATTCGTACAACACGGAATTCGAGGGCAGGGTCGGCTTCCTGGATGCGGATGCCGATACGCCGCTGACCGGCTCTCGCACGGTCACCGGCGACCGGGATGAATTCCTCGGCCGCAACGGCAGCATGCACGCGCCGGCAGCGATGCTGCGCGAGCGCTTGTCGGGGAAGGTCGGTGCCGGCCTGGACCCTTGCGCCGCCATCCAGTTGCCCGTGACGTTGCAACCCGGCGAGTCGACGGAGATCGTGTTCCGGCTCGGCATGGGAGCCGACCTGGGCGACGCGGCACGGGTTGCCGCGAAGCACCGTGGCGTCGCCGCGGCCCACGACGCGCTGGATGCGGTGCGCATCCACTGGTTGCGCACACTGGGTGCCGTGCAGATCGAGACACCCGAGCCCAGCGTCGACGTGCTCGCCAATGGGTGGCTACTGTACCAGACCATTGCATGCAGGTACCTGGCACGCAGTGGTTATTACCAGTCCGGTGGCGCCTTCGGGTTCCGTGACCAGCTCCAGGACACCATGGCGATGGTGCATGCGCATCCCGAGCGGTTGCGCGAGCACCTGCTGCTCAGTGCCGCACACCAGTTCCCGCAGGGCGATGTCCAGCATTGGTGGCATCCGCCGGCGGATCGCGGTGTGCGGACGCAGTGTTCCGACGATTACCTGTGGTTGCCAACGGCCGCCTGCCGCTATCTCGAGACAACGCAGGATGCGACGGTCCTCGACGAGGTCGTCCCCTACATCGAAGGACGCCCGCTCAATCCGGACGAGGAGTCCTATTACGACCTCCCGACGCGTTCGGGGCAGCGCGAAACCCTGTACCAGCATTGCGTGCGCAGCCTGGACCGCGGCCTGTCATTGCTCGGGCAGCGCGGACTGCCGCTCATCGGCAGTGGTGACTGGAACGACGGCATGAATCGCGTCGGCGCCGCCGGGCGGGGCGAAAGCGTCTGGCTGGGATTCTTCCTGTTCGACGGGTTGACGCGCTTCAGCGCAGTGGCGCGCGATCGTGGCGATGCGGCATTCGCCGATCGCTGCAGTGCCGCAGCCGCGCAGCTTCGCCTGAACCTGGAAGAGCACGCGTGGGATGGTGAGTGGTACCGGCGGGCGTGGTTCGACGACGGCGCGCCGCTCGGCTCCAAGGCAAGCGTCGAGTGCAGGATCGATTCGATCGCGCAGAGTTGGTCGGTCCTGTCGGGTGCCGGGGAACCTGCACGCGCACGGCAGGCGATGGCATCGCTCGACGAGCACCTCGTCAGCCGCGAAGCGGGGTTGATCCGGTTGCTCGACCCGCCATTCGACAAATCCGGAGAGGATCCGGGCTATATCCGTGGTTACGTCCCGGGCGTTCGCGAGAACGGCGGGCAGTACACCCATGCGGCGGTCTGGGCCACGATGGCATTCGCCGAACTGGGCGATCGGCAGCGTGCGTGGGAACTGTTCCGCATGATCAATCCGGTCAACCACGCACTGGATGCTGCTGCCGTTGCCGTCTACAAGGTGGAACCCTACGTCGCCGCTGCCGATGTCTATGCAGTGGCGCCGCACGTGGGGCGCGGCGGGTGGACCTGGTACACGGGATCGGCCGGCTGGATGTACCGGTTGATCATCGAATCCCTGCTGGGACTGCACCTGGAAGGCGCGTCCCTGCGGCTTGCGCCATGCATTCCTGCCGGATGGCCCGGCTTCACCGTCCGCTATCGCTACCGCAATTCCGTCTACCGGATCCGCGTCACGCAAGGCGCCGACGAGGAGCGACGCCTGTCCGTTGACGGCGTCGACCAGGACGACTTCTCGATTGCATTGCGTGATGACAACGTGGCGCACGACGTCGATGTGCGCTTGCCTGCAATGGCCTGATCGCGTCGCCCGTCAGCCACTGGATGCGCGTCCGGCCGCATGGGACGGAGCAATGGCGATCGGCTTTTCCGGCAGCACCGGTGGGGCGGTCAGGCTTGGCCGCCCGCGCTTGCGCGGCTGTCGAATCGATATTCCGGTCAATACGGCCGGCACTGCACGAAGCGCACCGGCCGCGTGCTGCCGGCTGGCGGCTGCAGTTGCAGGCGCGTCGCCGCCAGTTCGTCGTATCGCACGAGTTCCGGGCAGATCTCCAGCATGGGATCGAACTGCCCGTCGGCCAGGTACACAAGCAGTGTCGACTGCGTCTGCCACAAGGCGCGATCGACGCCGGGGAGGCTGGAAATCGCACCGGCCACGCTGGCTCGTCGAGCCTCCAGTTGCGCCGGATCCGAGGGTGTCGACGCCGTCATGCCAGGCGGTGCGACAGCCGGCGGCCTGGGCGGGCTTGTGCGGACGGTGGCCTGCGGGACGGCAGTGGTGACATCGGGCTGTGTCGAATCAGGGCGCTCGGAGCGGCCGAATGCGATCAGCAATCCGGCAATCGCCAGGGCGCCCCAGGCGAGCATGACATTGCGTCGCACGCCCGCCTTCGATGGCGCGGAAATGCTGGCCCGCTGCTCGGCGGGCAGGAGCGGGCGCAGTTCTGGCCACAGGGTCGGGCCGTCGAGCAGTTCGATGCGCTGGGCCCTGGCGAGTGGTCGCGCCTCGGCGGCGAACTTGCCAGGCGTGACGAGCAGCCCGCCGGCGGCACCGCGCATGCGGATGGCGCTGGCGAATTCGGCGATGGCCGTCGATCCCAGCACGTAGGCCGCGCCATGCTTGGACGACAGCAGGTAGCGCTGCCCATCCCGCTCGAGCACATAGTCGCCGTTTTCTCCGCCCGAGTTCGATTCGAAAACGCGCTCGTAACCGCGGCGGATGAGCGCATCGAGGACGAGTTGGATGAAGTCGCGCCAGCGCATGGCGGCCAGCGCCGCGACACCGGCAGCGGTCTCCTCGCGAGGCAGCCGGACGCGTTGCAGGTACAAGGTGAAAGCAATCCCGGTCAACAGGAGCATCGCGATCGGTATCAGCCAGCCTGCCCATCCACCCAAGTGCATTCTCCAAGCGAAAAATCGGGAGGAAAGGATAGTCGAATCGTTTGCCGCGCATCCCGGTCGCGCGGGCCCTCCGACATCCGGTCAACCGAGGCGTTCAGCCAGGACCCGTCGCATTTCCTGCTCGATCGGCCCTTTCATCGCGGTGAACAGAAGCCCCAGCTTGGCGGTGACCAGCAGTTGCCCCGGTTGCAGGGCGATGTGTCCGTCCACGCCGGTGCGCTTGAAGTGGAGCACGTCGCCTTCCCAGCGGTGCTCCAGTCCGAAGCGCTGGCCAAGCTTCACGGCGAAGTCCTCCACGGCCTGGCGTGCCTGTGCTGGCGGGAGGGAGTGGGGATGGCGGATCTCGATGGTCGACATGGGCTGTTCCTGCATTGCGACGCCGGGCGGCGGGCCCGTGCATTGTGCGTTCGCCGCCCGCACGCTCCAAGCACGTCGTGCCGGGGCCTCCGTGGGACGCTGCTCTTCTGCTAGATTGGCCGGCGTGGATGAATTCAAGCTGCGCTTTCCTGGCACCGACGTCGCCGATCTCCCGCTGGGAATGGGCCAGCATGGCATTGGCCGCATCGGCGAAGGGCACCACGCCTTTGGCCGGGTCGCCGATGCCAGCGATGCCAGCGTCCTGTTTTCGGTCGACCGCCGTGGCGTCTGGCTGAGCATTGCCGACCAGACCCAGGGCGTACACGTCAACGGCCGCCCGGTGCAGAGAATCGCCATGCTGCGCATCGGCGACTCGGTGTACGTCGATGGCGTCGAGATCATGCTGGTGACGAGCCAGCCGGTCCCGGAAATCCCATCAGCGTTGTCCGATGCGCCGGCCGAGTCCGTTGCCGACCCCCGCGTTGTCCTTCGCGGGGTGGGTGGCCGGTATCACGGCCGCAGCTTCACCCTTGAGCAGCCGCGGCTGGTCGGACGCAGCGCCGATGCCGACGTGCGCATTGACGATCCCGCATTCGCCGAGCGCCATGCCCGCATCGAACTGCTGGGCGACATCATCGTGCTGCGCGACCTTGGCTCGGCCGAGGGCAGCGTCGTCAATGGCGTGATCGTGCGCGATGCAACGCTCATGCCCGGCGACCAGGTGATGTTCGATGCACACCATCGCTTCATCATCGAGGCGCCGGCACGCACGCTCGCCACCGCCCCGGTTCCGATCGAGGCCGACGACGGGGACGCGAGCCAACCGGCGCCGGCCGCCGGCTGGTCGATTCGCCGCCTGCCGTGGCTGTTGCTGGCAGCGCTGTTGATCGCGGCCGCCCTGAGCGCGCTGCTGCTGTTCGGCGTCTCCAGCTGATCAACTTCAACAGGTTCCTGTCCACGCCAGGCTCGGCGGTGTTGCACTGCGGCATACTAGGCGCTTGGCCAACCACGGCCTCCAGGAGTGCTCCATGCGCGCTTACAACTTCAGCGCCGGCCCGGCGACCCTTCCCGAGCCTGTCCTGCGCCAGGCGCAGGATGAGATGCTCGAATGGCGCCACGCGGGCGCCTCGATCGTCGAGCTGAGCCATCGCGGCCCGGAGTTCATGGAGGTCGCGGCCGAAGCGGAAGCCGACCTGCGCAGCCTGATGTCGATCCCGGCTGATTACGCCGTGCTGTTCCTCGGCGGAGGTGCCACCACGCAGCAGGCACTGCTCGCGTTGAATTTTGCATCCCCCGGGCAGGCGGCCGACTACGTCCTGACAGGTCATTGGGGCAAGACCGCGATCAAACAGGTCAAGCCCTATGTCGCGGCGAACGTGGTCGCCAGCAGCGAGGCAGAGGGCTTTCGCAACATCCCGGCACGCGGCAGCTGGCAGCTGACGCCTGGCGCGGCCTACGTCCATGTCACCGCCAACGAGACGATCCACGGCGTGGAGTTCCCCGACATTCCCGACACTGGCGACGTGCCGCTGTTCGCGGACTTCAGTTCCAGCATCGCCTCCGAGCCGCTGGATGTTTCCAGGTTCGGCGTGATCTATGCCGGCGCCCAGAAGAATCTCGGGCCGGTCGGGATCACGGTGGTGATCGTGCGCCGCGACCTGCTCGAACGGGCAGGGCAGCCGCGCGCCGACATCCTCGATTACCGGGCGCACGTCAAGGGCGAATCGATGCTCAATACGCCCCCGACCTGGAACTGGTACATGCTGGGCCTGACGGTGAAATGGATGCTCGCGGAGGGCGGCGTCACCGAGTTCGCGCATCGCAATGCCCGCAAGTCGCGGATGCTCTACAGCCGGATCGACGAGTCGGGCGGTTTCTATCGCAACGAAGTCGATCCCGCCGTGCGTTCGCGCATGAATGTGCCGTTCTTCCTGCACGACACCGCCCTCGACAAGCCCTTCCTGCAGGAAGCCGCCGCTGCGGGCCTGATCTCGCTCAAGGGCCATCGGGCCCTCGGTGGCATGCGTGCCTCGATCTACAACGCCATGCCCGAGGCAGGCGTCGAGGCGCTGAGTGGATTCATGCACGATTTCCAGCGTCGCCACGGCTGATCGCCGGAGGCGACGCGCGTGCACCTGCGGGATGTCGCAGCCACATGAGTAACCACCAGGTGCCGGGCTGGATTTCCGCGCGTGGCCGTTCCCTGCACGGATCCCTGGTCGTGCCGGGCGACAAGTCGATTTCGCACCGCGCCATCATGCTGGCGGCGATCGCCGATGGTGTCTCGCGCATCGACGGATTCCTGGAAGGTGCCGACACCCTCGCGACGGCTGCCGCATTCGCCGCGATGGGGGTGCGCATCGAGGCGCCGGACTCCGCGGTGAGAATTGTCCACGGTGTCGGTGTCGACGGATTGCAGCGGCCGGTGGCCGAACTGGAGTGCGGCAACGCCGGTACCGCCATGCGGCTGCTCACCGGCCTGCTGGCAGGACAGTCGTTCGATGCGACCCTGGTCGGCGACGCGTCGTTGTCCCGGCGGCCCATGCAACGGGTCATCGATCCGCTGCGTGCCATGGGCGCACGCATCCAGTCCGATCACGGTTTGCCACCCTTGCGCATCACCGGCGGCGCTTCGCTGGAGGCGATCGATTACGTGCTTCCGGTCGCCAGCGCGCAGGTCAAATCGGCCCTGCTGCTCGCAGGGCTGTACGCCAACGGCGAGACGCGCATCCGCGAGCCGCAGCCGACGCGCGACTACAGCGAGCGGATGTTGCAGGCATTTGGTGCGCAGCTCGACTTTGCCCCGGGCCACGCGCAGTTGCGCGGGCGGCAACGCCTGCGGGCGACGAACGTATCCGTGCCGGCCGATTTTTCCTCGGCCGCATTTTTCATCGTCGCGGCAACGCTGGTGCCGGGCTCGGACATCCGTCTCGAGCGCGTGGGTATCAATCCGCGCCGGACGGGTTTGCTCGCGGTGCTGCGCTTGATGGGGGCCGATATCCGCGTGGAGAACACTATCGTGCCCGGTGGCGAAGCCGTCGCGGACCTGGTGGTGCGTCATGCGCCATTGCGCGGCATCGACGTGCCAGCCGTGCATGTCGCCGACATGATCGATGAATTCCCGGTTTTGTTCGTCGCCGCTGCGTGCGCCACTGGGCAGACGCGCATCACCGGCGCATCCGAATTGCGGGTCAAGGAATCCGACCGCATCGCGACCATGTCGGCAGGCCTGCGCGCGCTCGGAATCCGCGTGGACGAATCCGACGATGGTGCGACGATCCACGGAGGCCGCCTGCGCGGCGGCACCGTGGACAGCCATGGCGATCACCGCGTGGCCATGGCCTTCGCCGTTGCTGGCCAATGCGCGGACGACGGCGTTCAAATTGGCGATGTCGCCAATGTCGCGACGTCGTTTCCCGGATTCGAAGCCCTGGCGATGCGGGCGGGATTCTCGCTGCAGCCCGCCTGATCGTTCATCCGCGCTTTTGCCAGGCGGCCACTTGTCGAAAGCGCATTCAGCTGGCTGCCCGCAGACTGCCGGCGAACGTTGCACAGGAGACCACCATGCGTTTGCTTCGATTCGCCGGCCTTGCGCTGGCATTGCTCAGCACCAGCGCCTTTGCCGGCGCCCGCGACGACCTGTCCGCCTTCACCAAGGGGCTCAAGGGGCTGGATGGTCAGTTCACGCAGCAGGTGCTCGATGCCAACGGCAAGCTCAAGGAATCCTCGAGTGGCCGGGTAGCACTGTCGGCACCGCGCCTGTTTCGATGGGAATACACCAAGCCCTATGCGCAGTTGATCATCGCGGACGGCAAGCGCGTGTGGGTGTACGACCCGGACCTGCAGCAGGCGACCCGCCGACCGCAGGGCACCGAGGAACAGAACAGCCCGTTGGCCGCACTGATCAATCCCTCGCGACTCGACAGTCAGTACGTTATCAGCGAAGCCGGCAAGCAGGACGGCCTTGATTGGCTGACGCTGGTTCCGAAGTCCGCCACGCAGAATGGCTTTGCGTCCGCGCGGCTCGGCTTTGACGGCGAGGGCCTGGCGAAGATGCAGGTCGTCGATTCGCTTGGGCAGAAGACCACGATCGCCTTCCACGGATGGAAGCGGAACCCGGTGTTTTCCGGCGATACGTTCCGCTTCGTCCCGGGCAAGGGCGTCGATGTGGTCGGCGAGGGATAGAACACCCTGCGCCATCCCTGGCCGGCCCGCATCGTGTTCCGGCCAAGGCGCTTTCCCCGGCATTCAGCTTCGACGCGCCATCTCACGGCGCATGCACGAAGGCATCTCCAATGTTGAGCCATCGAAGGCATGCAGCCTTCCGCGGCGCTGAAGGAGAGGCAGGCATGGGTCGACCGATTCTCACCATCGCTTTGTTGGCTGGCACTGGCCTGCTCGGCAGCGTGGTGTCGGCATCACCGCCGCCGGCGGTTGTTGGCACGGCGCTGCAGGCGGCACCGCAGTCCCGCGCGGAAGGCAACCAGGCAGTGGACGACGCTACCGCAGCGGCCCTGATCGGGGCAATTTCCGGCCAGTTCGCCGAGCGCAACGTCGCCGTCAAACTGGACGCGGTCGACGTCGAACCGGCTGGCATCGTCCAGCGGGAAATCACCGGGCGAGGTCGCCTGCTCATCGGCAAGGACGCCGAATGGATTCCCTTCCATTTCACGGCGCTCTACGACACCGAGCAAGCCAGTGTCGGCCATCCCGACCTGACGCTCGGCGGTGCCGAGCCCGGCCAGGCAGTCCCGGTGACCTCATCGCTGGCGCGGGCGCTCAGCTCGCAGGTCGACCAGCGCCTGCATTCCGAGTTCGGTTCGCAGCCGTCGCAATTCGCCGTCGACTCCATCCAGTCGGTGCCTGCGGGTGGACGGTACGTCCGCATCGATGCGATCGGTACGGCCGACTTCGGGCCTGATGGAAACACCAGCGCCGGCGTCCATGCCCTGTACGACCCGCGAACGCAGCAATGGCTCCGCCTGACGTACGAACTGGGCGCAACAGCCAATCGCGCGGGCAGCGCCCCCGCTGTAAAGGCCGTCGCGAGCCGCTGAGCATTCGTGCCCTGGGGGTGAGCTTGCTATCGTGCCCGGACTTTCCCCGACAGTGCGATCCAAGTGCCGCGGCGCAACCCGACTCCTCCTGCAGGCAATGAGCCCGATCTGCTGAGCGCCGATCACGACGCGCTGCGTCCGCTCGCCGAGCGCATGCGGCCGCGGACGCTGGACGAGATGGTCGGGCAGCGGCGATTGCTGTCCCCGGGCTCCGCGTTGCGTCGCGCCGTCGAGTCGGGCCACGTCCATTCGATGATCCTCTGGGGCCCGCCGGGCTGCGGCAAGACAACGCTGGCCCTTCTGCTGGCGAAGTATTGCGATGCCGAGTTCCGCGCCATCTCCGCCGTGTTGTCCGGCCTTCCGGAAGTGCGGCAGGTGCTTGCCGCAGCCGGGCACCGGTTCGCGGATGGCAGGCGCACGGTGTTGTTCGTCGACGAGGTGCATCGGTTCAACAAGGCCCAGCAGGACGCCTTCCTCCCGCACATCGAACGCGGGACGATCCTGTTCGTCGGCGCCACTACCGAGAATCCGTCGTTTGAATTGAACTCGGCACTGCTCTCGCGCTGCCGTGTCCACGTGATGGACGCCGTGTCGGTCGACGACATCACCCTCGCATTGCAGCAGGCCCTCGCCGATCCGGAACGCGGTCTCGGCGATCGTGGCCTGTCGATCAGCGAGCCGGCCTTGCGTGAAATCGCCGGCGCCGCCGACGGAGACGTTCGCCGCGGCCTGACGCTGCTCGAGATCGCGGCCGAGCTGGCGGAGGGCGAGGGCGGCAGCATCAGCGAGGCGACGCTGGCCCAGGTGCTGGCCGACCGCACCCGTCGCTTCGACAAGGGCGGCGACCAGTTCTACGACCAGATCTCCGCGCTGCACAAATCGATGCGCAGTTCCAACCCGGATGCCGCGCTGTACTGGTTCGCGCGCATGCTCGATGGCGGTGTGGATCCCAATTACCTTGCGCGGCGACTGACGCGCATGGCCGTCGAGGACGTCGGGCTGGCCGATCCACGGGCGCTGCAGATGGCGATCGATGCATGGGAGACCTACGACCGGCTCGGGAGCCCGGAAGGCGACCTCGCGCTCGCACAGCTGGTCATCTATCTGTCCAGTACCGCCAAGTCCAATGCCGCGTACATGGCATTCAACGCGGCGAGGAACGATGTTCGCGAGTACGGCACGCAGGACGTCCCGATGCACATCCGCAACGCGCCGACGACATTGATGAAGCAACTCGGTTACGGCAAGGGCTATCGTTACGACCACGATGCCGACGGCGGGATTGCCCTGGAGCAGACCGGGTTTCCGGACGCGATGGGCGAGCGCGTGTACTACGAGCCGGTCGCGCGCGGCCTGGAAATCAAGCTCAAGGAAAAACTCGACGCGCTGCGCGCCGCCCGTCGGCAAGCCCGGGATGGCGAGCAAGATTGAGATTGGCCGGTCCTTGCGGTAGCCGTGCACGGGGCAGGGCGGCCCTGTACAGGAACCGTCGGGCGATGTGATCATCGCCCGCATGAACCTTGCGGCCGTTCTTGCAGTGGGTATTGGCGCCGCATTCGGCGCATGGGCCCGCTGGGGCCTGGGGCTGCTGCTCAATGCCGTTCTGCCGCAATTGCCGTTGGGCACCCTCGCGGCAAACCTGATCGGCGGTTACCTCATTGGCCTGGCGCTGGCCTGGTTCGCGCTCAATGAAGGCGTGCCTCCGGAAGCGCGCCTGCTGGTGGTCACCGGGTTCCTGGGTGGATTGACGACATTCTCGACGTTCTCCGCGGAGGCCGTCGGCCTGCTGTCACGCCAGCAATATGCGTGGGCAGCCACGCACATCGGCGCGCACCTGGTCGGATCGTTGTCGGCCACGACCCTTGGATTCATCACCTTGCGGCTGCTGAAGGGGTAGGGCATGCAGGACTGTGTGTATCTGAAGTTCTTCGTGGTCGAGAGCCAGCGCCACTCCGGACAATTGCTGTACCAGTGGTTGTTGCGCGAGGCCAGTTCGATGGGCTTGCCCGGAGGTTCCGCATTCCGCGCCGTCGCCGGATTCGGTCGCCATCACGTGCTGCATGAGGCGCGCTTCTACGAACTCGCCGGAGAGCTGCCGATGGAGATCGTGTTCGTGGTGGACCGGGACAACGCCGAGCGCCTCATCGCACAAGTCGCAGCCGCGGGCCTGTCGCTGTTTTATTACATGATGCCCGCCCAGTCCGGAACCACCGGCGGGAGCTGAGCGGCAGGGCTTGTGGGATTTCAGCTACACGTTGCCGGGGATGCACCGGTGCAGCCGTCGTGGGTAACGTGGGCACTCCAAGGATGGAGACCAGCATGAGAAGGATCACGCTCGCCGTCGCGCTGTGCCTGGCTGGCACCGCGCACTGCCAGACGTTGTACCGATGCGTCCACGGCGGCATCGACAGCTACCAGCAATCTCCCTGTCCGCCATCGTCGAGGACGGTCAGCGCCACCGAGGTGGCTCCCGAGGCGCCCCCGACAGATGTCGAACGCCGACGGCGGCTCGACAAGGCCGAACAGGACCGCGCCGAATCAGCCTTCCTGTCGCATCAGGCGGGAACGGACCAGGCGAGCGTCAGCCGTCGGTCCGCCAGCCACCGTTTGCCGCGTCGCCAGACGTCCGGTCGTTCCCGCGACGGCGACAGCTGCGAGGCAGCCAGGATCGCCAGCAATGCTGCCAGGAAGGCCTTGGGCCTCGGGCGGACGTACAACGACTTGCAGCGACTGGACGAGAGCGTGCGGGCGGCCTGTAGCCGTGGCTGAGCCCGGGCCTGGGTCCGCGAAGGCGTTAGCTCGCCACCTTCATGGTCAATCCAACACTTCGCATAATGCCTATTATGTAAGGAAGCGCATTGGACGTCAGGGCGAAGCGACGGCCCCGGCCGCCGTTCCCCTGCTGCCGGCCTGCATCAGCCCATGCTGGAACCGGTAACTCGCCGTCTGGTAGTAGCGCACGGCCTCGTTGACCAGCGTCGGGTCGGGCTTGACCGGCGGCTGCGCCCGGTCGGAATCGAACGCCGGGATGACTTCCTCCACGGAGCGCTTGGGACCGAGTTCAACCAGGCGATCCTGCTTCAGGTAGCCAAGCTTCTGGTAGTTGCCAATGAAAGCGCGCTCCCGGCCGGCCTCGAGCGTGAACAGGTCCTGGCCGTAGAACTGGCTGTCGTAACTGAATCCGAGAAGCCCGAGCAGGGTCGGCGGTATGTCGATCTGGCTCATCATCCGGTCGACGCGGGCTGGCTCGATGCGGCCGGGCGCATAGATCCACAAGGGAATGTGGTACCGGAACGTCGGCAATGCAGCGATGCCGCCGCTGGACGCGCAATGGTCGGCCGAGATCACGAAAACGGTATCGGCGAACCACGGTTTGCTGCGGGCCCGCCGCAGCAGGTCACCGATCGCCCAGTCGGTGTAGGCCACCGCACTATCGCGCCGGCCCTGCGGCATCCGCACCCGTCCCTTCGGGAACGTGTACGGACGATGGTTCGACGTCGTCATGATGTGGGCGAAGAACGGTTTGCCACTGGCGTGCACCCGGTCGAATTCCCCCAGCGCCATCGTGTAGAGGTCTTCGTCCGCGACGCCCCATATGTTCGCGGCGTGGATCGTGTCCTTGGGAATATCGGCGCGATCCTTCACCACGTAACCGTTATGGGAAAAGAAATCATTCATGTTGTCGAAGGCGCCGTAGCCTCCGTACAGGAATTCCGAAACGTAGCCCCGGGCATTGAAGACGCTGGCAAGGCTGAAGAGATTCTCGTTGTGCGGCCGTTTGACGATGGATTCGCCGGGCGTTGGCGGCACCGAGAGCGACAAGGCTTCCAGGCCGCGCACGGTTCGCGTGCCGGTGGCATACAGGTTGCCAAACACCAGGCTGCCTGCGGTCAGCTTGTCGAGCTCGGGGGTCAGGTTCTTCGTGCTGCCGTATGTGCGTGAATATTCCGCGGAAAGGCTCTCCACGCTGATCAGGACGACGTTCAACCTGCGCATCGGCCGATGGGCCGAAATCCTCCGCGTGATATCCAGCGGATCGTTGCTGACGAAGGTCGCGTCCGGCGTCTTCAGCAGCGGCCGCAATCCCGCGAACGCATCCCGCGTTGGTTCGCTCAGGTAGAAACGGCCGTAATCCAGCCCAGCGCTTCGATAGGCGGCAAAGAACTGATAGATGCCGTTTCCGGCAAGCTCGTTGACGTACTCATTCCGGGATTGATCCTTCCAGTCGGCGCTGACCAGCCAGGTCCCGAGCACGCTGATCGCAAGCCAGCTCAGCGTCACCAGGCTGCGGCCGGCAAAGCGGACATCGTCGCCCTGCCCCGGCAGCACCCAGCGCCGTCCGAGCCAGTAGGTGGCGGTCGTCAGGGCGAACAGCCCGGCCAGGATCGCTGGTACCGGATACGACTCGCGGATGTTGCCGATGACTTCGGTGGTGTAGACGAGATAGTCGACCGCAATGAAGTTGAAGCGCGTCTGGAATTCCTCCCAGAAGGTCCATTCCGAAGCCGCGACGAAAAACAGGATCGCCAGCAATACCCACATCGTGGCCATGAGCAGCCAGCGTGCGGGGCGTCCATTGAACCAACGATGCGGCAGCGCCCACAGCAACAGGACCAGCGGCCAGGCGAAATAGACGAACGTCAACATGTCGAAGCCCAGGCCGATGGCGAAGACATCGAGCCAGTACCGGGGATTGGCCGGGACGCCGCTTCCTGCCGCCCCGAGCAGGACGATGCGTGTGAGCGTCGAGATGGCAAGGAACATTGCCAGCAGCCATGCGAGCGGACGGTAACGCGTGGACATCGGGCGCAACTGCATCGGAAACGGAATCCTTTGGAGCGTGGGTATCGGTGGCAGCGGCGCGTACGTCAATGACGTCACAGTCAAGTGGAACAAAACGCATCGCGCGCAAGGGTCGCCATCCTAGCGTTCCGGCACGATTTCACCATGGAGCCAGGCACGTTTCCGGACTCGCGCCGTGGCGCGGCGATCAGGGATGCGCCGGAAGCCTTGCGCTACCGCTGGTCGGCCGCTAGACTTTCCGACTTTCCAGCGCGTGGGGCCATAGCTCAGCTGGGAGAGCGCTACAATGGCATTGTAGAGGTCGCCGGTTCGATCCCGGCTGGCTCCACCAATCGATATGCTGGCACGTGACACGTCCCCATCGTCTAGAGGCCCAGGACATTACCCTTTCACGGTAGCGACAGGGGTTCGAATCCCCTTGGGGACGCCATCTTCAAGACAGTTTCTGGCCCGCTTCGGCGGGCTTTTTTTTGCGCGTCCGGCTCGCCGGCGATGGCGTGCGGTCACCGCGCATGCAGACGCATCGCATTTGCTACGGGCGGTGCGGTGCTCAGCGCACGTTCTTGAGCTCCGCGACCTCCAGCGATGCGTCCGCGGGCGCCAGCGTGGCGACGCCGTGGCCGCCCTCCCCCAGGTACAGCAGCCACTTCCCAAGGAATGTGTTCATCCGCATCCGGTGATCGATCAGTCGCGCGGGCGGCGGGTACATGCCGATGACATCCTGCCAGCGTCGTCCGACGTAACAGTGCGTCGCCTCGACCTGGCGCGCATCGTGGTACACGCGCAGGAATGCGGACGGATCCGGCTCGCCCGTCCTCGGGTCCTGCATGGCATAGGTCATGCGCAACTCCGTCGTGTACGGGTGCTGCTGCATGACGTCGATGCGCAGGTCCAGTCCATCCCCGATGGACGACACATAAACTCCCGGAGCCAGGTGGTCCGGGTGGAACAGCCGGGTGAGACGGCCGAAGTTTTCCGCATACAACCCCATCAACCACCCAAAGCGGCTCAGCCTGGGAATGCGGGTGATGCGGGTGACGAGCTGGGTCATGGCTCGATCCTACACGCCGGAAACGCGAAGGTGGAGGCATTGACCGACGTGCCGTCACAGGCCTAACGTGAGCGGTCCACGGGGTTCCGGATTTTGGCGCCCGTTCAGCGAGCGTCGCGCTAGTACATCTCGCGGTTGATCCCCAGTTCCTCCAGCACGCGACTCGAAATCTCCTCGATCGACGCATGGGTCGTGCTCAGCATCGGGATACCCTCGCCGCGCAACAGCGCTTCCGCTGCAGCCACTTCGTGCTTGCAGGTCTCGATGCGCGAATAGCGTGAATTGGGACGGCGTTCCTGCCGGATCTGCTGCAGGCGGAACGGCTCGATCGTCAGGCCGAACAGCTTGGATCGATATGGTCGCAACTTGGCCGGCAACCGGTCGGAATCGAGGTCTTCCTCGGTCAATGGATAGTTCGCGGCGCGCACGCCGTGATGCAGGGCCAGGTACACGCAGGTCGGTGTCTTGCCTGCGCGCGACACGCCGATCAGGATCACTTCGGCTTCGCTGTAATCCATGCTGACGCCGTCATCGTGGGTCAATGCGTAGTTCATCGCGTTGATGCGCCGGTGATAGCTTTCGAAGTCGACGAGTCCGTGTGCCTGGCCGACGCGCGACTGCCTTTGCGTGCCAAGCTCCCTTTCCAGCGGCTCGATGAAGGGCGCGAACACGTCCAGCATCAAGGCCCCGCTGCCGGCGAGCAGGGAATTGAGTTCCGGGTCGATGCTCGAATTCACGACGATCGGACGCGTGCCGTGCTCCTCTCCCGTACGACGGATCTTCGCCGCGGCTTCGATGGCCTTGTCGGCAGTGTCGACGAACGGGATCCGGTCGGTGACGAATCGCGTCCCGGCGAACTGGGTCAGCAGGCTGTGGCCAATGGTTTCGGCGGTGATGCCGGTACCGTCGGAAACGTAGAAAACCGGGCGTGTGACGACCATGAAAGACGACTCCGTCGATGCGGCAAGCGCCGCGGCAGGCTGGGTTGCTAAAATAAGCGTTTGGGCCGAAGCCTGCCCGCCCTCCCCCACCGAACATCCGGAGTGACCGCTTTGAGCGCCAATATCCTGTGGCTGCAAGACCTGCGACTGTCCGATCTGGCACAGGTGGGCGGCAAGAATTCCTCGCTGGGTGAAATGATCGGCGAGTTGGCCGGCCTCGGCGTCTCGGTCCCCGGGGGATTCGCCACTACTGCCGACGCCTTCCGGGCCTTCATCGCCCACAATGATCTCGAGCATCGAATCTTCGATCGACTGGCGCCGCTGGATGTCGAGGACGTCCCCGCACTGAGTGCGGCTGGCGCGGAAATCCGCCGCTGGGTGATCGAGTCGCCGCTGCAGCCCGATCTTGAGCGCGACCTCGAAACCGCCTACCGCCGGCTGTGCGACGAGAACGGAGGCGAGATCGCCGTTGCCGTGCGTTCCTCGGCGACTGCGGAGGACCTGCCGGATGCGTCATTCGCCGGCCAGCAGGAAACCTATCTCAATGTCACCGGCGCCGCCGACGTGGCATTGAAGGTCAGGGAGGTGTTCGCCAGCCTCTACAACGATCGTGCGATCGCCTACCGGGTCCATCACGGCTTCAAGCACGAGGACGTCTTCCTGTCGGCCGGCGTGCAGCTGATGGTGCGCTCCGATATCGGCGCCTCGGGCGTGTTGTTCACCCTGGATACCGAGTCGGGCTTCCGCGATGTGGTGTTCATCACCTCCAGCTACGGCCTTGGCGAGAACGTGGTCCAGGGCGCGGTCAATCCGGACGAGTTCTACGTCTACAAGCCGACGCTGCGCCTTGGAAAACCCGCCATTTTGCGTCGATCACTTGGGACCAAGCAGATCCGCATGGTGTATTCGGACCAGGCTGGCGAGCGCGTGCGCAACGAGGCGACGCCGCCGGAGTTGTGCAGCCGTTTCTCCATCTCCGACGAAGATGTGCACGAACTGGCGCGACAGGCGCTGGTGATCGAGCAGCACTACGATCGCCCGATGGATATCGAATGGGCGAAGGACGGTGTCACCGGGAAATTGTTCATCGTGCAGGCGCGCCCGGAAACGGTGAAGTCGCGCGGCCACGCGACGCAGATCGAGCGCTATACGCTGCTCGAGCGCGGCAAGGTCATTGCAGAGGGTCGCGCGATCGGCCAGAAGATCGGCAGCGGTGTCGCACGCGTGGTGCGCAAGCTGAGCGACATGAACCATGTGCAGCCCGGCGACGTGCTCGTTGCCGACATGACCGATCCCGACTGGGAACCGGTCATGAAGCGCGCGTCGGCCATTGTCACCAACCGTGGCGGGCGTACCTGCCATGCCGCGATCATCGCGCGCGAACTGGGCGTGCCGGCAGTGGTCGGGACCGGCGATGCGCTGGACCGGATCGTCGACGGCAGCCTGGTCACGATCAGCTGCGCGGAGGGCGACACGGGTTTCATCTTCGAAGGCGCCCTGCCCTTCGACCGCACCACGACCGACCTGGGCAACATGCCGCCCGCCCCGCTCAAGATCATGATGAATGTCGCCAATCCGGATCGCGCCTTCGACTTCGGCATGCTGCCCAACGCCGGCATCGGCCTGGCGCGACTGGAAATGATCATCGCCAGCCACATCGGCGTGCATCCCAAGGCCCTGCTCGAATATGCGCAACAGGATGCGGCGACGAAAAAGAAAATCGACGAGCGCATGGCGGGTTATTCCACGCCAGTCGATTTCTACGTCGACAGGCTCGCCGAAGGCATCGCGACGATCACCGCATCGGTCGCGCCGAACCCGGTCATCGTCCGCCTGTCGGACTTCAAGACCAACGAATACGCCAACCTGATCGGTGGCAGTCGCTACGAGCCGCACGAAGAAAACCCGATGATCGGCTTCCGCGGCGCCAGCCGTTACGTCGACCCGTCGTTCAAGGACGCCTTCGCGCTGGAATGCCGCGCCGTGCGCAAGGTGCGCAACGAGATGGGGCTCGACAACCTGTGGGTGATGATCCCCTTCGTGCGCACCCTTGGCGAAGGCCGCAAGGTGCTCGACGTGCTGGCGGAGAACGGCCTTCAGAAGGGCATGGATGGACTCAAGGTCATCATGATGTGCGAAGTCCCGTCCAATGCATTGCTGGCCGACGAATTCCTGGAATTGTTCGACGGTTTCTCGATCGGCTCCAACGACCTGACGCAACTGACCCTGGGCCTGGACCGCGATTCGGCGATCGTCGCGAGCCTCTTCGACGAGCGCGATCCGGCCGTCAAGAAGATGCTCTCGATGGCGATCAGCGCCGCGCGCGCCAAGGGCAAATACATCGGCATCTGCGGCCAGGGGCCCTCGGACCATCCCGACCTGGCCGAGTGGCTGATGGAGCAAGGCATCGAATCGATGTCGCTCAACCCCGACACCGTCGTCGACACATGGTTGCAGCTGGCCAAGTCCAAGGCGCGGTAAGCGGTCAACGCCGGCCCGCGATATCGCGGGCCGGCAGTTCACGGACTTCCGATCAGGGCCTGCCGATCAGGGAATGCCGACGAGCGCGGCCAGGTTCTTGCGGTAGTAGCGCAACTCATCGATCGAATCGCGGACATCGCTCAATGCGGTGTGCGCGGATTCCTTGCGCATGCCCGCCAGTACCTGCGGGGCCCAGCGTCGCGCCAGTTCCTTCAGCGTGCTGACATCCAGGTTGCGGTAGTGGAAGTGCTGCTCGAGTTTCGGCATCAGCCGATGCAGGAAGCGGCGGTCCTGGCAGATCGAATTGCCGCACATCGGCGACGCATTCGCCGGCACCCATTCCTGCAGGAACGACAGCGTGCGAGCTTCGGCGTCCGCCATGCCGACGCCCTCCTCCAGCACGCGGTGCCAGAGGCCGGACTTCATGTGCTGCTTCCGGTTCCAGTCGTCCATCGACTCGAGCGTGGACAGCGACTGCGCGATCGACAACTCGGGACCGGTCGCGAGGATGTTGAGCTGCGAATCGGTGACGATCGTGGCGATCTCGAGGATCGAATCCTGGTCCGTGTCGAGCCCGGTCATCTCCAGGTCGATCCAGATCAGTCGTCCTTCTGTTTCAGGGTTGGCTGCCATGCGCTTGGACTAGTTGTGTCGGGCGATCATAGCCCAGGACATTCGATCGAATCCGCATTGGTGACGACGCGATGTCATTCGACCGGCTTGCCGCGCTTGCTGCGGAAGTAATTGGTCAGGCGCGCGCCTGTTTCCTGCGCGAGTACCCCGCCCTGCACCAGCACACGGTGGTTGTGGCGCGGATCGGCCAGCAGGTCGAACACGCTTCCCGCGGCTCCTGTCTTCGGATCGGCGGCGCCGAAGACCAGTCGTGCGATGCGGGCATGGATCATGGCCATGGCGCACATCGCGCAGGGCTCGAGCGTCACGTACAGGGTGCAGCCGACCAGCCGATGATTGCCGAGGCGCATGCCAGCTTGGCGCATGGCGATGATCTCGGCATGCGCGGTGGGATCGTGGTCGCTGATGTTGCGGTTCCAGCCTTCGCCGATGACATCGCCAGCAGGCGACAGCAGGACCGCGCCGACCGGAACCTCGTCGGCCTGTTCGGCGCTGCCGGCAAGTTCAAGCGCACGCCGCATCCAGCGCTCGTCGGCGCCGTCGCTCATTCCCACTCGATGGTTGCGGGCGGCTTTCCGCTGATGTCGTACACGACGCGCGAAATCCCGCGGATCTCATTGATGATGCGGTTGGATACCTTGCCCAGGAATTCGTACGGCAGGTGGGCCCAGTGCGCCGTCATGAAGTCGACCGTCTCCACGGCGCGCAGCGCGATCACCCATTCGTATGCGCGGGCATCGCCGACGACGCCGACCGACTTCACCGGCAGGAAGACGGCGAACGCCTGGCTGGTCTTGTCGTACAGGCCAGCAGCGCGCAGTTCATCGATGAAGATGGCGTCAGCGCGCGCGAGCAGTTGCGCATATTCGGGTTTGACTTCGCCCAGGATGCGAACGCCGAGTCCGGGTCCGGGGAACGGATGGCGATGCACCATCGCTTCCGGCAACCCGAGTTCCACGCCCAGCCGGCGGACCTCGTCCTTGAACAACTCGCGCAAGGGCTCGATCAGCCCCAGCGCCATGTCGGCGGGCAGGCCGCCAACGTTGTGGTGGCTCTTGATGACATGCGCCTTGCCGGTCTTGCTGCCGGCCGACTCGATGACATCGGGATAGATGGTGCCCTGCGCCAGCCATTTGGCATTGCCCAGCTTGCGCGACTCCTCGTCGAAGATCTCCACGAAGAGCCTGCCGATGATCTTGCGCTTGGCCTCCGGATCGGCGACGCCCTGCAATGCGGCGAAGTAGCGATCGGCGGCATCGACGCGGATCACCTTGATGCCCAGGCCGTGCGTGTCGGATGCCCCGGCGAACGTCGCCATGACCTGGTCGCCTTCCTGCCAGCGCAGCAGGCCGGTATCGACGAACACGCAGGTCAGCTGGTTACCGATCGCCTTGTGCAGCAGCGCCGCGACCACGGAGGAATCCACACCGCCCGACAGACCGAGGATGACCTCATCCTTGCCGACCTTCCCGCGCACGCGCGCGATCTGGTCGTCGATGATGTGTTCGGCCGTCCACAGCGTCTTGCAGCCGCAGATATCGACGACGAATCGCCGCAACAACGCCTGGCCGGACTTGGTGTGGGTGACTTCGGGATGGAACTGCACGCCGTACCAGCGACGTTCGTCGTCGGCCATCGCCGCGACGGGAATGCGATCGGTGCGCGCCGTCACGACGAAGCCGGGCGGTGCGACCGACACGTGGTCGCCATGGCTCATCCAGACGTCGAGCCGCGGTGGCGAGCCCGGATGGTCCTTCAGTCCGTCCAGCAACGCGTCGTGCGCGATGAGCTCGACCTGCGCGTGGCCGAACTCGCGCGCGTCCGCCGCCTCGGTCGCGCCGCCCAGTTGCATGGCCAGCGTCTGCATGCCGTAGCAGATGCCCAGGATCGGAACGCCGGAGTCGAAGACCTGCTGCGGCGCCCTGGGCGAACCGAACTCGGTGGTCGATTCCGGGCCACCGGACAGGATCACGCCCTTTGGTGCGAACCTGGCGATCTCGTCCGGGTCGTGGTCCCACGCCCAGACTTCGCAGTACACGCCGATTTCGCGGATGCGCCGGGCGATCAATTGGGTGTATTGCGCGCCGAAATCCAGGATCAGGATGCGGTCAGCATGGATGTCGTCGCTGTGCAGGTCGGTCATGGTGTTCCGTCAAAAAAAGCGTTCAACAGTGGAGCCGGCAATCAACCCATGCGGTAATTCGGCGGTTCCTTGGTGATCTGCACGTCGTGGACGTGGCTTTCCTGCTGCCCTGCCCCGGTGACCTTCACGAACGACGGCTTGGTCCGCATCTCCTCGATGGTCGCGCAGCCAACGTAGCCCATGGTCGCGCGCAATCCGCCCGCGAGCTGGTGCACGACGCCGCCCAGCGGACCGCGATACGGCACCCGGCCTTCGATGCCTTCGGGGACGAGCTTGTCGGCGTCGGACGCATCCTGGAAGTAGCGATCCTTGGATCCCTTTTCCATGGCGCCGAGCGAGCCCATGCCGCGATAGCTCTTGTAGCTGCGGCCCTGGAACAGTTCGATTTCGCCGGGAGCTTCCTCGGTGCCGGCGAAGAGCCCGCCGACCATGACCGTGGAGGCGCCGGCAACGAGTGCCTTGCCGATGTCGCCGGAAAACCGGATGCCGCCATCGGCGATCAGCGGGATGCGGTCCTGCAGTGCGTTGGCCACCATCGCCACCGCCGTGATCTGCGGAACGCCGACCCCGGCGACGATGCGCGTCGTGCAGATCGAGCCTGGGCCCACGCCGACCTTGACCGCGCCAGCACCGGCATCCATCAACGCGAGCGCGGCATCGCCGGTGACGATGTTGCCACCGACGACCTGCAGTTTCGGGAAGCGCTTCGTCGCCCAGGCGACGCGATCGATCACGCCCTGCGAATGGCCATGCGCGGTGTCGACGATGATCACATCCACGCCAGCGGCGACGAGTGCCTCGATGCGCTGCTCGGTGTCGCCGCCCACCCCGACCGCCGCGCCGACCAGCAACCGCTCGCTGCTGTCGTAGGCGGCATTGGGGTTGTCGGACTTCTTCTGGATGTCCTTGACGGTGATGAGGCCGCGCAACGCGAAGTCATCGTTCACGACAAGGACTTTCTCGATGCGGTGCCTGTGCAGCAGCTGGATGACCTCGTCGTCCGTGGCGCCTTCGCGCACGGTCACCAGGCGATCCTTCTTGGTCATGATGTGGCGGACCGGATCATCGAGCTTCTTCTCGAAGCGCATGTCGCGACCGGTGACGATGCCCACCAGGTGGCCATCGTCGTCCACGACCGGCACCCCGGAGATGTTGCGGGCCCGCGTCAATTTGAGGACTTCGCCGATGGTCGTTTCGGGACCGACGGTGAACGGCTCCCGGATCACGCCGGCCTCGAACTTCTTGACCCGCGCGACTTCCGCCGCCTGGCGTTCGAGCGACATGTTCTTGTGGATGATGCCGATGCCGCCCAATTGCGCCATGGCGATGGCCAGGCGTGCTTCGGTCACGGTATCCATGGCCGCGGCGAGGATCGGCAGGTTGAGCCGCAGGTCGCGGGTCAGCTGGGTGGAAAGCGAGACGTCCTTGGGCAGGACGACCGAATGCGCTGGGACGAGGGAAACATCGTCGTACGTCAGTGCTTCAGCCTGGATGCGCAGCATGGGCCGGTCCGGGGGAATGAAGCGCGCCATTGTAGCGCGCCGCGAGAACCTATGGATTACAGCCAAGCAGGCCGCGCCGCCGCGCGCCATGGAAACCTGGAAACGAGCGGTAACAGTCGGACACCCAGCACCCCATTCCCAAGCCGCGCCGCGACCCGCAAACCCCCTACCGGTCCGCCGCCTGCGCCGCTTCCAGCGTGTTCTGCATCAGCGTCGCAACCGTCATCGGTCCAACGCCGCCCGGGACGGGCGTGATCCAGCTGGCGCGCTGCGCGGCGGCCGCGAAGCCGACATCGCCCACCAGGCGACCGTCGTCGAGCCGGTTGATGCCGACGTCGATCACGACTGCCCCCGGCTTGACCCACTCTCCCGGAATCAGCGCAGGGCGGCCGACCGCCACCACCAGGATGTCGGCACCGCGCACACTGGCTTCCAGGACCGCTGGCGGGGTGAACTTGTGGCAGCAGGTCACCGTGCAGCCGGCAATCAGCAGTTCCAGCGCCATCGGCCGGCCGACGTGGTTGCTGACGCCCACAATGGTCGCGCTGGCGCCGCGGACCGGTCGGTCGGTCCACCCGAGCAGCGTGGTGATCCCGCGCGGCGTGCACGGGCGCAGCCCGAACTGGCGCAGCGCCAGGTGTCCGACGTTTTCCGGATGGAAACCATCGACGTCCTTGCCCGGATGGATACGGTGGATCAATGCGGTCGCATCGCGCCGGTCGGGCAAGGGCAATTGCACCAAAATGCCGTGGACGGCGGGATCGGCGTTGAGTTCGTCGATCAACGCCAGCAGGTCGGCGTCGCTGGTGTCTGCGGGCAGGTCGTAGTCGATCGCACGGATGCCGACCTTTTCCGCCGCGCGGCGCTTGTTGCGCACGTAGACGCCCGAGGCGGGATCATTGCCGACCAGCACCACCGCAAGGCCCGGCCGCGACTTGCCGGCGGCGATGCGCGCGTCGACCTGTGCCTTCAGGGAATCCAGCAACGCATCGGCAATACGCTTGCCGTCGAGGATCCGGGCCGATGGGGCTTCGTGCGCGATGGCTGTCATGCGGTCGGGGCCGATGCTGCGCTAGAGTCGGGCCGCGCATTATCGCCGATCCTGACCCGACCCTGCCGCCATGAACACCCCTGATTCCGACACCACGGCCATTGAAGCCGCCGTGTTCCGTCGCCTGCTCGTCCACCTGATGCGCGACCGACCCGACGTGCAGAACATCGAGCTGATGATCCTTGCCGGGTTCTGTCGCAATTGCCTGTCCGACTGGTACCGGGAAGCAGCCGAGGCACAAGGCAGGGCGCTGACGCGGGACGATGCGCGGGAAGCCGTCTACGGGATGCCATTCGCGCAATGGAAGGATCTGCACCAGACGCAGGCCACGCCCGAGCAACTTGCCGCGTTCGCCTCCGTCCAGCAGCATCAGCCGAAGGGCTGACCGCGCGGATCAGCCAGCGGTGCAGAAACGCTGGTAGTCGACATAGCCCTGCCATTTCCGTCCGGGGGCGCACACCGCACATTCCGGGTCCGGCGCCAGCCGGGTCTCGCGGAAACGCATCGTCAATGCGTCGAACTGCAGCAATCGCCCGGCCAGCGACTCGCCGATGCCAAGGATCAGCTTGATCGCCTCGGTTGCCTGCAGCAGGCCAATAACGCCTGGCAGCACTCCCAGCACGCCGGCCTGCGCGCAGTTGGGGGCCGCATCCGCGGACGGCGGCTCGGCGAAGAGACAGCGATAGCAGGGGGCGATTCCGCGTCGTCGTCCGGCATCGAACACGCTCGCCTGTCCGTGGAAGCGATGCACCGCCCCGTACACCAGCGGCACGCCAAGATGCACGCAGGCGTCATTGAGCAGGTAGCGGGCCGGGAAGTTGTCGGCGCCATCGATGGCGACGTCGACGCCCTGCAGGTGTTGCTCGACGTTGGCGCTGGTCAGGCGCTCGCCGATGGCTTCGATGCGCGTGCGCGGATTCAGGGCCGACAGTGCAACGGCGGCCGACGCGACCTTCAGCTGGCCGATGCGCGCTTCGGTGTGCAGCACCTGGCGTTGCAGGTTGCTGCGATCCACGACGTCGTCATCCACCAGGCGCAGCGTGCCGACACCTGCCGCGGCCAGGTACAGGGCGGCGGGTGAGCCCAGCCCGCCGGCCCCGACCAGCAGGATGCTTGCCTCGGCGAGCCGCTGCTGCCCCGCGAGGCCGACTTCGGGCAGGACGAGATGCCGCGAGTAGCGATCGGAGAAGTCGGCGTCGATATCCGGACGGCTCATCGGCAGGCCGCGGGCTTCCCATGCCGACGTTCCGCCCGTGATCGAAACGACGTTCGCATAGCCGTTGTCGGCCAGCAGTTGCGCCGTCATCAGCGACCTGCGGCCACCCTGGCAGATCAGCAGCACTTCGGCGGCGCGATCGGGCAAATGGACATTTGGTGCGGCGGCGATCGATGCATGGTCGATGCCGCGCGCGCCCTTCGCCGAACCCAGTGCGCGCTCGTGGTCCTCGCGGACGTCGATCAGGATCGCACCGGCGTCCAGTCGCGCCTGCGCATCCTCCGGGCTGATTTCGCGAGGGCTCATCGCGTCATTATCGGTCGATGCGCTCAGTAAGGCAGCACATCGACGACACAGCCGGCCTCGAACAGGCGCTCACCCTCCGGCAACACGATCAATGCATCCGACCGGGCGGCGGCGCCAAGCCGGTGCGACCCGTCGGCCGGCTCTGGCGTGACCTGCAGGCTGCCGTCCGCGCCCGAACGCAGGCGGCCACGCAGGAACTCGCGTCGCGCGTGGCGCTTGTCGAAGGCATCGGTCAGGCGCGCATGCCAGACGTCACGCGGGCCTTCCCTGCCCTGCAACCCGTCGAGCAACGTGCGCCCCAGCGTGAGCCAGGTCGCCAGCACCGATACCGGATTGCCCGGCAGCCCGAGGAAGCGCGCGCGCCGCATCGAGCCGAACAAGAGCGGCATGCCCGGCTTCATCAGCACCTTCCACAGGTGCACGGCGCCCTGCGATCGCAGCAACCCGGGGATGAAGTCCTTCTCGCCCGCCGACACCGCGCCGCAGGTCAGGACGAGGTCGAAACTGGAGGCGGCATCCAGCAATGCCGACGCCATCCGTGCCGGGTCATCGGGCAAGGTCGGCCAGGCCACCGGCTGCAGTCCTTCGTCGCGGAGCAGGCCCATCAGCAATGCACGATTGCTGTTGTAGATCTCGCCGATCCGCAACGGCAATCCTGGTTCGACGAGTTCGTCGCCGGTGGTGAACACCGCCACGGTGGGTCGTTGCGACACCATGACCTGCGGCTGCCCCATCGCCGCGAGCATGGAGACGCGGGCGGGCGTCAGCAGCGTGCCACGTGGGACGACCAGGTCGCCGGGGCGCACATCCTCGCCCGCGCGCCGGATGTGTGCCCCCTGCCGCACCGGATCGGCGATGTGGATCCGCCCGCCTTCCAGACGTGTCATTTCCCGCATGACGACGGTATCCGCGCCCTCGGGGATCGGCGCCCCCGTGGTGATGCGGATGCATTCGCCCGCGCCGATCCGGCCTGCGTTTGCGGGGCCTGCGAATTGTTCACCGACGATCTTCAACCCGCTCGTCGACGCATCGCCAAGATCCGCGTGCCGGAACGCAAAACCATCCATCGCGCTGTTGTCGAACGGCGGCAATGGCAACGGTGAGACGACGTCCCGGGATGCGATCCTGCCGTGGGCATCCGACAGGCCGACAGTTTCCGTCGGCATCGGGTGCAGTCGGGCGACGGTGTCGACGATCGATTGCGCCTGCGCAAACGTCACCCGGGTCGGGAAACCGGTCATGGGGAGGCGTCGATGTTCGCCGTCGCCAGGTCCGACGGCGTGTTGAGGTTGCCGAATCGAACGCCGGCGCAACGCACCGCTGTCATGCGCAATCGCGACTGCAGGGCGTGCATGCTGAAGTCCTTGCGGGAAATCGCGTCCGCGACTGTCGAATGAACGCCGTCGACGCGCCACAGCGCCACCAGCGGCTGTGGGCCGTCATCATCGATGGCGAATGCCCCGGCGCCGCCAGCATGGGCCCACAGCGTCGGCAGCAGGCAGTCGTTGACGTCGACCAGGTCGACCGGAACGGTGAGCAACCACGGCGTGCGGCAGTTCGAGACCAATGCATCCAGCCCGCCCATCGGGCCGATATCACGATGCGTGTCGACAATGACTGCCAGCCCCAGCGCGGCATGGCGATGCAGTTGCTGGTTTGCGCTGACAAGCAATGACGCGACCCGTCCTTCGAACCTCTGGGCGATCCGCGACACCTGCGCCTTGCCGTCACGTTGCAGCCAGGCTTTGTCGATTCCGCCCAGCCGCGTGGCGCGGCCGCCGGCCAGGATGCCGAGGCTGACGTCGGCGACGTTCACTTCCCGCGTTTGACGTGCCGGATCAGGCGGCGCTTCTTCGCGATCTGCTTCTCGGACAGGACGTTCTTCTTGTCCTTGTACGGATTCTCGCCTTCCTTGAAGACGAAACGCACGGGCGTCCCGACCAGCTTGAAGCGCTTGCGGAAGAAATTCTCGAGGTATCGCCGGTAGGTGTCGGACAAGGTCCGCAGGCGATTGCCATGCACGATGAACGTGGGCGGGTTCTCGCCGCCCGGATGCGCGAAACGCAACTTGGCGACATGACCGCGCACCACGGGCGGCGGGTTGGTCTCGTAGGCAACCTCGAGCGCCTTGGTGACTTCGGCGGTGCTGAACTTGTGCGTGGCCGACCTGTGCGCGCGATGGATCGCCTTGAACAGTTCGCGAAGACCTGATCCATGCAGGGCCGAGATGTGCATGGACTCCGCCCAATTGACGAATCCGAGCTTGCGCTCCACCAGTGAGTCTGTCTGCTTGCGCTGGTAGTCGCTCTGGCCGTCCCATTTGTTGACGGCGATGACGAGTGCGCGGCCGGCATCCAGCACCGCGCCCAGCACCGTCGCATCCTGGTCGGTGACGCCTTCGCCCGCATCGAGCATGATCACGGCCACCTGGCAGTGTTCGATCGCCTGCAGGGTCTTCACGACCGAGAATTTCTCGATTGCCTCCTCGACCTTTCCGCGGCGTCGCAGGCCGGCGGTATCGATCAGGCGATATTTGTGTCCGTCGCGTTCCAGGTCGACCGCGATCGAGTCGCGGGTCGTGCCCGGCACGTCCGACGCGATCATGCGGTCCTCGCCGAGGATGCGATTCACCAAGGTCGACTTGCCGACGTTTGGCCTGCCGACGAATGCAATCCGGATGCGCTCCGGATCGTTGTCGAGGATCTCCGCATCGCCGTCCGCCGGCAACTGGGCGATGACTCGTGCGAGTAGCGTATCGACGCCCTGCCGGTGCGCCGACGACACCGGCAGCACGTCCTTGATGCCGTAACGCGCGAATTCCGCGACCGCGGTCTGCGCATCGATGCCGTCGGTCTTGTTGACGACCAGGAATGTCGGCGTGTCGATCTTGCGAAGCCACGCCAGGATGTCGTCATCGAGCGTCGATGGGCCTTCGCGGCCGTCGACGATGAACAGGATCAGGTCGGCCTCGGTCGCTGCTGCCCGCGACTGGCGCGCTGTCGCGCCCGCAAGGCCCTCGTCGCTGCCATCGATACCGCCGGTATCGACCAGCACGAAGGGATGCTCGGGATCCAGGCGGCACACGCCGTAATTGCGGTCGCGGGTCACGCCGGGCTCGTCATGGACGAGCGCGTCGCGGGTGCGCGTCAACGCATTGAACAACGTCGATTTACCAACGTTGGGACGACCGACGAGCGCGACGAGAGGGAGCATTGGTGGCCGGAATCAGGTTGCAGGACTGCGAGCCAGCCCGGATGGGATGGCAGTGCCGGGGCAGGTGTTGGCAGCAGGACGACTACTGCGCAACACCGGTTCGGCGTCGCGTCCGTCGCTACGCCGGTTCCTATTGGCCCAGGCGATAAGCGTTGATGCGGCCATCGGTATCCTGGACGACAAGGATACCGTCGGACACGACAGGCGCGGCGCGGACGGCATCCTTGCCCATGCGCATGCGCGCGGCAAAGGCGCCATCTGACAGCTTGAGCCAATGCAGGTAGCCATCGTAGTCACCGACGACGGCGTAGTCCCCCTGGATGGCGGGAGCCGTGGCGTTGCGGCGAAGCAGTCCGTCCTGCTGCCAGAGGCCACTGCCGCTCGCCTTGTCCAGGCCCCAGACCGTGCCGGAGGCACCGGAGACGACGACGCGGTCAGCGGAGACACCCGGCCGGCCCGGGCCGCCCGCATCGTGTGTCCACGACGGGCGGCCGGTCGGCGCGTCCAGGGCTACGGTCTCGCCCTTGAAGCTGGTGGCGTACAGCGTTGTGCCTTCCAGCACGGGGCTGCCGTCCACATCGGCCATCCGTTCGAGTTCGGTGCGACCTTCCGCTTCGGCAACGGTCTGCTGCCAGACCGGGTGGCCATCGGAAACCGCCAGGGCAGTCATCGTGCCGTCATCGTTGCCAACGAACACGTAGCCTGGCCCCAGCACCGGTGCATCGTTGCCGCGCACGGTCAGCGGTGGCATTTCGTGCTCCCAGAACCAGCGACGCTGGCCGCTCGCTTCGTCGAATGCCGTCACGCGGCCGTCGTTGGAATGGACAAACACAAGGCCCTGCCCGACGGTCGGAGCGGCGATGACTTCATTGGCGACCTTGGCCGTCCACTTCTGCGCACCGGTGGCCGCATCCAGGGCAACCACGTCGCCTTCCAGGCTGCCGGCGACGACAAGCCCGTCGCCCACGCCCGGGCCGCCGGACAACGGCAGCTTCGAGTCGAAATGCCACAGGGACGCACCGGTCTGGAGATCGAACGCATGCACGCCACCACGGATGGCGGCGGCGTATACATGGCCATCGGCAATGACCGGCCCTTGCCTGGCGCCGATGAGTCCCTCGCCCTTCCCGGCCTTGGCCGACCACAGGCGCACGACTGTCGCCGACGGAGTGAACTCCACCAGCTTCGCCGGCTTCAGTGCAGCGTCCTTCTTGCTCGTAAACAGGTTCTTGACGCTGCTGCAGCCGCCCAGCGCCACGGCTGCGGCGAGCACGACGGCACCGAACTGCCATCCACGGCGATGCATCGTGGCGACAGGCGTCGAATGCGCGACGCGAGCGGTATTCGTGCGGGTTACGGATGTGTCATCAGCGAGCTTCATCAAGTCTTTGCCTCGGGCTGTGCGGGCGCGCCGCCGACTTCGGAGAGTTTCAATTCGATCAGGCGGCGCTGTGGTGCAGCGACATCCAGGTGAGTCAGGGCCAGGGCGTACGATGCGCGCGCGCGGTCGACATGGCCAAGCGCGAACTCAGCGTCTCCGCGAACCTGCAGCGCTTCGGGATCGACGGTGTCGGCGGGCAACAGCTTGAGGGCATCCGCCGCCTTGCCTGAGTCAATCAGCAGGCGCGCAAGTCGTTGCGACACGACAGCGGCCAACGCCGGCTCGGCCGGCTTGGCCGCGCGCAGCGTCGCGATCGCCGCATCGCGTTGTCCTGCATCGAGCTGCGCCTTGGCGAGCTCGAGGGCGGCCATCGTCGAGAATGCGGGATTGGACAGCGATGCCAACCGTGCCTGCGCTGGCTTGAACTGCCTTGCCTGGATCATGTCCAGGGCGGCCTGGTAATGCTCGGCGGTCTGGATGCGCGCCTGCTGCTGCTGTCCCTGCCACCATTGCCATCCGCCTATCAAAGCCAGGCCGAGGACCACGCCACCAATCAGGCCGGCGCCGTTGGCTCTCAGCCAGCTTCGGACTTTTTCACTTTGCTCATGCTCGTCGAGCAGGTCGTCGATTGCCATGCCGGTGTCTTGCTGCCTGTTGCCGGACGCCAGGACAGGCGCCGGTGGGTGGACTGCCTCGCGGCCCGAGGGCCGACGGGCAATCAGTCGGCGACAGGCGAGAGGGAACCGGCAGAGGATACCGTAAAGCGCGCCACATTCGAGCGCAGGTACGGCGTGAGGTCCACTGGCGTGCCGTTGCGGCGCACCGTGACAGCCGAGGCGTTTCCGAGCACGACGCCACCGACATCCTCGAGCGGATAGCGCAGTTCTTCTCCGGCCCGCACCAGCGACTTCCGAACCAGATGCCCGTCCGGCGCGGTGACCTGCACCCAGCTGTCGGCGCTCAGGCGCAACGACAGTTCACCGTCGGAAGCTGTCGACCCCATGGGTGCCAGCGAGGCGACGAGCGGTCGCGGATCCTGCGTGGCGGCCGCCTCATCCGCGGCGCCGATATTGATCGCCCTGGGATCGACCGGTACGTCCAGCGGAGCCGAATCATGCGCGACGATGCCCAGGTGCGGGCGCGTCGCCAGCCAGACCGGGACGATGATCGCAGCGGTCAGCACGACATAGACCAGTCGCCTGGCCAGCTGTTCGGCGAGGCGCTGCATCGGAGGCGTATAGGTTCTCGGGACCAGTACCGGCGGCTCGACCGTACCGACGCCCGAGGCTGCAACCATCGGCGCCGTCATGAGTCCCAGGAGGCGCGAGTAGCTGCGCAGCTGGCCCCGGACGAATACCGGAGCGCCCAGGCGACTCCAGTCCTCGATTTCGAGGGACTGAACCACGCTGACCGGCATCTTCAGCCGGCTGGCGACGTCGGACTGGGTCAGGCCCGCGGCTTCCCGCGCCCGGCGCAACCGAACCCCGCAACCCCTGTCGCCTTCCGGCATGGAGTTGTCAGGCAGCAATGGATTGGCCTGCATCATCGTTGGCTCGCATCCCCTGGCGAGACGGGCCGCGCTTGCGGAAATTCCTGCCCGATGCGCTGAACATATCGGGCCGCTGCAGCGGTGTCGCCGAGTTTCTGTTCGATTTGTGACGCAAGTTGTAACACTGTGACGCTGGCGGGCGCTACGGACAGCCGCCTCTCCGAAAAAGCCCGGGCCTGGAGGTAGTTGCCCTGCTTGAACTGCAGGCTTGCCATCGCCGCAAGCGCCACCGGGCTGGCCGGATCCATCTGCAATGCACCCTGGAGATATCTGGCCGCGGCCTGGTCCTGTCCGGCCGTGATGGCGCAGGACCCGGCGTTTGCCAGTGCCCCCGCAGGAGTCCTGTATTCCGGGTCAGCGAGGGTTCGATCGAACATGGCGAGGGACTCGGCCGCCCGACCATTGCCGCATAACCACGCGCCATAGTTGTTGAGTGCCGTCCCACGAGTGGGGGCCAATGCCACGGCCTTCGCGTAGTAGCCGCCGGCCGCGGCATTGTTGCCCCGCTGCTCCGCGATCATCCCCATCAGGATGTAGGCGTTGACGGACTTCGGATCGGATTTCAGCGCCGCCTGGACCTCGGTCTGCGCCTCGTCCAGCTGGCCCGCACCAAGATGCTGCTCGGCGACGGCGACATGGTCGATCGCTGCCACCCGCTGCGCGTCGCGCGGGTCGTCGCGGATGTTGTAATCAGGCGTCACCTGCTGGTAGTTGTGGCGCTTCAGATTCGGCTTGACGAAGGTCAGCCGCGAACAGCTTCCGGCGGCCAGCGTGACCAGCAGCAACAGGGCAATGCGCTCAAGCAGCCGCATCGCCGACTCCCTGCGCCTGCAAGGTCTTGCGGAATTCAGCCTGGCGCCGGGTGCGATCATTGACCTGCCCTTTCAGTTGCCCGCATGCCGCGTCGATGTCGTCGCCACGCGTGCGCCGCACCGTGGTGAGGATATTCTTCGCCTGCAACGCCTGCTGGAATGCCCGGATGTCGTCGTCGGTGGATCGTTCGAAACGGGTTCCGGGAAACGGATTGAACGGAATGAGGTTGACCTTCGCCGCATCCTTCATCTGTGCGGCGTTGCCGAACTGGCGCATGAGGCTTGCCAGCTTGAGGGCATGCTGCGGCTGGTCGTTGACGCCCTTCATCAGCGTGTACTCGAAGGTGATCGAGGAGCGCGGCTTGCGTGCCACGTAGCGCTGGCAGGCCGCCATGAGTTCCGCGATCGGGTATTTCCTGTTGAGCGGGACGAGTTCGCTGCGCAGGTCATCGTCTGCCGCGTGCAGCGACACCGCAAGCGAGACATCGCTCTCCTCGCCGAGCCGATCGATCATCGGAACCATCCCTGCCGTGGACAGGGTGACGCGTTTGTTGGCCAGGCCGTAACCGAGGTCGTCGCGCATGATGCTCATGGCGCGCACGACATTGTCGAAGTTCATGAGCGGCTCGCCCATGCCCATCATCACGACGTTGGTGAGCTTGCGCCGCTGGTGCGGCACGTTGCCCAGGTGGCGCGCGGCCACCCAGACCTGGCCGATGATCTCGGCCGTGGACAGGTTGCGGTTGAATCCCTGGGTCGCGGTGGAACAGAACTGGCAATTCAACGCGCAGCCAACCTGCGATGAGACGCAAAGCGTCCCTCGCCCCTTGTCCGGGATGTAAACCGTCTCGATCGCATTGCGCGGGTCCATTCCCAGCAACCATTTGTGGGTGCCGTCGGTCGACGCCTTGTCGAAGACGACCATTGGCGGCTGGACGTGCGCCTGCTGCTCGAGCTTCGCACGCAAGGCCTTGCCAAGATCCGTCATGTCCGCGAAATCGGTGACGTACCGATGATGGATCCACTTCATGACCTGGTGGGCCCGATAGCGCTTCTCGCCCAGCACCTGCTCGAAGAAATCCTCGAGCTGGATGCGGTCGAGGTCGAAGAGATTCCTCCCCGACCCCACCGCGATTTCCGGCCTGTCCGCCACGGTCGACGTCGCGGCATTCGCGTTGTCGGCGACTACGATGTCGATGGTCCTGGTCGGCGTGGCGGTCATCTGTTGCGTTGTCTCAGCGTGCGTGGACGTCGGTCGCCGGGAAGAAATAGGCGATTTCGACGGCGGCGTTTTCCAGTGAATCCGAACCGTGCACGGCGTTGGCGTCGATGCTGTCGGCGAAGTCGGCGCGGATGGTGCCCGCCGCGGCGTCCTTGGGATTGGTCGCTCCCATCAGGTCGCGATTCTTCGCGACGGCGCCCTCGCCTTCGAGCACCTGGATCATGACCGGGCCGGAGCTCATGAAGTCGACCAGGGCATTGAAGAACGGACGCTCGCGATGCACTGCGTAGAAGCCTTCAGCTTCCTGGCGCGACAGCTGCTTCATCCGCGCGGCCACGATCTTGAGGCCGGCTTTTTCGAAGCGGGAATAGATTTCACCGATGACGTTCTTGGAAACGCCGTCGGGCTTGATGATCGAGAGGGTGCGCTCCAGCGCCATGGGGAATTTCTCCGGGCAAGGCGGGCCGCGGAACATGATGTTCGCGGCCCGAGGATAACAGAAAAACCCGCGTCAAAACGCGGGTTTAGCCGATACGGCTGCAGTGATTCTACCGGAAGCGATGCGTGCGTTGCACGCCGGAAAACAAATCCTTTCGTTTGACCCCGGGCGAGGACGGGCATACGATCAAACAAGCGTTTGATTCAGGCTCGACAATGGTGTCCACCACGCACTTTTCCACCAAGGACCGCATCCTCGGCGCCGCCGAGGAGCTCTTCGCCCAGTTCGGATTCAGCGGCACGTCGCTGCGCCAGGTGACGAGCAAGGCCGACGTCAACATCGCGGCGGTCAATTACCACTTCGGCAGCAAGGAAAACCTCGTCAACGAGGTCTTCCGGCGGCGCATGGACGAGATGAGCGCCCAGCGCCTCGCCCGGCTGCATGCGGTGGTCGAATCCGGCAGTTGCGACCTCGAAGCGGTGCTGGCGGCATTCGTGGAGCCGGCGCTCGCGCTGGCCCAGGATCGCCATGGCGGAGGGGCGTTCATTCGCGTGATTGCCCGCGCCTATGCCGAGAAGAACGACAGCCTGCGCCGGTTCCTGTCGGACCAGTACGGTCACGTGCTGCGCGAATTCGCCAAGGCAATCGCCAGTTGCGTCCCATCGCTGGGCAAGGAAACCCTGTACTGGCGGCTGGATTTCCTGTCGGGCGCGCTGACCTACGCCATGGCCGATTTCGGAATGATCAAACGGCGCTCCGGAGTATCCGAGGCCGCCCACCGCGAACGTGCCGCACGCGAACTGATCGCGTTTGCGGCCGCTGGCCTGCACGCTGAATCCAATTAAATACAAAGGCTTGCCAAACATGCTTAAGACATTGCTCGTCAAACGTGCGGCTGTCCTTGGCGCCGGCGTCATGGGCGCACAGATCGCCGCCCACCTCACCAATGCCGGCATCGACACGGTGTTGTTCGACCTGCCAGCCAAGGAAGGGAATCCCAGCGGGGTGGCGATCAAGGCCATCGCCGGCCTGGCAAGGCTGTCGCCTGCCCCGCTCGCCAGCCAGTCGCTGGCCGATGCGATCACGCCGGCCAACTACGACGACGGTCTGGAACTGCTGCGCGACTGCGATCTGGTCATCGAGGCGATCGCCGAGCGGATGGACTGGAAGCAGGACCTGTATCGCAGGATCGCGCCGTTCGTTCCCGACCACGCCGTGCTGGCCAGCAACACATCGGGCCTGGGCATCAATGCCCTGGCCGACGTGCTGCCCGAGCAGTTGCGCCACCGCTTCTGCGGCGTGCATTTCTTCAATCCGCCGCGCTACATGCACCTGGCGGAACTGATCCCGGCCCGCACGACGGATGCCGACGTCCTCCAGGCCCTGGAGACATTCCTGACAACCGTGCTCGGCAAGGGCGTCGTGTACGCCCGCGATACCCCCAACTTCATCGGCAACCGCATTGGGGTCTTTTCGATCCTGGCGACGATGCACCACACGGCCGCATCGAAACTCGGATTCGACACCGTCGATGCATTGACCGGCCCGGCAATCGGCCGGCCGAAGTCGGCGACCTACCGCACGGCGGATGTCGTCGGCCTGGACACCATGGGACATGTCATCCGGACGATGGCAGAGACCTTGCCGGACGATCCATGGCACGCCGGTTTCAAGGCGCCGGCCTGGCTGGATGCACTGGTCGCGAAGGGAGCACTTGGACAGAAATCGGGCGCCGGCATCTACACCAGGCAGGGCAAGGACATCCTCGTGCTGGACCCGGCGACGGCCGCTTACCGGCCCAGCGCCGGCGACGTCCATCCAGAGGTTGCAGCCATCCTGAAGGAGCGCGATCCGGCCAAACGGATGGCGGCACTGCACGGCAGCAGCGACCCGCAGGCCCGATTCCTCTGGGCCGTCTTCAGGGATCTGTTCCATTACAGCGCCTACCACCTGGGCGAGATTGCAGACACCGCGCGGGATGTCGACCTCGCCATCCGCTGGGGTTATGGCTGGTCGCAGGGACCGTTCGAGACCTGGCAGGCCGCGGGCTGGAAACAGGTTGCCGACTGGATCGCGGAAGACATCGTCGCGGGAGAGGCCATGAGCACGGCGCCGCTACCGGATTGGGTGTTCGACGGACGCGACGGCGTGCATGGTGCCGAAGGCAGCTTCAGCCCGGCGCGGAATGCCAAGCTGCCCCGCTCGGGGCTGGCTGTGTACAAGCGCCAGCGATTCCCCGATCCGGTCCTGGGCGAGCGCTTCGATCCAGGCGAAACCGTCTTCGAAAACGACGGTCTGCGGCTTTGGCATGACGGCGATGGCGTCGCGGTGGCCTCGTTCAAGACCAAGCTGCACACGGTCAATGACCATGTGATGGACGGGCTGCAGCAGGCCATCGCGATCGCCGAGCGCGACTTCACGGCGATGGTGCTGTGGCAGCCGAAGGAGCCCTTCTCCGCTGGCGCCGACCTCGCGGGCGCGCTGGGGCTGCTGCAGGCCGGCAACATCGCTGGCTTTGAGTCGATGGTCGCCAACTTCCAGGCCACCAGCCAGCGGATCAAGTACGCGCTGGTGCCCGTGGTGGCGGCCGTGCGTGGATTGGCATTGGGCGGCGGCTGCGAGTTCCAGATGCACGCCACCCGCACGGTGGCGCACCTGGAGAGCTACATCGGCCTGGTGGAAGCTGGCGTGGGGCTGCTTCCAGCCGGTGGCGGCCTGAAGGAATTCGCGGTGAGGGCCTCGCAGGCAGCCGGCCCCGGGGGCGATGTCTTTGCCCACCTGAAGCCGGCATTCGAGGCGGTGGCCATGGCGAAGGCATCCACCTCCGCCATGGAGGCAAAGGAACTTGGCCTGCTGCGCGCCGGCGACCTGGTGACCTTCAACGCGTACGAACTGCTGCACGTCGCCCGGCAGCAGGCGCTGGCACTGGCGGACGGCGGCTACCGCCCGCCGCTCCCCGCACGCCGGATCGCGGTGGCAGGTGATGTCGGGATCGCGACCTTCAAGATGCTGCTGGTCAACATGCTCGAAGGCCGCTTCATCTCCGAACACGACTTCGAGATCGCGACACGCATCGCCACCGTTCTGTGCGGCGGCGAGGTCGATCGCGGCACGCTGGTGGACGAAGACTGGTTGTTGACGCTGGAACGGAGGGAATTCGTGGCGCTGGCGCAGATGCCGAAGACCCAGGAGCGCATCGCCCACATGCTCAAGACGGGCAAGCCACTGCGGAATTGACCGGATCGCACCACGCAGGTCGATTCCCCCCAGACACGAACCAGCGACACCCATCGAGGAACAAGCGGATGTCCAGACAAGTACAAGAGGCCTACATCGTCGCCGCCACCCGCACACCGGTGGGCAAGGCGCCGCGCGGCATGTTCCGCAATACGCGCCCGGACGACATGCTCGCGCACGTCCTGCGTTCGGTCGTCGCCCAGGCGCCCGGGATCGATGTCGGCCGCATCGACGACGCGATCATCGGCTGCGCGATGCCCGAGGGCGAGCAAGGCATGAATGTCGCCCGCATCGGCGTTCTGCTCGCGGGCCTGCCCCACACCATCGCGGCGCAGACGATCAATCGCTTCTGTTCGTCGGGATTGCAGGCGGTGTCGCTTGCCGCCGACCAGATCCGGCTGGGCCATGCCGACCTGATGCTCGCGGGCGGAACCGAGTCGATGTCCATGGTGCCGATGATGGGCAACAAGGTCGCGCTGGCGCCGTCCGTCTTCAGCACCGACAACGTCGCCATCGCCTATGGCATGGGCATCACCGCCGAAAAGGTCGCCGAACAATGGAAGGTGTCGCGTGAGGAGCAGGATGCCTTCGCCCTCGCCTCCCACCAGAAGGCGATCGCGGCCATCGGGGCGGGTGAGTTCGCGCAGGAGATCAGCCCCTATTCGATCGATTCGCACGTGCCCGGTGCCAGCGGCAGCATCCTGTTGCGTCGCGCCGTCGTCGATACCGACGAAGGGCCGCGCGCGGATTCCTCGCCGGAAAGCCTGGCGCGCCTCAAGCCCGTGTTCCGCAATGGCCAGTTCGGCGGCACGGTCACTGCCGGAAACAGCTCCCAGATGAGCGACGGCGCCGCCGGCGTGCTGCTTGCGTCGGAGCAGGCAATCAAGGATTACGGCTTGACGCCGCTGGCGCGGCTGGTCAGTTTTTCGGTCGCAGGGGTGCCTCCCGAGATCATGGGCATCGGCCCGATCGCAGCCATTCCAAAAGCCCTGAAACAGGCTGGCATCACCAGGGAGCAGCTGGACTGGATCGAGCTCAACGAGGCCTTCGCCGCGCAGGCGCTGGCCGTCATTCGTGATTGCGAACTCGACCCCGCCAAGGTGAATCCGCTGGGCGGCGCCATTGCACTCGGGCACCCACTCGGTGCGACCGGCGCGGTGCGCACGGCCACCATCGTCCACGGCATGCGTCGCCATGGCCACAAGTACGGCATGGTCACGATGTGCATCGGGACCGGCATGGGCGCGGCAGGAATCTTCGAGGCGCTCTGACCAGGCCCATCGATGGCAGCTGTTCGCTGACTGGCCGGTTGGACAAGCGCGGCGGGGACGCCTGGAAGCTAGGAGACCCTGCGCGATGTCCGCGGCCTGCGCGGCGATGGCGCAACACGGTGGGCTGCACGAACCCGCCCCCTCGGCGCAATGGCACTGGCCCTCGGTGCGGCCCTGACGCTGTGGGTGTCGTGGGTGTTCTGGCATTTCGCCCGACCGGCCAGCGCCGATCAGGCTGGAACAACTCAGGCCACTTCGATCACGCCCAGTTCGCTGAGTGCGTCCTGCATCATCCGGCGGGCGGCATCGCTCAGCGCCTCGTGGTCCAGCGCATAGCGGATCGTCGCCTCGACCAGGCCGATGTGGGTGCCGCAATCGAAACGCGTGCCCTGGAAGCGATAGGCGAGCACCGGTTGCTCCTGCAACAGCGTGGAGATCGCGTCGGTCAGCTGGATCTCGCCGCCTGCGCCAGGAGTCGTCGTCTCCAGCAACTCGAAGATCCGCGGTGACAGGATGTAGCGTCCAACGACGGCCAGGGTGCTGGGCGCCACGTCGGGTTGCGGCTTCTCGACGATCGCGTTGATCCTTCCCTGGCGCTGGTTGAAGTCTTCGGTCGCGACGATGCCGTAACTGGCGGTCTGCGAACGGGGGACATCCTGGGTAGCGATGACGCTCGCGCCCGTTGATTCGGCCACGTCAGCCATCTGCCGCAACGCGCCGGGGCCTCGGTTCCAGATGAGGTCGTCAGGCAGCACGACCGCGAATGGCTCGTCGCCGATCACCGGCTTCGCGCACAGGACTGCATGGCCCAATCCCAGTGCTTCGGTCTGGGTGACGAAGATGGCTCGCACGCCCGGCGGCAGCACGCTGCGCACCAGTTCCAGCTGCTCGAGCTTGCCGGCCCGCTCCAGCTTTTGTTCCAGCTCGTAGGCCTTGTCGAAATAATCGGCGACGGCGTGCTTGTAGCGATTGGTGACGAACACCAGCGTGTCGCAGCCGGCCTCGATCGCTTCATCGACTGCGTACTGGATCAGCGGCTTGTCGATGATCGGCAGCATCTCCTTGGGGACGGTCTTCGTCGCTGGCAGGAACCGCGTGCCCAGGCCGGCAACAGGAAACACGGCCTTGCGGATACGGCGATTGCCGCCGGTCGTGGCGATCGTCGATGGGCTCATCAAATCTTCCTTGCATTGCGGGCGGGGAAAGCCACGATGGTGGCGGATGGCGTTTCCATCGGAGCACCGGCCGGGGAAAACTCCGGTACGGACTCCCGCAACAGCAACGCCAGTTGCTCTACATCGTAGCGGCCCACCGCATCACGCAGGCGTGAGCTCAGCAGTTCGATTTTCTCGGTCGCGATGACGCGAGCGTCCGCCTGCAGGATCTTCGGGTGCGACGTCGGGCGGTAGCGTTCGTCGGCATGGAACAGCGTTTCGTGCAGTTTCTCGCCCGAACGCAAGCCGGTGTAGACGATGGCGATGTCCCGCCCAGGGGTCTTGCCGGCGAGGTGGATCATCTGCTCGGCGAGCAGGCGGATCGACACCGGCTCGCCCATGTCCAGCGTATAGACCGCGTGTTGCGAGCCGATTGCCGCGGCCTGCAGGATCAATTGGCAGGCTTCGGGAATCGTCATGAAATAGCGCGTCACCTCGGGGTCGGTGACAGTGACGGGACCACCGCTGCGGATCTGTTCCCGGAACAGCGGCACCACGCTGCCCGCCGAATCCAGCACGTTTCCGAAGCGGACCGTGACGCAGCGGGTCGACCTTGGATCGGCCATTGCCTGGCAGATCATCTCGGCCAATCGCTTGCTCGCTCCCAGGACGTTGACCGGGTCGACGGCCTTGTCGGTCGAGATCAGGACGAAGGTCCCTACCCCGGCCTTCTGGCTCTCCCGGGCGACCGTTTCGGTGGCAAGCACGTTGTTGCGGATCGCTTCGCGCAGTTGTGTCTGGAGCAGCGGTACCTGCTTGTACGCGGCTGCGTGGAAGACGGCTTCGGGCGCGGACAACGCAAGCGCATGGCGGATGACGGCCGGATCACCGCAGTCGCCCAGCACCGGCACGCAGATGACGTTGGGGAAGTCGCGCCGCAACTGCGCCTCTGTTGTCGTGAGCGCCAGTTCGTCGATTTCCAGCAGGGCGATCTGGCGCGCACCATGCCGCGCGCACTGCCGGCTGAGTTCGGAACCGATCGAGCCGCCGGCGCCGGTCACCAGCACGCTGCGACCACCAAGCCAGCCGCGGATCGCCTTCCAGTCGGGGGTGACCGGCTGGCGCCCGAGGAGATCCTCGATGGCCACTTCCTTGAGTTCGCCCGGCAGTGAGCGCCCTTCCAGCAGGTCATCCAGTCGCGGCACCGTCCTGAAGGGAATCCCGGTCCGCTCGCAGGCGGCCACGATCCGTCGCATCGACGCCGCGTCGATCGACGGGATCGCGATGACCAGCAATCGCGCGGCGGTCTCGGGCGCAATGCGCTCGACTTCGTCGATGCGTCCGAGGATCGGGACGCCCTGCAGGTGGCTCCCACGAAGCTTGGGAGCATCGTCCAGGAAGCCGACCGGCTGGTAGTGCCCGCCGCGTCGCAGGTCGCGGACGAGCGCCTCGCCAGCTTGTCCTGCGCCCAGGATCAATACCCGCAGGACCGCCTTCTCGCTCCCGCTGAGCCGATGGTCCATCCAGGCCCGATACAACAATCGCGGCATGCCCAGCAATGCGGTGAGCAACACCGGATAGAGCACGAGGACCGTGCGCGGAACCTGGTACAGGCGGTTGTAGAGGAACAATCCGATGACGATGGCAAGCAGGCCAACGACACTTGCCTTGAGGATGTTCAACAGGTCGGGGACACTGGCGAATCGCCAGATCCCGCGGTAAAGACCGATTTGCCAGAGGACAAGTCCCTGTGCGACCAGCACGATCGCGGTGGTCATCGACCACAAGGGCAGCACGGGCGGCAGGGCCTCGATCGCGTATCGGAACTGATGCAGCCCCGTCCAGGCGACCCACACCATGAACAAGTCGTGCAGGACGACAGCCGCACGAGGCAGTCCCACACTCACGCGATCCCTCAATCCATTCATTCCCTGTTACCTCGTCCGGTCCTTCGTCGCGGTCCGCAGTGCCGACCAGGCCGCCAATCCGGCAAAACCCGTCACCGCCAGCGCTGTCATGGTAACCGCAAGGCGCTGCGTGTTTGCCGCGAGCATGATGATGACCATGGCAAGGGTCCATACGGCATAGGCTGCGGTGACCGGCCCATGGCGCTGCAACCGTCTCGCCCAGTGCTGATAAGCGTGCTCAGTGTGCGGGAGCCACCAGCGCTGCCGGTCCGCCATCCGCGCCAGCAGGGTCAGCGAGGAATCGACCAGGAATGCCGAGAGGGGAAGCAGGAGCGCCGGTGCGCGCGCCCAGTCCCGGTGAACGAAGGCGATCAATGCCACGAGCGCGGCAAGCAGGTACCCAAGCGCTCCGCTGCCCACGTCACCCAGGAACACCCTTGCCCTCGGCGCATTGAAAGGAAGGAAACCCGCGCACGCTGTCGCCAGCGCCAGCGCCAGCCATGTGGCAACACCCGGAGCTGCCAGCATCGCGTAGCCCAAGGCCACCAGCAGTGCCTGGCTGGCGGCAAGACCATTGATGCCGTCCATGAAATTCCAGACATTGACCAGCACCATCGACAGCAGGATGGTTGCCAACGCCGCCGGAATCCCACCGCCGGCGTCTGCAACCGCCCCGCCGAGAAGCAGCGACGCGAAGGCCTGCACGACCAATCGAAGCAGTGGCGACAGCGGACGGTGGTCGTCGACCCAGCCAATCCCGGCCACCAGGCAAAGGCCAGCGCCAATGGCGAGCAAGAGTGGTGCGTCGGTCGGTGCACGCCATGCCAGCCACGCGATCGCCAGCAACATCGCAACGACGATCGAGATGCCACCGCCGCGGGGTGTTGCCGTTGCATGGCTGCGACGATCCCCGGGCTCGTCGAGCAGGCGTCGGTGCACGGCATAGCGGCGGGCGAGCCATGTTCCGATGAAGGCAATGACAAACAGCACGCCGACGAACATCAAGCCGAGCACCAACATGTTCGAGCTCGCCTGCTCCCAGCTCGCGTCAGCCATGTTCACACGACGGCGTAATTCAGCAGTGGCTTGACCGTGCCCCATTCCTTGCAGCTGGGGCATTGCCAATGGTGGCTGCGGGCGCCGAAACCACAGCGGCTGCAGCGGTAGCTCGGATTCCTGACCAGCAACTGGTCGGTGATGTGCTTGAGGTCCTGCAAAGTCGCCGTGGCATCGGCGTCTTCGGCCAGCGTCAGGTCGATCAATGCGGCCTCCCCACGGACCGATGGACGGTCCTTGAGTTGCTGGGCCAGGTAGGTTCGCGCGGCGGCGGTCCCCTCCTCCACTTCCACCAGCCGCGTCAACGCCAGCACCGGCGCGATGCCACGGTAGTGTTCGCTCATCTCGCTCAGGAATGCGCGCGCGCCCGGGCTGTCGCCAACGCGCTCGTAACTGGACAACAGTTGCGGCAGGATTTCGGGAAGGTAATCAGGATCGTGCCGCGCGGCGCGCTCGTAGGCGCGGATGGCGGCACTGTCATGGCCCGACTCGATCTCGATCCTGCCCTCGAGCATGCCTGCGCGCACGGATGTCGAGTCGGCGGCGTAGGCGCGTGCGATCGACTCGCGGGCTGCGTCGGTGTCGCCGGAGGCTCGCTGGCGCTCTGCAAGTTCGCACTCGAATTGCCCGATCAGCTTTCCCATCGGTTCGCCGGTGGCCGCTTCGAAGCGGGTGGCGTTTTCAATCGCCTTGGGCCAGTCGCGTTCGGCCTGGTAGATGCCGATGAGATGCTTGAGTGCCTGCGGTGCGCGCTGGTCGATTTTCGCCAGGTCGGAGAAGACGGTCTCCGCGCGATCCAGCAGTCCGGATCGCATGTAGTCCTCGCCAAGCGCCAGCAGCGCCTGCACCTTCTGCGCATCGTTGAGATCGGCACGCTGGACCAGCGCCTGGTGCAGGCGGATGGCGCGGTCGACCTCGCCGCGACGGCGGAACAGGTGACCCAGAGCGACCTGGGTTTCGAACGTCTCCTTGTCCAGTTCGGCGATATGCAGGAACAGTTCGATTGCCTTGTCCGGCTGCTCGTTCAACAGGTAATTGAGGCCGCGGAAGTAAGTGGTCGACAGCTTGCTGACCTGGCTGTCGCTATGGCGCTCGCCACCACGCCTGCCGATGACCCAGCCACTGAGGGCAGCCAGCGGCAGCAACAGGAAGAACCAGAACCACTGGTTGATGAAGTCCACGCTCAGCGTTCCAGTGGCTCGGCCGCGGTCGCATCAGCCACGGGACGCCCGGCCAGCCGCAGGCGCCTGCGTAGCGGCAATACGACACTGGCGCTGATCACCAGTCCGCCGATCAGGACGCCGATCAGCAGGGCAACCAGCACGCAGACACCCAGCGTGGCATGCCATGTCGTGAATCCCATATCCAGTGCAACCGGCTGTGCATTGAGTGCGCCGATGGCGATGCCAACAGCGAGGCACGAGAGTGCAACCAGCAATCGAATCAGGCGCATGGGTCAGGCTCCGGACGCAAGGGCTAGCTTAGCCGACGGACCCAGGATTGTTCAGCAGCTGGCGGATGAGGCCGATCAGTCGTCGGCGGGCAGCGGAATGGCGGTGCTGACGCGCTCGCGCAATTCCTTGCCAGGCTTGAAATGCGGTACATGCTTGCCCGGCAGTGCAACCGCATCACCCGTCTTGGGGTTGCGGCCGGTGCGCGGCGGGCGGAAATGCAGGGAAAAACTGCCAAAGCCGCGAATCTCGATGCGCTCGCCATGGGCCAGCGCGCCTCCCATCATCTCCAGCAGGGATTTGACGGCGAGATCAACGTCCTCTCCCTTCAGGTGGCCCTGACGCTGGGTGAGGATTTCGATCAATTCGGACTTTGTCATGGGATGGCGGTCCGTGCGGGCATCGACAACGGCCCGGCGGATGCCGGGCCGTTGATGCCAATCGCTTACTCGGCCTTGCTGTTGAGCTGTTCGCGCAACAGCGCACCCAGCTTGGTGGTGCCACTGGAGGCATCGGCGGCGGAGCGGTTGTAGTCGCTCATGGCTTCCTGCTCCTCAGCCTCGTCCTTGGCCTTGATCGAGAGCTGCATGACGCGGCCCTTGCGATCCATGCCGATGAAACGGGCTTCGACTTCGTCGCCGACCTTCAGGTGCTGGGTCGCATCGTCGATGCGCTCCTTGGCGATGTCGCGCGCGGCGAGGTAACCCTCGACGCCTTCACCCAGGTCGATGGTCGCACCCTTGGCGTCGACTTCCTTGACCGTGCCCTTGACGATCGAACCCTTGGTGTTCGACGCCACGTACTGGCCGAACGGATCCTGCTCCATCTGCTTGACGCCAAGGCTGATGCGCTCGCGCTCCGGGTCCACTGCCAGCACGACGGCTTCCAGCGTGTCGCCCTTCTTGTAGTTGCGGGCGATGTCCTCGCCGGTGGAATTCCACGAGATGTCCGACAGGTGGATCAGGCCATCGATACCGCCGTCCAGGCCGATGAAGATGCCGAAGTCGGTGATCGACTTGATCTGGCCGTCGACCTTGTCGCCCTTCTTGTGGATGGCGGCGAAGGTTTCCCACGGATTGCTGGTGACCTGCTTGATGCCCAGCGAAATCCGGCGACGCTCCTCATCGACGTCCAGCACCATGACCTGCAGCTCGTCACCGACCTGCACGACCTTGGACGGGTTGACGTTCTTGTTTGTCCAGTCCATTTCGGACACGTGGACCAGGCCTTCGACGCCCGGCTCGATCTCGACGAACGCGCCGTAATCGGTGACGTTGGAAACCTTGCCGAACACGCGGGTGTTGGCCGGGTAGCGACGCGCGATGTTGTCCCACGGATCCTCGCCCAGTTGCTTGAGGCCGAGGCTGACGCGGTTGCGCTCCTTGTCGTACTTGAGCACGCGGACATCGAGCTCCGCGCCCACTTCCACGACTTCGGACGGATGGCGCACGCGCTTCCAGGCCATGTCGGTGATGTGCAGCAGGCCATCGATGCCGCCGAGGTCGACGAACGCGCCGTAGTCGGTGAGGTTCTTGACCACACCCTTCAGCACCGCGCCCTCGACGAGCTTCTCGAGCAGCTGCTCGCGCTCTTCCGAATGCTCGCTCTCGACCACCGCGCGACGCGAAACCACCACGTTGTTGCGCTTGCGGTCGAGCTTGATGAGCTTGAACTCGAGCTCCTTGCCTTCCAGGTACACCGGGTCGCGGACCGGACGGACATCGACCAGGGAGCCCGGCAGGAATGCACGGACGTCCTTGATGTCGACGGTGAAGCCGCCCTTGACCTTGCCGCTGATGCGACCAACGATGGTTTCGTTCTTCTCGAGCGCTTCCTCGAGCTCGTCCCACACCATGGAACGCTTGGCCTTCTCACGCGACAGCACGGTCTCGCCAAAGCCATTCTCGAGGCTGTCCAGCGCGACCTTGACGATATCGCCAACGGCGACATCGATCTCGCCGGCGTCGTTGCGGAACTGTTCGATCGGCACGATGCCTTCGGACTTCAGGCCGGCATTGATCACGACGACGTCGGTGCGGACCTCGACGATCGTGCCGGTGACGATGGAGCCCGGCTTCAGCTTGGCCAGGTGGGACTGGCTCTGTTCGAACAGCTCGGCAAAGGATTCGGTCATTGCAGCATTCATGGAATATCTCTGTGGATACACGAGCCGGCGCCGCCACTGGGGCGCACGTCGACCCACCCTGGGTATGGCGCGCGCTTGCGGGCAAGCTGGCGCCATGTGTTGTGGATGGTCCACCTGCGGGATTGCCGGTGGTGTCTTCTGTCGCTAGAACCCCTGGCCCTGGCGTGCCGGCAGCAAAGCCAGCACGCGCTCGACGACCGCATCGATCCCAAGGCCGGTGGTGTCGATGCACACGGCGTCGGGCGCCGGGCGCAACGGAGCCACCGCGCGATTGGCATCGCGGGCGTCGCGGGCGAGGATCTCTCGCAGCAGACCCGCCAATGTAACGGAAACCCCTTTGTCCTTCAACTGCTTATAGCGCCTTTCGGCCCTTTCGTCGGCGCTGGCGGTGAGGAAAACCTTGGGGTGCGCGTCGGGGAAGATGACCGTCCCCATGTCGCGCCCGTCGGCGACCAGGCCCGGGGCCTGCCGGAACGCACGCTGGCGATCCCGAAGCGCGGCGCGGACCTCGGCAATGGCGGCGATGGCCGATGCGGCGGCGCCGGCCGTCTCGGTCCGGATCTCGTCCGTGGCATCGGTGCCGTTGACGATGACCCGCGGCTCGGCGTGCCCGTCCCCGCGGAACGCGATCCGGGTATCGAAGGTGCAGCGGACCAGCGCCGAAGCGTCGGACAGGTCGATGTCCGACCAGCCGGCGGCCAGTCCCACCGCCCGATACAGTGCGCCCGAGTCCAGGTAATGCCACCCCAGCGTTTCCGCGACCCGGCGGCTGATGGTGCCCTTGCCCGACCCCGATGGGCCATCGATCGTGAGCACCGGGACGGCGCCGGCGGGGTGTTCGTCAGCCATGTGGACTCCCTTGAATCGGGCGATTGTAGCGGGCGACGCCCGTCCCTCGTTGCAAGCACTTGAATCGGTGGAGAAAAAGCCGCTAAAATGCGCGGCTCAATTGTGTCGTCACTTTTCCCAACCGTTTCCTGCCGAGGTTTGCCATGAAGGTCCTGTCCTCCCTGAAGTCGGCGAAGACCCGTCACCGCGACTGCAAGGTGGTCCGTCGCCGTGGCAAGGTTTTCGTGATCTGCAAGTCCAATCCGCGTTTCAAGGCGCGTCAGCGCTGACCTGCGATTGCAGGCGCGCGAAGGAAAGGCCGCAGCGATGCGGCCTTTTTCGTTTGGACCCGCCGCTCCCGGTCGGCCCGTCATGGTCGCTCGCCGGGCAGCCGATCTGCTACAAGGCAGGACCTATCCACCGCTCCCGAGGAGTCGCGCCATGACCTTCCGCTATCAAGCCTTGCCGCTGGTTGCCCTACTGGCCTTCGCCGGGATCGCGTCGGCCGAAACCCTGCTGGTGGACCGCGTGCAGCAGGAGCCGTCGGCGATGCCGCGACGCGGCCTGTCCATGGCCCAGGTGCAGGCCCGGTTCGGCGCTCCCACCAGCCGGCTGGACCCGCGTGGCGGCCAGAAACACCAGTGGCCGACCATCAACCGCTGGAGCTATCCGGGCTTCACCGTGTACTTCGAACACGACAAGGTGATCGATGCCGTCGCCAACAAGGTCGACGCGGAAGAGATCGGTCCCAAGCCGGCAATCCGGTGATCGCGAGGTCCGTCCGTTGATGAGCGACAGCATCCGCTTCCCCGCCGAATGGGAGCCGCAGTCGGCCGTGCTGATTGCCTGGCCGCACGCCGACACCGACTGGGCGGCGCATCTGGGCGAAGTCGAAGAGACTTACATCGCGCTGGTTGTTGCGATCACCCGCTTCGAACCCGTCGTCATCTGTGTCCCGGACGACGACGTCCAGGCCTATGCGCGCGCGCGGCTGGCGTCGGCCCGTGTCGACATGGGCCGCGTTCGTTTCGTCGAGGTCGCATACGACGACACCTGGCTGCGCGACTCCGGACCGATCTCGCTCCGGGATGGCGACGGCTTCCGACTTCTCGATTTCCGCTTCACCGGCTGGGGCGGAAAGTTCGAAGCCAGCCGCGACGACCAGTTGATCGCACGCCTCGACGAATCCGGAACATTTCTCAAGAGTGTCCGCCAACCTATTGATTTTGCATTGGAAGGTGGCGCCATCGAGACCGACGGCGCGGGCACCCTGCTGGCAACCTGGCAGTGCCTGCATGAGCGTCATCCGGACCTCGACCGCGACACCCTCGCCGACAAGCTGGCGGGCTGGCTGCACCAGGATCGCGTGCTGTGGCTCGACCACGGCTACCTCGAAGGCGACGACACCGACGCCCACATCGACACCCTGGCCCGCTTTGCCGACGCCAACGCCATCGTCTACCAGGACTGCAACGATTCCGACGACCCGCATTTCACCGAACTGCAGGAGATGGCTGCGGAACTGGCCGCGCTCGTCACCCGCAATGGCCAGCCGTATCGACTGTTCGCATTGCCCTGGCCCAAACCAATCGTCGATGAAAACCGAAGGCTGGCTGCCAGTTACGCCAACTTCCTCATCATCAATGGCGCCGTGCTGATGCCGGCTTACGGCGATGCGGCCGATGCGGGCGCGCAGGCCGTGCTGGCCGCGGCATTTCCCGATCGCGACGTCATCCCGGTCCCATGCCGGTCATTGATCTGGCAGAACGGCAGCCTGCATTGCATCACCATGCAGTTGCCGGAAGGAGTCGTCTGATGGCCACCTTGAAGACCCTGCCGGTCGCGCTGATCCAGGAGCGCAACCACGGGGACGCGGATGCGAACCTCGCGATCATCGAGCAGCGGGTTGCCGAGGCGACAAAGCGCGGAGCACGGCTCGTGCTGCTGCAGGAGTTGCACAACGGGGCGTACTTCTGCCAGCACCAGGACGTTCGTGAATTCGACCTGGCCGAGCCGATCCCCGGCCCCAGCACCGAGCGCCTGGCGCAACTGGCAAAGGCGCACGGCATCGTGCTCGTGGGTTCGCTGTTCGAGCGCCGCGGCGCCGGGCTGTACCACAACACCGCCGTGGTCTTCGAATCCGACGGCTCGATCGCGGGCAAGTACCGCAAGATGCACATCCCGGACGATCCCGGCTTCAACGAGAAGTTCTACTTCACTCCCGGCGACCTCGGCTTCAATCCGATCGATACCTCTGTCGGCCGGCTCGGGGTGCTCGTGTGCTGGGACCAGTGGTATCCGGAAGGCGCGCGGCTGATGGCGCTGGCCGGTGCCGAACTGCTGCTGTATCCGACCGCCATCGGTTGGGATCCGGACGACGACCAGGCCGAGAAGGACCGCCAGCGCAATGCCTGGATCCTCAGCCATCGCGGTCATGCGGTCGCCAACGGATTGCCGGTGCTCAGCTGCAATCGCGTCGGCCACGAGCCGTCGCCGATCGGGGCCTCCGGGATCGACTTCTGGGGGTCGAGCCACGTGCTTGGCCCGCAGGGGGAATTCCTGGCCGAAGCCGGCATCGGCGATCCGGAAATCCTCATGGCCGAAGTCGACCTGCAGCGCAGCGAACACGTCCGCCGCATCTGGCCATTCCTGCGTGATCGACGCATCGACGCCTACGGCGACCTGCTGAAACGCTATCGCGACTGATCGGCCACCGGGCATGCGCCAGGCACCCTGGCGGTATCCGGCACAACGCCTCCATTGCCTTAATCCTGCGTCGCCGATGGCGAATCCACGGCGACCCACAAGCGACCGACGATGACCGACACCACCCCCGCTGCGACATCTCCCGCCAACGTGCTCGCCGGCCAGCCGGTGGCCATCGTGGAGCGCGATGGCGTGCACTACACGCTGCTCGGCACGGCGCATGTCTCCCACGCCAGCGTCGAGGCCGTGCGCGCCGCGATCGCCAGTGGCGAATACGACCAGATCGCGATCGAACTCGACCCCCAGCGGCTGCAGGCACTGACCGACCCGGACGCACTGGCGAAGCTGGATCTGATCAAGGTGCTGCGCGAGGGCAAGACGGCACTGTTCGCGGCCAACCTCGCCCTCGCCGGCTACCAGCGCCGGCTGGCTGAAAAACTGGGGATCGAGCCCGGCGCGGAACTGAAATACGCGGCGCTCGAGGCCAGGTCGCTCGGCCTGCCCCTGCACCTGATTGACCGCGACGTCGGCATCACCTTCCGGCGCGCCATGCGCAGCCTGGGCTGGTGGGGACGCGCCAAGATCAGCGCCGGACTGGTTGCGGGAATGGTCGCCAGCGAGGAAGTCGACGAAGACGAGATCGAACGCCTCAAGGAAGGCGACATGCTCGAGTCGGCATTCGGTGAGTTCGCCGAACGGACGCCGGCGTTGTACGAGGCGATCATCGCCGAGCGCGATCGCTACATGGCGGCCAAACTGCGCGCCTGCGGACAAGCGGGAACGCGCGTACTCGCCGTGGTGGGCGCCGGACACCTGCAGGGGCTGTCACGCCACCTGCGCGACGACACCGAAGCACCCGCGCCGATGCTCGAGCAGCTGGAGGCGGTGCCGAAGAAGTCGTCGATTCCGTGGTTCACGCTCGCCATCACGACGCTGATCGTTGGCAGCGTCGCCTACGGCTTCTGGCACGGCGGACTCGACCTGGGCGCATCGCTGGTCATCCAGTGGGTGTTGTTCACCGGCGGGCTGGGCGCACTGGGATGCCTGCTGGCTGGAGGCCATCCGCTGAGCATCCTCACCGCGTTCGTCGCCGCGCCGCTCAAGCCGTTCCATCCGGGTGTCCCGGCCGGGACGTTCAGCGGACTGGTCGAGGCGCGGATCCGCAAGCCGACCTACGGCGATTTCCTCGCGTTGCGCGACGACGTGCAATCGGTCGGTGGCTGGTATCGCAACCGGGTCGCACGCGTGCTGGTCAACTTCATGCTCACCAACCTGGGCACCGCGATCGGCGTCTGGATCGGTGGCGCGAAGATCCTGAGCAAGGTGCTCGCCTGATTGCGTGAGCTGGTGGGTCGGCTTCGGGAACTGAAGCCGATCCACAGTGTTCACTCCGCGGCGATGGCAGCCACCGTTGCCGCCGGCATGCCGCCCTCGCCTCGCCTGCGCCGTGCCCGCGCGATGAGTCGTGACGTGCCATGGCGCATGTCGTCGAGGATCGCGTAGATCGTCGGCAGGAACAGCAGGCTCACGACCGTCGAGAACGCCAGCCCACCCGCGATCGCGCGCGCCATCGGGTAATACGCTGGCATGTTCTGCCCGCTGTCGCTGGTGGACAACGCGATCGGGACCATGGCGAGGATCGCCGTGCCCATCGTCATCATGATCGGACGCAGGCGTTCGCGACTACCTTCGACCAGTGCATCCGTGCGCGACAGTCCGCGGCGGCGCAGGTTGTTGATGTGCTCGATCATGACGATGCCGTTGTTCACCACCACGCCCATCAGCACCAGGATGCCGATGAAGGCCATGATGTTGAACTCGGTGCCGGTGAGCCAGAACAGCCAGAAGACCCCGAACACCGAGAACAGGACGCCACTCATGATCGCGGCGGGGAACAGCAGCGACTCGAAGACGGCCGCCATCACGATGTAGATCATGACCAGCGCGATCAGCAGGTTGAACATCATCTGCGACGTGGCTTCTCCGTCGTCCTGGAACGCGCTGCCTTCAAACGTGTAGCTGTATCCGGCAGGGAACTCGATGCTCTTCAGCGTGTCCTCCATCGCCTTGCGCGCGTCAGGCATCGTCACCTTGTCGGGGAGCCTGGCGACGATCTTGACGGCGGTCTGGCGATTGACGCGTTTGATCTCGCTCGCCGCCGGCACCATGCTGACGTCCACCATCGACGCCAGCGGCACGGACCGGCCGTCCGGCGCGCGGACGGTGAAGGAATTGATCTGGTTCATTCCGAACTTCTCGGCGCCGGCGAAACGCACCCAGACCGGCACTTCGGTTTCGCCGCGGCGGAATTCGCGCAGCGGAGCGCCCCTCAGCGCGAGTTCCACGAAGCGCGAGACGTCCTGCACGCTGAATCCGAACGCGGCCGCCCGTTCGCGGTCGACCCGCACCGTCAATTCGCTGTTGCGGTCGCCCGCGTCGAGGCGGACATCGCGTAGCTCCTTTCGCCGCGCGAGGATCGGAACGATGTCGTTCGCAAGGTCGGTCAGGGTCCGGGTGGAGTCGCCGACCAGCTGCACCTCCACGTTCTGGCCCGGACCGCTGTCGCCGCCACCGTTGCCCAGGGTGATCTGGGCGCGCGCGGACTTCGGCAGGGCCTTGCTGATCTGGTCGCTGATCGGCTTGGTCACCTTGGCGTCCTTGCTGTCGAACGTCACGACCGTATTGGCGTCGCCCTGCTCGCTGTAATACGAGTAGATCTGCTTGACGTGGAATTTCTTCCGGTTCGCGTCCAGGAATCGCTCGACGCGCAGCACCTCGTCCGACATCTGCTCCTTGGTGTAACTGCCGTTCCACTGGTAACTGACGTAGGCCTGCTCGCCGCCGTCGCCGCCGAACATGTTCTTCTTGGTCAGCATCACCGGGACGATGCTGACCGCGATGATCAGGACGATGCCCAGGACCGACTTGCCACGGTGCTCCAGCGTCCAGCGCAACAACGAAGCGTAACGGCGTTGCAGGCGCGGGATCAGTCCTTTCGACGACGCCTGGTTGGCGACGGTCGGCGGGGTTTTCAGCCGCGCCGAAATCATCGGGATGAGGCTTACCGCAACCAGCCACGAGGCCAGCAGCGAGACCGAGATCGTGATGGCGATCTGCGACAGGTAGATCGCCAGGAAGTTGCGCTCGCCGAACAGGTTGGGAACGAACACGATGCAGTGGCACAAGGTGCCGGCGGACAATGCGATGGCGACATGCCGGGTGCCCAGGATCGAGGCCAGTCGCGGCTGTCCGGGATTCTTCTCGCGTTCCTGGTAAATGCTCTCGACCACCACCACGGCGTTGTCCACCAGCATGCCCACCGCCAGCAGCAAGCCCATCATGGTCAGGATGTTCAGGGTGACGCCGACGAAGTACATGAAGCCCAGCGTCATCACGAAACAGATCGGAATCGCCAGGGTCACCATCAAGGTCGACGGCCAGTGGCGCAGGAAGAAAAACAGCACGGCGATGGACAGCACCAGGCCGATGCCGCCGGCCTCGGCCAGGCTTGTCAGGGAGCTCGTGACGTTCTCGCCGCTGTTGTCGATCACCTTGACCTGCACGCCGCTGAAGGCTGGATCCTTCTGGATCGCCTGTACCATCTTCAGCGCGCGGCTGGACACGTCGACGAGGTTCGCGTCGCGCTCCTTGAAGATGTCCAGGCCAACCGCGGGGCGGCCATCCAGCCGACGACCGTAATCCATGCGCGCAGGCTTGAGGCGCACGTCGGCAATGTCGCCCAGGCGAGTGCCATTGCTGCCGATCACCAGGTCCCGCAGTTGCTGCAGGTCGGTCAACTCGCCGACCGGCTCGACGCGCAGCCGTTGTCCACCGTCGTCGATCTCTCCGGCGGACACCGAGAAATTCACCGCCTGCAGGGTCCTGGTCAGGTCGTTGAGGTTGATGCCATTCGCGGTCAGGCGATCGGGGGCGATGGCGATCTCGACTTCATTGGGCGTCGCGCCCGATACCTCGACCTTGGCTACGCCCGGAAGCCGCTCCAGGGGACGCTTGAATTCCCGGTCGATCAGGTCGTAGGCACCCTGCAGGTCCTGGGTCTGGCTGGCCAGGCGCACGCGCAGCACGGGCTGGTCGGCGGTATCGATCTTCTGCACGACGTAGCGCTGCAACGCCTCGGGCAATTCGGCGCGGATCGCATCGATGCGTTCGCGCGCGTCGGAGGCGGCGATGGCGACATTGCGGCTCCAGTCGCTGAAGACCACCATGAAATCCGCGCCGTTGGCACGCGCCGTCCCCTCGGTGCGCTTGACCCCTGACATCGTCGCCAGCGCTTCTTCGACCGGCCGCAGCACCGTACGCTCGACTTCCTCGGGCGTCGACCCCGTATACGGCAACTGCACGAAGATCAGCGGCGGCGTCACCGACGGGAACGCTTCCAGTGGCAGGCGGAACGCCGCGATCAAGCCGATCACGAACAACGACACGAAGAACATGACCGTCGTGACCGGGCGCTTGATGCTCAGCTCGGCGATCGTCATGCGCGCGCTCCGGAACCGGCGCCTGCAAGCGGCCGGCTCATGGCTGGCCTGCGTCGGTCAGGGGCGACTGTTCGCCATGGATGCCTGCCTCCACTTCCGCGTTCTCGCGGCGCGCACGGCGCCCGCGTTCGCGGTAATAAGCGTCGGCGCGCTTGTCCAGCAGGTCGTAGACCACCGGGATCACGACGAGCGTCAGCAGCGTCGACATCAGCAGCCCGCCAATCACAGTGATCGCCATGGGCGAGCGCACTTCGGCGCCTTCGCCGGTGGCGATCGCCAGCGGCAGGAACCCGAAGAGCGTACATAGCGTTGTCATGATGATCGGGCGCAGGCGAGACCGCGCGCCCTCCACCAACGCCTCGCGCTTGGCGACGCCCTGCTCGCGCAACTGGTTGACCTTGTCGATCAGGATGATTGCGTTCTTGACAACAAGACCAACGAGCAGGATCAGGCCAATGAAGACCACCACCGACACCGTGGAGCCTGTCAGGAACAGGGCCAGGACCGCGCCAACCATCGCCAACGGGATGGTGAACAGGATCACGAAGGGATGCAGCAGCGATTCGAACTGGGAAGCCATCACCAGGTAGACCAGGAAGATCGCCAGGCCGAACGCGAACAGCAGCGACTTCACCGAGTCGGACAGTTCCTCGCCCTGCCCGCCAATATGCATGCCGGTGTCGGTTCCCAGGGGATGCGCGGCGACCATGTCGCGCACTTCCTGCACGGCGCCACCCAGGTCGATACCCCGCAGGTTGGCCGAAACCACGGCCACGCGAACCTGGTCGGCACGATGGATTTCGCTTGGCCCGGTCGTGGCGACGACGTCGGCGACGGCGTCCAGCGTCACCGGGCGGCTGTTGCCCGGGTTGACGATGAGGTGGCGGATGTTGTCGACGGATGCACGATCGGATTGGCGGGCACGTACCAGCACGTCGATCTTTCGGTCGCGATAGCTGTATTCGGTGGCCACGTCACCGCGGACCTTGCTGACGACCACGTCGGCGATCTGGCGCGTAGTCATGCCCAGGGCCGCCGCGCGCTCCTGGTCGAAGCGGATCTGGATCTCGGGGAAGCCCTGCTCGACGGTCGACTTGACGTCGGCGTAGTGCGAGTTGCCGCGCAGCAGCGTCGCCAGCCGCCGGCCGGCGTGCTCGATCGAAGCGAGGTCCTGGCCGGTGATTTCTATTTCCAGCGGCGCGGAAAAACTGAACAGCTCGGGCCGGCTGAAATCGACCTGCGCATTGCGATGCGCCTGCATGCTCCGACGCAGGCTCTCGGTTTCCCGCGCCTCCACCGCCTTGCTGCCGCCATCGGCCATGATCACGCTGACCCTGCCGATGTTCTCGCCACTCTCGGTTGGATTCGCATCCAGGCGGGTGCCGCTGCCACTGACGCCATACAGCACGCGGATGCCGTCGTCCTTCGCATGGGCGCCCTGCAGTTGGCGAACCAGCGCGTCGGTTTCACGCAAGGGCGTCCCAGGCGGCAACTTCACCGTCATGTCGAAACGGTCCTGCGCCAGTTGCGGGATCAGGTCGGCGCCGAGGAACGGCACCATCAGCAGCGTCAGCGCAAAGGCGGCGGCTGCGGTTCCGAGGACCAGGCCACGCTTGCCGAGCGCTGCCGGCAACAATTTCATGTATGCGCGCTCGGCGCGTCCGTACGGTGCCATGGCCAGGTCGCTCGCCTTGCGCATGACCGGACCGACCACGGCGCACAGGCCACGCCAGCTCCGTACCACCAGCCAGGCGATGCCGAAGAATCCACCGCGCACGCCAGCACCCATGCCGTGCTCCACGGCCGCCAACGGCTTCTGCAGGCGGGAGGTCGGCTGCCATTTCGGATGTGGCGGCTCTTCGGGGAATGCCAGCGGCGGACGTCCCTTGAGCGAACTCAACATCGGGATCAGCGTCATCGCGACCACGAGCGAGATGCCGATCGCCAGCGCGACCGTCAACGCCTGGTCGCGGAACAGTTGGCCAGCGATGCCTTGCACGAACACCAGCGGAAGGAATACCGCGATCGTCGTCAGCGTGGACGCCACGACCGCCATGCTGACCTCGCGGGTGCCGGCGATCGCGGCATCCAGGATGCCCAGCCCGCGTTCGCGTGCCTTGGCGATCGACTCCAGCACGACGATCGAGTCGTCGACCACCAGTCCGGTCGCCAGCGCGAGGCCGCCCAGCGACATGACATTGAGGCTGAGGCCGAACCGGCCCATGAAGAAGAACGTCGCGATGATCGACACCGGCAGCGACAGCCCGACAACGAAGGTGCTCCAGCCATCGCGCAGGAACAGGAAGATGATCAGGATCGCGAGCATCCCACCGATGATCGCGTCGACCTTCACGTCTCGGATCGCATTGCGGATGAACTGCGACTGGTCATCGATCGTCGTCAGCTCCATGTCCGATGGAATCTGGTCCTTGATCTGTTCCAGGCGTTTGCCGATCGCGTCCGCGGTCGCCACGGTGTTCGCGTCGCCTTCCTTGTAGATCGCCAGCTCGACCGCTTCCTTCCCGGCCAGGCGGATGATCGCCTCGCGCTCCTTGTAGCCCTGGCGGATCGTCGCGACGTCCCTCAGCCGCACCGGCATGCCATCGGCGATGCTCGACGAGGAGGACGAGGCGCTCTGGACCGAGGCCGCGGCCGCCATCGCACTGGCGTCGCCGGTGGCCGCTGCCACGCGCGCCATCTGCTCGGCGGCGCTCTGTGCCGCGCCACCGCCGGCCGCCTGCGTGGTCACCAGCATGTTCGCGATTTCATCGACGCTGGCGAACTGGTTGACGGTCCGCACGAGGTAGCGCTGCGTCCCCTCCTCGAGCCGACCGCCCGACACGTTGATGTTTTCCTGCTTCAGCCGGTCGATCACGGTCGCGATCGGCAGGTTCAGCTGCGCCAGCTTCTGCTGGTCGATGTCGACCTGGATCTCATCCTCCAGGCCACCTCCGACCTTGACCGCGGCGACGCCAGCGACCGGTTCAAGTTTCTTCTTGAGATCGTCGTCGGCGTACCGCCGCAGCTCGGTGAGCGCGCGGATGGGATCGGATGCCGTTTTCGGCGTCAACGCCAATCGCATGATCGGCTGCGTCGACGGGTTGAATCGCAGCAGCACCGGCGGCTTCGCCTCCAGCGGCAGTTGCACGACCTCCATTTTGTCGCGCACGTCCAGGCTGGCCTGGTCCATGTCCGTGCCCCAGGCGAACTCGAGCACGACGTCGCTCTGTCCGGTGCGCGACACCGACTTGAGCTTGCGCAGCCCCTTCACCACGCCGACGGCTTCCTCCACCGGTTGGGTGATGAGCGTCTCGATCTCCGTCGGCGCCGCGCCCGTGTACTCCGTCCGCACGGTCAGCGTCGGATAGCTCAGGTCCGGCAGCAGGTTGACCTTGAGGCTGCGCAGGGCAATCAGACCGAACAGCACGAGCGTGATCGTCATCATCGCCACCGTCACGCGACGGCGGGTGGCGAATTCGACGAGATTGAAGGACGGACCGCTGGAGGAAGGCATCACGTCGGTCTTCTTCTTATTGTTTGGGCTTGGACGGGGCTTTGGCCGTCACGCGCTTTGCCGGCGCATTGACGTCATCCAGGACCTGCACGACGGTGCCGTCACGCAGTGCGGTCTTGCCGGCGACGACCACCTTGTCGCCTTCCTTCAGGCCACTGCGGACTTCGGCCCAGGCGCCATCGGTGTAACCCAATTTGAGCGGGACGCGCTGCGCCTTGCCGCCCACGATCGCGAACACGGCGGGATCGGTCGCATCGTCCAGCAGCGCGGCACGCGGCACGACCAATGCGTTCATGCGCTGGTCGTAATCGATCTGCATCCGTCCGAACATGCCGGGTTGCAGCAGGCCGCCGCCAGCGAACGCGCAGATCACGCGAAACGTGCCGCTGCCCGAATCGACCACCGGTGCGACGCGATCGACGCTGCCGGTGAATGTCTTGCCCGGCAACGAGTCGACCTGGAGCTTGACCGGCAAGCCCGCCTTGAGCACCTCGAGTTCGCGCTCGGGGACATTCAATGTCGCCTCGAGCCTGGACGTGTCGACGATGCGGAAGATCGGCGTATTGATCTGCACGAAGTTGCCCGGCTTGATCGACCGTTGCGCGATCACGCCGGAGATCGGCGCGGTGACGTTTGCGTAGGAGAGCTCGAGGTTGGCCAGCCGGTTGGCGGCACGCGCGTTCTCAAGGTCGTACTTGATCTGGTCGATGTCGTTGGCACTGATCAGGCGCTGGTCGGAGAGTTGGCGCGCACGGGCGTAATTGCTTTCGAGCTTGCGCATCTGCGCCGACGACTGCGCGGCCTGCAGGGCGGCACGCGCCGAATCCAGGCGGACCAGTACCTGCCCGGCACGCACCTGCTGGCCTTCCTGCGCGAGCACGCTCAGGGCGACGCCGGATGTCTTGGCGACGACCTGCGATTCCCCGCGGGCATCCAGCGGCGCCGTGCCGCTGTAGCTGGCCGCGATCGGGCGGCGGGTGGCCATGGCGACCTCGACCGGGACTGCCTCGGGGCCTTTGCTGGCCCCGTCCTTGGCGTTGGCCTCGCCCTCGCCTCCGCGCTTGCAGGCGCCCAGCGAGAGGGTTCCGACCAGCAGCAGCGCAACCACCAGGGCGGCTGGGGCACGCGACCGCGTGGCGGGTGGAATCGGGCGGGAAACGCGCATGTCGGGAACCTGTTGTCTGGTGTTGTAGATATGTATATCACCCAGCGCGCGAACCTCGAATGCGCCATTGGTCATGGTGCGCTTCGGCTGTGACATGCATGGCGGCAGGCTGACCATCCGCATTGGGTTGCACGGACGAGGTCGCTATACTTGCGCGCTTGTGCATCGTGCTGGCGCACGGACGATGTCCATCCAGCATTTCCTCGCCTTCCGACCGCGGACAAACCGATGATCCGACCGTTGTTGCTCGCCCCATTCCTGATCCTCCTCGCCGGCAACGTGCTGGCCCAGGAACCCGCAGCGGCCACATCCGTTGCTGCTCCTGCCGCCGCAACCACCCCGGCCGCGCCTGCGGCGCTCGCCGGCGATGCGACGCGTGGCAAGGAACTGACCTACACCTGCCAGGGTTGCCACGGCGTCACCGGCTACAAGAACGCCTACCCGAATTACCACGTGCCGCGGATTGGCGGCCAGGCGTCGCAGTACCTCGTCAATGCCCTGACGGAATACAAGCAGGGCAAGCGCAAGCATCCGACCATGCAGGCGCAGGCAAGCAGCTTTTCGGCCCAGGATATCGCCGATATCGCTGCCTACATCTCCAGCCTGAAGTGAGCCCGATTCCAATGACGAAGACCCACTGCCTGCCGCTGCGCCCACTTGCCCTCATCGCCGCCCTGCTTGCCGGCGGATCGATGATCGCCGGCTGCACACCCGCTGGCGAAACCCCGGCTGCCCATTCGTCGGCCGACCGGACCGAAGGCCACTCGACCTCCTCTGCCGGATTGCCGCCCGGCCATGCCGATGCCGGCCAGAAACTGGCCACCACCAAGAACGCCGAAACCGGCCAGGCCTGCGTCGATTGCCATGGACCCGGCGGCAATGCGCCGATCGACCCCACCTATCCCAAGCTCGGCGGCCAGTACCACGACTACATCGCGCACTCGCTGCAGATGTACCGCGCCGGCGATCGCGAGAACGCCCTGATGGCGGCGCAGGCCAAGGTCCTCACCGACCAGCAGATCTCCGATGTCGCCGCGTACTTCAGCACGCAGCCGACGCATCTGCGCGACATGAGCGGGCTCGAATAAGCCGAGCCACGCGTCCCGCAATCGCATCACCACCGGCCCGCATCGCGGGCCGGTCGTTCATGGGGAGCCCGGTTTGCGCAGGCTCCGCTGGTCTTCCTGCAGGTCGGGCTTGAACGGAATGTCCGGGGGCGGTCGCGCCGTGGCTTCCTGGTCGTTCATGTTGGGATCGCTGATCGTGCAACCGCCGCCCAACTGCAACAACGACACCTTGCACTCGAGCTTCTTGGATGTCCCGGGTATCGGGATGGACACCGTGCGGACGTTCCTGCGCACCCACTCCTCGAGCAGCGTTTCGCTGGGAACCCAGACCTTGTCGAATCGCGTCGGCGTGTAATCGTTCGGTGGGCGCCTCAACCACGTCCCGGCGCGATCGAACTGCTCGTGGGTCCAGTGATCGCTGCCAGGCGGAAAACCGCCTCCAGGTTGCGCGGTGCCCGCGGACAGGCGCGGGCTGCCGTCGGCATTGAACAAGCCCGGTTGCGTGCCGGTATTGCCACCAGGCCGGTTGCGCGCTGAAGCACCCCAGTCGTCCGCACGCAGTGGTGTCGGCTGCGCCCCCGGCTTCGGCGTGCTCGTGGCGCCAGCGCCGATGGCAGCCTGGCTCGACTGCGCACTGGCAGTCGCCGCCGGCTTGCCGCCGACGACCGATGACGTGCTTGCAGGCGCCGTGCCAGTGGCCGGCCGCGGCGGTGCGATCGCAGTGGTTGTCGTTGACGCCGCGGGCGGAGATGGCGACGGCGCGGGCGGCTGTGTTGTCGGCGGCGTCACGGCCAGTGGCGATGGCACGGCCGGTTCGACGACGACTTTCGGCGGCGCCGTGGTCGGGGCCACGGCCGCCGGGACAGGCGGCGTTGGCACCGGCGCTGGACTCGGCGACGGTTGCCTGGCCAGTTCGATGTCGCGGATTGGTACCTGCAGCGCCGGCTCCGCAATCTGCGCCTTTGGCAACTCGACGGCCCGCGGCGTCGGCGGCGGGAGCGAGAACCTGCGATCAGGCACGGGCACCTGGCTGACCTGGAGCGGCTGCGGCGGAGTCGGAGCAGGCTTGATTTCAGCAACGGGGGCGGCGGGGCTGCTCGCCTCGGGTTGGGTTGCGGCGGCCTGCGCCGCAGCCGGTTCCCGAACCACGGCTTTGCGTGGCGGACGCGGCGATGGCGTTTGCGGCGCAGCAACCGTCGCCGGTTCGGCGGCGCCAGCCTTGGGCGCACCGCCGCCGGTCTCCTCCGGCGTGCCCTGACCGACATACTCGACCTGCACGACTTCTTCGCCCTGCGGCGCCGAGGTCACCATGAAACGGACGGACGCCAGCCACAACAGGATGGCAACCAGGATGAGATGGGCGATCAATGTCAGCGCCGCCGCCGTCCAGCGCACATGGCGTTCTTCTCGCTCGGGCGGCATCCATTGCTGGCGCCACAGCGTGGCGAACGCCTGCCAGCGATTGAGTTCGCCGGCCCGGCGCGGCGGCCGCGACAACTCCCGCCGCATGAGGACGGCGATGATCGCCTCCGCCGTCGCGCCCGTGATGGCGCCCAGGTGCTCGCCCATCCGCGCGAACCAGGCCTGCCACGCCGGGGGAAATTCGCCCGCAGGCACCGGCTCGCCGGCACGAAGCCAATGCCGCGAACGCCCGCGACCGATCACGACATCGATGAGCTCAGCCGCAGAGAACATGGGGTCCGACCCGCTGCTGGCGGGGTCGCTCAGGCCGTGTCGCGCGGCATGTAGGGTGCCTCGCCGGTGCCATGGTCAGTGGCATCGCGGACGGCGGTGACGCCGGCAACCTTGGTCAGCAGCGTCTTTTCGATTCCCTGCTTGAGGGTGACGTCAGCCATGCCGCAACCGTGGCAACCGCCGCCAAAGCGCAGGACCACGACGCCATCCGCCGTCACCTCTTCCACCGCGACGTGGCCACGATGGGTCGCGAGCTGCGGGTTGATCTCATGCTCGACGATCCAGCGCACGCGCTCGACCAGCGATGCCGACGCGGTCGGCACCTGCCCCTTGATCCCCGGAGCGCGGATCTGCAACTGGCCACCAGTGGCCTGCTGGGTGTAGTCGATCTGCGCCCCGTCCAGGTAGGTCACGCTGGCCGCGTCGACCCAGAGGGTGAAGCCCTCGCAGTCGACGGCCCACTCGTCGCCGAGCAGGTCCGCCGGTTCTGCGAACTCCAGCCGCACGTCGGCCTTGGGCGTACCCGGATGCATCGCCGTGAGGCGGACGCCCATGCCGGGCAAGCCTTCGCGCTCGATGAGCTTGTGGAAATGCGCCTGCGCTGACTCGGAGATATCGATCATGCCGCTATTCTATCGATCTGCGCCCCACGGATCGTCGGCGAAGCCGGCGACCGCCCTTCGGCCGGTTGCCTGCATTCATCCGAAAACCCCGCCCCACCAGGAGGATCCGCATGAACGACCTGATCCCGCTGTCCCAGGCGCATTGCATCGCGCGCAAGGGAATCGACCACCGCCTGACCGAGGCGCGCGTGCGTGAGCTGCTTCCGCAGGTCCCTGGCTGGCAATGCGTCGAGGACGGCCACGCACTGAGCAGGACATTCACCTTTCCCGACTATTACCAGACGATCGCCTTCGTCAACGCGCTGGCCTGGATGGCGAATCGGGAAGACCACCATCCGGACCTGAGCGTGCACTACGACCGTTGCGTCGTGCGCTACTCCACCCACGATGTCGGCGGGCTCAGCGAAAACGATTTCATCTGCGCAGCCAAGGCTGGGGTGCTGGTCGACGACACGCGCTGAGTTCGTGCTCAACGGCTCCGCAACGCAGCAATCGGCTGGTCGGGGCCAATCCATCCGGCCCTGATCGGGCTTCCTTTCCGTGCCAGCAAAAACCCGTGCGGCGGGATATGCTCCGGCTCGTGATGAACGACATCACCGCCCCTGCCGAGCAGCCGCAGCCCATGCTGCGGATCAGCCAGCTCTACGCGGCACTCAGCCAGATCAACCAGGCCATCGTCCGGGTCACCACCCGGGAACAACTGTTCGCGGAAATCTGCGAAGCACTGGTGACGTTCGGCAAGTTCAAGATGGCGTGGATCGGGTGGAACGATCCTGCCACCTGCACCGTGAGCGTGGCCAGCCAGTACGGCGATACCGACCATTACCTCGCCGGCATCTCGGTTCGCAGCGACGACACTCCCGAGGGCCGCGGGCCGGTCGGCACGGCCATTCGCGAAGGCACGCTGTGCGTGGTCAACGACTTCCTGCAATCGCCCATCACCAGGCCCTGGCACGATGCCGCGGCGCGCTGCGGTTTCCGCTCCATTGGCGTATTCCCGATCAGCATGGATGGTCGCGTCTGCGGCGCGCTCGCCGGATACGCCACGGAGATCGATTTCTTCGGTCCACAGGAAATCGAACTGCTGGTCAAGGCAGCCGCCGACACCTCGTTTGCGCTGGACCACCTCGCAGGCGAATCCAGGCGCAAGCAGGCCGAAGATACGTTGCGCAAGGTATCCAGGGCCGTCGAGCAGAGTCCGGTCGCAATCTCCATCGCCGATCGACAGGGGCGCATCGAGTACGTCAATCCCAAGTTCACCGAGATCACCGGCTACACCTCCGGGGAGGTCACGGGCGAGCATCTGCGCCTGCTCCATGCGCAGGACATGGCGCCCGCCGAACATCAGCAGCTTTGGGACACCATCACCGCCGGCAAGGTATGGGAGCGGGAGTCGCGGGCCACGAAGAAAAACGGCGAGCCCTGCTGGAGACATTCGAAGATCTCGCCCGTCCGCGATGCTGCGGGGCATATCGACAGCTTCGTCATCATCGAGGAGGACGTGACCGAGCGCCGACGCATGGACATGGCGCTGGAAGACCGCGACAGGACACTGCGGGCTTTCTACGACGGGGCGCCGCTGATGATGGGCGTGGTCGAGCTGACCCCCGGCGGCGACATCATCGCCGTCTCGGTCAACGAGGCAACAGCCAGCAGGTACCACCGCACGGCGGCCGAGGTGGTCAACCTCAGCGCGCGCGACGCCGGGATGAAGGAAGACGAACACGCGACATGGCTGTCGAAGTTCCGGGAAGCCGAATCAACGGGCTTTCCGCAGCGTTTTGAATTGCGCGGCGCGTGGCACGGAAAGCCATCATGCCTTGCGATGGTCGTGTCCCTCATCGGCCGCACTGCCGAAGGCAACCCGAGGTTGTGTTTCATCGGCCATGACGTCAGCGACCGGGTCGCGGCCGAGGAGACCATCCGCAGGCAGAACGAGTTGCACCAGCTGGTGCAGCGCGCCACCCAGGATGCCATCTGGGACTGGGATCTCATCAGCGACACGCTGCAGTGGAACGATTCCATCCAGAACCAGTTCGGATACCACGCCGACGAGATCCCGTCCCAACTGGACTGGTGGCAGCACAACGTCCACCGGGACGACGTGACCAGGGTCATGTCCGGCCTGAGGCATGTCGTCGACAGCGGCGGCACGTTCTGGTCGGACGAATACCGGTTCCGCAAGGGCGATGGCAGCTTCGCCCATGTGCTCGATCGGGGCTATGTCGTCCACGATGCGCAGGGCAGGCCGATCCGGATGATCGGGGCAATGGTCGACATGACCGAACGCAAGGTGGGCGAACAGACCCAGGCCGCGCTGCATCATATTTCCGAGGCCGCACAGACGGCCTCCACGCTGCCGGAATTGTTCCGCAGCATCCACGCGATCATCGGCGAGTTGCTGCCGGCGGAGAATTTCTTCGTCGCCCTCTACGACGAGCGCAAGGACGAGCTGACGTTTCCCTATTACGTCGATGAGCACGACGGTGCTCCCGCACCGCAAGGACTCGACGACGGCACCCTCGCCGGCCGCGTCATCCGGCTTGGGGAGGCGCTGCTGTTCACGCCGGAAACCCCGCGGGCCGGCTCGCATGAGGAGCTGGCCGTCGTCGGTACCGACTCGATGGACTGGCTTGGCGTTCCGCTCAAGTCGCAGTCGAAGACGATCGGCGCACTTGTCGTGCAGAGCTATTCGGGAAAGGTGCGCTATACCGAGAAACACAAGGCCCTGCTCGACTTCGTCTCCGGCCAGGTCGCCGCTGCGATCGTGCGCAAGCAGTCGGAGGAGGCGCTGCGCGCATCCGAGGCGCGGTTCCGACTGCTGTTCGAGCAGAACCTCGCTGGCGTATTCCGCACGCTGCCCGATGGCCTGATCATCGATTGCAACGACGCCTTCGCGCAGATGCTGGGTTACGGGTCCAGGGCCGAGATCCTGGGCACGAACAGCACGTCGTTGTACTTCGAGCAGGAGGACCGCGACAGCTACCTGTCCGAACTTCGCGCGCGCGGCGCGCTCATCAACTTCGTTGCCCGCCTGCGACGCAAGGACGGACGCGAACTGTGGGGCATGGAGACGGTCAACCTGATCCGCAACGAGCAGGGAGAGCCCGAAGTCATCCAGGGCACGCTTGTCGATTTCACCGACCGCAAGCACGCCGAGGAAGCGCTCCACCTGAGCGAGTCCCGGCTCGAAGAGGCACAACGGCTGGCCCATCTGGGTAGCTGGAACTGGGATCTCTCGAGCCTCTCACTGAGCTGGTCCGACGAGCTGTGCCGCATCTTCGGCGTGGACCCGGCGTCACACCTGCCCAGCTACGAGGATTTCCTGGGCCGCATCCATCCCGATGATCGCGCTTTCGTCGAGACGCTTGTCGCGCAGGCGCTCAAGGACCTGAAACCGCGCAGCTACGAGGCGAGGATCATCCGGCCGGACGGTGAGGTCCGCACCATCCAGGACCAGAGCGAAGTCCTCGTCGACGACTCGGGGCGTGCCAGGGGCATGACCGGGGCCAGCCTGGACATCACGCGCCGCAAGATGGAGGAATCGCTGGAGCGCAACCGCAGCCTGATCCTGGAGCAGGTGGCGCAGAACCAGCCTTTGCCCGGGATCCTGTCGCACATCGTCACCATGCTCGAGATGCAGATGCCGCGGGCACGCTGCTCCATCCTGCTGCTGAAGGATGGCCACCTGACGGCCGGCGCGTCGCCACACTTGCCACCGGAATATTCCAACGCGCTGGAGGGGCTGCCCATCGGCCCCGCGGCGGGCTCGTGCGGCACAGCGTGTTTCCGGCGCGAAACCGTCATCACCCCGGATATCGCCATCGACCCCTTGTGGGACGGCTATCGGGAGTTGGCGCTGCCGCACGGGTTGCGCGCTTGCTGGTCCATGCCGATCCCCTCCAACCAGGACGGCGTGCTGGGATCGCTGGCGATCTACCACGACCAGCCAAGCTCGCCGAGCGAGCGGGACCTCGGTTTCATGGAGATGGCCGCGCGACTGGCGGCGGTGGCGATCGAGCATCGGCAACTGACCGACCAGCTGTCGCACCAGGCCCAACACGATGCCCTGACCGGCTTGCCCAACCGTTTGCTGTTCCAGGATCGCCTGGGCCAGGCCGTCGTCCAGGCCGGGCGGGAACGTCAACAAGTGGCCGTCCTCTACATGGACCTGGACCGTTTCAAGCACATCAACGACACCCTCGGCCATTCGTCCGGCGATGCCCTGCTCTGCCAGGTCGCCACCCGGCTCCAGGGCTGTGTCCGCAAGACCGACACGCTGGCCCGCCTGGGAGGGGACGAATTCACGGTGGTGCTGACCGGCCTCAGGGACGCGCAAGACGCCATGCAGGTGGCGGAGAAGCTCATCGAGACGATGCGCGACCCCTTCCACGTCGAAGGACGCGAACTGTTCACCAGCATCTCGCTGGGAATCAGCATGTATCCCGACGATGGCCTGGACGGCGAGACATTGATGGTCAACGCCGACGTCGCGATGTATCGCGCCAAGGACGTGGGTCGGGACAATTTCCAGTGGTTCGCTTCGGAAATGAACGCCCGCGCCCGCGACCGCATGGCCCTGGAAGGCCAGCTACGCCACGCGATGGCGCTGGGGCAGCTGAGCCTGTGCTACCAACCCCAGTGCGGTGCCATGGGCGAGATCCGGGGATTCGAGGCGCTCATGCGCTGGCGCCACCCGGAGCTCGGCATGGTGTCCCCGGCGCGCTTCATCCCGCTGGCGGAAGACTGCGGCCTCATCGTCCAGATGGGAGAGTGGGCGCTGCGGGAGGCCTGTGCCCAGGCGGCTGCATGGCGCCGTGCCGGACATTCGGAATTGCGGATCGCAGTCAATGTGTCCGCGGCGCAGTTCAGGCGCACGGATTGGGTGGACACCGTGCGCCGGGCATTGCGCGACACGCGCCTGGAGCCCGAAGCCCTGGAACTGGAAATCACCGAAAGCCTGCTGCTGCAGAACGTCACGGAAACATCGGCGAACCTGTTCGAGCTGCGCAAGCTCGGGGTCGGCATCGCCATCGACGATTTCGGCACGGGCTACTCATCGCTGAGCTACCTGCACAAGCTGCCGGTGACCACGCTGAAGATCGATCAGTCCTTCGTGCGCGAGATCCGCGGCGAATCGATCCCGGGACAGGAAGAGGCGCCCATCATCCGCACGATCATCGCGCTGGCACGCAACTTCAGGATGAACGTGGTCGCCGAAGGCGTGGAAACCGAGGCCCAACGCGAACTCCTGCTGCGGCTGGGCTGCGAAAGCCTGCAGGGCTACCTGCTGCACCATCCATTGAGCTTGGAGCAGGCGGATGCCCTGCTCGACGCCGCGTCCAGGGAGTCGTTCACGGCGACCGGGAGCCTCGACCGGCGCCGGACCACCAGGCAAAGCTGAGCCCGATGCATTCCCTGGGCGGCGACGGAATCAGTCGTGGCTGCCGCTAGGCGAGCCGGTCCAGGACATCGACCAGTTCGGCCGGCAACGGCGCGTTGAGCAGGTAAGGCGCCTTGCCGCCATCCAGCGCGAACTCCAGCGTCGAGGCATGCAGGAACATCCGCTTCAACCCGGCGTGCTCGCGAAGGCGTTTGTTCGCCGCCTCGTCGCCGTACTTGTCGTCGCCGGCAACGGGGTGGTCGATGTGCCGGGCGTGCACGCGGATCTGGTGCGTGCGCCCGGTCTCGATGCGCACCTCGCAATACGACTGTCCGCCACGGCGTTCGAGCACCTTGAAGTGGCTCATCGCAGCCTTGCCGCCCTGGTGGACCTGGACATGGCGCTCCCCGCCCTGCCGCAAGCCGACATGCAGCGGGGCGTCCACCGACATCACGCCGTCGGGCATTCGCCCGGTCAGCAAGGCCAGGTAACGCTTGCGGATGCCGCCAGCGCGGCCGCCATCCTCGCGCATGAGGGCCTGCAGCTCGGTCAGCGCCGAGCGCTTGCGCGCCACCAGCAGCAGGCCCGACGTGTCGCGGTCCAGCCGATGGACCAGCTCGAGGGATTCGCGCGGGCGCAGCGCACGCAGCGTCTCGATGGCGCCGAACGAGATCCCGCTGCCGCCGTGGCTGGCCACGCCAGCGGGCTTGTTGATCGCCAGCAGGCGCGCGTCCTCGAAGACGATGCTCGCCTCCATCGCCTCGAGCAGCCCCTTTGCCGGTGTCCCCTTGTCGGCGGGTTCCTCCAGCCGGACCGGCGGGATGCGGACCATGTCCCCGGCCTCGAGCTTGCGCTCGGCCTTGACCCGGCCGCCGTTGACCCGGACCTGGCCGGACCGCAGCAGCTTGTAGACCAGGCTTCGCGGCGCGCCCTTGAGGTAGCCGAGCAGGAAATTGTCGATCCGCTGGCCGTCCCGGTCCTCGGCGATGCGGACGGTGCGCGAGTCCTTGCGCTCGCCCTGGAGCGGCATCGAGCCATCGGGGGCGTCTGGAGCGTCTGGAGCGTCTGAATGGGTCATTCGGGGCCTGATCTGCTACACTCGGCGGGCGAGGTAAGGGTTTGATTTCGCAGGGAGTTGCCTCCTGGTGTTTCGACATCGGAGGCAATCCGGCCAGAAGCCGGGCCCCGAGCGATATCCGACAGTGCGCGACCACCGCCCCCGGGGCGGCCATGTTAGCGGCTGTTCGGCAATCCCGGCGATCGCCCGGTGTGTCAGACATCGGCGCTGAACATGACCCGTGCGCTGCGCCCTGCTCCGAGGCAACTTGCATCGAGCATGCGCGACGCCGGCCCGGCAACACTGAAACGAGACAAGCGCTCCCGCGGCCCGCCGTGGTGTCGAAGCGCTGGAACACTTGAAGCAGCACCGGCGCACGCAGTGTGGCATGCCACCTGCGAAGGATTTACCAGCCGTGCTGCTTGCGGTATCCAGAGGCGAACGCCCCCGGCGTCGTCGCGAGCGAAAGCGCGTGAGGACGCAACATGAAACGCATGCTGATCAATGCGACGCAGGCAGAAGAACTGCGCGTCGCGATCGTTGATGGACAGACGCTGTACGACATCGACATCGAGCAACCGTCGAAAGAGCAGAAAAAATCCAACATCTACAAGGGCCGCATCACCCGGCTCGAGCCATCGCTCGAAGCCGCCTTCGTCGAATACGGCGGTGAGCGCCACGGCTTCCTGCCGCTGAAGGAAATCTCCCGCGACTACTTCCAGGCCGGCGTCGACCCCAACAAGGCGACGATCCGCGAACTCCTGCGCGAGGGCCAGGAAGTCGTCATGCAGGTCGACAAGGACGAGCGCGGCAACAAGGGCGCCGCGCTGACGACGTTCATCTCGCTGGCCGGCCGCTACATGGTGCTGATGCCCAACTCGCCCACCGCCGGCGGCGTCTCGCGCCGGATCGAGGGCGATGACCGCGCCGCGTTGAAGGAAGCCATGGACCGCCTGGCCATCCCCGATGACATGGGGGTGATCATCCGCACCGCCGGCGTCGGCCGCGATGCCGAAGAACTGCAGTGGGACCTGGATTACCTGCTCAGCGTCTGGAAGGCGATCGCCGATGCCGCGTTGACCAAGCCGGCACCGTTCCTGATCTACCAGGAATCGCGCCTGATCATCCGCGCCCTGCGCGACTACATGCGCGCCGATGTCGGCGAGATCCTCGTCGACACGCCCGAGATGTATGCCGAAGCGCAGGAGTTCGTGCAGCAGGTGATGCCGCACAACATGCGCAAGCTCAAGCACTACACCGACGACACCCCGCTCTTCAACCGCTTCCAGATCGAATCGCAGATCGAGAACGCGTACGAGCGCAACGTGCGCCTGCCCTCCGGCGGCGCACTGGTGATCGACCAGACCGAAGCGCTGACCGCGATCGACGTCAACTCCGCCCGTGCGACCAAGGGCGGCGACATCGAGGAAACCGCCTTCAACACCAACCTTGAAGCGGCCGAGGAAGTCGCCCGCCAGATGCGCCTGCGCGATCTCGGCGGCCTGGTGGTGATCGACTTCATCGACATGTCCTCCAGCAAGCACCAGCGCGACGTGGAGAACAAGCTGCAGAACGCGCTGCGCTTCGACCGCGCCCGCGTGCAGCTTGGCCGCATCTCGAAGTTCGGCCTGCTGGAGATGTCGCGCCAGCGCCTGCGTCCGTCATTGGGTGAATCCAGCCAGCTGATCTGCCCGCGCTGCGAAGGCCACGGCCGCATGCGCAGCATCGAGTCCCTGTCGCTCTCCATCCTGCGCGTGGCCGAAGAGCATGCGATGAAGGAAAACACCGGGCAGGTGCTGGTGCAGGTGCCGGTCGAGATCGCCAACTACCTGCTCAACGAAAAGCGTCGCGCCCTGGGCGAGATCGAACAGCGCCATGAAGCGCCGATCGTGATCGTGGCCGACGACCAGCTCGAGACGCCGCACTACGAAGTCACCCGCCTGCGCGAGAACGAACTGGGCGAGGAAGCCGCACGCCCGAGCTACCAGCGCGGCACGCCGCGCAAGCTTGCGACCATCGCCCTGACGCGCGCCAACCTCAACGTGCCGGTTGCCGCGGCGGTCACGCAGGTGCGGCCGGCGCAACCGGCTCCCGTGCGCGAACCGCGCGAGGAAGAAGCGCCGGCGCAGGTTGTCCAGGCGATGCCAGCCACGCCCGCGCCGACACATTCCGTCGGCATGGTCGAGCGCATCCTCCGCTTCTTCCGCGGCACGCAGCCGGCACCATCGTCCACTCCCGCACCCGCGCCCGCGCGTTCGGCGGACGGACGTGGCGGCCGCAACGATCGCAACGCGCAGCGCCGCGATGGTCGCGGCAAGCCGGCCCGCGATGGCCAGCGACGCGACGAGCAACGCCGTGACGAGCCACGTGGCAATCGTGCTCCCGCCAACGCCACGAACAGGCCGCAGGAAGCCAAGGCACCCGAGGCGCGTCCCGCCGACGGCAAGCAGGGCGATCGCAGCCGTGGCGAACCACAGCAGAAGCAGCAGCGGCAGCCACAGAAATCCGGTGAGCCGCGGCAGCAGCAGGCCAAGGCACAGGACGACACGCGCCAGCCCGCGCAACCGCGGGCTCCACGTCCGCCACGCGAGCCACGCGAACCGCGCGAGCCGATGGCAACCGAGCCCCGGGTGCCGCTGGTCGTTGTCGATGGCGTGGAGCCCGCAAGCATGACGTCGCCCGAGGGGGCGCTGGCAGTGAGCGACATCCAGGCCAGTGACGCAGGCATGCAAGGCGCGACCGCACCCGGTACGGATGCCGGCCAGGAAACAGCTGGTGAAGGTGGACGTCGACGTCGCGGTCGTCGTGGCGGCCGCCGCCGTCGTCGTGGAGCCGAAGGCACCGCTGCTGGCGAGACGACGGGCATGGAACATGACGAGGTCGGAAACGATGTCGCCGCCGCCCATCGTTCGCAGCCGGAATTCGATTTCGACGATGACGACGGTGCAGCCGCACCCCACCTCGCCATGTCGGAAGCCGTGGCAGCGCCTGTCGTGATCGGCGAACTCGTGGAGACGGATGCGGGCATCGCCAGCACGCCAAGCGCGGTCGAGCATGTCGAGCATGTCGAGCGTGTCGAGCAGGCACCCGTCGCCCCGATCGCGATTCACAGCCAGATGCAGCCACCCGCGGCGCCGACCGAGCCGGACATGGAGTCGACGCCTGTCACCGCGCCTGCGCCGGTGGATCGTGACGTCGCCGACATCGCCGGCTACCCGGTGGAACCGGCCGCCGTTGTCGAACCGTTCCTGCTGGAGCCGGCAACGATGGACGTCGCGCAGAGCGCTGCGATCGGCATGACCGAAACGGCGACGGCTGCCGACGAATCGCCCGCCGCGCCTGGCCTGTTCGATCTCGTCAATGCCACCCCGCCACCGGAATCGAATCCGGCCGATGCCGCCGCCAATGCGATCGCGCATGAGGCCGAGTCGACGGATATCGCGGAAGGCGAAGACAGGCGGAACGCCTGACCGCATCGCGCAACCGGGCATCCGGTTGCGCAAGACATCCAGCCCCGGGTCAGCCCGGGGCCGGATCAACGCCTACAGGGCGTTTGCAGGATCGGCGACACCGTATTGGCCGGCCAGCCTGGCCAGCGCGATGGTGTCGTGGATGCCAAGCTTCTCGAACAATCGCGTCTTGTGCGTGTTGACCGTCTTGGCGCTCAAGCTCAGTCGCTTGGCGATGTCTTCCTGGCGCAATCCCTGCGTCAGCAGCATCGCGACTTCCAGCTCCCGTGGCGACAACGCATCGAATGGCGACGCGTCGCCGTCGATACCGTACAAGGCCAGGTTCTGCGCCACGCTGCTGGCGAGATAGCGCTTGCCACGGGCGACATCGCGCACCGCCCGCAACAACTCGCTGGCATCGCCGCCCTTCCCCACGTAACCCGACGCCCCGATCTCGAGCAGGCGCTTGGGCATCGGCCCATCCTCCAGCACCGACACCACGATGACGCGCGTGCCGTGGTCGCCCTTGAGGATGCGTTCGGTCAATTCCAGGCCGCTCACACCAGGCAGATGCAGGTCGCACAACACGACATCGGGCTTGAGCTTGCGGATCTGCGGCAATGCATCCTCGCCACAGTCCGCCTCGCCCACCACCTCGATGTCGACTTCCCCCGACAGAATCATGCGCATCCCTGCGCGCACCAACGCGTGGTCATCGACCACGAAAACGCGGATGATCATCCTTGTCACCTCCGTTCATGTACCCGAATGGAGCGTAGTCGGCAGGCACCCCCGACCGCAAGCTGATCCGCACGGCCTCCGCTAGAATGGCCGGTCGCCGGAGAGATGGCCGAGTGGTTTAAGGCAGCGGTCTTGAAAACCGCCGTGGTAGCGATACCACCGTGGGTTCGAATCCCACTCTCTCCGCCACCCTTGCATCGCGCCTGCGCCGGTCCACCGGCGGCCATCGGACCGCTCAGATCACGATGCCCTTGCTGATGTAATAGTAGAAAACGCCGCAGGCCATGATCAGTCCGCACTGGATCACCGGCGCACTGCGCAACAGGGGCATGCGGCTGTGGCAAAGGACGGCCGCCAGCATCAAGGAGGCGGCTTGCCAGGCCGGCAACAGGTAGCGGTTGGAGAAGTAACCCCAGCCGAACATGAAGAACGGCAGCAGCATCACCAGGTAGACCGATGTACTGCGCTTGATGCCGTCCCGGTACGGTGCCTCGATCATGGGCGCCAGTGCGAACGGCAACACGTACCACGCGATCGAGAACATCGCGAAATCCACCCGCACGCCTGGGCTGAAGTAATGGTTCTGCGCGTACTCCATCACGATCGTGTAGAGCTGCGGCGACAGCGACTTCACCAGGTACATCGTCGTGCCCGAGCAGTACAGCAGCAATGCGATGGCCGCCACGCCGGCCAGCTGCCGGGGCCGCAGGAACAACGCAGGCGCGAAGGCGATGTAGAGAAGCGCCGAATAATGCAGCATCGAGGCCGCGGTGCCGATCAGCAGGAAGCGCCACCACTCGCGCCTCTGGAAGGCCATCAGCGCAGTGAAGACCAGCAAGGCGGACAGGCCCTGTCGTATGGCGTTGATCGAGGCGTTGACGAAGATCGGCGACAGCAGGAGGAACATCAGCGACGCGCCCAGGAACGTCACGTACCTGCAGGCAGCCCCCATGTAACGGTAGTACTCCCGGGTCGAGACGACGACCGTCGCCAGCAGCAGCGTGAACAGCGCAGCCTGGTAGCCGACAAGACCGACTCCCATCTTCTTGAGGAAAAGAGTGATGGCGACGAAGCCCGGCTCCAGCCGCGTTTCGAGCGGCTGCTGCATCACGCCGGCATAGAAGTCGGCATAGATCTTCGTATCCGTGCCGATCTCCAGTGGCCGCGTCGCCACCAGCCAGGTGGCAAAGGCAGCAACGGCCAGCAGCAGGAAGGCAGCCACGGCGTTTTCGGCCGTCGACCGCGCAACCTGCGTGGGAGACTGGAAGGCAGCGAGCTGGACGCTCATCAGGATGCCCGCGGCCGGCGAACGCCGACGATGCGACGACCCAGCGTCACCAGCCGGTGCCGCGCCAGGCGACACTCGAGGCTGGACCTGGCGAGGCCGTATTCGGCAAGGCTGATGCAGCCACGGCGATAGAGCTCGCGCCTGGATTCGCGCCCCGCCCGATGCCTGGCGCGGACATCCGTGCTCGACTCACCGGCGCCGCGCGGATGTTCATGGGCGACGCCCAGGACCTGGTTGATCTTCGCGCAACGATGACCGGCGAATGCGATCTCGCTCCACAGCAGGAAATCCTCCGACCTCCGCAACGATTCGCTGAATCGAAACGGAAGGTCCCTCCGCAGCACCACGGACAGGGTCTGGATCGGGTTGTGCAACAGGAACAACTCCTTGGGCAGGATCCGCGCCAGCAATGGGAATGTCAGCGGGGCATCGCGCGGGAAGGAGCGCTGCCGGACCTCCACGCAATGCGATATCAGCGCGATGCGGGGGTCTGCATGCAGTACGGCCATCTGCAGTTCCAGCTTGCTCCGGCACCAGATGTCATCGGCATCGAGGAAGGCGATGAACCGGCATCTTGCTGCCTGCCATCCGGTGTTTCGCGCGCATGAAGGGCCACCGTTCCGCCGCCGGCGGATCACCTTGATCCAGCCGTCGGGATGGCTGCTTGCGGCACGCCGGATCGCCATGCGCGTCTGCGGACCGCTGCCGTCGTCGACCAGCAACACCTCGGCTGGCAGCAGGGTCTGGGCGGCAACGGATGCGATGGCGTCGCCAACGGTGTGCGCGCAGCGATAGCAGGGAATCACGACGCTGACCGGCGCGAATTCCCGATCGGTGGGGAAATTCCGCATCTGCGTGATCACCGGCTGCATCCGCCACCTCCCTGTGAACCACCACGCCGCTGCGTCAACCAGCGCCCGGCGCGATCCGGATGCGACTGGGCGAGCGGGCCATGTCTTGCCAAGTGCGACGCATCTACCTGCTGGTGTCGTCGAGCGTCGAACATCGCTTCTCGCTTCCGACGGGCCACGCGGGGCCGAAGTCCGTATGCCTGCGCCCGGCGTTGAACGCCGGACCGTCGCGACGCTGCTGGGGGAGCGATTGCGACGATTCGAAATACGGCCAGACGAAGCAAGCCCTCGGCCGCCTGCGCCTGTTGGTGGTGCGCCGGCTCAGCATCACCAGGTTCCGCCGCATCCGGCGGCACCACCCGACGGGCCTGGAAATGTAGTGCTCGGCAGGACTGATCAACCCCTGCCGTCGCAATTCCTGCCGCACTTCCAATCCAGCCTGGTGCATTGCCCCGATGTCCGCGCTGAGTCCCCCAGCCCCGTAGGCAGGTTTGTGGGTTGCGGCCAGCACCTGGTTGATCTTGACGCACAGGAATCCGGACAGCGCGATCTGGCTCCAGAGCAGGAAATCCTCGACCAGCCGGAACTTCTCGTTGAAACGGAACGGTATGTCGGACCGCAACACGACCGAGCCCGTGCGGAACGGGTTGTGCAACAGGAATGCGCGCCTGTCGAGCGCCCGCGCGCGTAACGGATAGACCGGCGGTGGAGGTGGCAGCGACCGCTGGCGGACATCCATCCGGTGCGAGATCAGTGCGATGCCGGGATGGGCGCGCAACAACGGCATCTGCAGCTCCAGCTTGTTGGGAAACCAGGTGTCATCGGAATCGAGGAAGGCGATGTGATCATGGCGCGCACGCTGCCAACCAAGGTTGCGCGCACGCGCGGCACCGCCGTTGTGTCGCAGGGCAATGACCTTGATCCAGCCATCCGGATATCGCGACGCCAGTCGTTCGAGGCCTTCGGCGGTTCCGTCGCCACTGCCGTCGTCGACAAGCAGCACTTCGGCCGGCAACAGGGTTTGCGCAGCGATGGATGCCACCGTCGCGCCAACGGTCTGCATGCAGCGATAACAGGGAATCACGACGCTGACCGGCGCGGTCTTTCGGGCGGGGCTGAAAGTGGGCGGTTGCCTGGTGACGAACTTCATCGACATCGCACTCCATTGCCACAGTCGCTTCCTGCCGCAACCACCCACTTTCAGCTGCCTGGCAGCGTCAAGGCGTTTTCGACTGGCGCATTTTTTATTGCCGAGCTGTCAGCTCTGGTTAAGAAACTAACAATGCAGATGTGTTAGCCGCGTTAACGGCAGCAGGGTTTTTCCGACACCGGATGCAAGATGGCAACCGCTTGCCTGGTCGCATTTTCGTGAAGGACGTGTACGTGTCCGCTGCCCGGCAATATCCGCGTGGCCCTCCAGTTGAGTCGTGCATTCGCTTCACCTCGGCCAGCGCGCAGGACGTCGACACTCGTGCCGCACGGCAGGATGCAAACCGATCACCAGAGGGACCAGACATGAGTGCACGCATCGCCGCTCCGAAGCCGAACCTCTTCCTTGTCGGCGCCCCGAAAGCGGGGACGACATCGATCGACCAACTCCTGCGGGAGCACCCGGACGTCTTCCTGTCGCCGATCAAGGAGCCATGCCACTTCTGCACCGACGTGGCCGACCAGCTGTCGCAAAGCGTCCAGCGCAAACGGAAGTTCGATGTCGCCGCTTACCTCGACGCGTCCGAACGCAAGCTCGAAGGCCTGGCGTGGGTGGATTCACCCGGGCACTACGCGCGCCTGTTCGACGCTGCCGACGCCCAACCCGTCATCGGCGAGTGCTCGACGTTCTACCTGTCGTCGAAGGTCGCGGCGCGTGCCATCCACGACTACAACCCGGACGCCAGGATCGTGGCCTTGCTGCGCGACCCCTTGCAGCGGATCCGCTCGCATTACGAAATGGACCGCGTGCACGGCCTCACCGCGCGAAGCCTGACGTCGCTCATCGAGGAGGAACTCGCCCTGGGCGACGACGCGCATTGGGGGAACTGTTTCTACTACCTGGGCGCGAGCCGGTATGCGCCGCAGCTCGCACGCTTCCGCCAGTATTTTCCGCACGACAAGGTGCTCGTCCTGTCGTTCGAGTCATTGCTCGCCGATACCGAGGCCACCCTGCGCCAGCTGTACGCATTCCTCGGCATCGACGCGCTGCCGGAACTGCTTGCGCTCCCGTCGGCGAACAGGGGGCGCGCCGCCCGCTTTCCCGGCTTCAATCGCGCGCTGCATGCCAGCGGGCTGAAGCCGCTGGTGTCGGGACTGCTGAAAAGCGGGCTGTCGTCGCGGCTGGAGCAGCGGATGAAGTCCGCCTACTACCGCCGCGGCGTCCACGTCGTGTCGGACGAGGAAATGCAACGCATTGGACGCCTCCTGCGGGACGAGGGGCTGATGGCCGCGGCCTAGCGCCTTGGCCGTGCGGTCGTGCCGATGCCGCGACCGGTTAGGCTACGGCACGCACGGCAATCGGCTCGAGAACGATGGCACCTGATTTCAGCGTCAACCTGGCCGTGGTGCTGCTCACGGCCTTCGCGGTCGCCATCGCCGTCGGCCTGCACTACGAGGGCTTGAACTGGCTCGCGCGCCGACTGACCAAGCGCTCCCACGCGCGGCGACGGCGCGTGCTGCATGCGGTCATCGGCGCACTGATCCTGCACATCGCCGAGATCTGGGTGTTCGGCGTCGCCTACTGGCTGAGCCTTGCCCTGCCCGGCTCCGGCGGCGTGCTCGGTGCACCGGAGCACGGCCTGCTCGATACCGTGTACCTGTCGGCGATGACGTTCTCGACGGTGGGTTTCGGCGACGTGGCCCCGCATGGCCCGATCCGCTTCATCGCCGGCACCGAAGCCGTCCTCGGCCTGTTCCTGATCGCGTGGTCGGCGACCTTCACCTACTACGAGATGGCGCGGAACTGGCGCGAGCGCTGAGGCCCGAGCCGATGCGCGACGGATGCAACCGCTCCAGGGCCGAGGCCGCTGGCAGTCGCCCCGAAAATCCCGGAAGGACCCGGTTGGCCGGGCGCGAGGTCGCCGTTATACTGCGCGGCTCGGGCGGTTAGCTCAGCGGTAGAGCATTGCCTTCACACGGCAAGGGTCGCAGGTTCGAACCCTGCACCGCCCACCAGTCAAAACAAGCCTGTTTGCGAATCCGGCCCAGCGCCGGATTTTTGTTTGGGCAACCGCGGGGCGTTGGGGGACTGATCCCGCGATCACCCCGCCCGATATCGTTCTGGTCCAGCCTCAGGTCAACTCTTCCCGCAGATCGGCTGCGGAGGCGATTTCCCGCGGCGATGCCACCGGCTGGTGGCGTGCTGGCGATAGTTGGCCGTCCTCGAGTTGCAGGATGCGATCGGCCAGCGCCAGGGTCGTGGGGCGATGCGTGATCAGGATGACCGTCCGCTTGTGCAGCACGCTGCGGCACTGCTCGATGAACATGGACTCGGCGTCGGGATCGAACATCGCGGTGGCTTCGTCCAGGATCAGGACCGCCGGATCCTTGAGCAAGGCACGGGCCAGCGCGATGCGTTGCCGCTGCCCACCCGACAGCCGGATGCCCTGGTCGCCGACGATCGTGTCGTAGCCATCCGGCAACCCGCGGATGAAGCCATCGGCCAGTGCTGCGCCGGCCGCGCGCTCGATGTCCGCATCCGACGCGTCGACATCGCCGTAGCGGATGTTGTCCCGGACCGATGCGTTGAACAGCAGCACCTGCTGCGACACCAGGCCCACGTGCGAGCGCAGGTTGCGCAGGGTCAGTTCCTTCAGGTCGACGCCGTCGAGCGAGATGCGCCCGCCTTGCGGGTCCACCAACCGCAGCAGCAGATGCGCCAGGGTGCTCTTCCCGGCACCGTTGGCTCCGGTGATTGCGAGCGTTTCGCCGGCACGCACCAGCAGGTTCAATCCCCTGAACACCGGCGGTCGCCCGGCATGGGAGAAATGCAGGTCTTCCAGTGAAACCTCGCCACGCACGTCGCGCAGTTCGCGCGTGCCGTCGTCGGGTTCCGGCGCGTGGGCAAACACGTCCATCAATCGTCGCGCCGTTGCACGTGCCGTCTGCACCTGGCCGTAGACGCCAGCCAGCTGGCTGATCGGCTGCGCCAGCAACAGCCCGTACATCAGGATCGTGACCAGGTCGGCGGCCGTCATCGTCCCCCTGGCAACGCTTTGACTGCTGATCCACAACAGCGCCAAAACGAAGGCCGAGACAAGGATCCGTGCAATCGGTCCGATGGCGTTCTGCAGTCGCACCTGGCTCAACTCGATCCGCCGCAGCGCTTCGGATTGCGCGGCGTAGCGTCGCGACTCCGCGCGCTCGCCGGAGAACGCCTTGACGATCGGCAACATGGCGAGGTTCTGCTCGGCCAGCGCGGATTTGCGGGCTTCCGCCTCGATTTCCAGTCGTGCCAGCGGTCGCAGGCGGCGGCCTGTCCAGCGCAGTGCGATGTAGAACACCGGCATCAGCGCCGATACCGCCAGCCCGATCGCCAGGTCCACGCGCACCATCAGGACGAATGCGCCGACACAGGTGAGCAGCAGCGGCATCAAGGGCGTCACCGTGCCGGTGACGAAGTAACCGAGCCGATAGACGTCTTCGGTCAACAGCACCAGGACTTCCCCACGGCGACGCTGTTCGTGCCACTGCAACGGCAGCGATTGCAGGTGGTCGAAGACGCGCGTCGATGCATCGGCGACCAGGTGGGACGCCACGGATTGGGAGCGGACCGCCACCACGTAACCCAGGCAGGCCTGCATCGCGATCACGACAAGCCAGATCAACAACAGCGACGTGACCGGACGATCGCCCAGCAGCGCGGCGGAAAACCGCCCGGCCAGCCATGGCGTCGCCAGCGCCACCAGGCTCTGCGTGCACATCAACGCGACCATGGCGAGCAGGGCCAGCCGATACGGACGCACCAGCGCCAGCAGGAACCGCGCGTCCCGGCCCTCGCCGGCCGCCGGGTCTTTGCGCACTCCAGCATCTGCGCTTACGCTGGGCTCGTCGATGCCTCCAGGTTCCGCCAAGTGCGCTCTCCCCTCGCCCAGCCGCTCACGCTAGCATGCCGCGCGCAACCGTCCGCGCGGGTCCGGCTGCAGCAGACGGGCGATGAAGCCGTCCTGCTCGACCTGGCCAGCGAATATTATTTCGGACTCGATGCGGTGGGGACGCGCCTGTGGCGGCTGCTGGAACACGATCCGGGTGTCCGCAACGCATTCGACACACTCCTGGGCGAGTACGACGTTTCCGCGGACAGGCTCGAGCACGACCTGCTGGCCGTACTCGCGCAACTGGCCGATGCCGGACTCGTCACGATTGAATGACGGCGCACTCGCACGCTGGCGTGCATTGACGTGGCCTGATCGCGGGCGGCTGCTGGCACTGGTGTTGCTGCTTCCAATGATCGACCTGTCGCTGCGGGCTTTCGGGCTTGGCGTCACCAGGCGGCTGCTCGGGATCGACCGCGGACGCGTTTTTCCCGGCGTGGCAACGTCCGATGCCCTGGCCGGCGCCGATCGCCTCGCGGTCCTGGCGTCCATCGCCGGCAGGCGCGGCGTGTATGCCAACACCTGCCTGCGCCAGGCGCTCGCGATCCAGTGGTGGCTGCGGCGCCGCGGCTTGCCGGCGGAACTGCGGATCGGCGCGCACGTCGTCGCCGGCAGCCTGTTGGCACATGCGTGGGTGGAGCTGGACGGCCATGCGCTGGCGCAATCCAGCGAGTTGCCTCCGGTCTTTTCCTGAGCACGGGCGCCGCGGCACCCGGCAGGCGTCAACGCGATTTGTGCAGCAGGTGCACGACGCGTTCGCGCCACAGGCCGACCCATCCAGCGTCGCTGCCATACATCTCGCGCATGTGGGGGACCGTCGGGAACACCTTGCCCCAGATCCACGCCGCCCGCTGCGCCGTCGACGACAGCGCCTTGAGGTTCATGCGATGCATGTAGCGCCATTCGTGCAGGCGCTTGCCATCCACGCCATTGGCGTGGCGCGTTGCCTGCAACGCCGACATCGCGAAGCCCGGCGTGGCATCGCCAAACCAGGTTGCGGCCGCCTCCAGGCTCGCCGCGCACACGCCGCCCAGGCCGCGCTCGCGGCACAGCGTCACGACGGTTTCCCAGTCCGATGGCGCGAGCCCTTGCGCCAGCAGGTGGACGTCATGCAGCCATTTCAGGCTGTCGCCGACGCCGGTGTAGAGGTTGATGGCCCGATGCATGCCCGCGTGCAGCAAGGCATGTGCCGGCGACAGGCCGCGCGCGTGCGGCCCAAGCGCCGGCAACGGGATCGAAGCGGCAAGCAGCTCGTCGAAACCCAGCGACCGCGCAAACACCGGCGCATTGTTCAGGCCCCAATGCAGGTCGAGATCGAGCTGGATCGATCTGGACAGCGATCTCCTGCACACGAGTTCGTAGGCATGGCGACCTTGCGCATACCCATGATCGTAGCCATGGCCCTCAAGCAGGCGCTGGGCGCGGGTGACGGCATCGCGGGATGCGAACAGCAGATCGATATCGCTGCATTCGCGCAGGTGCGGTGCGGGATACAACCACCACGCCAGCGCCGAACCTTTCAGCAGCAGCACCGGGATCCCGGCTGCCGCCAGCACCGCCAGCACACGCTCGCATTCGGCTCCACGCAGCATCGCGATGGCGGTCGCGCCTTTCGCGGCTGCGGCGAATTCCACCCGCAGGGGATCGTCGCCAGCCCGCCCCTGCAGGCCTTGCGCAACCAGCGTCAGCACGCCTTCGGACCTGGCCAGTCGAATCGCATCCGCCACGTCGGCGAACGGAAATTCGTCGGCGGCACCCGCGCGGGCGCACAGCACATCGGCCAGCCATTGCCGGCGACGAACGACCCCCTGCGGCGATAAATCCATCACACTGATGCTAGCAGCACCACGCCAGCGGACCGATGCAAGGCATCTGCGGTTTCTTCCATCTCGACCAGCAACCCGCATCGCCCGCCACGCTGGCGAGGATGCGCGACGCCCTCGTGCGCACGGCCTGGTCAAGCGGCGAGACCCTGGCCGACGGCCCCGTCGCATTCGCCGGCGTGCATTGGGCAACCGGCGAGCGCGTGCATGTGCCCGCCCTGCTCACGCACGATCCGGCGAGCGGCTGCCACGTGGTCGCCGATGCGCGACTGGACGACCGCATCGATCTTGCCGGCGCGCTCGGCCTGTCGCCCGGCGATGCGCGGCAGGCCAGTGATGCCAGCCTGATCCTGCAGGCCTGGCTGCGCTGGGGCACTGACTGCGTCGATCGGCTTGAAGGCGATTTCGCCTTCGCCATCCACGATCCCCGCCGCGGCGGGCTGTTCCTCGCACGCGACCGAATGGGCGTGCGGCCGCTCCATGTGCATCTGGCGCCGGGGCAACTGTGCGTCTTCGCGTCGAGTACTTCGGCAGTGCTCGCGCATCCGCAGGTTCCCGCCACGCTCGACGAAGGCCGCATCGCCGACTTCCTCGTCACCCAACTCGAAGGCATCGACAAGTCGTCGACGTTCCATCGCGACATCCGGCGCCTGCCGCCCGCGCACTGGCTCGCGATCACGCGCGACGAGGTCCGCGAGCAACGTTACTGGTCGTTGCAGCGCATGCCTGCCGGGCAGCTGCCAACCACCGACGCGGGCTGGACGGACGCGCTGACCGATGCACTGGAGGCTGCCGTCGCACGCCACCTCGCCGGCCCGGAGCGGGTCGGCTGCATGCTCAGTGGCGGGCTGGATTCGTCGTCGCTGGCCATCATCGCCAACCGGCAACTTGCCGCGAGCGGGCGCGAGGCGCTGGCGACGTTCTCCAGCATCGACGGCAGCGACATGGATTGCGCCGAAACGCGCGCGATCCGCGCGATGCTCGACGTTCCCGGCTTCCAGCCGACGCTGGTCGACCATGCCCGACTCACCGCGCTGCGGCCACGGCTCCTGCGCTGCATCGACGACGCCGAGGAACCCTTCGATGTCGCGACGGCACTGCTGCACGCGCAATACCTGGCCGCCTCCGGCCAGGGCATCGATGCGGTGATGGATGGCCTCGATGGCGATTCGCTGTTCCTCGCCGGCGGTGGCCTGTCGCGCCAGCTGCGCAGCGGCCACTGGTTGGCGGCCTGGCACAACGCCTGCGGCCTGCAACGCATCCATGGCAAGGCATCCGCCCCCACCTGGCGCGTGCTCGGCACCGCCGCTCGTTCGGCGCTGCTGCCGAAGGCACTTCGGCCTGCGCTGCGGGCAATGCGCCGGGGACCGGACACCCGCCGCAACATCGCCATGTCGCTGATCGCACCGGAGTTCGCCCGGCGCACCGACCTGCGCGGCCGACTGGCGACACTGGCGGCGCAACGCTCGCCCGGTCCCGGCGCCGACGCGCCTGCCGAGGCCCTGCAGGCACTCGACCATGCCTACCTGACGGTCGCGCTGGAGCGCTATCACCGGGTCGCCGCCGCCCATGGCATCCAGCCGCGCCACCCGCTCACCGACCGGCGCCTGGTCGAACTGTGCGTCAACCTTCCCGATGCGCAGCGATTCGCCAACGGATGGAGCAAGGCCGTGCTGCGGCGAAGCATGCAGTCCCGGTTGCCGGCCGCCGTGTGCTGGCGCACGGGCAAACAGCACCTGGGCTGGTCCCTCAACCGCAAGTTGCGGGAGGGCGATCACGCGGCGCTGGGCGATCGGCTCGGCGCCGTCCGGGGTCTCCTGCAACCCTACGTCGACCTGTCCAGGCTCGATGCGGCGCTCGCCCGCCTGCGCGGCACGGGCGACGACCTGGCCGCCGAGTTGGTATTCGATGCCCTGTCGCTGGGCAACTGGCTGGATCGGAACGCCCACCGGGCACAGGCGACGGCGGTCCGATCGGAGCGTGAACCCGTCGTGTAGGAAAATACCTACCCGGTCGCAAAACGGCTATTCTTGTGACGCCGGTCCAGAATCCAGGGCACCGGCCTACCGCTCGACGAAGGCCACAGGGGGCTTGCGTGAACGACCAGGGCAACATTGACGTGACTACGTCGATCCAGAAGAACGATGCGCGCCAGCAGTACACCGCGCCGACACTCGTGACATTCGGCGCGATCCGCGATCTCACCGCGGGCGGCTCCAGCGGGAAGAGTGAACATGGCAGGCCGGGCGGGGGAGAACAGTTCGGGCATCGTGGGTAACTGCTGACGCTAGCGAGTAGCCGCACGGCTTTCGACCTGCGGTAGGTCTTCGACGCCGATTCCCGATGCCAGCATCGGGATGTGAGCATCCAGTGTCTGCAACGATCTACCACCACCGGTTCGCGGGCTTGCGGCTCGTGTCCGACCTGCACCTGCCCGAACTCCCCCGGGCAGCGCCGGACGCATGGGCGGATTTCCGCATCACCATCGCGCCGACGCCGGTCTTCCCGGCGATGGCCAGCGTCGATTGGCAACACGACTTCACCGACAACGACGGCGCCCATGCGTTCCGCTGCGTGCGCGTGGGTGGCGAATACGGATTCGACTTCCCCGGGGTGGCGCAAGCCTGGGTGACGCCGGACAACGGCATCGCGCTGTGGCAGCGCCACGACTCCACCATGGAATCGGTGCGCCACGTGCTGCTCGACCAGGTCCTGCCGCGCCTGCTCGCCCAGCGTGGACACATGGTGCTGCATGGTGCCGCGGTGCACACGCAGGACGACTGCACGCTGCTGATGATCGGCGACAGCGGCATGGGCAAGTCGACGCTGGCCGCCGCCTTCGGTCGCGCGGGGGCCGACGTGCTCAGCGATGACGGCGTACTGATCGCATTCGACGCCGCCAGCATCCATGCCGTGCCGTGCTATGCGGGCCTGCGGCTGTGGCCGGACTCGCTGGGCAGCGTGCTTGCCGATCGCGTCGCCGATTCCACCGCCATGGCGCACTACAACGACAAGCGACGACTCCTGCAGCCCGGGCCGACGCGCGCCAGCTATCCCATCGATGCGATCGTGCTGCTGCAACCATCGATCGACGCCAGCACCATCGCGATCCAGTCCTGCGCGACACAGGCCGCATGCATCGCACTGGTGGGCAATGCCTTCCAGCTCGACCTGGGTGACCACGGCAACCTCGTCGCACTGCTGGCGCGGGCCGCCGATGTCGTCCAGCGCGTGCCGGTGCTGTCGCTCGCCTACCCGCGCGACTACACAGCCCTGCCACGCGTGATGGAGCGCCTGCTGTCAGAGCTACATCAAGTCGCGCGTGCGCACGACAACGTGGCCTGCATCGCTCGTCGATAACACACACCGCATGGCGACGGCAAAACCGAGTCCGTAGCCCGGATAAGCGCAGCGCATCCGGGAATTCGAGGCCCCGGGTGCGCTGCGCTTACCCGGGCTACGTTTGCTCGGGCTACGTTGGGTCGGGCTTACGCCGCCAGGCTCAATACGGCTGCGCGCGATGCCAGCGCCAGGCGCTGGCGATGATCGGTTCCAGCGCGGTGTAGGCCGGCGACCAGCCGAGGACGCGTCGCGCTTTTTCGCTCGATGCGACCAGCACCGACGGATCGCCGGGCCGGCGCGGTTCGACGGTGTAGCCGATCTCCTGCCCGCTGACGGCCTGCGCGGCCGCGATGACTTCGCGCACCGAGAATCCATGGCCGTTGCCCAGGTTGAAGGCATGCGCGCCGGCGTTGTCATCCAGGTAAGCGAGCGCGAGCTGGTGTGCCTGCGCCAGGTCGTCGACGTGCACGTAATCCCGCACGCAGGTGCCATCGGGCGTGGGGTAATCGTCGCCGAAGACCTTCAAGGCCGGCCCGCTGCCCAGCGCCGCGCGCAGCACGTTGGGGATCAAATGCGTCTCGGGCTGGTGCGATTCGCCGATGTCGCCATCGGGACTGGCGCCGGCCGCATTGAAATAGCGCAGCGCCACCGAGCGCAGTCCATAGGCGCTTGCGGCGTCGGCCAGGATGCGTTCCACCATCAGCTTGCTGGCGCCGTAGGGATTGATCGGCGCCTTGGGATGGTCCTCGTCGATGCGTTCGGACACCGGCTGGCCGAACACCGCCGCCGTCGACGAAAACACCAGTCGCCGCACATCGTGCGCGCGCATCGCCTGCAGCAGGTTGAGCGTGCCGCTGACGTTGTTGGCGTAGTAGTCGTAGGGCTGGGCGATCGACTCACCCACCAGCGATCGCGCGCAGAAGTGCATCACCGCATCGAATCGGCGGCCGGCGAAGGCACGCTCCAGCGAGGCCGGATCCAGCAGATCGCCCTCGATCAGCGTGCCCCAGCGCACCGCCTCGCGATGACCGGTGGAGAAGTTGTCCAGCACGCTGAGCTCCACCCCGCCCGCGGCAAGCTTCTTCAGCATGTGGCTGCCGATGTAGCCGCCGCCCCCGCAAACCAGTACGTGCATCCTGCAGCCCCTGACAACGCGTAAAATCGCGGGCTGATTATCGCCCCGCAATTGCAATCGACCAAGGAATCCCATGCTCAAGGATGCAAGCATTTTCGTCGCCGGCCATCGCGGCCTCGTTGGCAGCGCCATCGTCAGGCGCCTGCGCGCGCAGGGATGCGACAAGCTCATCCTCGCCGGCCGCGACCAGCTCGACCTGCAGGACCGCGACAGCGTCGAGGCGTTCTTCATGGCGAACAAGCCCGAGGTCGTCTTCCTCGCGGCGGCCAAGGTCGGCGGCATCCACGCCAACAACAGCTATCCGGCTGAATTCCTGTTCGACAACCTGCAGATCCAGAACAACGTCATCGATGCCGCCTACCGCCACGGCGCGAAGAAGCTCACCTTCCTCGGCTCGTCCTGCATCTACCCCAAGCTGGCACCGCAGCCGATCAAGGAGGACTACCTGCTCACCGGCCCGCTGGAGCCGACCAACGAGTGGTACGCCATCGCCAAGATCGCCGGCATCAAGCTGTGCCAGGCGTATCGGCGCCAGTACGGCTTCAACACGATCAGTCTGATGCCGACCAACCTGTACGGCCCCGGCGACAACTTCGACCTCGCCAACTCGCACGTGCTGCCCGCGCTGATCCGCAAGTTCCACGAGGCAAGGCTGCGTGGCGACAAGCAGGTCGTGATGTGGGGCACCGGCACGCCACGCCGGGAGTTCCTGCATGTGGACGACCTCGCCGCCGCCTGCGTGTTCCTGACCGAGACCTACGAGAGCGAGGACATCGTCAACATCGGCGTCGGCGAGGACATCAGCATCCGCGAACTGGCCGAACTGGTACGCGAGATCACCGGCTACACCGGCGAGATCGTCAACGACACCAGCAAGCCCGATGGCACCCCGCGCAAGCTGCTCGACGTCAGCCGCCTGCACGGCCTGGGCTGGCAGGCGACGATTCCCCTGCGCGACGGCATCCAGGACACCTACCGCTGGTTCCTGGAACACAGCGCCGACGTCCGCGGGAATGCCGTCACTGGGGTGGCCTGACCCGGCCGCGCGTCTTCGCTCTTCAACAGAAGGTTGCAGCACTGCTTTTGCCACTGAAGATGCCGATATCGCAACCCGGGTCGCCCACCCGGAGGGCGGCGCACATGGATGTTCGCCGTTTTCAGTCGAGCCAGGATGGCGAGTCTGAAAATGGCCGATCCACCCGCAAACTGAGTGAGCCCTGATCGGGGAAGCGCCCTTTCTTTGGTTACTTTTCTTTGGGCACCATCAAAGAAAAGTAACTCGCCAACGGCGAAAGCGTTTCAGCGCCGCAGGCAAGGCGCAGATGGGCGCAGCGTCAACGCACGTCAGTCGAACCCGCGGCTTCATCACCTGATACAGCAACGCGCCGCCAACGTGTCCGCAACCACAGGCCGACCAGCGACAGCGCGAGTCCAACCTCGTTGGCAAATACGTCGTGCCACTCCACGTGCGGGAATCCGGCGATCCGCCACTGCGCAACTTCCAGCAGTGCGGCCAGCAAGCCGAGCGCGATGAAGACCCGGGCGCGAAGGCCAGCGAACCAGCCGAACCATCCGCCGATCGCGGCGAACAACGCGACGTGCACGATGGCGTCGCTGGTCGCTGCGTTGCCCGCACTGGGATGGTTCGGCAGGCAATAGACCGCCGACAGCACCAGCAAACCGATGCAGCCCATCGCCATGGCGAAGCGCGGCATCGTCAGCCCCGGCGCATCGAGACGTTCAACCGGCGGCCGCCATCAACTCGCGGATCTCGTCGACACGTTCGTCGACCAGCGCCGCGTTGCCACGCGATTCCACGTTCAGCCGCACCAGCGGCTCGGTGTTGGAGCTGCGCAGGTTGAAGCGCCACTCGCCGAAGTCGGCGCTCAATCCATCGGTGTGGTCGAGCGTGGGCGACAGTGGCGCGTAGCGGCGCAGCACCGCGTCGATCGCGGCCTTCGCGTTGCCGACGGTGAAGTTGATCTCGCCGCTGCAGGGATAACGGCGCATGCGGTCTTCCACCAGCTCGGCCAGCGATTGGCCGCTCGCGGACACCAATGCGGCGATCAGCAGCCACGGCACCATGCCCGAGTCGCAATAGGCGAACTCGCGGAAGTAGTGGTGCGCGCTCATCTCGCCGCCGTACACCGCGTTCTCCGCGCGCATGCGCTCCTTGATGAAGGCGTGCCCGGTCTTGCTCATGATCGGCACGCCGCCGGCCGCCTGCACCATCTCGATGGTGTTCCACACCAGGCGCGGGTCGTGGATGACCTTGCCGCCGGGGTGCCGCGCCAGCAGCGTCTTCGCCAGCAGGCCGACCAGGTAATAGCCCTCGATGAAGCGTCCGTCCGCATCGAAGAAGAAGCAACGGTCGAAGTCGCCATCCCACGCGATACCCAGGTCCGCGCCATGCGCGCGCACCGCATCGGCCGTCGCCGCGCGGCTGTCGGGCAGCAGCGGATTGGGGATGCCATGCGGGAAGGTCCCATCCGGCTCGTGCTGCACGCGGACGAAGTCGAACGGCAGGCGCGGCGCCAGCCCATCGATCACCTGCCCTGCCCCGCCATTGCCCGCGTTGGTCACGATCTTCAACGGCTTCAGCGCCGCGCCGTCGACATACGTGAGCAGGTGCTGCAGGTACGCCGACTTGTCCGGCATCGCACGCTCGCCTGCACGTGCTGTTGTCGGCAACGCATCCATCGACAGCGCCGCATCGCGGATCGCGAACAATCCGGTGTCGCCGCTGATCGGCCGCGCGCCCTCGCGCACCAGCTTCAGCCCGTTGTAATCCATCGGGTTGTGGCTGGCCGTCACCATCACGCCACCCGCCGCGCGCAGGTGATCGGTCTGGAAGTACACCTCCTCCGTCCCGCACAGACCGATATCGATGACCTCGCGCCCGGCCGAACGGAATCCGTCGGACAAGGCCGCCTGCAGCGATGGGCTGCTCAAGCGAACATCGCGCCCCAACACCACCGGGCCCGGCTGCAGCAATGCGGACATCGCCACGCCGATGCGGGCGGCGAGCGGTTCGTTGAGTTCATCGGGCACGCGCCCGCGGATGTCGTAGGCCTTGAAGGCGTTTGCGGCTGACATGTTGTCTCCTGAATTGCGTAAGGATAACAACAGGGGTCAGAGTGCACTTTCTGCCGGGCGGTTGCATGCGCTCGGCTGGCGCTACGTGCGCGACGTCAATGACCGGTATCACCGCAGCGGGACGCAAGGGCCAACGCCAGCTGCGCCGCATCCTTCGCTTCGTCCTCGAACACGCCGTCCCTGTAAAGCCGGGTCCGCAACTGGCCCGGGAACCAAACCACAGGCATGCGGCCGATGTAGGACGCCCATGCACTGAACGTCGAGCCCGATGCGATTAGGAAGCGCGAACGGCTCAGCGCCAGCATGTCAGCGATCGCACTGCCAAAACCCAGCCGGCGGCACCGTAGCATCGACAGCAGGGGGCCGAGCTCCCGGTCCGTTCCATCAGAAAACACGTAGGCCTGCAGGTCGGCGCCGCGCTGCGCCCTGACTCCACGCAGCATGTCCTGGTACCAGCGGATCGGGATCCGCGTATTCCATTTGCCGCGACGCAGGTCATCGTCCGATGCGGCCGATCCGAAATCCCCGAGCCGCACATGCAGGCAAACCGAGTCGCGAAAATCGAAGTCCAGTCCGCACAGGTGCCGGCTGCGCGTCATGCGCAACAGCCGGGCCTTGACCAGCGCATGCGCGTCCAGGATCGGTTCGAACAAGCCTTGCATCCCACGAAATTCGATGACGTCCCCATCGCGTGCGACGGCGGCATCGCCTTCGGGGACGCGCGGTGCGACCAACAGCGTCGCGATGCGGCCCGGGCCGGACAAGGCTTCCGGCAGGCGTTTGAACAGGCGCGGATACAGGCGCGCATCGGCTTCGCGCCGCAGCCATGGACTGATCCTGAGCTGGGGCCAGGTTGGCGAAATGAGCTGTTGCCCGTTGGCCTGTGCGTGCACCAGCGCGCGCGCCCAGGGGAAGAGCAGATTGCCAAGCCCGCGACCGAGCACGCGGAACAGCAGGAAGTCGTGCCCGATCAGTCGCGGATAGCAATAGATCATTTGCCTCGGCCGTCGAAACCCTCTGGTTCAACGGCAAGCCAGGCAAACGCGGGTCACAGTGCACTTCCGGAACTGGTGAAAGTGCAACCTGACCCCTGTTCACCATCCAGCAACCGGTAGACGTGCACCATGACTCGTGTTCAACGCCGCTGCCGCCCCCACCTCCTGTGTGCCCGGTGGTCGCCCAGGAGTCCGCTTGTCCAGTGCCGATGTTGTCTTGTCCGACCTGCCGTCCATTGTCGACGCGTCGTCGGCACTCGAAGCGGTCTCCCGCCCCCTGCTGCGCCTGGTCCAGCACATCACCGGCATGGAAACCAGTTTCGTCACCGCGATCGACTGGGAGGCGCAGCGGCAGGACGTGCTCTTCAGCCTGAACACCGGTGCGCTGCAGATCCCCGAGAAGCGCACCACCGACTGGAACGACTCGATGTGCCGTTCGATGTTCCTGGCCGGCCAGGCGACCAGCCATGACGTCGGCGGCGACGTCATGGCGACGCGCAATGCCGTCGCCATCGGCATGCGGAGCTTCTTCGCCGTGCCGATCCTGGACGGCGACAACGCCATCGGCACGGTGTGCGGCGCCAGTCGTCGCCAGATCCAGTTGCGCGACGACCAGCTCGATGCGCTGCAATGCATTGCCGACGCCTTGCATCAGTTGCTGCAGGTCGATCGCGACAAAACCCGCGCACTGACGCGGGCGACCACTGCCGAGCACGAGGCCCGGCAGGCACGCGACACCGCCGGCCAGCAGGCGATCGACTTCCAGCACATGGCACACCTGGCGCATACCGACGAACTCACCGGCCTGCCCAACCGGCGCGCGTTCGTCCCCCGCTGGGAGGACGCACTGGCGCGGTCTGGCCGACGTCATTTCGACATCGGCGTGCTGCTGATCGACGCCGATCGCTTCAAGAGCATCAACGACACGCTGGGCCACCTGGTCGGCGACGAGGTGCTCGGCGCGATCGGTGCGTCGCTACGCCAGACCACGTACCGGGAGGATCTGATTGCCCGCCTGGGCGGCGATGAGTTCGCCATGGCCGTCTGCAATGCCAGCCGCGACGACCTGATCACGCGGGCGCAGTCGATCCGACAACATTTCGCCGTCAGCGCCGCCAAGCTTGGCGTCGACACCACGCTGAGCATCGGCATCGCCCACAGCGACGACGGCCCACGCCAGCAGTTGCTCGATGACGCCGACCGCGCGCTGTATCGCAGCAAGGCGGCCGGAGGCGACCGCGCGACCGTCTTCACCCGCGACGACACCTGACAGGCAAACGCGGATCAGAGGCAAACGCGGGTCAGAGTGCACTTTCGAAACTGGTGAAACTGCACTCTGACCCCTGTTGTTCCCTCCCCACATCAAGGTGAGTCAGGTACAAGCGCAGATCGAGCTCCAGTTGGTGGTAGTCGGGCTCCATGTGCGTGCACAGATTGTAGAAAGACTTGTTGTGCCCGGCTTCCTTCAGGTGCGCCAGTTCATGCACCACGATCATCTTCAGGAACCCAGCGGGTGCATCGCGGAACACGGTGGCGATGCGGATCTCGCGGCTGGCCTTGAGCCTGCCGCCATGCACCCGGGAAATGGCGGTGTGGGTCCCGAGCGCGTGCTTCATCACCTGGAGCTTGCTGTCGTAGACCACCTTGCCCAGCGGCACCGACTTGCGCAGGTGCCGGTCCTTGAGTGCCTGGACGTAGTCGTACAGCTGGCCGTCGTTGCGCACGAGGTGGGACTCGCGGTACTTGTCGGCCAGCATCGTGCCCAGGCGGCCCTGCTCGATGAGTTCGTGCACCCGCGCCTGGATGTGGTGTGGGTAGCCGGCGAGGTACTTCAACGGTTCCATCGGCAGAAGGTGGACGTCGGGCGGCGGGGACGGTCGCTATGATGGGCCGGAAATCCTCCACAAGAAACGGCGACATGGCGAAGGGAAATCCGCTTCAGGAACAGTTGCTCAAGGCGGGCCTGGTCAAGAAGTCCAAGTTGGCCGAGGTGGCGCGCGAGCAGAACAAGGCCCGGCATGCCAAAGGCCCGTCCGAGCCTGCCGAAATCGCGCTGGAAGCCGAGCGCGCACGAGCCGACAAAGTCGAGCGGGACCGCGCGCTCGCCGCCGAGCGCAAAGCCCAGGCACGCACCGCTGAACTGCGCGCCCAGGCGCGGCAGATCATCGACGACAAGAAAGTGCCGCGCGCAGGCGAAGCCGAGTACCGCTTCACCGCCGACGGCGCCATCCGCACCCTGCTCGTCAACGACGACCTGCGCCAGAAGCTGTCCTCCGGCGCGCTGGTGATCGTCCGCCTGGGCGACCGTTACGAGTTGTTGCCGCGCGCGGCCGGCGACAAGGTGCGCGAACGCGATGCCAGCATGATCGTGCTCGATCACGGCCAGGACGCGGGCACCGGGCCATCCGCCGAAACCTCCGACGATGATGCGTATTACGCGCAGTTCCAGGTGCCTGACGACCTGACCTGGTAACCGGCAAACCCGGGTCAGAGTGCACTTTCGGAACTGGTGAAAGTGCACTCTGACCCCTGTTGTTCCTGTTGTTCACAAGCCTGCCAGTACACGCCGAACCGGGTGCACATGCGCGAAGGTTTTTCGGCGTAAACGCGCCGCGCGACGCCGAGTGCGCGACGCTCCAGCCGCGACATTTCCGGCCGCGTGAGTTCGCCGAGCCAGACCGGGTCGATCCTGTCGGCACCGCGCGATTCGTCGCCGAGCGCGATGGCGAGAACATGCAGGTCATGGTGCTCGCCCAGCCATTCGCCGAGCAGCTCCACTTCCTCGACGGCCGCGCCGATCGGGCGCTTCCACAGCGACTGCAGGAGCTCCAGGTGGAAGCGATGGTGCTTTACGTATTTCCGCAACTCGTGGAAATTGTCGGCGGTCGGTTCGTCGATGACCTGTGCAAGGCGCTGCCGCCCTAGGCGGTACGTGTGGGCGAACCCGTCCGAAAGCGCGCAGAACCCGTGCTTCTCAAGGGTCCAGGCCGACAGCCGGTCGCGCTGGCGGTCGAGTCGATCGAGGGCGCGCTGCACGGCGACCGCCTCTTTCCGCATGACCGTGTCGGACTGCTGCACTCCCGCAAGCCATGCCTCCGCCCGCTCCAGCTCGGGCACGGCATAACGCTGCGCATCGCGTTGCCGCAGCCGCGCCAGGGCATCGCGGTGTGCGGCGACATCCCGCAGCGCCGCCAGCTCGCGTCCGGCGTCGCGCACCACCCGCTGTTCCCGCGCATGGTCGGGGAACGAGCCCCGCACCAGCCGCAGAAGAGCCTGCTGTTTCTTGCAGTGCCTGCGGATCTCGTGCGCGATGTCGACGCCCGTGGCCTGCGCCGCATCGTGGCAGAGCCGGATCTGCTCGAGCGCGATGGCACGGAACTCGACGTCGACGGGCTCACGGAAGCGGAATCGGTAACCCATCGGCGAACGGTATCAATCACCTGGCGCCGGCGGGTGAAGCGCGGGTGAGACTGCGTGGATGCGCATGGCCGCACGCCATCCATGGAGAACGAGCGCAGCGGTCGACGCGCGTTGCCGCCACGGCGTCAGTCGATGCGGTCTGCCTGCTTTGGGTCGGAAGCGGTCCATCGCCGGCTCCGGCCGTCAAGGCAGCTCAACGTCCGTTATCGGCAATGAGCGACATGGCTCGACGGGACGTCCTAATGCGCCGTGTACAAAGCACCAACACGCAACGCCGTATGCTGACCCGATGAATCTTGAACCTGGTCAGTTGTGGAACGACGAGAGCGGTCACGCGCGCATCTGCGGCGTGGTACCCGTGGAAGGCGTGGAGTACGCGGTGCTGTTGCGGACGCGCGGATCCGGTGGGCGGAAACGTCGCCCGTTCCTCTTTCCGGTTGCATCGCTGCTGGCTGGCGATGATGGCTGGCGCCTCGTGGAGGAGCCGGCGCCGCCTTCGCCGGGCGGCGCTTGCCTGCCAATCAACGGCGTCCATCATTAACAACAGGGGTCAGAGTGCACTTCCCACCAGCCGGGCTGAATCCCGACAGACACCGGCCCCGATGACCGCGACGCTTGCGCAACCTCCACGGACAAGGATGTCCGATGCCCAGGCAACCCAGGCTCGATCTGGCGCGCGTGCCCCAGCACGTCGTCCAGCGTGGCAACGACCGACAACCCTGCTTCTTCGCACCGGTCGACTACATCCGCTATCAGGACGAGCTGCGCGAGATCGCCTTGCGCGAAGGCTGCGCGGTGCATGCCTACGTCCAGATGACCAACCATGTGCACCTGTTGATCACGCCAACAGAAGCCGGCCAGGTGAGCCGCGTGATGCAGGCGCTCGGCCGGCGCTACGTGCGCTACGTCAATGACCGCTATCACCGCACCGGCACGCTATGGGAAGGCCGCTACAAGGCCTGCCTGGTCGACAGCGACACGTACCTGCTGCGCTGCCATCGCTACATCGAACTCAACCCCGTCCGCGCCGCGATGGTCGCCGACCCCGGCGATTACCCGTGGTCGAGCTTCGCGTGCAATGCGCTGGGCCGCACCGACCGACTGATACGACCGCATCCGGCCTACACCGCCCTTGATACCGACCCCGCCGCCCGATGCGCGGCCTACCGCGAACTGGTCATGGTCGACACCGACCCCGCCGAACTGGAAGCCATCCGCCTATACCTGCAACGCCAACACGCGCTGGGATCCCAGCGCTTCCGCGCCGCGATCGAAACGCAGCTATCCCGACGCGCAGGACCCGCCCGCATTGGGCGGCCGCGCACGGCGAAAGGATCTGTCGAAGTTGGGGAAAGTGGAACCTGACCCCTGTTTCGCCCCTGCTTATCTATTCACTTCATGCACCAGTCAATCTCCATCAAAACCGCAGAACTCGCACGATATCCCCAAATCGTGACTTGCATATCTATTCACGATCCTATTCAATCTCCCCATGCCCCCAACCCACCTGCCGCAACTCGAAGCCATCCTCAGGACCCATGGCGTGGTGACCGCCAGGTTCCTGGCCGGGCGCATGGGGATCAGCCAGCCCACGGTCTCCCGCACGTTGGCGCTCGCGGGGGACCGGGTGCTGCGTATCGGCCAGGCGCGCAGCTCGCGCTACGCCCTGACCCGCGACATCGCGCGGGCGGGCGGCCGTTGGCCGTTGTACCGGGTGGATCCCGATGGCCACGCCCAGCTGCTGGGCCAATTGCGCGCACTGCATGGCGACGGCTACCACTTCGAGCCATCCGGCCGATCGTCCGGCCTGTTGCCGGATTCCTTCGGGGACGGCCTGTTCCCTGCGCTGCCGTGGTTCCTCGATGACCAGCGTCCGCAAGGCTTCCTCGGCCGCGCCTTCGCACATCGGGTCGCGGCCAACATCGGCGCGCCCGACGACCTCGCGCGCTGGCAGCCCGACGACCTGGTGCTCGCCTTGCTTCGCCACGGCGACGACCAGCCGGGCGACCTGGTCCTCGGCGAGAAGGCGCTGCACCGCGCGCTGCAGGGCATCCTGCACCCGGACGCCATCGCCACGGACGCGCGCGACTCCCGCTATCCGCAGCTCGCCGACGCGGCGCTGCGCGGCGAAGACATCGGCTCGTCCGCCGGTGGCGAGCAACCGAAGTTCGCGATCACCCTGCGCCAGGACAACGGCACCCTCAGCCCGGTGATCGTCAAGTTCAGCGAGCGCGGCGACACGCCGGCCGCGCGCCGCTGGGCCGACCTGCTGGCCTGCGAACACATCGCGGGAACGACGCTGCAGGCATTCGGCCAACCCGCTGCGGACAGCGACATCCTCCAGGCCGGCGGACGCAGCTTCCTGCAATCCACGCGCTTCGACCGCACACCGCGCCTGGGTCGCCGTGGCTTCGTGTCGCTTGCCGCAATCGATGCCGCCTTCTACGGCCACGGCCGGATCGACTGGTGGCGGCTGGCACCGCAACTGCAACGCGACGGATGGATCGACGCAGACGACGCCTCGCGCCTGGCGGTACTCGGGTGGTTCGGTGCGCTGATCGCCAACAGCGACATGCACCTGGGCAACGCCGCACTCACGCTGTCGGATTCGCGCCCGTTCGCGCTGGCGCCGGCCTACGACATGTTGCCGATGCACTTCCGCCCGGCAAGCACCGGAGAAATCGTGCCGCGCGACTTCATCGTCCCACTGCCGACGCCCGAACACCGCGACGCGTGGCAGATTGCAGCCGCCATCGCACTGGCGTTCTGGCAGCGCACCAGTGGCGACCCGGGAATTTCGGACGCCTTCCGCAGGATATGCGCCGACGCCAGTGTCGACCTCGAGCGCGCGATCGCGCACATCGCGTCGGGGTGATCAGGTCAAAACCCGGGTCAGAGTGCACTTCCAAAACCCGGGCCAGAGGGAAAGTGCACTCTGACCCCTGTTGTCGCTCACGCAGCGATCCGCTCGAGATGCGCGAGAGACTTTCCCAAGGCGCGATGCGCTTCTTCCAGATCGTAGTCCGCCTGCAGGCCAAGCCAGAAGCGTTCGCTCGTGCCCAACACGGCGGCAAGGCGCACCGCCGTATCGGCGGTCACACCACGCTTGTGCAGCACGATCTCGTTGATGCGCCGTGGCGACACACCCGCGGCGCGCGCCAATGCGTTCTGGCTGATCGCCATGGGAATGAGGAATTCCTCCAGCAGGATTTCACCGGGGTGGATGTTCGGCAGCGTCTTCATGTTCGAAAGCCCATGTCAGTGGTAATCGACGATTTCCACGTCATGCGCGTCTCCATCTTTCCAGCGGAAACAGACGCGCCATTGATCGTTGATCCGGATGCTGTGCTGACCCTTGCGCCCGCCTTTCAGCGGCTCGAGCCTGTTGGCTGGCGGGACGCGAAGATCATCCAGGGTGGCGGCGTTATTGAGCATGCGCAACTTGCGCCTGGCAACGGCCTGGATGTCGCCAGGAAGCCGCCGCGACGGCGCACCTTCCCAGATCTTTTCGGCCTCCCTGTCGACAAAGCTCCGGATCACGCAGCGACTATAACGCCATCCGTCATGTAACGTAAAGCGTCATGCAGGCCCCTGAGGGAAAGTGCACTCTGACCCCTGTTTTGGGACTGGTGAAAGTGCACTCTGACCCCTGTTGTTGTTGGTCGGAGCGCACTTTCGGAATTCGTCAAAGGTTAGCTTGACCCCTATTTGCTCTTTTATTAACGCACACGGGAGCGGGTCGTGGAACCGCAAAAAAGAAATCAGCTTGGATGGCCCTGCCTTTCAAGTCGAAGCTCACGTTATAGACGCCATCAAGTGAGAAACCCCTAGCAGCCATCCAGCGAATTACCTCATCGGCCAACGCCTGCCCTTCGTACAACTCAATAAACGAGCACTCGATGTATGCGTAGCAAAAACGAGACAACAAGTCCTCGCAACCAGCTAGAGCAGAAAGTTCAAATCCCTGCACATCCATCTTTAAGAGAGCGGGAGCAACAATCTGATCTGCCTTGATCTGGAGACCCAACGGACTGACTTCCACGGTTTGAGTGGAGATCTCCTCCGTACCAGGAAACAACGCAGATTGGGCAGATGTGATTGGCAGGAGCGACGAGGAATCATCCCGAGCAGACAAATGAATTAGCTCCTGACTCCGGGTCGGCCCGACAGCCACCGGAAACAGCTTAGCGGTCCTATCTGCAAATACGCGTCGAAATGTCTCAGCAGGTTTCGTCAACGGCTCAAATGAGAATATTTGGGCTTCTGGAAACATCTCCATCGCCACAAGGGCGAACTGTCCGCGATTGGCGCCGATGTCAACAACAGTCCGGCAGGAAATTTGCTTGAGCAGCGACTCATGCTCAACGCCAGCGGCAACACCATGTCGAACAAACGCCCGCCTATACCTGCTACGGGCAATCACGCGAAGCAGCTTTTCGATTTTTCTCATGCGCGTTCAGCCTGCATGTCATCGTCCTTTAAAAGCTCAGCGACGAAGGACTTCAAAGACGCTTGTCCGTCGTCAGCCATCGCAGTAAAACGCGCACGCGCCGAAGTCGACGCGCGCTGAAATGCATCCGGATCCTCGATCCAAACCTCAATCTGCTCCTTCGCCGATGCCTCAAAACAAGACGATGGATTGATGACGAGACCTGAGCTACTTGTAATCATCTCTGGAATCGCCCCGCGTCCGTACGCGATCACGGGGACGGCATTGCGCATCGCCTCGTGGAGGGTGACGGGCTCCGCCTCGTTTGCATATTTAGTTGGGAATACCAGGACATCGATTTCTGAGAAAAACATTTCCTTCTCTTGCCCGTACTTCGCTCCAACATAACGAACATTCACTGATGACGTCAGCAGCGCCATTATCTTCCTTTCAGTTACCGAATCCTGAAATGGTCCAGCTAAGATCAGTCGCAACGCGGGATGGCTAACTTCCAACTTTGAAGCGAGTGCAATGAATTCATTTACACCCTTCTCTTCGCAGACGTTACTCAGAAATCCGAGAGTTCTCAGGGGTCGCAACGGTCGGGGGGGCTCAGACTCACTGAGAAACGCAGCATTGGAAAGGACTCTAATGGCAGCCGGATCCACTCCGAGTCGCTCAAGCCTTCTCCCCATTTCGGCAGACAGCACCACGTGACGGGTGGCATCTCCCGCTAGTGCAATGAGCATTTTGCTTACGAGCCCCGGACGGTCCAGATAGGCAAAGCTGTGGTGATGCAGGCAAACAGGGATCCGTCTAGCCCGTGCCAATAAGACGAATAGCGCGTCGTATACCTGGCCCACCCCCCCTGAAACGCCTATGTAGACGATTGCCCGGCGGATTTGCGTGTGCTCAAGGAACGCACTTATCGCAGGCAATATCTTGGCTAGCCGAGAAACCCTCGCCCAAGCGCCTCGGCTCAGATTGCGGGCTGCCGTATTAACTCTCTTAACGTCCGGCGAAGCTGCGATCAGAACATTGAAAAGTGCTTCGTTGATGACCGACATACCGTGCGTAGGGGGCGGAAACGCACCCACCATGACCACTTTGCGCATAATCAAATTCTCCGCACCATCTACTTACGCATTTCATCGGGACAAGATCTCTTGACAGCCATCAATGATCTGGGAGGCCGCGATTGCCGGGGTGAACCTGTTGATCGTCGCAAGGCAGCTGTTCGCCACGCTAGAAACGTCCGAAAGGCTCATTGTCACAGCAGAGAGCTTCGCCTGAAGATCTGCCACATCCCCGACCTTAAAAGCAAACCCCGTAATGCCCTCAATAACTAGCTCCGGGACACAGCCACACGCGTCGCTGACGACAACCGGACATCCATAGCTAAGCGCTTCGTTGACTACCAATCCCCAAGGCTCGCTTTTACTCGGAAGAACCAGACACGTCGCTCGCGAATACTCTTTGGCTAGTTCAATCGTGTTCATGCTCCCGAGAAACAAGACCGAACTCGCTAGCTCTAGCGACGCGGATATTGCTTCAAGCTTGAGTTGGTCCGGCCCCGATCCGACGAGAGCTAGCTTGGCGTCAGGACAATTGCCGACGACTTCAGCAAATGCGTAAAGCAACGAATCCAACGACTTTTCAGGTGACATTCTGCCGACGTATAGATAGCGTGGAGCGTTGGGCGACGGAGCGGACGCCACCCTGGCTGCCAGCGCGTTGATCCGCGAATAGTCGTGTGGCAACGCCGCTGCTTGGCATCGCGAAAACACCGCAGCAGGAGGCGCACCGTAGTGAATGGCGTATTGGCGCGCACGCTGTCCATACACGAAAACACCGTCGCAGGTTGATAGGAAAAGACGCTTGAGCCAACCTTTCCATGCGACCTGCGGTCGATCATGAATCGTCGAGTCTGAAAATACGGCCCTTTTCTTACCTCGCAAGATCGCAGCCGCCAACATGCCCCAATATTCGATCCTGTCGTAACACGGAAGCACGACCAAATCGGCCTTCGAATTCCAGACTCTCTTGAACAGAGTTGTAACTCGCAATGGCAACGGAATGGTGCTGTATGCCCCCGCAAACAGCACCTCGTATGGATACTTGTGATAGCTGAGATCAACCACACTTAAAGAAACGCGATCTAGCTCCGTCTCAGCAATCTGATGAAATTGAAACTTTAGGCGCCGATCGGCAGCCTGCTCTGCAATCTTAGAGAAAACGACGCCCTTGTACCTTGACCAAAGAATATTGTGGAACACGTCTACAACGAACACTGTCAAATCATCACCTCATAGATTCCGATTAACCAAATGCTTGGCTTTAGATTTCCGACGATCTTGTGATGTGGAATGGCTCTCGGCGTTGAAGATTAATTTCCACCCTAGCCTTTCTCTTCGTTCCAAGTGCTTGCGCCCCTATTAGGAGACCAGTGCCTATTCCGTACCAAAGCGAGAATCCGCGGTCACTGAATACTGGAGCAAAAAAACCCACGACGAATGTTCCAATCACAGTTAGGCCACCCCACGTACCAAGGAAGAGAAGATCGAGCTCATCGCTGAAGTGTTTCAGGCCCTTGCCAATAAAATTGAGGGCCATTAGAAGCTGGGATATTTGCACCAATAGGAGCGGCGCCCCGCCAAGGACGCCGCCGATGAATAACAAAGAGATATGGTTACTGTGGCCGAAGCCCACTGAGGCTTCCGCTCCGAGACCGCCACCTAAGTTACGCGCCAGGTAATAGGAGGTTTCAGCCGCCATTCCGGATCCGATGAAGAAATTGTGGGCAGATGAGAGAAAGGCGTTCCACATGTAGTGCCATTCGACTTGACGAGTGAAAAGCGTGGGGTCGATCCCTCCGAATTTTTCTCGCACAAAAAGCCGCTGCATCCATCGCTCGAAACCTTCGGGGAAAGCCAAGAACGCAAACGCGCAGGCCACACACACGGATGCAACTGCAACCACGGCCCGCTTCCGCAACAGCCGTTTACCGAATGGGTAGAGAGCCAGCAATTGCGCGACGATCATTACCAAATACGTTCGGGTGACAGTAAGAAAAAGAATCAAGCTAGAAACAAAGACAGTCGTCACCTCTACGGGGCGCAGAGAAAGTACAAGCGCCATCGACACAAGGCTTAATGCTGCAAGTCCGGAGCCTCCTAAAATCTGAAAACGGACGGTTTCCAAATTCACGCCGCCTTGGAACAGCAAGACGATTAGGAACGTCGATATCGAGAACCCGAAACAGAGCCAACCGAGCACTCTTCGCAAAGCGGGCAAGGAACAGAGCAGCACCACCCTGGCCGTTGCATATGCGATTGAAGCATATAGGCCAACTGTGAATGCGTTACGAAACATTGCATAAAATTGTTGTCCAGCGAGAAGGCCCGACACAATTCCGACGAACACGAATAGGAAAGCGCAGAAGAAAAATAATAAGAAACCACGGACTCTTCGAAATCCTCGGTCAAACAATACGAATAATGCAAAAAAAACTATATATGCAACGATAAACACCGACTGCACAGCTAACCCCGCGCCAGCCTCACTACTCTTGAAATCAAACATCCAAGCAGCGATAGCGGCGGCATATGCGAACAAAAGCTTTCGCCCCGTCGCCGGAGATATGTCCTTGACAGTCATACCGCGATAATCCCCTCAGTACTACATCTTCCGACTACGCGAAGCCTGCTCTCCAGAAAGCACCTGCGGGGCTGCCCGGCCGGTAGAGATTTATATTTTGCGTGCAGGCTGGCGTCACGCTCGTCAATACGCATGACTCTCGACCACACCCTCATCTGGCGCATTATCGGGATCAACCAGTTTGCGGTTCATCAACCAAATCGCGATGCCGCCGAAGCCAATGGCAAACGACGTTGCAGCCACTGCAGCAGCACCGCCCCAAATAGATCCTGTTGAAATACCTAAGACAAGAAGAAGTGCAAGAACGAGTACCGTGACCAAGATGTTGTTACCCAGACGCCCTGACGCCATTCCCAGCACGTAAGCGGGAGCACCCAGGACATTGCCAAAAAAACCGGCTGACAAAAGTGCCACATATAACCAATAAGTGGTGTTGATCCGTCCAAGCCACAATAACGATGGTAGCGGGGCGAACGCGATGAGCCCGAGCGACGTAATGGCCATTAAACCCGCTGACAGGCGGAACGCGCGAGCGTACACACGGCGAAGTTGGCCCCTATCTTTGTGGAAGAGCGCTGCCATCGTAGGGGTTGCGGCAGTTACACCACTAGCAACCAAGTTGCGAGGCAAAAGTACAGTCTTGTATGCGAGCTCATATAGCCCCTGGGCAGTCATACCGCCAAAGTGGCCGACCAGCGCCTTTGATATTGGGTCAACCAGCCCACTGGACAAATTTACAACTTGCGCTTTTACGCTGTAACCCAGCATTGCTCGGAAGCACACGCGATCAAAGCACGTTGGAACGAAAGCGCTTCCCATCTTTCGGCGAATGATGACCCAACAAACCACGGCAACGATGCTGTGTTGAACAATTTGGGCCCAAGCAAGCCCCCTCAACCCGATTGCTGGAACCAGCAAAAGAACTACAAGCAACTGAATCACCGTCCCAAGCACCGACAACTGGGAGCGACGGTAGCCCATGTGCAGTCCTTGCAAGATTCCGAGCAGCGTCCCAGATATATTCAGCAGAAAAAACCCAAAGACCAGGAGCGGCAACACCCGAAGGGCTTCTGCAGCATGATTCGCTCCAACAAGGCGCTCCACGAACGGTCCAATTGCGAAATACGCCAACGTCGCAAGAACACCAAATTGAATCACGTTGGTGAGCAAGGCCGTCTCACCATATACACGCACCTTTTCCCGATCGTCTGTGACATTCCATAGCGCCAGGAAACGAGTGGCAGCCGCGGCTACCCCTACATCTCCCAGCCGAATTAGATTCGTCCATGCATACAGGGTGGCCCAGACGCCAACGGCCTCCACGCCCCCTTGCTTGATCACCATGCGGTATCCAAAAAACAACAGGGCTGTATTTACAAAAAGCTCAGCCGCTGCAAAAGAAACGTTCTTTCTAAGATTGAACCGGCTAAGGGTGGTGATCTCGCTCATGCCGGATAACCAAGCGCTAAATTGAGACGCCGCTGGCTCTCGGATCGCATGCGCTTAGTGCGGGATAGAGTGACGCCGAGTGGTTCTCTTGTTGGAGGATCCATTAGAACTTCACCTTTGTCCTCGAAACTTAGGGAAACGTGGCTGATGCTCTCAACTTCGCACATCCGATGCAGCAGTGATCCCCTTCGAACCACGACTGGAATCCCCAGTTGGACTGCCCGTCCAAAAATCCCCGATGCCTGGTCGTAGTCGGGCGAATAAGCGCACCAAATCAAATTTGCGCAAGAGTAAAGCGCGATCAACTCCTCATCAGCCACAAAACGATCGCAAGCGAATCCACCGGCCTCTCTAAATGACTCGAGCTCGATGCGAAGATCGGCGCTGACTTTTCCACCGAAAGCAAATAGTGTTGAATCGCGCAGACCTGAATTTGTCCGGTATAGCGCAACGAGCCAGTCAAACCCTTTGCTTTTATCTTGCCTCCCAAGCGCCATACATATCTGCCGGCCCGCCGCTCGCTCACGAATGTCTATGGCGAGCTCACTTTCCGCACGACTTGCAACTACTGCCTCTTCATCTAAGTCCCAGAGCTGCGGATCGTGGATCCAATTGTCGGCAATCTCATTTAGACGGAACTCAGTGGAAAACGGAACGATAGTGACTGTTTGCACATTACGAAGAAGCCGGAGAGCGCGAAGAACGAGATACTTCGTACGCAGGCGCAACGATGAACACTCCAGTGCCGGCTTAGGCCTAAACAAAAATCCAACCGTTCGCTTCCCTACTATCGACCGCAGAATTCCGGTAACCACATAAATCGCAAGCGAGTCCTCGACCAGAGGAATCAAAACCGGATGCCGCGAGAACAGCGAAGCCGCTGAAAACCGCTTGCGGTCCAGATCAAATAACTTTGATAGAAAGGATATGTAAGGACCTCGGTGACCATCGTCCACCATCCCTATATCCAACACGGTGACTGGCTTCATGGCGAATGGATCCGGCCAGAAACATCCTTGTACATCTCCAACATTCGATTTGCGTACTCACTCCAGGTGGCCACCTCTTGCTGTACTACCTCACATGGAAGCAGACTCATGGCATTCGTTATGGCCTTGGATAAAGCCACGGAATCTCCTGCAGGCACCACGAATCCGTTTTTTCCATGAACGATTGCATCAGCAGCGCCGTTGTTGGATGTGGTAACGACTGGAAGACCCGCCTGAAGCGCTTCGCACACCACGATACTGAACCCGTCTTCCACGCTCGGAAGAACAAATACGTCGAACTCACGCATGAATTCGATCATTCGCTCATTAGCCACATGCGGCAAATGATTGAATTCAACATCCATTGCGCGCAGGGATTTCAGGAACGGCCTGTTGGTGTTTCTGCCGACAAAAGTTAGTGAGATCCGCTGCCCCTCGGACCTTAAGTGGCGAACAGCTTCGAGGAGATAATGCTGCCCCTTGCGGGGCTGTATGCCTGCGACGCAGAGAACCTTGACTGGCACTTCAGGCTGACGTCGCTTCAAAGCGACACCACCACTCCTAGATGACGGGTAAGGAACTCTGATTATTCGTTCCGCCGGAAATCCGGCATCGACAAATGAGCGCTTCACCCAACTCGACGCAACGAGTATCCGATCGCATAACGCATACTCCTCAACCATGCGAGCCCAGTGTGATGGGTACTTTTCGGGAGGAAATCCCAAGACTCGCTGTTCCCGATCAAGAATTTCGGCGAGAACGCTAACGTGCGCATTCACCGCCTCGCCAATGACGAACGCTCCATTAGCTCGGTGTTTTTTGATAACTTCCAAAACGTTTCCATGCAGCATTACATGCGCAACATTTACTTTCGGAAGATCGGCAACGACAGCGTTCTCCCATATGCGGTGATAGCAGGGGAGCATCACTGGCAATAGACGATCACCGAGAACTCGCCCATGCAGTTGCATCAAATATTCTTTGAGGTGCTTGTTTCTGGCATCTAATTCGCCAAAAGGCTTTTGCCCGATTTTGTGCGAGTAGTGAATTACGGTTTTTACTTGAGCTGCATCCAGATCCTTGACCCACTTGTGGAAGTGGAAGCGACCGCAGACTGCAATACTTAGGGATAGCTTTGACATGATGGTTCGAACAACCTCGATTGCTATTGTCCAGCTTGCTCAATAGCCGCATCGTAGCCATGCATATTTAGCAAGGCATGGCGACTAGCTTGAATTAGATCGCCTGCGACCATCTCGGCCACCATTTGCGCCCGCGCCACTGTGATACCGAGCTCCTTGGCCGCCATCTCGACGAGCTGCCACACCTAGGGCCAGGTTGATGTAGCAATACATGCCAAACCAAATGCTGGAACGTGACAAACGATTGCTTACCGCTTCTGGACCATAACAATGAAATGGTCCTTTGCGCTTACCCACACTGGCGGATGCTCGGCCAACGCCGCATGGGCGCTGACCTTCTTACCCCCCAAACCAAGTCTGCGCAATCCGCTAAATATTTTAGGGAAGGCACGGTAGAGGCAGTTGATAGCCGATTCACGGATGCGCGATTTTACCGACGCCAAGGTATGCGAAAACGTCGCATGTGCAGTCGTTTGATAGCCGAGATCAGTTGCGTGTTTATCAACCCATCGCGGGCTAACAAAAGAGATGTGCTCAGCAATGGTGCAGTACCAGTAGCGACTCTTCATTAGGCGAAAACTGAACGCATCCAGATTCCCAGATGAAATAAGGACCCAGCCACCAGGTTTAACTACCGAAAGACATTGTTCCAGAAATTGCCTTGGTCTCTCCACATGCTCGATGACATCGAAAGCTGTTACAAAATCAAATTCCCCCGCCACTTCCGAAAAGTCACTCCCAACTATTTCGATCCCCTTATGTTCAGCGCGTTTCTGTGCGGCCTGATGAATTTCTATTCCAAAACAACGGTAATTTGTCAGTAACGGCTCCAAGAATCCGCCATCAAAACAACCGACGTCGAGGATCCGACTCGTGCAGGGAAGCACTTTCTCCACAAAGTCCCTGGCGATGCGCCAGTCCCGGCGAGAATCAAATGGGGCGGTCCACGTGGCGTCGTTGCCCTGCTGATAAAGGACGTCTAGTTCTTCCTTGCTTAGTCGCGGCCACCGAAAACCAAGGGAGCATCGCTGACAACGCCATAAGCTCCCGCCGAAGAGCGGTTTCTCCAGAACTCGGCCAGCGAAATTGTCGGTTGGGGGAATAGGACCCATCGCAATTCCGCCCCCTCCGCAGTCAGGACAGTTCGCCAAGATGCTAGACAACGTCAGCTCCCTTCCCTTCCCATCGAAATGGCATATCCGTGGGTTTCTAGAAGGGCATGTTGACGGGCTGCGCTCAAATCCGAGGAAACCATCTCCTTAACCATTTCAGATAACGCAATCTGCGGCACCCACCCCATATCCGCCTTCGCCAACGCCGGATCACCCAACAACGTCTCCACCTCCGCAGGCCTGAAATACCGCGCATCCACCGACACAATCACGTCACCCACCTTCACCGCCGGCGCCTTGTCCCCTTCCACCGACTGCACCGTCGCCTTCTCGTCAACGCCCTCGCCTGCCCAAGCCAGCGTGATCCCCAACTCCCGCGCAGCCATCTCGACGAACTGACGCACGCTGTACTGCACGCCGGTGGCAATCACATAGTCCTTGGCGACATCCTGCTGCAGCATCATCCACTGCATGCGCACGTAGTCCTTGGCGTGGCCCCAGTCGCGCAGCGCGTCGAGGTTGCCCATGAACAGGCACGTCTCTAGCCCCTGCGCGATGTTCGCCAGGCCGCGGGTGATCTTGCGGGTGACGAAGGTTTCGCCGCGGCGCGGGCTCTCGTGGTTGAAGAGGATGCCGTTGCAGGCATACATGCCGTAGGCCTCGCGGTAGTTCACGGTGATCCAGTAGGCGTACAGCTTGGCGACGCCGTACGGGCTGCGCGGGTGGAACGGCGTGGTCTCGGTCTGCGGGGTCTCGCGCACCAGGCCGTACAACTCCGAGGTGCTGGCCTGGTAGAAGCGCGTCTTGTCGGTGCGCTTGAGGAAGCGGATCGCCTCGAGCAGGCGCAGGGTGCCGAGGCCATCGACATCAGCGGTGTATTCGGGTTGCTCGAAGCTGACGGCCACGTGGCTCTGCGCGCCGAGGTTGTAGACCTCGTCGGGCTCGACCTCGGCGACGATGCGGGTGAGGTTGAGGGCGTCGGACAGGTCGCCGTAATGCAGGTGGAACTTCGACCCGCGCGCGTGCGGATCCTGGTAGAGGTGATCGACACGCTGGGTGTTGAACGACGAGGCGCGGCGCTTGATGCCGTGGACTTCGTAACCTTTCTCCAGCAGCAATTCGGCCAGGTAGGAGCCGTCCTGGCCGGTGATGCCGGTGATGAGTGCGCGCTTGGTCATGGGGTCCTGCGGGTCAATGGGCTGGACGGCTGTCGGGCGTGATGCCCAGCAGCGTGTTGAGGTGCTGCTCGAAGGTGAGCAGGACGGCGTCACGCGAGAGCGTGGCCAGTGCCTGCGTGCGCGCGGCATGGCCGAGCGCGATGCGGCGCGCATTGTCGCCCGCCAGCGCCTGCAATGCAGCGACGAAGGCCGCGGTATTGCCGGGCGGCGTGATGACGCCGCAATCCATCAGGGCGAATCCGATGCCGGAGTCGCACGATGCGGTGGCGAGGATGGCGCGCCCGCTGGCCAGCATGCCGGTGAGCTTGGACGGCATCACCAGGTCGGCGACGTCGGCGCGTTGCGGCATCAGGTGGATGTCGGCAAGGCCGAGCCAGTCGTTGAGGCGCTCGGTGGGTTGCAGGTCGAGGAAGCGGACATTGGGGAGGTGGGCGCAGGCGGCTTCGAGGGCTGGGCGTGCGGGGCCTTCGCCGCCGAAGATGAAATGGATGGGGGGTGGTGAGTTCGCCTCTTGTTGAAGAGCGCCCTCATCCGCCCTACGGGCACCTTCTCCCGCAGGCGGGAGAAGGGAGTGGTGATTTGATGGGTTGCGAAGAGCGCCCTCATCCGCCGCTCCCGATGGTTCGTGGACTACTCCCGTCTGGGGGAGAAGGGGTACGTCGATTGGGCGGCCGACAAGAGCGCCCTCATCCGCCCTGCCCGAAACGGCCTGTTGGCCGTTTCGACCCTCTCCCGCAGACGGGAGAAGGGAGTGGTGATTTGATGGGTTGCGAAGAGCGCCCTCATCCGCCCTGCGGGCACCTTCTCCCGCAGGCGGGAGAAGGGAGGACTCATGGACTACTCCCGCTTGCGGGAGAAGGGATAGGGCTTTGGCGGCGTCGCTCAGGATGTCGAGGCCTTGCTTGAGGCCCATGTTTCCGGAGTACAGGGCGACGATGGCGTCGTCGGGGATGCCGAGCTCCGCGCGGTAGGGGCTGGGGCCGGCCAGTGGATGGATGGCGTCGGTGTCGACCCAGTTGGGGAACAGCACTTGCTGCTCCTCGGGCACGCCCTTGGCGCCCAGGCGCTCGCACATGCGCCAGGAGATGGCGGAGACGCGGTCGAAGCGGCGCAGCATCCAGCTCTCGGCGGCCAGTGCGAGGCGGCGCAGGATGCCGGCATTGACGATGCCCATGTCCATCGCGGCGTCGACTTCGAAATCCTGCACGTGCAGCCAGTTGCGTGCGCCGACCAAGCGCGACAGCGCCCATGCCGCGGGTGCGCTGGCGAGCGTGGGTGCGATGTTGATCACGACCTGTGGCCGCCACGGGATGCACCACAGCATGGCCGCGAACGACGACAGCGCGAAGCTCGCCAGGTGCAGCAGGCGGGTGATGCCGCTTGGCTTGCGTGGCACCCAGACCGGGCAGCGGATGACGCTGACGTGGTGCCAGCGCGTGCGCCGGAACCAGCGCCCGCCGTAACCCTTCCACAACTTCCACGCGGGGTAATACGGCGGCGCGGTGACGACGCGCACGCGATGCCCGCGCGCGGCCAGCCACTCGCACAGCTCGCCGGTGTATTTGCCGGTGCCGATGGTTTCCGGGGCAAAGTTGATGCCCACGACCAGGATGCGACTCATCGAGTGGTGCTCATCGGTCAGTACGCATTGCGGCCGAAGAAGCCCTTGAACACCGTCATCGCGATGATCCTGAGGTCGAACAGCAGGGACCAGTTCTGCATGTAGTAGAGGTCGTACTGGACGCGCGCCTTCATCTTGTCGATGTCGTCGATCTCGCCGCGCAGGCCGTTGACCTGCGCCCAGCCGGTGATGCCGGGCTTGATGCGATGGCGCTGCATGTAGTCCTGCACGACGACCTTGTACTGGTGGTTGTGCGCAACGGCGTGCGGCCGCGGGCCGACGACGGCCATCGTGCCCTGCAGCACGTTGAAGAACTGCGGCAGCTCGTCGAGGCTGGTGCTGCGCAGGAATCGCCCGAACGGTGTCACGCGGCGGTCGAAGCGCGTGGCCTGGGTGACGTGGCCGTCGGGCTCCTGGTGCATGCGCATGCTGCGGAACTTCCAGACATCGATCAGCTTTCCGTCCAGGCCATGGCGCTGCTGGCGGAACAGGATCGGGCCGGGCGAGCTGAGCTTGACGCCGATCGCGAGCACGGCCATCAGCGGCGAGACGATCACCAGGATCACGGCGGCGATGATGCGGTTTTCGATGGCCTTGAGCAGGTAGGCGTCGCCATTCAAGGCGCTGGCGCGCAGGTTGATCACCGGCAGCCCGGCCACCTGTTCCACCGAGTGGTTGAGCAGTTGCAGGCCGAACAGGTCGGGCACGAACTTGATGTCGGCGGTGGAATGCCGCAGGGCTTCGAGGATGTCGTTGATCTGCTGCTGCTCGCTGACGGGCAGCGCGATCCACACCTGGTCGATGTGCTGGTGCTCGACATACTCCGCCAGCGCGCGGACGTCGCCAAGGTATGGCACGCCATCGACCCGCAGGCCGGTGTCGCCGACCTGGAACCGCCCCAGCACGTTGATGCCGGCCCAGCGGTTGTGGTGCAGCGCATCGATGATGCGGTGCGCGTCGTTGCTGCCGCCGACAAGGACCGCGGTGCGGACGTCCAGGCCACGACTGCGCGTATACGCGGCGGCGCGGCGGATGACGATGCGCACCGCGGTGCCGGCGACCAGGCAGCTGAGGAACCATTCCAGCCGCCACACGCGCGACAGCTCGCCGGCCAGCTTCATCTCGCCGATGTAGATGGCGCCGACCACGAACAACGTGGTGTACACGGCGGCCATGGTCAGGCACTCCCGCGCCAGGCCGCGACCGCGCCAGCTGCGATACAGCGGCGAGGCGGAGAACACGACCAGCGACAGGAGGAAACCGCGCCCGATGGCGCGGTGGTAAGGCATGCTCAGCTCGATCTGGCCGAAGTGCAGCCAGTACGCGCAGACGCCGGCAACGATGACCACCAGCACGTCGGACACGCGGATCCCCCACGCGAACAGCGCGGTGTACTTGCTCGGGAGGTCCGGCAGGTGATGGTGGCTACGACGTAGCGGGACCTGCAGGGGCGTGAGCAGCATGGATTCCGTTCCAGTCAGGCGGTCAAGCGACGCTGCGGTTGCTCGATGTTGCCCGCGAGCAGGACGGACAACGCCAGGGCGAAAACCGTGGCGATGGCGAGCGTCCGCAACGGGTAATCGACGAGCGAATGCAGGATCGGAACCATGCACGCCACAGCGGCGGCGGCGTGAATTGTGCGTGAGTTCTCCGCGCGCCCGTGTAGGACTTTTCTGAATTTGCTGAACGACGCGATGAACAGCAACACGAGGAACGCACCGATCAGTGCAAGCCCGGGTGCGCCGGCTTCAATCGCTACCTCCAGCAGGTCGTTGTGCGCATGCAGGGCGAAGACTTCAACCATGGCGCTGACGGGCTCGAAGGTGGCGTACACATCGCGGAAGCTGCCGAAGCCGCTGCCCCACGGCAGCCATGCGCGCATGGCATCCATGCCGTAATGCACGTACTGCCAGCGCAGGTCATCCAGCGGATCCTGCGCAAGGCGCGCAACGATGCCGTCCCACGCATAGGTCGCGATGCCGAGCGCAGCCAGGCCCAATGCCAGCAGCGGCAGCACATGGCGCCCGCGCGTGCCGACCGGACGCAGCAGCAGCACGCTGGCGGCCACCGCAACAACAGTGAGCGCGATGCCGGCGCGCGAGAAACTCAAGGCCGCGGCCAGCAGCAGGATCACCACCAGCGCGTACCAGGCCGCGGCGAGCCCGCGTTGCTGGCGCGATTGCGCCTGCGCGGCGAAGGCGAATCCGAACGGCAGCAGCAGGCCCATCAGGTCGGCGTAGTGGTTGCGGTTGGCGAACAGGCCGATCGCTCCCATCGGATGGTGGTAGTCGTAGAAGCGCAAGGTGGAATTGGCTCCGGCGGCCGCCTGCGAGTAGCCGAGCAAGGCCATCGGCACGGCGGCCAGGAGCGCGAGCATCAGCAGCCGCTGTCGCGCGGCCTGCGACAGCGTCATCGCGAGCAGGGCCATGGCGGCGAACGTCGCGAAGGCGAGCAAGGCACGCACGCTGCCCCAGGTGTCGAGCGTCATCGGCAACCAGCCGGGCGTCAGGCCAGCATGGTGCAGGTCGGCAAGGACCGCCGCGCGTTGCGGCATGCGTGCGAACAGCGATGCGGGGATCGGCAGCAACTGCAGTGCGAACACTGCCAGCGCCGCGACAACCCAGTACAGGAACAGGCGTTGGTTGCGGGTGGCGCCGGCATGGCGCCAGCGCAGGATGGCGAGCACGGCTGCGGGCAAGGCCAGTAGATGCACGACTGCATCTCCCGCCCCCCGCGAACCCCCGCCGAAAACCATCGCGCCCAGCAGCAGGCAAGCTGCCGCTACTTCAGCGATGACCTCGGGCGTCCCCCCGGCGCGCCCAGCCCACTGCATCCCGCATGCCTCCATGAAACATGAAAAAGGCCGCACGAGGCGGCCCTTTCGTCCTGCGCGTTACACCCGCCGTGACCCGATTACGGGCTCGACGGCCGTTCGCTCTTGCCGCTGCCGCCACTGCCGACCGCCAATCCAACAGCGACCGCGCCGGCAACACCCAGTGCGACGATCTTGCCGTCGCCCGCAACCGGGATCGCGGCGGTGTGGCAAGCCGGTGCCTTCGACGGGATGGTGTACTGGCGGCCTTCGACCTTGACCGAGCAGCCGTTGTTGAAGGTGATGGTCGCCTGGCCATTGCGGACGTTGACGATTTCGCCAGCGTTGGCGCCCATGGACTGGTTGATCGGCACCGGTGCTCCGTGCAGCTGGACGACGCCGGCATCGGCGTGGACCATCGAGGTCGGATCCTGCGGCTGCGCCGGGTTCTGTGCATTGGCAGGCTGCGCGATCAGACCCGCGCACAGGGCGGAGGCTGCCAGACCGAAAATCAGAGTCTTCATGGGTAGTAATCCTTTACGCACGCCAGCGGTGCTGCGGGGAGCATACGGAGGCGGATGCACCCACGCAAGCCCAATTCATCGATTGGCGATGCGCATGGCATCCAGTCGCAGGCTGCCAGTCAGCTGCCGCTCGGCGATCGAGCGGGCAAGGAAGTCCAGATGCAGCGTCTGCCCGGTGCAGCCGGCTGGCACGCTGAAGTCGGCAGCGACCTGCTGCCATCCGCGACGCGATCCATCAGGCAGGGACAGCGACAGCAACGGCTCACCGGGGGCCTGGCATGACAGCCGCCAGGCGAAGGGACGCTGGGCATCGGTGGCGTTGTCGACGGCCAGCGACAGGCGATAGTCGCCCGGCGCCAAGGCCAGGCGTTGCGACAGCCCGGGGCCCTGGACGGCGCGACCGCTGAAGTCGATCGACAGCGCGTGCGCGCCCTGTGCGGGGTTGGTGTCGTCGCTGGTGATGGCGACGCCCGGCGGCGGATCCAGCCGCCAGCCGTACGCGCCGGTCACGTCGGGATGTTCGAATCCGCCATCGAACAGCCGGGCGTCATCTCCCCTCTGCGATGTGGGAAGGGCCTCGAGCCACAGCTGGCGTGCGTCGCCATCGCGTCCGGCGCGCTGCAGCAACGCGATGCGCGCATCGGCTTCGGCGGGCAGCAGCGGGATGCGCCGTGCCAGGCGTGCGAGCAGGTCCAGCGCTGCCGGCGTCGACGTCGATGCGTCGAGCAGCACGGGCACCAGCGCTGCGCGCCACGGTGGATTGGTGGCCATGCGCGCGACGAGTGCTTCCTGCACGCGCGCATCGTCCAGGTCTGGAATCAGCCGCCGCAGCAGGGGATCGCGCAGGTTGGGGGCGACGCGGAACAAGGCATCCAGCTGGTCGAAACCAGCCTGGAGATCGCCGGCGGCGAAGGCGCCATCGGCCAGCGCTGCGCGCGTCGGCTGGTCACGCGGGGCGCGGCGGGCGGCGATCGCGTACAACGCGCGTGCCTGCGATCCATTGCCATTGCCATCGCCATCAAGCGCGGCGCTGCGTGCCAGGACGCGGAACGCGCGGCCATCGTCAGGACTGGATCGCAGGATGTTGCGTGCGCGGGCAAGGTCGGATGCCTGCGGCGCGGCCTGCCCGTCGATCGCGGCGACCAGGCGATCGGGGCCGATGGGCGCGCCGATATCGGCATCGACCTGCAGCAGTGCGACGGCGGCGACTGCGAGCACGATCGCCAGCGTCGAGGCGAGCACCCAGCGCGTGATCATCCCCGCCGGGCGGCGGCCGGACCCGCCAACGCCAGGCGTGGACAGCGGCCGCCCTGCGCTCATGCGGTCAGGACTTCGGGCCGTAGGCGTAGTAGCTGTAGCCGCCATAGCCGTAACCGGCGTGCTTGTGGTCGTAGCGCACCAGCAAGGTCCCGAGCACATGCGCCTGCGCGGCCACGAGGCGACGCAACGCGCCCTGCAGGGCGTCGCGACGCGTGGAGTCGGCGAGCGCGCAGAGCACCGTCGCCTCGGCGCAATGCGCGAGCAGCGGCGCATCGGCCAGGCCGAGTACCGGCGGGCCATCCATCACGATGACGTCGAATCGCGCGCGCAGGCTTTCCAGCAGTTGCGGCAATGCATCGCCGGCGAGGAGTTCCGGCGGGCTGGGCGGCATCGGCCCGGAGGTCATCACGCTGAGGTTGGCCTCGCCGCTGGACTGGATCGCGCCCTGCACGTCGTTGGAACCGGCAAGGATGCTGGACAGGCCGACCGCGTTGCCAAGGCTGAGCAGGCGATGCACCGACGGATTGCGCAGATCCGCATCGATCAGCAACACGCTGCGGCCGACCTGGGCGATGTTGCGCGCCAGTTCGATCGACGACGTGGTCTTGCCCTCGCCCGGGCTTGCACTGGTGATCAGCACCGTGCGCGGCAGGCCATGATTGGTGGCGAACTGCAATGCCGTGCGCACCGAACGATAGGCTTCGGAGAATGGTGAGCGCGGGTCCGCCGCGGCCAGTGCCGGCGTGATGCCGGCTGCGAGTCGCGGAACGACACCGAGCACCGGCCGCTGCGCCAGTGATTCCAGCATCTGCGGTGCACGGATGCTGCGATCCAGGTAATGCAGCAGGAAGGCAGCGAGCACGCCGGCGAACATGCCGAGCAGCAGGCCGACGGCGAGGTTCAACGACAGGCGCGGGGAATGGCGGAATTCGGGGACTTCGGCCATGTCGACCACGGAGATGTTGTTGGTGCCGACGTTGCCGGCGACACCGATCTCCTTGTAGCGCTGCAACAGGCTGTCGTAGAGCTCGCGGTTGGTGTTGGCCTCGCGCTTGAGGATGTTGTACTGGATGCTGCGACCCTGCAGGTCCAGCACGTCGCCCTTGAGCCCGCCGATGCGCTCGGTGAGCAGGGTTTCCTGCGATTGCGCGGCGTCGTACTGCGCCTTCACCGATGCGCGGATGTTGCTGATCTCGTTGTTGACCTGGTGGTCGATCTCGTCCATCTGCCCCTGCAGGCGCTGCATGTCCGGGTAATCGGGCTGGAAGGTCTTGAGCTTTTCCTGGTACTCGGCGGCGATGACCGTGCGGTTCTCGCGCAGTTTCTGGATCAGCGGGTTGGCCACGACCTGCGGCATGCCCAGGCCGGAACCGGCCGATGCCTGCGCCCATTCGGATTCGGCCTTGATGCGCGCGTCCTGTGCCTGCGCCAGCGATGCGTTGAGGTCGGTCAGGTTCTGCGCCGACAGCGACTGCTTGTCGTCACCGACGGAGACGATCTGCTCCTGCGTGGCGAACTGGACCAGCTGCTTCTCGGAGTCCTCGAGCCGTCCCTTGAGTTGCGCCAGCCGGTCCTCGAGGTACTTGCGCGCATACGAGGTCGCGTCGAGGCGACGCTCCAGGTTGCTGGCGATGAAGGCCTGCCCCCAGGCATTGGCGATGCGCGCGGCCAGCACCGGATCGGGCGAATCGAAGTTGATCTTGACCAGGCGCGAATTGCGGATCGGCTCGATGGTCAGGCCGCCCAGCACGGTACTCACCAGCGCGCGGTCCCTGCCCTGCACGCGCGGCGCGGCAATGGCACTACCGGTCGGGGCCGGCTTGTCGTCCTTGAACTGCGGGTTGTCGGCGAGCTTCAGGTCCTGGATGACGCGCAGCGCCAGCGAGCGGCTTTGCAGCAGCTCGTACTGGGTCTGGTAGAAATCCTCGTCGTACGGGCTTTCGGCGGGCGTCAATCCACCCACGTCGACGACCTTGATCGTCTCGCGGTCGATCTGCAGCGTCGACGACGCGCGGAAAATCGGCGTGGTCAGCAGGGTCAGCACCAGCGCCAGCGCGAACACGCCGCCGGCAATCGCGGCGACCAGCCATTTGCGATCGCGCAGGATCCGCCAGTACTCGAGCAGGTCGATTTCGTCCTCGTCGCGCTCGGCCTGGGGCTCGAAGCCGTGGGCGTTGTCCACGGTCGTGCTCATGGCAGGTACCTCCAGATTCCGATCAATGGCGCAACCCGGATCAGGTTCTGCAGGAACAGCTTGCCGCCCGATGTGTCGACCATGACGACGTCCTCACCCATGATCTCCGGGTCCGGACTGCTGCCCGCGGCGATCGTGCCAAGGTCGAACCGCGCGAACTGGCGCTTGCCATTCACCGTGCGGAACACCACGACGTTGTGTTCGCTGGCCGTGTCGGACAGGCCCTCGGACAACGCGACCGCCTGCAGCAGGGTCAAGCGCGTGGTGAGCGGGAAGATGCCCGGTTTCTTCACCGCGCCGCCGACCGTGACGCGCTGGGAGGAGAACTCCTTCACGAAGACCGACACCTGCGGATTCTGCAGGTAGCGCGCGGCGTAATGGGACGCGATCATCGTTTCCAGCTCGCTGACCGTATGCCCTGCCGCATCCAGTGCGCCGATCAGCGGCAGCGAAATCTGGCCGGCGTTGTTGACGCGGACATCGCGATTGAGATCCGCGACCTGGAACACGGTGACGGTCAGCAGGTCACTGGGGCCAATGCGGTACTCAGGCCGCCCCAGGGCTGCGGCCACGGGATCGGCATCCGGCAGCGACGTCTGTGGAGTGGTGTTTCCGCGGGACGCACACGCGGACAACCCGAACGCGCCGATGAGCGCGAGGCAACGAATGAAGTTCAGCAAAACCCCGATCCTGACTAGAACAAACGGCGGCATTATGCATCATGGGTCGCCACCGCATTCATGCCAGCCAGGGCTGCGGCGATGCGGCGGAGCGCTATTGGTACCGGCCAGAACAGCGCCATGGCCCCGTCGCCGGCACCCGCCTGAACCTCGCGCGATGATCGCAGCACGCCCGGAACGGCCCAGGCACTCGCGCCAGCCTCGTTTCATCACTCGACCCTGAACGATTCACTCGCCAACGCCATCACGCGACAACATCACTGGATACCGGCATGAGCACGATCTTCCACAATCCCCGCTGCTCCAAGTCGCGCTCTGCGCTGGAACTGCTGCGCGAACGCGGCGTCAATCCGGACATCCGCGACTACCTGCAGCAGCCGCCGTCGATCGCCGAGCTGCAGGCTCTCCTGCACAAACTCGGCACCGACGCGCGCAGCCTGCTGCGCACCGGCGAAGCGGAATACACCGCGCTGGGGCTGGACGATCCATCACTCGATGATGTCGCCCTGCTGGCAGCGATGGCATCGCATCCCCGATTGATCGAGCGCCCGATCTTCATCGATGGCGCACGCGCCATCATCGGTCGACCGCCCGAGCGCGTGCTCGAGCTGCTCGACTAACGCGACTTGCTGCCGCGCAGCGACTGCACGCGCGTCGGTGGCGCGAAGGAATCGCTGCGCGCATCCGGCCAGAAGCTGCGGAACACCGCATGTTCCGGCAGGCCATGCAGCAGCTCGCCTGGCGCCAGGAATCGATACACGCTGGCGAGCGAACCCACGTGCGTGGGCGAAACGCGTCGCAGGATGTGTTCGGGGCCCAGCTCCGATGGATGCTCGAGACCCGCGGCGCACAGCAGGTCGCGCAGCGCATGCAGCGTGCTCTGGTGGAACTGGAAGACGCGCGTCGCCTTGTCGGGGACGTCCAGGGATTTCCAGCGGCGTGGATCCTGGGTCGCGATGCCGGTCGGGCAGCGATCGGTGTGGCAGTTCTGCGACTGGATGCAGCCCAGGGCGAACATGAAACCGCGGGCCGCGTTGCACCAGTCGGCGCCGAGCGCGAGCGTGCGCGCGACATCGAATGCACTGGTGATCTTTCCCGCCGCGCCGATCCGGACCCTGTCGCGCAGGTCCAGGCCCACGAGGGTGTTGTGGACCAGCATCAGCGCCTCGTGCATCGGAACGCCGACGTGGTCGACGAACTCCGCGGGCGCCGCGCCGGTGCCGCCTTCGGCGCCGTCGACGACGATGAAGTCCGGCAGGATGCCGGTTTCGTGCATCGCCTTGGCGACCGCGAACCATTCCCAGGGATGGCCGATCGCCAGCTTGAATCCGGTCGGCTTGCCGCCCGACAGATGGCGCAGCCGCGCGACGAATTCGAGCAATCCAACGGGCGTGGAGAATTCGGAATGGCGTGCCGGTGAGATGCAGTCCTGCCCCACCGCGACGCCGCGCGTCGCGGCGATCTCGGCGCTGACCTTGGCGGCCGGCAACACGCCGCCGTGCCCGGGCTTGGCCCCTTGCGACAGCTTGATCTCGATCATCCGCACCTGTTCGGTGCGCGCGCTTTCGGCAAAGCGTGCTTCGTCGAAGCGACCTTCCGCGTCGCGGCAACCGAAGTACCCGGAGCCGATTTCCCAGACCAGGTCGCCGCCATTCTCGCGGTGGTAGGGCGAGATCGAACCTTCGCCCGTGTCGTGATGGAAACCGCCGCGCCTGGCCCCGGCATTCAACGCGCGGATCGCGTTGGCCGACAGCGCGCCAAAGCTCATCGCCGAGATGTTGAAGACACTGGCGTCGTATGGCTGGGCGGCCAGGTTGCCGACCCGCACCCGGAAATCATGCGAGGCAATGGCGCTCGGCACGATCGAATGGTTGATCCACTCGTAGTCGGTGCGGTAGACGTCGTGCTCGGTACCGAACGGCACGACATCCATGACGCCCTTCGCGCGCTGGTAGACGAGCGCGCGCTGCTGGCGCGAGAACGGCGCCTCCTCGGTGTCCTTCTCGATGAAGTACTGGCGGATCTCCGGCCCGATCGACTCGAGTCCGTACCGCAGGTGCGCCAGCAGCGGATAGATCCGGCGCAGGGTGCTGTCGCGCTGCAGGACGTCGATCGTCCCCACCAGCGCAAGCAGACCGAAGACAAGCACGCCCCACCACCATAGCTGCCCGAACTGCAACTCCCACACCGACAGCAGCGTGGCGATGACACTGGCGATGTAGGCGAGGTAGCGGATCATGCTGGCTGGCGTGCTGCGGGGCGCTGCGCCTACAGGCGCGCGTCGACCGCGTCCTTGGGGAAGATCCCCTTGATGTCGTAGATCACCGCGCGCCCGTTGGCCAGGCGCCGCAATCCCTCGACGCCCATCGCGCGGAATTCGTCATGCGCCACCGCGACGACGATGGCGTCATAGGCGCCAGCCTCCGGCGCCTGCGACAGCAACTGCACGCCGTATTCCTGCGCGGCGACGGCTGGATCGGCCCAGGGATCGTGGATGTCGACGATCGCGCCGTAATCGCTGAACTCGCGCGCCAGGTCGATCACGCGGGTATTGCGCAGGTCCGGGCAGTTCTCCTTGAAGGTGATGCCGAGCAGCAGGATGCGCGCGCCGGAGACGGTGGCGCCGCGCTGGATCATCAGCTTGATGACTTCCGCGGCGATGTGCTGGCCCATGGCGTCGTTGATGCGCCGGCATGCGAGCAGGATGTCGGGGTAGTAACCGGCCGATTGCGCTTTCTGGATCAGGTAGTACGGATCCACGCCGATGCAGTGCCCGCCGACGAGGCCCGGGCGGAACGGCAGGAAGTTCCACTTGGTCCCGGCGGCTTCGAGCACCTCGTTGGTGTCGATGCCCAGCCGGTGGAAGATCAGCGCGAACTCGTTGATCAGTGCGATGTTGGCGTCGCGCTGGGTGTTCTCGACGACCTTGGCCGCCTCGGCCACCTTCAGGCTCGATGCCTTGTGCGTGCCGGCGGTGATGATGGTCCGATACAGCGCATCGACGACATCGGCGGCTTCCGGCGTGGAGCCTGAAGTGACCTTGGGGATGTCGACGAGGCGGCGCTTGCGGTCGCCCGGATTGATGCGCTCCGGGCTGTACCCGACGAAGAAATCCGTGTTGAACGACTTGCCGGACGCGCGCTCGAGTTCCGGCACGCAGATCTCCTCCGTGGCCCCCGGATAGACGGTCGACTCGTAGATCACCAGGTCGCCGTGCCCGAGCACGCCGCCGATGCTGCGGCTTGCCTGGATCAGCGGGCTGAAGTCGGGACTCTTGTGCTCGTTGATCGGCGTGGGCACGGTGACGATGTACACATTGCAGTCGCGCAGGTCGTCGAATGCGCTGGTCAGGCGCAGGCGGGTGGCCGCTGCCAGTTCGTCCACCTCGACCTCGCGGTTGCGATCGACGCCGCCGTTGCGCAGGCTCGTGATCCGCGAAGCATCGATGTCGTAGCCGACCGTGTCGTAGAGCTTGCCGAACTCGATCGCGAGCGGCAGCCCGACATATCCCAGTCCGATCACGCCGATGCGTGTGCTGGCCAGATCCCGCATGCCCATCCCCTGCCGGTGGTGCCTGGGGCGGGACTCGAACCCGCAAGGCCTTGCGGCCGGCGGATTTTAAGTCCGCTGCGTCTACCGGTTTCGCCACCCAGGCGTGGCGCAATGGTGCCCCAAGCGCGGCACAAACAGAAATCCCGGCCAAGGCCGGGATTCGTGCGTGCTGTTGCGATGGAGGCCGAGGTCGGAATTGAACCGGCGTACGCGGATTTGCAGTCCGCTGCATAACCACTCTGCCACCCGGCCGGTGGTCTTGTCGCAAGGCTGTCGCACACAGCCTGCGAATTCAATGGCGGATACGAAAAAGCCCCGGCAGGCCGAGGCTTTCGCTGCCGGCACTGGAACCGCCGGCATGCCGCTTGGCGGCGTATCACCACACAATCTGGAGCGGGAAACGAGACTCGAACTCGCGACCCCGACCTTGGCAAGGTCGTGCTCTACCAACTGAGCTATTCCCGCGCTGAGCCGGCAATTTTACTGTCCGGGGCTGGACTGTCAACCACCAGTCGCTCACCGGCGCTGAGAACGGGCCACGCGGCACGCAGATATTCATATCCGGACCACAAGGTGAGCAGCGCCGCGATGGCCAGCAGCCAGTCTCCGATGTGGAATACCAACATGCCCATCCATGGCATCGGATGCGGTGGGCGCGCGGGATTGATCGCATACAGCAGGCACAGCAACGCGACCATCTGCGCGATCGTCTTGATCTTGCCGACGGTGGCGACGGACACGCGGGCGCGCTGGCCAAGCTCGGCCATCCATTCGCGCAGGGCCGAGACGGCGATTTCACGGCCGACGATCACCGCAGCCCACAAGGCCATCCATGCGGTCGGATGGCCCTGGACGATCAGGAACAGCGCGGTCGCGACCATCAGCTTGTCCGCGACCGGGTCCAGGAAGGCACCGAACGCCGAGTACTGCCCATAGCGGCGGGCGATCGCACCGTCGAGCCAGTCGGTGAGGGCGGCGAGGCCGAACACCGCGGCGGCGGCGAAATTGGTCCAGTTGTAGGGCAGGTAGAACACCACCACGAGCACCGGGATCATCACGATCCGCAGCAGGGTCAGCATCGTCGGCACGGTCAACTTCATGTCTGGCTACTGGCGTCCTGTTCGCTGGCCCCCGCCCCGGGCAATCCATGGAGACTGGCGTAGATGCGCTCGGCAAGGGCGGCGTTGATGCCTTCGACGCGGGCGATCTCTTCCGCGCCGGCTGACTTCAGGCCACCCAATCCCCCGAAATGCCGCAACAGGTTAGCGCGTCGGCGGGGGCCGATGCCCGGAATATCTTCCAGCCGGCTGGTGTTGCGTGCTTTCTGGCGCCGACCGCGGTGGCCGGTGATCGCGAACCGGTGGGCCTCGTCGCGCACCTGCTGGATGAGTTGGAGGCCGGGCGATTCGGGCCCGGGGCGGATCTCGCGGCCGTCGGCCAGCAGCAGGGCTTCATGCCCGGCGCGCCTGCCCTCGCCTTTTGCCACGCCGACCAGGGTGATCCCGTCGATGCCGAGGTCCGACAGCACGCTGCGCGCCTGCGCGACCTGCCCTGCCCCGCCATCGATCAGCAGCACGTCGGGCAGGACGCCGTTGTCCTCGACGGCGCGCCGGAAACGCCGTTCCAGCGCCTGGTGCATGGCGGCATAGTCGTCGCCCGGCTCGATCCCCGCGATGTTGTATCGCCGGTACTGCCCGCGCACCGGTCCGTTGCCGTCGAAGACGACGCACGAGGCGACGGTGGCCTCGCCCATGGTGTGGCTGATGTCGAAGCACTCCATGCGCGATGGCAGGTCGGCCACGCCAAGCAGCTCGCGCACCGACTCCAGCCGCGCCTGTTGCGTGGCCTGGCTGCCCAGTTCGGTCGCCAGCGCCAGCTCGGCGTTGCGCCGCGCCAGGTCGAGGTAACCGGCGCGCTCGCCGCGCACGCTGCACTTGACGACGATGCGCTTGCCGGCCGCGGCCGACAACGCGGCCTGCAACAGCTCCCGGTCCTCGATGTCGCGGTCGAGCACGATCTCGCCCGGTGGCGGTTGCTCGGCGTAGTACTGCGACACGAAGGCGGACAACACTTCGGCGGGGTTGTCGACGCCGTTGGTGCGTGGATGGAACGCGCGCGTGCCGAGGTTGCGGCCGTCGCGGAACGCGAGCAGCAGGACGCAGGCACGCGTGCCCTGCATCGCGCAGGCCAGGACATCCAGGTCGGCGGCCCGCCCATCGACATACTGCCGCGCCTGCAGCTTGCGGATCGCGCCGATCAGGTCGCGCACGCGCGCGGCTTCCTCGAAATCCAGGCGCTCGCTGGCGGCGGCCATCGACTGCTCGAGCTCGCTGGCGAGCTCGTCGCTGCGGCCATCGAGGAACAGGCCGACGCGACGCACGGCCTCGTTGTATTCGCGGGCGGGAACCAGTCCGACGCACGGCGCGCTGCAACGACCGATCTGGTACTGCAGGCAGGGCCGCGAGCGGTTGCGGAAGACGCTGTCCTCGCAACTGCGCAGCCGGAACAGGCGGTGCATCAGGTTGAGCGTCTCGCGCACCGCGCCGACGCCGGGATACGGGCCGAAGTAACGGCCGGGGATCGCCCGCGCGCCGCGATGCATCGCCAGGCGCGGCCACGCCTCCTGCGTGAGCAGCACGAAGGGATAGCTCTTGTCGTCGCGCAACAGCACGTTGTAGCGCGGATGCGTCGACTTGATCAGCTGGTTTTCCAGCAGCAGCGCCTCGGCCTCGGTCCGCGTGACGGTAACTTCCATCCGCGCGACCTGGGCGAGCATCGCCAGCGTCCTGGCGGGCTTGGGCGTGTTGCTGAAATAGCTGGCGACGCGCTTGCGCAGGGCACCGGCCTTTCCGACGTAGAGCACGCTGTCGTCGGCCGCGAACATCCGGTACACGCCGGGCGCGGTGCTGAGGCTTCGGACGAAGGCCTTGCCGTCGAATGTCGGGGGCGGCGATGCGGTCATCGGCCCTGGCGACCCGCGTGCAGTGCAGGGTGAACGCGACCAGCCATCCTTCCGCCGAATTGCGGACATGCCATGGCGGCCATGGGTCGCTTCCCGAAGGCCGTCACGATGTCGCCCCGCTCAGGCACGTCCGTTCACGGCAAGATGCCGTTCGGCCTGGGCGAGATCCGCTTCGGTATCCACGCCTGGCGGGAAGTCTTCCGGCGAAATCGCCACCATGATCCGCATCCCGGCCTCGAGCGCGCGCAGTTGCTCGAGCGATTCGACCTGCTCGAGCCTGCCGGGCGGCAAGGCGGCGAAACGCTGCAGCGTGCTGGCCCGATACCCGTAGATGCCGATATGCCGCAACCACGGGCCATCCGCCGGAAGCGCCGCGCGATCGGCCGCGAACGCATCACGCGCCCACGGCACCGGCGCACGGCTGAAGTAGAGCGCATGGCCACTGTCGTCGCGCACGACCTTGACCACGTGTGGATCGAACAACTGTTCGATCGTCATGATGCTGGTCGCCAGCGTGCTCATGTCGGCGCTGGAATCATGGAGCGACGCCGCAACGGCGCGGATGCCGGCAGCTGGTGCGAATGGTTCATCGCCCTGCAGGTTGACGATGATCGTCTCGCCAGCCCAGCCGGCGATCCGGGCGCACTCGGCGATGCGGTCGCTGCCGGATGCGTGGTCGCCGGATGTCATCGCGACGCGCACACCGCTGTCGGCCAATGCATCGGCGATGCGCTGGTCGTCGGCCGCGACCCACACCTCGCGTGCGCCAGCCAGCAACGCGCGGCGCGCGACATGCCGGATCATCGGCTCGCCGCCGAGCAGGCGCAGCGGCTTTCCGGGCAAGCGCGTGGCCTGCAGGCGCGCGGGGATCGCCACGACGAAATCCATGCTCATGCCCTGGCCTCCCTGGCGGCCGCCACGCGCGCGAGCAACGCGACCCAGAAGGACTCCGGCAGTTCGGCGCGGATCGGCACGGTGTAGTGCCGGGGGCCCGCGAACGCCGCGCATTTCACTGCGTCCTTCTCGGTCATCAGCACCGGCAGGTCGCTGCCGAACTGGAAATCCGCGGCGACGTAGCGATGATGATCGGCAAACGCGTGCGGCACGACGGCGATGCCGCGCAAACGCAACATCGAGAAGAAGCGTTCGGGGTCGCCGATGCCGGCCACCGCATGCACGCGTTGACCGGCGAAGGCCGTGAGCGGCTGCGCGCGCCCGCCAAGCACCGGCACCGCGCAATCGCCCAGCAGGCGCATCGGCCATTCGCCAAAACCGGTCTCGGTGTCGGTGGGTTCTCCGCTCGGTAGATTGACCACGCGGAAGTCGCATTCGGCACCGCGCGCGACCGGCTCGCGCAGCGGGCCGGCGGGCAGGACCAAGCCGTTGCCATAGCGCCGACGACCGTCGATCACCTCGATTTCGACATCGCGCGCCAGGGCGTAGTGCTGCAGGCCGTCGTCGCAGACAACCACGTCGCAGCCAGACGCGGCGAGTGCCTTCGCCGCCGCGACCCGGTTGCGGTCCGCGCGGACTTTGCACCCCGTCCGTCGCGCGATGAGGACGGGCTCGTCGCCACCGATCAAGGCATCGGTGCTGGCGTCGACCCACATCGCGCTTGCCGGATTCGCGCGGCCGTAACCGCGCGTCGCGACACCGGGGTTCCAACCCTTCGCGCACAGCCGCTCGACGACTTCGATCGTGAGCGGCGTCTTGCCGCTGCCGCCGGCGATCAGGTTTCCGACGACGACCACCGGCACCCCCACGCGCGCGCGGCGCAGCAATCCGGCCTTGTACAGGGCGCGTCGCGCGCCGACCGCCGCGCCGTACGCGGCCGACACCATCTGCGCGCCAAGCGGCGGCGCACCATCGCCGTACCACCATGACGGTGCCTTGCGTGCGCCCGTCATGCAGTACCCGGCTCGCGGAACTGGATCCCGTGCAGGTGGGAATACAAGCCGCCGCGTGCCAGCAACTCGGCATGCGTGCCCTGCTCGACCAGGCGCCCGTGATCGAGTACGAGCACCTGGTCGGCGTGTTCGATGGTGGACAAGCGATGCGCGATGACCAGCGTGGTGCGGTCCGGCATCAGATGCGTCAATGCGTCCTGCACCAGTCGCTCGGACTCGGTATCCAGCGCCGCGGTCGCCTCGTCGAGGATCAGGATGGGTGCGTCGCGCAGGATGGCCCGCGCGATCGCCAGGCGTTGCCGCTGGCCGCCGGACAGCAGGGCGCCGTTCTCGCCGATGGGCGTGGCGAGCTTGCGTGGCAGGCGTTCGATGAACTCCCAGGCATTCGCAGCTTCGGCCGCCTTGCGCAGCTGGTCTTCGTCCGCGTCGCTGGCGTAGGCGATGTTGGCGGCGACACTGTCGTCGAAGAGCATGACGCGCTGCCCGACCAGCGCGATCTGCCGGCGCAGGTCGGCCAGTCGATAATCGCCCAGCGGCACGCCGTCCAGCAGGATGCGTCCGGACGAGGGTTCGTAGAACCGCGGCACCAGGCGCACGAGGCTGGTCTTGCCGCTGCCGGAACGGCCGACGATGGCGGTGACCGTGCCCGGTCGCGCGGTGAAACTGATGTCCTGCAGCGCCATCGCGTCATGGCGCGGATAGGCCAGCGAGACGCGGTCGAAGACGAGTTCGCCACGCGCGCGTGCCAGCGTGCGCGTGCCGTAATCGGCTTCCTCGACGTCATCGAGCACGGCAAACAGGCGTTCGGCCGCCGCGACGCCACGACCGATGATCGCCTGGACGTTGGTGATGCGACGCAGCGACGGGATGATGCCCATCATCGCCGTCATCAGCTGCACGAATTCGCCGGCATTCAGCCGGCCCTGCAGCGCCTCGCGCGTCGCGACCCAGACGATCGCGGCCAACGCGAACGCGGCCAGCATCTGCACCAGCGCCGAACTGCCTGCGCGCGTGGCCTCGACCTTCATGTTCAGGCGCAGCATGCGGTTGGCCAGGCGGGAATAGCGCGACAGCTCGAACGGCTGCGCGCCGTGCACCTTGACGTCCTGCTGCGCGGACAACGACTGCTCGGCACTTTGCGCCAGCGCGCCCATGCCATCCTGGATTCCGCCGCTGATCTTGCGATAGCGTTTTCCAACCGACCACACCAGCACGCCAATCAGCGGCGCGATGAAGACCATCGCCAGCGTCACCTTGACGCTCACCCACAACATGATGGCGAACAGGTAGGCGATGGTGAGGCCGTCGGTGACGATGGTCTTGGCGGCATCGGTGCTCGCCTGCGTCACCTGCTCGGTGTCGAAGTTGAGCCGGCTGACCATCGCCGGCACGGATTCGAGATCGAAATGCGAACTGGGAAGACGCAGGTATTTGCCAAGGACGTCCTCGCGCAGGTCGCGCACGACGCTGCGCCCGGCCCGTGCCATGCCGTAGTCGCTGACGAAGGTCGCGAATCCGCGCAGGACGAACAGCCCGACGATGGCCAGCGGCAGCAGCACCGCCATGTCCGGCTTGGGATGCACGAAGCCGTCGTTGACCAGCGGCTTCATCAGCTGCACGAAGGCGCCGCCGGCAAGCGCCTCGACGACCATGCCGACGGTGGCGGCCAGCAGCAGCGGCCAGTAACGGGCAGACAGCCCCAGCAGGCGCCGGTAGATCGGCCAGGCCGGCGGGTGTTCGGCGGCGGTGCCGCTCACCGTTTGGCCTCGGGCGCGGTGCCGATGGCGATGCGACGGAAGCCCAACTGGCCCAACGCGTCGAGCGCGGTCACCACCGACTGGTGCGGCGTGCGTGCATCGGCGCGCAGCAGGACGCTGCGGTCGCGATCGGCCCCCGCGACTTCGGCAATGGTGCGCTTCAGGGATTCGACGTCGGTGCGCAAGGCTTCGCGATCGCCGACGAAGTAGCGGCCATCGGCGCTGACCAGCACGCTCAATGCCTTGGATTGCGCTTCGGCCGGCTGCCCGTCGGCGCGCGGGAGTTGCAGCTTGAGCACCGAGCGCGCATCGAACGTCGTGGTGATCACGAAGAAGATGATCAGGCACAGGACGACGTCGATCAGCGGAATCAGGTTGATTTCCGGCTCGTCGTCCTTGCGGTGGTCGCGGATGCGCATGCTGCCTGGATCAGGTCGCGTCGACTGGCGGCGTGATCCCCATGGCGCCGGGTGCCACGCGGGCCGAGGCCGGACGTGTGTCGAGCGTGTCCAGCAACTGGATCGCCTCGTGCTCCATGTCGACGATGTATCCGGCGATGCGGCCGCGGAAGTAGCGGTGGAACATCAGCGCCGGGATCGCGACGATCATGCCGGTGGCGGTGCACACCAGCGCCTTGCCGATGCCGCCGGCCAGCTGGCTGACGTCGCCCAGTCCATGGTCGAGGATGCCGAGGAACATCTGGATCATGCCGACCACGGTGCCGAACAGGCCCAGCAATGGTCCGGCCGCGGCGATGGTGCCCAGGGTGTTGAGGTAGCGCTCCATGCGGTGCACGAGGTGCCTGCCGACGTCCTCGATGCGTTCGCGGACCTGGTCGCGCGGACGGTTGCGGACGTCCAGTGCGGCGGCAAGCAGCGCGCCGAGCGGGGAATTCTGTCGCAGGGATTCGATATGCGCGGGATCGAGGTTGCCGCGCGCGGCCCACGCCCTGACTTCGGCGCCCAGGTTGTGTGGCAATACCGTCTGCCGCCGCAGCGACCAGAAGCGCTCGATGATGATCGCCAGGCCAACCGCCGACAGCAGCAACAGCGGGATCATCGGCCATCCGCCCGCCTTCACCAGTTCCAGCACGCAACCCTCCCTCTGGATGACCGCAACGTCGCGTCATTCCTCTGGATAGGATAGCCCAGCACCGCCCGGATGCCGGCGCGCTGCATCCCACAATCGAGGCCAGGACTGGCGGCGCAACTGCAGGCCGATGCCTGCCCCGCCAAACTGAACCCGCTGCGCACCGGTATCCATCGTCGTGAGCACGGTGGCCCCGGCCTCCCGCCAGCGCGCGACGGCATCCGGGCTCGGGTGGTGGTAGCGGTTGGCGTAACCCGCCGATATCAGCGCATACCGCGCGCCGGTGGCGTTCACGAAGGTTGGATCCGACGATCCCTTGCTGCCGTGGTGTGCGACGACGACGATCTCCGCGCGCACGTCCGCCGCTCCGCGACGCAGCAGGTCGCGTTCGACGACCTGGTCGATGTCCGCCGCGAGCAATGCCGCGCCGTGCGCGGTTTCGATCCGCAGCACGCAACCGGCGTTGTTCCCCAGGTACGGGAAATACAGCGGCGGGTGCAGGAACCGGAAGCGCACCCCGTCCCACTGCCAACTCCTCCCCGCAAGGCATGGCCGGCCGTTCGGCAACGGCGGCGCGCCATCCGGCGTCAATGCCAATGCGGGCGGAAACACGCGGGCGACGGCTGGAAAGCCACCGGCATGGTCGTTGTCGCCGTGGCTGACGATCGCCATGTCCAGCCTGCGCACACCCAGCGCGTGCAGCGCCGGCACGCCGACGCGCTGCCCGGCGTCGAAGCCATCCTGGATCGCCGGCCCCATGTCGTACAGAAGGACGTGATGTGCGGTGCGAACGACGACCGACAGGCCCTGGCCCACGTCGAGCACGACCAGTTCCGCTTGCCCTTGAATCGGGATGTGGCGGTCGGGCCACAGCAATGGCAGCCACAACAGCAATGCCAGCGACTTGCCCGGCACGCCGCGTGGAAGCAGCAACCAGAACCCGCCGATCAAGGCCAGCGGCAACGCAGACCAGGCCGATTCCGGCAGCCACCACAGCGCCAGCGGACTATCCGCCAACCACGCGAACACCGGCCAGGCCAGGTCGAACATCCACGCCGCAAGCCGCCAGCACCAGGCGCCAAGGCCTGCATGCAAAGCCTCCAGACCCGTGCCCACCAGCGCCAGTGGAACCACCACCAGGCTCCACCACGGAATGGCGATGAGGTTCGCAATTGGGCCAGCCAGCGATGCCTGCCCGAACAGCACCACGCCCAGTGGCAGCAGCCCGACGGTTGCCACCGCCTGCGCGCCGAAGAACTCGCGCAGCATCGAGCGCCATGACTTGTCGGTGTCGCGTGGCAGGCACCACAGCAACCACGCCACGCCGGCGAAGCTGAGCCAGAATCCGGCCGCCAGCAGCGACAGCGGATCGACCAGCAGCATGACCAGCATGGCCAGCGCGAGCACGTCCACCGTGCGCGGCGATCGTCGCAGCAGCTTGGCAAGGACCACGACGGCGATCATCAGCGCGGTGCGCACGGTCGGCAGCGCGAAGCCGGCGACCGCGGCATAACCCACCGCGCCCACGAGGCCTGCGGCCGCCGCAGCCTGCTGTCGCGGCAACCGGCGCCCTAGTGCCGGGAACAGCCGCCACACCATTCCGGCAAGCAACGCGAGGAAGCCGGCGACCATGCCGACGTGGAATCCGGAAATCGCGATCAGGTGGGTGACGCCGACGGCACGCAGGCTGTCCCAGTCGGTGTCGAGGATTCCGCGCGTGTCGCCAAGCGCCAAGGCGCGCACGAAGCGCGACGACGGCGCGGGGACCGCAGCTGCGATCCGTGCCGACATGCGCTCACGCCATGCATCCAGGCCCGACGACGGCGTGAGCTGGCGCGCGGAATCGGCATCGCGCAGGTAGCCGGTGGCGGCGATGCGATCGGCCAGCGCCTGCTTTTCGCTGTCGAATCCTCCCGGATTCCGCAGGCCGCGCGGCGCACGCAACTTCACCGTCATCTGCCAGCGGCTGCCGGCATGCAGGCCGAAGCGTGGCGAAGGGGCTGGCTCGATGTCGCCATTGCCCGCGGCCAGGCGCTGCTGCTTCTGGTCCTCGTACCAGGTCAGTTGCAGCCGCTTTCCGGCCAGTTGGGCGGGACCGCGATCGACGCGCAACTTGAAGCGCGTCCCGCGGGGATCGTGCTGCGGCAGGTCGATCACGCGCCCGCTGATCGCGATGTCGCGCTGCTCCAGCGATGGCGGCAGTTGCGCCGCCAGCGTCCATGACGCATGCAGACCGGCCAGCCCGAATCCCACCAGGAACACGCCAGCGCAGCGGGCGACGGCTGGCCAGCGGCATCGGGGGAAATTCCATGCACCCAGCCCGACCACCAGCGACAGGGCCAGCCATGGCCACGGCGGCAGTCGCGGAAGCAGCAGGCACGCACCTGCGCCGGCCAGCAATGCCAGCGCCGATACGGGAAGTCCTGTCGATCCGGTTGCGGGCGGCGTCCTTGCCGCGTCGATCATCGTCCTTACACCTCGCTGGCTGGCAGCTCCCGCAGCTTGCCCTCGTGCAACTCCAGGACCCGGTCCAGGCGTCGCGCAAGGCGACGATCATGGGTGACCAGGACCAGGCTGGTTTTCTTCGCGCGATTCAGTTCGAGCATGATCTCGAACACCGTCGCTGCGGTCTTTTCGTCGAGATTGCCGGTGGGCTCATCGCCGAGCACGCAGGCCGGTGTGTTGACCAATGCGCGCGCGACAGCGGCGCGCTGGCGCTCACCGCCGGACAATTCGCCGGGCTTGTGTTCGAGCCGATGCCCGAGCCCGACCGATTCGAGGAGGGACTGGGCCGACCGCGACGCCTCCGCCACGCTGCTGCCACCGAGCAGGACCGGCAACATGACGTTTTCCAGCGCGGTGAATTCCGGCAGCAGGTGATGGAACTGGTAGACGAAGCCCAGTGCGCGGTTGCGCAACTTGCCGCGCGCCGCGTCGGACAGCGCACTCATCTTCTGCCCGGTGACGTAGACCTCTCCCCCCGTCGGCGTGTCGAGCCCACCGAGCAGGTGCAGCAGGGTGCTCTTGCCGGCGCCCGATGCGCCGAGGATGGCCACCGTCTCACCGGAATCCACGCTGACGTCCAGGCCATCGAATACCGGCGTGTGCAGCTTGCCTTCCGCGTAGGTCTTGGCCAGGCCTTCGCAATGGATGACCGTTCCACGCGGGCGCATCGTGTCATTCATAGCGAAGCGCCTCGGCTGGTGCCGTCCGGGCTGCGCGCCACGCCGGATAGATGGTGGCAAGGAACGCCATCGCGAGCGCCACGAGGGCAATGATGGTGACGTCGCTCGGCTCCAGCTGGGTCGGCAGGCCGGTGATGTAGTAGACGTCTTCGGGCATCAACTGCACGCCGAGCACCGCTTCGATCGCGCGCAGGATGCGGTCGAGGTTCAAGGTCAGCAGCACGCCTCCCAGGACGCCGAGGACGGTGCCGATCACGCCGATCAGCGTGCCCTGCACCATGAACACCTGCATGACGCCGCGTGGCGTCAGCCCCAGCGTGCGCAGGATGGCGATGTCGGCCTGCTTGTCGGTCACCAGCATCACCTGCGAGGACACCAGGTTGAAGGCGCCCATGGCGATGATCAGCGACAGCAGGATCGCCATCATCGTTTTCTCCAGCTTGAGCGCCCGGAACATGTTCGCGTTGTCGCTGGTCCAGTCGCTGACGCGATACGGACCCTTCAGCCGCAAGGCAAGGTCGCGGGCGACGTCGAAGGCCAGGTCCATGTCATGCAGCTTCAGGCGGACACCGGTGACGCCGTCGCCCATCCGCAGCAGCCGCTGCGCATCCTTGAGGTTCACCACCGCCAGCCCGCGATCGTATTCCTGGTAACCGGCAACGAAGAGCCCGCTGACGTGGAATCGCTTGAGCTGCGGAATCGCGCCCAGCGGTGTCGCCTGGAAGTCGGTGGTGACGATGACGCTGTCGCCGACGCCGACGCCCAGCCACGTGGCCAGTTCCTGTCCGAGCACGATGTTGAAGCTTCCTGGTGCCAAGTCGGTCAGCCTGCCCTGCACCATCTTCTCCGCCAGCACCGACACCTTGCCCTCCTCGGCCGGCATCACGCCGCGCACGATGGCCGGCTGTCGACGCGGGCCGCTCAACAGCGCCTGTGTCTCGATGTAGGGCGCCGCGCCAGCGACGCGCGGATCGCGGTACGCCTCGGTGACGGCCTGGCGCCAGTTCAACATGACGTCGCCGTCGGCACTGACGGTCGCATGCGCGGCCATCTGCAGCATCCGATCGCGGATCTCGCGCTGGAATCCGCTCATGACCGCCAGCGTCGTGATCAGGGCGGCCACGCCAATCGCGATGCCCAGGATCGAGGCCATCGAAATGAAGGAGATGAAGCCATTGCGGCGCTTGGCGCGCAGGTAGCGCAGGCCGATGGAAACGGGAATGGGTTTGAACATGGGTTCGGATCGACCAGGCAGCGGCTATGGTGCCATCGATGCGGCGGCACCGGCACTGCTGGCGGCGGCAAGCTTCAGCTCCCGTCGGGACTGCGTCGGCAGCGTATCGCCCCACCAGGCCAGGCGCCGGACCCTGCCGTCACGATCGCGCCACTGCAGGAAGGCCAGCGGACCGCGCCAGCGCAGCACCGCTTCGTCAATCGACAGGCCATCGACCTGCGGCGCCCCCTCGAAGGGCCATACCAGCTGTCGCAACGGTTGCCGCGACTCGCGCCAGGCCAGCCAGGCGCCATGGCACAGCGACATCAACGCCAACGGTGCCGCGGCCATGCGCGGCATCTCACTGGCCAGCACCGAACACGCGCCCAGCGCACCAAGCACGATCAAGACGACGATGAGCCATCGCGAAGGCCGCCACTCAAGGCGGCAGGGTGCGCAGTCGCTGGACGAGCGAATCGAGTTCGGCATCGGATGGAGTTTCGTGGCCAAGGAACCAGCGCCAGAGCCTATCGTCTTCGCAATCCAGCAACCGTAGGAAAACGCCCCGCTCCGCGTCGGACGCGCTCGCCCATTCGCGGTCGAGCCATCGCGTGAGCAGCTGGTCGAGTTCGCGCATGCCGCGCCTGCAGCGCCATCGCAGCCGGCGCAACTCGGTCGCGTCGTCGCTCATCCCGCGAGCAGGTCGACGGCGACGATGCCCCGGAGTGCCCACAACGCGAGGTCGCCGATCGCCTGGATCATCCCCGCCTTGCCAGCATCATCTGCTTGATTTCGCCGATCGCCCGCGCCGGGTTCAATCCCTTCGGGCAGGTGCGCGTGCAGTTCATGATGGTGTGGCAGCGATAGAGCTTGAACGGGTCTTCGAGGTCGTCGAGGCGCTCGCCGGTGTCCTCGTCGCGAGAATCCATGAGCCAGCGGTGCGCCTGCAACAGGATGGCCGGACCCAGGTAGCGGTCGCCATTCCACCAGTAGCTCGGGCACGCGGTGGAACAGCACGCGCACAGGATGCATTCGTAGAGTCCATCGAGCTTGGCCCGGTCCTCCTTCGACTGCAGGCGTTCGCGATCCGGCGGCGGTGCGGTCTGGGTGCGGATCCAGGGCTTGATCGAGGCGTACTGCGCGTAGAACTGGGTGAGGTCGGGAACCAGGTCCTTGACCACCGGCATGTGCGGCAGCGGATAGATCGGCACCGCCTTCTTGCCAGCGCAGTCGGCGATGGCCCTGGTGCAGGCCAGGGTATTGGTGCCGTCGATGTTCATCGCGCACGAGCCGCAGATGCCTTCGCGGCAGGAGCGGCGGAACGTCAGCGTCGGGTCGACCTCGTTCTTGATCTTGATCAGCGCGTCCAGGACCATCGGCCCGCACGCATCGAGATCGACTTCGTAGGTATCCACGCTCGGGTTGCGCCCGTCGTCGGGATTCCAGCGATAGACCTTGAATTCGCGCACGCTCTTGGCGCCGGCAGGCGCGGGGAAGCGGCGACCGGGCTGGATCCTGGAGTTCTTCGGAAGGGTGAATTCGGCCACTGTCTGCAGTCCCGTCAGTAAACGCGCGGCTTGGGCGGAACGACGGCGACGTCGTCATCCAGCGTGTACAGGTGCACGGGGCGATAGTCGATCCGCGTGGAACCGTCGTCGCCGACCCAGCACAGGCTGTGTTTCATCCAGTTGGTGTCGTCGCGATCCGGGAAATCCTCGCGCGCATGCGCGCCACGCGACTCGGTGCGGTTCTGCGCCGACACGATCGTCGCCAGCGCCTGTCCGAGCAGGTTCTGCAGCTCCAGCGTCTCGACCAGGTCGGAGTTCCACACCATCGATCGATCGCTGACGCGCACGTCGGCGAAGGACGCATGGATGTCGCGCACCTTGCGCACGCCCTGGTCCAAAGTCTCGCCGGTGCGGAACACGGCCGCATCCAGTTGCATGGTGCGCTGCATGTTGTCGCGGATGACCGCGGTTGGCGTGCCGCCGTTGGCATTGCGCAGCCGGTCCAGGTTGCCCAGCGCGGCGTCGCAGGCATCGCCGGGAAGCGTCGTGTGGTTCTGGCCCGGGCGGATCGTCTCGCCACAGCGGTTCGCCACCGCGCGACCGAACACGACCAGGTCGAGCAGCGAATTGGAACCCAGCCGGTTGGCGCCATGCACCGACACGCAGGCCGCCTCGCCGATCGCGTAGAGGCCCGGGACAACCTCGTCCGGATTCCCGTTGCGCAACTGCACGACTTCGCCGTGGTAGTTGGTCGGGATGCCGCCCATGTTGTAGTGCACGGTCGGAATCACCGGAATGGGCTGGCGGGTGACATCGACGTTGGCGAAGATCCGCGCGCTTTCGGCGATGCCGGGCAGCTTTTCGTGGATGTCCTTCGGATCCAGGTGGGTCAGGTCGAGGTTGATGTGGTCCTTGTGCTCGCCGACGCCGCGACCCTCGCGGATCTCGATGGTCATCGAGCGCGACACGACATCGCGCGACGCAAGATCCTTGGCGTTGGGTGCGTAGCGCTCCATGAAGCGCTCGCCCGACGCATTGCGAAGGATGCCGCCTTCGCCGCGCACGCCCTCGGTGATGAGCACGCCGGCGCCATACACGCCAGTGGGATGGAACTGCACGAATTCCATGTCCTGCAGGCCAAGGCCGGCGCGCAGTGCCATTCCGCCGCCGTCGCCGGTGCAGGTATGCGCCGACGTGGCCGAGAAATACGCGCGTCCGTAACCGCCGGTCGCCAGCACCGTGCCGTGCGAACGGAACAGGTGCAGCGACCCTTCGGCCATGTCCAGCGCCAGCACGCCGCGGCAGACGCCGGCGCTGTCCATGATCAGGTCGAGCGCGAAATATTCGACGAAGAACCGCGCTTCATGCTTGAGCGATTGCTGGTAGAGCGTGTGCAGGATCGCGTGGCCGGTGCGGTCGGCCGCGGCACAGGTCCGCTGCGCGGTGCCCTTGCCGTACTCCGTGGTCATGCCACCGAAGGGGCGCTGGTAGATGCGGCCGTCTTCCGTCCGCGAAAACGGGACGCCCTGGTGCTCGAGTTCGATGACGGCGGGTATCGCCTCGCGGCACATGTACTCGATCGCGTCCTGGTCGCCGAGCCAGTCGGAGCCCTTGATGGTGTCGTAGAAGTGGTAGCGCCAGTCGTCCGGCCCCATGTTGGCCAAAGCCGCGGAGATGCCACCCTGCGCGGCGACGGTATGCGAGCGCGTCGGGAAGACCTTGGTGATGCAGGCAGTCGACAGGCCTTTCTGCGCCAGGCCGAAGGTCGCCCGCAACCCGGCGCCACCGGCGCCGACCACGACCATGTCGTACTTGTGTTCGGTGATCTTGTAAGCGCTGGTCATTGGCCTGGATTCAACTCGAATAGGGAACGGCGGTCATGGCGATATGCGCCACCGCGTACAGCGAAGCCAGCGCCGCCAGCGCGCACACCAGGGTGACCAGCACCTGCAGCGTGACTTCGATCCAGCGGACGTGGACGTAATCCTCGATCACGACCTGCATGCCGAGCTTGGCGTGCCAGAAACCGGCGATGAGGAATGCCGACAATGCGATGGCATTCCAGGGCCGGGCGACGGCGTCGCGGGCGGTTCCGACGTCGGCACCGACGAACGACACCAGCAGCCCCACCAGCCACGGAGCCAGGAGGAGCAACACGATCGCCGTGAGGCGCTGCCGCCACCAGTGGCCGACGCCTGATTTCGCCGAGCCGAGCCCGCGCACGCGCTTGAGTGGCGTGCGGTAATCCGGTCGCGGCGTGCGTTCCGGCGTGCCGGCCGTGCCGATATTGCTCATGCGTGGGCTCCGAAAACCGCAAACCAGATCGCGGCGGTGAAGACGACGCTCAGGACCGCGACGGCCCAGCCGGACCGGTAGGTGTCGTCGATCTCGAAGCCCCAGCCCATGTCCCAAAGCAGGTGACGCACGCCGTTGAGCAGGTGATAGACCAGCGCCAGCGAGACCGCGAACAGCACGATCAAGCCAAGCGGTGATGCCAGCAGGTGCGCGGCGCGTGCGTAGCGATCGCCACCGGCGTCCAGCGCCAGCAGCCACCAGGCCATGCCCAGCGCGCCGAATGTCAGCAGGATGCCGGCGGCGCGATGCAGGATGGACATCACCGTGGTGAGCTGCGGGCGATACACCTGGAGGTGCGGTGACAGGGGCCGTTCGCGGAGCGCCATCGTGCGGCTCATCCTTGCAGTTGGTTGCGACGCGAAGGCCGCACGAATCAGAAATCGATGCAGCGTCCGTTCTTTTCCCAGTCGCCATAGCGGGTGGGATCCAGGCCCGGGCGACCACCGAATTCCTGCGCGGTATCCGCAGCCGGTGGCTGCGACGCATCGGGGACCGGCGCCTGCGGCACGTCGGGAATCGAAGCGGTATCGCCTATCATCTTGGGATTCACAGCCCGCCAAGTCTAAGTCCGCAGCCGATGTCCGACAACCCGCAGCCTGTTCCGGACGACTTCTTCGCCCTGCCCGACCATCGCGTGCTGATGTTGGGCGGGCGTGATGCCATCGCCTTCGCGCAGGCACAGTTCATGAACGACCTTGCCACGCTGGCGCCAGGCCACTGGCAATGGAGTGGCTGGCTGACGCCCAAGGGGCGGCTGATCGCATTGTTCGCGCTGATCGTGTTCGACGCCGAATCCGTGCAGCTGGTGCTTCCGGATGCCGATCCGGCCGAGCTGGCCACGCAATTGCGGCGCTACGTGTTTCGCAGCCGTGTCGACATCACCGTCCGCGATGATCTCTTCGTCGGTGGCGCATTCGCCCGGCAGGACGCAGCCGGCAACGCGATCCAGCGGCTGTCGCCTGGTGAGATCGCACTGGACGTCGGCGGTGACGCATCGCCGCGCACCCTGCGGATCGGCAGTACGCAGGCACGGTCGGATCCGGCAGCGGTTGCGCTCTGGAAAGCCGTCGACCTGACGCATGGCCTGCCCAGATTGCCGCCATCCCAGTCCGCGCAGTGGACCCCGCAGCAACTCTCGCTGGACCGACTGCGCGCCTACAGCGTCAAGAAGGGCTGCTATCCGGGCCAGGAAATCGTTGCGCGCACGCACTTCCTCGGCCAATCCAAGCGCGGCCTGGCGTTGTTCGACGCCGACACGATGATCCCGGACGACGCCGACGTGAGCGATGGCGGGCAGGTGCTGGGCAAGGTCGTCAGCATCGTCCCGCACGGCGCCGGAGTACGACTGCTGGCCGTGCTTCCGCCGTCCCGCGGTGTCACCACGCTGTCGGCGGACGGTTCGGCCTTGCGCGAGCAGCCCTTCAGCGACGGGCTTGCGCGCTGAGACGAACTGACCGGCCTGCGGTCACTTGCGCTTGCCTGCCCCGGCGAGGCTTTGCGCCGCGGCGACGATTTCCTCTTCCGACGGAATCACCAGGAACGCAGCGCCAGCAAGCGGGGTGAACGTATCGGCGCCGACCACGCGCTTGAGCGGCTTTGCCCCGGATCCGCCCTCGGTGATCGCCGTGATCACGCCCTCGCCGACGCCGGCACTATGGCGACCTTCGTCCACCACGATGATCCGGTCGCACTGGGCAGCGTGCTTCGCGATCGCCGCCTCGTTGAGCGGCACGAGCCAGCGCAGGTCGACGACGCGAACCTTCCAGCCAAGTTGCTGCTCGATGGTCCGTGCGGCGCGCAGGCTCATGGGAACGCCGTTGCCGAAGCTGACGATCAGGCAATCCGTCGCATCGGGGTTGTAGACACGCTCGTCGCCCAGCACCAGCGCCTGGTCCGGGGCGGGATAGGTCGTGAGCCATCCGCCATCGCCGGCTTCATGCAGGTCCTTCGCCATGTACAGGGCGATCGGTTCGAGGAAGGCACACACGCGACCGTCCACCTTGGCCAGTGCGGCCAGCGTGCGCAGCATCATCGCGGCATCGTCGCCGCGCGAGGCGCAACCGACCACGAGGCCTGGGATATCGCGCAGGGCCGTGATCGAGTTGTCGTTGTGGAAATGCCCACCGAACCCGCGCTGGTAGCCCAGCGACGCGATGCGCAACACCATCGGATTGCGATACTGGTCGTTGCTGAAGAACTGCAGGCTTGCCGCCTCGCCACGGATCTGGTCGCAGGCGTTGTGGAAATACGCCAGGTACTGGATCTCGGGAAACGGCAACAGGCCCATGTTGGCGTAACCCTGGGCAAGACCCAGGATGATCGTTTCATCCAGCAGCGTGTTGAAGACGCGACGGTTGCCGAATGCCTTGTGCAGGCCCTTGGTGACCGTATACACGCCGCCTTTCTGCGCCACGTCCTCGCCGAACAGCAGCGCCTCGGGATACTTGGCGAACAGGTCGTGCAGCGCGTTGTTGATCTGGATCGCCAGGTGTTTCGGCGCCTGCTTCTCCGGCAACCGCGCATCGTCGCCAAAGACCGCAACACGCCTGTCCGCGTAATCGCTGCGCCTCGCCTCCGCGTTCACCGCCTGCGGCGTGTATGGCGCCAGCGGGGCCATCACGTCCTGCAGGGACGTCAGGCGCGGACGGCGGTCGGCATCCTCGGCCGCGGCGAAGCAGCGTTTCCGCGTGTCCTCGTACAACGCAAGGATTTCGTCCTTCGACATGAGGCCGGATTCGAGTGCGATCCCGGCACTGCGCAACAGCGGATCGCTGGCCTCCACGGCGCACAGCTCCTCGATCGAGCGCCATTCGATCTCGAAGTCGGTTCCGGCGTGACCCATGATCCGCGTGGTACGCAGGTGCAGGAATGTCGGGCGTCGCGAACGACGGCAATGTTCGACCGCCGCGCGCACCTGGCCATAGCCTTCGGCGAGGTCCAGCCCGTCGGCAAGGAAATAATCCAGGTCGGCGCGGTTGCGGAAATTGCGCGCGATCCAGTCGGTCGGCGTCTTGACCGAAATGCCGATGCCGTTGTCCTCGCACACGAACAGGACCGGTGCGGGCAGCTTCTGGTAGGCCGTCCATGCAGCGGCGTTGAACGCCGTCTGCGCCGTCGCGTGGTTGCTCGATGCATCGCCGAAGGAGCAGATGGCGATGCTGTCGTCCGGGATCGGCAGGCCGCAACCCATGCGGCGCGCCTGTTCGATCGCGACCGCGGTTCCGAATGCCTTGGGCAGGTGCGATGCGATGGTCGACGTCTGCGGCAGCACCCACAGCGGCTTGCTGCCCCAGACCTTGTGGCGGCCACCAGAGGCCGGATCGTCCTTGCTCGCCGCGAACGACAGCGCCGAGTCGGTGATCGGATCCATGCCCGGCAGCTTGCGGAAGCGCTCGGCCATGAATCCGCCGCTGCGATAGTGCAGGAAGGCCGGATCGGTGTGGCGGGTCAGCCGCGCCACCATCGCGTTGCCTTCATGGCCACTGGAGCCGATCGTGTAGAAGACCTTGTTCTGCACGCGCAGCACGCGCGCCATCAGATCCAGGTGGCGGCTGATCAGCTGGGATTCGAACAGCTCGCGGAATCCGCGGGCATCGAGCTCGCTGCCTTCCAGGATGGATTCGTCCGCCGATGGCTTCGCATCGGCCTGCCCGCGCCAATCGCGGACGAATTCCTGGAAGTTGACGTCGCAGATTTCCGCGCGATTGACGCCGCGCATGCGTGGTGGAATGGCAACCGGTGTTACGGACATCGAATACTCCGCCCTGCCATCGGCAGCGCTCAAATGATTCTCAGGATTGCGCGAACCGGGCGGCGACGTCGGCCGAGGGTGCCGGCATGGCAATGAAACCGGGCGTCGCCCGGACGCGGGCCAGCCAGTCCCGCACGGCCGGATAGGCTGAAAGATCGAAGCCGCCTTCGCCGGCGACGTCGGTGTAGCCGAACAGCGCGATGTCGGCGATCCCGTAGTCAGGGCCGCTGAACCATGCGGCAGCCGACAGGTGTCGCTCCATCACGGCCAGGGCCTGGTGGCCGCGCTGTTGCAGTTCCGGCAGGTTGCCGCGCCGCGGTGAATCGAGCGGCGTCCATCCGCGGATGAAACGCGCCACCGCGACGTAGGGCTCGTGGCTGTATTGCTCGAAGAACATCCAGCTCAAGGCCTGCGCGCGCTGCCAGCTGTCTTCCGGCAGGTATGGCGTGCCTTCGGCGAGCCAGAACAGGATGGCGTTGGACTCGGCCATGACGCGGCCGTCTTCGAGCTCGATCAGCGGCACGCGGCCGTTGGGATTCTTCGCCAGGAAGTCCAGCGTACGGGTTTCGCCACGACTGCTGTCGACCTCGACCCAGCGGTATTCGCGACCAAGCTGCTCGAGCAGCAATCGCAGCTTGTGGCAATTGCCGGACGCCGAGAACCCATACACGATGATCATGCGGACGGCCGCGCCCTGCGGGCGCGCCATTCCTCCCGGGTCTGGCCCCACAGTTCGACCGCGTGCGAATCCAGCGGCGGTGCAAGCTTGACCGGACCACGGTTGCGCGAACCCAATCGCGCGGCCACCGCTTGCGAGGCGGCATTGGCCGGCGAGATCGTATGGATCACGTCGGTCCAGCCCAAATGGTCGAAGGCCCAGTCCATGGACGCGGCACAGGCTTCGGTCGCATAGCCCTTGCCCCATGCATCGGGATGCAGCGCGTAACCCACCTCCGTGCCCGGCCAGCCGTCAGGCTGCCAGGGACCTGCATGGCCAACCCACTGGCCACTGGATTTCTCGACCAGCGAGAACATGGCGAAGCCCTGCAACGCCCAGGCGCCCGGCATCTGCAGGAATCGCCGCCACGCATCGCCCCGCACCATCGGGCCGCCGATGTGCGACGTCCCTTCGTGGGCGAACATCTCGGCGTAGCGCTCGAAATCCTCGATCCGCGGCAGGCGCAGGATCAGGCGCTCGGTTTCCAGCGTGGGTCCGTCGACCATCGCCCAGTCTCCTTCGATCAGAATGCGCTGATGCCGGTCAGTTCACGGCCGATCACGAGCTGGTGCACGGTCTCGGTGCCCTCGTAGGTGATGACCGATTCCAGGTTGAGCGCATGCCGGATGGCGCAATGCTCGGTGGTGATGCCGGCGCCGCCCAGCAGGTCGCGACACTGTCGCGCGATGTCGATGGCCATGCGGCAGTTGTTCCATTTGGCCAGCGAGACCTGCGCAGGCACCATCCTGCCGGCGTCCTTCAGGCGACCCAGCTGGATCACCAGCAACTGGCCCATGGTGATGCGTCGCGCCATGTCGGCGAGCTTGAGTTGCGCCGACTGCGTGGCCGCAACGGGGCGCTCGAACAGGATGCGCTCCTTCGAATAGTTCAGCGCCTCGTCCAGGCAGGCGATCGCCGCGCCGATCGGGCCCCAGGTGATGCCGTAGCGGGCCTGTGTCAGGCATCCCAGCGGCCCCTTGAGGCCCTTGACGTTGGGCAGCCGGTTGGCCTCGGGCACGCGCACGTTGTCGAAGAACAACGACGACGTCACCGACGCCCGCAGGCTCATCTTGTGCTTGATTTCCTGGGCGGCGAAACCGGCCATGCCCTTCTCGACGACGAAGCCCTGGATGCCGTCGTCCGTCTGTGCCCAGACGATCGCGATATCAGCGACGTTGCCGTTGGTGATCCACATCTTGGAACCGTTGAGGACCCAGTCGCCACCGTCCTTGCGGGCGGTGGTCTTCATGTTGGCCGGATCCGAACCACCGTGCGGCTCGGTCAGGCCGAAGCAGCCGATCACCTTGCCGGCGGCCATGTCCGGCAGCCAGCGCATGCGCTGCTCCTCGGTACCGTAGGCATAGATCGGATACATGCACAGCGAGGACTGCACGCTGACGAAGGAGCGGATGCCGCTGTCGCCGCGTTCGAGTTCCTGGCAGATCAGGCCGTAGCTGACCGCATTGAGGCCGTGGCCGCCGTACTGCTCGGGCAGGGACGAGCCCAGCAGGCCCAGTTCGGCGATCTCCGGAACCAGCTCCTTCGGGAAACGTCCCTGGTCGAATGCGTCGCCGATGATCGGCAGCACCCGCTCATTGGTGAAGCGGGCGACGGTGTCCTGCACCGCGCACTCCTCTTCCGACAACAGCGAGCGGACGTCGTACAGGTCGTTGAAAGGCAGGGCCATGGCAGGTTGGACCGACAGGAAACCACCATTGTATCGGCCCGTGCTGCGGCGCGGCACCCCCACCGGCCCCATGAAAAAGGGGCCGGATCGCTCCGGCCCCTCGGGTTTGCCCGGGCTGTCGCTCAGCCCTTCTTGCCGCCATCCACCGCGGCGACCTGGGTCACGACCTGCCCATCGACCACCGGCAGCCTGTCGCCGGGCTTGTGGTCCATCCGCACGGTGTTCTCCTGGCCGTTGTAGCTGTAGGTCACGTCGTAGCCGATCGTCTTGTCCTCACTGCCCAGCGCGATGCGGCTGCCGGGCTTGCTGCCGGTCCGCATGGTGCCGGTGGTGCCGTCCGGGTTGCGGTACGTCACGTTGTAGGCGACGACGCGCGACGACTGCGACGTCGAGGCCTCGGTGTGGCACTGGTGCTCGGTACGGCTGATGACCTTGTTTTCGGCATGGCGCTGCTCGATGGCACGACCGGCAAATCCGCCGCCCACCGCTCCGCCGACCGTAGCCAGCTTCTTGCCGGTGCCACCGCCCACCTGGTTGCCGAGCAGGCCGCCGATCACCGCACCGGCGACGGTGCCGCCGATATTGCGCGGGTCACGTCGCGGCGCCTGCTCCTGCACGACGACGTCGTGGCAGACTTCGCGCGGAGTCGATGTGGTGCTGGTCTCGCGCACCGGATCGGTGCCGATCACCTGCGCATAGAGCTTCTGCTTCTCGGTCAGCGGCTTCACGTTGATGACCTGCGCATACTGCACGCGTCCGGCATCGGCCACCGACAGGTTATTCACAGGTGCGTCGCCAGCAGCAAGGCTCGCCTGCGCGGCGGGGTCGGCAGCCGTGGTGAAGGCAGGGTGGCTGTTGCGGCTGTTCTGGAAAGCAGCCACTGCCACGCCGCCGACCAGCAATGAGGCCAGGGCGATTGCGAGGGTGTTGTTCTTCATGGTTGCTCCTGCGACGGGTGGACCCGTGCTTGTGTTGTGTCGAGGCGATTGCAACATCACGCGCCTGAACGGGGGCCGATCAAGCCCCGAGGACCGCGCCGTGGGCTGCATCTGACCGTTGATTGCGGCCGTGCTAGCGTCCCCTTCAATCACGAACGGAGCCAACCATGGCGAACCTCCTGCACGTCCCGCTGCTGCGATGGCTGGCGCGATTGCGTTATCCCAAGCTCTTCCTGGTCATCGCCGGGCTGTTCGTGGTCGATCTGATGATTCCCAACTTCGTTCCCTGGGACGACATCCTGCTCGGCCTGGGGACACTCCTGCTGGCGCGGTGGAAGGACCGCGATGCGACGACCACCGGCAATGCCGCGCGCAATGGACGCAATGCAGCTGATCGATAGCCACTGTCACCTGGACGTCGACGCGTTCGACCACGACCGGGCGGACGTCGTCGCGCGCGCGCGCGCAGCGGGCGTCACCCGCCAGATCGTGCCGGCGATCGATGCGGCGGGCTGGCCGCGATTACGCGAGACCTGCACGGCCGACCCAGGTCTGTTTCCCGCCTACGGCCTGCATCCGATCGTGCTTGGATCGCACCGCCCACAACACATCGACGAGCTGCGCGCCTGGATCGAACGCGAGCATCCGCTCGCCATCGGCGAATGCGGCCTGGACTTCTTCATCGACGACCCGCGCGTGGACGAGCAGCTGGCGTATTTCGAACCGCAACTGCTGCTGGCTCGCGAATTCGACATTCCGGTGATCGTTCACGCCCGCCGCGCCGTGGACGCCGTGATCGCAGCGATCCGCAAGGCCGGCGGCATCCGCGGCGTGGTCCATAGTTTTTCGGGAAGCGTCCAGCAGGCCCGTCAACTCTGGCAGTTGGGTTTCCTGGTGGGACTTGGCGGCCCGGTGACATACGAGCGTGCCACCCGGCTACGCAAGCTGGCGGCAACGATGCCGATCGAATACCTGCTGCTGGAAACCGACGCGCCCGACCAGCCGGACAGCGGCCACAAAGGGCAGCGCAACGAGCCATCGCGCCTGGTCGACGTGCTGGAAACCATTGCGCGGTTGCGGGGAGAGGATCCGGCGCACGTCGCTGCCGCGACGACCATCAACGCCGAACGCCTGTTCCGCTTGCCGGCGCAGCAGTAGCCGCGTCGAAGCCTGGGTCACTTTTTCAGCAGCAGTTCCAGCAACCTGCCGACCGCGGCAAACGCGAACGCGCCAGTGACATGCGTGGCTGCGCCCAGTCCACCACCGCAATCGAGCTTCAGCGCCGCATCGCCGCTGACACCCTTCGGTCGCACGCCGCACACGCTGCCATCGGGCTGCGGATACTTGACGTTCTCGAGCGAATACACCGCCGACACCCCGAAGTAACGAGTCGCGTTCTTCGGGAAATTGAATTCCCCGCGCAGCTTCCTGCGCACCAGCGACAGCATCGCATCGTGCTCGGTCCGGGACAGGTCGCGCACCCGCACCTGCGTGGGATCGGTGCGGCCGCCAGCGGATCCGACGGTGATGATCGACTGCTTGCGGCGCCTGCACCAGGCAATGGCCTCGACCTTGGTGCGAAAGCTGTCGCAGGCATCCAGCACGACGTCGAAGCCCCGGTCGAGCAAGGCATCCAGATTGGTCGGCGTGAGGAAGCTCGCGATCGCCTCGACCTCGATCTGCGGATTGATCGCGCGGCAGCGTTCGGCCATCGCCTCGGCCTTGCCGCGTCCGTACTGGCCGGAAATGGCCGGCAGCTGTCGATTGGTGTTGGACACGCACAGGTCGTCGGCATCGATCAGCGACAGATGGCCGACGCCCGAGCGCGCCATCGCCTCCACCGCCCACGAGCCGACTCCGCCAAGGCCCACGACGGCGATGCGGCTGCCGCGGAAACGCGCCACCGAATCGCTGCCATACAGGCGATTGACGCCGGAAAACCGCTCAGCCCAGGGGTCGCTCATGCCCACAGTTTAACGACGGCGGCGGTGCAACGCGGCGTGGTATCGTCGCCGGCAACCCGGGCAAGAGGCCAACGTCCATGGCAAGCAACGCGCAGCGTTACCTGTTTCTTTTCCTCATCGGCCTTGCGATGGGCATCGTTGGAACGGTCATGGCCATGCGCGCGCTCGATGCGCGGCAGGACCACTTCCCGGGCAGCGTGATGCAGGTGCAGCAATGGCACATGGCCCAGCTCAAGGCCGATGTCGACCAGAACCGGTGTGCGGCGACGGACACCCTGCCCCACCTGCAGGCACTGCGGACGATGGCCAACGACATCCAGCCCGCATTTGCCGACCTGCGCGACGACACGCGATTCTCCAAGCACGCCAGCGACTTCCGCGCGACGCTGGACACGGCACTGGCGAGCCCGCCGCTCAATTGCGCTGGCGTCGGCACGGCACTCGCGAAGATCGGCGAGGACTGCAAGTCCTGCCACCAGGATTTCCGCAACTAGGCTTGCGGCAACGCATCGCCATGTGAACACCGGCTGACGCACGACCGGCGAAATCGATCGATTGACCGGCTATTCACAAATCGCCTCCTAAGGTTGGCCCAAGGTTTCGGAGCAGCGTGCTCCTGCCTCCCACGGTTTACCCAGGAGACTTCATGAATATCCGTCTGATCGGCGCCACCGCATTGCTCGCTTCGCTGGCAGCTGCCGGCTGCGCCACCACCACTCCGGGCTATGCCCCGGCTTACGGCTCGGGCTATGGCTCGGCTCCGGCCTCCACGTCGTGCTACGACTGCGGCACCGTCACGCGCATCGAAGTCGCCTCCACCACGTCGAGCAATGTTCCCAACGCGACCGGCGCGGTCCTCGGTGGCCTGGTCGGCGCGGCCGCCGGCCACGAAATCTCCGGCCATACCGGTGGCAGCAAGGGCAACCAGAACATCGCAACGGCCGCTGGTGCGGTAGCTGGCGCGATCGCCGGCAATGCGATCCAGAATCGCCAGCAGGCACAGGGCGCCTACAACATCTACGTGCGCATGAACGATGGCCGCACCACGGTCGTCACCCAGAGCGACCTGGGCAACATTCGTGAAGGTTCGTACGTGAGTGTTGCAAATGGCCACGCCTCGCTGCGTTGACATTTGCTGATCGACTGATTGAGAGAGAAGGCCCGCCAATGCGGGCCTTTTCTTGCGCCACCATCCGTGCGGCCGCCGGCGAGCCCGGCAATGCAAGAATGCCGATCGACAGTGCTTGCGAGGTATGACATTGCCTGGATCGACCCTCTATTACGTCGTCGCGGCCATCCTGATCCTCGTTGGCATCGCCGGCGTGGTGCTGCCGGCACTTCCGGGGCTTCCGCTCGTTTTCGCCGGCATGTTGCTGGCGGCATGGGCAGGCGGCTTCGAGCAGGTCGGCCCGACAACGCTGGTGATCCTGGGTGTGTTGACGCTGTTGTCGCTGGGAGTCGACATCTGGGCCGCAGCAATGGGCGCGCGCCGCGTGGGGGCCAGCCGGCTGGCACTGATCGGCGCCGTGCTCGGCACGCTGTCGGGGATTTTCCTTGGCCCGGTCGGCTTGTTCGTCGGACCCTTCGTGGGCGCGCTGGCTGGCGAGTTGCTGCATGGCCGCAAGCTGGATGTTGCAGGCATGGGCCAGGCCACCAGGGTCGGCTTTGGCACGTGGATGGGGATCGCGCTTGGGATTGCGTTGAAGCTGATGCTGGCCATGGCAATGCTGGGCCTGTTTGCATGGGCGTGGTTTCATTGAAGCCGCGGCTTGATTCGACACACTGAACTGGAAGCCTGGGGCCGTCGATGTCTTTTGAATGGAGTCGAAAACACGTGATCTGGACCATCGTGATAACAGTGCTTGCGACGATCCTGGTCGCCGTCCTGGCAATGAACTTCGCCACGCCGGAGAAGAAACTCGAGCGCAAGATCGAACATCGCTACGGCGTCTCCGATCCGCAGTTCAGGCGCGAGATGGGCGTGCTGCTCGGTCCGGCGATCCTGCCCGGCAACCGCATCACCGACCTGGAGAACGGCGACGAGATCTTCCCGGCGATGCTGCAAGCGATCGGATCCGCGCAGAAGACCGTCACCTTCGAGACCTACATCTACTGGTCCGGCGATATCGGCAAGAAGTTCGCCGCGGCCTTCATCGATCGCGCGCGCAATGGGGTCAAGGTCAACCTCACCATCGACTGGGCCGGCAGCGTCAGCATGGACGCCGACCTGCTCAAGGCCATGACCGATGCCGGCGTGCGCGTGGAGCGCTATCGCCCGCTGCACTGGTACACGCTGGGCCGGATCAACAACCGGACCCACCGCAAGCTGCTGGTGGTCGACGGCAGGATCGCCTTTACCGGCGGCGTCGGCATCGGCGATCCATGGCAGGGACACGCCCAGGATCCCGATCATTGGCGCGACATGCATTTCCGCATCGAGGGTCCTGTCGTGGGACAGGTGCAGTCGGCCTTCAACGACAACTGGATCAAGACCACCGGGCAACTGCTCAATGGCGCCGATTATTTCCCGCCGTTGGCGCCTGCGGGCACGATGGATGCGCACATGTTCATCAGCTCGCCGGTTGGCGGCAGCGAGAGCATGCACCTGATGTACCTGATGGTGATTGCCGCCGCCGAGCATTCGATCGACCTCTCGGCTGCCTATTTCATCCCCGACGACCTGATCACCAAGGCGCTCGTCGCCGCGCGCCACCGCGGGGTGAAGATCCGCATCCTGATGCCGGGCGAGAACACCGACTCCGACGCAGCGCGCGTCGCATCCAAGGCCGGCTGGGGCCCATTGCTGCTGGCTGGCGTGGAAATGTACGAATACGAGCCGACGATGTTCCACAACAAGATGTTGATCGTCGACCACCAGATGGTATCGGTGGGCTCGACCAACTTCGACCTGCGCTCCTTCCAGCTCAACGACGAGGCCAGCCTCAATGTCTACGATGCCGGGTTCGCCAACCGCATGACCGAGGTCTTCGAGCAGGACCTGAAGCCGACGAAGCAATACACCTATCAGCAGTGGAAGCATCGCCCATGGAAGGAAAAATTCGCCGAGCGCTTTCTGATCCCCTTGAAGTCGCAGCTGTAAAGCACGGATCCGGACCATCGGTCCCGCCGCATCGACCGTGCGGCAACGATCCTTGCTGCATCATGGGCCGATGGAAACGACGAAGATGATCAATCGCCGACTGGCTGCGGGCCTGCTGGCCCTTTGCCTCGCCAGTGGCGCCTGCATGGCGCAACCCCGGACGCCGGCGAACACCGCGCCGGATGCGGCGGCCGCGCCCAACCCGCAACAGGTCGCCAGCGAATTGCGTGCCGGCGCCCGCGATGACAGCCGGATCGCGTCGGCGGTCGCGGCGCGCCTGTTGCGGCAAACCGCACTGTCCAAGGTCAGCGTCGAAGTCCAGGGCGGCGTGGTCATGCTTGGCGGCACGGTGCCGGAAGACACCGACCGCGCGCAGGCGCAGACACTGGCACGACAGGTGCGCGGCGTCACCGATGTCGCCAGCGCGATCCAGCTCGATGCCAGCCTGCAGACACGCTTCGACCGGGCGCTCGACCAGGTCAAGGGACGCGTGATCCGCATCGTGGCGGCGGCGCCGCTGCTGGTGATCGCCGCTGCGATCGTCCTGCTCGCATGGTGGCTGGGCAACGTCGTGGGACGACGGCCGGTGCGCTGGCTCAAGCAACACAGCAACAATCCCTACATGGACGGGCTCGTCCGCCGCATCCTGCAATCGATCATCGTGCTGTGCGGCATCCTGCTGGCCTTGAACCTGCTCGGTGCAACCGCGCTGGTCGGCGCCGTGCTCGGCTCGGCGGGCGTGATCGGCCTGGCGCTGGGATTCGCCTTTCGCGACGTGGCCGAAAACTACATCGCAGGCGTGCTGCTGAGCCTGCGCCGCCCGTTCGCGCCGGGCGACCAGCTGGTCATCGACAAGTACGAGGGCAAGGTCGTGGCGCTGACATCGCGTGCGACCCTGCTCATGACCATGGACGGCAACCACCTGTCGCTGCCCAATGCGCTGGTGTTCAAGTCGGTGGTGCTCAACTACAGCGTCAACCCGAAACGCCGCTTCGACTTCAGCCTGCTGATCGATCCGTCCGAATCGATCCGCGAATCGCAGCAGCTGGCCATCGCCGAGATCGCCCGCATCGATGGCGTGCTGTCCGAACCCGCGCCGTCGTGGATCGCCGAGAACTTCGTCGCGTCCGGGATCTCGCTGAAGTTCTTCGGCTGGGTGGACCAGCGCAGCAGCGACATCGGCAAGGTGCGCAGCGAGGCCCTGCGCGCCGTCAAGGCGGCGTTCGCCAAGGCCGGCATCGAGGCACCGCGTTCCGTCCAGTACGTTTACACGGCCCCTGCCCCGCCGTCCGGCATCGATCATGCGCGGAAGGCTGCAGCCGAACCGGCCGACCAGGGCGACACGTCGGTCAACCACGACATCGATCCGCAACTCGCGGCCGCGCAACAGGCGACCGACCAGAAGAACCTGCTCGACGACACCACGCGTCCATCGGACGGCGACGTCGCCGCGCGCACGCCCTGACCGTCAGCCCAGCACGACGGGAATGCCGCCGATGCGCGCCTTCCATTCCCGCGGGCCGGTCTCGTGCACGGACTCGCCGGTGGAATCGACCGCGACCGTCACCGGCATGTCCTGCACGGTGAATTCGTAGATCGCCTCCATCCCGAGATCGGCGAAACCGACGACGCGCGCCGCCTTGATCGCCTTCGACACGAGATAAGCAGCCCCACCGACCGCCATCAGGTAGGCCGACTGGTGCTTGCGGATTGCCTCGATCGCGACCGGGCCGCGCTCGGCCTTGCCGACCATGCCCATGAGACCGGTCTGCTCGAGGATCTGACCGGTGAACTTGTCCATGCGCGTGGCGGTGGTCGGCCCGGCCGGCCCGACAACCTCATCGCGCACCGGATCGACCGGGCCGACGTAGTAGATGAAGCGCCCGCGCAGGTCGACCGGCAATGGCTCGCCGCGATCCAGCATCTCCACCATGCGCTTGTGGGCGGCATCGCGGCCGGTCAGCAGCCTGCCATTGAGCAGCAGCACGTCACCGGGCTTCCAGCTGGCGACGTCCTGTTGCGTGATCGTATCCAGGTCGACGCGCCGGCCCTTTGACGCGTCGTAGGTGAGCTGCGGCCAGTCGGCCAGCGATGGCGGGTCGAGCATCACCGGGCCGCTGCCATCGAGGGTGAAATGCGCATGCCGCGTCGCCGCGCAGTTGGGGATCAGCGCGACCGGCAGGTTCGCCGCGTGCGTCGGGTAATCCTTGACCTTGACGTCCAGCACTGTGGTCAGGCCGCCGAGGCCCTGCGCGCCGATGCCGAGCGCGTTGACCTTGTCGTACAACTCCAGCCGCAGTTCCTCGGCCCGGCTGGATGCACCACGCGCCTGCAGGTCGGTGATGTCGATCGGCTCCATGAGGGCTTCCTTCGCCAGCAGCATGGCCTTCTCGGCGGTACCGCCGATGCCGATGCCCAGCATGCCCGGCGGGCACCAGCCGGCGCCCATGGTCGGCACCGTCTTCAGCACCCAGTCGACGATGGAGTCGGACGGATTGAGCATGGCGAACTTCGATTTCGCCTCCGAGCCGCCGCCCTTGGCCGCGACGATGACGTCCACGGTGTTGCCCGGCACGACCTTGACATTGACCACGCCAGGCGTGTTGTCCTTCGTATTGATGCGCTTGCCCGCGGGATCGGCGAGCACCGACGCGCGCAGCTTGTTGTCCGGATGGTTGTAGGCGCGGCGCACGCCCTCGTGGACCATGTCCTCGACGCCCATGGTCGCGTCGTCCCAGCGCACGTCCATGCCGATGGTGAGGAACACGGTGACGATGCCGGTGTCCTGGCAGATCGGCCGATGGCCTTCGGCGCACATCCGCGAATTGATCAGGATCTGCGCGATGGCGTCCTTCGCCGCCGGAGATTGTTCGCGTTCGTAGGCGGCGGCGAGGCTGCGGATGTAATCGACCGGGTGGTAATAGCTGATGTATTGCAGCGCGTCGGCGACGGACTGGATCAGGTCTTCCTGCCGGATCGAGACCGGCACGCGCGGTAGCTTGGCGTCGGCGACCGACGCCTGGGGGACATGGCTCACGGAAGGCTTCACGGTGCAATGGGGCCGCCATTCTAGCGTCCGGGCCCAACGGCCCTGTTGTCAGGAGCAGCCCCCGCAGCAGGTCGTGCCTTCCGCATGCAGCGGGGCCACGCTGGTTGGATAGCCTGCGGCGCGCAGTGTTTCGGTGACGCGTTTCTCGCTGAAAAGGCCGTTGGCCAGCAGGCGGCCGCGGTCCACGTCGGTGGCGACCTCGGCTTGCGGATCCAGTCCGCGGATCACCGAAGCGATGGCCAGGGCGGACGGCTCGTCGACGAGTCCGACTACATCGAACAACATGGTTTCTCTCCTGCGCAGGTGCGACAACCGCACGGGCCCATCCTCGCAGCGGGTGGTAGTCGTCTGCCTTGACCGGGGTCATGCAGCGGCCACAGGCACAATGTCCCGATGCCCGTATCTCCGCCTGTCGCCCGTCCGCGCAACCAGCCCAGCCTGCGCGAACGCGTGGGCGCGCTGCGCAACATCCCGCCGTTCCTGCGGCAGATCTGGGCGACCAGCAAGCCGCTGACGCTGGTGAGCCTTGGCCTGCGCCTGGTGCGGGCCCTGCTGCCGATCATCACGCTGTATGTCGGCAAGCTGATCATCGATGAAGCCGTGCGACTGGTGGGCCTCAGCCTGGGTTTCGGCGCGCTGCCGGCGGCATGGAGCAGCGGGCAACTCGATCACCTCGGGACACTGTTGCTGCTGGAGTTCGGGCTGGCGATCCTGTCCGACCTGCTCGGGCGACTGGTGAGTTACGCCGACGGCCTGCTGTCGGAGCTGTTCACCAATGCCACCAGCGTGCGGTTGATGGAACACGCCGCGACGCTCGACCTGGAGGATTTCGAGGATCCCGACCTGCAGGACAAGCTCGATCGCGCGCGCCGCCAGACGATGGGCCGGATGAACCTGATGAGCCAGTTGTTCGGCCAGGTGCAGGACACGATCACCGTCATCGGCTTCGCGATCGGGCTGCTGGTGTATGCACCGTGGTTGATCCTGCTGCTGGCGATCGCGCTGGTGCCCGCCTTCATTGGCGAGGCGCATTTCAACTCGCTGGACTACTCGCTCAATTTCCAGTGGACGCCGGAGCGCCGGCAACTGGAATACCTGCGCCAGATGGGCGCCAGCGTGGAGAGCGCGAAAGAAGTCAAGATCTTCAACCTCAATCGCTTCTTCATCGCCCGTTTCCGCGAGCTGTCCGACCGCTTCTTCCGCGCCAACAAATTGCTGGCGCGCAAGCGCGCGATCTGGGGCACGTTGCTCGCCGCGCTCGGCACGCTGGGTTACTACATCGCCTACGCCTACATCGCGTGGCGCACGGTCAAGGGCGATTTCTCGATCGGCGACCTGACCTTCCTGGCCGGCAGCTTCCGGCGTCTTCGCCAGTTGCTCGAGGGCCTGCTGATCGGCTTTTCACAGGTCGCGGGGCAGGCGCTGTACCTGGACGACCTGTTCTCGTTCTTCGACATCCAGCCGGAAATCGCCTCCGGTCCCGACGCATTGGCGATCCCGCGCCCGATCGCGAGGGGATTCACGTTCGAGAACGTCGGTTTCCGTTATCCGGACGCGGAGCGCTGGGCATTGCGTGGACTCGCGTTCGAACTGCGCGCCGGCGAAGTGCTGGCGCTGGTCGGCGAGAACGGAGCCGGCAAGACCACCCTGGTGAAGTTGCTGGCACGGCTCTATGACCCGGACGAGGGCCGCATCCTGCTCGACGGGCGCGACCTGCGCGACTACGACCTGGAGGACCTGCGCGCCAACATCGGCGTGATCTTCCAGGACTTCGTGCGCTATCACCTCAGCGCCGGTGAGAACATCGGCGTGGGGCAGATCGACGCCATGGGCGATCCGGTACGCATCCGCGAAGCGGCGCGACGATCGATGGCCGATGAGGTCATCGACGCGCTGCCGCAGGGCTACGACCAGTTGATCGGTCGTCGCTTCAAGACCGGCGTCGACCTGTCAGGCGGACAGTGGCAGAAGATCGCGATCGCGCGCGCCTACATGCGCGATGCGCAGGTGATGATCCTCGACGAACCGACCGCCGCGCTGGACGCACGCAGCGAGTTCGAGGTGTTCCAGCGCTTCAAGGAACTCTCCATCGGGCGCACGGCGGTGCTGATCTCGCATCGTTTCTCCAGCGTGCGCATGGCCGACCGCATCCTCGTGCTCGCCGAAGGCCGGCTGGAAGCCTCGGGAACCCACGAGCAACTGCTTGCCCAGGGCGGACGCTACGCGGAACTGTTCGAGTTGCAGGCCGCCGGTTATCGATGAACACGGCTCCCATCGGGTCTTGTCGCACCGGTAACGCGGCTGCGCCTAGCCTCGGATTGCCGGCATGCGCCGACGCCCCAGGAGAATGCGATGCGACACCGCAACCAAGGCCCGGAAGCCGGGCGACAACCGCATCCAGGCCAGCATTCGGTCAAGCCGCCGCACTACGCCGGCGAGCGCGAAGACGAATCGCTCTACGACGGCCTTCCGTCGCTTACCAATCGTGGATGGGGCCCAGACCGGTCCGACGAAGCCCACACCTACGGCTATCCCGGCCAGGGCGGTTACGGCGACTTCAGCACGACGCATCAGGGCCGTTTCGGCGAAAGCCAAGGGCGCCACGCACAGAGCGGCCAGGCCCGCGGCGGGGCGGAATTCTCCGGACACGCGCGCGAAAGCCGGCCGTCGCTGGGCATCGGCGGTCATCGCGGACACGGACCGGGCGGATACGTGCGCCCGGACGATCGCATCGTCGACGATGTCGTCAGCCGCCTCACCCACGACGAACACGTCGACGCGCGCGAGATCCTGGTGATGGTCGAGGGCGGCGTGGTCACGCTGACCGGCAACGTGCCGCATCGGTCGATGAAGCATCGTGCCGAAGACATCGTCGCCGATGCCCTTGGCGTACGCGACGTGCACAACCGCATCCGCGTGGATGATGGTTCGGCATCGGCGGGTCTCCCGGGACAGTCCGTCCGCAGCGGACAGGACCAACTGGGAAGCGGGTTCTCCAGTTCCGCACGCCCCGACCAGGTGTACGACAACCCGAGCAGGGATTCGAACTGGCCAGCGACCTGAGGCCCTCACGATGATGCGTCCAGCCGCCGGCACGCTTGCAGCCATCCTGGCGCTGGCAATGTGCGCCTGCAATGCGAATCCCGTGGACGCGCCTGCCACGGTTGGCGGCAAGCCAACCGCTGCGGCGGCGTCGACTGGCGACACCGTGATCGCCCGCGGACTCGACCATCCATGGTCGGTGGCCCTGCTGCCGCAAGGTGGATTCATCGTGACCGAGCGTGTCGGTCGCCTGCGACGCATCGCCGCGGACGGAACCATGTCGCCACCCATCGCGGGCGTGCCGGTGGTCTGGGCGCAGGGCCAGGGCGGGCTGCTGGACGTGGCGCTTGCACCGGACTTCGCGAGCAGCCAACGCATCTACCTGAGCTTTGCCGAACCGGGCCCCGGCGACAGCGCGGGCACGGCCGTGGCTATGGCGACACTGGGCGACAAGGCATTGCGCGACGTGCGCGTCATCTATCGCCAGGAGCCAAAGCTGGTCGGGCCGAATCATTTCGGATCGCGGATTGCCTTCGACGGCAAGGGTCATGTCTTCATCAGCCAGGGCGAGCGTTTCGACCGGATGCGTGCGCAGCAGCTGGACATGCTGCAGGGAAAACTGGTGCGGCTGAACCTGGACGGCAGCATCCCGCCCGACAATCCATTTGTCGGCCACGCCGGCGCGCGACCTGAAATCTGGAGCTACGGCCACCGCAACATGCAGGGCCTCGCGATCGACCCGCGCAGTGGCCGCTTGTGGGAAAGCGAGCACGGCCCGCGCGGCGGCGATGAAATCAACCTGCCGCAGCCGGGACGCAACTACGGCTGGCCGATCATCAGCAACGGCATGGACTACTCCACCAACCGGCCCTACGCCGAAACCGTTGGCACGCAGGCGCCCGGCATGGAGCCGCCTTATCACGTGTGGAAAAAATCCCCGGGACTGAGCGGCATGGCGTTCTACACCGGACATCCCGGATCGCGCTGGAACAACAGCCTGTTCCTGGGCGCGCTCGCGGATCGCAACCTCATCCGGTTGACGCTCGAAGGCGATCGCATCGTCTCCGAGGAGCGATTGCTGGACGACCTGGGCGCGCGCATCCGCGATGTGCGCGTCGGCGCGGACGGCAGCGTGTATGTGCTGACGGACGAGGACGACGGTCACCTGATCCGACTGCAACCGCCGATGACCGGGCGCTGAGCCCATGCCCGGCGCACGCAGGACCGATCCGGATCCAGCCTGACGACAGCTCAGAACAGCGCCGGTTGCGCATCGTCGGCCGCGGGATAACGCAGCACGCCGTCGTGCATCCGGGCAGCCGGATTGAGCGGATGCGATTGCTGTTTTCCCGGTGCCATGAGGTGCACGACCTGCCATCCGCGCGCGACGAAGTCATCGGCGATCAGCCGCCGATGGCAACGCCACCAGAGCGCCTCGGCGCACATCACCGCGCATCGCGTGTCGGCGGCTTCGCGCATCAACCGCTCGCGCGCCAGCTGGAATTCCTCCGTGGCCATGTAATCGGCGTAACCGCGGAACGCGGCCACGCGCCAGGCATCGTTCGGTGAATCGGGTCGCGGCATGCGTCGTCCTCCGAACTCCGGCATCGGCAGGTAGGCGATGCCCGTCTCCTGCAACGCAGCGGCCATGGCGACGGGGGAAAACTGCGGATTGCGACGGGAACCGGCGAATCGACGCACATCCACCACGCAGGCGATCGACGCCTCGCGCAGCATGTCGACGAAAACGTCCCAGTCGCGCGTCGAATGGCCGATGGTCCACAGCACGCCGTCGGACTCGGTGGCGGGCGCCTCGGCGGACATTGGCTGAATCATCGCTTCATCCTGCGGCGACATGCATGAAGCGGCCTTGACGGACCGGCATCTAGGCTGGAGGTCTTCCCGAGCCATCCGGCAACAGGCGACCATGAACGATTCCAGCAGCCTTGCGCGCACCTCGCAGATCCTCCAGTTCCTGCTCAAATATCGCAGCGCCGGCGTCTTCACCGGGCTCGACCTGGATGCCGCCACCCTGCCCGCCGACGGCGCCGTTGGCGAAGAGGGAAAGCCGGAGCAATTCGTCAGCGACCTCGAAGCGCTCGGTCCTGCCTTCATCAAGATCGGCCAGGCCCTGTCGACACGGCCCGACATGGTCCCGCCGCCGTACCTGGCCGCGCTGGAGCGGATGCAGGACGACGTGGAGCCAGAGCCATTCGAGAACATCCGTCCCGTGATCGAGGAAGCCCTCGGGGTGCGGCTCAACCGCGCGTTCGCCACGTTCGACGAAGTGCCGATCGGTGGCGCATCGCTCGCGCAGGTGCATCGCGCCACCTTGCGCGACGGCCGCGCGGTCGCGGTCAAGGTGCAGCGTCCGGGCGTGGCCGAAGCGATCCGGGTGGATCTTGATGCGCTGACCCGCCTGGCTGGCCACGCGGACCGCATGACCGACCTTGGCAGGCGCATCCGCTTCTCGGACTGGGTGCACGAATTCGGCAAGGCCCTCGTCGCCGAGCTCGACTACAAGGCCGAGGGCGAAAACCTCGAGCGATTCGGCGACCACTTCAAGGGCTATCCGGAACTGTTCGTCCCCAAGCCCGTGTGGGATTTCACCGCGTCACGGGTGCTCACCATGGAACTGGTCACCGGCACCAAGGTGACGGCGCTGTCCGGCGTGCGGCGGACCGAACAGCAACTCGACCACCTCGCCTCGGCACTGATGCGCGGCTACCTGGACCAGATGTTCGTGCATGGCGAGATCCACGCCGATCCGCATCCGGGCAACCTGCTGGTCACCGACGACGGACGGCTGGCGCTGTTCGACCTGGGCATGGTCGCGCATGTCCCGCCCAAGCAGCGCGAGCGCCTGTTGAAGCTGCTGTTCGCCGCCGTCGACGGCCGTGGCGAGGAAGTCGCCAACGAAGCGATCGCGATGGGAACGCGGCTGGGGGATTTCGACGAAGAGCGCTTCCTGCGCGAAATCGGACAGATGGTGGCGCGCTATGCGGCGCATGGCTCGCAATCGATGTCCGAAGGCCGCCTGATGCTCGAACTGGTGCGCGTGGCGACGGCCTGCGGCCTGCGCACCCCGCCGGAGCTCAGCCTGCTGGGCAAGACCATGCTCAACCTGGAGCAGGTCGCGCACGCGCTCGATCCGGACATGGACGTCAAGGGCATCGTCGAACGCCACCTGGAACACGTGATGCGCGAACGGCTGAAGAAATCGCTGTCGCCGTCCAACATCGCAAGCGAACTGATCGAGGTGCAGGCGCTGCTGCGCGAGTCGCCACGCAAGGTGTCCGACATCCTCTCGCTGCTGGCCGAGAACAAGCTGCAGGTCCGCATGGCCGGCCTGGAGGAATCCCACCTCATGGAGAGCCTGCACAAGATCGCCAACCGGATTTCCGCGGGGCTGGTGACCGCGGCATTGATCGTGGCCTCGGCGATGATGATGCGCATCGACACGCCAACCAGGCTGTTCGGCTATCCAGCCATCGCGATGGTGTTGTTCGTCATCGGCGCGGCGCTCGGCATCACGATCGTGCTCAGCGCGCTGTTCGGCGACCACAAGGCCAAGCCACATGAAGAACGTGGGCCGCGCTGACGTGGTTTTGGCGGGCACGCCTGCCTTCAGGCCGGGCAGACGAATACCGGGCGAGTCGCTGGCCCCGTGTGCATTGCCGGCGAGGACCCGCCGTGATCCGCATCCGTCGCGCTAAAATGCGCGCTTCCTGACGCTGCAAGCCTTCCGCATGTCCTCCGCCTTCGGCACCGAAACCGTGCTGGACGTCCGTCACTGGACGGACGACTACTTCAGTTTCACCACCACCCGCGATGACGGCTTCCGTTTCGACAACGGGCAGTTCGTCATGATCGGCCTGCAGGTCGCGCAGCCAGACGGCACGCTGAAACCGCTGCTGCGCGCGTATTCCATCGCCAGCGCCAACTGGGAGGAGCAGCTGGAGTTCTTCAGCATCAAGGTGCCCAACGGCCCGTTGACCTCGCGACTGCAGCACATCCAGCCCGGCGACACGTTGCTGCTCGGCCGCAAGCCGACCGGGACGCTGCTGATCCACGACCTGCATCCGGGACGCACGCTGTACCTGCTCGGCACCGGCACCGGTTTCGCGCCATGGCTGGCGGTGATCAAGGATCCGGAGACCTACGAGCGCTTCGACACCGTCGTGCTGACCCATGGCGTGCGCAACGCCCGCGATCTCGCGTATCGCGATTACATCGTCAACGAACTGCCACGGCATGAATTCCTCGGCGAACAGATCGCGGCCAAGCTGAAGTACTACCCGGCGGTGACGCGCGAGGACTTCGTGTTCGACGGACGCAACCAGCGCGGACGGCTGACCGACCTGCTGGCCAGCGGGCGCATCGCGGCGGATCTCGGGCTGCCGTCGCTGGATGCCGAGCACGACCGCGCGATGATCTGCGGCGGTCCGCAGATGCTGGGCGACTTCCGCGCGTTGCTTGACGCGCGGGGTTTCAGCGCCGCACCGCGCATTGGCGTGCCCGGGCATTACGTCTACGAGCGCGCGTTCGTCGAGAAGTAGCGGGCCTGCTGGCCTTATGTAGGGGCAGCTTATAGCCGCGAGCTTTTCGCAGAGGCCAAGGAGCTTGATCGCGGCAGCCTGGACCGCCTGGAGAATCCCCAGTTCACCAGGCCGTATCTGGTGTGGAACAGGTAACGCCAGATCACGGCAACGGCGACGACGGTCGTCACCACCGGCGCGAAATACGCGACTGGGCGTACGTAGCCGTGGCGCCGAGGACGAAGCAACTCGCCAATGCGCAGCAAAGCAGTGTGCGGTTGTAGCGGCGTGCGAGATGGTTATGGCGCTTCATGACGTCCCCTCCCAGGGCAGACAGCGTGTAATCGGTTACATCAGCAGGCATGCAAGGTTGCGCAACATCGGATCAACGCTCAGGAACTGTCGGACCGCGCGCGGGTGGAGTCGCGCACGATGAGTTCGGTGGCCAGCTGCTCCGGCACGGGTGTGCCCGACTCGGGCGCATCCAGCAGCAAACGCATCGCCCGCGCCCCGAGGTCCGGGATGTTGACGCGCATCGTCGTCAACGCCGGATGCACGTAGCGGGCCAGCGGGATGTCGTCGAAGCCCGCAAGGGCGATGTCGCCCGGGATGTCCACGCCAGCCTGGTTGAATGCGAACAGGCAACCCAGGGCCATCATGTCGTTGGCCGCGAATACCGCATCGGGGCGCGGGGATTGCGACAGCAGCAGGTGCCCGGCGTGGTGTCCCGACGCTTCGCTGAAGTCGCCATCGACCACCCACGGCTGCGCGTCGTGCCCGGCTTCGGCAAGCGCATCGCGATAACCGCGCAACCGTTCGTGGGCTTCGAAGTTGTCCTGCGGGCCCGCGATGAAAGCAATGCGGCGATAACCGCATCCAACCAGGTGGCGAACCATGGCCCGTGCGCCGCCGTGGTTGTCCACGCTCAACGCCCGGCACCCCGGCGTCGATGTGTGCGAATTCATCAATACGGAAGGAAGCCCCGAAGCGAGGTGCTCGCCAAGCTGGTCCGCGCTGGCGACATAGGGCGACATGACGAGCAGGCCATCGACCCGCCCGCGCATCGCCCGCAAGGCCGCCACCTGTTCTTCCGGATGTCCGTGGTAACTGGACACGAGCAGGTGCAGGCCGCGCTCGCGGGCGACACCGTCGATGCCACGCATCAGCTCGGAGAAGAATTCACCATGCAGGTCGGGGAGTACCACGCCGACAGTCTGGGTGCGTCGGCTGCTGAGGCTGCGCGCGGCATGGTGCGGCGTATAACGCAGCTCGTCGGCGATGCTGACGACACGCCGTCGAACCGCATCGGCCACGTTGACGTGGCCATTGAGCGCACGCGAGACCGTTGCGACGGAGACATTCGCCCGTTTCGCAACGTCCTTGATGGTGACCGCGTCGCCCATCGCATCCTCGCGGATTGCGGGTAAGTTGGCCGACTGTAAACGTTTTCATCGAAACGTGTAAAGCAATCGTTACGCGGTGTTGGAGCACTGATTTCATGCTGCGGTGCCGCATTTTTCGAGCAACCCCGATGCCGCGCCTAGCGCACCTCTCCGGGAGCCCGCGCATGGATGGACAGGGCGTGGATATCCGTCGTCATCATGTCGCCCAGCGCCTGGTACACGGCGCGATGCCTGGCCAGTGGCGCCATGCCGGCGAAGACGGCGCTGGCGATGTCGACGCTGAAATGTCCGCGCCCGTCACGCGCGCCGGCATGGCCCGCGTGTCTGTGGCTGTCGTCGACGATCTCGATGGCGTCCGGCGCGAAGGCCGCCACCAGCAAGCCGTGCATGCGCTCGATGCGCGATGCGTTGATGCTCACGGCAGGGTCCTGCGGAACGGTCGCACCTCGACCTTGTGATACACCCCGGCCGCGACATACGGATCGGCGTCCGCCCACGCCCGCGCATCCTCGATGGACGCGAATTCGGCGATGACGATGCTGCCGCTGTAACCGGCCGGTCCCGGATCCTCGGCGTCGATCGCCGGGCAAGGCCCGGCCAGCAGGAGGCGTCCGGCATCGCGCAGGGCCTCCAGCCGCGCCACATGGTCGGGGCGCGCCTTGATGCGGTGCTCCAGCACATCCGGGCCGTCGAAGCCTTCGATCGCGTACCACATGCATTGTTCTCCGCCGGGGGCTGCCGGATTGTAGCGGCCAACGATGCAGCACCCCGCCTGAAGCGACACAGCAGGCTCGCTGGACACCTTGCCGCCCACCCCGTACCCTTCGCCCATTGCCCGGGGCCGGATCGCAACGGCCAGTCGGTCGAAGTTCCGGGGTGATGTATCCAGGCCGTCATACAGGCCGCCGCGAACCGCCGGCCCACGACGACACCTTCGATCGATTTGTCGCTCCCTGTCGGGGTGCATTGCGTCGGGGATACGATTCCGCGACGTCCTGCCCGACGCCACGCAAGTGAACTTCCACGGCCGCGCCGACCAGCGCGCGCTCCAGCGACACCGCGTGGCCTGAACGGCCACAGCTCCAAGACCACTGCCGCATGACTGTCGAATCCGCGCCCGACGCGACCCCTCCAACGCAGGCCACCGCTCCGCCACAGCAGCAGGAAATGCCGCTGGCGATGGTGCTTGGCCAGCCCGTGCTGCAGATCCCGCAGGATCTCTACATCCCGCCCGATGCGCTGGAAGTCATCCTCGATGCGTTCGAAGGTCCGCTGGACCTGCTGCTGTACCTGATCCGCCGGCAGAACCTCGACATCCTCGACATCCCGGTCGCGGAGATCACGCGCCAGTACGTGACCTACATCCAGGCCATGCACGAGATGCGCTTCGAGCTGGCCGCCGAATACCTGGTGATGGCCGCGATCCTGGCCGAGATCAAGTCGCGGATGCTGCTGCCGCGGTCGACCATGGACGAGACCGAGGAAGGCGATCCCCGCGCCGAGCTGGTCCGGCGCCTGCAGGAGTACGAACGCTTCAAGCAGGCAGCCGAAGACATCGATGCCCTGCCCCGCCAGGATCGCGACACCACGCCGGCGAGTGCATTCCTGCCCGATCGCGCTTCGGTCCGGCTACCACCGCCGGTCGACCTGCGCGAGATGCTGCTGGCACTGCATGACGTGCTCAAGCGTGCGGAGCTGTTCACCCAGCACGCCATCAAGCGCGATGCGCTGAGCGTGCGCCAGCGCATGGGCGAGTTGCTGTCGCGGCTGGCCGGTGGCGCGTTCCACCGGTTTGAATCGCTGTTCGAGCCGCGCGAGGGGAAGCTCGGCGTGGTCGTGACCTTCCTGGCGCTGCTCGAGCTGGCCAAGGAGCAGTTGCTCGACGTGGTGCAGGACGCGCCGCTTGCCCCGATCTACGTGAAATCGCTCGCCATCGCCGAAGGCGAGCCGCTGGCCTTGACCAGCGAATTCGACGATGCGGCCGATGCCGCGAACGAACCCAACCCATAAGTTGCCCATGGACCAGACGCTCATCACCCGGATCGTGGAGGCGGCATTGCTCGCCGCCAACCAGCCCCTCACCCTGGCGCAATTGCAGGGCCTGTTTTCACTGGATGATCCGGCCCCCGATGGCAGTGTCGAACTGGCGCTGGAATCGCTGCAGTCCGCGTGCGACGAACGCGGCGTCGAGCTGGTCGAGCTCGCATCGGGCTTCCGCTACCAGGTCAAGGCCGACGTGCACCAGTGGGTTGCGCGCCTGTGGACCGAACGACAGACCCGCTACACCCGCGCCACGCTCGAAACGCTCGCACTGATCGCCTATCGCCAGCCGATCACCCGCGGCGAGATCGAGCAGGTGCGTGGCGTGGCGGTCAACAGCAACATCATCAAGGCACTGGAGGAGCGCGAATGGATTCGCGTGGTCGGTCATCGCGATGTCCCCGGCAAGCCTGAACTGCTGGCCACGACGCGGACGTTCCTGGACTATTTCGGGCTCAAGCGCCTCGACGAGTTGCCGCCGCTGTCCGAACTCAAGGACATCGGCGAACTGGAACCCCAGCTGCAGTTCGATGGCGACGGCTCGGCAGGCAAGTCCATGCCGCTCGGCGACATCGCAAGCGACACGATCGACGGCTCCGGCGACCAGACGCCATCGACCCCGGAAGCCGACGACGAAATCCCAGGCGTTTCCTCCACATCACCGCAAGACGAACCCAACGAAACCGCCCTCGCCGAAGACGGCGACAGCGCACGGAGCAATTCATGATCGATAAACCACGTCGCCCGCTGACACTGAAGCGCGACAGCGACACCGCCGCCGAAACCCCGCGGCTCGAGGAACGCCTGCACAAGGTGCTGGCGCAGGCCGGGCTGGGATCGCGTCGCGCGCTCGAACAGCGCATTGCCGACGGACTGGTCAAGGTCAATGGCGAGATCGCGCAGGTCGGCATGTCCGTCACCGGCGGCGACAAGATCGAGATCGACGGCCGCACCTTCGTCGCCAGCGCGCTGACCGAACCCAGTCGCGTGCTGATGTACAACAAGCCGGAAGGCGAAGTCACCACGCGCGAGGATCCCGAAGGCCGCCCGACCATCTTCGAGGCACTGCCTGCGTTGAAGGGCGCCCGCTGGATCGCCATCGGCCGCCTCGACATCAACACGACCGGCCTGCTGCTGCTCACCACCGACGGCGAACTCGCCAACGCCATGATGCATCCGTCGTTCGAAGTCGAACGCGAATATGTCTGCCGCGTGCGTGCGCCCGAAGGCGAGGACACCGTGTCGGACAAGTTGGTCGACCGACTGGCGCGCGGCGTCGCGCTCGACGACGGCCCAGCCAAGTTCGACGAGATCGAACGCATCGGCGGCACCGACTCGCACGACTGGTTCCGGGTCTTATTGAAGGAAGGCCGCAACCGCGAAGTCCGCCGGCTCTGGGAATCGCAGGGCTGCCAGGTCAGCCGCCTCAAGCGCATCCGCTACGGCAAGATCGAACTGCCGCAGCCCTTGCTGCGCGGACAGTCGCAGGAACTGGCGGCCGACCGGGTCGAAGCCCTGCGCAAGGAACTGGGCCTCGAGGATGGCACGCCGTCCGCACTGACGCTGCAGCCGGTGATCGGCCAGCGCAAGGCCGCGAAGTCGACCGTGCATGTCGGCGGCCAGCACCGCTCGCAGGGTTACGTCGGTGGCCACAACACAGCCGACGAAGGTCGCGAGCTGCGGCGCTTCGACAACGTCCGCGAAGATCGCGGTCGCGGTCGCGGCGGCCCGCGCAAGCACGGCGGCCTGACGGTGAGCGGTGAAGCGGCGGCCAAGCAGGTCAACAAGGCATTCAAGCCCAAGGGTCCGCGCCAGCCAGGCCAGCGCGGCCCGGGACGTGGCGACCAGCAGCCCGGCGCGGGACACGAGTCCGGCAACCCCGCGGCATTCCGTACCTGGTACGTGCCAGAAGGCGTCGAAACCGGCCCGGCGGGACATCGCAATCCCGACGGTGCCGCTGCGCCGCGCAGGCCGTACGGCAACAAGCCGGCCGGAGCGGGTGCAGGCCGGCCCGGTGGCCCTCGTCCCGGTGGTCCGGGTGGTACGCGGCCGGGTGGTCCCCGCCCGGCAGGCGCCGGCGGTTACCAGGGTCGCAGTGAACGCGGCCCGGGCGGCGGTGGCTTTGCCGATCGCGGCCCGCGACGCGAAGGCGGGTTCGAGCAGCGTGGCCCGCGCGGTCCCGGTGGTCCTGGTGGCCAGGGACAAGGACCGCGCACTCCCCGTCCCTACGGACATCCGGGCAACGCGCCGAGCTTCCCGTCCGACCACGCCAATCCAGGCAGCTTCAACCCGTACGGCGACAAGCCGCGCGCGCCACGACCTGCTGGTGCTGGTCCACGTCCGGGCGGTCGTCCTGGCGCTCCGCGCCCCGGTGGCGCCCCGCGACCGGGCGGCGCACCCCGTCCTGGCGGCGCTCCTCGCCCAAGCGGTCCGCGTGGCAGCGGCCGTCCCGGCGGCGGACGCGGGCCACAGGGTGGCAACCGCTGATCGCGGGGACTGGATAAGAGAAGGGCGCCGAGGCGCCCTTTTTCTTGACCAGCGCCGGTCAGACCGGTCGACGCGCAGGATCGATGGGGCGACGGAACAGGAAGGCAGCAGCCGCCAGGTTCCACACCAACTGTGCCAGCAGGACGCCGAGCAGCGCCGCCATGCTCATGTTGACGGTCGAGACCGCCACGAGCGCGCACACCAACACGCTCGACAACACTCCCAGCACGCCGACGATCCGCGCGGCACCGCGCTCCCCGAGCAATACCAGCGACCAAGCAGCCGCACCCGCCGCCTGCAGGATCCACCCCAGCTTCGCCGCATCATTGAGCACGACGCCGATGTAGTGGACGAGGTCGTACGCAAACTGGACCCGCGCAGGATCGGTGGCACGGATCGCATCGGCCGCGATGTGCGGGGTGACGAAGCCATCCAGAAGTGTTGCAGCCACCATCGCGATGCAGCCGATCAGGTAGACCACCAGTCCACTGAGCACCAGGGGCCGGTACAGGCCCAGCCGGCGCGACAGGCTGGTGTAACCGAAGGCGTATGCGCAAACGCTCGCGATCGCCACGCCATGCACGGCTTCCTTGAGCAGGGTGAGGCCAGCAATGCCCTGCAGGATCTGCATCGGATTGCTGCCGCCACCGCTGCGGTCCAGCGCGACGAAAATCGTCGACACGATGGTGGCTGCGGCGATCGCGGCGCCTGCGGATCGCGTGCCGGTCGATAGGCCCGCCGGGGCACTGACGGTTTCAATGAGCATGGTCTTGTCCTTGAGTCGATGCATGTCGGGATCGCCATGCCGGCCACCAAACTATCGACGCCGCGTGTTGCCCATCTTGTTGGCACGTAAAGATTTGTAATCGGCGCGCCGCCTGTCCAGATCGTGCGAAACAAATCTTTACAGTGGCTTTGCGCGCCGTGAATTCTCGCAATCGATGCTGCACGTGACCGCCGCACCCGGCGGCCACCACTCACGACTCGAGGTGCAACAGATGAAGAGCAACGAGAAGCAACGTCGTCCCGCCAACAAGGGTTTGTTCCTGCGCGGCTTGTTCATGGCCGTAGCCATGGCAGGGAGCGTGACGGCTGTCTATGTCATGGCCGCTCCGTCGGCGCTGGCCGCGACGCAGGCCGGCGTCCCCGACAGCAATCCGTCGTGGTTCGCACGCATGCATGGACACTCCCATGCCGGCATGCGAGCGCATTTCGATAGCGTGCTGGCGCAGGCGAACGTCACCGCGCCGCAGAATCAGGCGATCGACCGCATCGTCCACGACGCGATGCTCGCCGAGCACGCCGACATGGCGCGCTACCATGCGTCAGCTGGCGAACTGAAACAGCTGCTCGTCGCGAGCCGAATCGACGAGACCGCGGTCGAGCGGATCCGCACGGAGCAGGACCGGGTGGCCGTCGACGCCAGCCGGACGTTGACGGAAGCCGCCATCCAGGTTGCCAGGCTGCTCACGCCAGCGCAGCGCCAGGCCATCGGCGGGAAACTCGACCGGATGATGGCGGACGGTGCCGGTCACCATCACGGCGGCTGATCCGGGATGATGCGCAGCTGCCGGTATCGCCGGCGGCTGCGACCCACAGAGACCCAGGCACCCATGTCGAAACGCATCCTGATCATCGACGACGACGAGCGCCTGTGCGCGATGCTCGACCAGTACCTGTCGCGCGGCGGCTACGCCGTGACGTGCCGGCACACGGCGGCCGCTGGTCTGGATGAGCAGCGGCGTTCGTCCCCGGACGCGATCATCCTGGACCTGATGCTGCCCGACGCGAGCGGCCTGGACGTCTGCATCCGGCTGCGGGAAACCAGCAACGTGCCGATCATCATGCTCACCGCGCGCGGCGAGGCGACCGATCGCGTCGTGGGCCTCGAACTGGGCGCCGACGACTACTTGCCGAAGCCTTTCGACCCCCGCGAACTGCTGGCGCGACTGCGAACGATCCTGCGCCGCGGCGCTGGCGCGGTGAATCCGACCTTGCGCTTCGGCCGACTCGAAATCGACCGCGAGGCGCGCGACGTCCGCATCGATGGCGACAGCCGATCGCTGACCGGATTCCAGTTCGACATCCTGGTCGCGCTGGCCGAACGCGCCGGACGCGTCGTCTCCCGCAACCAACTCCTCGATGCGGTCGCAGGTCGGCCTGCAGGTGCATTCGACCGGACGATCGACGTCCACATCTCGAACATCCGCGCTGCCATCGAAGACGATCCCCGGCAACCGAAGCGCATCGTCACCATGCGTGGCGCCGGCTATCTGTTCACGCGAATCCAGGACGATGGTGCGTCGATATGATCCGGCACCTGTACCTGCGCATCTACCTGGCATCGCTGGCGGCACTGGTTTCCGTCGTCGTGCTGTGTGCGCTCTTATGGCGCTGGATCGCGGGGCGCTCCGATGGCCTCGTGCTGCTGGAGCGGATGCATTCGGACGCGCTGCACCTGCACTTCGACGGGATCGCCATCATCATCGGCATTGCCACACTGGTGGCCTTGGCGATGTACCCCGTCGCGCGCCGTCTCACGCGGCAGCTGGAAAACCTGTCGGCGAGCGTGGAGCGGTTCGGCAACGGTGATCTCTCCGCGCGTGCGGATGTCTCCGGGCACGACGAAGTCGCGCGCCTGGCCTCCAGTTTCAACGCCACCGCCGACCACGTCTCGCTGCTGCTGGATGCCCACCGGCGACTGCTGATGAATGCTTCGCACGAACTGCGCTCGCCGCTGGCACGCATCCGCATGGCGCTGGCGCTGCATGAGACGGACCCCAGCCCCGCCCTGCTGCGGAGCATGGAGAAGGACTGTTCGGAAATCGACGAACAGATCGAGGAGATCCTGCTGGCGAGCAAACTCGAGACAACCGACACCACGTTGCCTGAAGGCAGCATCGACCTGTCGGTCATCGTCGCCGAGGAAAGCGCGCGGCTCGGCCTTGCTTTCGACGTCGTCAGCCTGGACGTGCGTGGCGACGCTCGCCTGTTACGCCGGTTGACCCGTAACCTGCTTGAGAACGCGCTGAAGCACGGCGGCGCGGATGCGACGGCGGTTCTCTTCGCAGACTCCGACGGCAATCGCGTCATGCAGGTCGGCGATCGCGGGCCGGGCATCCCGGAGGCGGAGCGCGAACGCATCTTCGAACCCTTCTATCGCCCTGAGCGCTCCAGCGAAACCGGCAGCGGATGGGGACTTGGGCTATCGCTGGTCAGGCAGATCAGCGACCTGCACGGCGGACGCATCCGCTGCCTGCCACGGCCGGAAGGCGGTTGCCTCTTCGAACTGGTCCTGCCTCCGCCACCGCGCACGGATCGAAGCGACTGATCAAGCCAGCGCGAACGCGTCTCCGTCGAGCATCGCCGGAAAGCGCGCACGATGGTCGAGCAGCTCCGCAGCGGGAAGCGTCGTCGTGGTGACGACTTCGCCATCGGTCGATTCGCTCAATGGATGGCCGAGCACGTCCAGCACGGTGCTGTCGCCGGAGTATTCCAAGCCATTGCCATCGATGCCGACGCGGTTCAGGCCGGCGACGAAACACAGGTTCTCGATGGCGCGCGCGCGCAGCAGGGTCTTCCACGCGTAGGACCGTACCGCCGGCCAGTTCGCCACGTAAACGAGCAGGTCGTAATCCATGCCGCCCGGCCGCTCGACGTTGAAGCGGTTGCGCGAAAACACGGGGAAACGCAGGTCGTAGCAGACCTGTGGACAGATCCTCCAGCCTTTCCATTCGACGGTCAGGCGCGCGCTTCCGGCGGCGTATCGCTCGTGCTCCTTCGCATAGCGGAACAGATGGCGCTTGTCGTAATGCTGCAGGCCACCATCGGGCGTGGCGAACAGCAGGCGGTTGTAGACACCGTCGCCATCGCGGATCTGCACGCTGCCGGCGATGGCGGCGCCCAAAGCGCGCGACCGTTCGCGCAGCCATGCGACCGTCGGGCCCTGCATGGTTTCGGCGTTGTGGATCGCTTCATTGCTGAAGCCACTGGTGAATGTCTCAGGCAGCAGGATGAGGTCGGTGATGCCATGCAGCGGCGCGATCAGGCGGCCGTAATAGTCGCGATTGCCGGCCGGGTCGAGCCAGCGCGTGGCGCCCTGGACCAGCGAGATGCGGAGGTCGTCCATCCAATGGCTCCTTACAGTGCCTGCAGGCGTTCGATCGCTGCATCCAGCGTCGACGCGTTCTTGGCGAAACACAGGCGTGCCAGTCGCTGGCCCACCGGCGCGGTCTCGTAAAAGGGCGACAGTGGAATCGATGCGACGCCGTGCTCGATGGTCAACCAGCGGCAGAAGGCGACGTCATCCAGGTCGCTGATGGCGCTGTAGTCGACGAGCTGGAAGTACCCGCCCTGCACGGGCAACGGCAGCAGGCGCGTCGACTGCAACTGCTGGCGGAAGCGATCCCGCTTGGATTCGTAGAAGGCACCCAGCTGCTCGTAATGCGCGGGCTCCTGCGTGATCATCGCCGCGAACGCATGCTGCGCCGGTGCGAACGTGCAGAAGGTGTTGTATTGATGCACCTTGCGGAATTCCGCCGACAGTGCCGGCGGCGCGATGCAGTAGCCGATCTTCCAGCCGGTGCAGTGGTAGGTCTTGCCGAAGCTGGACACGACGATCGCGCGTTCGCGCAATTCGGGATAACGCAGCACCGATTCATGGCGCGCGCCGTCGAACACGATGTGTTCGTAGACCTCGTCGGACAACAGCCAGATGTCCGTGCCGCGGAGCAATCCGGCGATGGCCTGCATGTCGTCGGCGGTCAACATCGCGCCGGAGGGATTGTGCGGACTGTTGATCATCAGCATGCGGGTTCGCGGACCGATGACCGCGCGTACGCGGTCCCAGTCCGGGGCGAAACTCACTGGATCCAGTGGAACGTGGATCGCCCGCGCCCCGGCCAGGTCGATCGCCGGTTCGTAGCAGTCGTAGCAGGGGTCCAGCACGATGACTTCGTCGCCAGCGCGCACCAGCGCGGCGACGGCATCGAAGATCGCTTCCGAAGCGCCGGATGTCACCGTGATTTCGGAATCCACGTCGGGACGCCAGCCGTAACAGCGCTCGGTCTTGCCGGCGATGGCTTCGCGCAGAGGCGCGATCCCGCTCATCGGCGCGTACTGGTTGTGGCCTGCGCGCATGGCATTGGCGAGTTCATCGACCAGGCGCGCGGGCACGGGGAAATCCGGAAATCCCTGGCCCAGGTTGATGGCACGGTGTTCGGCCGCGAGTTGCGACATCACGGTGAAGATCGTGGTGCCGACCTTGGGCAACTTGGTTGCGAGCGTGGGTGCAGTCATCGTCTGCCAGCCAGTGGATAAGCGGTGGAGTCTAAGACACGGACTATTCGCCGGTTGCATGCACGACGCGCGGCGATACTGCGACATGGCCAATCCCGATGACCTGGCGGCGCTGGCCGCTGCCTTCCGCAAGGCCCGCTATCAGGTGCCCGCACTGGGCGACACGGGCAGCGTGCGCGTCGGGTCGACCGCTTCCGCGCTCGAGACGGCGCTGCCTGGGCGATCGTTTGCCTTCATCACCGCGTGGAATGGCAATTCGGAAGCGGAGGAGCGCATGGACAATGCCGCAGCCGATGGCGCGCTCGCGGCTGAACTGGATCGATTGCAGCTCGCGCGCTGGCGGGCCGTCGCCGACGACGCGCAGGGCGGCCATCGCGAAGCCGGATGGCTCGTGCAGGACCTGGCCCTGGCCGACCTGGACCGGCTGGCGCGGCGATTCGACCAGGACGGGACGCTCGCCTGGACGCGCGGAGACGGCGTCCGCCTGCGGATGTACCACCCCTGCCCGACCAAGGCGCTCCCTGACTTGTGGACCGACTGGGTAGAATGACGCTTTCCGCGCCGGCTACCGCCGCACGAAATGCTTCCGACCCAGACGAACCCGCCGCTGCTTGCCGCACGCGGCCTTGTATTCGCGCGCAATGAGCAGCCTGTTTTCGGCCCGCTGGATTTCGTCATCGACGCGGGCGAAGCCTTGCTGGTGCAGGGCGACAATGGCGCCGGCAAGACCACCCTGCTGCGCGTGCTGGCGGGCCTGCTGCACGCCGACGGCGGCCAGGTGGACATCGACGGAGCGGCGGCGACCCCTGCCCTGCGCGCCCGTGCCATGGCCTATCTCGGCCACCTGGGCGCGCTCAAGGCCGATCTGACGACGCTGGACAACCTGCATTTCTTCACCGGGCTGCATGGTCGTCGCCGGGGACAGATGCCGGGCAACGCCCTGGCGATCGTCGGCCTGGCCGGATTCGAGGACACCCCGGTGCGCCAGTTGTCGGCCGGCCAGAAGAAACGGCTGGCGCTGGCGCGGCTGTGGCTGGCGCCGGCCCCGCTCTGGCTGCTGGACGAGCCCTACGCCAACCTCGACCTGGAGGGCATCAACCTGGTCAACCGGATGATCCAGGCGCATCTGCGCGACGGCGGCGCGGCGCTGCTGACCACGCACGGCGCCTATGCCGCCCCGCCGGTGCGCACGCGCCTGCTGCACCTGGAGCGCCCCGCATGATGGCCACGGCCGCCAAGGCGCTGATGGTTCGGGACCTGCGCCTGCTCTGGCGCAGGCGCGGCGACGCGCTGCAGCCGGCGCTGTTCGCGCTGCTGGTCGTGGTGTTGTTCGCGCTGGCGCTGGGGGCGGAACCAGGCACCCTGGCCAAGGTCGCGCCCGCGGTGCTGTGGCTGGTGATCCTGCTGGCGGGACTGCTGGGGCTGGAATCGCTGTTTCGCGGCGATGCCGAGGACGGCACCCTGGACCAGTGGATGCTCGCCCCGGTGCCGCTGGCCTGGCTCGTGCTCGTGCGCACCTTCATGCATTGGGCGACGACGGTGCTGCCGTTGCTGGTCGCCACGCCGTTCCTGGCGGAACTCCTCCACCTGCCACACGTCCAACTGCCGGTGCTGATGGCCTCACTGGCCCTTGGTACGCCGCTGCTGAGCCTGCTGGGCGCCGTGGTGGCCGCGCTGACCGTCGGCATGCGCGGGTCCGGTATCCTTGTCGCACTGCTGGCGTTGCCGCTCTACGTGCCGGTGCTCGTATTCGGTGCAGGCAGTGTCGCTGCCGCCGCACAAGGACTGGATCCGGGTGGCGCCCTGCTGCTGCTGGGCGCAGGCCTCGTGCTGGCGCTGGTCCTGGCGCCGCTGGCCGCGGCCGCGGCCCTTCGTATCGCCCTGAGTTGAACAGCCCCATGCATCCCGTCATCCGCTGGTTCCACACGCTCGGCTCACCGCCGTATTTCGACCGGTTCGCCGCACGCTGGGCGCCCGTCGCGCATGTGCTCGGCGCGCTGGTGATGGCGTATGGCCTCTACGGCGCGTTGTTCGTGGTGCCGGCGGATTACCAGCAGGGCGACAGCTTCCGCATCCTCTACATCCACGTGCCCAGCGCATGGATGAGCATGGCCATCTTCGCGCTGATGGCGTTCTACGCGGCCATCGCCTTGATCTGGCGGATCAAGCTCTGCGAGATCCTCGCGATGGCCTGCGCGCCGATCGGCGCCGCCTTCACCCTCATCACGCTGGCCACCGGCTCGATCTGGGGCAAGCCGATGTGGGGCACTTGGTGGGACTGGGATCCGCGCCTGACGACCGAGTTGATCCTGCTGTTCCTCTATCTGGGCATGATGGGCCTCTACAACGCGATCGACGACCGCCGCGCGGCCGCGCGCGCCGCCGGGTTCCTGTCCATCGTCGGCGTGGCGCTGCTGCCGGTCATCCACTGGTCGGTCACCTGGTGGAACTCGTTGCACCAAGGCCAGACGATCAGCCTGTTCGGCAAGTCGCACATGGATGCCAGCATGCTGCCGCCGCTGTGGGCGATGGTGATCGGCACCCATGTCTGGTTCGTCGGGTCGCTGCTGGCGCGCGCGCGCGCCGACAACCTGCGACGCGAATCCGGCAAGGACTGGGTGGCGCGGATGGCGGGGGCGAGCCGATGAGTTACCAGAACTATGTCATCGCGGCCTATGCCGTCTTCGGCATCGTCCTGCTGTGGGACCTGCTTGCACCACGTTTCCTGCTGCGCGCGCAACTGCGCGCGGCGCGACTGCGGGCCGCGCGCGAGACGTCGCGCCCCGCACAACCGGAGTTGATTCGATGAATCCCATCCGCAAGCGCCGCTTGCTGCTTCTGCTCGTGCTGCTTGCCGCAGCGGGCGCCGCGACCGCACTGGTGGCGATGGCGCTCCAGCGCAATGTCGCCTACCTCTATACGCCGTCGGAAGTGCTCAAGGGCGAAGCCGGCGACCACGCGCGATTCCGCCTCGGCGGCATGGTCCAGGCTGGCTCGTTCAAGCGTGCCAAAGGGTCGATGGAAGCGCACTTCGCGGTCGACGATGGCGACGCGACGCTGCCGGTCTCCTACACCGGCATCCTTCCCGACCTGTTCCGCGAGAAGCAGGCCGTGATCGCCACCGGCCACATGCAGGGCGGCACCTTCGTCGCCGATGAAGTCCTCGCCAAGCACGACGAGACCTACATGCCGAAGGAAGTCGCCGACAAGATGGCATCGGCGCACCAGAAACACGGCGTGCAGCCGGTTGCCGACGCGCCGGCGCAATAACCGCATGCTCCCCGAACTCGGTCAATTCGCGCTGATCCTGGCGCTCCTCGTCGCGGCCCTGCAGGCGGTGTTGCCGCTGGCCGGCGCGCAACGCGGCATCGCCGCGTGGATGGCGGTGGCGCGGCCGGCGGCCTTCGCGCAACTGGCGCTCGTGGCATCGGCGTTCGCGATCCTGACGCATGCGTTCGTGACGCAGGACTTCTCGGTGCGCTACGTCGCCGTCAATTCCAACTCACTGCTGCCGATGGTCTATCGCTACACCGCGGTATGGGGCGCGCACGAGGGTTCGCTGTTGATGTGGGCGCTGATCCTCTCGCTGTGGACGGCGGCCGTGGCGCTGTTCTCCAGGCGCCTGCCGCAAGCCGTGATCGCGCGCGTCCTTGGCGTCATGGGCACGATCGCGTTCGGCTTCCTCGCCTTCCTGATCTTCACCAGCAATCCGTTCAGCCGCCTGCTGCCCGCGGCACTCGAAGGCCAGGACCTGAATCCACTGCTGCAGGACCCGGGGATGATCATCCATCCGCCGATGTTGTACCTGGGCTATGTCGGTTTCTGCGTGCCGTTCGCATTCGCGATCGCCGCGTTGCTGGATGGGAAGATCGACGCACGCTGGCTGCGATGGGTGCGTCCGTGGACCAACGTCGCGTGGGCCTTCCTGACCGTCGGCATCGCGCTGGGGTCGTGGTGGGCGTATTACGAACTGGGCTGGGGCGGCTGGTGGTTCTGGGATCCGGTGGAGAACGCCAGCTTCATGCCTTGGCTGGTGGGCACCGCGTTGCTGCACTCGCAGGCTGTGACCGAAAAACGCGGCACCTTCCGCGGCTGGACGCTGCTGCTGGCGATCGCGGCATTCTCGCTGTCGCTGCTCGGCACCTTCCTGGTGCGATCGGGCGTGCTGACCAGCGTGCATGCCTTCGCGGCCGATCCGACCCGCGGCTTGTTCATCCTCGTCTTCCTCGGGCTGGTGGTCGGCGGATCGCTGCTGCTGTACGCGCTGCGCTCCCCGGATGATGTCGATGGCGATGCCGCACAGCGCTTCGCTCCCGCATCGCGCGAAACCCTGTTGCTGGCCAACAACCTGTTGCTGACATCGGCCTGCGCCATGGTGTTGCTCGGCACCCTGTATCCGTTGCTCGCCGACGCGCTGGACCTGGGCAAGATCTCGGTCGGTCCGCCGTACTTCGCGCTGCTGTTCGTCCTGCTGATGGCGCCGCTGGTGTTGTTGTTGCCATTCGGTCCGCTGACGCGCTGGCAGCGCGAGCAGGCATCGCGCCCGATCGCGATGCTGCTGCCATGGGCGGGACTTGCGCTGGGCATCGGCGTCGCCGCTTTCTTCACCGCGCCGCAGGGCGCATGGAAAGTCGCGGCGGGCGTCGCCGGTTCGGCGTGGGTGGTGCTCGGCACGATGCGATTCCTCTGGACGCGACTGCGCGGCAAGGGCGTGGCCTTCACCCCCGAGATGATGGGCATGACCTTGGCCCACGTCGGCGTTGCGGTTTTCCTCGTTGGCGCACTGCTGACGGAAGGCCTCAGCCGACAACGCGAGCTCGCCCTCGCACCAGGGCAGACCGTGACGCTCGGCAGCCACGCCTTTCGTTTCCAGGGCGTGATCCGATCCCCCGGCCCCAACTACCTGTCGGACCTCGGCACCGTGCAGGTGTCGCGCAACGGCGTGGCATTGGCCGACATGCATCCGGAAAAACGCACGTACGCAAGCGGCGGCCAGGTGATGACCGAAGCCGCCATCGCCCCCGGAATGACCCGCGACCTCTACGTGGCCCTCGGCGAGCCGCTGGGTGGTGGCAGCTGGGCGGTGCGTGTCCATGTCAAGCCATTCGTGCGCTGGATCTGGCTTGGCGCGGTGCTGATGGCGATGGGTGGACTCGTCGCTGCCACCGATCGCCGATTCCGCAGCCGTCCAGGCGATAAGGCCACGACATGACCAGCACTTCCCGACGCCCACTCAAATGGCTGCCGCTGGCGATGTTCGCCTTGCTGGCCGTGCTGCTCGCGGCCGGTGTGTGGCTCAGTCGCCGGCCTGACCGCGACGCCCTGCCCTCGCCCTTGATCGGCAAGCATGCACCGGCGTTCTCGCTGCCAACCCTGCACGAGCCCGGCCGCCTGGTGTCGCTGGCCGACCTCAAGGGTGCCCCATTCGTGCTCAATGTCTGGGGTAGCTGGTGCCCGTCGTGCCGCGAGGAGCACGCCGTGATCACGCGCTTTGCCGAGACCAAGCGCGTGCGCGTCATCGGCTACAACTGGAAGGACGAACACGCCGATGCACTGCGCTGGCTCGAGCAACTGGGCAACCCGTACTGGGTGGTCCTGGTCGACTACGACAGCCGCTATGCGCTCGACTGGGGCATCTATGGCGCGCCCGAAACCTTCCTGGTCGATGGCAACGGCATCGTGCGCTGGAAGCACGTCGGCGCCCTGACCGATCCGATCGTCAACGACGAATTGCTGCCCGCGTTGATCCAGGTGGAGCACGGTCGATGAAGGCATGGCTGCTGTCGCTGTTCCTGCTGCTCGCCGCCACCACCGCATGTGCGCAGGCGGTGGGCGATCCCGCCCCGCTGCGTTTCGGCAATCCGGCGGAGGAGCAGCGGTTCCATGCGCTGGTCACCGAGTTGCGCTGCGTGATGTGCCAGAACCAGTCGCTCGCCGACTCCAATGCGCAGATCGCGCATGACCTGCGCCGCGAAATCCTCACGCTGATGCGCCAGGGCAGGAGTGACGCCGAAATCCGCGACTATCTGGTCGCGCGTTACGGGGAGTTCGTGCTCTACAAGCCGCGCATCGAAGCCACCACGTGGCTGCTGTGGTTCGGGCCCGCGCTGTTGCTGCTCGCCGGCGGAGTCTTCGTCGCCCGCGTCGTGCGCCGCCATGGCGGCGGCGGGGCCGTCCCCATCGACGACACGCAGGAGTGGTGATGCCGATCTTCGCCGCCATCGCCGCGCTGGCCACACTGGTCCTCCTCATCGTCGTGCTGCGGCCGCTCTGGCGACAGGCTCCGCGTTCCACGGCTGCCATCGGCGTCGTGGTCCTCCTGGCAGCCAGCGGTCTCTACGCATTGCTGGGCACGCCTGCCGCGCTGGACGAAGCCAACGTGCAGCGCCCGGCGACCCTCAACGATGCGATCGGACAACTCGAAGCCGCCCTGCAACGCGACCCGTCCCAGGTGGAAGGCTGGCGCCTGCTGGGTCGTGCCTACGCATCCAGCCAGCAACTCGACAAATCCCGCGACGCCTATGCGCACGCGGCGAAACTCGCGCCCGACCAGGCCGATGTCCTGGTCGAAGCGGCGGAGTCGAGCGCGCTCGCCGACCCGCAACGCCGGTTCGCTCCATCGGCGGTGGCACTGCTGACGCACGCCCTGGACGTGAAGCCCGATCACCAGCGTGCGCGCTGGTTCCTGGGCATCGCGCAATTCCAGGCGGGACAGGCCGCCGCTGCGGCCAAAACCTGGGAGCCATTGCTGGCGCAAGTGGACGCGCGGACAGCCGTGCCCTTGCGTGCCGAGATCAACACGGCACGCAAACAGGCTGGCCTGCCCATACTCCCCGAGCCCAAGGCCTCGGCCAACGCAGGATTGCGCGTGGCTGTCGCGCTCGATCCGAAGCTGCTATCGCGGGTGGGCGCCAATGCAACGATCTTCGTGATCGCGCGTGCGCCCAATGGACCGCCGATGCCGCTGGCCGTCGAAAGGCACGGCGTGCAGGACCTGCCGTTCACGGCAACGCTCGACGACAGCGATTCACCCATGCCGACGCAGCGGCTGTCGACGCAAACGCAGGTCGAAGTCATCGCGCGCCTGTCCATGACCGGCAACGCCATGCCGCAAGCCGGCGACATCGAATCCGCGCCCGTGCTGGTGCGGCTGCCGGCCGCATCGACGGTGCAACTGACGCTGGGCACGGTGCGCAAGTAAGCTTGCGCCATGACCGAATTCATCCCGCCAGGCACCCTGTTCCACCAACTCCCGGCAGTCCTGCCGATGAAGCGCGGCGACGCACTGCGCAACGGCCGCGTCGCCTACGAGACGTGGGGCACGCTCAATGCCGCACGCGACAACGCCATCCTCATCCTGACCGGCCTGTCGCCGGACGCCCACGCGGCGGCGAATGCGGGCAACCAGCAACCCGGCTGGTGGGAGCCGATGCTCGGGCCGGGAAATCCGATCGACAGCGATCGGTGGTTCGTGGTCTGCGTCAACGCGCTGGGCAGCTGCAAGGGATCGACCGGTCCGGCATCGATCAATCCGGCAACCGGCGAGCCCTACCGGCTGGACTTCCCCGCGCTGTCGCTGGAGGACGTTGCCGACGCCGCCGCGTCGGTCGTCTCGGCGCTGGGCATCGAGCGCCTCGCCTGCCTGATCGGGAATTCCATGGGCGGCATGTGCGCACTGGCCTACCTGTTGCGCTACCCGGGCTCCGCACGCAGCCATATCAACATCTGCGGCAGCGCATGCGCCCTGCCATTTTCCATCGCCATCCGCTCGCTGCAGCGCGAGGCGATCCGGCTGGATCCGGCCTGGAACCAGGGACGTTACGACGACGACCACTACCCGGAAGCCGGCATGCGCATGGCGCGCAAGCTGGGCGTGATCACCTATCGCTCCGCGCTGGAATGGGACGGGCGCTTCGGTCGCGTCCGGCTGGACTCGGACCGCCGCGCCGACGAGGATCCCTTCGGCCTGGAGTTCGAGGTCGAAAGCTACCTGGAGGCCCACGCACGCCGCTTCGTGCGTCGTTTCGATCCCAACTGCTACCTCTATCTCAGCCGCTCCATGGACTGGTTCGACATGGCCGAGTACGCGCCCGACGGCCGCGACGTCATCGCCGGACTGGCGCGTATCCAGGTCGAGCGCGCCCTGGCCATCGGCGTGTCGACCGACATCCTGTTCCCGCTGCAGCAACAGGAGCAGATTGCCGACGGACTGCGGGCAGGCGGGGCGGAGGCGACGTTCCTGCCACTGCCCTCGCCGCAGGGACACGACGCCTTCCTGGTCGATATCGCCCGCTTCGGGCCGGCCGTGGGCGATTTCCTGGCGTCCACGTAGCGGTTTCGGCGGTATGGGTTACTGAGCTGCCGCCGGGCGCGATCCATTCGCGCGTCGGCACGTGGAAGCTCGATTGCAGGCAAATGTGATCGCTGCGCGGCGTAGAATCGCCACCCATGGACCCATCTCCCTGCCCCGACCTCGCCTTCCCCGGCCGCGCCAAGCTGGTAGCCGAACTCGATGCGGCGGTGGAAAGCGGCGACCAGCACGCGGTCACGTCCGCGCTTCGCAACGCCCTGTGCCGGCTGATCCGCGACCACGACGTCCAGCTGCCGGATTGCGTGCATGAGCCCATCTCCGATCACTACGCGCGGCGCGAGTTGTACCGCAGCGCGCGATACGGCTACAGCGTCGTCGCGATGACATGGGGGCCGGGCCAGGGCACGCCCATCCACGACCACTGCGGGCTGTGGTGCGTCGAGGGCGTCTGGGGCGGGCAACTGGAAATCACCCAGTACGAGTTGCTCGAACGCGATGGCGAGCAATTCCGTTTCCGCGCCGCCGGCGGCATGCAGGCAGGCCCTGGCAGTGCCGGCAGCCTGATTCCGCCGCACGAATACCACAGCATCCGCAACGCCAGCGCCGACGCCATCGCCATCTCGCTGCACATCTACAAGGCGCCGATGGGCTGCTGCTCGATGTTCACCCCACAGGACGGCGAATGGTATGCGCGCACGCCCAAGGAACTGCTGACCGACGAAGCGGCCTGAGCGTCGGCTATACTGCGCGTCCGCGCCGAAGTGGCGGAATCGGTAGACGCAGCGGACTCAAAATCCGCCGCCCTTAAAAGCGTGTGGGTTCGAGTCCCACCTTCGGCACCAAGCCTGGATTCCTGCACATCAAGGGACGGCTTGGACTCGCATCAGCGCCCCGAATGATCCGGGGCCGTCTGTTTCCAGGCATCCCGAACGCGGTGCCTCATCCGACAGAGTCGTCCTCCAGCAAGGGGCCATCGGCCAATGATGGAACAAGGTCGATCGATTCATCGCTGAAGTTGATACCCAACTCGGCGAGCAGATGATCGGAAATGGCTGCGTCGATATCCTCGGCCCATTGGCGCACCAGCCGCGTGGCGTGTTGGGCGTCATCGAACCTGGCCGAACGCATGTCGTTGAGTATGGCTTCGAGATTCTCGATATTCATGGCGGCCCCCCGGCGGAATGATGGTCGAGGCCTGGCGATGCAGCCTCGCCGGAATGATGCGGCACGGCTGCTGGTTCACCGGGCGGCTTGTCGGGCCGGCACTACCGCCTGACGGGTCGATGATCGGGCAACCGGGGAAAAGTGGCCGGTCACGCGAACGACGCACGGTCCTCGATTGTCCTCAACCCCGGCGGAAGCCCACCATCGACTCGGCGGTCAGGCCACCCACGCGCCCTTCTCTCCGGGCACGGCATCCGTCATTCCGACGCGATGCGCCGGTCCCATCGCCCGTTCGTGGCCGTGGCCCGCCGCGTGATCGGGGCGGGCGAGCCAGGGCAGCACCACGGCGAGCAGGTAGAAACGCGACGCATGGAACTTGTTCCCCATGCGCCGCCGGTTGCGCTCGAGCCACGCCGCGGCCCCCGGCACCATGTCGCGTGCTTCGTGCGCGAATGCATGTACCTGGTCGAAGCGCTCGCGGGCCAGGCCAACGAGGTCGAAGCGGAAACTGCCTTTCTTCTGCACGACGTAGGTCAGCTCGCCAAAATGGGCTCCGATGTGCTGGCGCACCAGGATCTTGTTCCGCCTTCCGCTGACGTCGACGCGCTGGTTGCGTGGCAGATCACGCGCAACCCATTCGCGCAGCCGACGATCGCAATAGGGATACGCGATGGGCAAGGAGAGCGCATTTCCGGTGTAGAGGCCCTTGGCGAATCCGGCCCCGGCCTCGGTGATGCACAGCATCATGGCGCGCAGCTCGTCCGCGCTTGTCGCCGATGACAGTTCCTTCTCGAAGGGCGCCATCCGCTCGCGTGACGCACGCGCGATATCCCTGCCCATCAGGGCGTCCACTTCATCGTCCGAAAAGCGCGAGCCCGGGAAATATCGCTCGCGGGAATTCATCTGCAAGGTGCCAAGCAGGAAACACAACTTGAAGTTGTCGCCGATGAGCGGCAGTTCTACCAGGTGCCTGGGCCAGCGCTCGTCCTTGGCCAGCATCGTCAGCAGGCGTTTCCGCGCGGGAGCCGGCATGCCGAAGTAGATGTCCGAACCCAACCCGTCGACGATACCGTCGCCACCCCGCGCGGCGATCTCGGTCGCCATGTCGATGTACGAGAGAAGCGCGAAGTCGGCCGTCAGCAGCGGCATCCGGTGCATGACCGCCAGGTAGCGGTCGTAGCAGCGACCCGGATCGCAGACAACCACCTCATGCCGCAGGCCGAGCGTGCGCGCGACCGCGGAGGCGGACTCGATTTCGTTCTCCTCGCTTCCGCCGAGGTAAGTCAGGCACGTTGCGTCGGGCCTGGCGTCGGCCATTGCGATCGCGAGGCTGGTGGAATCCTTGCCGCCACTCTGCAACAGCCAGGGAGTTCGCATGTCGGCGGTCGACGCCTGGATCGCCTCGCACAGGAGCCGGTGGTACGTCTTGACGAGCTCCCCGGACGACGGCACGTCCCGCTCGGGCTGCATGTCCGCCTCGCGAAAGGCAAACCGGAACTCGGGCCCGGCGCGCATGTCCTGCCCGGCGTCGAAACCGAAGCTCGCAAGCTTCACGTTCTCCAGGATCGAGTGCGGGGGATAGACGAATGCGTTGCGCAGGATGTCGGCCACGGAAACCGCATCGATGTCGCCCGAAGAGGACGCCTCGATGCCAGTGAAATCGGGCCTGCCGTGATAGGGCGATAGCTGTATCTGCACTCTTCTTCCACGAATGTCTTGTCCAACCGACGTCGGCCGATTGCGCAGCAGAGCTTGGGTCTTTGGTCATTGAAGGCGGCGTGAAAACAGCGTGTCTCATTCAGCTTTTGGAAGGAAGCCAACTGAGGAATGGCAACCCCAGCGGCCGCGTCCGCCGTGACAAGCCGAACGACATCAATGCTGTTCTGGCCGCTCGCGAATTTCCGCTCGCGAATAGGCCAAGGTGGCCGCGCGCCCCACGTCCCGTTGCCTTGGCGCCAAAGGAAGAAGGCCCAGTCTCACGAGGGTTGACCTCGGAGGGGACTGAGCCTTCCATGCCGGAGTGGTCTGGACCGAGTTGGCTGGCTGGTTTGCACCATGACCGGCACATATCGATTCGTACTTCTCCGACGCGCGCAGGTTACGACTTGCGTCGTGATGCCGGCGTCAAGCCAGGACCTGTCATGTCTGGCTCCACCATGGCCACCAGCCATGCCCGGTCCTGGCATAGCGGTCGGCCGAATACTCGAATCGGTTGGACGCCGAAATGCCGCCGCAGATCCAGTACAGCGGCAGGAACAGCGGCCCCAGCGCCATGTACTGGAACACGTGCCCGCGCTCGTGGTCGGCGAGCACGATGGCCGGCTCGGCGCGCCCGGCGCGATGTGCGTAGGTGACGCACGCGCTGTCGAGCGTATCGCCGGTATGCAGGATCGTATTGCCCAGCGTCAGCGCGCCGCCGGGGCCCCACGGCATGCGATTGAACACCAGCGCAAGCTCGCGACGGCTCCAGTGCACCTGCGCCCCGGACGCAATGCCCGCGATGCCTGCGATCAAGCCCAGCAACGTATTCGGAAGGGTCCACAGCATGCCGAGGACCATTCCCGTGCCCCGCAGTGCGGTCTTTGGCGTCAACGCGACCGCTTGGCCAGCCAGTCGTGGATGGTCCGCGGGATCTCCTGCTGCGCGCGGCCGGACACGTAGATGCCGATATGCCCCCCGCGGAACGACAGCTCGGTGTAGTCCTTGGTGCCGGCCAGGTCCTTCAACGCCCGCGACGCATCCGGTGGCACCAGATGATCCTGCTCGGCGAAGATGTTCAGCACCGGCATCTCGACAAGGCCCAGGTGCACTTCGTTGGCACCGATGCGCACGCCGCCGTTGACGAAACCGTTGGCCTGGTAGAACTGCTTGATGAACTGGCGGAAGGCTTCACCGGCCTGGTCGGGCGAATCGAAGATCCATTTTTCCATGCGCAGGAAATCCTCGACGGCCTTCCTGTCGTCGAGGATGTCGACCAGCCCGACGTACTTCTGCAGGTTGAGGCGAAACGGCTTCAGCATCAGGTAGCAGTAGTTCATGACATCGGCGGGCACGTTGCCAACCGTGTCGACGAAGAGGTCGGCATCGAGGTTGCGGACCCACCCGGACAGCATGTTGTCGTCGGTATGGAAGTCCACCGGCGTCACCATCGTCACCAGGTTGCGGACCTTGGCCGGGTGCAATGCCGCATAGCACAGTGCGAACACGCCGCCCTGGCAGATGCCCAGCAGGTTGACGGCATCCAGCCGGTGATGCCGGCGCAGATGGTCGACCGCGCCGCCGAGGAAACGCTCGATGTAATCCTCCAGCGTGAGGTAGCGGTCCGATCGGTCGGGATATCCCCAGTCGATGATGTAGACGTCCTCCCCTCGCGCCAGCAGGCCCTTGACGATCGAACGATCCGACTGCAGGTCGACCATGTAGGGACGATTGACCAGCGCGTAGCTGATCAGCAGGGGAACCGACGCCGTCGGCACGTGGTCGCCGTGGTAGCGATACAGCACGACGTTGCCGTCGCGCCAGACTTCCTCGCGCTGGGTGGCGCCATAGTTGACGTCATCCAGGTTGCGCAAGGTTTCCAGGCCCGCGCCGAGCTTGTCGCGCATGCGCGTTGCTTCGTCCGCGAGACCCTGCGCGGTGAAATCGAGCGGTCCACTCATCGCTGCCTGCCCTTCGCGGTGGTCTTTTTCGCGGGTGCCTTGCGTATGGCCTGCTTCGCGGCAGTTTTCCGGGCGCGCGCGGGCGCGGCAGGCCTGGCGGCGGCTGTGGGTTTTGCTTTTCGTGCGGCAACCGGTGCGGACGCACGGCCAGCGGAGGGTGCCTTGGTCGATGCAGCCACTGGCCTTTTCGCCTCGGCACGCGCATCCGGCTGGCGGTCGACAATGTCGTCCCGCAACTTGCGCATGGCGCGCTCCAGGTCCGCGATCTTGCGGAAGGCGGCATCCAGGTCCGAGCGCGTCGGCATCCCGAGGGTCGCGCTCATCCGCTCGACCTCGCCCTGCACGGCCTGCCGCAGTCGCATCTGCGCATTGACGCGCGCGCCATACGCGTCCCGGAATTCGGGTGACAGCGCCATCTCGGCATACGCTTCCTCGGCCGCTTCGATCCACAGGTCGAACAAGGCCCGCGCGGTCGTCAGCTGCCGTCCGGGCGCATCGCGTTCGGCGAGCTTCCTCTCGAAGACGGCATAGGCGCGCTCCGCGGACTTGAGCATCAACGCGTTGTAGGCGTTCTCGTGCTGCTGAAGGTCCAGTTGCGCCTGCGCGAGCTTCTGCAACCGCTCCTGGTGTTCGCGGCCGATGCCGAACGTCGGCATTCCCAGCAATGTCTTGCTTTCGCGACGCCATGCATCCAGCCACGGTGCCGCTGCCTCGGTCCACTGCTCCAGCCCATGGGCACCCTGCCCCTGCATCGCGCGGAACATTTCGGGAAAGGGGTTGTCCCCGAATGCTCCCATCGCGCGCTTCCACTCGGCGGCGATGTCGTGCGGCTTGGCCTCGTGCCCGGCGAACTGCGCGGCAACCTGCTGCATCTGCCCGTACCAGTCGCGCGCCTGCGCGTTGAAGCGATCGACCGTGGCATTGGCGTCATGCGACTTGCCTTGCGCGAGCTTGCTCCACCAGTCGATGGCGTCCTGCCAGTTGGGCGTGCTTGCGCCGCCAGTCGCGGGGCCGTTGCGCATGGCGTTGCCCCAGCCCGCCCAGTACTGTCGTGCGAGGGATTCGAAGTCACCCGGCCATTGCGTGTTCATCGGCGTCTCCAGTGGTGCGCCATGCTAGCGCCGCGCAGGTTGTCCTGTCGTTTGCGCATCAGGGCTTGGGGATGTGCAGGGTCTTGCTGATCATCAGCGACCCGGACAGCGCGTATACCAGCACCATCGGATGCAATAACCAGGGACCAAGCTTGACCACGCCGCCCCAGAGGTCCACGCCAAGGCGATCCTGGTGCGCGGCCAGGGCCAGCAGGCCCACGATGACGATGCTGGTCGGGATCGGCGTCCCCTCGAAGAACTTGACCTTGCCCTCATCGCCCGACAGCGACTCGGCGGTGACGTTGTAACGCGCCAGGCGGCTGACGCCGCAACCGACGAAGTACGACAGCACCACCCAGTCCCAGCCGCCCTGCAGGCCGCAGGCATAGCCCAGCGCGGCTGGCGCAACGCCGAAGGAGATCACGTCGGCGAGCGAATCGAGCTCGCGTCCGAGGGTGGAGGCGACCTTGCGCCAGCGCGCGATGCGGCCGTCGAGCGCATCGAAGACGAATGCCGCCGGGATCAACGCCATCCCCCACAACAGGTCACGAACCACGCCGTCCTGCAGGAATCGCATCGCCGCGAACACCGCGCCGGTGCCGCAGAAGGCATTGGCCAGCGTGAACCAGTCGGCGAGGTGGAACTCGCGCAACATCGAGAAATGACGTCGTTTCATGTCGGGTTTCCGCGAAGACAGGCGCCAGCGTGCCAAATAATGGGTGAAGGCGGCAAACCGTGTCTCTCGCCGGCTGCCAGCCCACCACGATTCAGGCGTGAAATGTGGCGTTTGCGCAAAGGCTCCTGACGGCAAACCGGCAACACCAAACCAGCCGCTGCCGCATACGCTTGCTTACGGAGGCGCCAGGAAGCGCAGCCCGACGCCGGGTTCGGTCGCAATCCAGCGTGGCGCCGCCGCGTTGTCGCCAAGCTTCTGGCGCAGCTTCCCGACGAGGATCCGCAGGTAGTGCGTGTCCTCCTGGTGGGTCGGCCCCCAGAGTTCGCGCAGCAACTGTGGCTGGGTGACCACGCGACCGGCGTGGCGGACCAGGAATGCGAGCAGTGCGTACTCCTTGCGCGACAGGACGACACCCTCGCCGTTGAGCCGGACTTCGCGACGCGCCAGGTCGATCCGCAAGGTCCCGTCATCGAAAACAGGCGTCGCCTCGTCGGTGAGCGCGTGGGATCGGATCAGGGCGCGGATGCGGGCCATCAGCTCCTGGATGTCGAACGGCTTGGTGACGTAGTCATTCGCACCGGCATCGAGCACGGCGACTTTTTCCGCCTGGCTGGAGCGCACCGTCAACACGATCACCGGCACCTGCGACCACTGCCGCATCTCGACCAGCACGGCCTGGCCGTCGCGATCCGGCAAGCCCAGGTCCAGCACCACGATATCGGCGCCGCTGAGCGCCAGCGCATCCATGCCTTCCTGGCCTGTGCCCGCAAGTGAGACCGCATAGCCCTGTGCCCTCAGGCTGATGTCGAGGAACCTGCGGATCTGCGGCTCGTCATCGATCACCAGGACGCGCACCGGCGGCGTCGTTGGCATCGGCTGGAGAGGATGATCGCTCATGCCGATGGCCCCGACGACGGACTGGCCAGCGGTAGCGTGATACGGATGACGGTGCCGCTCCCGTTGGCGCCCGGACGCGCTTCCACCGTACCGCCGTGCGCGGCCACCATCCCCCGGCAGATCGCCAGGCCCAGGCCGGTGCCATGCTGGCTGCGATCGCCCCGCTCGACGCTGTAGAACATGTCGAAGATGCGCTCGCGCTCGTCTTCGGGGATACCGGGCCCACGATCGGAAACCTCGATCCGCAGCCGGCCATCGACGAGCGCCGCGTCGATGCCGATCGCCTCGCCCGGGGGTGAGAATCCGGCTGCATTCTCGATCACGTTGAACAGGGCCTGCTCGAGCAATGCCGGCTGCACCCAGATCGCCCCGATCCCGCGGCTGACAGAAATGTCGAACCGCGCGTCGGCCCTGTAGCGATGCAGGCGTCCAACGGCCGAGCCGATCAGTTCATCCACGCCGATCCATTCGCGATTGAGCAGCAACGTGCCGTGACCCAGCCGCGTCATGTCGAGCAGGTTCTGGATATATCGGTCCAGGCGTTCGCTTTCGCCGCGGATCGTGTCGAGCAGGGCACGCCGGTCTTCGGGGCTCATGGCTTCGCGATACAGCTCCAGGCTGCCGGCCGCACCGATGATCGCCGCCAGCGGCGTCCGCAGGTCATGGGAAACCGACGACAACAACGCGTTCCGCAAACGCTCGGTCTCGTTCGCGAGCCGCGCCGATTGCAGGTCCGCCACCAGGCGGGTCCTCAACAATGCCTGGGCAATGTCATCGGCCATCGCCCGCGCAAGCTGGCGCCGGGATTCGCCCAATGGTTCGTGAAGCTTGAGACCGATCACGCCGAGAGTCGACGACGGAGCGCGCAAGGGCAGGAACCACCAGCCGTGTTCCTCGATCGTCTCCGCATGATGGAGCCCGCTGGCCAGTCGCTCGGTGCTGCGAAGCACCTGCAATGCCGGCGGTTCGATACCCGCCACGTGCAGCGAGTTGTCGCCGATCCTGATCCAGACGTGCGCATCCAGCCTGCGCCGGAAGATTTCGTCGGCGGCCTTCATGACCTCGTCCGCGTCCGCGGCAACCGCCAACCTCTGGCCGAGCTCCTGCCTGGCGACCGCGGCTTCGTTGGCGACGCGCAGCGCATGTACCTGCATGGCCAGTCGTGATGCGAGCCGACCCGCCAGCAATGCCGCGGCCAGGAAGAGCCCCACGGTTGCCACGCCTTGCCAGGCATGGATGTAGAAGCTGTAGCGCGGCGCGATGAAGAAGAAGTTGTACGACAGGAAGCACAGGACCGCGGTCAAGACGGCCGGGCCGGTACTGGTGCGCACGGCCACGACGAGCACCGCCAGCATGAACACCAAGGACAGATCGCCGAGCCCGACCCACTGCTGGGCCGCGGCGGCCACCGCGACCGCCACCAGCACGCCAAGCACGGCCAGCGCATAACCACCGGCCGCACCTGCCGGGTTGCTGTCCTCGAGATTGCGTGGCTGCGCTGCGTGCATCGCGGATCGCCCTGGGGCCTGGCGGGATTGTGCACGCAAGCCTGCACTCGCGCGGCATGGGTTTCGCCGTGGCCTTTACGAAGAATTTACGCGTCGTGAGCCGCCGCGGCTTTCGCCTTTACGGCGATCCGGAAAACACTGTGCCACACCGCCCGAACGACCGATCGACATGGACAGCACCGCGACAATCGACGCTCCCGCCTCCTTGCAGCAAGGCCATCAAACGCGCTTCGGCGCGATGGTGCTCGGGGCGATCGGTGTCGTCTTCGGCGACATCGGCACCAGCCCGCTGTACACCATCAAGGAGGCGTTCTCCCCGCACTACGGCCTGACGCCGGATCACGCCACCGTGCTGGGCATCCTCTCGCTGGTGTTCTGGTCGTTGGTGATCGTGATCACGGTGAAATACGTCATGGTGATCATGCGGGCCGACAACAATGGCGAGGGCGGAATCATGGCCCTGACCGCACTGGCGCAGCGGACCCTGCCGGCAGGCTCCAGGGCTGCGTACATGATCGGCATCCTGGGCGTGTTCGGCGTCGCCCTGTTCTTCGGCGATGGCGTGCTGACACCCGCGATCTCCGTCCTGTCGGCGGTGGAAGGCCTGCAGGTCGCGGCACCCGAACTGCATCGCTGGGTGCTGCCACTCACGCTGGTGGTGTTGCTGGCGCTGTTTGCAACGCAACGATTTGGAACACGCACCATCGGGCGCGCGTTCGGACCAGTCATCGTGCTCTGGTTCCTCGCGCTGGCCGTCATCGGCGTGCGCAACATCAGCGGCAATCCGGAAGTGCTGCTGGCGCTGAGCCCGACATGGGGATTCCACTTTTTCGCAAGCCACGGCTGGCATGGGATCTTCATCCTGGGCGCGGTGGTCCTGGCCGTGACGGGTGGAGAAACCCTGTACGCGGACATGGGGCATTTCGGCAGGCTCCCGATCCAGACCGCGTGGAATTTCCTGGTGCTGCCCGCGCTGACCATCAATTATCTCGGCCAGGGCGCGTTGCTGCTCGCCAATGCACACGCGGTCGAAAACCCCTTCTACATCGGCGTGCCGGCCTGGGCGCTGTATCCGATGGTGGGGCTGGCGACCGCTGCCACCGTCATCGCGTCGCAGGCCGTCATCAGCGGCGCCTACTCGGCGACGCGCCAGGCGATCCAGCTGGGTTACCTGCCACGCATGGCCATCCGCCACACTTCCAGGGAAACGATCGGCCAGGTCTACATCCCGGCCATCAACTGGATGCTGATGCTGGCGGTGATCGCAACGGTGGTCGGCTTCGGAAGCTCGACGTCGCTGGCGACCGCCTACGGCGTATCCGTCACCGGGACCATGCTGCTCACCAGCATCATCCTGATCGTGGCCATGCGCCAGCGCGCCGTGATTCCCCCGGCACTGTTCTGGCCATTGGCAGCGCTGTTCGTCCTGGTGGACGTCGCATTCCTGTTCGCCAACCTCGTCAAGTTCATGGATGGCGCATGGTTCCCGATCCTGATCGGCATCGTCGTGTTCACCCTGCTGCGGACATGGCGCCATGGGCGAAGCCTGCTGCAGGCCGAGATCTTCAAGGACGGCCTGCGGCTCGATACCTTCCTGCCCGGACTGATGCTGTCGCCGCCCATGCGCGTGCGTGGGACCGCGGTGTTCCTGACGGCGCAACAAGGCATCGTGCCAAAGGCGCTCCTGCACAACCTCAAGCACAACAAGGTCCTGCACGAACGCAACGTGCTGCTGACGGTCGAGACGATGGACGTGCCGGCCGTCGCCCCCGCATCCCGACTGTCCATCGACACCATCGGCGACGATTTCCATCGTGCCATCGTCCGATACGGCTTCATGGAGACACCGGACGTGCCGCTGGCGCTGATGCAGTCCACGGACAACGGCGGCGTCTGCTTCGATCCCATGGACACCACCTACTTCGCGAGTCGCGAAAGCATCGTCTCCAGGCGCAGGCACGGCATGCCCGCATGGCGGGATCACCTGTTCGGCTTCATGCATCGCAATGCGTCGCCGGCGACGGACTTCTTCCGCATCCCGACGACACGCCTGGTCGAACTTGGCGCGCCAGTGGAGATCTGATGCTTGCTCCCGCATCCCGGGGCATCGCGACACAGTGACGTAGCCCGGGTAAGCGCAGCGCACCCGGGATCACCGACGATCCCCGCTCCCGGGTGCGGCATTTGGCCTTACCCAGGCTACAACGGTGGAGGCGGACGCTGCGCTGCCCTCCAACGCACGCGCAGGTCAGTCCGGCTTCGCCCCCGACTTCTGCAGCATCTCCGGCGTGTCGCGACACAACGCGCAATGACGGCCGCGGCGTGACTGCCAGATGCGCGAGCCGGTGAAGATGCTCGCGGAGACGGCGGCCCAGATCAGGCCCTGAACCACTGCGTAGCGATTCGTGTGGCCCTTGAGCAGCTGGGCCACGGCAATGACCAGGAAGGCGAATACGAACACCGTCAGGTAGCGGCGAATCCAGAACAGGCTTCCCAAGTCATTCCCCCTGCGATGTTTCAACGTGGTTCGCCGAAGCGGTCCGGCATACCGGCATCCTGCGCTATCGGGGCAGCGCCAGGTTGTCCATCGTCATCGGCTTGTCCCCGCGCGGCACCGTCTGGATCACGGTGTCGGCCGGCAGCGTTCCGCCACTGCCGCCAGCTGCCGCCACGCGGTCAAGCGCGGCGTAGACGTAGGCCAGCAGTGGCAGGTAGCGCGCGCCATAGTCCGGCAACGCCAGGAAGGCGTCGAAGTGCTGTGCGTTGCGCACCTGCCAGTAGCGCACGTCACGGCCCGCAGCCTGGGCCGCCGCGACATAGGGGGCACTGCTGAACACTGGCGGCACGAGGCCGTCGTCGAGTCCGTGGATCACGATCACCGGAAGGCCAGCGCGCGGAAGCGACGCGCGGGTTTCGGCGATGCCACGGCGCACGCGATCCGCATCGTTGCCCGACCCGTCCCACAACGCGCGCAGGCACTGCAATCCCGCAAGCGAAGGATCCGGTGCCGCGGAGCGCGGATCGATGATGCCGACCCCGGCTCCCGGCGGAATTCCGCTGCTGTCGGCCCACCATGCCGCGCGCTCCGCATCGGTCGCGGCGCGCGCGGACAAGTCGCGCTCCTGCGCCGCGAATCCATATCCGCAGGGATGCTCGCCAACGCCGTATCGGCCGTACGCCGATGCATAGGTCACCGCGACCGCGCGCCAGATGTCGAAATCCACCGACAACGCGCCCGCATGCAGAGCAGCATCGGTCCAGCCGTTGCGGCGCAGGACTGCGTGTGCCGACGCCGCCTGGGCCTTCGCGTCGCCGCCCTGCAGCAGGCCCGCCGCGGCCAGCGACGCGCAGCGCTGCGCGCCAGCCGCTGCCGCCTGCGCCGACAAGGGCGACTTCGGCAGATCCGCGATATCGAGCAACGCGCAGGGCATCAACAGCGCCGCTTCGGTGGCGTAGTCGTACAACGCGCGCCCGCCTTGCGAGGCGATCATCGGCTCGCCCGCGACCACCGCATCCAGCCAACCGTCGGGGCTGTCCAGCTCCGCCGCGCGCAGCACTGCCGCGCCGCCGTTGGAGATGCCGACGGCGATCACGCGCGTGTTGGCGAAGGTGAACGGCGCGGATTGCGGCAATGCTTCGTCCAGCGCCTGCAGCGCGAATTCCGCGGCCTGGCGGACGTGGCGACCCCAGTCGGCTTCCGGATTGTCCTGCGAATGCGCGTGCTTGACGGCGACTCCGCTGGCGCCGACACCGGCGTCGGGAACGAATGCCAGATCGTCGGCACTGCCGAGGGCGCCGACTGTGCCGTCGGCCCTTGCACCGGATTGGTTGTCCAGGTCGAAGTAGTCTGTGCCGGTTCCCTTGTCGGTGTAGGCAATGGCGCAACCTTTCGGCAGGCCCCAAGCGCCGGCGACGGCGATCGCGCCGTAGATGCCGCGCGACCCGGACGATGGCGCGACCAGCAGGCAGCGCTTCCGCGCATCAAATGAATCAGGTACCTGCACCAGCACGCGATGCGGCTGGTGGGCGCCGGGGATGCGGGCGTAGGCCGAGAACTCGCGCCCGGGAACCCGCGTGGTGCTGCCGTACAACGTGCCGTAGCCGCCGTCGGCGGACAGGTCGGCGATGCCGCGCCAGTTGCTCCAGATCGCGCGTCGCCGCAGCTCCGCCGGCGTGGGATGCGCAGGATCCGCGAACGCCGGCGGCTTCGCCCCGGCAAGGCCGGCGAGTCCGAGGCCAGCGGTGAGCAGGTCGTCCCCGTCGTCGCGATGGATGGTGGTGCGAAGGCTGGTGAACATGGACGGCTCCACGGCAGGTCGCGGCGGCTGTGCGGCGCAGGCGGAAAGGCAGCAGAGAAGGACAACCCGGGTGGCGGCGCGAAGTCTGGTCATTCGCCCAAACTAGCAAGCACTCGCCCGGCGTGCATCGTACTTTCGTCCGGATGCAGGGCTTCCGCCCGCTGTTAGGCTAGCGACCGGACACCTGCGCGAGACGCACATGACGGCACGCTGCATCCTGATCACCGGCGCCGGCAGCGGCATCGGTGCCGGCATTGCCACCGAGCTCGCCAAGGCCGGGCACCACGTCGTGGTGACCGACCTCAACGCGGATGCGGCCGGGTCGGTCGCCAGCGCGATCCGCACCCAGGGCGGCTCGGCGGAAGCACTGGTACTCGATGTCACGGCCGACGACAGTGTCGCCGCCGCGCTGGCGGCCGTGTCGCGACCTGTCGAGGTGCTGGTCAACAACGCCGGGCTGCAGCACGTGGCGCCGCTGGAAGACTTCCCGATCGACAAATGGAACTTCCTCGTCCAGGTCATGCTGGTGGGCGTGGCGCGCCTCACCCAGGCCGTGCTGCCTGGCATGCGCGCGCGCGGTTTCGGCCGCATCGTCAACATCGGCTCGATCCACTCGCTGGTCGCCAGTCCCTACAAGAGCGCCTACGTGGCCGCCAAGCACGGCCTGCTGGGCTTGTCCAAAGTCATCGCGCTGGAGACCTCCGACACCGACATCACCATCAACACCATCTGCCCCACCTACGTGAAGACGCCGCTGGTGGACAGGCAGATCGCAGACCAGGCGCGCACGCGCGGCATCCCCGAATCGCAGGTCGTCAGCGAGGTCATGCTGAAGCCGATGCCGAAGGGCGTCTTCATCGGCTTCGACGAACTCGCTGGCATCACCGACTTCCTGATGTCGCCATCGGCGCGCAACATCACCGGGCACACGATCGATGTCGACGGCGGCTGGACGATCCAATGACAGGCTGCCGCCGGCAATGCCGACGCTGCTGATCGCCGACGACCACCCGCTGTTCCGCGCCGCCTTGCGTGGCGCCGCCGCCGATGCGGTGGCCGACCTGCAGGTGCGCGAGGCCGACTCGCTCGACAGCGTGCTCGCGGCGCTGGAAGCAGAGCCCGGCATCGACCTGGTGCTGCTCGACCTGCACATGCCGGGCAACCATGGACTCGCCGGCCTGGCCGCGATCCGCGCCCAGCACCCCGGCGTGGCGGTGGTGGTGGTATCGGCCAACGACGATCCGCGTGTCGTGCGTCGCGCGCTGGATCATGGCGCCGCCGGCTACCTGCCCAAGAGCACGGGCCTGGACGAACTGCGCGAGGCCATCCGCACCGTGATGGGCTGCGAGCAGTGGCTTCCCGCCGTGCTGCGCGGCGCCGTCTCCAGCGCCCGCTCCTCACCGCGCGACGCCGCACTCGCCGCCGGCCTGGCCAGCCTTTCGCCACAGCAGTTCCGGGTGCTGGTGCTGGTCGCCGAAGGCCTGCTCAACAAACAGATCGCCGACCGGCTGGGCATCCAGGAACGCACCGTCAAGGCGCACCTGACCGCCATTTTCGAACGACTCGGCGTGCGCAACCGTACCCAGGCGGGCGTGGTGCTGCGGGAACTCGAACTCACCGATCCGGCGCGCCTGCTCGAAGACTGAGCCGCGACCTTCGGCCGAAGCATTCAATCGCGCGCCACGCAGAGGCGCGCGGCCCCCTGCTCTACCGCGTCTCTCAGCTCGAAGGCTGGGCCTGCGCGCTGCGGGCCGCCAGCAGGCGGTCGAGCACGGACTTCAGTGCCAGCGGTTTCAGCGGTTTCATCAACAAGGGCAGCCCCGCTTCGTGCACCGCGGCGCGCACCAGCGGGCCGGCGTCGGCACTGAGGATGACCGCCGGCCGCGCGCCATGGTCCGCGCTCAGCCGGTGGTACGCCGCGACCCCCGTGTCGCGGGCATCCAGGTGGTAATCGAACAACCACAGATCCGCGGGCATGTGGCGCAACGCCGCATCGGCGCGCTCGCCATCGGCGGCGTCGTCGACGATGCAACCCATGCCTTCGAGCAACAGCCGCAGCCCGGTGCGCGCGGGCGTCTCATTGTCGAGCACCAGCACGCGCGTCCCTGCCAAGCCGCCACGCTTCACCGCGGAAGCCGCGCCCACGGCGATGGCCGCGGGCGCGGCTTCCAGCGACAACGCGAACACGGTGCCGACACCAACGCGACTGCGCAGGTGCAATGGCGCTTCCAGCAAGTGCGCGATGCGCTCGGCAATCGCCAGGCCGAGCCCGAGCCCCAGTCCTGGCGCATCATCGCCGCGGCGGAATTCCTCGAAGATGATGGCCTGCTGCTCGGGCACGATGCCGGCGCCGGTGTCGTGCACCTCGATGTGCAGCCTGCCGCCGCGCCGCCGCACGCCCAGCAGCAGGCTGCCACGCTCGGTATAGCGCACTGCATTGGCCAGGAAGTTCTGCAGCACGCGCCGCAGCAGTTGCGGATCCGTGTGCACCCAGGCGCGCGTGGGCACATGGCGCAGCCGCAGTCCGCGCTCGGCGGCCAGCACGCCGAACTCCGAGACCAGCGGAACCAGCACATCGGCCAGCGCGAATGGACGCCGCTCCGGGACCAGCCCCCCCGCTTCCAGCCGCGACATGTCCAGCAGGCCGGTGAGCAGGTCGGTGGTCGAATCCAGCGCGCCGCGGACCTGCACCACGCAATCGCGCTGGCGCGGATCATCGAGCTGCTGCGACAACGCATCGGTGAACAGGTGCGCCGCATGCAAGGGCTGCAGCAGGTCGTGGCCGATCGCGGTGAGGAAGCGACTCTTGGCGTCGTTGGCGCGCTCGGCATCGCGCTTGGCGGCTTCCAGGTCGGTGGTGCGCGCGATGACGCGCTGCTCGAGTGTTTCGTTGGATTGCAGCAACGCAGCTTCGGTGCGGCGGAACGCGGTGACGTCGGTGAAGGTCGCCACGAAGCCGCCGCCGGGCATCGGGTTGCCCCGGATCTCGACGATGCTGCCATCCGGGAACACGCGCTCCGTCAGGTGCGGCGTGCCGGCGCGCATGTGCGCCAGGCGCCGTTGCAGCGCGGTCCGCTGTCCCTCCTTGGGCGGCACGCTGAGCAAGGCCCAGCGAGCCAGCTCGGCGATGGGCGTCCCGACCTGCAGCAGCGACTCGGGATAGCCGAAAAGCTCGGCGTAGCGATGATTCCACGCTACCAGCCGCAGTTGCGCATCGACCACGCTGATGCCCTGGCTCATGTTCTCCAGCGCAGCCTCGAGCAGGCGCTGGTTGAAACGCAGGTCGCGCGATGCCTCCCCCACGATCGCGGCAACGGTGTCCAGATGGCCCGTCTCGCGCCGCGCGGCATCGAGCAGCACGCGGGCGGAAGCCGAGCCGAGCACGGCGGCCAGTTCGCGCTCCAGTGCCGCCTCGATCACTGGTGAAACCGCACCCGTCGCGGGCGCGCCGAGCAACACTTCCTCGACGCGCTCGCGCGACAGGAAACGCAGGCCGGCGTCGCGCAAGGTCTGAGCATCGAGTCCACGTTGCGAGCGGCGCGGCGCTTCGCGTCGCCACAACATCGCAACCAGGGTCGCCACGGTGCCGACGAACAGGCTGGCGCCCACCGCGCGCGCGACCCGGCTCCAGCCGGTCAGGCCGAACAGGCCGTCGGCCGACAGCCACTCCCACCCGAACGGCCCGTGCGCGAGCCATGTCGGTGCAAGACCGCGTGCCTGCAAGGCCATCGGCAACAGCATCACCCAGCACCAGACCGCGAAGCCGGCCAGCACGCCGGCGATCGCGGCGCGCGCGGGTGTCTGCGGACGCCACACGGCGAACCCGAGCGCCGGGACCAGGGTCGCCAACGCGGAGAACGACACCGCGCCGACGTCCGCCAGCGCCTCGCTGCCCGCGACCAGGCGGCTGTAGGCCCATGCCAGCAGCATGATCGCGATGATGCCAACGCGCCGCAGCGCCAGCACGTGCCCGCGAAGATCGCCGCCGTCGTTGCGCGACCAGAGACCGCGCAGCAGGCCCGGCGCCAGCCAGTGGTTGCCGATCATCAGGCTGAGCGTCAGCGTGCTGACGACCACCATGCCGGTGGCGGCGCTCAATCCGCCGAGGAATGCGAACAGCGCCAACCCGTGCTGCCCCTGCGACAGCGGCAACGCCAGCACGTAGAGGTCGGACGGAATCCCACGCTGGGCGAGAAGGGCCTCGCCGGCGCGCGCCAGCGGCAGCACCGGCAGGGCGATCAGCAGCAGGTACAAGGGGAATTGCCAGCGCGCGGTGCGCACCGCGCCTGCATCGCGGCATTCGACGACAGCCACGTGGAACTGATGCGGCAGGATGAACATCGCGAACGCACCCAGCAGCATCAGGGACGCGAAGCCGCCCACCGGTGGCGGTGGCGGTGGCGGTGGCGGTGCCGGCACCTGCGGCAAGGCGTCGAGCCCGAACCAGACGAATGCGCCCACCGCCAGCATCGCCACCAGCTTGAAGACCGACTCGAATGCCATCGCCAGCACCAGCCCGCGGTTATGCTCGGCCGCGCTGGCGCGCCGCGTGCCGAACAGCATCGCGAACACCGCCATCACCAGCGCGACGTACAGCGCGCTGTCGTGCCACGCCGGCGATGCTGCCGTCGTCCCGTGGGCGGTGAGCATCGCGAAGCTCATCGCCATCGCCTTGAGCTGCAGCGCGATGTACGGGATCAGGCCAAGCGCCGCGACCAGCGTCACCGTGGCGGCGAGCCAGGCATCCTTGCCCAGGCGGGTGGCGATGAAGTCGGCGATCGACGTCGCATTGGTCTCGCGCGACAACTGCACGAGCCGGGCCATGAAGCCCGCCGCCAGCACGTACAGCAGGATCGCGCCGACGAAGGTGGGCGGCAGCGGCCAGCCGTAACGTGCGGCCTGGGTGACCGTGCCGAAGAACGTCCACGACGTGCAGTGCACCGCCAGCGACAAGGCATAGACGTGATGCCAGTGCCTGGCGAGCACGCGCGGGTGCCGCTCGCCATAGACGCCGGTGCCGAACAACAGTCCGAGCCACAGCACCGCGGCGAAAACGACGACGCCGATGCTCAGCATCGGCGCGACGACATCTGGCTGGACCGGTGGTTCATCAAGGCATCGGCCATCGTTGCGTCGACGGACGCGCTGTCACCCGGAGAATACCGCAGCACCCGCGCCAGCCCGCGGGTGCCGCGGCCCCACCCCAAGTCAGAACGTGTAGCGCACGCTGAGCGTGACCTGCCGCGGCGGGCCATAGAAGCCGGTGCGCACGCCCAGTGCCGGGATCACGTAGCCGGTCGTGCGGTAGGTCTTGTCGGTCAGGTTGGTGCCCTGCAGCGACACCATCCACGGGCCACCGGACCGCCAGATGACGCCGGCATTGAGCAGGCCATAGCCGTCCTGGGTGATCGGATTGGTGCGGACATGGGTGACGGGATCCTCGGTGATCTCCGTCGTCGCCACGACCCCGCTCTGGTACGCGTAACCCACGCGCGCGGCCAGGTTGGCGCCGTTGGCCAGGTCCGTGCGGTACTCCAGGTTGATGGCGCCGGAGAAATCAGGCGCGTTGGTGAACTTCTGCCGGTCGGCGATGTTGACGCCCTTGAACATGTATTCGTCGTACTTCGCATCCAGCCAGGCCACGTTGCCCGAGACGGCCCAGTGCGGCGACGCCAGCCACTGGTATTCGAACTCGGCGCCATTGACCGTGCCTGCGCCGGCATTGGTGAAGTCCCCGAAGAATGCGTCCTCCGTGCCGTCGCCATTGCTGTCGTAGGCCGTGAACACCGACAACTGGATGTCCTTGTACTTGTTGTGGAACAGCGCGGCATTGAGCATCAGCGTCTGGTCCAGGAACGACATCTTGCTGCCGACTTCGTAGCTGTCGACCGACTCGTCGCTGAAGGGTTCCGCCGAGCGCGGCACGAATGCGGACTGCGCGCGGATGTTGTAGCCACCGGACTTGAAGCCGCGCGACGCCAGGCCATAGACCATGATGTCGGGGGTCAGTTGATAATCGAGCGAGACTTTCGGCGAAACGTTCTTGAAGTTGATCGTCTTGTCGAAGTTGGCAACGACCGCGGTCGGCACTGTGTAGGTTCCGTTGCTGTAGCTGCGGTTGAGGACCACCGCATGCTTGTCCTCGTCGGTGTAGCGCGCCCCGACGTCCAGGCTCCAGCGGCTGCTCAGGTCGAATGTCCAGTCGGCGTAGGCCGCGAGGCTCTTGGTGTAGACGGTGCCGTGGGTGTCGCCGAACAGGAAGTTGAAGAAGTTGTTGAGCACCTGCCCGCCGGCTTCGCCGTCGAACGAATACAGCCCCATCACCCCGCGCGCGCGACCACCGGCGTCGTAGTTCACCTGCAACTCATTGCTGACCTGCTGGTCGCGGTAGAACGCCTTGACGTCGGCCACCGGGGATGGCGTCGTGTCGAAATCGATGTTGGTCTCGGTGTTGGACTCGCGCTTGGCGAGGATGTACTTGATGGCCCAGTTGTCGTTCGCCCGCCAGTTCACCGTCGCCGATGCGCCCTGCAGGCGCGTGTCGTTGACGTTGGGCATGCCATTGCGCACGTCGTAGCGATCGTCGAGCGGCAGGTACGGCCCCTGGGTGGGGAAGAAGATCGGCTGCAGCGCATTGGGCGCCAGCATCTGCGCGCCCCGGACGCCCGAGCGATCGTCCATCCAGTCGGCGGCGAACTGCACATCGAGGTCGTCGCTGATGTACGCGCCGAGATTGAGGCGAAAAGCGTCGATGTTCTTGTCGCTCACGTCCTCGCCGGTGATGAGGTTGTGGCCGAAGCCATCGCGGTTGAGGCTGGCGACCGCGATGCGGCCGCGCAGTGCGCCGTCGCTGCCGCCGATCGAGCCGCCGACAGCGGCCTTGAAGTCGTGCTCGTTGTAGTTGCCGACGGTCGCCTCGGCGAAGCCTTCGGTGTCCTTCGACAACCCGCGCGAGATGTATTTGATCGCGCCGCCAATGGTGTTCTTGCCGTACAGCGTGCCTTGCGGCCCACGCAGCACCTCGACGCGGCCAACGTCGAATACGTCCAGCAGCGCACCTTGTGGACGCGCGACGTAGACGTCATCGAGGTAGATGCCGACGCCTGGATCGACGCCCCACAGCGGATCGGACTGGCCGACGCCACGGATGTAGGCGGTCACGGTGCTGCTGGAACCGCGCGCGGCATAGATGGTGAGGTTCGGCACCTGCGTATCAAGATCACCAATGTCGCGGATGTTGAGCTTGTCGAGCGTCTCCGGGGTAAAGGCCGTCACCGCGACCGGAACGTCCTTGATGGTTTCCTCGCGCTTGCGGGCGGTGACCTTGACCGCCTCGAGCGTCGATGTCGCGTTCGCGGCGGGGGCCGGCGCGGCTTGCTGCGCGAATGCGGCCGGACCGGCGAGGCCCAACGCGACAGCCAGGCTCAAGGTGCTGCGGTTCAATCTGTTGCGCATCGTCGGATCCCCATGAGGTGTGCCAGTGCCCGCGGCCCCGGCGGCCGCCCACACGCAGCCTAGGGGTCGGCGCACCGGCGCCGCATCGTACCTTCGGACAATGGGCCGCCTGGCGCGCGCTGCGGACACTCGCACTTCATGCAAGCGGCCCGATGCGGGCGGGGATCGAGCAATGGCGTTCGTGATCGTGCTGGCCGCGTTGTGTTTCCTGATGTTCATCGCCTATCGCGGCCACAGCGTCATCCTCTTCGCCCCGATCGCCGCCTTGGGCGCGGTGTTACTGACCGATCCGTCGCTGGTCGCGCCGATGTTCACCGGCTTGTTCATGGACAAGATGGTCGGTTTCCTGAAGCTCTACTTCCCGGTTTTCCTGCTGGGCGCGATCTTCGGCAAGGTCATCGAATTGTCCGGATTCTCCAAGGCGATCGTGGCGGCCACGATCCGCGTCGTCGGCGCACAACGCGCGATGCTGTCGATCGTGCTGGTGTGCGCACTGCTGACCTATGGCGGGGTGTCGCTGTTCGTCGTGGTCTTCGCGGTGTACCCCTTCGCGGCCGAGTTGTTCCGGCAGGGCGACATCCCCAAGCGCCTGATCCCGGGAACCATCGCGCTGGGGGCTTTCACCTTCACCATGGACGCGCTGCCGGGCACCCCGCAGATCCAGAACATCATTCCCGCGTCGTTCTTTGGCACCAATGCATGGGCTGCGCCCTGGCTGGGAACGATCGGCGCGGTGTTCATCCTCGCTGCGGGCATCGCCTACCTGGAGTGGCGCCGACGCATCGCGGCGCGCGCGGGCGAAGGCTATGGCGACCCCGCCACGCTGCGCAACGAGCCGGCCCCCTTCGCCGGAACCACGCTGGCGCACCCGCTCGTCGCCATCCTGCCGCTGGTCCTGGTCGGCGTCGCCAACAAGCTGTTCACCGTGTGGATCCCGCGTTTCTACGGTGAGCACGTCGGCTTCGCCCCCACGATCATCGGCAAGGCCGAGCCAGTCGTGCAGGAGGTTTCCAAGGTCGCGGCGATCTGGGCGGTCGAGGGTGCGCTGCTGGTCGGCATCGCCTGTGTCATCGCATTCGCGTGGAAGCCGGTCTTGGCGAGCTTTGCCGAAGGCAGCAAGCCCGCGATCGGCGGTGCGTTGCTGGCCTCGATGAACACCGCATCCGAATACGGGTTCGGCGCGGTGATCGCCGCCCTGCCCGGTTTCCTCGTGCTTGCGAATGCGCTGGCCGCGATCCCGCATCCGCTGGTCAATGAAGCCGTCACCGTCACGGCGCTTGCCGGAATCACCGGGTCCGCATCGGGCGGCATGAGCATCGCGCTGGCGGCCATGGCGGACACCTTCATTGCCAACGCCAACGCCGCGGGAATCCCGATGGAGGTGCTGCATCGCGTTGCCGCGATGGCATCTGGCGGCATGGACACGCTGCCGCACAACGGCGCGGTGATCACCCTGCTCGCGGTCACCGGACTGAGCCATCGCCAGTCGTACAAGGACATCTTCGCCATCACCATCATCAAGACCCTTGCCGTGCTGGTGGTGATCGGCGTTTTCCAGGCGACCGGGGTGGTCTGACGCCAACGCGACGCCGTCGCCCGCACAGCCGGCAGGGATACCAGGAACAAGGCCCGCAACGCCGTAAAATCGGCGGGTGCCCGCCCTGCCCCGCAAGATCATCCATGTCGACATGGACGCGTTCTACGCGTCGGTCGAGCAGCGGGACGACCCCAGCCTGCGTGGCCGCCCGGTGGTCGTCGCATGGCGGGGCAACCGGTCGGTCGTGTGCGCGGCGTCGTATGAGGCGCGGACCTTCGGCGTGCGCTCGGCAATGCCGGCGGTGCGCGCCGAGCGACTGTGTCCACAGGCGATCTTCGTCCCGCCGGACTTCGTCCGCTACAAGGCGGTGTCGCGACAGATCCGCGAGATCTTCGAGCGGCATACCGAACTGGTCGAGCCGCTGTCGCTCGACGAGGCCTACCTGGACGTCACCGTGTGCAGGACGCCGTTGCCGACGGCGACGGCCACCGCGCAGGCGATCCGCGCGGCGATCCGCGAGGAGACGTCCCTGACGGCATCGGCGGGTGTTGCGCCGAACAAGTTCGTCGCCAAGATCGCGTCGGATTTCCGCAAGCCGGATGGCTTGTTCGTGGTGCGCCCGGATGACGTGCTCGATTTCCTGGCGCCGTTGCCGGTCGGCCGCCTGCCCGGCGTCGGTCGCGTGATGGAAGCCAGGCTGGCCGGGCTCGGAATCGGATCGGTGAGCGATCTGCGGACGTTCGCGCGGGACGACCTGGAGCGACGATTCGGCCGCTGGGGGCGCCGGCTGCACGAGCTTGCATTCGGGATCGACGAACACCCCGTGGTCTCCGAGCGGCCCACGCTGCAGATCTCGGCCGAGGACACGTTCGCCAGCGACCTGCTGCTTGATGATCTGGCGCCGCACATCGCGCGTCTGGCGGAGAAAACCTGGGCCGGCTACCAGCGCGAGCTCGAGCAGGCACCCGGGCGCCTGGCGCGAACGGTCGTGCTGAAGCTCAAGACCAGCGACTTCCGCATCCTGACCCGCAGCGTGACGACGCCGGGACGACCGGCATCGCTCGAGGACCTGGTCGACGCGGCCTGCGGGTTGCGCGAACGCGTCGGGTTGCCATCGCGCACCCGCTACCGGCTGGTCGGCGTGGCGGTATCCGGATTCAGCGACCCGCATGCCTTCGATCCACAGACGGAGTTGTTCGCTGAGGGAAGTTCGTCGCCCGGGTGAGGCGGAAGGCCGCACCCGGGGCATCGGTCAACGGCAATCCCGGGTGCGCTTCGCTTACCCGGGCTACGTCAGGTCGAGGCGCTGAAGGACGAATAGGCGCCATTTGGCGAGTCCGGCGCGCCGCTTACAATGGGCGTTTCGCGCTCCGGAGCCCGCCATGTCCCTTGCCATCTCCAAAGTCCCGACCCCGATCAACGAGCCGGTCAGGAATTACGCTCCGGGGTCGGCCGAGCGCGCGAGCCTGAAGGCAACGCTGGGCGAACTGTCGGCGACGCAGACCGAGATGCCGCTGGTCATCGCGGGCAAGGAGGTCCGTACCGGCAAGCTCGGCCGCGCGGTGATGCCGCATCGGCATGCGCATGTGCTGGGCGAATTCCACCAGGGCGGCGCCGGCGAAGTGCAGTCCGCAATCGACGCGGCACTGCGCGTGCAGAAGGACTGGGCGGGCCTGCCGTGGGAAGCGCGCGCATCGGTCTTCCTCAAGGCCGCCGACCTGCTGGCCGGGCCGTATCGCGACGTCCTCAACGCCGCGACCATGCTTGGCCAGAGCAAGACCTGCCACCAGGCCGAGATCGACAGCGCCTGCGAGCTGATCGACTTCTTCCGCTTCAACGTCGCGTTCTACGAGCAGGTGTTGCGCGAGCAGCCGCAAAGCTCACCGGGCATGTGGAATCGACTCGAGCACCGTCCGCTCGAAGGCTTCGTGTTCGCGGTGTCGCCGTTCAACTTCACCTCGATCGCCGGCAACCTGCCGACCGCGCCCGCACTGTGCGGCAACACGGTGTTGTGGAAACCAGCGAGCACGTCCGTCTACAGCGCGCACTTCCTGATGCAGCTGTTCAAGGAAGCCGGGCTTCCGGACGGCGTCATCAACCTGGTCACCGGCAGCGGCGCCGACATCGGCAACCCGGTGCTCGCCAGCCCACACCTGGCCGGCATCCATTTCACCGGATCGACCAAGGTGTTCCACCAGATGTGGCGCACGGTCGGCGACAACATCGACACCTACAAAAGCTATCCGCGCCTGGTGGGCGAGACCGGCGGCAAGGACTTCATCATTGCCCACCCCAGCGCCGATCCGGTGGCACTCACGACGGCGATCGTGCGCGGCGCGTTTGAATACCAGGGGCAGAAATGCTCCGCCGCCAGCCGTGTCTACGTGCCAAGCAACATCTGGCCCCTGATCAAGGATGCGCTGGTGTCGCAGGTCGACGGCATCCGCATGGGCGACGTCGCCGACTTCTCGAACTTCATGGGCGCGGTGATCGACGCGTCGAGCTTCAGGACGCAGAAGGCCGCGATCGACGAGGCGAAAGCAGCGAGCGATGCGGACATCCTCGTCGGCGGCGGCTACGACGATTCCGAAGGTTATTTCGTGCGCCCGACGATCATCGTCACCACCAATCCGGACTACCGGACCCTGCGCGACGAGTTGTTCGGCCCGGTGCTGACGCTGCATGTCTACGACGAGAACAAATGGCTGGAAACGCTCGACATCGTCGACCGCACCAGTCCGTATGCACTGACCGGCGCGGTCTTCGCGCAGGATCGTCATGCCATCGAACAGGCGATGGACCACCTGCGCAATGCCGCCGGCAATTTCTACATCAACGACAAGCCAACGGGTGCCGTCGTCGGCCAGCAACCCTTCGGCGGTGCGCGCGCATCGGGCACGAACGACAAGGCCGGATCGATCCTCAACCTGCTGCGCTGGATCAGCCCGCGCAGCATCAAGGAAACCTTCGTGCCGGCAACGCGGTACGCCTATCCGTTCATGGATGACGACAGGCCGTAATCGCGCATCGCCGCCGGGGCTGGCCACCATGGCCAGCCCCGCGGCCGGTTACTTTCCGGCTGGCGCGTCGGCGTAACGCTTCACCAGTTCGTAGAGGAACTGGCGCCCATCGAGCAGCGACTTCACCCGGATGCGCTCGTTGAGCCCATGCGCATGGCTGCCTTCGGCGTCATGGAACATCCCGGAGATTCCGTAAGTCGGCACGCCGGCGGCGTTGAGGTAGCGCCCGTCGGTGGCGCCGGTCGACATGGTCGGGACGATCGCAACGCCCGGCCAGATCGTGTCGGCGACATCGCGCACCGGGCCGAGGATGTCCGCGCCGAGTGGTGGCGCCTTCGTGGAGACCCCGATCTCGCCATGGGGCGCGACCGTGATCGCCCCCTCGGCCAGCACGCGCACGATCGTCTTCTGCACATCGGCAACGTGCTCGCCGGGCAGGATGCGGCAGTTGACGTTGGCCGACACATGCTGCGGCAAGGCGTTGGGCGCATGGCCGCCATTGATCATCGTGGCGACGCAGGTGGTGTGCAGCATGCCGTTCCAGCTGGGATTGGCGTCCCACAGGCGCGAGATCGCAGCATCGTCCTTCGGGTTTTCCAGGACTGCGCGCATATCGGCCGCGACCTTCGGATCGACGAGCTTCGACTGCGCCTCGAAATACCCGCGCGTCGCTTCGTTGATGGCGACGGGGAACTGGTACGCGCCCAGCCTGGCCAGCGCGGCACCCATCTGCGTGATCGGGTTGTGCTTCTTCGGCCGAGAACTGTGGCCGCCGTCGTCGCTGATCGACAGGTCGAAATCCTGGTAGACCTTTTCGCCGGCCTGCACCTGCAGCGCGACCGGCTTGCCCTTGGCATCGAGTTCGCCACCGGCACCTTCGTTGAGCGCGAATGCCGCATCCAGCACCTGCGGCTTGTCCGTCGTCAGCCAGTGCACGCTGTTGAAGACCTCCGGCGTCTCCTCACCGCAGGTCAGCGCCAGCTTGATGCCGCGACGCGGCACGTAGCCTTCCTTGCGGTAGCGGACAAGGTTGTCGGTGAACACGGACGCCATGGCCTTGTCGTCGCTCGACCCGCGCCCGTAGAACCAGCCGCCCTCCTCGACCAGCTTGAACGGATCGCGCGCCCAGTCCTCGCGCCTGGCTTCGACGACGTCGATGTGCGCCAACAGCAGCAATGGCTTGAGGGATGCATCCCTGCCGCGCAGCAATGCGACCAGCGCGCCGTCCTTGGGACGATCCGATGGCGCGATCACCTGCGTGTCGGCTTCGGGAATGCCGGCATCGAGCAGGTGCCTGCGCATCGCTTCGGCGGCCTGCGTGCAGTCGCCGACCGAACGGGTGGTGTTCACTTCCACCAACTCCTTGTACAGCGCGCGAAACGCCGGCTCGGTCGGATCACTGGCGGGAGCAGCCAGCACAACGGATGAAGCCGCACCCAGCGTCAGCGCAACGCCAACGGTCAATGCACGCAATTCCATCTTTTACTCCCCGGGTGGTCGATCCATCGATGATCGCACAGCCCCTCCCGCTGACCTGCGAACTGAATCGAAGATCAGGGAGAAATGAACCCAGGGCTCAACGGCCGCGCTGGTACGTTCCGATCAACTCCGCGTGGGCGACGACATGCCCCTCCATCGCCTTGAGCAGCTGCGCCTTATCCGGCTTGTGCAGGTCCGGCAACGTGCGATCCAGTGCGTACAACTTGAAGACGTAGCGGTGGCGGCCTTTCGGCGGACATGGGGCGCCGTAGCCGGTGCGACTCCAGTCGTTCACGCCCTGCCGCGTCCCGGGAGGGAGCTGCGCGGCATCCACCGCTTCGGGAAGCGCATGCGCGTTCGCAGGCATGTCGTACAGCACCCAGTGCACCCAGGTCCGCCTGGGCGCGGCGGGATCGGGAGCATCGGGGTCATCGACGATGAGCGCGAAGCTCCTGGTGCCGGATGGCGTGCCTGACCATTGCAGCGCCGGCGAGAGCTCGTCTCCATCACAGGTATGGCGGGTGGGCATCGGCGCACCCGGCGCAAACGCAGGCGAAGCCAGGGTCAGCGTCATCGCAGCCTCCTTTGCACTGCTGCCAAGCGGAATCGCAAGGACAACCGCGATTGCAGCCGCCAACCAACCTCGCCCGACGCGCATCGTGATATCCACCAGGAACCGCCGCCGATCCTAGGACGACAGGCGTCAGCAATCCGTGTTGGCGGGCCGCTCACCGACGAGCGGCGGCGGCGGCGGCGTCGACACGCAGGCCGGCACGTGAACGCGGCGACTACCCCGGATGGTGCAGGCTGGCGTTCCCCTGGCTGCTGAGTACCGACATGTCGACGCCCACCCGATTGATTGCAGTCCTGCTGGGCCTTCTGGTCGTTCTTGGGATCGGCGCGACTGTCTTTGTCCGGTCCGGGATGTACAACATGGGCGCTGACGCGCCGCATGCACCGCTGACCCTCACGCTGCTGGAGAACCTGCGCGACAACGCCACCAAGGCGTATTCGCGGAATATCGTCGTCCCCGACCTGGAATCGCCAGCGCAGATAGCGCAGGGGGCGCGGTTGTATTCGACCCGATGCACGGGCTGCCACCTCGCGCCCGGTGTCGCGCAGTCCGAATTGCGGACCGGCCTGTATCCGCAGCCGCCCGACCTGTCCACCGACGGCATCGATGACACCGCCGAGGCATTCTGGATCATCAAGCACGGCATCAAGATGAGCGCGATGCCGGCCTGGGGGAAGACCCACACGGATGCCGAAATCTGGAGCGCCGTGGCGTTCCTGCGCAAGCTGCCGGGGATGTCGCCTGCGCAGTACCAGCAACTTGCGCACGCAAACCCGGCGCAATAACCGGGCTGCGCCGGCGGGGTTGCGCTTACCCCGCGATCAGGCCGCCTCGCGCTGCGGGATCCGGACGAGCGTCACTGGCATCGACGGCACCTGCACCAACGGGTATTGCGCAGTGATGCCGGTGACGGCGCCATCGTCATCGTGGTGAACCACGCAGATGCGACTCTGCAGGCCGGCAGCGACCTGGCGCTCGTCGACGCCGAAATGACGCGCATGGTCCACGGACGTCAACGCGGCGTGGGCGTGGGCCACGCGCCGCTTGGGCAGCAGCGACCACGACAGCAGCAGCGTGATCGTCCCGAGCAGGGCGATCACCGAGTGCACCACTGAAATGGGCGTGACCATCTCGAGGATTTCCCGGGCGGCCAGTTCGAACTGCAGGTGCAGGCGGACAACCTCCCGCAACTTGCGGAACACGGGTGCCCACAACAGGATCCAGCCGATCCAGAGCATCGCGGTGGACAGGTCTGAAGCGGCGCGCCGCCCCCAGCCGAGATCCCGGCGCGCGTTGATGATCAAGGTGTCAAACATGTGTCTCCCCCATTGCCGTTCCACTGCGCACGTGCACGCCCCGATCCGGACTCACCCACCGCGCGCGGACGCTCCTGCGCAGGAGCGCACGCGGAAAGGCCACGACGGTCGCTGCGATGTTGATCAGCCAGAATGCCAGTGGATACCACACCATCCAGTAGTAATTGCGACCGAGCTGGTGGTCGTAACGACTGTCGAGCCATTTGCTGATGGCGAACTGCAGCAGGCAGGTCGTGCCCAGCAGCGCGCCACTCCAGCGCGGGATCAGCGGCGATCCAATCAGCGGCACGATGCCGTGCGGCAGCACCAGGCCCGCGAGCCAGATCACGGTGAGCGCCAGCATCAGGTACGACCACAGCAGGCTCAGGCACAACTCCAGCAGCAGCGGCCATAGATGGTTCTGCTGCGGGTGGGCGACCACGTCGAGGTTCTTGAGCAGCACCTGCGCCCCACCCGTCGCCCAGCGCAGCCGCTGCTTCCACAAGCCGCGCAGGGTTTCCGGCATCAGGATCCAGACCAGCGCACGCGGCTCGAAGCGGATGTCCCAGCCAGCGCGCTGCAGCTTCCACGTGATGTCGATGTCCTCGGTCAGCATGTCCGCGCTCCAGTAACCGACGTCATGCAGCGCGCATTTCCGGAAAGCGGTGATCACGCCGGAGACCGTGAACAACCGGCCGAAGGTGCGTTGCGCGCGCTTGATCATGCCGACGATCGATGAAAACTCGCCAACCTGCAGCCGGCCCAGCAGCGTGGAACGGTTGCGGATGCGCGGGTTGCCGGTCACGGCCGCCACGTCGGCGTCGCCGACGAAATGCCGGACCATCCAGCGCGCGCACTGCGGGTCCAGCAAGGCGTCGCCGTCGATGCAGAGCAGCAGCTCGTGGTGTGCCATCAGGCATCCGGCCTGCAGCGCCATCGCCTTGCCCTGGTTCTTGCCCATGTGGACGACGCGCAGGCGGGGGTGCAGCGGCACCATCGCATCCAGGATGGATCCCGTGTCGTCGCCACTGCCGTCGTTGATCGCAACCACCTCGAACTCCGGGTAGTCGGTCGCCAGCGCATGGCGGATGGTTTCCTCGGCATGCGGTCCTTCGTTGAAGCACGGGATCAGGATGCTGACGGGCGGCAGCGACGGCGTCGGGAGCTGGCCGACGGTTGCCACGTCGCGTCGCTCGAACCGCCAGTAGAACAACGCCGCGCCCATCATCCACAGATAAGACATGAACAACGGGTAGAAGTAGACGAAGCCCTGCAAGCCGAGCCAGAGCGTGTGGACCAGCGCGAGCGCCATGATCGTCACCGTCCGGCCGCGGCCGCGGCCGCACCCGCGTGCCGGGCCGCCATCGCTGGCGCTCGCGGCTTGTCGGGCTTGCTGTCGAACACCGGGCGCAGCACTGCCGGGTCCGGGTTGTTCCGGTAGAGGTTGTCCGGGTAATAGGCCACGTTCAACACGCCGTGCGCGTAAAGCGATCGGATCGTGTCGGCCAGTTCCGTACTGGGTATCGGTGCGTCCTGCCTGCGCCAGTCGACGGTCTGCAGTTCGATCACCGCCTTCTTCAATCCGTTCGGCTGCGCGGCGACCTTGCGGACGATCGCATCGAGGAATGCCGCTGGATCGGCGGCCTGCTCCATATAGGGCATCGCCATGATCGCGGTGTAGTCGTAGTTGGCTAGCGAACCGGCAAGCGACTGCGAGTACCAGTCTTCCGACTTCGGGTTGAGCACGACCTGCGCGTACAGGTTGCGCGCGGTCAGCAAGCCCGGCTGCTCGTCGCGCACGACCTGCGCGAGTTCCTTGGCGAATGCGTCCAGGTACGCCGTCTTGTGCCGCGACCAGCGCGTCAACAGCGCGTCGCTTCCGCGGATGGCGGCGACCGACGCGGGAAGTCCCCATGCGCGGTAAGCCTTCAACGCCCAGGGACTGCCATCTTCGTAGTCCGAGAGCGTCAGGTCGTCGTGGAACAGGATGCCGTCGATCGTCGCGTCACGCGCGAGGTCTTCGTAGACCTCGCGGATCGCCTGCCGCGCACGCGGTGAAAACGGCGACAGCCGCGGATAGCCCATCGCCAGGTGATTGGCAACATTGGGCAGCGTCACCACGCGGTCCTGCGCGGCAGGGTCGCTGTCGGGCAGCTGCCATGCAAGCACCGGCATCCATGCATAGACGCGCTTCACCTGCGTGCGCGTGGAAATCTGCCAGGCCACGCGGTTGAACAGGTCCGCTCGCATCGGCAGGTGGCGGTTCGGGAAATAGACCGCGTCGGCCGCGCCATTGGCGTCGGGGTCGGAAAACGCCTGCAGGTACACCGTGTTGACGCCCATCGCGATGATGCGATCGAGCCAGCGACCGAGGTTCTTTTCCTGCTGGAGCGGATCCGGGTCGTAGATGTAGTCCAGGTCCAGGTGCATGACCTTGGCCGGACGTCCGTCATCGATGACGAAGGTGTTGCGCAACGTGATGTCGCGCTGCAGGTCGGCGACCGACATGGGTTGTTCGACCAGGACGCGACGCAGGGCTTCCAGCGGGACCTGCGCGGTGTCGGGACCGTCGTCGAGCGTCAGCCCGACCGGCATCCCCAGCGAGCGCGCGATCCGCGTGGTCTCGACGTTGTAGCGCCCGTACGGCCAGACGATCACGCGCGGCGCGCGGCCGAGGTGCGACTTCAGCAGTTGCTGGTTGCGGCGCAGGTCCGCGCTGACGCGCCGCTGGTAGCTCGCCTCGTCCTCGTAGCGGCGGCTTGCCGGCAGCCATTGGCGCGCGGTCCCGGCGGGCTCCAGGTTTCCCTGCGGATTGGCCACGATGCCGCGATGCAGGTCGTAGGTGTGGCTGGCGACTTCCACCAGGCCGCTGCGCGTCATCTCGCGGATTTCGTCCCACGACAGCAGGTCCGACCGCGGCACCGATCTGCCATCGAAGTCGACCGATCCCTTGGCATCCAGCCAACTGCCGACAAGCGCGATCACCGCCGGCACCTTCATCGCCTTGAGGATGGGGAACGCCTGCGTGTAGACCGACTGGTAGCCGTCGTCGAAGGTGATGAGCACCGCATCGGTGGGCAACCGTCTGCTGCCCCGCGCATCGGCGAGGACGTCATCGACGCTGACGAAGTGATGGCCGCTGTCCCGCAGCCAGTGGATCTGCGCGGCGAAATTGGCGGGCGTCACCGTATAGAGGGGCGCCAGCGCATCGCTGCGCTCGGCGATCTCGTGGTAGCTCAGGATGGTGAGCTTGACCGGTGGGGTGCACATGCCAATCGACGCGCACGCCAACAAGCAGCAGCCTGCCAGCAGCTGGACGATCAGCCGGGAAACGGAATCGCGGAACATCACTACTCTCTCGCGGGAGCCGACGGACGTGTGTCGGGCGAGGCCCGCCCGGGACATCGAAATCGATGCGGGCGGGACGCCAGCACCAGGTGACAACGCACGTCCGTGCGCGTCCACGGCGGATTTTATCGCGGCAGGCCGCCGCCCCAACGTTACGATCCTGTAATCCGGCGGCCCCATTCGTGGCAGGTGCAGCGCTCTGCGGCGCTGGGATGCCGCCGCAGCCAGGCCGGTCCTGGATGCGTTGATGATCGCCAGCGACATCGACAACCTGAACCGCATGCCACGCGATGCGTCAGTGCCTTGGGCGATCGGCGCGTGGCCCGTGAATGGTCAGCAGCGCGCGCCCAGTCGATTCATGGTGCCTTGACGCGCAACACCACACTGTCCACCGCATGACGCCCAGCCCGATCCTGCCGCCCATGACCGCCACGTCCGTTTCCAACGGCGTGCGCGGCCCATGAGTCTCCCTTTCAGGATCGAAGCCCGCCTCGCCAACACACCAGCGGAAATCGATGCAGCGCAGCGCCTGCGCTACAGCGTCTTCCACGAGGAATGGGGCGCGACGGCAAGCGACCAGCAGCGGGCCAGCCGACGGGATGCCGATGCGCACGACGCGCGGATGGACCACCTCATCGTCATCGACCATGCGCGCCCGCCGTGCGAAGGACAGGTCGTCGGCACGTATCGCCTCAGGCGCCGGGACGCGAACGAATCCGCATCCGCGGACGGCTATACGAGCGCCGAATTCGACGTCTCGCCGCTGGTGTCCACCGGCGAGCGCACGCTCGAACTGGGGCGTTCATGCGTGCTGCGCGAGTACCGCGGTCGCGCGGTACTGAACCTGTTGTGGGGAGCCATCGCCGCGTACGTCGCGGACCATGGCATCGGGCTGATGTTCGGTTGCGCGAGCCTGCGGGGTACCGATCCCATGAAGCTGCGCGAACAACTAGCCTACCTGCACCACTTCCACCTGGCGCCCCGGCACATCCGGCCGCGGGCGATCGGAGCGGACAGCACGCGGATGGACCTGCTGGAAAAGGCCTGGATCGACCCACGGCGTGCGTTCTCGAAGCTGGAACCACTCGTCAAGGGCTACCTTCGGCTGGGCGCAAGCGTTGGTGAGGGAGCCTGCATCGACCGCGCGTTCAACTCAGTGGACATCTGCATCGTCATGCCAACGGCGCAACTCACGCGCCGATACGTAAATCATTACGAACGCGCGCTGAAGCGCCCACTGTGTCGGCTGGACGACGTCGCGACGCCCGAGGCGGCGATCGCCGGGTCAGCTTGAGGCGCGTCGCCCGGCAGACGGTCAAGACGGCGTCGCTCATGGCGATCATCGGCGTGCTGGCGCCGCTGCAATGGGTTGCGGCCTTGCCGGGAGACGTGCGTTTCGCGGCATGGCTGCCCGCGCTGTTCCACCGCCTCGCCTGCCGGGTGATGGGCATCGTGGTCGAGGTTCGCGGCACGATGCACGGCGGGCAGACGGTCTGGATCGCCAACCACCTGTCCTACCTCGACATCATGGCAATCGGCAGTGTCGCCAAGTGCAGTTTTGTCGCCAAGGACGATATACGCGGCTGGCCCGTGTTTGGCAGGCTTGCGCGATTGCAGGCAACCGTCTTCATCAACCGCGCGTCAAGGCGTGCTGCCGACGTGGGAACGTCCCTTGCAGGCGCATTGTCCAGCGGAAGAAGCCTGGTGGTGTTTCCCGAGGGGACAACATCCGATGGCTCGGCCGTCCTGCCGTTCAAGCCGGCCCTGTTCGAAGTGTTCGCCGCCGATAACGCGTGGGCTGACGTCACGCTGCAACCGCTCACCCTGTCGGTGGAATCGATCGATGGCGATGCCGTCGGGGTGGCCCATCGCGACCTGTACGCGTATCACGGCGACGCGAGCCTGGGCCCGCACCTCATGAGGTTCCTCGGCACGCGCGGCGCACGTGTCCGCCTGACCTTCCATGCGCCATTGCCGAAGGACGCCGCGGCGTCGCGGAAGATGCTTGCCAGCGCGGCGCAGGCCGCAGTCGCCAGCGCCCTGGTCGCTTCCGCCTGATGGCGCGATGGTGGCGATCCGCGCGCTGGTGCGGCGCGTTGCTCGCGGCCGCAGCCGTGGTGTGGGAATTGCGCCGACTGCTGCATGGATTGTCACGGGAACAACTGGCCCTCGCCTGGCGCGACACATCGCCCGCGGCATTGGGCTGGTCGCTCGCGGCGACTGCGGTCAGCTTCGCGTGCCTGGCCGGATACGAATGGTTTGGGAGCCAACAGGTCGCCCTGGGACGCATTCCCGCGTTGACCGCGTTGCGGGTGGGCGCGATCACGCATGCGATCGCCAACACCCTGGGCTTCCATGCACTGACGGCAGGCGTGCTGCGGTATCAGTTGTATCGTCCCCAGACCATCGGCAAGGCCGACATCGCTCGCCTGATGGCAGTGGTCGCGGCTTGTCTCGCCGCCGGCGTGATCACCGCAGTGGTGCTGGCGCAGGGCTGGCTGAAGGCTGGCGTGATCGGCCTTGTCGTCGCACTTGGTTTCTCGTCACTGCTCGCGTGTGTCGTGCCGGCCGCGATGAAGCGTGTGCGCCGCCTGTCCGCGTGGCCACGCCCCGGCCCGCTCCGAATGGTCGGGCTGCTCATCGTTGGTGTGCTCGAAACAGCTGCTGCACTGGGAGCGCTGTACGTCCTGCTGCCCGCAACGACCGATATGCCGACGCTGGTCCAGTTCGTGCCGATCTTCGTCGGCGCGACTCTGCTCGGGATCGTCAGCCATGCGCCCGGCGGGGTCGGCGTGTTCGAGGCGGCCATCCTCGCGATGCTGCCAGGCCACGTGCCGGAGTTGCTGGTGTCGCTGCTGAGCTATCGCGTCATCTACAACCTGCTGCCGTTCGCGATCGCCAGCGTCGTGGCGATCAGGTCCCTGCGACATCGCGGAAATGGCTTCAGTTCGACGGTGGATAGCGCCGGATGGCGCGTTGCTGGCGCAGGTACAGGCGTGCGAGCCTCCAGATGCCAACCGGACGGCGGCCAAGGCGCCGGTTGGCAGCGCTGATCCGGAACAGCAGCCGCTGCTTGGCGAACACGATCCGGTAAGCCGCTCGGATCGAGTAGCGCGGATCCCAGGCATGCACGGCCTCCGAGCCTGCGCCGTTGACTTCCATGATGATGAATTCGCCGGCCTGCAGCCGCTCCAGCGTCCGGTAGCGGACGTCGAATCGACCGACCAGGAACTCGCCCATGTCGCGGGCAATGGCATCCACGCGCGCGACCAGGGCAGGCGTGGCGTAGTCCGTTCCGTCTTCATAGGCGCCGCCGACGCGCGTCGATGCCACCGTCGACAAGCGCACCACCTCACCAGCCGCAGGGATCCGCCGCGGGTCGTAGCGGCATTCGTGCAGGGGATTCGTCGTCGCGCGGCGCAGGCGCGCATCGCGGGCGACCAGTTCGTCGATCATATCCACGCCATTGCCGGTGACACTCGGATAGTGGCGAAGCAGGATCCCGATCAGGCGCCCGGCCGGCGCACCGGGATCGCGCATGTAGAACAGGCCAGCCTCACCCGGATCGGGAAGGTAGCGCTGCAACAGGAATGTCTCGCCACGCGGGAAGCGCGCGATGTAGTCGGCAAGGCCGCTCTGGTCCTCCAGCAGGCGCACGCCGTAGCCGCACCAGCCGATGTCCGGCTTGGCCACCACCGGAAAGCACAGGTCCGCAGCGCGCATCCGCGCCGTCACTGTCGATGGCGCCAGCCCAGTGCGGCTCTTCACCGCGATGAAGTCCGCAGTCATCGCCCGCGCCAACGGGCCCATGGCGCCGAAGTATTCGCGCTTGCCGTCTCCGACCATCCCGCCCGAGGTGATGCCGGGATTCGCGGCCGACGGGAGGGTGATGCTGCCGTACTTCACTCCCAGCCACATCCACTGCAACACCATGGGAATGAGGTTCAACCACTTCGGCAATTGCTCGAAGCGCCCCACCTCCAGCGGCGGCGGGTGCTCAATCGCGGGCGTCTCAGCCTGCATCCAGGATCTCGTAGTGGATGGGCTTGTAGCGGAAATTGTTGGACTGCCCGGCCGAACACGCGGTGAGCCCGATGACCAGGTCCATCGTGGCCTCGAACACGATATGGTCGCCGGCGCGGCTGAGCGGCGGATCCACGCGCAACTGCCCGGTCGTCGCGTCCACCGGGACGTTCATGAAGATGTTGAATGCCGTCGGGATCGCATCGGGCGACACGCCATGGGGCGCCAACGCGGCGGCGAGGTTGCCGAAGCAACCACGGTGCGGGTCGGCGTCGCCGTAAAGGATGCGGAACATCTCCGCCGAACAGGGCGTCAACAGGAAGTCGTGTCGGCCGACCGTGTCATCGACGATCTGCAACATGACGTTGCTGCGGTTCGAGTACAGCGAATGCCCCGTGCTCAGGTAGATGCAACTGGCGTAGTCCAGGCTACGACCCGACGACAGCACCTCGCCGACATCATTGCGGTTGTATGCGAGCAGGTCCGCGACCTGTTCGCCCTCCGGATCGATCACGCGCAGGCGCTGTCCGCGCGAAAGCTCGAATGCCACGCCGGACCGCGGCGCGATTTCATGCCGCATCGTGACGTCCTGCTTCCCGGGCAAACGGACAGCGCCACTGCATATCGACCCGGCGCCCGCTGTACTGGCGTGCTTCGGACTGCTCGCCATGGATCGCCAGCATCGGGTTGCGCGAGCCGCTATAGGCGACGTCGCGCTCGGTGATGGCGTCGCGCAGCCGCGCGTAACGGCCATCGGCGCGCAGCGCCTCGAACTGGCTATGCAGGTTGAAGACGAGTGCGGCGAACGGAAACCGTCGCGCCGGCCTGCTCGCGCCCGGGTGCAACCCGACCACGTAGAACCCTCGGCGGCCGATGCTCAGGCTGAAATGCGGCGAATCCGGGTCGTCGCTGACGGCCGGATCCCACTCGAACCGCACGGCATCGATGTGGTGCAGCGCCTGCAACCGTTGCCACAGGGCCTCTTCGAACGCTGGCTCGTCCAGCCTTGGCGTCGCCGGAAACAGCAGCACCTTGCTCAGGAACACGTCGTCGTTTCCGGCATCGCGTGCAAAGTCCTGGAGCGCCCCGACCAGCGCGACATCGTCATGCGGGTCCCGCAGATCACCGGCCACCTCGAAGCTGATGTTGTCTTGCGCCAGGGCCGATTTGGCGCCGGCGCAGGGGAACGACGCATCGGCGATGAACGCCCGGAATGCAGATGACGCTGATTCGTTGCCTGGCTCCAAGAGTGTTCCCTCGCAAAGAGGGAAGCGTGCCGGGATGGCGGTCCACGGAACGTGAGCCTCTCGCGGGCATTCATCCCGACCGATCGATCCTCACGCAAAGAAAAAAAGCGGGCCGAAGCCCGCTTTTTCGTCATTACAGCGTTGAAGCGGCAGCTTACGCGGCCGGCACGCCCTCGCCTTCCTCGACGGCCTTCATCGACAGGCGGATGCGGCCCTGCTTGTCGACTTCCAGCACCTTGACCTTGACGATGTCGCCTTCCTTGAGCACGTCGCTGACCTTCTCGACGCGATCGTTGGAGATCTGCGACACGTGCACCAGGCCGTCCTTTCCGGGGGAGATGGTGACGAACGCACCGAAGTCCATCAGCTTGGCGACCTTGCCCTCGTAGATGCGGCCCGGTTCGACGTCGGACGTGATCTGCTCGATACGCGCCTTCGCAGCCTGTCCGGCGATCGCATTGACCGACGCAATCGTGATCGTGCCGTCGTCCTGGATGTCGATCTGGGTGCCGGTTTCCTTGGTGATCGCCTGGATGACCGAACCGCCCTTGCCGATCACTTCGCGGATCTTGTCAGGGTGGATCTTGATGGTGATCAGGCGCGGCGCGAACTCGCTGAGTTCGGCGCGCGGCGCGGTCAACGCGGCTTCCATTTCCTTCAGGATGTGCAGGCGGCCCTGCTTGGCCTGTGCCAGCGCGACCTTCATGATTTCCTCGGTGATGCCCTGGATCTTGATGTCCATCTGCAGCGCCGAGATGCCACTGGCGGTACCGGCGACCTTGAAGTCCATGTCGCCCAGGTGATCCTCGTCGCCGAGGATGTCGGACAGGACGACGAAGTCGTCGCCTTCCTTCACCAGGCCCATCGCGATGCCCGCGACCGGCGCCTTGATCGGCACGCCCGCATCCATCAACGCCAGCGAGCTGCCGCAGACCGATGCCATCGAGGACGAACCATTGGACTCGGTGATCTCCGAGACGACGCGGATCGTGTACGGGAACGATTCCATCGTCGGCATCACGGCGAGCACGCCGCGCTTGGCGAGGCGGCCGTGGCCGATTTCGCGGCGCTTCGGACCCATCATGCGACCGGCTTCACCGACCGAATAGGGAGGGAAGTTGTAGTGGAACAGGAAGTGGTCCTTGTACTCGCCAGAGACGGCGTCGATGACCTGGCCGTCGCGCGCGGTGCCCAGGGTGACTGCGACGATCGCCTGGGTCTCGCCACGGGTGAACAATGCCGAGCCGTGGACGCGCGGCAGCACGCTGACCTGCGACGAGATCGGACGCACGGTGTCGAGCGCGCGGCCGTCGATGCGGATCTTCGTCTTGAGGACGGAGTCGCGCATGGTCTGGTATTCCTGCTCGCCGAATTCCTTGGCCAGGTCGCCAATGGTCCAGGCGTTCGCCTCGGCTTCAGCGGCAAGCGCGCTGATGGTTTCCTTCTTGACGCCGGAAATCGTGTCCTTGCGCTCGAGCTTGTCGCGGACCTGGAAGGCCTCCGACAGTTTCTCGCCGATGGCGTGGCGGAGCGCGGCGATCATGCCTTCGTGCGCAACCGGTGCGGTCCAGCTCCACTTGGGCTTTCCGGCTTCGGCAACCAGTGCATTGATCGCGGCGATCGCGACCTGCATCTGCTGGTGGCCGAACATCACGGCGCCGAGCATCACGTCTTCAGACAGTTCCTGCGCTTCGGACTCGACCATCAGCACCGCGTCGGCGGTGCCGGCGACGACGAGCTCGAGCTTGGAATCGACCAGTTCGGCCTTGGTCGGGTTGAGCAGGTACTGCCCATCCTTGTAACCGACCTTCGCGGCGCCGATCGGACCGTCGAACGGGGCGCCGGACAGCGACAGCGCGGCGGACGCGCCCAGCAGTGCCAGCACGTCGCCGTCGATCTCGGGATTCATCGACATCACGGTGGCGATGATCTGCACTTCGTTGCGGAACCCATCGGGGAACAGCGGACGGATCGGCCGATCGATCAGGCGCGAGATCAGCGTCTCCTTCTCGGTCTGGCGGCCTTCGCGCTTGAAGAAGCCGCCCGGGATACGGCCGCCGGCGTAGAACCTCTCCTGGTAATCGACGGTGAGCGGGAAGAAATCCTGTCCCTCGCGCGCGCTTTTCGCAGCGACCGCAGTAACCAGCAGTACGGTGCCTTCGCACTTGACCATGACCGCACCGCCCGCCTGGCGGGCGATTTCGCCGGTTTCGAGCGTGACTTCATGGTTGCCGTACTGGAAGGTCTTGGTGATTTTTGCCACGTTGGAATTCCTTGGTGTCTTGCTTCGGTTGAACCCCATGCGACCCCTGTCGCATGTGGACGGCCGTCGATCGTGACGACCTCTGATGCTGTGTTCCGGCCTTTGGCGCGAGTAGCCCGCACACCGCGTGGTGGGCGTAAAAACAAACCGCGGCGCATCGCTGCGCCGCGGCGTGGAATCGGGTTTAGCGGCGCAGACCCAGCTTCTGGATCAGGGCCTTGTAGCGCTCGCCATCCTTGCGGTGCAGGTAATCGAGCAGGCTGCGGCGGCGATTGACCATCATCAGCAGCCCGCGGCGGCTGTGGTGGTCCTGCTTGTGCATCTTGAAGTGCTCGGTGAGCTGGGTGATGCGCGCGGTCAGCAGGGCGACCTGGACTTCCGGGGAGCCGGTATCGTTGGCGCTGCGCTTGTTTTCTTCGATGACTGAACTGCTGTCGATGGACATTGTTGCCTCTGGGTGATGCGTGGACAGCAGAGACATCGAGCGTCCTTCGATGCTCGAGTACCGCCGGGCCCGCCGCTTGCGATTAGCCGAAATTGGCTTGGAAAAGCCCCAGAATTGTAGCCCGGACGGCCTTCCCGGACAAGGCGCCGGCTGGCCGCTGCGCGCTTGGCGATTGCCCCGCTGCCCGGGGTTGGATCCTTCGCGAATGCCTCCGGGCGCGGGCGGGCTCGACTATGCGCATCCCTCGCGCAGTGGTTGCACGCAGGCCCACGTGAAGAGTCGCTGGGCATGCAGGGCGCCCTGCTCATCGACCATGCCCAGCCCCAACGCGCGTCCGGCCTCATCGAAGACGGCCACGCCACCGGCCGGCCTGAATCCGCCCTCGACGGCCTGCCCTTGGCCCAGGCGGTTCGCCTGCGCGGGATTGATCGAAACCTCGGGCCATGCCGTCAACCCGGCCTCGATCGGCAGCAGGCAGGCATCCAGGCTGCGCTCTCCCCTGTCGGCAAGCGCTTCCAGCGCCTCGATGGTCCACATGCGCGGATCGCGGAAGGGATCGACCCACAGCCGTCGCAGCTCGGCCACATGGGCGCCGCAACCCAGCAACTCACCCAGGTCGCGGACCAGGCTGCGCACATAGGTTCCGGAGCCGCATTCGACATGCAGGCGCAGCAGTGGCACGCCAGCGTCCAGCAGGTCGCCAGCAGACTGCAGCGCGAAGGCATGGACCTCCACCTCGCGCTCGTCGACCTCGACCTGCTCGCCACGACGCGCCTTCGCGTACAGCGGCTCGCCGCCACGCTTGAGCGCCGAGTAGATCGGCGGGCGCTGCTGGATCCGGCCCGTCAGCTTGCGCAGCGCGGCGTCGATCTGGCCAATCGTCAGCAGGGGAACCGGCCGCTCGCGCAGGACCTGGCCATCCGCATCATCGGTATCGGTCACGAGGCCCAGCCGGGCGACGGTGTCGTACGCCTTGCGCGCGCCCAGCAGGCCGCCGGCGATCTTGGTCGCCTCGCCGAAGCAGACCGGAAGCAGTCCGGTGGCAAGCGGATCCAGACTGCCTGTGTGTCCGGCCTTGTCGGCGCGGAACAGATGCCGGACGCGTTGCAGTGCCTGGTTGGAGCTGAGGCCTTGCGGCTTGTCGAGCAGCAGGATGCCGTGCAGCTTGCGGAACACGGTGCGCGGCTTCTGGCTCATCGGGGAATTGTAGGGGCGCCGCGGAGGAATCCAACTGCGGGAGCGTCCAACGCGCCGCCGCGCGCCGCATCGACTCGCTTGCCGATTGCCATCGTGACTTGCGTCGTTCCCACAAGAGCCGGGATCAGGAGCTCGCGGCCAAAGTCGCTCCCACGACGAACGGGGCGCCCTATTCGGGTGTCTCGTCCCCGTCCGTGGCGACATCCGGCAGGTCGCGCAGCAGGTTGTCGATCCGCTCGCCGCGGTCGAAGGACTCGTCGTACTGGAAATGCAGCTCGGGCACGTGGCGCATCTTGACCGACTGCGCGAGCTGGTAGCGGATTTCCGGCGCCAGCGCCTTGAGCGCCTTCATCGCTTCCTTCGAACGCTCCGGCTGCAGCGCGGTGACGAATATCTTCGCGTGCTCGAGGTCACGGGTGACCTCGACGTCCGACACGCTCACCGACGGCAGCCCGTGGTTCCTGACCGCCTCGTGCACCAGCGTCCCCAGCTCCCGGCGCAGCTGGGCTGAAACGCGGTCGCTGCGATGGAAGGACTTCTGGGCCACGGTTCAGAGCGTCCGCTGCACTTCGATGCGCTCGAAGCACTCGATCTGGTCGCCAGGCTTGATGTCGTTGTATGCCTTGACGCCGATGCCGCACTCGTTGCCGTTGCGCACCTCGTCCACGTTCTCCTTGAAGCGGCGAAGCGACTCGAGTTCGCCCTCGAAGATGACCGTGTTGTCGCGCAGCACGCGGATCGGCTTGTTCCGCTTGACCACGCCCTCGACGACCATGCAGCCGGCGACAGCGCCGAACTTCGAACTGCGGAACACGTCGCGGACCTCGGCGGTGCCGATGATCTCTTCGCGGATCTCCACGCCAAGGATGCCGGATGCGACCTGCTTCACCTGGTCGATCACGTCGTAGATGATCGAGAAGTAGCGCAGGTCGACGCCGCTGTTCTCGATAACCTTGCGGGCCGATGCGTCGGCACGGACGTTGAAGCCGATGATCGTGGCTTTCGACGTCGCCGCCAGCTGGGCGTCGGACTCGGTGATGCCGCCCACGCCCGAACCGATGACGTTGATGCGGATCTGCGCGTTCGACAGGCCGATGAGCGACTCACGCAATGCCTGCACGGAGCCCTGCACGTCCGCCTTGATGATCAGCGGCAGGCTGAGCTGGGCCTCGGCCGCACCCATCTGCGCCATGATGTCTTCCATGCGGTTGCCCGCCTGGCCGACCAGGCGCGTCTCGCGACGCTTCGCATCGCGCTGCTGAGCGACATCCTTTGCAAGCCGCTCGTCCTCCACCACGACGAAGTCGTCGCCGGCATCGGGTACGCCGGACAGGCCCAGGACCTGGACCGGGATCGACGGACCGGCGCTTGGAACCTGCTTGCCGGCTTCGTCGAACAGCGCACGCACGCGGCCGTACTGCACGCCGCAGACCAGGTAATCGCCCTTGCTGAGCGTGCCCTGCTGCACCAGCACCGTGGCGACGGGGCCACGGCCCTTGTCCAGCGACGATTCGATCACCACGCCGGACGCCCGGCCCTCGCGCGTGGCGCGGAGTTCGAGCACTTCGGCCTGCAAGGAAATCGCATCCAGCAGGTTGTCGACGCCGGCACCGGTCTTGGCCGACAGCTCCACCATCTGCGTATCGCCGCCGAAATCCTCGGCGACCACGTCATGGCTCAGCAGTTCGTTCTTGACGCGCAATGGATCGGCGTCGGATTTGTCGATCTTGTTGATCGCGACGATCAGCGGAACACCGGCCGCCTTGGCGTGATGCACCGCCTCGATCGTCTGCGGCATCACGCCATCATCCGCGGCCACGACCAGCACGACGATGTCCGTCAGCTTCGCGCCGCGCGCACGCATCTGCGAGAACGCCGCGTGTCCGGGCGTATCAAGGAAGCTGATGACACCCTTGCTGGTTTCGACGTGGTACGCGCCGATGTGCTGGGTGATGCCACCGGCTTCACCGGAAGCAACCTTCGTGCGCCGGATGTAATCCAGCAGCGAGGTCTTGCCGTGATCCACGTGGCCCATGATCGTGACGACCGGCGGACGCGGCTCGCGCTCGACGTCGCCTTCCTCCACGTGCGCAAGCAATACGTTCTCGACGTCGTCGGCATCGGCGCGGACCACCGAATGGCCGAGCTCCTCGACGACCAGTGCAGCGGTGTCGTGGTCGATGGTCTGGGTGATGGTCGCCATGACGCCCATCTTGAACAGCGCCTTGACCACGTCGCCGCCCTTGAGGGCGAGCTTCTGTGCAAGGTCGGCGACCGTGATCGCCTCGCCAATGGCCACTTCGCGGACCATGGGTGCGGTCGGGCGCGAGAAGCCGTGCGCCGCACCACCACCACTGCGGACCTGCTCGGACTGGCGACGCGGCTTGGGCTTGCCGCGAACGCTGGTCGTGCGCCGGGCGCGTTCGGACGCGCTCAGGTGCAACTGTCCGGCGAATCGCGCGGCGCTCTCGTCGTCCTCGACGCCGGCAACCATCGCGTGCGAGCCGCGGGTCTTGTGCTTGTGGACGGCCTTTTCCTCGACGCGCGGCGGGGCCGGCTTCGGGTGTCCATGTCCATGTCCGTGCGGCTTGCGCGCAGCGCCCTCTTCCTCGGCAGGAAGCGCGGCAATACGGGCAGCCTCGGCCTTGGCGCGCGCCGCTTCGTCCTGCACGCGCAGTTGTTCGGCCAGCTGGGCGGCACGAAGCTGGTCAGCCTCGGCCAGGCGCTGCTGCTCGGACAGGTTGCGCTGCTTGGATTCCTCCAGCTTGCGCAGGATCTCCGCATGCTCGTCGGTCGGCGATGGCCCGCCACCGATTTCCGTCGGCTTGACCAGCGTCACCTTCTTGCGCACCAGCACGTCGACCGTCGCGCGGTTCTTGCCGCCACCGACGGTGAGTTCCTGCTTGCGGCTGCGATTGAGCGTGATCTTCTTCGGCGCAGCATCGTCCTCGGCAGGCTTGTCGGCCTTGCCATGGGTGCGCCGCAGGAAGCCGAGCAGCTTCATCTTCTCGGTACTGGTGACGACCTGGTCGGGACCTTCGAAGCGCATCCCGGCCTCGGCCAGTTGCTCCAGAAGTTTCTCGACCGGTGCGTTCACCAGCTCGGCCAGCTTGCGGATCGTGGTTTGTTGCGACATGCGGATTTCGTGTCCTGTGGCGTGGGCAGTGCCCACGCGTGGGAATTGCATCAGGTGATTCTAGCCCCGGTCTTCCATTTGTCCTGCCGACTCAGCCTTCGCGCTCCAGCCGTGCGATTTCCTCGGCGCGAGCGGCCAGGATCAGCGCGGCTGCCCGCGCCTCGTCGAGTCCCTCGATGCCGAACTCGACGAGTTCATCGGCCGCCAGCTCGCCGAGGTCATCGACGGTACGAACGCCGTGGCCAGCGAGGGCAAAGGCGGTTTCATCGTCCATGCCCTCCAGCGCGAGCAGCTCGTCGGACGGCTGGTGTTCGTCAACCTCCTCCTCCACCGCCAGCGCATCGTTCAACAACGCGTCGCGCGCGCGCGCCCGCAGTTCCTCGACGATGTCCTCGTCGAAGCCTTCCACGGCCAGCAGCTCGCCGACCGGGACATACGCGATTTCCTCGACCGTGCTGAAGCCTTCGGAAACCAGGATGGTGGCGATTTCCTCATCGACCTCGAGTTTTTCCTGGAACAGCGCCTTGGCGGTTGCCTGCTCGGCCTCCGACTTGGCGGCCACCTGGTCCTGCGTCATCACGTTGAGCTGCCAGCCTGTCATCCGGCTGGCAAGGCGGACGTTCTGGCCGCCACGACCGATCGCCTGCGCGAGCTTGTCCTCGGCGACGGCGAGGTCCATCGAGTGCTTTTCCTCATCGACGATGATCGACTGCACTTCGGCCGGTGCCATCGCGTTGATGACGAACTGCGCCGGATTGTCGGACCACAGCACGATGTCGACGCGCTCGCCGTTCAACTCGTTGGAGACCGCCTGCACGCGCGAACCGCGCATGCCGATGCAGGCACCGATTGGATCGGTGCGGTTGTCATAGGCAAGCACTGCGATCTTGGCGCGATCGCCGGGGTCACGCGCGCAGGCCTTGATGTCGACCAGGCCCTGGCCGACTTCCGGTACTTCAAGCTTGAACAGCTCGATCATGAATTCCGGCGCGGCGCGGCTGATGAACAGCTGCGGGCCGCGCGGTTCGCTGCGGACGTCGTACAGGTAGCCGCGCACGCGGTCGCCGGCGCGCAGGACGTCGCGCGGGATGCCCTTGTCCTTGGGGATGAAGGCTTCGGCGTTGCCGCCGAGGTCCACGAAGATGTTGCCGCGCTCGGCGCGCTTGACGATGCCGGTGACGAGCTCGCCGACGCGATCCTTCCACTGGTCCACGACCTGCGCGCGCTCGGCTTCGCGCACGCGCTGCACGATCACCTGCTTGGCGGCCTGCGCGGCGATGCGGCCGAAATCGGGGTTCTCGATCGGCTCCTCGATGTAGTCGCCGACTTCGGCGCCTTCGCTTTCATCGATGGCGTCCATCAACCGCACCTGGCGGTCCGGCGACTCCATGACGACATCGTCGGCGACGACTTCCCATCGACGGAACGTCTCGTAATTGCCGTCCTTGGGATCGATGGAAACACGCACAAGCACATCCTGGTCGGGATAGCGCTTCTTTGCCGCCGATGCCAATGCGGCTTCGATGGCTTCCAGGATCACGGACTCAGGGACGCCCTTTTCATTGGCGACCGCATCGACGACCAGCAACAATTCCTTGCTCATTGACTCACTCCGCACGGGACGGCTTGGCCGCCGGCTTCTTGGTTGGGTTTTTCTGTTTACCCGGTCGCGCATCGCGACCGGACTTGTCGATGGCTGGCGCCAGGCCGAGCGCGGCCCAGTCGGGCACCAGTCGGGCCTTCTCGATATTGTCGGCGGCGACGGCGAATGCATTGCCGTCGATGTCGAATGTGATGCTGTCGTCATCCGCCCGCACGATGGTTCCCTGCAGTCGCCGACGTCCGTCCTGCGGAAGTTTCAACGTGACCTTCGCCACCTCGCCCGCGAAGCGCGCAAATTGCGCGGGCGTGAACAACGGGCGCTCGATGCCGGGCGACGACACCTCGAGGGTGTAATGGGCGCTGATCGGATCGGCCACGTCCAGCTGCGCGGAAACTTCGCGGCTGACTGCCTCGCAATCCTCGATCCCGACCAGCCGCTGCTCACCCGCCTCGGTGCTGGCCTCGGAAGCCGGAATGTCGATATACAACCGCAGCAATGCGCCGCCCGCCGTGGGCAGGTATTCCACGCCCAGCAGTTCGAGCCCGAGCGCCTGCACGGTTGGAGTCAGCAACACTGCGATTTCATCTGCCTTGCCGGTCATGTCGCGTCGATCTGGTCCTGCAAAAAGGAATGCCTCGGTACCGCAAACCCGGGCCCTTAAAACAGCAAGGGGCCCGACGGGCCCCTTGTCCGATACCGCTGGATGTCGGCACAGCCGCGTCAAATACGCAGCTGCAAAGCCCGGCCCTGGCGAGCCTGCGCCCGCTGGACTCTCCCGGCTGAAACGAAAAAGGCTCCGAGGAGCCTTTTTTGCCAGCGAGAGCTGGTAGCGGGGGCAGGATTTGAACCTGCGACCTTCGGGTTATGAGCCCGACGAGCTGCCAGACTGCTCCACCCCGCAACAGGAGCGGAATTATGGTGAATTACCTCGGCGAATGCAAGATCAGCCGGCGAATGCCTGCTGGCACCAGCTCATAAGCGGATTCCAGAAGATCCCCAGCGCCAGCAATGCGAGGGCATTGACGCCGAAAGCGATCTGCAGCGGCCGGTCGTTGCGGGGAACGAGTTCACCCACCGGCTCGTCGAAATACATGACTTTGACCACGCGCAGGTAATAGAAGGCGCCGATGACCGCGAAAACGATACCGACGATGGCGAGCCACAACATGCCGCCCTGCATCGCGGCACGCAGCACGGCCAGCTTGGCCCAGAATCCCAGGAACGGCGGCACGCCAGCCAGTGACGCCATGATGCACAGCACCAGCCCGGCCAGCCACGGACTGCGCGCGTTGAGTCCCTTGAAGTCGTCCAGCGTGTCCGCCTCGAAGCCCTGCCCCGACAACACCACGATGGCCCCGAACGCCGCCGCCGACATCAGCGCGTAGCTGATGACGTAGAACATCGAAGCGGCATAACCATCGGTGCCGCCACCGGCGAAGCCCAGGAACAGGAAGCCGATGTGCGACACGGCCGAATACGCGAGCATTCGCTTGAGGTTGGTCTGCATCAACGCGACCAGGTTGCCGACCACGAGCGACGCCACGGCCAGCCCGGCCATCAGTAGTCGCCAGCGTTCGTCCAGCGGGCCGACCGCTCCTTCCAGCAGGCGGAACGCGAGCGCGAAGGACGCCAGTTCGGGCGCCGATGCGATGAACAACGTGATGGGCGTCGGCGCACCCTGGTAGGTGTCGGGCACCCACATGTGGAACGGCGCCGCGCCAAACTTGAAGGCGATTCCGGCCACGGCGAATACGGTGCCGGTGAGCAGCAGCGTGGTTTCGGGCGAAGCGGCGATCGCGGAGCGCAGCACGGCCAGATCCAGCGTTCCCGTCGCGCCGTACAACAGCGACAGCCCGTACAACAGCAGCCCCGACGACAGCGACCCGAGCACGAAGTATTTCATCGCCGCCTCGGATGCGAGCGGGCTGTCGCGGTCGATCGCCACCAGCGCGTACGAACACAGCGCCAGCATCTCCAGCCCCAGGTACACCATGACCAGGCTGCCGGCGGAAATGAGGAACATCATCCCGGCGACGGCGAACAGCATCAGCACCGCCACCTCGCCCTTGTACAAGCCGCGCTGGCGCAGGAATGGCCAGGCATAGACGAGGGCCAGCGCCGTCAGCAGGCAGCAGCCGGCATTGAGCACGTCCGACATGGCGTCGCGGACGAACATCCCGCCCAGCACGATGCCGTGCCCGCCAATGCCCGCGGCGGACAGCCATGCGACCACCAGCAGCAGGGCGATCGCCAGCACGTGCGTTGCGATGCGTCGCGATTCGTCAAGGAACAGATCGAGCATCAGCAGCGCGAACGCGCCGCCAGTCAGGACCAGTTCGGGCAGAACCGGCAGCAGCTCGGCGGCGGTGGGCATGGTCGTCATTCGGCGACAGTCCTCAAAGCTTGGTTGCGGCGAGCTGGGTCGCCAGTTGGGCGATCGACGGCTCCATCAAATCGGTCAAGGGCTTGGGCCACAGGCCAATGAACAACACCCCGGCGGCGAACACGCCCAGCACGATCCACTCGCGCGGATTGATGTCCGTGAGCTCGGCGACATGCGCATTGGCCACGTCACCCCAGATCACGCGCTTGGTCAGCCACAAGGTGTAGGCAGCGCCGGTGATCAGGGTCGTCGCGGCGGCGAACGCCAGCAACGGGTGCTTCTGGAAGCTCGCCAGGATCACCATGAACTCGCCGACGAAGCCGCTGGTACCCGGCAGCCCGGAGTTGGCCATGGCGAAGAACACCATGAACGCCGCGAACCAGGGCATGACGTTCGCCACGCCACCGTAATCCCGGATCATCCGGGTGTGCATTCGGTCGTACAGCACGCCGACGCAGGAGAACATCGCGCCCGAAATGAAGCCGTGCGAAATCATCTGCACCATGGCGCCGGAAAGGCCGAGGCGCGCGGCGTCGACGTTGCCGAAATCGCGCACCAGCCCGAACGCGATGAAGGTACCCAGCGTCACGAAGCCCATGTGCGAGATCGACGAATAGGCGATGAGCTTCTTCATGTCATCCTGGACCAGCGCGACCAGGCCGACATAGATCACCGCGATCAGCGACAGGGCGATCACCACCCAGGCCCAGTGGTGTCCCGCGTCGGGAAGGATCGGCAAGGTGAAGCGCAGGAAGCCGTATCCGCCGATCTTCAGCATGATGGCCGCAAGGATCACCGACCCGCCGGTGGGCGCCTCGACGTGCGCGTCCGGCAGCCAGGTATGCACCGGGAACATCGGCACCTTGACCGCGAACGCGACCAGGAAAGCAAAGAACAGCCAGGTCTGCTCGCCCATCGTCAGCGGCAACGCGACCATGTCGGACAACTGCCAGCTGCCACCCTTCAGGTACAGGTAGATCAGCCCGAGCAGCATGAACACCGAGCCCAGGAACGTGTACAGGAAGAACTTGATCGACGCGTACACGCGGCGCGGGCCGCCCCACACCCCGATGATGATGAACATCGGGATCAGCATCGCCTCGAAGAACACGTAGAACAGCATCGCGTCGAGCGCCGCGAAGACGCCGATCATCACGCCTTCGAGGATCAGGAACGCCGCCACGTATTGGCTCGCACGTTTTTCGACCGAGGTCCAGGCGCCGATGAGGACCAGCACCGTGGTCAACGTCGTCAGCACGATCAGTGGCACCGATATGCCGTCGACACCGAGGTGGTACTGGATCGCGTAGGCGGGGATCCACTGCCGCAGTTCGACGAACTGCATGCCGGCACCGCTCATGTCGAAGCCCGTCAGCAGCGGGATGCTGAGCGCGAACGTCACCAGCGCGGTGGCCAGCGCCAGCCATCGCGCCGCCTGCGCGCGGCCATTGCCGAGCAGCATGCAGAGCGCGCCGCCAAGGGTCGGCAGCCAGATCAGCAGGCTCAACAAGGGAAATGCACTGTGCAAGGGCTCGGGGCTCACTGCGCGGGTCCTTGGTCGGTGGTTGCGCCAGCAGGTCTCATGGAACAGGTGTTCATTGCCAGAACCTGATGATCACGGCGAGCATCGCGATCAAGCCGAGGATCATCGCGAACGCATAGTGGTAGAGGTAACCGGACTGGGTCTTGCGCAACAGGCCGGCGGCGATGTCGATGACGCTCGCGCTGCCGTTGACGAACACGCCGTCGATCACCTTTTCGTCGGTGGCGCGCGACAGCCGGCCCAGCAACAGGCCGCCGCCTGCAAATCCGCCGATCCAGAGATCGTCGGCTCCGTATTTCCGCTCCAGGATCCGTACAGGCAGCGCAAACAGCTTGCGCGCCTTGACGTGCAGCTCGGGCTTCCACCAGTACATGACGGTGGCCAGCAGGAATCCCGCCAGCGCCAGCCAGAAGGCCGGCCCCATGAATCCTGCGAGCGCGTACGCAACCGGCCCATGGAACTCCGCGGCGAGCTTGCCCACGACGTCATGCGCAGCCGGCACATCGATCGATCCGAGGAAGAACGGAAGCTGCTTGTGCTGGCCGAGCACGTCGGTGCCGAACAGCATCGGACCAACCGTCAGGAAGCCGATGACCACCGACGGGATCGCCAGCAGCACCAGGGGAACCGTCACCACCCACGGCGATTCGTGCGGATCGTGCGCGTGGTCGTCATGGCCATGGCCGTGGTCGGCTTCATGCTCGTGCGCCAGCTCGGCTTCGTGCTCGACCGAGTCCGCCTCCGGCGCGACATATCCCGCTGGTGCGGCGTCGTGCCAGCGTGGCGTGCCGAAGAACGTCAGGTACAACAGCCGGAAGCTGTAGAACGCGGTCACGAACGCACCGAGCAGTACCGCGTAATAGCCGTAGGTCGCGATCCAGTCGTGTGCCTCGTGCGCATGCTCGGCGGCGGCCTCGATGATCGTGTCCTTGGAATAGAACCCGGCGAAGAACGGCGTGCCGACCAGCGCCAGCGTGCCGACCAGGCTGGTCCAGAACGTGATCGGCATGAACTTGCGAAGCCCGCCCATCTTGCGCATGTCCTGCTCGTGGTGCATGCCGATGATCACCGAGCCCGCGGCCAGGAACAGCAGCGCCTTGAAGAACGCATGCGTCATCAGGTGGTAGATGGCGGCCGAATAGGCCGACACGCCCAGTGCGACCGTCATGTAGCCAAGCTGCGACAGCGTCGAGTAGGCCACCACCCGCTTGATGTCGTTCTGGACCATGCCGATCAGGCCGGTCCAGAAGGCGGTGGTCGCACCGATGAACAACACGAAGTTCAGCGCCGTGTGCGACAGCTCGAACAGCGGCGACATGCGCGCCACCATGAAGATGCCGGCCGTGACCATGGTCGCGGCATGGATCAGCGCCGAGATCGGGGTCGGGCCCTCCATCGAATCCGGCAGCCACACATGCAGCGGCACCTGCGCCGACTTGCCCATGGCACCGATGAACAGGCAGATGCAGATCAGCGTCGGCACCGACCAGTCATGGCCGGAGAACACCGCGACCGTCGTATGGGCGATCGTGGGTGCGTTGGCGAAGACGGTGCCGTAATCGAGCGAGCCGAACCAGAACAACACGCCGGCGATACCGAGCAGGAAACCGAAGTCGCCAACGCGATTGACCAGGAACGCCTTGAGGTTGGCGAAGATCGCGCTGGGACGCTTGAACCAGAAGCCGATCAACAGGTAGGACACCAGGCCGACGGCTTCCCAGCCGAAGAACAGCTGCAGGAAGTTGTTGGCCATCACCAGCATCAGCATGGAGAAGGTGAACAGGCTGATGTAACTGAAGAATCGCTGGTAGCCCGGGTCATCGGCCATGTATCCGATGGTGTAGATGTGAACCAGCAGCGACACGAACGTCACCACGACCATCATCATCGCGGTCAGGTTGTCGATCATGAAGCCGACGTTGGCGTGCAGCCCGCCGACCTGGAACCAGGTGTAGACGTTTTCATTGAACGGCTGCGCGCCCTGCACCACCAGCTGCCACATGACCCACGCCGACAGCGCGAAGCTGGTGGCAACGCCAAGGATGGTCACCGACTGCGCGCCAACGCGTCCCAGCGGCTTGCCGAACAGGCCGGCCAGGATCGCGCCCAGCAACGGCGCGAGCACGATCGCCAGGAGGACCGCATTCGAGATTTGATGTACGACGCCCGGCATCGGTCAGCCCTTCAACGTGTCGATGTCGGCCACGTCGATCGTGCGCCGGTTGCGGAACAAGGTCACCAGGATGGCCAAGCCGATCGCGGCTTCCGCGGCCGCCACGGTGAGGATGAAGAACACGAACACCTGCCCCGCCGCGTCGCCCATCTGGCGCGAGAACGCGACGAAATTGATGTTGACCGCGAGCAGCATCAGCTCGATGCACATCAGCAATACGATCACGTTCTTCCGGTTGAGGAAGATGCCGGCAAGGCTGATGCAGAACAACGCCGCGCCCAGGGCGAGGTAATGGCCAAGCGCCAGGCTGGTCATGGCCGTCGTCATGGTGTTGGCTCCTGCGGATCGGCCGCGGGAGGTATCGGCTGGGCCGATGCCATCTTCACCATCCGCAGGCGATCCCCCGGGCGGACGCGCGACTGCGCCGCTGGATCCTGGTGCTTCGCGCCGACACGGCGACGCAGCGTCAGCATCACGGCCGCGATGACCGCGATCGTCAGGATCACGGCGGCGACCTCGAAGGGCAGCAGGAAGTCGGTGAACAGCGAGCGCGCGAGCCATGTGGTGTTGGGCACGTCGCCACCGCCGGTCGCCATGGCGACGTTCTCGCCAAACGGCGTGGAGGTGCGCGCGCGGATGCCGATCAGCACCAGCATCTCCACGAGCATGGCGACGGCCACGATCAGGCCGACGGGAAGATAGCGGACGTAACCCTCGCGCATCTTCGCCACGTCGATATCGAGCATCATCACGACGAACAGGAACAGCACCATCACCGCGCCGACGTAGACGAGCACCAGGGCGATGCCCAGGAATTCGGCACCGGCGAGGATCCAGGTGCAGGCCACCGTGAAGAAGGTGAGCACGAGGAACAGCGCGGCCTGCACCGGGTTGCGAACGCTGATGACGGCGACCGCGGACATCACGGTGGCCGCGGCGAAGGCATAGAACGCGAGCAATGGGTAATCCATCGGGTCCTCGGTGCTGCGTCAGCGGTACGGGGAATCGGCGGCACGCCGTTCGGCGATATCCGCCTCGAGGCGGTCACCGATGGCGAGCAACTGCGGCTTGGTGACGACGTTCTGGCCACGCTGGTCGAAGTGGTACTCCAGCAGGTGGGTTTCGACGATGGAGTCGACCGGGCAGGACTCTTCGCAAAACCCGCAGTAGATGCACTTGAACAGGTCGATGTCGTAACGCGTCGTGCGCCGGGTGCCATCCGCGCGCTGCTCGGAGTCGATCGTGATCGCCAGCGCCGGGCACACGGCCTCGCACAACTTGCAGGCGATGCAACGCTCTTCGCCATTGGGATAGCGGCGCAGGGCATGCAGGCCGCGGAAGCGCACCGACTGCGGGATGCGCTCCATGGGATACATGACCGTGTATTTCGGCTTGAACAGGTATTTGAACGTCAGCCACAGGCCCTGACCAAGCTCGATCAGCAGCAGGCTTTTGAAGTAGTGGGTGATTCTGCGCATCAGATCCTCGCCATCAGCGGCCGGCCTCGAACACGCCGTAGTACGCCATCAACGCCGTCGCGAAAATCCAGACGATCGTGATCGGAATGAACACCTTCCAGCCCAGCCGCATGATCTGGTCGTAGCGGTAGCGCGGGAACGTCGCCCGGAACCAGATGAAGCAGCTGGCGAAGAAGAACACCTTCGGGAACAGCCACCACCAGCCGTCGACGGACGCCACCGGGATGCCCATGCCGTGGAACGGACTGAGCCATCCGCCGAGGAAGAAGATCGAGGCCAGGAAGCTGACCAGGATCATGTTGGCGTATTCGGCCAGGAAGAACAGCGCGAACTGCGAACCCGAATACTCCACCATGTGGCCGGCGACGATTTCGGACTCACCCTCGACGACGTCGAAGGGCGCGCGATTGGTCTCGGCCACGCCGGACACGAAGTACACCACCAGCAATGGCAGCAGCGGGAGCCAGAACCACTCGAACAGCCCGGCGTTGCCCGCCTGCGCCATCACGATGTCGGTGAGGTTGAGGCTGCCGGCCGCGATCAGCACGCCGACCATGGCGAAGCCCATGGCGATTTCGTAGCTGACGACCTGCGCGGCGGCGCGCATCGCGCCCAGGAACGCGTATTTCGAATTGGATGCCCAGCCCGCGATGATGATCCCGTAGACGCCCAGCGACGTCATCGCCAGCAGGTACAACAGGCCCGCATTGGCGTTGGACAACACGATCTTCGCGTCGAACGGCACCACCGCCCACGCGGCGAACGCGGGAACCAGCGTGATCAGCGGCGCCAGTACGTACAGGACGGGCTGCGCCTTCGCCGGCTGGATGACTTCCTTGAACAGCAGCTTGAAGACATCGGCGAATGCCTGGAGGATTCCCCGCCCCACGTACATCGGTCCGTGGCGGACATGCATCCAGCCAATCAGCTTGCGTTCCCAGACGACATAGAAGGCGACGGTGATGATCACCGGCATGGCGATCGCCAGGACCTTCAGCACGATCCAGACCAGCAGGCCCGCGGCGCCGAAAGACAGCAGCCAGTCGCGGAAGGGGTCGAACAGCGGCGCGATCTGCATCATGCGCTTTCGACCTCCACGCGCGCGGACGACAGGGCGGCCGTGGCGCCATAACCCGACTCGACCCACACACAGCCTTCCGCGACCTTGTCGGTGATGGCGACGGGCAAGGTTGCCGTGCCGTTGTCGTTGCGGATCTTCGCAACGGCGCCGTCGGTGATGCCGGCCTGCCGGGCAGTGTCGGGATGCATGACCGCGCGTGCGCCGAGCGTCAGTGGATGCGCCTGCAATGCCGCGGCACGACGCACGACGCCGTCGGTGCGATAAATGGCCTGCGACACGGCGACCTCGAGCCCCTTGCCGGCCGGCGCCGGCAATGCATGCCTGGCGACCGACACCTCGCGCGGCTGCAGACTGTCGCGCAGTCCCGGCAAATCCGTGAACGTGAAGCCGGCCGCGTCGAGCATGCCGCCAAGTGCGCGCAGCACGCGCCAACCCGGTTGCGCCTGGCCGGGCAGCTTGCCGCCGGCAACCGCTCGTTGCTCGTGGCCTTCGAGGTTGGTCAGCGTCGCGTCGATCTCCGGCAACAGGCCGATCGGCAGGATCACGTCCGCCACCGCACGCGTCGAGGCGCAGGCGAAATGGCTGAAAGCGACAACCTGCGCACTGGCGAGCGCCTGCATGGCCTGGCCCTGCTCGGCGAAATCGAGGCCTGGCTCGACGCCATACAGCACGTAGGCGCTGCGACCTTCGCGCAGCATCTGCCGCGCATCGCGCGAAGCCGGAAGCACGCCGGCGCGCGTCAGACCGATTGCGTTGGCACCTTGCGGAATGCGGCACAACGCCGCGCCCTTGCCTGCTGCGAATCGGGTCGCGGCGGCACGGATCGCGCTTGCGTGCGGGCCAGCCTCGGCGACCGCACCAATCAGGATCACCGCATTGCTGGCTTCGCCGAGGTCGACCCTGGCCAGCGCGTCGGCCATCTGCGACGGCGGCACGATCTGCTTGCTGGCGATGTCGAAGGTGAAGTCGAAATCAATCGGGCTGACGACGTGGACCTTCGCCCCCGACTGCACGGCCTTGCGCACGCGCGCATGCAGCAGCGGCAATTCAAAACGCAGCTGCGAACCGACGATGACGATGGCATCGGCCTTGCCGATGTCGGCCAGCGATCGGGCGAAGGGTTCGGCGACCGCGCCGTCGGATAGGTCGAGTTGCGAGATGCGGTGGTCGATGTTTCCGGTGCCCAGCGCCTCCGCGAGGCGGGCCAGCAATGCGCCCTCCTCGTTCGAGGTCGATGGATGCACCAGGATGCCCAGCTCGTCGGCGCCGTTGTCGCGCAGGATCTGCGCCGCGCGCGCGAACGCCTCGTCCCACGTCGCCGGCCGCCACTCACCGCCATCCTTGATCAACGGCTGCGTCGCGCGGTCCTCCGCATACAGGCCCTGGTGCGAGTAACGATCGCGGTCCGACAGCCAGCACTCGTTGACCGCTTCGTTGTCGCGCGGGACGGTGCGCAGGATGTCGCCGCGGCGCGCATGCAGGAACAGGTTGCTGCCCATCGCGTCGTGGTAACCGAGCGACTCGCGGGCGATCAGCTCCCAGGGGCGTGCGCGGAACCGGAACACCTTGTTCGTCAACGCGCCAACGGGACAGACGTCGATGACGTTGCCCGACAGCTCGGTCGACAGCGGCTTGCCGTCGTAGGTGCCGATCTGCAGGTTTTCACCGCGCAGCATGCCGCCGAGTTCGTAGGTACCGGCGATCTCCGCGGTGAAGCGGACGCAACGCGTGCACTGGATGCAACGTGTCATGTCGGTGGCGACCAGCGGACCGAGGTCCTCGTCGGCGACGACGCGCTTGCGTTCGCTGAAACGGCTGACCGAGCGGCCATAGCCGAGTGAGAGATCCTGCAACTCGCACTCGCCACCCTGGTCGCAGATCGGGCAGTCGAGCGGATGGTTGATCAGCAGGAACTCCATCACGTTGCGCTGCGCCTTGAGCGCCTTGTCGCTGCGCGTGCGGACCTGCATGCCTTCCATGACCGGCGTGGCACAGGCCGGAGCCGGCTTGCCCATCTTCTCGACGTCGACCAGGCACATGCGGCAATTCGCGGCGATCGCGAGCTTGTCGTGGTAGCAGAAGCGCGGAATCGGGATGCCGGCCTTGTCGGCGGCATGGATGATCATCGAGCCCTTCGGCGCGGTCATCGACACGCCATCGATCTCGATGGAGACATGGTCTGGCGGCGTCGGCGTCACCGGTTGCGCGCTCATGCGGCCACCTGCTCGATGACGTTGCCTGCGCGCTGGTCATCGACCAGGAATCGCCGGTTGACGATCGCGTACTCGAATTCGTTCCAGTAATGACGCAGGAAGCCCTGGACCGGCCACGCTGCCGCCTCGCCGAATGCGCAGATCGTGTGGCCTTCGATCTGGCCAGCCGCGGCTTTCAGCATCTGCAGGTCGTCCAGCGACGCCTGGCCATCGACGATGCGCGTGAGCATGCGATACATCCAGCCGGTGCCTTCGCGGCAAGGGGTGCACTGCCCGCAGGACTCGGCGTAGTAGAAGCGTGCGATGCGCTGGCAGGCGCGGACCATGCAGGTGGTTTCGTCCATGACGATGACAGCGCCGGAGCCAAGACCCGAGCCGGCCTTCTGCAACGCGTCGTAATCCATGGTCAGGCCCATCATCGTGTCGCCCGGCAGCACCGGCATCGACGACCCGCCGGGGATCACGGCCTTGAGCTTGTGTCCGTTGCGCACGCCACCGGCGAACTGCAGCAGGTCCGCGAAGCTCGTACCGAGCCGTACCTCGTAATTGCCCGGCCTGGCGACGTGGCCCGATACCGAGAACACCTTGGGTCCGCCATTGTTGGGTTTGCCCAGGTTGAGGAACCACTCCGGTCCGTTGCGCACGATGGCCGGAACCGATGCGTAGGTTTCGGTGTTGTTGATCGTCGTCGGCTTTCCGTAGAGGCCGAAGTTCGCGGGGAACGGCGGCTTGTAACGCGGCTGGCCCTTCTTGCCCTCCAGCGATTCCATCATCGCGGTCTCTTCGCCGCAGATGTAGGCGCCCGCACCGAGCACGTTGTGGATGTCGATGTCGATGCCGCTGCCAAGGATGTCCTTGCCCAGCCAGCCGTTCTTGTAAGCCTCGGCCGTCGCCTCTTCCAGGTGCTCGAATGGCTCGTGGTGGAACTCGCCGCGCAGGTAGTTGTAGGCGACGCTGCTTCCGGTCGCATAGCAGGCGATCGCCATGCCCTCGAGGACGGCGTGCGGATTGAACCGCAGGATGTCGCGGTCCTTGGCGGTGCCGGGCTCGGACTCGTCCGAGTTGCAGAGGATGTACTTGGTGCCCGCGCCCTTGGGCATGAAGCTCCATTTCAGGCCGGTCGGGAACCCTGCCCCGCCGCGGCCACGCAGTCCCGACTGCTTGACCATGTCGACGACCGCCGACGGCTCGATCTTCTGCTCGAGGATCCTGCGCAGCGCGCTGTAACCACCGGTCTTCAGGTAGTTCTCGTACGACCACGGCTTGTCGAAATGCAGCGTCGTGTAGACGACGTTGTGTTCCTGCGGGGCCGGACCGACCGGGCCAGCGCCGCCTGCCGGATGCGTGTGTTCGTGCGCCATGCCTGCTGCCTACTTCAAGCCGTCGAGCAACTCGTCGACCTTGTCGGTGTCGAGTTTCTCGTGGTAGTGACCATTGATGACCATCATCGGCGCGCCGCAGCACGCCGCGAGGCATTCTTCTTCGGGCTTGAGGAAGATGCGGCCGTCGGCGGTGGACTCGCCGAGCTTGCAGCCGAGCTTCTTCTCCGCATGCGCGACCAGCGCCTCGGCGCCGTTGAGCCAGCAGCTGATGTTGGTGCAGAAGGCGACGTTGTTGCGACCTACCGGATGGGTCTCGAACATCGAATAGAAGGTCGCGACTTCGTAGGCCCACACCGGCGGAATGCCCAGGTACTTCGCGACGGCGGCGATGAGTTCATCGCTCAGCCAACCACCGTTCTGCTCCTGCGCGGCGTGGAGTGCCTGCAGGACCGCCGAACGCTTGCGGTCGGGCGGGAATTTCGCGGTCCAGTGGTCGATATGCGCGCGCGTGGCATCCGTCAACGCGACCAGCGGATCGACATTGCGCGCTGCTTCGAAGTTTCCCGTTGCCTTCATCGATCGATCTCGCCAAAGACCACGTCATAGGTACCGATCATCGCCACCACGTCGGCCAGCATGTGGCCTTTCACCACTTCGTCCATCGACGACAGGTGGGCGAAACCCGGGGCGCGCACATGCATGCGGAACGGCTTGTTGGCGCCGTCGGACACGAGATAGCAGCCAAGCTCGCCCTTCGGCGCCTCGACCGCGCAGTAGGTCTCCCCGGCCGGCACGCAATAGCCTTCGCTGAACAGCTTGAAGTGGTGGATCAAGGCTTCCATGTCGTCCTTCATTTCCGCGCGCGACGGCGGCGCGACCTTGAAGTTGTCGAGCATCACCGGACCCGGGTTCGCCTTCAGCCACGCGACGCACTGCTGGATGATGCTGGCCGACTGGCGCATCTCGGCGACACGCACCAGGTAGCGGTCGTAGCAGTCGCCATTCGTACCGACCGGGATGTCGAACGCGACCTCGGCGTACTTGGCGTAGGGCTGCTTCCTGCGCAGGTCCCATTCGACGCCCGAACCACGCAGCATCGGGCCGGTCATGCCCCAGGCGAGCGCGAGATCCGGCGGGATCACGCCGATGCCGACGGTGCGCTGCTTCCAGATGCGATTGTCCGTGAGCAGCGTCTCGTACTCGTCCACGCGCTTGGGGAAGTCGAGAGCGAATGCGTGCAGGTAATCGAGCATCGAACCATCGCGCCACTCGTTGAAACGCTTGAGCTTCTCGCCCTTGCGCCACGGGGACTCGCGATAACGCGACATGGTTTCGGGAAGATCGCGGTACACGCCGCCGGGGCGGTAATACGTGGCGTGCATGCGTGCGCCGCTCACGGCCTCGTACACGTCCATGAGCTCTTCGCGCTCACGGAAGGCGTAGAGGAAGACGGCCATGGCGCCGAGGTCGAGCGCGCTCGATCCGATCCACATCAGGTGGTTCAGGATGCGCGTGATCTCGTCGAACATCGTGCGGATCCACTGCGCCCTCGCCGGCGGCTCGATCCCCATCAGGGTTTCGATGGCACGCACGTAGACGTGCTCGTTGCACATCGGCGAGACGTAATCCAGGCGATCCATGTAGCCGATCGACTGGTTGAACGGCTTGGACTCAGCGAGCTTCTCGGTGCCCCGGTGCAGCAATCCGATATGCGGATCGGCGCGCTGGACGACTTCGCCGTCCATTTCCAGGATCAGGCGCAACACGCCGTGGGCCGCCGGATGCTGCGGTCCGAAATTGAGCGTGTAGTTGCGGATTTCCTTGTGCAGTTCGGCCGAATTGCTGGCGAAGCCGAGGCTGGCTGGCTGGATGACCGTGCTCACCTGGTGGCCCCCGCCGGCGTGGGCGTCGGCCCGGTGGACGGAAGCGCCGCGTCGGCGGGTCCCAGCGTGCTGGCGATTTTCAGGTCGTGGTCCTCACCCGCAGCGGTCGCATAGCGGGCGTCGTCGCGGATCACGCGCGGTACCAGGACGCGCGGCTCGACCGAGGTGACCGGCTCATAGATGACGCGCTGGCGCTCGGGGTCGTAGCGCACCTCGACGTTGCCGATCAAGGGGAAGTCCTTGCGGAATGGATGGCCGACGAATCCGTAATCCGTGAGGATCCGGCGCAGGTCAGGGTGGCCGCTGAAGATGATGCCGAACATGTCGAATGCTTCGCGCTCGAACCAGTTCGCCACCGGCCACAGGTCGGTCACCGAGGGGATCACGGGAAGCGAATCATCCGGCGCGAAGCAGCGCATGCGCAGGCGCTGGTTGTGGCGAACCGACAGCAGCTGCAGCACCGCGGCGAAGCGGCGCTCGGGCACCAGCGTGTCGATCGTGCCTTGCGGCTCCGCGGACTGTTCGCGCAGCACGTCGCCGTAGCGCAGGCGGCCGGTGCTCCGGCCCTCGACGCCACGGGAAAATCCTTCCGACGAGACATCGGTGTCCCACTCGTCGCTGCCATGGCCGAGGTAGTCCATCCCGGCGACATCGATCAACTGCTCGAAGCCGAAATCGTCGCGCAGCTGGCGGCAGGTGTCGTGCCACGCATCGGCTTCGACCACCATGCCGACTTCGCCACGGGGCTCGTCGACGCGGACGACGGCATCGGCGAATCGCTGGCGCAGGCGCGTCGCGAAGGCGGAAGCCGATTCCCTCGGCAGATCGGGCGTCATTCGCGCAGTCCCGTCTTGACGGCGCCGAAGTTGGTCGCGCGGCGGATCTTCTTCTGCAACTGCAGGATGCCGTAGGTCAGCGCTTCAGCGGTCGGCGGGCAGCCGGGCACGTAGATGTCGACCGGCACGATGCGATCGCAACCGCGCACGACCGCGTACGAATAGTGGTAGTAGCCGCCGCCGTTGGCGCAGCTGCCCATCGAGATGACCCATTTGGGGTCGGGCATCTGGTCATAGACCTTGCGCAAGGCCGGCGCCATCTTGTTGACCAGCGTGCCGGCGACGATCATCACGTCCGACTGTCGCGGCGATGGACGAAAGACCACGCCGAAGCGGTCCAGGTCCAGGCGCGCGGCGCCGGCATGCATCATCTCGACCGCGCAGCACGCCAGGCCGAAGGTCATCGGCCACATCGAGCCGGTGCGCGCCCAGTTCAGCAGCGCATCGGAACTGGTGGTGACGAAGCCACGCTCGAGCAGCGGGTTTCCGCTGTCCGGGATGAGGATGTCATCGACCCGGCCTTCCGGCAGCGGGTTGTTCATCAACCCATCGATCGTCTGCCTCACTCCCATTCCAGCGCTCCCTTCTTCCAGACGTAGGCGAAGCCGATGACCAGCAACGCCAGGAACACGCCCATCTCCACCAGCCCGAACACGCCGAGTTCGCGGAACACGAGTGCCCAGGGAAACACGAAGGCGATCTCGAGGTCGAAGACGATGAACAGGATGGCGATCAGGTAATAGCGCACGTCGAACTGCATGTGCGCGTCCTCGAACGCGGGAAACCCGCATTCGTAGGGCGACAGCTTCTCGGCCGTCGGGCGCTTGGGGCCGAGGACATTGCCGATGACGATCAGTGCCACACCGATTCCGGTGGCCACCATCAGGAACAGCAAGGTCGGCAGGTATTCGGCCAGCACGCGCGTCCTCTCGATTGGCTGCAGCGCCCGCGTTGCCGCGGGCGGTCGAAACTAATGGTGCCAAAGGGGGACTCGAAAAGTCGACCTAAGGCCTTGTTTGCGCAAACCATCCGGCTCGCGCTCTTTGAAATCTACCCCCAAACCTACCCCCACGATGCGCCCGCTAGGCGGTCGGCAATGTGCAGGGGCGAATGAGGCGGTAGCCGCATAGTTTAAAGAGCGCCGCCAAATCACGCCAGCCCAGCAAGCGCTACGCCAGCAGCTATACACGGCTCACTTACGGGATCTGCCTCCTGGCCCGGTTTGGCCGACTGCCGCCTTCATGCGACCTCGCGCGCGGGCGCGTACTCGTCAGCAAACTTCACGGATGGCAGGGCTAGTGCGCGACCGGCCTTCTCGCCGCGCGCCGACAGGACCAGCAGCCTATGCACATACCGCCCTGCCGCAACCTACCCTCTTGCCGGCGTTAGAGCCCACCTCCTCCAGCCGGCGCGCCCCAGATTGCATGAGGTAGCACCAGGGTCGAGCTCGACCACCTGGAAAACCTTGCCGCTTCGTTATCCACCGCTCCACGAATCGGCGGCCTTGCGCCAGGCTGGCCGCTTGGGCCACCAAGGTGCATCCGCGCCACGTCACTTCCGTTTGGTAGTGCCGGCCATTCGGTTTAACGGTAGCAACGCACACATATCGGAAATGGAGGAAGGCCCGATCCTCATAATCGATCCAGCGGTAGTCTTGTCGGAGCATGCCCAGAGCTTATGGACGGGCGTCCCATGTTTTGCGACAGTCCAGCGCGGGGGCGCAAGCGGCGCCAGGGCAGAGGGGGCGCGTGGACACAAAGCTAAAGGCCGGTGCCGTGTTCAAACCAAACGGACTCCACCGCGATGCCACCATTGATGGAGATCCGCCGAATTATCTCTGGTGCTTGCATTGTGAGCGTGCCTACGTTCGTGGCGAGTACCGCCCGGTGCGTGACCTGCAAATGTGCCCTTATGCCGACTGCGCTGGAGACACGGTGATTGATGCTTGGGCTTGGGAGTCAATCCGAGAGGAGAACCCAACCTACCCGGAGAATCCAGTTGAGGGTGTCGTCTACCCTATGTATGGCAAGGCCGTGCCCTAACAATTCATTCAAGCCGAAACCGCTTGGCGGTTCGGCTGTCCTTAGCTACGCGGCGACAGAAGCGTTTAAGCGCTGCCACACTTCTTCGCGATGCACGGGCACGTCCATAGGGGCTTGAATGCCGAGCTTAATCTGCCCGCCTTGGACAGCGATGACGGTCACCGTAATTTCGTTTCCGATAGCGATTGTCTCGCCCTCCTTGCGCGTAAGAATCAGCATTTTCACTCTCCTTGTGTGAGCCGCCATCGTAGCCGCCTGGCTATAGCTTGGGAATGTCAGAAAATCCCTACATGCCATCGGGGCTTGGGCTGACTAGTTGGGCCCCTATTTCCGCGCAACCTACTACGGCTGGCAACGTGCATATCTCTTCAAGGTCATCTACGCGCACGGGGGCCGTAGGGATGCGGCCCTGCCGTTAAGCTTAAATGTGCCGACGAAGGCCGTGGCAATGGGGATCGTTTGAATCCATCAACAGGAGAAGAGACATGAAATACGCATTGCTTGGGTTTGCTCTGCTCGCCTTCACTGGCGTCTCGTTGGCTCAGTCACATCAAGTCAAAGGGTACGTCCGCAAGGACGGAACCTACGTTGCCCCGCATCAGGCGTCGAACCCAAATGCCTACCGCTACGACAACCGCAGCTCACAGACGAATGGCGGCACCCAGCGGGACGAATACAGCGCAAAGCCCGCAACGAATAAGCGCAATCCGAGCTACGGCGCTTACGACAACGATAACGATGGGAACCCAAACTCGTCCGATTCAACACCTAACAGTAATGACAACAACTAAAATTTAGGCGCCAAAAAGCCCGCTTCGGCGGGCCAGTTTCAGTGGGGGTCTCGAAACACTAGAGGGGGGTATCGCTTGAGCTTAAGCATGCAAGGGAAATCCGCTTGGTTGCGCGCCTCAGACGTGGTGGCGCTCGGCGTCGGCCTGGCTACCGGACTATTTTTACTCGGCACCTACGGGGGGCGCTTTCCGCCGGAATACTCGCTTGTCGTCAACGTGGCGTTTCCGCTCGCGCTTACGGCTTGCTGGTACCTAGTGGCGCGCGACCTGTCTGCCAAATTGGCGGCCCGTAGCCCAGGCAAATCGCATGCGGGGCTTGCGGCATTGCTCGTAGGCGCCAACGTCGCGACCTTTCTTCTAATCGCGGCCATCGTGGGCATGGTCAAGTGAGGTCGGCAGCGATTGCGTCGTCGCTCTTGCTGGCGCTGGCGAATCACCCTGCCCTCGCCACCCAACCGCAATGCGACGCCATCAGTGATGCTGCCGATCAAGTCGAAACAGCCGTGGATGACCTCAACGACTGCATCCGGCGCGCAGATTACTCCGATGACTGCTCACTGCAAGCGCGCGACGTGCGTGACTCGACCGACGAATACGAGGAAGCGATCTCGACGGCCGAATCCGATTTTAATGGAGAAGCCGAAGACGTCTGCCGCCCGAAGTCTAAGGCTTATCACCTCTAGCGGAAGTCGGGCTACGATTGGGTTCACTGAAGCGCGCAGATGCAATCTGCAAACGCGCGCATATCCTGGGGAGGATGGAATGGATCGGAAACTAGCTGGATTGATGTTGCTGGCACTTTCAGGCTGCGCTTCAAACTCAGGCGTGGTCGCAATGGGGCCGGACACATATTTTGTCAGCCGCCAAGCCGCGACCGGATTTACCGGGGCGGGATCACTTAAGGCCGATGCGATGGCGGAGGCTGGGCGGTTTTGTACTAAGCGCGGGGAAACGGTTCAAGTGGTGAACGTGACCGAGTCGCACCCCCCTTACATACTCACAAACTTTCCCCGCGCTGAACTAGAGTTTCGTTGCACGAAGGAGGTCCCTTCGTCATGAAGATCCCTTTCTTGCTCGCGGTTACTGCAATTGCAGGATGCGCCAGCACAAGTGCACCCGTTGCGGTGGGGCCTGACACTTACACGCTGTCCATTTCACAGATGGGCGGGATGAAGAGCCACGGATCGGTGCGCGCCGATGCACTAAGAAAGGCTAACGAGCATTGCGGCAGCCTTGGGAAAACGATGGTGTTGCAGACTTCGGAATCCAGCGGCGCACGTGGCTGGACACCGATTGAGGAGGCTGTCACTTACAGGTGCCAGTAACGGCAAGGGGACCAACCCCAGTGCTGGCAACTTCCGCTATCAGCCGCTCTGCATGGATCTCTGCCCATCGATTTGCCATGCGCAGGGCGAGCGCCTTGCTTGCCAGCACTGAGGTTCCCCGACAAGCCCAATCCTTATGCCGGTTGGTCGTTGTGCACCAGCCGGCGCCATCCACACGCGGTGACACCAGCACCACCTCTTTCCCATACATGCCACCGATGCGCAGGCACAGCTTCCCGGATGCTTGGAAGTCAGGGAACCAGGCGAAGTCGGCCGCGAGAGTCATCGCTAATTTTAAAGAGAAAACCGCACGGCGATCACGCCAGCGATTGGCCCCTTACCTGGGTCTCTGCCGGTGCTGTTTCAGGTTCGCCAGCGCGCGCAGCTTTCCCTCTGGCGTCCGGGGACCCGTCGCGCATCCGCCGTGCCACTTGCACCGCTGCTTGCCAGGCTGACTCTTAGCCTGGCACGGTTTCCCATCACGATGCCGTCGGGCGCCGCAGATTACGCGCCGGCTGGCCTGTTTCGCCCTGTTCTCAGCGAGCCACGATTCCCCCCAGGACGGCAGATCGCTACCGAACTCACGCGCGGGCGCGCGTATGGCAGCAGAAATTCCGGCAGCATCGGCCGAAGTCATTGGCGCCTCTACTTCGCCGTACTTTATTCCGGTCAACTCGGCCCACTCGATGACGATGGCATCGATAACCCCGCTGTTTGTGCATAGCGGTAGATAAGGCCCCCGTTTGGAATCGATCGCCGCCAGTGCCTGCGGACTTGGCGTGTAGTCGATGCGAACCAGGCGTGCGCGACGTGCGCGTTGCATTTTGGCCAGGTGCGCGCGGTCCTTGGACAGATAGCCATCGCTCATCCGATCTTCCTCCCCTGTTCGAGCTTGTTAGAAGTGCAGATCCACCAGCCCGTATTGGGCAAGCGGCGAGCCGTTGCGGCGTTGCGCACCCTAGGGAACGCAACGACGCAACGACGGGTCAGGCGGCATCCCGGAGCTTGTCCAAGCGACGCTTTACTGTTGACTTGTCACAGCCCACCACCTCGGCAATTTTTGCCAAACTTAAGCCCTGGGCTTGCAACTCCAGAAGCTGGCTATGGTCTTCGGCTTCCGTCAAGCGCCAGGCCATGCGGCCATCATCGCCAGTGATCAACTGCGCCTCGACAGGTGCAACCGCGTCGCCATATAGCGAGCGAGCCTTGTCAAAGTGCACAGAGAAACGCGCGCCTTGCTCGGGTCGGTAGTCCGTCGGCCGTTGCAGCTTGATCACAACGTCAAGCAGATCTTCCCGTTTGCTCGTTCCGCGCTGGCTGCCGCCCTTCCCCGCGTGATGGATGAAAATCAAGGTTCGGCCCTGCGCCCGCTGCTTGATCGCCCATTGCCCGACTGGTTCCCAGCCTTCTGCCTCGTTTTCCTTGGCCCCATGAATGAGCGAGCTCAGGTTGTCTAGGATGATGACGCGGGCATTGCCCACCTGTCCGCCGATTACGCTTTGCCCGTCGGCATCGCCCAGGTTGGGCATGTCGTTGAACGGCTGCACGTCGCGGGATACCACCCGCAGCATTCCGTTTTCCGGCTCCCTTCCGGTGGCCTCGAACAAGGCTCGCCAGCGCGCTTGCATATCAGGCGCAGGCATTTCGCCGTCAACGTATAGGACTGGCGTGGGCTTCGCGGCAGTCCATTGCAGGAAGGCGCCGCCTGTCGCCAGGGCGTGTGCTATGTGCATGGCGAAATGCGTTTTGCCCACTCCGCGCGCCGCATAAATCATGGCTAGCGATGCCGACTCCAGCCATGGCGACAACAACACCTCGCGTGGTGGAATGTCTAAGCGGATGAAGTCTCGAACATCATGCACGGCCAGCGCCGGCGCATCGGTTGCCCACTCTTTCATGGGGCACCCCCGACCCTAGCCGGTGCGGCGTGGCATGGGCCTTGCGCGCGAGCCGGCGCACGTTGGGCACGGGGTTGCATCCAAAATCCGCGATCGGTCCTTCGCCAGTTGTGCGCCTCCAATTCCTCAAGGCTCATGCAACGGCGGCTTCCATTGCGCCGCCCGATCTCGGCATAAGCGCCCAGGCGATGCCGCTCAAACTCGCGCGTGCCGGTGAAGTAAAGGCCACAGGCGGCACACTGGCAGCGTCCCCCGGTCAATCGCGGGACGCTCACGCTTCAGCCTCGCGCACGCGGGCGATGCCGTGGGAAACGACGGTAGATGCCAGGCAATCCGCCGCTGCATCGAGCAGGTCGGCCGCATCCACCATTCCGGGCTCTGGCGTGTCCGTAGCCCGCGCGTATCGGGCCAGGTGCAGGCGAGCCAGGTTGACGGAAGACAACACCCTAGCTCGCGCCTGCGCTCCCTCCGGGCTATGCTCCGCGTGGCACGGGCCTAGCGCCTTTGCCCTCTCGCCTCGATTCCCATCGGTCGCCAAACTTGCTGGGGTCGAGGCGATTTCATTGGGCCGGATCATGCGGGCCCCTTCGCATCGCGCGCGGCGATGCGGTCTGCTATCCAGCAGTCCACTTCGAGAGCGCTCCACGCGCTGGCCCTGGTTCCCAGCTTGCATGGGGCAGGAAAGGTCGGCGGATTGGCGGCGATGCGTCGGTAGATTTCGGACCGCGACAGCCCGGTGCGGGCTTTAACTTGCGGCAACCGTTCAAGGATCAAGGCGCCCGTTGCGGATGCCGTTAGGTAGTTGCGAGTCATTGTGTGTCTCCCCAAGCCGTGGCGGGATTGCCTTCGGCTTGGGAAGTGATGCTGGCCGCCTGAGAGCCACGTGGCGCCCCTGAGCTAGCACATGCCGGCGTTAGCTAGCAGGTGCCTGTTTTACGTAGCGCTGTGAGCCATTTGCGGGCGGTATCAGGGGCAATGGCATGCCCTCGCCGTGCTAGCTCGGTATGAAACTGGACCGCCGTCCAACCCTTCCGATTAGCTTCCGGCCAAAGGCCACGCGCGGCTTGCCTGGTGATCTGTTTTGGATCAGCTGCCAGCCGCCCTTGCGCGCCTTTAGCAGCAGTTGCACGACGAGCCTTGCCGGCGCGCTTGACGGCAATTCCCATTAACACTTCGCACAGTGTCGCTAGATTTCGCGCGACCCCAACAAGATCAATTAGCTGGCGCTTTGCCTGCTCTTCGCTTAAATCTCCAACCATTGCACCCACGTCGCGCGGCTTATATTTGACGCGCAATTTCGAGCGACTTGCAAAATAATCACGCAAGAGCGCAGTTAGATCTAAGGAAAAGTCGTCGCATATTGCAGCTAGCTCAACCCAAATAGGCGATATGGGCCGCCCATTTTCCATCGACTCCCTAATCCACCTAAGTTCTAAATCGTCCAGTGCGTTCCTCGCATACGGTCGCTTCACACGGTGCCCCCCCTAGTGCCCTTAAAAGAGCCGCCCCAGCGCCGCTTGGTCACGGCGTCTTTGCCCCGTCGGGCTAGGCGCGGTTATGCGGTCATTTCGCCTGGCGCTTGAACGCAATCACGTTAGCGCCTTTTTTCAACTGGTCCAGATAGTCGGCCCATGCCTGCATCATTGTCGTGCGCTCGGCCATGTACTGCGCGCGGTTGTAGGCGGCCCGGACGTTGTTGCGCTCGGCGTGCGCGAGTTGACGTTCGATCACGTCGGGTTTCCAGCCCATTTCATTCAAGCGCGTCGATGCCATCGCGCGGAAGCCATGCCCCGTCATCGTGTCCTTGTCGTACCCCAGCCGCCGAAGTGCGCCATTGACCGTGTTTTCGGACATGGGGCGGTCGCCCGTGCGCAGGCTCGGGAAACAGTAGCGACCGCGTCGGGAAGGCGTCGGGCCGGTCAAGGGTTGCAACTCGCGAAGGATGGCGACGGCCTGCGACGGCAGCGGCACGGCATGGGCCTCGCGCATTTTCATTTTGCCGGCGGGGATCCTCCACATGGCGGCATCCAGGTCGAGCTCGGCCCACTCCATTGCCCGCAGGTTGCCTGGGCGAGCGAACAGCAGCGGAGCCAGCTTCAGTGCGGCCAGCGTTACGGGCTGCCCGGTGTAGGTGTCGATGGTGCGCAGCAAATCGCCCACGTCGGCGGGGTCAGTGATCGCCGCGCGCGCCGTGGAAGTAACCGGGGTTAGGGCGCCGCGCAGGTCGGCCGAGGGGTCGCGATCAGCGCGGCCCGTGGCGATGGCGTAGCGAAACACCTGCCCGATGCGCTGCTTCACCCGGCGCGCCGTTTCATGGTGTCCGCGCGTCTCGATTACTCGAAGCACCGCTAGAACGTCCGGGGCCGCGATTTCAACCATGGGCCGGCTGTCCAGCTTGGAAGCCATGCCCAACAGCCACTCGGCCTTGGTGGCGGTGACTGGTGCCAGCGTGGCCCGTTGCTTGTCCAGCCACTCAGTAGCGATGGCGCCAAAGGTGTTGGCAGCGGAGAGGGATGCACGGGCCTTGCCCGCCTTGCGCTCAGACGACGGGTCGCGGCCATCCCGCAGCAGATCGCGGGCAGCATCGCGACGCTTGCGTGCCTCAGCCAGCGTGACCTCGGGATGCACCCCAAAGGACAACAGGCGCTCCCTGCCGCCGTGGCGGTACTTCATGCGCCAGTAACGGCCAGCTGGCATGACGTGCAGGAACAGACCGCCGCCGTCGAAATGCTTGCCCGGGCCTGCGGCGCGGATCGCCAGAGCCGTTAGCTTGCCGGAGTCATTCGCCATGACCTACCCCCAAATAACGGCGCCCTGCCGTCCCCTACCCCCAAAGCTACCCCCACGTACCCCCGGCTGCAATGGGCCTCGTTGGGACGCCTCAGGAACACAAGGCAACAAAAAACCCGCCTCATCAGCGGGTTAGGTGTTGATTCAAGGAGTTTTGGACGCCTTGGAATCGTTACATGGTGCCCAAAGGGGGACTCGAACCCCCACGACCTAAGTCGCTACCACCTCAAGGTAGTGCGTCTACCAATTCCGCCATCTGGGCAAAACGTTTGTGGCCATCATGGCCGCTGCGCCGGCGTTCCATGCCGCGCGCTTGAAGCGTTGGATCAGGTGCGATGCAACAGGTTGCCAGCCGTGGCGATCAACCGCCCGAAGCCGGTTTTGCCGGAGCCGGCGGTTGCGCAGGGGTCGTTGCCGCTGGCGCCTGCTGCGCCGGCGCGACCGGGACGCTGGATGCCGGCGCCGCCGCGGGGGCCTTCTCAACGGGGACGCCGGGAACGGCACCGCCGGAAGCAGGCGCCTGCGCGGGCGTCGCCGGAACCTGGGCCATGACGCCAAGGTCCTGCTGCGCCGGGGTCGGCTGCGCCTTGTGGGTCGCGTACCAGGCCATGAACAGGCTGATCACGAAGAACGCCACGCCAAGCCACTTGGTGCTCTTGGAGAGGAAGTTCGACGATCCTCGCGACCCGAACACGGTGGCCGAGGCCCCGCCGCCGAAGCCTGAACCCGCCTGCGCACCGGCACCGCGCTGCATGAGGATGAGCACGATCATTCCGATCGCGAGCAGGACGTAAATCACGTTGAGGGTCAACAACAGCATTTGCGAATTCTCTATTGGGCCGCGTCAGGCGCCGCCGCGGCCGCGATGGCGAGGAAATCCGTGGCGATCAGTGAAGCGCCACCGATCAGCCCGCCATCGACATCCGGCTGGGCGAACAGCGCGGCGGCGTTGCCGGGTTTACAGCTGCCCCCGTACAGGATGGGCAGCGAGCCAGCAATTTTAGCATCGCGGGCAGCGACTTCGCCACGAATGAAGGCGTGGACCTGCTGCGCCTGCTCCGGCGAGGCGGTCAGGCCGGTGCCGATCGCCCACACCGGTTCGTAGGCAATGATGGCGCCGGCAAGGGCTTCGACCCCGCCCAGGTCGAACAGCGGCTGCAACTGCCGCTCGATGGTGTATTCGGTCTGGCCGCCCTCACGCTGCTGCAGGCTCTCGCCCACGCACAGGATGGGCCGCAGCCCGGCCGCGCGGGCGGCCATGAACTTCCGGGCGACCAGTTCGCTCGACTCGTGGTGGTACTGGCGACGCTCCGAATGACCGACCAGGCCATAGCGGGCGCCGACATCGACCAGCATCGATGCGCAGACCTCGCCGGTGTAGGCGCCCTGCACGTTGGCGCTGACGTCCTGCGCCCCGAACGACAGCATCGCGTAATCGGCAGCCAGCTCGCCCAGGTAGGGCAGCGGCGGCAGGATCACCAGCTCGACTCCCTGGGGCAGTGGCTGCGCCACCAGCGCATCGAGCAGGCCATGCGCAAACACGCGATCGCCGTGCAGCTTCCAGTTGCCGGCCACGATCGGTGGACGTTGCGGTGATCCCATGTGCATTCCTGGCCGTCGGGGACGCGCAGTTTACCAGCCAGCCGCGGCGTGTCTCCCGCTCGCGCCGTCGTATACAGTCGCCCTCCATGAGCACGTTGCCGCCACGCGTCCGCCTGCCGATCCTTCCCTACCGCACGCCAACGGTTGGGCGGGATTACTGGGTCATCGACGACGTCCTGCCCGATCCCGACGCGGTACGCGCGCGCTGCCTGGCCCGGAACGACTGGATCGAGGGCTATCCGCACAAGCCGGAAAGCTGGCCGGGCCTGCGCACGATTCCAGGCCTCGAACCGGACGAACTGGCAATCGTCGAATCGCATGCGCTGCGCGCCACGGGAGCGAGGAAGCTGTGGGTGCAGGCGGCGGCCGACGGCATGCGCCTGAACCACAACTGCCTCCAGGTCGTCGGCATCGACGAATGCGAACCGCGTCCGCACACCGACTCACGCGCGCTGTGCCGTTATGCCGCCGTGCTCTACCTCAATCCAATGGTGCCCGACAGTTGCGGCACCAGCTTCTACCGCCAGCGGCTCGCCAATGGCCAGCGTGGCGGCAATGTCGTCATGCCGCCGCATGCGAACCTCGTCGAGGCGCTTGGCACGCGATTCGTGTCGCCTGACGCGTTCGTCGAGGACGTCGCCGTTCCGCATCGCTACAACCGGCTGCTGCTGTATCGCGCCAACCTCATCCACAGCGCCACCGGCTACTGGGGGCATGCGCTCCAGGACAGGCGGATGGCGGCTGTCTTTTTCTGGATGGCCTGAGCGGCCTTACTGCACCGCCGCCCGCACGGAATCGGCGAGCGCATCCAGCGTGGCACGCATCAGCGTCACGTCGTCGGCCTCCACCGTCACCCTGACGACAGGTTCGGTCCCCGAGGGACGCAGGAAGGCACGGCCGCGACCTTCCACGGCGCGCTGGGCGATTGCCAGCGCTGCCTGCACACCGGGGGATTCGACGGGCCGCGCTCCGCTGTCGAAGCGCACGTTGATCGTTTCCTGGGGCACGCGCTGCATGCCATGCAAGGCCTCGCGCAGCGTCAGCTTGCGCCGCCGCAGCACTTCCAGCACCTGCAACGCGCTGACGATGCCATCGCCGGTATTGGCGCGATCCAGGCACAGCAGGTGGCCCGATGCCTCGCCACCCAGCACGCCCTCGTGCTTCAACAGCGCCTGGTGTACGTGCCGGTCACCGACCTTGGCGCGCACGAAGCCGATACCGCGCTCGCCCAGGGCGCGCTCGAGGCCAAAGTTGCTCATCAGCGTGCCGACGACAGGGCCGCGCAGGCGACCGCTGCGTTGCCAGTCGGTCGCCAGGACGTAGACCAGGTCGTCGCCATCGCAGATGGCACCGTCCGCATCCACGAACAGCACGCGGTCGCCGTCGCCATCGAAAGCGATGCCGAGGTCCGCATGCATCGCCAGTACGTGCGCGACGAGGCCCTCCGGATGCGTCGAACCGACACCTTCGTTGATGTTGGTTCCGTTGGGATCCACGCCGATGGCATCCACGCGCGCGCCCAGCTCGCGCAGCACGAGCGGGGCAAGCTGGTAGGTCGCGCCGTTGGCGCAATCCATCGCGATGCTCATCCCGCCGAGGTCGAATCCCTTGGGCGTGGAATTCTTGCAGGCTTCCACATAGCGACCGAGCGCATCGCGGGTGCGGACCGCCTTGCCGAGTTTTTCCGACGGCATCGTCTCGAAGGGGCGCGTCAACGCGGCCTCGATCGCCAGCTCCGCGGCGTCGTCGAGCTTTTCGCCGTGGGCCGAGAAAAACTTGATGCCGTTGTCGTAATGGGGGTTGTGCGAAGCCGAGATCACGATGCCGCCATCGGCGCGCAACGAACGGGTCAGGTGCGCAACCGCCGGCGTGGGCATCGGCCCCATCAATTGCACGTCGACGCCAGCGGCCACCAGGCCAGCCTCGAGCGCGGCCTCGAACATGTAGTTGGAGATCCGCGTGTCCTTGCCGATGATGACCAGCGGCTTGCGCCATTCACGCGTGCCCTGTGCCTGCAGCTTCAATGCATGCCCATAGGCGTTGCCCAGCCGCAGGACGAAATCCGCGGAGATCGCCCCCTCGCCGACGCGGCCGCGAATGCCGTCCGTCCCGAAATACGCGCGCGCACTCATGCAGCGGCCTCGGCATCTTCCGGCGGCTGCGGAAGCTTCATGAGCATTGCGATCAGGTGCGCGATCCGGCCGCGCAGCTCGCGTCGATCGCAGATCTGGTCGATCGCGCCATGCTCGACGAGGAACTCGCTGCGCTGGAATCCTTCCGGCAGCGTTTCGCGCACGGTCTGCTCGATCACGCGCGGCCCGGCGAAGCCGATCAGCGCTTCGGGCTCGGCCATGTTGATGTCGCCAAGCATCGCCAGCGAAGCCGACACGCCGCCGGTCGTGGGATGCGTCATCACGGAAATATAGGGAAGGCCCGCCGCGCGCAGCCGGCCGAGCGCCGCCGAGGTCTTGGCCATCTGCATCAGCGAGAACAGGCTTTCCTGCATGCGCGCACCGCCGGTCGCGGAAAAACACACCAGCGGACTCCCGATCGCGAGCGCCCGCTCGGCGGCCAATGCGAAACGCTCGCCAACCACGGAACCCATCGACCCGCCCATGAAGGCGAAATCAAAGGCGCAGGCGATCATCGGCTGGCCACGCAGCGTTCCCTGCATCGCCACCAGGGCATCGCGTTCGCCGGTGGCCTTCTGCGCGGCCTTGATCCGGTCCGAATACTTCTTCTGGTCCTTGAAGGACAGGACATCGATCGGGCCCAGGGCCGCGCCGATTTCGGACGTGCCCTCGGGGTCCAGGAATGCCTTCAACCGCACGCGTGCGCGGATCGGCATGTGGTGGTTGCACTTCGGGCAGACCTCGAGGTTTTCCTCGAGTTCCGGCCGGTACAGCACCGCTCCGCAGCGTCCGCACTTTTCCCACAAGCCTTCGGGCACGCTGCGCTTGCGGCCGGCTGGCGCCTCGGTGCGGATGCGCGCGGGCATCAGTTTCTTCAGCCAACTCACCTGAAAGCCACCTCGACGATTGGAGATTTGGCGCCGGAGCGCGATGTCCTGCGTACAGGATGCTTCACCGGACCGGCGTGAAGTCTACCGCAGCCTCCCGCCTCCACTGCCCGGACGCCATCGGTGCCCGGCTCCGCATGGATGTCGCGGGCACTACGCCGGTGCTGTCGCCAGCGCATCGAGCGCCGCACGCAGCGGCCCGAGGAAGTCATGCGCCAGCCGGGAGGCGTCCTGTGGCGACGTGGCGCCGGCCATCGCCGCCACCAGCGCGCTGCCGACCACGACACCGTCGGCTTCCGCGGCCATCGTGGCTGCCGAGGCCGCGTCCTTGATGCCGAATCCGGCAACGACGGGGACCGGGCTGCGCGCGCGGATCGACCGCAACCGCGCGATGGCCGTGGCCGTATCGAGCCCATCGGCGCCGGTGACGCCGGCGAAACTGACGTAGTACAGGTAACCCTGCGCTGCATCGCAGAGCAGTCCGATCCGCGCATCGGACGTGGTCGGCGCAGCCAGCAGGATCAATGCCAGCCCGTGGGCGCGAAAGCGTGCGTGCAGGTCGCCGACCTCCTCCGGGGGAAGGTCGACCAGCAGCACGCCGTCGACTCCGGCGGCAGCCGCGTCGCGCGCGAATGCTTCGGCGCCGCGGATCTCGACCGGATTGAGGTAACCCATCAGGATCACCGGGGTGTGTGCGTCGGAGTCGCGAAATGCGCGGACGCAGTCCAGCACGAACCGCATCCCGGCGCCGCGCGCGAGCGCACGCTCGGAGCTGCGCTGGATGGTGGGCCCATCGGCCATCGGATCCGAAAACGGGACGCCCACCTCGATGACATCCGCGCCGGCGGCGACCAGCGCGTGCATCACCGGGACCGACGCTTCCAGCGATGGATCGCCGGCGGTGAAGAATGGCACCAGCGCCTTGCGGCCGGCGGCCTTGAGTTGGGCAAAACGGGCATCGATTCGGGACATTGGATTCCAGGGGGCGGCATGTGTCGTGGCCACGCGAAGGCCGGCGCGTGCCTGTCGCGACGGCTCTAGAGCTGCAGGCCTTCGCGCATGGCGATCGTGTGCACGTCCTTGTCGCCGCGGCCGGAGAGGTTGCACAGGACCACGGCATCGGCGGGAAGTTCGGCAGCGAGTTTCACTGCCTGCGCGATGGCGTGGCTGGATTCGAGCGCGGGCAGGATGCCTTCGGTGCGAGCGAGCAGATGGAATGCCGCCAATGCTTCGGCGTCGGTCACGCCGACATACTCGGCACGTCCGCACTCCTTGAGGAAAGCATGCTCCGGGCCGACGCCCGGATAATCCAGCCCCGCGGAAACCGAATGCGTCTCCACGATCTGGCCGTCGTCGTCGCAGAGCACGTACGTCCGGTTGCCGTGCAAGACGCCCGGGCGTCCAGCGGAAAGGGACGCGGCATGACGTCCACTCGACAGCCCCTCCCCTGCCGCCTCGGCGCCGACGAGACGAACGTCGCGATCGTTGAGGAATGCGTGGAAGATCCCGATCGCATTGCTGCCACCGCCAACGCAGGCGGTCACGGCGTCGGGAAGCCGGCCGTACTCGGCCAGCATCTGCACGCGCGCTTCGCGGCCGACGACCGCGTTGAAGTCGCGCACCATGCGCGGATAGGGATCCGGACCGGCAACGGTGCCGATGATGTAGAAGGTGTCGTCGACGTTCGTCACCCAGTCCCGCATCGCTTCGTTGAGTGCATCCTTCAGCGTCGCCGAGCCACTGGTGACGGGGACCACGGTCGCGCCCAGCAATTGCATGCGATAGACATTGATCTTCTGCCGCTCGATGTCGGTCGCACCCATGTACACGACGCACTCGAGCCCAAGGCGCGCGGCGACGGTCGCGCTGGCGACACCGTGCTGGCCGGCGCCGGTCTCGGCGATGATCCGCGTCTTGCCCATGCGGCTGGCGAGCAAGGCCTGGCCGATGGTGTTGTTGATCTTGTGGGCGCCGGTGTGGTTGAGGTCTTCGCGCTTGAGCACGATGCGCGCGCCACCGGCTTCCCTGCTCAGGCGCTCCGCCCAGTAGAGCGGGCTGGGTCGGCCGACGTAGTGCGCGAGATCGCGTTCGTAGGCAGCGATGAACTCCGGGTCCACGCGGGCGGCGTCATAGGCGGCGGCCAGTTCCTGCAACGGCCCGATCAGGGTCTCGGCGACGAAACGCCCGCCGTAGCGACCAAAATGTCCCGTGGCATCCGGGTAGGCGTGGAAATCGTTGATGGCGTCGTACATCTGCACGATGGGGTTCGTGGCGGCCGTGCAGTGTAGCGAATCGATCCCCGGCGACTTCAGGAGTGCTCGACGTGGCAATCCGCGCGACGCACTTCCTCGACGAAACGGCGCATCTGGTCGCCATCCTTAACCCCTGGCGCACCCTCGATGCCACTGGCGACATCCACGCCCCAGGGCATCGTCGCCATGATGGCGTCGAAGACATTGTCCGGGTTCAAGCCACCAGCAAGCAGTACGGGTTTGGTCAGCGAGCGCGGAATGCGCGACCAGTCGAAGGTCTCGCCGGTACCACCACCCTCCTCGCCATGGCTGTCGAACAGGAATGCGGCGGCGCCCGGGTAACGCACCTGCAGGGCCGTGGCTGAACTTTTGTCCGCCAGCCCCATCGGGACGGCCTTGACCCACGGCAACCCGAAGCCGCGGCAGAAGGCATCGTCCTCGCTGCCATGGAACTGCAGCAGCGTCGGCCGCACCTGGCGGATCGCATCGCGGACTTCCTCGGCAGTGTTGTCCATGAACAGCGCCACGGCGTCGACGAGCGGCGCCAGCGCATTGCGCATCAACCGGGCTTCCTCCGGCCGGATGCGGCGCCGGCTCTTCTGGGCGAACACGAAGCCGACTGCGTCGACGCCCAGTTCGCTGGCCAGGCGTACGTCGCCGGGACGCGTCATCCCACAGAACTTGATGCGGGTGCGGAAGAGCGTGCGTCGTTGACCAGTGGTCAGGGACATCATTCCAGCCTCAAAGGGTCACCTCGGCGGGCAGCCGGCAGGCAGGCGGATAGCGCGGACCGACGAAGACCAGCCCGTCGGGCGGTGCAGTCGGCCCGGCAAGCATTCGATCACGCCCTGCCAGCAGGGCGGCAAGCCAGTCTTCGGGCTGCTCGCCGCGGCCAATGACGAGCAGACTACCAACGATGTTCCGCACCATGTGGTGAAGAAAGGCGTTTGCCTGTACCTCGACTTCGATGATGTCGTCCGTCCGGCGCACCTGGATGTCGTGCAGGTCGCGCCTGGCATGGGGTGCCTGGCAGTGCACGGTGCGGAACGCCGAGAAATCGTGTTCTCCGACCAGGGCCTGGGCAGCCCGCTGCATGGACCGTGCATCCAGGGGGCGCCGCTCCCATGACAGGTACTGGCGCTGCAGCGCCGGCCGCACCGGCCGGTTGAGGATGCGGTAGCGATAGCGCCGCGCACGCGCCGAGAAACGCGCATGGAAACCCTCGTCCACCGCGACACACCAGAGGATGCAGACCGACGCCGGCAACCGCGTGGTCGTGCCAAGTACCCACGACCGCGGTTCGCGCGGGGCATCACTGTCGAAATGGACCACCTGGCAGGCCGCATGGACCCCGGCATCGGTGCGTCCCGCGCAGACGACGCCAACCGGATGCCCTGCCACGAACGACAGCGCATCCTCGACCGCAGCCTGCACCGTGGCCTCGCCCCGGCGAGGCCCACCACGCGCTTCCAGCCGTTGCCAGCCGGAGAATTCGCTGCCGTCGTATTCGACGCCCAGCGCGTACCGCACCGGCTCAGCCCCCTCGACCGGGGGAGATCACAGGTCGCGCAGCAGGCGCGCCGCGGTTTCGCGAGCGACCGGATCGCGGCCGTCCAGGACTTCGCGCAACAGCAGGCGTGCCGCGTCCTCGTCGCCGCGATCCAGGCAGGATTGGGCCATCTCCAGCTGCCGGCCGACGGTCGACGTTGCCACCTCCTGCGCACCCGGTGCAGTCGTGGCGTCGCCGTGCCAGGGCGGGGTGACCGGATCGATCACCGCGGCGCGGCGGGGTGGCTGCATCGGTCGCGGGGCGACGGGCTGGTCAGGCATGAACGCACTCGCCACGGCCGGATCCGCGGATGCTTGTGGCACCGGAATGCTCGCCGCCAGGGCTTCTGTATCGAAAATACGCTTGGGCAACACGGTGGAACGCTGGCGCTGGCGTGTCATCAACCAGCCCAGCAAGGCCGCGACGATCAACGCCAGCCCGCCCCAGAGCCAGAGCCCACCAGCCTGCGGCGGCGCTGCGGGCGGCTGGGTCGATGGTGTCGATTGCGAAGCCACGGCAGGCGGCGGCGATACGGCGCGGTTGGACTTCGCCAATGTCTGCTGCGCCGACGCCAGCGCGCTGTCCTTCATGGTCAGCAACTGCTGTTGTTGCTGCTGCAGCTTCTCCAGTTCGGCAACGCGCGTCTTGAGCTCGTTGACCTCGGCGTCGCGCGCGGCCAGGGTTTCCTTGGTTTCCTGCAATTGCTGTCGCAACATCTCACCCTCGCCACCGGCTTCGAGTCCGGATTGTGTACCCGCCCGCTGACGGCCCACTGCCGACGGTGGAGCAATTTCCAGGCGCGCACCGACCGTTCGCGCCGACTTGACGGCCGCTGTCGGCGCAGCCGGTCCACGCGAAGCTGCGGCAGCGCCCGCGACCAACTCGGGCTGCGGGCGCGCCGCGCGCCATTGCGCGACCTGCTCATGCAGCAACCGGGCCGCCTCGCTGCGACCAATCGCCGCCACGTCGTCGCTTGCGGGAACCTTGAGGACGGCACCTCGCTTGATGAGATTGACGTTGCCTCCGATGAAGGCATCGGGGTTGGCGCGCAACAACGCGAGCATCGCCTGGGCGGTGCTGTAGCCGCGCAGGCTGTCCAGGTTTGCGGCGATCTGGCCCAGCGTCTGCCCGGCGCGCACTGGTCCGTATTGCCCCGCGACGCCGACCTGGGTTGGTTCGGCTGCGGGCAACGACGCCGGTGGTGTTGCCGCGACAGGGCGCGGGGGGGGCGGCGCGGACGCCCGCGGCGCGGGAGTCGGTACGGCGGCTGCCGGTGGCGCGGCTTGCGGTGGCGCCTGCGTCGCGATCGCCGGCGCAGCTGGCCGGATGACGAGATTCGGCTGCGCCACCGATGGCGCCTGGATCGGCGGCGGTGCCGTGGCGGCAATCGACTCGGGCGTGTCGACCAGCGCGGAATACTCGCGCACCAACCGACCCTGGCTCCAGTCCACCTGGAGCAGGAAGGTCAGCGCCGCGGCCTGCACCGGCTCGGGACTGGTGACACGGATGACCGGTCGCCCCGCGGCGTCCAGCGCCGGCTCGAACCGGAGGGAAGACACCTCGCCTTGCGGCGCATCCAGGCCGACGCGGGTGAAGGTCTCGGGCGGAGCGAGCTGGACCTGCAGGCCCTGCAGTTCGGTCGGGTCGCTGGAAATGATCGGGATTTCCGCGACCAGCGGCTGCCCCGGCTTCGACTTGACCTGGAGCTGGCCCAGCCCCAGCGCTGCGGCAGGCCCGGCGGCAAGGGCCAGCGCAATGGCAAGCACCGATGACAGTGCGATTGGCAACCTGCTGCTCACACCCACCCCCATGACCCCGATTGCGCCGACTCTAGCCGTCCGCGACCGCCAACCGCAATGTTCAAGGGTTCAGGACCAGCCATTCGGCGATCTGCACGGCGTTCAGCGCAGCGCCCTTGCGGATGTTGTCCGACACGATCCAGAGGTTCAATCCACGCGGATGCGAGATGTCGTCGCGGATGCGGCCGACGTAGACCGGGTCGGTTCCCGACGCGTGCGTGACCGGCGTCGGATAACCACCCGGCACGTGTTCGTCGACAACCTCCACGCCGGGCGCGGCCTCCAGCAGCTTGCGCGCATCGGCTGCAGAAAGTTTGTCCCGGGTCTCGATGTTCACTGCCTCGGAATGCCCGTAGAAGACGGGCACGCGGACCACCGTCGCGTTGATCGCGATGGCGTCGTCGCCGAGGATCTTCCGGGTTTCCCAGACAAGCTTCATCTCCTCGGTCGTATAGCCGTTGTCGGTGAAGTCGCCGCCGTGCGGGATCACGTTGAAGGCGATCTGCACCGGATACACCTCGGGCGTCGCCGGCTGGAAGTTCAGCAGCGCCGCGGTCTGCCGGCCGAGTTCCTCCAGCGCAAGGCGACCGGTGCCGGACACCGACTGGTAGGTCGCGATGTTCAATCGCTCGATGCCGGCCTTGCGATGGATCGGCGCCAGCGCAACGACCATCTGCATGGTGGAGCAATTGGGGTTGGCGATGATGCCGCGCGGACGATCGCGCGCTGCCTCGGGATTGACTTCGACCACGACCAGCGGGACATCCGCGTCGTAACGGAACGCCGAGGAATTGTCGATCACGACCGCGCCGGCGGCGGCGAACCGGGGCGCGTATTCCTTCGACACCGACCCGCCAGCGGAAAACAGCGCGATGTCGACGCCCGCCGGATCGAATGTCGCCAGGTCCTGCACCACGAGCTGGCGATTGCCGAACGACACCTTGCCGCCTGCGGAGCGGGAACTCGCCAGCGCCACGACCTCGCTGGCCGGGAACCTGCGCTCGGCCAGGATCGACAGCATCACTTCACCCACTGCGCCGGTGGCCCCGACGACGGCGACCTTGTACGTCTTGCTCATTGTTGTGCCGTGCTTCCGGTTGATATCGAGATTGTGGCAGGCAAAGCGCCTGGAGAATCAGGCGGATCCCGCGCTTGCGGGAATGCGCGGCGACACCTCGCCGACATCGCCGCACTGGGCGCGATGCCGCAGCGCCTGGTCCATCAGCACCAGCGCCATCATGGCCTCGCAGATCGGCGTCGCGCGGATGCCGACGCAGGGATCATGCCGGCCGGTGGTGACGATCTCCACCGGCTCGCCGCGGACGTCCACGCCGCGCGCCGGCAAGCGCAGGCTCGACGTCGGCTTGAACGCCGTCGACACGATGATGGCCTGGCCGCTGCTGATCCCGCCGAGGATGCCGCCGGCATGGTTGGACAGGAATCCGGCCGGCGTGGCCTCGTCGCGGTGCTCGCTGCCCTTCTGCGAGACCGATGCGAAACCGTCGCCGATCTCGACGCCCTTGACCGCGTTGATGGACATCATCGCCGCGGCGAGTTCTGCATCGAGCTTGCCGTACACCGGCTCGCCCCAGCCCGGCGGCACGCCTGTCGCAACCGTGGTCACGCGCGCGCCAACCGAGTCACCCGACTTGCGCAGCGCATCGACGTAGTTCTCGAGCTCCGGGACCTGGCCGGCATCGGGCCAGAAGAACGGATTGGATTCGACCGCCGCCCATTCGCAGGCGGTCGGCAAAAGGCTGCCGATCTGCGCGAGGTAGCCACGCACCTTCACGCCGTGATGCTCATCCAGCCAGTGTTTGGCGATCACCGCGGCGGCGACGCGCATCGTTGTTTCCCGGGCACTGCTGCGTCCGCCTCCGCGCGGGTCGCGGATGCCGTACTTGTGCCAGTAGGTGTAATCGGCGTGACCCGGCCGGAACTGCTCCGCGATGCGGTCGTAATCCTTGCTGCGCGCATCCTCGTTGCGGATGAGCAGCGTGATCGGCGTGCCCGTGGTGGTGCCCTCGTACGCACCGGACAGGATCTCGACCAGGTCGGCCTCATGCCTGGCCGATGTGTGTCGCGATTTTCCCGTCGCCCGCCGCGCGAGGTCGGCCGCGAACATCGCCGGCTCGATGCGGATGCCGGGCGGACAGCCATCGATCACGCAACCGATCGCGGGGCCATGCGACTCGCCAAAGGTGGTGACCCGGAACAGCTGTCCGAATGTGTTCACGGGCGCTTGTCGGCGAGCTTCTTGATGCGTGCGTTGTGCGTGACCAGGTCGTGGCGCTCGGCGACGAAGATGCCCATCTGGCCAACCTTGAACTCGACCCAGGCCAGCGGCAATTCCGGCAGCAACCGGGTCAGCGCCTGCTCGGCCTCGCCGACTTCGCAGATCAGCAGGCCATGGTCGGTCAGGTGCAGGGGGGCGTCGCGCAGGATCTTCAGCGCGAGGTCCAGGCCGTCGTCGCCCGCGCGCAGCCCGAGCTCGGGTTCATGGGCGTATTCGCGCGGCAACGCGTCGGTCTCGGCGTTGGTGACATAAGGCGGATTGGTGACGATGAGGTCGTAGTGCTCGCCCACCAGGTTCGAGAACAGGTCGGATTTCAGCAGCCGCACGTTGTCGGCATGCAGGCGGCCCCTGTTTTCCTCGGCAAGCGCCAGCGCGGCATCGCTCAGGTCGACGCCATCGACATGCCATTCGGGGTTGTAGTGCGCCGTCGCGATCGCGATGCAACCCGATCCCGTGCACAGGTCCAGCGCGCGCAGCACTTCACGGCCGCCCAGCCAGGGCTCGAAGCCGTTCTCGATCAGCTCGGCGATCGGCGATCGCGGGACCAGCGCGCGCGGATCGCTCTTGAAGCTCAATCCCGCGAACCAGGCCTCCCCCGTCAGGTAGGCGGCCGGGATGCGCTCCTCGATGCGGCGCAGGAACAATCCCAGCACGTCTTCCTTCTCGGCCAGCGTCACGCGGGCCTGGCCATATGCCGGTCCGATATCGTGTGGAAGGTGCAACGCATGCAGCGTCAGCTGCGTCGCTTCGTCGATCGCGTTGTCGAAACTGTGGCCGAAGGTCAGGCCGGCCGCGTTGAAGCGACTCGCGCCGTAGCGGATCAGGTCGATGATCGTCTGCAGTTCGTCGGTCATGAGGCGAACACGCCCAGGCGATCGGAAGGCAGGCGATTATAGCCGGGCCGCCCCGGTATCATGGCCGCGGACCTTTTTCGCGGACTGCCATGTTCAACCGAACCACCGCAGTCATCCTGGTTGCCGCGCTCGCCGTCGGCAGCGCCCTCTGGGGGGCGCAGCACTGGATGCAGCGTGCCGGCCACGCGCAGCCGCAGCTGCGGGCGGTCAAGCTGTTCGACCATCCCCGTGAGCTGCCTTCATTCACCCTCCAGCAATCCGACCAGACGCCACTGGTCCCCGGCGAGCTGAAAGGCCACTGGACGCTGGTCTTCCTGGGATTCACCCATTGCCCCGACGTCTGCCCGACGACCCTGGCGCAACTGGCGCAGGCGCAACGGCAGTGGGCGTCGCTGCCCGACTCGACGCGGCCGCGGGTACTGTTCGTGTCGGTCGATCCGGAGCGCGACTCACCCGATGCGATCGGCGAATACGCGCACGCCTTCCATCGCGACACGCTGGCTGCGACCGCTGACATCCCGGCGCTCGAGGCATTCGCGCGCTCGCTGTCCATGGTGTTCATGAAGGTTCCCGCGGCGGACGGCGCCCCCGCGGACCAGTACAGCGTCGATCACTCGGCCGCGCTGGCGGTGCTGGATGCCCAGGGCCGCATGGCCGGCGTGATCCAGCCTCCACTGGATCCCGCCGCGATCGCCTCGGACCTGATCGTGCTGTCCGGGGCATCGGCGAAGTGAGCCTGCTCACCCGCCTGACCTATGTGCTGCCGCACCGTGCGCTGTCCTCGCTCGCCCGCCGCCTGGCCTACTCGGGCAATCCGCGCGTGCGCCGATGGCTGATCGATACGGTCACGCAACGGTTTGGCGTCGACCTGTCCGAAGCCGAAGTCCTTGATCCCGCGGCATACGAATCCTTCAATGCCTTTTTCACGCGCTCGCTCAGGGCGGGTGCGCGCGTCCCGGATCCCGACCCGCGAGCGCTGCTGATGCCGGCGGACGGACGCATCAGCCAATGCGGGAAGATCGACGACGGACGCATCTTCCAGGCGAAGGGTTTCACGTTCACGGCCGCCGAACTGCTCGCCGATGCGGCCGCGGCCGAACCATTCGACGACGGCCTGTTCGCCACGGTCTATCTGTCGCCGAAGGACTACCACCGCGTCCATATGCCGTGGACCGGGACACTGCGCGAAACCGTCCACGTTCCCGGACGCCTGTTCAGCGTCGGTCCGGATGCGGTGCGGATGGTGTCGCGCCTGTTTGCGCGCAACGAACGCCTCGTCTGCCACTTCGACACCTCGTTCGGACCGATGGCGGTGGTGATGGTCGGCGCACTGCTGGTTTCCGGCGTGGAAACCGTCTGGAGCGGGATCGAGATCCCCCGCTATGGCGACGCGGTCACGGTCAAGGATTACCGCGGCGCCGGCATCACGCTCGAGCGCTTCGCCGAGATGGGGCGATTCAACTACGGCTCCACCGTGATCGTGCTGCTGCCGCATGGCATGGCGACACTGGCGGCACAGCTGTCGCCCGAATCACCGGTGCGACTGGGCGAAAGGCTCGCCACGCTGACCTGAGTCGGAACGGTCACGCGTGGTGACCGTCCCGCCGCGATGACGCCTACTCCTGGCAACCTTCCAGCCGCAGGCGCTGACCTGGCCGGACGTAATAGCTCGGCCCGCTGATGTCGTTGGCACCGGCGAGCAGGCGCAGGTCGCACTGGAATTTCTGGGCGACGGAGACCAGCGTTTCGCCGCGTTGCACGCTGTAATTGCGCTGCTTCGACGCACCGGTGACGGGTGCGGGGCTTCCGGTGGCGACGGTGGTCGTCATCGCCACGGCCGTCGGCAATTGCGTGACCGGGCCCGTCCGCACGATGGCCGAATTCGGGTCGCTGCGCACGAGCTGCTCGGCCAGCGTCGCGCGCGGCCCCTGCAGGCAATAGCGGTTGTACAGGCCGACGATCTGCGTGGTCGCATTGAGCGTCGCACCGGCGGGCAGCCAGCTGTCCGCCTCGTAACGGGGGTTGAGGTTGCGCAGCGGCCGCATGTAGCCCTCGCGAACGCCACGGTTGCCCAGGCAGATCGCCAGCTCGTAGATCGTCGCCGACTTCGCCAGCCGCAAGGTCGCCGGCCTGGCATCGACATTGGGGAAGCTCAGTCCGTACTGTTTCGGATGCAGGAACAACCAGGCGGCCGCGATCACCATGGGCACGTAATCCTGGGTTTCCGGCGGGAACTGCTTGTAGATGTCCGCGTCCCAGAAGCCACGGCCGCCGGCGCCCTGGTAGACACGTAGCGCGCGCCCCTCCCCGCCGTTATAGGCGGCCAGCGACAGCTCGATGCTCCGGTTGAGCTCGCCCATGCGCTCGTTTAGGTAGCTCGCGCTCGCCTCGGCAGCGGCGCGCGGGTCGTAGCGGGTGTCGAAGCCGGTCGCGTCGGGGCCAAGGCCGAAGCGCTTGCCCGTGGCGTACATGAACTGCATCGGTCCTGCGGCACCCGAGCGCGACGTGGCATGCACCTTGCCGTTGGACTCCTTGGCCATGATGCCGAACAGCAATGCCTCGGGCAGCCCGGCGCGGCCGTAGGACGGCCACATCATCTGGCGCATGTATTCGTAATTCTCGTAACTCTGCAGCAGCGCGCCGCGCATGTCGGTCAGCCAGCGGCGGATGCCCGCCTGCACCGCCGGGTTGTACTGCACCATCCTGTCGAAACGGTGGGTGTGGCTGTCCAGCAGGCTCGCGGCCTGGGCGGCCTGCGGAACCGCCGCATTGAAGGCGACGTCGCCTTCGTGGTCGGGATCGGGGTCGTTCGGATCGATTTCATCGTTCCCGGCCGACGACGCCTCGCTGTCGGCGCCCAGTTTCAACAGGCGCTTGTAGGTCGCCAGCAACGTCGACACCTGGCAGCCCTTCTGCTTGCCGCAACCGGCGACGGCATCCTCCATGTCCTCCAGCGCCGCGTTGCTCTCGTTCTGGCCGGTCGGATCGTTGTTGCCGATCTTCACCAGCGCCTGCCGGTAGCGCGCCTCCGCCGCGGCCATGTTCTGGTCGAGGGTGTCGATATTCGCCTGGTCGCGACGCGACAACGCCATGGCATCGGGTGCGGCGAACAGCAACGACAGGAGCACAGCAGGCACGACACAGCACGCGGCAAGGGATTTCATCAATTCGAGGGCACTGCAGGGGGTAACCGCAGGGTAGCGCCGTGTTTGCTCCGACGGCAACCACGCATGTGCGTTTCCGGGCGCCACGCCGCACTTGAAAACGCCAACACGCCCATGCGCTGGTCGAATGCACGGTCGCGCACGCGAATGAATCGACCGGTTGCGCATAGAATCGACGCGAACCCACGGAAGCGCACGCACATGGACCCGATCCTCGTCGGCAAGGCCGTCACCACAGCGGATGGCGGCAAGGTGTCACTGCTGCCGCGGTATGCGAATCGCCACGGCCTGGTGGCGGGCGCGACCGGAACGGGCAAGACCGTGACGCTGATGACGCTCGCCGAGGGCTTCTCCCGGATCGGTGTCCCGGTGTTCCTGGCCGATGTGAAGGGCGACGTGGCCGGCCTCGCCGTCGCAGGCACGCCCAACGACAAGGTGGCTGCGCGCGTCGCGCAGATCGGCATCGCGGATTACGCCCCCGAGGGCGCGCCCACGATTTTCTGGGACCTGTACGGCAAGCTCGGACATCCGGTGCGCGCGACGATCAGCGAGATCGGCCCGACCCTGCTGGGGCGCATCCTCGAGCTGAACGACACCCAGGAGGGCGTGCTCGAAGTCGTCTTCAAGCTCGCCGACGACAACGGCTGGCTGCTGCTGGACATGGACGACCTGCGCACGCTGCTCAACCACGTGTCGGACAATCGCAAGGACATCTCCGCGACCTACGGGCTGGTCAGCACGCAGTCGATCGGCGCGATCCAGCGGGCGCTGCTGCAACTGGGGCAACAGGGCGGCGACGCCTTCTTCGGCGAGCCCGCGCTGGAACTGTCCGACCTGATGCGCACGACGCCGGATGGGCGTGGCGTCATCGGCATCCTGGCCGCCGACCAGCTGATCCTGAAGCCGCGCCTGTATTCGAGTTTCCTGCTCTGGCTGCTCTCGGAACTGTTCGAGAAGCTGCCTGAAGTCGGCGACCTGGACAAACCCAAGCTGGTGTTCGTCTTCGACGAGGCGCACCTGCTGTTCGACGATGCGCCGCCGGCGTTGCAGCAACGCATCGAGCAGGTCGTGCGGCTGATCCGCTCCAAGGGCGTCGGCGTGTACTTCTGCTCGCAATTCCCGGACGACGTCCCCGACAACATCCTCGGACAGCTTGGAAACCGCGTGCAGCATGCCCTGCGCGCCTACACGCCGCGCGACCAGAAAGCGGTGAAGACCGCGGCGGAAACCTTCGTCCCAAATCCCGGGCTCGACGTGGCCCGGACGATCTCGCAGCTGGAAACCGGTGAAGCGCTGGTGTCGATGCTGCTCGACAAGGGCGTGCCGATGCCGGTCGAACGGACGCTGGTCGCGCCGCCGCGCTGCCGCATGGGCGCGATCACCGACGCCGAGCGGGCGAAGGTCCGCGCCGGCAGCCCGGTCGGTGGCAAATACGACACGACCGCCGACCGCGAGTCGGCTGCCGAGATGCTCGCCGCCCGACACGTCGATGCTCCCGCCAATGGCGGCTCGACACGCCAGGGCAATACGGCGCCCGCGTCCCCCGCGCCGACGGGAGGCCTCCAGCAATCGGTGAAGGACATCATGTTCGGCACCAGCCGGCGCCAGGGCGTCGTCGAATCGATGGCCAAGCAGGCCGCCCGCACCGTCGGCAGCCAGGTGGGCAGGCAGATCCTGCGCGGCGTCCTTGGCGGTATCTTTGGCGGTCGCCGATGACATCCTTTGCACAACCCTTCCGACCGGGAACACCCATGAATCGAAAGCTGCTCGTTGCATCCGCACTGGTCTGCCTGGCGCTGCTTGGCTGCAAGCGCGAAGCCCCGACCCCGGCCGCACCCCAGGCCGTTGCGCCGCAGGCTGCTGCGCCCGCCGCCAGCGCGACGACATCCCAGACGTCGACGCCGGATCTGGCCGGAGCGGGCGTCGAGCCCAACGCCGCCGGTTTCAGCAGCAAGGCATTCGCCGGGACCTTCCACGGCGCCCTGCCCTGCGCCGACTGCCCCGGGATCGACGAAACGCTGGAGCTCAAGCCCGATGGCAGCTTCCGCCTGACCGACGTCTACCGCGATCGCCCCGCCGGCACCCACGACATCGCGGGCAGCTGGAACTCCGAGGAAAACGACAGCCGCATCCGCCTGGACCCGAACAGCAAGGGCGAGGACGATCGTGTCTTCACCATCGTGTCGAACGACGAACTCGATGCGGTCGGCAGCGACGGCAAGCCGCTCCCCGGCCCCGCCCAGCGCCTGACCCGCGGCAACTGACGCCGCCGGCCGGGACGTCCCAAGCCGGCATTCCGCCGACTGACCGCCCGAGGGCGCGCTCCGCGTTGTCATGCCAGCACGATGGGCCATCGTGGATATCGCCCATGGCGTGTCGTGTCGCCTCCTTGGCCGGGGAAGGTGGGACGCCCCTCGCCGGCCGTTGCGCGTTTCGCGCAAGGAGCACTTCATGTCGACTTTCACCCGTGCGTTGCACGCGGCGCTGCTGTCCGCCGTATTCGTCCTGCCCCAGGTCGCGTCGGCCCAGGGTGCGGGCCACGAGGCAATCGTGAGCATCTACCGCGTCGCGCCAGGCAAGCAGGCGGATTTCCTGAAATGGATGGCCGCCCGCGATGCGGTGGCTCGCCAGGCTGGCGTGCCGGCGACGCAGTGGTACGTCCACCTGGACGGCGACAGCTGGGATTACGTCGGCATCGCGCCCAACAGCGATAGCGCGACATCCGACAAGATCGACGCGCTGGCCCGCAAGCAAGGCCTGAAGGTCGGTTTCGCAGGCGGACTCGAGTTGCGCACGATGATGGCGTCGCACACCGACACCATCGCGGCCGGGCCCTACACATCGTCCGAACTGGTCCAGCGCATCAGCCAACCCTGAGTCGGACTTGAGCTGTCGGCATTGCTCTGCGATAACGGCGGGCCCGTCCCGTCGTTGTCGTCATGTCCCGTTGGCGTCCTCCTGCCGAACACAGCACGGCCCTGATCACCCGCGAGGGCCATGCACGCCTGAAGGCCGAACTGGATGACCTGTGGCGTGCCAGGCGTCCGGAGGTCGTGCGCGCGCTTGCCGCCGCGGCCGCGGAAGGCGACCGCTCGGAGAACGCCGAATACACCTACCGCAAGAAGCAACTGGGCGAAATCGACCGGCGCGTCCGCTACCTGAGCAAGCGCCTGCAGTCACTGCGTGTCGTCGAGACCGCCCCGACCGATGCCGATGCGGTGTTCTTTGGCGCGCACGTCGAGGTCGAGCGCCTCGACGATGGCGAACTGGCCCGCTACCGGATCGTCGGTCCGGACGAAACCGATGCCACGCTCGGCTGGATCAGCATCGATTCGCCGCTGGCACGCGCGATGCTGAAAAAACGCGCTGGCGACGAGTTCGAGGCGGAGCTTCCAGGCGGCGGCGTGCGCTTTGCCATCATCGGCATCCATTACCCGGCGTGATGCCCATCGCGGCTATCGCAGCCAGGTGACAAGCATCCCGATCATCGCGGCCAGCATCACCGCTGTCGCCATCCAGCCTGCGATCTTCAGCACCGGCGGCAAGGTGAATTCGGCCATCGCCCTGGGGTTGTTGGCCAGCAGCATGATCATCACCATCACCGGGACCGCCACGAGCCCGTTGATGACGGCCGCCCAGAACAGCGCCTTGATCGGATTGATCGAGGTGAAGTCCAGCGACAGGCCGAGCAGCACGGCTGCAACCAGCACGGCATAGAAGCCCTTGGCCTGGCGCGGCTTGCTTTCCAGGCTGACATGCCAGTGCATCAACTCGCCCACCGCATAGGCCGCGGACCCGGCCAGCACCGGGATCGCCAGCAGCCCGGTGCCGATGATGCCGGCGCTGAACACCAGGAAGGTGAAGTTGCCCGCGATCGGTCGCAGGGCCTCGGCGGCCTCCGCGGCACTGTTGATGTCATCGACGCCCCTGGCGTGCAACGTGACCGCACAGGTGAGGATGATGAAGTACGCGACGAGGTTGGAGAACGCCATCCCGATCGCTGTATCGGTATTGATGCGCCGCAAATGCGAGCGCGCCTGCCACGGAGCCTTCTTCAAGGGCTTGTCGCGCGGCGCATCGGCGGTTTCCTCCGCTTCCTCCGACGCCTGCCAGAAGAACAGATAGGGGCTGATCGTCGTCCCGAATACCGCGATCACCGCCGTCAGGTATGCGGGCGTCAGGCTGATGGCCGGCAGGAAGGTGCCACGCAACGCTGCGCTCCACGGGACGCGCACGGCAAAGACGACTGCCACGTAGGCGAACAGTGCGATCGTCAGCCACTTCAGGAATCGCGCGTATCGGTGGTACGGGATGAACACCTGCAGCGCGATGCTGAGCAATGCGAACAGCACCGAATACACGATTGCCCGACCGCCGACGAGGAGCTTGAGTGCTTCTCCCATCGCCGCGATGTCGGCGCCGATGTTGGCGATGTTGGCGGCCACCATCAGCGCCACCACGACGCGCGCCAGCCAGTGCGGGTAATAGCGCCGCAGGTTGCCGGCGATGCCATGCCCGGTGATGCGGCCGATGCGCCCGCTGATGGCCTGGATGGCCGTCATCAGCGGCCACGAGAACGGCATCGTCCACAACATGCCGTAGCCGAACTGCGCGCCGACCTGCGAATAGGTGGCGATGCCGCTGGGATCGTCGTCCGACGCACCGGTGATGAAGCCGGGACCCAGGGTCGCGAGAAGCCGATGGCGTCCGGAGGCAGCTTTCTCCGGCTGGCGACGCTTGCGTCGTGTCATCGCACGTCAGTCGCGATGGTCAAATGCCGCCCCACCAGTCGTAGCCCTGGTCTTCCCAGTAGCCACCACGGCCCCCGGCAAGGGCGGCGTAACTGTCGGCGACCTCGATCAGCTTCACGTACTTGGGCTGCTTGTATCCCAGCTTGCGCTCGATCCGCATGCGCACCGGCGCGCCGTTGGCGACGGGCACCGGCGATCCATTGAGGCTGAACGCCGCGATCGTCTGCGGATGATAGGCATCCTCGAGGTCGACGCTTTCGTAATAGCGCGAGCCATCGCCGGTGAGATCGTCGAAGCAATGGAACACGACCAGCCGCGCGCCCGGCCGTGGACGCGCCAGGTCGAGCAGGTGCGCCAGCGGCACGCCGCTCCATTTGCCGATCACGCTCCAGCCTTCCACGCAATCGTGGCGGGTGACCTGCGTCCGGGTCGGCATCGCACGCAAGGCATCCAGCGAAAATTCCAGCGGGCGCTCCACGAGCCCAGCAATCTGCAGGCGGTAATCGCGGAATCCGCCCGCCTTCAACGCCAGGTATTCGGGCGTCTGCGGGTTGATCGACCCGTTGGGCCGGAACACCGGCGAGATCATCGATTCGGGAAACTCCGTCGCCAGCCGCTTGCCCGTCAGCGCGCGCTGCAGGCGCTGGTTGAACGGCTCGGCCAGGCTCAGCACATCGACGAAACGCGAACTGTTCGACAGCGCATCGCAGCCCGCCAGCAACGTCGCTCCCGTACCGGCAATTGCCGCGCGCAGGACGCGCCGACGCCCGGGCTGGATGTCATCAGTCATGGGTTTGGACTCCAGTCTCGCCATCCAGGTCGCGCACCCGGAAGCGCCCGGTGATCATCGACCGCATCTCGTTGATCGGACCGGCGTACACGACCATCAGCACATGCACGATCGTGAAGGCGACGAACAGCGACATCACGATGAAATGCAGGGTGCGGGCCGATTGCCTGCCGCCGATGAAGTCGAGCCAGCCGCCGAGCACGGTGCCCATCTGCGGCGACATGGACAAGCCGGTCAGCACCGCCAGCGGCGCGAGGACGACGATCACGCCGAGGTACGCCAGCTTCTGCAGCGGGTTGTAGCGCGTTGCGGCGTCACCCTGCGGATGCCGGAAACGCAGGTGATCGACGATGGACCGACCGATGCCGCGCCAGTCGCGGCCCTGCATCATCAGGTCGCGCCCGAGATGCCGGCTGGCCAGCGACCACAGCAGGTAGCAAGCCCCGTTGACGACCCACAGCCAGGCAAAAAAGAAATGCCAGCGACGGCCCAACGCCAACGACCGCGGGCCCGGGATGGTGGCCCACTCGGGGAAGCCGCGCTTGACCCGCATGCCGTCGGCCCGGCGCGACACACCGAGCAGGCCGGTGGTATCGAAATGCCGATCGCCGATCGTGGTGATGCCGCGCGCCTTGCCATCCGGCCCGCGGACCGCATCGGTGGCGAACGCGGGATTGTCGAAATTGGCGACAGCCCCCCAATAGAGCGCCGGATGTGCGTTGAAAACCTGCAGCCCGCTGCCGACCAGCACCAGCATGCACAGCAGGTTGATCCAGTGCATGACACGCAATGGCAGGCGGTGGCGGACGACGACGCGCCAGGCGCCTTGCTGGCTGCCGGGCGGCACCGCATTCTCCACCATCGGGATCGAAGCCATCGCCAACCTCCTGCGCCGATCGCAGGGTACGCCGGCATGCGGCGCAGTCAAACCAGTCCGGACACTTCCCCGTACAGATCGTGCTCGTCGCTGCCGAGGATCTCGACATCGACGAACTGCCCCGGCTGCAGGCCGGCCTCGAAGCCATCCTGGATCTGCACCAGGCCGTCGATTTCCGGTGCGTCGGCCATTGATCGCGCAATCGCCAGCTCGCCATCGATCGCATCGACCAGGCAACGCTGCACCGTCCCGACCTTCGCCTCGAGCTTGGCGGTCGAGATCGCCGCCTGCCGCTCCATGAAGCGCGCGAGACGCTCCTGCTTCAGCGACTCGGGTACCGGGTCCGGCAATGCGTTGGCCCTGGCGCCTTCGACCGGCGAATAGGCAAACGCGCCCACGCGGTCGAGCTGGGCTTCGTCGAGGAAGTCGAGCAACTCCTCGAATTCGGCATCGGTCTCGCCCGGGAAGCCGACGATGAATGTCGAGCGCACCGTGATCTGCGGGCAGATGTCGCGCCAACGCTGGATGCGTTCAAGCGTCTTGTCGACCGCGCCGGGCCGCTTCATCAACTTGAGCACGCGCGGACTGGCGTGCTGGAACGGAATGTCGAGATAGGGAAGGATCGCGCCATCGGCCATCAACGGGATGATCTCGTCGACGTGTGGATACGGATACACGTAATGCAGGCGTGTCCAGATGCCGAGTTCGCCAAGCCCTTCGCACAGCGACTTCATGCGGGTCTGGTAGGGCTTGTCGCGCCACTGGCGCTCCGCGTACCGCACATCGACGCCATACGCGGAGGTGTCCTGCGAGACCACGAGCAGTTCCTTGACGCCGCTCTTCGCCAGTCGCTCGGCTTCGCGCAGGACATCGTCGACCGGCCGCGACACCAGGTCGCCGCGCATGGACGGGATGATGCAGAAGGTGCAGCGGTGGTTGCAGCCTTCGGAAATCTTCAGGTAGGCGTAATGCCGCGGGGTGAGCTTGATGCCGATGTCGTCCGCATCCTCCGCGGCGCGGCGCGGCACCAGGCTGACGAAGGGATCATGCCGTTGCGGAACCGCCGCATGCACCGCGGACATCACGCTGGCGTAGTCCTGCGGACCACTGATCGACAGCACGCCCGGATGCGCCTGGCGGATGACATCGGCGCGCTTGCCCAGGCAGCCGGTGACGATGACCTTGCCGTTCTCCGCCATCGCCTCGCCGATGGCATCCAGCGACTCGGCCACGGCCGAATCGATGAACCCACAGGTATTGACGACCACCACGTCGGCGGCGTCGTAACTCGGAACGATCGCATAACCTTCCGCGCGCAACTGCGTGAGGATGCGTTCGGAATCCACCAGTGCCTTGGGACAACCCAGGCTGACGAATCCGATCTTGGGCGAAACAAGCTTTGATGGAACCAGGGACATGGGCAGCACGGCGGTGACGGCCGGGAATTATACGGCGCTAGAATCATCCCTCCCGATGCAAGGACGTCCCATGGGCCGCGATATTGCATTCGACACCCCACTGGGCAGCATTGGCGGCTGGCGTTCAGATCCCGTGGGCGCCCCGCATGGCGGCCTGGTTGTCGTCCAGGAGATCTTTGGCGTGAATGCGCACATGCGCAGCGTCTGCGACCGCTATGCGGCAGCCGGCTTCGTGGCGCTCGCGCCCGCCTATTTCGATCCGATCGAACGCGGCGTCGAGCTGGGCTACGACGAGGATGGCTTCGCCAGGGGAAAAACCCTGATTGCCAAGCTGAGCCTCGAGCAGGCCAACACGATCACCGGCGCGGCGGCGGAACTGCTCGGCAGCGAGGGACTGCGGGTGGGTGTCGTCGGTTTCTGCTGGGGTGGCACGGTCGCGCTGCTCGCCAACCTGCGGCTCGGCTGTCCGGCGGTCAGTTACTACGGCGCCCGCAATGTTCCGTTCCTCGATGAGCCATTGCGCGCCCAGATGCAGTTCCACTTTGGCGAGCGCGACGGCAGCATCAGCGCGGAGGACATCGCGACGCATCGGGAAAAAATGCCCACGGCCGAGATCCATGTGTACCCGGCCGGACATGCCTTCGACCGCGACGTGGATCCCAAGGCGTTCGACCCCGCCAGCGCACGCTTGGCACGCACGCGAACGCTGGCCTTCTTCGACGAGGCCCTGCGTTGATCGATCTGTCCGGGAGTGCCGCCATGCACCGTGACCAACCGCCCCGTTATGCGCTGCATCCGCAGCTCGATGCCGACACCCATCCACTGGCGTCATTCGATCTGAGCGACGTGCGGCTGATGGACGACGCCAACTATCCCTGGCTCGTCCTCGTGCCGCGCGTGCCGGACGCCCGCGAACTCATCGACCTCGACCTCGCGCAGCGGCATCTCCTCACCGATGAGGTCGACCGCGTCTCCCGCGTGCTGCGTGATGCCTTCCGGCCGTTCAAGCTCAACGTCGCCGTGCTGGGCAACCTCGTCCCGCAACTGCACGTGCACGTGATCGCGCGGCAGGAAAGCGACCCCGCATGGCCATCGCCGGTCTGGGGGCGCGTCGCCGCCAAGCCCTACACGCCCGAACTGCTGGTCGAGCGGATCTCGCTGCTGCAGGGACTGCTGTCCAGCTGATGGCGATCGTCGAGCGGGCCACCGCGGACCAGCTGCCCGCCATCGATCGACTCGGCGAGGATGCATTGCTGCTGCGGTTTGGCGACGCCATCGACGCGTCGACCAACGCACGCGTGCATGCGCTGTCACGGCAGATCGCACGCATCCGTCCGGCGTGGCTGCTCGACATCGTTCCGGCTTATGCGACTCTCGCCCTGTTCCTGGACATCGATGCGCATCCCGACCTGGACATGCAAGCTGATGCGATCGGGTGGCTGCGACGGCAGGCATTCGTCGAATCGTCCAGCGACGAAGGACGCCTGGTCCGGATCCCGGTGCGCTACGGCGGCGATGATGGCCCCGATCTCGCAGACGTTGCCGCACATGCGGGCATGACCGTCGCGGATGTCGTCGCGCTGCATGCATCGGGTCGATACACCGTCGCCATGCTCGGCTTCGCCCCGGGATTTCCCTACCTGCTGGGGCTCGACAAGACGCTCGCCATGCCACGGCTCGCCACTCCGCGACTGCACGTGCAGGCTGGCAGCGTCGGCATCGGCGGCGAGCAGGCGGGCATCTATCCGCGCAGCGGTCCCGGCGGATGGCGCATCATCGGCCGCACCTCGAAGCTGCTGTTCGATCCCGCGCGCGAGCCGCCCGCGCTGCTCGCGCCAGGCGACCGCGTCGAGTTCGTGTCGGCTGCTGATCCATGAGCTTGCGCGTCCTCGCACCGGGATTGCTGACGACCATCCAGGACCTCGGGCGGACCGGCAGCCGTCATCTCGGCGTTGGCCGGGCGGGCGCACTCGACGCTTATTCGCATTCGATCGCCAACCTGCTGGTGGGCAATCGCGTCGATGCCGCGACACTGGAAATCAATCTCGCCGGGCCAACGCTCGCGTGCACGCGAGCCGCCGTCATCGCCGTCTGCGGTGCGGACATCGAAGCGCGCATCGATGGGCAATCCCTGCCCGGCTGGCGGCCGGTTCGCGTGCCGGCAGGCGCAACCGTGTCGCTCGGCCCGTGCCGTAACGGCGCACGCGCATACCTGGCGGTGGCGGGCGGATTCACTGTCGCGTCCGTGCTTGGCAGCGCCAGCACGGATCTGCGCGGAGGTTTTGGCGGCGTCCACGGCCGGGCACTGCAACGTGGCGACACGCTGTCGTTTCCCCCGATGCAGGTCGCGACCGACGCGGTGCGGATTCCCGGATGGTGGATCGACCCATCACCGGAGTTGCAGTGGGACGTTCCTGCCGTGGCACGCGTCCTTCCGCCGTCGGACAGCGAGCCATCGCCGCACGGACTCTTCGCGACGACTTGGCGCATCACCAGTGCGAGCAATCGCCAGGGGCTGCGCATGGAGGGTCGGGTGCTGGCGCCGGGCGACTCGACCGGGCGCATCTCCGAGCCGGTGGCGCCCGGCACGATCCAACTGCCCGCCGATGGCCGCCCCATCGTCCTGCTGGCCGATGCCCAGACCCATGGCGGATATCCCCGCATCGGCCACGTCATCCGTGCCGACTGGCCGCGACTGGCGCAGTTGCGGCCGGGCGAGGCCCTGCGGTTTCGTCCATGCACCCACGACGAGGCGCGCCAGGCGCGACTGGACCAGGCGCGCCGGCTGGCACGGATTGCATTGGCAATCACGGCCCGCAGCCCGGGCGCCAAGGCTGACCGATGAGCGTTGCGCGGCGCTGCGCAAGCGCCTAGTCTCGGCGCTTCCTCGAGTGGAGTCGTCCAATGCGCCCGTTCCGCGTGGTCACACTGTCCGCTTTCATCGCCGCCGCGCTCATCGCAGGCTGCAAACAGAAACCCGAGACATCCGCGCCGACGACACCGGCACCCGTCGCAGCGACCGCAAACGACAGCGCGGCACTCAGCTCGGCGGTCGATGCGTTCCTGACCGGCGCCTTCCAGCGCAACCCGGTGTTCGCCGCCAACGCCGGCAAGCATGAATTCGACGGAAAGCTTCCCGATTACAGCCCCGCGGGCCTGAAAGCGAATGCCGACTGGCTGCACGCGCAGCGCAATACGTTCGCCGCGTTCACTGACGACAAACTGGACGAGAAGGGCCGCTTCCAGCGCGACTACGTGCTGGCTGTCATCGACGGCCAGTTGTTCTGGCTCGAGGATTCGGGATTCGCCTACAACAACCCCGCCTACTACGCCGGCGACCTCTCGCCAAGCATGTATCTCACGCGGCCCTACGCGCCGCTGCCGCAGCGGATGGCGGCGTTCGTCACCTACCAGGAAGCGCTGCCCAAGGCGCTGGAGCAGATCAAGGCCAACCTCAAGTTGCCGCTGCCCGCGTCGTACATCGACCTGGGCGTGAATTCCTTTGGCGGCTTCGCCAGCTTCTTCAAGACCGACGTGCCGGCGATCTTCGCCGACGTCAAGGACGATGCATTGCAGGCGCGATTCAAGGCCAGCAACGCCGCCGCCATCAAGGCGTCGCAGGATCTCGCCGACTGGCTGAAGGCGCAGAAGCCGCAGGCCACGCAGGACTTCGCGCTGGGCGCGGACAAGTTCTCGAAGATGCTACACGCGACCGAGCTTGTCGACATGCCGCTTGACCAGCTGAAAGCCGCGGGCGAATCCGACCTGCAGCGCAACCTCGACGCACTGAAGGCCGCGTGCGACCAGTTCGCCGCGGGCAAGTCGCTCAGCGACTGCGTCGCCAAGGTCAACGAGGACAAGCCTGTTGGCGGAGCGGTGGAAGGCGCCCGCGCCCAACTCGCCGGCCTGCGCCAGTTCATCGTCGACAAGGACCTGGTCACGATCCCGGGCACCGAAGAAGCCAAGGTCGAGGAAGCGCCACCGTTCAACCGCTGGAACTTCGCCTACATCGAGATCCCGGGGCCGTACGAGAAGAACCTGCCGTCCGTGTACTACATCGCGCCGCCGGATCCGACCTGGCCCAAGGCCGAGCAACAGGCCTACATCCCCGGCAAGGCAGTGCTGCTGTTCACCTCGGCCCATGAAGTCTGGCCGGGGCATTTCCTGCAGTTCCTGCATGCCAATCGCGCCGAATGGAAGTTCGGCCAGCTGTTCGTCGGTTATGCCTACGCCGAAGGCTGGGCGCATTACTGCGAGGAGATGATGTTCGATGCGGGGCTCGACGGCGCGACGCCGGAAACGCACATCGGCCAGCTCAGCGAAGCCTTGCTGCGCGACGTGCGCTACCTGTCCGCGATCGGCCTGCACACCGGCGGCATGACCATGGCGCAGTCCGAACAGATGTTCAAGGACAAGGCCTTCCAGGATCCCGGCAACGCGCGCCAGCAGGCGGCACGCGGCACCTACGATCCGGCTTACCTCAATTACACGCTGGGCAAGCTGATGATCATGCAGCTGCGCGACGACTGGACGGAGACGCACGGCGGCCGCGCAAGCTGGAAGGCGTTCCACGACCAGTTCCTCAGCTACGGCGGTCCACCGATTCCGCTGGTCCGCGCGCAGATGTTGGGCGGCAAGCCGGAAGCGAAGCTGTGGACGGTCGCCGCGGGCGCAACTCCCGCCAGCAATGCGAGTTCCGCCGCTCCAGCTTCGGCGACGACGGCTCCGGCTTCAGCCGCAAGCTCGGCCCAGAAAGCAGCCCCTGCCATCACGCCCTGACCGCACGCATTGCCGCAGCTCGACTTCAACTGTGACCTGGGGGAAGGCTGCGGCAGCGATGCGGCGATCGTCCCGCTGATCAGTTCGGCGAGCATCGCCTGCGGTGGCCACGCAGGCGATGTGGCCTCGATGCGGGAGACCGTGGCGCTGTGCCAGCGCCACGGCGTCGCGATCGGCGCGCATCCGTCGTTCGAGGACCGTACGAATTTCGGCCGACGCGAAATCGCATTGCCGCCCGCTGCCATCCACACGTCGGTGTCGGTGCAGGTTCGTGCCCTTGCTGCGGTGTGCGTCGATCTCGGCGCACAGCTGCGACACGTCAAGCCACATGGCGCGCTCTACAACCTGGCCGCCCGCGATCGCTCCGTTGCCGACGCCATCGCTGCGGCCGTCGCGAGCGTCGATCCGTCGCTGATCCTCTACGGGCTGTCCGGTTCGTGCCTGACGGACGCTGGCGAAGGTGCCGGCCTGCGCGTCGCCCATGAGGTGTTCGCCGAGCGTGCGTACGAGGCGGATGGCCGGCTGGCCCCGCGCGGGACGCCGGGCGCGGTGATCGAGGATCTCGACGCGTCGCTGGCCCAGGTCCGGATGCTGTTGCGCGAGGGCGTCGTCGTCGCGCGAAACGGAACGCGCGTGCGCCTGCGCGCGGACACGCTCTGCCTGCACGGGGACCGCAGCGATGCCGCGGCGTTCGCAGCCGCGTTGCGCGCTGCACTGCAAGCCGAAGGCGTCCAGATCCGCGCGCCGGGAGGCACGCCATGAACTACTGGCCGTTGCTCGGCATCGCCGTTGTCGTGATCGGCTTCGTGCTGCGTTTCAACCCGGTGATCGTGGTCGTGATCGCCGGGCTCGCCAGCGGCCTGCTTGCCGGCAAGCCCATTGGCGACCTGCTGGCGCTGCTTGGCGAAAGCTTCGTGTCCAACCGGGCGTTGCTGCTGTTCGCCCTGACCCTCCCGGCGATCGGCGTGCTCGAGCGCGCCGGCCTGCGCGAGCATGTGCATGCCTGGATCCTGCGAATGCGCGGGATGACGCTCGCCCGATTGCTGATCGGCTACCTCGGCCTGCGACAACTGCTCAGCATGGTCGGCCTGACCAACGTGGCGGGACATGCGCAGACGGTACGTCCGCTGCTGGCACCGATGAGCGAAGCCGCTGCGGAAAAATCGCTGGGCCAGGTCGATGCCGCGACGCGCGAGCGCATCCTCGCGATGGATGCCGCAACCGACAATGTCGGGCTGTTCTTCGGCGAGGACGTCTTCGTCGCGATTGGTGCGGTGCTGCTCATCCAGGGCTTCTACGCGCAGAACGGCATCATCCTCGAACCGCTGCAGATCGCGCTCTGGGCGTTGCCGACGGCAGTCGCGGCCTTCCTGATCCACGCGACCCGCATCCTGCTGTTCCAGCGCGCGCTCGAGCGCAGGCGCACCGATGCCTAGCGCCCCCGCGACGCCGCTGTCGGGACTGCTCGACATTGGACTGTTCTACTGGGTGCTGGCCGCATTCCTGCTGTATGCGGCGTGGTGCAATGTGCGCCAACATCGCTGGACGCACGCCGGCTTCTGGTGCGTGCTCGGCGTGCTGATCGGCAGCGGCGACGCCATCCTGGCCGCAAAAAAAGCTGGGGATGCCCTGCCTGCGCAATGGGCCGGCATCGGCGTCATCGCGCTGGGCGTGCTGGCGATCCGCATGCACCGTGCGCCGATCGCCGAAGTCCCCGCGCAGCGCCGCATGGCATCGGCGCAACGGCTCGGCCATCGGCTGTTCGTGCCCGCATTGCTGATCCCGCTGCTCACGATTGCGACGGTGCTGGTCGGCCCACGGCTGTCGATCGCCGGCCACCCATTGCTCGGCGAAGGCAGCGTCACGCTGATCGGGCTCGCGCTGGCAAGCGTGATCGCCGCGATCGCAGCCCTGCTCGTCACACGGGAGCCGGTCATCGCCGCGCCAGCGGAAGGACGTCGCCTGCTGGACGCAATGGGCTGGGCCGCCTTGCTGCCGCTGGTGCTCGCGACCCTGGGTGGTGTCTTCGCCGCCAGCGGCGTTGGCGAAGCGATCGCGGCACTGGTGTCGTCCGTCATCCCCACCCAGAGCGCGCTGGCCTGTGTTGTCGCCTACAGCCTCGGGATGGTCCTGTTCACCGTGATCATGGGCAATGCGTTCGCGGCATTCCCGGTGATGACGGCGGGCATCGGCCTGCCGCTGCTCGTGCACCTGCATGGCGCCAATCCCGCGATCATGGGCTCGCTCGGCATGCTCACCGGCTATTGCGGCACGCTGGTGACGCCGATGGCCGCCAACTTCAACCTGGTTCCGGCCGCTTTGCTGGAGCTCCAGGATCCCTATGCGGTGATCCGCGCACAATGGCCAACCGCACTCGCGCTGCTCATCGTCAACATGGCGTTGATGGCGGTGCTGGTATTCCGTTGAGGGCAGCTCCACCCGCCCGTCCATGCACTGAAGAACCGACGACCGTCCAATGTCCGATCCATCGCTTGCCCCCATCCTGCTGACCGGCTTCGCTCCGTTCGGCGGCGAGACCATCAACCCGAGCTGGGAAGCGGTCCAGGCACTGGATGGTGAGGTGCTGCGCGGGCGCCGCATCGTTTCGCGTCGCCTGCCTGTCGAATTCGACAACTCGCTGGATGTTCTGCGCGACCTGATCGACACATTCGATCCTGTGCTCGTGCTCTGCGTCGGCCAGGCCGGAGGCCGCGCGCAACTGTCGATCGAGCGCGTCGCGATCAACATCGCCGATGCGCGCATTCCCGACAACGCCGGCGCGTCTCCCATCGATGCACCGGTCGTTCCCGGCGGCCCTGCCGGGTATTTCGCGACGCTGCCGATCAAGGCGATGCTCGTGGAGCTGCGCGCTGCAGGCATGCCCGCCGAAATTTCCCAGACCGCCGGCACCTATGTCTGCAATGCGGTGTTCTATGGACTGATGCACGCGCTGCGGGATCGGCCGCGCGCGCGCGGCGGATTCATCCACATCCCGTATTCACCGGAACAGGCAGCCCGCCATCCGGGTGCGCCGAGCCTGTCGGTGGGCGCGGTGGCGAAGTCGCTGCAGATCGCGCTCGAGGTGGCGCTGGCCACGGACGCCGACCTGCGCATGGCAGCCGGCGCAGAGAACTGACCGACGCTCAGGTACGCGGAAGCGTCACGCCGGTCTGTCCCTGGTATTTGCCGCCGCGATCCTTGTATGAGGTTTCGCAGACTTCGTCCGACTGGAAGAACAGCATCTGCGCCACGCCCTCGTTGGCATAGATCCGCGCGGGCAGCGGCGTGGTGTTGCTGAACTCGAGTGTCACGTGGCCTTCCCACTCCGGCTCCAGCGGGGTCACGTTGACGATGATTCCGCAGCGCGCGTAGGTGCTCTTGCCCAGGCAGATGACGAGCGTGTCGCGCGGGATCCGGAAGAATTCCACCGTCCGCGCCAGCGCGAAGGAATTGGGCGGGATGATGCAGACGTCGGCATGCACGTCGACAAAACTGCCGGGGTCGAAGGCCTTGGGGTCGACGATGGTCGAATTGATGTTGGTGAAGACCTTGAATTCGCGCGAACAGCGCACGTCATAGCCGTAGCTGGAGGTGCCATAGCTGACGATGCGGTGCCCGTCGGCGGCGTGCTTGACCTGCTGCGGCTCGAATGGCTCGATCATCCCCTTGGATTCGGCCATGCGCCGGATCCAGCGATCACTCTTGATGGTCATGCGATGCGTACCGGCGGGTCGTGTGCGAAGCCGCGCATTCTACTAGCGCGCGCCCGTCAAAGGGCCGCCCGGAATCCGCGCCGGCCGAACCCGCCGGCCGGCGATCCAGTACGCGCGCCTCAGCCCGCGAGCGAGGCGCCGATCGTGGCGCGCGCGCGTGGACGCATCGCCAGTTGCGCGGCCATCCGAAGGGCCGTCTCGCGATAGGCCATGGCCACCGGGGAGCCCGGGGCGGACACGACGATCGGCACACCCGCGTCGCCCTGCTCGCGGATGCCGATCTCCAGCGGCAGGCTGCCGAGCAGGGGCACCCCGTACAGGCTGGACATCCGTTCAGCGCCGCCGTGCCCGAATACATGTTCGGCGTGACCGCAGTTGCTGCAGACATGCACGGCCATGTTCTCGACCAGGCCGAGCACCGGCACCTGCACCTTCTCGAACATCTTCAGCGCCTTGCGCGCATCGAGCGTGGCGACATCCTGCGGGGTCGTGACGATGACCGCCCCGGCCACCGGGATCTTCTGCGCCAGCGTCAACTGGATGTCGCCCGTGCCAGGCGGCAGGTCCACGATGAGGTAATCCAGTCCGAGCTGGTCTTCGCCGCCCCAAAGGGTCTGCGTGAGCAGCTGCGTCAATGCCGATGTCGCCATCGGGCCGCGCCAGATCATCGGGGTGTCCTGCTCGACCATCAGGCCGATGGACATGGCCTCGATGCCGTGTGCCCGCATCGGCACGATCATCTTGCCGTCGGGGCTGTCCGGGCGACCGGAAAGCCCCAGCATCATTGGAATGCTCGGACCGTAGACATCCGCGTCGAGCACGCCGACCCTGGCGCCCTCGGCTGCCAGCGCCAACGCCAGATTGACGGCTGTCGTGGACTTGCCGACACCGCCCTTGCCCGACCCGACCGCGATGACATTGCGGATGTGCGGCAGCGGCGAGACGTTCGGTTGCACCGCGTGCGGGACGATGCGATGCCGCAGGTCCAGGCTGGCAAGCCTCAAGCCGCTGCGGACAACAACAGCCTGGATGGCATCGCGCAAACGACCTTGTCCGTCCGCCGAGAGCGGATAGCCGAGTGTTATCGCCAGCGATGCCGCGCCTGCTTGTTCGCCGACCGCGATCCGCGCGCCGGTGTCCGACAGCGACAGGCCACTCGCCGGATCGACCACCTCGGAAAGGCGGATTTCCAGCTCACCCATGTCGTTGCCTCCAAACCAGTGATTGTAACGACCAGCCCGGTGCGGCGTACCGATCCATGCCTTGGATCTCCGGACGCGCCCAGGTCGTTGAACGCCAGACCCATCCAGCTGAACGCAACCGCGACTGGCCGCCGACCGTACTCCAGCGGATGCTGGTATAAATCCTGCTGGTCGAACGCGCCTGCCGTTCGCCCAACCATTCCTCTGGAGGGATCATGCGAACGAAATTCATCCTGCTGCTTCTGGCCCTGCTGCCCTTGTCGGCCTTCGCCCAGAACACCCCGGTCGGCAAGTGGCGCACCATCGACGACAAGACCGGCAAGGTGAAGTCCATCGTCGAGATCTACGAAACCACCGATGGCACCCTCGCGGGCAAGGTGGTCCAGGTCCTGGATTCCGACAAGGGTCCAAATCCCTTGTGCGACGCCTGCAAGGGCGCCAACCACAACAAGCCGATCACCGGAATGGTCATTGCCTGGGGGCTGCGCCACGAAGGCAACACCTGGGATGACGGAAGGATCCTCGACCCCAAGAACGGCAAGGTCTATTCGGCGAAGATGACCCCCGTCGAACAGGGCGCGAAGCTCGAAGTCCGCGGGTACATGGGCTTTTCGCTGCTGGGCCGCAGCCAGACCTGGGTACGCGAAGCCGCGAACTGAGACCTGTCGCCAGCGCGGCCTGCATCGGCAGGCCGCGCATCGGCTCGGATCCGGCGTTTTCGATAGTCATTTTTGATCGTGCGACAATCGTCGGCCGCTCCGACACTGCCCGCCATGCCACGCACGAAGGTCGTTACCTGCGCCCTGCCCTACGCCAACGGCGCACTGCACCTGGGTCACCTGGTTGGTTACATCCAGGGCGATATCTGGACCCGCGCACGCAGGCTGGCCGGCGATACCGTCCACTTCGTCTGCGCTGACGACACCCACGGCACGCCGATCATGCTGGCCGCCGAAAAGGCCGGATTGCAGCCCGAAACCTACATCGCCGGCATCCAGGCCGGCCACGAACGCGATTTCGCTGCCTTCGGCGTCGCCTTCGACCACTACGATTCGACCCACTCGGCCCACAATCGCGCCCTGACCGAAGCCATCTTCGCGCGGCTCGAGAACAACGGCCACATCAGCCACCGCAGCGTTGCCCAGCTCTACGATCCCGTGCGCGGGATCTTCCTGCCGGACCGCTATATCAAGGGCATCTGCCCCAACTGCGGGACGCCTGACCAGTACGGCGACAATTGCGAGCATTGCGGCGCGACATACGCCCCCACCGACCTGAAGGAACCACGCTCGGTGCTCAGCGGCGCCGAGCCCGAACTGCGCGAATCAGGGCATTTCTTCTTCGAAGTCGGGCAATTCGCGGATTTCCTGCGCGAATGGCTGGCGGGTGACGTCGCGGTCCCCGCCGTCAAGGCCAAGCTGCTGGAATGGCTCGACGGGGAAGGCGGCATCCGTGCGTGGGACATCTCGCGCGATGCTCCTTACTTCGGCTTCGAGATCCCCGGCCATCCGGGCAAGTATTTCTACGTCTGGCTCGATGCACCGATCGGCTACCTGAGCAGCCTGCAGGTGCTGTGCGAACGCGAGGGACTGAATGTCTTCTCCTTCCTTGCCCATGACAGCGACGCCGAATTGCACCACTTCATCGGCAAGGACATCGTCACCTTCCACGGACTGTTCTGGCCGGCGGTCCTGCACGGGGCCGGCTTCCGCGCGCCGACGCGCCTGCACGTCAACGGCTACCTCACCGTTGGCGGCGCCAAGATGTCGAAGTCGCGCGGCACCTTCGTCATGGCCCGGACCTACCTGGATTGCGGGCTCGATCCGGAGGCGCTGCGCTATTACTTCGCCGCCAAATCCGCGGGCAGCGTCGACGATGTCGACCTGAACCTGGCCGACTTCACCGCGCGGGTCAATGCCGACCTCGTGGGGAAATTCGTCAACCTTGCCAGCCGCTGCGCTGGTTTCATCGAGAAGCGTTTCGACGGCATGCTTGCGTCGACGCTGCCAGAACCCGCGATGTACGAACGGTTCAAGGCGCAGGTCGCAATGGCGGCGGATGCCTATGCACGCAACGATGCGGCGGCCGTGCTGCGCATGGCGATGGCCTTGGCCGACGAGGCCAACAAGTACATCGACGAGCGCAAGCCCTGGATCCTGGCCAAGCAGGCCGATGGCGACGCAGCACTGCAAGGCGTCTGTTCGCAGGGCCTGAACCTGTTCCGCATCATTGCCGGCATGCTGAAGCCTGTGCTCCCGCGCGTGGCCGCAGAGGCCGAGCGCTTCCTCGATGCGGAGGTGTCGCACTGGGACGATCTCGACCAACCCCTGCTTGGCCGCCGCATCCATGCGTATTCCCCATTGTTCACCCGGATCGACCCCAAGGATCTCGAGAAGATGACCGAAGCCAGCCGGGAGTCGCTGCCAGGCTCCAATGCAATCCCCGCGCCAGCGCCCACGGCAACGCCAGCGGTTGTCGCTGGTCCCCGCGACTCGGCAGCCAGCATCGGCATCGAGGATTTCGCCCGGCTCGACCTGCGCATCGCGCGCGTCCTTGCCTGCGATCCGGTCGAGGGATCCGACAAACTCCTGCGTTTCCAACTCGATGCGGGCGAGCTGGGCAAGCGCCAGATCTTCTCCGGCATTCGCGCCAGCTACGGTGATCCGTCGGCACTCGTCGGGCGCAACGTCGTCTTCATCGCCAACCTGGCGCCGCGAAAAATGCGCTTCGGCATCAGCGAAGGCATGATCCTGTCGGCAGGCTCCGATTCGGGCGATCTGTACCTGCTCGATGCCGACACCGGTGCGAAGCCGGGCATGCCGGTGAAGTGAGCGCGGCAAGTCACGAGCGTGACGCGCTTGTGGAACGGCTCGACCGCCTGCTTCCGCAGACGCAGTGCGGGCAATGCGGTTATCCCGGCTGCCGTCCGTACGCCGCAGCCATGGCTACCGGCCTTGCAGGCGTCGACCACTGTCCGCCCGGGGGCGATGCGGGTGCACGCTCGCTCGCGCACGTTCTCGGCCTTGCGCCCAGTCCATTCGATCGCCATCGCGGCACGCACAAGCCAGCACAGGTGGCGATGGTGGTCGAGGCCGATTGCATCGGCTGCACGAAGTGCATCCAGGCCTGTCCTGTCGACGCGATCATCGGCGCCGGCAAGCACATGCATACCGTGATCGAGGCGCTATGCACCGGCTGCGAACTGTGTGTTCCCGCATGCCCGGTGGATTGCATCGTGCTGTTGCCGCCGTTGGCCTCCCAGCCCGCAGGCATGGATTGAGCGGCGACGCGGGCCTGCGTCAGTGCTTCCGGCCGGGGCACGCGGAACACACGCGTTCAACGCGATAACCCCTGGCGCGCAGCTTCTCGACAACGCCGTCGCTGCCGAGAAGATGCAGCGCGCCCACCACGACCAGCGTCGTCGACCGATCAGGTGACGCAAGGCGTCTCTCGATCTGCGGAACCCATGCGTCGTTGCGGTCGATGTCGATGTGCCGATAGAGCTTCGGGTAGTCGCGCTTCATCGCGGCAGCCATCACGGTCCATAGCGTCGCTGCGTCCCCGCGGCGCCAGGCTGCATGCAAGGTCTCCAACTCGTGGTTGCCCGGTTCCGAATCGCCCAGCGCTTCAGCCAGGAACTGCAGTTGCTCGTCGCGATCCATGGCTGCGAGGAAGGCGATCTGCTGGGCGCCGGTTTCCAGGCCTGCCACGGGCTTGCCGGCGGCCGCCGCTGCGCTGGCGAAGTGTTCATCCAGTCCGAGCGCGGGATCCAGCCCCTGCTCCTGCATCCCGACCACGCTGATCATCAAGCCGGCAAGCCACGGCCGGAACTGCTGCAGCATCTCCGGCGTGATCCCCGATGCCTTTCCGCTGCGTGCGTCCGATGCGAACCACCCGGCGAGCTTCTGGCGCAGCAACGGATCCAGGTCGTCATCCAGTCGCGTGCCGTCCACACGCAATCCGGCCTGCCGCATCTGCATGGCCAGCGCCGGCGACGCCATCTCCTGCGGCGGGATTTCGAACATCAGCGCCTGCGCATCGCCGAAGGCCTTGTCGACATCCGCCGACAAGGGATAGTCACCAGGCTTGAGCAGGTGGAAGGATCCCAGCAGGTACACGCTGCTGTCCGCGTCGGACACCTTCCACAACAAGGGAACCGGCGGCGATGCCGAGGCAGCGAACGTCGCAACCGCAAGCAGCAGCGTCGTCAGGAAAGTCAACGCAGAACGGGCGCGCATGCGGAAGCTCAATGGTTGCCCGGCTTGGCGTAGGCCTTTTCGCCCGCGGTGATCGCGAGGTCCAAGCGGTTCTCGGGTGGCGGCAAGGGACACGTGGCGAACGACGTGAACGCACAAGGTGGGTTACGCGACTGGTTGAAGTCGAGCAACACGTTGCCTTGCGCATCGGGCATGGGTGCATCGAGGAAGCGTCCCGCGCCGTAGCTGCCGTGGCCGTTGGTGCGATCCGCGAAGACGAGGAACAGCACGCCTTCGCCCTCATCGAGCGCTTCGAGCTTCCAGGCCTTGCCGTCGTGCTCGAACTCGACCGTTCCGGGATTGGACATGGCATCCATGCTGCCGATGATGTTGGCGACTTCCATCGTCCGCCCGGACTCATGCGGGACGAACTTTGCCTTCACCAGCCACGATGGGTCCGCCGGCCAATAGTCGAGCCCTGCGAACTGCAGGCGCGTGGGGGCATCCGCATGCCTGACGCGCAAGGCATGGCGGCCACTGCGCTCGACCACGGTCGCCGCCCCCTTGCCCTCGTCGAATCCGATCACGCTCGCGCCACCGGTTTCCACGTCGGTTCGCAGCGTCACCTCGCCCGTAAGCGGCTTGTCGTCCAGGGTGAGCGCGGCCGACTGGTCGGGAACGAAGCGCACGCCCTTGGCGTCGACCGTGACCATGCCAAGGTGCGATGGTCCCATCGCCAAGCGGATGCCGTTGTCGGCCGCGCTTCCGATGTAATGCGCGCCCGGATCCAGCCAATGCAGCCCGACGAGGCTGGTCCAGCCGTCGGGCTTGAGCAATGTCGCCCGGCGTGTCTCGCGCCACAGTCGCTCAGTGCGTGCGAAAGCCGATTCGGCGGCTGGCTGCATGGATTTCCCGGAGTTGGTGTCGTCGTCGTTGCGATGACAGGCCGTCGCCAGGCCCGTCAAGGCGATCATCGTTGCCAGCATCTGTCGGTGCGCACGCAGCATCAACGTCCTCGCAGGAACCAGGAATCGATGTCGCCCAGGGTGAAATGCGCCCAGGTCGGACGACCATGATTGCATTGTCCCGAGCGCAGGGTCGCCTCCATCTCGCGCAGCAAGGCATTCATCTCCGCGATGGATAGCCGCCGATGTGCGCGGACCGCCGCATGGCAGGCCATCGTCGACAGCAAGCCGTCGCGCGCGTCGGTGACCCGGCGGCTGCCACCATGCTCGCGCAGGTCGGCCAGCACGTCGCGCAACAAGGTGGCGACGTCGCCTTCGGCAAGCAACGCCGGGACCCCACGCAGCAGCAGCGACTGCACGCCGGCACGCGACACGTCGAAACCCAATAGCGCCAAGGTCCGCGACTCGCGCTCGGCGCAGTCGGCATCGCGCTCGGAAACCGCGATCGACTGCGGGACCAGCAGCGGCTGCACGCGCAGGCCGACGCTGTCATGTGCGGTCTTCAGTTTCTCGTAGCCGATGCGCTCGTGCGCCGCATGCATGTCGACGACGATCAGGCCTTCCCTGTTTTCCGCGAGGATGTAGATCCCGTGCAGCTGCGCGATCGCATAGCCCAGTGGCGGCACCGCTTCGTCGGCATCCGGCTGCGACGGCTGGTCGCCGCCCGTCGACGACGGCCCATCGGAGCGCGACCCGTGCAATGCCGCATATCCAGAGCGCAATTCATCGATCCGCAGCGCGAGGTCCGGTTGCGGCATGGCCCATCGCGATGGTCCAGCCATCGACGCGGGCGAGGCAACCGACGCGTCCATGGCAGCGCCGGCGCGCGTATCGGCAAGCGCCTCCTGCAGCGTCCTGTAGACGAAGTCATGGATCAGGCGTGATTCGCGGAAGCGCACCTCGTGCTTGGCGGGATGCACGTTGACGTCGACCGCACGCGGGTCCAGTTCCAGGAACAGGACGTACGCCGGCTGGCGCCCATGGAACAGCACGTCCGAATACGCCTGCTTGATCGCATGGGAGACACTGCGATCGCGGATCCCGCGGCCGTTGACGTAGAGATACTGCTGGTCGGCGCTGGCGCGGTTGTACACCGGTCGCGCGATCCAGCCGTGCAGCCGCAGGCCGGCTGCCGAATGATCGATGCGCAGCGTATTGCCGCCAAATTCGGCGCCCAGTGTCTCCGTCAGGCGCTCGGTCGAGGCGAACATGGCATCGCCGCGGTAACGACGCGTCGGCTTGTTGTTGTGCGACACGCGCAATTCGACATCGGGCCGGGCGAGTGCGAGCGAGCGCAGCCATTCCTCGATATGGCCGAGTTCCGTGCGCTCGGCGCGCATGAACTTGCGCCGGGCGGGCACGTTGAAGAACAGGTCGCGCACCTCGACCGTGGTGCCGCGCGGATGGTTCCGGGGCGTGATGTCGCCAACCCGTCCGCCGTCGACCTGCAGCGCCGCGCCGTGTTCACTGGAAACGTGCCGGGAGGCCAACATGAAGCGGCTGACGGACGCGATCGACGGCAGCGCTTCACCGCGAAACCCCAGCGTCGAGACCGACTCAAGGTCGTCGAGCGAAGTGATCTTGCTGGTTGCGTGTCGCGCAATCGCCAACGGCAGGTCGCCTGCCGCGATGCCCTCGCCATCGTCGCGGATGCGGATCAGGCGTGCGCCACCTTCTTCCAGGTCGATGTCGATGCGTCGCGCGCCGGCATCCAGTGCGTTCTCGACCAGCTCCTTGACCACGGACGCAGGGCGTTCCACCACCTCGCCGGCAGCGATCTGGTTGATGAGGGTGTCGGGAAGCTGACGAATCGTCACGGTGACGGCAGGCTCGATGGCGCGCTGGACGCCAGCGTGGCGCCATGAAGCGGATGAGCCCGGATGATAACGACCGCGCGTGAGGATCGACTAGGGACTTCCGCCACCCGGCGTGCCCGAGAAGCTGCCAGCCGCATCGGCACGCGCCGCGTACAGCGTTCCCGGGGGTGGCTGGCGCCGGAAATAGCTGTTGACGCCGTCCAGCACCGCACGCGCGAGTTGCGCCTGCTGGGCGGGATCGTTCAGCCGGCGCTCTTCGGACGGATTGGTGATGAAGGCCGTTTCAACCAGCAGCGAGGGAACATCCGGCGACCGGAGCACGACGAAGTTCGCGCGCTCGATCTCCTGCTTGTGGGTCTTGCCGAGCCGCTTGAGGCCACCCAGCACCTGGTTGGCGGTGTCCTCGGACGCCTGCATCGTTGCGCTTTGCGACAGATCGAGCAGCACCGACGCCAGCGTGTCGTCCTTGTCCTGCAGCTTCACGCCACCGACCAGGTCGGCCGCGTTCTCCTGGGTGGCCAGCCAACGGGCCGCCTGCGATGACGCCCCGCGCTGCGACAGCACGAAAACCGACGAACCGCTGGCATCCGGACTGGGAGATGCGTCCGCATGGATCGACACGAACAGGTCCGCACGCGCGGAACGCGCACGCTGGTAGCGCTGGGTCAGCGGCACGAAGACGTCCGCGTCGCGAATGAGGAATGCCTTGAGCCCGGGCGTCGCGTTGACCTGTCGTGCAAGCTCGCGCGCAATGGCCAGGGTGATCATCTTTTCACGGCTGCCGCCCGGTCCACGCGCTCCCGGATCCTGGCCGCCATGTCCGGCATCGATCGCGATGATCAACGGGCGCAGGCCGGCACGCCGCATGACGTCCTGCATCGTCTTGACGGGTGCACCGTCGGGAGCCCGCGTCGTCGCAACGTCCGGTATTACCGCCGGTCGACCGGTCGCCACGCGCGTCGGGACACCGGTGGCGACTGTGCCGGGGGAAGCCTGGACGGACGGCGCGGTGCTGCTGGCGACGATGTCGTCCCGCGCCGCGGCCCCGGACGCTGCTGGCTCGGCGATGCGAGGCTGCACGGTCGCGAAGCCTTCAATGCGTGCGGCAGCCGTTGGTGGCGGCGTCATTCCTGTCGCCACAGCTGCGGTTTGCTGCACGGGGCCCGCTGCCAGGTTGCCGTCACCGGGCCATTCCAGGACCAGTCGCGGTCCGGTGGCGCCCGGCTCGAAATGGGGGTGCATCGCGCTGACCGGCGCCGCCAGGTCGAAGACGACCCGGGTGGTGCCGGGGACCGGCTGGCCGCTGCGAACCTGGCGCACGAGGCCAGTGCCTGCGGGCATCCGCAATCCGGGGCGTTGGCGCGAACCCGGCAGGTCGACGACCAGCCGGTCGGGGTTGGCGAGCGTGATGAGCTGGAAACCGGATTCCCGGTCGAACGCGAGTTCCGCGCGGGTTCCGGCCGGACCGGTGCTCAGCTCCAGGTCCTTCAGCTCGCCGGCACGCGCGAGGTTCCAGCAGACGGCGGCGATCAGCGCCATGCCGAGCAGGAATTGCTGGAAGCTTGCCCCCTTGGTGCGCATGGCCCCGATTCAAGCACCAAGAGTCGAGCTTTGCAAGCCTCTTTTCCCTTATTTATCCGTGGGCTGTGGCGTGTTCCTGTCGTCGGGAGGGAGGAAGGGTTCGCAAACCCCATTTTCTTCCACCCGCTCCAGCCACGCAGCGCCGACCGGCGACCCCTCCCGCAGCTCGGCCTGGCGACCCTCGCCGGCAAGCTCCAGGAAGACATGCAGATCCGCTTCCGGGAGCGCATGCCCTCCCCGCTCCGGCCATTCCACCAGCCACAGGGAGGCGTTGGCGTCGTCCAGGGCGAGGAACTCCAGCTCCCCGGGGGCACCGATGCGATAGAGGTCCAGGTGCAGGGCCATCCTGTCGCCATCCAGCGGGTAATGCTCGACCAGGGTGTAGGTCGGGCTGCGGATTGCGCCGGTCACCCCGAGTTCGCGCAACCAGGCGCGCGCCAACGTCGACTTCCCGGCGCCCAGGTCGCCATGCAGGTAGACGATGGCGCGGTCGGGTTGCGTGCGCGACAGCAAGCCGCCAAGCGCATCGGTCGCACGCGCATCGCGCAGGTGAAAAGTCGTCATGACACGCCACGCTGCGGGTTGGAGACATCGCGCAGGCAACACAACAGGTCCGATGGCAACAGGCCGCGCTGGCCACCGCTTGCGGCGGCAACGTCACCGGCCACCGCGTGCAACAACGCGCCACAGCACGCGGCGTCGAACGCATCGAGCCCCTGCGCGCGCAAGGCGGCGATGACGCCGGTCAGCAGGTCGCCCATGCCGCCCACCGCCATTCCAGGATTGCCGGCAGCGATGACGCACGGTGCCTGTCCTGGCGCCGCGATGATCGTGCCGGCGCCCTTCAGCACGATGACGCAGTGGTGGCGCTCGACCAATGCGCTGGCCGCGGAAAAACGGTCGGCTTGCACTGCAGCCACGTCGATGCCGAGCAGTCGGCCCGCTTCGCCGGGATGCGGTGTCAGGATCGTGCCGGCTGCCAGTTGTCGTGGCGAGGCGGCGAGCAGGTTCAATGCATCCGCATCCATCACAAGCGGCTTGCCGGAAGACAGCGCTGCATCCAACAACGCACTGCCCCACGCCTGCGTGCCGAGTCCAGGGCCGATGGCGAGCACGCTCGCCGCTGCAGCCATCCCGTGCAGTGCGTCGGCATCTTCCACCGCAGCGACCATTGCCTCCGGACGACGTGCGAGCAGCGCGGAAACGGTCGTGGCCTGCGTTGCAACGCTGACCAGCCCCGCACCGGCGCGTAGCGCGGCTTCCGCGCATAGGATGATGGCACCGCCATGCCCGCTGTCGCCGCCAATGCACAACACATGTCCGAAGTCGCCCTTGTGCGTGTCGAGCGCACGCGGCTTCAACCAGTGCTGCAGGGACGCCGCGGGCAATGCATATGCGGATGGTGGAAAGGCGTCGAGCTGGACACCGAGGTCGGCAACGTCAGCTGCGCCGCGATGATCCAGCGCGGCTCCCGTCGCCAGTCCACGATGCGCCGCAATGAATTGCAGCGTCGAATCGGCACGGACGGCCTTGCCCGGCACGTTGCCGGAATCCGCATCCACGCCGCTGGGGACGTCGAGCGAGAACACGATGCAACCGCTCGCGTTGATGGCGTCGATCAAGCGCGCCGATGCGGCATCGGGCGCATGGCGCAAGCCGATTCCGAACAATGCATCGACGAGAACGTCCACGCCTGGCAGCGTGCCGTCGAAATCCGAGCAGGTCCCGCCTGCGGCGATGAACTGCGCGCACGCCTGCCGCGCTTCGTCGGATGCCGGCGCAGCCAGTCGGACGACAGCCACGGCACGACCGCTCAGCAGTGCCTGCGTCGCCAGCGCGTAGCCGTCTCCACCGTTGTTGCCGGCCCCACAGACCACCAGGATGCGCTGCGCTTGCGGCCACGACGCCAGCAGGTGGCGCCACCCCGCCTCGCCGGCCAGCTGCATCAGGGCACCGCTGTCCCCGCTCGCCGCGCGAGCGGCAGCCTCGATGTCGCGCAGGCTTGCGTTGTCGTGGAGCGCGACGGCGTGTTGCATGACGCGATTCTATACTTGACCCGTGCAACCGACCGCCGCCGCTGCCAGCACCCCATCCGACCAGCGTGATTACGCGGCTCTCGCGCGCACGATCAGGACGATGGCGCGGGAACTTGGCTTCCAGCGCTGCGGGATCGGCGATGTCCAGCTCGATGGCGACGCGGCCCACCTGCGCGACTGGCTCGCGCAGGGCTTGCACGGATCGATGCAGTGGATGGGCCGCCATGGCGACAAGCGTTCGCGGCCCGACCTGCTGGTCCCGGGCACCGTGCGGGTCATTTCCGTCGGCATGGACTATTCCGGCAATGGAGAAGATCCCTGGGCGACGCTGTCCGATGGCGAGCGCGCCTACGTGGCGCGCTACGCACTGGGCCGCGATTACCACAAGCTGATGCGGCGGCGGCTGCAGGTACTCGCCGATGCGATCGCCGGGACGGTCGGGCCGTTCGGTCATCGCGTCTTCGTCGACTCGGCCCCGGTGCTCGAGCGGGCGCTGGCGCGCAACGCCGGCCTTGGCTGGATCGGCAAGCACACCTGCCTGATCGATCGCGACGGAGGTTCGTGGTTCTTCCTCGGCGAGATCTACGTCGACATGCCCTTGCCGGTGGATCCTCCGGCGAGCGCCCACTGCGGCACCTGCGTGCGCTGCATCGACATCTGTCCGACGCAGGCGATCACCGCACCGTATCGATTGGACGCGCGCCGCTGCATCAGCTACCTCACCATCGAACACGACGGCGCGATCGATCCCGAACTGCGCCCCCTGATCGGCAACCGGATCTTCGGTTGCGACGATTGCCAGCTCGTCTGTCCCTGGAACAAGTTCGCCAAGACCACGGACGAACCGGATTTCCGCGCACGAAACAATCTCGACAAGGCGACGCTTGCCGAGCTTTTCGCCTGGACGGCGGACGAATTCCTGCAGCGCACGGAAGGCTCCGCGATCCGCCGCAGCGGTTACCAGCGCTGGTTGCGCAACATCGCCGTCGCACTGGGCAACGCACCAACGACCGCAGGCGTCATGGCGGCGCTGGAATCACGCCGGGAGTCGGACGATCCCGTCGTCCGCGAACACGTGCACTGGGCGCTGGAGCGCCACGGCCGCGCCTGAGCGTCAGGCTGCCTGCTTGGGAATCGACAGGTTGGTGTGGGTCAGCAGGTTGTGCCTGTCGACATACACCAGCGTCGGCTTGTAGTTGGCCGCTTCGGCTTCGTCGCAGGTGCCATAGGCGCAGATGATCACCAGGTCGCCGGGTTGCGCGCGATGGGCGGCGGCACCGTTGACCGAGATGATCCCGCTGCCTTCCTCTCCGCGAATGGCGTAGGTGACGAAGCGCTGGCCGTTGTTGACGTTGAAGATGTGGACCTGCTCGTACTCGCGGATACCGGAAATATCCAGCAGGCGCCCGTCGATCGCGCACGAGCCTTCGTAGTGCAGTTCGGCGTGCGTCACCGTGGCCCGATGGATCTTGGCCTTGAGGATGTTGAGCTGCATGGACGGGCTCCGGCCACGGCCGATCGTGAATGAGGACGGCAGTGTAGGGAGCGGTATGCGGCACTGCAACATCGCCGCTCGACCCGCTCAGTCCACGTCGAACTCGATGTTGTCGATCAGCCGGGTCTGGCCCAGCCGGGCTGCGACCAGCGCCACCCGGGCGCCGTTGTCACCCTCCTGGGGCTCACGCAGGTCGGGATGCCGCACCGCTGCGTAGTCGACGTCGAATCCGCGCTCCTGGAGCATCCGTGTCGCCGCCGCTTCGACGTCCGCACGGGCATCGCCCGCCGTGATCCGCGTCTTGATGTACTGCAGTGCCTGGTGGATCGTCGCCGCCACCGGCCGCTCGCCCGGCGACAGGTACTGGTTGCGTGAACTCATCGCCAGCCCGTCGGCTTCGCGCAGGGTCGGTCCGGCCACGATCTCGATGGGGAAGGACAGATCGCCCACCAGGTAGCGGATGACGGCCAGCTGCTGGTAGTCCTTGCGTCCGAAGACCGCCGCGTCCGGCTGCACCTGGTTGAACAACCGCGACACCACCGTCGCCACGCCATCGAAGTGGCCGGGGCGATGGGCGCCTTCGAGCAGCTCGGTGATGACCGGCACATGCACCTGGACCGTGGCCTGCGCACCGTGCGGGTACATCGTTTCCACCGACGGCATCCACAGCAGGTCGCAACCGGCTGCCTGCAGCCCGCTGGCATCCGCTTCGGGCGTCCGTGGATAGCGGCCGAAATCCTCACCGGGCCCGAACTGCGTCGGATTGACGAACACGCTGGCGACGACGCGGTCGGCGTGCCGTCGCGCGAGCTCGACCAGCGAATGATGACCGGCGTGCAGGTTGCCCATGGTCGGGACGAAGCCGATCCGCATGCCGCCGCGTTTCCATTCGCCGATCCTCGCGCGCAGCGCCGCGAGTTCGCTGACGATCGCAATCATCCGTAGCTGTGTTCCGCATCGGGAAAGCTGCCGTCGCGCACCGCTTCGGCGAACGCAGCGACCGCAGCGGCGATCGATCCGCCATCGGCGAGGAAATCCTTCACGAACTTCGGACGACGATGACCGCTGTTGATGCCGAGCAGATCGTGCAGGACCAGCACCTGGCCATCGCATTGCGCGCCGGCGCCGATGCCGATGGTCGGGATGCTGGACGCCGCCGTGATCGCGGCGGCCAGTGGCGACGGAACGCATTCGAGCACCAGCAGCGATGCGCCCGCCTCGGCAACGGCAACGGCGTCGTCGCGCAGCGTGGCGGCGGCACGCTCGTCGCGGCCCTGGACCTTGTAACCGCCCAGTCGCAGCACCGACTGCGGCGTCAGGCCGAGGTGCGCGCACACGGGAATCTCGCGCTCGACCAGGAAGCGGATCACGTCGAGCTTGAATCCGGCGCCCTCGAGCTTGACCATCCCGGCGCCCGCCTGCAGGCAGCGCACCGCGGCGTCGAGCGCCCGCTCCGGGCTTGCGTCGGCCTGGAATGGCAGGTCGGCAACCAGCAGCGCCGTGGAGACGCCCCGGGCCGCGCAGGCGGTGTGGTAGACGATGTCGTCGACGCTGACCGGCAACGTGCTCTGGTGGCCTTGCACGACCATGCCAAGGGAGTCGCCGACCAGGATGAGGTCCACGCCGTTGTCGTCGAGCGCGCGCGCGAAGCTGGCGTCGTAGGCCGTCAACATCACCAGCTTGCGGCCTTCGCGCCTGGCGTCGGCAAGCATCGGCACGGTCCAGGCCTTGCGGGCGGGGCGATCGGCGTACATGCGGCTCCAGCGAAGGCGCGAGGCCCGGGTTGCGGGCCGCTAGCCTACGACTTCGACACCCCCGGAAGCCAGCGCGGCCAGCGCGTCACGCGCGCTTCCCACGCCGGGAATCGATGCCTGCGGGTCCAGCTCGAGCAAGGGCACCAGCATGAACGCACGCTCGTGCAGCTGCGGATGCGGAACGCGCAAGCCCGGAACGTCGATGATCCGGTCGCCATACAGCAGCAGGTCCAGGTCGAGGCTGCGCGGACCCCATCGCTCCTGGCGCTCACGTCCGAATGCCCGTTCGATCCCGAGCATCCCGTCCAGCAATGCCGGGGCGTCGAGGCTGGTTTCGAGCAGTGCGACCGCATTGATGAAGTCCGCCTGCGCAACCGGTCCCCAGGCGGGGCTGCGATAGAGCTGCGAGGATCGCAGCAAGCGCGTATCGGGAAGCTTGTCGAGCGCGACGATGGCAGCGCGCAGTATCGCCACCGGATCGCCGGTATTGCCGCCCAGGCCGACCCAGGCGCGCATGGCATCGCTCATTCCGAAGCGACGGGACGGCGGCGACGGCGACGTCGCTTCTTCGGCGCGGCATCGTCGCTGGATGCATCGTCCTCGCCTTCGACCACCGGCAGTTCGCCTTCGCCGCCGGGCCCGGGTGCCATCGCCTGCGCGTCCTGCCAGAAGCTGACTTCCTCGGCGTGCTCGTTGGATGCGAACTGACGCAGCACCAGGAAGTCGAACGCGGCGCGAAATCGCGGGTGCGCCAGCAGGCGCGACACGCGCTTGGGCTGGCGTTGCGACAAGCGCGACTGCAACAGCCAGATTTCCTGCATCGGCAGCGAAAAACGCCGCGGCAGCGCGATCACCGACAGCTGGTGCAGGGTGACCCTGTCGGCGGCGCGGCGCTGCGCCTCGGCGGCGTGCATGCCCTGCGCCTGCAGCGACATGAGCGTGCGGCAATACGCCGGCCACAGCAGCAATGCGAAGAGGAACGCGGGCGATACCGGCTCGTCGTTGGCGACGCGCACGTCGGTACCGCGCAATCCCTCGAGCAGCATCCGCCGCAGCGCGCCACTGCGATTGGATGCGAGGGCGGCTGCCGTTTCCGGCAGCAGGACGCGCAACAGGCCGTGCTGCTCCAGGCCGAGGAAACTTTCAACGGCATGCCCGGACAGGAACAGCTTCAGGCATTCCTCGAACAAGCGCGCCGACGCGGACTCGCCCAGCAGCGGCGCCAGGTCTGCAATGGGCGCGGCGGTCGCAGGCTCGATCGTGAAGCCCAGCTTGGCCGCCAGGCGGATGGCGCGCAGCATGCGCACGGGATCTTCGCGATACCGCTGCTCGGGATCGCCGATCAGGCGCAGCAGGCCGTTGCGCACGTCCTCGAAGCCGCCGGTGTAATCGAGGACGGAGAAGTCGTCGATCGCGTAATACAGCGCATTGGCGGTGAAGTCGCGCCGGATGGCGTCGTCCTCGATGGAGCCGTACACGTTGTCGCGGACCAGGCGACCGCCTTCGTGGAGTTCGCGGTCGCCGCTGCCGTCGTCGACGTTGGCGCGGAACGTCGCCACCTCGATGATCTCGCGGCCGAACACCACGTGCGCCAGCCGGAAGCGTCGCCCGATCAGGCGCGAGTTGCGGAACAGGTGTCGCACCTCTTCCGGCGTCGCGCTGGTGGCGATGTCGAAATCCTTGGGATGGCCGCCAACCAGCAGGTCGCGCACCGCGCCGCCAACCAGGTACGCGGAGAACCCCGCATCGCGCAGCCGGTACAGCACGCGCAAGGCGTTGGGACTGATGTCCTTGCGCGAGATCGGATGCGAGTCGCGCGCGATGGTTCGCAGCGCTGTCGCTTGTCCGTCGACAGGCAATCCGTGGTCGGTCGATTCGTCAGGATGGATGGGCATTGAGGGCGGCGCGGCCGCAAAGTTAAGCCAGGAGGCGGGATTCGCGTTGCCTGCGGCAAACGCGGCCCATATACTAGCAAGCCTCGTGCTGCAGTCCCCGGGCACAAGGGCCGGTTGTCCAGCCGGCAGGCTTCGGAGTTTGCTCCGGGCCAACCCCCGCTCCCTTCGTCTAGAGGCCCAGGACGTGGCCCTCTCAAGGCTAAAACACGGGTTCGAATCCCGTAGGGAGCACCATTTTCCAGTGCGCCCCGACGAGCCCGGTCCTGACCGGGCTTTTCATTTTTGCGCATCATCCAACTCGCTAGACTATGCGGGCCAGGTCGCCGGAATATCGTCATGCCATTCGTCGTCACCGAGAACTGCATCAAGTGCAAATACACCGATTGCGTCGAGGTGTGCCCGGTCGACTGCTTCCACGAAGGCCCGAACTTCCTCGTCATCGATCCGGACGAGTGCATCGACTGCACCTTGTGCGAGCCGGAATGCCCCATCAACGCGATCTATCCCGAGGATGACGTGCCTGCCGGCCAGGAGGCCTTCGTTGCCCTGAATGCCGAACTGGCGAAAGCCTGGCCCGTCCTGACCATCCGCAAGGATGGCTTGCCCGATGCCAAGCAATGGGAAGGCAAGCCCGACAAGCTGTCCCTGCTCAAGCGCTAGCCCGGCTGGCGCGGCCCGATCCGGATGGGCTGGCGGTACTTGCCGACCTCGGCAGGAATGCGCCGCTGCAAACGGCCAAGCAGATCGACCGCGGCGACACCGCGATCGGGTTTTCCGTCCAGTCCCAAGGCGAGAACGCGGGTCATCATGCGGCTGTCAGGTCGCTGCAATACCAGCGCCTGCGACCGGATCAGGAACTGCTGGTCGCGATAACGCACCGCATAAATGCCAAGCATCTGCGCCCTGCTTTCATATTCGACGCCATCGGTCCGCACGAGTATCTGCCCGATGGTGTTCCAGGTGTCGAGCATGTTCTCCGCAACGGTGAATTCGCCGGTGCCGGCATTGGTTACGGGTGAAACCTGGTTCTGCTTTCCCGCGACGGACACGCAACCGGCCGCGAGGCAGAGGACGACGGCAAGCGCCGCCGATGGCACCAGCCCGCGCCGCACCGAAGGACTCCGGATGCGGCGCGCACCTTCCAATCGACCAGCCTCAGCTGCCGCCGAGACCCGATTTCAGCGTGGCGATCAACTGGGTCGCGGCCGCGCTGGTCGCGGGCATGCCGCGTGGATCGACCGCGGACACGTACACGCCCGAATCGACCTTGGTGACGCGGACGAGGAAGTTGTCGCCCTGGTAGCTCACGTCGTAGGTTCCGAGCAGTTGCGCCTTGCTGGCGATGACGAGCCCGTCGACTCCCGCCAGCGCCGTCCCCACTTTCGCGAATACATCGTCGCGCTCACCGCCCACGGTGAATCCCGATGCACTGGCCGCTGCCTGAGACGTTGCCGACATCTCCGAACGCGTCACCGACTGCGTGCCAGTATCGGGAACCTGCATCGCGCCTTCGGTGCCGGGACGATCGAGGTCCGGCGGCACTTCCAGTGGACGGCTCTCGGGGCTCATCTGGTACGCGCTGTCCTTCTTGCTGAACCAATGGCAGCCCGACACGCCCACGGTGACGAGGATGGCCGCGGCGATGGCGATTGCGCGCGGAGCGTTGGAACGAAGAAGCTGGAACTGGCGCATTGGAAATCTCCTCAAGGGTCAAGCCGCGACGATGTCGCGGCAGGATTGCTCCAGTTGCTGAAGCCGATCGGTCAGCCGGGCCGCACGTTCTGCGTGCACCGGCGATAGTGGAGTCAAAGGCAGGCGCAGGCCGCGACCGATATCCAGGCGCGACAGGATCGCCTTGACCGGAATCGGGTTGGGCTCGACACCCATGAAGTCATATGCATCCCGCAGGCCGGCATCCCAGGCATTGGCGTCTTCGACCTTGCCGGCGCGCGCGAGTTCGCACAGCCTGCGCATCGATGCTGGCAACACGTTGGATGCCACCGAGATGACGCCATCGGCGCCGGCCAGCATCGCCCTCGCTGCAGTGGGATCATCCCCGCTGAGCACGGTGAATCCCGCGTCGCGGAACGCCAGCAGTGCCGTCATGCGCGCTGGATCGTCGATCGCTTCCTTGATGCCGATGATGCGTTCGTGCGCGACAAGACCAGCCACCGTGTCCGGCAGCAGGTCGCAGCCGGTGCGCCCGGGCACGTTGTACAGCACGACAGGCAACGCGCCATCGTCGGCGACCGCGCGGTAATGCGCGAGCAGTCCAGCCTGGGTTGGACGCACGTAAGGGGGGGTCACGACCAGCGCTGCATCGGCGCCCAGTGCGGCGGCCCGGCGCGTCTGCTCGATGGTCTTGGCCGTGTTCGACAAGCCCGTGCCAGCGAGTACCGGGATGCTGCCAGCGACGAATTCGACGGCACTTCGCAGCAGCGCGTCGTATTCGACGTCGTACAGTGCGGCCGCCTCGCCAGTCGACCCCGCCACCACCAATGCCTGCGTGCCACTGTCCAGCTGCCAGCGCAGCAAACGGCGCCAGGCGTCGAGATCGAGCTCCCCGGCCGCCGTGAACGGCGTCGCCAATGCAGTCACGCTGCCGGAAATCCGCAAATGGGCGCTCATCTGGAAACAACCTGCATGCGCATGCGGAACCTGTTGGGCAGGCCACATGTTACTTGCGGGCTCAAAGCAGGGGCAAGTATGCTGGCCCGGACCCCTGGCCGGCCACATGGAAGCAGCCCGGACGTCGTCAACCTCCTTTGCGGCGGACGCCCACTTGACCGATCCAGATACAGCTTCCCGTCCCTCGCCCAACGAGAACCACCTGCTGATCAACGCCTACACGACGCATCCGCAGTCGCCTCTGCTGGCGGTGACGCGCAGGATCGCCGACAGCGGCTGCAACCTGGTCGATACGCGGCTGAGCACGGTCGGTCGCGACGTGTCCGTCACTGCGCTGGCAACCGGTTCCTGGGATTCCGTGGCCAAGCTCGAGGCCATGCTCACGCGGCTGGAGCGCGAGGAAGGCCTGAAACTCGTCTGGTATCGCACCGGTCCCAAGCCGATCCAGTCCAACCTCCTGCCCTACGTGGTCGAGGTGGTGGCGGCGGACAAGCCCGGGATCCTGTTCCAGCTGGCGGATTTCTTCGATCGGCAGTCGATCACGATCGAAAGCCTGCATTGCTCGCGTTATCGGGCGATGCAGACCGGCGCCGAAATGTTCACCGCGCAGGTCACCATCGGTATCCCCGCCGACATGCATATCGCCGCGCTGCGCGACGACTTCCTGGAATTCTGCGACCACCTCAATCTCGACGCGATCATGGATCCGATGAAGTTTTGACGATGGCCCACGACACCGAGAGCATGCTTGGACAGAAGGTCGCCGACCTTCCAGTGCAGCTGTCCGGCGGAGCCACCGGAACCTTGTCCGATTATGCCGGCCGCTGGCTGGTGCTCTATTTCTATCCGAAGGACAGCACGCCCGGCTGCACGCTGGAGGCGATCGAATTCGACGCGATGCTGCCGAAGTTCCGGCAGTGCGGCGCCGCGGTGCTGGGCGTGTCGCGCGACTCGCTGAAGTCGCACGTGAACTTCATCGCCAAGCAGGGCCTGCAGTTCGACCTTGCCAGCGACGGCGACCAGATCCTGTGCAATGCGTTCGACGTGATCAGGGAAAAGACCCTGTACGGGCGCAAGGTCGTGGGCATCGAGCGCAGCACGTTCCTGATCGACCCCGATGGCGTCGTGCGACAGGCCTGGCGCCGGGTCAAGGTGCCCGGCCATGTCCAGGCCGTCCTTGCCGCCCTGCAGTCAGCACGGGCGCAGTGAACGGCCCTGCCATCATCTTTTCCTGCCGCCAGGCCTCGCCTGCCGCGGTAATGCCTCCCTGTCCGAAGCCCAGGAACCCGCACGCATGACGCGCAGCAACCGCATCTACGTCCTCGACACGAACGTGCTGATGCACGATCCGACCGCGCTGTTCAAGTTCGAGGAACACGATGTCTTCCTGCCGATGCAGGTGATCGAAGAGCTGGACAACGCCAAGAAGGGCACGTCCGAGGCGAGCCGCAACGCGCGCCAGGTGAGTCGGTTCCTCAATGAACTGATCGAATCGGCGGGCAGCGCGAACATCACCACCTCGGGAATCCCGCTGGTGCTGCCGCACGGGCTGCAGCTGCGCGGATCGCAGAGCAACGGCAAGCTGCACTTCCAGACCGACAACTTCGATGCGGGCAAGCGCTTCGGCGCCGTGATCCCGGACAACCACATCCTCGGGGCCATCCTTGCGCTGAAGGAAAGCACGCCCGATTCGCGCGTCGTGTTCGTGTCCAAGGACATCAACCTGCGCATCAAGGCGTCCATTGCCGGGATCGTCAACGAGGACTACCAGAACGATCGCGCGCTGGACGATTTCAGCCTGCTGTACACCGGAGCCAGGGAACTGCCCGCGGACTTCTGGCAGCAGCACGGCAAGGAGCTGCGCTCCTGGACAGATTCAGGACGCACCTTCTACGAAATCGCGCGCACCAAGGACGACGACTGGTACGCGAATGAATTCCTCTACCTGCCCGGCGACCACGAAGCAGAATTGAAGGTCTCGAAGGTCGGCGAAAACAAGGTGACGTTGCAGATCGTCGACGATTACCGGCATTCGCAGCACGCGGTCTGGGGAATCCTTGCCCGCAACCGTGAACAGAATTTCGCGCTCAACGCACTGATGGATCCCGAGATCGATTTCGTGACCCTGCTGGGTACCGCCGGCACCGGCAAGACGCTGCTGGCGCTTGCAGCCGGACTGGCGCAGACGATGGACCAGCAGCGCTATCGCGAAATCATCATGACCCGCGCCACGGTCAGCGTCGGCGAGGACATCGGTTTCCTGCCCGGCACCGAGGAAGAAAAGATGACGCCGTGGATGGGGGCGCTGACCGACAACCTCGAAGTGCTCACGCACAACCAGTCCGGTGGCTCATGGGGGCGTGCGGCCACCAACGACCTGCTCGCCAGCCGCATCAAGATCCGCTCGATGAACTTCATGCGCGGCAGGACATTCCTCAGCCGCTGGCTGATCCTGGACGAGGCGCAGAACCTGACGCCCAAGCAGATGAAGACCCTGATCACCCGCGCGGGTCCCGGCACCAAGATCATCTGCCTGGGCAACGTCGAGCAGATCGATACGCCGTATCTCACCGAAACGACATCCGGCCTGACCTACGCGGTCGACCGCTTCAAGTCATGGGCGCATAGCGCGCACATCACCTTGCGCCGCGGCGAACGCTCCAGGCTGGCTGATTACGCGTCGGAAGCCCTGTAAGGAAACGTCTTCGCCGGGCGAGCCGCGTGACCGGACACGCTGGGGAGTGCTGATGAAATCGATGGCCGCCAGGCAGTACCTGCGGATGTTCGAGCCTAAGCTGTTGACCGTGCTGCGCGCGGGCTACGGCTGGGTCGACCTGCGCCGCGATGCCATCGCCGGATTGACGGTGGCGATCGTGGCGTTGCCGCTGGCAATGGCATTGGCGATCGCCAGCGGCACCACGCCCGAAAAGGGCCTGTATACGGCCATCATCGCCGGGTTCCTGATCTCGGCATTGGGCGGTTCACGTGTGCAGATTGGCGGCCCGACAGCAGCGTTCGTGCCGGTGGTATTCGTCGTCATCCAGAAATTCGGATTCGATGGGCTGATCCTGTGCACGCTGATGGCCGGCGTGATGCTGATCGCCGCAGGCCTGCTGCGCCTTGGCACCTTGATGAAATACATGCCGCAGCCGGTGATCACCGGCTTCACCGCGGGCATCGCGGTCAGCATCTTCTCCAGCCAGGTCAAGGACCTGCTCGGCCTGCGCATGGGCACGGTGCCAGCGGATTTCCTGCCGCGCTGGACCGCCTATGCGCAACATGTCGCCACGACGCAGCCGTCGGCGGTGGTGATCGCGATCGTGGGACTCGCGCTGATCGCAGGTTTGCGCCGCTGGCGGCCGAACTGGCCCGGCTTCCTGATCGCACTGGTGGCCTGCACGGCGCTTGCCATCGGCCTTGCGCTGCCCGTCGAAACCATCGGATCGCGCTTCGGTGGGCTGTCGTCGACGTTGCCCCACCTGGTCGTCCCGCGCATCCCCCTGGACCGCGTCTTTGAACTGCTGCCGAGCGCGTTCACGATTGCTTTCCTGGCGGGCGTCGAGTCCCTGCTGTCGGCGGTCGTTGCCGATGGCATGACCGGCGGCCGCCATCGCTCCAACGCCGAACTCGTGGCGCAGGGCGTTGCGAACCTGGGCTCGGCCTTGTTCGGCGGCCTGCCGGCAACCGGTGCCATTGCGCGCACCGCCACCAACATCCGCGCAGGCGGGCATACGCCGCTCGCGGGGATCATGCATGCAGGCTTCCTGCTGCTGTTCATGCTGCTGCTCGCTCCGCTGATGCGCTACGTGCCGCTGGCCGCGCTGGCTGCCGTGCTGCTCGTGGTCGCCTGGAACATGAGCGAATACCAGCACTTCCGCCACACGCTCTCGGCCCCGAAGGGCGACCGACTAGTGCTGCTGCTGACGTTCTTCCTGACCATCTTCATCGACCTGACGGTGGCGATCGAAGTGGGACTCGTGGTCGCGTCGTTCGTCTTCATGTTCCGGATGGCGGATGTCGTCGAAGTCACCTCCGGGGTGAAGCTGCTCGAATCCGACAACGGCGAAACCGCCGAGGGGCTGGGCCAGCGCGCGCAGTTGCCATCGGATGTCGAAGCCTTCCAGATCAACGGTCCGTTGTTTTTCGGCGCAGCCAGCCGACTGGACAACGTGCTCGACCAGTTCCGCAAGGCACCAAAGGTCTTCATCCTGCGCATGCGGCTGGTGCCGATCATCGATGCAAGCGGCGTGCATGCCCTGCGGATGCTGCTGCAGCGCTGCCGCAAGCGCGGGATCGTGCTGGTCGTGTCGGGACTGCAAACGCAGCCATTGCGCGTGGTGCACCAGATGCATCTGACGCCACAGGACGGCGCCCTGCATTTCGTGCCTGATTTCGCGACAGCCCTCGCACTGGCCAACAAACTGGTGAACGAACCATCCAGGCAGGACGCGGAAGGATGAACGACCCACGGCCGGTGTCGGCACTCACCATCGCCGGCTCGGACCCAGGCGGCGGAGCCGGCATCCAGGCCGACCTCAAGACATTCGCGGCGCATGGCGTGCATGGATTGAGCGCCATCACCGCGCTGACCGCACAACATACGCGCGGCGTCACTGGCGTGTTCGTGCCGCCGGTATCGTTCCTGCAGGCGCAGATCGATGCCTGCTTCGATGACTTCCGCATCGGCGCGGTCAAGATCGGGATGCTGGCGACGTCGGACGTCATCCACGTGGTTGCCGATGCGATCGAACGGCACGCGCCAGCGGTCGTGATCCTGGATCCGGTGATGATCGCCACCTCGGGCGCGACGTTGCTCGCCGACGACGCCCTCGACGCCCTGCGCACGCGCCTGCTGCCACTGGCCTGCCTGCTGACCCCGAACATGCCCGAGGCCGCGATGCTGTCGGGCATGTCGATCCGTTCCGGCGCGGACACCGAAACGGCGATCGCGACACTGCATCGCCAGGGCGCCAGGGCCATCCTGCTCAAGGGCGGGCACCTGGATGAAGGCGACGCCGTGATCGATCGCTACAGCGATGGAACCCGCACGATCACTTTCAGCCATCCGCGCCTGTCATTGGACGCGCATGGCACGGGATGCACGCTTGCGTCGGCGATCGCCGCGCGACGCTGCCGTGGCGATGATCTTGCGAGTGCGTGCAGGCATGCGGGGGATTACGTCTTCGGCGCGCTGCATGCCGGATATCGGCCCGGACGCTCCACTGTCGTGGTGCTCGACCAGGCAGGGCCGCCTCCCTGGATGCATCCGCACAACAAAAAAGCCGGCGATTGATTTCGCCGGCTTTCGTGTTTTGGTGCGCCCGGAAGGATTCGAACCTCCGACCCCCAAGTTCGTAGCCTGGTGCTCTATCCAGCTGAGCTACGGGCGCAGAAGCGGAATTGTGCAGAATCGATAGGGATTCCGTCAATTTTTTTACGATGAAATCTGGCGGAGACTGAGGGATTCGAACCCTCGATGGAGTTTTTGACCCCATACTCCCTTAGCAGGGGAGCCCCTTCGGCCTCTCGGGCAAGTCTCCAACGCGGGTGACGCTCCGCGAGCGCGAAAGAATACCGTCTCAACCCTGCTGCGGCAAATTACCCGGCGCTGCGTCGGAATGCGGGGTGGTTCCATCGACCTCGTCACCGCGCTGGATCCGCTGGTAGATCTCTTCACGATGTACGGCAACGTCCTTCGGCGCATTGATGCCGATCCGGACCTGGTTGCCCTTGACACCAAGCACGGTGACGGTGACCGAGTCACCAATCATCAAAGTTTCGCCGACGCGGCGCGTCAGGATCAGCATGGGAATACTCCAGTAACCGGGCGGCTCATCCGGGTGTGCACATCAGTCATTGATGACCCGGGCCGTCGGTGATCCGCCAACATAATATCGGACGCGGGGCGCGACAAGGGAAAACGGTCGCGGTTCCGGTTCAAAGGCGTTCGGCCACCCACTCGCAGACGCCATCCAGCGCACTGATGAGCGCCGGGCCGTCGTTACCCCCGCCCTGCGCCAGATCCGCCCTGCCGCCTCCCTTGCCCCCGGTCAGGCCGGCAATGTGCGCCAGCAATTCCCCGGCCTTGACCCGCCCAGCCGCAGCGCCGCTGACGCCGGCAACCAGTGCGGCCTTGCCGTCGGCCACACCCGCCAGCACCACGACGGCGTCGCCCAACTGCTGTTTGAGCCTGTCGACCGCTTCGCGCAGCGCCTTGGCATCCAGGCCCTCGATCCGGGCAGCGAGCACACGCACGCCTCCCACCAGCGTCGCCTGCTGGGCGAGATCCGCGGTGGCACCGGACGCCAGCTTGCCCTTGGCGGCCTCGAGCTCCCGCTCCAGTCGTTTCTGGCGATCCAGCAACGCACGCAATTTGTCGCCGACTTCGGTCGCCGGAGCGCCGAGCAGGCGGGCGGCCTCGTCCAGGCGCTGCTCCTGCTGGGCCACGTGATCGAGCGCGCCCTCACCGCTCATGGCTTCGATCCGGCGCACGCCAGCCGAGACGCCACTTTCGGAAACGATCTTGAACAGGCCGATGTCGCCGGTTCGGGTGACATGCGTCCCGCCGCACAATTCGATGGAGGCGTCGCCCATGCGCAGCACGCGCACGCGCTCGCCGTACTTTTCGCCAAACAGCGCCATGGCGCCGAAATCCATCGCCTCCTGCATGCCCATGTGGTGGGTCTCGATGGGATGGTTGGCGCGGATGTCGGCATTCACGATGCCTTCGATGGTGCTCATCTCCCGTGCCGTGACCGGCTGGAAGTGGGAGAAGTCGAAGCGCAAACGGTCCGGCGCCACCAGCGATCCCTTCTGCGACACATGGGTTCCCAGCACGCGCCTGAGTGCGGCATGGAGCAGGTGCGTGGCGCTGTGGTTGCGGATCGTCGCCGAACGGCGCGACGCATCCACCGCGCCGGCGACGCGATCACCGATGCGCAGGGTCCCGCTGTCCAACTGTCCGACGTGCCCATGGAACTGCCCTGCGAGCTTCTGGACATCACGCACGGTGAAATGCGCTCCCGACGCGTCCAGCTCGCCTTCGTCACCAACCTGCCCGCCGCTCTCCGCATAGAACGGCGTGCGGTCGAGCAATACAACCGCGCTGTCACCGGCATTGATCGCGTCGACCGGGCGGCCCTCCCTGAGCAGGCCGACGATGACAAGGCCGTCGGCGGCCAGGCTGTCGTAACCCAGGAATTCCGTCGGCTCCAGCTTGGAAACGAGCTCGGCCGGCAGGCTCACGCCACCCCCGAACTTGCCCGCAGCGCGCGCGCGATCCCGCTGCTGCTCCATCAGCTGCTCGTAATCGGCCATGGCCGACGGCGCCAGCTCGCCACCCTGCTCGCGCAGGATGTCGGCAATCAGGTCAGGCGGACAGCCGTAGGTGTCGTGCAACTGGAACAGCTGCTCGCCGTCGATGAGTCCGTTGGACGCGCTGCGGAATGCCTCCAGCCGCAGCATCGCCGAGTCGAGCGTCTGCGCGAATGCGGCTTCTTCCGCCTTGAGTGCACGCTCGACCAATGCGCGTTGTTGCACGAGCTCCGGGTAGGCGTCGCCCATCACGTCGCACAAGGGACCGACGAGGCGCCAGAAGTAGCCCTCTCCACCCGACGTACCCAGTTTCCAGAAATGCCGGACCGCGCGGCGGATGATGCGGCGCAGGACGTAGCCGCGTCCTTCGTTGGAAGGCAGCACGCCATCGACGATCAGGAAACTGCACGCGCGGATGTGGTCGGCGATGACACGCAGGGACTTGTTGTCGATGTCCTGCGTACCGGTCAGCGCGGCGGCGGCGGCGATCAGGTGATGGAACAGGTCGATCTCGTAATTGCCGTGCTTGCCTTGCAGCACGGCAGCCAGCCGTTCCAGGCCCATGCCGGTATCCACGCACGGCGCCGGCAAGGACTGCAGGCTGCCGTCGGGTTGGCGATCGAACTGCATGAACACCAGGTTCCAGATCTCGATGTAGCGATCGCCATCCTCATCCGGCGAGCCCGGCGGACCGCCGGCGATATGCGCCCCGTGGTCGTAGAAGATCTCGGTGCACGGGCCGCAGGGGCCGGTGTCCGCCATCTGCCAGAAATTGTCCGACGCGTAGGGCGCGCCCTTGTTGTCGGCGATGCGGATGATGCGGTCATCCGGCAGGCCGATCTCGTTGCGCCAGATGCCGTGCGCTTCTTCGTCGGTGTGGTAGACCGTGACCAGCAGGCGCTCGGCCGGGATCTTCCAGACGTCCGTCAGCAGCTCCCAGGCCCAGGCGATCGCTTCGCGCTTGAAGTAATCACCGAACGACCAGTTCCCCAGCATTTCGAAGAACGTATGGTGGCGTGCCGTATACCCGACCTGGTCCAGGTCGTTGTGCTTGCCACCCGCGCGCAGGCAGCGCTGCACGTCGGCCGCACGCACGTACGAACGCTTCTCTGCACCAAGGAACACGTCCTTGAATTGCACCATGCCCGAGTTGGTGAACAGCAAGGTCGGGTCGTTGCCGGGAACCAGCGGTGCCGACGGGACGATGGTGTGGCCTTTTTCGCGGAAAAAGGCGAGGAAATCGCTGCGGATTTCGGAGGTGGTCTTCATCTGGGATCAATGGCTGGCGGGCGCAGTGCCGGGCCGCGAGCCGTCAATATGCGGACGCAGCGGAGGCGGTCAACCCAATGCCGTTTAGGTTAGCAGACCGGCCGCCGGCCAGCCCGCATCAATCCCCATCATTCCCGATGGCAAAGCGGATGCAGTCGCTGTCATAACCGCGTCGCAGCAGGAAGTCCGCCGCCTTTCGCTGCATTGGCAGCGGGAGGCTGTCCTGGCTGCCAAAGCGCCGCAGCACCAGCGCCCGCGCACGGGCGCGCCAATCGTCGTCCCCGGCCTCTGACAGCGCACTGAAGGCCGCCCCAATAGCCTCATGGCCGATCCCGTGACTGGCCAGCTCCGCCCGGATGTGGATCGGGCCATAACCGGCGGCGGCACGGGTCCGCACCAGGCTGCAGGCGAAACGCGCGTCATCCTGCCAGCCGGCACTGGCCATCCTCTCGACGGCCGCGTCGGCCTCGGCCGCCTCGATACCGCGCGCACGCAACTTGAGGGCCAGCTCCTTGCGCGAGTGCTCCCGTCGCACGAGCAGGGCGAGCGCGCGTTGCGCCGGCGTGACCTCACGCCGGCGTCGCGAGGTTTTTTCGGGCTGGGCCGAATCAACCATCTGTGTTGGCTACCAGACGCTTGTCGCTTATTCCTCGATCACTTCCGGTGCTTTCGGGGCGACGTCCTTCGGCACGAACTTGTCGCGGATGGCTGCCTCGAGCCGGACGGCAACCGCGGGATTTTCCTTGAGGTACTGGCGGGCATTTTCCTTGCCCTGGCCGATACGCTCATCGCCGTAGCTGTACCAGGCGCCCGCCTTTTCGACGAGCTTGGCGTCGACACCCATGTCGATCAGTTCGCCCTCGCGTGAAATGCCTTCGCCATACAGGATCTCCGTCAGGACGACCTTGAAAGGCGGTGCCATCTTGTTCTTGACGACCTTGATCTTGGTCTGGTTGCCGATGATCTCATCGCCCTTCTTGATCGAGCCGATGCGACGGATATCGATACGGACGGATGCATAGAACTTCAGCGCGTTGCCACCTGTCGTCACCTCTGGACTCTGGCCGGGCATCATCTGGCCGATCTTCATGCGCAACTGGTTGATGAAGACCACCGTGCAGTTGCTGCGCTTGATGTTGCCGGTGAGCTTGCGCAGGGCCTGGCTCATCAGGCGCGCCTGCAGGCCCGGGAGCACGTCGCCCATCTCGCCCTCGATTTCGGCCTTGGGCGTCAGCGCCGCCACCGAATCGACGACCACCATGTCGACCGCGTTGGAGCGCACCAGCATGTCGCAGATTTCCAGGGCCTGTTCGCCGGTATCGGGCTGCGACACCAGCAGGTCGTCGACGTTGACGCCCAGCTTGGCCGCGTAGCCCGGATCGAGCGCGTGCTCGGCATCCACGAACGCCGCCGTGCCGCCCGCCTTCTGGCATTGCGCGATGGCCTGCAGCGTCAGCGTGGTCTTGCCCGAGGACTCAGGACCGTAGACCTCCACGACGCGGCCTTTCGGAAAACCACCGATGCCCAGCGCGATGTCCAGCAGCAGGGAGCCGGTCGGGATGACTTCCCAGGCCTCGGCGACGCGATCGCCCATCCGCATGACGGAGCCCTTGCCGAACTGCTTCTCGATCTGGCTCAGTGCCGCCGACAGGGCGCGCTTCTTGTTTTCGTCCATCGTGGATTCCTTGGGTGGTCAGCGGGTGTGGAAGAGCTTGGCGGGTGGACGTCGCGCAGACTGAGATTGCGACGGCCCTGCAAAAACAATAGCGAGGGGTCGCGTGCGGGGACAGGCCGACAACACCGCACGGGCGCGTCGGAAATTGCCGCAGGCGCAGGCCTGGCTCATCGATTCGGCCGGACCAGGCCGCAATAGAGGCCTTCGATGGCGAAGTCCTGGTCGGGCATGACCTCGATCGGTGCGTAGTCGGGATTGCGCGGCAGCAGGCGGATCCGGTCCTTGCCGATCTTCAGCAGCTTGACGGTGATCTCATCGTCGATGCGCGCGACCACGATCTGGCCCGATCGCGCTTCGCGGGTGCGATGCACGCCGATCAGGTCGCCATCGAAGATGCCTTCGTCGCGCATCGAATCGCCCTTGACCTTGAGCAGGTAGTCCGGTGACGGCGAGAACAGGACGCGATCCAGGACCACGAACGCATCGGAGCCGATATCGGCCCCGATGGGCATGCCTGCCGCGACCTGCCCCAGCACCGGCAAGCGGACGGCATCGTCGGCATCGATCCTGTCCGCGGCGGGAGGCTCATGATCAGGATGCTCGGGCATCACCGGCTGGACCAGCCGGATGCCGCGCGCCCTGCCCGGCACCCGCTGGATCGCTCCGGCCGCCTCCAGTGCCTCGAGGTGGTATTGCGCTCCGCGCACGCCGCTGAAGCCGAATGCCTTGGCGATTTCAGCCTGCGACGGGGGCATGCCCTCGCTGGCGATGCGCTCGCCGATCAGGGCGAGGATGGCGTGCTGGGTATCGGTCAGTTCCATGGTTAGTAGTAATACTACTCATGGATCGCGTGCGTCAAGCCGTCGTCATGCGGCCAGCTCGGCGAGCCCAGCCAGGGCAGCGGCCACGGTCTGCCGCCGCACGGCTTCCCGATCACCCTCGAAGTGGAACAGTCGCGCCTGCGGATAGCCTCCCCGCCGCTTCCATGCCACCCAGACAGTGCCCACAGGCTTGTCCGACGTGCCGCCACCCGGCCCGGCGATGCCGGTCACCGCGACCGCCACGCTGGCTCCGGAGTGCACCAGTGCGCCGGAGACCATTTCGATGACCGTCTCGCGACTGACCGCGCCGTGGGTCTCCAGCGTGTACGGGCTGACGCTGAGCAGCGCCTGCTTCGCCTCGTAGCTGTATGCGACCAGCCCGCAATCGAACCAGTCCGAGCTCCCGGCGATGTCGGTGACGATCTTGGCAATCCACCCACCGGTGCAGCTTTCGGCAGTCACCAGCATTTGCCGCGCTGCACGCAACCGGACGCCGACATCCTCCGCCATGGCCTGCAGCTGAAAATCGGAGGGAGTTTCCATCGGCGATATCCGGTTGCAGGACGCCCCTTGTAAACCATGGCGCCGGAATGGAAAAGTCACGCCGCCGTGGGCGGGAAGGCCGGCATCAACCGAGTATCGATGCCTTGCTGCACGGATGTGCATCGTCGCCCAGTTCGAACTGCACTGTCGCGTGGTCGATGCCGAACTGGTGATGCAGGTCCGCGTTGATGCGTCCGAGCAATGCGTCGTCGATGGTCGCATCGGGCTTCACCAGGTGCACGGTCAGCGCCGACTCGGTGGTGCTGATGCCCCAGATATGCAGGTCGTGGACCGCCATCACGCCGGGCAGGCCTGCCAGGTAGCTTTCGATCCGCTCCGGATCGAGTCCCTGGGGCACCGCATCCAGCGCGAGATTCACCGAGTCGCGCAGCAATCCCCATGTGCTCCAGCCGATCACCGCGATGATCACCAGGCTGACCGCCGGATCCAGCCACAGCCAGCCGGTGTATCGCATGGCCAGGGCCGCCAGCACGACGCCCGCCGACACCGCCGCGTCGGCCGCCATGTGCAGGTAGGCGCCGCGGATGTTCATGTCGCCCTTGCGCCCGGAACTGAACAGCCAGGCCGTGAGGCCGTTGATGACGATGCCGACTGCCGCCACGCCCATCACCAGGCCGCTGGCGACCGGCTCTGGCTGCTGCAGGCGACGGATGGCTTCCCAGGCGATGACCGATATTGCAATGAGCAACAACAGCGCATTGCCCAGCGATGCCAGGATCGACGTCTTGCGCAAGCCATAGGTGCGCCGTCGCGTGGGCAGTCGGCGCACGAGTACCGTGGCGCCCCAGGCAAGCACGAGCCCGAGCACGTCGCTGAGGTTGTGCCCCGCATCGGCGAGCAGGGCAAGCGAATGCGCGATGCCGCCGAAGATGGCCTCGACGACGACAAATGCCAGGTTGAGGCCGATGCCGATCGCGAACGCGCGACCAAAATCGCGGACCTCGTGGGAATGGGCTTGATGGTCGGCGTGCGCATGCATCGGGCAAGTCTAGCGACTCACCGGACGGACACAATTACACCTCTGTAATGGTCCGAGCGGCTGGAGTCGTGCTTGTCGATGCCTCGCCGGGGACTTCAGGCGGCTTCGTCGATGATCGTCCGCATCGTGCGTTCGACTTCCATCGCCGTCGTCGCGATGGCGGGATCCTGCGAAACCAGGGACAGCATGTCCGTCGGCGGGACCATCCCGATCAGGGTCCGCCCGCCATCCTGGTAGACGGATATCCGGCAAGGCAACGCCATGTTGAGCGACATGTCGGCCGCGAGCACTTCGCTGGCCTGTCGCGGATTGCAGACTTCCAGCACCCTGCATTCGCTTTCCATCGGGAATCCCTTCTCACCGAGGGTCTTGCGGAAGTCGTAACTGTGCAGGAGACCGAACCCATTTCGGGCAATGGACGCCTCAAGGTCCTCGAATGCGCGGTCCACTGTCTTGGACGTCGGCTTGATGTACAGCATGGTTCTTCTCCCTGGGCCCCTGGTCGCGGCGATGGCACCGCGCACCCGGGCAACGACGCAAGGATGCCCCAGTCCTGGGAACGTCGCGTAAAAATCTCCTTGCCAGCCAACGCCGGACTGCGCGAAATCGCTTCAGGTGCCCGCTTGCTCTACACTTTTTCATCGTCCCGCGGCAGCCGTCGACACCCATGACCAGCGTCTGTTTTCCATGAATGCCGAGGGCACGCCCCAGCATTCGCCGCTGATGCGCCAGTTCTTTGCCGCCAAGGCGGGTTATCCGGACGTGCTGCTGTTCTTCCGCATGGGCGATTTCTACGAGCTGTTCTTCGACGACGCCCGCAAGGCCGCGAAACTGCTCGACATCACCCTGACCCAGCGCGGCAACTCGGCTGGGCAACCCATTCCGATGGCGGGCGTCCCCGTGCATGCGCACGAGGGTTATCTCGCGCGCCTGGTCGCGCTGGGCGAATCCGTCGCGATCTGCGAGCAGATCGGCGATCCGGCACTCGCAAAGGGACTGGTCGAACGCAGGGTCGTGCGCGTGGTCACGCCGGGAACGGTCACCGACGACGCCTTGCTCAGCGAGCGACGCGACACTCTGCTGCTCGCCATTGCACGCGGCGCCAGCGGGCCGAAATCCCCGCGCTACGGCCTGGCATGGGCCGACCTGGCCGGCGGGCGCTTCATCGTGTCGGAGGTGGACGGCGAGGATGCGCTGGAGGCCGAGCTCGCCCGTCTTGAACCAGCCGAAGTATTGCTACCCGACGAGGACGGCTGGGCGACGGCGATCACCGGACGCAGCGGCGTACGCCGGCGCGCGCCGTGGTTGTTCGATGGCGACAGCGGCCGCCGCCAGCTGCGGCAGTTCTTCGGCGTGCACGACCTGTCCGGATTCGGCATCGAGGACAAGCCGCTCAGCATTGCCGCCGCCGGCGCGTTGCTCGGCTACGTCGAGGAAACACAGAAGCAGCGCCTGCCGCACCTGACCGCCATTGCATTCGAAGCCGTCGACGGCGCGATCGCCATGAATGCCGCGACGCGGCGGCACCTGGAACTGGACTCGCGCATCGACGGCGACAACCGGACCACGTTGCTCGGCGTGCTCGACTCGACCATCGCGCCCATGGGCGGCCGCCTGCTGCGGCGCTGGCTGCATCGGCCGCTGCGCGACCGATCGACATTGCGATTGCGCCACCACGCGGTCGCGACGCTACTGGACGCGCGCGCCTTCGACGCACTGCGTGAACGCTTCCGCGCGATCGGCGACATGGAGCGCATCCTCTCCCGCATCGCATTGCGCAGCGCACGGCCACGCGACCTGTCGACGCTGCGCGACGGTCTCGCGCTGCTTCCGGCATTCCGCGCGTTGCTTGCCCCGCTCGACTCGCCGCTGCTGCAGTCGCTTGCCACGGAACTGGGCGAGCACGACGGCATCGCGCGGCTTCTCGCCTCCGCGATCGCGGAACAGCCACCCGTGCTTGCGCGCGACGGCGGCGTCTTTGCCGACGGCCATGATGCGGAACTGGATGAATTGCGGCGCCTGTCGACCAATGCGGATCAGTTCCTCGTCGACCTCGAGGCGCGCGAACGGGCGGCCAGCGGCATTGCGAGCCTCAAGGTCGGCTACAACCGCGTGCACGGTTATTTCATCGAGATCAGCAAGGGCCAGGCCGACCGCGCGCCGGTGCATTACACGCGCCGGCAGACGCTCACCGGCGCCGAGCGCTACATCACGGAGGAGTTGAAGTCCTTCGAGGACAAGGTGCTTTCGGCGCGCGAGCGCGCCCTGGCTCGCGAGAAGGGCCTGTACGAAGAACTGCTGGATCGACTCAACGAGCAACTGGAGCCCTTGCGGCGCTGCGCTTCGGCGCTCGCCGAACTCGACGTACTCGTGTGCTTCGCCGAGCGTGCGCAGGCGCTGGACTGGACGCAGCCCGAACTCGCCGACAGCCCCGGACTGCGAATCGAAGGCGGCCGGCATCCGGTTGTCGAGGCGGTCCGCGACGAGCCTTTCGCACCCAACGACCTGGTGCTCGACTGCCTGCCCGAACGTCCCGACGTGCGCATGCTCGTCATCACCGGGCCGAACATGGGCGGCAAGTCGACGTACATGCGGCAGAACGCGCTGATCGTGCTGCTCGCGCACATCGGCAGCTTCGTGCCGGCCACGCGCGCGCTGATCGGACCGATCGACCGCATCCTCACGCGCATCGGCGCCGGCGACGACCTGGCGCGCGGGCAATCGACATTCATGGTCGAGATGAGCGAGACCAGCTACATCCTGCATCACGCGACGTCGGAGTCGCTGGTCCTCATGGACGAAATCGGCCGTGGCACGTCGACCTACGATGGCCTGGCCCTCGCCGACGCCTGCGCGCGTCACCTGGCATCCGTCAATCGCGCCTATACGCTGTTCGCCACGCACTATTTCGAACTCACCGCGCTTGCCGAACCGGGCAGCGGCATCGCCAACGTGCACCTGGATGCGGTCGAGCATGGGGACGCGCTGGTCTTCATGCATGCCGTCAAGGATGGTCCGGCCAATCGCAGCTTCGGACTGCAGGTCGCTGCGTTGGCCGGCCTGCCGAAATCGGTCGTGCGCCAGGCGCGCGCACGCCTGGCCGAACTCGAACAGCAGGGCCGTGACGCACCTTCAACACCGATGACAGCCATGGCGCTGGACGCACCGCAACAGATCGGGTTGTTCGCGCCGTCATCGGCCGTGCTGGAAGCGCTCGCCGCGCTGGAGCCCGATGAGCTCTCGCCAAAGCAGGCACTCGAAGCGCTGTACCGCCTGAAGCTGCTGGGCTGAACATCCGCGTTTTTGCGGCACGCTAACAACGTGCGGAATAGCGTGTGCGTTACCGTCCCCCAAGGAACGCACGATGACGACTCCCCTGTCCTCCGATCTCGCCAACACGCTGGAAGGCGGTCCCGCGCAACAGATTGCGCAACACCTCGGCATCACGCCGTCGCAGGCCAGCGCCGCGATCGGCGCCGCGCTGCCACTGCTGCTCGGTGCACTTGGCCGCAATGCCAGCCAGCCACAGGGCGCGCAATCGCTGTACGGCGCGTTGCAGCGCGATCATTCCGGCCAGGACGTCGGCAATGTGCTCGGATCGGTGCTGGGTGGCGGTGGACAGGGCAGCCAGATCCTCGGCCACGTCTTCGGCGATCGGACGCCGCGCGCCGAACAAGCCGTCGGCCAGACCACCGGCATCGGGCAGGACAAGGCGCACGTGTTGTTGCGCTGGTTGGCGCCGATCGCGATGGCCTACGTCGCCAAGCGCATGTTCGATCGTCGCCAGGCGGCTGCATCCGATGCATCGACCGCCCCATCGGCGGCTGCGCCGGCGTCCCCGCAGGTTCTCAGCGACGTGCTTGGGCAGGAAGCCGAACATGCACAACGCCAGTCGGGCGGCCTGCTCGGCGCAGTGCTCGATCGCAACGGCGATGGCACTGTCGATTTCTCCGACCTGCTGAAGGCGGGTGGATCGGTACTGGGCGGCCTTGGCCAGCAGCCGAGTCACCGGCTATAGCGCATCGATATCCCCGAGCGCACGGATCAGGCGACGTGCGCGCTTGTCCGGCTTGACGATTGGCGCCTGGTAGCCGGCGCGCTGCGCAGCACGCGTGGCGCGTTCGGCCTCGCGACGCAGGCGCGAGTTTTCCGGCTCCTCGTACAGGCCCTGCGCGACGCTGGCCGATCCCCGCCGCGCGCTGGTCGCCCGGACCACCACCGCGAAGGTCTCCTCGCCGCGCACGATGCGCAGTTCGTCGCCTGTGCGCACGACGCGCGCGGGTTTTGCGCGTTGGCCACCGACATCCACCTTGCCCGTGTCCACGGCCTGTCGCGCGATGCTGCGCGTCTTGAAAAAACGCGCCGCCCAGAGCCACTGGTCGAGACGCACCGCACCTGGAATGGAGTCCTCGGTCACCAGGGCAAACTACCGGCTGCGCAGCATGCCGGCAACCCGGATGGGCTCGCCTGCTCGCCGGCACTGATGCTCGCCGCGGCGATGAATGCGCTGACAACTCGCAGACGCCAAATCCCCGCTCCGTAATCCCGTGCGCTGGCTGCGGATTGCCGACGAAACCGGAATCCCCCCCCCTGAAACGCAAACGGCCGCCCCAGGGCGGCCGCTCGCTGACACTGACGGGAAGATCAGGCTTTCGCGTCTGCCTTGGCCTTGGCATTCCCGGCGAGGTCTTCCTTGATGCGCGCCTTCTTGCCTTCGAGGCCACGCAGGTAATACAGCTTGCCGGCACGGACAGCACCGCGGCGCTTGACCAGCACCGATTCGATGATCGCGCTGTGGGTCTGGAAGACGCGCTCGACGCCGAAGCCATGCGAAATCTTGCGCACGGTGAACGCGGAATTCAGACCGCCGTTCTTCTTGGCGATGACCACGCCCTCATAGGCCTGCACGCGCTCGCGGTTGCCTTCCTTGACCTTGACGTTGACGACGACGGTGTCGCCGGGACCAAAGTCAGGCAATTCGCGCTGGACCTGTTCGGTTTCGAAGTTCTGCAGCAGCGTGTGGATCGAGGGCTTGTTCATGACTCGGCCTGTTGGGTGCTTGGAGGCGGTGTGGAAGCGCGAGTGCACGTGGACCCGCGTCGGGCATGGGTGGAGCTAAGCCGCTCATTATAGCGGCAAAATTTCCTGCGGTGCTAGGGGCTTACGTGCTGCTGGGATCGGAGGCGGACTCGGCAAGGAAGGCATCCAGGAGTTGCCGGTCGGCCTTGGACAGGGTCGAGGGATCGACCAGGTCCGGTCGCCGCAACCACGTCCGGCCAAGGGCCTGCTGGCGCCGCCAGCGGGCAATGTCGGCATGGTTGCCGGACATCAGGACGGCGGGCACGGTTCCCAGCTCATGCTCCACCGGCCGGGTGAAATGCGGGCAGTCCAGCAACAGTGAACCGGCGTCATCGGCGGGCTCGAAACTGTCCTGGGCCGCCGATTCGCTGTCGTTCAGCGCGCCGGCCTGCAGTCGGGCAACCGCATCGATCAGCACGGCTGCCGCGAGTTCGCCGCCGGACAGCACGTAATCGCCGATCGACAGCTCCTCGTCGACCTCGGCCGCGACCAGGCGTTCGTCGACTCCTTCATAGCGGCCACACAGGAGGATGACGCGGTCCCGGCCGGCCAGCTCGCGCACCTTGGCCTGTGTCAGTCGCTCGCCCTGCGGGCTGAGATAGATGACTGTCGCCGGCGCCGGATCCGCCTCGCGCGCTGCCTGGATGCAGTCACGCAGGGGATCGATCAGCATCACCATGCCGGGCCCGCCACCAAAGGGACGCTCGTCGACGCGGCGATAATTGCCGGTGGCGAAGTCGCGCGGATTCCAGCCGTGGATCGACAACAGCCCGCGCTCCTGCGCGCGTCCGACCACGCCGTGTCCGGCGACCTGCGCCACGAACTCAGGAAACAGGCTGACGACATCGACGCGCATTGCAGGCATTCCTAGAAATCGGCGTCCCAATCGACGGTCACCAGGCCGGCCTCGAAATCCACCGACCTGACGTAGTCCGGCTCGAGGAACGGAATCATGCGCTCGCGGTCGCCCCGCGCGACCAGCACGTCGTTGGACCCGGTCGAGAACAGGTGCGATACCGTGCCGAAATCGACGCCTTCCAGGTTCACCACGCGCAGGCCTTCCAGGTCGACCCAGTAATACTCGCCGGGCGGCGGTGGCGGCAGGGCACTGCGTGGTGCGTAGACCTCGGTGCCACGCAGGGCTTCGGCCGAATCGCGATCGTCGATGCCGGGGAAGGTCGCGACCAGGCCTTTCGCGGTTTCACGACCACGTGCCTGCGCAAGCGTGCGCTCACGCCCCTGCGCGTCGCGCAGGGTCCAGGGCTGGTAGTGGAAGATCGCTGACTTGGGCTCGGTGAACGATTCCAGCTTCAGTTCGCCGCGCACGCCAAAAGCACCGAGCACCCGGCCCAGCAGGATCATTCCCTGCGGAGCGGGGCGAGTGGATTCCATCGGTCAGTGGCCGCGCGAGGATGCGGCCAGTGGATCAGGCCGCGGCTGCGGCCGGCTGGTCGCCAGCCTTGCCGAGCTGCTTGTACAGGTCGGCGACCTTGTCGGTCATCTGCGCGCCCTGCCCCACCCAGAACTTCACCCGCTCGGCGTCGAGCTCGACGCGCTTCTCGCCACCGGTCGCGATCGGGTTGTAGTACCCCAAGCGCTCGATGTTGCGGCCGTCGCGTGCGCTGCGGCTGTCGGTGACGATGATGTGGTAGAAGGGGCGCTTCTTGGCGCCGCCACGCGTCAGGCGGATCTTGACCATGTGCTGATGTTCCCGTGTTGCCCAGTCGGCGGACGTGCCGAGGTAAGCCGGGCATTGTAAGGCATCGAAGGCCGAGGTGAAACCCGCCGCTTCCTGCCCCGGCCAGTTCCTGGAGTCAGTGGAGTGACGGCGTTGCTGGTCGCCCTGTCAGGCGGCGCATTGGCAATGCGCGCCGGGGCAAACACCGGACCCCGCCGGGAGCGCACTCCAACCGCGGAATCGTGGTGTTCTCTGGCCCCGCGCCCCACGAATGGCTGGCGTCCATCCCTTCCCGGGGCACCGTCAGGCCGGCGCTCCCGGGCATGAGCAACCGGCAAGGACTGGAACAGCCCGCGATGGCTCAGCGGAACGGCATCCCGCCACGTCCGCCCATCATTCCCTGCATGCCGCGCATGAGCCCCTTCATGCCGCCGCGGCCCATCTTGCTCATCATCTTTTCCATCTGCTGGTACTGCTTCATCAGCTTGTTGACGTCGGCCGGACCCATGCCCGAGCCCTTGGCGATGCGGGCACGGCGTGAGCCGTTGAGCAGCGCCGGATTGCGACGCTCTTTCTTCGTCATCGAATTGATGATCGCGACCATGCGCGGCACTTCCTTGCCGGTGACCTGCGCCTTGACGTGATCCGGGATCTGGCCCATGCCCGGCAGCTTGTCCATCAGGCCGGACAGCCCGCCCATGCTCTGCATCTGCTCAAGCTGGTCGCGCATGTCGTTGAGGTCGAACTTCTTGCCCTTGGCGACTTTCTCCGCGAGCTTCTGCGCCTTGTCCTTGTCGACCTGCTGCTCGACCTGCTCGACCAGCGACAGCACGTCGCCCATGTCGAGGATGCGGCTGGCGAGGCGATCGGGATGGAAGACATCCAGCCCGTCGGGCTTTTCGCTGGTGCCAATGAACTTGATCGGGCGTCCGGTGACGTAACGCACAGACAGCGCGGCGCCACCACGCGCATCGCCATCGGTCTTGGTGAGGATCACGCCGGTCAACGGCAGCGCTTCGCCGAAGGCCTTGGCGGTGACGGCGGCATCCTGGCCGGTCATCGCATCGACCACGAACAGCGTCTCGACCGGATTGATTGCCGCATGCAACGCCTTGATCTCCGCCATCATCGCCGCGTCGATCGCAAGGCGACCGGCGGTGTCGACGATGACGACGTCGACGTAGGACCTGCGCGCATCGGCAATCGCGGCGCGCACGATGTCCTCCGGCTTCTGGTCGGCCGACGACGGGAAGAACAGCACGTCGACCTGTTTGGCCAGCGTCTGCAGCTGTTCGATCGCTGCGGGACGATAGACGTCGGCCGACACCACCATCACCTTCTTCTTGCGGCGTTCCTTCAGGTGCTTGGCGAGCTTGGCGACGGTCGTCGTCTTGCCTGCGCCCTGCAGGCCGGCCATGAGGAAGACAGCGGGCGCCGGCACGTTGAGGTTCAGGTCGCTGGCCTGCGCGCCCATCACCGCGGTCAATTCGTCGCGCACGACCTTGATCAGGGCCTGGCCCGGCGTCAGCGACTTCAGGACTTCCTGGCCGACGGCGCGGACCTTGATGCGCTCGATCAGCGCCTGCACCACGGGCAGCGCGACATCGGCCTCGAGCAACGCGATGCGCACCTCGCGGGTGGCTTCGCGGATGTTTTCCTCGGTCAGGCGGCCGCGCCCGCGCAGGCGGGTCATGGTGCCGGACAGGCGCTGGGTCAGGGATTCGAACATCGTCGGGATCGCGTCGGTGCAAGGGGATCGCGAATTATAAGGGCGCGCCCGATGCGCGCCCGCGCCTTCGCAGCAGCCGACGCTAATGCGACACTTCCACGATGACCTTCACCCTGCTCGCCGTCGTCCTCTACGCGATCGCCACGGCGATGCTCGTGCGCTCGCTGTCGCGCGGCATCGCCGAACCCACCAGCTGGACCGCGCCCGCCGTGCTGGCACTGCTGGCCCACGCCGGCTTCCACGTCGCGGCCTGGCGTGAGGCGAATGGGCTGGATCTGCACTTTTTCGCGGCGCTGTCGCTGGTCGGGCTGGGAATGGCCGCGCTGACGACCCTGTTTGGCGCTGCCGGGCGCATGGCGGCCCTGGGCGTCGTTGTGTTCCCGATGGCGGCGCTGTCGCTGCTCGGTTATGCCGGCTACGGCCACGTCCGGCCCGAAGGATTGGACTGGCGCCTGCAACTCCACGCCTGGTGCGCCCTGCTCGCGTACGCCACGCTGGCCATCGCGGCCATCCTGGCCTCGATGCTGTGGGCACAGGAACGCGCGCTGCGACGGCGCCGGTTCCACGGATGGCTGCGCGCGCTGCCGCCACTGACCGAGCTCGAATTGCTCCTGTTCCGCACGATTGGCGTGGGCTTCATCCTGCTCACGGCAACCCTGCTGACCGGCGTGCTGTTCGTGGAGAACCTCCTCCAACAGCAACTGGTGCAGAAGACCGTCCTCAGCGTGTTGTCCTGGTTGCTGTTTGGGGGACTGTTGCTGGGCCGATGGCGCTACGGCTGGCGCGGGACGACGGCCGTGCGCTGGACGCTGTCGGCCATGGCCCTGCTGGTCCTGGCGTTTTTCGGCAGCAAATTCGCGCTTGAGGTCGTGCTGCCCCACGCTTCCTGAACAGGTCCGGCGGCCGCACGTCCTTGTAGTAACAATATTTGCATTGACAAATATTGTTCGGGCGGGAATCATGCGCTCCGCCATGAAGCTCCCCCCGACATCCAGCTGCACCGGCTCCACCCTCGGACTGCTGTTCCGGCAGCTCCGGGACGGCATGTGGGCGCGCATGGAGCACGAACTCGCCGGCGCCGGCCATGAGCTGACCTTCAGCCAGTACATCGTGCTCAAGGAGCTGGCCCATGGCACGGCGAGCGTGACCGAGCTCGCGCGCTCCGCCCAGCTGGACCCCGGAGCGATGACGCGCCTGCTGGACAAGCTGGAGGCACGCGGTTACGTCGCGCGTGTCGCGGATCCGGCCGATCGCCGCGCGCTGCATATCCACCTGACCGATACCGGCCGTGCCATGTGGGAAGAGGTCAACCATCTGGGGCTTCGGGTCAGGCAGCGCGCAATGCGCGGCCTGGGCGAAGCCGACGTGGAGCGACTGACCCGCCTGCTGGAGCAGGTTCGCGACAACCTCTATTCGGACGACTGACCATGCCTTGCGACCGGTTTTCCAATACTGCGCGCGTTGCGGCAGCCGCCCTCGCCGTCATGCTGGCCGGCTGCGCGAGCACGCACGGGCTTGCTCCCGAAGGCCACCCGACCGATGCCGACCAGCTGTCTGCCGGACGCAGCTTCGGTGCGTTCTCGCCCGCGGACTTTCCCTCCAATGACTGGTGGATGGCGTTCGGCGATCCGCAACTCGATGCACTGGTGGCGCAGGCCTTGCAGGGCACGCCGACCCTGGACGTTGCCGACGCGCGCCTGCGCCAGGCCATCGCCCAGGCCGGGCTCGCCGACTCGGCGCGCAAGCCCCAGCTCGGCGTGGGCGCGCAGTACTCGGGAATCCGGATTCCCGAAACCGTCGCGCCGGCACCGCTCGGCGGCGCCTACACGGGCGTCATCCTGCTCAACCTCGATTTGAAGTACGACCCGGATTTCTGGGGAGTGCGACGTGCGAAGTGGCAAGCGGCCCTGGGCCAGGCGCACGCTGCCCAGGTCGACGCCCAGGCCGCTCGCGTGGCGCTGGCGAGCAACGTCGTCTCGACCTACATCACGCTCGCGCAGGCCTTCGCGGCGCAGGACGTCGCGGTGGCCGACAAGGATCGCGCCTCGCACCTGCTGTCGCTGGCCGGTCAACGCGTCAAGGCCGGGCTCGACAGCCAGTTGCCGGTGCGCCAGGCCGAAGGTGGCGTCGCCAGCGCGTCGCAACAGGTCGAGGCGGCGCAGCAGCACATCGCCGCTGCACGCAATGCCCTGGCTGCACTGCTCGGCAAGGGACCGGATGCCGGATTGGCAATCACGCGACCCACGGTGTTGACGGCGCCCTCGCCCGGCGTGCCCGCGGTGCTGCCGAGCGAATTGCTCGGCCATCGCGCCGACGTCGTCGCCGCGCGCTGGCGTGTCGAAGCGGCATCCCAGGGCATCCGCGCAAGCAAGGCGGCGTTCTATCCGACGGTCAACCTGTCGGGAATGCTCGGGCTGGCATCGGGTGGCCTCTCCGATCTCCTCAGCAGCAAGGCATTGCTGGTGCAGGGCGGGCCGGCGATCAGCCTGCCGATCTTCGATGGCGGCGGTCTGCGCAACCAGCTGGCCAGGAGCGACGCCGATTACGACCTGGCGGTCGCCGACTACAACCAGATCCTCGTGTCCGCGCTGCAGCAGGTCGCTGACGCGCTGCAGTCGGCGCGCTCGCTCGACGCGCAGATCGCATCCGCGCAACGCGCGCAGGCCTCCGCGAAGGCGGCATGGCAACTCGCGCAGATCCGCTACCGCGCCGGCCTCGCCACGCAGCTGGACGTGCTTGTCGCGCAACAACCGCTGCTGCAATCCGAACAGCAACTCGCCGCGCTGCACGCGCAGCGGCTCGCGGCCACCGTCGACCTCGATCGCGCGCTTGGCGGCGGCCTCGACCTCGCCGCCACCACCCCAATCACCGAACCAGCCAAGGCCATCGCGCAATGACCACCGAACTGAATCCCAACGCGGCAGAACCTGCGAAGCGCAAGCCGAGCAAGCGCAAGCGCGCATTGTTCATCCTGGTCGCCGTCGTCATTGCCGCCGGCATCGGCTGGGGGCTGTGGTATTTCCTCGTTGGCCGCTGGCACGAAGGCACGGACGATGCCTACGTGCAGGGCAATGTCGTCAGCATCACCTCGCAGGTGGCCGGCACGGTGGTCAGCATCGGCGCCGACGACGGCATGAAGGTCCAGGCCGGACAGGTGCTGGTGCAACTCGACCCCAACGACGCCAGCGTCGCCTACGGGCAGGCTGTCGCGAACCTCGCCAACACCGTGCGCCAGGTGCGCGGCCTGTACAGCACCGTCGAGTCCGGACGCGCCGACATCGCCGCCGAGCAGGTCAACGTGCAGAAGGCACGCGCCGACGTGCAGCGGCGCAGCGGGCTGGTCGCCACCGGCGCGGTCTCGGCGGAGGAGTTGGCGCATGCGCGTGAAGCGCTGTCGGCCGCCGAAGCAGCGCTGTCGTCCTCGCGCGGCGAGTTGTCGCGCAGCAGCGCGCTGGTGGATTCCACCACGCTCTCCGACCAGCCGCAGGTGCAGGCCGCAGCCGGGCAGTTGCGACTGGCCTACCTCAACCTGCAGCGCGCGGCGATCATCGCGCCCGTGTCCGGATATGTCGCCAAGCGCAGCGTGCAGCTCGGCCAGCGCGTGCAGCCCGGCACGCCATTGATGACCGTCATTCCGCTGGAACAGGTCTGGGTCGACGCCAACTTCAAGGAAACCCAACTCGGGCGCATGCGACTGGGCCAGCCGGTCGAACTGACCTCCGATCTCTATGGCAGCGACGTCACCTACAAGGGCCGGCTCGTCAGCCTGGGGCTGGGCACCGGCGCGGCGTTTTCACTGCTGCCTGCGCAGAACGCCAGCGGCAACTGGATCAAGATCGTGCAGCGCGTGCCGGTTCGGATCGAACTGGATCCAAAGCAGCTCGCCGAGCATCCGCTGCGACTGGGCATGAGCATGTCCACGGACGTCACCATCCGCGACCAGTCCGGGCCGGTGCTGCCTGCGGCGGTGCCCGCCAAGCCGGTGCTGTCCACGCAGGTTTTCGCACAGCAACTGCGTGATGCGGATGCCGTGATCGCGCGGATCATCCGGGACAACCTGCCAAACCCACGGCACGGCTGATCCCGATGTCAGCGAACGCCGCCACCGTCGGCGCCGTGCCGGCGCCGCAAGCGGGATTCCAGCCGCCCAGCCTCGCGCTGGCGACGATCGGCCTGGCGCTGGCGTCGTTCATGCAGGTGCTCGACACCACCATCGCCAACGTGTCGTTGCCGGCGATCTCGGGCAACCTCGGTGCGAGCGCCAACCAGGCGACGTGGGTCATCACGTCCTTCGCGGTCAGCAATGCGATCGCGCTGCCGCTGACCGGATTCATGACGCGGCGATTCGGCGAGCGCAAGTTGTTCATGTGGGCGACGCTGGCATTCGTGGCGGCATCGCTGCTGTGCGGCCTGGCCAACAGCATGGGTTTCCTGGTGCTGGCGCGCGCGCTGCAGGGATTCGTCGCCGGACCGATGTATCCGGTAACGCAGGCGCTGCTGATCTCGATCTATCCGCCGCACAAACGTGGGCAGGCGATCGCGCTGCTGGCGATGGTGACCGTCGTGGCACCGATCGCCGGCCCGATCCTGGGCGGCTGGATCACCGACAACTACAGCTGGGAATGGATCTTCTTCATCAACATCCCCATCGGGATCTTTTCCAGCGTGGTCGTCGGGCGCCAGCTCAAGGGACGGCCGGAACGGCTGGAAAAGCCGAAGATGGATTACATCGGCCTGGCCACGCTGGTGCTCGGCGTCGGCGCATTGCAGATCCTGCTCGACCTGGGCAATGACGAGGACTGGTTCAACTCGACCAAGATCGTGATGCTCGCGGTCGTCGCGGTGATCGCGCTGGCGGTATTCCTGATCTGGGAACTCACCGACCGCGACCCGATCGTCAACCTGCGATTGTTCCGCCACCGCAATTTCACCGCCGGCACCATCGCGATGGTCACGGCCTACGCGGCGTTCTTCTCCGTCGGTTTGCTGGTGCCGCTATGGCTGCAGCGCAACCTGGGATACACCGCGATCTGGGCCGGCTACGCCACCGCTCCCATCGGCATCCTGCCGGTGTTGCTGACGCCGTTCGTAGGCCTGTACGCGGCGCGTTTCGACCTGCGCGTGGTCGCGAGCTTTGCGTTCGTGGTGATGGCGTTCACGAGCTTCGTGCGGTCGAGCTTCAACCTGGATGTGGATTTCCAGCATGTCGCCATGGTCCAGCTATGGCAGGGATTGGGCGTCGCGTTGTTCTTCATGCCGGTGCTGACGATCCTGCTCTCGGACCTGGAGCCGCACGAAATCGCCGCGGGGTCCGGTCTTGCGACCTTCGTGCGCACCCTTGGCGGCAGCTTCGCCGCGTCGCTGACGACGTGGGCCTGGAACCAGCGCACGATCGTCCATCATGCCCAGTTGACCGAGCACATCGGCGCATACGATCCGGTGGTGCGGCAGGCCGTGGATGCGTTGGGTGGCGCCGATACGCAACGCGGCGCGGTCATGCTCAACCAGATGATCTCCCAGCAGGCGGCGCAGATCGGCTTCAACGAGATCTTCCACCTGCTCGGAATCATGTTCCTGATCGTGATCGCCTTCGTCTGGATCGCCAAGCCACCGTTCGCGGCCAAGGCATCGAGCGCAGCCGCGCACTGAGCCGGGTGCGCAACGCCGGACGGGCGGTTTCGATGATCGCGTCGGCGCCTTCGGCAGTCAGTCGACGGCGGCCAGGGCATCCACCAGCCGTTCGACCGCAATGACCTCCAGCCCCTTGTAGCTTCCCGACTTCGGCGCGTTCGCCTTCGGCACGATCGCGCGTTTGAATCCATGCGTTGCCGCTTCGCGCAGGCGTTCTTCGCCATTGGGAACCGGGCGGATCTCGCCGGACAATCCGACTTCGCCGAACGCGACCGTCTTGTCGGCCAATGGCTTGTCGCGCAGCGACGACAGCACCGCGAGCAGCACCGGCAGGTCCGCGGCGGTTTCCTGCAGGCGGATGCCGCCGACGACGTTGACGAAGACGTCCTGGTCGCCGACGCCGATGCCGCCATGCCGGTGCAGCACGGCCAGCAACATGGCCAGCCGGTTCTGCTCCAGCCCGACCGCAACCCGTCGCGGGTTGGACAATGGCGAGGAATCGACCAGCGCCTGCACCTCGACCAGCAATGGTCGCGTGCCCTCGCGCGTCACCGTCACGCAACTGCCCGCTTGCGGCGTGCTGCCGCCCGACAGGAAGATCGCCGATGGGTTGGGAACTTCGCGCAGGCCTTTTTCGCCCATGGCGAAAACGCCGAGCTCGTTGACGGCGCCGAAGCGATTCTTGAAGGCACGCAACACCCGGAAGCGGCTGCCGCTTTCGCCCTCGAAATACAGCACGGCGTCGACCATGTGCTCGAGCACGCGAGGCCCGGCGATGCCGCCCTCCTTGGTGACATGGCCGATGAGGAAGACCGCCGTGCCGGTTTCCTTCGCGTAGCGGACCAGCCGCGCGGCGGATTCGCGCACCTGGCTCACCGAACCGGGCGCGGCACTGAGCTGCTCGGTCCACAGGGTCTGCACGGAGTCGGCGACGATGACCTTGGGCCGCATCGCGCTGGCGTGCTCGAGGATGCGCTCCACGCCGGTTTCGGCCAATGCGTGCACGCCGTCGATCGACAGGCCCAGGCGCACGGCGCGACCGGCGACCTGCGCCAGCGATTCCTCGCCGGTGACATACAGCCCGGGAAGCGTGGACGCCATCGAGGCGACGGCTTGCAGCAACAGGGTCGACTTGCCGATGCCGGGATCGCCGCCGACCAGCACCACCGCCCCTTCGACCAGCCCTCCGCCGAGTACGCGATCGAATTCACCGATGCCGGTGGACACGCGCGACTGCTCGTTCTGCACGACGTCCTTCAAAGCGGTGACGCGTTGGGCGTCCACCTTCCCTGCCCAGCCATCGCGCCGGGCGGCCGCGGGTCGGGCCGCGGACTGCACCGAGAATTCGCTGAGCGAATTCCATGCGCCGCACTCTCCGCATTGCCCTTGCCACTTGTTGTGGTCCGCACCGCACTCGCCACAGACATACGTCGAGCGCGACTTGACCGTCACGGCCTTGGCCATCGGGAAACCGGAATGATGTTGGGGCTGCCACTGTAACCGGACGCATTCGCACCCGGAGAGATCGCCATGGTGGCGATGGGCAGCGTCGACGGGTCCGTGGACGCCGGTAGGCTTACAGCGACTGCGCTTCCTCGCGCTGCTGCACGATCCTGGCGGCCTGCGCGTCGGCGGCGACGCGGTGCTGCAGCGACTTGCACAGTTCGATCCCGGCCGTGGTCAGTTCGAGGCCGTAATCGCCCTCCGAGATGAGGCCGCTTTCAACCATCCGCTGGCGGATCGCGCTATCGGAATCGGTCAGCAGCACATGCTGGTCGACCCGTTGCAGCACCTCGAGCAATGCCAGGTCTTCGAGCGAAATTGGATCCATCGATGTTCCCCGCTTTCGCGTCGTCAGCTAGCAGCGATCGGACCGCGTCGCCGCAGCCCGACCAGAAGGTTTGAAATGAAAGTGTAGGTTCGCCACACCGGACGTCAAGCCCTTCGCCGCACTGCTGGCATCGGGAAAGGCCCGCCTGGCGGGCCTTTCCCGGAGATCACCTGCAAGCCGCCCCGTTCAGGCGTCGTGGATCACAAGCCGACGTTGTTGCCGGCGCTCACCGCATTGCGCAGGACACCGGAGAACGGCAGCAACTGGCTCACGAAGCGATTCCAGCGCGTGATGCCCGCCTGCCCGACGAACACGACGTCGCCCGGCTGCAGCAGGAACCGATCGGCAAGGACGAACGCGACGGGCGACTTTGCGTTCAGGTGATACACCGTCCCGGGCGCCCGTTCCATGCCCTGCATGCCGCGGATGACGTACACGGCGCTGGCATTGGAGGTGGTCGGGTCCAGGCCGCCTGCGCGACCGAGCGCCTGCGTCAGCGTCATGTCGGTGGTCTTGAAGTTGATCGCCTGGGGCTTGGTCACCTCACCGACGACATAGACCTCCTTGCGGTCGTTGAACGGCAGGTAGACCTGGTCGCCCGGCTTCAGGTAAATGTCTGGCGCAATGGTGCCATTGCGATTGAGTGCGTCCTGGTCGAGCCGGTAACTCTTGCCATCGCGCACCAGCACCAGGCCGGAGATGTCGGCCTGCTCTGCATTGATACCCGCACGTCCGACCGCCTGCGACAAGGTCAGCGGCACCGGGGTGATTTCCTGCGGGGCGGTATTGGTGAAAGCACCCTGCATCGATACGCGGCTGCCGTAACCCACGACGTTGAGGTCGACCTGCGGATCGTTGAGGTAACGGCCGAGCTTGCTCGCAAGCGTGCTGCGGACTTTCTCGATGGTCATGCCGGTCACGTTGATCTTGCCCGCGTAGGGAAAGAAGAACGAACCATCCGGCTGCACCTGCCGGCCGTTGGAGACAGCCTGCTGCTGCGAACCAGCCGGAGCGGTCAGTTCCGGGTGATCCCACACGGTCACCAGCAAGGTGTCGCCCGGCTGGATCCGGTACGACTCGGGACGGTAACTGGCCAACTCGGCCGGAACCTGCTGGGCCTGCATGCCGGCCGTGCTGTTGGCGACGAGTTCCGGGGTGATCGGGACCACCTTGACCTCACCGGTCTCGATCAAATTGACGCGGGGCGTCTCGCCTGTCGACAGCTGCTGACCCATGCACCCGCCGAGCAGGACGACGGCGACCGTCGGCATTGCAAAAGCACGAAGCAAGTTGTTCACGTTGGCATCCTCGTTGACCAAAAGGCACCGGCAGTCGATTCGTTCGAATACCTGGATCACGCATCACGACGCGCGAACATGCCGGTTGTGTGGGGACGTGGTCCCGAAGCGACGGACCGCGCCTGCTTGTTTCAACGGCAGCGTCCACTCAACGCAACCGTGAACGGAAGCCTAAGCGTGCATCCCGCGTTCATGATGTGAAATTCGGGTCCAGATGCCCGACGCCGGGAGTCAACGTCCGCCGCAATGGCAGTTCGTCCGGCCGCCAGGCTCCGGCCCGTCCACCCGATTCTCGATTTTCACGTCCAGGAGGCCCGCGTACTCCTTCAGCGCGCGGCCGCTGCGCCATAACGCGCTGCGGGTCGGGAGCCAGCGCTGCTCCCAATCCATCGGCGCGAATTCAGGCTCCGGCACCGAGACGGGAACCACCTCCACGCCTGCATCGCGGAACAACAGGCTCGCCCGCGGCATATGCAGCGAGGAGGTCACCAGCAGGACCCGATGCACGCCATGCTGCCGGGCGAGCTGGGCAGTGAAGACGGCGTTGTCGCGCGTATTCCTGCTGTGCTGCTCCAGCAGCAGGGCCGATGCGGGGATCCCCAGCCTGCCGATGGCCTGCGCCATCAGGTCGGCCTCCGTATGGCCTGGCCTGCCGCGACCGCCGGACAGGATGATGATTGGCGCGCGCCCCCCCAGCCAGGCGCGGGCCCCTGCCGCGAGTCGGCTGTGGACGAGGTCGTCCGGACCGACGTCCGGGCGCGCGGTCCACTCATACGAGCCGCCCCCCAGCACGACGATGGCATCCGCGCGCGGGAGCGTGGCTTCGGCCACGACGGGATGCCGTCGCTCGAGTGACTGGCGCAACCAATCCGAGAATGCCGGCACCGACCAGAGCAGGGACCAGCCCAGCGCCATCGCGCCAAAGGCCACGGCCAGCTTGCGCTGGCGCAGCAGCAGGACCACGAGGGCCAGCGCGAGCAGTACCGCCGACAAGGCAAGCGGATAGGTGAGCGTGACAAGCAGTTTGTGCAGGTTCATGGCGACAACGCGGTCAGGACGGCGCGCGCTGGTCGCAGTAGTCGACCGGCGCGGACGGCGGCCTGCCCGCAGCCGACCCCACGCTGCGATCGAGCAGCAATTCGTCGTACACGGCGATGGTCCTGGCGATCACCGATCGTTCGTCGAATTCCGCCAGTGCCTTCTCGCGTGCGCAATCGCCCAGCCTCGCCAGCAACGCGCGATCGTCGTCCAGTTGCCTGAGCGCATCGGCAAGCGAGTGCGCGCTGCGCGGCTCGACGTGCAGGCCGTCCACGCCGTGCGTGCCCACGACTTCACGGCAGCCGGCCATGTTGGTTGTCACCAGCGCCAAGCCGCAGGCCGCGCCTTCGATCAGGCTTTTCGGCACGCCCTCGCGGTAGTAACTGGGGAGCGCCATGACGTCGACCGAACGCAGCAATGCAGGCATGTCGTCGACATGACCAAGCCAGGTGACGCACCCTTCCCTGACCCAGGCCTCGACCTGCTCGTGGCCGACCGAACGCGGATTGCCGGGATCGGGCGTTCCGGCGATCCGGAAATCGATGCTCCTGCCCTCCTGTTTCAGCAGGCGTGCCGCCTCGACGTATTCGCCGATACCTTTTTCCCACAACAGGCGCGCGGCGAGCACGACGCGCAGCGGCGGGCGCCCGGCCGGTCGCTCGACCGGGGTGAAGCGACTGATGTTGACGCCGGAACTGCGGATGACGCGGATCTGCTCCAGCGGGACCATGCGCGAGCTGACGAACGCTTCCGCGTCGTCGGGATTCTGCAGGATCAGTCGCGATCTCCTGCCGCCAAGCGTGCCGCGCATCAGCAGCTTGACGACCGGCCGCAGGGCCCGCGCGAGCGCACGGTCGCTGGTGAAGACGTAACCCATGCCCGCCACGGCATTGATGACGACGGGAGTTCGCGCCATGCGCGCTGCCATCGCGCCATACACCGCGCACTTGACCGTGAAGTTGTGCAGCACATCGGGGCGCTCGGCCTTCAATACCCGCGCCAGCCGATGGACAGTCAGCAGCTCACGCATCGGATTCAGGCTCGCGCGATCCATGTCAAGCGTGATCCAGCGCAATCCATGGCCGGCGAATCGCCCGCCGAACTCCCCCGGCGGCGACAGCATCACCACTTCGTGTCCGTGCGCCATCAGCTCCAGTGCCGTCGACAACCGGAAGTTGTAGAGGTACCAGTCGGTGTTGGCGTAGAGAACGAACTTCATTGTCGGGTCAGCCTCGCCTGTGCGGGCGCTTGTGCGGGTCGACGACAAAACGTTCGTCCTCGGCGGCCGCCAGTCCCGACAGGAACATCGACGGCAGGATCAGGAACAGCAGGAAGCACGAGGCGTAGCGAATGCCGCTGCCTGGGTTGTAGATGCCGAACGGCACGTAGGAAACGAGCATCACCGCGACCGCCGGCAACCAGCCCAGCACCAGGATCTTGCGCACGATGCCGCGCGGCGACCTGCGCAGCGCCACGTTGAGCGAGTACAGCAATACGAGGACCACCGTCAGGCCCGACAGCAGGAACGGCAGCATCACCGGGCGAGCCATGACCTCGCCGGGTGTCGGGCCCACCAGCGCGAGCGGCAGCGTCCACCACAGGCTCTTGAAGAATCCCGCGGTGGTGTCGATGTTGATCCACGTCCGGGTCGTGTCCGACGCAATGGTGAAGAAGGTCTTCGCCTTGGGAAGCACGTCGTTGGCGATGTAGTCATCGACGGTTGGCCACACGGCCAACAGCACGATCGTCGCGATCGCCGCGAACGCCAATGCCTGGACACCCGCGCTCAATGGCGTCCGCGGTCCCCACGCATAAAGCAGGAACATCAGCAGGAACAAGCCTGCACCCATGCCGAACGGCGCGCGGATGAACGTCATCCCGGCCACGCACACCAGCGCCAGCAACAACCGATGGAACCCCCTCTTCAGGAGGTAACCGACCACTGCGCCCATGAAGAAGCCGAGCAGGCCGATGAACAGCGATTCGCGACCGATGACCGATGCCCACACACCGAAATTCGGCAGCAACAGGATGGCCAGCAGGGGCCATCGGTAGCGGTCGTGCACCTTCGCCTGGGTGATCAGGTAACACACGCCACTGGCCGCGAACAGCGAGTACACGAGGTGCGCCAGCAGGTCCACGTGGACGATTCCCATCAACGTGGTGGCGATGAGGGTGATGAACCGGGTGCGGGCATCGCCGGTCTCGTCGTACGCGCCGGTCAGGTAGGAGTTGGCGTCGCCGAGTTGGCTGAAGTGGCTGTAGACGAAAACGGAAAACAGCGTCCAGCAGATGAAGATCGCGTAGGTACTGGCCAGCGTCAGCCGACGGGGCTGTTCGACCTCCCGCTCTTCAATGATGTCGATGGGCTCCAGGCGCATGTCGCCTTGATACGGCCCGTTGCGTGACAGAGCCGTAAATGAATGCGAAAAATCCGCCGGGTTCTCGGGTCCGTTCACACAGCGTTTCCTCTCGCGGCTTTCTCGTTGCGACGCCTGTGGAAGCGCCGGACGCCCAGCATCGTGCCCAGCAGCAGGACGGCCTCGCCGGCAACGGTTGCCCACGCCGCACCACCGCCGCTGTAGCGGGGAATCAGCAGGACGTTCAGCACGATTGCGACGACGGTTGCCACGCCCATCGCATACACGCGATAGCGCATGTGGTCTTCGGTCAGCAACGCCGAGCCCATGGCAGTCGACAGGAAGCGGATCGGCGGACACAGCGCCAGGATGTACAGGATGTCGATGACGCCGCGATAGCGTTCGCCGAAGACAATGGGCACGATCCAGGGGGAGACCACCACCAGCGCAACGCTCACCGCGATGCCGAGCAGGAACATCGCCACGTTGCCCTGGCGGTACACGGCCCAGAACTTCGGCACGTCATGCGCCGCCCAGCGGTGCAGCTTCGACATCAGGTACTTCTGGTAGATGGTCGCCGGAATCAGGTAGATCGCCGTCATGATCGCCAGCGCGATGCTGTACATGCCGGCCTGCGCATCGCTGTGCAGGTACTTGAGCAGGATCGTGCTGATCTGGAAGAAGACCGGATACAGGATCGCGAACACGCCATAGGCCCAGGCCTGGGACCAGAGCTCGCCGATTCGCGGATGCGGTCCGGCCGGCACGGCCGCGGCTTCGCGCGGCCCGTGCCCATGCAGGTCCATCTCCCCCCGCATCATCCGGCGGATGTGCGGAAACGCCGAGCCGAAGACGAGCAACGCGATCAGGCTGTAGCTGACTGCAACGAACTTGCCAGTCAGCTGCGGCACCAGCAGCAACGACAGCGCCACCACCAGCCGGCTCGCCGGGATGGCCATCTGCCACAGCGCCATTTCCCCGTAACGCTCCTCCAGGCGCAACTTGTTGCTCATCAGGTCGATGGCCAGGAAGCTCAGCACGACGGGCGACAGCACCACCAGTGCGAAGCGGGTTCCGTTGGCGGGCGCGACCAGCACCGCCCAAGCGATGATGATGGCGAATGCGACCAGGGTCGTGCCATGGGTGAAGCGCAGCGACGGGGTCAGCCAGCGATTGGCGCCCCATCCCTCAACGCCGTAGGCCTTGAGGCGGAACTGCGTGAGGCCGAAGCCTGCCAGCGGCGCGACCATCGTCACAGTCGCCAGCGACGAGGCGAACAAGCCGTACGCCGACGGCCCCAGCTCGCGCGCAAGCAGTGTCTGCGTCGCGAAAACCATGCCCGCGCCAAGGGCCGTCGCCACGCCGAGCATGGAAACGGTCGTCAGTGCCCGGCGCCAGCCAGGGATCATCCTGAAGCCGGTGCGGCGGGTGATCGAGGCCGAGGCAGCGACCAGCCCAGCCGCGAAATCTGATTTCATCAAGCCACTTCCTACGATAGCGGCCATGAATGTACAAGCGGCGAAGTGAAGAACCGCTCCACATTCAGTCGGGCTACCACCCCCCATGGCGCAATGGGCTGGCCCCGGAAACGATGACGGCCCGGGCAGTGACGCCCGGGCCGATCATGTCCCCGCCCCCCGGGGCTTACTTGTAGAAGTTGGATCCGATCGTCACGTTGGTCGCCGTGCTCCTGATCAGCATGTCACGCGAGACCTTGCTGTTATATCCGGTCAGGTAGAAATCGACGCGGTCCTTGTTGCCCAGGCGACAGTAATTGTTGAAGGAGACATTGTTCTTCATCGTCAGGTTGCTGCCGCTGTAGAACTGGACGCCCGTGGCCGAATTGTTCTGCACCAGGCTGTTCTGCACCGTCACCTGCGAGCATCCCAGCGTGACCACGCCACAGCTGCCATTGCTCTCGATCGTGCACCCATCAAGGTTGATGTTGGAGGCGCGCTTGTAGATGTTGATGCCGTACTTGGCATTGTTGTTCAGGCGGCAATTCTGGATCAGGATGTTGTAGGCCGGATCGGTGTTGTCCGGCTCGATGTCGATCCCGCATTCCGGACTCGTACCCTTGGTGTAGGAAAATTCGCTGTCATGGACCTGGACGTCGTGGCACCAGGTGAGGCTGAGTCCCTGGCGGCGGTTCTGCGTCGAGACGACATTGGCGATCACCAGGTCGGAGGTGTTGCCGCCGGTGCAGATGCCGTCGCCGGCGCACTTGCCAACCCACAGGTCGCGGATGGTGACGCCGGTGCAGCCGATGATCTGGATGCCATGGTTCCATTCCGACGTACTGGTGCTGACATAGGTGTGCGTGTCGCGATCGCCCATCAACTGACCACCGGCGATCTCCACCTGCGTGCGCTTGCTGGCAAACAGGATGTAGGCGCGGATGGCCGAGTTGGACTTGGCCTTGAGGATCGCATTGGGATCCATGTTGAGCAGCATGTAGCTGCGCAGGTTGATCTTCCTGGTCGGATCGATCAGGTAGGTTCCGGCCGGGACGTTGACGGTGCCGCCTGCCGCCGGTAGCGCATTGATGGCCGCCTGGAACGCCGCCGTGTCATCGTGGATGCCGTCACCGACCGCGCCATAGGTCTTGACCGACAGGACCGTGGTTCCGCGGGTACGGGTTGGTGGGACATAAGTGGATGCGGCGGCGGGCAGGCTGATCCCGCCCAGCACGAGGGGAACGCTCAGCAGGACGGAATTGCGCAGGAACTGACGACGGGGCATGCCTGCATTGCAGATCCCAGACAGCACTTGTTGCTCTTTCACGGAAACCTCCCTCATGGCGCACTTGGCGTGCAGCCGGACACCGGTGGATGACAGCGGAATCACGCGGTTTTCACACCGGCCGGACCGGCCCCTGTTCCCATGTCAAGGCGGTGTGAACGTGACGTGGCCGAATCTAGCGAACGTCGCGCGCTTGTCATGCACCAATTCGCCGAACTGTGCGCTGGCTCAACAGTTCACATCGTGGATCGCGCATTCATCTTGTGATTGCGGCCCCTGGCATCCATGCAGCGCCGTGCATGCACCACACTTTGCGCAGCGCCGCGAAAAGGCCCGAATCCGGGCGCGCTGCACCTGGCCTGCGGGAGCTGGCATCCAGCGTCGCCCCGGGTTGCATGCGGCCACAAAAAAAGGGGCGTTGCTGCCAACGCCCCTCGTCATGGTCCCCGCCACGTTTACGCGGCGGCTACTTGTAGCTGTTCGTCTGGATGGCGATACCGCCGACCGTGCCCCGGATCAGGATGTCGCGTTCGATCTTCGACGCCCACCCCGTCAGGGTGAAGGGTGTACGGGTCTTGATGCCACTGCGGGTGTAGTTGCCGTAGGACACCCCACCGGTCACGTTGACGCTCGACGATCCGTCGCGGATGAAGATGCCCGTCGCCGAGTTGTAGCGCACCGTGTTGCCGACGAAATGGATGCCGGAACAGTAGTTGGTGACAGCCCCGCAGCTTTCGTTCCGCTCGATGGTATTGCCCGTCAGCGTGACGTTGCTGACGCGCTTCCAGATGTTGATGCCGTACATGGCGTTGTACTTGAGGCTGCAATTCTGGATCACGATGTCGTAGGCGGTGCTGGTGCCATCGGGCTCGATGTCGATGCCGCACTGCGGGCTGGTGCCCTTGGTGTAGCTGAACTCGGAGTTGTAGACCCGGATGCCGTTGCAACGGGTGAGGGACAGTCCCTGGCGGCGGTTCTGGGTGGACACGATGTTGGCGATGACGACGTCGCTCGCCCCGCCACCCAGGCACACACCGTCACCGGCGCACTTGGCCACGTACAGGTCACGCACGGTGATGTGGCTCCCGCCGTTGATGCCAATGCCGTGGTTCCACTCGGAGGTGCTGCCACTGACGTAGTGGTGCGTATCGCGATCACCGATCAACTTGCCGCCCGCGATCTCGACGTTGGTGCGGCCGGTGACGTTCAGGATGTAGGAGCGCGTCGCTGAATTGGTCTTCGCCTTGAGCGTGGCGTTTGGATCCATGTTGAGCAACATGTAGCTGCGCAGGGTGATCCGCTTCGTCGGGTCGATCAGGTAGGTGCCTGAGGGGATGTAGACGGTGCCGCCGGTGGACGGGAGCGAATTGATCGCTGCCTGGATGGCCGCGGTATCGTCGCTGGTGCCGTTACCGAGGGCGCCGTAGTTCTTGACGTTGCGGTAGGCGGTACCGCGGGGGCGGGGGGCCGGGGCATAGGCGGCAGCGGCCGAGAAGCTCACGCCTCCCAGGACCAGCGGCACTGTCATGACCATGGAGTTGCGGAGGAATTCCCTGCGGGGCATGTCGGAGCCGCGCGAGCTGGGCACGATTTCGTTTTGATTGACCAATTTTTTGAATCCTGGGCTGGCGCCGGACATGAACAACCGACGTCTTCTCATGGGATTGGGCCTGGGCGGCCCAGCGAACCACGACACGAACGGAAAGACGTAAAGGAATGTCTAATCCACGTGAAAACGTGTGCGGCAGAGCCTACTGGGCAGTTCGGGCCGTCGTGCAAAGAAAATGTAAAAAGCGCGCGAAGGTCACGGTCGTGACAGCCGCTTCTTCAGTTTCAATGCAGGTTGCTGACTACGCGGTTTGCACATTGGTGAATGCGCGTCCCGGACAACGGAAAGCCCCGGGGCGACCGGGGCTTTCGCGCTGAAACAGGCGCGGGAACAGGGTTATTTGTAGAGGTTGGAACCGATGCTCAAGTGCTGCGTGTTGGACGGCTGCTGGATGTCACGGGAAATCGCAGACTTCCATCCGGTGTAGGAGAAGTCGGGGCTACGGTCGAGGGCGGCGCCCTTCGTGCGGTTGTTGTAGAAGGTGTTCCCCGAGATGTAGATGTAGTCACCGTAGTAGAGCGCGATGCCCGGGGCGTAGTTCTGCTGCACGACGTTGTTGGTGTAATGGATGTTGTTGGTGCCGGTCTTGCCGTTGACCACCATGCCGTTGCGGCCGTTGTATTCGATCAGGCACTTGGTCACGGTGACCTGGGACACATTGCTGACGCAATGGACACCGTCCTTGGCATTGTGGTGCAACCAGCAATTCTCGATGTGCACGTTCTTGCACGTATAGGTGCCGAGCGGCTCGATGTCGATGCCGAACTCCGGCGCGGTGCCCTGCGTGTAGCTGAACTCCGAGTCGTAGACGGCGATGTTGCTGCACAGCGTCAGGGACAAGCCCTGGCGGCGGTTGTGGGTCGAGATGATGTTGACGAACATCACGTCGTCCGACCCGCCACCAACGCAGATCCCGTCGCCCGTGCACTCCGCGATCCGGATGTCGCGGATCGTCAAGCGGTCGCCGTTGGCGATCTGGATGCCATGGTTCCACTCATCCGTCGAACCGGATGCGTACTTGTGCGTCGCGCGGTCGCCAATGATCTGGCCGCCAGCGATCTCGACTTCCGAGATGTTGTTGATGTAGAGGACGTAGGCGCGCTTCACGGACGACGTCTTCGCCTTCAGCGTCGCACCATCGGCCATCTGCAACAGCATGTTGCTGCGCAGCCGGATGCCCATGGTGGTGACGGTATCGATCATGTAGGTGCCGGCCGGGATCGCGACCGTGCCCCCAGTGGACGGCAGGCTGTTGATCGCGGCCTGGATGGCCTTGGTGTCGTCGGTGGATCCGTCACCCTTGGCGCCATAGTCCTTGACGTTGCGAACGGTGGTCCCGCGCTTGCGGGACGTCGGGATGAAGCCGGAGCTGACGATTGCGGAGAAGGCCGGGGCCACGGCGATGGCGCAGGCAGCGGCGATTGCGGAGGTCAGGAACTTGCGACGATGCATGGAATTGGGTTCTCTCGGGAGTTGGACAGACAGCGTGTCCATCAGGGGGATGAGTTGCGGGAAGATTCATGGCAAGGCATCCAAGCCCCGCGCGCCTTGGGCACGAGTTCTGTGTTGATCAGCAAAGTCACCGCACCCCAGGTTGTGCCGACTGCTGCCGGCGCCTCGACGTATTCAGTCCAAACGGACCATCGAACCACGCCACGATCGAGCTGCGGATCGACGTTTATCGATGTCGAGCCCACGTGAAAGCGCGGACCGTGAGGCTACGGTCCACTGTCGAGTCCAATGCAAAGAAAACGTGAAAGCGCGACGGCGGTACGGCCGCTTCTTCAGCGTTCATCCATGTAACTGACTACGCCTTTCGGACGACGCCAGCCCCCTGAGGTCGTCAGCCCCCGCCGACGTTGTCTGAAAACGTGACGCCGTGGGCGTCATCCGCGACGTGCACCTGCCTTCTCCACGCAGGCGTAGCGGTATCGCGTGCAGCACCCGCATTCAGCGTTTCCATCCCGTTCGCGTCGAACTGGTTCCCGCGGATCTCGACCCCGACCGCGTTCCCGCGCAGCGAAATCCCCGGCTGTCGATTGTCATGAATGCGGTTGCCTGCAATCACCGAGTCCCTCGCCCCCACGACAACGATGCCTGGCGCCTGGTTTCCCGCGATGGTGCAATCGGCAATCGTGACGCCCCAGACCCGCCTGTACACCTGGATGCCGGGGCCGCGGTTGTTCCGCACCAGGCAGCGCTCGATGCGGATGTCGCCTGCGTCGGAGGGCGAATCAGGCTCGATGTCGATCCCCGCCTGCGGTGCCGTGCCGCCTGTGTCGCTGAATTCGGAGTCGTAGACGCGCACGTTCTGCGATCGGCCGATGGTGAGCCCTTGTCGCCGGTTTCCCACGCACACCACGCGCGCCACGACCACGTCCCGGCTCGTCGGCACGGGACGGCCAGGCCGCGACGCATCCGCACCGATGGAGATCCCGTCTCCCCAGCAACGGGAAATCCGGATGTCGCGAATGGTCACCGCCGATGAACCACGGGACGTGAGGCCATGCCCCCACTCGCCGCCGAGCCCCAGGTGCCGATCGCGATCTCCGACGATCGCGCCACCGGAAACCTCGACGTCGTGCGCATCCTGGATCAGGACGACGTACGCGCGCTCGAGCGCATTGCTCTTCGCCACCAGTGTCGCGCCCGGTGCCAGCTGCAGGTGCATCCGGCTGCGCAGGCGCAGGCTGCGCGCCGGGTCGACCAGGTAGTTGCCCGGCCCGACGCGCACGGTCCCGCCATCGGACGGCAGGGCGTCGACGGCGCGCTGCAACGCCAGCGTATCGTCGTGGACGCCGTCGCCACGCACGCCAAAATCCCGAACATCCAGTTGCGCCGCTCCCCTCGCCCGCATCGGCACGAGAGTGGCCGCCGCTCCGACGCGGGCCGATGCCAGTGGCGAAAGCAAAGCGGCATACAGCAGCTGCCTGCGCTGCATGCCGACGTTTCCCAGCACGCGTTCGTCGCGATCCGTCACGGACGTGGCTGGTCGTCGGCCGGTTGCCCGGCGATCCAGGGCAGGACCACGGCAAGCAGGTAGAACTTCGACGCGTGGTACTTGTTGTCCAGCCGGCACCGGTTGCGGTCCAGCCAGTCGACGGCACCGGGCAACACGTCGCGGGCCTCCTGCGCGAACCCACGGACGCGGTCGAATCGCTGCCTGGCCAGGCCGCAAAGGTCGAAGCGGAAGCTGCCCTTCCTGGCGACATACGGCAACACGCCGAACCGTTCGGCGATGTGCCTGCGCACGAGGACCTTGTTGACCTTCGCCACCGGATCGATCATCTGCTCACGCGGAACGTTGTTGTAGACCCACTCGCGCAGGTCGTGGTCGCACAGCGGATAGGCTGCATGGATCCCCATCGCATCGGTCGTGTAGAGACCCTTGGCGAAACCGGCGGCAGCGCCCGAGATGGACATGCTGATGACGCGCAATTCGTCGTGGCTGGTCGCGGAGCAAATCTCTGCCTTGAACGGATTCAGGCGCTCGCGTGACCTGGATGCGATCTTCATGCCGAACAACGCATCAACCTCCGCATCGGTGAAGCGCGAGCCCGGGAAGATCCGCTCGATGGGGTCCATCTGCACGGTGCCGAGCAGATAGCACAGCTTGAAGTTGTGCCCGATCAAGGGCAGCTCCGAGATCGCCGGAGGCAGCCGCAGGCCCCGCGCCAGCCAGTACAGGAATTTCTTGCGCGCCTGCGCTGGCGCGCCGAAGTAGCTGTCGGAACCCATGCCGTCGATGATGCCGTCGCCGCCGTTGGCCGCGACTTCGGTGGCGAGGTCCGCGTAGGACAGCAACGCGAAATCGGCCGTCAGGAGCGGCATCCTGTGCGCGATCGCCACATAGCGGTCATAGGCCCGACCCGGCTCGCACACGAGGGCCTCGTGCCGAAGCCCGAGTCTCCTCGCCACGAATTCGGCCGATGCGAGTTCGTTCTCCTCGGGGCCGCCCAGGTATGTGATGCAGGTGGTGTCCGGCCTGGTTTCCGCGATGGCGATCGCCATCGTCGTCGAATCCTTGCCTCCGCTTTGCAGCAACCAGGGCGTGCGGAGCTCCGCACAGGATCTCGTCACCGCCTCGCACAGCAACCGGTGGTAGGTGGCCACGAGGTCCTCGTCGATCTTGCCCGCCTCGCTGCTCTTCCCCGCATCGCGGAACCGGTAGTGGAACTCAGGATCCGCCTGCATGTCGTGGTGGGGGAAAAATCCGAACGTCGCGAGCTTGACCTCTTCGTAGATCGAGTGCGGTGGATAGACGAAGGCATTGCGCAGCAGGTCGGCGACCGAAACAGGATCGATCTTCGTGCGCTGCGATCGCGCATCGATGCTGGCGAAATCCGGTTTGCCGTAATAAGGGGACATGGCGATCTGCATGTTGCCGGTCGGCATGGAATCCCCGACCGGGGTCGTCGGCCCTATGCGAGCCAGCGGCGCCGGCTGGAGGGTGGCGCGTGCCGAAGTCGCGCCAGTGATGCCGGCATTCAGTGGCAGCGTACCGGATGTTTCCCTCGTCATGCAGTCTCCGGCTTGTGCGTGTGCTCGACGATCCACGGAAGAACGATCGCCAACAGGTAGAACTTCGACGCGTGGTACTTGTTGTCGAGCAGGCTGCGGTTGCGCTCGAGCCATCGCGCCGCACCGGGCAGGACGTCGCTGGCCTGGCGTGCAAAGGCATGGACCTGGTCGAAGCGCGCGCTGGCCAGGCCACACAGGCTGAAGCGGAAACTGCCCTTGGCGGCCACGTAGGGCAACTCCCCGAAGCGCGTGGAAATATGCTCGCGCACCAGCACCTTGCTGAGCCTGGTGGCGGGATCCACCTTCTTGTCCAGGGGAACCTCGTCATACACCCAATCGCGAAACTGGCGGTCGCAAAAAGGAAAGGCAATCTGCATCGACAGCGCGTTGGTCGTGTAGATGCCCTTGCCGAAGCCGCCGGTGGCGGCAGCTATGGACAAGGAGATGTCGCGCCACTCATCCAGGCTCGATGCCGACGCCAGCTCCGGCTCGAACAGGCCCAGCCGCGCCCTGGATTCCTGCGCGACCTGCCGCCCGAACAGCGCGTCCACTTCGTCGTCGGTGAAGCGCGACCCCGGGAAGACGCGCTCGACCGCGCGCATCTGCAGCGTGGACAAGGCATAGCAGAGCTTGAAATTCCGCCTGACCAGCGGCAATTCGAAAATGGAGGGCGGCAGGCGGATTCCGCGCGCAAGCCAGAAGAGCATGCGTTGCTGCAGCTTCACCGGTGTCCCGAAATAGTTGTCCGATCCCAGGCCGTCGATCACGCCGTCGCCGCCGTTGCGCGCGATCTCCGTGGCCAGGTCCACGTAGGACAGCAGCGCGAAGTCCGCGCTGAGCAGTGGCATGCGGTCGATAAGGTCGAGGTAGCGGTCGTAGGCACGGCCGGGATCGCATACCAGCTGCTCGTGGCGCAGGCCCAGGGTCGCCGCGACGTGGGTCGCCGAAGCGACCTCGTTCTCCTCGGTTCCTCCCAGATAGGTGATGCAGGTCGTATCGGGTCGGGATTCGGCCAGCGCGATCGCCAGCGTGGTGGAATCCTTGCCTCCGCTCTGCAGCAGCCATGGGGATTGCATGCCTTCGCATGCGCGCGCAGTCGCCTCGCACAACAGCCGATGGTAGTTGCCGACCCAGTCCTGCTGCCCACCGTCGACGGCCTTGCTCTGTCCCTGGTGGCGAAAATCGAAATGAAATTCCGGGGCGCTGTCCATCTCCTGCTGGGGAGTGAAACCGAGCGGCAGCTGCTTGACTCCTTCGAGCGTGGAGTGCGGGGCGAAGACGATCGAGTTGCGCAGGATGTCGGCAACGGAAACCAGGTCGATGTCGCCGGCAAGCTTGCCGGCAAGCCGGGAAAAATCCGGCTTGCCGTGGTAAGGCGACAAGTTGACGTGCATGCGTCTTCCCCTGCGGCGAATCGCCTGCGGGCAATGCGCCCGGTCAGGCCGCATTGCTCTTGGCGGGGAGGTACTCGTAATAGCTGTACGCATAGCGGCCCGCGCTGCGCTTCTGGACGCCATTGAAGATCGCGCCCTTGACCTCGACCCCGTTCTGCTCGAGTCGCTGCTTGGCCAGGGCGATCTCGCGCTGCTGGTTGAGCCCGAAGCGGACGACCATCAGGCAGGTTCCCGCCTGGTGGCCGATCACCGCGGCGTCGGTCACTGCCAGCACCGGCGGCGTATCGATCACCACCACGTCGTACAACGGGGCGAGCTGGTCGAGCAACTCATGGAAATTCGGATGCATCAGCAATTCGGACGGGTTCGGGGGAACCTCGCCGCGCGCGATGAAGGACAGGTTCTCCGCACCCGCGACACGCCGCACCGCGGCCGCCAGCGGGATCTGCCCGGAGATCAATTCCGACAGGCCATTTTCCGAACGCGCGCCCATGGCATGGTGCAGCGTGCCGCGTCGCATGTCGGCGTCGATCAGCAGCACCCGCTGTCCGGCCTGGGCCATGGTGACGGCCAGGTTGGCGCAGACGAAGGTCTTGCCGACCCCGGGGCTCGGCGCGGTGATCATCAACACGTTGTTCTTGGTCTTGAACCGCGCGAAGTGCAGGCTGGTGCGCAGGCTGCGCAACGCCTCCATCGCCAGGTCCGTGGGTGCCTTCAGCGCGAGCAGGCGCTGGTGCGTCCCACCGCCGATGCGTCCCTGCCCGACCGAGAGCTCACGACCCTTGTCGCTGTAGGGGATCGATGCATAGACCGGCAGGCCGAGCAGCTCGATGTCCACCGGATCCTCGACGCCGCGACGCAGCATCTGCTGCAACAGCACGAAGGCGACCATCAACAGCGCGCCGAGCACCGTGGCGCCGGCAACCACCGGGATGGGCTCGGGCCATGCCGGGTTCTCGAGGTCCACGGCGGCCGGATCGATGATGCGCACATTGCCGATCGCGCTGGCGCGGGCGATGTCCAGCTGCTGCGCCTGGTCGAGCAGGTTCGCGTACGTCTGGTTGGTCACCTCGACGTCGCGGCTGCGCCAGAACAGGCCCTGCTGCGTGTCAGGCAGTCGTTCGATCTCGCTCTGGATGGCGGCCTTCGCGCGCTGGAACTGCGCGATCTGCCCCGCCACCGCCTTGTACGCCGGGTGTTGCGGGGTGAAGCGGCTCGCGAGGTCCGATTGCTGCACGCGCAACTGGTTGATGTTGGTTTCCAGCGCGACACTCTGGTCCAGCAGCGCCTTGTTCTGGACGCCCACGTCCAGCGTCCGCGTCTGCGACTGGAATGCAGTCAGGGCCGATTGGGCCTTCGACAGTTCGTCGCGCACCTTCGGCAACTGCGCCTTGACGAATTGCAGGCGCTTGGCGGCCTCGGCGGAATTGCGCGCGATGTTCTGGCTGACGTATGCGGTGCTGACCTGCTCGAGGATTTTTTTGGCGAGCAATGGATCGGCATTGTCGTAGCGCAGCTCGATGATGCCCGAATCGCGGCCCTGCTCGACTGCACTGATGTCCCTCTTGAGCTTGTCGAGGATGACCAGGGAATTCAGGTGGGTCACGTCGAAATAGGTGCCAGGATTGGCCTGCAGCACGTCGACCTTGGAAGTGACACCACCACCGCTGGCGACTTCCCCAACGCGGCCTTCGAGCAGGCGCGTGCCATTGTTGTCCAGCAAGGTGTAACTGCCCTGCTCACCGGCAACCAGCCGCAGGGGGATATCGGTCATGTCGTCGGGAACATCCAGCGTCCCGAATTGCACGCGCTCGCCTCCCCATCCGTAGCTGCTGAGCCCGAACCACGGCGATGCAACCTGCCCGACCTGGTCCGGCGTATAGCGACGGGCAATGAAGCTGCCGATGAGGGGGAAGCGCCTTGGCTGGACTTGGATATCCAGGTTGAGCGCATTGACCGCATCGATCAGCACTTGCCTGGAAGTCAGCAGCTGGATCTCGGTCGACGCCGGTGCATCCTGCGCGGTGGTCGTCTGGCCCGATTGATTGTTGGACAGGCCCGGCACCGTCGGCGTCTTCTTTTCGACCTGCACCACCGCATTGGCCTCGTACTGCGGAGTCGCGAGTACCACGTACAGCACGGCCACGAGCACGAACAGCGCCGTGCCCATGAGGATCAGTCGCTTGTGGTCGCCCAGTGTCGCCAGCAGCGTGCGCAGGTCGATCTCGGCGTCGCGCATTGAAGGCGCGGCGTACGAGGGAGAAGGCGATGCCAACTTCGGGGTCAGGTGGGTGGCCATGTTTCGATTACCGGGAGAAGAAGTGGTTGAGGGGCGTTTGCAGCCGTGTGGCGACCCTGAATGCAGTCGCCGACCCAAGGCAGTGGACGCATAAGGGTGTCGACGGGGCGTCAATCCCGATCGTCGCGGATGTCATGACGCTTCCCTCAGGCCTTCCACGACCGGCCGGATCTGCACGGGGGGCATCAGTCGGTTGGTCGCCGGGGCAGGCGGCATTTGCCGCAGGTTGGCGAGCGCGTCCGCGATGCGCTGGCTGGCGTCGCGATGGGTGGTACGAAGCCCGACCGACTGGCCGGCAGTGGCCTGGTTGGCGAGCAGCCGAAGCAGGCTGGCGGCAATGGCATGTTGCTGGATGCCGACACGGCTGACGTTGCCCGCGTCGATCGCCGGCGAAACGCCCGACTGCTCCTGCACCAGCAGCACCGGCGTGCCGAACGCCGCCACCTCGAAGGCGAGGTCGCTGGAGTCGGCGAGGATCACGCTGGCATGGTTGAGCAGGTAGGCGAAGCTCAGGTAATCGGTCGGTGCGATGAGGTGCACGTTCGGGTACTCGCGCATCTGCTCCTTCAGCTCCGCAATCGACACCGTGCGCTCGTCGATCGGATACACGATGTCGACATCCGGGCGACGTGTCGCCACGGCCATCAGCGCATGGCAGATCGGTTCGAATGCGTCATTGATCGGCGCGTCGCTGGCACGTCGACGATGCAGTACGGGGAATTCCTGATAGCTCGGCTTGCCGTCCGAATTGCCGAACTGCATGCTCTCGCGGTCGGCCATCAGCACCAGCGGGCTGCCTTCGCGCAGGAATGCGAAGCACTGGCCCAGGTGCCTGGCGAGGATCTCGTCCTGCCGGATTCGTTCCGCGGCGGTGCGCAACGTACCCATTGTCGTATTGCCCGAAACGACGATGCGCTCGGCGGGTACACCCTGCGCCTGCAATCGCTCACCGGCGGACTCGCTCGGGGTGAAATGCAGCGAAGCCAGTGTTCGGGTGACCTTGCGATTGGCATCGTCGAGCCGGTCGGCGGCAGGCCGGGCCTGCGCCCCGCCCGGCTCGATGGAGACGACGGGAATCTGCTGGTAGAACGCAGCCAGCGTCGTCGCAAGCGTAGTCGACGTATTGCCGGGAACCAGCACCACGTCGGGCTTGAAATCGTTCAGCACGCGCTTGATGCCCCCCAGGGCGCGCGACGCGATGTCGGCGGGGTCCTGTCCGGGACTTGCGATTTCCAGATGCATGTCCGGCTCGATTCCAAACAGGCTCAACACCTGCTCCGGGGTCTGGTCCGGCTGGGCTGCCACGCACACACGCATATCGAACCGTGCATCGCGTGACAACTCCTCGATGATCGGCGCAAGGCGGATGGCGTCGGGCGGCGTTGCCATCACGCACAGCGTCTTCAGCACCCCCGATGGCGAAGCGGCCCGCGCCACCGGCTTGCCGGCCAGCGACATCGCCGCTGGCCCAGGCGACTGGTGCGCTCGATTGTCCTGGTCACGCTCCTGCAGGTACTTGCACAGCACCTCCAGCACGCGCTGGAACCGCAGCACGTACAGCGCCATGATCGTGGCGAACACGAGGAGGCTGACGGTCTCGGGCGCATTGCGCAGCGCATAACCGACCAGGGCGAGGACGCCAGCGCCCATGACGATGCAGGCCAGCGTCACCCGCGGCGTGCAGCCTGTGTCCTGCAGCAGGTGATGCAAGTGCTGGCGATCGGGCTTGAACGGAGACATCCCGTTGCGCATGCGGCGCACCATGACGGCCAGTGTGTCCATGACCGGCAGGGCCACGCACCACAAGGCATCGACCGGGGCGATCCGATCCACACCGCGATGGCTCAGGAACACCAGGCTCCAGGCCAGGAGGAATCCGATCAGCGTGCTGCCGGCATCGCCCATGAACACCTTGCGTCCGTCCGGCCACCCCATGTTGACGCAGAGGTAGGGAATGAGCGACGAGAACAGGACCTGCAACAGCAGCGTCACGCCAAGCACGGGGAGGCTGGCATTGCCGAACAGCATGATGGCGCCGATGCTCACCATCGCCAGGCTTGCCGCCAGGCCGTCGATGCCATCGAGCATGTTGAACGCGTTGATCAGGCCGATCACCGCGATGATCGTCACCGGGATGCCGATGACACCCAGCTCCAGCCCGTGCCCGCCGAAGATCTGACCGGTGTGATCCAGGTAGATGCCCGATGCGGCAATGACCATGCCGGCGGCGCAGGTCTGGATGATCAGTCGCGAGCGGACGCTGAGGTCATGCAGGTCGTCCACCATGCCGGTCATCACGATCAGCGCGCAGGGCACCAGCAGGCTCGCGACGAAGCGATCCACGTAGCCCAGGTAGAAGAACCCGACGACTGTTCCGAGGAAGAAGCACAGCCCGCCCACGAGCGGTACGCGTCCGCGGTGGCGCTTGCGGCCATCGGGACGATCAACGAGCCCGAGCCGGCGCGCCACGGGGCGCATCGAGAAAAGTGCGAACAGGGTAACGGCGAGCGAAATCGCGCTTGCAGCCACCAGCTTTGCATCATCCATGTGCGCCTCTGCAATCGCCATTCACGTTGGCCATCGGGGCGTGCGGAACCGCCTGTCCGCCCCGGCCTGTCTTGCATCCGGATGTTGCGTCGCCAGCGGGTAGCCAGCCTCCGGAAGTGAAAGGAGGCTAGTGATCTTCACTTGATGAGAAGATGAAGACGGGTCACGGAAACCACGTGACCAGCGTCTCTGTTAATCCGGGGGCGGGATCTGCTTCAGCCCCGGTTGGGGCGCCGCTGGCGACCGGCTACAGGCGGGAATGCCAGCTGTCGACCGCCTCGCGGATCATCGTGTAGGCCTTTTCGAAGGCAGCCCGGTCGCGACCATAGGGGTCTGGAATGGGCACATCCCCCTGCCAGCGGCCCAGGAGGAAGGTCTTCCCCCGTGCGTGCGGAGCCAGCGCCTGGATGGCCGACACATGGCGCCGGTCCATGGCGATCACCATGTCGGCGGCGCTGATCATGTCCTGGGACACCTGCCGCGCCACATGACCCGCTGCCGACAACCCGTTTGCCGCGAGGACCGATTCGGCCATCGGGTCGATGGACTGCCCAACCAGTGCCGCCAGGCCGGCGGACTCGACCTGCTTGTCCTTGCCACGCAAGCGATCGCGCAACAGGTATTCGGCGGTGGGACTGCGGCAGATGTTGCCGACGCACACAATCAGGACGCGGTTGATCATCCGGACAGTTTAACGAACGCCTGCCTGCTCAAGCCGATGGCCGGGCCATGGCCAAAAAAAAGCCCGCGCAAGCGGGCTTTGAAAATCCCCAAGTCCAGCAACGGGAGACCCGGTGCCGCCTGCGGGGAGTCAATGGTGCCGGAAATAGGAATCGAACCTACGACCTACGCATTACGAATGCGCCGCTCTACCAACTGAGCTATTCCGGCGTGGACGCGAAGTGTAGGCAGGGCGCCGCACGGGGTCAATGAAACCGCTAGTCGACCAGCTGTACCCGCAGTTCCCTGGGCAGGGCAAACACCATGTCTTCCGGCTTGCCGTCCAGTTCATGCACCGATCCTGCGCCCAGCTCGCGCAAGCGGTCGATGACGCCCTGCACCAGCACCTCCGGCGCGGATGCGCCAGCGCTGACGCCAACGTGCGTGCGGCCGTCGAGCCATGCCGGGTCGATCTCCCCGGCACCATCGATCAGGTATGCATCGATGCCTTCGCGCTCCGCCAGTTCGCGCAGGCGGTTGGAATTGGAGCTGTTGGGCGAGCCGACGATCAGCACCAGGTCGCACTGTGCCGCGAGTTCGCGCACGGCGTCCTGTCGGTTCTGCGTCGCATAGCAGATGTCGTCGTTGCGCGGTCCCTGGATCGCCGGGAACCTCTCGCGCAACGCGGAGATGATATTGCGGGTGTCATCGACGGACAGCGTCGTCTGCGTCGTATAGGCCAGGTTGCCCGGTTGTCCCACGACCAGCCGCGCCACGTCGTCGAGCGCCTCGACCAGGTAGATCCGGCCCAGGCCGACGTCGTTGCGCCACTGCCCCATCGTCCCTTCCACCTCCGGGTGGCCCGCATGGCCAACCAGCACCATGTCCCGCCCCGCCCGGCATTGCCGCGCGACTTCCAGGTGCACCTTGGTCACCAGTGGGCAGGTGGCATCGAATATCTTCAGTCCGCGCTGCGAGGCGACGCTGCGCACCGACTGCGACACGCCGTGCGCGCTGAAGATGACGGTCGCGCCATCAGGCACCTCGTCGAGTTCTTCGACGAAGATCGCGCCGCGACGCTTGAGGTCGTCCACGACGTAACGGTTGTGGACGACTTCATGGCGCACGTAGATGGGCGCGCCCAGCGTCTCGAGGGCGCGGTTGACGATCTCGATGGCGCGATCGACGCCGGCGCAGAATCCACGCGGGTTGGCGAGGGTGATGTCCATGCGCGGATTATCCCGCGTCCTGCGCCGGCTTGCCTTGCAGCAGGCCAAACAGGCCGATGCCGATGGCGCCGGCGACGATCGCCGAATCGGCGAGGTTGAAGGCGGGCCAGTAATGGTCGTGCCAGTACCACTGGATGAAGTCGACCACGTGCCCATGCAGCAGCCGGTCGATGACGTTGCCGATCGCACCGCCGATCACCAGCGCGAATGGCGCAGCCGTCCTCCAGTCGGCGCGTGGCGTCCGCGCCAGCATCCGCCCCAGCAGCCCGCTGATCACCAGTGCCAGCACGATGAACACGTACTTCTGCCAGCCCCCCGCATCGCTGAGGAAGCTGAAGGCGGCGCCCTCGTTGTACGTCCGGAACCAGTTCCAGACACCGGGGATCACCGGCACCTGCTGGAACTCCGGCAACGTCGCGAGCACCCAGGCCTTGCTGAACTGGTCCAGCACCACAACGATCGCCGAGAGCCCGAGCCAGGGCAGCGCATTGTTCCGCTCCATCAGAACCACCTCCTGGTCTCACCCGGTCCATCGACATTGGACACGCAGCGCGTGCACAGGTCCGGATGTTCGCCGTTCGTGCCGACGTCGGCACGTCGCTGCCAGCAACGGATGCATTTCGGCTTGTCCGAGACGCTCGCGCTGACGCCGATCTCCATCGCCGCATCGTCCACATGCAGGTGGACGTCGCCGCTGATCAGCAGGAACCGCAGCTCGTCGATCATCGGCGACAGCCAGTTGCGATCGGCAACGCCACAGTGCAATTCGATTTCCGCATCGAGCGCGGCACCGATCTCGCCATTGGCGCGCATCGGCTCCAGCACCTTGGCGATGCGCTCGCGCAACTCGAGCAGGCGGTCGAAATCGGCGGCAGACAGCACCGCATCGCCGTCGGACGCGTCGAGGCCGGTGTACCAGGTCGCGAACAGCACGTTGCCCTCGCGCTCGCCCGGCAGGTAACGCCACATCTCGTCGGCGGTGAAGCCGAGGATGGGCGCGATCCAGCGCACGAATGCCTCGGCGATATGGAACATCGCGCTCTGCGCGGAGCGGCGTCCGGGCGAATCCTCGCCCATCGTGTACACGCGGTCCTTGGTGACGTCCAGGTACAACGCGCCGAGATCGACGCTGCAGAAGTTGGAGATGGAATGCACGACCTCGGCGAAGTCGTAGCGCGCGTAGGCATCGGCGATCCTGCCCTGCAGCTCGGCCGCGCGCTGGACGATCCAGCGATCCAGCGCAACCATGTCGCCGGTCGCAACCAGGTGCCGCGCGGGATCGAATCCATGCAGGTTGCCAAGGACGAACCGCGCGGTGTTGCGGATGCGCCGGTAGGCGTCGCCCGTGCGCTTGAGGATTTCGTCGGACAGCGACATCTCGTTGCGATAGTCGGTCGACAGGATCCACAGGCGCAGGATGTCCGCGCCGAGCTTGCCGATGATGTCCTGCGGTTCGATGCCGTTGCCAAGCGACTTCGACATCTTGCGGCCGTGCGCATCGACGGTGAAGCCATGCGTCAGGCAGTTGAGGTAGGGCGCCTGTCCGTCCATCGCCACCCCGGTGAGCAGCGAGGACTGGAACCAGCCGCGATGCTGGTCGGATCCTTCCAGGTACAGGTCGGCCGGCTTGCGCAATCCATCGCCAGCGCGCTTGGCCAGCACGCAGGCGTGGGTGACGCCCGAGTCGAACCACACGTCCAGGATGTCGGTCACTTTTTCGTAGCGCGGGGCGTCATCGCCCAGCAGCGTTGCCGGATCCAGCGCGTACCACGCGTCGACACCGTCGCGTTCGACCATGTCCGCAACCTGGCGCATCAACGCCGGCGTGTCGGGATGCGGCTGCCCGCTCTCGCGATCGAAGAACAGCGCGATCGGAACGCCCCACGTGCGCTGGCGGGAGATGCACCAGTCCGGACGCCCTTCGATCATGCCGAAGATGCGCGCCTGGCCCCACTCCGGGATCCAGCCGACCTGCGCGATCGCCGCCAGCGCGTCGCGACGCAGGCCGGCCTGTTCCATCGAGATGAACCACTGCGGCGTGGCGCGGAATGCCACCGGCGTGCGATGCCGCCAGCAATGCGGATAGCTGTGGGTGATCGTGGCGAAGGCGAGCAGCGAGCCGTTGCCGCGCAGGCCTTCGACGATGGCGTCGTTGGCCTTCCAGATGTGGGTGCCGGCCAATGCGTGGTCGCCCAGTGGCGGCGTCGATGGCAGGTAGACGCCGCGGCTGTCGACGGGATTGAGCTGCGCCGCGCCGTACTGCTCGACCAGTCCGTAACGCTGGCCGACGACGAAGTCGTCCTGGCCATGTCCGGGCGCGGTATGCACGGCGCCGGTGCCTTCCTCGGCCGACACGTGGTCGCCCAGCAGCAACGGGATCTCGCGCTCCGCATAGAACGGGTGCTGCAGTCGCTGGCCTTCGAGGTCGACGCCGCGCGCGCGGCCGTGCACGACGACGTCATCCACGCCATAGCGCTGCAGCGCGCGTGCCGCCAGCGCCTCGGCCAGCACCAGCCATTGGCGATGGCCGTCGCGTGCCGGGCCTTCGACGAGGGCGTAGTCGAGCTCCGGCCCCAGGGTGACGGCAAGGCTTGCCGGCAACGTCCACGGCGTCGTCGTCCAGATCGGGACGGCGATATCCACGCCGTCGGGCAAGGTCGCCGCGAATGCCGAGGCCAGGGCCTGCGGCTGGCGCGCGCGATAGGCAACGTCGACGGCGGGGGATTTCTTGTCCTGGTACTCGATCTCCGCCTCGGCCAGCGCCGAGCCGCAATCGAAGCACCAGTGCACCGGCTTGACGCCGCGCGCGAGGTGGCCACGCTCGATGATCGACGCCAGCGCGCGCAACATCTCGGCTTCGTAGCCGAAGTCCATCGTGCGATACGGATGCTGCCAGTCGCCGATCACGCCCAGGCGCTGGAAGTCCACGCGCTGCACGTCGATTTGTGCATTGGCGTACTCGCGGCATTTGGCGCGGAAGGCTTCGGCGTCGAGCTTGTCGCCGACCTTGCCCCACTTCTTCTCGATCGCGATCTCGATCGGCAACCCGTGGCAATCCCAGCCAGGCACGTAGGGCGCGTCGAAGCCTGCGAGCAGCTTCGACTTGACGACCGCATCCTTGAGCACCTTGTTGACCGCATGGCCCAGGTGGATCGCACCGTTGGCGTACGGCGGGCCATCGTGCAGGACGAAGGAGGGCCGACCGCGAACCTGCTCGCGCAGCCGCGCGTAGAGGCCTTCGTCCTGCCAGCGCTTGAGCGTTTCAGGCTCGCGCTTGGGAAGATCGCCGCGCATCGGGAAATCCGTCGCGGGCAGGAGGATGGTCGCCTTGTAGCGGAGGTTGCTTGGATCCTGGGTCACGCGCAGGCCTGCCTGGGAAGATCATCGAGTAGGGCGCGCGCCTGCATGGCGTCGCGATGCATCTGCGCGACCATGGTCGGCAGATCGCGGAATGTTTCCTCGTCGCGCAGCTTGGCCTTGATCTCGACATCGATCCGGCGCCCATACAGGTCGCCATCGAAATCGAACAGGTGCGCTTCGAGCAACGGCTCGGTGCCGCCGACGGTGGGCCGGGTTCCGACGCTGACCACCGACGGCCAGGCCTTGTCGTCGATGCCATGCACCATGGCCGCGAAGATGCCGGACACCGGTGGCCTCTTCGAATGGAATCGCAGGTTGGCCGTGGGATATCCCAGCGTGTGCCCCAGCCGGTTGCCATGCACCACGCGCCCCTGGACGGAATACGGTCGGCCGAGCAGCCGTGCCGTCGTCTCGAAATCGCCCGATGACAGTGCATGGCGCACCCGCGTGCTGGAGACGCGCTCGCCATCCAGCGACACGGGATCGACCGCGCCCGCCGTGAATCCGCATTCGGCGCCAAGGCGCTGGAGTGTCTCCAGGTCGCCCGTGCGGTCGTGGCCGAAACGAAATCCCGGGCCCACCCAGACTTCGCGCGCGCGCAGGCGCTGCGCGATCACATTGCGCACGAATGCATCCGGCGGCATCGATGCAAGCGCTGCGTTGAAGCGCAGCAATCCCACGACATCGATCCCCAGTGCCCGCAGGCCCTCGATCCTGGCGCGAGGCGGCGTCAATCGGGCCGGCGGTGCGCCGGTGCCGAAGAACTCGCGTGGGAGCGGCTCGAAACTCAGCGCCACGGATGGAAGCCGCAGTTCACGCGCACGCGCGACCGCGTGGCGCACCAGTACGCGATGGCCGAGATGCAAGCCGTCGAACGCGCCGATGCAGACCACGCTGCCTTGGGGGCACAAGGGCCCGCCTTCGACGTCACGGAACAGCCTGCTCATTGAACCCTGAAGTATAGCCATCCGCTCCAGGCTCAATGCTCGCGCAGCTCGCGCCAGCGGAATCCGACCAGCACCATCGCCGCCAGGTAGACCAGTCCCCCACCGATCACCAGCACGCCGAGCCAGATGAGGCGATCGGTCAACGGAACGACGGTGAAATCCGGTGCCCAATGGCGTCCGGCGAGCAACGCAGCCGCCATCGCAGCGCAGGCCGTCGACAGCCGCAGCACGAAGCGCCCCCACCCGGGTTGCCGTTCGTACACCCCTGCCTTTCCGAGCCAGCGCCAGAGCAGTGCCAGGTTGAGATAGCTCGCAACGGCGCTCGCAAGCCCCAGTGCGAAGTGCAGGCCCGGCACGCGCGCGAGCGCTGCGAGGATCGAGCCCTGCTGCAGATCCCGCGGAACCCAGAGATGGAACAGGATCGCGAGGAAGATGACGTTGAACACCATGTTCGCCACCAGCGACGCGACGCCGGCACGCACCGGCGTCCGGGTGTCCTGGCGCGCATAGAACGCGGGCAGGATCACCTTCACCAGCGCGAAAGCCGGCAGGCCGAAGCTCAGGCCGAACACCGACAAGGCCGCCATCCGTGTATCGAAGGGCTTGAACTGCCCGTGCTGGAACAGCGTGGCGACCAGCGGCACGGACAGCAGCATCAGGCCGAGCATCGCCGGGACGGCGATCATCAGCGTCGTGCGCAGCCCCCAGTCCAGCGCCTTGGAAAATCCCGCGTGGTCGGTGTTGACGTGGTGGCGCGACAGCGTCGGCAGGATGACGGTGCCCAGGGCGATACCGAATACGCCCAGTGGCAATTCAAGGAATCGATCGGCCTGGGACAGCCAGGTCTGCGAACCGGCCACCAGCAGGGACGCGATCACGGTGTCGAGCAGCAGGTTGATCTGCGCGACCGACGATCCGAACAGGGTCGGCACCATCAGCCGCATCACCCTGCGCACATCCGGATGACGGGCGCCCCAGCGCGGCAGCGCCAGCAGGTCGAGTTTCCCCAGTTGCGGCAGCAGGAACAGCAGCTGCACGATGCCGCCGATGAGGATCGCCCATCCCAGCGCAAGGATCGGTGTCTGCAACAGCGGCGACAGCCACAGCGCGGCGGCGATCATGCACAGGTTGAGGATGACCGGCGCCAGGGCCGGCATGCCGAAGCGATGGAAACTGTTCAGTGCGCCCCCGGCCAAGGCCGTCAGCGAAACGAACATCAGGAACGGGAACGTCAGCCGCAGCAGCTGCACCGTGAGTGCGAACTTCTGCGGCTCGTCGACGGCGCCGGGCGAAAACAGCATGGCGACCTGCGGGGTGAACAACATCCCCAGCCCCACGACCACCAGCAGGACGCCGCCCAGGGTGCCCGCCGTACGCGAGATCAGCGTTTTCAGGTCCGCGTGCGGGCGTGTCTCCTTGATCTCGGTGAACACCGGCACGAAGGCGGTCGTGAAGGAGCCTTCGGCGAACAGGCGTCGCATGAAATTGGGGATGCGGAAGGCGACCCAGAAGGCGTCGGTGGCCGCATTGGCGCCGAAGACGCTGCTGATGACGATGTCCCGCACCAGGCCGAAGACCCGGCTGACCATGGTCATGCTGCCGAACGAAAGCAGCCCCCTGAGCATGTTCGGGCGGCTCATCGGCCCGCCTCCCGGGTTCCTGGCGATTGTGCGTTGACCCAAGTCACTGAATCCCCCATACTTTCCTGTCTACCGGCGCGAATCTCCGCCCCACCTTCAGCTCCAACCAACATTCTCAGGATTCCATCGTGGCCAACATCAAGTCCGCAAAGAAGCGCGCCAAGCAGGCTGTCGTGCGCAATGCCCGCAACGCAGGCCAGCGCTCGATGCTGCGCACCGCCGTCAAGAAGGTGCTCAAGGCGCTCGAAGCCAATGACGCCGCCGGCGCGAACGCCGCTTTCGCCGTCGCCCAGCCGATCCTCGATCGCTTCAGCGCGCGCGGCCTGATCCACAAGAACAAGGCTGCACGGCACAAGAGCCGCCTGACGGCTCGCATCAAGGCGCTGCAAGCCGCCTGAGTCAACTGCCGGCAGGCAATTGAAAAACCCGGCTCCGGCCGGGTTTTTTGTTGTCCCGCACACCCGCTCAGGCTGCATCGTGGCCTTCGGCGGAAACCGACGGCGTGGCGGCGGCATCGGCCGGGCCGTTCGCATTGGCGAGCTGGGCGGCATCCTCGCGCAGCCGATCGAAGAACGCCTGCACGGCCAGCATGATCGGCCAGGTGCCCTCGCGTCCAATCGCCGAGACCAGGAACCAGGGCTCGGTCCATCCGAGCTCGGACACGACCTGCTGGGCGCGCTCCCGGGCTTCGTCCTCGAACAGCAGGTCGGCCTTGTTGAGCACCAGCCAGCGCGGCTTTTCCAGCATGCCCGGATCGTATTTGCGCAGCTCGTTCTCGATCGCGCGCACCTGCTCGGCCGGCGGCACCTCGACACCGCCTTCCATCGGGGCGATATCCACCAGGTGCAGCAACAGGCGCGTGCGCTGCACATGGCGCAGGAACAGGCTGCCAAGTCCCGCGCCTTCGGCGGCGCCCTCGATCAGCCCCGGAATGTCGGCGATGACGAAGCTGCGGCCCGGCTCGACGCTGACCACGCCGAGGTTCGGATACAGCGTCGTGAACGGGTAATCGGCGACCTTGGGCGTGGCTGCCGACACCGCGCGGACGAATGTCGACTTGCCCGCATTGGGGAAGCCGAGCAGGCCCACATCGGCCAGCAGCTTGAGCTCCAGCTTGAGCAGCCGCTGCTCGCCTTCGGTGCCGGGCGTCGCGCGTCGCGGCGACCGGTTGGTCGAGCTCTTGAAATGCATGTTGCCCAGGCCACCGTGTCCGCCCTTCGCAACGAGCAGCCGATCGCCGTTGGCGGTGAGGTCGCCGATCACTTCGTCGGTGGCGACGTTGATCACGACGGTGCCGACCGGCACGGTGATCGTGACATCGTCGCCGGCCTTGCCGTAGCGCTGCTGGCCCATGCCGTTCTCGCCGCGCTGCGCCTTGAACTGCTTCTGGTGGCGGAAGTCGACCAGCGTGTTGAGGTTTTCGTCGGCCTGCAGATAGACATCGCCGCCACCACCGCCATCGCCGCCATCGGGCCCGCCGAGGGGGATGAACTTCTCGCGGCGGAAGCCAATGCAGCCGTCGCCGCCATTGCCTGCGGTGACCGTGATTTCAGCTTCGTCGACGAGTTTCATGGGATGCGATCAGATAGGGGAGGCAGTGGGTCGGGTACAAACAAAAAAGCCCCGCAGCGCGGGGCTTTCCTGCGCTCGCCTGGATGGATCAGGCGGCGACGACGCTGACCATGCGGCGCTTCTTCAGGCCCTTGACCGAGAACTCGACCTTGCCGTCGATCAACGCGAACAAGGTGTGGTCGCGGCCCAGGCCGACGCCCATGCCCGGATGGAACTGCGTGCCGCGCTGGCGGACGATGATGTTGCCGGCGTCGATGGACTGGCCACCGTAGATCTTCACGCCGAGGTATTTCGGGTTGGAGTCGCGGCCGTTGCGCGAGGAACCTACGCCCTTTTTATGTGCCATGGCTGCTGCTCCTTATTTCTTGTCGCCACCGGCAATGCCGGTGATCTCGATTTCGGTGTAATGCTGCCGGTGGCCCATCTGCTTGCGATGGTGCTTGCGGCGGCGGAACTTGACGATGCGGATCTTGTCGGCGCGGCCGTGGCCGAGCACCTTCGCCGTCACGCTGGAACCCTTCAGGTCCTCACCAAGCTTGACGCCCTCGCCGTCGCCGAGCATCAGGAGTTGGTCGAACTTGACCTCCTTGCCGGCTTCCAGATCGAGCAATTCGACGCGGAGCCTTTCGCCCTGCATCACGCGGTATTGCTTACCGCCAGTAACAACAACTGCGTACATGACCAGACTTCCTCTGTAGTTATTTTTGGTCGCCTGAACGCCGTCGAGGGCGGACAGAAGCGGAATTGTAGAGGTTTCAGCTAGTTAGGGTCAACTGGGGCGCCGGCCGGCTCGACAGGCCGGCTGTCGCCCCGCCCCCGGGCGGACCGGCAGTCACCATCGGGGCGGCCGGGCCCCGCCGGGCCGATCCTGAACGGGTCAGCCGGCCGCGGTCTCGGCATCTGCGATGACGCCACCGCAGGCTGGCAAACCCTGCGATTTGCCCCCATCTGGATGGCTCGCTACCCTCCCCTGTTGGCTCGCGCCTTGCGCCGGCCTTCCCCTGTTGCCGGAACCGAGACCCTGCCCCCGATGGCGATGGACACCATTCGCATCCGCGGCGCGCGGACGCACAACCTCAAGAACATCGATCTCGACCTGCCGCGGGACCGCCTGATCGTGATCACCGGCCTGTCCGGGTCGGGCAAGTCGTCGCTGGCCTTCGACACGATCTACGCCGAAGGCCAGCGCCGCTACGTGGAGTCGCTGTCGGCCTATGCGCGCCAGTTCCTGAGCGTGATGGAGAAGCCCGACGTCGACCATATCGAGGGCCTGTCCCCGGCAATCTCGATCGAGCAGAAGTCGACCTCGCACAACCCGCGCTCGACTGTCGGCACGATCACCGAGATCTACGACTACCTGCGCCTGCTGTATGCACGCGTGGGCACGCCGCGCTGTCCGGACCACGGCTATCCGCTGGAGGCGCAGACGGTCAGCCAGATGGTCGACCAGGTCCTCGCGTTGGGCAACGACCCTGCGCGCGCCGAGCAGCGCTGGATGCTCCTTGCACCGGTCATCCGCGAGCGCAAGGGCGAACACGCGCAGGTCTTCGAGCAATTGCGGGCGCAGGGTTTCGTGCGCGTCCGCGTCGACGGCGTGCTGCATGAAGTCGACGCCGTGCCGCCACTGGCCCTGCGCACCAAGCACACCATCGAGGCCGTGATCGACCGCTTCAAGGTCCGCGAGGACCTCAAGCAGCGGCTTGCCGAATCCTTCGAGACCGCGCTCAAGCTCGGCGACGGCATGGCGCAGGTGCAATCGCTGGACGACGCGTCGGCGCCGCCGCTGCTGTTCTCATCCAAGTACAGCTGCCCGGTCTGCGATTACTCGCTGCCCGAGCTCGAACCGCGGCTGTTCTCTTTCAATTCGCCGGTCGGCGCCTGTCCCGCCTGCGACGGCCTGGGCGTCAGCGAATTCTTCGATCCGGCACGCGTCGTCGTGCATCCGGAGCTGTCGCTCGCCGCCGGTGCGGTGCGCGGGTGGGATCGCCGCAATGCCTATTATTTCCAGCTGATCGCCTCACTGGCGCGGCATTACGGATTCGGCGTCGACACGCCCTGGCAGGATCTCGACGAGAAGGTCCGGCAGGCAGTGCTGCACGGCAGCGGAAAGGAACTCATCGGCTTCACCTACCTCACCGATGCGGGCGGGCGCAGCCAGCGCCGGCACAAGTTCGAGGGCATCCTGCCCAACCTGGAACGTCGCTACCGCGAGACCGAGTCGGCGGCGGTGCGCGAGGAACTGTCCAAGTACATCAGCGAGCGCCCCTGCCTGGAATGCGGCGGCGCGCGCCTCAATCGCAGCGCACGCAACGTCTTTGTCGGCGAGACGGCGCTGCCGCAGGTTGCCGTGTTGCCGATCGACGAGGCCCTGGCGTTTTTCGGGCAGCTGCAACTGCCGGGCTGGCGTGGCGAGATCGCGGTCAAGATCGTCAAAGAGATCAGCGACCGCCTGCGCTTCCTCGTGGATGTCGGGCTGGATTACCTCACCCTTGAACGCAAGGCGGGCAGCCTCTCCGGCGGCGAGGCGCAACGGATCCGACTGGCTTCGCAGATCGGCGCGGGCCTCGTCGGCGTGCTGTACGTGCTGGACGAGCCCTCGATCGGCCTGCACCAGCGCGACAACGAACGCCTGCTCGGCACGCTGACCCGCCTGCGCGACCTCGGCAACACCGTCATCGTCGTCGAGCACGACGAGGATGCGATCCGCCTCGCCGACCACATCGTCGACATCGGTCCCGGCGCCGGCGTCCACGGCGGTGAAGTCGTGGCCCAGGGCACGTATGCCGACGTGCTGAAGGCGCCCCGATCGCTCACCGGGCAGTACCTCAGCGGCAAGAAGCGGATCGAGGTCCCGGCGCAGCGCCACAAGCCGAGCAGGAAGATGATGCTCAAGCTCGGCGGCGCATCGGGCAACAACCTGAAGAACGTCGACGTCGAGATTCCAGCCGGGTTGTTCACCGCAATCACCGGGGTATCGGGTTCGGGCAAGTCGACGCTGATCAACGACACCTTGTATGCGCTGGCCGCCAACGAAATCAACGGTGCGTCGCATACGCCGGCGCCCTACCGCGAGATCGAGGGGCTGGACCTGTTCGACAAGGTCGTGGACATCGACCAGTCGCCGATCGGGCGCACGCCGCGCTCGAATCCGGCGACGTACACCGGTTTGTTCACCCCGCTGCGCGAACTGTTCGCACAGGTGCCGGAAGCCCGCGCGCGCGGCTATTCCGCGGGACGCTTCAGCTTCAACGTGCGCGGTGGCCGTTGCGAGGCCTGCCAGGGCGACGGGCTGATCAAGGTCGAGATGCACTTCCTGCCCGACGTGTACGTGCCCTGCGACGTGTGCCACGGCAAGCGCTACAACCGCGAGACGCTGGAGATCCTCTACAAGGGCTTCAGCATCCACGACGTGCTCGACATGACGGTCGAGGATGCGTTGAAGCTGTTCGAACCGGTGCCGTCGATCGCGCGCAAGCTCGAGACGCTGCTCGACGTGGGCCTGAGCTACGTCAAGCTTGGCCAGCCGGCCACGACGCTGTCGGGTGGCGAGGCGCAGCGCGTGAAACTGTCCAAGGAACTCTCGCGCCGCGATACCGGACGCACGCTGTACATCCTCGACGAGCCGACGACCGGCCTGCACTTCCACGACATCGAGCACCTGCTGGCCGTCCTGCACAAGCTGCGCAACGACGGCAACACCATCGTCGTCATCGAGCACAACCTCGACGTGATCAAGACGGCCGACTGGGTGATCGACCTCGGGCCCGAAGGCGGCCATCGCGGCGGCCAGATCATCGCGCAGGGAACCCCGGAAGACCTCGCGCGCATGCCGCATTCCTGGACGGGGCAGTTCCTGGCCAAGACGCTTGGCATGCAGGACAAACCCGCAAGAAGGAAATCGGCGGCATGAGCGAAACCAGCAAACCTTCGCCGCAAGGCAGGAAGCCCGCTCCGCGCAGGAAGCGGGCGACGCCTGCCGCGGATTCGCCGCAACTACCGGCTGGATCCGCGCCCGCAAGCCTGATCCGCGTGCCGCTGTCGGTGCGATGGCGCGACCTGGACGCCTTCAACCACGTCAACAATTCGAAGTTCCTCAGTTACCTGGAGGAAGCCCGACTGCGCTGGATGATGTCATTGCCTGGCGAATGGATCGACGACAACGTCGCACCCGTGGTTGCGGCCGCGCACGTCAACTACCGGCGTCCCATCGAATGGCCGAATGAGATTGTCATCGAGCTGTTCGTCGAACGGCTCGGTACCACCAGCCTGACGATCGGGCATCGCATCGTCAGCGCACGGGACGACAAGGTGCTCTACGCAGACGGCAACGTGGTGATGGTGTGGATCGGCAAGCAGGACGGCCAAGCCGCCGGATTGCCCGACATCGTCCGCAAGGCCTGCGCGGGGAATTGAACGGCCCGGTCAGGGCGCGGCGGGACGCAACTCGAATGTACCCGACAGGCTGCGGCCATCGCGCAACGAAAAATCGATCGTGACGCGATCGCCGGCCTTCAGCGTCGCGGTCGGCTGCATCAGCATGAGGTGGTAACCGCCGGGCGCGAGTACCGCGGACGCCTTCGGTTCGATGTGGAGGTCGGGAACGGGCCGCATGCGGCTGATGCCATCCTCGATCCGGGTTTCGTGGATCGACGTGTCGGCGAACGCGCGGCTGCTGGCGGAAACGATGTCCGCCGCGTTGCCACAGGGGTTGTCGATGTGTCCGAACCCGGCAAGCATCGCCATTCCGCCGGGCATCAACCGGATCCAGCCGTCGCGCACGACAGGCGTGCACGGTGGTGCCGCCCAGGCCATGCCGACACACAGGTACAGGCATGCGGCAATGGCCGCCTTGGTTCGATTCGAATGCATCCGACTATGATACCTGCGGCTCGCGGGATCGTCCCGTGCGGACATGCCATTCAGCTTGAAACCCCGGGGATTCCGCGATGACCAACCTTGTCCAGCACATCACGCATGGCCCTGTGCACGAACTGCGGATGGCGCGCGCACCAGTCAATGCCCTCGATCCTGAACTGTGTGCCGACCTGGAGCAGGCGATCGACGGTGCCATCGCCGATGGCGCGCAGGGCCTGGTGCTGTCGGGCGGACCCAAGGTGTTTTCCGCCGGGCTGGATGTGCCCTACCTGCTCTCGCTTGGCGACGATCGCAACGCGCTATCGGCTGCCTGGGGGCAGTTCTTCGCGGCCGCTCGCGCGCTGGCGCAGTCACCAATACCCGTGGTGGCGGCAATCGCCGGCCATGCGCCAGCCGGCGGCTGCGTACTGGCCCTGTGCTGCGATTACCGGGTGATGGCCAGCGGACCCTTCCGCATCGGCCTCAACGAGACGCGCGTTGGCCTGGTGGCGCCAGAGGGCATCGCGCAACTGTTGCGCCGGGTGGTCGGCGTGCACCGAGCAGAGCGCCTGCTAGTGTCCGGTGAGCTGGTGGAAGCAGAGCGTGCGCTGGAGATCGGCCTGGTCGACGAACTGACGGACATCGACGATGTCCCCACGCGTGCGCGCGCATGGCTGGAAGACCTGCTGTCCCTGCCGCGCCAACCGATGCTGCTGACCCGTGCGATTGCACGCGCCGACCTCGTCGCCGCCGTGCAGCCCGAACGCATCCAGCTGGATCGTTTCATCGACGGCTGGTTCTCGCCCGACACCCAAGCCGGGTTGCACGCGCTGGTCGCTTCCCTGCGCAAGTGATCCAGGACTCGCTGGTTGCGCACCGCCGCAACCGGGATGCCGACGGATCGGGTTTCAGCTGCTTCCCATCGCCACTGGGCGGCTGCCGTCCGCGATCCACCCGCTCCATGATCCGGTAAACAACTTGGCGCCCTTGATGCCGGCGCGCTCCATGGCCAGCAGGTGATGGCAGGCGGTGACGCCGCTGCCACACATGACGATGGTGGATTCCGGGGCGTGGTCGCCCAGGAGTTCGCGGAACTCCGCGGCCAGTTGCACTGGTGTCTTGAAACGCTTGTCGGTCAGGTTGGTGGCGTACGGTCGGTTTCGCGCGCCCGGCACATGGCCTGCGATCTTGTCCAATGGCTCGACGTCACCGCGGAAGCGCTCGAGCGCGCGCGCATCGATCAACAGGTCGCCAGCATCCAGCCGGGCCTGAACCTGGTCGGCATCGAGCAGGCGCGACTTGTCGAATTGCGCGACGTATCGTTGTGGCGCCGGGACCGGATTCCGCGTATCCACCGGCAAGCCGAGCGAGGTCCATCGCGACCAGCCACCATCGAGCACGGCGACCTTCGCATGGCCCAGCATCCGCAGCAGGAACCACAGGCGCGCCGCGTAGGCGCCTTCGCCGTCGTCATAGGCCACGACCTGGTGGTCAGGCGTGATCCCCCACTGACCGAGCCTGGCGGTGAATTCGGCAGCATCGGGCCACGGATGCCGCCCCTGCCCCTGCTGCCGGTGGTTCGAGAGATCGCGCTCAAGGTGCGCGTACAAGGCGCCGGGGACATGGCCCTGCTGGTAGGCCCTCTCGCCCGCACCGGGATCCATGAGCGAGAACCGGCAATCGAGCACGACGACATCCGGTCGCCCCACTGCAATGGCCAGTGTTTCGGCCGGAACCAGCGTCGTCCATCCACTCATCGGGTGTTCTCCATGCGTTCTCTGAGGTTGAGCAGGATCGAGGCACTGACGCCCCAGATACGGCGTCCGCTGGAGTCCGGATCAACGAACTCCAGGATCGAACGCGGCCGGCCGCCGATGTCCATGCTGATACGGCGCAGGTTCGCGGGTGCCATGAGGTAATCGAAGGACACCTCGAAGACTTCGTCCACTTCGCGAGGATCGGGCGTCGCGATGTAGTCGGGCGTGACGAGCGCCACGAGTGGCAGCACCCGGAAGCCGGTCACCGTCCGCACCGGGTCCAGGTATCCGAGCGGGCGGACCTGCGAGGCCGCGATGCCGACTTCCTCATGGGTTTCGCGCAGCGCGGCTGCGCAGGCATCGACGTCGCCGACTTCGACGCGGCCGCCGGGAAAACTCACCTGCCCTGCGTGATGTCGCAGGCCATGCGTGCGCCGCGTCAGCAGCACGTGCAGTCCGCCTGGCCTTTGCACCATTCCCACGAGGACGGCGGCCGACACTGGCGGGGCATCGGGCAGGAGCCCATCCAGTTCAACGAGGTTCCAGCATTCGCACGCCGGCACCGACTGCAGCGGGTGCAGTGCAGACTGGATGCGGGCGAGCGCGTCGATCATCCCGTCGTTCGCAGCGCGCGCAATGGCAGGACGGACTCCATCAGTCGATGGCGTTCGCGGTCGGACATGCGCAGCCAGCCGCCGATTTCCGCCGCGGTGCGCTGGCAGCCTTCGCACAATCCGTCGCTGCCCAATTGGCACACGCCGGTGCATGGGCTGGCAATGGGCGCATTGATCAAGCGGTCGTTCACGTATTCCCGTTCCAGCAAGTCCTTCCAATAAAAAACCCGGCTCTTGCAAGCCGGGTTCGATCCTGTCCAAGCCCGGATTGAATCCGGAGGCTGCTTACTTGACGCTCAGCAGCTTCACTTCGTACACGGCCGCGAGGTTGGGCGGCATGCCCGAGCTCGGGTCGTTGCCGAACGCGGACGGCACGACGATTTCCCACTTGGAGCCAGCCGGCATCTGCATCAGCACTTCGCGGATACCCGGCGTCGGGATCTGGCTGATCTTCATGCTCGGGGTCTTCTGCGGCGGCTGTGCCTGCGGCGGATGCTGGCCCAGCGGGAACGGCGTGCTGACTTCCAGGTCGACCGTGCTCGCAAGCGTCGGCTTGGCGCCCGTGCCGGTTTCCAGGATGCGGTACTGCACGCCGCTCGCAAGCACCTTCACGCCGGGCTTGGACTTGTTCTGGGCAAGGAAGGCGTCACTCTTGGCCTTGTTGTCGACCGCGGCTTTCTGGAACTCAGCCTTGGCCTTGCCCTCCATGCGCTGCATCATCGACTGGTAGGCAGTCTTCATCTGCTCCACCGGCACGGCAGGCGCCTTCTTGGCGTAGCCGTCCTGCACCGCCTTGATCACGGTATTGATGTCCAGCGGCTCGCCACTGTTCAACAGCTGGTTGCCGAACTGGAATCCCAGGGCGTAGCTCAACTGCCCCTTGGAAGAGGACGTATCCTGGGCAAGGGCTGTGCCCCCGGTCAGGGTCAGGGCCACGAGCGTGGCAGCAAGCAAGCGCAACTTCATTCGGTACAACCTCCGGATTGGAGTCCTGTCGCGGAACGGGGCGGCTCAGCCGCCCCGCAGGACAAGACACATTGACGCGCTAGGATAGCGGCCGCAGGGCTGAACCGCCACTGACGACACCCTTCCGACCCGGGCCGCGCCGACAAGTTCCGGCGGGGCTGGGCGACCACCCCAGCGACGACATTCCACTCATGATCGATTCACCCTTGCAGGTCAGCGACCGCGGCCCCGTCCGCATCATCACAGTCAATCGTCCCGACAAGCTCAACGCGTTGAACGCCGCGACGCTGGACGCTCTCCAGGCTGCCTTCACGGCCGCAGCCAATGATGCAGGTGTCCATGTCGTCGTACTGACGGGCGCCGGCCCGAAGGCATTCGTCGCAGGCGCCGACATCGCCGAAATGGTCCAGCTGACGCCGGTGCAGGGACGCGACTTTTCCCAGCGCGGGCAACGGATGATGCGTGCCGTCGAAACGATGCCCAAGCCGGTGATCGCAATGATCAACGGGTTCGCGCTCGGTGGTGGCCTGGAGTTGGCGATGTGCTGCCACCTGCGCATCGCATCGGACACGGCGAAGGTCGGCCAGCCGGAAATCAACCTCGGCCTGATCCCCGGCTTTGGTGGCAGCCAGCGACTGCTGCGACTGGCTGGCCGGGCGGCGACCCTCGAGTTGTGCCTGCTCGGTGCGCCGGTCGATGCGGCCCGCGCGCAGCAGCTGGGCATCGTCAACCGGGTCGTTCCGGCCGCGGAGCTCGAGGACCGCACCATGGAAATCGCGGCGCAGTTGGCCGCCGCCGCTCCACTTGCGTTGCGCGGCATCCTGGACTGCGTCAATTTCGGTGGGGAATCGGGCATCGAGGAAGGCCTTGCCTATGAAAGCGCGCAATTCGGATTGATGTTCGCCACGGAAGACATGCGCGAAGGCACCACCGCGTTCCTGGATCGCCGCAAGCCGGCGTTCTCCGGCCGCTGATGGGCGCCGCGGCCTGCCGCTGCGGCTGCACTGTCCCGCAGGATGGCGGCGCGCACGCCATCGTCGCCGCACTGGCCAGCGATGACGTGGACGCAGCGCTGCAAGCGGGATTGCTGACGAGCGAGGCTTGTCCCGGCTGCACGGAAGCCTGCCGGGAGACATTGCGCATCGCGCGCGACGCTCGCCACTTCGCCCTCGCGGCGCGTGATCGGTTCCGCGCACGCGAGGCGCGACTTGCACGAATAAAGGAAGAACGTCGTCGTCGTGCGACCCCTGCACGCAATGACGCATCCGATCGGTTGGCAGTCGCACCTGCATTGCCACCGGCTGCCGCCGCTGCGCTGGCGCGCGCCCGGGACAAGGCCGCCGGCCGTCGAAGCCCATGAGCAGTGTTGCCAAACGCGCCGCGCCTCGTCGCGGACCAGACCTGCGACCTGCCGAGGTACGCGAACTGTTCGCGCGCCTCGCCGAATTGAACCCGCATCCCACGACCGAACTGGTCTACAAGACCCCGTTCGAATTGCTGGTTGCGGTGATGCTCTCGGCGCAGGCGACGGATGTCTCGGTGAACAAGGCCACGCGGCGCCTGTTCCGCGTCGCCCGGACGCCGAAGACGATGCTGGCGCTTGGCGAGGACGGCCTGAAACCGTACATCTCATCCATCGGCCTGTTCAACGCCAAGGCCAGGAACGTCATCGCGACTTGCCGATTGCTCATCGAACGCCACGGCGGCCAGGTCCCCGCCGACCGCGAAGCGCTTGAGGCGCTACCGGGCGTGGGCCGCAAGACGGCGAACGTCATCCTCAACACCGCATTCGGCCAGCCCGTGATCGCAGTCGACACGCACATCTTCCGCGTCTCCAACCGCACCGGCCTTGCACGCGGCGACACGGTCCGCGCCGTGGAGGATCGGCTGGCGAAGGTCGTCCCGCCCGAATACCAGCAAGATGCGCACCACTGGCTGATCCTGCATGGCCGCTACGTCTGCAAGGCGCGCGTGCCCGTATGTCCCGCCTGCGTCATCCGTGACCTGTGCCGTCATCCGCACAAGACGCTGGCATCGGCCACAAAGAAAAACGGCGAGCCGTAGCTCGCCGTTTTCGTTTGCACTGCAGGTCCGATCAGAACGCCACTTCGCCCCAGATGCCGAACTCCTGGGTCTTCAGGTCGACCGCGGTGTCGTTCTTGCGCTGGTCATGCTTGTAGGCCGCGGCAAGCTTGACGCCCTTGCGCAGCGGAAATTCGACACCGAGGTTGTAGTAGGTGTCGGTCAGGCTGGGATCCAGGTCCTTGCTCAGGTTGCTGCGGTCATAGCGGGCGAATGCGGTGATGCCGCCGGAGCCGAGGCCAAGGCTGCCCCACAGTGAATAACCGTCGGCCTTGTCGGACGCCGCCGTGAGCACGTTGTTCCAGTTGCTGGCATTGAAATACTCGCCACCGACACGAATCGGGCCCTTTGCATAGGCCACCATCAGGTCACCGCGCTGCGCGGTATGCAGCGTGTCGACGTTCTGGGTGTCCTTGCCGAGCTTGCCCGAGTAAGCGCCAACGGCCACGACCATGCCATCGAACGGCACGAAGCCCACGCGGCCTTCGACATCCATGCTGTTGCTGCGGGTCGGGTTCTTGTAGCCCGCGCCATTGACCATCGAGACGGCGTAATTGACTTTCTTCCCGGCAAGGTCGCCGCCGGCGTGCACGCCCCAGTCGGCGGACGTACCGAACTTCAGGCGATCGGTCAGCGTGTTCTCCACGTAGCGGAAACCGTAGTAATTCTCGGCGAACGGGATCCACGGCAGGTCGGCCGAACCGGCACGCACCACGAATGCATCGCTGAACTTGCCCTGCAGGTACGCCTTCTTGACGTAGATGTCGGCGGCGCTGTCCAGCGACGAGCTGTACTGGAAATCGGTGGTCAGGTTCGCCGACCAGGTCGGGTCGAACTGGTGGGTCACGCTCAGGTAGAAGCGCTTGACGTCGAATCCGGTGCCGCTGGCGCTGGTCTTGTTGCCGTTGTCCTGCTGGTCGATGTTGGTCATGTCGAAGAACATCTTGCCATTGAGCTGGGTGTCGTTGACCACCTTCGCCAGCTTGTCCAGCTTGTCCTGGGTCGCCTGCGCGGCCTCGGTGGACTGCGCGGTGGCGACGTTGATGTCGGACTGCGCGTCGGTCCGCTGCTGCAGCGTGTCGAGTTGCGCCTGCAGCGACGCGATCTGCGCCTTGAGGTCCTGCAGCTGCTCGGCGGTCACGGCCGTCGGCTGCGTGGACGCATTCGCAGCGCGCACCGGGTTGGCCACGAACACCGTGGCAAGGCCGAGCCCGGCTGCAATGGCCGTCGTGAGCATGTTGTAACGCATGGGTGGTCTCCGTTTGGGAATGTCGAGGCTGCCGTTGCGCAATGGATGCACGACGGATCGGTGTGTAGATTCCGTTAAGAACATGACCGTTTTGCGACAACGAGTCACCGCATTGCACCTTTCCCCCAACCGGGACTGACATCCGGCTGACACGCAAGGGACATCCTTCTGTCACGAAGTTCCCATGCAATAGCGGCCGAACATCCGGCTACGCTGCTTCCCTTGGAGAACTTCATGAAACATGGCATCAAGATCGGCTTCACGCTCGCCGTCCTCACGGCATCCGTCGCTTCGGCCGCGAATGCCACCAATGTCACCGGCGCCGGTTCCAGCTTCGTCTACCCGGTCCTGTCCAAGTGGTCGGCCGCGTATCACCAGGCCACGGGCAGCCAGGTCAACTACCAGTCGATCGGATCGGGTGGCGGCATCGCCCAGATCGAAGCGGGCACCGTCGATTTCGGCGCGTCGGACAAACCACTGCCGGCGGCTGAGCTGCAGAAGTACGGCCTGGGCCAGTTCCCCGTCGTCATCGGCGGCATCGTTCCCGTGATCAACGTGCCGGGCGTTCCCTCGGGCGCGATGAAGCTCGACGGCGCGCTGCTGGCCGACATCTACCTCGGAAAGGTCACCCGCTGGAACGATCCGGCCATCGCCGCGCTCAATGGCGGCGTCACGCTGCCCGACGCGAAGATCACCGTCGTCCACCGCTCGGACGGCTCGGGCACGACGTTCAACTTCTCCAACTACCTGTCCAAGGTCAGTGGCGCATGGAAGGCCAAGGTTGGCGAAGGCACTTCCGTGCAGTGGCCGACCGGCGTCGGCGGCAAGGGCAACGAGGGCGTGTCCGCCTATGTCCGCCAGATCAACGGCGGCATCGGTTACGTCGAATATGCCTATGCATTGCAGAACAAGCTGGCCTACACGCGCATGAAGAATGCAGCCGGCAAGTTCCTGCTGCCCGACGCAGGCGGCTTCGCCGCGGCTGCCGAAACCGCCGACTGGAAATCAGCGAAGGACTTCAACGTGATCATGACCAATGCGCCCGGTGACGACGCCTGGCCGATCACCGCGACGACCTGGGCGATCATGTACAAGAAAGCGAAGAATCCGGCGCAGTCCAAGGCCACGGTCGATTTCTTCAAGTGGTCGTTCGAGCACGGCCAGCCGCAGGCCAGCTCGCTCGACTACGTGCCACTGCCTCCGGCGCTGGTCCGGCAGATCGAGACCTACTGGACGCAGAACCTCAAGTACTGAGCACCGTCTCTCCGATCCTCCTGTCCCACGCAAACCTGCGGGCCCATCCGGGCCCGCTTTTTTTTGGGCCGCGGTACATGGATATGATGTCCACCTCGAGAAACCAGCGCCGGACGCCATGAAACACAGCTTCCTCAATGACTACTCCGAGGGCGCGCATCCACGCGTGCTCGAGCTGCTCGTGTCCAGCAACCTCAGGCAGGAGTCCGGTTACGGGGAGGATGCGCTGTCGTTGCAGGCCGCGTCCCTGCTGCGCGAGGCGACCGGCAATGCCGATGCAGCGGTGCATCTGGTGTCCGGCGGAACGCAGGCGAACCTCATCGCGCTGGCGTCGATGCTCAAGCCATACGAATCGGTCATCACGGTGGAAACCGCCCACATCCTCGTGCATGAGACCGGGGCGATCGAGGCGACGGGACACAAGATCCATGGCCTGCCCGGCCACGAAGGAAAGCTCTCGCCAGGGCAGGTGCGCGAGGTGGTCGCGCAGCATTGCGACGAGCACATGGTGCTGCCGCGCGTGGTCTACCTGTCACAGGCCACCGAGGTCGGCACGCTCTACAGCAAGGCCGAATTGACGGCGCTGTCGGCGACCTGCCGCGAACTGGGCCTGTACCTGTACCTGGATGGCGCCCGCATTGCGCCGGCGCTGGTCAGCGCGGCGGCGGACATGACACTGCGTGACGTTTCGGCGCTGGTGGACATGCTCTATGTCGGCGGCACCAAGAACGGCGCGCTGCTGGGCGAAGCGTTGGTGATCAACACGCCGGCGCTGCAGGAACGCTTCCGCTTCCACCTCAAGCAGCGGGGCGCCTTGCTGGCCAAGGGGCGATTGCTCGGTGCGCAGTTCGTCGCCCTGCTCGAAGACGGCCTGTATTTCGAGCTTGCACGCCACGCCAACGCCATGGCGGCGATGCTCGCCGACGGGCTGCGATCCACAGGCACGCGCTTCCTGAGCGAGCCGGTGACCAACCAGGTGTTCCCCATCCTGGCGGACACGCAGATCGCGGCTCTGCGGTCGCTCTATGGCTTCCACGTCTGGTCCCGGGTCGATCCGGGGCATTCAGCGATCCGCCTGGTCACCTCCTGGGCAACCCGCCCCGAAGCGGTCCAGGGCTTCCTGCAGGATTTCGCCAAGGTGGCGGTTGGCCACCCGGTTCCAGGGTCCCGCGCCTCCCCTGTCATCGGCATGTAACAAAAACATCATTTCATGGCGCGATCCGCCGGAACCCCGGCCTCCAGTCATGGAGATCTGCGCATGAACCACATTCTTCGCTACAGCGCCCTCGCCCTCGGCCTTTCGACCGCGCTGCTGGTCGCCGGCTGCAAGCAATCCGGCACCGAAACCGCTGGCGCCCCGGCGACGGCCACGGCGCCCGCCGCGGACCAGGTGTCCGCCCAGATCACCGGCGCCGGCGCGACGTTCATCTATCCGCTGCTCTCGCAGTGGTCGGATGCCTACAACAAGGCAACCGGACACAAGATCAACTACCAGTCGATCGGATCGGGTGGCGGCATCGCGCAGATCAAGGCCGGCACGGTCGACTTCGGCTCGTCCGACAAGCCGCTGCCCAGCGAGGAACTGGCCGCTTCCGGGCTTGGCCAGTTTCCGTCCGCCATCGGCGGCGTCGTCCCCGTCGTCAACCTCGATGGCATCGCCAGCGGCAAGTTGCGGCTGACCGGACCGGTGCTGGCCGACATCTACATGGGCAACATCACCAAGTGGAACGACGCGCCGATCGCGGCCCTCAATCCCGGCGTTGCGCTGCCGTCATCGAAGATCAACGTCGTGCATCGTTCCGACGGCTCCGGCACGACGTTCAATTTCGTCAACTACCTGTCCAAGGTCAGCCCGACCTTCAAGGCCAAGGTTGGCGAAGGCACGTCCGTGCAGTGGCCGGGTGGCATCGGCGGCAAGGGCAATGAAGGCGTCGCGGCCTACGTCAAGCAGATCAAGGGCTCGATCGGTTATGTCGAGCTGGCGTATGCCTCGCAGAACGCGATGACGTTCGCGTCGATGCAGAACGCGTCCGGCAACTGGGTGCAACCAAGCGCCGAGAGCTTCCAGGCAGCGGCATCGAGCGCCGATTGGGCCAGCGCGCACGACTTCAACCTGGTGATCACCAATGCGCCGGGCGCCACCGCATGGCCGATCACCGCCACGAATTTCATCCTGATGTACAAGCAGCCCAAGGATGCCAAGCGCTCGGCGGACACGCTGGCCTTCTTCAAGTGGGCGCTCGAGAACGGCCAGTCGCAGGCCAAGTCGCTGGATTACGTCCCCCTGCCGCCAGAACTCGTGCAGCAGGTGGAGCAGTACTGGTCGGCGGAATTCAAGCACTGACGGGGCGGCAATCCCCGCATGAGCACCACCACACTGCCGCTGGCTGAGCAGCGCAACACGCGGGACGCCGCGACCGATCGCGGCTTCCGCTGGCTGGTGACGGCCGCAGGCGTCTTCGTGCTGGTCGCACTGGGCGCCGCTGCCTTCTCGATGATCTGGGGCGGTCACGCGGCGCTGCAGAAATTCGGCCTTGGCTTCCTCTGGTCGCGGACCTGGGATCCGGTGGGGCAGCAGTTCGGCGCGCTGGTCCCGATCTACGGAACGATCGTCACGGCACTCATCGCCATGGTGATCGCGGTGCCGGTGAGCTTCGGCATCGCGATGTTCCTGACCGAGATCGCGCCCAAGTGGCTGCGCGGCCCGGTCGGCACCGCCATCGAATTGCTGGCCGGTATCCCCTCGATCATCTACGGCATGTGGGGCCTGTTCGTGCTGGTGCCGGTCCTGGCCGAGCACGTGTATCCGTGGATCGATTCGCACATGGGCCAGTGGCCGGTCGTCGGCGCGCTGTTCTCGGGACCGCCGCTGGGCCTGGGCATGCTGACCGCGGGACTGGTGCTGGCGGTCATGGTCATCCCGTTCATCGCATCGGTGATGCGCGACGTCTTCCTCACGGTTCCGGGACCGCTCAAGGAGTCCTCGTACGCGCTGGGATCGACGCGCTGGGAAGTCATCTGGGACGTCGTGCTGCCCTACACGCGCTCGGCGGTGATCGGCGGCGTGTTCCTCGGCCTTGGCCGGGCGCTGGGCGAAACGATGGCGGTGACCTTCGTGCTGGGCAACGCGCACGAATTGACGGCCTCGCTGCTGATGCCGGGAAATTCCATCGCCGCCACCATCGCCAATGAATTCACCGAAGCCGATTCGGAAATGTACCGGTCGACGCTGCTCGCACTGGGCTTCGTGTTGTTCCTGGTCACCTTCGTGGTGCTGGCGGCAGCCCGGTTGATGCTGCGCCAGCTCGCCAAGCGCGAGGGAAACTGATGTTCGACTCACGCTACGGCTTCCGTCGCGCGAAGAACATCGTCGCGCAGGTGCTCGCCGTGCTTGCGGCGATCTTCGGGCTGTTCTGGCTGGTTTGGATCCTGTGGACCACGCTGCACAACGGCCTGGCGTCGATCAACGCCGCGCTGTTCACCAAGATGACACCTCCACCCGGCGAAACCGGCGGCATGCTCAATGCCTTCTTCGGCAGCGCCGTGATGAGCGTGCTCGGCATCGCGATTGGCGCACCCATCGGCGTGCTGGCGGGCACGTTCCTCGCCGAGTATTCGCAGAAGAGCTGGCTGGGCGAAACCGTGCGCTTCGTCAACGACATCCTGTTGTCCGCGCCATCGATCGTGCTGGGATTGTTCGTCTATACGCTGGTCGTTGCGCCGATGGGGCATTTTTCCGCCCTCGCCGGCGCGATCTCGCTGGCTTTCATCGTGCTGCCGGTGGTCGTGCGCACGACCGACGAAATGCTGCGGCTGGTTCCGGCCCAGATGCGCGAAGCGGCGCTGTCGCTGGGCGTTCCGCAGTGGAAGGTGATCGTGCAGGTGCTGTATCGCGCGTCGCTGCCTGGCATCGTCACCGGCATCCTGCTGGCGCTGGCGCGCATCAGCGGCGAAACCGCGCCATTGCTGTTCACCGCGCTCAACAACCAGTACTGGTCGACCGACGTGTCGGGTCCGATGGCCAACGTTCCGGTGGTGATCTTCCAGTACGCGATGAGTCCCTACGACAGCTGGCACACGCTCGCATGGGCCGGCGCCTTCGTGCTGACGCTGTTCGTGCTGCTGGTCAGCCTGGCTGCGCGTGCCATCGTGGCGCGCAACAGGATCAGCAATGAATGACCTTTCCCTTTCCCTTACTCCTGCCCAGGCTCCCGCCATGAATGACGCACGCCCTGCCATGTCGATGCCGGCACGCGACGCAAGCACGCGCGCCCAGGCACCCACCAAACTGGCAGCCCACGAGCTCAACTTCTGGTACGACAAGTTCCATGCGGTCAAGGACATCAACCTCGACATCCCCGAAAAGCAGGTCACTGCGCTGATCGGCCCGTCGGGCTGCGGGAAGTCGACCTTGCTGCGCGTATTCAATCGCATCTACGCGCTGTATCCCAAGCAGTTCGCCCGCGGTGAAGTGCTGCTGGACGGCGTCAATATCCTCGACCCGAAATACCCCATGAACCGGCTGCGCAGCAAGGTCGGCATGGTGTTCCAGAAGCCGGTTCCATTTCCGATGACGATCTTCGAGAACGTCGCCTATGGCATCCGCCACCACGAGCGCCTGTCGAAAGCGGAGATGGAAACGCGCGTCGAGGCGGCGCTGCGCCAGGCCGCGATCTGGGACGAGGTCAAGGACAAGCTGAAGCAGAACGCCCTTGGTTTGTCGGGAGGACAGCAACAGCGCCTGTGCATCGCCCGGGCTGTGGCCCTGCGGCCGGAGGTGTTGCTGCTGGACGAGCCGACGTCGGCGCTGGACCCCATCTCCACCAGCCGGATCGAGCAGCTGGTCGCGGATCTCAAGTCGACCTATACCATCGTGATCGTCACCCACAACATGCAGCAGGCGGCGCGCGTGTCGGACTACACCGCCTTCATGTACCTGGGCGACCTGATCGAGCACGACACCACCGAGACCATCTTCTCCAACCCCTCGAAGCAGCAGACCGAGGACTACATCACCGGCCGTTTCGGCTGAGGACACAGACATGCCAACCCACCAGCACATCGTCAGAAGCCTGGACGAAGAGCAGCAGCGACTGCTCAACGAGATCCTGCGCATGGGCGAGATGGCCGCCTCGCAACTGGAAGCCGCGCTGGACGTGGTCGACCGTCGCGACGACCAGGCGGCGGCGCGCATCATCGGCAACGACGATGCGATCGACACGATGGAACATGAAATCAGCCACGACGTGATGCGGTTGGCCCTGCGCGGCCCGCTGGCGCGCGACCTGCGCGAGATCCTCGCCGCGCTGCGCATCGCCGCCGACATCGAGCGCATCGGCGACTACGCCGCCAATGTCGCCAAGCGTTCCATGGCATTGAACCTTGCGCCGCCATTGCCGCACACGCGCGGCCTGCATGCGCTTGGCGAACTGGCCGTGCAGCAGGTCCGGGACGTGCTTGCCGCGTACCGCGACAACGACGCCGATGCGGCGCATCGCGTGCGCGAGCGCGATGCCGAACTCGACGCCCAGTACACCGGCCTGTTCCGCGAGCTGCTGACCTACATGATGGAGGACGCACGCAGCATCACGCCCTGCACGCATTTGCTGTTCATGGCCAAGAACATCGAGCGCATCGGCGACCATGCCACCAACATCGCCGAGAACGTCTGGTACCGGGTGCATGGCGAAGGCATCCTGCCTCCACGGGACAAGCGCGACGAGACCAACACCGCCGGCTGACACGCATTGGCAACCGCGCCGCGGCCAGGCCAGCGCGGCAGCGGTGGACGCGAGCGGAATTGCGCTCTGCTAGGCTTGCGCAATGACGCAGATCGATCCACAGACCGGGGTTCCAGCGCCCTTCCGGAAGATGAGCGAACGCTTCCGCGGCTACCTGCCGGTGGTGGTGGACGTGGAAACCGGCGGGTTCGACTGGAACCGGCATGCGCTGCTGGAAATCGCCGCGATCCCAATCGAACTGGACAGTGACGGCCGCTTCATCCCCGGCGAAGTCGCCTGCGTCCACCTGGATCCCGCACCCGGGACGCTGATCGACCCGAAGTCCCTGGAAATCACCCGCATCGACATCGGGCATCCATTCCGGATGGCGAAGCAGGAAAAGGAAGGACTGGACCATATCTTCGCCGCGGTGCGCGCCGCGGTGCGTCGCCACAACTGCCAGCGCGCGATCCTGGTCGGGCACAACGCGCATTTCGACCTGAACTTCCTCAACGCCGCCGTCTCGCGCGTGGAACACAAGCGCAATCCGTTCCACCCCTTCAGCGTCTTCGACACCGTCTCGCTGGCCGGCCTGGCCTACGGACAGACGGTGCTCAGTCGCGCCATGCAGGCAGCGGACCTGCCATGGAACGGCGAGGAAGCGCACTCGGCCGTCTACGACGCCGAGCGCACCGCCGAGCTGTTCTGCAAGATCGCCAACGCGTGGCAGCCGACGACCTGATCGATCACTGTTGCCCGGGCCGACGCGTCGCAAGCAGCGATCGCCCCAGGCCATAGACGCTGATCAGCAGCCAGGCCAGCTCGAGCAGGAACACCGGCAGGTTGAAGCCCCCCAGCAGCGACACCAGCACGCCGGCCGAACCGATTGCATTGAACACCTGGTAACGGCGATCGGTACCGCTGATGCGTCCTGACTGCAACAGGAAAAACGCGGACAGGATGACCAGCGTCCCGCCAAGCCCGACCCAGTCGAACCATGCCAGCGCGGGCATCAGTTGTCCTCGTGCCACACGGTCTACGCCTGGCGCTGGCGCACCGCCTCGAACAGGCTGACGCCGGTGGCGACGGACACGTTGAGGCTTTCCGTGGTGCCGGGCATCGGGATCTTCACCAGCTGGTCGCAATGTTCGCGCGTGAGTCGACGCAAGCCGTCGGCTTCGCCGCCGAGCACCAGCGCGACGTTGCCGCGCAGGTCGATCTTGTACAGCGATTCGGTGGCATCGCCGGCCAAGCCGTAGAGCCACACGCCCATCTGCTGCAGGTCGCGCATGCAGCGCGCCAGGTTGGTCGCACGGATCACCGGGATGCTGTCCGCGGCGCCGGCCGACGTCTTGCGCACGGTTGCATTGACCTGCACCGCCTTGTCCTTGGGGATCACCACGGCAGTCACACCCGCCGCCGCGGCGCTGCGCAGGCAAGCGCCGAGGTTGTGCGGATCCTGCACGCCATCCAGCACCAGGATCAGGGCCTTGCCGCCTGCGGCTTCGACCAGCTCCGGCAGTTCGTTCTCATCCCACGTCCTGGCGGCTGCGTAGCGTGCGACCGCGCCCTGGTGGCGTAATCCACCGGCGATGCCTTCCAGCGCCTGCTGCGTCACGCGACGCACCTCGATGCCGTATCTGCGCGCGTTGGTCTCGATCTCGCTGATGCGCGGATTGCGCGCGCCGGCCTCGATCAGGACTTCGCGGACGTTCTCCGCGTCGTTGGCGATGGCTGCCTCGACGGAGTTGATGCCCGCGATCCACTGGTTGTCCTTGCTCATGCGTCAGGTTGCCGCTTGGTGCCGCGTGCTGGGTGGCGGCGCATCAGTAACGCGCCTTCTTGCGTTTTGCCGGCTGTCCGCGCGGCGCCGGTGGCCTGTCTTCGGCGACACCAGCCGCTTCGTCGACGAGGCGGAAATCGATGCGCCGGTCCTCGACGCTCGCCTTCAGGACAACGATCTCAACGCGGTCGCCCAGGCGGTATTCGCGGGCACGTCGCTCGCCGGTCAGCGTCTTTCGGATCGGGTCGAAATGGTAGAAATCCCGTGGCAGCTGGGTGACGTGCACCAGTCCGTTGACCTTCGAGTCGTCGAGCTCGATGAACAGGCCAAAGCTGGTCACCCCGCTGATCGTGCCCATGAACTGTCCGCCGACGTGCTGTTCCATCCAGGCCGCGCGATAGCGCTCGTCGACCTCACGTTGCGCCTCATCAGCGCGGCGCGAGCGCTCCGAGCACTGCAGCGACAGCGCCGCCATCGCATGGGCCGTGTACCGGTAGGAATCCGCATGGCCACCCACCAGCGCGTGCTTGATGGCGCGATGCACGAGCAGGTCGGGATAGCGCCGGATTGGCGAGGTGAAATGCGCGTAGGCCGACAACGCGAGCCCGAAATGCCCGATGTTGTCGGGTGCGTACACGGCCAGGCTCTGGCTGCGCAGCACGACCGATTCGAGCAATGCCGCATCGGGGCGGTCGCGGATGGTCTCGAGCAGCTGGCGGAAATCGCGCGGCTGCACTTTCGCCCACGACGGCAGGCGCAGCTTGAACTCCTTGAGGAATTCGAGCAGGTCGGTGAACTTCGCTTCGGGTGGCTTGTCGTGGTCGCGATAGGGTGCGGGGACCGCTGCGCCGAGCAGGTATTTCGCCGCCTCGACGTTGGCCGCGATCATGCATTCCTCGATCAGCTTGTGCGCGTCGTTGCGCTGGATCATGCCGGCCTGCGTGACCTCGCCCTGCGGCCCGAGCACGAACCGCACCTCCGACGTCTCGAACTCGATCGCTCCGCGTTTCTGCCGCGCCTTGTCCAGGATGCGGTACAGCTGGTGCAGGCGTTCGATCTGCGGCAGCAATTTACCGATCACACCAAGCGCGTGCCCGCGGTCCTCCTCCGGGACGCCTTCGCCGACCGCATTCCACACCTGCGTGTAGGTCAGGCGCGCATGCGAATGCATCACCGCTTCGTAGAATGTCGATGAGCTAACCCCGCCGCTCCGATCGACCTGCATGTCGCAGACGAAGCAGAGGCGATCGACCTTGGGCTTCAGCGAGCAGATGCCGTTGGAGAGGGTCTCCGGCAGCATCGGCACGACGAAACCAGGGAAATACACCGACGTCGCACGCTTGGTGGCTTCGTCATCCAGCGGCGTGCCCGGCATCACGTAGTGCGAGACGTCCGCGATCGCGACCACCAGGCGGAACCCGTCCGGGTTGGGCTCGCAATACACCGCGTCATCGAAGTCCTTGGCATCCTCGCCATCGATCGTCACCAGTTGCAGGTGACGCAGGTCGACGCGCGCGGCGGCAGTCGCATGCTCGACATCGACCGGCACGGCTGCGGCCTGCGCGATCACCTCGGTCGGGAATTCGTGCGGAATCTCGTGTCCGTGGATCGCGGCCTCGACCGCCAGCGATGCCGTCAGCTTGTCGCCCAGCACCGCCAGCACGCGCCCGATCGGCGGACGCCTGGCATCGGGGGCCTGCACGATCTCGCACACCACCAGCTGCCCGTGCGAAGCCTCCAGGCGCGCGTCGGGCGGAATCATGATGTTGCGCTGGATGCGCTTGTCGTCCGGAACGACGTAGCTGATGCCTGCCTCGATCGTGTAGCGACCGATCAGGCGATTGAGGCGTCGTTCGAGGACCTCGACGATCGCGCCTTCGCGACGACCGCGACGATCGACGCCGGTGACGCTGCCGAGCACGCGATCGCCATGCATCGCCTTGCGCATCTCGAAGGGCGGCAGGAACAGATCGTCGCCGCCGCCGGCGTCGGGACGCAGGAAACCGAATCCGTCCGGGTTGGCGATGACGACGCCGGGAACCAGGTCCATGCGCGCCGCTGGCGCGTAGCCGCCACGGCGGTTCTGCAGCAACTGCCCGTCGCGGACCATCGCGCCCAGGCGCTTGTTCAATGCGTCCAGCCGGTCAAGCTCGAGCAGGCCGAGCTTCTGCGCCAGTTCGCCCGCATCCAGCGGCCCTTCGGCCGCGGTCAGCAGTTGCACGATCATTTCGCGGCTGGCGATCGGTTGCTCGTAGCGCGCCGCCTCGCGCGCGGCCTGGGGATCCTGCAGGTGGGCACCGCTGGGTCGATCACTCGCTGGCGCCTGCCTGGCGCCCATCGCCCGTGCCAGCCCGGCGTCGGGCATCCAGCCGGGAAGGGCCGCGGCGCGTGGCGCCTTTCGATCGCCCCCACCACGTCGCCCACTCGAGGAATCGGACGACTTTTTCGCCTTGCCGCCGCTGCGACGCTTGCCTGGTGGTTTGTTCATCCGGCGATTTTACACGCCGCTGTCCCCGGTCCCCGCTCGACCATCCTGCCCTGGCCATGGTCGGTATCGATGCCGGACTGCCAGCCCTTGTCCCAGGCAGGCCGGCTGGCGCGGAATGTCGGCAGCAGCACCCCGTTTGTGCGACGCGACGCGTCACCCGTGCCCAACAAAACATTAACGCAGCAGATGGGCGTTCGCGTTGAACTACGCATCGGAGTCGCGGTCTTGCCTCTGCCCTACCTCGAACTCCCCGAAAAAAGGAAACACCTGCCTGATGCGCATCCTGATTGCCGAGGACGATAGTGCGATCGCCGCTGCCCTGAAGGCATCCCTCGCCGAATGTGGGCACGCGGTGGACAACGTCGATGACGGCGTCTCCGCCGACCACGCATTGTCCAACGATGCGTATGACCTGTTGGTACTGGATCTCGGGTTGCCGCGGATGGAAGGCAACCAGGTGCTCCGGCTCGCTCGCGCACGCGGATCGAACATCGCCGTGATGGTGATCACCGCGCGTGATCGAGTTGCCGACAGGGTGCAGATGCTGGACAGCGGCGCCGACGACTACCTCGTCAAACCATTCGAGCTTGCCGAATTCCTCGCGCGATCCCGCGCGCTCCTGCGGCGCCGCTCAAGTGGTGGCGTGCCGGAGGTGGTGGTGGGCCGACTGCGGGTGAATATCGGCGCGCGCAGGGCCTGGCTGGACGATGCCCCCCTCGAATTGACCGCCCGCGAGTACTCGCTGCTCGAAGCCTTGCTTGCCAGGCAGCAACGCGTGGTCAGTCGCGCGCAACTCACCGAGGCGTTGTGCGACTGGGAGCAGGACCTCACCAGCAACGGCCTGGATATCTCCATCCACCGGCTTCGACGCAAGCTGCACAATTCCGGCGCGCATATCCGGACGATCCGTGGGCTTGGTTACCTGCTCGAGCCAACGGAAACCGGACAGGCGATCGCCCTGGACGCCTGACGTGCACGCATCAGTGATGGAACCCACGCAGGCGGTGGCGCATCGACAACCCAGCCTGCGCAGGCGGCTGCTTGCCTTCCTGTTGATTCCCACCCTGGCCCTGATGCTGCTGGATACCGCCTTCGTCTATTACGTGGCCTTGCGCTACTCGAACGGCATCCACGACAGGGACCTTGCGTTTTCGACGCTTGGCCTGGCGCAGGCCCTCCAGGAGGGTCGTTCGGGCGGCGGCCTGACCAGGGAGGCCCATCTGCTGCTGGAATACAACCCGAACGGACAGAGCTTCTTCTCCGTGCGAAGCCAGCGCCATGGTGTCGTCAGCAGCAGCAAGGCGCGCATCCCACCATTGCGCGAAGCGCCGACCGGAAGCCCCCCCATCCTGTTCGACGCATCCATCGACGCCATGCCCGTGCGGGTTGCATCGGTGACGATACCCTCGCCCGTCGAGCCAGGGGACAGGCTGGTCGTGTCGCTGGCCGAATCGCTCCATGGCAGGCACCAGCGCGCCAAGGAAATACTCTGGCTCACGATTCCGATCGAATCGGCATTGATCGTCGTCCTGCTGGCGTTGGTGTGGCAGGGGGTGAAGTTCGGCCTGCAGATACTGGATCCACCCATCCGCCGGCTCGCCGCTCGCGAACGCAACCTCGAGCCGATCAGCGGTCCGGACATCCCGATCGAGATCCTTCCACTCACCCGGACGATCGACGTCCTGTTCGGACGGGTGCAGGCACTGGTTGCGCTCCAGGACCGGTTCATCGCGGACGCCGCGCATCAGTTGCGAACACCACTGGCGGGATTGGCGATGCACGTGGAGAGGGCGTCCAAGGCCCATTCGGAGAGCGACTTCGTGGCGGCCATGCAGCACGTGCAGGCATTGACTGCTCGCGTCACGCGCAGCGCCACGCAACTGCTTGCGCTCGCCCGCGCGCAAGGTCGCCAGGACGATGCGTCGACACCGCAGTACCTGGATCTTGCAGCGCACCTGCCGGAGATCGTCGCGTCGCGCATTCCAGAGTCCCTGCATGCGGGTGTCGACCTCGGCTACGACGCAGGCGACCAGCCGGCGATGATCCGCGGAGATTCCAACGCACTGCAGGAATTGTTCGACAACCTCATCGACAACGCGCTCAACCATGTGTCGCGTGGCGGCGTCATCACGATCAGCTTGCGGGTGCCGTCGGAATCCGGCGGGGGAATCCTCGCGGCGGTGGACGATGACGGCCCCGGCGTTCCCGACGACCTCATCCCCAGGTTGGGCGAGCGCTTCTTCCGCTCGCCAGGCGCCCCGGGTGGCGGCAGCGGATTGGGCTTGGCGATCGTGCGCCGCATCGCCGAGGCACACGGAGCCAAGGTCTCGTTCGGTCGATCGATACTGGGCGGGCTTCGGGTCGAGTTGCTGTTTCCCCCGCCAGGCACGGTTCCGGCGTGATGGCCGCGCAGCCAAGGGGAGCATTTCGGCTGAATGGCGCAGTGGCATTGCTGGCCTGCGTGCTGTCTGCGCTGGGTTCTGCCTGCGTATCGACTCCAATGCCGGACCTTGCGGTGCCATTGCCGGACCGCTGGCAACACGGGCCGGCTGGAGCGCCCGTCGCGGCGATGGCCGATGCGCGGTGGTGGCGCGCGCTGGGAGATCGCCGCCTGGATGCGTTGGAGGAACAAGCGCTCGGCGCAAACCTGGACGTTGCCCAGGCGGCTGCCAGGTTGCGTGCCGCCCGTGCCCTGTCTGGTCACGCCGGCGACTCGTTGCGGCCTGATTTCCACATCCGGACGACCGATCCGGTCGATCCCGATGCGAGTGCGTCGTACATCGTCGTCGGCTTCGACTCCGTGTGGGAGTTGGGACTTTTTGGCCGCGGCACCGCGATCCATCGCATGGCGCGTGCCGATCTCCAGGAGGCGAAGGCTGACGTCGGCGACGCCGAGCTTTCCCTGGCCGCCGAAGTCGCCAGGCAATGGGTCCTGTTGCGCGGCGCGCAGGAGCGAGCGTCGCTGCTTGGCGACATCCGCGACCGGCGCGTGGAGCAGGCGCGATTGATCCATGCAAGGCAGCGGCTGCAGCTGGCCATGCCACAAGAGGGTGCGCAGGCCGACGTCGACGTTGCGAAGGCGGAAATGGCCCTCGCCGAGCCGGGCGAAGCGATCGCGACTGCGTCGCAGGCGCTTGCGGTGCTCGCCGGGCGCAGCGAGCCGGATCCCGACTGGATGCGCCCGGGCGCGACGCCCGCGGCGCCCGACCTGCGTGCGGAAGGTCCGCCGGCCGACCTGATTCGACAGCGTCCGGACATCGCACGGGCGCAAGCTGCGGTATTGGCCGCCGCAGGTGCGCTCGGGATGGCGAAGGCCGCCATGTATCCCAACGTTGCGATCGGTGGCTCGCTGGTCCAGTCGACGAGCCTGGCGGAGCGAACGCAGAAGAGCACGGGCAGCATTGGTGCATTCGGGCCGCTGATCGACATCCCGCTCTTCGACTGGGGGATGCGGCGTGCAACCGCCGATGCCAAGGGCGAACTGCTCAAGGCAGCGACCTACGCATACAGGAAGAGCGTCCTGGACGCGGTCGCGGAAGTGGAAACCTCGCTGGCGGCGCTGGAGCAGCAGCGCATGCGCGAGCAGGAAGGCGAGCGCGCATTGCACGCACTGGACGCGGTCGACCGCGCGACCGCCAGTCGCCATCGCCTGGGCCTGGCCAGCGGGTTGGACGTCGCGGCCAGCCAGGTCGATCGCGACGAGATGGCCCTGGAGGTCGCCGGCGCGCGTTCAAGCCGCGCGATCGACTACGTCGCCGTCTGCAAGGCGCTGGGCGGCGCAGCCGGCCTGCCGTCGACCGCGACCGCGGAGCGGAATCCCTGACATGGTTGCCCTCGCACGCCGGACATTGCGCTACGAATGGCGCCGCTTCCTGCCCGCAACGGTGGCAATCGCATTCGCCAGCCTGCTGCTGCTGCTCCAGGCATCGCTGGTGCTCGGCATTTTCGGCAGCGCCAGCGTGTACGTGACCGGATCAAGCGCGGACCTGTGGATGGGCTATCCGGGCACGCAAAGCGTCGACCAGGGTCGGCCGATCGATCCCGATGTCGCAACGCTGCTGGAAATGGATCCGGACGTCAGCCGGATTGAATCATTCCAGTGGTTCGAAGGCGACTGGCGTGGCCCCCCGGGCACCGGCTCCGTGGCGGTGTACGTCTCGGGCATCGACGCCAGGCCCGGCGGCATGATGTTCTCGCGCGTCCTGTCGCCTGCCCTGCGCGCGCAGCTTCGCATTCCGGGCGCGGTCGTCGTCGATCGCGCGGAACTGGAGAAACTCGGGGTCCGTGTCGGCAGCCCGGCGTACATCAACGGCGAGCCAGTGCATGTCGTGGGAGTCGGGTCGGGCCTGCGCGCACTGGGTGGCGTCAACGTCCTCGCCTCGCTGGAAACCGCGCGTGGCTTGAATGCGGACTCCGCGCGCCCGGACTGGCCGACCTACCTGGTGGCAACTCTCAGGCACCCGCAGCGGGCCGCCACGATCGCGGCGCGACTGAATCGCATGCCGGGCGATGCCCCTCACCAGGCCTGGGATGCGGGCGCCTTCGCACGGCAATCGACGCTGTTCTGGTTGTTCGATACGGGTGCGGGGGCCGGCGTCCTGTTCCTCGCGGGCGTCGTGTTCCTCGTCGGCGCGGCCATCACCAGCCAGACGCTCGTGGCCGCGGTCTTTGGTTCCATTCGCGAATACGCCACCTTGAACGCATTGGGCGTGGGGATGGCCGCCTTGCGATGGGTGGTGCTCGAACAGTCGGTATGGGTCGGTGCCGTCGGAATGGTCGCCGCCAGCCTCAGTGGCATCGTCGTGATCGGCATCGCGCACATGCGGGACATACCCGTGGCGTTCAATGCGTCGTTGTGGGTGGCCTGTGGACTGGTCGTCATGCTGCTCGCCGTCGTGTCGGGCCTGGTCGCGTTGCGCAGCCTGCGCCGGGCCGATCCAGCCGAGTTGCTGCGTTGACCGGCGCGACCAACGGGCCAAAGGCGGCGCTGCAGGCGGAAGCGATCAGCAAATCCTTCGTCTCCGGTCGCATGCGGACCACCGTGCTCGAGCGCATCACCCTGGACATCCACGCCGGAGAGCTCACGCTGATCGCCGGTCCATCCGGCTGCGGGAAGAGCACGCTGCTGTCGATCCTCAGCGGACTGCAGCGCCCGGACGGCGGCCGCGTCGTCGCACTGTCTCAGGAGCTTGCCGCGCTCGGCCTGCCGGCACTGGAGCACTTCAGGCTCAGGCACACCGGCTTCGTGTTCCAGGGTTTCAACCTGTTTCCCGCATTGAAGGTCTTCGAACAAGTGGAATTGCCGTTGCAGTACATGGGCCTGGCCAGGGCGGAAGTCCGTATCCGGGCAACCGAAGCATTGAACGAAGTCGGCATGGCCGCCAAACGCCAGCTCCGGCCCATCGAACTGTCCGGCGGGGAAAAGCAACGCGTGGCGATCGCGCGCGCGCTGGCCAAGCGACCGGCGCTGCTGTTCGCCGACGAGCCGACCAGTGCGCTGGATGCAGCCAACGGACAGATGGTGATCGACATGCTGCGTGAAATCGCCCATCGACACGGGACCACCGTGTTGTGCGTCAGCCATGATCCGCGCCTGATCGCGCACGCCGACCGCGTGCTGAGCATGGAGGACGGTCGCATCCTCGATGACGTGCGCTCGAGCCCGCTGCCATCCCATTTCCCGGCACGAACCTCCTGGAGCAACATGCAATGAGATTCACTGCACCGGCCCGGTTGTTCTGGCTTCCGACCCTGTTGCCGGCCCTGCTTGCCGGTTGCCAGGGATCCCACACATCGACGCCGCCGACGATGGAGGAGCAATCGCCGCAACTGCTCGTGGCAAGGGGCCGTGTCGATGTCGAAGGCGGACCCCACGCGCTGTCCCTTGCGACGGATGGAGTGGTCTCCGCGGTGGACGTCAAGGAGGGAGACCGCGTCAGGAAGGGACAGGTGCTGGTGACGGAGGACAGCACGGCCGCGCGCCTGGACGAAGACCTCGCGAAGGCCCACCTGGCCCAGGCCGAGGCACAAGTGCGGCTGTGGTCCCCTCGGCTGGCCTCTGCGCGCCTGCATGCCGCGCGCCTCGCCGAAGCCGCCAGGCTGGATGCGGGGGATCGGCAAACCGCCGATGACGCCCACGCGGCGGCGGCCGAAACAAGTGCGGAACTGGCCAATGCGCGCGCCGGGGTCGACATCGCGCGCGCCGACATGGAGCGGGCGCGATACCGGTTGGCGCAACAGGACCTGCGTGCGCCGGTTGATGGCGACGTGCTGGGCCTCACCGCGTGGGTCGGAATGCACGTGCAGCAAGGCGCCACATTGCTCACCGTCCTGCCATCGTTCGCGCGGATTGTCCGGGCGGAGTTGTCGCCGGAGGTCGTCGATGCCATCGCACCAGGAACCACGGCGCAGATCCTGAGCGACGACGGGAGGCAATCCGTCCTTGGTACCGGCCAGGTGCGCCGGATCGGCGGCACCTACGGCCGCGCGACGTTGCAGGACGACCCGCTTCAACCCATCAACGAACATGCCGTCGAGTGCATCATCGCACTCGATCGCGCAACCGCGGTTCGCGTCGGCCAGCGCGTGCTCGTCCGCTTTTCGCCCGCCAACCTGCCCCGCACCGCGAGCGAAAGGTTGGCGAAATGGCGGCCCGCCAGTCTTTGACGGTACGCAGCCGGTCACGATGGCGCGCCTGCAATCGCCTCCAGGGAACGGCATGATCCGGAAAGCAGACTTCCAGCTCGAGGGCGATCGTCGCGGCGTCCTGCTGGTGCATGGACTGACAGGCACGCCTGCAGAGATGCTGATGCTGGGCAAGCGGATGCACCGGGAAGGATTCACCGTGCATGGCGTGCAATTGGCGGGGCATTGCGGCGACGAGGACGACCTGCTCGCCACCGGCTGGCGCGACTGGTATTCCAGCGTCGAGGCGGCCGCACGAAACCTGCGTGGGCAGGTGGATCACCTGTTCGTCGCCGGATTGTCGATGGGCGCGCTACTGGTGCTGCTTCTCGCCGCGGAGCGGTCGGAACTTGTGGATGGCGTCGGCGTGCTTGGTGCGACGTTCCGCTACGACGGCTGGAACATGCCGCCGATCGCCCGATTGTCCTTCATGCTGCCATTGATCAAGCGGTTGGGGCTGGCGCGCAATCGTTCCTTCCAGGAAGAGCCGCCGTATGGATTGCGCGACGAACGCATTCGCAGCCAGGTCAGTGGGGCGATGCTTGGCGGCGACAGCTCTGCCGCCGGCCTGCCCGGGAATCCCTGGGACTCCCTGGCGGATCTGTACGTGCTGTCCGCACGCGTGCGTCGCCGCCTGCCGGATGTCACCGCCCCCTGCCTGGTGGCCCACGCCGAAGAGGACGACATCGCCCATGTCCGTAACGCCTACCTCGTGGCGAATCGGGTCAATGCGCCAGTCGAGTTGCTGCTGTTGAAAGACAGCTATCACATGATCACGCTGGATCGCGACAGGCGCCTGCTGGCGGACCGCCTCGGCGCGTTCTTCGCGCAGATCGTCCGCCAGGACCACGCGTCCGTCCACGCCAGCGGATGATGTCGTTCGTTCCGGTGTGGTTGCTCGCCGGCATGCTCGGTACCGTTGGACAACTGTCCTTCAAGGCCGTGGCTGCCGATCCGCGCGCCGGCGAGGGATTGGCCCGCTGGCGCCATATGGCGCGGCGACCGGCCTTGTGGCTGGGGATTGGATGTTACGTACTCGAATTCCCCGCGTGGACCGCATTCCTCTCGCTGGTGCCGTTGGGGCGCGGCGTCTTGCTGGGCTCGATCAACCTGGTCGCGATCATGCTGGGTGGGCGGCTGCTGTTCGGTGAGCCGCTGACGCGAGTCCGGCTGGCAGGCATCGGCCTTGTCAGCGTGGGCATCGCGATCGTTGGGCTCGGCACGTGACCGCCCGCAAGCTCAAGGTCGGGCTTGGATTCCTGTTGCTGATGGCTTTCGACACGGAGGCCCAGATCAGTTTCAAGCTCGCCGGGATGCACGCGTTCCCCCCGCGGGCGGACCTGCACTGGTTACTGAGCCTGTTCGGGCACCCGTGGATCTATGGGGCAGTCGTCGGTTACGTCGGTGCGTTCTTCACCTGGATCAAGCTGTTGCGCCGGGCACCCATCGGACCGGCCTTTGCCGCCTCGCACATGGAAGTCGTCAGCGTGATGCTGGTATCGGCCATCGCGTTCGGCGAGCACGTGGGCCCCATGCAGGGACTCGGCGCAGTCGTCATCGTGGGCGGGATCGCGTGCCTTGCCATGGCGGGTGCCCGGGAGACGCTGCCCGGGGACGCGGCGACATCCCTCCCGCGAAAGGCCTGCGCAAGATTGGTCGACTAGGGTGCTAACCGGAACCGGAGCTTCCTGCGCTCGACCGGACGGAGACGCGACATGGATCAATCGATAACAGAACAGGTGTTCGACATCGTTGCCAGGCATGGCGGCATCGATCGCTCCACCTTGACATCCACTTCAACGCTGAAGGACCTGGGCATCGATTCGCTCGAGGCCATCGAAACCATCTTCGACATCGAAGAGCATTTCGACATCAATTTCCCCAACAGGGATCCGAACCTGGATGACGGAACACTGGCCGGGCTGATCCAGTCCGTGCAGCAGGCCCTTGCGCCAGGTGCGGGCGCGGTACCCACGACCTGAACACACCCGACCTGCATACGACCTGCATGCGACGGTGCCGATGACACGCCGAATCGCCATCACCGGCATGGGCGCGGTGAGCGCCCTCGGCCTTGGCGCGCCAGCGCTGTGGAGCGGCATGCTCGCCGGACGCAGCGGTATCGCGCCGTTGGCTCCGCCGCAGGGTGAGTCCGGCCTGCGCATGCAGGTCGCCGCCGCATTCAACGGATTCGATCCCGCCGCGCATTTCCCGCCCGGCCAACTGGCGATGCTCGATCGGGTCTCGCAGTTCGCCCTGCTGGCGGCCGATGAAGCCATCGCGCAGTCAGGTCTTGCCTTCGACGCCGGGACGGCAGCACGCACGGCCGTGGTGGTCGGCACCGGCATCGGCGGAGAAACCTCCCGCGACGAACAATCCCGTCGCCTGTATCGCGATCGCGCCGAACGCGTGCACCCGATGTCGATCATCCGGGTCATGCCAAGCGCACCCGCCAGCCTGGTCGGGATGAGATACAAGCTCAGGGGAGCGACATTCTCGGTTGCCAGTGCATGCGCGTCGTCGAACCATGCGATCGCACAGGCGGCATTGATGCTGCGCCACGGACTGGCGGACTTCGCGGTGGCGGGTGGAACCGAAGCCTGCTTCACGCTGTCCGGCATCCGTGCATGGGAGGCCATGCGCGTGGTCGCCGACGACACCTGCCGGCCCTTCTGCGCGCAGCGACGCGGACTGGTGCTCGGCGAAGGGGCTGGAATCTTCGTGCTCGAGGACATGGACCATGCCCGCGCACGCGGCGCCGACATCCTCGCCGAGCTGGCGGGATTCGGCCTTGGCGCGGACGGAGGCGACATCGTGGCGCCGTCGGTCGAAGGCGCGGCAGCGGCGATGCGGGAGGCGATCCGCGATGCCGGGCTTCGCCCCGAGGACATCGATTACATCAACGCCCATGGCACCGGGACGCTGTTGAATGACCAGACCGAAACCCAGGCCATACGGCAGGTCTTCGGCGACCATGCCGATGCTCTCGCGGTGACATCCACCAAGGGCGTGCATGGACACGCGCTCGGCGCGGCCGGCGCGATCGAACTGGTCGCGGCGATCAATGCCCTGCGCGAACAGCTCGTCCCTCCGACCGCAAACTTCATTGACCCGGATCCGGCTTGCGACCTGGACTACGTGCCCAACATCGCGCGCGTGATGCCGGTGCGCGCGGTGTTGAGCAATTCATTCGCCTTCGGCGGGCTGAACGCGGTGCTGGCGCTCAAGGCCTGTTGAGCGCGCTAGGCTCAGGGCAAGCGCTTGGCACGGGTCAACAACTGGTCGAGCAGGCCAATCGCGAGGTCGATTTCGTCTGCGGAAATATGCAGCGACGGCGCCAGCGTGATCACGTTCTTGTAATAGCCGCCGACATCGAGCACCAGGCCTATCGGTTCGCCGCGATGGCGCAGCTCGCCTGCCAGGCCGATGTCGACCATGCGGTCGAGCAGCTTGCGGTTGGGCGTGAAGCCGTCCGCTTCGCAGATCTCCGCACGCAACGCCAGTCCCAGGCCATCGACATCGCCGATCTCCGGGTGGCGTGCCTGCAGGTCCTTCAATCCCGCGAGGAAATGCGCACCCTTGGCCATCACCATGCTTTCGTAATCGGTCTCGGCGAGCATGCGCATCGTCTCCAGTCCCACCGCGGTCCCGAGCGGATTGGAGGCGAAGGTCGAATGGGTCGATCCCGGGGGGAACACCGTCGGGTTGATCAGCTCTTCGCGCGCCCAGATTCCGGCCAGCGGATTGAGCCCGTTGGTCAGCGCCTTGCCGAACACCAGCACGTCCGGCTGCACGCCGAAGTGCTCGATCGCCCACAGCTTGCCGGTGCGGAACAGCCCCATCTGGATCTCGTCGACCACCAGCAGGATGCCGTACTGGTCCAGCACCTTCTTCAGGCCGGTGAAGAAGTTCGGCGGCGGGATGACGTAGCCGCCGGTGCCCTGGATCGGCTCGACATAGAACGCGGCGTATTCGCACTGCTGCGCCTTGGCGTCCCACACGCCGTTGTATTCGGTCTCGAACAGGCGCGCGAACTTCGCCACGCACTGCTCGCCGTACTCCTCCTTCGACATCCCCTTCGGGCCGCGGAAGTGGTACGGGAATTCGATGAACTGGGCGCGATCGAAATGGCCGTAGCGACGGCGGTAGCGATAGGAAGACGTGATCGCCGATGCGCCGAGCGTGCGGCCGTGGTAGCCGCCCTCGAAGGCGAACACGAGGCTCTTGCCGCCCGAGGCATTGCGCACGATCTTCAGCGAGTCCTCGACGGACGACGAGCCGCCGACGTTGAAATGCACCCGGCCCTTGCGGCCCCACTTGCGTTCGGCGTCCTGCGAGATCACCTTGGCGAGTTCGATCTTGGTCGGATGCAGGTACTGGCTGGCAACCTGCGGCAGCGTGTCGATCTGGTGCTTGAGGACCGCATTGAGGCGCGGATTCGCGTAGCCGAAGTTGACGGCGGAATACCACATCTGCAGGTCGAGGAACGGCACCCCCGCGGTGTCATGGAGATAGCTGCCCTCGCACCGCGCGAAGATCTTCGGGGGTTCGCTGTAATGCACCGTGTCGCCGAACGAGCAGTACAGCGCCTCGTCGGCCAGCAACTCCCCGTCGTCGGGGTTGGCTGCAATGGAGGACAGGGGCATTGGCATCACGATGTTGTTCATGCGTATTCGGTCCGATGGCCGGGGGAAGGGGGCGGAAGTGGATTGCGGTCGAACATGCCCTGGACGAGGTCCGGCAACATCGCCAGCACGTCGCTGAAATCGTCGAACGGCTGGTGCGCGATGCCTTCATCCTGGCAATGCGCGAGCAGGCGCCGCTTGGCGAAGACGAAGTCGGCCCTTGCCGCGACGCAGACGTCCGACTGTCCGTCGCCGATGAGCAGGACCTTGTTGCCTGCCGCGATCGAATGCGCGGCGCACGCACATTTGCAGGTCCCGCTCTTCACGACACAGGCATGGTTCGCGTGCGGGGATTGCATCTCCCAATTGCGCGGCCCCGCCTGCACAAGGTGGTTGGCTATCACCGTCAACCCATCCAGTCGGTTGTTGGCGAGGATGCGGTGGATGATCCGGTCGAGACCGTCACTGACGATGACGAGCTCCAGTCCCAGCCGGCGTGCGTGCTCGACGAATTGCGGGAAAGCCGGGTCGATCGGGATCCCGTCGCAGACCCGATCGATCTCGCGTTCGCTGGCTTCGATCAGGCCGACCTGCCTGGACATGCAATCGCGCGAGCCAATCGCGCCTTCGTGCCATTGGCGCTCCAGGTCCTTCCACTCGGGCCGGGCGTATTGTTCGAGCAGCGCGTCGGTTGCGTCGGGAATGGACACGGTGCCATCGAAGTCACAGAGGATTTTCCAGGGATGCACGTTTTCGCTGCTCCGGAGTAAACGAGGGAAGCGTAGGGACGGTGTCTTTCTACGTCCTTTCCCCGGCACCGCCCTGTTGCCGGTCCATCGGGCGCTGGCTCCCCATGCGATCAACTCGGAACGGTCTCATCGTCGGCTACCGAGGGCGCCATGGCGCCAGTCGCGGTGACCCGGCGCAAGCGGGAGCCGGTCGGCAGCGCCGCATGATGGATGGATTCCTGCAAGGCTTCCGTGCAACCGGTCCAGGCGAAGGAATCGAAGACGTTGATGCGGTGGTCCGTACCGAGCTTTGCCAGGACGATCGCGTACTGCGGCCATGGCGGCCCGATTTCGACCTCCAGCGCGAGCCGGGAGGGGCGCGTGACCCGCAGCACGTTGTCCCGCCCTGCGCCACGCAGTTCGAAACTCACTGCATGCAGCGCCCCTGTCGCCGAGACAGCCACGACATGAACCCGACGCGCGGCCGCCATCGACCATGACCGGCGCGCCACGAATCGCCAGCGCCACTGCCCTCGCACTTCATGCCGCGGCCACCCCGGCTCAAGGAATCGCTCCACCACGTCGACGAAACGCAGCAGCCGTGATCGTCCGAAGTGGGTCTGGCTGACATGGCTGAGGGCCGCCGCGCGCTTTATCGCCAGCTCGCTGGGCGACAACGTCACTTGCGGCGAGGGACGGACTGGCGCTCCGCGTCGACCATGCAACCAGTACGTGAGTACGCGGGCCTTGCTCGATTCCGCCCGCAAGGCCGCCTCGACAAGGATGGCGAGCGCACTGTGGTCGGGATGCGAATCGCGAATGTCAGGCATGACGACCAACGTGGGACGCTGCAGCGCGACGAACTCCCTGAGTTTCGCGACGCTCGCATCGCCCTCGCGCACCAGACGTGTGGTCAGGCCCTGGTCCGCCCACTGCAGGAAGCACACGCGATCGTCCGCCACGCCCAATATTTCCAGTGCTGCGCGTGCCTCGCTGGTCCTCAGCGCACCCCAGCGCGCGACCGCCGCAGGGTCCAGTCGCCAACGCCGTTCTGACCATCGCTGCGGCCATGGGTTGGCATCGCCGCGCGTGGCAATGACGACGCACACGTCGGCACCCGCCGCCACCGCCCGCTGGATCAGTCCGCCGCATGCCAGGCTTTCGTCATCGGGGTGTGGAGCGATAACCAATAGCCTGTCGCCGGCATGGCAAGTGATTTCCACCCTCAGTGCTCCCGCCAGGACAACAGGGATTGCGCCGGTTGCCAGACCAGTGCGTAGCGGCCTGCCTGGGCCACGGACAACGCATGCGGTCCGGCGGCGAGCAGTCGCGGGGTGACGTACGCGCTGCCATCCAGGAGCACGCCGGATTGACCCGGGCCGGACGTGGCATCCAGCGCATAAAAGCCAGGTAGCAGGACCTGCATCGTCTCGACGGCATTGCGGTGCAACCAGCCGAAATCATGGCCGGCAACCATCAGGCCGTCGCGCGCGGGCAGGTAGTTTGCAGCCACGAACCGCGCATCCATTGGCGAGAGGCGCCTGGCCCAGACAAGGTGCGTGTCGGTTGCCAGCAATCGCTGCTGGATATCGTCCTTGATCAAGCCCCTCCTGATCCGCGCCAGCGTGATGTCTTCCAGCGCGAAATAAAAGGGACGCATGCGGAAGATCGACGCACCCTTGTCATCCATCACCTGATCGCGATCCGTGGTGGTGGCCAGGATGTCGGCCAGCGATGCGTGCTCCTGCGCGAGGCGGTTCTCCCAGGGAGGGTGGCCGAAGCCTACCCAGGCCAATCCGGCAATCGCCAGGCCCGTCGGCAGCCATGCCGCTGCAGGATGTCGGCGGCCCGCCAACCATGCCGCCAGGCCAAGGGCCAGCAGTGGCGCCGAGGGCAGCAGATCCTGGCGCGACAGCAGCGGCCAGATGCCCAGCAGGAGCAGCGTGTAAGCCACGGCGGAACCGGCGACCAGGCACCGTCGCGCGGACAGCGCCTTGTCGGTTGCGCCTGCAATGACCTTGCGCACGACAAATGCGAGCAGTCCGATCGCCAATATCATCAGCGGCAAGCGCCACGGGATCCCGTGCGTCCGACCCACGTCGGGCAGGATGTTGTGCTCGATGACGCCATAACGCATCGCGGCCAGGCCGCCCTTTGCAGCGACCCAGCCCACCACCAATGCGGGAACGATCGCGGCTCCCGACAACGCTGCCCCGAGACTGCGAAAGCTGGCGCCCAACGAGGGTCGCTGGGCCGCGGGTAATGCCGCGACCACGAACGACCAGGTCAACGCAAGCCCCGAAAGCAGCAACAGTGTCTTCATCGACACGGCGAATGTCGTGCCGACCAGGACGCCGAACCAGAATGCGCGCTGCAACGTCCAGCGGCCGTGGACCGCCCAGGCGACCGCGCCGATCCATGCGACCGCCCACATCGCGTCCGTCCGGAACGTGCCGACTTCCATCATGTAAGGCGGGAAAGCGCAGAGCAGCAGGATGGCCCACAAACCGGTTTTTCGACTCCACAGCCGGCCTGCGATCACCATCGTCAATCCGATCGCGGCAACCGCCAGCGGGATGATGGCAAGGCGCAGCCACGCCATCACATCCGGGGTTTCGCCGAGCACGGCCAGCAACGGCGCGTAGAGCAGGTGGAAAAGTGGTGCGTGGTTGTCGAACACGTCCCGGTAAGGAACCAGCCCCCGACTCAATGCCCAGGCCACGTGCGCGTGCTGCGGCTCGTCGGAATTCAGGGGAACGCTCCACAACAGAGCCACGCGCAGGCAAGCGTAGGCAAGCAGCACGCCAACGCCCGCCCACACCGATGGCGCCTCGGCGGCATTTGCCGGAACGTGGCTGCTGCGCACGTCCGACACCTCGCATCGCATCGCGTGGCGGAACGCCTCCTCGGCTGTTTTGCCGACCTGCGATGTGTCCGCCCTGCTCGCCCGACTCTGGGTACTCGTCATGCGAGCAGGTTCGGCGCCACGGCTTTCAAGAGGCTTTCGTCGACGTGAGTCGCGACGTGCGTTGGGTCGCGATGCGCCCCGGCCGGTTGGTCGGAGCTGCCGCATCTCACTTCCTACCCCGGTGCGACGATCGCGGGACGACCGCGACCTGGCCGCAGCCGGGCGGTGAACTCCCGTACGCCACCGGTGCCTGCAGGCAGGCTAGATGGAGACCGTGCGATCCAGCCCACCGCGATCCGTCCAACACGACGCGCAGGGTAAAGTGGCCTGGCGGCCATGACAGGCGCTGCCATGCAAAAGGACCTGCCGAATGGGTCACAGCCGCAGGCACCGCGCCGTACCCGCCATGGCGGGAGCCACACATCGCCACACCGGCGGCAGGATCGTTGACTGGAACATGCGGCCGAACGATCTTGCTGACGCAACAAGGAGCATTGAATGAACACCAAAGCCTACGGCGCCCACGCCGGCGACAAGCCGCTCGAGCCCATCGACATCCAGCGGCGCGAGCCGGGCGCTCACGACGTGCAGATCGAAATCGCCTATTGCGGCGTCTGCCATTCCGACCTCCACACCGTCCGTTCCGAATGGGGCGGGACGAAATTCCCCTGCGTGCCGGGCCATGAAATCGTCGGCCATGTGACGGCCGTCGGTGCCGATGTCACCGGCTTCAAGGTGGGAGACACGGTCGGCGTCGGCTGCCTCGTCGGCAGTTGCCAGCACTGCAGCGCCTGCGACGGCGGACTGGAGCAGTACTGCGAGAACGGCTTCGTCGGCACCTACAACGGGCCGGCCGCGGATGCGCCGGGACACACGCTGGGCGGCTATTCGCAGCGCATCGTCGTCGACGACAAGTTCGTGCTGAAGATCCGCCATCCCGAAGCCCAGCTCGCCGCGGTGGCGCCACTGCTATGCGCGGGCATCACCACCTACTCGCCGCTGCGCCACTGGAACGCGGGGCCAGGCAAAAAGGTCGGCATCGTGGGCATCGGTGGCCTCGGCCACATGGGGGTCAAGCTCGCGCACGCCATGGGCGCGCACACCGTTGCGTTCACCACCAGCGAGGGCAAGCGCCAGGACGCACTGGACCTGGGCGCGGACGAAGTCGTCATCTCCAGGAATCCCGATGAGATGCAGAAACACGCGGGCAGCTTCGACTTCATCCTCAACACGGTCGCGGCGAGCCATGACCTGGATGCGTTCACGAAGCTGCTCAAGCGCGACGGGACCATGTGCCTGGTCGGCGTACCCGAGCATCCGCACCCGAGTCCGAACATCGGCCAGCTGATCTTCGGGCGCCGATCCATCGCCGGCTCGCTGATCGGCGGCATTGCCGAAACCCAGGAGATGCTCGATTTCTGCGCCGAACGCGGCATCGTGTCGGATATCGAGATGATCCCGATCCAGCAGATCGACGCTGCCTACGACCGCATGCAGAAGAGCGACGTCAAGTACCGCTTCGTGATCGACAACGCGTCGCTCACGGCCTGAAGGCGGGCTGGCAGGGGCGGATTCGAGCCCCTGAAAAAAACAAACCCCTGATTTCTCAGGGGTTCTTTTAGATGGTGCCCGGGAGAGGACTCGAACCTCCACGAAGTTGCCCCCGCTAGCACCTGAAGCTAGTGCGTCTACCAATTCCGCCACCCGGGCAGGGTGCAGGGCGCGTATGTTGCGGGCCGGCGGCATCCTTGTCAACGCGCCAGCAGCCCTCGCCCGTTCTGGACGGATCCAACGGTCGCGCCTGCTGGGCGGCGAACGCGAGCCAGTAGAATCGCGGGGTATTCGATACCCACGGCTCCCTTTGCAATGAACGATCCCGTCCGCCCCGTTTTCCACGGCTTCGAACAGATCCCGCTACGCGAATACGCCGAACGCGCGTACCTGGATTACTCGATGTACGTGGTGCTCGATCGCGCGCTGCCATTCCTGGGCGACGGGCTCAAGCCGGTGCAGCGGCGGATCATCTATGCCATGAGCGAGCTGGGCCTGAATGCCGGCGCCAAGCCGAAGAAATCGGCGCGTACCGTCGGCGACGTCATCGGCAAGTTCCATCCGCATGGCGACTCGGCCTGCTACGAGGCGCTGGTGCTGATGGCCCAGCCCTTCTCCTACCGCTATCCATTGATCGAGGGCCAGGGGAATTTCGGCTCCTCGGACGACCCCAAGTCGTTCGCGGCCATGCGCTACACCGAGTCCAGGCTGACGCCCATCGCCGAGGTGCTGCTCGGCGAACTGGCGCAGGGCACGGTCGACTGGGACGCCAACTTCGACGGCACGCTGGAGGAGCCCAAGTGGATGCCGGCACGATTGCCGCACCTGCTGCTCAATGGCACCACCGGCATCGCGGTCGGCATGGCCACCGACGTCCCGCCACATAACCTCAACGAGATCGTGAGCGCCTGCGTGCGCCTGCTCGACGATCCCGAGGCGACCGTTCGCGACCTGTGCGAGCACGTTCGCGGGCCGGATTACCCGACGGAAGCGGAGATCATCACACCCGCCAGCGACCTGCTCGCCATGTACGAATCCGGCCATGGCAGCGTGCGGGCGCGCGCGACCTTCGCGCGCGAACAGGCCAACATCGTCATCACCGCACTGCCCTACCAGGTGTCGCCTTCCAAGGTGATCGAGCAGATCGCCATGCAGATGCGCGCCAAGAAACTTCCCTGGCTCGAGGACCTGCGCGACGAATCGGATCATGAGAATCCGACCCGCATCGTGATGATCCCGCGCTCCAGCCGCATCGATGCGGACCAGCTCATGGGCCACCTGTTCGCGACGACCGACCTGGAAAAGAGTTACCGGGTCAACATGAACATCATCGGCGTCGATGGCCGCCCGCAGGTCAAGAACCTGCGCATGCTGCTCGGCGAATGGCTGGCGTTCCGCTTCGACACCGTGACCCGGCGGCTGCAGCATCGCCTGGAACGCGTCGAGCGTCGCCTGCACATGCTCGAAGGCCTGCTGATCGCCTTCCTCAACCTGGATGAAGTGATCCGCATCATCCGTCACGAGGACGAGCCGAAGGCCGCGTTGATCGCGCGCTTCGCGCTCAGCGACGACCAGGCCGACTACATCCTCGACACGAAGTTGAAGCAGCTGGGCCGGCTGGAGGAAATGAAGCTGCGCGGCGAGCAGGATGAGCTGGACAGCGAACGCGACCGGCTGATGACCACGCTGGGCAGCAAGTCGAAACTCAAGAAGCTGATCAAGGATGAACTGCTGGCCGATGCCAAGCGCTTCGGCGACGCCAGGCGCTCACCATTGGTGACGCGCGGCGCGGCACAGGCACTGGATGAGACCGAACTGGTCGCCAGCGAACCGGTGACGATCGTGCTCAGCGAAAAAGGCTGGATCCGCGCTGCCAAGGGACACGACGTGGATGCAACGTCGCTGGCATACCGCGAGGGCGACAGCCTGCTGGCAACGGTGAAGGGACGCAGCAACCAGCTGGTCGCCTTCCTGGATTCCACCGGGCGCAGCTACTCGACGACGGCGCACACGCTGCCGGGTGCACGCGGCAATGGCGAGCCGTTGACAGGACGTTTTTCGCCGCCGGCTGGCGCATCGTTCCAGGCACTCGCCACGGGCGACGGCGCGACACGACTGCTGCTCGCCAGCTCCCACGGCTACGGATTCATCACCGCGCTCGAAAACCTCACTGGTCGCAACAAGGCCGGCAAGGCGATCCTGTCGCTCGCGCCGGGAGCACGGGTGCTGCAGCCGGCCCTCGCCACTGCCGTCGACAACGAACGTGTCGTCGCGGTGACCACCGCCGGCCACCTGCTTGCCTTCCCGGCCGGCGAACTCCCACAGCTCGACCGCGGAAAGGGCAACAAGATCATCGACATCCCGAAAGCCAAGCTGGGCACCGAGCGCGTGATCGCGGTTGCCGTCGTCGCGCCGGGCAGCACGCTGTCGATCAGGTCCGGCAACCGCACGATGACGCTGTCGTTCAAGGACCTGGATGCCTATGTTGGCCATCGCGCCGGGCGTGGCGGGTTGTTGCCGCGCGGGTGGCAGAAGGTCGACGGATTGTCGGTGGAATAGCCATGGATCCTGCGTTCTGGCAACAACGGTGGTGCGAAGGCCAGATCGGCTTTCACCAGCAACGCGTCACGCCGCTGCTCGAGCGGTACTGGGATGCCACGGGCGTCGTATCGGGCGCACGCGTCTTGGTGCCGCTTGCCGGCAAGTCGCTCGACATGCTCTGGCTGGCCGCACGCGGGCATCGCGTCCTGGCCGTGGAATTGTCGCCAATTGCGGTGGAGCAGTTCTTTGCCGAGAACGGCCTGGCGCCAATCCTGCGGGAATCTCGCCACGGCGTTCACCACGTCGCCGGGGAGATCGAGGTGATCTGCGGCGACGTCTTCGCGCTCGGCGCGCAGGCACTGGCTGGATGCGCCGGCGTCTACGATCGCGCGGCGCTGATCGCATTGCCGCCGGACATGCGCCGGCGCTACGCCGCGCATGTGTATGGGCGCCTGCCCGCGGACTGCCGCGGCTTGCTGGTGACCCTGGACTATCCGCAACAGCAGAAAGCCGGACCGCCGTTTTCGGTTGACGCCGACGAGGTTCGTGCGCTGTTCGAGCCCGCATGGAATGTCGGAGTGCTCGAGCGCAGCGACATCCTGGCCTCACAACCAGGTTTCGTCGCCGAGGGCGTGACCGAACTGCACACGGCCGCGTACCGCCTGCAACGCAACTGATCTCGGCTATCCTCGCGGGACGACGTCAAGCGGGGGGATGCATGGCCATCTGGTTGAAGCGCATCGCCGTCGCGCTGACGGTCCTGCTGATGCTCGCCGGCCTGTCCGGATGGCTGCTGCTGCGCGGCAGCCTGCCGACGCTGGACGGCGCCATGTCCCTGCCCGGCCTCTCCGCGCCGGTCACGATCCAGCGCGACCACCTGGGCGTTGTCACGGTCGACGCGGCCAACGAACTCGACGCCATGCGCGCACTGGGTTACGTGCATGCGCAGGAACGTTTCTTCGAAATGGACCTGATGCGGCGCACCGCGGCGGGAGAGCTGGCGGAGCTCTTCGGGCCCATCGCCGTGAAGACCGACAGGCAGCATCGCGTGCATCGCATGCGCACGCGCGCCATCGAGGACCTTGCGACGTTTGCAGGTCCCCAGCGGGCGGTGTTGCAGGCCTACGTCGAGGGCATCAACGCCGGGCTTTCCGACCTGAAGGTACGGCCGTGGCCGTACCTGCTGCTGCGCACCAAGCCCAGGCCATGGCAGCTGGCCGATACGCCGCTGGTGGGTTTTGCGATGTATTTCGACCTGCAGGATGCAGGCAACCAGCGCGAACTGGCGATGTCGCGGATCCGGCAGGTCGTGCCGCCCGTGCTGTATGCGCTGCTGTCGCGCGATGGCACCCGATGGGATGCGCCGCTGATGGGACAGGCGCGCGGTGATGCCGTGCTGCCCGACGCGGCGGAGCTCGACCTGCGCACGTCGCCCATCCCCCGGCAACCGCGTCCGCTTGCGGACCTGCCCGCCGCGGCGCAGGACATCGGCAGCAACAGCTTTGCCGTCTCCGGTGCACTGACGAGGGACGGACGCGCGATCGTCGCCGACGACATGCACCTGGCCCTGCGGGTGCCGAACATCTGGTTCCGGGCGCGCCTGCGCTATCGCGACGCGCAGGCACCGGGGGGTAAGGTCGACACGTCCGGCTTCACGCTTCCGGGCTTGCCGATGGTGGTGGTCGGCAGCAATGGCCATGTCGCATGGGGGTTCACCAACAGCTACATCGACACCGCGGATTGGGCTGCCGTTCCCGGATGTCACCAATCGACCGGTCCGCGCACCGCGTGCCTTCCCACGGCCCATGAACGCATCGCCGTTGCCGGTGCGCCTGACGTGGATCTTGCCGTCGCCCAATGGACTGCAACCGTGCCCGTGCCCGTGTTGCAGACCGATGCTGGCGGAGACGATCTCGTCGGCTACTGGGCGGCGCAGGCCAAGGGCGCGGTCAACCTGGATCTCAACGAACTGGCGCGCGCCGATACGCTCGACAACGCCATCGCCCTCTCGGCGCCGGCGCGCATCCCGACGCAGAACATGGTGATCGTCGACCGGGCCGGGCAGGCAGCGTGGACGCTTGTCGGAGGCGTCCCCGATCGCCGGCCCGATTGCCGCGGCAACCTCGCCTTCGACCAGCGCTGCATCGGCTGGCGACTGCGCGACAAGCCCGAGGTGGCCAGCCAGATCGATGGCTCGCGACTGTGGACCGCCAACAACCGGATCCTGGACGGCGCCGCACTCGCGCAGCTCGGCAATGGCGGCTATGCGCTGGGCGCGCGCGCGAGGCAGATCCGCGACGACCTTCTGGCGAAAAACACCTTCACCGAACGCGACCTGCTGGCGATCCAGCTCGACGACCGCGCGGTGTTCCTGCAGCGCTGGTGGCAGTTGCTGCAGTCCACCGCGACCAGCACACGGTCGCCGGCGCTCGACGCGCTTGCCGAGGCGGCCAGCACCTGGGACGGGCATGCCAGCACCGACTCGGTCAGTTACCGCGTCGTGCGTGCGTGGCGACTGGCGGTCCATGCACGCCTGCTCGATGGCCTGACCGCGCCCGCGCAGGTCGCGCTCGGCGAGCGCTTCCTGATGCCCGACCTGCCGCAGTTCGAAGGCGTGGCCTGGCCGCTGGTGACGCAGCGGCCGCGCAACCTGCTGCCGCGGCGCTTCGCCAGCTGGAATGCCTTGTTCGAGGATGCCGCCAGGGCGGTTCGCGACGACCCGGACGCGCAGGGGACCTTGTCCAGCCGCACCTGGGGCGAACGCAACACCGCACGCATCTGCCATCCGCTGTCGAAGGCGCTCCCGGCGTTCGCACGGGGATTGTTGTGCATGCCGTTCGATCCGCTGCCTGGCGACAGCAACATGCCGCGCGTCGCGGGTCCGGATTTCGGCGCCTCCGAGCGCATGGTCGTGTCGCCGGGACACGAAGCCGATGGCTTCATCCACATGCCCGGCGGGCAAAGCGGGAATCCGCTATCGCCCTACTGGGGTGCCGGGCACGAGGATTGGGTCCATGGCCGCGCGACGCCTTTCCTGCCGGGCAAGGCGGAGCACACGCTGCACTTCGTTCCCGGGCTGAGAAGCGGGCATTAAAGGGGTCCAGCATTAAAGGGGGTCAGAGTGGAGTTTCGGCGCTTCGTTCCCGGGCTGAGAAGCGGGCATTAAAGGGGTCAGAGTGAAGTTTCGCGATGGGGATCTCCGCTGAATCACGGCGTGCCGGCGCGAAACTTCACTCTGACCCCTTTAATGCAACAGCAGTCGCTCGATGAGTGCGCGGTACAGGTCCGGCAATGCATCCAGGTCAGCGATGCTGACGTGCTCGTCGACCTTGTGGATGCTGGCATTCACCGGCCCGATCTCGATGCATTGCGCGCCCAGCGGCGCGATGAATCGCGCATCGGAAGTGCCACCGCCGGTACTCTCCTCCGGCGGCGTGCCAACGAAGCGCGTGAGGACATCACGCGCCGCAGCGCGCAACGGACCTTCAGGCGTGTGGAACGGCTCGCCGCCGCGATGCCATTCGACGCGAAAGTCCAGGCCATGCCTGCGCAGGATGTCTTCGCATTCCTGCTCGAGTCGTTCCGCGCGCCACGTGGGGTTGTAGCGCAGGTTGAACAGGACCTGCAGCTCGCCCGGGATGACGTTGTTCGCCCCCGTGCCCGCATGCACGTTGCTGATCTGGAAGCTGGTCGGCGGGAACGATGCATGGCCCTCGTCCCACTGCCGTGCGGCGAGCTCCGCCAGCGCCGGCAGCGCCTCGTGGATCGGATTTCGCGCCTTGTCGGGATACGCAACGTGGCCCTGCACGCCCTGCACCGCCAACGTCGCCGACAGCGTGCCGCGTCGCCCGACGCGCAGCAGGTCGCCAAGCGCCTGCTTCGACGACGGCTCCCCCGTGATGCACCAGTCGATTGCCTGCCCACGCGTGCGGAATACCTCCGCGACCTTGCGGACGCCATCGACCGCATCGCCTTCCTCGTCGGACGTCAGCAACAATGCGACGGTGCCATCGTGGCCGGGGTGCGCCGCAACGAAACGTTCGAGGGCGACCACGAAAGCAGCCACGCTGCCCTTCATGTCCGCAGCACCGCGTCCGTACAGGTTGCCGTCGCGCACTTCCGGGATGAAAGGATCGCTGCTCCACGATCCTGCAGGGCCCGGCGGCACGACGTCGGTATGTCCGAGCAGTACCAGCACCGGCCCACCAGACCCATGCGTCGCCCACAGGTTGTCGACCGCGCCGAAACGCATCGATTCGATCGCGAAGCCGGCCCGATGCAGTCGTTCGGCAACCAGCGCCTGGCAGCCCGCGTCATCCGGCGTGATCGAGGCGCGCGCGATCAGTTGCATGGCCAGGTCGAGCACGTCGCTCACTTGCGATCCCCGAAGCGCTGCTTGAACAGGTTGTCGCTGAAACCCTGGGTCACGGTTCCATCGGCCGACACGACGACGGGACGGCGGATCAGTTGCGGATACTCGCGCACGAGCAGGTTCCATTCCGCGTCCGAGCCCGGCGCCTTGCGGTGCGGCGAGAGGTTGCGCCACGTCGTGGAGGACTTGTTGATCATCAGGTCCCAGCCGCCGACGCGCTCCTTCCAGTCCAGCAGCGTTGCCGCCGACTGCGGCTGGTCGCGATAGTCGATGAAGACATGCGGGATCTCGAATCGCTCGAGCCAGTTGCGAGCCTTCCTGCAGCTGTCGCAATTTGCCAGGCCGTACACGTACAGGGTTGTCATGGATGCTTTCATGCCGGGTTGCGGATGCGGTCGACGCGCTGGATGAGCGTCTTGGCCACCATGCGCGCGAACCGATCGAATGGGAATGGCGATATGGGAATGGGAGGTTCCTTGTGCGGGGTCAGTGCGCGAGGCCGCGCAGCAGATCGTTGATCGAGGTCTTGCCGCGTGTTTTCGCGTCGACCTTCTTGACGATCACGGCACAGTACAGGGAATGGCTGCCGTCGCTGGCCGGCAATTGACCCGACACGACGACGCTGAACGGTGGAATGCGGCCATAACTGACCTCGCCGGTGCTGCGATCGTAGATGCGCGTCGACTGTCCGAGGAAGACACCCATGCCGATGACGCTGTGGTGTCCCACCACCACGCCTTCGACGACCTCCGAACGCGCGCCGATGAAGCAGTGGTCCTCGATGATCGTTGGCGTCGCCTGCAGCGGCTCCAGGACGCCGCCGATGCCGGCGCCGCCCGACAGGTGGCAATGCCGGCCGATCTGGGCGCAACTGCCAACGGTGGCCCAGGTGTCGACCATCGTGCCGGTGCCCACGTGCGCGCCGATGTTGAGGAAGCTCGGCATGAGCACGACATCCTTGCCGATGAAGGTGCCGCGCCGGACGATCGCGCCCGGAACGACCCGGGCACCGAGCTTGCGGAACTGCGATTCGTCGAAATCCGCGAACCGCGCAGGCACCTTGTCCCAGAAGGGCGCGGGTTCGGCCTCGATCAGTTCCATTTCCTGCGTGCGGAAATACAGCAGAACGGCCTTCTTCAGCCATTCGTTCACCCGCCAGCCGCCCTCGCCGTCGGGCTCCGCCACGCGGAATTCACCGGTCTCAAGGCCGGTGATCACGCGTTCCACGGTGGGCGCGGTCGAGCCTTCGAGCTCCTCCGGCGTCAACATCGCGCGACGTTCCCACGCGCTGTCGATCACGAACCGCAGTTCATCCGCGGCTGGGCCCTTGGGTTTCGGCTTGGCCTTGGCGACCTTTTTTGCCGGCTTGCGTTCGGTCATTGGATGGAATCTCCCTGGAGGCAGGCGATCAGTGCTTCGCGCAATGCGAGCTGCTGCCGTGGATCGGTCAGCGCAAGATCATGTTCATCGGTGATCTGGAAAACGTCTTCGGCGCGGGCGCCGAACGTCGCGATACGCGCGTCGTGTACGCGCAGGCGCTGCCGGCGCAACACGCGCGCGACATCCGCCAGCAGGCCGGGCCGGTCGGTGGACACCAGGCTCAGGGTCGTGCGCGCCGAACCATGGTCAGCCGTGTCCAGCCGGACCATGGGCGCCGTCGCGAAGTGCCGCAGATGCCTGGGCCGCGTGCGCCGGACCGATCGCACCACGTCGAGGTCCGGCAATGCGAGCACCTGGCGCAGGGCCGCCGCGATGCCTTCCGGATCGCCGTGCCGCGCATCCATCGGCACGACCTCGAAGATGTCGAATACATTGCCCGCCGGTCCGACGAGCAGGCGCGCCTGCTGGATCGCGCAGCCCAGCCTGTCGAGAGTGGCGACGATCGCGGCAAACAATCCATCGCGATCCGGCGAATGGACGAACACCTCGAGCGCGCCAGCCGTGGGCAGCGATCGTGCGCTGACCGCAGTGTCACGCTCGCCGATCGTGCGGATGACACCGGCCTGCCAGGCCACCTGCGCAGGGCTGCGAAGGAATGCCGCATCCGGCATCCGGGCGAAGGCGGCCTCGATCCGGGCGGGCGTCAAACCCGCCTGGGCCAGCAACGTCGCCGCTGCCTGGCGCGTGTCCGACATGCGCTCGTCGGCGGCCAACGGATGCTCCAGCCCCCTGCCCAGCGCGACGCGCGTCGCCGTGTAGAGATCGGCCAGCAGGCGATCCTTCCATCCGTTCCAGAGCTTGGGCGAGGTGCCGGCGATATCGGCGCAGGTCAGCAGGTACAGCAGGTCGAGGCGTTCCTGGTCGAGCACCAGCGTTGCGAACCGGTGGATGACGTCGGGGTCGCCGATATCCTGTTTCTGCGCCGTCACCGACATCAGCAGGTGGTTGCGCACCAGCCACGCCACGCTGTCGGTATCGCCGCGACTCAGCCCGTGCGCCGCGCAGAACGACAGTGCCTCGACCGCACCGAGCTGCGAGTGATCCCCGCCCATGCCCTTGGCGATGTCGTGGAAGAGCCCGGCCAGCAGCAGCAATTCCGGCTTGCGCAAGCGCGGCCACACATCGTGCGCGATGGAGAATCGCTCATCGACGACGCCCGATGCGAAGCCGGCGATATTGCGCAGCACCGCGAGCGTGTGCTGGTCGACCGTGTACACGTGGAACAGGTCGAACTGCATCCGCCCCGAGACGCGCGCGAATGCCGGCAGCCACCGGCCGAGCACGCCGAGCCGCGCCATGCGCGCCACCGTCTCGACCGGTTGCGGCCCGCGCACCAGCGCCATGAAGGCATTGCGCTGCATCGCGCCCGCGTCGACATAGGCCGGCATCCGCGGCAAGGCCTCGGCGAGCGCGCGTGCGGTCTGCGAATGCAGTCCGCGCAATTCGGGATGTGCGGCCCACGTCGAGAACATGGCGAAGACGTCATCGATGCCCGAAGGCCAGGCCGGCGCGCAGGCGTGCAGGTAGCCCCGAATGGACTGGAACCCGCCATCGAGCGGCTGCGGAACCGCCTCGCCTTCCAGTTGCTCCTCGAATCGCTGCAGCAAGCGCTCGTTGACGCGCAGCACCAGCGCGGCACTGCGGTAGAAACCCTGCATCATCTGTTCGACGGCCAGGCTCTCCGGCGTATCGACGTAGCCCAGCCGCTGCGCGAGCGTCTTCTGGTGATCGAAGCGCAACCGCTCCTCGCGCTTTCCGGCAACCAGGTGCAGGCCGAAGCGAAGGCGCGACAGGACGCGACGCTGGAATTCGATCGTGGCGTATTCGTCGGCGCCCAGCTGGCCGAGTCCGATCAGCGGCTCGAGCCCGCGGGATCCCAGAACGCGCAACGACATCCATCGCAGCGTCTGCACGTCGCGCAATCCGCCGGGACCTTCCTTGAGGTTCGGCTCCAGGTTGTCGCTGGTGTCGTCGAAGCGCGCATGCCGCAAGCGTTGCTCCTCGCGCTTGGCGAGGAAGTATTCGCCAGGCGGCCAGCAGGCCCCGGCCGCGATCGACGCGGCGAGTTCGCGCGCGGCATCGGCACGCACGACGAGTGGCCTGGCTTCGAGCAATGCGGTCATGACGGTGATGTCGCCCGTCGCGGCCTGCGTGCATTGCGCCGTGGAACGCACGGCATGGCCGACCGGCAGGCCGGCATCCCACAGCAGCGCGAACAGGCGCGCCAACGGCTCCTGGTGCGCCTGCTGCGCGGAAGCTTCGGCCAGCACCAGCAGGTCGATGTCCGATTGCGGGAACAACTCCCCGTGCCCATACCCGCCGACGGCAAACAGCGACATCGGCGCGTCGGCATCGATGCATCGCGCCCAGGCCTCGGCCACCACGGCGTCGACGGTCCGCGTGCGCGAGGCGAGCAATGCGTCGATATCCTCGCCGCGATCGAATCGACCGGCGAGGACGGCGTCAGCTTCCGCAAGAGCGGCCCGGCTCGCAGCGGCCCATTGGCCGTCGGATTGCCCAGGCTGCCGCGATGGACCCTGCGTTGCGGCGGCCGGTTTGTTCACAGGTCGTTGTCGTCGCCCGGAAGCCTGGTCAGGATTTCGACCCCGTCGTCGGTCACCAGCACCGTGTGCTCCCACTGCGCGGACAGCTTGCGATCCTTGGTGACCACCGTCCAGCCATCGGGCAGCAGGCGCGTGTGGCGCGCGCCCTCGTTGATCATGGGCTCGATGGTGAAGGTCATGCCGGGCTTGAGCACCAGGCCTTCGCCGGCACGCCCGTAATGCAGCACCTGCGGCTCTTCGTGGTAAACGCGGCCGATGCCGTGGCCACAGTATTCGCGGACGACCGAGAACCGCTCGCCCTCGGCGTACTGCTGGATCGCCTGCCCGATGTCGCCCAGGGTCGCCCCGGGTCGGACCGAACGGATACCGCGGAACATGGCCTCCCGGGTGACTTCCACCAGGCGACGCGCCATCACCGACGGGGTGCCGGCGTAGTACATCCTGCTGGTGTCGCCGTGCCAGCCATCCTTGATGACGGTCACGTCGATGTTGACGATGTCGCCTTCGCGCAGGACCTTGGCCGGGCTGGGAATGCCGTGGCAGATGACGTTGTTGACGGACGTGCACACCGTCGCCGGGAACCCGCGATAGCCGACGTTGGCCGGGATCGCCTGCTGGACGTTGACGATGTGCTCGTGGCAGATGCGATCGAGTTCCTCGGTGCTGACCCCCGGCTTCACGTGGGGTGCGACGACCTGCAGCACTTCGGCGGCCAGGCGGCCGGCGACGCGCATCTTCTCGATATCCTGGGGTGCTTTGGTTGCGACGGGCATCGCCCATTATCGCCGATGCGGCTACCGCTTCCCGCCCGGCTGGCTGAATCCCCGCGGGATGGGGCTCGGGTTGCCCAGGATCATCCTTCGGGCTACCATTCCGCGGCTGACCCGGGGAGTTCCTGCCCGGGATGGCCGCCCACGCCGGGCGACACCGGCGAATCCACACCTGCTGCAACCACCCGTGCCGGGGTGTCCACGCCTTGAAGGGCGCGGATTCGGACACGGTGGCAGCAGGGAGGCCCAACCCCGGAACTTCGTCCCCGCAACGGGACGACCGCCATTCACCCATCGGCGGCGGTTCCCCATCGGAGTTTTGCAATGCCCCAGATCACCATGCGCCAGATGCTGGAAGCCGGCGTCCATTTCGGCCACCAGACCCGCTACTGGAATCCCAAGATGGCGCCTTTCATCTTCGGCGCCCGCGGCAAGATCCACATCATCAACCTCGAGAAGACCGTGCCGCTGTTCAGCGACGCGATGAACTTCATCTCGGCCATCGCACAGAAGCGCGGCATGATCCTGTTCGTCGGCACCAAGCGTTCGGCGCGCGATGCCATCAAGGAAGAAGCCGAGCGTTGCAACATGCCGTACATGACCCAGCGCTGGCTCGGCGGCACGCTGACCAACTTCGCCACGGTGAAGAAGTCGGTTTCGCGCCTGAAGGAACTGGAAGCCGGCGAAACCGACGGCAGCTTCCAGAAGCTGGTCAAGCATGAAGTCCTCGGCCTGCGCCGCGAGCGCGAGAAGCTGTTCGCCTCGCTGGGCGGCATCAAGGAAATGAACCGCCTTCCCGATGCCCTGTTCGTCATCGACATCGGCCACGAAGACATCGCCATCAAGGAAGCCAAGAAGCTTGGCATCCCGGTGATCGCCGTCGTCGATACCAACTATGACCCGGCGCTGGTCGACTACCCGATCCCGGGCAACGACGACGCCATCCGCGCCGTGCAGCTGTATGCACGCGCCGCCGCCGACGCCGTGCTGGAAGGCAAGGCCGCCGCCCCGCAGGCAGCGGTTCGCGAAGACGAATTCGTCGAGCTCGATGCCGAAGGCAACCCGGTGAAGCCGGCCCGTGGCCGTGCGCCGGCACGCAAGCCGCAGGCCAAGAAGGCCGACGCCCCGACGACCGACGAAGCACCCAAGGCTGACGAAGCCCCCGCGGCCGAAGAAGCCCCGGCCGCCGAGTAATCCGGCGCTCAAGCGGCCGCTGCGCTTGTCGCGGCCGCATCCACGTAGGGCGGGCCCTGGCCCGCCGTATCGCGATGGCGGGCCAAGGCCCGCCCTACAACTATTTTCGAGGTCTACCCCATGGCAGAAATCACTGCAACCCTGGTCAAGGAACTGCGCGAGCGCACCGGCGCCGGCATGATGGAATGCAAGAAGGCCCTGGTCGAAAACGCCGCCGACATCGAGGCGGCGGCCGACTGGCTGCGCAAGACCGGACTCGCCAAAGCCGACAAGAAAGCCAGCCGCGTCGCTGCCGAAGGCCGCATCGCCATGGCGCAGTCCGGCAACAATGCAGTCATCGTCGAAATCAACTCCGAGACCGATTTCGTGGCCAAGGACGCTGGCTTCCTGGCGTTTTCGGACGCGGTCGCGCAGGCTGCGCTGCAGGTCGACGACATCGATGCGCTCAAGGTCGCAAAGCTCGACGGCGGTTCCGTCGAGGACCTGCGTTCGGCATTGATCGCAAAGGTCGGCGAGAACGTGCAGGTGCGGCGCATGGCGCGCATGCAGAGCGACAACACCATCGGTGCCTACGTCCACGGCGGCCGCATCGGCGTGCTGATCGAAGTCAAGGGCGGAACCCCGGAGCTTGCGCGCGGCCTGGCGATGCACATCGCCGCAATGAACCCGCCGTACATCTCGCCGGCGCATGTTCCGGCCGACTTCGTCGCGCGCGAAAAGGAAATCGCACTGGCCCAGGTCAGGGACTCGGGCAAGCCCGCCGAGATCCTCGAGAAGATGATCTCCGGCAAGGTGGCGAAGACGGTTTCCGAAATCACGCTGACCGGCCAGCCGTACGTCATGGACACCAACCAGACCGTGGAGGCCGCGCTCAAGGCCGCCGGCGGCGCGCAAGTGCTGTCGTTCGTCCGCCTTGCCGTTGGCGAGGGCATCGAGAAGCAGGCTGACGATTTCGCGGCCGAAGTGATGAAGCAGGCCGGACTGGCCTGAAGTCCCGCCCCAAGGCTGCAGACAGGACCCGCGGAAACGCGGGTTTTTGTTGTCCTGGCCTTGGTCGCCGGGGCCATCCGCTACAATCGGCCGACCGCAATTGGAGCCCGCCATGTCGCAACTCGCCTATCGCCGAATCGTGTTGAAGCTGTCCGGCGAGGCGCTGATGGGCGATGAGGATTACGGGATCGATCCCAAGGTCATCGGTCGACTGGCGCGCGAAGTGATCCAGGCGCAGCAGGCAGGCGCTGAAATCGCGCTGGTGGTGGGTGGCGGCAATATCTTCCGCGGTGCCGGCCTCGCCGCGGGTGGCATGGACCGCGTCACCGGCGACCAGATGGGAATGCTCGCCACCGTCATCAATGCGCTGGCGATGCAGGATGCCCTGGAAAAGCTCGGCGCCAAGGCGCGGGTCATGAGCGCGATCAAGATCAACGACGTCTGCGAGGATTACATCCGTCGACGTGCGATCAGGCACCTCGAAAAAGGCCGGATCGTGATTTTCGCCGCGGGCACGGGCAACCCCTTCTTCACCACCGATTCGGGCGCCGCGCTGCGGGCGATCGAGATCGGCGCGGACCTGCTGCTCAAGGCCACCAAGGTGGACGGCGTCTACGACAAGGATCCGAAGAAATTCGCCGATGCCGTTCGCTTCGAGACGCTGGATTACGACGAAGTCCTCAGTCGCGACCTGCAGGTCATGGACACCGCTGCATTCGCATTGTGCAGGGACAGCGATCTCCCCCTGCGCATTTTCGACATGGGCCAGCCCGGCGTGCTGCAACGGGTCCTGCGCGGCGAAAACATCGGCACCCTGGTCAAGGGTCGCGGCTAGCGCGATCGTGCCTGCCCGGTTTTGCCGGGCGCGTCGTTGCCGTTTTCCGGCCCAGGCCGCGGAAGACGGCCGATTCGCAGCCTTCGCTTATACTGATCCGATGCATTCGCTTCGGAGCCGGCCATGATCAGCGACATCCAGAAAGACGCACAGGCGCGCATGAGCAAGAGCGTCGAAGCGCTTCGCCATGACCTGACCAAGGTGCGCACCGGCCGGGCGTCCACCGCGCTGGTCGACCACCTGAAAGTGAATTACTACGGCGCCGACATGCCCTTGACCCAGGTCGCCAGCATCGCCGTCACCGACGCGCGGACGCTGACGATCACTCCATGGGAAAAACAGATGGTGAGCCCGGTCGAGAAGGCCATCCTGGGCTCGGACCTGGGCCTGACCCCCAACACCGCGGGCACCGTGATCCGGATCAACCTCCCGGCACTGACCGAGGAGCGCCGCAAGGAACTGTCCAAGCACGTCCATGGCGCCGGCGAAGACACCAAGGTCGCCATCCGCAACATCCGCCGTGACGCCAACCACCACGTCAAGGAACTGCTGAAGGACAAGCAGATCACCGAGGACGAATCGTCGCGCAGCGAGGCGGACATCCAGAAACTCACCGACAAGGCGATCAAGGACGTCGATGAAGTCGTGAAGGCGAAGGAACAGGAGTTGATGGCGGTCTGATCGTCGCATGAGCACGCCGACGGGGCCCCGGATTCCACGACACCTTGCCGTCATCATGGACGGCAACGGTCGTTGGGCGCAGCAACGCCGACGACCGCGCGTGATCGGGCATCGTGCTGGCACGCGCGCGGTCAACCAGTGCATCGACTTCTGCATCGAGCAAGGCATCGAGGCACTGACGCTGTTCGCCTTCTCCAGCGAAAACTGGGGGCGTCCGCAGGACGAGGTCGGCGCCCTCATGAAGTTGTTCATGAACGCCCTGGACCGCGAAGTCGCCGAACTCGATCGGCGTGGCGTGCGCATCCGCTTCATCGGCGAGCGCGGGCGATTCAACGAGCAGATCCGCCAGCGCATGGATGCCGCCGAGCGCCTCACGCAGGGCAATTCGCGGCTGAACCTCGCCATCGCCGCCAGTTACGGCGGACGCCAGGACATCGCCGCCGCCGCGCGCGGATTGGCCGAGGACGTCGCGGCTGGCCGCCTGCAGCCCGCGGAGATCGACGAACGCCTGTTCGCAAGCCGCGTCGCCCTGGCCGACCTGCCCCCGCCGGATCTGTTCATCCGGACCGGCGGCGACTTCCGGATCAGTAATTTCCTGCTGTGGCAACTCGCCTATACCGAGTTGTGGTTCACCGAGACGTTGTGGCCGGACCTCGATGCAGCCACACTGCGCTGCGCCCTGGAGGACTACGCCAGTCGCGAGCGCCGTTTCGGGCTGACGGGCGCCCAGCGCCCGGACAGTGATGCATCTGGCGCCGCTTTTCCCCCTGACGAGACTTCCGCATGACCAAGACCCGCGTGCTCGCGGCGCTCGTGCTGACCCCATTCGCGATTGCGGCGATGCTGTGGCTTCCCACCGCATGGCTGCTGGCGCTGGTGGCAGTCGTGTTCCTCGCCGGGCTGTGGGAATGGTTCAAGCTGGCCGACGTCGACGACACGCTCGCGCGGACGATCCTGCTCGTGGTCAACCTGGCCTTGATGGTGGCGATCGTCTGGGCGTCGCGCCTGCCCGGCGGCGGGCTGTCCTATGTGCTGTTCAAGCTAGCCACGATGATCGGCGTGATCTGGTGGCTGCTGGCGGCGCTGTGGCTGAGTCGCTACAAGTTCGCCTCCGACCACGATACGCACGCGCGCGTCTTCAAGCTCGCTGCCGGCACCCTGGCCATCATTCCAGCATGGTGCGCGGCGGCCTGGATCCATGGCGACTCCAACCATGGGCACGGATGGCTCTTCGTCGCCGTGGCGCTGGTCTGGGCGGCGGATACCGGCGCGTATTTCGTCGGCCGTCATTATGGAAAGCGCAAACTGAGCCCGCGGATCAGTCCAAACAAGACCGTCGAGGGCTTGATCGGCGGGCTGGTGGCCGGCGTTGCGGTTGCCCTCGCATTCGCGCCGCTCGCAGGCGCTTCCGTGGCGCAACTGCCGGCTGTGGCGCTGGTCGCGGTCGTGGCGGTTGCGTTCTCGGTGGTTGGCGACCTGTTCGAAAGCCTGCTCAAGCGACATGTCGGCGCCAAGGATTCGGGCGACCTGATTCCCGGCCATGGCGGCATCCTCGACCGCATCGATGGCGTCATCGCAGCCCTGCCGGTTTTTGCCCTTGGCAAGGCATGGCTGGGGTTTTGAACCGACGGACGCAACAGGTGAGCTGACGTCCATCGCCCCATTGCGTCACGCCGCATCGCCTTTCAACGGAAATCCACCACGTCTTGAGCAATACGACGCTTCCCCGCCGCATCGCAGTGCTTGGCGCAACCGGATCCATCGGTTCGTCGGCCTTGGATGTCATCGCGCGAAATCCCGACCGCCTGCGTCCGGCATTGCTGGCCGCGGGCAGCAACGTGGATGGCCTGCTCGCGTTGTGCCGGACGCATGCGCCCGACCATGCAGTGATCGCCGACCAGTCCGCGTACGCCCGCCTGCGCGACGGCCTTCGCGAGGCCGGCCTGGCCACGCAGCCCCACGCCGGCGACCCTGCATTGGTGCAACTGGTTGCCAGCGAGGCCTGCGATACCGTGGTCGCGGCCATCGTCGGTGCAGCGGGACTGACTTCGACGATGGCAGCGGCCAATGCCGGCAAGCGGTTGCTGCTGGCCAACAAGGAGTCGCTGGTACTGGCTGGCGAGTTGCTGACCGCCGCCGCCCGCGCCGCCGGATCCCGCATCATCCCGATCGACAGCGAGCACAATGCGATCTTCCAGTGCCTGCCCGCCGCCGATGCGCGCAGCGGTCTGCGGCGGATCGTGCTGACCGCATCGGGCGGTCCGTTCCGCGGACGCCGTCGCAGCCAGCTTTGCGATGTGACGCCAGCGCAGGCCGTGGCGCATCCGAAATGGTCGATGGGCGCGAAGATTTCGGTGGATTCGGCCACGTTGATGAACAAGGGGCTGGAAGTCATCGAAGCCCACCACCTGTTCGATCTCCCGGGCGACCGCATCGACGTCCTCGTCCACCCGCAAAGCCTCGTGCACTCGATGGTCGAATTCATCGACGGTTCGACGCTGGCGCAGCTGGGACTTCCGGACATGCGCACGGCGCTGGCCGTGGGTTTTGCATGGCCGCAGCGCATCGAGTCGGGCGTCAAGGGACTGGATCTCGCCGCCAGCGGACGCCTGGATTTCGAGCCGCCCGATCTCGATGCGTTTCCCTGCCTGTCGCTCGCCTACGGCGCGCTGGCCACCGGCGGTACCGCGCCTGCCGTCCTCAATGCCGCCAACGAAATCGCCGTCGCTGCATTCCTGCAGGGACGCATCGATTTCCTGCGCATCGCCGAACTCGTCGAAGACACGCTCGCAGCCATCCCCGCTGTCGCGGCAGACTCCCTGGACGCATTGCTGGACGCGGACGCGCGATCGCGCCTGCACGCCGACAGCATCATCTCCAGCGATCGCGCCCGCGGGTTCCGCCGCCAGCCTGATGGATCCCGCGCCGCATGAGCAATTTCTTCGGATCCGTGTGGTGGATGATCGTCAGCCTCGGCGTGCTGGTGACATTCCATGAGTTCGGGCACTTCTGGGTCGCGCGCCGATTCGGGGTGAAGGTGCTGCGCTTTTCCGTCGGCTTCGGGCGACCGCTGTGGATGCGGCGCGGCAGCGACGGCACCGAATTCGCCATCGCGGCCATTCCGCTCGGCGGCTACGTGAAGATGCTCGACGAGCGCGAAGGCGAGGTCGCGGCGGCCGACCTTCCACAGGCGTTCAACCGGCAATCGGTCGGGCGCAGGATCCTGATCGTCGCGGCGGGTCCTTTCGCCAACCTCCTGCTCTGTGTCGCCCTGTTGTGGGGCATGTTCGTGATCGGGCGCCCCGATTACGCGCCGGTGATCGGCCACGTCGAGGGCATTGCGGCGCGCGCGCAACTCGAGGCCGGTGACACGATCCTTGCGGTCGGGGACAGGAAGACGCCAACCTGGAGCGAAGCCGCGCTGGCATTGGCCACCGCGGCAATGGACCGCGAGGATGTGCCGGTCCGAGTCCGCAGCGCCGGCCAGCAGGAATCCGTGCATACGCTTGAGCTCTCCAGCCTGCCGGCGGGCTCCGATGAGCAGCACGCGATGCAGGCGGTCGGACTGACGCCCCGGCACCAGCTGCTCAAGCCGGTCGTGGGCCGGATCGAGCCAGGCTCCGCTGCGTGGGGCGTGCTGGCCGAAGGCGACCAGATCACCGCCATCGACGGCAGGCCGGTGCCGTCCTTCGACGACATCGGCCCGCTCGTGCAACAGGTCGGCGCCCGCGCGGCGATGATCGAGGTCCAGCGCGACGGTGACCGGCTGGCGCTGGAAATCACCCCCCGGCAGCGCACGGATCCACAACGCGGGCGCTACTGGGCGCTGGGAATCGGCCCGCAACCGGGCCAGGCGCCTGCTTATGACGCCCGGCTGCAGTTCGGCCCGGTCGCCGCCGTGCCGGCCGCCCTGGAGGAAACCTGGAAACTGGGCAGCGACTCGGTTGCCATGATCGGGCGCCTGGTCAGCGGCCACGCTTCGGCGGGGAATGTCTCCGGCCCGATCACGATCGCCCGTTACGCCAACGCGTCAGCCCAGCTGGGGCCGGCGTGGTTCCTGAACTTTCTGGCCCTGATGTCGCTCAGTCTTGCGATCATCAACATCCTGCCGATCCCCGTCTTGGACGGCGGCCACCTGCTGTATTACCTTATCGAGCTGGCCAAAGGCAGCCCGTTGAGCGAACGCGCGATGGCGGCGGGACAATACATCGGGCTGGCGCTGCTGGCCGGCCTGATGGGCCTGGCGTTCTACAACGATATCCTGCAACTGCTGCGCTGACCCGACTCCCAGCCAGCAAGTCCGCCCGTCGCGAGACACATCGCGCGGGCACACATCTCAATTGGACGTACTGATGACGCGAATGCCCGCCCGCCGCCTGCTTGTCCTTGCCCTTGCCACGGCGTTGTCGCCGGCTCCGGCGCTCACCGCGATGGCGCAGTCGGCCAATCCCTTCGTGCCCCAGAGCGCACCGCAGGTGGCCGAACCGGTCACCCTGCCCGCTCCGCCGGAGGCGTTCACGGTCAGCGACATCCGCGTCGACGGCCTGCAGCGGATTTCGGCGGGAACGGTATTCACCTACCTGCCCATCGAGCGTGGCGACACGGTCGACCAGACCAGGATCGCCGAGGGCATCCGCGCCCTGTACAAGACCGGCTTCTTCGAGGACGTCAGGATGGGTCGCCAGGGCAACATCCTGGTGGTCACGCTGGTCGAGCGACCGGCAATCAACAAGCTGACGCTGGACGGCAACAAGGACATCAAGACCGAGGACCTGGAGAAGGGCCTGAAGGACATCGGCCTTGCCGAAGGCGACACCTTCGACCGACTCAGCCTGGACCGCGTCACCCAGGAACTCACCCGGCAGTACAACAACCGCGGCAAGTACAACGTCGAGATCACGCCGGCCGTGGCCCGGCTCGATCGCAACCGGGTGGACGTCATCATCCACGTCAAGGAAGGCAAGCCCGCCAAGATCCGGCACATCAACCTGATCGGCAACGAGCAGTACAAGCAGAAGGAAATCGTCGACCAGTGGGAGTCGCAGGAGAGCAACTGGCTGAGCTGGTACCGCCGCGACGACCAGTACTCGCGCGAAAAACTCACCGGTGACCTCGAGAAGCTCAACGAGTTCTACCTCGATCGCGGTTACATCGACTTCAGCGTCGACAACACGCAGGTCGCGATCAGCCCCGACAAGCGCGACATGTTCATCACCGCCGGCCTGACCGAAGGCCAGAAGTACACGGTATCGGACGTGAAGGTCACCGGCGACACCGTCATCGCGAAGGCCTCGATCGAGAAGATGCTGCTGGTCAAGCCGGGCCAGGTGTTCTCGCGGAAGCTGCTCGAACTGACCTCCGATTCGATCACCGCGACGCTGGGCAACATCGGCTATGCGTTCGCGCAGGTCAATGCGATCCCCGAACTCGACCGCGACAAGCGCACCGTCGCCATCAACCTGCAGGTCGTGCCCGGCCCGCGCGTCAACGTGCGTCGCATCGTGTTCAAGGGCAATACCAGCACGGCCGATGAAGTGCTGCGTCGCGAGATGCGCCAGTTCGAAGGCGCGTGGTACTCGCAGGCCGCGATCGACCGCTCGAAGATCCGCCTGCAACGACTGGGCTTCTTCGAGAGCGTCGATGTCGAAAACCAGCCGGTGGCCGGCACCAACGACCAGGTCGACGTCGTCTACACCGTCAAGGAGACGACGTCCGGCAGCTTCACCTTCGGCCTGGGCTTCTCCCAGCTCGCCGGACTGACCACGTCGATCCAGCTGTCGCAGAACAACTTCCTCGGCACCGGCAACCAGGTCTCGGTGGAAGCCGAGCGCAACGTCTACCTGCAACGCTATTCGTTCTCGTTCCTGAATCCCTATTTCACCGACGAGGGCATGTCGCTCGGTTACAACCTTGCCTATCGGGAATTCGACAACTCCAACTTCAACACCGCGGCGTTCTCCAGCACCAACGCCTCGGCCCAGGTCGTACTCGGCCTGCCGATCACCGAAACCGACACGGTGTCGGCGATGTTCGGCATCGACAGCAACCAGATCAATGTATTCCCGGGCTCCACCCCGCCTTCGATCATCGATTACATCGATGCCCTCGGGCAGCGCACGTTCCATTCCTGGCGCTCCCAGCTGGCGTGGGCGCGTGACACCCGGAACGACTACTTCACCCCGACGCGCGGCACCTTCCAGCGCATCTCGGCGGAAATCACGCTTCCAGGCTCGACCGTCGAGTACTACAAGCTCAACTACGACTTCTCGAAGTTCTGGCCGATCTCGCGCTCGTTGGTGCTCAATACCCGGGTGAGCCTGGGTTACGGCAACAGCTACGGCAGCGCCGTCACCCGCGATGTCTGCTACACCGCGGGCAGCCTGCAGGACACCGACAACAATCCCAGCACGCCGCCAGTGTTCGTCCCCGGGCCGGCTCCCAGCGACCCCTGCATTCCGGGGACGTCCCCTGATTACGTCAGGACGCTCACGGCTGACGGCCTGCCGTTCTTCGAGAACTTCTATGCCGGCGGCACGCGCTCGGTGCGCGGCTTCCGCGACAACACCCTGGGCCCGCGCGAAGGCTTCACGCCGACGAGCACGTTCAAGCAGCCTCTCGGTGGCGCGGTGAAGACGACCGGCTCGGTCGAGGTCTTCTTCCCGAACCTGATCAAGAGCCCGTCGGCACGCGTCTCGGCGTTCGTGGACTTCGGCAACGTCTTCGCGAACACGACGGCGTTCAGCGCCAACCAACTGCGCGCGTCGGCCGGTGTCGCCGTGCTGTGGCGCGCGCCGGTCGGCCCGATCTCGATCAGCTACGCGTTCCCGATCCGCAAGGAACCCGGCGACGAGATCGAGCGCCTGCAGTTCACATTCGGCGGCGCCTTCTGAGGGCGCCCCGGACGACGCCATCGTGAACCAGGCCAACGCGACGCACACGGCCGCGCAACTCGCATCGCGGTTCGGCCTCGCGCTGCACGGCGACGGCGAGGCGGGCGTATCCGGCGTCGCCACGCTCGCCGGCGCGCGGGCTGACCAGTTGTCATTCCTGGCCAACCCGCGCTACCGATCGCAACTTGCCGAGACGGCGGCTGGCATCGTGATCATGCGGGCCGAGGACGCAATCGGTTACGCGCGCACCGCCTTGCTTGCCGACGACCCGTACTCCGCGTTCGCGCGCGTGTCGGCATTGTTCGACACCGCTGAGCCGTTCGAACCGGGCATCCATCCCAATGCGGTGGTGCACGCCACTGCCGTCGTGGATCCTGCCGCCCGGATCGAAGCTTTCGTCAGCATCGGCGCCCGCTCGCGGATCGACGCGCACGCGGTCGTCGGGCCCGGCTGCGTGGTCGGCGAGGACTGCATCATCGGCGACGGCTGTTCGCTCGGCGCCCGCGTCACGCTCGTCAAGCGCGTGCGACTGGGCAAGCGTGTCCTGATCCATCCCGGCGCGGTGCTGGGTGCCGATGGCTTCGGACTCGCGATGGCGGGTGGCCGCTGGATCAAGGTGCCGCAATTGGGCGGCGTGCTGGTCGGCGACGATTGCGAGATTGGCGCCAACACCACCATCGACCGCGGCGCGCTCGAGGACACGGTGCTCGAAGACGACGTCCGCCTGGACAACCAGATCCAGATCGGCCACAACGCGCATATCGGCGCCCACACCGCGATGGCCGGCTGCTCGGCGGTCGCCGGCAGCGCGCGCATTGGCCGCTATTGCCTGATTGGCGGTGGCGCCGGCGTGCTGGGCCACCTGGAGTTGTGCGACCGCGTTGTCGTGACCGCGATGACGCTGGTCACCCACTCCATCCGCGAGCCTGGCGAGTATTCCTCGGGCACGCCTTTGATGGACAATCGCAGTTGGCGCAGGAGCGCTGCCCGTTTCCGGCAACTGGACAAGCTCGCGCGACGCATGGGCAGCCATACGCCCGACGACAAGGACCCGGAATGAGCGTATCCATCGAGCTGCCGATCGACGTCAACACCATCCGCAAGCTGCTGCCGCACCGATATCCGTTCCTGCTGGTGGACCGCGTGGTCGAGTTCGAGGCGCACAAGCGGGTGCTGTGCATCAAGAGCGTCAGCATCAATGAGCCGTTCTTCCAGGGTCACTTCCCCACTCAACCGGTGATGCCCGGCGTGCTGGTGATCGAGGCGCTGGCGCAGGCTGGCGGTCTTCTGACACAGCTGTCTGGATTGGTGGACAGCGATGGCGGCCAATCCAACGGGAAGATCTTCTACCTGGTGAAGATCGACAACGCCAGGTTCTCGAAGATGGTCGTCCCCGGCGACCGCCTCGAGCTGGAAGTCACCCTCACCCGCGTCATCCGCAACATGGCCCTGTACAACTGCACCGCGCGCGTCGACGGCGCACAGGTCGCCAGTGCGGACATCCTCTGCGCGGAAGTGAAAGCCTGACCGTGGGCGGCGCGGCAGCCAGCATCCATCCCAGTGCCGTGGTTGATCCATCGGCGCAGATCGGCAGCGATGTGCAGATCGGTGCTTTCAGCCTGGTCGGCCCCGATGTCAGCATCGGCGACGGAACACACATCGGGCCGCATTGCAGCATCAGCGGTCCCACCCGCATCGGGCGGGACAACCGGATCCACGGATTCGCGGCCATCGGCGGGGATCCGCAGGACAAGAAGTTCGCGGGCGGCCGCACCGAACTGGTGATCGGCGACGGCAACACCATCCGCGAATTCGTCACCATCAATCGCGGCACCGAGAATGGCGGCGGCACCACCCGCGTCGGCGACGACAACTGGCTGCTGGCCTACGTGCACATCGCGCACGACTGCATCGTCGGCAGCCACTGCGTGTTTTCCAACAACGCGACCATCGCCGGCCACGTCGAGATCGGCGACCACGCCATCCTCAGCGGGTTCGTCGGCGTGCACCAGTTCTGCAGGATCGGCGCGCACGCGTTCATCGGCATGGGCGCACTGGTCAACGGCGACGTCCCGCCGTTCGTGCTGGTGGCGCAGGAAGGCTACGGCCGCCCGCGCGGCATCAACAGCGAAGGCCTGAAGCGTCGCGGTTTCGACAGCGAGCGCATCGCGCTCATCAAGCGTGCGTATCGGGCGCTGTATGTGTCCGGCGCCAACATGGTCGAGGCCCGCGGCCAGCTTTCCGAACTGGCGCGCGACAGCGATGACGTGCGCGCATTGCTGGACTTCATCGACAGCGGCGAGCGGCCGCTGCTGCGCTGACGGCCGGGTGGAACGGCGCACCAGGATCGCGCTGGTTGCCGGCGAGGCATCGGGCGACCAGCTCGGCGCCGGGCTGGTCCGGGCGCTGCGCATACGGTTTCCGGACGCCGAGTTCGCGGGCATCGGCGGCGATGCGATGCGCTCGGCCAGCATGGAGACATGGTTCGACTCGTCCGCACTGGCGGTCATGGGACTGGCCGAGGTGCTGTCGCACCTGCCGCGCCTGCTGCGGCTGCGACGCGCATTGCGCCAGCGCGTACTGGCCTGGAAGCCCGACGTCTTCATCGGCATCGACGCGCCTGATTTCAACCTGGGCGTGGAGCGCTGGCTGAAGCAGCGCGGCATCCGCACCGTCCATTACGTCAGCCCATCGGTCTGGGCGTGGCGCGAGGGCCGCGCTGCGCGGATCGGCCGGAGCGCCGAGCGCGTGCTCTGCCTGTTCCCGATGGAGCCGGCGATCTATGCACGGCATGGCGTCGATGCGCGCTTCGTCGGCCATCCGCTCGCCGACGACATGGCGCTGGATCCCGATCGCGACGCGGCGAGGCAACGCCTGCACCTGCCCGTGGACGTGCCGGTGCTCGCGCTGCTGCCGGGTTCGCGCAGCGGCGAGATCCGACGGCTTGCGGCGGACTTCATCGCGGCCGCGGTGCGCGTGCTGGCCGAGATCCCGCAACTGCTGGTCGTCGCTCCCATGGCCAGTGCGCAGGCGCGAGTCGTGTTCGAGCAGGTCCTGCAGTCGCACGAGGACGCCGCGCTGCTGCGACCGGCGTTGCGCATCCTCGACGGTGATGCGCGCACCGCCATGGTCGCCAGCGACGTCGTGCTGCTGGCTTCCGGCACGGCCACGCTCGAGGCCATGCTGGCGCAGCGACCGATGGTCGTCGCATACAGGATCGCGCCGCTGACCCACGCCATCGTCAAGGGCATGGGCCTGCTGAAGGTCGACCATTACGCGCTGCCGAACGTGCTCGCCGGACAGCAAGTGGTTCCTGAATTGATGCAGCGCGACTGCGCGCCGCAACCGCTCGCCGATGCCGTGCTCGCGTGGCTGCGCCATCCAGATGCCATGGCCGCGCTGCAGCCGACGTTTCGTGCGCTGCATGCCCGATTGCGACGCGACGCTTCCGCACAGGCAGCGGACGTGGTGGCAGAATTGCTGCAGGCAGGCCCGGGAGGTCGCGCCAGCGGCAGCAGCGGATGAACGACGACGCCACAACCCTTCCAGCCGAGCCAGCCGAAGCGACGGATCCCGACGCATCCTGCGCCGGTCGCGATGCACTGCAGTGTTTCGCCGGCATCGACGAGGCCGGACGCGGCCCACTCGCTGGCCCCGTGGTCGTGGCGGCCGTGGTCTTCGAGCCCGGGCGCACCCCGATCAACGGCCTGGCCGACTCCAAGCAGCTCTGCGCGGAGCGACGTGAAGTCCTGTATGCACGCATCATCGAGCGTGCGCTGGCATGGCATGTCGTCTTCATCGAGGCCGATGAGATCGACCGCATCAACATCTACCACGCGACCATGCTGGGCATGCGCCGCGCGCTGGAAGGCGTGCTCCATGTTGCCCGCTTCGCGCGGATCGACGGTAATGCGCTGCCGCGCGACCTGCCCTGCCCCGCGCAGGCGATCGTCGGCGGCGACGCAACCGACCGCTCGATCATGGCCGCATCGATCCTGGCGAAGGTCACGCGCGATCGGCACATGCGCGTACTGCATGGACAATGGCCCGGCTACGGCTTCGACGAGCACAAGGGCTATGCGACGCCCGCGCACCGCGAGGCACTGGCGCGCCTGGGGCCCTGCCCGATCCACCGCCGCAGCTTCGTCACCGTTCGCGAGTCACTTCAGCCCGGATTGTTCGGCGACGAAGGGGATGCGATCGCATTCGCGGCCAGCCCGATCGAGGGATAGGCCGCGTACAGCAGCGACTGCAGGTGCTGCTGACGGTCATGGCGCCCCGCCTGGAACAGCCGCTCGGCGTCCGCTTCGCCAAGACCACGGCGCATCGCCTCCCAGACATGCCGATGGGCATCCTGCCAATGCCGGGACATCGGCACGCCGGTGAGCTCCCGCAATCGCTGTGCCCCGCCGAGCAGGCGCGCGCCCAGGGCCTGCTGCCCGCGGGTTGCCAGCACATAGGCGAAGCCTTCCAGGGCCGCGGCGCTCATCCGCAGGTTGCGCAAGGTGGCGGACAACGACAGGGTGCGCTCGAATGCCTGCGCGGCAGCGGTGGGGTCACCGAGCATCAGTGCCTGCAGCCCGCAGTTGACCTCGGCGAAACCAAGCAGGAAACCCGGTCCGCTGTTTCGCTCCAGCCAGAACGCCCGCAGTTCCGAGACAGCGCAGCGCGCCGAGATCGACGCCAGCCGGTATTCGCCAACCGTGGAGTGCATGGCCGTGATCCAGATGCGGGCATAGGCACGAACGTGCATGTCGCCCGCCTCGATGGCACGGCGCATGGCATGTGCCAGCATCCGCCTGGCCTCGGGATAGCGTCCCGACGCCACGCGCAGCATTGCAAGGCCGGCCAATGCCATGCCGTGTTCGCGCGGCAGTTCCGCCCGCGCCGTGAGCGCCACGGCCTCTTCCAGGAGCGGTTCGGCTTCGGCCCGACTGAGATGCAACTCCATCAGGCCGATGAACTGCAATGCCTTGGCGCGCGCCACCAGCGTCGGCGACGGATGCGCCTCCAGCGCACGACCAATCCATTCCCGGGCCGTGCGGAAGCTGCCGATGACCCACCAGTACCAACGCAGGTTGAGCGCCAGCTGCAGCGCCTCGTCGGCAAGTCCGTGTTCCAGCGCGAAGTCGAAGGCACTGCGGATGTTGGGTTGCTCGCGGTCCAGCAGACCCCCATAACGGTGCGTCGGCCGGTCGTAGAGGACGGCGTCGGCGCTCGCGGTCAGCGCGATGTAATGGCGCAGTTGCCGCAGACGGTAGACGTTGGCATCGCAATCGCTGCGCAGCCGCTCCCCTGCATAGTCGCGCACTGCCTGGAGCATGCGAAAACGCCGTGGAACCGCATCGTGTTCGACGATGACGAAGCTCTTGTCGATCAGCGAGCCCAGCGGGCCGACGATATCGCGCGCCTTCCCGCTTGCATCGGTCATGACGGCTTCGGCGCCCTCGAGGGTCCAGCCACTGGAAAACAGCGTCAGTCGCTGCAACAGCTCCGCTTCCGCTGGCGACAGCAGGTCGAAACTCCAGTCGAGCATCTCGCGAACCGAATGCTGCCTGTCCGGGCCGCCGTGCAGGTCCGACACGAGCACCTCGCGTCGCGCCGACAGGCGCTCGAGCAACTCCGCCGGCCCGAGCACGCGTAGCCGCGTTGCCGCCAGCTCCAGCGCCAATGGCAACCCTTCCAGGTACCTGCACAGCCGGACGACGGCGGCGATGTTGCCGGCGTCCAGCTCGAAACCGGGATCGGCTTCGCGCGCACGCATCTCCAGCAGCCGCACGGCATTGCTGCTCCGCGCAGCGGCCAGCGGAGCGTCGGCGTGGTCCCAATCGTCGGGCGGCAACTCCAGGGGTGGGACGCGATAAGCCTGTTCACCCTCGACACCGAGCCGCACCTGGCTCGTGGTGAGGATGCGCAATCCCGGACACCGTTGCAGCAATGGTGCCGCCAGCATCGCCACCTGTCCGGCGACGCGATCGCAATTGTCCAGCAGCAGCAACAACCGGCGATGCAACAGCGCTTCCACGAGCAGGGCCGCGTTGCTTGCCTCGCCCTGCCGCACGAATCCGAACGCGGCAAGCAGGGCCTCGGCGACCTCGGCGCCATTGCGGCAAGCGGTGAGGTCGACCAGCCATACACCGTCGGGATAGTCGCCCTCGCAGCGGCGGGCCAGGTGCAGCGCCAACCGCGTCTTGCCGATGCCACCCGGTCCGTTGAGGGTCAGCAATCGCACGTCGCCCAACAGACGCTGCAAGGTCGCGAGTTCGGCGTCACGTGGCACGTCCGAGCCGATCGGCGAGGGTAGCGGTGGCGGGTTGAAGGGGCCGCGCATGGGCTGCGGCGATCCGACCTGCACCTGCTCGACGTTGCGCACGGCGGCGATGAACCGATATCCGCGGCGCGGTACGGTCTCGATGTATCGCGGTGAGTCGCGCCTGTCGCCCAGTGCCTGGCGCAGCAGCGTCACGACGCGATTCAGGGCCGATGGCGTGACGTGGCGGTGTCCCCACACGGCATCGAGAAGCTCATCGCGCTCATGCAGGTGCCCCGGTTGCTCGAGCATGCGCCCGAGCACCTCCATCGCCTTCGGCTCGAGGATGACGACCTGGCCGCGACGCGTCAGTCGCGCCTCGTCCGGCTCCAGGCGGAACTCGCCGAATTCGTAAATGCCTGACCCAGGCGACATGGCCGCCCCGCATCGTTGTCCACCGCGCAGTGGCCGTGAAAGGTAGCGCGGGCCCGTGGATGCCAGGGTGAGAGCGTCCGTTGCCGCCTGCCGGTCCGCTGGACAGCGGGAGCGCCGACACGCGCCGCCTCATCCCGCGATCATGAAAACATCGTCCATCCATCCAGACCATTGCCTGCAGGAAGCGCAGGATCCGGATGCGAGAACGTGAATTGCATTTGGGAGAACCACGATGAACGCCTTGCTTGCACAACTGCATCCGCTCCCCGCCGAGCTGCCGCGACCGGCCCACAGCGCGCATGGCAGGCGGCATCGCATCGGCACCCATGAGATCAACGAGCAATCGCTGGCGTTGTTCAACGAACTGTTGATGAAGCTCGACCTTCGCCAGCCCCAGCTGGAGCGTGACCAGCTCGTGACCGCCGCCCGGGACGTGGCCAATCGACCCGACAGCAGCCATGCGGCCATCTTCGAGCGGATGCGGCGCGCCGCCGCGATCGACCGCATGCTTCGCGACCATGGCTGGACGCCGGCCGACCAGGTCGTCCCGTCGGCACAGCTGGTGGTCGAATACGTGCGTCGCGCCAACGACCTGATTCCCGATGCGCTACCGATGGTTGGACGACTGGACGACGCCATCGTGGTCGACGTGGCCTGGCCCGCGCTGGCGCCGGAGGTTGGCGACTACATTGACTTCTGCCGGTTGCGGCACGTTGAAACCGCCCTTGGCGGGACTGCCGACGGCTACGACCGCGATTCATGGCTGGCCGCCCGTCGAGCGGAAGCCCGGTTGCTGGAGCACTTGCAGCGCGTCGGCGCGCAAACCTACCTGAGCGGGCCGCCGGCGCTCTTCCACGTCCACTGAAGCCTGGGCCAGGCGCGTCCGTGCCGCCACGGCCGCGCCGGTTTCGACGGCTGTCAAGCCTTGTCCCGGCAGTGTCCGGAGGCTAGGCTCATCTGCGCTGTCGCGTTGATCGAGTCCATCCGGGAAGGCATGTCCGCCCGCTTCGCCCACCTCCACCTGCACAGCGAGTATTCGCTGGTCGACTCGACGATCCGGATCCCGGAACTCGTCGCGCGTTGCGCTGCGATGGGCCAGCCCGCGGTCGCGGTGACCGACCAGAACAACCTCTTCGCGCTGGTGAAGTTCTACAAGGCCGCCGAAGCGGCGGGCATCAAGCCGGTCATCGGCGCGGACGTGCTGCTCGCGGACGGCACCGAGGCGCCTTCGCGCCTGACCCTGCTGTGCCGGGACCACACCGGCTACCTCACGTTGTCGCGGTTGCTGACCCGCGCGTGGATGGAAGGCCATCGCGTGGATGGCGTCGTCGTGCGGCCCGAGTGGCTGCGTGATTCCAACGCGGGATTGTTCACGCTGGCCGGACGCCACAGCGAAGCCGGACGGCTGGCCGCGGCGGGCAAGCACGATCTCGCCGCGCAATGGCTGGCCGACTGGCAGCGCCACACCGGCGAGCGCCTGCACCTGGAACTCACCCGCAGCGGACGCGATGGCGAGGACGCGTTCAATGCGTTCGCGCTGCAGGCCTCATCCGAGCGCGGCATTCCCGTTGTCGCCAGCAATGACGTGCGTTTCCTCGACGCCACCGGGTTCGACGCGCACGAGGCGCGCGTGTGCATTTCGACCGGACGCGTCCTCGATGATCCCAAGCGTCCGCACGAGTACAGCGCCGAGCAGTTCCTGAAATCGTCGGAGGACATGGCGGAGCTGTTCGCCGACGTGCCCGATGCGATCGACAACGCGCTGGCACTGGCCACGCGCTGCAACCTCGAACTGTCGCTGGGCACCTATTACCTGCCGGCGTTTCCCGTGCCCAGCGAACACACGCTGGAGAGCTGGATCCGCAGCCAGGCGCGCGAAGGGCTGGCCAGGCGCCTGGCCAGGCATCCGCCCGCACCGGAGCACGGCAACGCCCCTTATGAACTGCGCCTGGAAAGCGAGCTGGACGTCATCGTCGCGATGGGCTTCCCGGGTTACTTCCTGATCGTCGCGGACTTCATCAACTGGGCGAAGGACCACGACATCCCCGTCGGTCCCGGGCGCGGCTCCGGCGCCGGCTCGCTGGTGGCGTGGGCGCTGGGCATCACCGACCTGGATCCGCTGCCGTACGACCTGCTGTTCGAGCGCTTCCTCAACCCCGAACGCGTGTCGATGCCCGACTTCGACATCGACTTCTGCATGGACCGGCGCGACGAGGTCATCGACTACGTTGCCGCCAAGTACGGCCGCGATCGCGTCAGCCAGATCATCACCTACGGCACGATGGCGGCGAAGGCGGTCGTGCGCGACACCGGGCGCGTGCTCGGCCATCCCTATGGTTTCGTCGATGGCATCGCCAAGCTCATCCCGCTGACGCTGGGTGTGTCACTGGACGATGCGCTCGGCGAATCCGAAGCGGCCCGCAAGAATCCGGAACTCGCATCCGCCGAACTCATCCAGCGCCACGCGGCCGAGGAGGACGTGCGCGACCTGCTGTCGCTCGCCCGCGAACTGGAAGACCTCACGCGCAACGCCGGCAAGCACGCCGGTGGCGTCGTGATCGCACCATCGCCGTTGTCGGATTTCTGCCCGCTGTTCGCCGAACACGATGGCCATGGTCGTGGCCGCAATCCGGTGACGCAGTTCGACAAGGACGACGTCGAGACGATCGGGCTGGTGAAATTCGACTTCCTCGGCCTGCGCACGCTGACGATCATCGACTGGGCGGTGAAGGCGATCAACGCGCGCAAGCCGCCGTCGGAACCGCCGCTGGACATCATCAGCCTGCCGCTGGACGACGTGGCGACCTACGAGCTGTTCGCCCGCGGCGAAACCCATGCGGTGTTCCAGTTCGAATCGCGCGGCATGCGCGAGCTGCTCAAGCGCGCCAAGCCCGATCGCTTCGGCGACCTGATCGCCCTGGTGTCGCTGTTCCGTCCGGGACCCATGGACCTGATCCCCGACTTTGTCGAGCGCAAGCACGGGCGCGCCGAGGTCAGCTATCCGCATCCGGCGCTGGAGCCGGTGCTGGCGCCGACCTACGGCGTGATCGTGTACCAGGAACAGGTGATGCAGATCGCCCAGGTGCTGGCGGGTTATTCGCTCGGCGGCGCAGACCTGCTGCGTCGCGCGATGGGCAAGAAGAAAGTCGAGGAGATGGCGAAGGAGCGCGCCAAGTTCGAGGCCGGCGCCTCCGAGCGCGGGGTGGATCCGCGCAAGGCATCGCAGATCTTCGACCTGATGGAGAAGTTCGCGGGCTACGGTTTCAACAAGTCGCACGCCGCGGCCTACGCACTCGTCTCCTACCAGACCGCCTGGCTCAAGGCGCACCATCCGGCGGAGTTCATGGCCGCCGTGCTGTCCTCGGACATGGACAACACCGACAAGGTCGTCGGCTTCCTCGACGAAGCCCGCTCGCTCGGCCTCCTGGTGCTGCCGCCCGACGTCAATGCATCGCGCTACATGTTCGATGCGATGGACGACAGGACAATCCGCTACGGACTGGGTGCGGTGAAGGGCGTCGGACGCGGGGCATGCGACGCCATCACCGAGGAACGCAGCAAGGGTGGCGCCTTCGCCGACCTGCTGGATTTCTGCAGGCGCGTGGATACCGGCCGGCTCAACCGCCGCGCGCTGGAGGCGCTGGTCAACGCCGGCGCAATGGATGCGCTCGGGCGCAACCGACCGTCCCTGATGCTGCAGCTGCCCGAGGTCATGAAGGCAACCGAGCAACTGGCGCGCGAACGCGAAGCCGGGCAGAACTCGCTCTTCGGCAGCCTGCCGTCCGACAACGCGGCCGCCAACGACCTGCGCATCGAACTTCCCGATGCCGACGACTGGCCGCTGCTGCAGAAGCTGCAGGGCGAGCGCGACACCCTGGGCCACTATCTCAGCGGTCATCCGCTGGACCCCTACCGCGACGAGCTGTCCGCGCTGGTCGGGCACGACCTCGGCGACCTGGACCGGCTGTGGAACGAGCGTCCCGAGGACGAACGGCGCGGCTGGCGGCAGGAGGCGACGGTCGTCGTCGCGGGCCTGGTCATCGGCATGCGCAAGCGTGGCGACAGCCAGGCGTTCGTGCAGCTCGAGGATGGTCGCGGCCGCATCGAATGCGCGTTCTTCGCCGAGCCCTACCACCAGTACGCCCAGCTGCTCACGCGCGATCGCATCCTGCTGGTCGAGGGCGGCCTGCGCGAGGACGAGTTCAGCGGCGGATTTTCACTGCGCGCCCGGCGCTGCTGGGACTACGTGCAGGTCTGCACCCAGCATGCCCAGCGCCTGTCGGTGAAACTCGACCTGCGCGAACACGATGCGCTGGGGCATTTCGCCAAGGTCCTCAAGAGCCACGGCGGCGGCACCCCGCTGCTGCTGGAAGCCATCACCGGCAAGGCGGTCGGGCGGCTGAACATCAATGGCGGCCAGGGCGTGCGCGTCGATGCCGCCCTGCCCGGCCTGTTGCGCAGCCTGCCCGGCGTCCGCGGGGTGAAGCTGGCGCTGTCCAAGCCATGGGCCAGCTGACGAATCCGCAGCCCGGGTAAGCGAGGCTGTGGCCTTACCCGCGCTACAGGCCTGAGCCACTTCGCGTCCTGCCCGACCCCAGGAGAGGACTCGGGCGAAAGAGGCCCGAAGCAGCGTCGTCCGCTAGACTGTCCCCTTTTCCGCCCGCCACCTCGATGAATCCGAACTACCTCGATTTCGAGCAGCCCATCGCCGATCTGGAAGCGAAAATCCAGGAACTGCGACATGCCAGCCACGGTTCCGCGGTCAACGTGGACGCCGAAGTGCATGCCTTGCAGAACAAGCTGCGGCAGCGGACGGCGCACATTTTCCGCGACCTGACGCCATGGCAGGTGTCGCAACTGGCACGGCATCCGGCCCGTCCCTACACCTACGACTACATCCGGGTGATCTGCGACGAGTTCCAGGAACTGGCCGGTGACCGTGCCTTCGCCGATGACGCCGCCATCGTCGGCGGCCTGGCCCGCATCGACGGCCGCAGCGTGATGATCATCGGCCACGAGAAAGGCCGCGACACCAAGAGCAAGATCCGCCGCAATTTCGGCATGCCGCGGCCGGAGGGCTACCGCAAGGCGTTGCGGTTGATGAAGATGGGCGAGCGCTTCGGCCTGCCCATCCTGACGTTCATCGACACGCCGGGCGCCTATCCCGGCGTCGGCGCCGAAGAGCGCGGCCAGTCCGAAGCGATCGCCCGCAACCTGCTGGAAATGTCGGAACTGAAAGTGCCGGTGATCTGCACCGTCATCGGCGAAGGCGGCTCCGGCGGCGCGCTGGCGATCGGCGTCGGCGATCGCACGCTGATGCTCGAATACAGCACCTACTCGGTCATCACGCCCGAAGGTTGCGCGTCGATCCTGTGGAAGTCCGCCGACAAATCCAAGGATGCCGCCGAGCAGATGGGCATCACCGCCAAACGCCTGCTCGGCCTCGGCCTGATCGACAAGCTGATCCGCGAACCGATCGGTGGCGCGCATCGCAATCCGACACAGATGGCGAAGCGCCTGAAGGCCGTGCTGCTGAATGAGCTCGACGCGCTCGCGCACCGCCCCACCGACGAACTGCTGCAGCGCCGTTACGAGCGCCTGCGCGGTTACGGCGCCTACGAGGCGGCGTAAGTCGCAGCGCGGTGCTCGCGCTCCCCCACATTCCCGCCGCCGGCGCCGGCCGACCGCTGCTGGTCGGCCTGAGCGGCGGCCTGGATTCCACCGTCCTGCTGCAGCTGCTGGCGGCGTCCAGTGATGCCAGGGCGCGTGGGCTGCGCGCGCTGCACGTCCACCACGGCCTGCATCCGGGTGCCGACACCTGGGCCGCGCTGTGCCAGCAGCTATGCGATGACCTTGGCATCGAGCTGACGATCATCCGCGCGCAGGTGCGACGCGATGGCGGGGAGGGCCTCGAGGCAGCCGCGCGCCACGCCCGTTACGCGGCCTTCGACGCCGCCATGCGCGACGACGATGTCCTGGTCCTCGCCCATCACCGCGATGACCAGGCGGAAACCTTCCTGTTGCGCGCACTACGCGCATCCGGACCCGATGGCCTGGCAGCCATGCGCGCCTGGCGTACGTTCGGCCGTGGCTGGTTGTGGCGACCGCTGCTCGAAGTGCCGCGTCCTGAACTGCTGCGCCATGCGCAACAACACGGGCTGCAATGGATCGATGACGCCTCCAACGCCGATACCGCGTTCGATCGCAACTTCCTGCGGCACCGCGTGCTGCCGCTGCTGCGCGAACGCTGGGCCAGCGCCGATGCGGCGCTCGCACGCAGCGCGGAGTTGTGCGCGCAGGCTGCCGACCTGCTGGACGAGGAAGATGTTGCCGCACTGGCAGGGGTGCGGGATGGCGATGGCCATCGACTCGACGTGCCGCGATTGCTGCTGCTGGGGAAGGCGCGACGGGCGCGCGTCCTGCGACGCTGGATCGCGGGCCTGGCGCTCGCACCGCTGCCGGCGCAGGCCATTGCCCGCATTGAATCGGAGTTGCTGCGCGCCGCGCCCGATGCACAGCCGCAGGTCGAATGGTCCGGCGCATGGATCCGGCGCTGGCGCTCGGCCTTGCACGCGGGCCGCCGGCAGGTTCCCTGGCCAGACGCCTGGATGGTGGAATGGGACGGGAGTCAGCCGCTGCGACTTCCCGATGACGGATCGCTGCACCTGGATGGCGCACCTGCATTCGATGCACCGATGCGTGTCCGCGCACGCCAGGGCGGTGAGCGCATCACCCTGCCCGGCCGCGCGCATTCGCACTCGCTCAAGCATGTACTGCAGGCCTGTGACGTGCCGCCATGGCAGCGCGCGCAGCTGCCGTTGCTGTTTGCCGCCGATGGCGGACTGCTGGCGGCGGGAGACAGCATCATGTCCGCTGCCATGGCGGCGTGGCTGCATGAACGTGGCGCGCACTTGCGGCACGTCGCGGGCAACGATTGACCCTCCCGGCCCTGCGCCGCACACTTCGCCCATGGCGCGCAAACCCGCATCGGATCCGTCCCCCGTCGCCGACTTCGAGGCGTCGCTCGACCAGCTCGAGCAACTGGTCGAGAAGATGGAACACGGCGAATTGAGCCTCGAAGAGTCGCTCGCCGCGTACGAGCGCGGCGTCGGGCTGTACCGTCGGTGCCAGACCGCACTGGAACAGGCCGAGTTGCGCGTACGCCTGCTCAGCGATCCCGGCAACGCGGATAGTGCGGAGCCGTTTCCGGACAGTGCGTCGCCTTCGGGTCCCGATGCCTGATTCGGCGGGCGTCGAAGCGTCCCACGCGCGCTGGCGCGCCAGGGTCCAGCAAACGCTGGAACGCGCGCTTCCCGAACCGCAGGACGAACCGCGACGCCTCCAGGCCGCGATGCGACATGCCGTGCTGGATGGCGGCAAGCGCATGCGACCGTTGCTGGTGTATGCGACGGGAGCGACATTGGGTTGCGACGACGCCATGCTCGACGCTCCCGCCGCCGCCGTCGAGTTGATCCATGCGTATTCGCTCGTGCATGACGATCTGCCGGCGATGGACGACGACGCGCTGCGTCGCGGCAAGCCGACCGTGCACGTCGCATTCGACGAGGCGACCGCGATCCTGGCTGGCGATGCGCTGCAGTCGTTGGCATTCGAGTTGCTGGTCCAGGCTCCCGCGGCGCCTGACGTTCGCCTGGCCATGCTGCATGAGCTGGCCGTCGCCGCGGGCGTGCGCGGCATGTGCGGTGGCCAGGCACTCGACATCGACGCGACCGGGCGACAGATCAGCCTCGCGGCACTGCAGCGCCTGCATGCCCTGAAGACCGGTGCGCTGCTGCGGGCGGCAGTGCGCATCGGAGCCATCGCGGCCGGCGTCGACGCCGTCGCCATGGCACGGCTGGATGCATTCGCCGATGCGCTCGGGCTGGCCTTCCAGATCCGCGACGACCTGCTCGACATCGAAGGCGACAGCGCCACGCTCGGCAAGACCGCGGGCAAGGATCGCGCGCAGGACAAGGCAACCTTCCCGGCGCTGCTGGGCGTGGAGGCGTCACGCAGGCGCCTGGACGAGCTCGCGGTGGCGATGTCGGAGGCGCTGGAGCCGTTCGGTGCCGGCGCCGCATCCCTGGCCGCGCTCGGGCGTCGGGCGATCGCACGCGATCACTGAGCGCGCTTGACACCCGAGCATCGCGGCAAGGATGCTCGGGACGCAGGCTCCGCAGCCCGTCGGTGCTGTTCCTGGGGTGAACGCGCGCAATTGGGGGTTCGATGCGCAAGCCATGGCGTGAGCGGGTGCTGTCGCGGCTGGAGGCGGGCTTCGCCTGGCTGGGCCACACCTTCGTCACCCGCTGGGGCGCGTTCGAGCGCGGCTACCGGCGGCCGTACGCGCGCGTCGCATTGCGGCTGCGGTTCGCCTTCTACCCGTTGCTGGCGCTGGTGGCGCTGGGATGGCTGGCCTGGGACTGGAACCACGGCCGCAGCCTGGCGGCGGCGGAAGACGCGATCTTCGACCAGGTCATCAGCCTGCGTCCGTGGGAACCGAAACCGTCGGGACAAGTCGCCGTCGTCGAGATCGACGACTGCTCGATCGAGCATTTCCGCTCGCTCGGCGAAGGCGGATGGCCATGGAGCCGCCAGCGGCACGCCGACCTGCTCGACGCACTCGACCGCGCGGGCGTGCGCGCCGTCGGCTACGACGTGCAGTTCGTCGATCGCTCCAGCAGGGATCCCATGGGCGACGACACGCTGGAGGCAATCGCCAAGGGCGGCGGTGGTCGATTCCTGTTCGGATCCACGCGCGTGCCTTCCGGGTTCGACGATGCCGGCAGCGTGACTCCGGCCTCCCAGGCGCCAGGTGCGTTCGCATTGACCCGGCAACCGGCCCGGCCCGGCCCCGGCGTGACCCTGCTGTTGCCTTACGGCGACTCGATGTCGCGTTACAGCGCCCTGCTCGACGTCGGCCGCGGCGCCGACGGCGTGTTGCGCGACGTGCCGCTGCGCGAGGAAGTCGGCGACTGGGCGCTTCCATCGATGTCCCTGCGCCTGGCGGCGACCGCCAGCGGGCGCGCCTTGGCCTCGTATCCCGCATCGGTCCGGGTGAACTGGCGCTCGCACAGCCAGTTGCCTTACATCAGCGCTGCGGACCTGATCGAAGGCCGCGCTGTCTGCGATCGCGCGCATGCCATCCCCGACCTGCGTGGCCGCGTCGTGCTGATCGGCTACACCGCCGCCGGACTCAACGATGCCAAGCCGACGCCGGTCAACGCGACCATGCCCGGCGTCGAGGTACACGCCGAAGCCGTCGAGGCGCTGCTGTCGGGCAGCGCGATCTGGATGCCGCCGGCTGGCTTCAAATACCTGCTGGCGGCGGCGCTCGTGCTGCTCAGTGGCTTCGTCTTCTTCCGCGGCGAACCCGCGTGGGAGATCGACCAGGTCTTCGTCGCCAGCAACCTGCTGCTGGTGGCGCTTGCCTTCGTCGGGCTGACCGCGTTCGGCGTGTTCTTCGACATCTTCGCCGCGCTGGGTTTCGTCAGTGTGTGCTTCGGCCTGTGCCGCGCCTATGCGGCGACACAGCGTGGCCGCGCGGTGGGCAACGACGACTACCGGCCGCAATTCGATCCCGACCACGATCGCTGGCTGGCGCTGGCGAAACTGCGTTTCGTCCCCGACCCGGGCCTGGATGAGCGTGCACTGTCGCGCCGCATCCGCGAATACCGCCGGCGCCTGCGTCGCTTCCTCTACAGCGGCACCGAGGCGACGGCGCTGGAAGGCGTCGTCGAATACAAGAGCTGGCTGTGGGAATCGCTCAACGACGTGACCGTGCTGATGTGGGGCGGCGCCGAACGCGACGTCGTCGCCGCGACTGCGCAGCGCGAGTTGGAATCGCTGCGCGCGCATCTTGCCGGACACGATGACGTGCTGCCTGACGACGGCAGTGTCCGCGTGGCAAGCCTGATCAGCGTCGCGGTCGCCGTCGATGAATCCACGGCGCAGACCCGCGCACGCGTCTGCGCGGTGCTGGGACGGCTGTTGGCGAGTACCGACGAGAGGCCACTGTCCGCGCACGATTCCTTCTCCGCCGACGATGTTGCCCAGGCCATGGTGGTGCCCTCGTCCACCACGGCCATCGACGCACAGTGAGCGAGTCGCATCCGATGCCGTCTGGTGGATTGACAGCAGTCCGATTGGCCCCACCCGGGCGCGGTTGACGTAATCATCCTTTGACGGACACACCTGTCGCTGGAGATCGGACATGCATGGTTCACCCACCCACTGGCTGGCGTCGGCGTTGTCGCTGGCAGTCGTACTCGGCGCAGCCGGAACCGCGGTGGCTGCCTCGATGGCCGCCGTCGCATCCAGGCCGTCCGTCGCGGTGCATAGCGCACCCAGCTTCAGCTCACCGCAGCTGACGACGCTGCAGCGCAATGCCCCGCTGAGCGTCGCGGGACAGGAGGGACTCTGGTTCCGTGTCGAATTGCCCGCCGGCAAGTCCGGCTATGTCCGCGTCAATGACGTCCGCATGGCCTACGCCGGCAAGGAAGACGCCTCGGCCAACGTCCGCGCGCTGTTCACCGGGAAAGCCGGCAAGGGCCGCGTGACCGAGACGGCCGGCGTGCGTGGCCTGGACGAGAGCGACCTGAAGTCGGCCGGCTTCGATGCCGCGCAGCTGGCCAGGCTCGAGTCCTATCGATTGACGCCCCAGGCGGCAGCGGCGCAGGCGCATCAGTCCGGACTGGAAGACACCGCGGTCGCCTATGCGGGCGAAGCGAAGGCCGTGGCAGCGAGCGCGCAGGGCCAGGCCAGCCAGGCGCAGAAACGCAGCGGCTTCTCCATCGCGCGCAGCCTGCTGTCGCAGATCGGCGTGGGGTCGGTCGCCGATTCGGCACTGGGAGTCGCGAGCACGGCCGCCGGCAAGTCGGAAGCCGAACAGACCGCTGAGGAACTGGCGCTCGGACCGGAAATCGCCGGTCGCATCCTTGGTGCGGCGCCGCTGGTCCATGACGACGCGGCGCAGCGACGGGTCAACCGCATCGGTCGCTGGATGGCATCCCATTCGTCGCGTCCGGACCTGCCGTGGACGTTCGGCGTCATCGACACCTCTGAAATCAATGCGTTCGCAGCGCCCGGTGGCTACGTGCTGCTCACGCGCGGCATGTACGAGCTGCTGGCCAACGACGGCGAGGTCGCCGGCGTGCTCGGCCACGAGATCAGCCACGTCGTGCAGCGCGACCATTACAACGTCATCCACAAGCAGGAGATGACGTCGGCCACGGAGGACGCGGTCGCCAGCCACGTCAGCGTCGGCGGCGGAGTGGCCGGCAGCATGGCCAAGGATTACGTGCGACGCCACGGTGCGGCGGTCATGCTCACCAGCCTGGACCGCAGCGCCGAATACCGCTCGGACGAAGCAGCGGAAATCTACCTCGCGCGATCGGGCTACAACCCGCTGTCGCTGTACGCCGTGCTGCAGAAGATGACGGCGCTGGGCAAGGCATCCGCGAGCCTTGCGCAGCTGTACAAGACGCACCCGCCGCTGGCCGACCGGCTTGACCGGATCGACCAGCGGGGTTTCGCGGGACTGCAGCCCTACACGCAGCGCAACTAGGCGCCTCGTGGCGCGACTTTCGGAGCCCGGCCGCTGCGCCTACTTCAGCAGGCGCAGCGTCAGCGGATAGCGGTAGGACTCGCCATTCAAGGCCTTGACCGTGGCGATGATGCTGCACACCAGCCACGTGACGGCGATCGCGCCGCAGGCGATGACCAGCACGATGCCGGCCGGCAACGTGAGGATCAGCCCGATCCCGAGCGTGACCACCGTCGCGCTGAGCAGGACGATGCCCGCAGCGACTGCGATGCACGCATAGATGAACATGCTGAGATTGAAGTTGATCGCTTCGCGGGCGTGCTCGGTCGCGAATGCGGAATCGTCGCGCTTGGCGAGGTAGACGACACCGGCGCCGAGCACGCCGGCGACGCCAGCCACCCAGCTGGTCAGCAAGGCAAGTACCAGCGCCGCAATGTGTGCCGATGCCGCCCAGTGGCGTTCGCTGCTGCTCGGTGCGAGCGGGCTGATGGCGCCGCCAGCGGCTTGTGGGATCTGTTCCATGTCGTTTCTCCGGCCGGAAACAAATCCGGCCTGCCCCGATGATGGGGGCAGGCCGGCATGGTGCAAGCCAACTGATGGACTACGTCGCCGGCACTGGGCAGCGGCGGAGCGCCTGTTTGAGCAGGCCTACTTGATCAGGCGCAGGGCGAATGGATAGCGGTAGGCCACGCCCTCGTTCGCCTTGACGCCGGCGAGGATGCAGAAGATCAGGTTCACCACCCAGAGGATGGGCATCAGCAACACGCCAATGGCGATGGCCGTCAGCACGGTGCAGATCGCGTAGCCGATGGCGACGGTGATCTGGAAGTTCAGCGCTTCCTTGGCCTGGTCGTTGAGGAAGGACTTGTCGGGCTTGTCCTTGTGGATCAGCCAGACGATCAGCGGCACGATGAAGCTCAGCACGATGCCGGACAGATGGGTCAGCAGCGCCAGCGTCTTGTCCTCCTGCGACGCAGTGCCCGCCGGCGCGGGCGGCGGCGCGAGTGTTTCGTTGAAATCGCTCATGGGTTCCCCTCTTCGCGGATGAAGCCGTTTCGGCGGTCCGTCGGACCACCCAGCCCTAGGAACGTCAATCCGTACCGGCGACGGTCATCCTGCCAACGAGGATCGAGCCGGTCCGGATATGCGAGCGCGGGTCCACGTCGCTGCCGACCGCCTCGATGGACTGGAACATCGATTTCAGGTTGCCGGCAATGGTGATGCCATCCACCGGGAACACCGGCTTGCCGTCCTCGATCCAGAAACCGGCGGCGCCGCGCGAGTAGTCGCCCGTCACCGCGTTGACGCCCTGTCCCATCAGTTCGGTGACGAGCAGCCCGCGCCCCATGCCCTGCAGCATCGACGCCAGGTCGCCCGCGTTGGCCGTCACGTGTAGGTTGTGGACGCCACCGGCATTGGCGGTCGTCTGCAGGCCGAGCTTGCGCGCCGAATAACTGCCGAGCACGTAGCGTTGCAGCACGCCACCCGACACCAGCGCGGATTCGCGCGTGGCGACGCCTTCCGCGTCATACGCCGCCGAGCGGAAGCCGCGCGGCAGGAATGGCAGCTCATCGATCGCGAACCAGTCCGGGAACAACTGCTTGCCCGCGCTGTCGAGCAGGAAACTCGCCTTGCGGTACAGCGCGCCGCCCGACACCGCACCGAGCAGGTGCCCGACCAGCGAGCGTGCGATCTCGGCGGAATACAGCACGGGCATTTCGGCGGTCGCGAGCGAGCGCGGTTGCAGCCGCGACACCGCGCGTTCCGCTGCGCGACGTCCGACCGCGTTCGCCGGCTCCAGGTCCTCGACGGCCAGCGCCGTCGTGTACCAGCCATCGCGCTGCATGCCGTCGCCACGTCCGGCAATCAACGCGCAGCCGATCGAATGCTGGGTGCCGTGTTCGCGCCCGACGAACCCATGCGAGTTGGCATACACGCTCAGTGATGCGCTGGTGCCCACCGATGCGCCATCGGAATTCTCGACGCGCGCATCGCTGTCGCGACCCGCCGTCTCGCAGGCAAGCGCCAGGTCGATGGCGCGGTCGGGCTCCAGCGCCCATGGATGCCATGCGTCGAAATCGGGGAAAGATCCCGTCGCCGGCAATTGCGCCATCAAGTCGGGGTCGGCCAGGCCGGCCGCAGGATCGTCTTCGGTATACCGTGCGATGGCGCACGCCTGCTCGACGGTCGCATCGAGGCTCTCCTCGCGCAGGTCGCCGGTGCTGGCGCTGCCCTTGCGCTGGCCGAAGTACACGGTGACGGCGAGGCCGCGATCGCGGGTGGACTCCACGGTTTCGACCGCGCCCATGCGCACGTTGACGTTGAGCCCGTGTTCCTCGCTGCAGCTCACCTCCGCCTGGCTGGCGCCACGCGAGCGGCAGCGGCGCAGCAGCTGCTGCGCGATGCCGGCCAGATGGTCCAGGCGCGCGACGCTGTGGTCACCGGCAGGCGCGGATGGAGTCGGGGTGACTGCGTTCAATGCCTTATCCTTGCATGGGTCGATTTTTGGCAGGAATCCTGATGCGCGGACGCGACGAAGACACCGGCGACTTTTTGGGGCCCAGCCGCAGCGAGCAGCGCCGAGCCGCGCTGGATGTGCTTGCGCTGGGCCAGCAACTGGCCGCATTGAGCGCCGCGCAGCTGGCGAAGCTGCCGATCCCCGACGACCTGATGCCGCATATCGTCGACACCCAGCGCATCACCTCGCACGTCGCCCACAAGCGGCAGCTGGCGTTCCTGGCCAAGCAGATGCGACGCGAAGACGACGCCACGCTCGACGCCATCCGCGACGCGCTCGATGCCGGCGGCGAAGCCGGTCGCCGCGAGACGGCGTTGCTGCATCGCCTGGAAGGCTGGCGCGACCGCTTGCTGGCCGATGGCGACGCGGCCCTGTCCGACCTGCTGGTGGAGTTTCCCGACGCCGATCGCCAGCACCTCAGGCAACTGGCGCGCAACGCGATCGAGGAGCGCAACCGCAACAAGCCGCCGCATGCATCGCGCGAGTTGTTCCGTGCGCTGCGCGAGTTGCTCGTGGAGCCCAGCGACAATATCGACGACGACGCGTTCTAGCCCCTCGCCCGCTTGCGGGAGGGGGGTTGGGGTGAGGGCAATCGCCGACAAGGATCTGCTCGATGGCGACAACAGCGCCCTCATCCGCCCTGCGGGCACCTTCTCCCGCTTGTGGGGGAAGGGAACTGCCGCGACCGCCGTCGCGCTCACGCCTGCGTGCCGCCGACGGTGATCTGGTCGATCAGCAATGACGGCTGGCCGACGCCGACCGGGACCGATTGCCCATCCTTGCCGCAGACGCCGACGCCTTCGTCCAGGGCGAGGTCGTGGCCGATCATGGTGACGCGCTGCATGGTTTCCGGCCCGTTGCCGATCAGGGTCGCGCCCTTCACCGGCGCGGTGACCTTGCCGTCCTCGATGAGGTAGGCCTCGGTCGCCGAGAACACGTACTTGCCGCTGGTGATGTCGACCTGGCCTCCGCCGAAATTCACCGCGTACAGGCCGCGCTTCACCGAACGGATCATCTCCTCGGGATCGTGGGTGCCGGCGCGCATGTAGGTGTTGGTCATGCGCGGCATCGGCAGGTGCGCGAAGGATTCGCGACGGCCGTTGCCGGTCGGCTGCATGCCCATCAGGCGCGCATTGAGCGAATCCTGCATGTAGCCGACGAGCACGCCATCCTCGATCAGGGTCGTGCATTGCGACGGCATGCCTTCGTCATCGATGTTGAGCGAGCCGCGGCGACCGGGCAGCGTGCCGTCGTCGACGATGGTGACGCCCGGGGATGCGACGCGCTGGCCCATGCGGCCGGCATAGGTCGACGTGCCCTTGCGATTGAAATCGCCCTCGAGCCCATGGCCGACGGCTTCGTGCAGCAGCACGCCGGGCCAGCCGCTGCCCAGCACCACCGGCATCACGCCCGCCGGCGCATCGATCGCCTCCAGGTTCACGAGCGCCTGCCGCAGGGCTTCGCGGGCCCATGCCTCGGGCTTTCCGCCGTCGAACAATTCCGCGTAGGAATATCGTCCGCCGCCGCCGGCGAAGCCGCTTTCGCGACGACCGTTCTGCTCGACGATCACCTGCACGTTCAGTCGCACCAGTGGCCGGATGTCCGCCGCGAGGATGCCGTCGCTGCGCGCAACCAGCACCGTGTCGACGCCGCCCGACAGGCCGACCATCACCTGCTGCACGCGTGGATCGCTCGCGCGCAGCAGCTTGTCGAGCCTGCGCAGGGCCTCGACCTTGTCTTCGTTGCCCAGCCCATCGATCGGGTCCACGCCCGCATACAGCGCACGTCCGCCACCAGGCACGAGCGCACGCGGGCTGTGCGCGGCCCCGTCGCGGGCGATGGCACGCGCGGATTTCGCCGCCGTCATCAGGGCCTGCGTGTTGATGTCGTCGGAATACGCGAAACCGGTTTTTTCGCCGGAGATCGCGCGGACGCCCACGCCCTGCTCGATCGAATGCGCGCCGTCCTTGACGATGCCGTCCTCGACCGACCAGCTTTCCCGACGGATGTGCTGGAAATACAGGTCACCGAAGTCGATGCCCGGTCCCAGCAGGGTTCCGAAGGTGCGGTCCAGTCCGCTGGCGTCGAGCCCCGCGGGCAGCAGCAGGCGGGTTTCGGCGAGGCTGAGGGCTTGCGTCATCAAGAGGCCTTGGGGAATGAATGCGTGGGTCGCGGACGGCGACCAGCGTGGCGCCAGCTTAGGGAATGCGGTCGCAAGGCAGCGTAATCAACCGGGCGCGGGCCGCGTCGTGGTGCCGGCGCGCGACTGCTCGCGACTGATCACCTCGACTTTCGGATCCTTCCATGGGCCCGTGACCCGGTAGGTCTTGGCGGCCAGTCGCCCGAGTGGTTTCTTCAACATCTGGTTGGCGGCGGCGCCAATGGCCGCGCCGACCGGGCCGCCTGCAATGGCGCCGACGGCCGTCAGCAGGTTGCCGGTCTTGGGCAGCACGAGGATGGTCTGGTCGTACTGCTGCTCGAGCAGGTTGGCGGTGCCGCTGATCCGGATCTCCGCTGCCGGGCCATCGATCACCAGGTTGTCGCTGCGCGCCAGGCCGCCACCGAGGCGGACATCGCCGTCGACCTTGCCGAATGCGAAACCCTTTTCGAAGAAGTCGCGGAAATCGAGCGTCAGCCGGCGAGGCAGCTGCGCAAGGCTGAGCAGGCCCAGCACGCGGCCGGCGCCGGGTTCGACCTCGACCAGCTGGCCATCGCGAATGGCCAGGTGCAGGGATCCAGTCAGGGCAGCGAGGCGGAAGTCCGCCGGGCTTCCCGGCCAGCCAGCGGCCAGGCTGGCGGTGCCGCGGCCAGCGGACAGTTGTCCGCCATAGCCGAATCCCGCCACCAGCGCGCCGAAGTCGTCGCTTGCGGCCGTCACCTGCAGCTGCGTCCGGCCAGCGGCTCCGCGACCGGTCCAGTCGCCGCTGACATCGATGCGCTGGCCTGGCGCGCGTGCCTGCAACTGCTGGACGTGCATGCCGCCGGCGATCGGCTGCGTGCGCAGGGTCGCGGCGCCCAGTGCCGCGTTGCCGACGCGCAGGTCCACCACGTCGAGCGCCAGCGGCGGCACCTTCGCCGGGTCGATGGTCGTCGTGGAATCAGTCGCCGTACGGTCGACGGCGCGGCTGGCGGCAACGTCCGCCGCTGCTGGCGCCATGCGCCAGTGCACGTGCTGCAAGCGGCCGCTGATCGCAGCCCCCTCGGCATCGGGAATGCGCACGCTGCCTGCGAGCGCATCGCCCTGCACCTGGACCAGGGTTGCACCTGCGGCCGGCGTGACCTGCATGCGCGTGTTCGCGAACTCCGCGCCCAGCAGGCGCAGGCGTCCGGCGTTCAGGTCGATGCTGCGCAACGGCATCGCGCCACCGCCATGACCGTCCGACCTGGTCACGGCGATCCAGTCCAGCGCGTCGAGCGTGTCCGCACGACCGCTGGCGATCAACCCCGAGGCGGGCGGTGCGTCCGCAACCGTGTTGCCGCCGAGCACCACGCGGACGCCGGTCTGCTGGCTCCCGTTCGGGGCACGGCTGCTGCGCGCGCGCAGCGCCATCAGGCTGCCCAGCGCGACCTTCACCTCGCCGCTGCCCATCGGCAGCGCCGCGCTGATCGTCGCCGGCAGCGGCACGCCGGCCGCCTTGCGCAATGGCGCCGGCAGGCTGATGGCGGTACCGACGAGGTCCGAATGCAGTTGCAGCTGGCTCGGCTGGGCCGCTGTCTTGGCGGATTGTGTTTTTGGCACGGCGACGCCGACGGTCCAGGACGAGCTACCGTCCAGGTAGGGCTTGAGCCAGCCCAGTTCCGGAGCGCGCGCGACGAGGTCGTCGGCGGACAGCATCGCCTGCAGGTCTGCCTCGAACGCCTGGCGCTTGTCCAGCACGAACGTCCCTGCGCGCAGCGACAGCTTGCCGGGCTGGCCCGCGCGCACCACCGCGAGCTTGTCCGCGGCGAATCCGCCGTTGCCGTAGGTGGCGCGTCCGCGCACGGCGTCGAAGGCGATATCCCAGCGCTTCTCGGACAGGTGCGCGCCAGCCAGGTCAACCGTTCCACCCATCACGCTGCTGCGCGATCGGTCGTCGAATGGAAGCAGCAGGTCGAACGTGACCGATGCCAGGCCGCTTGCGCCAATATTGTCCATCGTCTCGCCGTATTGCGCGTGCAGCGGGCTTTGCCTGAGCAATCCCAGCAACTGGGACGAATCGCCACCGCCCTGCGCATGCACGGTCAATTCCGCTCGGCTGAATCGCGCGATACCGGCGTCGAAACGACGCACGCCCACACCGGCGAGCACTCCCTTGCCACCAACGCTGAAGCCTTCGCCAGCGAAAACAAGGTCCGCGTCGGCATGCTCGAGGGCGGGCCACTGCGGCTGGAATTTCAGCACCGCATCCTGCAGTTGCGCCGTCGCCTTGAACGCGCCCTTGCCGGGCAGGCCGTCCCTGGCGATGAACGGCCAATCCCGCAGGTCGCCGGAAACCAGCACGCGACCATCGTGCACGCGGCCGCCGACGAGTGCCGCGTCGAGCCAGTCGATGGTGGCCCGCGGCATCAGGTTGCGGATCCAGAATTGCTTCGCGGCGAGCGCCGGAAAATCATCCAGCTGCGCGGCCAGGTCCAGGTGCGGACCATCGACCCCGAACCGCAGGCCGCCGCGCAACTGCGCCGAGACACCGGCGCTGGTCACCCGCAGTGCCGGCGTCGCCAGCTGCCAGCCGGTGTCGTCGCGCCAGCCGTCCACTTCGCCCTGCACGCTTGCATCGCGCGAGCCGCCGAATCCAAGCGGCCAGTCGACGCGCGTGGCGGTGCGCGCGTCGAAGCGGAAACGCGCCGCGCGTTCGTCGCCTTCCAGCCATCCGGCCAGGCCGGACATGCCGGGTGCGGAGCCGACCGGGGCGAATGCCATGTTGTCGATGCGTGCAGAAGCCCGCAGTGCACCAGAGCGATTGCCGGCCAGGACGACGTCGCTCAGCGCAGCGTCCGGCCTTGCCGCCAGCAGCCAGCGGCGCACCGCCGGGGCCAGGCGATCACTCAATGCCGCGACCGCAAGCACCGGCCCGGCATCCACGTGATCGGCCAGCAGCGCGTAACGCTGCCCGCCGCCGATCAGCAACCCATCCAGCGTCTGCCGCCGGTTTCCCGCCTCGACGCGCAACGTCGGCGCATCGAGCCGCCAGCCGCCGGCGATCGAACGCCAGCGCAGGCGTGCCTGCACGGCGGGCAGCAGGAGTTGCGCATCGGTGGTCGCTGCCTGCGTCGACGGCAATGGCGCCCCGTGCAGTTGCAGCTTGTCCAGCGCGGCGTCCACCGTGACGGCGGCGATCCGATGTTGCTGCAGGTCCGCCCAGGCCTCGGCACGACCGTTTCCGGCGACGGCGCGAACGCCGGCGATCTTCAACAGCGAGGACCAGGCCGACAGGTCGACGTTTTTGGCGCCGGCGTAGATGCGGCCGTCGCCGACGGTGCGATCGAAATCCGCGGCGCCGAGCACGGGCGGACGATCCAGTCGCGCCCATGCGCGGGCGCCGATGCGCACGCGGCGCCCATCCACGCGCAAGCGCACGTCCACGCGCGGCAGGTGGGTGTCGATGCCCAGCGCCGGCGCCACCACCGACAGCTTGCCGCCGATGACCTGCAGTTCGCCCAGGCCCTCGAGCGGGCCGAAGGGATCATCCTCGGGTTGTTGCGCCTGCCCGGGCAGGCCGCGCACCGTCCAGCGGCCGTCGCGCCCCTGTTCCATCGTCAGGTCCAGGCCATGCAGTCGCAGCTCGGTGAACGAACGGCCGGGGAGCAAGCCGGCGTATTGCGATACCTGTATCTCCGCGTCGCCGATCACTACCGCCTTGCTGCCGGTTCCCACGCGCATGCCATCCAGCCGCAGCAACGGCCCGCGTCGCGTCCATCGGGTTTCGACGGCGTTGAAGGTGACCGGTCGTCCGGCGCGCTGGCTCAGCCAGGCGGCAATGCGATCGGGATGTCGCTGCGCCAGCGGCAGCAACTGGCTGACGACGCCCGCGATGAGCGCCATGAGAACCAGGCTGACCGCGAACGCGTACCAGATCCCGCGACGCGCCATGCGCAGGCGTCGGCGCAACGGTGTCGGCATCAGCGTCCCTGCGCCGGATTACAGCAGGCCGGACTACAGCTGGCCGGACTACAGCAGCACGACATCGAACTGCTCCTGCATGTACTGGGTGTCGGCCTGGAAACGGATCGACTTGCCGAGGAATTCCTCAAGCTCGGCAACGGCCGCGGACTCCTCGTCGGTGATGCGCGCGACGACCTTCGGCGAGGCGATCACCAGCAGCCGCGCCGCCTCGAACTGCCGCACCGCGCGGGTGATCTCGCGGAAGATTTCGTAGGTCACCGTTTCCGCGGTCTTGAGCATGCCGCGCCCACCGCACTCGTGGCAGGGCTCGCACAGCTGCCGCTCGAGGCTTTCCACGGTGCGCTTGCGCGTCATCTCGACCAGGCCCAGCGGCGAGAAATCATAGACCGTGGTCTTGGCGTGGTCGCGCGCCAGCGCCTTCTCGATGGTGCGCAGCACCTGGCGCCGATGGTCGGCGTCGTGCATGTCGATGAAGTCGATGATGATGATGCCGCCCAGGTTGCGCAGGCGCAGTTGCCGCGCCACCGCCTGTGCGGCCTCAAGGTTCGTGCGGTAGACGGTCTCCTCCAGGTTTCTTTGCCCGAGGAACGAGCCGGTGTTGACGTCGACGGTGGTCATCGCCTCGGTCTGGTCGATCACCAGGTAGCCGCCCGACTTGAGCGGCACCTGTTTCTCCAGCGCGCGCTGGATCTCGTCCTCGACGCCGTAGAGGTCGAACACCGGGCGTGCGCCGGTGTAGTGCTCGATCTTCTCGGCCAGGCCCGGCATGTATTGCGCGGCAAAGCTGCGAAGGCGTTCGCAGGTTTCGCGCGAGTCGACCTTGACCTTCTCCACATCGCGGCGCATGAGGTCGCGCACGGCGCGCATCGGCAGGCTCAGGTCCTCGTAGATGCAGGCGCCGACGCGGGCGCTGCGGACCTGCTCCTCGACCAGCGCCCATGCACGACCGAGATATGCGACGTCCTCGGCGAGCGCTTCGGCCGGTTGTCCTTCGGCGTTGGTGCGGACGATGTAGCCCGGGCTGCCCAGCGGCGCGGACAACTCCGCGACCAGGCCCTTGAGTCGCGCGCGCTCGGTCTCGTCCTCGATCCGCGACGACACACCGACCACCTTGGACTGCGGCAGCAGCACGAGGTAGCGCGACGGGATGCTCAGCTGCGTCGTCAGGCGCGCGCCCTTGCTGCCGATGGGATCCTTGACCACCTGCACGATCACCTCGCCGCCTTCGCGCAGCAATTCGGTGATCGAGGGAACCGTCGCGGGCATGGCCGGCGTCACCGGGGTTTCGACGCCATCGATCGTGCGCGCCGGGGCCGGACGCTGGATGTCGTTGGCATGCAGGAATGCGGCGCGGTCCAGCCCGATCTCCACGAATGCCGCCTGCATGCCCGGCATCACCCGTTGCACGCGACCCTTGTAGATGTTGCCCACGACGCCGCGACTCCAGCCGCGTTCGATGTGCAGCTCCTGCAGCATTCCGTTTTCGACGACGGCCACGCGGGTCTCGCGCGGCGTCACGTTGATGAGGATTTCCTCGGTCATGCGCCGGCGCCGGCAGGAGGTGGTTCGCAGCCGATCAGACCGGCTTGGCGGAGCAACTGCCCGGTCTCGAACAGCGGCAGGCCCATGACGCCGGAGTAGCTGCCCGACAGGTGCGAAATGAAGGCCTGCGCCAGGCCCTGGATCGCATAACCGCCAGCCTTGCCGTCGGGCTCGCCACTGGCGACATAGGCGGCGATCGCGGCGTCATCCAGCGGCGCCAGGGTGACCTGCGAATGGCACCTGGCCTGCAACTCACGCCCGGCCGACACCAGCGAGACGGCCGACAGCACCTGGTGCGTGCGGCCCGAGAGACGTCGCAGCATCGCGGCGGCATCGTCGCCATCGCGCGGTTTGCCGAACACCTCTCCATCCAGCACGACTTCGGTATCGGCGCCGAGCACCCACGCGCCCGGCACCGCTACAACCTCGAGCAGGCCCGCACCGGCTTTCTCACGGGCCACGCGGTCGACGTAGTCCTCGGCAGGCTCGTCGCTGCGCCTGACTTCGGGGACGTCGATATCGAGCACGCCGAAACGCAAGCCGAGCAGGGTCAGCAAGTCGCGGCGACGCGGAGATTGCGAGGCGAGATACAGCATCCGTGGAGAATACCCTGCGCCCGCGTGCCGACCGGTCGCCCGGGGCGATAACCCCGGTGCGGCTCACAGTTCGTTCACCCATCGGTACCAACCCTGTTCATCCCACACGGAGATTCCAATGCACCTGCCCAGCACGCGTTTCCTGCGCCTTGTCCTGTGTGCGGCGACCTTGTCCTCCTCCCTCATGGTCGCCAACGCCTTCGCGCAGGGTTCTCCCGCTGCCGTCGCCGCGCCGGTGACGTCTGGCGACGGGACATTGCTTGCGGTGTCCGCCGAAGCCGAATCCCGGCGCGTGCCCGACGTGGCAACGATATCGGCCGGCGTGGTGACCCAGGCGGTGGACGCGAACACGGCGATGCGCAGCAACGCCACGCAGATGGACAAGGTGATGGCTGCCATCCAGGCGGCCGGGATTCCACAACGCGACATCCAGACCAGCGGCATCAACCTCAATCCGCAATACCGGTACGTCGAGAACCAGAACCCGACCATCATCGGTTACCAGGCCAGCAACACCGTCAACCTGCGCGTCCATGACATCGCCAAACTGGGCAAGGTGCTCGACGCACTGGTCGCCAGCGGTGCGAACCAGGTCAACGGGCCGAGCTTCGAGATCGACCAGCCAGAACCGGCTTATGACGAAGCGCGCCGCGCGGCCCTGGACAAGGCCCAGGCGCGTGCGGCGATGTACGCCAAGACGCTCGGCATGCGCGTGCGCCGCATCGTCAGCATCAGCGAGGGCGGCGGCTCACGTCCGCCAGGCCCGATCGCGATGCAGGCGATGGCCCGCGGCAAGGCGGAGGCCGACACGGCGGTTTCACCCGGCGAGACCGCGCTGAGCGTGACCCTCGATATCGTCTTCGAACTGGGTCGCTGACATGGCCGGCCCCGACAGGACCTCTCCCCCCGCCGCGGATCCGAAGGCCGGTCGCAATGCCGGCTATGCCGAAAACCAGGCCCGCGACAAGGACGACGCCCGCCAGCGGGTCATTCCCCCTCGGCCGTCGCCCGACGCGGGCGAACTGGGCCACGACCCCGACGCGCAGCCGGACCCCGCAAAAGGCTCCTGAGGCTTCTGCTCCGTTCCCTGGCTGATCGAGGGCGACCACTGGTCGCCCTTTTCACGACGATCGTCAGCCGCCGCTTCCCGTACTCATGCGTACGGAGCAGCTTCGAGTGGCGGAGCCCTTGGGGGGCCGCCCAACCCCACCTCCGCCGTCGGCGCGTTGACGCCCAGGCAGCCATCGCGCTGTCGACCGTTGTGCAGGCAACCGGAGAATCCCATGGTGCATTCGATCCGTCACACCCAACGCCCCCACCTCGAGCCCAACCGCATTGCCGGCCTCGCGGCCGCGATCACGCTCAACACCGCCCTGCTGATGCTCCTGCTGGTGCCGATGAGCGCGCCACCGGTGATGCCGCTGCCCACGATCACGCAGGTCCTGCACTGGGTGGAAGCGCGCCCGAAGCCGCCGACGCCGCCGGTTCCGGTCCCCATCACGCACACGCCGCCCGCTGCGCATGCCACTCCCGTCCATGAAAGGGCTGCCACGCCACAGACCGACGAGACGCCAGTCATTACCGACACCCGGTCGGCGATGACCATCGATACCGATATCGGCACCGAGCCCACCAGGACCATCGAGGATGTGAGCCAACCGCTGCCGGGCGTGCGCCTGGAATACGACCGGGCGCCGGCTCCGGCCTACCCGCGCGACGCGCTGCGCGCAGGCGTCGAGGGCACCGTGATGCTGCAGGTGCTGGTCGATGTCGATGGGCGCCCGTTGCGGGTGGATGTGCAGCACAGCAGTGGTGACCGGCGGCTGGACATCGCTGCGCGCAGGCAGGTCCTGGAGCACTGGCATTTCCGGCCGGCGATGAAGGACGGCCGGGCGATGCAGGCCATCGGACTGGTGCCGATCGCCTTCAACCTGGGCGGTTGATCCCACGGCGGCGCGGGGATGTCCCTGCGCCGTCGGCCATGCGGTGGTCAAGCGCGGTGGTACGGGTGGTTGGCAAGCAGCGTCGCGGCGCGATAGAGCTGTTCGGCGACGACCAATCGCACCAGCATGTGCGGCAGCGTCAGCGGCCCCAGCGACCAGCGCTCGTCCGCGCGCGCGCTGACGTCGGCGGCGTGACCCTCGGGCCCACCGATCAGGAATGCGAGGTCGCGACCGAGTCCGCGCCAGTATTCCAGTCGCTGGCCCAGCTCTTCCGACGTCCATGACCTGCCGGGACCATCGAGCGCGACGACGTGGGTGTTCCGCGGCAATGCGGCGAGTACGCGCCCGCCCTCGTCGGCGATCGCGCGGGACGCGTCACGACCCTTGCCGCGCACGCCGGGCTCGATCTCGACGAGCTCCAGCGGAAGCCATCGCGACAGGCGCTTGCGGTATTCGTCGAATCCCGCGACGACCCATGACGGTGGGTGCTCGCCGACGGCGATGAGACGCGCTTTCATGGGTGGCGATCAGCCCGTGGCAGGCTGCCGTCAGGTCCGGTCTTCGGCGGCTTCTTCGATGACGTGTTCGTCCGGCGGCTGGTCGCCGACGGTCCACAGGCGCTCGAGCGCATAGAACTCGCGCACGCGCGGCAGCATCACGTGGACGACGACATCGCCGAGGTCGACCAGGACCCACTCGGCCTCGCGCTCGCCTTCGACGCCGAGCGGCTGCACATCGAGCTTCTTCGCGAAGCGGACGACTTCATCTGCGATCGATTTGACGTGGCGGGTCGATGTACCCGACGCCACGACCATCCAGTCGGTGACGCTGCTCTTGCCGCGCACGTCGATTTCGATCACGTCGCGCGCCTTGAGCTCGGCGACTGCATCAAGGACCGTCTGCAACAGTACGTCGGTGGGCGGAGCCGGGTTGGGCAAACGGGTCTTGATGACCTGGGCTTTGGATGTCAAGGCGGAAACTCGCTGCGCGGCGCTTTCAGGAGGAAACGCAATTATAACGGAGCGCCCGGTCGCGGCCCGATGACGGCGTCGGCCGCGGACATGCTGTACAGGTGGTGTTCGACGATGTAGGCGGCCACGGCCGGTGGTACCAGCTGGGACCAGTCGCGACCGGCGGCGATGCGATCGCGGATTCCCGTCGCCGAATGCGATTGCAGTGTCTGGTGCAGGGCAAGCACGCGGCCGGCTGGCGCCGCGCGCAGCGCTGCCGGATGATCCACCCAGCGTCCGTCGAGCGCTTGGCGCAAGGCGTCCGTAGCGCCGTCGAGTGGGAAACCGGCGCGTTCAGCGACGACGAAATGCGTCAGCGCGAACAGCTCCCGCCAGTCCTTCCAACTGGGCAGGTCGCGGAAGCTGTCGGCACCGACCAGCCACGCGATCGACGCGTCCGGCCCGAGTTGCGCGCGCAGCGCCGTCAGGGTGTCGATGCTCCAGGAGCGGCCTTCGCGCGCGAGTTCGCGCAGGTCCAGCAACAGTCCGGGCGTGTCCGCGATCGCCAGGCGCACCATCTCGGCCCGGTCGGTCGCGCTGGCACCCGGGCGGGGCCGATGCGGTGGATCGGCCGCTGGCAGCAGGCGGATGTCGGCCGACAGCGCGTCGCGGGCCGCACAGGCGATCGCCAGATGCCCGTTGTGCACGGGATCGAACGTGCCCCCGTAGAACACGTGCAGCGGAAGGTCCGCGGTCACGAGGCGAGCAGCGACCGCGCCCTTGCATCGGCGACGGCGAGCAGGAGGCGCTCGAGCAACACCCAGGGGTCACCTGCTGCCCTGCCCTTCGCGGCCTGGTCGACCACGGCCGCCCGCGCCACGAACTGCTCCCATTGCGACACCGGGTGTCGCGACAGTGCGCGCCGATAAGGCGCTTGCCGCGATTCCCAGATCTGCTGCGCCTTGAATTCGGCGGCAAGGTTGCCGCCGCGGGCCTGCACGCGGGCGATAGCGGCCGCACGCTGCAACTCCTTGACGATCATGCCGAGCAGGGCGGGAACGACTTCGCCTTCGGCCCGCAGCCCGGCCAGCATGCGCGAGACGTGCGCCGCTTCGCCGTTCATCGCGGCATCGAGCAGGCGGAAGACATCGAAGCGCGCTGCATCGGCAACCAGCGCGTCCATCCGATCGGCATCCAGGACGCCGTCGTGGCTGAGCAGGGCGAGTTTTTCGATCTCCTGGGCGGCGGCCAGCAGGTTGCCCTGGACGCGATCCGCCAGCCTCTGCACGGCATCGGCGCTAGCCGCGACACCCTTGGCGCGCAGGCGACGTTCGATCCAGCCGACCAGTTCATGCGGCTTGACCGCCCATGCGATGACCACCAGGCCCGCGCTGCCGATGGCCTGGCTCCACTTTCCGGCGTGCTTCATGCTCCAGTCGCCGCCGGTCACCAGCAGGACAACGTCGGCGGGGGGATCGGCGCAGAACTCGCTGATCACGCGTGCGCCTTCCACTCCAGGTTTACCGGTCGGCAGGCGCAGCTCGACCAGGCGCCGGCTGCAGAACAGCCCCGGACTGCGGAAGCTGGATTCCAGCGCGTTCCAGTCCAGCTCGCGCTGGCCTTCGGCCTCGAAGACCTCGCGATCCAGGATCCCCTGCGACCGCGCTGCCGCGCGGATGGCGTCGGCGGCTTCCAGCACCAGCAAGGGCTCCGGACCGGCAACCAGGCAGGCCGGCGGCAGCGGATGCGCCTTCAGGTGCGCCTCCAGCCGATCGACCTTCAGTTCCATGTGTTGGCCTCAGGCCGGATCAGGGCGCGACGGGCACCGGTGCTGGCACCTTGGTCGGATCATGCGAGGCGGCATCGATGCGACGCAGGATCGAGGCGACCATCTCGCGGCGCAGTTCGCGGGTCAGGATTTCGCGCTCGCCTTCGGTGCCCGAGGAATTGGTCGGCACCGAGATGTAGTCGCGCGACAACTCGACCACCTGCTGTGGCACCAGGTCGGTGCCGTCGGCGCGGTTGAGGACGAAGATCACCGCGTATCGAAGGGTGTATTCCTGCGCGCGTCCGGCCTGGTCGACGGACAGCGGCGTGCTTCCCCATCGCTCGGAGACGATGCGCAGGGTCGCCACGCCGGTGGTGGCATCGTCCGCGGCCGGCGTCGCGCCAGCACGATCCAGCGCCTCGGACAGCGCGGTCGCCAGCGGGCTGTAGGGATCGGGGGAGACCACGCGCAGCGGGCCCAGGTCGGCGGGAATCGCCAGCGCGTCGCGCAGATGGAAGCCACAGGCAGTCAGGGCGAATGCCAGCAGCATGAGGCTGCATCCGCGCGCCAACATCGAAAGGGAGATCGGAAGTCTGGTCATGCGGGGCAGTCTGGCGGACGTCGGTCAGGCGGGCAAGCGTGGCCTGCCCGGTCGTCAGCCGGCGACGATGTTGACGATGCGACCGGGCACCACGATGACCTTGCGGACCGTGAGTCCTTCCAGGAACCGTGCGACATGCGGCTCGCCCAGCGCAGCGGCTTCGATCAGGGCGCGGTCGGTGTCGGGCGCGACCTCGATGGTGCCGCGCAACTTGCCGTTGACCTGCACCGCCAGGGTGAGCGTGTCGCGGACGAGCGCGGCGGGATCGGCCTGGGGGAACGGCACGTCCTCGATCAGGGTTTCGCCATGCCCGAGCGCCTGCCACAGCGCATGGCTGACATGCGGCGTCACCGGATTGAGCAGCAGCACCATCATCTCCAGCGCTTCGTGGCGAACCGCGCGGCCCTGCTCGCTCATGTCGTCGAACCTGGAAACGTGGTTCAGCAACTCCATCAGCGACGCGATCGCGGTGTTGAAGCTGTGCCGGCGTCCGTAGTCGTCGCCGACCTTGCGGATGGTTTCATGCACCTGCCGACGCAAGGTCGCCTGCGCGGGCGACAACGCGTTGCGATCGACCGGTGGATGGTCGGGCTGGCCGACATGGGTCATGACTTCCCGCCAGAAACGGCGCAGGAAACGCGACATGCCTTCCACGCCCGCTTCGTTCCATTCCAGCGACTGCTCGGGCGGCGCGGCGAACATCGAAAACAGCCGCACGGTATCCGCGCCATGGCGGTCGACCATGGCCTGCGGGTCGACGCCGTTGTTCTTGGATTTCGACATCTTCTCGATGCCGCCGATCCGGACCGGCTGCCCGTCGGCCTTCAACACCGCGCCGATGATGTGCGCGCGCTCGTCGCGACGGATTTCGACATCCGCCGGATTGATCCATTCCCGCGATCCGTCGTCGCTGTCGCGATAGAACGTCTCGGCGATCACCATGCCCTGGGTCAGCAGGTTGCGCGCGGGCTCATCGCTTCCGACCAGGCCTTCGTCGCGCAGCAGGCGGTGATAGAAGCGGAAGTACAGCAGGTGCAGGATCGCGTGCTCGATGCCGCCGATGTACTGGTCGACCGGCAGCCAGTGATTGGCCCGCGCATCGACCATGCCGGTCGCGCCCGGCGAGGTGTAGCGCGCGTAGTACCAGCTTGATTCCATGAAGGTGTCGAATGTGTCGGTTTCGCGCTCGGCGGCGCCGCCGCACTGCGGGCAGGTCGTCCGACGCCATTCGGGATCGGCCTTGATCGGCGAGCCGGTTCCCATCAGCTGCACGTCTTCGGGCAATACGACCGGCAATGCGTCTTCCGGCACCGGCACCGCGCCGCAAGCCTCGCAGTAGATGACGGGAATCGGACAGCCCCAGTAGCGCTGGCGGCTGACGCCCCAATCGCGCAGGCGGAAGTTGACGCGTCGCTCGCCGCGCCCATCGTGCTCGAAGCGCTCGGCCAGTGCATCGAACGCCTGCTGGAAATCCATGCCGTCGAGGTCGCCGGAATTCACCAGCACCCCGCGCTCCGTGTACGCGCCTTCCGCGGCGATGCGATGCTCGAACTCGCGCACGACCTGGACCGCGGCGCCGGCATCGTACAGCTCGATGGCCGCTGCTTCGCCCAGGGCGCTGCGCATGGGATCGTCGTGGCTGGCCGCATGGCGGCCGATGGCATCGATCGCATCGCGGACGTTGTCGGGAACGACCACCATCCGGACCGGCAGGTCGTAGGTGCGCGCGAATTCCCAATCGCGCTGGTCGTGGCCGGGCACCGCCATGACCGCGCCCGTGCCGTAACTCATCAGGACGAAGTTGGCAACGAAGACCGGAAGCGGCTCGCCGCTGACCGGATGCAATGCACGCAGGCCGGTGTCCATGCCGCGCTTGGCCTGCGTCTCCAGCTCCGCCTCGGACGTGCCGCCATGCTTGAGCTCGGCGATGAACGCCGCAAGCGCCGGATTGTCCTGCGCGGCAGCGATCGCCAGCGGATGCTCGGCCGCGATGCTGACGAAAGTGACTCCCATCAGCGTGTCCGGACGCGTGGTGAACACCTTCAGTTGTCGCGGGTGCAGCGTCCCGTTGCGGTCCTGGATGTCGAACGCGAACTCGAGGCCTTCGCTGCGACCGATCCAGTTGCGCTGCATCGTCTTGACCGAATCCGGCCAGCCATCGAGCGTATCCAGGCCGTCAAGCAGCTCCTGGGCGTAGTCGGTGATGCGCAGGAACCATTGCGGGATCTCGCGCTTCTCCACCAGTGCGCCCGAGCGCCAGCCGCGACCGTCGATCACCTGCTCGTTGGCGAGTACGGTCTGGTCCACCGGATCCCAGTTGACGACGGAGTTCTTGCGATACGCCAGGCCCTTCTTCATCAGCCGCACGAACATGCGCTGCTCGTGCACGTAGTACTCGGGCCGGCAGGTGGCGAACTCGCGGCTCCAGTCGATCGCATAACCCATCGTCTTGAGCTGCGCGCGCATGTGCTCGATGTTGGCGTAGGTCCACTTCGCCGGCGCGGTGCGGTTCTTGATCGCCGCGTTTTCCGCGGGCAGGCCGAACGCGTCCCAGCCCATGGGCTGCAGGACGTTCTTGCCCGTCATCCGCTGGTAGCGGCTGATGACGTCGCCGATCGTGTAGTTGCGCACATGCCCCATGTGCAACGCGCCCGAGGGATACGGCAGCATCGACAGGCAATAGAACTTGGGCCTGCCTGCGTCCTCCCGCACCTCGAACGCACGGCTGTCCTCCCAGAACTGGCGGGCGGCGGATTCGACGGCGGAGGGATCGTAGGCGACAGGCTCGGCGGACACGGCAGGCACGCAACGGGGAGGACCGGGAAGCCTACCCCAGCCCACCATGGGCCGCCACGGCGAGAGACGCCAAAAGCGCGCATCAGTGCCCGGTGACGGTAGAGCCACGTGGTTAGAATGCGGCGTCGCGACCTGCAGCCCTTGCATGCCAGGCGATATCCACCGCCCGCGAACCCTTCCCTTCCAGACAACATCATCGAGCCCCGCCATGCCCAGCCGACTGCCCGCTTTTCGCCAGCTTGCGATCCCGGCGTTCGCCGTGCTCGCGGTGGCAACCATGCTCCCGGTCCACGCCAGCGATCCAGCCACGCCTGCGCAGGCGACGATGCTGCATTGCAGTCACCTGTTCGACTCCGGCAGCGGCAAGCTGCAGGGCGAGACCAGCATCATCGTGCAGGGCGACCGGATCGCCTCCGTGCAGGCCGGCCGCGCGACGCCACCCGCCGGTGCGAAGGTGATCGAACTGGCAGGCACCTGCCTGCCCGGGCTGATCGACAGCCACGTGCACCTGACGTCGCAGTTCAGCGCGTCGAGCTACTCCGACCAGTTCCGCCTGAACCCGGCGGACTACGCGATCCGCGGCACCGTCTATGCGCGCCGGACCCTGCTTGCCGGATTCACCACGGTGCGCAACCTGGGCGACACCGCGAACGAATCGATCGCGCTTCGCAATGCGATCAAGGCCGGCATCGTCGACGGACCGCGCATCCTGACCGCTGGCAAGCCGATCGGCTCGACTGGCGGACATGCCGATCCCACCGATGGCTATCGCGCCGACCTGCAGGGCGATCCCGGCCCGCAGGACGCCATCATCAACGGACCGCAGGACGCGTGGAAGGCGATTCGCCAGCATTACAAGGACGGAGTCGACCTGATCAAGATCATGCCGTCGGGCGGCGTCCTCGATGAAAGCACAAGCGCCGACAATTCACAGCTCACCGAGGAAGAGCTGCGCGCGCTGGTTGCCGCGGCGAAGGACTACGGCTACGCGGTTGCCGCGCATGCGCACGGCACCGAAGCCATCCGGCGCGCGGTGCTGGCCGGTGTCGACTCGATCGAGCACGGCACCTACATGGACGACGCCGACATGAAGCTGATGAAGCAGCGCGGGACCTGGTTCGTCCCGACCATCATCGCTGGCGACTATGTCGCGCAGAAAGCGAAGATCCCGGGCTTCTACCCGCCGCAGGTCGCGGCGAAGGCGGCGCAGGTCGGGCCATTGATCCTCGCCACCGCCGGCAGGGCCTACCGCGCCGGCGTGCCGATCGCCTTCGGCACCGATGCCGGGGTCTATCCGCACGGCGACAACGCCCACGAATTCGAACTGATGGTGCAGGCGGGCATGCCCGCTGCATTCGCCCTGCAGACGGCGACCAGGAATGCGTCGAAGCTGCTGCGCATGGACAAGGACATCGGCAGCGTCGAAGTCGGCAAGTACGCGGACATCGTCGCCGTGCCGGGGGATCCGACCGCCGACATCTCGCTGATGAAACAGGTCGACTTCGTGATGAAGGGCGGCCAGGTCTACAAGCAGCCATGACCGGTCGCGCCACGTCGTGACGGGCGACTGGATCGGCTACCTGGCAGCGGCACTGACGACGTTGTCGTTCGTGCCGCAAGCCCTGCAGATCATCCGCAGCAAGGACACGCGCGGCATCTCGATGCCGATGTACCTGAGCTTCACCGTCGGTGTCGCCTGCTGGATCGGGTATGGCGTGGTCCTGGGATCGGTCCCGATGATCGCCTCCAACCTGGTCACCCTTGCGCTGGCGGCGACGATCCTGGCATTGAAGTTGCGCTACGGCTGACGATCCCGCGTTCGCCTTCATGAAGCCTTGCAACCCCGGGATGCTAGCGTTGCGGGTGGTCCCGCTTCGCGCAATGCCCGGCCCTGCCAGCACTTTCCCCACTTGGTGATCCCATGACCGAAAGCATGCAAGCCTCGTACGTTTTCGATGCCAACGCGGCCAATTTCGAGGCGGACGTCCTCAAGCAATCATTGACGGTGCCGGTGCTTGTCGATTTCTGGGCCACCTGGTGCGGTCCGTGCAAACAGCTGGGACCGATCCTGGAAAAGCTCGCCGCGGACTACAACGGCGCTTTCCTGCTGGCCAAGGTCGACGTGGATGCAGAGCAGCAGCTCGCCGCCGCGTTCCAGATCCGTTCCATTCCAACTGTGATGCTCGTCAAGGATGGACAGCTGCTGGATGGATTTCCGGGCGCCTTGCCGGAGGCGCAGCTGCGCGAATTCCTGAAGCACCACGGCATCGAACCGGCACCCGCCGTCGAGGAGCCGCCAGCTGTCGACACCGCGCCGCCCGTGGATCCGCACGCGGAAGTCATGCGCCTGCGCAAGGCGATCGAGGCCGCGCCCGACCAGGCCGCGCTGCGGCTGGACCTCGCGCTTGCCCTGCTCGCCACCGGCGGCGCGCATGAAGCCGAACAGTTGCTCGACGCACTCCCGGCCAACCTCGCCACCGACGAACGCGCGGTGAAAGCACGCACGCAACTGGGGTTTTCCGCGCTGCTGCGCGATGCACCGCCGCCAACGATCCTGGAGGCTGCGATCGCCGCCAACCCGGACGACCTGCGCGCGCGCCACCTGCTGGGCGTGCAGCAGATCGTCGCCGGCGACCCCGAGGCTGGGCTGGAGCAGTTCCTCGAAATGCTGCGGCGCAATCGCGGCTTCGACAACGGCCTGCCGAAACAGGCGCTCCTGGATGCTTTCCGCATCGTCCAGGACGAGGACCTGGTGGGGCGCTACCGTCGCAGGATGGCCTCTTTGCTGCTGGTGTGACACGTGGGGCCGGGGGCCCCTGACCGGCGTTCGCCCGGCCCTTGTCCAGCGTATGCTCGCGCTGCAATCTGGAAAGCCATGTCAAACCCGATGCCCGACAGCGATATCGATGCCGCCATGCCGGAGATAAGCGGCTATCGGTTGTCGCGCGTCATTGGCCACGGCGGCATGTCGACCGTGTACCTGGGGGAGCAGGCGTCGCTCGAGCGCGAAGTCGCCATCAAGGTGATGCTGCCCGAAGCACTGGCGGACGAAGTCAGCCGTCGCCGCTTCGAGAATGAGGCCCGCACCATCGCGCGCCTCGAGCATCCGCACATCGTCGGCATCTTCGAGATCGGTCGCACCCGCGATGGCCTTCCGTATTACGCGATGCCATTCCTCGCGCATGGCCATCTTGGCCAGCGCGATTTCACCCAGGACGGCCTGGACAATGCGCACGCGCGCGTCCGCGCGATCCTGTACTCCTTGCTGACCGCGCTGGACTATGCGCACCAGCGCGGCGTCGTGCACCGCGACGTCAAGGCCGAGAACGTGCTTTTCGACGAGGCCGAGCGCCCGTTGCTCGCGGATTTCGGCATCGCGTTGCGACGCTTCGGTCCGCGTGTCACGACAGCCGGCATGGCGGTCGGCAGCACGGCCTACATGGCACCCGAACAGGCCCGCGGCGAAGAAGTGGATGCGCGCGCCGACCTCTACAGCGTCGGCGTACTCGCGTGGGAGATGCTCACCGGGCAGTTGCCGTACATGGCTGGCGATGCGCTGTCGATGGCGGTCATGCACGCGCAGGATCCGATCCCGCGATTGCCGCGGTCGTTGCGGCACTGGCAGCGATTCCTCGACAAGGCGCTGGCCAAGTCCCCTGCGCAGCGCTATCGCAGCGCGCGCCAGATGCGCGAGGCGCTGGACCGCGTGCCACGACGCAGCGGGCAGCCACTGGTCATGGCCCGGGAGAAGTTGCGGTACGGCATCGAGCAGGTGCGGCGTTGGCCGAAGACAGCATGGCTGATCGTGGTGCTGGCGATCGCCGCCGCAACCGGCCTGGTGTTGCGGCAGGCCGAGCAAGTCCCCGGGTCGTCCTTCTTCCGCGCACCCGGCGCCAGCCGCGACCTGCCGCAGCCGGGCGAGCCGACCGGCATGGCGGTGACGGCGACCGACCCCGGCACGCAGATGTTGCGTCCGTTGCCGATATCTCCAGCCGAGCGCTGGGTCGTGGCGGCCGAACAGCAATTGCGCCAGCAGAACCTGACCGCCCCGGCCGACGCCAATGCCTACGACAGCCTGGTCGCGGCGTGGAAGGTCGATCCGGGGCATCCGCGCCTGGCAGCCGACATCGGGCAGCTGCTCGACGCACTCGGCGCACAAGCCGATCGCAACCTGCGCGCCGGCAACGATCGCCGCGCAAGGGACTACCTGCAGCACGCCACCCAGTTCGCCGCGCAGACCCGCCAGGGTGACAGCGCAAGCATGGCGAAGCTGCGCGCAGGCGTCGTCAGCGCACTGGACGACCGCATCGGCGATGCGGAAAAGAAATTCAATCGCGCGTCCGCCCTGGCCGCGGTCGAAACCGCTCGCGAGCTGGGCGTGGCACCCACGACGATCGCAGGCTTCGCCACGCGCGCGCAGCGCATCCCGACCGCTGGCGACAAGCTCCCCGGCGATGAGCACATGCGCCTCGTGCGGGTTGGGGACAAGGTCATCGCCGCCGCCGCCGCCGACGTGAGCCGCGCCGACTACGCGCGATTCGCTTTTGCCACCGGTCGCCCCGCGGCACTGTGCCGCGAGCGCACGTCATTGCTTCGCCTGCTGGCGCCGCGATCGTGGAAGGAACCCGGATTCGCGCAGTCCGCCGCGCATCCCGTGGTGTGCGTGTCCTGGAGTGACGCCGCGGCATACGCAAACTGGATCGCGCAGCGCAGCGGACATCACTATCGCCTGCCGACCGACGCCGAAGCGCGCGTGCTGCCAAATGCCGGCGCGGCGACACCGGTGGCCACGTGGCTGGAGGAATGCACCGCGGGATGCCGCCAACGCCTGTCAACCGGCCGAAGCTGGCGCGGTACGTCCGGCACGCGTCCGCTGGATCCCAGCCGCGGATACGACGACGTCGGCTTCCGCCTGGTGCGCGACCAATAGTCGTCGCGGGGCCCGCGCACGGCGGCGTCCGCTATAGAATCCGCCGATGCCCGATCCCGTCACGACAGCCGCTGCGCAGCCGCGCGCCCATGCCAGCTTCCAGAAGGTGTTCATCACCGGGCTGCTGACCTTGTTGCCGCTATGGCTGACGTGGGTCGTGGTCAAGTTCGTCTTCGTGCTGCTGTCGGACATCAGCCGTCCACTGATCGGCCCCCTGCTCCTGGAACTCTCGCTGGGGAACCCCGCACTGCACTGGCTCGACCAGTTGTGGGTACAGACGGCGCTGGCATTGCTCGCCACGCTGGCGGTCATCCTGCTGTCGGGACTGATGGCCCGGCGCGTCATCGGCCAGCGCCTCCTGCGCTGGTTCGAGGTCCTGATCGCGCGCATTCCGCTGGCCAGCACGATCTATGGCAGCGCGCGCAAGCTGCTCGACATCCTGCAGACGCAACCCGACGGGACGCAGCGCGTGGTGCTCATCGACTTTCCGCACAACGAGATGAAGTCCGTTGGATTCGTGACCCGCATCCTGCGCGAACAGGGCACCGGCCGTGAACTCGCCGCGGTCTACGTGCCGACAACGCCCAATCCGACATCGGGCTACCTGGAGGTCGTGCCAGTGGAAAAACTCACGCCGACCGACTGGACCGTGGACCAGGCGATGAGCTTCATCATTTCAGGCGGCGCCGTGGCGCCCGACACGATTCCCTTTTCGGTACGACGTCCGCTGGTCGTGGATCCGCTGGATTGAGCGCGGGGCCGCTGCACGACCGCAGCACGCGGTTGTTCATCGCGATGGCGGCGTTCTTCTGCGTCAACGCCGTGCTCGCGGAATTCATCGGCGTCAAGATCTTCGCGCTGGAGGACACGCTCGGCATCGCGCCGCTGCAATGGAACCTGTTCGGACAGAGCGGCTCGCTCAACTTCACCGCCGGCACGTTGCTGTGGCCGATCGTGTTCATCATGACCGACACGGTCAACGAGTATTACGGTCGCCAGGGCGTGCGCTTCATCAGCTGGCTGGCGGCGGGGCTGATCGTCTACGGCTTCGCCTTCGCCTTCATCGCCATCCACCTGGCGCCGGCCACGTGGTGGGTCACGGTCGTCAAGGACCAGGGTGTTCCCGATTACCAGGCTGCATTCGCCGCCGTGTTCGGCCAGGGACTGTGGACCATCTGGGGCTCCCTGATCGCCTTCATGCTCGGACAACTGATCGATGTCAGCGTGTTCCACCGGATCCGTCGCGCGACTGGCGAGCGGCACGCATGGCTGCGTGCAACCGGGTCGACGGCCGTGTCGCAGCTGATCGACAGCTTCGTCGTGCTGTACATCGCCTTCGTCATCGGGCCGCAGCACTGGCCGACGTCGTTGTTCCTCGCGGTCGGAACCTTGAACTACCTCTACAAGATGGGCGCCGCGATCGCATTGATCCCGCTGCTGTACATCGCCCGAGCCGGCATCCACCGCTACCTGGGCCACGATCGCGCGCACGAATTGCGGGAGCTCGCCGCCGCCGGCTGACCGGGGCTCGCCAGGATGGCGCGCCTGGAAGGCAGCAAAGAAAAAGGCCGGCATTGCCGGCCTTTTTCTTTTTCAACCCACCCGTGGATCAGGCGCGCGTGTCACGCCGTCCGGCGTAGGCACCCTGCCCGCCCGAGCGCTGCTTCGGACCCGCGTGCGCGGTGCGCGGCGGCGCGGTCCGGGCATGCGGGCGGTGACCCGGTCGCGCCGGCGGACGCTGTCCGTCGCGCTGCCCGCCACCGTTGCGCGGGATCGGCGTGTCCAGGCGAATCGGCTTGCTCGGCGCATAACCTTCGACCACGTCCATCACCAGGTCGACTTTCAGCATGCGCTGGATCTGGCGCAGCAGGCCGCCTTCTTCCGGCGAGACCAGCGACAGCGCCTCACCCGTCGCCCCGGCGCGGCCGGTCCGACCGATGCGGTGGATGTAATCCTCGGCGACCATCGGCAGGTCATGGTTGATGACCAGCGGCAGGTTCGGGATATCCAGGCCGCGCGCGGCGACGTCGGTCGCGACGAGCACGCGCGCCTTGCCGGTCTTGAAATCGCGCAGGGCTTTCTGGCGCTGCGCCTGGCTCTTGTTGCCGTGGATCGCGACAGCCTTGAGGCCGGCGGTTTCCAGCTGCTCGGCCAGGCGATTGCAGCCGTGCTTGGTCTTGCCGAAGATCAGCACCTGGTCGGTGTGGCGCTTGGTCAGGATGTCGATCAGCAGGTCGCGCTTGCGCGAACCGTCGACCGGATGCGCGCGATGCACGATGGTTTCGGCGATGGTGTTCTTCGCCGTGACCTGCACCTGCTTGGGATCGCGCATGAACTCCAGCGCGAGCGCCTTGATCTGCTCCTCGAACGTCGCCGAGAACAGCAGCGTCTGGCGCTCCTTCGGAACGCGGTTGATGATGCGCTTGATCGCCGGCAGGAAGCCCATATCGAGCATGCGGTCGGCTTCGTCCAGCACCAGCACCTCGATCGCGTCGAGCTTGGCGCTGCCACGCTCCAGGTGATCGATCAGGCGGCCCGGCGTGGCGACCAGGATGTCGGTGCCGCGACGCAGGTTGTCGACCTGCGGGCCCATGCCGGCGCCACCGTAGATCGTGGTGACGTTCAGGTGCAGGTGGCGTCCGTAGGTCTTGATGCTTTCGGCGACCTGCACCGCGAGCTCGCGCGTCGGGGTCAGGATCAGCGCGCGCGGCTTGCGCGAACCGTTCGGCGGAGTCTGTTTCGACAGGCGTTGCAGCAGCGGCAACGCGAACGCAGCCGTCTTGCCGGTGCCGGTCTGGGCGCCGCCCAGCAGGTCGTGGCCGGCCATGGCCAGCGGAATCGCCTCGATCTGGATCGCGGTCGGCGTGGTGTAGTTGTTTTCGGCGAGCGCGCGCAGCAGCGCGGGCGACAGCCCGAGGGTTTCAAACGTCATGTGGTGGAGCTCCGTAACAGGCCGCGCGCGATCAGCGGGACTGGCCATTGGCCAGCCGACGACAGGTCGGTGCGATCTTGACCCGAAGCGTTCCTTGAACCGCGCCACGAGTGTTCTTTTTGACGGCGCCGGATGTTCCGGGCCGTGTCTGCGCGACGAAAGGCGTGCGGGGAGAAGGCCGCGAGTGGTCAACGGAAGCCGTGGACCGGGCGGCAGGCTTACCTAGGAAACGGATCAGCCGTGCGCAAAACGAGGCGAACTGTACGTGAAATCCGCTGAATGCGCCAGCGGCCCACCCGGGGGTCGTTCAGGCTGCAACTCAGACCTCCAGGGTCATGCCCGGCCTGGCCAGCTGCACGGTGATGCCATCCCGCTCGCCGATCTCCCCGGCCAGCGCCTCGCGCGCCTTGTCCTCGCCGTGCACCAGCACCAGCGGTGGATGGGCATCGAAACCGCCGTACCACTCGATCAGTCCGCTCTGGTCGGCGTGCGCGGACAGGCCGCCGACGGTATGGACCTTGGCGTTGACGCGGAAGTCGTGGCCGTGGATGCGCACCCACGGCGCGCCGTTGACCAGGCGCCGTCCCAGCGTGCCTTCGGCCTGGTAACCGACGAACACGATGTGGGTTTCGCGACGGCTGATGTTCTGCATGAAGTGGTGCAGGATCCGCCCGCCATCGGCCATTCCGGATCCGGCGATGATGATGGCGCCGGACTGGATCCGGTTGATGGCCATCGATTCATCGCGCGAGTCGGTCACGCGCAGGTTGGGCAGGGAGAACGGATCGGGTTTCTGCTTCCAGACCTGCTGCGCGCGGGTGTCGAACAGGTTCCTGTTGCGCGCATAGACATCCACCACCTTGGACGCCATCGGGCTGTCGAGGAAGATCTGCCAGCGCTGCAGCTTCCAGTCGTCCCAGTGCATCGCGAACCAGTACAGCAGCTCCTGGGTGCGCCCCACCGCGAAGGCGGGAATGCAGACGTTGCCGCCATCACGCCAGGCGGCCTCGAAGATGCTTCCCAGCTCGAGGATCGTCTCCAGCCGGTCCTTGTGGTTGCGGTCGCCGTAGGTCGACTCCATCACCACCAGGTCAGCCTGCCTGATCGTTTCGGGATCGCGCAGGATCGGCGTGCCCTTGGGACCGAGGTCGCCGGAGAACACCAGCTTCCTGCCATCGGCCCACAGCTCGACGATCGCCGATCCCAGGATATGTCCGGCGTCGCGGAACGTGAGGTCCACGCCGGGCAGGATCGTCGAGCGCGTGTCGTAGGGAAGCGGCTGGACCTGCCGCATGGCGATGCCGACGTCGTCCCGGGTGTAGAGAGGATGGACCTCGGGATCGCCATCGCGCCGATAGCGGTTGGCGCGCTCGGCGTCTGCTTCGGCCAGCGAGGCGGCGTCGAGCAGCATGATCGGCATCAGGTCGACGGTAGCGGCCTGGGCAAAAATCGGCCCCTTGAACCCCCGCTTCACCAGCAACGGCACCCGCCCGATGTGGTCGATGTGGGCGTGGCTGACGACCAGCGCGTCGATGCGCGAGGGGTCGAAAGCGAAGGCCTCGGCATTGCGGGCCTCGTCCGCGCGCCTGCCCTGGATCATCCCGCAGTCCAGGAGCAGCGTCTTGCCCGCGGCATCGATCTGATGGAGTGAACCCGTCACCTCGCCAGCCGCCCCGTGGAACTGCACGCGCATGGCCGACCCCGTGTTTTTTGTGACTGCCAGCACGTTATCACAGGGTCCAGCGAGCGGTGCCGCGGTCAAGATTCCATTAGCTGCCTGGCATGACCTTCGACACCCGCTGCGTCCCGGCCGCACCGCTACAGTCGCGGGTGCACCGCGCGAAGTCTTGCGCTTTGGTCGCCACCGTCCATGACCCGGCTTCCGGCCGGACCGCCTCCCACTGCCGCCCGATGGGCCGGAGTTCAACGTGATCCTTAGCAAGCCCCAGATGCTGTTGTTGTCCCTCGCTGTTACCGCTGCACTCACCGGCTGCCCCGGGCAACAGCAGACGGCGGCGGCACCAGCTGCTCCGGCCGCACCCACGGCACCAGCGGCGCCGACGGCACCTGCACCGACGGACCTGCCACCCACCGCCGCCTTCTCCGTGGCGGACCTGGACACCAGCAAGAACGTCTGCGACAACCTCGCTGATTTCGTCAACAGCAAGTGGCTGGCCGCGCATCCGATCCCGAACGACCGCACCACATGGGGCAGCTTCGAGATGCTGACCGAGCGCTCGCTGGCCGCCAGCAAGCAGCTTGCGGAATCCGCGGCGGCCAAGACCGATTCCACCGGCGTGGAGAAACTTGTCGGCGACATGTACGCCACCGGCATGGACGAAGCAAAGATCAATGCCGCGGGCATCACGCCCATCCAGCCGATGCTGGACAGGATCGCGACGCTCAAGACCCCGGCCGACATCGCGCAATTCCTGCGCGAGGAATTCGCCGCCGGACGTGGCGACGCCTTCAACTTCTACTCCAACGCGGACTTCAAGAATTCGCAGTTGATGATCGCCTACGCCGACCAGGGCGGGCTGGCGCTGCCGGAGAAGGCGTACTACCTCAGCGACGGGCCAAAGGCGGGCGACGACAGCTACAAGAAGATCCGCGAAGCCTACGTCGCGCACGTGAGCAAGCAACTGCAGAACGCCGGCGTCGCCGCGGCCGATGCGGACAAGCAGGCCAAGGACGTGCTCGCGTTCGAAACCCGCCTGGCCAAGGCGTCGCTGTCGCCGATCGAACAGCGCGATCCGCTGAACCAGTACCACTTCGTCAAGGTCGCCGACGCCGACAAGCTGTCGCCGAACTTCCCGTGGTCGGAATTCCTCAAGGCGCAGGGCGTGAACGTCGACGGCTTCTCGCTGTCGCAGCCGAAGTTCTTCGCCGAGTTCGGCAGGATGATCAAGGACGTGCCGGCCGAGCAATGGCAGGCCTACTTCCGCGCCCACACCATCGACGGCATGGCGCCATACCTGTCCGACAAGTTCGCGGACGAGCGTTTTGATTTCTTCGGCAAGACCATGCGCGGCCAGAAAGAGCAGAAGCCACGCTGGAAGCGCGTGCTAGACACCACCGAGGGCGGAGTCGGCGAGGCGCTCGGCCAGATGTACGTGAAGCAGTACTTCCCGCCGGAATCCAAGGCGGAAATGACCAAGCTGGTCGACAACCTGCGCGCATCGCTCAAGGTTCGACTCGAGAAACTCGACTGGATGAGCGCTGACACCAAGGCCAAGGCCATCGAGAAGTGGAACAGCTTCATGCCCAAGATCGGCTACCCCGACAAGTGGCGCAGCTGGGACGGCCTGGCGACCTCGCGCGAGGGCTACGTGCAGAACGTGCTGTCGGCGACCAAGTACAACTACGACTGGCTGATGGGCAAGGTCGGCAAGCCGGTCGATCGCACCGAATGGGGCATGACGCCGCAGACGGTCAACGCCTACTACAACCCGCAGCAGAACGAAGTCGTGTTCCCGGCCGCGATCCTGCAGCCGCCGTTCTTCGATCCCAAGGCCGATCCGGCGCTCAACTACGGCGGCATCGGCGCGGTCATCGGCCACGAGATGCTGCATGGCTACGACGACCAGGGCAGCCAGTTCGACGCCAAGGGCAACTTCGCCAACTGGTGGCAGGCGACCGACAAGAAGGGCTTCGAATCGCGCACCGCGAAGCTGGTCAAGCAGTTCGACGACTACCGATCCATCGACAACCTGCCGGTCAAGGGCCAGCTGACGCTGGGCGAGAACATCGCCGACCTCGGCGGCACCACCGTGGCCTTCGACGCACTGCAGAAGGCATTGGCGGATGCCGGCAAATCGCCCGACGAGAAGATCGACGGCTACACCGAGAACCAGCGCTTCTGGCTCAACTGGGCCACGGTGTGGCGCCGCAACTTCAACCCGGAAGAACTGAAGGTGCGCCTGAACACCGACCCGCACGCGCCCGCCAACTTCCGTGCGATCGGCGCGCCGTCGAACGAGCCGTCGTTCGCGGCGGCCTTCCAGTGCAAGGCGGGGGACGCGATGGTCCGCCCCGACGACAAGCGCGTTGTGATCTGGTGATCACCTGCGCCTGACCCACATCCGCGCATGACGCCTGTCATGCGCGGTTTTTTTATCCCTTCCGCAGCCCTGTGCTGCACACGAACGGAACTTCCATGACCACTCCAATGTTCAAGCCGGCGGTCCTGACCGCTGCAATGTTGTCCGCGCTCGCACTGGGCGGCTGTTCACAGCAGGACAAGCCGATGGCCGATGCGGCCGCAAAGACCGCCCCTGCGTCACCCAGGGCACTCACGCTCGACGAAAGCCATTTGCCACCGGTCAACCGCTTCGTGCTGGCTGACCTGGACACGAGCAAGAACGCATGCAACGACTTCGGTGGTTACGTCAACGGCAAGTGGCAGGCCGCCAATGAAATTCCTGGCGACCGCTCCAGCTGGGGCGCATTCGACATGCTCGACGAGCGCTCGATCGCGGTGCAGAAACAGCTGGCCGAACAGGCAGCCGCCGATCCCGCAGCCGCGGGCGTGGAGAAGATCGTCAGCGACTTCTGGGCGACCGGAATGGATGCGGCGAAGATCAATGCGCAGGGAATTTCCCCGCTGAAGGATCGCCTGGCCGCCATCGACGCGCTGACGGACAAGGACACTGTCGCCGACTACCTGCGCAGCAGTGCTGCCAAGGGCGAGAACGTCCTGTTCGGATTCGGTTCGAGTCCGGACTTCAAGGATTCGACCATGAACATGGCCTACGCATCGCAGGGCGGGCTCGGCCTGCCGGATCGCGGCTATTACTTCGACAAGGACAAGAAGGACAAGCTGGACGCCTACCAGGCGCACATCGCCAAGGTGCTCGAGTTGTCGGGGATCCCGGCCGCCGATGCGGCCAACCAGGCGAAGTCGGTGCTGGCCTTCGAGACGCGGCTTGCCAAGGCATCGAAGTCGCGCGAGGAAATGCAGCGTGACGTGTCGATCTACTACAACCCGGTCACGCTGGCCGACGCCGACAAGCTGACGCCGAATTTCCCGTGGACGCGATTCTTCGCGTCGCAGGGCGTGGCCGCCCCGGCCAAGTTCTCGCTGGCGATGCCCGCCTTCCACGAGGAAGTCAGCAGGATGCTCGCCGACGTGCCGGCCGACACATGGAAGGCCTACCTGCGCTTCCATGCCGTCGACGAGGCGTCGCCGTACCTGAGCGATGCCTTCGTGCAGGAGAACTACGAGTTCTACAACAAGACCATGCGCGGCCAGAAGGAGCAGAAGGAGCGTGGCAAGCGCGTGCTCAGGACCATCGACGGCAATGCCGGCGAAGCGCTGGGCCAGATGTACGTCAAGGTCGCCTTCCCCGCCGAGTCCAAGGCGCGCATGGAGGCGCTCGTGCAGAACCTGCGCGAGGCGTTGAAGGCGCGTATCGAGAAGCTCGACTGGATGAGCCCGGAAACCAAGGCCAAGGCGATCGAGAAGTGGGCGGCGTTCACGCCGAAGATCGGTTATCCCGACAAGTGGCGCGACTGGACAGGCCTTGCGACCTCGCGCGACAGCTACATCGGCAACGTGCTGGCGGCGACCGAGTTCAACTACAAATGGGACCTGGGCAAGATCGGCAAGCCGGTCGACCGGACCGAGTGGGGCATGAGCCCGCAGACGGTCAACGCGTACTACAACCCGATGCAGAACGAAGTCGTCTTCCCGGCAGCGATCCTGCAGCCGCCATTCTTCGATCCCAAGGCGGACGACGCGGCCAACTACGGCGGCATCGGCGCGGTGATCGGCCATGAGATGACCCACGGTTACGACGACCAGGGCAGCCGCTTCGGACCCAGCGGCAACTTCGAGAACTGGTGGACGCCTGCGGACGCGAAGGGCTTTGCTTCGCGCACGGACAAGCTGGTGAACCAGTTCAGCGGTTACGAAGCCGCACCAGGCCTCAAGGTCAACGGCAAGCTGACGCTGGGCGAGAACATCGCCGACCTCGGCGGCCTCGCCACCGCTTACGACGCGATGAAGCACGCCACGGCCGGCACGCCCGATCCGATGACCGATGGGCTGAGCCGCGACCAGCACTTCTTCATCAACTGGGCGACGGTGTGGCGCAGCAAGTACACGCCCGATTACCTGAAGGTGATCGTCAACACCAACGAGCACGCGCCGCCGGACTTCCGTGCGATCGGTGCGCCGTCGAACCTGCCGACGTTTGCGGCGGCGTTCTCTTGCAAGGCGGGTGATGCGATGGTTCGCGCGACCGACAAGCAGGTGGTGATCTGGTAATCCGGGTCTTCCGGGCGCGCGGCGGCGCGGTGCGCCGTCGAACATGCCGTCGTTCGCGCAGGCATTCCAGTGCAAGGCCGGTGACGGCATGGTGCGTGGCGGCGACACCCAGGTGAAGATCTGGTAGCTGCGTCACGTTCCACGAAATGCAAGGCAAAAAGGCCGGGGAAACCCGGCCTTTTCATTTGCGTCGGGCTTCGTGTTCATTGTCGCCGCGGGAGCCCTTGCTACACTCGGTCGACCCCAGGAGATGACCCCCCACATGTCCAATGCGCGCCCGCTTTCCATCATCCTGTCGCTCGCCATTGCCGCGATATTGACCAGTCCGGCGGCCGACGCCGCGAAGAAAAAGAAGCACGCATCGAAGAAGGCCCCCGAAGTCAGCCTGGTCTGTCGTGACTTCCACGGCCACGCCAATGCCGACTGGCTCAAGGCCAACCCAGCGGTTGGTACTGGAATGCAATCGGCGCTGGGCCAGATGGCGCAGCGTGCGCAACAACAGCAGATCGACCTGCTCAACGCGGACATGCAGGCCCAGGCTGGCGTGCCGAAACTGCTTGGTGATTTCTGGGCCAGCGGCCTGGACGAGGCATCGGTGGAGCGCAATGGCGCGACCCCGATCGCGCCACTGCTCTCGCGCATCGACGCGATCCGGCGCGGCAAGGACATTCCGGCGGCGATCGCGGCCCTGCACCAGGTCGGCATTCCCGTCGCCTTCAATTTCAGCGCTGACGTCGACCTGCAGGAGCCCGGTCGCCATATCGGCTATTTCAGCCAGGGCGGCCTCGGACTGCCCGATCCGGCTTTCTACACACGGACCGATGCCGATACGCGTGCCCTGCTCGCCCGCTACACCGATTACGTGACGAAGATCCTGGCGCTGACGGGCAGCAAGCCCGACCAGCTGCAGGCAGACGCCCAGGCCGTGCTTGGGCTGGAGACGCGCATCGCGCAGGCGTCAAGCCCGCTGGATTCCCTGCGCGATCCGCGCGGCAATTACGCGCGGGTCCCGGCTGCGAACTTGGGCAAGCAGTACAGGAACCTGCGCCTGGACGATTTCCTGAAGGCACAGGGCGTCAGCGATGGCAACGTGTCGCTTGCCAATCCGCAGCTGTTCGCGCAACTCGACGCACTGGTCGGCGGCATCAAACCCGCGCAATGGAAAACCTACCTGCGTTACCAGGTTGGCGCGGCGATGGCGCCGTACCTGTCCAAGCCCTGGCGCGACGTCGACTTCGCATTCCGCGGTCGCGTGCTTCGCGGCGAGACAGCGCCACCTTCGCGCCAGCAACAGGTGCTCGATGCCATCAATCTCGCCGCCGGCCCGATGCTCGGTCGCGAATACGTGGGCCGCTACCTGCCCGCGGCAACATCCGCGCGCGCGCTGGAAATCGCAACGCAGGTGCGCGATACGCTGTCGCTCAGCCTGGATCGCAACACCTGGATGAGCCCGTCGGCCAAGGCAGAAGCCAAGGCCAAGATCGCGCGGACCGGCATCGAAATCGGCGCCCCCGCGGGTGACCTGGACTACAGCGTGCAACCCATGGGCCGTGGCAGCTTCGGCGGCAACATGCTCATTGCGTCCACGTGGCGCCACCGCGAGGAAATGCGTCGCATCGGCCGCGCCAACGCCAACCGGCGCTGGGACGTGTTGCCGCAGCAGCCGGCGCTGTTCTACGACATCGCGCACAACCGCCTCATCGTGACCGCGGCGATGCTGCAGGCACCCGTGCTCGACATGGCGCAGGATGCCGCCGCGCAATACGGCGCGTATGGCGCTCTGGTCGGGCATGAACTCACGCACGGATTCGACGGCAGCGGCCGCATGGTCGATGCCAGCGGCAATCGCCGCGACTGGTGGACGCCGACGGACACCGCGGCATGGGAAACGCGCACCGCGCCACTGGTCACGCAGTACGGCGCGTATCCGTGGCCGGGCCTGGGCAGCAACGTCAACGGTCGGCAGACGCGCGATGAGAATGCCGCGGATGTCGCCGGCATCGAACTGGCGTGGGACGCACTGTCGAGCGCGCAACCGGCGCTGACGGACAGCGGCAAGCAGGCGTTCTTCCAGGGCTGGGCGCGACTGTGGCCGCAGCAGCTGTCGCGCGATGTCGCGACTCGCCTGGCCTCGACCGACGTGCACGCCCCCGGGCAATGGCGGACCAACGGACCGCTGGCCGACCAGCCATCATTCGGCAAGGCCTACACCTGCAAGGCCGGCACGCCGATGCAACGCTCGCCGGAACAGCAGGTGTCGATCTGGCGGTGACGGGGTCGGGATGCGGGATGGGTGATTCGTAGCCCGGGTAAGGCCGCAGGCCGCACCCGGGACCGGCCGTTGTCATGCCGTCAGTGCCCGGATGCGCTTCGCTCATCCACGGCAGTTCAGCGGACGATGCGGGGCCTGCGTGGCCCCTTCCTGCCGAACGGCGGCTGGCCACGCCAGTAACGGATCAGCAACCAGCCGAACAGCATGCCGCCCAGGTGCGCGAAATGCGCGACGCCTGGCTGCAGTCCGCTGGCGCCCAGCAGCAGCTCGATCGCGCCGTAGACGATCACCAGCGTGCGCGCCTTCATCGGGATCGGCGGGATGAGCAACATCACGCGCTGGTTGGGGAACAGCAGCCCGTAGGCGAACAGCAGCCCGAAGACGCCGCCCGAGGCCCCGATCGTCGGATAGGCCAATCCGCGTCCCGACAACCATGACGCCACCACCAGCTGGCACAGCCCCGCGCCGACGACGCAGACCAGGTAATAGGTGAGGAAACGCCGGTTGCCCCAGGTGTATTCCAGCGGCGAGCCGAACATCACCAGCGCCAGCATGTTGAAGCCGACGTGCATCAGGTTGGCATGCAGGAATGCGTAGGTCAGCAGCTGCCAGGGCATGAACGTCTGCGAATCGAACAGGCCCGCGCCGGAGGTCATCGCGTCCATGCCGCCGTTGCCCAGTGGCCACAGCATGAACGGGCTGAACATGGCATCGCCGAGCAATTGCTGCAGCACGAACACCAGGGCATTGGCGATCAGCAGCGCCTTGGTGATGGGGGGCATGTTGGAAAACATCGAGGGGGTCCTGGGTCCGCGGCGGCAACATGCCGGCACGGCATCACATGATACCGGTCGCGCTTGTCACTGAAGGGTCAGCCCCAGATTTCCGCATCCATGTCGAATGCAGGCCGCGGGGGCATCCTGACGCGTCCATGCAGCACGACCACGCCTTCGGCGCGCAGGCGCCGGCTTTGCTCGATGAACCCGTCGGATCCCGCCGGAAATGCGATCCGCCCATCCGAGCGCACGACGCGGTGCCACGGCAGCGTCGGATCCTCGTTGGCACTCAGGACATGCGCGGCCAGGCGTGCCCGGCCGGGAAGCCCCGCCCTGCGTGCCACGTCGCCATAGCCGGCGACCTGCCCGAGCGGGATCGCCCGCACCACGGCGCGTATCCGCTCGGCAGCTGGAGGCGGTTGCACAGCGGACTTGGCCATAGCGGATTAGCATAGCGGCCAAGCCCCCCACGCGATGCCCAATGCACAACTTCGAACAGATCCGCTCCCACCTGGCCACCAGCGACTTCCACGTCAGCATGCAGGACCCGTATGTGGTCGGGATCGAGCTGTCGCTCGACAACGGCCGCCGCCACCAGGCGATCTTCCTGTCCGAACTCGAGGACGACGACGCAAGGACCTACCTGCGCGTCAGCACGGCCGTCGCGCCGACCACGGGCATCGATTGCCGGCGGGCGCTGGCCTTCAACTGGGAGAGCCGCGTGGGCTACCTGGCGGTGGGCGACCTCGATGGCGTGCCCTACCTGCAGCTTTGCGAGAACCGTCCCTATCACGGCTTGACGCCGGCGGAGGTCGACCGCCTGATCCTGGAAATCGGCGGCATGGGCGATCGCATGGAACGCGCGCTGTCGGCGGGCGGCGACCTGCTGTAAAACACGGGCGCACCCGCTCCATGCAAGGAGCTTCTTCAGCCCACGGCTGGAGCAGTTCCCGCAGGATCAACCGCAGCGGGATCGCGTCACGCCCAGCCCATCGACTGGAACCCGGCGAGAAGGCCATAGGCGATGGCGCCCGCCGCCGGGATCGTCAGGATCCAGGCCCAGACGATGCGCTCGATGACCGTCAGCTTGAGCTGGCGGGGATTCTTCGCGAACCCGACGCCCATGATCGCGGTCGAGATGCTGTGCGTGGTCGACACCGGCATGCCGTAATGCGCAGCCAGCGTCAGGATCGTGGCCGACGATGTCTCGGCGGCGAATCCGTCGATCGGGTGCAGCTTGACCATCTTGTGGCCCATCGTCTTGATGATGCGCCAGCCACCAGCGGCGGTACCGGCCGCCATGACCAGCGCGCACGACGCGATGATCCAGCTGTCGATGTGCTTCGAATCACCGGTCGGATGCAGGAAGGCCAGCCACGCCGGCAGTTGGTCCAGCGCCCCGGCGGCCTGCGCACCGAACAACGCCAGGGCGATGATGCCCATGGTCTTCTGCGCATCGTTGGTGCCGTGCGCGAATCCCATGTATGCGGCTGAGACGAGCTGCGCCTTGTTGAAGAAGGCGTTCACCCAGCGCGGGCGCGCCAGGCGGCCCAGCGGACCACCGGCGCGTGCCAGCGCGGCGATGATCGCCCACAGCATCACCATGATCGCGATGCCCAGCAGGAAGCCTGCGACGGGCGAGCTCACCATCGGCAGCAGGACCTTCCACAGCAGGCCTTTGTTCTTTGTCCACTTCTCGGCCGACTGCGACCAGATGAGGACGTGCCAGTTGTTGTGCGACGCAGCCAATGCCGCGCCGCAAAGCCCGCCGATCAGCGCGTGCGAGGAGGACGCCGGCAATCCGCGCCACCAGGTGAAGAGGTTCCACACGATGCCGCCGATGAGCGCGCACAGGATCACCTGCGAGGTCATCGCGGCCACGTTGGTGTCGACCAGGCCGGAGGCGATCGTCTGGGCGACCGCGGTGCCCCAGAACGCCCCGATCAGGTTGGTGCCTGCCGCCAGCATCACCGCCTGCGCGGGCGACAGCACCTTGGTGGCGACGACGGTGGCGATGGAGTTGGCGGTGTCGTGGAACCCGTTGATGAACTCGAACAGCAGCGCGGTCGCGACCACGACCAGCACGAGGGTCAGCATGGCGGCATCTCCATTGGCGGGCACTCAGCTGTTCTTGAGCACGATCCGATAGGCGACCACGCCAGCCTCGCGGCAGCGGTCGATCGCCTTCTCGAGGATCTCGAAGAATTCCTTGAGCAGGAACATCTCGCTGGCGTCCAGCCGTCCGGAATAGATGTCGCGATGCAGCTCCAGGATCAGCCGGTCGGCTTCGGCCTCCAGCACGCGCAGGCGATCGTTGAGCAGCTTCATGCGGTCAAGGCCCATCTTGCGCAGTTCGTGCACCATCTCGACCACCACGCCGGCGGCCTGCTCCAGCATCGCCGCGCGGGGCGCGAAGTCGATGCCATCGAGCCGGTGCCGGGCAAGCGCGTAGCGATCGGCGAATCGCTCCACCTGCTTGGGGATTTTGTACAGCGCGGAGGCCAGCGCCTCGATGTCGTCGCGCTCCATCGGGGTGATGAAGCTGTCGACCAGCGCCTGGCTGATCCTGTCCGACGCCACGCGCTCGCGCTGGCGCGCCAGCTTGAAGGCTTCCAGCCCGGGGGTGCGCTCCGGGGCCTTCAGCATCTCGTACAAGGCCTTGGTGCTGTCGTGGGCGGCATCCGCCGCGTCATCCAGGTATGCGAAGAACTGCTTGCCTTGGCCGAAGATGGTCTGCAGTGAAAACATGGGCGCGTCCGTGGGCAGAGTCGGCGGATTATGACCGCTTCCCTGCCAATGCCCGCTCCGGCCGGACGTCCCCGGGGCCTTCGGACCGGCTGTTATGATGGCGACGCGCTCCGGCGCAGCCTATGGACGCCGCCCCCAACGCCCCTGACGTCCCTGCACGCATCGCCGACCCGGCGTCGTCCACACTGCGCTGCCCCACCCTCAGCCTGGATTGTTCCCGCATGGAGCCGCGCGCGTGCTGCAGCTGCTGATCGTCCTGGTACTGATCCTGTGCAACGGTTTTTTCGCCATGTCGGAAATGGCGGTGCTGACCGCGCGCAAGAGCCGGCTCCGGCACATGGCCGAAACCAGCCGCGGCGCGCGCAAGGCGCTGTACCTGGCCGAGCATCCGGAGAGTTTCCTGTCGGCCGTGCAGCTGTGGATCAGCCTGCTGAGCCTGATGATCGGTTACTTCGGCGGCGAATCCATGGGCGCCAAGATCGCCGAGCCGCTGCGCGGGATCCCGTTGCTGCTGCCCTATGCGAATGAGTTGGGCTTTGCGACCGGCTTCCTGGTGATGCTGTTCCTGTTCGGGCTGGTCGGCGAACTGGTGCCCAAGCGGATCGGCACGCTGCGGCCGGAGCAGATCGCCACTGCCGTCGCCTACCCGATGGATTTTTTCGCGAAAGCCGCCAAGCCGGTGGTGCTGGCGCTGTCGTTCTGCACGCGCACGGTCATGCGCCTGCTCGGCCTGGACCGTGGCGACCACTCGACGATCACGGAAGAGGAAATCCGGATGCTGGTGAGCGAAAGCCACGAGCAGGGCGTGATCGATTCGGACGAACGCAACATGATGCATCGCGTGATGCGCCTGGGCGACCGCACCGCCGACAGCATGATGACCCCGCGCACGCGCATCATCTGGCTCGACGCCGGGGCGAGCTTCGATGAAAACCTCGCCGCCATGCGCGAGACGCCGTATTCGCGCTATCCGGTGTATCGCGACAGCGATTCCGACGTGCTCGGCGTGCTCGAGGTCAAGACGCTGCTCGATCGCCTCGACCAGACCCAGCCGGAACTCTTCCAGAAGCTGCGGCCGGCCGTCTTCGTCTCCGAATCCACGCATGCGTTGAAGCTGCTGGAGATATTCCGCGAGGAACAGCAGTCGCTGGCGCTGGTTGTCGACGAATACGGCGACGTCACCGGCATGGTGACCTTGAACGACCTGATGGGCGCGGTGCTCGGGCGCATGCAGTCGGGCGAGAGTTCCGACGCCGAAGCACTGGTGGTCACGCGCGAGGACGGTTCGCTGCTGGTCGATGGATCGCTGCCCATCGACGACCTGCGCGAACTCCTTGGCGGGCGTTCGCTGCCAGGCGAAGAGGAGCACGACTACCACACCGCAGCCGGAATGGTCATCGCCCAGTTCGGGCGGATTCCGCATGCAGCGGAGCATTTCGAGTGGGAAGCCTGGCGCATCGAAGTCGTGGACCTCGACGGGCCGCGCATCGACAAGCTGCTGCTGCAACGGATCGCCGGACACAATGGGCGCGATGTCGACTGAGCGGGCGCCACCGCGTCCCGGCAGCGTCCGCGCCATCCTGCGCGCGCACCTCCAGGGCGATCCGGACGAGGTCCTGCGCCTGCGGCACCTGCTGTCCGACCTGGACCGCAGCGCCTTCGGCATGCTGCTGCTCATCGCGACCTTGCCGGCCTTCATCCCGGTGCCCATCGGCGGCGCGGTCAGCGGTCCCCTGGCCATGCTGATCGGTGCGCAATTGCTGGCCGGAAGGCACAAGCCCTGGCTGCCTGGCTTCATTGCCGAGCGCGGACCGCACCGGCGCGTGCTCATCACCTTCGAGCGGCGGATGGGGCCCTGGCTGGCACGCCTGGAATTGCTGGTGCGTCCACGCCTGCACGCGCTGCTCGCCCATCGCGTGTCAATGGTCTTCACCGGCATGCTGCTGATGCTGTTGGGGCTGTTGCTGTCGCTGCCGATCCCGCTGACCAATTACGTCTTCGGTGGACTGCTGCTGCTGTTCGCTGTCGCCCTGCTCGAACGCGATGGGCTGGTGATGCTGATCGCCTGGATCGCCGGCTCCATCGCCGTCATCGTATCGGGCGTTCTGTCCGGATCATTGGCGGAAGCCGCGGGACGCTGGATCGACCGGTTGTCCTGACGCCCCGCCCACCGGGCCGGGTTGCCGCATCCTTCAATGATCGTCCGCCGCCGTGTCGCTGGCCGCCGGACCGGCGCCAGCCGCTTGCTGCACACCCGCCAGGCGGGCCATGCGCTGCGCGTCCGCGAGCACCCCTCGCAACAGGCGAACCTCCGCGATATCGGGCTCGGCGCGCAGGAACAACCTGCGCAGCTTGCGCATTGCCGATTCCGGCGCCCGTCCCTTGTGGAAATCGATCGCATCCAGCGTCTCGGCAAGCTGCGAGAAGAAGCCCTCGATGTCGGCATGGGAGGCCGGCGTCGCGCCTGTCCGCTGCGGCGGCTGGGCCGGCTGCACCGCGCCGCGGCTTGCATCCAGCGCAGCCAGGCGCAACTCGTAGGCCAGGACCTGCACCGCCGCGGCGATATTGAGCGAGCTGTAATCGGGATTGGCGGGGATATGCACCGCGCCATGGCACAGCTGCAGCTCTTCGTTGGTCAGGCCGGTGCGCTCGCGACCGAACACCAGGGCGACTTCTTCCCCCTGCCCCGCTTTTTCCAGCACACGCACGGCCGCGTCACGTGGCCCCTGCTCCGGCAGGGCCACGCGGCGGCTGCGGGCGGTGCAGCCCAGCACCAGCCGGCAATCGGCGACGGCCTCGGCCAGCGACCCGTGGATCGCCGCGCCGGCAAGGACGTCGTCGGCCCCCGCGGCGAGCGCGTTGGCTTCGATGTGGGGAAACTTCTCCGGATCGACCAGCACCAGCCGCGCCAGCCCCATCGTCTTCAGCGCCCGCGCCGACGAGCCGATGTTGCCCGGATGCTGCGTCCCCACCAGCACGATCCGGACGCGTGCAAGGGCGTCGCCAGTGCCGGCGCTGGAGGTTGGGGCATGGGTGCTCATGGGGGCAATGGTAAACTCCGCGCCCGGTCTCGAACCGGCCTGCTCTTTCCCCCTGTTGATCCTTCCGCGCCCGGAGTGCGTTCGCGTATGCAAAAGCCTGCCGTCAATGTCATGGTCAAGGCGGCCCGCGCCGGTGGCAACGTGCTGCTGCGCCACATGCATCGCCTGGACGCGATCAACGTGGTCGAGAAGGACCGCTTCGACTACGCAAGCGAAGTCGACTCGCTGGCCGAAGCCGAGATCATCAAGGAACTCAAGCGCGCCAATCCCGATTACGCCATCCTCGGCGAGGAAGGCGGCAAGCAGAAAGGTGTCCGCGACGGCGGCCGCTTCACCTGGGTGATCGATCCACTCGATGGCACCAGCAATTTCCTGCACGGGTTCCCGCACTGGTGCGTCTCCATCGCGCTGGTGGAAAACGGCGAGCCCATCCACGGCGTGGTCTTCGACCCCCTGCGCAATGAACTGTTCACCGCCAGCAAGGGCTCTGGCGCGGTCCTCAATGAACGACGGATCCGTGTCAACGAGCGCAAGGACCTGACCGGAGCGATGCTGGTCACGGGATTCCCGCCGCGTGAGCGTTCGCGTGCCGGGGCGCAACTGGAATGCCTGCGCGAATTGCTGCGCGATGCCGAGGATGTGCGCCGCACCGGATCGGCGGCGCTGGACCTGGCTTACATCGCCTGCGGACGCGGCGACGGTTACTTCGAGGCCGGCCTGCAGCCCTGGGACATCGCGGCGGGCGTGTTGCTGGTCCGCGAGGCCGGCGGCCGGGTCTGCGATTACCGCGGCGCGGCGCTTGGACGCATGGATGTTGCCCCAACGCGCGGCCATCAGGTCGTGGCGGGTGGAATCAAGCTGATCGAGCCACTGCAGAAGACGATCGTCAGCTCCGGATACGCGGCCAGCTTCGCCTGACAGCCGCCTGCGGGAGCGGCTTCAGCCGCGAGACTTTCGCTTTCCGAACAAAAAAGCCACGCGATTGCGTGGCTTTTTTGTTGCGAGTGCGGGAAATTACGGGCGTCGCGCCAATGCCGCCTCGTCCTTCGACTTCGGCATCAGGTCCTGCTTGGTGACGTTCATCATCAACAGCAGCGGACAGGCGACGAAGATCGACGACAGGGTGCCGATCAGCACGCCGATGATCTGCGCCTCGGCCAGGCCACGCAGCGAAGCGCCGCCGAACAGGTAGAGGGCCAGCATGCTCAGGAAGGCGACGAAGGACGTGATGATCGTCCGCGACAGGGTCTGGTTCACCGAGCGGTTCATGACCTCGATCGGCGCGGCGCGCATGCCACGGAAATTCTCGCGCACGCGGTCGAACACCACGATGGTGTCGTTGATCGAGAAGCCCATCACCGCCAGCACGCCGGCCAACACCGTCAGGTCGAACTCGTGCCGGCTGATGGCGAACCAGCCGCAGACCAGGATGACGTCGTGCAGCGTGGTGATGATCGCCGCGATGGCGAACTTCAACTCGAACCGGAACGAGATGTAGATCAGGAAGCCCAGCAGCACGAACAGCAGTGCGTAAAGCCCGTTGAGCGCCAGCTCCTTGCCGACCTGTGGGCCGACGAAGTCGCTCTTGGTCACAACGGCCTCGTTGTCCGGCATCGAGGCGACCCGCAGGATGTCTTCCGCCGTCTGCGCCGCCGCCTTGCCACCGCTGCCTGACTTGGTCTGCAGGCGGATGAGCAGGTCGTTCGCCGAGCCGAAACTCTGGACCTGCGCGTTGGTGAAACCGCCGGCCGCCAGTCGCTGGCGGACGGCATCAACGTTCGCCGGCTTGGCGAAATGCAGTTCGGTGACCGTTCCGCCGGTGAAATCCAGGGCGAAGTTGAAGCTCTTCAGCGCCATGGCGCCGATCGCCACCACCATGATCAGCGTGGCGATGCCCAGCGAGATGTAGCGCAGGCGCATGAAGTTGAGATTGCTGTCATACGGGAACAGGTTGAACGGTTTCATGTCTGGCGTTCCCTTAGATCGAGATCGACTGCAGCTTGCGACGGCGGCCGTAGATCAGCGCGGCGATACCACGCGACACCGACACGGCGGTGTACATCGAGGTGACGATGCCGACGATGAGCGTGACCGCAAAGCCCTTCACCGGTCCGGTGCCGAATGCAAAGAGCGCGACACCGGCGAGGATGGTGGTCATGTTGGCGTCGACGATCGTGCCGGTCGCGCGCTTGTATCCTTCCGAGATCGCCGACAGTGGCGGCAGCCCCAGGCGCAGGTCTTCGCGTATTCGCTCGTTGATCAGCACGTTGGCGTCGACCGACATGCCCACCGTCAATGCGATACCCGCCAGTCCGGGCAAGGTCATCGTCGCGCCCATGACCGAGAGGATCGCCAGGACGATCAGCAGGTTCAGCAGCAATGCCACGCAGGTGATCACGCCGAACATGCGGTAATAGAACAGGAAGAACACGAGCGCGAACAGGAAGGAATAACCGACCGCCTCCATGCCGCGCTGGATGTTCTCGGCACCGAGGCTCGGGCCGACGATGCGCTCCTCGACGAAGTCCATCGGCGCAGCCAGCGCACCGGCGCGCAGGAGCAGCGCAAGGTCGGCTGCTTCCTTCGGGCTCTCCAGGCCGGTGGTCTGGAACTGCTTTCCGAACACGCCCTGGATGGTCGCGACGGAAATGACCTGTTCGCTGGTCCGCGTGGTCCGCACTTCCTTGCCGTCGACCTTGGTGACCTCGGGGATGCGCTCGATGTACACCACCGCCATCGGCTTGCCGACGTTCTGGCTGGTGAAGTCGAACATGCGCTGGCCGCCGACGCCATTGAGCGTGACCGACACCATCGGCGTGCCCGATTGCGAGTCGTAGCCCGATGTCGCGCCAACCAGCTGGTCGCCAGAGGCGATCACGCGCTTGTTGAGCAGCACGGGGACAGGCTTGCCGTCCGGGCCCAGCTCCTTGCGATAGAAGACGCGCGCCTCGGGCGGGACGTTGCCGCTGGCGACGGCGTCGTAGGCATTGCCTTCGACCACGCCGCGGTATTCGAGCGTCGCGGTCGCGCCGAGGATGCGCTTGGCCTGGGCGGTGTCCTGCACGCCCGGCAATTCCACCACCACGCGGTCGGTACCCTGGCGCTGGATCACCGGCTCGGCGACGCCCAGCTCGTTGATGCGGTTGCGCAGCGTGCCCACGTTCTGCTCGATGGCGTCGGTGGTGATGCGCTGCAGTTCGGCGTCGGGCACGCGGACGACGATCGTGTTGCCGACCAGGTCGTTGCTGAGGTTTGGCAGGTTCTTGGCGATCAGTCCCTGCGCGGTACCCGGATCGACCTTGGGCGCGAGTGTCACGACGATGGAGTTGTCGGGGCGCCGCTCGACGGCTTCGTACAACACGCGGTTTTCCCGCAGCAGCACGCGGATGTCTTCAGCGTAGGACTCGAATCGCTTCTCCAGCGCGGCCTTCTGGTCCACCTGCATCAGGAAGTGCACGCCACCCTGCAGGTCCAGGCCAAGCAGCATCGGCCGCGCACCGATCGCACGCAGCCAGTCCGGCACGGTCGAGGCCAGGTTCAAGGCCACCACGTAGTTGTTGCCGATCGCCTGGCGCAGCACGTCGGCCGCCTTGATCTGCGCATCGGGCGTCACCAGGCGGACGAGCAGCTCGCCGCCTTTCTGCAGCTCGACCTGCTTGGGTGCGATTCCGGCCGTCTTCAGCATGTCCTCGACGCGCTGGCGGAACGCCTGGTCGACCTGCGAGCCGCGGTTGGCCGTGACCTGGACGGAGGGATCCTGTGGATACAGGTTGGGCAGCGAATACAGCGCGCTCAACAACAGGACCAGCAGGGCAAGGATGTACTTCGAACGGCCGTAGACAAGCATCGCAAGACCCCACGCGCGGCACGGTGGCCGGCGCAAATTCAGTGGAAAGGAAGAAACCTCAGGCGGATTTCAGCGTGCCCTTTGGCAGCACGTTGGCGATGGCGCCCTTCTGCAGCCGGACGCGCACGTTGTCGGCGATCTCGACGGTGATGAAGCTGTCGCCGATCTCCCGCACGGTGCCGGCAATGCCGCCATTGGTGATCACCTCGTCGCCGGTGCCGAGCTTGTCGAGCATGGCGCGATGCTCCTTTGCCCGCTTGGTCTGCGGCCGGATCATCAGGAAATAGACGGCGCCGAAGATCAGGAACATCGGCAGCAGTCCGAGGATGCCGCCGCCAAACAGGCCGCCTGGAGCGGTCTGGCCGGTCGCCTGGGCGTAGGCGGGGGTAACGAGCAGGTCGAGCAGGTTCATCTGGATGTCCGGTCGCGATACAACGGGCAATTATGCCACGCGCCCGGCATTTCCCGGCCTGGGCCCGCGCGGCACGCGGTTTGGGCGCCGAATCAGGCGCGCGCGGCGTAGAAGGAGTCGCGGAAGGCCCCGAAGGTTCCCCGCTCGATGGCTTGGCGCATCCCCGCCATCAGCGTCTGGTAGTACCAGAGGTTGTGCAGCGTCCCCAGGATGGGCGCGAGCATCTCGTTGCAGCGATCCAGGTGGCGCAGGTAGGCGCGCGAGTAGCCGTTGCTGCACGCATGGCAACCGCAGCCTTCCTCGATCGGCCGCGTGTCCAGCTCGTATTGCGCATTGCGGATGCGCACCGCGCCGGATGACGTGAAGTAATGGCCGTTGCGCGCGTTGCGCGTGGGCATGACGCAATCGAACATGTCCACGCCGCGGGCGACGGCTTCGACCAGGTCCTCCGGCCTGCCGACACCCATCAGGTAGCGTGGCCGGTCGTCGGGCAACTGCGGGCAGGTGTGTTCGAGCATGGCGTTGCGTTCGGCCTCGGGCTCACCCACGGCGAGCCCGCCGATCGCATAGCCGTCGAAGCCCAGCGCCTTCAGGCCTTCGGCGGATTGCGAACGCAGCTCGTGATGGACGCCGCCCTGGACGATGCCGAACAACGCCGCGTCGTTGCCCTCATGCGCACGCTTGCTGCGCTCGGCCCAGCGCAGGCTGAGCTGCATCGATGCCTGCGCGATGTCCGGCGTGGCTGGATACGGCGTGCATTCGTCGAAGATCATGACGATGTCGGAGTCGAGCACGCGCTGGATGCGCATGCTTTCCTCGGGGCCCAGGAAGATCGTCGATCCATCCGTCGGCGCGGAAAAGGTCACGCCGGCCTCGGTGATCTTGCGCCGATGCGCCAGCGAGAAGACCTGGAAACCGCCGGAGTCGGTCAGGATCGGACCATCCCAGCGCGTGAACCCATGCAGTCCACCGTGCGCGGCGATGACGTCCAGTCCCGGGCGCAGGAACAGGTGGAAGGTGTTGCCGAGGATGATTTCCGCACCCAGCTCGCGCAGCTGATGCGGCAGCACGCCCTTGACCGACCCGTAGGTGCCCACCGGCATGAACGCAGGCGTCTGGATGGTGCCGCGCGGGAATGTCAGCCGCCCGCGTCGCGCCAGCCCGTCGTTGCCCAGTCGCTCGAAGGTCATCCTGCTCGAGGATTGGCTCATGCGCCTTGGCCCGCCTGTGGAAACAGCAACATGGCATCCCCGTAGGAAAAGAAACGGTAACGCTCGCGGATCGCATGCGCGTAGGCGCCAAACACGCGCGCCTGCCCTGCGAACGCGGAGACCAGCATCAGCAGGGTGCTTTCGGGCAAGTGGAAGTTGGTCAGCAGCGCATCGATGCTGCGGATCGCGACCCCCGGCCGGATGAAGATGCTGGTGTCACCCGAGAACGGCCGCACCTCGCCATCGCGCAGTGCGCTTTCCAGCGCCCGCACCACGGTGGTACCGACGGCAATGACGCGTCCGCCGCTGGCGCGCGTGCGCTGGATGGCGCCAGCCAATTCGGCACCGACCTCCAGCCATTCGCTGTGCATCGCGTGCTGGTCCAGGTCATCCACGCGCACCGGCTGGAACGTCCCCGCCCCGACGTGCAGGGTGATGTGCCCCATCTCCACGCCCCGTTCGCGCAGCGCATCGAGCAACGGCGCATCGAAATGCAGGCCCGCGGTTGGCGCGGCAACGGCGCCGGGCACACGGGCGAACACCGTCTGGTAGCGCGCGGCATCGTCGTCGCCGGGCTCGCGGTGGATGTAGGGCGGCAGTGGCAGGCGACCTGCATGCTGCAGCCAGGCCACCAATGGTTCGGTGACGTGGAAACGCAGGCGATAGAACTCGCCCTCGCGCGCGATGACTTCGACGTCCCCACCGGCGTCCAGCGCGATCCGGCTGCCGGCTCTTGGCGACTTGCTCGCCCCGATCTGCACCAGCGCCTGGTCGTCGGGCAACAGGCGTTCGATCAGGATTTCGACGCGGCCACCGGTGGGTTTTTGGCCGAACAGCCGCGCGGGGATGACGCGGGTGTCGTTGAAGACCAGCAGGTCGCCCGGCTGCAGCCACTGCGGCAGGTCGCGGATGCTGGCGTCGACCAGGGCCGCCGGCTCCTGCTGCACGACCAGCAGGCGGCTGTCCGACCGCACGGGCAGCGGCGCCTGTGCGATCAGTTCCTGGGGCAGCTCATAGTGGAAATCGGTGCGCTTCAACGACGGATTCTTCAGGCCGGACAGGCACTTGGGGCGCGCATTGTAACGGCCCGAAGGGTTCCGGCCCGGGGGTTACGGCGCCCAAAACGGCATGATAAAATTGCGCAAACAGTTGAAATCACTGGAAAACGGCAGTGCGCGGCCCGATTGTCTCGAGCATTCGCCGCGCATTTTTGTTTTCCGCTTCAGGAAGGCGCACCGCCATGAACCAGCACGCTCTGCTCGACGCACTCACCCCGTTGCGGGCCCACAAGGGCCAGCGGCGCACCGCCGGTCTCGACGATGCCACCGTCCTGAAGTTCGCGGCAACGCATCCGGACCTTGTCGCCGCCATCGAAGCGGCAGCGGTCGAGCATGCCCGCGTGCGCGATGAGTTCCCCGACCTGCTGGACATGGACGAAGCCGACCAGGCGCGGACGGTCCAGGCCGGCTACGTGAATTTCTATTCCGAAGACACCGTCAATCCCTACGTCGCCCTGGTGGCGCGCGGGCCCTGGATCGTCACCCTCAACGGCGCCGTGCTGCATGACTCCGGCGGCTACGGCATGCTCGGGTTCGGCCACACGCCCGACGCCGTGATCGAGGCGATGGCAAAGCCGCAGGTGATGGCCAACATCATGACGCCCAACGTGTCGCAGCTGAGGTTCGACCGCGCGCTGCGGGCCGAGGTGGGGCATACCCGCGGCGCCGATGGTTGCCCGTACAGCAGGTTCCTGTGCCTGAATTCCGGCTCCGAAGCGGTTTCGCTGGCCTCGCGCATCGCCGACGTCAACGCCAAGCTGATGACAGATCCCAATGGCCGCCACGCCGGACGCAGCATCAAGCGTCTCGTGGTCAAGGGCAGCTTCCACGGACGCACCGAGCGCCCGGCGCTGTACTCGGACTCCTCGCGCAAGACCTACATGCAGCACCTGGCCAGCTTCCGCGGCGAGGACAGCGTGCTGACGGTCGAGCCCTATGACATCGACGCGTTGAAGAAGGCATTCGCGGATGCCGATCGCAATGGCTGGTTCATCGAGGCGATGTTCCTGGAGCCCGTCATGGGCGAAGGCGATCCGGGCCGCAGCGTTCCTCCCGCGTTCTACAACGCCGCCCGCGAACTCACCAAGGCCCATGGCTCGGTGTTGCTGGTCGATTCCATCCAGGCCGGGCTGCGTGCGCACGGCGTGCTGTCGATCATCGACTACCCAGGCTTCGAGGGCATCGAGGCGCCGGACATGGAGACCTATTCCAAGGCGCTCAACGCCGGGCAGTTCCCGATGTCGGTGCTGGCGGTGAACACGCGCGCCGCCGCGATGTATCGCAGCGGCGTGTACGGCAACACGATGACGACCAATCCGCGCGCACTCGACGTGGCCTGCGCCGTCCTCGCGCAGATCACCCCGGAGCTGCGCGCGAACATCCGCCAGCGCGGCAGCGATGCGATTGCCATGCTCGAAGCACTCAAGGCCGAGCTCGGCGGCATGATCACCAAGGTCCAGGGCACCGGCCTGTTGTTCTCCTGCGAACTGGCCCCTGGATTCAAGGGTTACGGCACGGGCTCGACCGAGGAATGGCTGCGCGAACGTGGCCTGGGCGTCATCCATGGCGGTGCCAACTCGTTGCGCTTCACGCCGCATTTCTCCGTGGGTCGCGACGAACTGGAACTGATGGTGGCACTGGTGAAGCGCGGATTGCTGGAAGGCCCGCGGCAGCAGCAGGCAGCCGCCGCCTGACGCCAGGATCCGCTGCAATCAAAAAAGCCCGGTGATCCGGGCTTTTTTTTCGGAACCTGGGCGGCTCAGCGCAAGGCGAGCCACAACCCGGACAGCGCCATCGCCAGCATGGCCAGCCAGGTCAGTACTGTCCCCCACAGGCGCCCGGGGCTGCGGCCTGCCGTGCTCGACAAGCCGATGGCATGCATGACGCGCCCGAGCAGCAATGCACTGCCGAATCCCCACAACCACGGCGGCGGCATTCCCGACAGCTCCAGCAGCGCCAACACCAGCAACGCGACCGGCGCATTCTCGACGAAGTTTCCGTGGACCCGGATCTTGCGCGCGAGCAGCGCGTCGCCACCCGCACCCAGGCCGATGGAATGTGCATGTCGATGGCGGGAGATGCGTGCGACCAGTACCAGCAGCAACAACAGGTGCAGGGATGCGAACAGCAGCGTGATCCGCGGCATGGGCTCAGCGTCGACGTCGGCGGCGGATACCCACCACCAGGATGGCCAGCATGACGGCGATGCCGCCGAGCCACCAGCCCCGCGCCGATCCTCGAACCGTCGGCGGCACACCACTCGGGTCGAGAGCCTGCGGGCGATCGACCCGTGCAGTGGGAAGCAGTTGCCAGCGGCCGTCGCGCAACTCGACCAGCCCGTCCAGCGGCGGAAGGTTCAGGTCACGCCAGTGGATGCGCAGATCCCCGATGGCAGGCTGCAGCGGATTCTCGGCGCTGCCCAGGCCCATGCCTTCGGGCTGGAATGTCGCGGAGAGGTTTCCCGGAAGCGCGGAAAACGACGGGCGGAAATCACGCCATTCGCCCAGCGTCCGCAGGACGTCGGGATCCAGCGGCTTGCCATCGACCGTAACCGTCCGCGCCAGCCAGCGACGCCCCTGCAGCGGCAGCGCACCGGGATTCTGGTGGCCTGGCGGAAATCGGGACGAATCGATCGCCACCGGGCTCCAGACCTGCGTATATCCGGCACCGACGGCCTGCCATTGCAGCATGTCGACCTGGCGTTCGAGACCCAGGTGGCGCGCGACCACGCCGAATTCCGGATCGCGCAGTGTCTTGTCCGGCTGCGGCGCACCCATCGGTGCCTGCTGCGCCGCTGCCGGGAAAGTGGCGGTGGTTGCCAGCAGCAAGCCAGCCAGCCATGCGGCTCGACTCATGCAGCCAGCGCCCGCGAATGCAGTTCGGCAACCTCATGCGTGGTCGCGAACCGGCCCTTGTCGTCGCGGGTGACCTGCGCCAGCGCGCACCCGGGATCGTGGGTGAAAAACAGGTGGACGTTGCGCGCCAGCAGGTCCTCCAGCAGTTCGCGCTTTTCGTCGATCAGCAGTTCCGGATTGCGGTCGTAGCCCATCGTGATCGGCACATGGACCCACGGCCGCCCGGGAATGAGGTCGGCGCAGAACAGCACGCCACCGTGGTCTTCCCCGTCGATGTGTTCGGGCCCGACGATTTCCGACAACATCAGGCCCGGCGTATGGCCGTCGCTGAAGTGGAACCGCACGCTGTGGCCCAGTGATGTCGAATGACAACCGTCGACGATTTCCAGGCGTCCGCTTGCCTGAAGCAAAGCCGGCAATTCCGGGATGAAGCTGGCGCGGTCGCGCGGATGCGGATGCAGCGCGCGATCCCAGCACGCCGCGCTGACGATGAAGGTTGCGTTGGGAAACAGCAGCTCGGGCGCGCTTCCCTCGCGCCAGGGCGCGAGCAGGCCGCCCGCATGGTCGAAGTGCAGGTGCGACAGCACCACCACGTCGATGTCCTCGTGCGAGAACCCTGCCGCCTTCAGCGAATCCAGCAACACATGGTGGTCTTCCACCACGCCATAGCGCTCGCGCATCCGCGGCTCGAAAAACGCGCCGATGCCCGTCTCGAACAACACGGTCTTGCCATTGAGCGGATGCGCCAGCAGTGCGCGGCAGGCGAGGTCGATGCGATTCTGCTCATCGGGTGGTGCCCATTTCGACCACACCGCGCGCGGCGCGTTGCCGAACATCGCGCCGCCATCGAGCTTCTGCGAGTTACCCAGGATCGACCAGAGCTTCATTTGGCGATTCTAACGCCGCGGGCCGTGGCGCACTGTCATCGCATGGAAACCGGCCCTTGCCGGCGTCAGGGCTGTGGCAGCACCGCTGCCTTGCCGACCGGATTACGCGGATCGCTGCCTCCGGACAAGGTGTTGCCGCGCTTGTCCCATTCCACGGTCTGCATGTTGCCCCATGGCGCTTCGCCGGCATTGACCGTGTGACCCATCGCCTGCAGGGCCTTGACCGTTGCCGGATCCAGCGCGCCGTTCTCCGCCGAGATGACGTCGGGCAACCATTGGTGGTGGAAGCGCGGCACCTGCGTCACCTGCTGCGCGGTCAGGCCGTCGTCATAACCAAGGATGCCCAGCAGCACCTCGGTGATGATGCGGCTGCCGCCGGGCGAGCCGAGGATGGCGACCTTGTCCGGCGACTCCATGAACGTCGGCGCCATCGAACTGAGCATGCGCTTGCCTGGCTTGGGCGCATTGGCGGCGAAGCCCATCACGCCAAACGCGTTCGGAGTGCCGGGCTTGAGTGCGAAATCGTCCATCTCGTCGTTGAGCAGCACGCCGGTGCCGGGCGCGACCAATCCCGAGCCATACAACAGGTTGATGGTCTGTGTCGCCGAGACGCGATTGCCGTCGCGATCGATGATCGAAAAGTGCGTCGTTTCATTGTCCTCGAGCGGCGCTGGCTGGCCAGGCAGCAGCGAACTTGGCGTCGCCTTGTCGGGATTGATCGACGCGCGCAGGCCGGCGGCGTAATCGGCGCTTGCCAGCCGGGCAACGGGAACCCGCACGAAATCCGGATCGCCGAGATGGATCGTGCGGTCGCGATACGCACGGCGCATCGCCTCGACCAGGATGTGGACCCGATGCGCGGGATCCAGCGCACGCAGGTCCCAACCCGACGCCATCTGCAGGATCTCGGCCAGGGCAACGCCACCGGAGGACGGCGGCGGCGCCGTGGTGATCGTCCACTGGTGGTAGAGGAAGCGCAGCGGTTCGCGCTCCCGGATCCGATAGCCAGCCAGTTCAGCAGCCGTCCACTTGCCGCCTTCGGCGCGCACCCCGGCCAGCAGCCGGTCGGCGACCGGCCCGCGATAGAAGCCATCGAATCCCTTGTCGGCAATCGCCTGCAGCGTCCGCGCCAGGTCCGGCTGGCGGAATGTCTCGCCGACCTTCGGCGGATGACCATCGGCGAGGAAGACGGCGCGCGTGCCGGGGTAGCGTTCCATCACGGCGCGACGCTCCCCGTAGCCGCTTTCCATGCGCGCATACACGGGAAAGCCGTCGCGCGCGATGCGGATCGCGGGCGCTAGCGTGGTCGCAAGCGGAAGCTTGCCGTACTTGTGCGCCAACTCGACCAGGGCGGCCGGCAGCCCCGGGATTCCGGCGGACCAGGGCCCGTTCTCGGATCGATTCCTGTCCAGTGCGCCCGCGGCATCCAGGAACCGGGCGGGCGTGGCTGCTTCGGGCGAGGTTTCCCGCGCATCCAGGAACACATCCTTGCCGGTCCTGGCGTCATGCAGCAGGAAGAAACCGCCGCCGCCCAGTCCCGAACTGATCGGCTCGACCACCGACAGGGTTGCCGAGACCGTGACCGCTGCGTCGAAGGCATTGCCGCCCGCGCGCAGGATCTGCAAACCGGCCTCGGTGGCAAGCGCGTGGCCACTGGCGATTGCAGCTCCCGGTGGGTGGGCGGCGATGACCGGTGGCGACGATGGCACGCCCGCAAGCGCGGGAGCCAGGAGCGACAACAACAGCGGCAGCAGGATTGCCACTGCCCAGGTGCGGACTGGTTTCACACTGTCTCCTGTTGCAGGCGCAGCAGTTTGGCCAGCAGTTCGGATTCGTGTTCCGGATGTTCCGGGTCGGGGTCGATGCATTCCACCGGACAGACGACCACGCATTGCGGCTCGTCGTAATGGCCCACGCACTCGGTGCAACGGGACGGGTCGATCACATAGATCGACTCGCCCTGCGTGATCGCCTTGTTCGGGCAGACCGGTTCGCAGACATCGCAGTTGACGCACAACTCGGTGATACGCAGCGACATCAGGACTCCGCGGGCGCCAGGTGCGGGCGCCCGCCGTTCACGGTGTTACTTGGCTTCGACGAAGACGTAGTCGACACCAGTCGGGGCCAGCGCGGTCTTGACGCGGTCGCCATCGGCCGGCTTGCCGATGAAAAGAACCTTGACGCCCTTCATCGATCCCGCCGGGACTTCCTTGAACGACTCGATGACCAGGTCGGCCATCTTTGCCGACGCCGGCGAGCCATAGGCGAGCATGTTGCCGGAGATGATGCCGCGGCTGACGTCGCCCTTGGCCTTCTCCAGCAGGCGGTCGTACTGGTCCTTGAAGTCGGCGGTGCTTTCGCCCGGCAGCATGTAGACATAAGGCTGGTTCTGGATGCCGCCCATGTTGCGGGTGACGACATCGCTGAGGTAGTCGAGCCATGCCTGGCGGTTCTCGTTCACGGGCGCCGGAACCGGTGCCTTCACCGCCGCAACCGGCGCCTCCTGCTTCTTGCAGCCCGCGAAGGGCAGCGCCAGGCACAGGATCATCAGCATGCGAGTCAATGTCTTCATCACTTTTCCCCGGGATTTCGCTAGTGGATGCAACGGTCGATTCATACAACGATACGCTGCCATTCGGCCTGCAGCGCCCTGGCCACCGCCGGCGGCACGAAAGCCGAAACATCGCCGCCAAGGCGGGAGATTTCGCGCACCAGCGAAGATGAGATGAAGCCGTACTGCTCGGCCGGCGTCAGGAAGAGCGTTTCGACGTCCGGGATCAGGTGGCGATTCATGCTGGCGAGCTGGAATTCGTATTCGAAGTCCGACACGGCGCGCAAGCCGCGCAGCAGCACGCCGGCGCCCAGGTCGCGCACGAAATACGCCAACAGCCCGTTGAACCCTCGCACCTCGACGTTGGCATGCCGGGACAGTGCATCCCGCGCCAACTCGACGCGCACGGCCAGCGGCAGTGCCGGTCCCTTGCCGGGGCTTTCGGCGACGCCGACGATCAGGCGCTCGAACAAGGGCGCCGCCCGGTCGACCAGGTCGACATGCCCATTGGTGATGGGGTCGAACGTGCCTGGATAGACCGCGATACGGGTGCTCGCCACACTCATGCAGTCGTCGGGCCGTCGGTCTCGGGATCCGGCGCAAGTGTAGCAGCGGCGCCTGGAACCCGCCGGTAGAGCGCATAGCGCACCTCGCGGGTGCTGCCTTCGCGATGCACGATCCAACCTGCGGGCATTGGCGCTGCGCCGGCCGGGGCTTCCAGGTACACCAGGGCCTCCGGCGCCAGCCACGGCGACAGCGAGGCCAATACGGCGGGCCACAGCTCCTTGTCGAAGGGCGGGTCGACAAACACCACGTCGAAGCGGCCGTGCAGCGGCGCCCGCAACCACGCCACGGCGTCGGCCCGCACCACTTCCGCCTGCCCTTGTGCGCCGAGACGCTCGACGACCTGGCGCAGCGCCGTCGCAACCTGCGGATCGGACTCCACCAGCACTGCCTCGCGGCCCCCGCGGGACAGCGCCTCCAGGCCCAGCGCGCCACTGCCGGCAAACAGATCGAGCACGCGCGCACCCGCAAGCCGGGGCTGCAGCCAGTTGAACAGGGTCTCGCGCACGCGGTCGGCCGTCGGGCGCAATCCGGGGGCATCGGCCACCGGCAGCCGCGTGCCGCGCCAGCGTCCGCCGATGATGCGGACATGACCGCCTGGAGCGACGTCGCGCCGCTGGCTCATCGGGTGTCCACGAAGCGCGGTGCTACCATGCGCGCCATTCTGCGCGATGAAGTGACGATGGTGAGTTTTTTCCGCCGCAAGAAGCCTGGTGCCGACGCGGCATCGGCCGATGCGCATGCCCATCCGCGATACAGCATCGAGGAACTCGCGGCCGCCTTTCCCGAGCCGCAGGCTGCACGTCCCGAGCCGGCACCTGCCACTCCCGAAACGGTTTCGAGTCCTGCACCGGCACCTGTTGCCGTTGCCGAGGCCGGCCCGATCCCGGTCGCCGCCACCAGCGAACCTGCGCGAACCGATGCTGTCGCGACCGTCCCGGCTGCGGCTCCCGGCAAGAAGGGCTGGCGCGACAGGCTGCGCGGCACGGGTTTCGCCCGCAGCTTCGGCGGCCTGTTTTCACGCAATCCCAAACTCGACGAAGACCTGCTGGATGAAATCGAGACGGCACTGCTGACGGCCGATGTCGGCGTCGCCGCAACGACGTCGCTGGTCGAGTCCATGCGCAAGCGCATGAAGGCGCGCGAGTTCGCCGATGCACGGCAACTGCTGCAGGCGCTGCGTGGGGAGTTGGTTGCACTGCTGGTGCCGGTTGCCCTGCCCCTGCGCATCGATCCGCGCGCGAAACCCTTCGTGCTGCTCACCGTCGGCGTCAACGGCGTCGGCAAGACCACCACCATCGGCAAGCTCGCACATCGTTTCCGCGGGCAGGATTACAGCCTCATGCTCGCCGCGGGCGACACCTTCCGGGCCGCCGCCGTGGCGCAGTTGCAGGCATGGGGCGAGCGCAACGGCGTGCCGGTCATCGCCCAGGGCCATAACACCGGCGGCAAGGGCGGCGATGCGGCGTCTGTTGCATTCGATGCGCTGCAGGCGGCCAAGGCCCGCGGCACCGACATCCTCATCGCCGACACTGCCGGCCGCCTGCACACGCAGCAGGGGTTGATGGATGAGCTGGGGAAGATCAAGCGGGTGCTGCAGAAGCTCGACCCCGCCGCCCCACACGAAGTCCTCATGGTCATCGATGGCACGACCGGCCAGAACGCGCTATCGCAACTGCGCCAGTTCAACGCGGCTGTCGGCGTGACCGGCCTGGTCGTCACCAAGCTCGACGGCACCGCCAAGGGCGGCGTCGTCTTCGCGCTGGCTCGCGAGTTCGGCATCCCGATCCGCTTCGCCGGCATCGGCGAGCGGCCCGAGGATCTCCGCGAATTCGACGCAGAGGCGTTCGTCGATGCATTGTTGCCGGAATCGCTCGGCAGCTAGCCGGCGCAACAGGGGCGCCCACCGGTGAACAGCGGCAGCACGCCTGCCAGTCAACGCCCGCGCAAGCTCGCCTGGATTGCGCTCGCGTTGTTGATCCTGGCGCTGGCGGCGGGCGTTGGCCTGCGCTACGTGCTGCAACAGCAACATGTGTCGCGCCTGGTGCTCGATCAGCTCGGGCGCGCGCTCGGATTGACGATCACTTCCTCCGGAACGACGCAGTACTCGGTCCGCGGCACGCCGACGCTGGTCATCCGCGATGTCATCGCCGTCGAGCCCGGCGCCACCGCGCCGCTGTTGCGCGCGGACCGGATCTTCGTGTCCTTGCCCTGGTCGACGATCCGCGCGCTGACCGCCGGAACCGCCGGCACGACGATCACGATGGATCGCATCGAGCTCGACCATCCATCGCTCGACCTCGATGCGTTGCAGCGCTGGCTTGCGCATCGCCCGCCGGGAAAAACCCGGTATCCCGTGCTCAGGAAGGGATTGAAGGTCACCGATGGCCGCATCACCACACGCGGGTGGTCGCTCGACGCATTCGCATTGGATGCCCCGCTGCTGGCGCCGGATCAACGCTTTACCGGACACGTGGCCGGCCGCTACCGCAGCGGCGGCACGCAGCTGCCGTTCGACCTGCGCGTCGTGCTGTCGCGGCCCACCAGCGACGCCGCACTCGGACTCGCCGGACAGGTCGCCATCGAACGCGATAGCTGGCGGATGCCGTCGCGCGTGGTGCTGTCGGGAATGCTGCATGTCGCCAATGGCTGGCGGCTGGAACGAGCCAGGCTTGCGGCGGCGTCGCGCTATCAATCAGGCGGGACGTCTGCGCCGTTTGCAGCGGGCATCGCCGGCACGCTGCAATACCGCGATGCGCGCACCATGCTGGCGCCGCTGGCGCTGGTCGTGCACGGAAGCGGCGTCATTCCCGACCTTATCGCAAACGGCAATGCGTCCTTGTCGGAAACACTCGGATTGAAGCTTGCCGGCACCCTGCCCACATGGCCGGACGGCTGGCCTGCATTGCCGCCGCCGATCGGCGCGTCGCGGTCGCCACTCGCGTTCGGATTGCAGTATCTCGGCAGCCTGGATCTTTCCGATCCGCTCGCATTGCAGTTGCGCAGGGACGCTGCATTGTTCGACGGCAGCTTCCGTGCGTTTGAAGTCAGCAAGTGGTTGGCAGCGGGTCCGGGCACATCGCCGATTCCGCCGCTGACCGGTCGCGTGTCCATGCCGCGCCTGGATATCGCGGGGGCGCAGCTGCAGGGCGTGGACATCTCGATCAGCGATAGCGACGCCGCTGCCGTGAAGTCGACGCCATGAGCGGCGACCAGACGTTCGCGACGCGGCTGCTTGCCTGGTTCGACGGACACGGTCGCAAGGATCTGCCATGGCAGCATCCGCGCAGCCCCTATCGCGTCTGGTTGTCGGAGGTGATGCTGCAGCAGACCCAGGTCCAGGTCGTCGTGCCCTACTTCGAGCGATTCGTGGCGGCGCTGCCCGACGTGCGGGCATTGGCGGCTGCCGATCCCGACGATGTCCTCGCACTATGGTCGGGGCTGGGCTACTACGCCCGCGCGCGCAATCTCCAGGCGGCCGCAAAACTGTGCGTCGCGCAGCACGATGGCGACCTGCCGCGCGACCTCGATGCACTGGTCGCATTGCCCGGCATCGGCCGCAGCACCGCGGGAGCGATCCTGGCGCAGGCGTGGGGTGACCGTTTTCCAATCCTGGATGGCAACGTCAAGCGCGTGCTGGCCCGCTACCACGGCATCGAGGCCTGGCCCGGCGCACCTGCGACGCAAAAGGCGCTGTGGCTGCATGCCGATCGGCACCTGCCGCACGCACGCCTGGCCGATTACGTGCAGGCACAGATGGATCTGGGCGCGACGCTGTGCAGGCGCCACGATCCCGCGTGCGGGCGGTGTCCACTGAACACGGATTGCGTCGCGCAGCAGACCGGGCGTACTGCCTTGCTACCTGCCCGCAAGCCAGGCAAACCGTTGCCGGAGCGCAGCGCATTCGTCCTGCTGGCGATGGATGAACACGCGCGCATCCTGATGCAGCGACGACCACCAACCGGTATCTGGCCGGGGCTCTGGTCGCTCCCGCAGGCCGAGGACGACGATGCCGCGCGCGACTGGTTCAAGGCGCACCTGCATGGCGATTACGACGCCAGCGAAGCACTCGTCGCCATCGCCCATGCATTCACCCACTACCGCGTCACGCTGCAACCCCTGCGCTGGAGTCGGATAGCGGCCAGGACGCGAGTGGAAGACAATACGGACCTGCGCTGGGTCGATCGGCACCAGCTTGTTTCGCTGGGCATTCCAGCGCCGATCCGCACCCTGCTCGAGGCGCAATGACCATGGCACGGACTGTTTTCTGCCAGTACGAACAACGCGAGACCGAGGGCCTGGATTTTTCGCCATGGCCCGGCGAAGCCGGCAAGCGGGTCTTCGACAACATCGGCAAGCCGGCCTGGGCGGCGTGGCTGGCACACCAGACCATGCTGATCAACGAGAACCGACTGTCGCCACTGAACCCGGGGCATCGCGCCTTCCTTGGCGAAGAGATGCTGAAGTTCCTGTTCGGCGGCGGCGCGGACAAACCGCAGGGTTACCGTCCCGCGGATCAGTGAGCCGGAAGATTCGCCGACTTCGCGGCCTTCTCCGCCTGCCGTATCCCGGTCACGTCCAGCGGACGAATGCTGCGGATCCGGCACGGCATGTGGATGGGTGACGGATTGCTCACCCGCACCTCGTCATACCCCGCCTCCACCTGGCCGACGTGATCGGTCACCCCGATCGCCACGCTGTATTCCAGCCCGTCGCAGGGCCCGTACAGTTCCAGCAGCCACGCCTGGTTCGGACGCGTCCAGACCGCCAGGGCGTCATCGCCCAAGGCCTCCCAGCTGTCGAATCGCCCAAGCGACCGGAAGCTCGGAACCGGCGCACCGGCGTGCGCGCGGTAAAGCGCGAGGCGCTGGTCGACCGGTCGTGGCTTCAGGCTCGAGCATCCCGCGCACACCACCGCCGCGACGATCCAACCGACGAAGAATTTCATTGGAAGCTCCTGCGCTGCACCGGAACATCGTCCACCCCGCCTGGCGGTGCGTCCGTGAAAACGGGATTTTCCGCCAATCCGCGACAGCCACGAGGGCAGCCGACTTGCCCGTAAGCGGGCGCCTCCGTATCATCGCGCCCTCACGCAGGGCAAACGCCAGGCGTCACTCAACAGCACCGGCCATGTCAGCGGCCACGCTGCACCCGGCCGGGTAGCTCAGTTGGTAGAGCAGGGGATTGAAAATCCCCGTGTCGGCGGTTCGATTCCGTCCCCGGCCACCATTGAATTCAAGATCCGCACAATCCGCGCCTCGATGCGCGGCGATTGCACATGATGTGACCCTGCGATCACGCGTGGCTCATACAATGCGACCCTCTTCGTCAGCCGTGTCCCGACACATGCGTTCTGCCCTGGCTCCGTTGGCGTGGTCCTGCCTGGCATTGCTGGGAGTCCTGCCCTCTACGGCGCTCGCCTGTGCGACCTGCGGATGCACGCTGAGTACCGATGCGGCGACTGGCTACTCGTCGCAGCCGGGTTGGCGAATCACCGTGGAATCGGTGTATCTCGACCAGGAGCAGTTGCGGCACGGGAGCCATGCGGCCTCGTCGAATGACGTCCTCGACCATCCTGTCGACCCCGCGGCGGACGGCGCGGAAATCGAGCGCGACACGCGAAACCGGTATGACAACCTGTCAGTGAGTTACCGCCCGAATGCCGACTGGGCCGTGGGCCTGCTGCTGCCCTACGTTCAACGCGACCATACGACCTACGGCGAACAGGAAGCGCCTTTCACGCCTGCCGCCATCGCGCCGGACCAGGTCAGCCAAGCCAATGTGTCCGGCTTGGGCGATGCCAGGATCATCGCCAGCTACCAGGGTTTCCTGCCGACGCATAATCTCGGCATGCAGGTCGGCGTCAAATTGCCGACCGGGCGTTACGGCGGGCAGAACGAGGTAACCGGTGAACGCGCGGGGCATCCGGTGACGTTCGATCGGGGTCCAATGGTGGGGGACGCGCTCGATGCCAGCCTGCAAGCGGGGACTGGCAGCACCGACCTGATCGTTGGCGGCTACTACTTCCAGCCGGTCAGCCAGGACTTCGATCTGGTCGTGGACGGACAATTCCAGACCGCCATTGCGCATCGACTGGACGCGGGCGACGCCGACTTCCGTCCGGGCAACGAGGCAACGCTCAATCTCGGCCTGCGTTACGAAGCGCATGCCAAATGGGTGCCGCAGCTGCAGCTGAACCTGCTGCGCAGGAGTGCCGACCAGGGCGCACTGGCCGATCGGTTGAATACAGCGGGCACGGTCGCTTACCTCGCCCCCGGAATCAGCGCCGGCATCGGAAGGAATGTGCAGGTCTACGGCTTCGCGCAGATCCCGGTTTACAGCCATTTGTCGGGATACCAATTGTTTCCACGCTGGACCGCCACCGTCGGCATGAGCGTCGGCTTCTGACGATGATGTGTCGCACCCGGACGCGTTCCATCGGCATGACCTTGCTGCTCGCGCTCGCCGCGGCATTCCCGGTGTATTCGAAAGGCCTGGTCGTCGGTGAGCCAGCCCCACCAATCACGCTGCACACGCTGGATGGCCGGGATATCGATACGCGCGCATTGCGCGGCAAGGTCGTCATCGTCACCTTCTGGGCAACGTGGTGCGGGCCGTGCCGAGAGGAATTGCCGCTGCTCTCGCGTTATGCGGCCGATCATTCGGGCGACGGCCTGGTCGTCCTGGGCTTCAGCCTCGACGACCCCGATGACCTGGACCAGGTGCGCGCCGTATCGCGCAACCTGAGCTTCCCGGTGGGACTGCTGGGTGACCCGCATGTGCCCGGGTACGGACGCATCTGGCATTTGCCGGTGAACTTCACCATCGACCGCGCCGGTCGCCTGGCCGACAACGGATGGAAAGATCGCACGCCTGCCTGGACGGAAGATCGCCTGGAGGCAGTGGTGACGCCCCTGCTCCGGGCGCCCCAGACCAAATAATGAGCGCGCTCGCCTTGCGCTCCCCGTGGGTTCACGCGGCCTGACGGCGTCGTAGCAGACGAACGGGTCAGTCGATACCGACTTCGTCCCGCGCGCATTGATGAAGATTTCCGATCGTATGCAACGGCGTAATGCGTTGGACGACTCGGGGGGCGGCGGCCGAGCATGGCAGCCTCCCCGGACGGATTGCCCGCCATGAGCTCCCGCATCGCGTCATTGCCCGACACCGACCACGACGTGGCCGCCCTTGCGCCGGCGGCAGGCAACAGCCTGGGCGCCAAGCTGCCGGGCCTGCTGCTGGTCGCCGCGATCACGGCGCTGGCGTACGCGCTTCGGCAGATACCGGGAATCGGCCTGCTGAGCCCGATGATCCTTGCGATCGTGATCGGGACCGTGTTCCACAACACGATGTCGACGCCGCTGCGCGCCAAGCCCGGCGTGCAGTTCTCGATGCGGCGGCTGCTGCGCATCGCGATCGTGCTGCTTGGCCTGCAGCTCACGTTCGCACAGCTGGTCGCCGTCGGCGGTCGCGGCATGGCAATCATCGCCACCACGCTGGTGGCGACGTTCCTGTTCACCCGTTGGCTTGGCGCGCGGCTCGGAGTGGAACGCAAACTGGCCGAACTCATCGCCGCCGGCACGTCGATCTGCGGCGCATCGGCGGTGATCGCGACCAACACGGTGACACGCGGCAGCGACGAGGACGTCGCGTACGCCGTCGCCTGCGTGACGGTATTCGGCTCGCTGGCGATGTTCGTGCTTCCGCTGCTGGCCGGCGTGCTGCAGCTCGATGCGCACGCGTTCGGGCTGTGGTCTGGCGCGTCGATCCACGAGATCGCGCAGGTGGTCGCCGCGGCGTTCCAGCGCGGACAGCAGGCCGGTGAGTTCGGCACGATCGCCAAGCTCAGCCGGGTGATGCTGCTGGCGCCGGTCGTGCTGACTCTGGGCTGGCGCGCGGCGCGCAGTGGCACCGGCGGCGGCGACGCAGCCCGGAACACGGTGCCGGTGCCCTGGTTCGTGATCGGCTTCGTGGCGCTGGCCGCGATCAACAGCCTGGTCACCATACCGGCGCCGGTCCTGCACTGGATGGCACTGCTGACGACGATCCTGCTGACAATGGCGCTGGCGGCGATGGGCCTGGAGACCGACATCCGCAAGCTCAGGGCGAAGGGCCTGCGCCCGTTCGCCCTTGGCGCGCTGGCATGGCTGTTCATCGCCGGCTTCAGCCTGTCGGCGATCAAACTCTTCGCCTGACGGCGGCGGCCGCGCCACGCGGCGCGTGACGGCGCTCGCTACACTACGACGCGTCACCGCTGCCGGATGCGCTGGACCCGTGATGACCCTCGATCACCTGCGTGTGTTCGTTGCCGTCGCCGAGGCGCTGCACGTCACCCGCGCGGCAGAGAAGCTGCACATGACGCAGTCCGCGGCCAGCGCGTCGATCGCCACGCTGGAATCGCGCTACGACACGAAGCTGTTCTACCGTGTCGGCCGCGGCATCGAGCTCACGCGCGAAGGCGAACGCTTCCTGCCGGAGGCACGCGCGGTACTGCAGCGTGCGGCAGCCGCCGAGCTCGCGCTCGGCGAACTCGCCGGCCATCTGCGCGGCGAGCTGCATGTCGCGGCCAGCCAGACCGTGGTCAACGACTGGCTGCCAGCGCGCCTGGTCGCCTACCACGCGCTGTACCCGGACATGCGCGTGCAGGTCCGGTCATGCAACACCGAACAGGCCGGGCGCGCGGTCCTCGACGGCGCGGCGGATCTCGCCGTCGTCGAAGGCACGATCGATGACGACGTGTTCACGACCATCGAGGTGCCGGGCGATCGGCTCATGCTGGTGATGCCGACCGGACACGCATGGGCAAGGCGCAAGCGCATCGGCGCGGAGGAGTTGCGCGATGCCGTGTGGGTGATGCGCGAACGTGGCTCCGGCACGCGCCGCGTCATCGAGGATGCGCTGCAGGCGCAAGGCGTCGACCCGCGGTCGCTGCGCATCGCCATCGAACTGCCTTCCAATGAATCGGTGCTGGCGGCAGTCGAGGCGGGCGCCGGCATCACCGCGGTGTCGGAGCTCGCTGCGCGTCGCCGCGGTCTTCCAATGATCGACCTGGGGCTTCCGCCGCGGCGCTTCACCATCCTGTTCCATCGCGAGCGGACGCCCAACCGGGCGCAGCAGGCGCTGCTGGAATTGCTCGTTGCCGAATAGTCCGCGACGCCGTGGCGCGACGCCAGCTCATCCGCGAACCGTTTGCCGACCATGCCGTGGCAGCGCGACGGAGACGATGGCCGCGAGCGTCACCAGCACGGCGGACACCGCAAGGCACGCCGCGATTCCGTACCGCTGGAATATCCAGCCCGACAGCACCGTGCCCAAGAGCCGGCCCATTGCGTTGGCCATGTAATAGAAGCCGACGTCCAGCGACACGCCGTCCTCGCTGGCATAGCTCACGATCAGGTAGCTGTGCAACGAGGAGTTGATCGCGAACAGCACGCCGAACACGGACAGGCCAATCACCAGCACCAGCTGGGCCGATTGGCCCTGCACGAGCAGCATCGCCATCAGCGCGGGGACCAAAGCCAGGGCCGCTGCCCATGTGAATGCCGCGCGGCCATCGGGCAGCCTGCCGGTGCGCCGACCGGTCACGTATGGCGCCAGCGATTGCACGATGCCGTAGCCGATCACCCACGCGGCGAGGAAGCCGCCGACCTGCCAGAAATCCCAGCCCAGCGATGCGGAAAGGAACACCGGCAGGGCGACCACGAACCAGACATCGCGGGCACCGAACAGGAACATCCGCGCGGCGGACAACAGGTTGATCGCGCGGCTCTTGGAAACGATGTCGCGGAACTTCGACTTGTCCTTCGCCCTGCCGAGGTCGCGCTTGAGCAGGAACAAGCTCGCCATCCAGACCAGCAGCAGTCCAGCCGCCATGATCGCCACCGCGGGCGCGAATCCCACGGTCGTCAGCAACGCTCCTCCGAGGAAGAATCCAACCCCCTTGAGTGCATTCTTGGATCCGGTCAGCGCCGCGACCCAACGGTAGAGCGCGCCCTGCTGGTCGCCCGGCACCAGGAGCTTGATGCTGCTCTTGGCGCTCATCTTGTTGAGGTCCTTGGCGATGCCCGACATCGCCTGTGCCGCCATCACCCAGGGCACCACCAGCCACGCGGACGGCACCAGCAGCATCGACAGGGCAACGACCTGCAATGCCAGGCCGATGTTCATGGTGCGATTCAAACCGATGCGTGCGCCGAGCCAGCCGCCGACCAGATTGGTGATCACACCGAAGATCTCGTAGAACAGGAACAGCATGGCCACCTGCAACGGGCCGTAGCCGAGCTTGTAGAAATGCAGCACGACGAGCATGCGCAACGCGCCGTCGGTCAGGGTGAAAGCCCAGTAGTTGCCGGTGATCAGCAGGTACTGGCGGACGTCCGGCGACAGGCGGGCAAGCACGGGTCAGCGGTCCGCGTTGCCGACGAGCCGGACGAGTTCGGCCGTGCGGTTCACGTAGCCCCATTCGTTGTCGTACCAGGCATAGATCTTGACCTGGGTTCCGTTGACGACCAGCGTCGACAGCGCATCGACGATGCTCGAGCGCGGATCGTGGAGAAAGTCGATCGACACCAGCGGTCGCGTTTCATATCCGAGGATGTCCTTGAGCCCGCCTTCGGCCGCGGCGCGAAGCAGGCCGTTCACCTCTTCCACCGTGGTCGCCCGTTCGACCTCGAACACGCAGTCGGTGAGCGAGGCGTTGGTCAGCGGCACGCGCACGGCGTGCCCATCCAGGCGCCCCTTGAGCTCGGGGAATATCTCGGCGATCGCGGTTGCCGAACCGGTGGACGTCGGGATCAGGCTGGATCCGCAGGACCGCGCACGCCGCAGGTCCTTGTGTGGTGCGTCGACGATCACCTGGGTATTGGTGAGGCTGTGGATCGTGGTGAGGCTGCCGTGGCGGATGCCGATGTTCTCGTGGATGACCTTGACCACCGGGGCCAGGCAGTTGGTCGTGCATGACGCGGCTGACACGATGCGGTGCCGTGCCGGATCGAAGCGCTGATGGTTCACGCCCATGACGACGTCCAGCGCACCGGCGGACTTCACCGGCGCGGTCACGACCACGCGCTTCACGCCCTGGTCCAGGTAGGGTTGCAGCACGTCGGGCTTGCGGAACTTTCCAGACGATTCGACCACGACGTCGCAGCCCGACCAATCCGTCGCCGCCAGCTCCCTGTTGCGGGTGAGCGGAATGCGCGCGCCGTCGATCACCAGCGCATCGCCATCGGCGGTGGCCGCGTACTCCCAGCGCCCGTGCACCGAATCGAAGTTCAGCAGGTGCGCGAGCGTGGCCGCATCGCCTGCCGGGTCGTTGATCCGGACGAACGTGATCGCGGGATCACCCCAGGCCGCACGCAAGCTGAGGCGTCCCATGCGGCCGAAGCCATTGATGCCAACGCGAATGGTCATTTGGATCCCTACGCAATGTGAAAGAAAACGTCGACACAGCTGAACCAGCTGGCCCCGGCCGGCAACAGCGGCTCGATGCACGCGCGCAGTCTAGCGAACGCCAATCGCTGGACAGCCAGATCGAATGACTCGCGCAATGCGCGCAAGCCCCCCGGCCCCGCCGTGGGAAAACCCCTACACGCAGGCGACGTGTCGGCCGACTGCCATCAGCGAACGGGTGGCGCAACCTGAGGCCAGCTGCATCGCGATGCACTCCTGTCATCGCCCTGCATCATGCCCATGGGAATGTGGCACCTGGATACGTGGCACCCAGGCGCGACAACCTCGAACATTGGAGTACTGCAGTGGAACGCAAGATCGTATCGATGGCACCAGCGCAGTACGGCTGGAGGATCGAGGTTCCGGAGCGCGCGCCGGTCACCATTGCCGACATGCCGCTCGCCATCCTGGTGGCCTGCAACCTGGCACGGGCCGAGTACCGGGCCAGTGGAAAGCCCACGGCGGTCAAGGTCCGCATGCTCTGCGGGGATGGCGTCATGATGGGGTTCTGCGGCTGACCCGCGCCGATACCCTCCGGGCCGTCGCTCGGCGCAGGCGCGCCGATCGCGCTTCGACATCGCGGCGCCATCATCCGCCCGCTGGCAACATCCCCCGCCTTGACTCCAGCTGGCGAGGCTTCCATGCCGCACTGCACGGTCCGCTATCAGGTCAGGCTTGTGCCGAAGGCTCCGGATGCCATCGCCATGAATGCCGTCGGAGTCTTCACCGAAGAACGCCTCGTGGGTGAATTGGGCGAACCCGGCCCACTGCTGTCGCGCCGGCTCGAGACCTTCACCGGCCCGGCCGGAAGTTCGATCAAGGCAATGGTGACCTACGGTGACGGTTGGCACGTTGACGTACAGGAGCGCATAGGACCGCTGGAATGGAGCGGTTGATCACGGCGTCTGCAGGTGCGCGGCCAGACCCGGCTCCCTGCTGAACCGCCCCGACGGCCGCTTCACACTGTCCCTGCGAACCTCGCCGCGCCCAGGGGATTGTCCCTGGGTTCGATGGAACAGGGGCTGTCATGGCGGATACGGCGGATCGGCGACTACCGATCAATGAATCATCAGGCGTCCTGAAGCGGGGGCTCAACGAGGAGCAACTGCTGACGCTCTACACACTGGAACGGTTCGGCTGGGAATTGAAGTTCATTCGCGGCAGCGCGAGCCACAAGGAAGCGGTTCTCTTCGACCCGGACTCGCGGAAATATGCCGTCCTTGGCGTCGATGGCACCGTTGACGACAACCCGATCTTCCACCGGTTCCGATAGTCGGCTGGAATTGCGGTCGCCAGGTGCCGTCGGCCGCATCGTGATGGCATCGCTGGCTGGCCTTCGCTGGCCTTCGCTTCCCTTCGACCGGCGCCGCCCGGCCAACCTTGATCAGGATCAATGATCAATGCGCCGACTGGACGGTTAATGGCTGCACCCGGCCCGGGCCGGACAAGGGAGAGCGCAGGCATGTTCAAGGATATCGTCGTCCCGCGGACGGGCACTCCGGCCGATGCCGATGCCCTGGCAATGGCCATCGACCTGGCATCCAGGCTCGAAGCGCACCTGGCGGTCATGGAGATGGTCAACCTGCCGATGTTGTCGGCAGGCCCCTGGGGGCTGATGCCCGAGGTGGGGCTCGTCGACCTGTACAAGACACTGAGGGAGCAAGGCGAGCGCAACGTGGTGCAGTTGCGGGCGCGGCTGGAGAAAGAAGCCATCTCATCGGAAGTCAGGCTGGTCGAGTCGCTCTACGAGGAGCCATTCCACATGGCGGCGCATTGCGCCCATTACGCGGACCTCTCGATCGTTGCCGGCGCGGCTGGCGAAGGCAGCGAAGGCAATACCACCCGCTCGTACCTGGGGAGCCTGCTGATCGAATCCGGCAGGCCGGTCATGGTGGTGCCGCAGGGGTGCAAGGTGCCGATGCTCCCCCGCCGCATCGTGGTTGCGTGGAAGCCGACGCGCGAAGCCGCCAGGGCAGTCCATGACGCGATGCCGTTCCTGTGCCGGGCCGAGAACGTCGACGTCGTGGTCGTCAATCCGATCGGTGGCGATCGCGGCCACGGCGAGCAACCGGGAGCCGACATCGCGACCCACCTGACGCGGCATGGCGTCAAGGTCAATGTCGTCGTGCTCAAGTCCGATCGTGACGACATCAGCCGCGCGCTGCTTCGACATGCCGGCGACATGGATGCGCAACTGCTGGTCGCCGGTGGCTATGGCCATTCGCGCTTCCGGGAGTGGGCGCTGGGTGGCGTGACCCGCGAACTGGTCATGGACTCCGCGCTGCCGTTGTTCTTCTCGCACTGAGTTCCGGCCCGGGGGCGCGGCTGGGACCATGGTCCCGCCGCTGGGCGGATGATGTTCCCTGCAGCACGACTCAGTGGGCGGTGTAACCACCGTCGATGACCAGCTCCGAGCCGGTGACGAACTTCGATTCGTCGGACGCCAGGTACACCACGCCCCATGCGATGTCGTCGGGCTCGCCAATGTGGCCCAGCGGATGCAGCTGGTCGACCGCCTTCCTGGCCTCGGCAAGATCCGTGGCGCCGCTCTCGCGCAGGTGATGCTCGACCATCGGTGTCCAGATGAAACCCGGGTGGATGGAATTGACGCGGATCCGGTCGGCCGCGTAACACATCGCATCGGTCTTGCTCATCAACCGGACCGCACCCTTGGAGGCATGGTATGGCGGCACGTCCGGTGCCCCGACAAGGCCATAGATCGACGACAGGTTGATGATGCTGCCCCCGCCCGCGCGCCGCATGTGCGCGATCGAGTGCTTGGTGCAGAAGAACACGCCCTTGACGTTGACGGCCTGGACCGCATCCCATTCCTGCTCGGTGATTTCGTGCGTGGGCTTGTTGGCCCCGGCGATACCGGCGTTGTTGACGAGGACGTCGATCGCACCATAACGATCGGCGACGCCGTCGATCGCCGCCTTGACCTCCGCCTCGCGCGACACGTTGACGTGCCAGTAGTGCGCCTGGCGTCCATTGGCGTGCAACTCCTCCACCAGGTCGCGGCCGTCCTTGTCCAGGACATCGAACAGCGCCAGGTTGGCGCCGGCCTCGGCGAGGCGATGCACGCACGCCCGTCCAATCCCCAGCGCGGCGCCGGTGACGATGCAGACCTTGCCCTTGACGCGTTGCACGGGGCTTCTCTTCGGTGTCATGGCACGACCAGCCCTGGCTTGACATCGTGTTCGTGCACGCTGCCGGCGGACGCGCCATCGGGAAGTGTCGCCACTCCGGGCTCGACCTCGATCAGGTTGACCACGCTCCCCACGCCGCTCACGTTGCGGACCGTCGATCCCACGGTGTTCTTCTGCCGGAAACTCGTCACGCTGCCAGTGAGCGTGACCATGCCATCGACGATGTTCAGGTCGATGCGCGACACGTCGACGGTCGGCTCGGATTCGAGCTCGGCGATGATCCTGCGAATCAGTTGCGGGTCGTACATGGCGATCCTGGCAGGTGGCAGAGCAGTAGTAGACGACCCGTGGGTGGGGCCGATATTGACGCAGGTCAACGGCCGCTGCACGCGCCTCAGGCCGATGCGTGGGCAACGCCTTGGCGATGATGGCGACCACCAACCCCGCGCCCAAGGCGCTTGAGCAGGACGACGACGAGCAGCGGCAACGCGACGGCGAGCAGCCACCACCCGAGCGGCGCGGGAGCGAACCCGAACCAGCGCGCCGGACCCGCCATGCGCGTCACCAGCACGAGAAACACCGATGCCATGGCCGTGACCGCCCAGAACGCCACATTCCTGTGTCGCAAGGTCGTCAGCATCGACGCACCCGACCGGTACAGTGTGATGAGACCGAGGTTGCCGGCGACCAGCGCGGTGAACGCGAGCGACCCCACTTGCGGCGCCGGGAGCGCCTGCCAGGTGCCGATGGCGTACACGGCGGCCACCACCAGGAACATCACCGCGCCGTGGCCGAGGCTGACCAGCAGGCTCGCCATGCCCAGCAGGCGTTCGCCGGAGGGGCGCGGCGGGCGACGCATGATGTCGTCCGTTGCCGTCTCCTGCTCGAACACGATGGAGCAGGCCGGATCGATGATCAGCTCCAGGAAGACCACGTGCAGCGGCAACAACACCAGCGGGCCGCCCGCCAGCAGCGGCAACAACGCCAGCCCGGCAATCGGAACGTGCACCGCGAGGATGTAGTGCACGGCGCGGCGGATGTTGGCGTAGATGTTCCGGCCCTGCCGGATGGCGTGCACCACGGTGACGAAGTTGTCGTCCAGCAGCACGATCGATGCCGCCTCCCGCGCAACGTCGGTACCGCGGCCGCCCATCGCGATGCCGACGTGGGACGCCATCAGTGCTGGTGCGTCATTGACCCCATCCCCCGTCATCGCCACGACGTGGCCGTCGCGCTTGAGCGCGTTGACCAGTCGTAGCTTGTGCTCGGGATGGACGCGCGCGAAGACGTTGCTGTTCGCCACGCGGTGCGCAAGGGTGTCGTCGTCCATGGCCTCGATGTCCCGGCCCAGGATCACGTCGCCCTCGCCGTCCAGCCCGGCCTGCCGCGCGATGGCGCGCGCGGTTTCCAGGTGGTCGCCCGTCAGCATGATCACGCGCACCCCGGCGGCGCGCGCCTCCGCGACCGCCTCGGGCACGCCTGCACGCAAGGGGTCGGCGAACCCCACCAGGCCGCACCAGCGGAATGCGAAATCGCCCATCCCGGGCGGGATCGTCGTCGCGTCCGCCGATGCCGCCGCCAGCACGCGCAGGCCGCGTCGCGCCATGGCGTCGACTTCGCCGAGCACATGCCCGCGCTCGTCCGGCTGCAGGCGACACAGGTCCGCGACGGTTTCCGGCGCGCCCTTGCACGCCGCGATGCGCACGCCATCGGCCTGCAGCCAGACATGCGTAACCGCCGGACATCCCGGCGACAGTGGATATTCCCGCAGGTGCCGCGGCGCACCGGGTCCATCGCCGGTGAATCCGGCGGCCTCGTGCAGCGCGCGCTCCATGGGGTCATGCGAATGCAGTCGGCTCGCCAGCGCCGCGATGTCGAGCAATCGGCGTAGCGCGGCATTCGTGGACCCCGCATCGCCGCATTCGCCATCGCTGCGCAGTTCGGCGACGGCCATCCTGTTCTCGGTAAGCGTGCCGGTCTTGTCGGTGCACAGGACCGTCGTCGCACCGAGCGCTTCGATTGCCGGGGTCCTTCGCACGAGGGCCTGTTGCTGTGCCATGCGCCAGGCTCCCAGTGCCAGGAAGACCGCCAGCACCACCGGGAATTCCTCCGGGATCGTCGCCATCGCAAGCGTCAGGCCGGCCAGCAATGCCGGCAACCAGCCGCCGCGCGTCATCAGGTACAGCACCGACATCATCACGCACGCCGCCAGTGCCAAAGCCGCGAACACGACCACGATGCGACGCATTTCGCGTTGCATCGCAGTGGGCTCGACATGGATGGATCGCAGCGCCACGCCGATGCGCCCGACTGCCGTGCGCGATCCCGTCGCCACCACGACCGCCCGTCCATGCCCGCGCACCACCAGTGTGCTCGCGTGCAGCAATGCATCCTCGTCTGCGGCCTGCGCGACACCGCGCCGCACCGGCACCGATTCGCCGGTCAGCAGCGACTCGTCGGCATACAGATCGGTTTCGTCGAGCACGCGCGCGTCGGCGGCGATGCGCTCGCCTTCGGCCACGAGGAGCACGTCGCCGACGACGACATCCAGCGACGGCACCATGCGCGGCTCGCCATCGCGGATGACCCGCGCCCGCGGCGTGGCCATTTCGCGCAGGGCCTGCAACGCACGCTCGGACTTGCGCTCCTGGTACACGGTCAAGCCGATCACCACCAATACCGACGCGCCCAGCAGCGCCGCCTCCTGCGGATCCCCGAGCAGCATGTACACGGCGGTCGCGGCCAGCAGCAACAGCAGCATCGGCTCGCGCAGGACACTGGCGACCGTCGCCCACGGGTGCTTTCGTTCGGGCTCGGGGAGCGCGTTGGCACCATCGCGCTGCAGCCGCGCGGCTGCTTCATCGCTGCTGAGTCCCGGCAACGCCTCCGGCGTGGGCGTACCCACGCTCGCGTCAGGCGCCTGCGGGAATGACGACATGGATGCAGTCGGGATCGGTCGTTACCTGTCGACAGCCATCATACGCAGGGCAATCCTGGCCGTGCATCGGCGGCCATGCGCCCGACTCAGACGATCTCCACCTGGTCCACGACGGTCCTCACGCCCGGCGCGGACCACACCGCCTGTTCCACTGCCTCGCGTTCTTCCCAGTTGTCGACGTGGCCGCGGATCTCCACCGAGCCGTCGTCACCGACCCGGATCTCGATGTCGCCCGCTTCGATTTCCGCGTGCCGCTCCAGTGCGCCGAGGATGCGCTGCTTCACATCGGCGGGTTGCGCCGTCGGCGCCAGCACGACCTGGTTGATGATGCCCCTGACCCCGCTCAACTTGCGCACTTCGTACTCGGCCAGCGTTCGCTGGTAATTCCATGGTACTTGACCGTTCAGCGTCACCCAGCCGTCCTGCACCTTGACCCGCACGGCTTCGGTCGGAATCGCACTGCTCCAGTCCAAAATCGCCAGCGCGCGACCCGCGATCTCGTCGTCATTGATCTTCTTGTCTTCCGGACACCGGACCTCGATGTCCTGCGCGATCGCCTTGACGCCCTTCACCCGCCATGCCGCGCGTTCGGCAGTCGCTTTCTGCAGGACGCTGGGCACGTGGCCGGCAAGCGTGACCACGCCGTCCTCGGCCACGACGGTGATGTGGGACGCATCGATGCTGGGTTCGAATTCAAGCTGGTCGACGACGCGTTGCCGTAGTTCGCGGTTGTGGTTGTCCATGTCGCTTGCCCATGGTCACTCGGAGACATCATTGATCCATGGCACTGCATCGGCCTGTTGATCTGGATCAGGAAAGCGTTCGCAACCGCTTCGTTGATCTGGATCAACCCCTCTTCTGGCGGCATCAGCACAGTGGCCGCAGTCCAGTCGAGCCGTGACCGGAACTGCATCCGACCTGCGTACACACGGAGAAATCAATGAAAACGCTGGCCACCCATTGCGCGATCGCACTGATGATCGCTTCGGTCCCGATGGCGTGGGCCCAGGACGCCGACAAGAAGGCAGCCCAGCCCGAGGCGCAGGCGCAGGACACAACGGCTGCCAAAGAGGAGAAGAGCCCCGTCGATGCGGTCCGCGACTATTCGGTCGAGCGGCGCTCGGAAGCCGTCGCCGCCGCCCGGCGCGCCACGGATGAGCTGGACACCCAGATGGAGCGCCTGCAGACGCAGACGAGCGAAGGCTGGTCACGCATGAGCACTGCGACCAGGGAGCGGTCGCGGAAGGAAATGGCGGACCTCCAAGCACGACGCAACACGCTGGCCGAATGGGTCGGCGGCATGAAGCACGGATCCGCTGGCGCGTGGACCGAAGTCAAGACCGGATTCGGGAAGAGCTACGACGAGCTTGCATCGGCCCTGCGCAAGGCGCGCGCCGAATTCCGCCAGGCCCCCGCGGAAAAGCCTGCTCCGACGCCGGAGAAGCCAGCAGACAAGAAGGGAGGATGACACTGGCCGATGGCGCACGGGCCGCGGATTGCCGCGGATCCGGATGCCTGTTACGTGCCGTTACATAGCGTTACGCGCCGCACATCCAGTCGAGACCGACCGGGCATAAGGTGGGCTGACGTCCCGCGGAGTGCCGGTGCGATGTTCGATACCCATGACGTTGTCGATTCGCGGCAGCCAACCGCGTCCACGCCTGAATTCATTCCACCGGCGCAGTCTCCGCCCCTGTCGGCCATGGAAGCGCTCGTGCGTGCACTTCCACTGCAGCGCCGCCGGCTCAAGGCGAAGCAATACGTCTTTCGAGCCGGGCAGCCGCGGCACACATTGCACCTGATCCATGCGGGCGTCTTCAAGACCAGCGTGCTGAGCGAGGACGGCCGCGAGAAGATCACCGGCTTCCGCCTGCGCGGCGAATTGCTGGGCCTGGACGCGCTCGACATGGCGACCTATGCCTGCGACGCGGTCGCACTGGACGTCGGCGAGGTCTGGGAGCTTCCCTGTGCGCATCTGCGCGAGACGGTGCCGGAGTTCCAGGAACTGCTGACCGCTGCGCTTGCCAGCGAGATCCGTCGCGACTGGGGTTGGATGCTCGCGCTCGGCACCCTGGCCGCGGAACAGCGGGTGGCGGCTTTCCTGCTCGACCTCACCGCGCGACTGGGCGCCCTGGGCTTCAGCCCGCTGTGCATGACGCTGCGCATGACCCGGGCGGATGTCGGCAATTTCCTGTCGCTGCAACTGGAGACCGTGGTGCGTGCGTTGTCGCACCTGCAGGCGCTCGGACTCATCCGCATCGAACGGCGCGAGATCCGCATCGAGGACCCCGCAGGGTTGGCTGCCACCCTCTCGGCATCGCGCGCCTGCCACTGACCCGCATCGCCCTCAGTCCTGCGGATCCAGGCAGAGGCGCACGGCCTGCGCGAGCTGTTCGCGCCTGTAGGGCTTTCGAAGCAGCGGATACACGGCGTCATCGCCGCGTTCATCGGACAGCGTCTTGTCGTCATATCCAGACGTCATCAACACGGCCAGGCCCGGACGGATGTCGCGCGCTGCCGTCGCCAGCGCATGTCCGTCCATGTCGTCACCGAGCATGATGTCGGTGAACAGCAATGCGGTGTCGGCATGATCGGACAAGTGTTGCAGCGCATCCGTTCCATTGCCGACGGCATGGATGCGATAGCCAAGTGAGCCAAGGAATGCGACCGCAACCTCGCGCACGGCCGCGTCGTCCTCGACCACGAGGATGCCCTGGCCGCGACCACGGACGATGTCGGTGGCGGGAACATCCGCGACCGCCGGGGTGCGCGCCACCGGAAGGTACAGCCTGATGCGCGAGCCGTAGCCCGGGCGGCTTTCGATCAGCATCGATCCACCGCTCTGCCGAACGAATCCGTAGACCATGCTCAAGCCCAGGCCGCTGCCGCGACCGCTGTCCTTGGTCGTGAAGAAGGGTTCGACCGCCCGGTGAAGCGACTCCTCCGACATGCCGTGGCCGTTGTCCTCCACCCAGAAGACGATGTAGTGGCCGGGATCCAGGTCCGGTCGACTGTCCCTCCCGGACACCCAGGCCTCACCGACCGACAACGTGATGACGCCGCCATCGGGCATGGCATCGCGCGCGTTCACCGCCAGGTTGATCATCGCCGTGTCCAGTTGCGTGGGATCGGCAAAGGCGTCCGGCAACGGCTCCAGGCAGTCGTTCACCACGATGCCGATGGAATTGCCCAATGTCCGCCGCATCATCTCGGCGAGGTCCGCCAACATTTTCTTTGGCGCGACCGGTTGCGGCCTCAGGCGCTGGCGCCTGGCGAAGGCCAGCAACTTGGAGGTGAGTTCGGCGCCGCGACCGGCTGCGCGCGATGCACTGGCGATCATGTCGCCCGCCTCGGGCACGCCGGCGACGCGCGACTCGAGCAACTGCAGGTTGCCGGAAATGATCGTGAGCAGGTTGTTGAAATCGTGGGCAACGCCGCCCGTCAACTGGCCGACCGCATCCAGTCGCTGCGAGTGCGCGAGTTGTTCCTCGGTGCGACGCCGCTGGCTCAGCGCCGCCAGGAGGTTGGCGATCGATTGCAGCAGGTGCAGCTCATCGTGGGCGAATGCCCGGCGACGGGGCGACATTGCGATCAATGCGCCCATCGGATGATCGCGATCCAGCAACGGCATCACGGCGATGCTGCCGCTCGCTCCGTCGGGCGCATGGATGGCGCCCCCGATCGCCTGGTCGCGCTCCAGGTCGTCGACCACCATCGCGACGCCATCGCGCACTGCGCGCGACAGCGAATCATCATCCGTGCCCCATACCGACAACACATCCAGCCACTGCGCATCCAGGCCGACGGATGCGGCGACCTGCATGCGGCCGTTCTCGGGGCGGAGAAAGGCGACGGCGACCGCGTCCACCCGCAGCGCTTCGGCGACCAGGGCCGGCAGGCTGCCGATGACGCTCTCCCCATCGGCGGCTTCCAGCGCAAGCTGGCCCACCCGGGCGACGAGTGCGTCGTATCGCGCACGCACGATCGCCTGTCGTGCGCGCTGGCTTTCTGAAATGTCGCGGATCGACGCCAGCACCAGCCGTTTGTCGTCGGGGCTGGTGACCGGCCCAAGCGCGATCTCCACCGGGAACTGCTGGCCATCCGAGCGCTGCCCGATGAGCGTCTGCTCGGAGGTGCCCATTGGCCGCACGCGCGGGTTGTGCAGGTATGCCGCCCGGTGTGCCTGGTGGCGGGCGCGCAGGTCGGGCGGGATCAGGACTTCTATCGACTTCCCCGCCAGCGAGCCGGGCGTGTAGCCGAAGAGCTTCTCCGAGTGCCGATTGGCCTTCACGATGCGGCCGCGGTCGTCCACCACGATCAAGGCATCGGGAACTGTCTCGAACAGCTCGGAATACATGGCCGGTCCCGGTCAGGCCTGGCTGACGGACGCCGCAAGCATGTAACCGGCACCGCGAACCGACTTGATCACGCGCGGCCGTGCGGGGTCGGCCTCGATCTTCCGCCGCAGCCGGCCGATCTGCACGTCGATGGAGCGGTCGTACGGTCCGGCATCGCGACCGTGCAGCGAACTCATCAGCTGGTCGCGCGTCAGCACCTGGTTGGGGCGCTTGAGCAGCAGCAGCAGCAATTCGAATTCGCCACTGGTCAGGCCCAGGTCGGTGCCGTCGCGATCCAGCAGGCGCCGCGATGATGTCTCCAGGCGCATGCCGTCGAACTCGATCGTGCCGGCGGTCGCGTTGCTAGCCCGCTGCAATTGCGCGCGCCGGAGTACCGAACGCACGCGCGCCAGCAATTCGCGCAGGTCGAACGGCTTGCTGACGTAATCGTCCGCGCCCAGCTCCAGTCCGACCACGCGTTCGACCGATTCGCCCCGGCCACTGACCACGATCACGGGCCCATGCCAGTACACCTGGAACTCGCGCAGCAGGCCGAGGCCGTCGCCATCGGGCAGCCCGAGATCGAGCAGCACCAGGTCCACGACCTCGTGGGCGAGGCGCTGGCGCAATTCGGCGCCGTTGCCGGCGATGCTGACGCGATACCCATGCCCGCCCAGGTAGCGGCCAAGCAACGCGCCGATCTCCGGATCGTCATCGACGACAAGGATGTGCGGCGCTTCGCTAGTGGATTCAGACCGTCCTGGCATGGATCACCCTTACCTTGCGCCCGACTCTAGACCCAGGCGCGTGTGCTGCCCGTCTTGACCGGACCGCCACCCATCCGCCCGCTCGCGTGAGCGCAAGGTGAGCACGCATCGACACCACGGTCAGTCGGCCGGCAGTTTCCCGACGCGTTCGACCATGCCACCCAGCACGCCCTCGCCACGGTCGGCGGCGAACAGCTGCTCCAGGTCCTTGCGCGCCTCCTGGGAGGTCTGCACCAACGCCGCCTCGTCGTCGTACACCAGGTGCTGGGTGCGCAGCAGTGCCTCGTCGTGCTCGCGGAAGCGTTCGGCACGCTGCTTCGCAACCGCCTCCGGCGTGCCGAGTGCGACCAGCACCCGCGTCCCCATGAAGAGGCTGGAGAAAAACGTCTCGCGCACGACTTCGGCGCCGAGGTCCATCAGCTCCCACGCGTGGCGGCGATTGCGCGCCCGCGCCAGCACGGTCGCGCCCGGGTACTCGGCGCGGATGAGCCGCACGGCCTTCAGGTTGGCCTCGACATCGTCGATCGCGATGACGAACACCTTGACCCTGGCGGCACCTGCCGCGCGCAGCAGGTCCAGCCGCGACGGATCGCCGTAATAGATCAGGTTGCCGAACCGGCGCATGAATTCCACCTGCTCCGGACTGTGTTCGATGGCGACGAATGGAATGCGCTGGGCCAGCAGCAATCGCGCGACGATCTGCCCGAACCGGCCGAATCCCGCGATCAGCACTTGTGGATGCTGGTCGTCGATCGCGTCGTAGGCGGGCGCGGGCTTTGGCCGTGCGGAACCGACCAGGCGCGACATCGCGATCAGCAATGGCGGAGTCAATGCCATCGACACCCCGACGACGGCGACCAGCCGATCGCGCAGGACGGCATCCAGCAGCCCGGCTGCCTGTGCCTCGCCGAAGATGACGAATGCGAATTCTCCGCCCAGCGCCAGCACGCTGGCCAACAGCAGGGCCTCGCGCGTGTCGAGCCGGCCGGGACGTCGCCCGACGCCGAACAGCACCGCGAACTTCACCGTCATCAGCACCGCGACCGCGACGGCGATGACGCGCGGCTCGGCCAGGACACGGGTGAGGTTGATGCTCATGCCGACGGCCATGAAGAACAGCCCCAGCAGCAATCCCTCGAATGGCTGCACCTGCGATTCGAGTTCGTGGCGGAATTCCGAGTCGGCCAGCAGCACGCCGGCGAGGAAGGCACCCAGGCCCATGCTCAGCCCGGCCAGTTCCATCAGCCAGGCGCTGCCCAGGACCACGAGCAACGCACTGGCCGTGAACACCTCGGGCATGCGCGTGCGCGCGATGAACCGAAACAGGTGCCGCAGCAGCAGGCGCCCACCGAACACGAGTGCGCCGATTGCCAGGAATGCCTTGAGCGCCATCCAGCCGATGGGCTGGGACGACGCCTGCCCGTCGACGCTGCCGAGCAGCGGAATCGCCGCCAGCAACGGAATGGCGGCGAGGTCCTGGAACAGCAGGATGGCGAAGCCCAGGCGGCCATGGTCGCTGGTCAGCGCCTTGCGCTCGGCCAGCAGTTGCAGGCCGATGGCGGTGGAGGACAAGGCCAGGCCCACGCCGATGACGATGGCCGCCTTCCAGCCGGCTCCCAGCCACAGCGACAACGCGCCCAGGGCCAGGGCCGACAACAGGACCTGCAGTCCGCCCACGCCGAATACCGGCTTGCGCATGACCCGCAGGCGCGCGGGCGACAGCTCCAGCCCGATCACGAACAGCAGCATGACCACGCCGATCTGGCTGGCGCCGAGCACTGGCGCCGCATCACCCACCACGCCGAAGCCGTAGGGCCCCAGCGCGACCCCGGCGGCGAGATAGCCCAGAACGCCCCCCAGGCGCACGCGCTTGAACACCGGCACCGCGATCACCGCGGCCAGCAGGAACACCAGTGCGAGTTCAAGACCGCCGCCGTGCATGGCCACCTCCGTGCAGGATTATGAACCGTGGCGATGGGCGCCCGGGCGCCCATCGCCGACGTGCCCGGCTTTGCATTTCCACGTGGGCCGGGCCCGGACAGGTCGGTGAATGGGCCGCGGCCCCGATGTGTTACGTAAAACCGTGGTCCAGTTCAGGGATTGCCGAGCTTGGCACGGTACCCTGTGGCCATGCATCGCCCCATCCTATTGCTGGCAACGGCATTGCTGGCCGCCTGTGTTGCCGACGTCCCGCATCGCTCACAGCCCGCGCACATCGCAATTGCCGCCAAACCATCGACCCCCATCGCCCCGGACACCGCCGCGCCAATGCTGCTCGGTGCGCTGGAAGCCGCCGCGCCGCAAGCAAATCCGCAGGTCCTGGATCTCGCCCTGAAGGCGCGCCGGTGCGCCATCAATCGCGGCGCCGCCTCGCTCGACTCCCGACTCGCCGTCATCGACTACTCGCGGCCGTCGACCGAACGACGGCTGTGGGTCTTCGACATGCAGAAGGCGAGCCTGTTGTTCGACGAGTACGTCGCCCACGGTCGCGGTAGCGGCGACAACATGGCGCAGCATTTCTCCAACGTCGAAGGCAGCCTGCAGTCGAGCCTGGGACTGTTCACGACCGCCGAGACCTACGAAGGCGACAACGGCTACTCGCTGCGGATGGATGGACTGGAGCCGGGCGTCAACGACCACGCCCGCTCGCGTGCGATCGTGATCCACGGTGCGTGGTACGTGGATCCGTTGCTCGCACTCAAACAGGGGCGGCTCGGCCGCAGTTACGGCTGCCCTGCCCTGCGACCGCAGGTTGCGCATGCGGTGATCGACAGCCTCAAGCAGGGACAGTTGCTGTTCGCCTATTACCCGGATCGTGGATGGCTGTCGAAATCACGATTCCTCGATTGCGGGCAAAGCCAATTCGCAGCTGAACGAGTGCCAGCCCTTCACGCGACGTCGCGCTGACATCACGCAGCATTGACCTTCCTTTATACGGTGGGTCGAGCATGCATCCTGGCAATCCTTCAACCCGCAAGTTGGCGGTGGCTGTCTCATCACTGCTGCTGACCGCGGCTTTTGCCACGTCTGCCCGACCGCAGGAAACCACCTTGCCGGCCCCTGCGCCTGCCACCTCTGTCGACGCGATCAACGCGGCGCAGGCGGGCGACAGCCACGATGCGATCCTGCGCGCGCAGATCCTCCTCGACCGCGCGCATTTTTCCCCCGGCGAAATCGACGGACGCGGTGGTTCCAATACGCGCCGGGCCATTTCCGGTTTCCAGGCCTCCAGGGATCTCCCCGTTACCGGCACCCTCGACGATGCGACGTGGTCCGCGCTCATCCAGGACGCGCAGCCGGCACTGGTCAGCTACGCGTTGACGGATGCGGACGCGGCAGGTCCGTTCGAGCCGATCCCGGCGGACATGATGGAAAAGGCCAAGCTGCCGGCGCTGGGTTATTCCTCCGTGCAGGAAGCCATGGGCGAGAAGTTCCATGCCAGCCCCGCGCTGCTCGAGAAGCTCAACCCGGGCACGTCGTTCGCCGTGGGCGAGCAGATCATCGTTCCCAATGTCATGGGCGTTGCCGGTGACCTGCCCAAGGCCGCCAAGGTCGTGGTGGACAAGTCCGATGCGACGGTGAGCCTGGTGGATGCCGCCGGCAAGACCTACGCGCAGTTTCCGGCGACGATGGGCAGCTCCCATGATCCATTGCCGCTCGGTGACTGGAAGATCCAGGGCGTCGGCAACAATCCGACCTTCCAGTACAACCCCGCGCTGTTCTGGGACGCGAATCCAAGACATTCGAAAGCCATGATCCCCGCCGGCCCCAATAATCCGGTCGGCGTGGTCTGGGTCGACCTGTCGAAGGAGCACTACGGCATCCACGGCACGCCCGAGCCCGCCAAGATCGGCAAGACCGAATCACACGGCTGCATCCGCCTGACCAACTGGGATGCATTGACGCTGTCGCATTCGGTCGGGCCGGGCACGCCCGCCGTCTTGCAGGAGTGAGCGCCATGACTGGCTGGCCGGTCATCGGGAGGTGTGCATGAAGAGCGTGCTGCTGTTCCTTGCCGGCGTGCTGGTCGGTGCCAATGTCGTGTACTTCCTAGTGAGGCGTGATTGCCCCGCGCCAGCCATGGCGCCACCGGCATTGTCCGTGGCGCCGGTCACCCAGCCGGTTATGCCGCCCGGCACTTCGGCGTTGCCGCCAGCGCCGGCGCCGGCGCGGACGCCAGTGGCATCGTCACCGGGTGCCGCACTGCCCGCGTCCGCGATCGCCACGACTCCTGCCATCGCCGGCCTGTTGCTGCCGGTCGCGGGGATTGCGCCACGACAGCTCACCGATACCTTCGGCGACGATCGCCAGGGCACGCGTCGCCACGAAGCACTGGACATCATGGCCGCGCGCGGGACACCGGTCCTGGCGGCATCCGATGGCAAGGTCGCCAAGCTGTTCACCAGCGTCCGCGGCGGACTGACCATCTACGAGTTCGATCCGGCCAGTACCTACTGCTACTACTACGCGCACCTGGATCGCTACGCGAACGGACTCGTCGAGGGCCAGGCGCTCAAGCGCGGCGACGTGATCGGTTATGTCGGCAGCACCGGCGACGCCAGTCCGGACGCACCGCACCTGCACTTCGCGATCTTCCTGCTCGGCCCGGAGAAGCAATGGTGGAAGGGCACTCCGATCAACCCCTACCCGTTGCTGGCCAGCGCGTCGGGCAGTCGCTGAAGCGCGGCGGCTTGCCCTTCAATCGCGAATTCGCAAATCGGCGAGTGCGAGCCGGATGCGCCTGATCGACTGACCGCCTGCGTCCAGGGATCCGCCGACGCCGGTGTATCCTCCAGCCACATTCGCTGAACCGGTAAATGCATGAAACGCCTGGCGCTGACCCTATTCGCCGTGATGTCCCTGCTGCTGGCCAGCTGCGCGAGTGGCCCTTCCCGTCGCGTCTCCGATCCGGCCGCCAACATCCAGCAACTGACCGTGCGCGCAAACGGAAGCTGGTCGCTGGATGTGCGCATCGACAACTTCAGCAACGTGCCGATGCGCTTCGACAGCATCCGGCTTGCGATGGTGATCGGCGACGTGCCGGCGGGCACCATCGAAGGACACGCCGGGCTTTCGATCGGCCCGGAATCCGCCGACGTCGCGACCGTCGCACTGGTCCCGTCATCGGCAGCGAAGATCGTCATGGCCGACGCGCTCGCGCGCGGCACCGGCGTGACTTATTCGCTCGAGGGCACCGTCGACGCGGGACTGGAAACCGGCAGCCTGCACAGCTACCGGATCAAGCGCAGCAACGCGCTGGCGCCGGTCCCCGGCCTGGCCGGCGTCCTGCGCTGACACTCCCTGATATCGACGACCTCCCCGCTGGAGTGACATGAGCACCTATCGCGCCCCGCTGTCGGACATGCGCTTCGCCCTGTTCGACGTCCTCGGTGCTGAGGCACTTTTCGCGCGCCTCGGATTCGACGCCGCCACGCGCGACACCGTCGATGCCGTGCTGGACGAGGGGGCGCGTTTCGCCGAAACCGTGCTGGCGCCACTCAATGCGGTCGGTGATGCATCCGGATGCAGTTTCGATGCGCAGACCGGCGAGGTGACCACCCCACCGGGGTTCCGCCAGGCGTATGCGCAATACGTCGATGGCGGGTGGCCGGGCCTGGTCTCTCCCGAGGCCTTCGGTGGCCAGGGGCTGCCGCATGCGGCCGGTGTCCCGCTCAAGGAAATGATCGACGCAGCCAACCTGGCGTGGGGCAATTTCCCGCTGCTGTCCCACGGCGCGACCGAGGCGCTGCTCCACCACGGCGAAGCGTGGCAGCAGGATGCCTTCCTCAGGCCCATCGTGCAGGGCACATGGACCGGAACCATGTGCCTGACCGAACCGCAATGCGGCACCGACCTGGGCCTGCTCACCACGCGCGCCGTCGCCAACGACGATGGCAGCCATTCCATCACCGGCACCAAGATCTTCATCACCGCCGGCGAGCATGACTTCACCGACAACATCATCCACCTCGTGCTGGCCCGACTGCCTGGCGCACCGGCGGGCAGCAAGGGCATCTCCATGTTCATCGTGCCCAGGATGCAGGTCGATCGCGACGGCACCGTCGGCGCGCGCAATGCCGTGCGATGCGGCGCGCTCGAACACAAGATGGGGATCCATGGCTCGGCCACGTGCGTGATGAACTTCGACGGCGCGCGCGGTTACCTGATCGGCGAGCCCAACAAGGGACTGGCCGCGATGTTCACCATGATGAATACCGCGCGCCTTGCGGTCGGCCTGCAGGGACTCGGGATCGCGGATCGCGCATGGCAGAACGCACTGCGCTACGCGCGCGAACGCCTGCAGATGCGCGCGCTCTCGGGACCGAAATTCCCGGAGCAACGCGCCGATCCGATCATCGTGCACCCCGACGTGCGCCGGATGCTGCTGACGCAGAAGGCACTGGTCGAAGGCGGTCGCGTGCTGGGCTACCACGCAGCGTCGCTGATCGATATCGTCAGCCACGGCGCGGATGCAGCCGAGCGCGCGCAGGCGGATGCCTTGTTGGGCTTCCTGACGCCGATCGTCAAGGCGTGCCTGACCGAGTGGGCGGTCGAATGCACATACCACGCGCTGCAATGCTTCGGCGGCCACGGCTACATCGCCGAACACGGGATGGAGCAACTGGTGCGCGACGCCCGCATCACGACCTTGTACGAAGGCACCACCGGCATCCAGGCACTGGACCTGATGGGCCGCAAGACCCTGCAGCAACACGGAGCGGGACTGCGGGTGATGCTGGCGATGATCGAGGATTTCTGCGCCGACAGCGCCAACCAGCAGGCGGCCGGCGAGTTCATCGCGCCCCTGCGTGAAAAGGCCGCCGAATGGCAGGAACTCACTCGCACCATCGGCCTGCGCGCCGCCGCCGATCCCGATGAGATCGGTGCCGCCGCATACGACTATCTCTTCTATTCCGGCTACGTCGCACTGGCGTACTGGTGGGCGCGCAGCGTCGTGGCGGCCGACGCGTCGACGCATTCGTCCGCATTCAAGGCAGCGAAACGTGAGACCGCGCGGTTCCATTTCGCCCGGCTGCTGCCACGGACGCTGATGCACAAGGCGGCGATCGAGAGTGGCGCCGGTCCGTTGATGTCGCTGGAGGCGGAGCGGTTCGACGCCTGATCCGGGCGCCCGCCCGGGCAAGCGCGATCTGCGCCGCCTGCCGTACAAAGTCGCGGCGAATGGGTATAAGGTTGATCCCCGATGGAGACCGACAGAGCGACGTTGCGCCTTGTCCAAGCGGGAGCCCCTGCGGATTCCGGGCTCGCCGCTGCCGACGTGGCCGACACGTTGCAACCCATTCCCCGACTCGATGCCGTCCGCCTGCTGTCCCTGGACGCGCATGGCCGCGTACTCGACTGGATGAGCTGGCAGGACGCGACGTGCCTCTACGTGCGCGGCGCGGTGGCCTGGACGCTCGGCGACCCCTGCCTGAGCGTCCGCGGCGGCATTTCCCGCATGACCGGCGAGCGCAGCGTGCTGGACCTGCATCCGATCGTCGCGGCGCGGGGCCATGCGCGCGCACATGCGCTCGATCCCACGCCCTCGCTCACCAATGTCGCCCTGTTCGCCCGCGACCAGCACCTGTGCCTGTATTGCGGACGCGACTTCAGCCGCCAGCATCTGACGCGCGACCACGTCGTGCCGCTGTCCAGGGGCGGCCGCGATATCTGGGAGAACGTCGTCGCGGCCTGCTTCCACTGCAATTCGCGCAAGGGCGGCCGGACGCCGCAGCAGGCATCGATGCCACTACTGGCGATCCCCTATCGCCCCAGCTGGATCGAACACCTGATCCTGTCGAACCGAAACATCCTCGCCGACCAGATGGCCTTCCTGAGAAGCCACCTGCCCAAGCGCAGGCAACGCCTGGCCTGATGGTTGACAGGCCATGGCGTCGGCGCGGGCGCTCCGCCAAGGCGCAACTTCGCTACACTCGAAGCAGCCCAATCTGAACCGGATCGCAACATGGCACTGACGCTCGGTTTTACCGGCATGGACGCGGCCACCGAGGCGGCGTTGACCGCGGCCTTCAACCAGGCCAATGGCAGCCTGGGTCATCCATGGCAGCTGGTGCCCGACGCAGAGGCGGCAACGGTCATCGTCGACATGGACAGCATGTACGGCCCGATGAGCTGGCTTCGACTGCATGCCGCAGGCAAGCAGGTGGTGGGGCTGAGTTCGGCCGCCCGCACGCAGACCGATTTCCATCTCCGCCGCCCGTTCGACGCCGACAGCGTGGCCGAGCTGCTGCAGGCCGTCAGTGGTGGCCAGCCTGCCAAGGCCGCCGGCAAGCCCGCTGCCGAGCCCCAAGCCTCACGCAAGTCAGCTGCAGCCGCGCCGAAGGAATCCAGAGCAAGTGCTCCGGCTGCTGCGCCGCCGCACGTGGCTGCCGTGCCATCGGGCATGTCGCCGTCGCCCGTGCCGCAGGATCTGCTTCCCGAGGAACATCCGCTTCCCGTGGATGAGGAAGCGGAGCCGCCCGCACCCGCACCGCACCTGCCTGCGTCGGTCGAGGCCGGGACACTGGCCCCGACCACGATCACGCCATCAGCCGCCGTCGTGCACCCGGCGCCGGCAGTGGAGCCGATTGCACCGGCAACCCCGGCCCGGGAGCCCGTTTTCGCCGACTGGCTCGCGCCCGGCGCGCTGAGCGGGCGATTCCGCTACCGCCGCGCCGTCCAGGAGCCCCTCCTGATCGACGCCAATGCCCGTCAGTACTTTGCGACCACGTCGCTCAAGCCGCTGGCCAGCGTGATCGAGGGCCGCGTTGGCCGTGAGGATTTCCAGCCCGTGGATGCGGCCGCCTGGGCCCGCGAGACCGAGGCGCTTGGCGCGGCGCAACCCCTGAATCGGCTGCAGTGGTTCGGCGGACTGGTCGCCGGCAAGGGCCATCTCCTGCCTGAGTTCGACACCTCCGGCCGCTACCGCCTGGGCAAGTGGCCGCAGACCGAGCGCGAATTCCCCAAACACTTCCGTATCGCCACGGCAATGATGAAAGGGCCCGCGACGCTGGCCGAACTGGCCGGCGCAAGCGGCGTCTCCTTCCAGGAAGTGGCGGACTTCGTCAATGCCAGCCTGATCACCGGCTATGCGGAACTGGTACCCGACGCGCCGCCGGAGCCTGTGGAACCGCCCAAGCCCGCTGGGCTGTTCGGACGTCGGCGCGGAAAATAAACAATCCCGCGCGACGCACCCGACTTTCCTTGCCCGTCACGGCGTCGGCGGCGAAAATGGCGGGATGATCGATCCTTCGCGGTATCCGCACCTTTCGCGCATCGATTCCCCGGCCGACCTGCGCCAGTTCGATGCTGACGAACTGCCCGCGATCGCCGAGGAGTTGCGCGCCTACCTGATCGAATCGGTCGGCCGCAGCGGCGGCCACTTCGGCGCTGGCCTGGGCGTCATCGAACTCACCGTCGCCCTGCATTACATCTACGCGACGCCGGAAGACCGCATCGTCTGGGATGTCGGCCACCAGACCTACCCACACAAGATCCTGACCGGTCGTCGCGACGCGATCCACACGGTCAAGCAGAAGGACGGCATCGCGCCCTTTCCGAAACGCGACGAAAGCCCTTACGACGCGTTTGGCGTCGGCCATTCCTCGACATCGATTTCCGCTGCGCTGGGCATGGCGATCGCCAACGCGCAGGCCGGAATCGATCGCAAGGTCGTCGCCGTGATCGGCGACGGAGCGATGACGGCGGGCATGGCCTACGAAGCGCTCAACCATGCCGGCGGCATGGATCCGGAACCCGACCTGCTGGTCATCCTCAACGACAACCGGATGTCGATTTCGGAAAACGTCGGCGGGCTGACCCGCATGCTCGGCCGCATGACCGCGAGCCGCACGCTCAATGCGCTGCGCGAAGGCGGCAAGAAGCTGCTGGGCGACAAGAACAATCCGACGGCGAAGTTCGTGCGCCGCTGGGAGGAACACTGGAAGGGCATGTTCGTCCCCTCCACCCTCTTCGAGGAAATGGGTTTCCATTACACCGGGCCACTCGACGGCCACGATGTCGGCGCGCTCGTCTCGACCCTGCAGACATTGAAGACCCTCAAGGGTCCGCAGTTGCTGCATGTGATCACGACCAAGGGCAAGGGCTACGAACTCGCGGAAGGCGACCAGATCGGTTATCACGCGGTCTCGCCGTTCGATCCACAGGAAGGCCTGGCGGCACGACAGGGTGCGAAGAAACCGACGTATACCGACGTCTTCGGTGACTGGATCTGCGACATGGCCGCCGCCGAGCCGCGGCTGCTCGGAATCACGCCGGCAATGCGCGAGGGCTCCGGCCTCGTCCGCTTCAGCAGGGAATACCCTGACCGCTACTTCGATGTAGCCATTGCCGAGCAACACGCCGTCACCCTGGCGGCCGGCATGGCCTGCGAAGGCGCCAAGCCGGTCGTCGCGATCTATTCGACATTCCTGCAGCGCGGCTACGACCAGCTCGTACACGACGTGGCGCTGCAGAACCTCGACGTGTTGTTCGCGATCGACCGCGGCGGCACCGTTGGCCCCGATGGAGCGACGCACGCCGGCAACCTCGACCTGAGCTACCTGCGCTGCGTGCCGAACATGGTGGTGATGGCCGCGTCGGACGAAAACGAGTGCCGGCAGATGCTGACGACCGGCTTCGCTTTCGACGGACCCGCAGCGGTTCGCTATCCACGCGGCTCAGGCACGGGGGTGGCAGTCGCGGCAACACTGGATGCCTTGCCGATCGGCGTGGCGCAGCTGCGCCGGCGTGGTACGCGCATCGCCCTGCTCGCATTTGGCGCGACGGTTGCGGCCGCGGAAAGCGTGGGCGCCGAACTGGGCCTGACGGTGGTCAACATGCGCTTCATCAAGCCGCTGGACCGCGCCCTGCTGCACGAGGTTGCCGCTTCACATGAGGGACTGGTCTCGATCGAGGACAACGTCGTGGCCGGGGGCGCAGGGTCAGCCGTGGCTGAATTGCTCGCCGCGGACAACATCCCGGGTTCAATGCTGCATCTCGGCCTGCCGGACGCCTTCCAGCATCATGCGAGCCGCGAGCAGTTGCTGGCGGAAGCCGGACTCGACCCCGCCGGCATCCGCGCGTCGCTGCTGGCACGCTGGCCCGACCTCGCGCGTCCGCGATCCGTGCACACAGCGACCGGCTGAGCGATCCGCGCCAAGCCCCCGCTGGGGCGCATCCGGATCGTTGGCGCCGCCCTTTCCGCCGGCGCCCGTGCATGGTCCCGGACACGGCCCCACCAACCCATGGGTAGTGAGGTTCCTGCCCTCACAAAAAAACGGCCCGCTTTCGCGGGCCGTTGGAACCACTGACCGCAATCAGGTCAAAAGAGCGCGCCGTTGACGCTGACCGCATCCCATGCGGCAGCGACAGCGTTGTACTGCGCGGAACCCGCACCGAACAGATCGACGGCAGCGCTCAGCGTCGCCTGGCGTGCACCGGCATAGTTGGTATCGCTGGTCATGTAATCCGCCATGCCGTGGTACCAGATCTGCTCCGCATCGCTGCGACCGATGCCCACGATCGCCGTGTTGCCATTGCAGACCAGCGACGCGGCCGTCAGGTTGGCCGGCGTGCCCGCACCGTAACCGGCAGGAACCACCGCGCCTTCGGCAAGCAGATAGAAGAAGTGGTTGGCAACACCCGAGCTGTAATGGACATCCAGGTTGCCGACGTTGCTGTCATAGCAGTCGGCCGACGCGCCGTCGAGGCTCGGCTTGAACATCCAGCGCAGGGCCTTGGTGCCCGGATTGTGCGCATAGACCTTCTCGCCGATCAGATAGTCGCCCGGATCGTTGGCATTGTTGGCGTAGTACTCGACCATCGTGCCCATGATGTCCGAGTTGGCTTCATTCAGGCCACCCGATTCGCCCGAGTAGGTCAGGTTGGCTTCGCGCGACGACACGCCGTGCGACATCTCATGCCCGGCGACATCGAGCGCAACCAGCGGATTGATGGTGACGCCGTTGTCGCCATCGCCGAAGGTCATGCAGAAGCAGCTGTCGGACCAGAAGGCGTTGGCGTAATTGCGGCCGTAATGGACGCGGCTGAGCGCACCATTGCCGTTGTCGGCGATGCCGTTGCGGCCGTAGACGTTCTTGTAGTAATCCCAGGTCTCCGAAACGCCGTAATGGGCGTCGGCCGCGACCGTTGCCGAATCGGTCAGGGCGTTGTTGCCCCATGTGTTGTCGGCATCGGTGAAGACGCTGCCAAGGCCCGACGTGCGCATCGCCATGTTCGATGTGCGGCCACCACCACGGGTCAGGTCCGTCAGCTGGTATGTCGTTCCACAGCGAATGGTATTGACCGTGACATTGCCCTCGGTCAGCGACTTGCCGGTACCGACTGATGCGACCGGGCTGGTGCATCCAGACGGATCGCGCCCAGGTACGGCGGTTTCGACCGTATCCCACTGGCCCAGGATCCTGCCGCTGCGCGCGTCGACGAAGTAATGCATGTCGGTCGGCGTCTGGTCGGCCTTGAAGCCCGAGAAAGTCACTTCATGCGCCAGCACTGGCTTGGTTCCGCGTGCGTAGATCACCAGGCGTGAAGTCGGCATGCCGACAAAACCGGTCCCGAAGCGCGCACCGGCCTCGATCACCGCCCGCTGGCTGCTGACTTGCGGGATGACGTCGGGACGCAAGCTGGTCTTCATCGTCTGGCTGACGCCGGTAACGCGGCCATTGCGCGAATGCAGGACGAAATCACCACCGATGACCGGAAGCCCACGGTATGTGCGATCGAAACGGACATGCTCGGTACCGTTTGATCCGACATGCGCGGTGCGGACGGTGAACGCATCGGCGACGGCACGATGGACGGCGGCCGCGGCGGGGCCATCGACGAGTCCCTTGGCCCGGACGGCAACCGACGACTTGCCCACTGTAGCGGCGAAGGCGGGTGCGGATGCGACCAGTGCCGAAGCGATGGCGATGGTGAGAAGGCGCGATTGCAGTTGCATGGTGTTCCCCCAAGGAATGATTGTTCGTTGCTCGAATGGCGTGGCGGACTGCCGGCACGGGTGTGGATGACTTTCGACCGGTTGAACCACGCCCCCACTCATCCCGCTACAAGCGGCGAATGACTTCTAGCTGGCCGATGACCGACCAGCCCTTCTCACTGCTGACCCAGCGCCCGGCTGACGGATGCCCTGCATTGGATTTCGACGGACATCGACAGGAGGTAGCAGCGTCGCTCCTTCAAAATACGATACCCGCAACTGGAAACCACGAGGCGAGTAGCCGATGAATACCGTTTTATCGCCCTGCGCACTGTTGTATCGCGCCGCCAGCTGGGGATTTTGCAGCTCGAGCAGTACGCCCAGGCTCTCGGGCTTGTCGAGTCCTGCGTTGTATTTCTGCAGCACGCTGCACGCGCGTTCGAAGAAAGGAGCCGTCTGCTTCTGGCCGCGGACCTCCGTCGCGAAGAACTGGCGGTAGTAGTACATCGGCTGCCGAAGGCGCGGCAACACGCGCAATACCGCGGTACCGACTGCACAAAGCCTGCCCTCCTCGTCCCGCGCGATGCAGACCGCCTGATCGGCGCGCACGGCGGCCTGGGCCGGGTTGCGCATGGCCTGGTTGGCCTCCCACATCGCAAGCAGCTCAGCCTTGAGTTCGGGGGTGACCTGCTTCCAGACCGGGATGATTTCTAATGCCACGGATTTGCCTCTGCCGTTGGTGGTTCACGCCGGGACGAGCCGGACTCAAGACGATTCATTTGGTTGCCGGTGCGACGGGTTTGCTGGCTGACATCCGACGAACGAGCCCGACATATTCATTGAATTCCAGGCGCTGGTTCTTGTTGGTGTCGAAGGACGACAGCGGCAATGCGGCGCTGCCGGCGTTCTTGACCAGCAGGAGGTTCGGATATTCCCCTGCATCGATCGCCCCGTTGCCATTGGCATCGACCTTGTGGAACTGCAGGCGCAGGCGCTCCTGTGTTTCGGCCGCCTGGCGAAGCACCATCCAGCCGGCCTCGAACTCGGTGCGCGACAACGCGCCGTTCTTGTCCGAGTCCCAGGCATTGAAGGTGGCATTGACCTGCGCGGCAACGGCCGGCGGCGGTTTGGCAGTGCTTGCGCCTTGTGCCCAGCCGGCCGAGGCGGACAACAGCAGGACGAGGCTTGTGACGGCGGCGAGCGAACGCTTTGCGGAAATCATTTTGCGGGGGCCTCGCTGGGCAGGTCGGATTCGAAAGTGATCAGGTCGCGGATTTCCGGAGTGCGCAGGCCGATCATCATCGGATTGCGCACGTTCGGCAGGAAGCTGATGTCGAAGATCTCGGTGATGTCGCCTTCAAAGCGGATCCAGTTCATGACGTCGCCATTGGTCAGCGAGACGATCTGCACGCCACACCATGGGTCTGCATCACGGCTGCGCAGCTCCTCGTCAAGCTGGAGTCCCTCGAAACGTTGGTTGCGCGGCTTGGACAAGCCCACGGCTGCAACGTTCCCGATGATCGACAGACCGCGGAGGAAGCCCGGGAAGAACGCCAGGGGAACGAATTTGCGGGTGGCGAAGTCGACCCAGCCAAGATGCCCCGTGCCGGCGTTGAGGACCCACAGCTTGCCGTTTGCCCATCGCGGCGAGTGCGGCATCGACAGGCCCTCGCACACGATCTCATCGGTTTCGACATCGATGACCACGCCGCCGTCGTGACGGCGATCGCGCCAACCGTCGACTGCGTCGCTCTTGCAGACGGCGGTGACGTACTTGGGACGCCCGTCGACCATCGCCAGGCCATTGAGGTGGCAACGATCCTCCGGCGCCAGCTTGCTGATGAACGGCGGTTTCCAGATCGCCTTGAAGCTGTGGGTCTGGCTCAGCTCGGCAAGGCAGGAATACTTGGTGTTGACGAAGACGACCCTGCCATCCGTGCAGATGCCAAGCTCGTGGATATCCAGGTCGCCGATCGTCTGCGCATTGCGCGGCACGTAGCACTTGTCGAACTGGCCGTGGATGATCTCGTTCGGCCGCAGGGCGTTCTCGAACCGCCAGAGCTGGTACAGCCCACCGAGGTAAATGCGCTGCGCATTGCCGACGATGCCCATCGCGCGTTCAAAGATCCGCTCGAAGAACGAGACGCGACCCTGCTTGTCGCTGCCGACCAGGTACACGCGACCGGTCTGGTAGGACGAGATGGCGAGTGAAATGCGATTGCTCGCCAACCATCCGGCCAGCCCCCGCGAGCAGGATTTCTCGACCCGCATCTTCGTGATGTCGACCGGCGCCTTTGCCGGCTTTCCAGCTCCCGGCTGCCCGGCCCCCGGGGTGCCTGCATCGGCAGCGGCTGGTTGCGCCGCACCCACTACATCCAGTCCCGCGTCCATCTGGGCGGTATCGCTGACGTTCTGGATGTCCGCGTCTGAACCTTGGTTCTTGCTTGCCAATTCCTGCTCCAACTACTGATTCACGTGCCGGACTCCGACTGGAACCGGACGTCCATTATCGGACAACTGCATGATCCCGGACCGTCAATGCGGCTGTCTGCGACCCACGTCTAATCATGCATCCGCATCGCAGCAAAAAGGGCTCGACAGGCCACCGCCTGTCGAGCCCCTTGTCGATCACTTACCAGTTGTAACGCAGCACGAGCTGGCCGCCGGTGAAGCTCTGCTGGGCGCCACCATCGGTCCAGTTGACGCCGCCGGTGGCCGAGAAACCGCCCTTCCGCGTGCCAAGACCCAGCTCCAGCATGGCGCCGGTACCGTCGGTGCGGGTCTGGCCGTGGAAGACGCTGTCGATGGTGTAAGTGCTCTTGCCATCGAATTCCTTCACCGCGCTGACCGCGCCATACGGCGTCCAGGTGAACCCGCCATTCTCGAACGTCTTGTCGATCCCGACGCCAAGGCGTCCGCGCGTGGACTGGCCACCGTTCGCAGCGAAGTCGATCAGGCTGCCGTGAACCGTACCGATGTTGGTGATGTCCGTGCGGGTGTACTGGGCCTGCGGGACGATGTTGAAGCCGGCAACCGACCAGGCGTTGAATCCAGCCTCGACGTTGAACGCGCTCGCATTGCCGCTGCTCTTCTGCACGCCGCCCGACGAGGTCAGCCTGGCGTCGAAGTCCATCCAGCGGTACGACACGTCGACATACAGGCCGGCCGTCCCCAGCCATGTGGCGTACAGGCCGGCCGACGACAGGTCGAGGCGATCGCTACCCAAGCCGCTGCGCAGCGTCTGCGTGCCATCGGCCTTTGCCAGCAGGACGCCGTAGTTGAATCCGCCCGGAAGGGCGAAATTCATTCCGAACTCGCGACCGGAATTATCCTGGTTGAAGCCCAGGTCGCTGTTGTCGGCGAAGTCGAGCGTCGTGTTCTGCGGATCCACATCGCCCTTGTCGCTGAATGCGCGGATCCATGGGCTGAACCCGCCATCATCCTGCCGCGGCAACACGCCGACGCGCTGGCGCCAGGTCCCGATGGAACTGTTGATCAGGCTCTTCGCGCTGGGGGCGATGGTTGCCGCCAGCATGCCTGACCCACTCAACCCGCCAAGCTGCACACCCAGCGAGAACACATCGGGACTGGCATTGCTGCTGTCGATGTCGCTGATAACCGCGACATTGAGGTTGACGAAATTGTCGGCAGCGAAGCCGATGACCTGGCCAGGCACGAAGGAGCCGCTGACAGAGTTGCCGCTGATGTAAGCGAAGGGGATCGGTGCGTCGGTCGGCATCGGAATGCCGGCGAACTGCGCGTTCACCGTCTGGACCGAACCATCCGCGATATTGCCCTCGACATAGAGTTTGTCGCTCACCCCTGTCAGTGCGCTGACGTCCAGGTTGAGCGCGCCGTCTCCGCCGAGGTCGCCGATGATCGTCAGGGTGTCGTCCGGGGCGCCGTCGACGAAATCAATGATGCCGCCATTCATCAGCGCCTGGGCGTTCGCCGCGGAGCCGGTGGTGCCCATGTCGATCAACCCGGCGCCGTTCACCCGAATGGAGCCATTGTTGGTGAAGCTGTTGCCGGTGCTGTCGCTGCCACCCATGTAGATGGCGGCGTTCGACAGGGCAATGGTGCCGCCAGCCGCGTTCAGGATCGAATCGTCGCCACCACCGAAGTTGCTGATGTGGTTGCCGACGTGCCAGACGCCGCCGCTGCCGTTGGTGAATGCATCATCGCCGGCCCCTGCAATCGCTGCGCCGTAGATGTCCCCGTAATTGAGGACATGAAGCACGCCGGCGCCTCCGAGGACCGCGACCTGGCCTTCAGTCGTGGCTTCGGTGCGGATGATGCCGGTGTTGCGCAGGGTCGAGATTCCAGCAGAATCGAAGCTGACCGCCACTGCGTAATCCGGGTCGCTGGCGCTGATCGTTCCGGAATTGTCGACAAAGGAGGTACCCGCGGCCTTGGTCTTCACGCCGATCGCCGAAGCATCGCCGGTCGAACTCGCGCTGATCGACCCACTGTTGGTGACCAGGACGTTGCCGGCATAGGCATTGGCCGAAACACCCGTCGCCGTATCCGTCCCGCCGGTTGTGGTCGCGGAGACCGCACCCGCATTGTCGACGATCGCATTCGCCGCGTACGAGAACACATACGCGCCGTAGGCATCGCCCGTTGCCAGCGCCGTGGTCGTTCCCGTGCTGCCCGCCGTGAACACCGCATTGCCATAGGCGCCTGCATAGACGCCAAAGGCCGTCATGCCGTCGGCGCTGATCGAGCCGTCGTTATTGACCAGCGTGTTGCCGGAGTGGGAGTAAGCCATCACGCCTTCGGCGAAGCCCATGGCCGATGTTGCGCTGATGGATCCGGTTGCCTCATTGCTGACAGTCACGCCGTCGCCAATGGCATAGATGCCATGCGCCTGGGCGTATTTAGGCACGACATTGAAGCCCGGGCTGGCTACGAGGGGAGCCGAGTATCCAGCCCCAGTGCTGGTGGCGGTGATGGCGCCCGAATTGGTCACCGAAACCATCGAGCCGTAGGCATTGATGCCGGTCGCGCCAAAGTAGCCGTAAGCAGTGATATCGCCGGAAGTGGTGACATTCACCGTCGTGCCCGAGACTTCCAGGCCGGTGGCATAGGCGTCGGTCGACGTAGCGTCGATGGATCCAGCGTTGTCGACGTCGACGGTTGCATATGCACGCGCAATCATGCCCAGCGCCGGACCGTACACCGCTGTTGCGGAGACGGAGCCGCTATTGGTCACCGTGGCGTTGTAGCCACGCACGTATGCGCCAAACGCCACGTAGCCACCGGCGGCGATCACGCTGCCGGCGTTGTCCGCGTGGACATCGCCTGCGTAGGAGATCCCGACCAGCCCGACCGCCATTCCCATGTCGGCGTAGGCACCGACGTTGCCGGTGGTTCCATTGGAGACCGAGACATCGCCATCACTGCCGGCAAACACGCCTTCGGCGAAACCGCCGGGGCGGGTCGCCGTCGCACTGACCGATCCGTCATTGACGACGGTCGCCAGGTCGGAGCCGGTTACGTTGATGCCGACCGCGCGATCGTAGCCGGTCGCCGTGATGTCCCCCGTGTTGCCGACGCTCGCCTGCACACCATCGGCACGGATGCCGTATGCCGTGCCATAGAGCGATACCGCATCGATCGCGCCGCCGTTGGCAATGCCGACGTCACCATAGCTGGAGCTGCCGTCGATCCCGATTGCCATCCCTGCGTAGGAATAGGCGTAGACCGGACCGCTGTTGGTGACATTGGCGCCGCCCGCATACGCGTGAGCCTGGATGCCGGTGGTGTCGCCATAGCCGATTGCATCGATCGAACCACTGTTCACGACCGTTGCGTCGCCACGTGCGTAGACGCTCGCGCCGGTTGCGCCGGAGTAGGAGGACGTCGCGTCGATCGATCCGGTGCTGGTCAGCGATGCGTCGCCGTTGGCGCCCGCATACACACCGACCGCCCCGTTGTAGCCTTCCGCAGTGATCTGGCCGGCGTTGTCCACGGTGATATCGCCGTAGGCGAAACCAATCACGCCCTGCGCGCTCGCATAGCCACTGTAGGCGTAGATTCCCGCGCCAACGGCATTGGTGATCGAAACGTCGTTGCCCCCGATGGCGTAAATGCCGGTCGCATTGCCATATTCGCTCAATGCCACCGCCGCGCCGGAGTTGTCGACGGTCGCCAGGTCGACTGCGTAGACATCGATACCCTTCGCATTGCCGCCATAGCTGGATGCATACGCCAGGCCGCTGTTGTCGACGCTGACCGTGAGGCCTGTCGCGCGGATTGCCGAGGCGGATCCGCTGTTGGAAAGCGCAATGGCTTCGTTGCTGTTGTCGATCGAAACCGTGCCGTCGTTCGCACGGCCGAACAAGCCGATGGCGACATTGCTGTTGCTGTAGGCGAGCGCCAACCCGCTGTTCTGGACCGAAACATCCCCGTGGGTCGAACTGGCAAATACCGAGACCGCCTCGCCGTCCGCATACGAGCGGATGTCGCCGGCGTTGACCACCGAGACATTCCCGTAGGTCGACAACCCCAGCGCACCGAGCGCCAGGCCAATACCGTTCACGTCGATGGAGCCACCGGCGGAATTGGTGATGGTCGTGTCGCCGGTGCCGGCACTGGCATAGACGCCATATGCATACTTGGCGGTGACATTGATGTCGCCGCTGTTGCCGACCGTGGTCCCCGTGTAGCTGGTGGCCTTGATGCCGTTACCGATATACCCGACGCCGTACTTGTTGGACGTGACGTTGATGCTGCCGCTGTTGTCGACGCTCGCACCGCCGTTCGACGACGCCGCGACGATGCCGTACGCGCCGTTGTACTGCAGCGAACCGGTGGAATAGACGTCAATGTTGCCGGAGTTGGTGACAGTCGCATCGCCATTGAACGACAGGGCCAGCGCGCCGTACGCGGTGCCGGCGGAGACGGTGGTGATCCCGCCGGTGTTGGCGATGGTGGAATCGCCGTCCGCGGAGACGACGATGCCCGCCGAACCGTAGCCATACTTGTTGCTCTGGCTGGCATAGATCTGGCCACTGTTGCTGACGAAACCGGTGCTGCCGGCGCCGGTTGCAATGGCACTGATACCGTTCGAGCCATAGATGCTGAACGCGCTGATATCGCCGCTGTTGTCGATGGTGATGTCGCCACCGACGTCGTTCGTCGCCGCGGAAATGCCGGTTGCCACATAGCCCCGGTTTCCATAGCTGCCGACGTCGATGCTGCCATCAACGCCATTGGTGATCGTGATTGGACCAGCCGATCGCGCGTAGACGCCGTAACCATAGGCGGCAGACGCGTAGATCGAGCCCGTGTTGGTAACCGAGACGCCACCCGCGCCACCGGTGGCATACACGCCGAACGCATGACCGTATTCGCCGGTCGAGTAATTCGCCGCGGATGCATACGCGGAAATCGAACCATCGTTGGTGACGGTCGTCAGGTCGCTGCCCTGCGCCTCGATGCCGGCTGCCCAGCCATAACCGCTGGCCGAGATGGCCCCGGTGCCCGCGTTGGCGACGTCGACCGATGCGCCCGACGCAAAGATGCCGTCGGCAAGGCCGTAGTACGAATAGGCGCTGATTCCGCCGCTGTTGGTGGCACTGACATCGCCAACGACCGCGTAGCCGTACATCCCGATCGCGTTGCCGTAATGGGAGTAGGCATTGAGGCCGCCACTGTTGTCGAGCGTGACGTTTCCGGCCAGGGCGAACCCGTTCATTCCATTCGCGTCGCCACTGTACGAGCCGGCGGTGATGCCGCCAGTGTTCTCGAGGTCGACGTTGCCGGTGGCGGCGTACCCCGCCAGGCCGACCGCGTTACCACTGCTGGAATAGACACCGATGACGTTGCTGTTGGTCAGGCTTGCGTTGCCGACGGCGGAATTCCCGCCCATGCCAATGGCATTGCCGACGTTCGCTGTCGCGTTGATCGTCCCACTGTTGGTCAGCGTGGCATCGCCGTAGGCGACCGCATACGCACCCACCGCACCATAGCCGCCAATGGCCGTGATGGTCCCGGCATTGTCGACCACCGCGGAACCGGCGTAGGCGTACCCGAAGATGCCCAGCGCAACCCCGTAACGCGCCGTCGCATCCACTTCTCCTGCAGCGCCATTGCCAATGGTGATGTCGCCACCTTCGGCATAGATGCCCCGCGCCGCGGCGCCGTACAAGCTCACCGCACCGGTGTAACCGTCGTTGGTGACGCTGACCGAGTCGGAGCCATAGGCACTGATGCCCGTCGCCTGCCCGTAGGCCGACAGTGCGAAGCTGGTGCCGCTGTTGGCCACCTCCACGGTCGTTCCGATCGCACGGATGCCGTCCGCCGAGCCGTTCCTGGCGACCGCGACGCTGGTGCCACTGTTGTCGACTGATGCGTCGCCATTGTTGGCCCGGGTGAACGAGCCGATGGCTGGACCCGCGTAGCTGTACGCGAAGATCGAATTGCTGTTCGTGGAGCTGGCATTGCCGTACGTGCTGGAGGCGAAGGTGCCGACCGATTCACCGTTGGCATACGTCTTGATCGAGCCAGCGTTGTCGATCGATACGTCGCCGGAGCTCGACAGGCCGATCGCGCCGATTGCAAAGCCCTGGCCGTAAACCAGCAGCGAACCGGCGGCGGAATTGGTGATGGACGTATCGCCGGTTCCGGCGCTGGCGTAGATGCCATAACCGTACCAGGCCGTGACGTCGATGTTGCCCGAGTTGGACACGGTCGTGCCGGTCTGGCTCGACGCGCGGATGCCATTACCCAGGTAACCGCCGAAGTAGGTGGATTCGACAACGATGTTGCCACTGTTGTCGACGCTGGCGCCGCCATTTGAAGACGCGGCGACGATGCCGTAGGCACCATAGTTGTAGGCAGACTGGGTCGAATAGACGTTGATGTCGCCGGAGTTGGTCACCGTGGCATCGCCGTTGAACGACAGTGCCAATGCGCCATAGGCCGTGCCACCGGAGATGGCCGTGATCGTGCCACTGTTGTCGATGGTGGAATCACCATCCGCGGACACGACGATGCCAGCCGCTCCATAACCGTATTTGTTGCTCTGGCCAGCATAGATGTTGGCGGAGTTCGTCACGCTTGCCGTCGAGCCGGTGCCGGTCGCGATGACTTCGATGCCCGTGCCGCCGAGGATGCTGTAGGCAGCGATGTCACCGGAGTTGTCGACGCTGACGTCGCTGTATGCCTGGTTGCTGCCAGCATGGATTCCCGTGGCGAAATAGGTCGTCGCGTAAGGCGACGCGCCTACGGTGATCGTGCCTGCGTTGTTGACGGACACCGAACCGCCGGCCTGGCCATAGATGCCGACGGCATACACGCCGGATGCATTGATCGCACCGGTGTTGCCGATGCTCAGGCCACCTGCGCCCGCCGTGCCGTAGATGCCGAACGCATGGCCGTACACGTAACCATTGCCATAGGCATTGGCGGTGATGTCACCGTCATTGACGATGGTCGCGGCGTAGTTGCCCTGCGCTTCGATGCCGGCAGCCCAGCTGTAGCCGCTGGCATTGATATCGGAATACGCACCCGTCGTGACATTGACCGAGGAGCCGGACGCGAAGATGCCGTCCGCCAGCCCGTAAGAGGAATAGGCGCCGACATGGCCATCATTGGTGATCGCGACGTCGCCGTAGACCGAATAGCCGTACATGCCGATGGCGTTGCCGGCATACGAGTTGGCTGTGATCGAACCGCTGTTGGAGAGGCCGGCATTGCCGCCAACGGCATAGCCCATGATTCCCGTGGCATCCCCGAATGCAGTCACGGCGATCGTGCCGCTGGCACTATTGTCGGCAAGCACGTTGCCGTATGCGGACCGGGCGGACATGCCCGTCGCCGTACCGCCGTATCCATTGGCGGTGGACGTGATGGTGCCGGAATTGCTGGCCGAGACGTCGCCGTAGCCGGCCGCATACGTGCCCCATGCCTGGCCGAAATCGCCACTGGCGGTGGACGTGATGGTTCCGGTGTTGGTGGTGCTGGCGGTGCCGTTCGGGGAATAGGCGAACAGACCAGCGGCGGTCCCGGCGTAACCGGTTGCCGATACGTTGATCAGTCCGTCGTTGTAGACATCCACGTCGTTGCCGGCGACGGCATAGATGCCCCACGCCTGACCGAAATTGCCACTGGTGCTGGAAGTGATCGTGCCAGAACTGGTGTTGCGCAGGTCATGAATGTAGTCGGTCGCCTCGACCTCCATCCCCGCCGCCCAGCTATATCCCGACGCAGTCATCGAGCCGTCGTTCAGCCCGAACCCGAGCGAATCCGCCTCAAGGAAGATCACGTCTGCAATGCCGGTGGTCGACGTGGCCGTGCCCGTGAACCCGCTGTACGCATGGAACCAGAAGTCGACGAATCCGGGGTACTGCCAGTTGTACATGATGCTGTCGTCCGCACCGCTCACACCGCCAGGACCCGGCGACAGCGAGCCGACGGCCAGCAGGTCCTGCACCGGGCCAAGCCCCTGTGCATTGGATTGTGCGAATCCGGCAGTGCCGAACGTGGTGATGCCAATGCCGCCGGAAGGAGCGGCGATGGAATACGCAGACGCACCCGCAGCGCCGTGCGCAAACGGTTGCGTATCGGGAATCGTCGTGAGATCGAAGACCGGCGGGAGCGCCTGTGCGTACGTCGGACCGCTGCAGTGAATGGCGGTCGTTGGCGCAAAGGGGCAGTTGGCGGCGAGCGCCGCACCACTCGCAGTCAGGGCCAAGGCGGTTGCCGACACGGCCAGCACAGCGCGGATCGCGCGGGTGACGGGTGCAACCTTGATGACGCGCGCATGCCGTGGCTTGGCAGACCCAGCCCGGTTCTTCGATTCGCTCATTTGATCCCCACAAATGTAAGTACGATCCGGAATTCGTTGCGAAATCCGGCGCCCCCTGGCTACTTGCATCGCGCACCCCTCGGGATGCGCGCCGCGAAGTATAAACATGGGGTGAATTGCATTGCAAAGGGGTTGTGAATGCGCTCACACAATTGACGCGCAGCGTCACTTATTGCTTGACAGGGGCGCTGCGGGAACGTCCGAAATGGCGATCGATTCGGCAACGGGAGCGCAGCGGGATGGCGCTTTGCGCCCGCCCTTGGCAGCGGCGACTGACGAAACAGGGCCAGCGGGCCCGGACGGGCACAGGCCGGCCGGCCTGTGGGCCGGACTTGGAATGGTGATTGGTCGGGGCGGCCGGATTTGAACCGACGACCCTCTGCCCCCCAGGCAGATGCGCTACCAGGCTGCGCTACGCCCCGACTGAAAAACGATTATAGCCCACTCACTGACGGGACCCGCACGCAACATTCGCCCCATCAAAAGCGGGCGTGCAGGGATTGTGGCGATCAATGACGGAGCAGCTGGAGAACCTCGTCCAGCTCCATCCGCGCCGCGAGGAACCCGCGTACGCACCGCCCCCAACAAGCCGCCGCGCGCCGCGCCGCGTTCGGGCGTCTATCGGCGAAGCAACTGCAGGATGTCCTCCAGCTCCATCCGCACCTGCTTCATGATCTGCGAGCTGAGCGCCGATTCCTGCTTGGCGTCCTCACCCTCCAGCCGAAGGCGTGCGCCACCGATCGTGTAGCCCTGCTCGTACAGCAGGCCGCGGATCTGGCGAACCATCAACACGTCATGGCGCTGGTAGTAACGACGATTGCCACGACGCTTGACCGGATTCAGCGACGGGAATTCGGTTTCCCAGTAACGCAGCACGTGCGGCTTGACGTCGCACAGCTCGCTGACCTCGCCAATCGTGAAGTAGCGCTTCGCCGGGATAGGCGGCAGTTCGCGGTTGCTGCCCGGATCAAGCATGCGCAACCCCCGCGTAAGCCTCGACCCGCTCCTTGAGCTTCTGCCCTGGGCGGAAGGTCACGACGGTGCGTGCGGAAATCGGAATTTCCTCGCCGGTCTTTGGATTGCGTCCGGGACGCTGGTTCTTGCGCCGCAGGTCGAAGTTTCCGAAGCCGGACAACTTGACCTGGCGGCCACCTTCAAGCGCTTCGCGCAAGGCGTCGAAAAACGCGTCGACGAATTCCTTCGCCTCGCGCTTGTTCAGTCCAACGTCGTCATACAGACGCTCGGCCATTTCAGCCTTGGTCAGAGCCATATCGTTCCCCTGTAAACGATCAGCTGGGTGTTTGCCGCGTGCATCTCACTCACGAATGCGTGCGCTGTAATCGCGTTGCAGCGCGGCCGTCACATTGGCCACCACCGCCTCCACATCGCGGTCGGTCAGGGTGCGGGATTCATCCTGCAGAATCAAGCCCATAGCGAGACTCTTGAATCCGGTTTCCACCCCCTTGCCGGCATAGCGGTCGAACAGCCGCAGCTGCTGCAGGCAAGGGCCCGCCGCCACTTTGACCACTGCTTCCAACGCCTCCCAGGACACCTCGTCCGCGACGACGAACGCGAGGTCGCGGCGGACGGACGGAAACCGCGACAGCGGCGTTGCCCTGGGCATGGCGCGAAGCAGCAGCGGCTCGAGGTCCAGCTCGAATGCCAGGACCTGGCCGCCGATGTCCAGCGACTGTTGCAGGCGGGGATGCAGCTGGCCGATCCAGCCCAGGTGGCGTCCGTCGCGAAACACGTCGGCACTGCGACCCGGATGCGCCCAGGGCGCCGACGAGGCGCGGTACGCCAGCGTCGCTCCCGACAGCGCAGCCAGGCTCTCCAGATCACCTTTCAGGTCATGGAAGTCGACCTGGCGCGCCGGCTCGCCCCACTGTTCGGCGAGGGCGTCGCCGGTCGCGACCGCCGCGATACGCAGGGTTTCCAGTGGCGCATCGGCACCGGACTTCGCAAACACCTTGCCCAGTTCGAACAGGCGCACGCGCGACTGCTGGCGCGCCTTGTTGCGCGCAAGCGCCGCGACCAGTCCCGGCAACAACTGCGTGCGCATGGCGCCGAGTTCCGCGCTGAGTGGATTGGCCAGCGGCACGGCTGCGTCGGCTGCATGCCAGGTTGCCAGGAGGCCCGCATCCACGAATGCGTAGTTGATCGCTTCGAGGAAGTCGCGCGCGGCGAGATGACGGCGCGCCGTCGCATCGTCGACGCGCATCTCGGACGGCGCCACAAGGCGACTCGCGCCCCGTGGCAACGTCGACGGAATCCGGTCGTAACCGTGGATGCGCGCGATTTCCTCGATGAGGTCTTCCTCGATCGACAGATCAAAGCGACGCGTCGGCGCGGTCACCCGCCAACCTTCCGACGTCGACGCAACGCCCAGGCCCAGTGCGCGCAGGATGCGTTCCACGTCCGCATCGCCAATTGCCGTGCCCAGGATGCGGGCCAGCCGCGCGCGACGCAGCACGATCTCCCTGGGCCTGGGCAGATGCGCGGGCAATGTCGCTTCGGTCACGGGTCCCGCTGCGCCGCCGGCCAGTTCGACAACCAACTGCGTTGCCCGCTCGATGGCTTGCCGCGGCAACTCCGGATCGACGCCCCGTTCGAAGCGATGTCCGGCGTCGGTATGCAGGCCCAGCTTGCGTCCGCGGCCGATGATGGCGTCCGGCGAAAAATGCGCGGCCTCGAGGAAGACATTCCGGGTTGCCTGGGTCACGCGCGTGTCCATCCCACCCATCACGCCGGCCAGTCCGACCGGGCGATCCGCATCGGTGATCACCAGGAAGCCGGCATCGATGGCGGCTTCACGACCATCGAGCAATACCAGCGATTCGCCCGCCCGCGCACGCCGCACGCCGATCGGTCCGCGCAGCAGGTCACGATCGTAGGCATGCATGGGCTGGCCGACTTCGAGCATGACGTACTGGGCGATATCGACCAGCAGGCTGATCGGACGGATGCCGCTGCGCCGCAATCGCTCCGCCATCCAGATGGGTGTGCTGCGCGCGGGATCGACGCCCTCGATGACGCGACCGAGGTAGCGCGGCGCATCCGCACCGGCATCCAACGTGACATCCAGCATCGTCGCCACGGTCGAGGCGACCGGCGTTGCCTCGTGGGCGATGACCTCGCTTCCGCACGCCGCCGCGACATCGAATGCGATGCCGCGAACGCTGAAACAATCGGCGCGATTCGGAGTGAGTTTCAGCGCGATGCTGGCGTCGGGAAGCCCCAGGTAGCCCGCCAGCGGGGATCCGACCGGTGCATCGGACGGCAACTCGAGCAGTCCGGACGCATCGGTGTCCAGGCCCAACTCCTTGGCAGAACACAACATGCCGCTGGATTCCACGCCGCGCAGCCTTGCCGCGCCGATCGTGATGTCGCCGATTCGCGATCCGACCTTGGCCAGCGGCGCGAGCAGGCCCGGGCGCGCGTTGGGCGCGCCGCACACGATCTGCAACGTTTCGCCATTGCCCGCATCGACCTTGCACACCTGCAGGCGGTCGGCTTCGGGATGCCGTGCACACTCGATGATGCGCGCGACGACCACGCCATCGAACGCATTGCCGAGCACCGACATCTCCTCGACCTCAAGGCCGATCGCCGTCAGCGTCGCGGCGAGTTCATCGCGTGTCGCAGTCGTCTTGACGTGTTCGCGCAGCCAGTTTTCGGAGAATTTCATTGCTTGGAATCCGTAGGGCGGGTCTTGACCCGCCATTGCTGGAACCTGGTTCGGCGGGTCAAGACCCGCCTACGCAAACTGGCGCAGGAAGCGCACGTCGTTGTCGAAGAAGCTGCGCAGGTCGTCGACGCCGTAACGCAGCATCGCGAAGCGCTCCACGCCAAGGCCGAAGGCGAAACCGGTGTAACGCTCCGGGTCGATGCCGACGTTGCGCAGCACGCTGGGATGGACCATGCCGCAACCGAGCACCTCCAGCCAGCGCATCGAACCGTCAGGCTGTTGCCAGGCGATATCGACTTCCGCCGAGGGCTCGGTGAAGGGGAAATAGCTCGGCCGGAAGCGCATCTCGAAGTCGCGCCCGAAGAAGGCGCGGACGAACTCCGCCAGCGTGCCCTTCAGGTCGGCAAAGCTGGAATGTTCGTCGACCAGCAGTCCCTCGACCTGGTGGAACATCGGCGTATGCGTCTGGTCGCTGTCGCTGCGGTAGACCTTGCCGGCGGCGATCATGCGCAATGGTGGCGCGTGGTCCTTCATGTAGCGCACCTGCACGCCGGACGTGTGGGTCCGCAGCAGCCGCCCATCACCGAAGTAGAAGGTGTCGTGCATGGCGCGTGCCGGATGGTGCGGCGGGAAGTTCAAGGCTTCGAAGTTGTGCCAGTCGTCCTCGATTTCCGGGCCGTCGGCGAGCGCGTAGCCGAGCCGGCCGAAGATATCGGTGATGCGTTCCAGCGTGCGGCTGACCGGATGCAGGCCACCACGGCTGGCGTTGCGCCCGGGCAGCGTGACATCGATCGATTCGGTCCCCATGCGGGCGTCCAGGGCCGCCGCCTCCAACGCTGCCTTGCGCGCGGCCAGCGCCTCGCCAATGGCGTCACGCGCCCGATTGATCGCTTCGCCGGCGGCCTTGCGCTGGTCGGCGGGAAGGCCACCCAGCGACTTCAGCTGCGCGGTGATGCTGCCCTGCTTGCCCAGCAGCGAAATGCGCAGGGACTCGACCGCATCGGGCGAACTGGCCGAGGCGATATCGGACAGCGCCTGTGACACGACTGTTTCAATTTCGCTCATTCGCGCGTGTTTCCTGCGTCATCGACAAGAGCAGCCATGCGCGGTGCATTCCGGCCTCGCACATGCGCGTCCCAAAAAACGAATGGGGAAGGACTTGCGCCCTTCCCCATGCGTGTATTGCATCGTCCGGGCATCGCGCGAGGTCAGCGCGACAGCCGGGGCAAGACCTACGCTGCGAGCGCGCCCTTTGCTTTCTCGGCCAGCGCCGCAAAACCCACCGCATCGTGCACGGCGATGTCCGCCAGCACCTTGCGGTCGAGGGTGATGCCGGCCTTGAGCAGGCCGTTCATGAAGCGGCTGTAGCTGATGCCGTTGATGCGGGCGGCGGCGTTGATGCGCGCGATCCACAGCGAACGGAACTGGCGCTTGCGCTGCTTGCGGCCGATGTAGGCGTACTGCAGGGCCTTCGTCACCGCCTGCTTGGCGACGCGGAAGACCTTGCGGCGGGCGTGGTAGTAGCCCTTGGCCTGCTTCAGGATTTTCTTGTGGCGGCGACGCGCCTGTACACCACGTTTAACTCGTGCCATTTCTCATCTCCTCACAAGTACGGAAGCATGCGGTTCAGACGTCCAGCGTCCTCGGGGCGGACGTGGTTCGTCTGCCGGAGGTTGCGCTTCCGCTTGGTCGCTTTCTTGGTGAGGATGTGGCTCTTGTTGGCGTGGCCGCACTTGAACTTGCCGGAAGCGGTCTTCCGGAAGCGCTTGGCCGCCGCCCGATTGGTCTTGATCTTGGGCATTGCGGGAGGTCCTTTCGGTTTCTGTCACTGGCTGGGCGGTGGTCTCCCGTTTTTCACGAAAGGTGCCACGCTTTCCGTCCTGCCCTTGCCGGTCGTAAGTCGTTGATTCCCATGATTTACCATGGGAGTCCGCGACAGGTCCTGTGTTGCTGGTACATCACACCCGGCGAACCGGGCCGCGCATTATGCGGGCTGGGCGGCCTGCATGCAAATATTTCCTTGGAAATCAGTGGGTTTGATCGGCGCCCGCTGGGCCCGCACCCTCCAATGAGAAAGGGCGCCTCGCAGCGCCCCTCCTGGTTCCCGCGGGAATCGACCGCTGGCGTCAGGTCTTCTTCTTCGGCGCGATCATCATCACCATCTGCCGGCCTTCCAGGCGCGGGCGCGACTCGATGACGATGTCCTCGCCCAGGTCACCCTCGATCCGGTTCGCCATCTCGCGGCCGAGCTCCTGATGGCTCATCTCGCGGCCGCGGAAGCGGATGTTGACCTTGATCTTGTCGCCTTCCTCGAGGAAGCGCCGCATGTTGCGCAGCTTGATCTGGTAGTCGCCCTCATCCGTGACCGGACGGAACTTCATTTCCTTGATCTCGACCTGCTTGGTCTTCTTCTTGGCGAGGTTCGCCTTCTTCTGCAGCTCGAACTTGAACTTGCCGAAATCCATGATGCGGCAGACCGGCGGATCAGCGTTGGGCTGGATCTCGACCAGGTCCAGGCCTTCTTCCTCGGCCTTGGCTAGCGCTTCCTCGCGCGACAGGACGCCGACCATCTCGCCATCGCTGCCGATCACGCGCACACGTGGTACGCGGATTTCGTTGTTCTTGCGGTTCTGCTTTTCAGGGGTGCTGATGTTGCGATCTCCGGAATAAATGTGCCGGTCGCAGGGCGACCGGGCCAGTCTTCAACGAGCGGTGTGCTCACCATGTAAACGCGAGGCGAAATCGGCGACGGACATGGTCCCCAGATCCTCCCCCGACCGCGTGCGCACGGCCACTGCGCCATTGTCCTTCTCGCGGTCCCCGACCACCAGCAGGTATGGCACCCGCTGCAGCGTGTGCTCGCGGATCTTATAGCCGATCTTCTCGTTCCGCAAATCGGCGCTGACGCGGACTCCTTGATTTGCAAGGGTTTTCCGGACTTCCTCGACCCAGTCGGCCTGGGCGTCGGTGATATTCATCACGACGGCCTGAATGGGCGCCAGCCAGGACGGGAAATTGCCCGCGTGGTGCTCGATCAGGATCCCGATGAAACGCTCCATCGATCCGACGATGGCCCGGTGCAGCATCACCGGGTGCCGCTTCTGGCTGCCCTCGTCCACGTACTCCGCGCCGAGCCGGCCGGGCATCATGAAATCGACCTGCATCGTGCCCAGCTGCCAGGTGCGGCCGATGGCATCCTTGAGGTGGTACTCGATCTTCGGGCCGTAGAAGGCGCCCTCGCCTGGCAGCTCCTCCCACTCGACCCCGCAGGCGCGCAGTGCATTGCGCAGCGCCGCCTCGGCCTTGTCCCAGGTGGCGTCGTCGCCCAACCGGGGCTCGGGACGCAGGGCAAGCTTGAGCTGCACGTCGGTGAAACCGAAATCGGCGTAGACGGCCATCGCCTGCCGGTGGAACGCGGTGACCTCGGCCTCGATCTGGTCTTCGGTACAGAAGATATGGCCGTCGTCCTGGGTGAATCCGCGCACCCGCAGGATGCCGTGCAGCGCGCCCGACGGCTCGTTGCGATGGCAGGCGCCGAACTCGCCGTAGCGGATCGGCAGGTCGCGATAGCTGTGCAGTCCCTGGTTGAAGACCTGCACGTGGCCCGGGCAATTCATCGGCTTGAGCGCGTAGGTGCGCTTCTCCGACTCGGTGAAGAACATGTTGTCCTGGTAGTTGTCCCAGTGACCGGACTTCTTCCAAAGCGCGACATCGAGGATCTGCGGGCAGCGGACTTCCTGGTAGCCGCTGTCGCGGTAGACCTTGCGCATGTACTGCTCGACCACCTGCCACACCGACCAGCCCTTCGGATGCCAGAACACCAGGCCCGGGGCTTCTTCCTGCAGGTGGAAGAGGTTCTGCTGCCTGGCGATCTTGCGGTGGTCGCGCTTCTCGGCTTCCTCGAGCTGCGTGAGGTAGGCCTTGAGGTCCTTGTCGTTCAACCACGCGGTGCCGTAGATGCGGCTGAGCATCTGGTTGTTGTGGTCGCCGCGCCAGTACGCGCCGGCAACCTTCATCAGCTTGAACGCACGCAGCTTGTCGGTGGACGGCACGTGCGGACCGCGGCAGAGGTCGGTGAATTCGCCCTGCGTATACAGCGAGAGATCCTGGTCGGCGGGAATCGATTCGATGATCTGCGCCTTGTATTCCTCGCCCAGGCCACGGAAGAACGCGGTCGCGTCGTCGCGCGACTTGACGCTGCGCGATACCGGCACCGCTTCCTTGGCGATCTTCTGCATCTCGGCCTCGATGGCCGGCAGGTCCTCGGGCGTGAACGGCCGCTCGTAGGCGAAGTCGTAATAGAAGCCGTTGTCGATCACCGGGCCGATGGTGACCTGCGCGCCCGGGAACAGGCGCTGCACGGCCTGGGCCAGCAGGTGAGCGGTCGAGTGGCGCAACACGTCGAGCGCATCGGGATGCTTGTCGGTGACGATTTCGAGCGCGGCGTCGTTGTCGATGCGATGGCTGGTGTCGACCAGCCTGCCATCGACCTTGCCGGCCAACGCGGCCTTGGCCAGGCCAGGCCCGATGGACGTGGCCACATCGGCGACGGATACGGGCTGGTCGAATTCGCGGCGGCTGCCGTCGGGGAGCGTGATGGCGATCATGGGGTCCGCATTTCCAGGGGGTGCGAAAAACAAAAAAGGCGCCACGAGGGCGCCTGCATCCGCGGAAGCCTCGGGCGTATCAGCGATGGGCGATGGTAGTGCTCATGTCGCACGCTCGGCCGGCGTTTCCGCGGGCCACCTGGCTGTGGCTGGTGAAGGATTGGATCCACGCCGATGAGGCGTGGTGGGCGGTACAGGGTTCGAACCTGTGACCCCTACCATGTCAAGGTAATGCTCTACCGCTGAGCTAACCGCCCGCAATCCCCTCGCAAGAGGACGCGCAGTTTAGCCCAGCCGGCAGTCGCGGACAACAAAACGGATGGGCAAGGCGGATGGCGGCGGCGGTTGCCTTGGATGGCTGGCCCCGGACCGATCACGTTTGCACCTTCCGCGAGCTTGCCCAATGATGACGCCGGCCCCGCCGATGCATCCGATGAACGATCCCGACCTCCCCGCCGTCGACAAGGACCAGCTGATCGGTGGTTGCGTTCGCCTGCCCGTCAAGATCGATCTCGATCGGCTCCGGCAGGAGGTGGCGCGACTGCCGCCTTCGTACTGGGGCACGCGCGGCGGCCGGGTCGGCGTGCACCAGCCGACCGAGGGCGTCTTCCTGCGCGGCTACGCGCCCATCGAGGGGCCAAAGCCCATCGAGGATCGCGAGCCTCTGCAGCACCTGCCCTACGTGCAGTCGCTCATCCGCGAGTTGATCCCCGCGCCGCCGATGCGCTGCCTGCTCGCCAAGCTGCTCCCGCACGGCGTGATCAGGATGCATGTCGACAACGGGGAATATTTCCTGCGCACGCTGCGGATCCACGTGCCGATCGTGACCGATCCGTCCGTGTCCATGTTCTGCAAGGACCGGGTTTATCGAATGCAGGCCGGTGAAACCTGGGCGCTGAACAATTCCACCTCGCATGGCGTGTACAGCGCCTGGTCGGAACCGCGGCTGCACCTGATCTGCGATTTCCTGCCGACCCCCGCGCTGTGCGACCTGATCCGCGCGGGTGAACACGATCTCGGCATCGTCGATGCGGACATCGAACAGCGGGTGAGGATCGGCGCCGCGCAATGATCGTCACGGACCGGTTCGTCTTCCTGCACCTGCACAAGTCCGGCGGCAGTTTCGTCAATCGATTCCTGGTCGAATGCATGCCCGGCTGCCAACAGGTCGGCTATCACCTGCCCCGCGATTCGATCCCGGCGGCCGCGCGGCAGTTGCCGATCCTGGGAACGGCCCGCAATCCCTGGGACTACTACGTGTCCTGGTACAGCTTCCAGCACGCGATGCCGCAGCCCAATGCGCTCTTCCAGCTGGCCAGCGACGCGCGGCGGCTGGACTTTGCCGGCACCCTGCGCAACCTCATGCGCCTTGGCGACGATCCGCGATGGCTGGCGGCATGGATGGAACGCCTGCCGTCGCAATTGCCCAATCGCGGCATCAACCTGTCCAAGGACAGCGTCGCGCCGCTGGCAGGCAGCGGCCTGGGCTTCTACAGCTTCCTGTACCGGCGCATGTACGGCGACGTGTCGAACACCACGCTGATCGACATGGCGCGCCTGCGCGAAGGCCTCCGCGACTTCCTGCCGTCGGTCGGGATCGACCTGACGCCAACGATGCAGGAATGGCTGCGCGACCGCGCACCGATCAACACCAGCGCACACGCGCATTACAGCGCGTACTACGACGCGCCGACGCGCGAGCTGGTCGCGGCCAAGGATGCGGAACTCATCCAGCGACACGGCTTCCGCTTCGACGAAGCGGCTTCGATTGCGACCGACTGAACGCTAGCCGGCGAGGCTGGCGTCCTTGAGCCGCCGGATCTGGTCGCGCACCTTCGCCGCGTCCTCGAACTCCAGGTCGCGCGCGTGCTGGTACATGCGCTGCTCGAGTTCGCGCAGGCGCGTGTTGCGCTGGGTCGGGCTCATCAGCGCGTAGTCCTCGCCCGCTTCGGCGACGCGCTTGCCCTTGCCACGACCCTTCTTCTCGCCGGGCTCGGCGCGCGCACCTTCGAAGATGTCGACCATCGTCCGCGCGACCGACTGCGGGGTGATCCCGTGCTCGATGTTGTACTCGACCTGCCGGGCGCGGCGGCGGTCGGTTTCGTCGATGGCGCGCTGCATGGAGTTGGTCATGCGATCGGCATACAGGATCGCCTTGCCACGCAGGTTGCGCGCGGCGCGGCCGATGGTCTGGATCAATGACCCGGTCGAGCGCAGGAAGCCCTCCTTGTCGGCGTCCAGGATCGCGACCAGCGAGACCTCCGGCATGTCGAGGCCTTCGCGCAGCAGGTTGATTCCGACCAGCACGTCGAACTTCCCAAGCCGCAGGTCGCGGATGATCTCGACACGCTCGACCGTGTCGATGTCCGAATGCAGGTAGCGCACCCGGACGTTGTGGTCGGCGAGGTATTCGGTGAGGTTCTCCGCCATGCGCTTGGTCAGCGTCGTGATCAGCACGCGATCGCCCATCGCGACGCGCAAGGTGATCTCGCCGAGCACGTCGTCGACCTGCGTCGCCACCGGGCGGATCTCGACCGGCGGATCCACCAGGCCGGTCGGGCGCACCACCAGTTCGGTCACCTCGCCTTCGGACATGCGCAGCTCGTACGGCCCGGGCGTGGCCGAGACGAAGATCGCGCGTGGCGCGCGCCCTTCCCACTCTTCGAACTTGAGCGGCCGGTTGTCGAGCGCCGACGGCAGGCGGAAGCCGAACTCCACCAGCGTTTCCTTGCGCGACCGGTCGCCCTTGTACATCGCGCCGAGCTGCGGAACGGTCACGTGCGATTCGTCGACCACCAGCAGCGCGTCCGGCGGGATGTAGTCGAACAGGCACGGCGGCGGCTCGCCGGGCATGTGCCCGGTCAGGTGGCGCGAATAGTTCTCGATGCCGTTGCAGTAGCCGACCTCGGCCATCATCTCCAGGTCGAACTGCGTGCGTTGCGCGAGTCGTTGCGCCTCGACGAGCTTGTTCTGCGAGTAAAGGACTTCCAGCCGCTCGCGCAGCTCCAGCTTGATCGCCTCGACCGCGTCCAGCACGGTGCGGCGCGTGGTGACGTAATGGGATTTCGGGTAGATCGTGTAGCGCGGCAAACGCCGCAGCGTTTCACCGGTGAGCGGGTCGAACAGCGTCAGCGTCTCGATCTCGCCGTCGAACAGTTCGATGCGCAGCGCCTCGGCGTCTGATTCCGCGGGATGGATGTCGATGGTCTCGCCGCGCACGCGATACGTGCCGCGGGTGAGCTCGACCTCGTTGCGCCTGTACTGCATCTCGGTGAGCCGGCGGATCAGCTCGCGCTGGTCGATGCGCTCCCCGCGCACCATGTGCAGCACCATCTTGTGGTATTCGCCGGGATCGCCGAGGCCGTAGATGGCCGACACCGTGCACACAATGATGGCGTCGCGCCGCTCGAGCAGCGCCTTGGTCGCCGACAGGCGCATCTGCTCGATGTGTTCGTTGACCGAGCTGTCCTTGTCGATGAAGGTGTCCGACGACGGGATGTAGGCTTCGGGCTGGTAATAGTCGTAATAGCTGACGAAATATTCGACCGCGTTGTGCGGGAAGAATGCGCGGAACTCGCCGTACAACTGCGCGGCCAGCGTCTTGTTGGGCGCCATCACCAGGGTCGGCTTCTGCACCGCCTGGATCACGTTGGCGATGGTGTAGGTCTTGCCAGAGCCGGTCACGCCCAGCAACGTCTGCCGCGCCACGCCGGCCTCGAAGCCCTTGATCAGCTTTTCGATCGCCTGCGGCTGGTCACCGGCCGGCGAATACGGCGACACCAGCTGGAATCCTGCGGGATGGATGAGGTCGTTCATCGATGCGTGGTCGAACCGTTGGATGTGGCGTCCACAGGAGATGGGGACGATCAGGGCCTTTTCCTACCTTCGCGGGCGGGCTGGGACGACGGCGCGTGCGCGGCTGCCTGCGCATCCTGTGCCGACCAACAGGAGCTTGTCGACATGCATCGTCCCCAGAGCGGCTTTACCCTTGTCGAAGCGATGGTCGCCATGGCCATCATCGCAATCGGCCTCGGCATCGCGGTGCCGGCTTACAGCAACGTGGCGGCAGCCACGCATACCGGCTCGGCCCGGATCGACCTGGGTGAATCGCTGGTGGCTGCCCTGGATCATTCGGTCCTGACGCAGGTCGACGTCGTCGTGTGCTCCAGCGCGAATGGCGCCACCTGCAGCGGCAGCGTGGACTGGACCCGGGGCTGGATCGCGTTCGCGGACATCGACGGCAATCGCGCGCACGGGCCCGGCGAGACGCTGTTGCGCCGGCAATCACCTCTCCAGGGCGGGACGCACCTGCGCAGCACGCCGCAACGCACGCGGATCGTGTTCCAGCCACATGGCGGCGCCACCGCAGGCTCCAACGTCACATTCACGATCTGCGACGGCCGCGGCCCCGCGCAGGCAACCACCCTGGTCCTGGCGAACAGTGGGCGCCTGCGACAAGGCAAGCCCACCGCGACGGCGGCTCGGTCGTGCGTGAATCCGGGTTAGGCCGGTTGCGCCGGATTACGCCGGACGTCACAATGACGCCCCCGCCCGAATAGCTCAGCCGGTTAGAGCACTTGACTGTTAATCAGGGGGTCGTTGGTTCGAGTCCAACTTCGGGCGCCAGATACGCGAAGGCCTGCAGAAATGCAGGCCTTTTTTCTTACCAGCACTCCGCAACGCCCGCCGGGCCCGATGCTGTCTTGGTGCCGATCTGGTTCACCCCCAGCGCCCCGCATTTCGCATCCGCGCTTTCCTGGCGGCTTCCCGCGACCGGCGTAGCCAGCAGCGTGTAACTCTTGGCGTCCGGCGTCCCCGAGAACGCGACCGTGTAGTGCGGCGTCACGTCCGTCGTACAGGTCGGTATGGTCGCGTCGGTATATTTCAGGTTGGTCGTGTAGTAGCGCTCCATGTACTGCGCCGCCTCGAGCAGGCAGCCCTCGGCAGCGCCACGGCGCGTCTTCACGGTGGCGAACTCATAGCTCGACACCGCGATCGCCATCAGGATCCCGACGATCGCCACGGTCACCATGAGCTCGATCAGGGTGAAGCCGCCCGAGCCCAGTGGACTCTTGAAGCCAGCGACGGCGCGCCGGCCATGCATGGATCCGATAGTGCTCATGTCAGTCCCTCAGGATTTCGTGCCAGGAGATTCGCTGGTTGGAGCCGCCCTGTGGATTGACCAGCACCGATCCGAGGCTGCCCTTCGAGCCGCCCACGACCAGCAGCTTGTCGATGACGGTCGGCAACGTGGGCATGCCCACGCCCAGGTCGACCGAACCGACCGGCACGGGGTTGCCATTCGAATCATTGATCTGATCGCTGGCGTTGACCTGTCCATCGCCATTCACGTCAAAGAATGGCTGGGTCAGGCTGGTACCGCTGAACGCATCGAGCGCATTGATGTAGCCGGTGCCGCCGGCATCGCAGGTATTGGTGCTGGGCGGAATGATGCTCGCGACGAGCAACGCCGCACCCTTGACGCGCGGGTTGCTGACGATGCGCTCGCCGGGAGTCGGGTTGTCCAGGTCGATATACCAACCCTTCTTCGCGGGATTTATCGTGGAATTCGCTTCGAATCCGCGAACCGCCTTGCCGTTGACTGTGCCGGTCACGACGATGTTGCGCTTGACCAGGTCGCTCAACTGCACTGCGGTCGACGTGCCATCGTCGATGAGGCCGTACATGGACTGCACGGTGTTGTCGGACGAATCACCGGTGGTGAGGAAACTGCCGGTTCCCACGAAGATCCAGCGCTTGCCGGTGAGCGGATCGCGGGCCAGGCCCAGTCCCGCCGTGATCGGTTGGCCGCTCTGGGTCGTGAACAGCGGCACGCCGGACAGGGCCAGGTTCCAGCTCGACGACGTCGCCCCGCTCAGGTCGAATTTCCAGAGATTGCCCTTGAGGTCGCCGGCGTAGACGTAGTCGACCGTACCGTTGCCGTCCTCGTCCCATCCGCGCGGGGCGAACAGCCCGTTTTCGCTGCCGGCATTGCCGACATTGGTGTTGATTTCCTTGATCACCGCACCGGTGGCGATGTTGAGGATGAACAACGCCGCGGTATGGGTGCTGCTGTTGACGCCGTTGCTGACCAGCACCGCCTTGGTTCCATCGTTCAGCGTGACCACGAGCGGCTCACCGAGGACCTGGCCCATGTCCGCGTCGCTCGTGCGCTCCCATAGGGCGTTGCTCGCGCCGAAGCTGCCCGGATTGGTGACGTCGAGGCCAAACACGCCCTTGCCGCCGCGGCCAAGGGAGCCCACGAAGTAGTTCTTGCCAGGCGTCTGCTTGAGCGTCGAGACGGCCACCGGACCATCGACGAAGTACTGGTGCGTGTATTGCGGGTCGCTCAAGGTCGCCAGGTTGGGCAAGCTGATGCCGCCGGGGACGTATGCGAAGCGCTCCGCACCGGTCAGCGCATTGAAGGCGTGCAGCATGCCGTCGTTGGCGCCGACGAAGATGGTTTCGCTGTCCTTGACATACATCGGCGAGGAATACGCGATATCGCCAAGCAGCGACGCCCTGTCGCGCAGGGTGCCGCCATTGCGCTTCTCCAGCGTTGTCGCGCCGGCAATGTAGGCCGCATTGCTGGCGCCGGTGACCGGGGCGAGGCCGGTGGTGCGCGCCAATGCCGTTGTCTGCGCAACCGTCGGGAACGTGGCACCGGCACTCCCGTTCCAGGTGATGATGTTGCGACCGGACGTCGGGATCAACGCACCTGCCTGCCAGGCGGGTGTCGAGGACACGCCGGCCTGGGTTGCGTCGTATGCGGACAGCTCGCCGGTCCACTTGCCCGACACGTAGCTCGCCTGGAAGACGCGCGTGTCGGAGGTGAACGAGGTGCTGTTGGCGGTCACGTTGGAAGCCGAACCCAGTCGCGCCGCGACCGTGGCCAGCGCGTCGACCAGGCCCTGCGCGAATTCGTTGGGATTGTTCGCCGCCACGAAACTGCCGCGCCCGTTGACCGCCGCATGCCAGAGATCATCGATGCGGGTGGCGTTCTCGGTTGGGGTCGGATCGGGCCAGTGCAGGCTGCCGTTGGTGATGCCGGGCAGGTCGGTCTTCGGATTGAGCGTGCCCTGCTGGCCGATGGAGACGCTGAACGTCACCATGTGCTGCCAGAACGCAGGATCAGCGACCGACGTCGGCACGTTGTTGGGAAGCGTGGTCACCAGGTCGCGCTTCCAGTAGTACATCGCCACGTCGGCCAGTGTGTTCGGTTGCGTATTCGGATTCGTACTGAAATTGTCCTTATACGGGTTGGTGGCGTTGAAGGTGAACGACCCACCCGTGGGCGACGTGATCGTGGGACCCGCGGTGCCATCCGCATCGCCGACCGGACTGGTGTAGCCGCTGTTGGAGTTCCAGTAACCGTCGGTGGTCAGGATCGAGAAATTCTGGCGACAGCTGATCTGGTCGGAGCCGGTCTCCGGCCCCCATGGACCGGTGGCCGACGTGTCGCTGAAGTATTCGCCGTTGCGCTGCAGGGCGCCCTTGAGCGGGGTGTAACCACTCGCGGTCGCCGCAACCAGGCGCGCGTACCAGGTGTCGCGGTTGGTGCCGGTGAACTGGCCATTGTTGGTGCCGACCGGGATCGGGAAACGATTGCGGGCCCAGATCGTGTCGAAGCCGACCCGCAGGTTGGAACCGATCTGGCCGAATGCTTCGCTCGCACCGGCTTTGGCCAGCTTGATGCGCGTCCGGAAATAGGAGTACCAGGTCGCGTAGTTGGTCAACTCGTTGGCGAGGGTTCGCCCGGTCGGGGTTGCCGAGGTGCAGTTGATCCAGTCGTTGCTTCCCGAACCGCTTCCGCAGCGGATGTCGAACGAAACATCGAGAGTCACGTTCTTGTAATTGGAACTGCGATACACGCCGACATACCACGTGCCCGCCGCGGGATTATTGATGGTGCACGATTGGCCGTTGCCGCCGCCAATGGAGCGGCAGGTATACGTGCCCGTCGTTGGCGCCGCTCCGGACCGGACATACAGCTCCGCGCCGTTGCCAATGCCGTTATTGGCCCCGCCGTTGGTCCCGTAGGAACCGCCGGCCGTGGTGACCGTTAACGAGTTGACATTCGCCGGAACGGGGAAGCTGAAAGGGGTCATCGCTCCCGCTGTGTCAGTCAAACCGGTCATTGGGAAGCCAGAGCCCGACTGGGTTGCCGCGCCGTACTCCGATCGCACCATGTCGCCGCCGCCGGCCGGGATCTGGTACCGGTAGTAACTCGCGGTCAGCGCCATGTTGGTCGCGCCGGTCTTCGGCACATAGAACGTGCGCGTGTTGTTCGACAGGTCGACCGCGCTGAGCAGCTCATCGCTGTCGCTGTAGGCGCTGGTGTATGCGGTGCCGCCCGTGTAACGCGTCCCGTCGGACTTCATCCACGGCAGGTAGTTGATGCTGGGGTCGTAATACAGCGTGTTGCGCGGATACGCGTTGAGGGCGATGTTGACTGGGCTGGTCGACGGCACGACGTCGGGCATGTAGTCCGACGACATCGATCCCGAGTCATCGAGGATGAACATGATGTTCGCCGGCGGATAGGCCGCGCCGGACTGCAGCGGAACCGCCGGGAACGTCACCGCCTGGAGCGGCGCGGCGATGAGGGTGCACAGCAGGGCGGCAAACGACGGCAGCAGCCGATTGACCAGCGATGGCGGCCGGGCTGCAGTCGTTTTCTTGGTCGCGTTCATGGCTGGTCTCGCCTCAGGGCACTGCATAGATGGATTGCAACATCACCTGCGCGCGATCGGCAGCATCGCTGCGCGCGGTGATTCGATAGCGGCGCTCGGTACCGGAACATTCAGCATCGGGCGAGACGTCGCCGCTGGTGGTGCAGCTGCCGTGGGGCGGGACATCGTCCGCCAGCAACTCGACGATGTACTTCGGGGTTGCGGTCTTGTTGCCCAGGTTCACCACGGCGGATGGAGCCGATGCCCACACCGTCGGATCCTGCCAGACCGGCGTCACGACAGCCGGGTCCGGCTTGGCGCACAAACCATTCAGGCAGCCGCTTCCCACGACGCCGCCGCCGGGAAGCGTCGGCTTGCCGGCAGCCACGGCTTCGCCTTCGCGCAACGCGGCTTCCGCGGCCTGGAAACTCAGGCTGCGATCGACCTGGTTGGCGCTCATGCGCTCTTCCATCAGCGTGCCACGCAAGCTGGCCAAGCCAAGCAGCGTCATCACCAGCAGCAGGATCAACACGACCGCGAGGGCGACACCGCGTTGGGTTTGGGGACGACTGGATGATCCGCGATTCATAGCGCGCGATTCCGAAGGGTGACGATGTGTTGGAGGCCCCGCTGGAGCACGGCCTGGTCCGTACCGACCTTGTCCTCGCCTTCCATGACCATGTCGATGCTCACGGCCACGACCTTCGCCCAGTCGGCCGTGGCGATCGCGCTGGCTCCGACATAGCTGGAGGCGCCCTGCACCAGGTACGTCAGCTGCATGTCGCGCACGCCCTGGGTGATCTCGTTGTTGACGACGCTCAGGGTGCCGCCGGTGTTCTTGACGTTGCTCAGGTACAACGAGCGACTGGGCTGGCCGTTGTAAGTGCGGCCGTTGTAGCCGATGTACCAGCGGGTGGCGCGCAGCTTAGCCAGGACCGCCGGCTGGTGGTCGCCGAAGTCATAGGCATTGCCGTTGGTGTCGGTGCAATCGGTCGGGAAGCCCAGGCCCTTGCTGCAATTCCCGGGAGTGCCGGTGCCGTTGTTGTGGACGACGTTGACGCCCAGGTTGACGTTGGTGATCTGGAAAATCGCGGCATGGTCGAAATTGCAGACCATCGCGATGTCGCCGTCATGCAGGTCGTTGTTGGGGTCGTTCACCTTGATGTCCGACGAGGTATGGCCTGGCATCGTCACCACGGCCAGGCCGCTCGATACGGACGATTTGAGCTCGATGGCGTCGGTGCCGGCGACCCGCAGGAATTTTGTCGTGCCGAATAGCGGCCCACCGCTGAAATCTGTTCCGCCGTCATAGCCTTTGATCCCGCCCGCGAAATCCGTATACCAGTTGCCGCTGGGCGAGTTGACGACGTTGGCGACGCTGAGCCCTTTCTCGCAGGCATTGCCGGCGCCCTCGCGCACGTCGCGCGACATGAGCTCGAACGCCGTGCGTTGGCTCTCCTGGATGCGGCCCAGGCTTTCCGACGCGGTGTAGGTCTTGCGGTTGGTGACGAACAACGTCAACGCCGCGCCTGTCACGATCAGGCCCAGCACGAGCGCCACCATCAGCTCGATCAGGGTGACGCCGCGCATCGGCGCCGGGGAGCGGAACTGGAATCGGATTGGATTCATAGCCGGGTCTGCGTTTCCACGGTGTGGGTCGCGGCATTGGTCGCGTCCGTCGCATTGGCGCTGGTGCCGCGGGAATCGTCCCATTGCACCTTGATGTCGCAGGCGAGGCTTCCGCAGGCAATCTGTCCGCAGGCGCTGTCGCCGAGAGTGCTGTGGAGCGATGTGATCCAGTTGTGCAGGTCGTTTGCCGCCAGGTCGCCGGTATCGGGGGCGTTGCAGGTCATCGTGGCGAGGTCGTATCCGCCGATACGGGCCACGGCCAGGTTGGCGCGCATCGCGTCCAGGATGGCGTAGGTCTGCACCGTCGCCTGGCTGTGCTCCATTGCGCTCTGGCTGTTGCGCAGGCTCGCCGCCTGCAACGCGGCGATGCCGAGCATGCCGAAGGCGAGGATGACGACGGCGATCAGGACTTCGATCAAACCGACGCCGGCGATGTTGCGTGGCGTGCTGCGGCGTGACTGTCGGATGGGCATGGGCTTCACGGGACGTAGTTCGCGGGTGTGTTGCAGGCGGCGCTCTCGTTTTCGGAGGCAATGGAAACAGCGCTGCCGAACCCGATGTTCACGTGCCGCACGTTTTCCGCCGGGCGCCTGGTCGGGATGCAGACATCGAGGCTGCCACTGAGAAGCGCGGTGCCGGTGTTGTCACGGGCAAGCCCGTCGGACCGCACGATGAGCTTCCCCGCCGGCAGCTGGGCGCTCACCAGGACCTGCACCGGCGCCTTGATCAGGCTGGTGCGCAACAGCGTGTCGGCAGGGATGGGAGGAGTCGCCGTGTTATCGAATGTCCCGTTGGCGTTCTCATCGACGAAGGTGATCCAGCCGCCGGTGGTGCTGGTCAAGCCGCTGCAAGCCGGGGTCGTGAGATTGGGGGCGTCGCTCAGGCAGACGACGGCACGCCGGTTGCGGCGCAGCGATTCCATCTTCGCCGTCTGGATCGACGCGACCATCTCGTTGGCCGCGCTGGAAAGCCGGTTGGAGTTGACGATCGACTCGAAGCTGGGGATGGCGAAGGACAGGACGATCGCCATCACGGCAAGCGCCACCATCAGCTCGATCAGCGTGAAACCCGCTTGACGCGTCTTCCCCATGTCCCGCCATCTCCACCCCTGGGCAGGCTGCACTCTTGGCGCCCGGCCGGGCAGCTTGCAAGCTCTACCGGACGAGCGGCGGCCCCGGGTGGACGGGCGCTACCTGCCGGGGGGATGCGCCGCCCCTGGCCTCAGGCCACGATCTGGTAGCAGGGCTTGTAGTCCCCGGCGATCTTCATCCGGCGCTGGGCGACGAATGCGCGCAGCAGCGCGTCCAGGGCCTGCATCATGTCCGGGTCGCCGTGGATCTGGTACGGGCCGTACTGTTCAACGCGCTGGATGCCCTCTTCCTTGACGTTGCCGGCGACGATGCCGGAGAAGGCGCGTCGCAGGTCGGCGGCCAGATCCGATGGTTTGCGGCCGTGGTGGAGGTCGAGCGCGGCCATCGCTTCATGGGTCGGCACGAACGGCTGCTGGAACGGCAGCGGGATGTCGAGCGACCAGTTGAAGTAGAACGAATCCTTGTTGGCGAGCCGGTACTCGCGGACGTCGCGGATGCCCCGCGCGATCTGCCGGGCGACTTCGGCGCAATCGCCGGTGACGATGCGGTAGCGCGCGGTCGCCGCTTCGCCCAGCGTCAGCCGCAGGAACTGGTCGATCTGCTGGAAATACGGCGCCGCCGACGTGGGCCCGGCGAAGACCAGCGGGAATGGCAGGTGCGCGTTCTCTTCGCGCAGCAGGATGCCGAGCAGGTAGAGGATTTCCTCGCAGGTACCGACGCCACCGGGAAACACCACGAAACCGTGGCCCATGCGCACGAACGATTCGAGCCGCTTCTCGATGTCCGGCATGATCACCAGGTGGTTGACGATCGGGTTGGGCGATTCGGCCGCGATGATCCCGGGCTCGGTGATGCCGATGTAGCGCGTCTGCAGCCGCCGTTGTTTCGCGTGCCCGATGGTCGCGCCCTTCATCGGCCCCTTCATCGCGCCTGGGCCGCACCCGGTGCAGATGTCCAGGTTGCGCAGGCCGAGCTCGTAGCCGGTCGCCTTGCTGAAGTTGTATTCGTCGCGATTGATCGAATGTCCGCCCCAGCACACCACCAGGTTGGGCTGCGATGGATGCAGGACCCGTGCGTTGCGCAGCAGCCGGAACACGGCGTCGGTGATGCCGGCCGAGGTGCCGAGTTCATTCGCGTAGTCCGGCGCGAGTTCGACCGAGGTGTAGACGAGGTCGCGCACGACCGCGAACAACAGCTCCGCCACGCCGGTGATGATGCGGCCATCGACGAATGCCATGCCCGGGGCGCCCACGAGTTCCAGGCGCAATCCGCGATCCTGCTGCAGGACATGGATATCGAAATCCGGATACATCTCGCGCGCCGCGCGGGGATCGTCGGCGGTGCTGCCGGTGGTCAGCACGGCCAGCGCGCAACGTCGCAACAGCTCGTGCATGCCGCCGGCGGACGCGTCCCGCAGGCGCATCACTTCCTCGCGCGACAGCACGTCCAGCCCGCCACGCGGATAGATGCTGGCATCGACGCTCGGAAGCCTCGCCGTATGGATGTCGCTGACCGCCGCATCGCCCACTGTCACGTCATCCATTGTTGGATCCTTCTTGGACTGCGGCGCGGGCGGCGTCTGCGCCATCACGCCGCTGCCGGGGCAAGCCGCAGGTAGGTGATCAGGCCGTCGAGCAGCATCTGCACCGAAATGGCGACGATCACCATGCCCATCAGGCGCTCGATGGCGGTGAGCACCCGCGAACCGAGCCATTTGTACAGGTAGGTCGACGAGAACAGGATGGCGGCGGTCGCAACCCACGCGATCATCAGCGCCAGGCTCCACGCGCCCATGCGGTCGGGCTCCTGGCTGCCCATCAACATGACCGCCGCCATTCCCGATGGGCCGGCGATCAGCGGAATGGCCATCGGCACGATGAAGGGTTCGCCCTCGGGCAACTCCCCCATCAGGCCTTCCGGCGGCGGGAAGATCATCCGCAGGCCGATCAGGAACAACACGATGCCACCGGCGATCGAGACCGATTCCTGCCGCAGGTGCATCAGGCCGAGCGCATAGCGACCGCCCCACAGGAACAGCATCAGCACCACCAGCGCGATCAGCATCTCGCGGGCGAGCACCACGCGCTGGCGTTGCGGAGGCAGCGTCCGCAACAGTCCGAGGAATACCGGGATGTTGCCCAGCGGATCCAGGATGAGGAACAGCAGCAACGCCGCCGAGGCGATCGTCATGGCGTGAGGTTCCACACCTGCCCGCGCCGGTCGATTCCCGCTGCCGACAACAGGGTGACGCAGGCGTCGGCATACAGCGCCGGATCGCGCGCCAGCAAGTCGTCTTCCTCGACATAGGCCATCGCGCGCAGGCCGGTGCGCATCGGACCCGGTTGCAGCGCGCTGACACGGATCGGACCGTTGGCGAGCTCCGCGTGCAGGATGGCGACCAGCGCGTCCAGCCCATGCTGGGCGACGCCATAGCCGCCCCAGAACGCCTGGCGCGTCTGCGCAAGATCATTGCGCGTGAAGACGACTGCCGCGTCCGCCGACTTCGCCAACAACGGCAGGCATGCCTGCGTCAGCCACCAGGGCGCGGTGAGGTTGACGTGGATCGCGCGTGCGAACGCCGCCGGATCGGTGTGCAGCAGCGGCGTCAGTCCGCGGAATTGCGCCGCGCAGTGCAGCACGCCATCCAGGTGCCCGAGTTCGGATTCCACGCGCGTGGCGAGCTCGGCGTAGTCGTCGGGCGACGCGCCTTCCAGGTCCAGCGGATAGAGCAGGGCCTCGCCGCCATCGCTGGCGATGCGATCGTGGAGCCGGTTCAGGCGCGGCACCTTGCGCCCGAGCAGGACCACGGTCGCGCCCGCCTTCGCGCATGCGACGGATGCCGCCTGGCCCAGGCCGCCGTGGGCGCCAGTGACCAGCACGACGCGGCCGTGCAGGGGCGTCGCAGCGATGTCGCCGTCAGTGTCCGCCGTCGCCGCGCTCACGCCTTCTGCGTCTCCGCGATCATGCGCGCCAGCTCACCGGACTCGTACAGCTCCATGGTGATGTCGCAACCGCCAATGAGCTCCCCGTTGATGAACAACTGCGGGAACGTGGGCCAGTTGGAATAGCGCGGCAGGTTGGCGCGGACCTCCGGTTCTTCGAGCACGTTGATCGTGTGCAGGTCGGTGGCGCCGGCGGCCTTCAGCGCCTGGATCGTGCGACTGGAAAAACCGCACATCGGGAACTGCGGTGTCCCCTTCATGAACAATACGATCGGGTGGCCTTCGACCTCGGCCTTGAGCTGCTCCAGCACTGGCATGGATATTTCTCCTGCGTGATCGCCGCATCGACCTTTGATGGGGCGGTAACGCGACGTGGGGTTAGAATCGCCATTGTAAGCCTTCGTCCTGACCCGGCTGCTTCCGGCCTTGCCCCTGCGCGCCCGCAAGCGGCGACCCAGGCCGATGCGACGCCCGACCTACCCTCGCAAAAGGAATGCCCATGGCCATCGAACTGCCACCCCTGCCCTTCGAACGCACCGCGCTGGAGCCGCATATCTCCGGCGAAACAATCGATTACCACTATGGCAAGCACCACAAGGCCTATGTGGACAACCTCAACAAGATGATCCTCGGCACGCCGTTCGAGGCGATGTCGCTGGAGGACATCGTCCGCAAGGCGCAGGGCGCGATGTTCAACAACGCCGCCCAGGTCTGGAACCACAGCTTCTATTGGAACTGTCTGAAGCCTGGCGCCAGCGGCGAGCCTTCCGGCAAGCTCGCCGATGCGATCACCAAGGCCTTTGGCAGCTTCGACGCCTTCAAGGAGCAGTTCAGCGACCTGGCGGTCAAGACCTTCGGATCGGGCTGGGCCTGGCTGGTGCAGCGACCGGACGGCGCGCTTGCGCTGGTCAGCACCTCCAACGCCGTCACCCCGCTCACGGGCGAAGACACCGCGCTGCTGACCTGCGATGTGTGGGAGCACGCGTATTACATCGACTATCGCAATGCGCGCCCGAAGTACGTTGAGGCGTTCTGGAACCTGGTCAATTGGGAGTTTGCGGCGTCGAACATGCGTTGACGCGCAAGCTTCATGATTTTGGGACGGCCGGGGAAACCTGGCCGTTTCTGTTTTGTGGGTGGTCATGCCGGCAGCGCTTCAATGCTTTCGCAGTTGGCGGCGCTCGCTTGAGCAAATGCTTGCCTGCGGCGCTTGAACGCTTTCGCCGTTGGCGAAAGCGTTGAAGCAAACCCCAGATTCAATACGAAGGCGAAAATCAGCCCCGCAAGCGCTCGATCACCGGAGCAACCTGCTCCCCGCGCCCCAACGCCTCGCCTACCCGGCGTAATGCTTCCGCCAGCTGATCGGGGCTGTCGGCGCGCAACGTCGCATGGCCGACCTTGCGGCCCTTGCGGGGATCCTTTCCATAGTCGTGCCAATGACCGCCTGCCTCGCGCAGGACCGCATTCGCATCGGGCATGCTGCCGATCCAGTTGAGCATGCAGGCATGGCCAAGCACTCGCGTCGCACCCAACGGGAGTCCGAGCACGGCGCGCAGGTGGTTCTCGAATTGCGATGTCTCGGCGCCCTCGATCGTCCAGTGACCGGAGTTGTGCACGCGCGGCGCCAGCTCATTCGCGAGCAGGACGCCATCGCGACAGAACAGCTCCAGCGCGAAGACGCCGACATAGTCGAGTGCATCGGCAAGCTTGCGCGCGTGGCCATGTGCGGTCTCGACCAAGGCCGCGTCAGCCATCGCCGGCGCGAGGCTCGCCGACAACACGCCGTCGACATGCCAGTTCTCGGTCAACGGCCATGCGCGGAATTCGCCGTCGCGTCCGCGCATCGCCACCACGGACAGCTCGCGCTGGAAGGCGACGAAACCTTCCAGGATCAATCCGACCGTCGTCGCCTGTGCGCCCAGCGCCGTCCACGCCGCCCCGGCATCCTCGCTGGAACGGATGCGGAACTGACCCTTGCCGTCGTAGCCGAGGCGACGGGTCTTGAGGATCGCAGGCGTGCCGATGCGGGCCAGCGCGGCATCGAGGTCCTCGCGCGATGCGATGGCCGCGAACGGCGGCACCGGAATGCCCAACTCGACGAACAATGTTTTTTCCGCCAGGCGATCCTGCGCGGTCGCCAGCGCACGCGGGCTGGGGAACACCGGCACGCGCTCGCTGAGCCACTGTGCCGATTCGGACGGGACGTTCTCGAAATCGAACGTGGCGACGTCGATGCGCGATGCGAATTCCGCCAGCGCGGCTGTATCGCGGTAGTCGCCCACCACCATCGGGGCGAACTGTCCGGCGCAGGCATCGGCGGCCGAATCCATGACCAGGAAACGCAATCCCAGTGGCGCGCCGGAGAGCGCAAGCATGCGTGCCAGCTGGCCGCCGCCTAGGATGCCGACCGTCGTCATCGCCGCGCCTGCGCTTGCGTCGGTGCCATGCGCGTCAGTTGCGCGGATCGTCATTGGCACGGACATCGGCGGTCTGTCGTTCGCGATAGGCCGCAAGCGCCTGTGCGATGCCCGCGTCATGTGCTGCGAGCATGGCGGCCGCGAACAACGCGGCGTTGGCGGCGCCGGCGTTTCCGATGGCGAAGGTGGCCACCGGGATACCCGCGGGCATCTGCACGATCGACAGCAGCGAGTCGAGTCCGCCGAGCGTCTTGCTTTGCACCGGGACGCCAAGCACGGGGACCGCGGTCTTGGCCGCGAGCATGCCGGGTAGATGCGCCGCGCCGCCTGCACCGGCGATGATCGCGCGCAGTCCGCGCCCATGTGCTGTCGCCGCGTATTCGAAGAGGACGTCGGGCGTGCGATGCGCGGAGACGACGCGGACTTCATGCGCGACGCCGAGCTTCTCCAGGATCGCGACCGCGTGTTGCATCGTCTCCCAGTCCGAGCGAGAACCCATCACGACGCCAACGGTCGGGGTTGTGTGCGCCGTCGCCGGGCTTGTCTGGTTGGCAGGCATGGTCGTCCCCCGTCGCAAAGACGTATTCTACCGGCCTCCCGCACGAGTCCGGTATTGCCATGGACCGCAAGCTGCTCGAAATCCTCGCTTGCCCCGCGACCCGCCAGCCATTGGCGATGCTGGAGGCGCGTGGACTGGACGTGCTGAATCGTGCCGTCGCCGACGGTGGCGTCCATCGCGTCGATGGATCCGTCCAGGACGAGCGCGTGAAGGAAGCATTGGTGACGCGCGACCGCAAGCTGGCGTATCGCATCGAGGATGGCATCCCGGTGCTGCTTGTCGAGGAAGCGATCGCGCTCGGCCAGATCCCGGATTTTCCAGCCGCGTGAGCGTGCCCGGCCTGGCGTCATTGCATCCGCCCGGACCGGAGATCATCCGTGCCGATGTCCAGTCGGCACTCGCCGAAGATCTCGGCGGCGGCGACGTCACCGCCGCCCTGCTTCCCGATGTGGCGGACATCGCCTACCTGCTGTGCAAGGAAGATGCGGTCGTCTGCGGCCAGCCCTGGTTCGATGCCTGCCATCGCGCCCTCGATCCCGACGTCGACATCCGATGGAACGTCAGCGATGGCGACCGGGTCGCGTCAGGGACGGTCCTGGCGACACTGGCGGGACGATCGCGTGCGCTGGTGAGCGCCGAGCGCACCGCGCTGAACTTCCTGCAGACGCTGAGCGGGACGGCGACCACCACTGCCGCCCATGTCGCGGCGGTGGCGGGCACCGGAACGCGCATCCTGGACACGCGCAAGACCATCCCCGGATTGCGCCAGGCGCAGAAATACGCCGTGCGCGCCGGTGGGGGCTGCAACCACCGCATGGGCCTGTTCGATGCGGTCATGCTCAAGGAAAACCACGTACGCGCGGCCGGTTCCATCGCCGCTGCGATCGCCTCCGCGCGGTCGCTGCACCCGGGACTGCCGCTGATCGTCGAAGTGGAAAACCTCGGCGAACTCGCACAGGCATTGCACGCGGGTTGCGATCGCGTGCTGATCGATGATTTCGATGCGGCGATGCGACGCGAGGCTGTGCGCATCGCGTCGTCGGCGCCATTCCTGCGGAAGATCCCGCTGGAGGTTTCCGGCAGCGTCGGTCTCGCTGGCCTGCGCGCCATCGCCGAGGATGGCGTGGACTTCATCTCGATCGGGGCGCTGACCAAGCATGTGCACGCCATCGACCTGTCGATGAAGCTGGGACCACCGCCCCCACGCGACTGATTCCCGGATTGCTGGCTGGCGATGTTGCCGGCCGCTGCTCCCAGGCTGCCCGTCTCTCGACGAGCACGCCGATGCAATCAGCGCAGCAACGCGGCCACCCAGATGGCGGCCAGCCCCGCAGCCGCCAGCCCAACCCACCACCACGGCGACAAGCCGACTTTGACACTGGCACCTGGAGCACTTCTGGAGACCGGCGGCTCCTGCTGCCCGGGGGATGTCACCCTGAAGCGCAAGGTATCGAATCCGATTTCGTCGCCCGGCCCGGCAAAGCCGCGCTGGACCCGCTTGCCGTTCACGAAGCTGCCATTGGTCGAACCCAGGTCCTCGACCTGGACGCCGTCGCTGGTCGGGACCAGGCGCGCGTGCTGGCGCGACAGCCCGGATTCGTCCAGGCGCAGCACGCATTCGGGCGCGCGGCCGACGACCGTCGGACCGATCAACGGATAACTACGGCCGAAACCCTGCCCGGATACACAGCGCAGCACGAACTTCGGCAGCACCGGACGGACCGCAGTGGCTCCGGGATCATCATTGGCGGGAAGCGGCAGCGCATCGCCGTGTCGCAGGATGGGCGCGCCCTCCATCGAGGACAGGCGCGCGAGGACGCGGTCGAAGGCAACGCTGTCGTCCGGACGCAGGGCGATGAGGCCGTCCACCGCGCGGCCATTCACGCTGACCGTCGTCCCGGGCGGGACGTGCAAGGTGACGCCGTGTGACGTCACATGCAGCTCGCAGTGCTGCGGCCGCACCCCTGGCCGGTCGAGCACGATGTTGGCCTGCGGATCCGATCCGATCCGGTTGATCCCGGGGCCGAGCAGCACCTGGGGATGCTCACCACCTGGAAAGACGAGTTTCATGCGGGGTCACCTGGCTCGACAGGAGGGGGGAGGATCGGAGTGTATGCGTGAAGCCGGCGCAACGCCCGGCTTGCCCGTCACGTTTGCGTGCTGCACATTGGTCGGATGCCGACCTTGCTGATCCTCATGGTTTGCCTGTCCCTGGGCTTCGTGGCCTGGAGCGCCTCCCGTGCCGCGGCCGAGCGTGCCGGCCAGGTTGGACGGGACGCTTGCCGCGCGGCGGGAGTGCAATGGCTGGACGAGAGCGTCCATGCCAGCGGCTTGCGGCTCCGCCGTGGCGACGATGGCCGGCTGGGATTCGAACGCAGCTTCCGCTTCGAGTACTCGCACGATGGCGACGACCGCCACATCGGCCGACTGGTGTTGCGGGGAGAGCGCCTGGTGAGCTTCAGCGGTCCGGTGCGGGGAACCGGCGTCATGCCACTGCATTGATCTGGCGTGGCGGGCCTGGGCCGGCCCGCACTTATTTGACGATGCGCAGGTGCCCACCGCGCTTGGGCGGGGCGGGCTCGCTGCCGCCCGGATCGGAGGGCGGCGTGGGTGGCTCGCCATCGGTGCCCTGGGCACTGGAATCCTCCGGCAAGGCCATCCCCTGCCCGGTCTCGCGCGCGTAGATCGCCAGGATCGCGGAAACCGGCACGTAAACCGGATGGCTGACCCCACCAAACCGCGCGGTGAACTGCACCGCGTCATTGCCAAGCTCGAGCGACCCAACCGCGCGGGCGGCGATATTGAGAACGACCTTGCCATCCTTGACCGTGTGCGAAGGCACCTGCACGCCGGCCTGTCCGGCATCGACCAGCAGGTGCGGCGTCATGTCGTTGTCGGAGATCCACTCGTACAGCGCCCGCAACAGGTACGGGCGGTGGCTGGTCATCTGCGCTGCGTCGTCGGTCATGCCGTTCTGCGGGTTGTCCGCACCAGGGGGCTGCTCACGCGGGCATCGGGCGCAGGTTCTTCTCCTGCGGGGTCAGGCTGCGGGCGAATCCGGGGTTGCGGAAAATGCGGTTGCCATAGTCCTCGATCGACTTCCCGTCCTTCGGCAGGCCGACGCCCAGCGCATCGAGGCGCCAGATGATCGGCGCCATGGCGCAATCGGCAAGGCTCATTTCGGGATTGAGGAAGAACTTGCTCGCCTTGAACAGGGGAACCGCGGCGGTCAGGAGTTCCTTGAGGCGCTTGCGCGCGGCTTCGGCCTGCTGCTTGTTGCCCAGCTGGATCGCCTGCACCTGGGGAACCCAATCGTGCTCGATGCGCAGCATCGCCAGGCGCAATCGCGCGCGCGACAGGGGATCGACCGGCATCAACGGTGGGTGCGGATAGCGCTCGTCCAGGTATTCGCTCACCACCGACGCCGCATACAGCACGAGCTCGCGCTCGACCAGGGTCGGTACCGAATGGTAAGGGTTGAGGTCGATCAGGTCTTCGGGCGGGTTCTGCGGATCGACCGGAATCAGGTCGTAGGTGACACCCTTCGCAGCCAGTACCAACCGCACGCGGTGGCACAACACATCGTCGACGGATGAGAACAGGGTCAGTGCGTTACGCATGCGCGGGCTCGTAGCCATCATCGGCCTCTCCAGCGACTGGTAATCCGCCAATCGCATTGACGCCGGCTGCCCCTTGCAGTCGGTCGCCGCGGTCTCCCGGGCACGCCCCCCTTTATCCGGGATCAGCCGTCCAGGACAGCCGTTCCCGTGGTCCGCGCGCACCCATCATGGGCGCACACGGGCCAGTGACGGGCGCTCAGTGCACGTCGCGCCAGTATTCCTTCTTCAGCAACCAGGCAAGGAACGTGAAGAACGCCAGGAACAGGATCACCCAGACGCCGAGACTCTCGCGCTGGATTGCAGCCGGTTCACCCGCGTACTCGAGAAAAGTGGCGATGTCGCGAGCCGTCTGGTCGAATTGTTCGGCCGTCTGCTCGCCGGGCTGCGGAATCAACAGCTTCTCCACCGGGCGGTCGCCGCCGGCATCGGGCTTGCCGAGCTGGGCATGCTGCACGCCCTGCAGCTGCCACAGTGGGTTGGGCATCGATGCATTGGGGAAGATCGTGTTGTTCCAGCCGACCGGACGCGCTTCGTCGACGTAGAACGACTTGAGGTAGTTGTAGATCCAGTCGCTGCCGCGCACGCGCGCGATCACGCTCAGGTCCGGCGGCGCCTTGCCGAAGAACTGCTGGCCCTCGTCCTTGGTGAGCGCGACCTGCATGTGCTCGCCGACCTTGCTGCCGGTGAAATTGAGGTTGTCCTGCACCTGCTCTTCGGTCAGGCCCAGGTCACTGGCCATGCGCGAGTAGCGCAGGTACTGCAGCGAGTGGCAGCCCGAGCAGTAGTTCATGAACAACGCGGCGCCGCGCTGCAGCGAGGCACGATCCGAGAGGTCGGTGCCGGCGCGCGGAAGGTCTGCACCCTCCTCGGCGAAGGCCGGCGCGGCAAACAGCGTGCCGGTGAGCAGCACGGCGGCAAACAGCGCGGGCAGTGCCCTGGCGATGGCGGACTTAGTCATGCGTCGTCACCCGGGCAGGCACCGGCTTGGTCTTGTCGAGCTTGGTCCACAGCGGCATGGTGATGAAGAACACGAAGTAGAGGAAGGTCAGGATCCGGCCAATGATCACTTCGGCCGGATCGGTGCCCGGGCCTCCGCCGATCTTGCCCAGCCATACGAAGCACACCGCCAGCATGCCCAGCATCAGCCATGACAGCTTGCCGCGGTAGCGATAGGACTTGACCGGGCTCTTGTCCAGCCATGGCACCAGGAACAGCACCACGATCGCGCCGAACATCACCAGCACGCCCCAGAGCTTGATCGCGAAGAACGACGGGACCACGCGCAACATCGCGTAGTAGGGGGTGAAATACCAGACCGGCTTGATGTGGGTCGGCGTCACCAGCGGGTTGGCCGCGGTGAAGTTGTCCGGCTCCAGGAACACGCCGCCGAACGTCGGCGCGAAGAAGATGATGAAGGCCGCCAGCATCAGGAAGAAGCCGACGCCGACGAGGTCCTTGACCGTGTAGTACGGATGGAAGGGAATGCCATCGGTCGGGGCGGTCGGCGACCAGCGGTTGCCCTTGGGCCCCTTCTTGATGTCGACGCCATCGGGATTGTTGGACCCGACTTCGTGCAGGGCGCCCAAGTGCAGCACGACCAGCAGCAGCAGGACCAGCGGCAGCGCGATCACGTGCAGCGCGAAGAAACGACCCAGCGTCGCATCCGCGGGCAGGTAGTCACCCATGATCCATTCGGTCAGGCCCTGCCCGATGTAGGGAATGGCGCCGAAGAGCGAAATGATCACCTTCGCGCCCCAGAAGGACATCTGTCCCCACGGCAGCACGTAGCCCATGAAGGCTTCGGCCATCAGCACCAGGTAGATGACCATGCCGAGCAGCCAGACCAGCTCGCGTGGCTTCTGGTAGCTGCCGTACAGCAGGCCGCGGAACATGTGCAGGTACACGACGATGAAGAACAGCGAGGCGCCGGTCGTGTGCATGTAGCGGATCAGCCAGCCCCACTCCACGTCGCGCATGATGTATTCGACGGACGCGAACGCCTGGTCGGCGGCCGGCTTGAAGTGCATCGTCAGGAAGATGCCGGTGACGATCTGGTTGACCAGCACCAGCATCGCGAGCGAGCCGAAGTAGTACCAGATGTTGAAGTTCTTCGGCGCGTAGTACTCGGTCATGTGCTTGCGATACATGGGCATCATGCCCGGCGCGCGCGCGTTGACCCAATCCATCACGTTGCCGGCGGTACGGGTGATGACATTCGCCATGGCTTACGCAGCTCCCGTGCTGGTGGATGACCCGGGATCGAGGCCGATGACGATCATCGTGTCGCTTTCATAGTTGTGCGGCGGCACCGCCAGGTTGAACGGCGCCGGGACGCCGTCGTACACGCGACCGGCCATGTCGTAGCGCGATTTATGGCAGGGGCAGAAATAGCCACCCTTCCAGTCCGGATCGAACGGCTCGGGCTTGATTTCGGCCACCATCTCGGGCGAACAGCCCAGGTGGGTGCAGATGCCGACAAGCACGGAGATTTCCGGCTTGATCGAGCGATAGTGGTAGTCGCCCTTGAGCACGTAGGCCGGCTGCTGGTCGGCATTCGTCGACTTGGGATCGCGCAGGCGCGAGTCCAGGGTCGGCAGGATGTCGAGCATCTGCTTGGTGCGCTTGACGATCCAGATCGGCTGGCCGCGCCACTCCAGGACGATGCGCATGCCGTCCTGCAAGGCGCTGATGTCCTGCTTCACCGGCGCGCCGGCCAGCTTGGCCTTCGCGCTCGGGTTCCAGGACTTGATGAACGGAACCGCGACGAAACCAACCCCCACCGCTCCCACCACGGCGGTGGTCGCAGTCAGGAACCGCCGCCGGCCCTGGTTGATCGGCTGATCCTCCAGGCGCTCTTCGACCGCATCATTGCCCATCAGGCACTCCGCAAGAATTCAATAGTCAGGCAGGTTGCCGGTACCGCGCTTGCGCAGGAACCGACACCGCAAAGACGGGGAAGTGTAACGGAAGGCTGAATCGACCGACAACGTTTCCGCGCCGACGAGTCGATCCGGGCATACGGACCCCGCCTCAGCGCGCGGCGAAGCTGCTGCCCCGGTAGCGCTGGGCCAGCAGGCCCACCCGCTGGACGTAGCGTCGGGTCTCACTGTAGGGCGGCACTCCCTTGTACTTGTCGACGGCCCCCTCGCCCGCGTTGTAGCCGGCGGCGGCCAGGGCCAGGTCGCCATTGAAGCGCTTCAGCAGGAAAGCCAGGTACTGCACCCCGCCACGAATGTTCTGCCCGGCGTCGAAGGGGTTGCCGACCCCGAACCGGCGCGCGGTGGCTGGCATCAACTGCATCAGCCCCTGGGCACCGACACGCGACAGCGCGTTGGGGCGGAAGGCGGACTCGGCGTGGATGATGGCGCGCACGACCGCTTCCTCGACGCCGTAATCCCGCGATGCGGCGGCGATTTCGGTCCGGTAGGCATCCGTGTTCAGGCGGATGCTGGAGAAGTTCACCTGCGGCGCCGCCGCGCAGGCGAAGCAGGTCTCCATCTCGAAGATCGGATATTCGACCCGGCTGACCGTCACGTTGGCCACGCCACGCGGCCGGCGGTTGCTGAAATTGCGCACGCCGCGTGCATCGACATAGGAAAACGTCGTCGAGGCGCCCATGCGCAGGAATCGGGGACGCCTGGGGGCGCTGTCCGCCGCCGGCAATGCGTCGCGGGTGATGCCGGCTGTCGTTCCATTTGCCGTCATGACGCTGCCCGACGGGGCCGAAGGAACCCGGGGCGTCGCGGGCGGCGGCTGGTAGGCCTGCGTCCGGTAACTGCTCACGACCGCACAGCTGGCACCGGCGATCCGTCGGCTGGAATAGCTGCGGACCCCGTCGCCACTGTCGCAACGGTAGACGGTGCCGGCAACGGCAGGGGCCGCCGCCAGCAGGCAGATCAACGTCAGGATCACCCGGCCCCCGTTCATGCGGCGACGTTACCGCCGGGGTTCGACCTTGACAAGTACTTGATCTGTATGAAGGTCACGTTCACGGACATCCGGCCGGCGACGGCCGGATACACTGCGCGCCCGGCGCGGACTCCCCACCGCCCTCCCGGATCCATCCATGACGACACCCAGCTTTCCCGCCCTGCATCCGGTCCCCGTCGCCCCCTCGGTCGAGTCCTCGCCCGCGCCGCGCGGAAAGGTCTTCATCAAGACCCACGGCTGCCAGATGAACGAGTACGACTCGGCGCGCATGGCCGATGTCCTGCTGGATTCCGAAGGCCTGGAGCTGACCACCAACGTCGAGGAAGCGGACGTCATCCTGGTCAACACCTGCTCGATCCGCGAGAAGGCGCAGGACAAGGTCTTCAGCCAGCTGGGTCGCTGGAAGGCGCTGAAGAGCGGCGACCGCCCGGTCCTGATCGGCGTCGGCGGATGCGTGGCGTCCCAGGAAGGTGCGGCGATCCTCGACCGCGCGCCGTACGTCGACCTGGTATTCGGCCCGCAGACCCTGCATCGCCTGCCCGAGCTGCTCCGTGCACGCCGCGACACCGGCAAGTCGCAGGTCGACATCAGCTTCCCGGAGATCGAGAAGTTCGATCGCCTGCCCGAGCCGCGCGCCGACGGCCCGAGTGCCTTCGTCTCGATCATGGAAGGCTGCTCGAAATATTGTTCGTTCTGCGTGGTGCCCTACACGCGCGGCGAGGAAGTCAGCCGCCCGTTCGAGGACGTGCTGGTGGAGGTCGCGCAACTGGCCGCGCAGGGCGTGCGCGAAGTCAACCTGCTCGGCCAGAACGTCAACGCCTATCGCGGCCCGATCGCCACGGTCGACGGCGGACCGGGCGAAGAGTTCGCCGACCTCGCGTTGCTGATCGGCGCCATTGCCGAGATCGAGGGCATCGGCCGGATCCGTTTCACGACATCGCACCCGCTGGAATTTTCCGACTCGCTGATCGAGGCGTATCGCGACGTCCCGCAACTGGCCAATTACCTGCACCTGCCGGTGCAGTCGGGATCCGATCGCGTGCTGTCGGCAATGAAGCGCGGCTACACCGCGCTGGAGTTCAAGCAGAAGATCCGCAAGCTGCGCGCCGTGCGGCCGGATATTTCGGTGTCGTCGGATTTCATCGTCGGATTCCCGGGTGAAACCGATGCCGATTTCGACAGGACGATGAAGTTGATCCAGGACATCGGCTTCGACCAGTCGTTCTCATTCATCTATTCGCGCCGTCCCGGCACGCCCGCGGCCGACCTTGCCGACGACACCCCGGCGCAGGTCAAGCAGGCACGGCTGCAGCGCCTGCAGGCCCACGTCAGCGCGCATGCCGCGACGATCTCCGAAGCGATGCTGGGCAGCGTGCAGCGCATCCTTGTCGAGGGTCCATCCAAACGCGACCCGGGCGAGTTGACCGGCAGGACAGAGAACATGCGGTCGGTCAATTTTGCCGGGGATCCGCGCATGGTCGGGCAGTTCGTCGACGTCGTGATCACCCAGGCGATGAGCAATTCATTGCGCGGGCGGGTGGTCGAAGCCGCCTAGCAGAGCGGCTCTTGTGGGAGCGACGTCAGTCGCGATGACTCTGCCAATGCGATATCGATCGCGACTCACGTCGCTCCCACAAAATGCAGGTCAATCCAGGCGCTTGCGGAAGCGCAGGATCGCCGCGAGCATCATCACCGTGGTGAATACCAGCAGTGCCACCACGTCCGGCCACAGCGTCAACAGGTCGGCGCCGCGCAGCATCACCCCGCGGATGATGCGCAGGAAATGCGTCAGCGGCAGCACTTCGGCCAGCCACTGGATCGCAACCGGCATCCCGTCGAAGGGAAACATGAAACCCGACAGCAGGATCGATGGCAGGAAGACGAAGAACGTCATCTGCATCGCCTGGAATTGCGACTGCGCCTTGGTCGAGATCAGCAGTCCCAGCGTCAGGTTGGCGACGATGAGCAGCACCGAGGCCAGGTAGACGTCGAGAAGGCTGCCGCGGACGGGGACCTTGAACAGCCAGACACCCAGCGCCAGCACGACGGTCGTCTGCAGCAGGCCGATCACGACGTACGGAAGCACCTTGCCGACCATCAGCTCCGTGCGGCTGAGCGGCGTTGCGATCAGCATCTCCAGGTTGCCGCGCTCGCGTTCGCGCACGATCGCGACTCCCGTGAACAGCACCATCGTCATGGTCAGGATCACCCCGATCAGGCCGGGGACGATATTGACGGCCGAGCGCCGTTCGGGGTTGTAGAACGCGACCACGCTGACCGGGTTCGCGGCGGCCTGGTCCGGACCCAGGCGCCGTTGCGTGGCCGCCTGCGCCGCGACCGGGGCGGTGCTGTCCAGCGGCATCTGCGCCAGCTGCATCGCCGCGCTCTGCACGACCGTGTCGCTGCCGTCGACCAATACCTGCACGGCTTCCCGGCCATCGATGCGGCGCCTGTCGAAATCGCGGGGGATCGCGACGCCGATGCTGATCGTCCCGCGCTGCAGCAACGCCATCAGGTCCTGCGGGGTGCGCGCGGGGGCGACCGGGCGGATGACGCCGGTGGCCAACATGTCCATCACCATCGCGCGCGATGCTGACGTGCCGGCCTCGTCGGCGATCGCCGCCGGCAATCCGCGCAGGTTGAGGTTGATCGCGAATCCGAACAGCACCAGCTGCATCACCGGGATGCCCAGGATCATCGCCAGGGTGACGCGGTCGCGGCGCAGCTGGCGCAGTTCCTTGACGACGACCGCCAGCATCCGCCGCAGGTTCATGCCGCACGCTCGCGTTGCGAGTCGGCACCGCCGCGATGCCGCGTCACGGCGACGAAGACATCCTCCAGGTTCGGTGGCGCGGCCTCCACTTGCGCAGGCATCCCTGCAGCGGCGAGCGCATCGCGGACGCGCGTCGCGATGTCGCCACTGTCATCGGCGAGGATCCGCAACGCATTGCCGACCTGGGCGACGCTCAGCACGCCCGGCAAGCGTCCAAGGATTGCGTGCGCGCGCCTTGGCTGTGCGACGTGGACGACGGCGGTGCGGCCCTTGATCGAATCCGCCAGCGCGGTCGGCGTGCCATCCGCCACCAGCACGCCATGGTCGAGGATCGCCAGCCGATGGCAGCGTTCGGCTTCGTCCATCAGGTGCGTGGACACCAGGATGGTGGTGCCGCCGTCGATCAGCTGGAACAGACTCTCCCAGAAATCGCGGCGCGATTCCGGATCGACGGCGCTGGTCGGTTCGTCCAGGAACAGCAATTCGGGCGAGTGCACGACCGCGCCGGCCAGCGCGAGGCGCTGCTTCTGGCCACCACTGAGGGTGCCGGCGAGCTGTCGCTCCATCCCCTGGAAACGGTATTGCTCGACCAATGCATCGACGCGCCCGGCGGCCTTCGCGCGGGGGACATCCTGCACCGCCGCGAGGAACTCCAGGTTCTCGCGCACGGTAAGGTCTTCGAACAACGAAAAGCGTTGCGTCATGTATCCAATCCGACGCCGCAGCGCTTCCGCCTGGCGCGGCACCTGCAACCCGAGCACCTCGATCTCGCCGGCGGTTGGCGTCAGCAGGCCGCACAGCATGCGGATGGTGGTCGACTTGCCGGAGCCGTTCGGGCCCAGGAACCCGTAGACCTGCGCCTTGGGGACGCGCAGGTCGACCTTGTCGACGGCCACCAGATCGCCGAAGCGCTTGGTCAATCCCTGCGCCCGGATGGCGATATCCGGGGACGCGGCATCGCGTCCGCTTACCGGTTCCATTGCGCCTGCACCGGCAGCCCCGCCGGGAGCCGGGCCGCATCGCGCCCGAGTTGCACTTCGGCCAGGTAACTCAGCCGCGCCGCATCGGCGCCGAACAGCGCGTAATAGGGAGTGAAGCTGGGTTCGCTGCGCACGCTGCGCACGTGGCCGACGAAGGCGTCGGCGACGCCTTCGACCTGCACGCGCACGCTGTCGCCGACATGCACCCGCGCACGCTGTCGTTCGGGCACATAGATGCGTGCGTATGGCGCCGGCCCCACCAGCAGCACCGCCAGTGGCGCGCCGACCGGCGGCTGGTCGCCGAGCTTGTAGGGAAGGCTGTCGACGACCCCGTCGCGGGTGGCGGTCACATCGAGTTTCCGCAAGGTCACGACCTGGGCCGCGGCCTGGGCCTCCGATGCCTGCAGCGCCGCCACGCCCTGCCCGACCCGTTCGCTGCGGGTGCCGTGTTCGAGCTCGGCAAGCGCCGCCTCGGCGGCCCGCACCTGCGCCTGTGCGTTGCCGGCGGCCGCTCGCGCCCGATCGACATCGGCGGCGGCGACCAGCTGCCTGCGTCCCAGCGGCACCAGCCGCGCGGAGTACGCCTGGGCGTCACGCGCCTGCGCCTGCGCCGCAGCCAGTTGCGCGCGCGCCTGGGCGATCGCCTCCACGCGCGGGCCGGCACGCAACTCGGCAAGTGCTTCGCGTTGTTGCCGCGCCTGCGCCTGCGCGGCCTGCGTTGTCGCCAGCGTGCGCGTGTCTTCCAGTCGCAGCAGCAATTGCCCGGCACGGACGCGCTCGCCCTCGCGCACCGCGACCGCGACGACGCGCTCCGATGCCGGTGCCGGCACCGTGATCCGGTCGTATTCCAGCGTGCCAAGGGCCTGGCTCGATGGCTGGGCACAACCCGCGGATGCCATGGCCACCAGCACCGCCAATGCGAAGCGGCGGACTCCAGCTGTTTTACGAACGTCATGCATGGTGGGCTCCGGGAGCGGCGAGTGCCAGGCCGTTGTCGAGCAGTGCGATGGTGTGTTCGCGCATTGCGTCCGCGTCGATGTCGTCGGCCTGGAACATCTGACGCCAGATCGGCGCTCCGGCAGCGGGGAACAACGTCAGCCCCACCAGCGACACCACCAGCAGGCGCGGATCGAGCCGCGGATTCATCTCGCCGTCGCGCTGCGCCTGGGCGAAGCGCGCCGCCATCGCGCGCGGGATCAGCGGCGCGACGCGATCCACCAGCAGCGGGCGCAACGCGCCGCCTTCGCACAGGACTTCGCGCACCCACAAGGCGGGCAGCCACGGGTAACGGGCGATGGCTTCGTCCATGCCCCGGACGAAGGCGGCCACCTGCGCGGCGATGTCGCCGTCGGCGCGTTGCAGCGACGCCCGCACCGTGTCGAATGCGGCGACCAGGCGCTCCTGCATGACGGCTTCCTGCAACTGCGACTTGTCGCCGAAGTAGTAATGCAGCAGCGCCGGGTTGACGTTGGCTTCGCGGGCGATGCTGCGCAGCGACGTTGCGCCGATGCCGATCCGCGAGTAGCAGGCCACCGCCGCATCGAGCAGGCGCTCGCGCTGGTCCGGTCCGTCGCCGGCGGGACGACCGGCCCGGCGTGGCTGGGGTTTTCCTGTGGCTGCCTGGCTCATGCCATATTTAATTACATGTTTAATTAAATATGCAAGCCCATGCGTCGGCGTGGCCTTCTTTTGCGATTGGCGGCACGCCGTAGCAAGCTTGGACGCCGCGCCTGCGCGCGCAGAACTGAAGACAGCCCCTGATGCCTTCGCGTACCACGCCAGCCGCGTCCAGCGCGGAATTCGTCCTCGACCCACCCGACGCCGAACGCCTGGCCAATCTCAGCGGGCCCTTCGACGCGCACCTGCGCCTGGTCGAATTGCGCCTGGGCGTGGAGATCGCCAATCGTGGCAACGTCTTCCGGATCACCGGTTCGAAGGCCGATGTCGCCAGGGGCGAACGGCTGCTGCGCACGCTCTGGGACGACACGGCCGACGAAACACTGTCCCCGCCGTCGATCCACCTGCGGCTTGCCGAGTGCGAATCAGCGGCGGCGCCCACCAGCGAAATCGAACCGCAGGAGGTGACGATCAAGGTCAACCGCGGCACGATCCGCGGCCGCGGCGCCAACCAGGCGCGTTACCTGCACGCAATCGCCACGCACGACATCAACTTCGGCATCGGGCCCGCCGGTACCGGCAAGACCTTCCTCGCGGTCGCGATGGCCGTCGAAGCGCTGAACGAATCGCGCGTGCAACGTCTGGTGCTGGTGCGTCCGGCGGTGGAAGCGGGTGAAAAACTGGGCTTCCTGCCCGGCGACCTCAGCCAGAAGGTCGATCCCTACCTGCGGCCGCTTTACGACGCGCTCTACGAGATGCTCGGCGTCGAAAAGGTCATCAAGCTGCTGGAAAAGAACGTCATCGAGATCGCACCGCTGGCCTACATGCGCGGGCGCACGCTCAACGATGCCTTCGTGATCCTGGATGAGGCGCAGAACACCTCGATCGAGCAGATGAAGATGTTCCTGACCCGCATCGGCTTCGGTTCGACGGCTGTCGTCACCGGCGACATGACCCAGATCGACCTGCCCAAGCACCAGAAATCCGGGCTGCGGGACGCCGTCGAGGTGCTGCGCGGCGTCGAGGGCATCAGCTTCACGTTCTTCGAGTCGCGCGACGTCGTCCGCCATGCGCTGGTGGCGCGGATCGTCAACGCATATGAAGCGCGCGATGCTCACGATGCGGAAACAGGAGCGGCGTAGCATGCGCAGCGTGCGCCGTCCGAATCCCCGCAGGTGGTCATGCATCCGTTGCCCGTTCCGATCCTGTCGCTGATGTTCCCGCCACGATGACGAAGGGTCCCGTCAGCCTGGACGTTTCCGTCGGCTATGCCGTGCCGCGCGCCGGATTGCCAGCGTCGGCGAGCTTCCGCAAGTGGATCGCCGCGGCGTTGCAGAACCGGATCCGCGAAGCCGACCTCGCCGTGCGCCTGGTCGGCGCGCGCGAAGGCCGCGCCCTCAACCGGCACTACCGGGGCAAGGATTACGCGACCAACGTGCTGAGCTTCCCCGCCGAAACCGACGAGGTGAAGCTGCCCAAAGGCGTCACCATGCCGCTGCTCGGCGACCTGGTGCTCTGCGCACCGGTCATTGCCCGCGAGGCCCGGGAGCAGAAGAAACCCCTGCTGGCGCATTACGCCCACCTGACCGTGCACGGCACCCTGCACCTGCTCGGCTGGGACCATGGCGATGACCGCGAGGCGGAGTGCATGGAGCAGCTGGAGCGGGAAATCCTCGCCGGGATTGGCGTCGAGGATCCCTATGTCGAGCGCTGAAACCGCCGTCGACGGCCACCTGGCGGGCACTGGCCGTTGCCGGTTTCATTGGCTGGGCTCCGCCGCGCGCTAGACTTCCCTCGCCCGCCCCAGGGCGCCTGCACGAACAAGATGTCCGAGGACGACACCAGCAACCCCCCTCCCGAGCGCCCGCCGGAACGACGCTCGTGGCTCGACCGTATCGGCTCGATGCTGTCCGGAGAGCCGTCCACCCGCGAAGACCTGGTCGAGCTGCTGCGCGATGCGCAGGGCGATGGCCTGATCGCGGCCGACACCCTGCGCATGATGGAAGGCGCGATCGCGGTCTCCGACATGATCGTCGGCGACGTGATGATCCCGCGCGTGCAGATGGTCGCCCTGTGCGCCGACGATGCCTTCGTCGATCTGCTGAAACAGGTCGTCGAGTCCGGGCATTCGCGATTCCCGGTGCATGGCGAGGACCGCGACGAGATCCTCGGCATCCTGCTGGCCAAGGACCTGTTGCGCGGCGTCGTCGCCGACTACGACCATGGCAGCCATCCGGTCAACGTGCGCGAACTGCTGCGGCCGGCGATCCTGATCCCCGAGTCGAAGCGGCTGAACGTGCTGCTGCGCGAATTCCGCCAGTCGCGCAACCACATGGCGATCGTCATCGACGAGTACGGCGGCGTCGCCGGGCTGGTCACGATCGAGGATGTCCTGGAGCAGATCGTCGGCGAGATCGACGACGAGCACGATGAAGCCGAGGACACCACCGCGCTGATCGCGGCGCAGGCCGATGGACAGTACGCGGTCGATGCGCTGACGCCGATCGCGGATTTCAACGAGCGCTTCGGCGCGGATTTCGACGATGACGAGTACGACACGATCGGCGGCCTGATCACCGCTGCGATCGGGCACCTGCCCGAGGCCGGCGAGGAACTGACGCTCGGCCGCTTCAGCTTCCGGATCGCCCGCGCCGATGCGCGGCGGTTGCATGCGCTGCATGTCAGCGTGCATGCCGATCACTAGCCGCGCGCGATGGCTGTCGGGACTGCTGTTCGTGCTGCTCGCCGGCACGGCGGCGGCGGCGCAGGCCATTGCGCCACCACCCACGCCCGCCGCAGCGCCGACGGCGACGCCCGCCTTGCGTATCGGCGTGATGACCATGCTGCCGGGCCGGATCTTCTGGGAGCGCTTCGGCCATGACGCACTGATCGTCGAGGACCCGGCGCGTGGTGAAGCGATCTCCTACAACTTCGGGTTCTTCGATCCGTCCGAGCCGGACTTCCTGTCGCGCTTCATCCACGGGCACATGCGCTACCAGCTGGTCGCGCTGCCGCTGCGCGACGACCTGGCCTACTACCGCGAGGTCGGGCGTGGCGTGTCGGTGCAGTGGCTGCACCTGGCGCCCGCGCAGGCCGCGGAGCTGGCCGACTCGCTGGCGCAGAACGCGCTGCCGGACAAGGCGCGCTACAACTACGACTATTTCACCGACAACTGTTCCACGCGCGTGCGCGACGCCATCAATCGCGCGCTCGCGGGCCGCCTGCACGAACAACTGGCGGCGCGCTCGCGGGGCAACACCTATCGCAGCGAAGCGGTGCGCCTGGCGTCCCCGGCGCCGCTGATGTGGCTGGGATTCGACATCGGCCTGGGGCCGTTCGCTGATGTTCCACTGGCGCGTTGGCAGGAAGCATTCGTCCCGATGCGCCTGGCCGACAGCCTGCGCGAGGCCACCGCCTCCGACGGCAGTCCGCTGGTCGACTCCGAGCAGCAACTGTTGCCGCACCGGATCGCGCCGGAGCCGGCGGAATATGCGCGGCCCTGGTGGCCGTGGCTGCTGTGGGGCATGGCAGCCGCGATCGCCCTGGCCGTGCTGGGCCGGCGTTCGCCGCGGGCATTGGCCGCGATCTCGATGGTCTTCTGGACGGCGTGCGGACTGCTCGGCGCGCTGATGTTGTTCATCTGGTTCGATACCGCGCATCGCGCCGGCTGGGCCAACCAGAACCTGTTGCTGTTCAATCCGGCCTGCCTGCTGCTGTTGCCCGGCGGGTGGCGCATTGCCCGCGGCCGCAGTGGCGGGGCGGTGTTCGACGGCGTGCTGCGCCTGGTGGTTGTCTGCGCCATGTTGGCCTGGATCATGCGATGGCTGCCGTTCCCGGAGCAGGACAACACGCATTGGATCGCGCTGCTGTTGCCGCTCCACCTGGCCATTTCCACGACGCTGCGGCGTCGCTGACCTTGTCGGCGACCGCCGCTCCGGGGGAGGATGCGCCGATGGACGAGCCCAACACGCCACTGCCTGCCTGCGTCATCAACTGCGCGGCCTACGACCGGCAAGGGAAGCGCCGCGACATCACCCTGGACCAGATCAGCGACGTGCTGGCCGTGGACGATGGCAGCTTCGTCTGGGTCGGCATGCACGAGCCCGGCGAAGGCCTGCTGGACAAGCTGCAGGAGGAATTCGGCCTGCACGACCTGGCCATCGAGGATGCGCAGCACGCGCACCAGCGACCCAAGATCGAGGCCTACGGCGATTCGTTGTTCGTGGTGATGCACACGGCGCAGGTCGACGAGGGCCACATCCGCTTCGGCGAGACCTATGCATTCCTGGGCAAGCGCTACCTGGTCACCGTGCGGCACGGAGCATCGCTGTCGTATGCACCTGTCCGCGCGCGCGTGGAACGCGAGCCGGAACTGCTGTCGCTGGGGCCGTCCTACGGGCTCTACGCCATCCTTGATTTCGTCACCGACCACTACCTCCCGATCGCGACCGAGTTCGGAGAGGAACTCAACCAGCTCGAGCAGGACATCTTCGCCGAGGCCTACCGGCGCCAGACCATCATCAAGCTGTACGAGCTCAAGCGCGAGCTCACGCAACTGCGCCTGGCCGTCGCGCCGATGCAGGACATCCTGTCGCAACTCACGCGCATGCACGGCGACCTGATCCCGAAGGAAGTCCGCCCGTATTTCCGCGACGTGCTCGACCACGCCCTGCGCGTCAACGAGTCCACGGACACGATGCGCGAGATGCTGACCGCGGCGATGAGCGTCAACCTGTCGCTGGTGACGATCGCCCAGGGCGAAATCGTCAAGAAGCTGGCCGGCTGGGCGGCGCTGCTGGCGGCGCCGACGCTGATTGCAAGCTGGTACGGAATGAACTTCCACCAGATCCCGGAACTTTCATGGCGTTACAGCTACTTCGTGGTGATCGCGATTACCTTGGCGGTCTGCGTTGGGTTGTACCGCTATCTGAAAAAGGTCCACTGGCTCTAGGGAATGACGCTTGCTGCAATCGCCCGGATCACTGCAGAACGAACATCCCGATTGCGGCGCCGAACATCAACGCCGCGGTCAAGCCGACCACCGCGCGACTGAGAAGTGAACTCGTCTGGCCATTCATGATCTTGCGGTCACTCGCAATGATCAGCGATCCAACGAGCAGGAAGGGGGCGAGCACACCGTTGATGACCGCGGTCCAGAACAACGCTTTGATCGGATTGACACTGAGGAAATCGAGCGCGATTCCCGCAAGGATCGCGAAGGCGAAGACGGCATAGAACGAACCGGCCTTGCGCAGTCTCTGGTCCAGCCCGTAGGCCCAATCGAAGGTTTCGGCAAAGGCGTACGAGGCCGAGCCGGCCAACGTCGGTATCGCGAGCAGGCCGACCCCGACGATGCCCAGCGTGTAAAGCCAGTAGGCAAAGTCGCCGGCCAGTGGGCGCAAAGCTTCGGCTGCTTCACGGGTGCTGCTGATCCGGGTGATGCCCGCCTTGTGCAGGGTCAGCGCCGTCGCGAGGATGATGAAGAACATCACCATGTTCGAAAAAAAGGTGCCCACGCCGACGTCGATGCGGCGATCGGCGAGCTCGCGGCTGGTCGCACCCTCGCGTTGTACCAGCATGCGTCGTCCTTTGGCCTTCTTTTCTTCCACTTCCTGCCCAGCTTGCCAATAGAAAAGGTAGGGGCTGATCGTGGTTCCCAGTATCGCCACCAGCGTCTCCCAGGCCACCTTGCCACTGGGCCAGGACGGAGTTACCGATGCCCGCATGACCGTCGGCCAATCCGGCTCGAGGATGAACGCAGTAATGACGTAAGCAAACAATACGAGCGCCAGCCACTTGAGCACGCTGGCGATCTGGTGATAACGAAGACGGATGCAGGCCAGGCCGATACCAACGCCAAAGACGATGACGTAGATGCGAGACGAGCCGGCGCCAAGCATTTCGGCCGCATCGCCCATGCCGGAAAGGTCCGAACCGATATTGATGACGTTCGCGACCAGCAACGCCAACGACAGCACTCCGACGATCCAGCGCGGGAACTTGGTGCGGAATGCGCCTGCCAGCCCCATCCCGGTGACCATGCCGATCCGGGCATTCATCATCTGAACCGCACCCATGAGGGGCCAGGTCAGCCAGGCTGTCCAGAGCAGCGACGTCCCCAACTGCGCGCCGGCGATCGAATACGTCGCTACGCCGGAAGGATCGTCGTCAGCAGCGCCCGTGGTTACCCCCGGGCCCAGTGCCCGCAATATGCGACGCACGGAAAAGGGCGCAGTCGTGGAAGTCGTCATCACAGTCCGTGATCCTGAACCTGCGCAGCAGGTCGCTGGCTGCGAACGCGGCGGCCCTCGCCGCCCGCCGAAGCGAGCAGGAAGAACCGCGCATACGCGGCTTCATCAAATCAGAAGGGAGTCGGACGACCGGATCGAATGAATCCGGGAAACCGCAGCCCGCCATGTAGGCGGCAAGGCAGCGGCAGAGGAACCTGCGTTGACCCTGCCGTCAGTTGCCAATACCGGATCGGCTACAACAGTCGCTGTCCACTGAGGTTCCAACAAGGAAAGTGGGCGCACGATACATGCCCCATCGTCGGATTGTCCACCGGGATCGATGCAGCGTACGGCGATGTCCGGCGCGTCGATCCGTCCTCGTTTCGCGGGTCGCACTGCACTCAGCGAATCGGAGTGTCGTCCCAGCCGCCATGCCTGCGGCGGTCCTTGCCCTTGCGCCGGTCTTCCTTGGTCAGGTCGAAGCGGATCTCGTCCCGCCGGTCCGACGTCTTGCGGCGATCGTTGCCGGTGCGCCGGTCAGGCCCGCGATACCGCTCGGGTGGCGTGAATACGTTTGACATTGCCTTTCCCCCCTGTCGCCCGCCGCGGGACGGGGCTGGCTCCGGCTGGCACGCCCGCGCTTGTGTCGCAGGCTGAACCCTCGTCAGTGTCCCTGTAAAGCGGGGCCCCAAACCCGCCGCGTGGGGCGCCACCGGAAAAGTATCGATCTGTGATCAATGTCTCAAATTTGTCCTGTTCATCACAGGGCCGGGGTTATGACGGCGCTGCGAATTTTCAATTGCCGTGCGCAATCGTGAATACGCCCCACCCTCAAACCTCTTCCGGTGATGCATATGGACATGAAGTTGCCCCAATCGCGGACGGCCAAGGCCGTCGTCCTTTCAACCGCCCTGCTCGCCGGCGCCGTCTACGCCGGCTGTGTCTGCCATGGCACGGTGACCGTCAAGAAGTTCTATGACGCCAACGCCAACGGGGTGCATGACGCCGGCGAGCCCCGGCTGATCGGCTGGAACATGACCCTCGAGTCGGCAAGCAAGCTCTACAGCTCCACCCTGCCGACCGATTCATTCGGCTATGCCACCTTCGGATCGCTGCTTCCCGCCAGCGACTATTCGTTGCGTGAAGCCAGTCCGTTGCAGGCCAATTGGGTACAGTCCTCACCGCATGACGCGCAAGGCAACCCGATCAACCCACAGACGGGCATCCAGGTCGCTGCGGGCAATACCGCACAGCTGTCATTCGGCAATTACTGCACCAAGCCCAGCGGCGGTCGCACGCCTGGATACTGGAGCAACAAGAACGGCCTCGACACGCTGATGGACGGCGGCACCCTCGCGCCGGAATTCACGACGTTGTCGAGCCTCAACCTGAGCAGCATCAACGGCGTGGATTTCAATCCGGTCACCTACCCGCAATTCCGTGCATGGCTGCTCGCCAGCACCGCCACCAACATGGCGTACAAACTGTCGTCGCACCTGGCCGCGATGCGGCTCAACGTGGAAGCCGGCTTCGTCAATGGCAACCGGATCTATGCGCCCTTTGGCGGCTCCATCAACCAGTTGATGGCGCTGGCCAACAATTCGCTGCTGTCCGATCCGATGACGCCGGCGGGCAACCCCGAGCGCGCCTACCAGGAGCAGCTGAAGAACTGGCTGGACGCCCTGAACAATGGCGCCCCCGTCGTTTCTCCCGTCCCGTGCACCTTCTCGTTCAATTGATCGCGCGAACCGGTTTCTGACACAAGTCCCGCCCGACACCGGGCGGGGAGCCAGCGGCAGGCGATAATGCCGACATGCCGCTGACCGATACACGCAGGGCTTTCCTGCAGATCCATGCCTGCGTCCTGCTGTGGGGATTCACGGCCATCCTCGGCAAGCTCATCACGCTGCCGGCCTTGCCGCTGGTGTGGTGGCGCATGCTGATCGTGGTCGCGGCGCTGGCGCTCGTCCCGCAGGTCTGGCGTGGACTGCGCGCGATGTCGCGCAGGCTGCTGTTCTCCTACGCCGGCATCGGCGTGCTCGTGTCGCTGCACTGGCTGACCTTCTACGGCGCGATCAAGTTGTCGAATGCATCGGTCGGTGCGACCTGCATGGCACTGGCGACCGTGTTCACGGCGCTGATCGAGCCGAAACTCGCACGCCGCAAATTCTCGCGACGGGAACTGGCGCTCGGCATCGCGGTCCTGCCGGGCGTGGCACTCGTCGTCGGCGGCGTCCCGCACGGCATGCGGCTTGGCATCCTGATGGGCACGATCTCGGCGTTGTTCGTTGCCTGTTTCTCATCGCTGAACAAGCGCCTGGTCGAGCACGCCGACCCGCTGACGGTGACAGCCGTCGAACTGGGCGCCGGCACGCTGGCAATGACGTTGCTGGCGCCTGCGATGCCATTCCTGTTCCCGGCGTTCGCCGGCACGCTGTTCGTGTTGCCGGGCATGCACGACGCCTTGTACCTGCTGGCGCTGTCGGTGCTGTGCACGCTGCTGCCCTTCACCTTGTCACTGGTTGCGCTGCGCCACATGAGCGCGTTCGCCGCGCAGCTGGCGGTGAACCTGGAGCCGGTCTACGCCATCGTGCTGGCGATCCTCCTGCTGGGCGAGCAGCGCGAACTCTCGCCAGCCTTCTACGCCGGCGTGGCGATCATCCTGGGCGCGGTCGTGCTCTATCCGCTGGTCAGCCGTCCACAGCGGCTGCGCGACCTGGACGTCCTGGCCACGGGTGAATCCCGGGACATCACCGAGTGATGCTCGCCGCGGTGGGTTTCGTGGCAGGCTAACGGCCTCTTCCGGACGGGACCTGCATGTACCTCGAGCACTACGGGCTGCGTGAGCCGCCGTTCTCGATCACGCCCGACCCGCGCTTCGTGTTCCTCAGCGAGCGCCACCGGGACGCATTGGCGCACCTGCTGTTCGGCATCGGCCAGGGCGGTGGCGGCGGATTCGTGCAGCTGACCGGCGAAGTCGGCACCGGCAAGACCACCCTGTGCCGGCTGCTGCTGGAGCAACTGCCGGCGGACACGCGCGTCGCGCTCATCCTCAATCCGCGGCTGACACCGGTCGAACTGCTGGAGACCCTGTGCGAGGAATTGCACGTCGACGTCGAGGGACGCCGCGGCAGCCTCAAGGGCTTGGTCGACGCGCTCAACCGTTACCTGCTCGACGCCTATGCGCAGGGATTGCGCGTGGTGCTGATCATCGACGAAGCGCAGGATCTGTCGATCGATGCGCTGGAACAGGTGCGCCTGCTCACCAACCTTGAAACCGACACGCAGAAGCTGCTGCAGATCATCCTGCTGGGCCAGCCGGAACTGCGCACGCTGCTGGCGCGCGAGGACATGCGTCAGCTGGCGCAGCGCATCACCGCGCGATTCCACCTGACGCCGCTGGACGCGGGCGAGACCGAGCGCTACCTGCGCCATCGCCACGCCATCGCAGGCGGGGTGCACCTGCCGTTTTCGCGATCGGCGATCAGGCGCCTGCATGCCCATTCCGGCGGCGTGCCACGGCTGATCAACGTCCTGGCCGAACGCAGCCTGCTGGCTGGTTATGCGCGCGATGCCACCACCGTGGAAGCGGGCATCGTGGATCTCGCCGCGAAGGAAGCATTGTCGACATCGGCGGTGCGCAAGGCGATGTCCGGAAGGCTGCTCGCGGCGGTCGCCGCACTTGCCATCGTCGTTGCAGTGACGGCGATTGCGTTGTGGAACGGACCCCCGATGGCACCCACGGCCATGGCTTCGGCGACCGCGCATCCGGTCGCTATGGCGCCCGCGGCAGTGCCGGCGACGCCACCGGCCCTGCCCTTCCTCGATGCTGGTGAACTTGCGACGCGCATCGCGGCGGCCGGTAGCGCATCGCCCGACGCATGGCGGAGCCTGCTGGCGTCGTGGCGCTTGCCAACCGATCCAGCCGACGTCGCCATCGCAATGCAATGCGCCCCACTGCTTGCGACGGATGTGCATTGCCTGCGCGCACGGGCCACGCTGGACAAGCTGGCAGCGATCGGGCGCCCGGTGCTGTTGCACCTGCGCAGCGATGGCCGCGATGCCTGGGCCGAGCTGCTCGGCGTGGGTGCGTTGCGGGTCCGGCTGCAACTGGATGGTCCCGCCGTGGAGGTGCCGCGCGTTGCGCTGCAGCGCGCCTGGAAGGGCGAATACGCCGCCATCTGGCGCTCGCCCGCGACGCCAGCGACGTTGCCTCCAGACATCGATGCGCTGCGACGGTTCCAGTCCGACCACGGCCTGGTCGCCGACGGTGTCGCCGGCCCCGAAACCGGTTTTGCCTTGGCCGCCGACGCACCCGGTCCACGCTTGTCGCGGGGACTGGACTGAATGTCGCTCATCCTCGAAGCGCTGCGGAAATCCGAAGCCCAGCGGCGACGCGCGACGGTGCCCGACGTGTTTGCCGAACTGCCGCCTGCACCTGCTGCACGATCGCACCTGGGCGCTTCCCGGGTCGCGTGGATCGCGCTCGTCGCGTTGTTGCTGGCCCTCTGGATCGCCCGCACCGCCCTTGCACCGGCGACGCCCGCCACCGCGCCGGCAGCGCGCATCCCACGCATCGCGCCACAGGTGCCGTCCCTGCCCCCGGTACGACACCTGTCGCCGCCACCCGCGTCACCGGCGCGCACCGAACCCGATGTGCCGATGGCCGACAAGACCGACGCCACGACGCGACCTTCGCCACCCGTGCGTATCGAGCCCATATCGACCGATCCCGCGCGTGCACCGGCCACCACAACTGCGACTGCGACCGCGCCGATCACGCCACCACCGGTGACGGCTGCGCCCGCAATGACTGCGATGACCAGCCCCGCCGCGACACAGTCGCTGTCCGACCTCTCGGTCGACGAGCGCAAGGCACTGCCGCCGCTGAAGATGAGCATGCACCTGTGGAACGACGACCCGGCGCAGCGGCTGGTCATCATCGATGGCAACCGCCTGCATGAAGGCGATCGGATCGGTGATGCGGTGGTCACGGCCATCGTCGCCGACGGGGTGTTGCTGGACTGGAATGGCCGCCGGTTGAAGTTGCCGATTCGCTGACGGTGACGACTGCAGCCCGGCCCCGGCCGGACCGCCTTGCGCTGGCGCAAATTCCTCCCGGGCCGACGCAGCCGCCTCGGTGGCCGATGCACGCGACAGCGTGTGTTGCTGCGGCTATCCTCCGGATGGTCCAACATGAATCGGGGAATCGGGGATGAACCAGAATTCGCAAGCCGATATCGGCAAGCTGGTCCTGCGCATCGCGCTGGGCGTGTTGATACTGCTGCACGGCATCGCCAAGCTCAGGGGTGGCGTCGGCCCCATCGAAGGCATGGTGACCGCGCACGGCTGGCCGTCCTACATCGCCTACGGGGCCCTGGTTGGTGAAGTCCTCGGGCCGCTGATGCTGCTGGCCGGCTTCCATGCCCGGATCGGCGCGCTGCTCATTGCGATCAACATGCTGTTCGCATTCGCACTGGCGCACATGGGCCAGCTGGGCCAGCTCAACGAACAAGGTGGCTGGGCGCTCGAACTGCAGGGAATGTTCCTGGCGACGGCCGTGGCCCTGGCCCTGCTCGGCCCGGGCCGCTACAGCGCCAACGGGCGCTGACGACCCCCCGCCAGGGACGGCTGCTCCGCCTCAACCGACGACCGGTGGCCTCGCGCGCCCCGGCCGCTGCGAACCTTTTGCCGCACCGCGTGTCAGATCGACACCACCAGGCTGAACGACTCGCTTCCAGCCTGCATCCGGGCCCGCATCCAGGTCGTATGTGCTGCCATGAACAATCCATCCAAGCGCGTCCCTGATCCGTCCCGCCGCGGTTTCCTGCTGTCGTCCACGCTGGCAGTCACGGCGCTGGCGCTTGGCTGCGCCCGCAAGAGCGAGGCCGCGGCGCCCGCCAAGAAGGTGGCGCCGGGCAAGGTTGCACTCGTCGAGTTCAGCAACGACGGCAGGCGGCTGCGCACGGTGCAGGCAGACAAGGTGGTGAAGACCGACGCGCAGTGGCGCCGGCAACTCTCGCCGCTTGCGTTCCAGGTCACGCGCCATGCCGATACCGAGCGTGCATACACCGGTCCGCTGCTCAACGTGCACGACAAGGGCGTCTTCCGCTGCATCTGCTGCGATACCGCGTTGTTCGATTCGGCGACGAAGTTCGAATCGGGGACCGGCTGGCCGAGTTTCTGGCAGCCGATCGCCAGGCAGAATGTCGTCGAAAAGACCGACCGCACCTTCGGCATGACACGCACGGAGGTCTCCTGCGCGCGTTGCGACGCGCACCTGGGGCATGTGTTCGACGACGGCCCCAGGCCGACGGGCCTGCGCTACTGCATGAACTCCGCCGCGCTGCGTTTCGCCAAAGCCTGATCCCCATCGCTTCAAATCTGGAGTCGCCATGCGCAAGCCATCGCTTCGAGCCGGCAAGTCCATCCTCGCCACGGCATTGCTCGCGGGACTGATGGCCTGCAGTGCCGGATTCGCCCGCAGCAAGCCGGTGGCCCTGCCCGATCCCACGCTCGACCTGCCGTCAACTGCGGCCGCGGGCGAACAGACCGCGGTATTCGCCGGCGGCTGTTTCTGGGGCGTCGAAGCCGTCTTCGAACACGTCAAGGGTGTCCGGCAGGCGACGTCGGGATACAGCGGCGGCAACAGCGGCTCCGCCGAATACGACACCGTCAGCACCGGGCGCACCGGGCATGCCGAATCGGTCAAGGTCGTCTACGACCCCTCGAAGGTCAGCTACGGCCAGTTGCTCAAGGTGTATTTCTCGGTCGCGCACGACCCGACCCAGCTCAACCGGCAGTCCCCCGACGTCGGCACCCAGTACCGATCGGAAATCTTCACCACCAGCGACGCGCAGCAGAAGGTCGCCAGGGCTTACATCGCGCAGTTGACCGCGGCCAGGGTGTTTCCGGCGCCGATCGTGACCCGGGTCGAGCCGCTGAAGGCCTTCTATCCGGCCGAGGCTTACCACCAGGATTACCTGAAACTGCATCCGAACGATCCCTACATCGTCTACAACGATGCGCCAAAGCTCGTGCATCTCAAGCAACTGTTCCCGACGCTCTACAAGGGTGGCTGAGCCGGCAACGCTTGCATGCCCCTCGCAACGCTGCGAGGGTGGCCCACCCCACTGCGCGCGATCATCCATGCAGCACATCCGCTTCGATCTCGAGCGCGACCATGTCGAGCTCAACCAGCTGCTGAAACTCGTTGGCCTGTGCGATAGCGGCGGTGCCGGCAAGGCGCTGGTCGCCAGCGGCGTTGTCACCGTCGACGGCAACGTCGAACTGCGCAAGACCTGCAAGATCCGCGCCGGACAGTCGGTCCGCGTCGGTGACGTCGACATCCAGGTCGTCGCGGCGGCCTGACGGCATCAGTCCAGGTGCGAAGCGTCCTTGTCGCGACCCTTGCCGAACCAGCCATCCAGGCGGCCGGCGATTCGCTTGATCACCCGGGAAAAACGTCCGCGGCGTGTCTTGCGCTCCACGGCCGCGGCATCGACCACCCACGCGACCTGGATCACGCGACGCTCGCCTTCATAGGGAAGATGCCCGTGGAAGGAATTGTCGGTGCGGCGGAAGGCCGTGAGCGTGCCGAACACCGGTTTGATTTCCGGCGCGACCAGCGCCTCGATGTCGTTGCTGGCCGACAGGAAGCGCAGGCAACCGGCGTGCGATGGCGCCCACTCGGGATTGAGATACACCAGCGCGCTGGCGACCTTGGACTGGCTGTCGGTGTGGATGGTCCCGTGCCGCAGGTTCAGCGCGCGGCAGATGGTGACCAGCACCGGATATTGCGATAGCCGCTCGATGCCGAGCAGCTCGCCGACCCGGTCGGCGAATGCGGGTGTGGTGAGTTCGCCGACGAGGGTATTCATGGCGGGGCCGCAATCGCTGCTGGCGAAGGGAAAAAAGCCAGCGCCCCGGTACTGCGGGAAGTCCTGGCCGAGCGCCTGCTCCGCATCGCGATCAAGGACGTCCGTTGCGACCAGCAGCGGGAACGGCGCATCCCGCACCACCGTGGCCGGCGCAATCCTGTCTGTCAGCAGCGTCATGTCCTCTCCGCGTCGCAACTCCGACGCGCATTGGACCACTGCGCCAGCGGGTTTCAAAGCCGGAGGCCCTCCGGGATCAGCGCCCGGGCCGCGAACGGCATGCCTGCAGCAGCAGGCAAGGTCGCCGTCAGTGCAGCGGAATGCTCAGGCCGGGGCCGGGATTCGGGCCGCCGTGGGTCATGGCCCAGGCCACGCCCGCAATCAACGCCAGGGCGAGAACGCCCCGCATCAGTGCTTCAAACCGGTCTCCACGGCCCGGGATCTTGGTGCTCATCGGATACCCCCTCTCGGAGGGCAATGAAACTCTCATTGCAATGCCGAGTCTGAGAGCCCGATCACAAGCCCTTCATCGCAGGCTTCCGCCGGCCGCATTCAGCGGCTACTGCACAATGCCCCCACGCCATCGCAAGGAATCCCATGGACGCACGTGAACAATCGATGCTCGCCAAGGTGCCGCACGTCACGTTCGGCTTCTGGCTCATCAAGATCGCGGCAACGACCCTGGGCGAAACCGGTGGCGATGCGGTGACCATGTCGATGAACCTCGGCTACCTGGTCGGCACCGCGATTTTCGCGGCCATCTTCATCGCCTTCGTCGTCGCGCAGATCGCGGCGAAGAAATTCCACCCCTTCCTGTACTGGTCAACGATCATCGCCACCACCACGGTGGGCACGACGCTGGCCGATTATGCGGATCGTTCGCTGGGGATCGGCTACACCGGCGGCACGACGATCCTGCTGTCGCTGCTGCTGCTCTCGCTGTTCACCTGGCATCGCACCCTCGGCACCATCTCGGTCGAGTCGGTGGGCGATCCCAAATCCGAGCTGTTCTACTGGGTGACGATCATGTTCTCGCAGACGCTCGGCACCGCGCTGGGCGACTGGGTCGCGGACACGGCCGGGCTCGGCTACGGCGGCGGCGCGCTGATCTTTTCCGGCTTGCTCGCGATCGTCGCCGCGCTGTTCTTCTGGACCAGGGTGTCGCGCACGACATTGTTCTGGGCCGCCTTCATCCTGACCCGTCCGCTGGGCGCGGTGGTGGGCGACTTCCTCGACAAACCAGTCGCCAGCGGCGGCCTGGACCTGAGCCGCTACACCGCGTCGCTCGCGCTGCTGGCCTTCATGGTGGCCTGCATCCTGGTATTCCCGCAGAAGGCATCGGCCCGGGCGCACTGATCCTGCAGACGCGGGACGGGAATGAACCCGGCCGCGTTTGCCCCTACGATTGCGGCTGGTCCCCGCGATCCGAAGCCGATGCCCGCACGCACCCCGACGAACACCGCCCGCCTGATGCGCTGCATGGCGCCCATGCTGATGCCGGTCGCGCTGCTCGCGACCAGCCTGGCAACCAGCGCGCAAGTGCGGACCGACGACAGCACGCGCTGGCAGCGCGAGGCGCAGGCGGTCACGATCACCCGCGACGACTGGGGCATCGCGCACGTGCACGGCAAGACCGACGCCGACGCCGTGTTCGGCATGGCGTATGCGCAGGCCGAGGACGACTTCAATCGGGTCGAGACCAACTACCTCAACGCGATGGGCCGGCTCGCCGAGGCCGAGGGCGAGTCCGCGATCTGGCAGGACCTGCGGCAGAAGCTCTTCATCGACCCGGTGCAATTGCAGGCGCTGTACGCGAAAAGCCCCGCCTGGCTGCAGGCATTGATGATCGCCTGGGCCGACGGCCTGAATCATTACCTCGCCACGCATCCCGACGTGCATCCGCGCGTCATCACGCACTTCGAACCATGGATGGCACTGAGCTTCACCGAGGGCAGCATCGGCGGCGACATCGAGCGCGTTTCGCTCGACGATCTCGCGGCCTTCTATGGCGGCAATCCAGGCGCGGTCGCAAGCACGCAGGCGCCGTCGAGCTGGGACGAGCCAACGGGCTCCAACGGTATCGCCATCGCACCAAGGCTCAGCGCCGACGGCCACGCGCTGCTGCTCATCAATCCGCACACGTCGTTTTTCTTCCGCTCCGAGTTGCAGATGTCGAGCGACGCGGGGCTGGATGCCTATGGCGCGGTGACCTGGGGGCAGTTCTTCGTCTACCAGGGCTTCAACCGGCATGTGGGCTGGATGCACACATCCACCGGCGCCGACGTCGTCGACCAATTCGCCGAGACGATCGTGCGCCGGGACAAGCAACTGGCCTACCGTTACGGCAAGGACCTGCGGCCGGTCACGACGCGCGAGATCGTCGTGCCGTATCGCGGCAAGGACGGCGCGATGGCCGAGCGCCGCTTCACCGTGTACGCAACGCACCACGGCCCGATCGTGCGCGCGAAGGATGGCAGGTGGATTGCCGTCGCGCTGATGAACAAGCCGATCGAGGCGCTGGAACAAAGCTGGCTGCGGACCAGGGCGACCGATTACGCCAGCTACATGAAGGTCGCCGGATTGAAGGCGAACTCGTCGAACAACACGATCTTCGCCGACGACAAGGGCGAGATCGCCTACCTGCATCCGCAGTTCATCCCCAGGCGCGACGATCGCTTCGATTACACGCAGCCGGTCGACGGCAGCGACCCGGCGACCGACTGGCACGGCCTGCATGCATTGGACGAGGCGCCGCACCTGCTCAATCCGCCCAATGGCTGGTTGTTCAACACCAACAACTGGCCCTACTCCGCCGCCGGCGCGGACAGCCCGAAGCAAGCGGACTACCCGCGCTACATGGACACGTCCGGCGAGAATCCGCGCGGCATCCACGCCACGCGCGTGCTGTCCGGACAACGGGACTTCACCCTGCCCTCGCTGATCACCTCGGCATTCGATTCCTACCTGCCGGCCTTCGCGCAACTGGTTCCGGTACTCATCCGCGATTACGACGCACTGCCTGCCAACGACCCGCTCAGGCCACGGCTCGCCGGCCCGATCGCGCTGCTGCGCAACTGGGACGATCGCTGGGGCATCGCGTCGATGCCGACGTCGCTTGCAGTGTTCTGGGGCAACACGTTGTGGGACAAGGTGCACGCGGGTGCCAATTCCGCGCACGCCTCGATCTATGACTACATGGCCGGACAGGCTGGCCCGAAGGCACGCCTGGATGCGCTCGTCGAGGCAACCGACCGCCTGCAGGAGGACTTCGGCAGCTGGGGCGTGCCCTGGGGCGAGATCAATCGCTTCCAGCGCATCGACGGCGCCATCGTGCAGCCGTTCAACGATGCCAAGCCCAGCATCCCGGTGCCGTTCGTGTCGTCGCGATGGGGCTCGCTCGCATCGTTCGGCGCGCACCGCTGGCCCGGGACGAAACGTTACTACGGCACCAGCGGCAACAGCTTCGTCGCGGTCGTCGAGTTCGGCGACAAGGTCAGCGCGCGCGCCATCACCGCCGGCGGCGAAAGCGGCCACCCCGACTCCGCGCACTTCAAGGACGAGGCCGAGCGTTACACCACCGGCAACCTGCGGACGGTGTACTTCTGGCCCGAACAGCTCAAGGGACATACGGAGCGCGTGTATCACCCCGGATTGTGATTGCGCTCACGCGTCGCGGCACGCCGCGTGAGCGCATCACGCGTCCGGACGCAATAGGCGTAACGGCAGATGCCGGGCGTGGCTGGCTGGCGGATGATCCGCGCAGTTCGATGCCATGGCGCCACGCGTGGTGTTCATCACGCCTTCCACTTCCGGCATGCAGGATTCGCCACTTGGACAATCCCTATCTCGATCGTGAATTGAGCGAGCTGGCACAGGCCTGCGATGAGCGTGCCGGTGAGCTGCAGGCGCGCGCCTGGCATTCCGAGGCCGAGCGCAATGCATTGCGGGAAGCCACGGCGGACCTGCTCAGTGCCGTCGCCCGGCAATTGGCGTCTGCGCCCTTGTCCGGGTCATCGCCCGCGAACGCGACCGATGCGGCCACATCCAGCCTGAGCGCGGCTGACCTGCGCACGATCATCGATACCCGGGTTTGCCACCAGCCCTTGCATGCGTCGCCGACCCATACCTGGGTGCGGGATTTCGCGCCGGGCGGCGACGACAGGGCGACCGGTCGCTGATTCACGGCCGGACTTCATCGGCGCCGAACGTCGGCCAGCGCCCCGCGCTCAGCCGACCTTGATCCGCCCGATGCCGATCGACCGCGAAGGATGACCCTCGCCATCCGGCGCGCGATATTCGATCCGGATTTCGCGCATGCCATCGACGACATCCGGGTTGACCGGCGATTCACCAACGCAACCCGCCAACAGTCGGCCATCCGGAACTGGGGCGCGTGCGGTGACGCGACCGGTGCCCGCGTCGATCTGCGAGGACATCGAGCAATCGCCCGTGCTGAGCACGACCAGGCTGGGATGCAGCTGCGCGGTGAATTGCTCCAGTTGTCGAAGGGTGTCCTCGCGCGACAGCCTGGCCTGCTCGATGCTGTAGCGCGCCTTGACGAAATACAGGTGATCGAGCAGCAGCGTCATCGCCGAGCTGTATGCAGTGCCATGGATCGTGTAGCCCAGGTCGACCGCGCGTGCCGGGATCGCCGCGGCCGGAGCGACAGGAACCGACGCCACAGAAAACGCCTGCAATTCGCCGATGTCGAAGTCCGCGTGACCGGCCTGCCGATGGGCCTGGCCGATGAGGTCGGCTTCAGTGCGCGCAGCCTCGGCAAACTGCGCCGCCGACAGGACGCCGGCCGGATAGAAGTAGACGTCGATCCATCGATCGCTGTCCCGGCCATGGGCATAGCGGACGGACACACCGTATTCCTGCTCGTCGAACCGGTGCTCGCCGATCGCCTCCCATTCGCCGACCTTCAGCGGATAGACGATCCGCGATTCGCGCAGGAAGCCGCCCAGGAATGGCTGCGGGTGATCCTTGCTGACGTCGCTCGGGGATTCGGCGTTTTCCGCGGCCGACACGCCGGGGACCCCGAACAGCGTCATCCCCATGGACAGCCACAAGCCCAGTCGCGTCATTGGTTTCCCCCGTCCGGACACACGAATCCCCGCGACCAGGACAGCGCATGCGCCGCTCCGGCGCAAATTGTGGACGCCGCCTCCGGTCCCAAACCGCGACGCAATGCGCGGATTGGGATTTACGCGCGGCGCAGTGCCCAGAAGCCGATGTCGCGGCGGTGGCGATAGCCGATCTGTTCGTACAGGCGTTTCGCGCGCAGGTTCTCGTGGCTCACATGCAGGAAGGGGATGCGGCCGCGTTCGATGTTGTCGTTCGACAGCATGGCGGTGAGGCGACGGGCGTAGCCGCGTCCGTTGAAATCCGGATGCGTGCAGATGGCGCTGATTTCCTGGTGACCATCCATGCCCAGGCGCTCGCCGGCCATCGCCGCCAGGCGACCATCCTGGTAGATGCCGACATAGCGGCCCAGCTCGATCGTGCGCGGCCGGAAGTAATGCGGATAGACCAGCGCGGTCAGCGCCAGCACGTCGGCGCGGTGCGCGTCGGCCAGCGCGATGACGTCCGGCCCGTCGATCACCGGGATGGGCTCGGCGCAGGTCATCTGCGCCAGGTCCGCGAATGGCTCGAGTTGAAAGTCTCCGGATACGCGCGGCGCAACGCCGAGCAGCAACAGGGTTTCGCCCGGCGCGACCAGCGAAGCCAGCGCCTCGCCAACATCCACGTCGGCATCCCGCACGCCGATGAACGGCGCGAAGTCGGCCGGGTAGCGCGCAACACCTCCCGAGCGTTGCGCCAGCGCGCGATGGCGACTGGCCAGTGATGACCAGAATGGATTGTCGAGCTCGCAGGTTTCCATCCGTCGATTCTGCCTCGTCGGTCGCGCGCAGGCGAGCAATCGGCGCGATGCCGGCGACGGCTGGCCTTGTCGCGTCGCTAACGCCCGCGCGCAGATAGTGATCGACAGTCATGGCACGGCTTCGAGTCGCTGTCGTGGCATCGGCCAATGCTGGAGGTAGTGCGATGGAAAAGACCAACAAAACCGGTGCGCCGGCGCCCGGTGGCGATCCGCGCACGGAACCGGTGGAGCGGCGCCCCATGCGTCCGCCGTCGCTGGATCCGCGTTCGCAATCGGCGATCGACAACATCGGCGTCGATGACCAGGCCGACCTGCTGGATGCCGCGCTCGATGACCAGCCGGGCGATCGCAATGCCGACGGGACGTCCTTCCTCGACGACGTTCGCAGCGACGGCGACCAGGACGAGCGCAACGAGCGGCGCTAGGCGCGCGCCCCGGATCCGCCGGCTAGAACAGCCGGTAGGTCTTGCCGGTATCGCCGCCTTCCACGCTGCGGGCGAAACCCAGCGCCGCGCGTGCGGCAGGCACCGGCTCGAAGCCGCGAAACAACGGTGCGTACTCGTGCATGGATTCCAGCAGCACGCCCGGGCTGACTGCGTTGATGCGCAGCCCGCGCGGCAGTTCCAGCGCTGCACAACGCACGAAGGATTCCAGCCCGCCATTGACCATCGCTGCCGATGCGCCGCCGCGGATCGGGTCGGTCGACACCACGCCGGTGGTGAGCGTGATCGAGCCGCCATCACGCAGGTGGGGCACGGCGAGCAGGGCCAGGTTCACCTGCCCCATGAGTTTCTCCGACAGCCCGAGATGCCACTGCACGTCGGTCAACTCGAGCAGCGGGCCGAAAGCGACGTGGCCGGCGGCGGAGATCACGGCATCCAGCGGCCCGACCGACTGCAACGCGGCGTCGATGCTGTCGGCGTCGGCCAGGTCCAGGTGCACGTCACCGGTCCTGCGTCCGGCAGGGATCAATTCATGACGCACGCGCAGCTCCGCAGCGACCGCTCGCCCCAGTGTTCCGTTGGCACCGACCAGCAGGATCTTCATCGTCGTCTCCCTTGTCATCCATGGTTCGCCAACGCGCGCTGATAACGCAGTGTGGACACTCCAGCGGATTGCATCGCGTGATTGCAGACAGGCGCGCCAGGCCGCGAGCGTGCGATGAGGCATCGTCGAAACGTCGCCACCGCTGCTCGCTGAACGCGCTCGCCATGCAAAGGATACCTGCCGGGCCGTCGCCGATGGCCTGAGCCGAGCAGCCACGTCGTTTGAAAAACAAGGCCTTGGATCGTGGCAGCGGCAGGCGGCAATCACGGCCCCGCCTGCCGGCCGCGACGCCCGCCCGTGGCAGCCCCCGGGGTAGCGCATGGATTCAGGTGACAGCGGAAAAAGACACAGGGGCTTTGTCGCAGAGCTTCACCGCCGCCGTGTCATCCGCGTGGCCGTCGTGTATGCGGCGATCGGCTGGGTGATGGTTGAAGTCGCTGCCACCGTGTTGCCGCCGCTCAATGTCCCCGCCTGGTCGCTCACCCTGATCATCGTCCTGGTCGCGCTCGGGTTTCCGTTCGCGGTGGTCATGGCCTGGCTGTTCGATCTCGGCCCTCGCGGCATCGAGCGCACCGGCCACGATCCAGTAGCCACGAAGCCCACGCAGCTCCATGTGGATGTTGGCCAGGCACGCCGGAAGCATCAGGCATCGCCGCGTGACGAGACCCGCCGCAGCATCGCGGTGCTTGCGTTCGTCAACATGAGCGGCGACCACGACAACGAGTATTTCAGCGACGGCATTTCCGAGGAAATCCTCAACCTGCTGGTGAAGCTGCCGCAGCTGCAGGTGGCGTCGCGCACGTCGTCGTTCTTCTTCAAGGGCAAGGAGATCGACATCCCGATGGTCGCGGCCAAGCTCGACGTCGGTACGGTCCTGGAGGGCAGCGTGCGCCGTTCCGGCAACCGCGTGCGCATCACCGCACAGTTGATCGACGTGGCATCGGATTCCACCCTGTGGGCGGAGACCTACGACCGCGAGTTGCAGGATGTGTTCGCCATCCAGGACGACATCGCACAGAGCATCGTCGATGCATTGAAGGTCACCCTGTCGCCGAAGGAACGTCGCGCGATCCAGTACGTCGCGACTGCCGACGTCGGGGCCTACGACGACTACCTGCGCGGCCGCAGGTACTTCTACTCGTGGAACCGGCGCGACTCCATGCGCGCCATCGAAATGTACGAGCGCGCCATCGACAAGGATCCGAAATACGCCGCGGCGTGGGCCGGCCTTGCCGATGCCTATGCGATGCGTCATCGCTTCATGGAGCCCAGCCCCGGGCACGTCGCCAACGCCATGCGTGCAAGCGAGCGGGCGCTGCAGCTGGACCCGGACTCCGCCGAGGCACATGCCTCCCGCGGGCTGGCGCTGTACGTGAGCAGGCAATTCGACCTGGCCGAGCGGCAGTTCGAAACGGCCATGATGCTGAACCCGAACCTGTTCGAACCCTATTTCCTCTACGGAGCGATCTGCAGCTCGCGCGGAAACTTCGAAAAAGCCGCGTGGTTGTTCCTGCGTGCATCGGAGGTCAGTCCTGCCGATTACCTGCCGATCGTCTACCTGAGCCAGGCCTACAGCGAGATGGGCCGGAAGGACGATGAGCGCAAGGCGCGGCAACGCGCGATCGGATTGATCGAGCGGGCGCTGGAAGCGAATCCGGGCGACGCGCGCGCCCGCTACATGGGCGCGGCGAATTTCGCGACCATGGGCGAGAGGGACAAGGCGATCGAGTGGGCCAACCTGGCGCTGCAGTCCAGCGATGACGAGCCGATGGTCTGCTACAACGCGGCGTGCACGTTCGCGCAACTCGACGAGCACGACCGCGCGATGGACCTGCTCGAGCGTGCCGCCGAACTGGGATGGGGCGCCCGGGCCTGGATGGAGAACGACAGCGACCTCGCCTCCCTGCGCCAGAGCCCCCGGTTCCAGAAGCTGCTGGCACGACTGGGCTGATCACAGGCCGGAACACCTGAATGCGCGAGCCGGATGAACATCGCAGAACAAGCGGCCATCGACGTTTCCGGAGTGGTGGAATCCTGACGCAAGCCACAGAAAACGCGGAGCGTCATGACAGAATCATCACGTGAGCGCAGTGCCTGCAGCCGCGCACGGACGATTCACATCGTCCATGCGCCGGCAGTAGTCGGCCGCAATCCCTGGACGGATACGACACGCGCCTCCGATGATTTCCTGTCGGAGGTCGCTGCCATGCGGGGTCGGCATTCCCATGTCGGGATCGGCCGGACGACGCCATCCATCCACGCAACATCCAGCAGCGGTACGGCTGGCCATCCGATCACCAGCAAGGCCCCCAGCGACGGCCGAGAGGACAGTCACACCCATGAACAAAGACAAGCGCCTGTGCCTGTATGCGATCGGCTTCCATCTGGCCGCCGTCGTTTTCTGGTGCTATCTCAAGCAACACACGGGCCAGCCTGCACTCGGCCTGCTGATCGGATGGAGCGTGTGGTCCGGCGCGAAGGCCACCAGCACGCTGATGCAGTTGTCGGGCAGTGGCATCGCACGCTGACCTGCGCCTGCACGGAGGCGTTTTTCCGCACGCCCGGTGCCCCGCTACACTCGCGGCATGGGCCGCTGGTACGTCTACATCATCGAATGCACCGACGGCAGCCTGTACACCGGGATCGCCACCGACGTGGAACGGCGCTATGCCGAGCATGTCGCCGGCACGGGCGCCCGCTATACCCGTTCGCGGCCACCGTCGCGGCTGCTCGCGCGATTCGAGCATCCTGACCGTTCCTCCGCCAGCCGCGCCGAGTACGCGATCAAGCAACTGACGCCGGCGCGCAAGCGCGCGCTGTGCGCAGGGGACAGCGGCAGCGCATAGCCCAGCCGTGGTCCATGCCACCCGGCCGCTTTCACCTCGCGCGCAGTAGGCTTGGTTCCTTGCCTTTCGCGGAGTCGGCCATGCGCATCCTGATCACCGGTGCCACCGGCCTTGTCGGCCAGGGCGTGCTGCGCGAATGCCTGCACGATCCGGACGTCAGCCACGTCGTCTCGCTTGGCCGCCGCTCCAGCGGACAGACCCATCCCAAGCTGGAAGAACTCGTGGTGCGCGACTTCGCCGCGCTCAATGCAATCGAGGATCGCCTGCATCCATTCGATGCCTGCCTCTACTGCGCCGGTGCGCAGGTGCCGGGCGCGAGGGAAGGCGCGTATCGTCATGTGACGTTGTTCCTGACCCTGCATGTCGCGCGGACGGTCGGGCAACTCAACCCCGGCATGACCTTCATCTACATTTCCGGCGCGGGAGCGGATCCCGAGAGCCGGATCATGCCGATGCGCGTCAAGGGTGAAACCGAAAGCGCGCTCGCTGCCCTGCCATTCCGCACGGTGATGCTGCGTCCCGGCATCATCCAGCCCGGGGACGGCGTGCGCTCGCCGCATGCCGCACTCGCGGTCGCGTACACGCTCGCCGGCCCGTTGATGGGCCTGGGCGTGCGCATGTTGCCAAGGTTGATGACGACCACCGACCGCGTCGGTCGCGCGATGCTGCAACTGTTGCGGCAGGACAATCCGCCTGCGGTGGTCGAGAACGCGGAGATCAACCGGCTCGGCGCCTGAAGGTCACCCTGGCCTGTCACATCTACCGGAAGTGATGCTGGAAGGTGCGTCTCACCGGCAGGACGTCGTCGCGGCCCTTCGGGTGGATGTGCGCGGCTTCGTTGTCGCCGAGCGCGACGTGGTCGACCGTCCCGTGCGCGCGCGTCAACCGGCCTTGCGCGCGGGTGAGTAGTTGTCGAGCAATTCGCGTACGGCCTCCAACTTGACCGGCTTGACCATGTGATGGTCGAAGCCTGCTTGCCTTGCCCGCGCCCTGTCATCGGGCTGCCCGTAGCCGGTCACGGCGACAAAGACGGCGTCGGCGGTCTCGGGCATTGCCCGCAGGCGCCGCGCGAGTTCGTACCCATCCATGTCCGGCAATCCGATATCGAGGAACAGCATCTGCGGCGCCTGCTGGCGCGCTCGCGCGATCGCCCGCTCGGCATCGTGTTCCGAGGACGTGGTATGTCCCAACGCCTCCAACAGCAGGCACAGGACGTCCGCGGCGTCGGCGTTGTCATCGACGACCATGAGGCGCAGGGGGATGGGTGCAATACCGCCCGCGTCGGATGTGGCTGGCCAGTCCCTGGTTTCAATCGCTCCCGCGACGTGCGGCAGTCGGACGACAAACGTGCTGCCAAGGCCTGGCCCGTCGCTATGCGCCGAAACGCTCCCGCCATGCAGCCCCACGAGGCTCTTCACCAGCGCCAGGCCCAATCCCAAGCCTCCCTGTGATCGATCCGGCGACCGCTCGGCCTGCGTAAACAGATCGAAGACGTGCGGCAGCAACTCCGACGACATCCCCATGCCGTCGTCCTGCACGCGCAACTCGACCCAGTCCGGACCGACATCCAGTCGCACGTCGATATGCCCATCGTTGGGGGTGTATTTCGCCGCGTTGTTGAGGATGTTGGCGAACACCTGGACAAGCCGCGTGCGGTCGCCTTGCAGCAGGACCGGGTCGGTCGGAAGCTTCAGCGACAGATGCTGGCGCCGGGCCTGCACGAGGGACAGCACCTGCTCGATCGCGTCGGCGACGACGCCATTGAGGTCCAGCGTCGCTTTCTGCAGTGACACCAGCCCGCGGGTCACGCGGGAGACGTCGAGCAGGTCGTCGACGAGGCCGATCATGTGCTTGACCTGCCGGGTGATGATCTCGCTCGTCTGGCGGACCATTGCCGACTCCGGACCCGCGAGCCGGAGCAGGTCCGCGGCAGAACTGATCGGTGCAAGCGGATTGCGCAGTTCGTGGGCCAGCATGGCGAGGAATTCATCCTTGCGCCGGTTGGCGGCACGCAACTCGTTGTTCGCAACCACGGCTGCGGTGACGTCGTTGCCTTCGACGAAGATGCCGGTGACGGCGCCAGCGCCCGACCTGATCGGCTGGTACACGAAATCGATGAAGCGTTCTTCCAGCTCGCCGGAGCCGCGCTGCAGTTTCACCGGCGCCGCATGGCCACGGTAGACCTCGCCACTGGCGTAGACATGGTCGAGCAATTCATAGAAACCCTGGCCGCCGAGTTCGGGCAGGGCAACGCGGACCGGCTTGCCTGCCAGCTCACGATTGCCGACCAGTTCCAGGTAGGCCGCGTTGGCCAGGTCGAAGACGTGATCGGGCCCACGCAGCACCGCCATGATGCCGGGTGCCTGCTCGAACAGTCGCTGGAGCCGCTCGTTCTCCTCGATCCGGTTGCGCTCGTTGAGCACGTCCACCGTCGTTTCGTTCACCGCGCAATACATGCCTGCGATCGCGCCGCTCTCATCACGAACCGGCGAGTACGAGAAGGTGAACCAGGCCGACTCGTCGAAGCCCCTGCGGTTGATGGTCAATGGCAGGTTGGTATGGAACGAGGCTTGCCCATCCAGTGCCTGGACGATGATGGGATGGATGTCGCTCCAGATTTCGCGCCAGATGTCCTCGAATCTGCCACCCAGTGCCGAGGGGTGCTTGTCGCCCAGGATCTGCCCATAGGAGTCGTTGTAGAGAAACCCGAGCTCGGGACCCCATGCGACGAACATCGGGAATTTCGAGTTCAGGATCAAACCGACGACCGAACGCAGCGACTGCGGCCACCCGGCGGGATGGCCCAGCGGTGATGTCGACCAGTCGTGCGCGCGCATCATCGCCCCGACCTCACCGCCGCCCGACAGGAACACGGGCACGCCCGGCTCATTCATGCATTGCACTCCGACTGCTCCAACGCGAGGGGATCGGCCCGCAAGCGCGGACATCAACGCCGATCAATGGGGGTTCCGGATGATAGAAGCAAACGGCTGTTCAGTTTGATTGTGCAGCGCGTTCACGTCCGTGCGAAAGCCTGGTCGACAGCGATCCCGGCTGCGCAGGTCAGTGGCCTGTCGATCCGGGCCGCTGCGTTCGTCGCAATGAGCGATGGCATCCGCACTGGCGCCTTCGCCAGCTCCAAAACCAAAGGAGGAACACCATGTCGTACATCGATGGCTTCGTGATGGCCGTGCCGAGCACGAAGAAGGACCAGTTCATCGCGCACGCCAACAGCGGCGATTCGGTCTTCATGGAATGTGGCGCGACCCGCGTCGTCGAATGCTGGGGCGACGATGTCCCCGAGGGCAAGGTCACCGACTTCCGCCGCGCCGTGCAGGCCAGACCCGACGAAACGGTGGTGTTCTCGTGGATCGAATGGCCCGACAAGGCCACCCGCGACGCCGGAATGGAGCGCGTCATGAAGGATCCACGGATGACCCCAGAATCGATGCCGTTCGACGGCAAGCGCATGATCTTCGGCGGCTTCGCGCCGGTCACGGAACTGGGCAGGACCCACTGATCCAGCGCTGTCGCGAGGCGACGAGCGAGGGCGCGGCTGTGAGCATGCGTCCCATGTGGGCGGCATCGTCCGCACCAGGGGCTTGCCACTGCAATTGATGATTCCAGCTTGGACGCCCTTCACCATCACCGTGCCCCGAGAGAACCACGACATGACCAGCACGCATTCCGGCACCTGCTTCTGCGGCACCGTCCAGATCGAAGTCACCGGCTCGCCCGAGGCGATGGGCTACTGCCACTGCGAATCCTGCCGCTCCTGGTCCGCCGGACCGGTGAATGCATTCACGTTGTGGAAGCCCGAAAACGTGAAGGTCACGCAGGGCCAGGGGTCCATCGGCCATTTCCGGAAAACCGAAAAGAGCGATCGCCAGTTCTGCACGACTTGCGGCGGCCACGTGATGACCGACCATCCGGGCTTTGGCCTGATCGACGTGTATGCCGCGATCATCCCGTCCATGGACTTCAAACCCGGCGTGCACGTGAACTATGCGGAAACGGTCTTGCCGATGAAGGACGGATTGCCGAAGCTGAGGGACTTCCCGGCCGAACTCGGCGGGTCAGGTGAGGCCGTTCCCGAATAGCGGGGCGCAGTCCATGGCAGACGGTCGATTTTGAGGCGTTGTCCACGGGGCTTCGCGCCACTCGAGGGATTCCGCGCACGCGGCGTTCCTCGACCAGCCAGGGGAATTTTCGGACGAACCGGCAAGGTTCGTGGATGGACTGACTGCTGGACAGCGATGATCAGCGCAAGCCGACCGTGCCGTTGGCCGCCTGCACGAGTTTCGCCGGGTCGTAGCCCACGCCATCCTTGAACACCAGCTCCACCTGCTCGATATCGTGGATGTCCTGCGCTGGGTTGCCCCTGACGAGGACGATGTCGGCGGCCTTGCCCGCTTCGATCGAACCCAGTTCCTTGTCCACGCCGAGGAAGCGCGCGCCGTTCATGGTCGCGATCTGGATTGCCTGCACCGGGGTAAAGCCCGCCTCCACCAGCAGTTCCACTTCGCGCTGGTCGCCATAACCGGCGATCACCCCGCCGTAGCCGGTCGGGTCGAGGCCGGCGAGCAGGGTGCCGCCCTTCTCGACGAAGGCGCGCTCGAAATCCTGTTCCAGCTTGAACAGCTTCGGCCACGGCGAGTCGGTCTTCTTCGCGGTCGCCTCCCGTGTTTCCAGGTATTGCGCGCGCGCCTGCGGCAGCATCGCATCGAGCACGCGCGGGTCGATCGGTGCCCGACCCGGCACGAAGGTCTCGAACACCGGCAGCGTCGACGTCACCGCCACGTGCCTGGCGACGAGCAGCGCGATCAGCTGCTGCAGGCGCGGATCGTCGATGGTCATGGCCGCCAGTTGCGCGCCCGCGAGTTTCGTATCCGGGCAGACATCCGGCATCTTGCCGGGCAGGAACTCGGTGTCCACCACCAGTCCGTGCTCGAGGTTGTCGATGCCGAGGTCCACGGCCTCGCGGAATCCGATCGAACACAGGTGGCCGGTGACCTTGATGTGCTTCGCGTGCGCCGCATCGATCGCCGCGGCCAGCTCGGCGCGGGTGATGTGCATGTAGGCCTTGAACGACGTCGCGCCTTCGCCGATCCAGTAATCGACGGTGTCGCGCGCATCGGCGGCGCCGGTGAGTTCATGCAGCTGCGGGGCGAAGCTGCCGACGCCTTCGAGATATGGCCCGGTGGTGTGCATCTTCGGGCCGGCGATCCTGCCGGCATCGATGGCCTGCTTCACCGCCAGGTCGGTGTACGGCTCGGTGCTGCCGGTGGTGCGGATGGTGGTGACGCCCCCGGCGAGGTAGAGCTTGGGGAAACTCGACGCCTGCTCGGGATACAGCGCTTCCTTCGCGCCCGGGTTCACCGCCGGCGCCGGATAGAACATGTGGTCGTGCATGCCGACCAGGCCCGGGATCAGCGTGTGCCCGCTGCCGTCGATCACCGTCGCGCCCGTCGGCGCGCCCGCATGCGCGGCCACCGAAGCGATGCGGCCGTCGCGCAGCACGACCATCTGGTCCTCGCGCGCGGGCCCACCGTTGCCATCGATGACCCGCACATGCGTGATTGCCACCAGTGGCTGGTCGACCGTCACGAAGGAGCGCGCCTGCGTCGAGAGCGTGGGCAGCTGCGCGTGGATCGGTGCCGCAAGGCATAACGCCAGTAGCGAGGAGGCGCGCAGGGCGAACGAATGACGGCTGTGGGATCGATGCAGGCGCATGTCTTTCTCGATTGGGGTTGACGGCACCATGGGCTCGGTGGGCCCGGGCCCACCGGCGAATTGTAGTGCGGGTCTTGGCCCACATCCTCCATGCGGACGTCGGACGCACAGGTCTCGATGGACGACGAGTCGATGACTCAAGGCCGGTCTGATGCACACTGGCACGCCTTTCCACTACGGATCCCGCGCAATGTTCCGATCGCTGTCGCTCGCGTGCCTGTTGCTGTCCGCCTGCGGCCTCGCTGGCGCCGCCGAGCCACTGCTGCCCCAGGGCAAGGCTTACCACTCGCCGGACGCGTGGCGACAACCGGTTGCGCCGGTGCGCATCAGCGACCACACGTGGCAGATCGGCACCGCCGGAATCACCGCGCTCCTGGTGAGGACCGACGATGGCGCATTGCTGATCGACGGCGGCCTGCCGCAGGTGGCCGACATGCTGCTGGCCAACATGCGCGCGCTCGGCGTCGCGCCCGGGGAACTCAAACTGATCCTCGCCAGCCACGCGCATGGCGACCACGCCGGCTCGATCGCCGCGATCAAGCGCGCGACCGGCGCCCAGGTGCTCAACAGCGCCGAGAGCGCTGTGCTGATGGCCAGCGGCGGCGGCAACGACATCCATTTCGGCGACGACTTCGTGTATCCGCCCGTGCAGACGGACCGCGTCCTGCACGATGGCGAGGTCGTGGCGCTGGGCAACGTCCGGCTCACCGCACACTTCATCCCCGGGCACACGCCGGGCAGCATCGCGTGGACCTGGGACGACACGCGCTACGGAAAGACGCAGCACATCGCCTACGTCGACAGCCTCACGGCGCCCGGCTACAAGCTCGTCGGCAACCCGCGCTACCCGCACATCGTCGACGACTTCCATCACAGCTTCGCGATCGTCCGTGCCCTGCCCTGCGATGTCCTGCTGACGCCACACGCGGACGCCAGTGGATGGGATTTCGCCAATGCAGCGAATCCGCACCCGCAGCCGATGGGCTGCCAGGCTTATGCCGACGGCGCCGAGGGGGAATTGCAGGCCCAGATCACGGAAACGGCGGTCCGGTAAGCCCCAGGCTGTGCTGCGATCGCCGCAGGGCGACTTTCATCCGCCTTGCGCGCTACGCTTGGCGAGCGCCCGTACAACGCAGCGCGGTTACCAAGAGGGCTGGCTCGACCGATGGATGCATTGACGGCTGCTTTCGCGCTCATCATCGCCCAACTCTGCATCGCCCTGGTCATGACCGGCGCGCATTTTGCCGCGCGGCCGGAGCGCTCCACGCGCTACTGGGCGTCGGCCGCGATCCTCATCGTGATCGGAGTGCTCCTGGTCGTCATCGGCAACCGCGCGCCTTCAATCGTGCAGCTGATCGGCAACACCTGCCTGGTCTTTGGCGGAATCCTGCAACTGTGGGGGCTGCAGGTCTTCTTCAAGATGCCGCGGAGCAAGCTGGCATGGATGCTCGGGGCCGGCTTCTGCCTGCTGTTCTTCCTGCTCGGACTGACTGGGGCCTCGACGTTCAACCGCATCCTGCTGCTGTCGAGCACGATGCTGTTGCTGCTCGTGCTGAGTTGCCGCGTCCTGTTGATCGGCATGCCGTCACGGCACAGTTTCGGCAGCCTCCTGACGCTGGGCGCCACCGCGCTGCTGATGGTGAACAACATCGTGCGAATCGCGGCGGCCATCCGGCAGGATCCGGATTTCCTGCCAATGACCCAGTCGCCGACGGGCATCACGATCCTGTACCTCGTTCCGCTGGGCGGCATCTTCCTTTATGCAACCGGCTTGTTGCTGCTGTACTTCGAGCGACTGGTCGACGCCAAGAACCACCTGGCCACGCATGACGAATTGACCGGCATGCTGAACAGGCGCGCCATTGTTGCCGGCGGCGAGCGCGAAGTGGCGGTGGCCATCCGCAGTCGCCAGCCGCTGACCGTGGCCTTCGTCGATATCGATTTCTTCAAGCGCGTCAACGACAACCTCGGGCATGAAGCCGGCGATTTCGTACTGGCGGATATCGCGCAGCTGCTCCATGACGCGTGCCGGAACGTGGATCTGGTCGGACGTTACGGCGGCGAGGAATTCTGCCTCGTCTTTCCCGGCGCGGGCAGCGAGAGTGTCGCGCTCCTGGGCGAGCGATTGCTGGCGGCCGTACGGCAGTACCGCGTGCACGACCAGCATCCGATCACGATCAGCGTGGGATTTGCGTCGCTGCCGGATCAGGGAGGCGATCGATCGTGGTCCTCGCTGATCCACCGTGCCGACATCGCGCTCTACCAGGCCAAGGAGTTGGGCCGGAACCGCTTCTGCGTTGCCGCACAGGAGCCTGCTGCCGCATCGGGCGAGGGGTCGACCCGATCCAGTGATCGCCACATTGCCCGGCGCGCTTCAGCCCTGACGATCGCCGACCGCGTTATTCCGTCCGGGTGAGGATCCACGCATGACGTCGACCGCCGCGGCACCCATCGTCTCGATCCAGAACGTCAGCAAGACCTACGCCTCGGGCTTCCACGCGCTCAAGGACGTCAGCCTCGACATCCGCCGCGGAGAGATCTTCGCGCTGCTGGGGCCGAATGGCGCCGGCAAGACCACGCTGATCAACATCGTCTGCGGCATCGTCAATGCGACGTCGGGCACGGTGTTCGCCGACGGCCACGACATCGTGCGCGAGTCGCGCGCCGCACGCATGGCGATCGGGCTGGTGCCGCAGGAACTGTCGACGGATGCGTTCGAGAGCGTGTGGGCGACGGTGCGTTTCAGCCGTGGCCTGTTCGGCAGGCCGCCGGATCCGGCGCACCTGGAAAAGGTCCTGCGCGCGCTGTCGCTGTGGGACAAGCGCGACAGCCGGATCATGGCCCTGTCCGGCGGCATGAAGCGCCGTGTCCTGATCGCCAAGGCGCTGTCGCACGAGCCGCGGATCCTGTTCCTCGACGAACCGACCGCGGGCGTGGACGTCGAACTGCGCCGCGACATGTGGCAGATGGTGCGTGAGCTGCGCGAAAACGGCGTCACCATCATCCTGACCACGCACTACATCGAAGAGGCCGAGGAGATGGCCGACCGCATCGGCGTGATCAGCAAGGGCGATCTGATCGTGGTCGAGGACAAGCATGTGCTGATGCGCAAGCTGGGCAAGAAGCAGCTGACACTGCAGCTGCAGACGCCGCTCGGGCGCATTCCCGACGCGTTGGCCGGCGAACCCCTGGAGCTGGTCGACGACGGCCAGGCACTCGTCTACACCTTCGACGCGCAGGCCGAGCGCACCGGAATCGCCGCACTGCTGCGACGCCTGGGCGAACAGGGCATCGACTTCAAGGACCTGCACTCGAGCGAAAGCTCGCTGGAGGACATCTTCGTCAGCCTGGTGCACTCCGGCGCACGCGAAGGCAGCAGGCCAGCGGTGGCACCCGGCGGCCGGGAGACGCGCGCATGAACGCGCATGGCATCAACGTGTATGGCATCGGCGCGATCTACCGATTCGAGATGGCGCGCACCTTCCGCACCATCACCCAGAGCATCGCGTCGCCGGTGCTGTCGACGTCGTTGTACTTCGTGGTGTTCGGCGCGGCGATCGGCTCGCGCATGGGACACGTGGACGGCGTCAGCTATGCGGCCTTCATCATTCCCGGCCTGATCATGCTGTCGCTGCTCAACGAGAGCATCTCCAATGCATCATTCGGCATCTACATGCCGAAGTGGGCGGGCACGATCTACGAGCTGTTGTCCGCGCCGATCTCCCCGATCGAGATCGTGATCGGCTATGTCGGCGCGGCGGCAACGAAGTCGGTGATGCTCGGCGTGCTGATCCTCATCACCGCACGGCTGTTCGTGCCCTACACGATCCTGCACCCGTTCTGGATGCTGTGCTTCCTGCTGCTGACGGCGGTGACCTTCAGCCTGTTCGGTTTCATCATCGGGCTGTGGGCGGATGACTTCCAGAAACTGCAGGTCGTGCCACTGATGGTGGTCACCCCGCTGACCTTCCTGGGCGGCGCGTTCTACTCCATCAACATGCTGCCGCCGTTGTGGCAGAAGATCACCCTGTTCAATCCGGTGGTGTACCTGATCAGCGGGTTCCGCTGGAGCTTCTACGGGATTTCCGACGTCAACGTCGTCGTCAGCGCGGGCATGACGCTGGGCTTCCTGGTGCTATGCCTCGTGGCGGTGTGGTGGGTATTCCGGACGGGATACAAGCTCAAGGCGTGAGGGAGGCGCCCGGATGACGCCGTGGCACGCGCGGGTGTTGATCGAGGTCAACTGACCGCGCGCCGCTCCGCCAGCGTCGCGTGAAGGCCGCGGGCAGGCGCGGGACTGCCCCGCGCAGGACACTCTCCCTCATTGACGAAGATCAACAACGGCTCTCGCGTGGAAGGCAGGCTGGCTCGCGTGCCATTCCCATTCCCCGGAGATCCTTCATGCACATGCCCATCGCGTCCACCCCACGCCGCGCGCTCCGCGTGGCGCGACCTGTCCTGCCGTTGTCGCTGCTCCTGCCCCTGCTCGCCTGGGGCGCCCCCCAGAGCAACGCGCAGTGGACGACGGTGGCGAACAACGGGAACCTGATTCCCTCGTCCACCTGCGCACCCAGCGCGCCCACGCCGGCCTGCCGCACGTTCAACAGCTTCAACCAGCCGTCCGTGAACCGGGCGGGCCTGGTCGTGTTCCGTGCGCGCAGCCGCGGCGGCAGCGGCCAGGGTGAGCCGCTGCAAGGTATCTACAGGCGCAACATGGCGGCGGGTGGCGCGATCATCCGCGTGCTCGACCGCACCACGGTGGTGCCGCAGCCGAACAACCGCGGCACCACGTTCCGAGAGACGCCGGCGTTCCCGCGCATCGACGCGACGTCGTCCACGGTGGCCACGCGCGGTAACCATCCGCCGGTCTGGCAGGTGGTGGACGACGCCGGCGAGGTGGTCGAGCAGGTCGGCACCAATGGCGTCTATGCGAACCCGTTCGGTCCGGTGGTGACCGGCGAAAGCCGCCTGGGCAGCGTGCCGGCGTTCTCCTTCTTCCAGGTCCCGGAGCAGCCGGGCACGGCGTTCGACATCATCCCGGGCGCGCCGTCGGTGACCCGCCGCGACACCATCGTGTTCAAGGGCAACTACACCGTCGGCACCACCAGCAAGACCGGCGTGTATTACCGCCGGTTGACCAACACCCCCTTCCCGATCGCCAACGGCGCGCCGCTGTCGCCGGGCAGCGGCACCCTGCCGGTCGTGCTGATCGCCAACAGCGACAGCTACATCCCCGGCACGGCCACGCATTTCGGCTCGACCGCCCCGCCGACCGCCGCCGGTAGCCGGATGGTGTTCCTCGGCGTGGACAACGAAGACCAGCCGACCGCCGGCGGCATCTACCTGGCGCCGCTCGCGCAGCCGCTTCCGGCGTTGCGCGCGTTGGTCCGCATCGGCGACCACGTACCCGGCGAAGCCACTGGGCAGCGCTTCCGCCAGCTGGGCGAAGGGCTCTCCTTCGACGGCCGCTTCGTCGCCTTCTGGGGCGCCTGGGGCCTGGAGACCGAGCCGCTGGTGCTGACCTGCCCGGATGACGGCAACGCCGACCTGCTCGCCTTCTGCCGCCAGCAGTACCCGAACGGCCACACGGTGCAGGTGCCGGTGCACCAGGGGATGTTCGTGCACGACACCGTGCTGCATCGCACATGGGCGATCGCCAAGTCGCCGACGACGTTCAGCACCTTCCTGTTCTGGACCTTCTCCGGCCAGGTGCCCGGCGAGGCGACGGAAGAGGACGGCGAGCCGGCGCGCTGGCGCTCGGCGGCCTTCGTCTCGGTCTCGGGCTTGCCCTCGTCCCCACTGTTCCGCGCCGCGTTCAAGGCCCGCAAGGGGCCACTCGTGGGCGGCAGCTACGTGGACCTGGTGGACGGCATCTACCTGCGGCCCGCGATCGTGCCCGCCCTGCGGACACTGGCCGCCACGGGCATGCCGGGCACCGCGCTCGACCCGAAGGCGGTCGATCCGGACACGGGCGTCGCCCTGCCGATCACCAGCGTGGGCATCGAGCGCGAAGGCTTCCGCGGCAGCCAGCTCGTCATCAATGCGTCGATGGCCAGCGAGGAAGCCGGATGGGCGGGCATCTACCTGACGCGCGTGCGTTGACGGCGCGCCAGGCGGCCATGCCAAACGCGGCGGCACTTCGAACCCCGCCTCTCCGAAAGCCACGCGATCAGCTGCAACTCCTGCCACATGGTCGGCATGGGCGGCGTGGACCTGCAGGAAACCCCGCTCGGGCCGCCTGTGTCGATCACCGTAGCCCGGATAAGCGAAGCGCATCCGGGATCGAATCGCGATGATGCCCCGGGTGCGGCCTGCGGCCTTACCCGGGCTACGCTGGCTTGTCGATTCCGGTCCCATCCAAACGTCGCACAGGGAAGCACCCTTCCATCACCCAAGGAGAATCCGATGCCAAGCACCGTCCGCCTCCACCGCGTGCTGCGCGCTCCGGCCGAGCGCGTCTACCGCGCCTTCCTCGATGCCGATGCCAAGGCCAAGTGGCTGCCGCCGCACGGCTTCACCGGCAAGGTCCACGAGCTGGATGCAAGTGTCGGCGGACGCTACCGGATGTCGTTCACCAACTTCTCGACCGGCCAGACCCACTCCTTCGGCGGCACTTACCTGGAGCTGGTGCCGAACGAACGCATCCGCTACAGCGACCGCTTCGAAGATCCCAACCTCCCCGGCGAGATCATGGTCACCATCACCCTCAAGGCGGTGTCCTGCGGCACCGAACTCAACGTCGTGCAGGAAGGCCTGCCGGACGTCATCCCGCTCGAGCAGTGTTATCTCGGCTGGCAGCAATCGCTGGAACTGCTCGGCAAACTGGTGGAGGCCGAGGTCCAGGGGTAGGCCGCGCGCGAACACTCACGTCGGTCGAGTGGATGGAACACGTCACCGACGAGCAGTATTCATGGGCGCCACCACGCCAGCGCAGCAGGATGTCCGCCGATAGAAGGTTCGGCGGACCGTGCCGGCCGGCGCTGACGCCGGCGACGGCATCACCAGATGCGGACGCGATCCTGCGGCGCGCGCCACATCGGCTGGCCCGGCTTCACGCCGAATGCCTTGTAGAACTCGGGGATGTTCGACATCGGCCCCAGCACGCGCCACTTCGCCGGCGCGTGCACGTCGGAGAGCAGCCGCTGGCGCAGGCGTTCATCGCGCTGCTGGCTCATCCAGCCGAGTGCGTAACCGAGGAAGTAGCGCTGCGTCGGCGTCAGTCCACCAATCGTTTCACCCTTCTTGTACTGCGCCGTCTTCTCGAAGGCTTCCAGGCCGAGCAGCAGGCCGCCGTAATCGGCGATGTTCTCGCCCAGGCTCGCCTTGCCGTTGATGTGCAGGCCCGGCAGCGGTTCGTAGGCATTGAACTCGTCGACCATCCGCTGCGCGGCGGTGTTGAAGCGCGCGGTGTCCTGCGCGGTCCACCAACCCGAGAGGTTGCCCTTCGCGTCGTACTGGCGGCCCTGGTCGTCGAAACCGTGGGTGATCTCGTGGCCGATCGTGCCCGCGGCGACGTAGCCGTAGGCGACGGCGTCATCGACCTGCGCATCCGGCACGCCCGGCACCATGAACATCGCCGCCGGCAACACGATCTCGTTGTTCGATGGGTTGTAGTAGGCGTTGTACGTCTGCGGCGTCATGTCCCATTCGGTGCGATCGACGGGCTTGCCGAACTTCGCCAGGTTGTCGTTGAACTGCCAGCGCTGCGCCGCCATGACGTTCGCCGCATACGAGTCGCACCCGACCACCAGCGCCGAGTAATCCTTCCACTTGTCCGGATAACCGACCTTGGGCGTGACCGCCGCAAGCTTGGCCAGCGCCTTGGCCTTGGTGTCCGCGCCCATCCAGTCCAGGCGCTCGATGCGGTCATGGAAGGTGCCGCGGATCGCCTCGACCATGGCCGTGTAGCGCTGCTTGGAGGCCTGCGGGAAGTACTGCTTGACGAAGATGCGACCGAGCACCATGCCCATCGCGTCGTTCTCTTCATCCAGCGCACGCTTCCAGCGCGGGCGCTGCTCCTGCTGCCCGGACATCGCGCGGCCGTGGAAATCGAAGTACTCCGTGTCCGCCGCGCTCGACAGGTACTGCGCGTAGTCGTCGACCAGGTGGTAGCGCAGGTAATCCTGCAGCACCGGCACCGGCGTCCCGCGCAGCAGCGTGTCCTCGGCCGCGAAGAATTCCGGCTGGCCGACGATCACGTAGGCGGGGTGAATGCCCCAGGCCGCGAGCCGCGCGCTCCAGTCGATCGACGGCGTGTACTTCGCGGTGAATTCCGCCGGCGCCATCTTGTTGTAGTTCTTTTCCGGATCGCGCAGGTCCTCGAGCTTTCGCGACGCCGTCGCCAGCGCGGTCTCGAATGCCATCACCTTCGCGGCGGCCGATTGCGCCGTGGCCGGGTCGCGGCCGAGCAGCGTGAACGTACGCGCGATGTGGTCGACATACGCGGCGCGGATCTTCGCAACACCCGCTTCCGGATTGAAGTAGAAGTCGCGCTCCGGCAGCCCCAGGCCGCCCTGCCCGACCTGCACCGCCATCGTCGCGCTGTCCTTGTCGTCCTGTCCGATGCCGATCCGGAACAGGCTGCGCACACCGAGCGGCTGGAGCGCGAACGCCGTGTCGAGCACGCCATCAGGCGAGGTGATCGCATCGATGCGCTTAAGCTCGCCATCCAGCGGATGCAGGCCGAGGCGATCGGCCTGCGCGACATCGGTCGCGGTCGCCCAGAAATCGCCGATCTTCTGCTGGTCGCTGCCGGGCACCGCCTTCTGCGCCGCCGCCGACTCGCTGATCCCGCGCAGGCGCGCGTACAGCTCGTCATCGACCTCGTTGCCGATGCCCCATGCCGCCTCGGACGCCGGGATCGGATGTGCCTTCAGCCACCCGCCATTCGCGTACTGGAAGAAATCCACGCCCGGATCGACCGACATATCCATGTGCGCGGCGAGGAAATCCTGCGGCGCGTCAGCGGCGAACGCGCTGCCCGTGGCGAACGCCAATGCGGCCGACAGCAACGTGACGCGGAGGGAAATCGTGAGACGGGCCATCAGGCGCTCCGGGGGAAGATCAGTCGCGCACTGTCCCGGTGAAGCCCGGCAGTGGCAAGGGCTGGAGGTCATGGGCGGCCGGCGTACGATTGACCGTAGCCCGGGTAAGCGAAGCGCACCCGGGGCTTCCCCCTCGCGTCCCGGGTGCGGCCTGCGGCCTTACCCGGGCTACGTTGGCCCATCGCCCGAGCGAGACACAAGGCAAGTGGGGCTGGTCGGAAAGTGCACTCTGACCCGTGTTTCGCCTTACCCGGGCTACGTTGGCTCAACGCTTCAACCCGGCAACGATCTCCGACACGCTGAGCCCCAGCTCGAGTTGTACGCGCACGTATTCGCGTTCCTTGCGTGACAGGCTGCGGCCGACGGCGACGCGAACGTCCTCCGCATCCAGGATGCGCATGATCCTGGGCAGCGCCGAGCCGATGGCGTCGGGCCCGTAGCCCGCTTCGCGCAAGGCAGCGCTGATGAGTGTTTCGGCGTCCATGACTGTCCGATTGATTTCGCGGGGATGCATTGTGCGCCGTGCGGAGAGAAGTCGACTCCGACCCGCGTTTTTCGGACCCGCGTTTTTCGTTGGAAGCCGCCAGCCGCCAAAGAACGTAGCCCGGGTAAGCGAATGCGCACCCGGGGCACCAGCGGGAAAGTGCACTCTGACCCCTGTTTTTCACCCTGTTTTGGATCAGATCGGATCATCGATTGACCTGGCCAGCGCGGTGAAAAGTTTCGGACCGGTCTCGGTCATGTGCCAGCAGTCTTCCAGCCGGATGCCGAATTCGCCGGGGATATAGAGGCCCGGCTCGTCGGAAAAACACATGCCGGGTGCCAGCAGTGTGGCGTCGCCATGGGCAAGATAAGGCGGCTCGTGGCCATCCAGGCCGATGCCGTGGCCGGTGCGGTGAGGAAGACCGGGCAGGTGGTAGCCGGGGCCCCAGCCTTCCTTTTCGTAGTAGGCGCGCACGGCGTCATCGATGGCGCCGACCGGTGTGCCCAGCTTGGCGGTCGCCAGCGCAAGCTCCTGGCCCCGCTTGACGGTATTCCAGACCTTTCGTTGTTTCGCGCTTGGCTGGCCCATCACCCAGGTGCGCGAGATGTCCGATTGATAGCCATGCACGGTGCAGCCCACGTCCATCAGGATGACCGAGCCCTCGCGCAGGGTCTGCGGCTGCTTCGAGCCGTGCGGATAGGCGCTGGCCTCGTTGATCAGCACGAGCGCGAATTCCGGCTCACCGCCGAGGGCCACGGTGGCGGCGTTCACCATGGCGGCGATCTCGTCGGGACGCATGCCCGCGCGGACGTTGCCATGGACGTGGCGCAGCGCCGCCAGCGTGACGTCATTGGCGGTCTGCATCAGTGCGAGTTCGGCCGGCGACTTGATCAGCCGGACGGCTTTCACCAGGGCATCGCCGGACACCACGCTGTAGGCCCCCGCGCTTGCGTCGCGCACGCCGTCGACGATGAAAAGACGCGTCGTGGATTCGAAGGCGATCGGGCCGGAGGTGACGCCGCGGTCGCGAAGCGCGCCAACCAGTCGCGCGAACGGGCTCTCATCCTCATTCCAGGGCCGCACGTCGCCGCCCACCGCCAGGGTCTCGCGGATCGAGGGTTCTTCGAAGGCCGGGGTCACGACGACGACGTCGCCCCGGGCCGGGATCACGGCCGCCGTCGTACGCTCCGAGCGACGCCACTGGACGCCGGTGAAGTAATCCAGGCTCGAGCCCGACTCCAGGATCAAGGCGCCGATCTTCTGGTCGACCATCAGTCGCTGCAGCTTGGCGATGCGCGCCAGGCGCTCCTCGACCGAGATTGGTTTGGCGCCGGCGGTCATGGAGGTCAATCCGGCCAGCCCGGCAGGCGCAGGAGGCGCGGCTTTGGCCGACCGGCCGAACAGCAGGAGTGACGTGGACGCGGCGCCGGTGACAGCTACAGCCGCAGTGAGGAAGTCGCGACGACGCATGAAGACTCCGGACCGATGCCAAGGATGCTTCGCAGTATGCGGCCGAGTCGGCGCGCGAGTGTCCGCGCCGGGGCGCAAGCGGGTTTCACACCATCGGCAACTTCAACCCCATCTCCCGAGCACACTCCCTCGCCTCCTCATACCCAGCATCCGCATGCCGCATCACACCGGTCCCCGGGTCATTCCACAACACCCGCGCAATCCGCTTGTCGGCTTCGACCGTGCCATCGCACACGATCACCACGCCCGAGTGCTGCGAGTAGCCCATCCCGACCCCGCCGCCGTGGTGCAGCGAGACCCAGGTCGCGCCGCCGGCGACGTTCAACATCGCGTTGAGCAGCGGCCAGTCGCTGACGGCATCGGAGCCGTCCTTCATCGATTCGGTTTCGCGATTCGGTGAGGCGACGCTGCCGGAATCGAGATGATCGCGGCCGATCACGATCGGGGCTTTCAGTTCGCCGTTGCGCACCATCTCGTTGAAGGCGAGGCCGAGCTTGTCGCGCAGGCCCAGGCCGACCCAGCAGATGCGCGCGGGCAGGCCCTGGAAGGCGATGCGTTCGCTGGCCATGTCGAGCCAACGGTGCAGGTGCTTGTCGTCGGGGATGAGTTCCTTGACCTTGGCATCGGTCCTGGCGATGTCCTCGGGATCGCCGCTGAGCGCGACCCAGCGGAACGGGCCGACGCCGCGGCAGAACAGCGGGCGCACGTAGGCGGGGACGAAACCGGGGAAGTCGAAGGCGTTCTTGCAGCCTTCGTCGAAGGCCATCTGGCGGATGTTGTTGCCGTAGTCGAAGGTCGGCACGCCCATCGCCTGGAACGCGAGCATCGCCTCGACGTGCACGCGCATCGACTGCTTGGCGGTGTCGCGCACGTGTTCGGGGTTGTTCTTTTGTTCCGCGAACCACTGCTCGACCGTCCAGCCGATCGGCAGGTAGCCGTGCACCGGATCGTGCGCGCTGGTCTGGTCGGTGACGGCGTCGGGACGCACGCCGCGACGCACGAGTTCCGGCAGGATTTCGGCGGCGTTGCCGAGCAGCGCGATGGATTTCGCCTGCCCTGCCTTGGTGTATTTCTCGATGCGCGCGAGGGCGTCGTCGAGATCGCTGGCCTGCTCGTCGACGTAACGCGTGCGCAGGCGCATGTCGATGCGCGACTGCTGGCACTCGATGTTGAGGCTGCACGCGCCGGCCAAGGACGCGGCCAGCGGCTGCGCGCCGCCCATGCCACCCAGCCCCGCGGTGAGGATCCACTTGCCGGTGAGGTCGCCGGCGTAATGCTGGCGGCCCATCTCGACGAAGGTTTCGTAGGTGCCCTGCACGATGCCCTGCGAGCCGATGTAGATCCACGAACCGGCCGTCATCTGGCCGTACATCATCAAACCCTTCTTATCCAACTCGTTGAAGTGCTCCCACGTCGCCCAGTGCGGGACGAGGTTGGAGTTGGCCAGCAGCACGCGCGGTGCGTCGACGTGCGTGGGGAAGATGCCGACCGGCTTGCCGGACTGGATCAGCAGGGTCTCGTCGTCGTTGAGTGTCTTCAGCGATTCGAGGATCGCGTCGTAGCACTCCCAGTTGCGCGCGGCGCGGCCGATGCCGCCGTAGACGACGAGCTCGGCCGGGTTCTCGGCGACTTCGGCGTCCAGGTTGTTCTGCAGCATCCGGTATGGCGCCTCGGTCAGCCAGGACTTGCAGGTGAGCGTGGCTCCGCGCGGGGCGCGGATGTGGCGGCCTGCATCAAAACGGGATGGATCGTTGCGGTTGGACATGGGTGGGCCTGGTCGCGTGATGGCCGGATTATCGCATCGGGGGTTTGGGCTGCTCCGGGGCCGATGGAATGGGCCTTTCGTAGGAGCGGCGTAAGCCGCGACCGGAAGCCACGCCGCGCCCGTGAAGCTCATGGTCGCGACTCACGTCGCTCCTACGAAGAGCGAGATGCCTATGTGCATGGGGCTTCCGGTCGCGACTTACGTCGCTCCTACGAAGAGCGGCGGCCGCAGCACATGGGGGCTTCCGGTCGCGGCTTACGCCGCTCCTACGAAGAGCGTGGCGCCGGCCGGTGACCTCAGGCAGTGGCAGCGCGTTCCGGCGCTTGCTAGCGTCACTGTCCCCCGCCGCCAAGGAGTGCGCCATGAACCGGTTCGCCACGTCCGCCCTCGCCGTTGCCCTCGCCAGCCTGGCGACCGCAGCGGCCTTCGCCCAGGCCCCAACCACGCACGACATGGCGTCGATGCCGGGCATGGAAGGGATGCACGACATGCCCGCGCCTTCCGTGCCCGCGGCCGTGGCGAAGGCGGTCGCCGACCCCGGCCGTGCCGAGGACGCGAAGATCGACGCGCGCCGGCACGTCGCCGAGCTGGTCGCTTTCTCCGAAGCCAAGCCCGGTGATCGCGTGCTGGAACTGATCCCCGGCAGCGGTTACTTCACCCGCGTCTTCAGCAAGGTCGTCGGGCCGAAGGGCACGGTCTATGCGGAATTGCCGGCCGAGATGGAGAAGGGCCATCCAGGCGCCGACAGGATGCGCGCGCTCGGCAAGCAGGGTTACGGCAACATCGAGATCCTGATCCAGCCTGCGGCCGCGTTGCGCGTGCCGAAGCCGGTCGACGTGGCGTTCACCTCGCAGAACTACCACGACTATCCGGATACGTTCATGGGTCCGACCGATCCGGCGTTGCTCGACAAGGCGGTGTTCGCCGCGCTGAAGCCGGGCGGCACCTACATCGTCATCGACCACGCCGCCGAGACCGGCTCGGGACTGCGCGATACCGACACGCTGCATCGCATCGATCCGGCTTTCGTCAGGAAGCAGGTCACGGATGCGGGCTTCGAATATGTCGGCGAGAGCGAGGTGCTGCGCAATCCGGCCGACGACCACACGCTGAAGGTGTTCGACCCGGCGATCCGTGGCCATACCGATCAGTTCGCGTACAAGTTCCGCAAGCCGAAGTCGGCGAAGTAACGAAAGCTGCGGATACGCAAACGCCCGGCAATGCCGGGCGTTCTTGATTGCTCGAGCGACGCGTCAGTGGATCGACGGATCCAGCTGTCGCAAGGCATCGGCCATGTCCAGGCCGGTGCGTTCGATGTCGCGACGCGACCACACGCGTCCCGGGACCGGTGCGCATCGCTTGTCGGCATCCGACTTGACGCGCTGGTTGTGCGCCTTGGTGATCAGCGAGCCGGTTTCCTGCAGGCAGAACGGATTGGTCGCCTGGTTCTTCGCGTCGGCCGCCTTCAGCTCATGCGGCTCGGGCGCCTGCGCGAACGGTGGTTGCTGGGCCGCCGCCGCGAATGCCAGGCCACACAGCAGGCTGGCGAAAAGGATGCGTTTCATGGGTCACCTCCAACGTCGACCCGTGTTTTATACGCCTTGCGGAAGGTTTCGGACGTGAGTCGGGGCCGGGCGTTTAAGCCGCTGTCAGCCGCGTGGACACACCGGCTGGCGTCCGGCATGGAAGGCGTCCACCTGCGCCTGCGTCGCGGGCGTCGGCGGGACGCCATCGTCGAACAGGACGCGCCAGACGCCGTCGATGCCGCGATGCCAGACCGACTGGAAGCGGCCGATCGAGAAATGCGGATCGGCCCCCGGCCGGACGTCCTCGAACAGCGCCGGGCCGCTGGAGACGGCAATGTCGGGCGCACCGCCAATCGTGGTGCGATCGGGATACCAGCTCAGCAATACCGGCTTGCCCACGATCAGTCCTGCCCAGGCCCTGGTGATCGCGTCACGCCCGCGTAGCGGTTGTGGACTGGCCGCGGAAAACGCCGCGTTGTCTTCGACGTGGGTCGCGAACGCGGTCGCATCGTGCTCGGCGACCGACTGGGCAAAGCTGAGTTCGCGCGCCCAGACTTCGCACTCGGCGGCGGACATGCGTGCCTGCGGTGGCGCCGGTTTGACGTCGACCGGCGTTGCGGCCATCGCAGCGGCCAGGGGAGCCAGCAACGCGAGTGCGGCGAGCGATCGGGACATATCCATGGCGATCTCCGGTGGTGGCTGCAGCATGGGCCCGCCGCGCAAGCCGTGCCCGTGCCGGAAGTCCGGTCGCGGCTGCGGTGCTAGCCTGCGCGCATGCGCTATTCGGTCGTCCCCAGCCCGGTGGGCCCCTTGCTGCTGGCCGCGGATCACGTCGGCCTGCGCCTGATCGAGTTCGACGGTCCGCGGCATCCCGCGAGGCGCGACAACGACTGGGAGTCGGCCGACGACGACACGATCCTGCGCGAGACGCGCGCGCAACTCGATGACTACTTCGCCGGCACGCGATGCACGTTCGAGCTGCCGCTCGCGCCACGGGGAACCGATTTCCAGCTCGACGTCTGGCAGGAACTGCGCACCATCCCCTACGGCGAAACCATCAGCTATGCGCAACTGGCCACGCGCATCGGCAAGCCGAATGCGATGCGCGCGGTCGGCGCTGCCAATGGACGCAATCCGTTGCCGATCGTGGTGCCCTGCCATCGCGTGATCGACGCCGACGGCAGCCTCACCGGATTCGGTGGCGGACTGCCGACGAAGCGGTTTTTGCTGGAGCTGGAAGGAGCGATCGAGACCGGGGATCTTTTCGGCTCTTCGTAGGAGCACCTTGCAGGCGCGAGCCTGTCGAGCGCGAAGAAACAACAGCTCGCGGCTATAAGCCGCTCCTGCGAAGAGCAGCTATGCGAGTAATTTCGACATGGCGGCGCGGAAGCGCGCGGCGATGGCATCGCGGTCGCGATGGCGGCCATCGGCGACGCGCTGTTGTCCGTCGACGTGGACATCGCGCACCAGGTTGCGATTGCCGCTGAAGATCCAGCGATCGATCGCGTCGGCTGGCGTCATGCCGGCGAATTGCGGCGCATCGGCATCCAGCGTGATCCAGTCATCGGTGGCGACGAACCCGGTCGCGTTGACGCCGCTGGCGAGCGCGTCGCGCAGCAGGGTCTCGCCGACGCTGGCACTGTCGGCCCGCACCGCGATGTTGCGATGGTGCGTGGCCAGGCGCTGGCCGTATTCGAGCCAGCGCAGTTCCTCGACCGGCGACACCGAGATCTGCGAATCCGAGCCGATGCCCCAGGCGCCGCCGGCATCCAGGTAGGCGCGCAGGGGGAACAGGCCGTCGCCGAGGTTGGCCTCGGTGGTCGGGCAGATGGCGACGGTGGCGCCGCTGCCGGCGATGCCCGCGACTTCCGCATCGGTGAGATGCGTGGCGTGGACCAGCGTCCACCGCGAGTCGACATCGGCGTTGGCGAGCAGCCATTCGACCGGACGCGCGCCGCGCAGGGCGAGGCAATCCTGCACTTCCCCGAGTTGCTCGGCGATGTGGATGTGCAGTGGGGATTGCGCTGGCAACGTGGCGATCACCGCCTGCATCGCATCGGCCGGCACCGCGCGCAGGCTGTGCAGGGCGCAGCCGATCCGCAGCATGTCGCCTTCCTGCCGGCGCAGCAGTTCGAGCAGCGCGAGGAAGCCGTCGACCGCGTGGCCGAAGCGTCGCTGGCGCTCGCCGAGCGCGCGCCCGTCGAAGCCGCCGCTCATGTACAGCACCGGCAGCAGGGTCATGCGGATGCCGGTGTCGCGCGCGGCAGCGACCAGTGCCTGCGACATCGCGGCCGGATCGGCGTACGCGTTGCCGTCGGGCGCGTGGTGCAGGTAATGGAATTCGCAGACGCTGGTGTAGCCGGCCTCGAGCATCTCGACGTACAACTGCGCGGCGACGGCGTGCAGCGTGTCGGGATCGAAGCGCGCGGCGAAGCGGTACATCGTCTCGCGCCACGTCCAGAACGAGTCCGATGCATCGGTCTGGCGCTCGGCCATGCCCGCCATCGCGCGCTGGAAGGCATGCGAATGCAGGTTCGCGATGCCGGGAACGCGCCATCGGCCGTCGACATCGCCTTGCACGCCGTGCCAGCCTTGCGGTGTCCAGATCATGGTGGCGTTCCCGATGGCATGGACGGCATTCTGCACGAGCACGCGCGGGCTGCGTGAGGCAATGAATCAATGAGCCAGCGACCCGATGCCAAGGTCGGGCTTGCCCTGCTGTTGTGGGGTGGCGCCGAACGCCGTGCTGCTCGGCGCGACCGCGCTGGCCTGCCATGTGCCCGTGTACAAGGCCCTGGCCGAGCGGCTGGTCACGGCCGCGTCCGACGCGCCGCGGAGCGACGCGCCGTCGTTCGTGCGCACCGCCCCGCCATCGCAACGGCTTAGGCCGTCGGCGACGTGTGGATCAGGTCAGATCCGCGGCTTGGCGGTGTCGAAGATCTTCCTGGCCTTCGCCGGTGCGTCGGTCACGCCGGAAAACATGATGGTGACCAGGTCGTCGCCGGTCTTGATCATCAATCCCGTGCCCACGGCGATGGCCTTGTCGCCGATGCCCGCATAGGGATCGGCGATGCCCGGCGCGATCTTTCCCATCACGCCGGCCGCGGCCATGGCCGATTCGCCCTCGCCCCATTCGACGGTGAACTCGACGTACGGGCTGACCGCGTTGTCGGGCTTGTAGATGCACTCGGACTTGTCGACCGAGCCTTCGTGCAGCTCGCCGCTCACCGGCGTGCCGAGGATGGTCGACATCTCCTGCGCGGTCACGATGTCGCAGGCCTTTGGATGCGCCTTGTTCTGCGCGTCGATCTTCGCCTGGATCGCTTGCGCGCTGAGCTCCGGCGCGGCCGCTGGCGTGGTGTCGGTGGCAGGACCGGATGCTGCCGACGGCGTGGGCCTGGAACATCCCTGCGCGCCGAGCAGGCAGAGCGCGGCGACGGCGAGCGGGCGGATGGCGTGGTGCATGGGCTTGTGTCTCCAGTGAGGTGCGGAGCGCGGGCGCGCCGCAGTGGTGTCAGGGTCGTGGCGCGACGGGTTGGTCGACGGGCTGGTCGACAGGCGTTGGCGGCAACACCTTGCGCACGACCTGCGTCGCGCCCTTGCCGCTGACGATGATGATTCCGGCCTGCCCGGCGCGGGAGGGTGTCGCCGGTTCCACCTGTTTGTCCGGGGGGCCTGGTGGCAAGGGTTGCGGATTGAGGCTGACGGCGTCGGCCGGCGTGGACGCAGCGCCGGCTTGCGCGGGCGTCGTGCGCAACCGGTCGACGGCGTGCGCACGAACGCGATCGGTAAATGCGCCGGAGGGGACGACGGCGAGGTTGGCCCGATCGTAGTCGGCGATCAGCCCGGCGCGCTGGTCATCGGGAATGCCGCGCCTGGACGCCGGGAATGGCGATTGGGCGAGGTCGGGCCACAGTTCGCGCACGTCGTCCCCGATGTTGTCGCCCACGCGCGTGCAGTTGACGCCGTGCAACCATGGGTCGCGCTCGCAGCGCCCCCCCAGCACGACATCGAATGTCCGCGATTGGCCGGACAGCATGTCGATGCGATAGATCTCCGACGCGTTCGCGTTCCCGTCGCGCGTTTCGGACGGCGTCCATGTCGCGGTGGCGCGATAGCCGAACGATCGGCCGTCACGCGTTTCGCAGACGCCGCTGAAGTGATACTCGGCCCGGCCCGGCGACACCTGGGAAAATGTCGGTGGCGCGGACAGGCCGCCACCGGTGCAGGTCACCGCCGGTGAGCCGGGTGGATCGGCGCGCGCGGCGATCGGGGCGAAGGTGCACGCAGCCAGGATGACCGACAGCATCGTGACGCGGGGGACGATGGTGTGTTGCATGGGATGTTCCTCGATGGCGATGGTCAGGCGCGCAATGCAGCTGGATGGTTGCGACGCGCCGGGTCGCCGTGGCATTGCACTGAGGTTCGCGACTGGCCCGGCTGCATCGGCTGCGCGGCGTTGCATCGCTAGAGCCGCGCGACGGCGTCGGCACCCAGTGTCGCCAGCGTCTTCAACGCATCCGCGCGATCTCCGCGGGCAAGATCGGTGGAGGTCAGCACGAGGATCCTGTCGCCGTGGCTTGCCACCAGCAGCGCGACATCGGCGAGGATGCCTTTCGCCGCGTCCTTGTTTTCAACCACCGCGAACGCCTGGTCGCCGACGCCGGGCACCGGTTCGAAGCGGACATTGCCCTGCGCATCGGGCTTCGTGGGATCCACGAATCCCGTTGCCAGGCCGCGGATTTCATTGTCGGCGGTGCTTCCCTTCGCCTGCCAGATCTCCGCGGTGAAGTCGCCGCTGCCTGTCGACCACTGGCAGGCGGTGATGCCGTATTCCTCGCGACTGCGGTTGCGTGCGCCGGCCTTTGCATCTGGAAACACCGCACGAACCGTCGCATCACCCAGCACGCGGCAAGGACTGTCCGGATCCACCGCCGCGGCAGCCGGCTCGGAGGAGGCGTCCACGGCAGCCGGGGCGGATGGGGTCGCAACCGAGGCGGTCGCCTCACCCGGAGCGCGGGAGGGGTTCGAACAGGCGACGATCCCGACCAGGACCATGCATGCCGCAAGGCAACGTGGCAGGCCGCGGGGATGATATGGGTGCATGCGAAGGCTCCGGCAGCAGGGCTGTGCGGAAATCGCCGGCCCTCATGCAAGAACCAGAAAACCGTCGAGGACCGGACATGAAACGCGGCGGCCGCATGTTCATTGGCCCGAAACCGGCTGTGACAGAATCCACGCGGATTGCTGACGGCATGCAGCGGGGCAAAACAGACGATATGCAGGAACGAATGAGCGCTGTTCACTGGGACGGACTGATCCTCGGCGCCTCACTGGCGACGCTGGACGCGGATGCCGGATACGGAGCGATCGCCGATGCCGCGATCGGCTGGCGCGATGGCGTGCTGACCTTCGTCGGTCCGCGCGCGGACTTGCCGGGCGATCCGGCGACGCTCGCCGGCGACGTCATCCAGACAAGTGGCTGGATCACGCCGGGCCTGGTCGACTGCCACACCCACCTGGTGTTTGCCGGCAATCGTTCGCGCGAGTTCGAGCAACGACTGCAGGGCGCCAGCTACGAGGAGATCGCACGCGCGGGCGGCGGCATCGTGTCGAGCGTGCGCGCGTTGCGCGAGGCGAGCGAGGACGCGCTGCTCGCGCAGTCGCTGCCGCGCGCACGCGCCCTGCTCCGCGATGGCGTGACCACGCTGGAGATCAAGTCCGGTTACGGCCTGGACTTCGACAACGAACGCAAGATGCTGCGCGTTGCGCGGCGCATCGGTGATGTCCTCGGCATCGGCGTCCGCACGACTTACCTGGCCGTGCATGCGCTGCCGCCCGAGTTCGCCGGCAACGCCGACGGATACATCGATGCGGCGATCCAATGGTTGCCGCGACTGCATGCCGAAGGCCTGGTCGACGCGGTCGACGCTTTCTGCGAGCGGATCGCGTTTTCCCCGGCGCAGACGCGTCGCATGTTCGACACCGCACGCGCGCTCGGGCTGCCGGTCAAACTGCACGCCGACCAGCTCAGCGACCTCGGCGGAGCGGCGCTCGCTGCGGATTACCGCGCACTGTCGGCCGACCATATCGAGCACACGTCCGACGCCGGCGTGCGCGCGATGGCGGCAGCGGGCACGGTCGCCGTGTTGTTGCCGGGTGCGTTCCATGTGTTGCGCGATACGCGGCTGCCGCCGATCGACGCATTGCGCGAGCACGGCGTGCCGATGGCGGTCGCCACCGACTGCAACCCGGGAACCTCACCGCTGCTGTCGTTGCGGCAGGCGATGCAACTGGCGTGCACCCACTTCCGGCTGACACCCGAGGAAGCCCTGCGTGGGGCAACGTTGCATGGCGCGCGTGCGCTCGGACTGCACGATCGCGGAATACTGCGAACCGGCATGCGTGCGGATTTCGTGCAGTGGCGGGTCGGCGACCCGTCGGAGCTGGCGTACTGGCTTGGCGGCGACCTGGTGGAGGCCGTGTTCGCCGACGGCAGGCGCCTGGCCTGACCACAACGAAAAAGCCCCGCCGGGGCGGGGCTTTTCGATTCGCCGCAAACGCGGCGCGGCGGGCTTACTTGCCGGCCGTCTTCTTGGCGACGACCTTCTTGGCCGGCGCCTTGGCGACCGACTTGGTGGCGGTCTTCTTCACTGCCGGGGCGGCGAAGGCACCGGTCGCCTTGGGCGCCGTGTGGGAACGCGCATTGCCATAGCTGGAGGTGGCGCGCTTGCCCTTTGCCGTCTTGCTGTCGCCCTTGCCCATCGATGTGACTCCTGAAATTTTGTGTAGCACGCGGGTGTTCGCGTGCGCGAGGCTGCAGATTCTACCCGATCTTCCTGCCGGTCCCTTGTCGAAGGCCGCCGCCGGCACGGCTCAGTGGGCGCAGGAGGCGTTGTGCACGTGGCCGTGGTTGAGCCGCAGGTTGGCAAGGTGGGCCATGCCGACCAGGGTGCCACCCAGCGTCATCGTGATCGCATGCGGGAGGAGGGCATGGTGCAGCGGGGCGTACAGCACGCCGATCCACAAGGCCGCGAGCCCGGGGATCAGGATCCCGAGGGCCCGGACCACGCGGTGCCGCCGATAGCCCCAGGCCAGGGTGAATACCCCCAGCAGCGTCGCGAAGATGACGAACCCGCGTTCGAAGCCCTCGCCCAGCCACGCCGCGATGCCCAACGAGGGCAGCAGCGCGATCAGCATCGGCAACAGCGCGCAATGGATGGCGCAGACCAGCGATCCGGTTGCGCCGAGGCGATCGAGCACGGGGTGGGGGCGCCGCGCTCGCATGGGGGATCCATCACTCATACGTTACATTGTAACAATTGCCATCGACGCCAGCGTGAAGGCCTCAGGCGGCCGCGTCGAAGACCACTTCCGGCGTCGCGTGCGCCGGATGCGAACGTCGAACCGCCGGCACCAGTTGCGCCAGCAGGGCGCAGCCAGCCAGCGTCCACACGATCAGCGCGCCGCTGGGCAGGTCGAGCACCGCGGACAGCGCCAGGCCCGTGACGTAGCCCATCGCGCCGATGACATAGGCGGCCGTCAGTCGACCCCGCCCACGCATCCCGGCCGTCGCCAGTGCCGGCACGATCAGGCTGGCGAAGACCAGGTAGACGCCGACCAGCTGCACCGACGCGGTGATCGCGAGAGCGAACAGGCCATAGAACGCCAGTCCGGCCAGGCGACCGCGCCGCAGCCACATGAAGCCAAGCAGCACCACCGACAGCACCGCCGCCGGGATCAGCTGCGCGTAGCTGACCCAGAGGATCTGCCCCACCAGCAGGTCCTTCAGGTGCTCGCCACCCTGTGGGTTGTTTGCCAGCAACAACAGTCCACCGGTCGCCGCGAGGACGAACAGCGTGCCGATCAGCGGTTCCTGGTATTCCGGCCAGCGACGGTCGGTCCAGGACAGCAGTCCGGCACCGGCCAGTGCGGCAACCGCGGCCGAGACCTGCACGCCGAAACCGTGCTCGTCGATGCCCATCGCCTGCGCGAGGATCACGCCGAGCCCGGCGATCTGCGCGATGGCGAGGTCGATGAAGATGATCCCGCGCGACAGCACCTGCTTGCCCAGCGGTACATGCGTCGACAGCACGATCAGCCCGGCCACGCAGGCCGGGCCGAGGATGCTCATGTCCAGGCCTTCCCAGTTCAACGTCACTTGGCCGCTCCTGACCGGGACGCTCCCAGCAGCTTGCTGATCGTCGAATCGAACAGGCCGAACAGATCCTTCGACTGCGCGTCACCGCCGACGGTGAACGGCAGCGTCAGCGCGGGCACGCCGGTGCGATCGGACAACCAGTCGGCAGGTTTGGGATCCTGGTAGGCCGCGCGAACGATCGCCAGCGTGTTGCTCGACTTGGTGATCGCGATCAGGCTCGACAGGTGCGCGCTGGTCGGTGGCACGCTCGGCTTGGGCTCCAGTGCGCCGATCTGCTGCATGCCGAGCCAGTCCCACAGGTACGGCCAGGCGATGTGGTGCACGACGACCTTACGACCACGCAGCGGAGCGGCCTCGGCCTTCCATCGCGTCATCGCGGCGAGCCAGCGCTTGCTGAAGGTGTCCAGGCGCTGTTGATACACCGCCGCATTCGACGGATCGAGCTGCGCAAGCCGCGCATCGAGCGTGCGCGCGACGACGAGGATGCGGCGCGGGTCCATCTGGGTGTGCGGGTTGCCGTCCGGATGCACGTCACCCGCGGCGCGGTCGACGGCGGTGGGTTTTTCCAGCAGCTTGACCTGCGAATCGGCCATGAAATAACCGGGCGTACCCGGCGCGACGCTGGCGTTGCCCGACTGGCGGATCAGCATGGGCAGCCAGCCGATCTCCAGCTCCGCGCCCGTGCAGACGACGAGGTTGGCCGCGCGCACCTTCGCGATGAGGCTGGGTTTTGCCTCGATCACGTGCACGTCCTGCAGTGCGGTCGTGGCGACGTCGAGATCGACCTTGTCGCCGGCGAGTTCCTGCACCAGCGAACCCCACTCGGGCTCGCAGGCGAAGACTTTCAACTTTGCCTGCGCCGGCGCGGCGAACATGCCGGCGGCGAGGAGGACTGCGGAAATGGCAAACGCTTTCATCGGTCGATCCTCAGAATTTGTGCGCGCCGTGCGCGCCAAGGGCGGTCTGGTACTGCACGGTGACGGCGTTGTCGCTGTCGTCGGGATTGGGCTTGTCGTGGCTGAGCTGCAGGCGCACCAGGCTGAACTCGCTGTTGCGCCAGGTGAGTTCGGCGCTATGGCGATAGGGGTCGAAGCTGTTGCCCGCGATCGCGAACGGATTGCCGGCGTCCGACCACAGTCGGTCGTAGCGATAGCCGATGTCCCATGTGCGGTTGAGGCGATACACGCCTTCGACATAGGCACCGTGGCGCTGCCCGTTCCATGGCGTGAGGAGCGTGGGATCGACCGGGTCGGCGAACACGCCATCGCGGTTGTCGAGGAAGTATTCCCCGCGAATCGTGATGCCGCCGTCCTTGAAGTTGCCCTGCGGCGCCCATTTCCACGTGCCATCGGCGATGTACAGCGTCGTGTCGCCGCTGAAGCCATCCTCGGCGCCTGCCGCCCTGGTCTTGAGCATCGACACGCCGGCGAGCCAGGCGTTCTCGCTGCCGACATCGCCGCCGGTGTGCGCGAAGATCGTGCGCGTGCCGAGGCCGCCGTTCTGCGCGCCGCCGCTGGGATAGTTGCTGCCGCGGAATGCTTCGGCGCCAAGCTCCAGGAACATCGCCGTCGGCGCGAGCCACTTCACCTGCACGCCATCGTCGCCGTACTGGTTGCCGAGGAATGCCTGGTAGGGCAAGGGCCGGTCGAAGAAGCTGTCGGTATGCGCGTGGTGGCTGTTGAGATAGCCGATGTCGGAGTAGAACCGTCCGGCGCGCACGCTGAAATTCGCCGGCAGCGACGTGGTGTCGATGAAGGCTTCCTCGACACCGATGTGGTCCTGCCCGCCCTCGCTGGACGCGGTCAACGTCAACTGGCCGTACAGCTTGTCGTCGATGTTGCTGGCGAACGACAGCTCGCTTTCGCCCAGCGAGAATCCGTTCGGCGATGGCGCGCCCTCGCCCACCAGCGGGAAGCCCGAACGCGCGTAGCGGGCCGAATCCAGCGAGTGGTGCGAGTAGCTGCCGTTGAGGATGATGCTGATTGCCGGGTTGAAGGCATTCGCATTGCTGCCGGCACTGCTGTCGCCGGCCGACGCTGCCGCCGGTGCGGAGACGTCGCTGGCGGCTGCATCGGTGGGACTCGCGGCCAGCGCATCGATCTCGGATTCGGCGGTGGCGTCCGGCTGCTGCGCGACCGGCGCGACGGCGGCCTGGCTGGCGTCGGTCGTTGGCTGCGCCGACTTGATCGCCTGCAGTTCGGACTCCAGCGCCTCGACCTTGGCCTCGAGCGCCGCGATGCGCTGGGCTTCGGTCTGTTTGGCCGGCACGGCAGCCATGGCGGCAACAGGTATGGCGGACAGCAGGCACAGCGAGAGGGCGGTCGAGCCCAGCAAGGTCTTTCTCATGGACGCGCGATACCGATGTCGGGGCAAGGAAGTTATAACATAACATCCAAGCCACACCAGTCGTCCACTGGAATCTTCAGCGGGTGGGATCGGCCTGCCGGATCAGCCGTTGCAGCGGGCGCAGAGCCCGTGGACTTCGAGGGTCTGCGCCTGCGGCACGAAGCCCAGGGCGCGTGCGCGCTCATCCAGCGCCGCGACGACCTTTTCGTCCTCCAGCTCGACCGCCGAATGGCAGCGATCGCAGATCAGGAACGGCACCGAGTGCTGGGCGGTGCTGGGGTGGTGGCAGGCGACGAAGGCGTTGACCGATTCCAGCTTGTGGATGAAGCCGTTGGCCAGCAGGAAGTCCAGCGCGCGATACACCGTTGGCGGCGCGACCGCGCCGGCGCCCTCGCCTTCGCGCATCTGGTCGAGCAGGTCGTAGGCCTTCAATGGCTTGCCGCCATCGGCGATCAGCCCCAGCACCCGCGCGCGGATCGGCGTCAGGCGCAGGCCACGCTGCTGGCAGGCAACCTCGACCGCCGCCACGAAACCGGCGGAGTCGTGGACGTGGTGCTTGGGATCGGTGCAGGCGTGGCGGGACATGACAGCCATGATGGTGCCGCCTGCGTGACGACTCAAGCTGGCACGCGCTGCAGGGCCGCATCGATGCGCGCGAGCGCCTGCGATTGGCCAGCCAGGTACACCGTATGCGCGATGTCGGGGCTGACCTGCGTGCCGGTGATCGCGACGCGCAGCGGCTGGGCGACCTTGCCCATGCCCAGGCCCAGGGCTTCCGCGGTGTCGTGCAGGACGACGCCGATCGTCTCGACATTCCACGACGCCAGTGCAGCCAGGCGTTCGCGCACCGCCAGCAGCGGCGCACGCGCCGCGGCGCCGAGATGCTTGGCCACGGCCGCGTCGTCGTAATGCTCCAGCGGCAGGTACCAGACCGCGGCGCGTTCGGCCATGTCGCGCAGCGTCTGCACGCGATCGCGCAAGGCGAGCACGACGTCGACCGGATCCGGCCCGTTCGCGATGTCGAGCCCGATCTCGCGCAGGTGCCACTGCAGGTGCACGGCAACGGCGGCCGGCTCATCGGTCTTGAGGTATTGCTGGTTGAGCCAGCCGAGTTTCGCCGGATCCAGGCGCGCGGCCTTGGCGTGCACGTCCTTGAGGTCGAACAGCGCGGTCATCTCCGCGATGGAGAAGATCTCTTGGTCGCCGTGCGACCAGCCCAGGCGCGCCAGGTAGTTGAGCAGCGCATGCGGCAGGTAGCCGGCGTCGCGATACTGCATGACGTCGGCGGCGCCGGTGCGCTTGGACAGTTTCGCGCCTTCCTGGTCCAGGATCATCGGCAGGTGCGCGAACGCCGGCACGTCCGCACCCAGCGCCTGGTAGATGTTGATCTGCCGCGGCGTGTTGTTGACGTGGTCGTCGCCACGCACGACATCGGTGATGCGCATGTCCAGGTCGTCGACGACGACCGCGAAGTTGTATGTCGGATAGCCGTCCGAGCGCAGGATCACCAGGTCGTCGAGCTCGCTGTTGGCGATCTCGATCCAGCCCTTGACCTTGTCGTTCCAGGCGACGCTGCCGTCGAGCGGATTGCGAAAGCGGATGACGCGGTCCGGATCGTCGCGGAAACCGGCGGCCTGGTCGCGATAGGCGCCGTTGTAGCGCGGCTTCTCGTTCTTCGCCATTGCCGCCTCGCGCATCGCCTCCAGCTCGGCGCGGGTCTCGTAGGCGTAATACGCGGTGCCTGCGGCCACCATCTGCCCGGCGACTTCGCGGTATCGGTCCAGCCGCGCGGTCTGGTAGACCGGGCCCTCGTCGTAATCCAGGCCCAGCCAGTCCATCGCCTGCAGGATGGCGTCGATCGCCGCCTGCGTGTTGCGTTCCTGGTCGGTGTCCTCGATGCGCAGGATGAACTGCCCGCCATGTCGGCGTGCCTCCAGCCAGCAATACAGCGCCGTGCGCGCGCCGCCGATGTGCAGGTAACCGGTGGGACTTGGGGCGAAGCGGGTGCGACAGGTCATGCAAGGGCCAGCGTCGGGGAATCGGCCAATTTTACGGGACGGGGCACGCCTGCGCGGCCTCGTCCTAGAATGGCGCGATGACCACGCTGTTCATTTCGGATCTTCACCTGGACGCCGAGCGTCCTGCCATCACGGACCTGTTTGGCCAGTTCATCGCCAAAGAAGCGCGCGGCGCCGAGGCCGTGTACATCCTCGGCGACCTGTTCGAAGCCTGGGTCGGCGACGACGATCCCTCCGTAACCGGAGCCTTCGTGGCCGACGCCCTGCGCGGGCTGGCCGACAGCGGCGTGCCGGTGTATTTCGTGCGCGGCAATCGCGACTTCCTCGTGGGCGATTCGTATGCCCGGCGAAGCGGCATGAGCATCCTGCCGGATCCCGTCGTGGTCATGCTGTACGGAAAACCCACCCTGCTCATGCACGGCGACACCTTGTGCACGGATGACGTCGCCTACCAGCAGTTCCGCGCGCAGACGCGCGACCCCACCTGGCAACGCCAGTTCCTGTCGCAGCCGCTCGTCGCGCGCACGGCCTTCGCGGCGCAGGCGCGCGCGGCCAGCAAGGCGCATCAATCCGGGCTGAAGGCGCAAGGCGCGATGGACGCGATCACCGACGTCAGCGAAGCGACCGTGGAGGCAACGATGGCGCGATTCGGGATCGACACGCTGATCCACGGTCATACGCATCGGCCCGCCGTGCATGCGCGTAACGGCAACAAGCGCATCGTGCTGGGGGATTGGTATGAGCAGGGATCGGTGTTGCGGGTGGATGGGAGGGGGGCTGTGTTGTCGGCGTTGTAATGGCCTGGGCCAACGCTACTAGTCAAACCTTCCAGCCAAAGCTTTTAGCCCAGGACTTTCGCCCTGCGGGCGAGTTACTTTTGTCTTGCTTCTCCACAAACAGCTGCCCTTCGGGCAAGTCAAAGGCTTTCGCCTGCGGCGAGCTACTTTTGTTACGGCAAAAGTAGCCAAAACCACTTGCGCCGGACGCCCGCCGGGGGCGATGAAGCCGCCCCCGGTACCCTGCGCTTCTCGCCGGAAAGGGTACGGCGCCCAAACTCGCTGCGCTCAGACATGGGCGCCTTTTCCCCCTTTCCGGCTGCGATGCTCGGCGAGCTTTAAGGCGCACAAAAGCCAACGAAAGAGCGGAAGGGCCCAGGGCGGAGTGGCGAAAAGGTAGACGAAGTCGTGGCGCCATTGAAAAAGCGATGGAGCGGATTATTGAGTGCTGTCGCTTGGCTGTCGCTTGGCTGTCGCTTGGCCCTTGCTGTTTTGCGACTTAAAGGCCGCCGAGCATCGCAGGGCGAAGCGGCCGAAGAGGCGCCCATGTTTGAGCGCAGCGAGTTTGGGCGCCGTGCCGCTTTGACCGAGAAGCGCAGGGCACCGGGGTGGACGCAGTCCGCACCGGCGGCCGTCAGGAGCAAACGGTTTTGGTTACTTTTGCCAAGACAAAAGTAACTCGCCGCAGGCGAAAGCCTTTGACTTGCCCGAAGGGCAGCCTTTGGAGTTCCTAATCAGCCCAATCTGTCACGCAAGCTGTTCGAGATAAGCAATCTCATCCACATCAAACCCCGCCGCCAACCGCGCGTCGCGGTTGAACGGCCCCCGCAGACTCCCGTGCGCATATTCCACCAGCAGCTCGCGAAAGCGCGCCCGCGGATCGACGCCCGCGCGCTCGCAATACCAGCGGAACCAGCGCGACCCCGCCGCCACGTGCGCGATTTCCTCGCGCAGGATCGTCTCGAGGATCGCCACGGTGGCGTCGTCGCCCAGCGCCTGCAGTTTCGCGATCATTCCCGGCGTCACGTCCAGGCCGCGCGCCTCAAGCACCCGTGGTACCAGCGCCATCCGCGCCAACCCGTCGTGCGCGGTCTTTTCGGCCATTTCCCACAGGCCGTTGTGCGCGTCGAAGTCGCCGTAGTCGTGGCCGAGTTCGCGCAGGCGGTCGCGCAGCATCATGAAGTGGCGCGCTTCGTCGCTGGCGACCGCAACCCAGTCGGCGTAGTACGCGGCCGGCAGGCCGCGGAAGCGATAGACCGCGTCCCACGCCAGGTCGATCGCGTTGAGCTCGATGTGCGCGATGGAATGGATGAAGGCGGCCCGTCCATGCGTGCTGCCCAGGCCGCGTTTCGGGAGATCGCGTGCATGGATCAGCCTGGGCGCCAGCGGCCTGCCGGGCATCCGCACCGCATCGGGCGCGGGGGCTGATTCGGGAATGGCGAGTTGCCCACTGGCGAGCGCGAGCGCGGCGGTTTCCGTGCGCGACACCTTGTCTTCGGGCGTGGCGGCATCCAGGCAGCCGCGCGCGGCATCGTACAGCGAGCGCATGGCGCGAACGCGGATCTACAGCGCGCGACGGGATTTCTTGGCGTCGTCCGAGCGCAACTGCTGGATGCGTTCGAAGTAACCAGGATCGATGCCGGTCACGTACTTGCCGTCGAAGCACGATGAATCGAAATGATCGATCCGCTGCTTCGGACCGGATACGGCGTCCTCAAGGTCCTTCAGGTCCTGGTAGATCAGCCAGTCGCAGCCGAGGATCTGCTGGATCTCGTCCTCGCTGCGGTCGTGTGCCACCAGTTCGTCGACCGACGGCATGTCGATGCCGTAGATGTTCGGATACCGCACCGGTGGCGCGGCCGACGCGAGGTAGACCTTACGGGCGCCGGCGTCGCGCGCCATCTGCACGATCTGTTTCGAAGTCGTGCCGCGCACGATCGAGTCGTCGACCAGCAGGACGACGCGACCCTTGAATTCCAGCGGGATCGGATTGAGCTTGCGCTTGACCGAGGCCGCGCGCTCGCCCTGCCCCGGCATGATGAAGGTGCGGCCGACGTAGCGGTTCTTGATGAAGCCCTCGCGGTACTTCACGCCGAGCACGCTGGCGATTTCCAGGGCGGCGTCGCGCGAGGTGTCGGGAATCGGGATCACCACGTCGATGTCGTGGTCCGGGCGCAGGCGCAGGATCTTCTCGCCCAGCTTCACGCCCATGCGCATGCGCGCCTTGTGCACCGAGATGTCGTCCATCATCGAGTCGGGTCGCGCGAAATACACGTACTCGAAGATGCAGGGCGCGTGCTGCTGGGCCGGCGCGCAGACCTGGGTGAACAGTTCGCCACGCGCGGTGACGACGACCGCCTCGCCCGGCTGCACGTCGCGCATGCGTTCGAAGCCGAGGATGTCCAGCGCGACGGATTCCGATGCGACGGCATAGTCAGTGCCCGTTGCGGTGCTGCGCCTGCCCAGCACCAGCGGACGGATGCCGTGCGGGTCGCGGAATGCCACCAGGCCCAGGCCCAGCACGGTGCAGACGACTGCGTAGCCTCCGCGCGCGCGCCGGTTGACGCCCTCGATGGCGTGGAACACCGCCTGCGGCGTCAACGCCTTCTGCGTGCCCAGTTCGTGCGCGAACACGTTCAGCAGGACTTCCGAATCCGAATCCGTATTGACGTTGCGGCGGTCCTGCTCGAAGACCTCCTGGCGCAATGCATCGGTGTTGATGAGGTTGCCGTTGTGCGCCAGCGCGATGCCGTACGGCGAATTCACGTAGAACGGCTGGGCTTCGTCGGCGCCCGCATTGCCCGCGGTCGGATAGCGGCAATGCGCGATGCCGACGCGGCCTTGCAGCATGGCCATGGACTTGGCATCGAACACGTCGCGCACCAGGCCGTTGCCCTTGTGCACGCGCAGGTGGGAGCCGTCGGCGGTGGCGATTCCCGCGGCGTCCTGGCCGCGGTGCTGCAGGACGGTCAAACCGTCGTAGAGCGCCGGTGCGACATCCGTGGTTGCAACGATTCCAACGATGCCGCACATGTTCCGCTCTCCGCGGCGCGATTGCGCCGACTGTTTTCGTGACAACGACGATGCGTTGCCGCGACCGATGAATGTGGTGCCGCGCGCCGATATCAACCCACGACAGCGACCGATGGCAACGCCATCACGTCACGGATGTGGCCTGACGATGCCATCCAGCCCGAGTTTCGACTTGATCTGTGCCTGCAATTGTTCTGCTTCGGTCCGGCTCTGGACGGGGCCGGCGCGCACGCGCGTCAGCGTCCCGCGATCGGTCGACACCGACTCGACGAAGGCGTTGAAGCCGGCAGCCCGCAGCCGGTCGCGCAGCGCGGTGGCATCGGCCGGCTTGCTGAAGGCCGCCAGCTGCACGGCGAACCCGACGGCTGCCGCGGCGGAGGTCGCCGCTGGCGGCGGGGTCGTGGCAGCGGTCGGCGCCTTGGCTGCGATCGATGCGCCCGTCGCAGCCGTGGTGGTCGCGGCTGGAGTGGCGGCGGTCCGCGCGTCGAGGACGACGACGCGCGAGCCCACATCGTCGCGCACATGCGCGGCGCGCAATCGCGCGGCCTCGGCCTGCGCGCGCGACGCGTAGGGACCGATGCGGACACGCCATGCCGGCTTGCCGTTGGCGGTCGCGGCCTCGCGATAGCCCGGCAGCTGCGAGGCCCGCAGCGATCCGACGACCGCATCAGCGGCGGCGGTGGTGCCATAGGTGCCAAAGCTCACCGCGTAGTCGCCACCGGCAGTGGCCGGAGGGAACATGTCGCCCTTGCCGGCAGACGCGGCATTACTGGCCGCGGACGGAGCGCTGGCAGCCGCGGGAGTCGCAGGAGTCGCGGGCTTGGGGGTGGCGTCGACGGTTGCGCCGTCCAGGGGCGTGGCGTCCGCGGGCATGTCGTCGCTGGCGGCGGCCACTGGCGCGACGCTGCTGTCGGTCGGCGGTGACACCACGGCTGCCGGCTGGTTCGCCGCCATGCCCACGGCGCCGCCGTCGGGTGCATCGCCCGGCGTCACGAGGGGAAGATCACGGGTTTCGTACGCGCCGCGCGGCGCATCGGGCATCGACAGCGGAACGTCGGATACGCCGCTGTCCGGCGCCGGGCCCTGCACCAGCATCGGCAGGAAGATCACCGCCAGCGCGACCAGCACTGCGGCGCCGATCAGGCGCTGCTTCAATCGGGAATCCATCGGCGCTCACTTACCCAGGAGGCGCCGCAATTATACCCGGCCCGACCCAAGCTCCCTTAACCCCGGGTTCCCAGCATGCGCAGTGCTGCAGCGGCGGTGTGGAACGAACCGCACACCAGCACCCGATCCCCGGGCCGCGCCTGCGCGAGGGCCGCCTGCACTGCCTCGCCGACGCTCGGGGCCAGGTCACCGCTGGCGGCAGCGGTGCCCTGCACCCGCTGCATGAACGCATCAGCGGAGAGGCCGCGCGGACCGGCATCGTCGAGTCCGGCCAGGAACCAGTCATCGATATCGTCGGCCAGCGCGGCAACGATGCCGGCGATGTCCTTGTCGCCAAGCGCCGCGAACACGGCCAACGTGCAGCCAGCGACCGGAGCCTGCCGCAGCGCGGTGGCAAGCGCCCGGGCCGACTGCGGGTTGTGCGCGACGTCGACCAGGACGTCGACGCCATCGCGGTCGAACCGCTGCCAGCGCGCGGGGATGTCCGCTGCGGCGATGCCCTGTGCAAATGCGGATCGCGGCAGACGCTTGCCCAGCGCGCGCACCGCCGCGATCGCGGTGGCGGCATTGCGCAGCTGGACCGGCGCGGCGAGACGGGGCAGCGGCAACTCCAGTGCGAAACCAATCTCCCACCAGCGCCAGGTGCTGGTGTCGCCGGCAGCGAAGAAGAAATCGCAGCCGGCACGCACGGCGGACGCACCGATGGCATAGGCATGCGACAGCACGCTCGCCGGCGGATCGTCCTCGCCGAGCACCAGCGGTCTTCCCGCACGCGCGATACCGGCCTTCTCCGCACCGATGGCTTCACGATCGTCGCCCAGCCAGTCCTGGTGGTCGAGGTCGACCGTGGTGATGACGGCGACATCCGCGTCGACCAGGTTGACGGCATCCAGGCGGCCACCCAGGCCGACTTCCAGCAATGCCAGGTCGAGCTTGTCCTGCTGCATCAGCCACAGTGCGGCCAACGTCCCGTACTCGAAATAGGTCAGCTCGACGTCGCCGCGGCTGGCTTCCACGGCCTCGAATGCGCTGACGAGGTCGGCGTCGCTGGCGTCGACGCCAGCGATCCGCAGGCGCTCGTTGTAGGCGAGCAGGTGCGGTGAGGTGTAGGCGCCGACGCGCCAGCCGGCCGCGCGCGCAATCGCCTCGATGAAGGCCACCGTCGATCCCTTACCGTTGGTGCCGGCGATGGTGATGACCTTGCGCGCGGGCCGCTGCAATTGCATGCGTTGCGCGACGATGCGCACGCGGTCCAGGCCCATGGCGATGGACCTTGGATGCTGGCGTTCGATGTATGCCAGCCAGTCGACCAACGGGCGCGGCGTCATAGGGCGCGGTGCACCGCTTCGCCGAAGAATGGAGTGTGGTGCGAGCAATCGTTCAGCCGCACGACTTCGAGATGATCGACGTCGTCGCCTTCCAGCAGGTTCAGCGTCGTCGGCGCCTGGCGGAAGCTCCACAAGTTCTGCAACGGCAAGCCGAGGATGCGGCAGAGCAGGACGCGGTTGACCGCGTCATGCGCGACCACCAGCAGCGTGTCGTTGGCGCCAAGGCCGGCGCCTGCGCGCTCCAGTGCCGGCCAGGCACGGTCCAGTACGTGCTGCAGCGACTCGCCCTGCGGCATCAGCACGTCGTGCGGGGACTCGCGCCATGCGCGCAGGCGATCGGGATCGCGCTCGCGGATTTCGCTGGCGAGCAGGCCCTCCCATTCGCCGTGGGAGATTTCCATCAAGCCTGGATCGGTCGTCAGCATGGCGACGCGCTCCGGGCCCAGCGCCAGCTCGGCCGTTCGCGCCGCACGCACCAACGGCGACGCGACGGCGCGATCGATGTGCACGTCGCGCAGGCGCTCACCCAGCGACCGGGCCTGCGCTTCGCCGACCGGCGACAGGGGAATGTCTTCCTGCCCCTGGTAGCGGCCTTCGGCGTTCCACGCGGTTTCGCCATGGCGGGCGAGCAGGACGCGCATTACAGCGTTTCCAGTTCGAGCACGCCGGGGATGCCGCGCAATGCGACCAGCTGCGCGGGAGCGACTTCGCGATCGACCGTGATCGCGGCGAGCGCCTCGCCATTGCCCTTGGCGCCCAGCGAGAAGTTGACGATGTTGACGCCGGCCGCGCCCAGGTGCGATCCGACCAGTCCGATGATGCCGGGACGATCCTCGTTGCGCAGCAGCAGCAGGTGCGACTGCGGATCGAATTCGATCTCCACGCCGTCGAGCCTGACCACGCGTGGGCCACGATGCAGCGTGGCCTCGACGGAGCGCGACTGGCCACGGTCGTCCTCGATGCGCAGGCGCAGCAGGCGATCGAAACCATCGCCATCGCCCCCGACGGTTTCGGCAACGGTCAGGCCACGCAGCACGGCTTCGTGCAGGGCGTTCACCGGCGTCACCCGTCCGGATGCGCTGCCCAGCAACGCCGCCACCAGCAGGCGCGTCAGCGGCCGCGGATCCAGCGATTCGCTGCGGCCGGCATAGGTGACGTGCAGGCGCACGGGCGCAGGCACCAGGCGCGCGCACAACTTGCCCAGTGCGGTCATGAGCGGCATCCACGGCCCGACTTCCCGCGCCGCCTCGGCTGTCAGCGGCGGCAGGTTGACGCAGCCGGCGACGGCACCCGTCGCGAAGTAGTCCAGTACCTGGCGCGCGAGGATCCTGCTGACCGCCTGCTGGGCCTCGCTGGTGGAAGCGCCCAGATGCGGCGTCAGCACGAGGTTGGCATGCGTGCGCAGCGGTGAATCGGCCGGCAGCGGCTCGGTGGCGAAGGTGTCCAGCGCGGCGCCGGCCAGGTGCCCACTGTCGAGCGCCGCCAGCAGTGCGGTTTCGTCGACCAGGCCACCGCGGGCCGCGTTGATCAGGTAGGCACCGGGCTTCATCAGCGCGAGGGTCTGCGCATTGAGCAGGTGCGTGGTGTCCTTGGTGCGCGGGATGTGCAACGTCACCACGTCCGCCCAGCCGAGCAACGCCTCGAGCGTCATCAACGGCAGGCTGCCGTGTCCGGCGGCCGCCGGTGGCAGGAAGGGATCGAAGGCGGCCACTTCCATGCCCAGTGCGCGCGCCTTGCGCGCCACGGTGCCACCGATGCGGCCCAGGCCGATCACGCCGAGCTTCTTGCCTTCCAGCTCGAATCCGGTGAGCCCAGCCTTGGGCCATTGCCCGGCCTTCATGCCGGCGTCGGCACGCGGCACGTGGCGCGCCAGTGCGAACAGCAGCGACAAGGCATGTTCGGCGGCTGCCAGCGTGTTGCCATCGGGTGCGTTCATCACGGCGATGCCGCGCTCGGTGGCCGCGTCGACGTCGATCGTGTCGACACCGGCGCCAGCGCGACCGATCACGCGCAGGGACGCCGCATTTTCGATGGACTCGGCCGTGACGGAAGTTGCCGACCGCACCAGCAGCGCGTCGACGCCGTCCAGCGCCTTGGCCAATGCCGTGGGGTCCTTGATCGGGGCGGAGACATCGACCGTCCAGCCCGCGTCGCGGAACAGGGCCAGACCGTCTTCGTGGATGCCATCGCAGGCCAGCACTTTCATCGCATGCTCCAGTGGTGAGGGACCACGGACACGCACGCCGCCGGCGGAACGCGCAGCGTCAGGTCGACGCGGCGCTGGAACTGTTCGGGAGACGGTGCCGGCTGGCATGGGAATCCGCGAGCGCGCAGCCTAGCAGAGCCTGCCGTGATGACGCACGCATCATTATTGCTGGAGCAGCGCGGCTGGCGTCGGCCGCCATGCCGGGAGACCATGCGCTCCCCTCAAGACCGGACGGACCGATGGACCAGCAAGCCAAGGGCGAATTCGAGGCCGATCGCACCGTCGAGCCGGGTTGCGACATGGGCGATGGCGTCACGGCCGGCCATTACCGGTTCGACAAGCGCTTCCAGGGCGATCTCGACGCCACCAGCGTCGTCCATATGCTGGCCGTGGGTACCGACGTTCCGGGCTCGGCGGCCTACGTGGCGATCGAGCGCGTCGCGGGAACGCTGCAGGGCCGCGCCGGCCATTTCTTCCTGCAGCACAACGGGATCATGGATCGCGGGGCGGCGACGCTGTTGCTGACCATCGTCCCGGACTCCGGTGGCGGCGAACTGCGCGGGATCACCGGGCGCATGGCGATCGACATCACCCAGGGCAAGCACTTCTACACGCTGGATTACCGCCTGGCAGCGGCGTCCTCGCCGCCGGCGGAGTGACCGACGCGATCACGGCCGGTGGCGGCAGCCGCGTATAATTCGCCGCCTCCACACATGCGACCCGGATGATGCAGACGATGAAGGCGTTGGTGAAACGCGAGACCGGCAAGGGCATCTGGATGGAGGATGTGCCGATCCCGGTGGCCGGCCCCAACGAGGTCCTCATCAAGCTGGAGAAGACCGCGATCTGCGGCACCGACCTGCACATCTACCTGTGGGACGAGTGGAGCCAGCGGACGATCAAGCCGGGACTGGTGATCGGCCACGAATTCGTGGGACGCATCGTGGAGATCGGCGCCGGCGTCACCGGTTACCGGATCGGCCAGCGCGTCAGCGCCGAGGGCCACATCGTCTGCGGCCATTGCCGCAACTGCCGCGGCGGGCGCCAGCACCTGTGCCCCAACACGATCGGCATCGGCGTGAACCGCAACGGCGCGTTCGCCGAATTCATCGTGATGCCGGCCACCAACCTGTGGCCGATCCCGGACCAGATCCCCAGCGAGCTGGCGGCGTTCTTCGATCCCTACGGCAACGCCGCGCACTGCGCGCTCGAGTTCGACGTGGTCGGCGAGGACGTCCTCATCACCGGTGCGGGCCCAATCGGGATCATTGCCGCCGGAATCTGCAAGTTCATCGGGGCGCGCAACGTGGTGGTCACGGACGTCAACGACTTCCGGTTGAAGCTCGCCGCCGACATGGGCGCGACGCGCGTCGTCAACGTGACCAACACGTCGCTCAAGGACGTGATGGCCGACCTGCACATGGAAGGCTTCGACGTCGGCCTGGAGATGAGCGGCAACCCGCGCGCGTTCAACGACATGCTCGATTGCATGTACCACGGCGGCAAGATCGCGATGCTGGGCATCATGCCCAACGGCGCCGGCGCCGACTGGGAAAAGATCATCTTCAAGGGCCTGACCGTGCAGGGTATCTACGGCCGGAAGATGTACGAGACCTGGTACAAGATGACGCAGCTGGTACTCGGTGGATTCCCCCTCGGCAAGGTGCTGACGCACCAGTTGTCGATCGACGAATTCCAGCAGGGATTCGACCTGATGGAAGCGGGCAAGGCCGGCAAGGTCGTCCTGAGCTGGAATTAGCCGTTGTGGGAGCGACGTGAGTCGCGATGCATCGCTGCGTGAATCCACTATCGCGACTGACGTCGCTCCCACAAGAAACCCGCCATGTCATTGACCAGCCGCTACGCAGAAACCCTCGACGACATCCGCGATGCCGGGCTGTTCAAGTCCGAGCGCGTCATCACCTCGCCGCAGTCGGCCGAGATCACGCTGGAAGACGGCCGCACGGTGCTGAACTTCTGCGCCAACAACTACCTGGGCCTCGCCGACCATCCGGACCTCATCGCGGCGGCAAAGGATGCGCTGGATACGCACGGTTTCGGCATGGCCTCGGTGCGCTTCATCTGCGGCACGCAGGACCTGCACAAGCAGCTGGAGCGGACGATCGCGGACTTCTTCGGCACCCAGGACACGATCCTCTACGCGGCCTGCTTCGATGCCAACGGCGGACTGTTCGAGCCACTGCTCGACGAGAACGACGCGGTGATTTCCGACGCACTGAACCATGCGTCGATCATCGACGGCGTGCGCCTGTGCAAGGCCAAGCGCTTCCGCTATGCCAACTGCGACATGGCCGACCTCGAGGCGCAGCTCCAGGCCGCCGATGCGGTGGGTTGCCGGACCAAGCTGATCACGACCGACGGCGTGTTCTCCATGGATGGCTTCGTCGCGCCACTGGACGAAATCACCACGCTGGCGCGGAAATACGGCGCGCTGGTGCACATCGACGAGTGCCACGCGACGGGCTTCCTGGGCAATACCGGCCGGGGATCGGCCGAGGTGAAAGGCGTCCTCGACCGGATCGACATCTTCACCGGCACGCTCGGCAAGGCGATGGGCGGCGCGGTCGGTGGCTTCACCACGGCGAAAGCAGAGGTCATCGAGCTGCTGCGCCAGCGGTCGCGTCCGTACCTGTTTTCCAACTCATTGCCACCGCATGTCGTCGCGGCCGGCATCAAGGCCTTCGACATGCTCGCCGCCGCTGGTGGCCTGCGCGGGCAACTGGTCGAGAACACGCGCTATTTCCGCGAACGCATGACGGCTGCTGGTTTCGACATCAAACCCGGCATCCATCCGATCTGTCCGGTGATGCTGTACGACGCGCCGCTCGCGCAGGCTTTCGCGCGGCGCCTGCTCGAGGAAGGCATCTACGCGATCGGCTTCTTCTTCCCCGTCGTGCCGCAGGGCAAGGCGCGCATCCGCGTGCAGCTTTCCGCTGCACACACCCGCGCGCACCTGGATCGCGCGATCGCCGCCTTCGAGACGATCGGCCACGAGCTCGGCGTGTTGAAGGCCTGACCTGGCGGGATGCGTCGTTGCCGCGCCCTAGCGCGGGCGGCGTGCAACCGGTGATGTTGGCGCTGTATCGCCAGCCAACGCGCGAACCTCGTCAACGAGCAGTCGCCGCCATTGGCCTTTGGGCAGTTCGCCAAGCGCGAGGCTGCCGATCCCGACGCGCACCAGCCGCAGGACATTGATCCGGAACGCCGACAACAGTCGGCGGATCTGTCGGTTGCGGCCTTCGTCCAGGACGATCTCCAGCCACGCGTTGGTGCCGCCCGTGCGCAGCACTCGAGCCGAAGCCGCCCTGAGGAAGTCACCGTCGACGACGACTCCCCTCACCATCGCCAGGAGCAGTTCGGCATCGGGGATCGAATCGACCTGCACGTGGTAGACCTTGTCGGGGCCGCGATCCGGACTGGTGACCAGGGCCGCCCACTGCGGATCGTTGCTGAGCAGCAGCAGGCCTTCGCTGGCCTTGTCCAGGCGGCCGACGGGAGCCAGCCACGGCAATCCGGAACCGTCCAGGCAACGGTAGATCGTCTCGCGACCGCGCTCATCGGCCGCGGTGGTGACCAGGCCCCGCGGTTTGTTCAAGGCGACGTAGACGCGCTCGGCCGTGGCCAGCGGCGCCCCGTCCACCACGACGACCGCGGTATCCGCGGTGGGATGTTCCGGATCGCGAATGACGCGTCCACCGACCGTGACGCGGCCTGCGGCGATCCAGCGGGCGGCTTCGGTGCGCGAACAGATCCCGCGCTTGGACAGCACGCGCGCAAGTCCATGCCGCGGGACGGATGGACGACCTGCCTGCGGTTTCATCGGTTCGACATGCTTGCTTGGCTCGCGCCCTGGCGGCCGCGCGCGCGATCACGCGGTCGCACCACTGCGGGTGATGGGATCGACGGGCGGCCGGAGCGGCCGCGGGATGGTGCTACGGGTTGGTGACCGGATCCGGGGTCGGGGACTGCGCTGCCGGCGCGGATTGCGGCGCAGTGGGTTGCACCACTGGTGCCGGGGCCGCACCGCGTGCGACATGGACGCCCTTGGATTGCATCCACGCACTGAACTCATCGGCGGTCATGTTCTTGCCGTTCTGGCTCATGTTGAAGCGCCACGGCGTGTTGTCGAATGCCGTGCGCGGCTTGTATGCGGCCGGATCATCGGGATTGACCACGCCAGTCGCCGGCGCGATGTTCGCCATGTTCTGGCAGCTGTCGATGCGGATCCGCAACAGCACCTGGTCCACTGATTGCGACATGTCCCCGATTTGCGACAGCACGCCACTGGGCGCGCCCAGGGGGCTGTCCGCGAGCGCCAGTTCGCTGGCGATCGGCGCCAGCGTCGCCGAGCGCAAGGGCTGCGAGATGTTGCTGGAACAATCCATGGCCTGCGCGAATCCCGGCGCCAACAGCACACTGGTAAGGAGGAACGTCATCTTGCGCATGGTCACTCACAGCATCACGGGATGACTTGAGTGTAGGCGTCGACACAGATGCCCACAAGCAGCCGCAGGTGAACACATGCACGCATTCAGATCGCGCGCCAATTCACAAAAAAGAAGCCCGGCGCTAGGCCGGGCTTCTCGTACAACTTTGGAACGTGTCGTCAGGAACCGACGTCCGTATTACTGGTTCTGGACGTTCAGCTCGGTACGACGGTTCTGCGCGCGGCCTTCCGGATTATCCGAACCGTCCGGGTTGGTGTTCGGCGCAATCGGGCGGCTCTCGCCGTAACCGACCGGACCGACCAGGCGACCGGCGTCGATGCCGTTGCTGGTCAGGTAGTCGTACACGGTCTTGGCGCGACGCTCGGACAGCTTCTGGTTGTAGGCGTCGGAACCGATCGAGTCGGTGTGGCCGGCGACCTCAACCTTCAGGTCGGGGTAACGCTTCAGGATGTCGATCGCCTCGTTGAGGATCGCGACGGCATCCGGACGCAGCGTGGCCTTGTCGAAGTCGAAGTTGACGCCCTTCAGGTCGATCGACACGGGAACCGGGCAGCCGTCCGGACCGATGGTCTGGCCAGCCTGCGAACCGGGGCACTTGTCGTTGCAGTTGTTGACGCCGTCACCGTCGTCATCCATGTCGGCGCAGTTCGGCGCGACAGGAGCCGGGGCAACCGCAGCCATCGGCTCCGGACCCAGCGGGATCACGACGCCGACCGAAGCCAGCAGGTCGCGGAAGTAAGAGTCGGTGGGAGCGATGTGGCTGCGACCGTTCATGTCGAAGCGCTCGGCGAGCTCGGCACGGATGCCGACGCGACCCAGGTCACCCTGGATACCCAGGCCGACCTTGGCGGCAACATTGCCGACCTTGTTCTGCGCCGGCGAATCCGGATTCGGGAAGTTGTCGTACTCTTCCTGCGAACGCTGGTAGCCCAGGCCCATCAGCAGGTAGGGGTTCCAGTTGCGGCCTTCAGCAATGAAGTGGCGACGCAGGTCCAGCGAAACGCCGTACTGGTCGAAATTCAGGTCCTGGCCGCTGACCGACAGGTCAGGATTGGACGGATTGATGTTGGCGCGACCGGTGAACGTCGGGTGGATCTGGTAGTTCAGCTCGCCATCCAGCGACCAGTTGCGGTTGAGGAAACGACCGAAACCGAGGGTCACGAACGGGATGTCCTTGGTGGCGCGCTTGCTGTCCTGCCAGTTGTAGCCAGCCGAACCGGTGACATACCAACGGTCGTCGAACGTACCGGTGGTGGTATCGGTTGCCATCGTGTCCGTGGCCGGGGCGGCCGCGGTGTCGGTGGTGGTGGTTGTCGTCGTGGTGGTGCTGTCCTGGGCAAATGCGACCTGTGCTACGCCCAGTCCGCTCAGCAACGCAGCACAGAGGAGTTTCTTATTCATGTTCAGCTCCTTGATCAAGAAATAAAAGCGGTAAAGCGTGATTGGAGACGGCCTTTTTAAGCACGCCATCCCGACCAGACTAATGTTGACGGTGTGAAGGTCCTGTTAACGCTACCATAACAGTTGGGGCGCGGCCATCGGGCAAGACGCCCCGATGTTACACGCGATACAGATTCATGAACTGATCGATCGGCATTTGGTCCAAGGCGGCCGGGTCTGCCGCCAGGGCCATGATCCGGTCGGCCTGGTCCGCCGGCAGGTGCCCCCGCAGGGCAGCCCCGCACTTGGCCATCAGCACCGGGATGCCCTCCACCCGGCGTTTGCGATGGCCGATCGGGTAGTCGATCGACACCTTCTCGGTCGACGGCCCGTCCTTGAAGAACACCTGCACGGAATTGCCGATGTAGCGCTTGTCCGGATCGAAGTAGTCCTGGGTGAAGCGCGGGTTCTCAACGACCGTCATCCGTGACCGCAGTGCGTCGATCCGCGGATCCGCCGCCACGGAATCATCGTAGTCCCCGGCGGTCAGGCGCCCATGGATCAGCGGGACGGCAACCATGTACTGGATGCAATGGTCGCGGTCGGCATAGTTGGCCAGCGGGCCGGTCTTGTCGATGATCCGCACGCCCGCTTCCTGGGTCTCGATGGCGATCCGCTCGATGTCATCGATGCGGTCACGAACCATGGGATGCAGTTGCATCGCGCACTCGACCGCTGTCTGCGCGTGGAATTCCGCCGGATAGCTGATCTTGAACAGGACGTTCTCCATCACGTAGCTGCCGAACGGTCGCTCGAACTGGAATGGCTTGCCCTGGAAGGCGACGTCGTAGAAACCCCAGGTCTTTGCCGACAGGGCGCTGGGATAGCCGACCACGCCCTTGTCGGTGGCATTCAGTGCGTGGATGACTGCGCGCCGGCAGGCGTCGCCCGCGGCCCATGACTTGCGCGGCCCGGTGTTGGGCGCATGGCGATAGGTCCGCAGCGCGCCGTTGTCGATCCATGAATGCGAGACCGCGGTGATCACGGCGTCCTTGTTGCCGCCAAGCATGGCCGTGGCGACCGCGCTGGACGCCAGGCGCACCAGGATCACGTGGTCCAGGCCAACGCGATTGAAGGAATTCTGCAGCGCGTAGACGCCCTGGATTTCGTGCGCCTTGATCGCCCAGGTCAGCACGTCGCGCACGGTGAGCGGCTCGCCGCCATCACGCAGGTCGCGGCGCGCGAGGTAGTCGGCGACGGCGAGGATGGTGCCGAGGTTGTCCGAGGGGTGGCCCCACTCGGCGGCCAGCCAGGTGTCGTTGAAGTCGAGCCAGCGCACCAGCGTGCCGATATTGAAGGCAGCTTGAGAAGGGTCGAGTTCGAAATGGGTGCCGGGAACCGTCGCGCCCCCGGGCAGGATCGCGCCGGGTACCAGCGGTCCAAGATGCTTGACGCAGTCGGGGAACTTCATCGCGAGCATCGCGCAGGCCAGTGAATCCAGCAGCATGTAGCGCGCGGTGTCGTACGCCTCCTGCGACTGGATCGAATAGTCGATCACGTAATCGGCGATATCGACCATCGGCTGATCGGGATCGGGTCGGGCGGCGGAACGGACGTCGAAGTGGCTCATGCAGGGTTCCGGCTCGGAGGAAGCCGACTATTTTGCCGTGCCGCGGGAGGACTGGCCAACCGTGCCGGGAAAAAAGTGGCAATTCCCCGACTTGGCCGCCCCCAGCCTCTTGCCGTTGACCTCCTGGATACGATTGCTGTTGCTCGAGCAACCCGCCCGCTCCTGCAACGCAGTGGCCCAGCTGCCGCGCTTGGTATTGCCGAGTGAGAGCGCCAGAGTGTCGGAATGGACACTCCAACCCTGCCCGCACTGTTTCTCTCCCATGGCTCACCGATGCTGGCGGTGGAGGATTCCCCGGCCGGCCGCTTCCTGGACGGATTGGGAGCCGCGATGCCCCGGCCAAGGGCCATCGTGGTCGCGTCGGCGCATTTCACCGCACCCCGTGCCAGCGTCGGTGCCAACAGCCATCCGGCGACCGTGCACGACTTCAATGGCTTCCCCGACTCGCTGCACCAGATCCGTTACCCCGCCCCCGGGGACAGGCCACTCGCCGAGGACATCGCCCGGGGCCTGTCGGCCGCCGGACTGGACGCCGTCCTGCTTCCGGACCAGGGCCTGGACCACGGCGTATGGGTGCCCCTGCGCAGGATGTACCCGCAGGCCGACGTGCCGGTCATCCCTCTCTCGGTGAATCCGCGCGGTACCGCCAGCGAGCACCTCGCCATCGGGCGGGCGCTGGCGCCCCTGCGCGAAACCGGCGTACTGGTGATCGGTTCCGGCGGGTTCGTGCACAACCTCGGCGACCTGGCGTGGGGCGACCGCGACGCGCCCATGCCCGGCTGGGCCTCTGCCTTCGCCAACTGGATGCGGGACAGGCTGGCCGCCGGCGACACCGACGCGCTGCTGGCTTGGGATCGCCTGGCGCCAGGCGCCCGGCAGGCCCATCCCACCGTCGAACACCTGATGCCATTGTTTGTCGCGCTGGGCGCTGGGCACGGCTCGGCCGTGCGCCAGATCCATGAATCCGTCGAGTTCGGCTCACTCGCCCTGGACGCTTTCGCAATCGGCTGATGGCCCGCGACTGCTGATGAATGCGGCTTGGAGACACCCTCTCCGACCGGGCATTCCAGCAAAATCAAGCACTTGCCGCCTCGCCTATTCAGCTGGCGTTGGGTTTGGGGTGGATAGGGTGCGCGCACTGTCGTTCGGCCACCTTGGCCAACACCGGTGCTGGCCCGCACTCCCGCGGGGTTTTCCGGCACCCGGGCTTAAAGCCAGCCGCAGAGCTGTCGCCCTCCCCATTACGCCATCCGGTCGCGCTGCAGATCCGCCTTTAACGGGCGGGACGCCAGCATCGCGGCCGTGCAACGGACAAGGAGTTGCCATGAAGCTGGCCTGGATCCTCTGGCTATCGCATGTTTTGCCACAGCCAGCCGCCGACTCGCTGTGCCTGAGCACCACCGTCTTCCTGGAAGCGCGCGACCAGACCGTGCGCGGGCAGGAAGCCGTCGCCGAGGTTGCCCTGCGTCGCCGCGACAGCGGGCTGTGGGGCAGCAACCTGTGCCAGGTGGTGACCGCGCGCCACCAGTTCGCCCCATCGCTGGTCTCCCCGCAGACCAACCTGGCGAACAACGACGCGTGGGATACCGCCATCGCCGTCGCGCTGGCCTCGCAACGCAACTGGGCGCTGCCGCCGCGCCAACGCCGGGAAATCGTGCCTGGCGCCAGCCACTTTGCCGCGACCGCCCTCGTCTCCCCGGCATGGGGCAACGCCTATCAGGTGGCGACCATCGGCGACCACACCTTCTTCCGGGTGCAGAAGCTCAAGCCCCACAAGTCGTGACGCTACGTTCCACGGCGCCGGATTGATGGGTTGGCGCCGCGCCGCGCATAGTCGGTCTCCCTTCAGCGAGACCTCCCATGAAGCTGTATTACTCGCCCGGCGCCTGCTCGCTCTCCGACCACATCGTGCTGGAGTGGATCGGCCAGCCCTACGAAGCCGTCCGCGTTTCACGTGAGGATCGACAAACGGCGGAGTACCTGGCGATCAATCCCGCCGGTGCGGTCCCCGCCCTCGCGGCGCCGGACGGCTGGGTGCTGACCCAGAACGCCGCGATCCTGAATTACCTGGCCGACAGTCATCCCGAAGCCGGGCTGGGCGGTGATGGCAGCGCGCGGTCCCGGGCGGAGGTCAACCGCTGGCTGGGCGTGGCCAATGCGGACATCCATCCGGCCTTCCATCCATTGTTCGGTTCGACCGCCTACCTTGGCGATGCCGACCTGATCGACCGGACCAAGCAGGCCGCCGCGACCAAGCTGCGTGGCTTGTTCGCGCGGGTCGACAGACAACTCGAGGGACGCGACTGGATCACCGGCAGCCGGTCGATCGCCGATCCCTACCTGTTCGTGGTCACCCGCTGGGCCAGGGCCATGGACATCGACCTGTCGGGCTTCGACAACCTCGCGCGCTTCTTCGACACGATGCTTGGCGATGCAGGCGTGCAGCGCGCGCTGCTGCAGGAAGGCGCCACCTAGGCGACGCCCCTGCGGTGGCGCAATTCACCGCGCCGCAGCACCCTCGCCTGCCTGCCGACCCTACCGCAGCGGCCGGCCCCAGCCGTGCTTCAACGCTTCCCGATCGGCACGTAGGCGCGATCTTCCGGACCGACGTAGGTCGCGCTCGGACGAATGATCTTGCCGTCCTCGCGCTGCTCGATCACGTGCGCGCTCCAGCCCGAGGTGCGCGCGATCACGAACAGCGGCGTGAACATCGGCGTCGGGATGCCCATCATGTGGTACGCGGATGCGCTGTACCAGTCGAGGTTGGGGAACATCTTCTTGGTGTCCATCATCAGGTTCTCGATGCGCTCGGACACATCGAACAGGACCTGGTTGCCACCGTCCGTACACAGTGCGCGCGAGATCTCCTTGATGATCGGATTGCGCGGATCGCCGATGGTGTAGACCGGGTGGCCGAAGCCGATGACGATTTCCTTGCGCTCCATGCGCGCGCGGATGTCGGCCTCGGCTTCATCGGGCGTCGCGTAGCGGGAGATGATGTCCATGGCGACTTCATTGGCGCCGCCATGCTTGGGGCCGCGCAGCGCGCCGATCGCGCCGGTGATGCAGCTGTGGATGTCCGATCCGGTGCCCGCGATCACACGTGCGGCAAAGGTCGACGCATTGAATTCGTGCTCGGCGTACAGCACCAGCGACTTGTCGAGCGACCGTGCGTGCAGCTGGCTCGGCGCCTGTCCATGCAGCAGGTGCAGGAAGTGCGCGGCGATGGAATCGTCATCGGTTTCGCAATCGATCCGGCGGCCATTGCGGGTGAAATGCCACCAGTACAGCAGCATCGATCCGAAGCTCGCCATCAGCTTGTCGGCGATGTCGCGCGCTTCCGGCGCGGCATGTGCGTCGCGCTCGGGAAGCACGGTTCCCAGCACCGAACAGCCGGTGCGCAGGACGTCCATGGGATGGGCATTGGCCGGCACCAGTTCCAGCGCCTCGGCGACGATCACCGGCAATCCGCGCAGGCGCTTGAGCTTGGTCCGGTAGGCAGACAACTGGGCCGTCGTCGGCAGCGCGCCGTGCACCAGCAGGTGGGCGACTTCCTCGAATGACGACTGGGTAGCCAGGTCGTGGATGTCGTAGCCGCGGTAATGCAGGTCGTTGCCGCTGCGGCCGACCGTGCACAGCGCGGTGTTGCCCGCGGGGGTGCCGCTCAGGGCCACGGATTTCTTCGCCTTCGGCATTGCCTGGACGTTGTCGCTCATGCTGATTTCTCCGGATTGGCCTGCGCGAACAGCGCGTCCAGCTTCTCTTCGTAGTGGTGGTAGCCCAGGAAGTCGTACAACTCGGCACGCGTCTGCAGGCTGTCGATGATGTGCTTCTGGGTGCCGTCGCGACGCACGGTTTCGTAGAAGTGCAGCGCGGCCTTGTTCATCGCGCGATAGGCACCGCAGCAATACAGCGCGATGTCCACGTCGACGCCGCGAAGCTCGTCGGTGGTGAAGAACGGCGTCGAGCCGAATTCGGTGAGGTTGGCCAGTATCGGCACCCGCACCGCCTGCTTGAAGCGCCGGTAATCGTCGAGCGTCTTCATGGCTTCGGGGAAGATCATGTCGGCGCCCGCCTCGACGTAGGCGATGGCGCGCTCGATGGCTGCGTCGACGCCTTCCACTGCCGCGGCATCGGTGCGCGCCATGATCACGAAGCCGTCGTCCGTCCGTGCATCGACCGCCGACTTGATGCGATCGACCATTTCCGCGGCCGTAACGACTTCCTTGCCAGGGCGATGCCCGCAACGCTTCTGACCGACCTGGTCCTCCATGTGCACCGCGGCGACGCCCACGCGTTCGAACGAGCGGATCGTGCGCGCGATGTTGAACGCGCCGCCCCAGCCGGTATCGATGTCGACCAGCAAGGGCATCTGCGTCGCCTCCACGATCCGCCGCGCATCGGTGACCACGTCTTCCATGGTGCTGATGCCGAGATCCGGCATGCCAAGCGAATTGGCCGCCACGCCGCCACCGGACAGGTACAGCGCCTTGTAACCGACACGCTTTGCCATGAGCCCGGCGTAGGCGGTGATGGCGCCCATGACCTGCAACGGCGACTCCTCGGCGATGGCGGCGCGGAAACGGGCGCCTGCTGAAACCTGCGACATTGCCAACCCCTCGTAGGGCGGGTTTCAACCCGCCGATATGGCTCGATGCAATCCCGCGGATGCCTCGAGAGCGCGTCCGGCGGGTCGAAGGCGGCCCAGGCCGCCTTCGCTTCCTACAGCAGGTGCGCCACGCCGGCGCGCTCTTCCTCGAGTTCCGCCAGTGTCTTGTCCATCGCCTGGCGACTGAACGCGTCGACCGGCAGATCGGTGACACGGGTGTATTCGCCATCGGCGGTGGTCACCGGCACTCCATAGATCACGCCTTCCGGGATGCCATAGCTGCCATCGGACGGCACGCCCATGGTCACCCACTTGCCGTTGCTGCCCAGGACCCAGTCGTGGATGTGGTCGATGGCCGCGTTCGCCGCCGATGCAGCCGACGACAGCCCGCGCGCCTCGATGATGGCCGCGCCGCGCTTGCCGACCTGCGGGATGAAGGTGTTCGCGTTCCAGTCGGCGTCGTTGATCAGGTCCTTCAACGACTGGCCCTTCGCCGTGGCGAAGCGGTAGTCGGGATACATCGTCGGGGAGTGGTTGCCCCACACGACCAGCTTGTCGATATCGGCAACGGCGACACCGGCCCTGGTGGCCAGCTGCGACAGGGCGCGGTTGTGGTCCAGGCGCAGCATGGCGGTGAAATTCTTCGCCGGCAGGTCCGGAGCCGACTTCATCGCGATGTAGGCGTTGGTGTTTGCCGGATTGCCGACGACCAGCACCTTGACGTCGCGCGATGCGACATCGTTGAGCGCCTTGCCCTGCGCGGTGAAGATCTTCGCGTTCTCCAGCAGCAGGTCCTTGCGCTCCATGCCGGGGCCGCGCGGGCGCGCACCCACCAGCAGGGCCACGTCGACATCCTTGAAGGCCACGCGCGGGTCATCGGTGCCGACCATGCCGGCCAGCAGCGGGAATGCGCAGTCCTCGAGCTCCATCATCACGCCGCGCAGCGCGGCCTGGGCCTTCTCCAGCGGCAGTTCCAGCATCTGCAGGATCACCGGCTGGTCCTTGCCGAGCATTTCGCCAGAAGCGATACGGAACAGCAGCGCGTAGCCGATCTGGCCTGCGGCGCCGGTGACGGCAACACGGATGGGTTGTTTCATTCAAGGCTCCTGTTGGGCGGGCCTTCTGGCCCACCGATGTGTGCTGGCGATACGGCAAACGACGGGCCGAAGCACGCCTTACGCCAGTTCGGCGAAGAATTCCTGGAACCGCTGCAGGCCGGGAGCCAGCTGCGGTGTCGGGCAGGTGTAGCTGATGCGCAACGCCGTCGGTGCACCGAAGGCCGAACCCGGCACGCACGCGACGCCCTTGGTCTCCAGCAACGCGCTGCAGAAGGTGACGTCGTCCTTGATCGCCAAGCCCGATGGCTGGTGGGTCTTTCCGAAGGCGACGCTGATGTCCGGAAACACGTAGAACGCGCCCTGCGGCCTCGGGCAGACGACGCCAGGGATGGCGTCCATGACGGCCATCACCTGGTCGCGCTTGCGCTGGAATTCGGCGCATTTCTCGCGCGTGACGTCCTGCGGCCCGCTCAATGCGGCGACGGCCGCGGCGCTGACGACTTCAGGCAGGTTGGTGATGTGGTTGGAGTTCATCGTCACCACGGCCTGCGCGACCTGCTCCGGACCCGCCATGAAGCCGACCCGCCAGCCGGGCATGCCATAGGTCTTGGACAGCGAATCGATGAAGATCACGCGGTCGCGCAGCTCCGGACGGGCGTGGACGAAGTTGTGGTAGCCCAGTCCGTCGAACACCATGCGGTTGTAGATGTCGTCGGTGATCACCCAGGTGTCGGGGTAACGCACCAGGACGTCGGCGAGCGCCGAGATTTCGTCCCTGGAGTACACCATCCCGGTGGGATTGGACGGATTGTTGAACAGGAAGACGCGCGGCTTTTTCGCCAGCGCGACGTCCAGCTGCGCCGGCGTCAGCTTGTAATCCTGGTCCGCCGGGCACGGCAGCAGGTCGATCTTCGCGTTGACGATCTCGGCGATGTCGAGGTAGCTGGTCCAGTAGGGCGTGGGGAAGACGATCGTGTCGCCTTCGTCGAGCAGTGCTTCGGCGATGTTGTAGATGACGTGCTTGGCGCCCACGCCGGTAGCGCAGTTGGCGCGCGTGTATCCGGTCAGCCCGACTTCGGCCATGTGCGCGATGAAGGCGTCCAGCAACGCATCGCTGCCGCGGTTGCTGCCGTACTGGCCCGAGTCGTGCGCCAGTGCATCGCGCGCCGCGGCGTAGACATGCTCGCCGGGAAGGAAATTCGGGACGCCGATCGAGAAACTGATGATGTCGCGGCCTTCGGCCTTCAGGCGCTTGGCCTTGTCGGCGATCAGCATGATCGCGCTTGGCTTGGCGCGGCCAATGCGCCGTGCGAGCTGAAGCATCGGGAACCTTTGGAATGGCAGCGGGAGACCGCTGATTTTAGCATGGCGGCGCACTCCGGCCGGAGTGCGCGCCTGCGCCCAACGTATTGCCGGAAGGCGGATCAGGCCGCCAGGATGCGGTTCCATTCGGCGACGCGATCGGCCTTGGCAGCCAGGACCGCGTCGGCATCGCCTTCGATCCTGACCGACCGGATCACGTCGCCCTGCGCGATCTTGTCGACCACGTCCAGTCCCTCCAGGACCTTGCCGAAGACGGTGTGCTTTCCGTCCAGCCACGGCGTGGCGACGTGGGTGATGAAGAACTGGCTGCCGTTGGTGTTGGGGCCGGCATTGGCCATGGACAGCACCCCGCGGTCATGGCGGACGCCATTGTTGGCTTCATCCTCGAACTTGTAGCCCGGACCACCCGTGCCCGTGCCCTGCGGACAACCGCCCTGGACCATGAAGTCCGGGATCACCCGGTGGAACTTGAGCCCGTCGTAGAAGCCCCGCTTGGCGAGATTGACGAAATTGGCGACCGTCAGCGGCGCCTTCTCCGGGTACAGCTCGGCGCGGACGGTCCCGCGGTCGGTGTCAAAGGTGGCAAAGAGGGACATTGGCTGACTCCAGGTCTGAATCGGAACGGGAAAATGTGGGTCCTTCACCGTTTCAATCGCGTGATCGGCGGCAGAGGCGCGTGGACCCGCTATAATAGCCGGCTTCCTAGCCAGCCTTCGCGCCGTCCCGGTGCGCTTTCCGCATGTCCATTGAACGCCTCCGCAACATCGCCATCGTCGCCCACGTCGACCATGGCAAGACCACCCTGGTCGACTGCCTGCTCAAGCAATCGGGCACGTTCAACGAACGCACGGTCACCACCGAGCGGATGATGGACAGCAATGACCAGGAAAAGGAACGTGGCATCACGATCCTGTCCAAGAACACCGCCATCAACTGGCAGGGCAACCACATCAACATCGTGGACACCCCCGGCCATGCCGACTTCGGCGGCGAAGTGGAGCGCGTGCTGTCGATGGTGGATTCGGTCCTGATCCTGGTCGACGCGATGGATGGGCCGATGCCGCAGACGCGCTTCGTGACCCAGAAGGCGTTCGCGATGGGCTTCAATCCCATTGTCGTGGTCAACAAGATCGACCGGCCCGGCGCACGCCCCGACTGGGTGATCGACCAGGTGTTCGACCTGTTCGACAAGCTCGGCGCGACCAATGAGCAGCTCGACTTCCCGATCGTGTACGCCTCGGCGCTGCACGGCTACGCGAGCCTGGACGACTCTGCGCGCGACGGCGACATGACACCGCTGTACGAAGCGATCATGAAGCACGTCCCCGCGCCCACGGTCGATCCGGACGGCCCCTTCCAGATGCGCGTCAGCCAGCTGGACTACAGCAACTTCGTCGGGCTGATCGGCGTCGGCCGCATCCAGCGCGGCAAGGTCCGCACCAACATGCCGGTCAGCGTCGTCGACCGCCATGGCAAGAAGCGCCAGGGCAAGGTGCTGCAGGTGCTGGGCTTCCTCGGCCTGGAGCGCATTGAAGTGCCTGAAGCCGAAGCCGGCGACATCGTCGCGATCTCGGGCGTGGCCGACCTCAGTATTTCCGACACGATCTGTGCGCTCGACACCCCGGAAGCGCTGCCGGCGCTGACCGTGGACGAGCCGACGATCAGCATGACCTTCCAGGTCAACAATTCGCCGTTCGCGGGCAACAAGGATCGCAGCGGCGGCAAGTTCATCACCAGCCGCCAGATCCGCGAGCGCCTGCAGCGCGAGACGCTGCACAACGTCGCGCTCAAGGTCGAGGAAGGTTCGGACCCGGACAAGTTCCTCGTCTCCGGCCGCGGCGAACTGCACCTGTCGGTGCTGATCGAGAACATGCGTCGCGAGGGCTTCGAGCTCGCAGTTTCGCGGCCTGAAGTCATCATCAAGGAAATCGACGGCAAGCAGATGGAGCCGGTCGAGCAGCTGGTCGTCGACATCGAGGAGCAGCATCAGGGCGGCGTCATGGAGAAGCTCGGCATCCGCAAGGGCCAGCTGAAGAACATGGAATCCGACGGCAAGGGACGCGTTCGCCTGGATTACATGATCCCGGCCCGCGGCCTGATCGGATTCCAGAATGAATTCCGCACGCTGACCCAGGGTTCGGGCCTGCTGTTCCACGTGTTCGACCACTACGGCCCGAAGGAAGTCGGCGCGATCGCCAAGCGGCAGAACGGCGTGATGATCTCCAACGCCGCCGGCGCAACGCCTGCCTACTCGCTTGGGCCGCTGGAAGAGCGCGGCAAGCTGTTCGCCGCCGAAGGCGACAACGTGTACGAGGGCCAGCTGATCGGCATCCACTCGAAGGACAACGACCTGACGGTCAATGCCATCAAGACCAAGCCGCTCACCAACATGCGCGCCTCCGGCAAGGATGACGCCATCAAGCTGACCCCGGCGATCAAGTACACGCTGGAGCAGGCGCTGGACTTCATCGAGGACGACGAACTGGTCGAGGTCACCCCCAAGGAAATCCGGCTGCGCAAGAAGCACCTCACCGAGAACGACCGCAAGCGCGCCTCGCGCGTCGCTTGAGGTCGACTCCGTCGGGCCTGGCGGGTTAGCCTGCGCGCCTGATGCGCCCCAGCCTCGATCCCAGACTCGACCCCTCGCACCCGCACTACAACCCGGATCCGCATGCCCATCCGGGGCTGCACATCATTGCCCTGATCGAAGCGGTGAAGGGCGTGCTGGCGGTCATTGCCGCCAGCGGCCTGGCCATCCTCGGGCCGGCTCCCCTGCAGCACTGGGTGCACGTGCTGATCGCCCGGTTCGAACTGGATCCCCAACACGGCACGCTGGCGCTGTTCGCCGCAAAGATCAGCCAGGGCGCCGTGCACTGGGCAGCAGCGGCGGTGATGGCCTACGGCGTGCTGCATGTCTTCGAAGCCTGGGGACTCTGGCGAGCGAAAGTCTGGGCATCCTGGCTGGGCTGCCTAGCGGCCACCCTGTACCTGCCGATCGACCTCTATGCGCTGGGCAAGCATCCCGGTGCGCCGACCGTCGCCGTGCTGGCCATCAACCTGCTCATCGTCTGGGTGCTGGCGCGCGACATCTTCCGGCGCCGCTACTGATTCGCGGCGTCACGAGGGCGCAGTGGCCGCATTGCGGCCGGTGATCCCACCGGGCCTGTGTCAGATCGACGCTGCCGGCGCGAGCCGGCTCTGCTGGCGGACGATCAGCATCGCCACCTCCAGCGCCTGCTCATAATTCAGGCGCGGGTCGACCGCAGAGCGATAAGCGCGCGACAAGTCACCCTCGGTCAATTCGCGCGCTCCGCCCAGGCACTCGGTGACATCCTCCCCGGTCAGCTCCAGGTGCACGCCACCCAGCCGCGTGCCTGCTGCTGCGTGCAACTCGAAGGCCTGCTCGAGCTCGCTGCGGATGTTGCAGAAGCGGCGCGTCTTGTAACCGTTGCCGGTGGTTTCCGTATTGCCGTGCATCGGATCGCAGATCCACAGCACCCGGCGGCCTTCGCTCTTCACTGCATCAAGCAACGCGGGAAGGCGCGCCGCGATGCGCGCGGCGCCCATGCGGTGGATCAAGGTCAGGCGGCCAGGCTCGTCGTGCGGGTTGAGGACGTCGATCAGCCGCAGCAATTGATCCGTCGTCGCGGTCGGACCGACCTTGATCGCGATCGGGTTGCGGATGCCACGGAAATATTCGACATGGGCGCCATCGATGGCTGCCGTGCGCATGCCGATCCACGGGAAATGCGTGCCGAGGTTGAACCAGCCCCACTGGCGCGGCACCCCGCGGGTCTGCGCTTCCTCGTAAGGCAGCAGCAACGCTTCGTGCGAGGTGTAGAAATCGACGCGATTGAGGTTGTGCACCTGCGAGCCCGACAACGTCTCCATGAAACGGACGGCGTCGCCAATGCCGGCAACCATGTGCTGGTACTCGTCGGCAAGCGGGGAATGGCCGACCCAGCCCAGGTCCCAGTATTCGGGGTGATGGAGATCGGCGAATCCACCGTCGATCAACGCGCGGACGAAATTCATCGTCATCGCCGAACGCGCGTGCGCCTTGATCATGCGACGCGGGTCGGGCGTGCGGGCCTGCGCGGTGAATTCCGCCGCGTTGACGATGTCGCCGCGATAGACCGGCAAGGTGACGCCATCGATGGTTTCGCTGTCGACCGAACGCGGCTTGGCGTACTGGCCGGCGAAACGACCGACGCGCACGACCGGCAGCCGGAGTCCGTGCACAAGCACCAGGCTCATCTGCAGCAGGACCTTCAACCGGTTGGAGATCACCGCCGAGCTGCATTCACGGAAGCTCTCGGCGCAATCGCCACCCTGCAGCAGGAAGCGCCGGCCTTCCTGCGCCTCTGCAAGCTGCTGCTTGAGCGCCAGGATTTCCCACGACGTCACCAGCGGCGGCAATCCCCGCAGTTCGGCCTGGACCTCGGCGAGCGCGTCGGCATCCGGATAGACCGGCAACTGCATGGCCGGGCGCGCGCGCCAGCTTTCCGGTGACCAGTCATCGGGAAGGTGTACGGCCTGCAGGTTGCGTTCGCTGTTCGTCATGGTCTTGTTCTGGTTGCGCCGCCATCCTGCCAGATCACGGCTGCACCGCAACTGGCTCTCAGCGACGACGGAAGGCCACGATCAACGCCCACGCGGCCAGCAACATGAACCACAGCAGGCTCCATTCCGCCATGGACCCACCCAGGAATGTCCAGTCGACCTTGGCGCACTCGCCCGAACCGGTCAGCACCTTGCGCACGACACTCGCCAAGGGCATCGCCTCGATCAGGTAATTGAGCCCCGGTCCGCACATGGGCACCTGGTCGGGGGGAAGGTGCTGCAACCAGACCTGGCGCCCCGCGATGCCCGCGCCGATGACCGCGACAACAAGGGCCAGCAATCCATAGGCGCGTTGGCCAGCCACGCCCCTGGGCGCGTGCAACCCACCGATCAGGAACACCAGCGCAACGGCGCTGAAGGCAATGCGCTGGAAGACGCACAAGGGGCAAGGAACCAGCCCGTCGTGGAACTGCGCGTAGAAGGCAAAGCCCAGCAAGGCCAGGCATACGGCAACGCCGAGCAGGCATCGCGATCGAAAGTTCCAGTGCATCGGGTTCACGGCGCGCAGTCCTGAAAGGCAACCAAGCCATTATTGCCGGGCAGGCATGCAAAACAAAAACCCCGGCACCAGGCCGGGGTTCCGTTGCAACTTGAACGCAGGCGCTTAGCCGGCGTCGACCGCTGCCGCGTCCACGGGACGATCAACCAGCTCCACGTACGCCATCGGTGCGTTGTCGCCCGCACGGAAGCCGCACTTGAGGATGCGCAGGTAACCACCCGGGCGGGTCTGGTAACGCGGGCCGAGCTCGACGAACAGCTTGCCGACGGCCTGCTTGTCGCGAAGGCGCGCAAAGGCAAGGCGGCGATTGGCAACGCCGTCGATCTTGCTCATCGTGATGAGCGGCTCGGCGACGCGACGCAATTCCTTGGCCTTTGGCAGCGTGGTGCGGATCAGTTCGTGCTTGATCAGCGACGCGGCCATGTTCTCGAACATCGCCTGGCGATGCGCGCTGGTGCGGCTGAACTTGCGTCCGGATTTCTGGTGGCGCATGGCTTGGATTCCTGATGAATGGTGTAACGATTGGACTTCGCTGTCGCCGTCCTGGCGTTGGAACTTCGGACTGCGCTGGTCCTGGCCGACCATCCTTGGGCGGCGCGCCGCGGGTCTTATGATCCGTCGGCGTGTATTGCGTTTACGTCAGTAACGACTTCAACTTTTGGAACTTCCGCCCCGGCCCGGCGCAGCGCGCCGGGCGTTTGCCCGAGCGCGCGGCAGTGCCGCGCAGGGCGCTCGGGCTCACCCCATCATGCCGTGCGAGGCGACGCCCGCTGGCGGCCAGTTTTCAAGCTTCATGCCGAGCGACAGGCCGCGCTGTGCCAGCACTTCCTTGATCTCGGTGAGCGACTTCTTGCCGAGGTTCGGCGTCTTCAACAGCTCGACTTCGGTCTTCTGGATCAGGTCGCCGATGTAATAGATGCTCTCGGCCTTCAGGCAGTTGGCCGAACGCACCGTCAGCTCGAGGTCGTCGATCGGGCGCAACAGCACCGGATCCACGCCCGTCGCCACGGTCTTGGCCGCGCCGCGATCGCGATGCGTGAAGTCGCCGAACACCGACAACTGGTCGCTGAGGATGTCGGCCGCCGTGCGGACGGCTTCCTCGGCGTCGATCGTGCCGTTGGTCTCGATGTCCAGCACCAGCTTGTCGAGATCGGTGCGCTGCTCGACGCGGGCGGATTCCACCGCATACGCAACGCGGCGCACGGGCGAGAACGACGCGTCCAGCATCAGGCGGCCGATGGTGCGGGTTTCTTCATCAGGACGACGACGGGCGGCGGCGGGCTGGTAGCCGAAGCCACGCTCGATCTTCAGGCGCATGTTCAGCGCCGTGTCCTTGGTCAGGTGGGCGATCACGTGCGCGGGATTCAGAATCTCGACGTTGTGGTCGGTCTTGATGTCGCCTGCCGTGACTACGCCGGGACCCTGTCGCGACAGGGTCAGGGTCGAGCTTTCGCCGGTACCCATGCGGATGGCGATGTCCTTGAGGTTGAGCAGCACCTCGAGCACGTCTTCCTGCAGCCCTTCGACCGTAGTGTATTCATGCAACACGCCGTCGATCTCGACCTCGGTGATCGCGAAGCCGGGGATGGACGACAGCAGGACGCGGCGCAGCGCGTTGCCGAGCGTGTGGCCGTAGCCTCGCTCCAGCGGCTCGATCACGACCTTCGCGCGATTGTCGGCAAGGCGTTCGATCTGGGGTCCGCGCGGGCGCAGCACCTGGTTGGCGGTAACCGTCATGTTCTGGTGTCTCCTGCGACCGGACGGGCATGGACCCGTCCGCTCTTGATTGAATTACTTCGAGTACAGCTCGACGATCAGCGCTTCGTTGATGTCGGAAGGCAAATCGGCGCGGTCCGGGACCGCCTTGAACACGCCAGCGAACTGCTTCGCATCGACATCCACCCACGACGGCGACAGGTCCATCTGCGCGGACACGGTCAGCGATTCCTGCACGCGCAACTGCTTCTGCGCGCGCTCGGACAATGCGATCGCGTCGCCAGCCTTGACCTGGAACGACGGCAGGTTGACGGGCTTGCCGTTGACCGTCACGCCACGGTGCGACACCAGCTGGCGCGCGGCCGGCCGGGTGATCGCGAAACCCATGCGATAGATCACGTTGTCCAGGCGGGTCTCGAGCAGCTGCAACAGGTTTTCACCGGTGTTGCCCTTCTTCGTCGACGCCTTCTTGTAGTAGTTGCGGAACTGACGCTCCAGCAGGCCGTAGATGCGCTTGACCTTCTGCTTCTCGCGCAGCTGGGTTGCGTAGTCGGACAGCTTGCCCTTGCGGGTCATGGTGGCGCCATGCTGGCCGGGCTTCTGCTCCAGCTTGCACTTGGAATCCAGGGCGCGTGCCGGCGACTTCAGGCCGAGGTCGGCGCCTTCGCGACGGGCGAGCTTGCAGGTGGGACCGATATAACGAGCCATCTTTGTTCAGCTCCTCAGACGCGACGCTTTTTGGGCGGACGGCACCCGTTGTGGGGAATCGGCGTCACGTCGATGATGTTGGTGATCTTGTAGCCGACATTGTTCAACGACCGCACGGCGGATTCGCGACCTGGGCCGGGGCCCTTGATGCGCACTTCGAGCGACTTGACGCCGTAGTCCAGCGCAGCCTTGCCGGCCTTTTCCGCAGCGACCTGCGCAGCGAAGGGGGTCGACTTGCGCGAACCGCGGAATCCGGCGCCGCCCGAGGTCGCCCATGACAGCGCATTACCCTGGCGATCCGTGATCGTGATGATGGTGTTGTTGAACGAAGCATGGACGTGGGCGATGCCGTCGGTGACGACACGCTTGATCTTCTTCTTGACTTTCGCAGCAGCGGGCTTGGCCATTGTGGTTCCTTATTTCTTGATGGCCTTGCGCGGACCCTTGCGGGTGCGTGCATTGGTCCGGGTGCGCTGGCCACGCAGCGGCAAGCCGCGACGATGGCGCAGCCCGCGATAGCACGCGAGGTCCATCAGGCGCTTGATCGCGACGCCGACCTCACGACGCAGGTCGCCCTCGACTGCGAACTTGCCGATTTCGGCGCGCAAGCGCTCGACTTCAGGCTCGGACAGGTCGCGGATCTTGGTCGCGGGCGTCACGCCAGCGGCCTCGCATACCTGCTTGGAACGGGTCCGGCCAATGCCGAAGATGCTTTGCAATCCCACCCAGACGTGTTTCTGGGCAGGCAGGTTGACGCCGGCAATACGCGCCATAACGCGATTCTCCAACTGATTGGGCGGCCTGGCTGGTGAGCCGGGCGAAGTGAACTCAGAATTTTAACAGGGTCTCGTGTTACTAGGAAGCCCCGGAAGCCGAAACTTCCGGAACCCGGCAGGGGGAGTGTGCCCCTGCTCCGGCGTTGGGTCTGGATGGTGGGGCGCCCGGTGAACCGGTTGCCCCGCCCCGCGCGCTACTCTTGTGCGCGGAATGGTCCTGACCCACCTGCGCTCGAGACCGCCGCGCAGGTCGCCCATCGATATTTGCCCTACCCGCGCGCCAGACCGCCGCGCGAGCCGCCTTTCAGGTTGGCCTTCTTCAACAAACTTTCGTACTGGTGCGACATCAGGTGCGCCTGGATCTGCGCGATGAAGTCCATGACGACCACCACCACGATCAGCAGCGAGGTGCCGCCAAAACGGAACGAGGTACCGAGCTTGACCCGCATGATTTCAGGCAACAGGCAGACCAGCACCAGGTAGACGGCGCCGGCCGCGGTCAGTCGCGTCAACACGGCATCGACGTAGTCGGCGGTCGCCTTGCCTGGACGGATCCCGGGGATCAGCGCACCGGACTTCTTCAGGTTGTCCGCAGTCTCCTGCGAGTTGAACACCAGCGCCGTATAGAAGAACGTAAACCCGGCGATCAGCGCGCCGTACAGGATCATGTGAAGGGGTTCGCCCGGCGACAGCGCCTGGGTGATTTTCTGCATGGCGGTCTGGAAGCCCGAACTGCCCGACTGGCCGAACCAGGTGGTGGCGGTGGCGGGGAACATGATGATCGACGATGCGAAGATCGGCGGGATCACGCCCGACATGTTGAGCTTGAGCGGCAGGAAGGACGACTGGTTCATGTACGCGCTGCGGCCACCCTGGCGGCGCGCGTAGTTGACCGTGATCCGGCGTTGGCCGCTCTCGACGAACACGACGAAATAGGTGAAGAGCAGCACGATCGCAAGGATCGCGATCACCGCGAGCGCACTGATGTCGCCGTTGCGCGCCTGCTCGAGCGTACCCAGCACGGCAGCGGGAAGTCCCGCCACGATGCCGGCGAAGATGATCAGCGAAACACCGTTGCCGACGCCGCGCTCGGTGATCTGCTCACCGACCCACATCAGGAACATCGTGCCGGCGGTCAACGCGACCATGGCCGTCATGATGAAGCCGATGCCCGGCGCGTAGACCACCGGGATGCCGTTGCTGGCACCGGAGCTCTGCAACGCGATCGCGATGCCCGCCGACTGGAACATCGCCAGCGGAATGGCGCCGAGGCGCGACCACTGCGTGATCTTGCGACGGCCGGACTCGCCTTCCTTCTGCAGCGCCTTCAGGCTCGGCAGGATCTGCACCATCAACTGCATGATGATGGACGCCGAGATGTAGGGAATGACGTTGAGCGCGAACAGGCTGAAGCGTTGCAGGGCGCCGCCGGAGAACATGTTGAACATGTCCACGATGGTTCCCTTCTGCGACTCCATCAACTGCAGCATCGCCTCGGGATTGACGCCAGGCACCGGGATATAGCAACCCAGCCGATAGACGATCATTGCCCCCAGGACGAACAACAGGCGCTGGCGCAGCTCGGTGAATTTACCGACGCCGCCCAGGTTGCCAGCCGCATTGCCGCTTCGCGCCATTCGTTGCTTACTCCGCGCCAGCAGCTGCGTTGATCTGGCCGCCAGCGGCTTCGATCGCGGCTTTCGCACCAGCCGTCGCGAGCAAGCCAGTCAGGATGAACTTCTTGCTGACTTCGCCCTTCTTGACGATCTTCGCCTGCTTGGCGCTGGTCGGCACGAGCTTGGCAGCCTGCAGCGTCGCGAAATCGATCGTTCCCGCATCGAGCTTGTCCAGCTGGTACAGCAGGACTTCGGCGACGTTGAGCGCACGCTTGGAGCGGAAGCCGATCTTGGGCAGTCGACGCTGCATGGGCATCTGGCCGCCCTCGAAGCCAGCCTTGATCTTGCCCTTGCCGCTGCGCGCGAACGAGCCCTTGTGGCCGCGACCGCAGGTCTTGCCCAGGCCCGAACCGATGCCGCGACCAACGCGCTTGCGATCCTGGCGTGCGCCATCGACCGGACCCAGTGTGTTCATCTTCATGGAATTACTCCTCGACCCGAACCAGGTAATGGACCGTGTTGATCAGGCCACGGACCTGCGGGCTGTCCTTCAACTCGCGCACGCTGTTCAACTTGCCAAGGCCCAGCGCCTTGACCGACAGGCGATGGATGCCCTTGGCGCCGCGCAGGCCCTTGACCAGGCGCACCTTGACGGTACCGCCGGCGTTGCTCTCTTTCTTAGCCATGGTTGAGATCCTCGACCTTCTTGCCGCGCTTGGCCGCAATGTTGGCTGGTGAATGCATTTCCGTCAGGCCGCGCAGCGTTGCGCGCACCAGGTTGATCGGGTTGCGTGAACCGACGGCCTTGGCCAGCACGTTCTTGACGCCAACGGCTTCCAGGACGGCGCGCATGGCGCCACCGGCGATGACGCCAGTACCTTCGGACGCCGGCATCATGAACACGCGCGCAGCGCCGTGGCCCGACTTGACCGCATGCCACAAGGTGCCGTTGTTCAGTTCGACGCGCAGCATGCCGCGACGCGCCTGCTCCATCGACTTCTGGATCGCGACCGGCACTTCGCGCGCCTTGCCGTAACCGAAGCCGACCTTGCCGTCGCCATCGCCAACCACCGTCAACGCGGTGAAGGTGAATTGCCGACCACCCTTGACCGTCTTGCTGACGCGATTGACGGCGATGAGCTTCTCGACCATGCCATCGTCGATCTCTTCGCGGTTGCGATCCCTGCCCCGCGGTCCACGTTCGTCTGCCATCTGCTTGATTCCGTAAGTTGAAAGGATTTGCGGCGTTGCCGCTTATGGTTGTGATGTGTGGCGGGCGCCTCGACAACAGCCAGAACTGGCCGTGCCGCCCGATGCAACCCGCATCGGCAGGTCCTGCTGCATGAGGCCGGAACCCCAGGCATTCAAGCGATCAGAACTTCAAGCCACCTTCGCGGGCGGCATCGGCGAGCGCCTTGATCCGGCCGTGGTAGCGGTAGCCGGAACGATCGAACGCGATCTTCTCGAAACCGGCCGCGAGTGCCTTCTCGGCGATCGCGCGACCCACCTTGACGGCGGCATCGGCGTTCTTGCCGTTCTTGAGGCCTTCGCGGACTTCAGCCTGCGTCGTGCTGGCGGCAGCCAGCACCGTCGAGCCGTCCGAACTGAACAACTGCGCGTACAGATGCTGGCCGGTGCGCAGCACCGACAGGCGCGGCACGCCGAGTTGGCGGATGTGCGCGCGGGTGGACTTGGCGCGGCGCAGGCGGGCAATTTTCTTGAGCATGTCTGTTTCTCCGAAAGCTGAAAGCGGTCTATCCCGGTGGGATTACGCCTTCTTGGCTTCCTTGCGGATGATGTTTTCGCCGGCGTACTTGACGCCCTTGCCCTTGTAGGGCTCCGGTGGACGGAAGCTGCGGATCTTCGCGGCAACTTCGCCGACGCGCTGCTTGTCCGCGCCACTGACCAGGATCTCGGTCTGCGTCGGCGTGGTGATGGTGATGCCGGCGGGCGCCTTGAACAGCACCGGGTGCGAAAACCCGAGCGCAAGGTTCAGGTCGGTGCCGCTCATCGACGCGCGGTAGCCGACGCCGACCAGCTCCAGCTTGCGCTGGAAGCCTTCGGACACGCCCTGCACCATGTTGGCGATGATGGAGCGTAGCGTTCCGGCGAGCGGAACCAGCGCAGGATCGTTCGCGGACAGCAGTGCATGGCCGTCTTCGATGATCACTTCGATACCGGCCGGCTTGGCGATCGTCAGCGTGCCCTTCGGGCCCTTGACGCTCACGTTGTCGGCCTGGACATTCAGCTCGACGCCCTTGGTGAGGACGATCGGCTTCTTGGCAACTCGGGACATGATCGTTACTCCCTTACGCCACGAAGCACAGGACTTCGCCGCCGACACCCTGCTGGCGTGCCTGCACGTCAGTCATGATGCCCTTGGATGTGGAAATGATGGCAACACCGAGACCACCAAGCACCTTGGGGATCGCATCCTTGCCGCGATACTGGCGCAGGCCCGAGCGCGACACGCGCTGCAGCTTCTCGATGACCGGCTTGCCTTCGTAATACTTCAGCACGATTTCCAGCTCGGCTTTCGCGCCGCTCTGGGTGACGTGCGAACCGCCGATGTAACCCTCGTCCTGCAGCACCTTGGCGATTGCCACCTTGGTCTTGGAGGACGGCATCTTCACCGTCGGCTTGCCGACCGCGGCCGCATTGCGAATGCGGACCAGCATGTCGGCGATGGGATCAGTCATGCTCATTGATTGTTACCTTTGAGTGCACCGATATCCGCTTGATTGCGAATTTCGAAATTGCCGCCGCGGCACATGCCACGACGGATGGAGCGAATTACCAGCTGGCCTTGCGCAGGCCCGGCACGTCGCCGCGCATCGTGGCTTCGCGCAGCTTGTTGCGACCCAGGCGGAACTTGCTGTAGACGCCGCGCGAGCGGCCGGTCAGGGCACAGCGGTTGCGCTGGCGGGCAGGCGACGAATCGCGCGGCAGCTTCTGCAACTTGACCACCGCTTCCATCTTCTCCTCGAAGCTGGCCGACTGGCTGCTGACGATCGTCTTCAGGGCGTCGCGCTTGACGGCGTGCTTCTTGACCAGCTTGGCGCGCTTGGTCTCACGGTTGACCATCGAGGTCTTTGCCATGTGTCAGGTCCTCAGGATCAGTTGCGGAACGGGAAACGGAAGGCTTCGAGCAGCGCCTTGGCTTCGTCGTTGGTCTTTGCGGTGGTGGTGATGGCGATATCCATGCCGCGGATCGCGTCGACCTGGTCGAAGTCGATTTCCGGGAAGATGATCTGCTCCTTCACGCCCATGTTGTAGTTGCCGCGGCCGTCGAACGAACGCGCCGACACGCCACGGAAGTCGCGCACGCGCGGCAGCGAGACGTTGATCAGGCGATCCAGGAACTCGAACATCCTGGCGCGGCGCAACGTCACCTTGCAGCCGATCGGCCAGCCGTCGCGGATCTTGAACGACGCCACCGAAACGCGCGACTTGGTGACCTGCGGCCTCTGGCCGGAGATCTTCGCCATGTCGGCGACGGCGTTTTCCAGGATCTTCTTGTTCGTCGCCGCCTCGCCCACGCCCATGTTGAGCGTGATCTTGGACAGGCGCGGAACCTGCATCGGGTTGGTGTAGCCGAACTTCTCCATCAGCTTCGGCACGACTTCCTGCTTGTAGAACTCTTCCAGACGCGTAGTCATTTTCAAATATCCTCTGGTCTCAGGCTCGGCCTCAGACGGCTTCACCACTCGAGCGGAACACGCGCAGGCGGGTTCCATTCTCGAGCACCTTGGTTGCGATGCGCCCGCCCTTGCCCGAGGCAGGGTTGAACAACATCACGTTGGAAACATGGATCGGCGCTTCGCGCTCGATCACGCCGCCAGGCTGGTTGGCCTGCGGATTCGGCTTTGTGTGGCGCTTCATCATGTTGACGTTGGACACGACGACCTTGTCGCCGGACACGCGCACGACGTCGCCGCGCTTGCCCTTGTCCTTGCCAGCCGTGACGATTACTTCGTCGCCCTTCTTGATTCGGTTCATTTCAAAACTCCTGCGCTCAGAGCACTTCAGGTGCGAGCGAGACGATCTTCATGAACTTCTCGGAGCGCAGCTCGCGGGTCACAGGCCCGAAGATGCGCGTGCCGATCGGCTCGTGCTTGTTGTTCAGCAATACCGCGGCGTTGCCGTCGAAGCGGATCAGCGAACCGTCCGGACGACGCACTCCCTTGCGGGTGCGCACCACGACGGCGTCATAGACGTCGCCCTTCTTGACCTTGCCGCGCGGGATCGCGTCCTTCACGGTCACCTTGATGATGTCGCCAATGTGCGCGTAACGGCGCTTGGAGCCGCCGAGCACCTTGATGCACATCAGTTCCTTGGCGCCCGAGTTGTCGGCGACGTCGAGGTAGCTCTGCATCTGGATCATGAGTCAGCCTCCTCGTTCACTCTGCCGCGCGGGCGAGAATCTCGACCACGCGCCAGTTCTTGGTCTTGGACATCGGCGCACATTCCGCAACGCGGACGACATCACCGGTGTTGCAGGAATTGTCGGCGTCATGGGCGTGCAGCTTGGTCGAACGGCGGATGTACTTGCCGTACAGCGCATGCTTGACCTGACGCTCGACGAGCACCGTCACCGTCTTGTCCATCTTGTTGCTGACAACGCGGCCTTCGACCGTGTGCAGCTTCTTTTCTTTCGTGGGGCTGGTTACTTCGCTCATATCGGCCATCCTTACTTCTTCTTGCCCGGCAGATCAGCTGCCTGGGGCTGGCCGAGCAGGGTGTTGACGCGCGCGATCTCTCGGCGCACCCGGCGGGCATCGTGGGTCTTGGCGAGCTGACCGGTGGCCTTCTGCATGCGCAGCGAGAACTGCTCCTTGTGCAGATCCAGCAGGTGGCTTTTCAGCTCATCCGCCGACTTCGTTCGCATTTGCTTGAGTTCCATCAGCGCACCGTCCGGGACACGAAAGTGGTGGTGACCGAAAGCTTGGCCGCGGCCAGGCGGAATGCCTCGCGTGCGGTGGCTTCGTCGACGCCTTCGATCTCGTAGATCATCCGGCCGGGCTGGATCTGCGCGACCCAGAACTCGACGTTGCCCTTGCCCGAGCCCATTCGGACTTCGATCGGCTTCTTGGTGATCGGCTTGTCGGGAAACACGCGGATCCACATCTTGCCGCCACGCTTGACGTAACGGCTGATGGAACGACGTGCCGCCTCGATCTGGCGCGAGGTCAGCTGGCCGGTCGCGGTCGACTTCAGGCCGAACTCGCCGAAGCTGACAGCGTTGCCGCACCATGCCAGGCCGTCGTTGCGACCCTTGTGCATCTTGCGGAATTTGGTTCGCTTGGGTTGCAACATGATTTATTCCCTCGCTTCGCGGTCGCGGCGCGGCGCACGCGGACGGTCACTGCGCTCGTTGCGATCACTGCGCGGCGTGTCGTCCTGCTTTTCCTGGCCAACCTGGGAGAAATCGAAGATCTCACCCTTGTAGACCCACACCTTGATGCCAATGATTCCGTAGGTGGTCTTCGCCTCGGCGAATCCGTAGTCGACGTCGGCGCGCAGCGTGTGCAGCGGCACGCGACCTTCGCGGTACCACTCCGAACGCGCGATCTCGGCACCGTTCAGGCGGCCGGCGACATTGACCTTGATGCCCAGCGCGCCCAGGCGCATCGCGTTGCCGACGGCGCGCTTCATCGCGCGACGGAACATGATGCGGCGCTCGAGCTGCTGCGCGATGGACTCGGACACCAGCTGCGCGTCGAGCTCCGGCTTGCGGACCTCGGTCACGTTGATGTGCGCCGGGACGCCCATCAGCGTGCTGACTTCCTTGCGCAGCTTCTCGATGTCCTCGCCACGCTTACCGATCACCACGCCCGGGCGGGCGGTGTGGATCGTGACACGCGCATTGTTGGCAGGACGCTCGATCAGGATCTTGGAGATACCAGCCTGCGCAAGCTTCTTGCGCAGCATCTCGCGAACCTTGATGTCGGCGATCAGGTAGTCGGCGAAATGCTTCTTGCCGGCATACCACTTCGAGTTCCAGTCCTTGGAGATGCCAAGGCGGATACCGGTCGGATGTACTTTATGACCCATTTATTTACCCTCGCCGACAACGACGGTGATGTGGCTGGTGCGCTTGAGGATGCGGGTGCCGCGACCCTTCGCGCGCGCCATGAAGCGCTTCAGCGACGGACCTTCGTCGACCATGATGGTCGTGACCTTCAGTTCGTCGACATCGGCGCCCTGGTTGTTCTCCGCGTTGGCGATCGCCGACTCCACGACCTTGCGGATCATGTGGGCGGCTTTCTTGTCGGAGAACTTCAGCAGGTTGACCGCGCGCTCGGCGGTCAGGCCGCGCACCTGGTCGGCAACCAGCCGGGCCTTCTGCGGGGAGATGCGCGCACTGCGCAGGATGGCTTTCGCTTCCATGGTCATCTCCTTACTTCCCGGACTTCTTGTCGCCGCCATGGCTCTTGAACGTGCGCGTCAGCGCAAACTCACCGAGCTTGTGGCCGACCATGTTTTCGTTGACGAGCACCGGGATGTGGTTGCGCCCGTTATGCACGGCGAGCGTGTAACCGACCATTTCCGGCAGGATCATCGAACGGCGCGACCAGGTCTTGATCGGCTTCTTGTTGCTGGTCGCCGCTTCCACCTTCTTCATCAGGTGATGGTCGACGAACGGGCCTTTTTTCAGTGAACGTGGCATGGCCTATCAGCTCCTGCGGTCGCGAACGATGAACTGCTGCGTGCGCTTGTTGTGTCGGGTCTTGTAGCCCTTGGTCGGGACGCCCCACGGCGTGACCGGGTGCGGATTGCCCTGGCCGGCCTTGGCTTCACCACCACCGTGCGGATGGTCGACCGGGTTCATGGCGGCGCCACGAACGGTCGGCTTGATACCGCGCCAGCGGCTTGCGCCCGCCTTGCCCAGCTTCTCGAGGTTGTGCTCGACGTTGCCGACTTCGCCGATCGTCGCGCGGCACTCCGACGGCACCCGGCGCATTTCGCCGGAGCGCAGGCGCAGCGTGGCATACACGCCTTCGCGGGCGACCAGCTGCACGCCGGCACCGGCGGCACGGGCGATCTGCGCGCCCTTGCCCGGCTTCATCTCGATGCAATGCACCGTCGAGCCGACCGGGATGTTGCGCAGCGGCAGGGTGTTGCCGGTCTTGATCGGCGCATCGCTGCCCGCGATCACCTGGTCACCGGCCTTCAGGCCCTTGGGCGCGATGATGTAGCGGCGCTCGCCATCGGCGTAGCACAGCAGCGCGATGTGCGCGGTGCGGTTCGGGTCGTACTCGATCCGCTCCACGCGCGCGGGAATGCCTTCCTTGTCGCGCTTGAAATCGATGATGCGGTAATGCTGCTTGCTACCACCACCGATGTGACGGGTGGTGATGCGACCGTGGTGGTTGCGACCACCCGACCGGCTCTGGCTCTCGACCAGGGCTGCATGCGGCGCGCCCTTGTGCAGGCCAGGCGTCACTACGCGGACTGCCGAACGGCGGCCGGGCGAAGTGGGTTTGAATGTCATCAATGCCATTGGTGATTCCTCAAGCCTTGGCCATCACGTCGATCGACTGGCCTTCGGCCAGCTTCACGTACGCCTTGCGCCAGTCAGCGCGGCGGCCAGTGCGGTTCTTGAAGGCTTTCTGCTTGCCCTTCACGTTCAGCACGTTCACGGCCTCGACCTTGACGTCGAAGAGCTTCTCGATCGCCACCTTGATGTCGGCCTTGGTGGCGTCGGTAGCGACTTCGAACACGTACTGGTTCGACACTTCCTGCAGCCGGGCGGTCTTTTCAGACACGCGCGGCGCACGGATCACGTTGTAGAGCTTGGCGTCGTTCATGCCAGCCACTCCTCGATCTTCTTGACGGCATCGGACGTCATGACCACGGTATCGGCGCCGACGAGGGCAACCGGATCCAGGCCTTGCACGTCACGAACCTCGACGTAGCGCAGGTTGCGCGCCGACAGGTAGAGGTTCTCGGTGGCTTCCTCGGTGACGATCAGCGGACGCTGGCCGACATTGAGGTCCTTGAGCTTGGCGATCAGGCCCTTGGTCTTGACCGAGTCGACGTCGAAACCCTCGACGACCATGATCCGGCCCTGGCGGTTGAGCTCCGACAGGATCGTCGAGATCGCCGCCCGGTACATCTTGCGGTTGACCTTCTGCGCGAAGCTGCGCGGCTTGGCCGCGAAGGTCACGCCGCCACCGACGAAGATCGGAGCCGTCAGCGCGCCATGTCGCGCACCGCCGCCCTTCTGCTTCTTCGACTTCTTGGTCGTGCCGCTGACTTCCGAACGCGTCTTCTGCGCCTTGGTGCCGGCGCGACCCGCATTGCGGTAGGCGACGACGACCTGGTGGACCAGGTCCTGGCTGAATTCGCGGCCGAAGATCGCGTCGGACACCGACAACGTCTTGCTGCTGTTATTGATGGCGAGTTCCATCGTCAGACTCCCTTGCTCGACGGACGCACGATCACGTCACCGCCTGGAGCACCCGGCACTGCGCCGCGGATCGCGATGAGCCCGCGGTCTGCGTCGACCTTGACAACCTGCAGGCGCTGCGTGGTCTGCTGCACCGAACCCATGTGGCCGGACATCTTCTTGCCCGGAAACACGCGGCCTGGCGTCTGGCGCTGGCCGATCGAGCCCGGCGAGCGATGCGACAGCGAGTTGCCGTGCGTGGCGTCGCCCATCTTGAAGTTCCAGCGCTTGATCGTGCCCTGGAAGCCCTTGCCCTTGGTGATGCCCTCGACGTCGACGATCTGGCCGACCTCGAAGATGTCAGCCTTGATTTCGCCGCCGACGGTGAAGTCGCCGATCTTGTCGGGCTGCACGCGCAGCTCCCACAGGCCGCGACCGCCCTCGACCTTGGCCTTGGCCAGGTGGCCGGCGGACGGCTTGTTCACCAGCGCTGCGCGCTTGTAGCCGACCGCGACCTGGACGGCGCTGTAGCCGTCGGTCTCGACCGTCTTGATCTGCGTGATGCGATTCGGGGTTGCCTCGATCAGCGTCACCGGCACGGACTTGCCGTCTTCGGTGAACAACCGGCTCATGCCGGCCTTGCGACCGACGATCCCCAACGAATATTTCTTCGCCATGGTCGTATGCCTCAGGTCAGCTTGATCTGGACGTCGACGCCAGCCGCGAGCTCGAGCTTCATCAGCGCGTCCACGGTCTTGTCGTTCGGGTCGACGATATCGAGCACACGCTTGTGCGTGCGGGTCTCGTACTGGTCGCGCGCGTCCTTGTCGACGTGCGGCGAGGTGAGAATGGTGATGCGCTCGATCTTGGTCGGCAGCGGGATCGGGCCGCGCACTTGCGCGCCGGTCCGCTTCGCCGTCTCGACGATCTCGCTGGCCGAACGGTCGATCAGGCGATGATCGAACGCTTTCAGCCGAATCCGGATCTTCTGGTCCGCCATGCGGAATTCCTCATTGAAAGAGCGACAGGCCGGCGGCTGGGTGCGCCGAACCCCGTTGAACCATGACCGACCAGGAATACAGCCCCGCTTGCCTGATCGATCCTTGCCTTGAAACTGAAAAACAAGGCAGATCGGTTGCCCGACCTGCCCAGATGGAATTGCAAACGCGAAAAGACGCTCCGCCATGAGTGCCCCGAAGAACTTCGGGACGGGCGGAGCACTTGCCGCGCGACATTTCCGTGTCTGGCGAAAACGACGCGCGTCCTGCGCTTCATTTCGCTGGTGGGGACGCCCTCGTGAAGACGGGGGTCGCCGAGCCGCACATTCTAGCGGTTAAGGCTGGGACTGCGCAAGCACAATCCGGGGTCCGAACCGAAATTCACGCTTTGGTCGGCGCCAAGCGGCCACAGGCCGCTGCAACGGCGACGGTTATTGCGGCCCGGGGCCGCAATAACCAGGCGCGAAGTCTTACTTGATGATCTTCGCCACC
>NZ_VKHQ01000003.1:966646-967401 GCF_009792795.1 Cognatiluteimonas profundi
TCACGCTTGGTGCCGCGCAGCAACAGGCCGGCGTTGTCGCCCGCCTGGCCCTGGTCCAGCAGCTTGCGGAACATCTCGACACCGGTGACCACCGTCTTCTGGGTCGGACGGATGCCCACGATCTCGATTTCGTCGCCCACCTTGATGATGCCGCGCTCGATGCGGCCGGTCACCACCGTGCCACGGCCGGAAATCGAGAACACATCCTCGACCGGCATCAGGAACGGCTTGTCGATCGCGCGCTCGGGCTGCGGGATCCAGGTGTCCAGCGCCTCCACCAGCTTGATGATCGACGGCACGCCGATGTCACTCTGGTCGCCTTCCAGCGCCTTGAGCGCCGAACCAATCACGATCGGGGTGTCGTCGCCCGGGAACTCGTACTTGGCCAGCAGCTCGCGGACTTCCATCTCCACCAGCTCCAGCAGCTCGGCGTCGTCCACCATGTCCGCCTTGTTCAGGTAGACCACGATGTACGGCACGCCGACCTGGCGCGCCAGCAGGATGTGCTCGCGGGTCTGCGGCATCGGGCCGTCAGCGGCCGAACACACCAGGATCGCGCCGTCCATCTGCGCCGCACCGGTGATCATGTTCTTGATGTAGTCCGCGTGTCCCGGGCAGTCCACGTGCGCGTAATGCCGGTTCGCGCTTTCGTATTCCACGTGCGCCGTCGAGATCGTGATCCCGCGCGCCTTCTCTTCCGGCGCCGCGTCGATCTGGTCGTGTGCCTTGAACTCACCACCAAAACGCTCCGCTCC
>NZ_VKHQ01000004.1:0-182650 GCF_009792795.1 Cognatiluteimonas profundi
CGATGGCGTCCAACCTCACGACCCAGGTGCGCAACATCGCCGAGGTCGCGACATCGGTGGCCAAGGGCGACCTGTCGCGCAAGATCGCAGTCGATGCGAAGGGCGAGATCCTGCAGCTGAAGAACACCCTCAACACGATGGTGGACCAGCTCAACGGATTCGCCGCGGAAGTCACGCGCGTGGCGCGCGAAGTCGGTACCGAAGGCAAGCTCGGCGGCCAGGCGCAGGTGCCCGGCGTCGCCGGCACGTGGAAGGACCTCACCGACAACGTCAACTCGATGGCGTCCAACCTCACGACGCAGGTGCGCGGCATCGCCAAGGTCGTGACCGCCGTGGCCAACGGCGACATGCAGAAGAAACTGACGGTGGACGCGAAGGGCGAAATCGCCGAGCTCGCCGACACCATCAACAGCATGACCGAGACGCTGGCCATCTTCGCCGACCAGGTGACGACGGTGGCGCGCGAGGTCGGCGTCGAAGGCCGGCTCGGTGGCCAGGCCAACGTCCCCGGCACCGCCGGAATCTGGGAAGACCTCACCGCCAACGTCAACCAGCTCGCCGCGAACCTCACCACGCAGGTGCGCGCGATCGCGGAAGTGGCGACGGCGGTGACGCAGGGCGACCTGACGCGATCGATCCAGGTCGACGTGCGCGGCGAAGTCGCCGACCTCAAGAACAACATCAACGCGATGATCGGCAACCTGCGCGCGACGACCGAAAGCTCGCGCGAACAGGACTGGCTGAAATCCAACCTGGCCAAGTTCAGCGACATGATGCAGGGGCATCGCGACCTGATCACGCTCGGCCACATGCTGCTGTCCGAGCTCGCGCCGCTGGTCGATGCGCAGCAGGGACTGATGTACGTGGTCGAAGCCGGCGGCGGCGATCTGTCCGACCTGCGCCTGCGGCAACTCGCCGGCTACGCCGATTCCGACCAGTCGCCCGTCGCGCGCACGCTGCGCTTCGGCGAAGGCCTGGTCGGCCAGTGCGCCGCGCAGGCCCGGGTCATCCTCATCGACGACGTTCCCTCGGGCACGGTGCAGATCGAATCGGGCCTGCTGCGCGCGGTGCCGCGCAGCGTGATCGTGCTGCCGGTGCTGTTCGAGGACCAGGTCAAGGCCGTGATCGAACTGGCCTCGCTGTCCGAATTCACCCCGACCGAGCGCACGTTCCTCGAACAGCTGTCGCGAAGCATCGGCATCGTGCTCAACACGATCGAGGCGACGATGCGCACCGAGCACCTGCTCGTGCAGTCGCAGCAGCTGGCCGGCGAACTGCAGTCGCAGCAGAAGGAACTGCAGCAGACCAACGAGGACATCGCGCTGAAGGCGGCGCTTCTCGCCGAACAGAAGGCCGAGGTCGAGCACAAGAACCAGCAGATCGAGCACGCCCGTCGCGCGCTCGAGGACAAGGCCGCGGAGCTGGCGCTGACCTCGCGCTACAAATCCGAATTCCTCGCGAACATGTCGCACGAGCTGCGCACGCCGCTGAACTCGATCCTGATCCTGGGCCAGCAGCTGGCCGAGAATCCGGACACCAACCTCAGCCCGCGCCAGGTCGAATTCGCCAAGACCATCCACGCGGCCGGCACCGACCTGCTGCACCTGATCAGCGACATCCTCGACCTGTCGAAGATCGAGTCGGGCACGGTCACCGTCGACAGCGAGGAGATCGCCTTCGCGCACCTGCGCGAGAACATCGAGCGGGGCTTCCGCCACGATGCCGAGCGGCGCAGGCTGGACTTCTCGGTCGACTTCGCGCCGGAGCTGGGCCGCGCGCTCAACACCGACCCCAAGCGACTGCAGCAGATCCTCAAGAACCTGCTGTCCAACGCGCTGAAGTTCACCGAACAGGGCAGCGTGCGGCTGTCGGCGCGCGTGGCCAAGGGCGGCTGGACGCTCAACCATCCCATCCTCGACGAGGCCCCGACGGTGGTCGCGTTCGAAGTCACCGACACCGGCATCGGCATTTCCGCGGAGAAGCAGAAGATCGTCTTCGAGGCGTTCCAGCAGGCCGACGCCGGCACCTCGCGCAAGTACGGCGGCACCGGCCTGGGGCTGGCCATCAGCCGCGAGATCGCCGGCCTGCTCGGCGGCGAACTGCGCCTGTCCAGCGAACCCGGAAAGGGCAGCACCTTCACCCTGTACCTGCCGCTGAACTACATGGGCGCCGACAGCAAGCGCGACGTCCATGCCAATGCTCCCATGACCCACATCACCGCCACCGATCCCAAGCCGCAGCCCGCGGAGGAAATCGCCGACGACCGCGACGACCTGCTGCCGGGCGAACCCTCGCTGCTCGTGGTGGAAGACGACCCGCGCTACGCGACGGTGCTTCGCGACCATGCGCGGTCACGCGGCTTCAAGGTGCTCGTCGCCAACCGTGGCAGCGAGGCATTGCGCCTGGTGCGCGAATACAAGCCCAGCGCGATCTCGCTGGATATCTTCCTGCCGGACATGCTCGGCTGGACCGTGCTGGCACGCCTGAAGCAGGACTCATCGACGCGGCACATCCCGGTCCAGATCGTGACGATCGAGGAGGAGCGGCACCACAGCATCGAGCGCGGCGCCTTCTCCTACCTGGCCAAGCCGGCGACCACGGAGACGATCTCCGCCGCATTGCAGCGCATCAAGGATTACACCTTGCCACGCGTCAAGCGCCTGCTCGTGGTCGAGGACGACGCCGTCGAGCGCATGAGCATCGAGGAGCTGATCCGGCACGACGACGTGGAGATCTCGACCGTTGGTTCCGGCGCCGATGCGATCGCCGCGCTGGCCGACGCCACCCAGTACGACTGCCTGGTGCTGGACCTGCGTCTTCCGGACATGAGCGGCTTCGAACTGCTCGATCGCATCCAGGACAATCCGGCGCTGCGCGACCTGCCGATCGTGGTGTTCACCGGCAAGGACCTGAGTGCCTCGGAGAGCGACCGCCTGAAGAAGGTCGCCAAGTCGGTCGTCATCAAGGGCGTCGAATCGCCCGAGCGGCTGCTCGACGAAACCGCCTTGTTCCTGCACCGGGTCATCGCCGAACTGCCGCCGGCCAAGCGCCGCATGGTCCAGCGCCTGCACGAGTCCGACGAGGCCCTGCGCGACAAGCGCGTGCTGGTGGTCGACGATGACGTGCGCAACATCTTTGCGCTGTCGAGCGTGCTCGAGCGCCACGGCATGAGCGTCATCACCGCGGGCACCGGCCAGGAAGCGATCGAGAAGGTGGCCGAGGATGCCGACATCGACCTGGTGCTGATGGACATCATGATGCCGGGGATGGATGGATACGACACGATGCGCGCGATCCGCAACGATCCGGATTCGCGCGCCCTGCCGATCGTTGCGCTGACAGCCAAGGCAATGAAGGGCGATCGCGAGAAGTGCCTGGAAGCGGGCGCATCGGACTATCTCGCCAAACCGGTCGTGACCGACCAGCTGCTCGGGGTCCTGCGGCAATGGCTGCATCGTTGAATCCCATGGTGCTGGAATCGCCGCAGGTGATTCCCGAGCAACCCGTCAACATCCTGCTGGTCGACGACCAGCCCGGGAGGTTGATGACGTATCGCGCCATCCTGGAGCCACTGGGCGAACGCCTGGTGGAAGCCACTTCGGGCATGGAAGCGCTCAAGCGGCTCATGGACGACGAGTACGCGGTGATCCTGCTGGACGTCAACATGCCCGGCATGGACGGCTTCGAGACGGCCAGCCTGATCCACCAGCATCCGCGCTTCGAGAAGACGCCGATCATCTTCGTCACCGCGGTCAACGTCACCGACATGGATCGCCTGCGCGGCTACAAGCTCGGCGCCGTCGACTACGTGATGGTGCCGGTGATCCCGGAGATCCTGCGCACCAAGGTCGTGGTGCTGGCCGAATTGTTCCGCAAGCGGCGGGAGCTGCAGCAGGCCAACATCGCCTTGCAGGCGGAAAAGTCCCGCGAGCTCGACAAGCTCAATGCATCCCTGCAGCAGGCCAACCAGGAACTGGAAACCCGCAACCGCGAATTGCACGATGAAGTCGCCGAGCGCATCCGCGCCGAGCAGCGCCTGCTCGAGGCCGACCAGCGCAAGGACGAATTCCTGGCGACGCTCGCGCACGAATTGCGTAACCCGCTGGCTCCCCTGCTCAACGCGCTCAACCTGCGGCGGCTGGCCAAGCCCGACCTGCAGGATCCGCTGCAGGAGCTGATGGAACGGCAGCTGGCGCTGCTGGTGCGCCTGATCGACGACCTGCTGGACATCGCGCGCATCACCCGCGGCAAGCTGGAATTGCGCAGGGGCACGACCACCCTGCAACAGGTGCTGGAATCGGCGGTGGAAACCGCGATGCCGCTGGTGCAGCAGGGCGGACACCAACTGCAGGTGCGGATGCCGCAAACGCCGGTGCACCTGCATGCCGACAGCATGCGTCTGTCGCAGGTGTTCGCCAACCTGCTCAACAACGCCGCCAAGTATTCCGACGCCGGCGGCAGGATCGACCTGCGCGCCGATGCCGATGCCGACGGGATCCGCGTCAGCGTACGGGATGCCGGCATCGGCTTGAGCGACGAACAGGCACTGAAGATCTTCGAGCTGTTCACCCAGGCCGACACCGCGATCGAGCGCGCCCGTGGCGGACTGGGCATCGGCCTCACGCTGGTGCGCCGGCTCACCGAAATGCACGGGGGACAGGTCAGCGTCCGCAGCGAAGGACTGGGCATGGGAAGCGAGTTCGTCGTGCAGCTGCCCAGCGATGTGTCGGCACGCGCCGACAGTGCCGCGGACACGCCACCGCCGCCAGCGCCGGCGCAGTGGTCGCGGATGCCGGTACGTCCCGATGGGCGCAGGTACCGTGCGCTGGTGGTCGACGACAACCACGACGCAGCCGACACCCTGGCGATGATGCTCGAGTTGCTTGGCCTGGACGTGCAGTGCCTGTACGACCCGCTGGAGTTCGAGGCGAGCTTCGACGCCTTCCAGCCCGACGTGCTGTTCCTAGATGTCGGCATGCCCGGACGCAGTGGCTACGATGTCGCGCGCGCCCTGCGCTCGCAGTCGATCGGCCACGACGTACTCCTCGTCGCCGTCACCGGCTGGGGGCAGCCCGAAGACCGCCGCCGCAGCAGCGAGGCGGGCTTCGATCACCACCTGGTCAAGCCGCCGGAGCTGGCGGCCATCCTGTCGATCTGCGCATTGCTCCCGGGTGCAGCCGCGGACTCCGTGGCTTGAACGACTCCTCCATCCGCTGGCTCGATCGCCTTGCGCACGACCTGCGCGGGCCGTTGACGCCGCTGCAGACCGCGGCGTTCCTGCTGCGCAGCGGCCAGGTGCAAGGCGACCGCCAACAGGAATTATTCGGTGTGATCGAGCGCCAGACGCAGCAGCTCACGCGCATGATCGACGAGCTCGCGGACTGGACGCGCATGGAGCACAACCGCCTGCTCGGCACGCTGGAACCCTGCGAACCGGCGCTGCTGGTCGACTACGCCCGCGGAGGCAGCGCCGTGGCCAACGCAGCCATCGTCGATGACGAGTCCGGGACTGCGATGGTCGAATGCGATCCCGTGCGCATGACCCAGTTGCTGCGGACGCTGATCGAATATGCCAGCGCGCGCGGCAAGTCCGCAGCGACCGTGGCGTTGCGCTGCGAGGGCGATCGCGTGCGGATCGATGTCCGCGACGCCGGTTCGTCGCCCAGTCCCGAGCAGCTGGCCCTGCTGCTCGAGCAACCACAGGCCGAGCCCTACGACGAGGGATTGGGCCTGCGCCTGCTGGTCGCCCGTGGAATCGCCGAAGCGCATGGCGGCACCCTGTCGGCGTTGTCCGAGAACGAACACCTGCTGTTGCGCTGCGAACTTCCGCGGCTGGCACAGGCGACCTAGCGCGCGAACGCGCCTGCCGTCATCCCGTCGGATACAGCGGCGGCAGCGGCTCCTTCGTTACGGGCTTGGCCGCGCCACGCCAGCGCGGTCCGCGCTTGAAGGCATCGCGCAGGGCGGCCCGTGCCGCGACGCCATCACCATCGCCCCAGCGCGCACGCTGCAGCGCATCGACCGCGGCAATCTGCGCAGGTGCATCCAGTTCGGCGCGCACTGCGTCCAGGTCCACCGCGGGTGGTGTGTGCAAGGCGCACAGCACATCGCTGACACGGCCGAGATCCTCGTGGTCGAGCGCCCGCTTCAAGTCGGCCAGCGATGCGCTTGACTGCCCGGTCTGCGTGGCGGGTTGATGTTTCGCGGCGCCAACCGGTGCCTGGCGACGATGCAATCCCCATGCCAGGGTCAGCAACCAGCCAGTCGCGAACAGGACTGTGGCCAGCGCCCATGGCTGCACGGCGCCCTGCACGCCAGGAAGACGGATGCCGGCGTTCGGCGCGGCGTTGCGGCTGGCGCCTGCGTCGACCGCCGGCGGCGAGGCAACGCCGGAGCCATTGGCTCCCGGCGCCACCGACACGGTGATGTCCGGCAGCGATGCGGTACGCCGCAGGCCGGCACGCACGTCCCACCATGCGACGCCCGGTCCGCGGATGTGCAGCGTCCCGACGCTCGAAGGCACAACCGAAAAGCGGCGCACCATGCGCACCTTCGGACGGCCTTCGGAAAACGTCTCGTCGCTCTGCGCAGGCTCGGCGAAGACCTGCGCACCGTTGTCCGCCGACATCTGCAGCGGCGGCAGCTGCGCGCTGGTGGCGCCGTCGACAGTGGCTTCAACGGTGACCGTGACTGCCTCGCCGGCGCGTGCGTGTTGCGGCGCCTCCAGGTAGCGCAATGTCAATGCACGCAGCGGCAACCAGGGCTGCGGGGCATCCGCGGGCGCCTGCAGCACGCGCAGGAAACGCGGGGCGCTGTCGGCGCGCAGGGGTCGGCCGCCATTGCCGATCAGGTCGTCGAAGAATCCTTCGGCGCCCGTCCCGCGGAAATGCGCGGCGGGGATGGTCAGCGTGCCGCTGCGTTCGGGGATCAGCAGGAAATGGCGCTCCAGAACGTTGTAGGTCTGGTTGCCGACCTGACGCGTGTATTGCGCGTCCTCGCCGATGCGCTGCAGCGTGGCGCCGTCGGGCTCCGCTTGATCGAGCTGTCCGGAAATCGGGCCGGCGTAGAACAGGCGCACGGTGAATCCGACCGCCTGCTGCACGTAGGGCTCCTGCGCATCGGCCTCGCTTTCGATGAACACCGGATCGCCCGCGCGCGCCGGTGTCGCCGTCGATGCGGTGACGGTCAGCGTCAAGGGCTGGATGCGTTCGTTGCCGACCGGCACATGCGCGATCGCGATCAGGCCTTCGCGACGTGGCTGCAGCGCAACGGCAAACACGACACGCGAACGCACCACGCCGTTGACCATCTCGAACTGGCGGCTGCTGGTGTTTCCGCTGACCTGGAAGTCGCCCATCAACGCCGAATAGTCAGGCGACGACGCCATCGCCTGGTCGGTCTCGATGTTCAGCGTCGTGGTTTCGCCCAGCGCGATGCGATCGCGATCGAGCCACGCGCGCGTCTCCGCCGACGCCACGGCAAGCTGCATCGACAATGCCAGCAACAGCAGCGTGCGGGCGACCATGCGTGACATCACCTGCCTTCCTCCTGTCGGCGCTCGTATTCGAGCCTGAATTTCGCCCGCAACAATCCACCCGGATCATCGGGAACCCGTTGCAGCCAGGCGTCGTTGGCCAGTCGCCGTTCGCGCTCTGCGCGGGTTTCCACGCGCCGTGGCTGCTGCCCATCGCGCTTGCCATCCGCGCCTGTTTTCGCCTTCGCCAATGCCTGCTGCATGCGCGCGCGCTGGGCCGCGTCGGCCTGGCGTTGGGACGCGGCATCGGCCGCAGTTGCAGCGCCTGGTGGCTGCGCCTGCTGGCCGTTCTGCTGCTGTCCTGCCGGTTGCGGCGCCTGCTGCGAGCCTTGCTGCTGGCCGCCCTGCTGCTGTTGCTGCCCGCCCTGTTGCTGCCCGCCCTGCTGCTGGCCGTTTTGTTGTTGCCCGCCCTGCTGTTGGCCGCCCTGCCGTGATTTGCCCTGTCCCGATGACTGACCCGGCTTGTGTCCGGAAGGCGGCTTGCGCTTGCGCGCTGCGTCGACGGCGCGCCGGTTCGCGATTGCATCGGCCATGTCCGGCTGCAGGCGCAAGGCCTCGTCGTACGCGGCGACGGCCTGGTCGTAGTCGCCTTGCCGCGCCAGTGCATTGCCGCGGTTGTAGGCGGCGTCCCCATTACTGATGCCGCGCCATAGCGCCTGCGCGGTGGCGTAGTCACCCTTGCGATAGGCCTGCGCACCCTGCTCGATGCGCGCATGCGCCTGCTGGTCCGGGCGCAGCCACCAATCGCGCGCACTCGCCTGCGCCGGCTGCCACGGCAATGCCATGCACAGCAGCAGCACGGCCGCCAGCCCGCGGCCACGGCGGAATGCCAGCAGCGCAAGCAGCATCAGCGGTGGCAGCAACCAATAGCCCTGGTCCAGCCAGACCAGGGTCTTCCCGCCCTGCGCCGCCATGGCGCCGGCACGCGAGGGATCGAGGATGCCAAGCGCGGCCAGGTCGTCATTTCCCGGCGTCATCGCCGCATAGGCGCCACCGCCGGCCGACGCCAGTCGATGCAGCGACGTCGCATCGAGCTCGGCATGGTCGATGCGACCATCGGCGTCGCGATAGGCGGCGCCAGCCGACGTCCCCATTCCAAGCACCGACACGCGGTAGCCATCGCGGGAGGCTGCCGCGGCTGCGTCGCGGGCGGCGCCGTCGGCATGGTCGGTCAGCAATACGATGTCGCCATGCGCGAAGCCCGCCTGCCGCAGCAATGTCCCCGACCAGGCGATCGCGCGGTCCGCACGGCTGCCGTCGACCGGCATGACATCGGGCGAGAGCGCATCCAGGAAGAGCGCGACATTGGCCGTGTCGTCCGTCAATGGCGCAACGGTGAATGCATCGTCGGCGAAGGCAACCAGCCCGACCTGCCCGCCGGCACGTGACTGCAGCAGGGTTGCGATCCTGGCGCGCGCCTGCAGCAGGCGCGACGGCGGAAGATCATTCGCCAGGCTTGCCGTCGACAGGTCCAGCGCGATCACCAGCGGAGCCCGGTTCTGCCACTGGGGCTGCGGGGCACGCCGCCAGGATGGCCCGGCCAGCGCGCAGATCGCCAGCGCAGCCGCCAGCACGCCAAGCCAGAGCCCACCCATCGCACGTGCCTGCACGTTGCCGTCCAGCAGGTGGCTGAGCAGGTGCGGATCGACGATGTCGCGCCAGGCGTTGCGCTGTCGCCATCGCATGCGCCACCACAGCACCAGCACGGGCAACGCAGCCAGCGCCCACAGCCACTGCGGGCGCAGCCAGTGCAAGGATGTCGCGCTGGACAGCAACGCACTCACGACCGCACCCGCCGTGGCCACGCGACGGCAAGCAAGCCGCACAGCAGCGCAGCTGCCAGCGGCCATGCATACCGTTCGATTCGTGGCCGGACGCTTTGCCCCGGGCGCTTCACCGGCTCCAGGCGGTCGATCTCGGAATAGATCCCCGCAAGCTCCTCGGTATCGCGCGCACGGAACGACTTGCCGCCGGTGATGGCCGCGATGCGCTGCAACGTCGCCATGTCGGTGTCGTCGCCGCCGGGAACGTGCAGCGGAATGCCGAACACCGACAACGAATCGCCTTCGCCACCGAATCCGATGGTATGGATGCGGACGCCTTCGTCATGCGCCAGCTGCGCTGCCTTGATCGGATCGAGCATGCCGGCGTTGCTGACGCCATCGGTCAGCAGGATCAACACGCGCTGCGAAGCCGGTTGCGATTTCAGGCGCTTGACCGCCAGGCCGATGGCATCTCCGATGGCGGTTGCCTGGCCGGCGAGCCCGGCGACGCTGTCGCCCAGTTGATCGCGCACCGATGCGAGATCCATCGTCATCGGTGTCAACGTGTAGGCGCGATCGCCGAACACCAGCAGTCCGACGCGATCGCCGGCGCGACGGTCCAGGAAGTCGGCCAGCACCGCCTTGGCGGCGGTGAGTCGATCGACCGGCTGGCCGCCCAGCACCATGTCGTCCTCGCTCATGCTTCCCGACAGATCGACGGCGAGCATCAGGTCGCGCCCGGCCTGTGGTGGCTGCACGATGTCGCCCAATTGCTGCGGACGCGCCGCCGCAACGCACAGCAATGCCCATGCCAGCCATGCCAGTACGCCGATGCCGCCTCCGCGCGCGACACCACCCGCGGCTGCGATCGGCTCAAGCCGCTCGCCATAGGGAACCCGCAATGCGGGCGACGCATCACGCACAGCTGGCAACAGGCGATGGGCGAGCCAAGGCAACGGCAGGGCCAGCAGCAGCCATGGCCATGCGAATCCATCCAGCGAAAGGGCCGACAACAGCGCGTTCACCGCATCGCCATCCATTCGAGGAACCGCATCCGTGAAACCGCCTGCAAGGCCTCGACCTCATGCAACGAGACGTCGCGCCGGTAACCACCGTCGCGCAGGATCGCTCCCGCGCCAGCGGCAAAGACCGGAACCTTCAGCCCGGCATCAAGGAATCGCAGCCAGTCGTCGCCCAGCAGCTTGTCGGCGCCAGGATCGCGAAGATGCGCGGCGCGGCGCAGCAGCTCGGACATGGCGGCGACCTTTTCGGCAGGCGTGTCCACGCGCGCCAGTGCGGCGTCGAACAGCGACGCCAGCGCACGCATGCGCTGGCGGCTGCGCCATCCGCGCCACAGCACGACACCAGCCACCAGCACGATTGCGGCCACCAGCAGCCACCACCCCGGCGCCGGTGGCCACCACGATGGCGGCGGCGGTTGATGGATGTCGCGCAGCACGAGTCCGCCGGCCTGCATCATGCGGCGCGGACCCTGGCCAGCAGTGGCAGCCATGCATCGCTGGCCGCATCGGTGGACAACTGCTGCACGCGTACGCCGCGAACGGGCAATTGCGCCAATGCCGATTCAACCGGGACGACGAATTCCTGCCGCCAGCGCTGTCGCTGTCCGGCCGTCGACAGGTCCAGGTCCAGTCGGTGCTGCTGCACCCGGAACGGCAATGCGGCCAATGGCGGATCGTGCTCAAGCGGATCGGTGAGCAGCAGGACGATCACTTCGTTGTGCATCGACAGCGCCGGCCATCGCTGCGTCGGCACCGCGGCGACGCTCGCTGCATCGGCCAGCACGATCAGCCTGGAACCCGGTCGCAACAGTCGGCGTGCGTGGTCCAGCGCGACGGTCAACCCGGCATCGTCGGCAGGCGGGCGCGAATACCAGCGGACCAGCGCGTCGAGCACGCGCAAGGCCCCACGCGGCCCCGCAGCGGGAGGAACCGGCGCCTCGCTGTTGCTGCCGCGCAGCGCGGCGACGCGATCGCCATCGCGGATTGCAGCCCACGCGGCGATGGCGCCGGCGCGCGCGGCCTGCACCGACTTGAAGCGTACGCGCGTGCCGAAGTACAGCGCCGGCGCGGTATCGGCAACGATGAGGGTCAGGCGTTCGCGCTCGGCCTGGAAGAGCTTGGTATGCGGTTTTCCGCTGCGTGCCGTCAGCCGCCAGTCGATGTGGCGTGCATCGTCGCCAATGGAATATTCCCGCGACTCCGCGTACTCCATCCCTCGCCCGCGGTGGGGCGACAGCGCGTGGCCGCTGACGCCATGGCGTCCCCGCAGCGGTGTGCGCCGGGCTTGCGCCGAAGCGCGCAACGCGATCAATTCCGCCAGGGTCGGGACGACGCCGTCGGTCATGCGATGCCTCCCGCGCGCATGTCACATGCCATGGCGCTGCGCGCAGCCGCTGGGCCGCACTTGGCAACGAATTCTCCGCACGCACGCGTTGCCATCACGGCAGCGGCACTTTGCCCAACAATTCAGCGACCAGCCGCTCACCGTCCCAGCCTTCGGCAGTGGCTTCATAACTGGGAAGGACGCGATGGCGCAGCACGTCGGGGGCGATCGCGCGGATGTCCTCCGGCGTGACGAAGTCGCGACCCTGCAGCCAGGCGCGCGCGCGCGCGCAGCGCTCCAGCGCGATTGATCCGCGAGGACTCGCGCCCCAGGCAATGCGACGTGCGAGTGCGGGGTCGTAGCGTGCGGGGTCGCGCGTGGCCAGCACCAGTTCGATCAGGTATCGCTCCAGTTGCGGCGCCATGTGCAGGTCGAGCACGGCGGCACGCGCGGTGAAAACGTCCGCCAGGGGCATCCGCGATGGCGGCACGGCCGTCGACTGCATGTCCGCGCGCGCGCGGTTGCGCGCAAGGCGCAGTATCTCCGCCTCGGCCGCGGCTTCCGGATAGCCGATGCGGATGTACATCAGGAAGCGATCCAGCTGCGCCTCCGGCAGCGGGAAGGTGCCTTCCTGTTCGATCGGGTTCTGCGTCGCCATCACCAGGAACAGCGGTGGCAGCGGATAGGTATGTCGGCCGACGGTGACCTGGCGCTCCCCCATCGCCTCGAGCAGCGCCGATTGCACCTTGGCTGGCGCGCGGTTGATCTCGTCGGCGAGCAGCACCGGATGGAAGATCGGACCGGGCAGGAACTCGAAACGCCCGTCCTGCGGGCGCCACACTTCGGTGCCGGTGAGATCCGCAGGCAGCAGGTCGGGTGTGAACTGGACCCGGGCGAACGGTGCTTCCAGGCGGGCCGCAAGCGCCCGGATCGCCGTCGTCTTGGCCAGGCCTGGCGCACCTTCGACCAGCAGATGGCCATCAGCGAGGAGGGCGATCAGCAGGCGCTCGACCAAGCCGGACTGGCCGACGATCTCGGCCGACAGGCTGTCACTGAGCGCCCGGAACGCATCATGTACGCGGGGCGCGTCACTGGTGAGGCTATCCATGGACCTTCTTGCTCCGGCTAGTAGCGTCTGGGGGCAGTTTGACCCATGACGTCCGGGTTGGTTCACCCTTGCCGGCTTCACGCGAAAACGAAGAAGGGGCCCGAAGGCCCCTTCCTCACGCGGTGACGGTGGCGTTTAGCGCTGGGCGACGCGCAGTACCTTGGGGGTCACGAACACCAGCAGTTCGGCCTTGCTCTTGGAACGCGAGTTCCTCTTGAACAGATTGCCGATGATCGGCAGGTCACCCAGGAACGGCACCTTGGAAATGTCCTGCTGGCTCTTGAACTCGTACACGCCACCGATCACGACGGTCTGGCCATCTTCCATCAGCACCGCCGTATTGACCTCGCGCTTGGCGATCGTCGGAACCTGGCCGGCGCCGGTGTCGATGTAGCCGGAGATCTCGTCCTTGGTGACATTCATGTTGAGGAACACGCGTCCATCGGCAGTGATGGTCGGGGTGACCTTCAATTCGAGCAGGGCTTCCTTGAATTGGACCTGCGGCACCGAGCCGCTGATGCCACCAGTCGTGGTCAGGTAACCGACTTCCTGACCCTGGCGGATGACGGCTTCCTTCTGGTTGCTGGTGACGATGCGCGGGTTGGAAATCACTTCACCCCGCCCGTCCTGCTGCAGCGCCGACAGTTCCATGTCCAGCGCGTAGCCGGCATTGAGGATCGACAGCGCCAGTGAGCCGGCACCGGCGAGCGTGGACGGCAGGTTGACGTTCAGGCCACGCGTCAGCTGCGGCATGACGCGGGGACTGGGCGGAGGCGTCGTGCTGTTCGCGTTGGCGGCGCTGGCGTAGGAGTTCTGGGTCGCGATGTTGTTGGCGACAGTGCTGTTGAAGAATGCATTGTTGTTGCTGCCGCTGATGCCGAACTTCGCGCCGAGTTCGCGTGCGAAGGACTCGTTCGCGATGACGATGCGCGCTTCGATCACGACCTGATCGACCGGCTTGTCCAACATCCTCACCAGGTCCTTGATGGCGGTCACGCGCTGGGGAATATCAATCACCAGCAAGGTATTGGTGCGGCGATCGAAGCTGATGCTGCCCCGCGAGGAGAGGAAGCCGCGGCTCTGCTGGGCGCCTCCGCCAGCCCCGCCGCCAGTGCTGCCCTTGGCTTCGTCCGTCAGCAGCTTGGCGATGTCCTCGGCGTTGCCGTAACTGATCGGGACGTACTCGGTGACCATCTCGGCGCGATTCTCGATCGCGATCCGGGCGTCTTCCCTGTCCTGCTCGTATTTTGCGATTTCGGCCTGCGGGGCGATCCAGACGACAGTGCCGCTGCGACGCTTGTCCAGGCCCTTGGCCTGCAACACGATGTCCAAGGCCTGGTCCCACGGCACGTTGATCAGGCGCAGCGTGACGTTGCCCTGCACGGTGTCCGACGCAACGATGTTGAGGTTGGACTCTTCGGCAATCAGCTGCAGGACCGTGCGAACCGGTACGTCCTGGAAGTTGAAGGTGACGGGCTTGCCGCTGTAGGCACGGGTGGTGCTGGTCGAGCTGGTCGCACCCACACTGCCGGTGGCACCCATCGCGCTGGGGCCGGTGCTGGCCACTGCTGCGCGTGGCAGGATTTCCACGACGTAGTCGCGACCGGACTGGTAGGCCCTCGACTCGAACGGACCGCTCGTGCTGAGCACCAGCTGGGTACCGGTGCCGCTTGCATTGGCATCGATACGCTGCACCGGGGTGGCGAAATCGACAACGTCGATCGGCTTTTGCAGCGCGGCCGGCAGTTGTGCGTTGCCGACATCCACCAGCACCGTGGAACCCTGGTTGTGCAAGTCCGGAGTCGCGCCTTCGCCGCTGAAATGCACGGTCAACCGTCCAGCGCCGCCGTCTCCGCGCTTGAAATCGATGTTGGAAACACTGATGACCCCGGGCCGTTGCTTGGCGGGGTCGAGGCTGTATGCAGGGGCCGCCGCGGCGGAGACATGGCCAGCCGGGCCATAGGTCGGCGCCTGCGCGGAGGCAACGCCGCACACGGCGGCCATCAGGCCGGCTGCCAACCCGAAACAGGTGGCAGCTCGTGGGATCGGGCGCCGGGAAGGCCGCGAGCTTTTGGCTTTGAATACGGTCATCGTCCTAATCCCCATCATTGTTCTGCAAGAGCAACGGTTGCCGGGCGTTCCAGCCAGCCGCCTGCGCCATCGGGCACCAGTTCGACAAGTTCGATCCGGTCCTCAAAAACCGCAGTGACGCGGCCATCGTTTTGTCCCACGTAGAGCCCGGGCCGCACGCGATAGGTCACCTTGTCGGGTGCCATCACCAGTGCGACCAGTCCCGGGCCTTTGCCGATCGTGCCGACCATGTTCAGGCTGTCGAGCGGGAACTGCTCCAGCGTCTGCTTGGGGCGATTGGGATCGGGGCGCGGACCACTGCCACCACTCTGGTCGCTGAAGGCATTGCTGAAGGGGTCGCGCAGATTCTGCGCGGCATATTCAAACGTCTCGAACTGCTGCATGACCGGCAAGGGATCAAGCGGCGGTGCCGGCCTGTTCTTGACCTCGGCAACCCATTTCTCGAGGTTGGGGGCATCTCCCGGCGTGCTGGTCACGCCGCGGCTGCACGCGGCCGATAACGCCACCAGCATCAGCAGCATGAGGACATGCCATGCGGGGCGAATGGCCATGGATGTTCGCTTGGTCATGTCACTGCCCTGCCTTGTCGGACCCTGTCGATGCTTTTTCCTGCGCCGCCGCTTCTTCCGCATCCAGGTACCGGTAGGTCTTGACGGTGCCGGCCAGCTCCAGCGGCGTGTTGGTGCGGATCCCGCCCTTGTCCGGATTCTTTGGCTTCAGCGAGATGTCATGCATCGTCAGGATGACCACGCGCGGCAAGGAAGCGACGCCGCTGACGAAGGCACCAAACTGGTGGTACGTGCCGACCATCCGCAGGGAGATCGGCTTCTCGGCGTAGAACTCCTTTGGAGTCTCCGGGCCGGGCTGGAACAGCTCGTTGGAGATGCCGGTGGCCAGCGCCGTCTGCGAGACATCCACGATCAGGTCGGGCATTTCGGTCTTGCTTGGCAGCTGACGCAGCATCTGCTGCAGCTGTTGCTCCATCTGGGCGAGCTGCAGTTTCAGCGGCTCCAGGTTGGCGGCACGACCCTGCTTGGTTTCGAATTCAGCCCTGAGGTCGGTCTCCTGGCTTTCCAGTCCGTGCAGTTCGTCCGCCTTGCCGCGCACGAACAGCCACCAAAGCAGGCCGAAGATCAGCAGCCCGACGATGACGCCGAAACCGAGTTTGTATTCCCGCGGCCAGCTGCCGGTGTTGTTGAAATTGAGGTCCTTCAGCGCCATTTTCTTTTTCACGACGCAGATCCTCCGCTGGCGGGCGCCGCCGGCGCCGGAGTGGCCGGCGTTGTGGCCGGGGCTGCCGATTGCGCGGGTGCCGGCGTCGTGGCAGGAACAGTCGCGCCGGCCGCGGGCGCCGGAGCGGCGGGAGTCACGCCCGGGGCGTCAGGCACGCCGTCGCCATTGGAGTCCTTGGGCGCATTCGGATTGACCAGCATCACGCTCAACGTGAAGGCATACGGCAAGGCCGGATCGCCAGCCGTGGCTTCGATGATCGACAGGTCTGGCTTGTTCATCCAGCCGGAGCCTTCGAGGTTGCGCATGTACGTGCTGACCCGGGCATTGGACTGCGAACGGCCCTCAAGCGTCAGCTTGTCGCCCTCCTGCTTGATCGATGTCAGGATCACGCCGTCGGGAATGGTGCGAACCAGCGAATCGAACAGGTGCACCATCTGCGAGCGGTTGGCCTGCAGTTGTTCGATGACCTGCTTGCGCGCAAGCAGCTTGGCCTTCTTCTTGTCGAGCTCGTCGATCTCCTTGATCTGCGAGTCGACCTGGCTGATCTGGGTGTGCAGGTAATCGTTGCGCGCGTTCTCGCCGCTGATCTGGTTGTTGTAGTACATGTTGAGCAGGAACCACAGCACGACGCCGGCAATGGCCGACAGGCCGAGCATGGTGAGGAATTCCTTCTTGCGCAGCTTGCGCCGTTCGACGCGCCACGGCAGCAGATTGATCCGTGCCATCAGTCGAAACTCCTCAGTGCCAGTCCGCAGGCAATCATCAGCGCAGGAGCGTCCTGTGCCAGCGCATGTGCCTGGACGCGCGGACCCAGTGTCATTTGCGCAAGCGGGTTCGCCACTACCGTGGGGACGCCCAGTTGCTCCTCGACCATCGCTGCGACGCCTGGAATCGACGCGCATCCGCCGGCAAGCACGACCTGGTCGACGCGGTTGAATTCGCTGCCGGCGTAGAAGAACTGCAGCAGCCGGCTGATCTGCTGGACCAGGGCTTCCTTGAACGGTTCCAGCACCTCGATCTCGTAGCTTTCGGGAAGTCCGCCCTGGCGCTTGGCAAGGCCGGCTTCCTCGTAGCTCAAGCCGTACCGGCGCATGACTTCATCGGTCAGCTGCTTGCCGCCGAACACCTGTTCCCGGCTATACAGGCCGCGTCCGTTGCGCAGGATGTTCAGTGTCGTCATCGTGGCGCCGACGTCGACCATGGCGACCACGCCGTCGCGCGGCACGTTCAGCGAATCGGCGAGAAGGGCAAATGCGTTTTCGATCGCAAAGGCCTCGACGTCCATCACCCGCGCGGTCAATCCGCCGAGCTCGAGCGCCGAGGTGCGTGTTTCCACGTTCTCGGATCGCGAGGCCGCCAGCAGGACCTGCACCATTTCGGAATTGCCGGGCATGGCCCCGAGGACCTCGAAGTCCAGGTTGACCTCTTCGATCGGATAAGGGATGTAGTTGACCGCCTCCAGCTCGATCTGCGACTCCATCTCCTCCTCGTCGAGATCCGCCGGCATCGGGATGAGCTTGGTGATGACGGCCGATCCGGCCACGGCAGCCGCGGCATGGCGCGCCTTGCTGCCTGATCGGGCCATCGCACGCCGGATGGCTTCCCCGACCGCCTCGACCTCGACGATGTTCTTCTCGACCACTGCGTTGGGCGGAAGCGGCTCGACGGCGTAGTGCTCCACCCGGTAACGGTTGCCCGTTCGCGACAACTGGAGGAGCTTGACAGCAGTCGAACTGATGTCGACGCCCACCAAGGGCGGCTGGCTTTTTGTGATCAGTCCCACGTTTTCTCCCCTTATGTCACGGGCGCTTACGCGCACAACGTGCCCCGTTGCATTAAATAACGGACTTTTCACGCCATGGCAATCCCCCCGGGTCCCCATGCCTCATCGCGCCCGGTTGAAACTGGCAACGGTGTCTCCGTTTGGAAAGACTCCGCGCCAGCCGCCGGTCACGGCTCCTCTATACTCCGGGGCCTGTAGACCTGCAACACGCCCTCGCACGCCATTTCCGGGATTTCCACCTGATGCCCCGTCTTCACCGCCTGCTTCGCTGGGGGCTGCTCGCCTTCGCCGGCCTTTCAATACTCGGCCTGCTCGCAATGGGCACGCTGTATTTCCTGATCTCCTCCAAGCTGCCGGATGTCGATTCGTTACGGCATGTCGAGCTGCAGGAGCCGATGTACGTCCACGCCCGCGACGGCCGGTTGATGGCGCTGTTCGGGGAAACCCGGCGCTATCCCGTCGACATCGCCAAGGTGCCCCTGCGCATGAAGCAGGCCTTCATCGCGATCGAGGACAACCGCTTCTACGAACACCATGGCGTGGATTACAAGGGCGTGGCGCGCGCGATCTGGCTGCTGGCCACGACACATGACAAGCGCGTTGCCGGCGGCTCGACGATCACCCAGCAGGTGGCCCGCCAGTTCTTCCTGAGTTCCGAGTACAGCTACACGCGCAAGCTGGCCGAGATGTTGCTGGCGATGAAGATGGAACGCGAGCTGTCGAAGGACGAGATCTTCCAGCTCTACCTCAACAAGAGTTTCTTCGGCAACCGGGCCTATGGCATCGGTGCGGCGTCCGAGTACTACTTCGGCAAAACGCTGCCCCAGCTCGACCTGGACGAGATGGCGACCCTGGCATCGATCCCGAAATTCCCCTCGAGCGGCAATCCGATCTCCAATCCGGAGCGCGCGCGGATCCGCCGCGACTACGTGCTGCAACGCATGCGCGAACTCGGCTTCATCAGCAGCGCCGAACAGCTCGCTTCGCAGTCGGTGCCGATGCACGCCGCGCCGCACGAGCGTCCGATCGAGGTCAGCGCGCCGTACGTTGCCGAAATGGTCCGCCAGGAGATGCTCGCGCGCTTCGGCGGTGACGTGCTGACCCTCGGTTACCACGTCACCACCACCATCGATCCCGCGCTGGAAGCAGCGGCAACCCAGGCGGTCCGCGATGGACTGACCGAGTACGACCATCGCCATGGCTGGCGGGAAGTCGAGCAGCATTTCGACCTGGCCGCGGACGAAGACGCGGCAACCGCGAGCGCGCGGTTGCGCAACATCGCGATCCAGGGCGATCGCATTCCCGCCGTGGTGCTGCGCAGCGGCGCGGGCACTGCCGATGTCGTGCTGGCCGACGGGAGCACGCTGACGCTGGACGCCGCCAGCAGTCGCTGGACCGGTCGCGCGCCGTCCGCACTGGTCAAGCGCGGCGACCTGGTCCGTGTCCGCCGAGTGCTGGCCGATCCGGGCAAGGACGGGACCGACACCGCGGCGCCGACCACTGCACCCGCGATGCGTTTCACGCTGGACCAGATACCCCATGCGCAATCGGCGCTTGTGTCGCTGCAGCCGGATAACGGCGCAATCCGGGCGCTCGTCGGCGGCTTCAGTTACGCCGGCAACAAGTTCAACCGCGCCACCCAGGCGCGCCGCCAGCCAGGCTCGAGCTTCAAGCCATTCCTGTATGCGGCAGCCTTCGAACGTGGTTTCAACCCGGCCTCGATCGTGCTGGATGCGCCCGTGGTGTTCAAGGATCGTCGCGGACATATCTGGCGGCCGCAAAACGATACCGGCGACTTCGCCGGCCCCATGCGCCTGCGCGAGGCGCTGGTGCAATCCCGCAACCTGGTGTCCGTGCGGCTGCTGGACGCGATCGGCGTGGATTACGCACGGCGGTACATCAGCCACTTCGGCATCGACGAAACACTGCTGCCGCCAAACCTGTCGATGTCGCTGGGCACGGCCTCATTGCCGCCGATGATGGTGGCGCGCGGTTACTGCGCCTTTCCCAACGGCGGGTTCCGTGTCACCCCGTGGTTCATCGACGAGGTGCGCGATCGCAACGGCAAGCTGATCTTCAAGGAAAAGCCAGCCACTGCCTGCCCTTCGTGCGGTGTGCAGGTCGTCAATGGTGCCGTCGTCCCGACATCCAGCGTCGTCGGCGGCTTCGACCTGAGTTCCGGCCCTGCGCCGGCACCCGCACCGGCCAGCGACAAGCAAGTCGCTGCTGGCACGGGCACGGCATCGGCTCCAGCCAAGGCATCGGTATCGCTGCCCGCCGACACCGTCCTGGCACCGCGGGCCATCGACGCCCGCGTGGCCTACCAGCTGGTATCGATGATGCGCGATGTCGTCCAGCGCGGAACGGGCACGGCGGCGAAGGTACTGGGTCGCGAGGACGTCGCCGGCAAGACCGGCTCCACCAATGACCACCGCGATGCCTGGTTCTCCGGCTTCGGCGGCCCTTACGTGACCACGGTCTGGGTGGGTCGGGATGACTTCCGTTCGCTGGGTTACCGCGAATATGGCGGCAAGGCAGCCTTGCCGATCTGGATCCAGTACATGCGCGTGGCGCTGAAGGACCAGCCAATCGCGAGCAACGATCCGCCCGATGGCATGGTCAAGGTCGCCGTGGGCGCCGGTGGCCAGTTGCTGCCCACGGAGGCTGGCGGTGGCATCACCGAGTACGTCAAGGCCGAAGACCTTGAGCGCATGCAGAATGCGTCCGATTACGGTCCGCAGCAGCAGGACCAGGACGAGGAATCCTTCGACATTTTCTGAATCGATGCTTGTAGGGATCGCTGGTCACGCAGCGCCGGCGATTGCCTGCGGTACATTCGCAAGCGGTTCGATCCGGGAGGCTGCCATGCACCGCGCCCGCCAGCATGCCGAATCCCGGATCCGGGAGCGTCGCCGTCGTCTAGCCCATGAAGCGGCACGATTGATGGCCGAAGGCGGCATCCGGGACTACCAGCAGGCCAAGCGCAAGGCAGCTGTCCGGCTTGGAATCGCCGATGACGCCTCCCTGCCCGGCAACCGCGAAATCGAGGATGCCCTGCGCGAGTACCAGCGCCTGTTCCTGGGCGATTCGCAGGCAAGGGATCTCAGGCACCGGCGCGAAGCCGCGTTGCAGGCGCTGGAATTTTTCAAGGAATTCCACCCGCGCCTCGTGGGCCCGGTACTCGAGGGGTATGCCGACGGGCATTCCGCCGTCGCCCTGCACGTGCATGCCGACGATGCCGAGGAGATCAGCCGTTTCCTGGTTGAGCAACGCATCCCCGCGCAACTGCAGGGCCGACGCGTGCGCCTGGATCGACAGCGCACGGAAGAGGTGCCGGCATGGTCGTTTGACGCCGAGGGAATACCCTTCGAGCTGACCGTCCTGCCGATGCCTGCGTTGCGCCAGGCGCCGCTATCCGAGGTGGACGACAGACCCGTGCGCCGCGCATCCCTCGTTCAATTGCGGCAGCTGCTCGCCGACGAGGACATCGCCAGCCATGGGGCCGGGCAATAACGGCGCGGGCCGCTCAGCGGTCACCGATCCCGACGTAGCCCCGCTCCCCATACCCGGTATAGATCTGCCGTGGCCGGCCAATGCGGGCCTCCGGGTCCATCTGTTGCTCGAGCCAATGCGCCATCCATCCGGCCGTGCGTGCAATGGCGAACATGACGGTGAACATCTCCGTCGGTATGCCGAGCGCCTTGTAGATGATGCCCGAGTAGAAATCGACATTCGGATACAGCTTGCGCTGGATGAAGTAATCATCCTTCAGCGCAGCCTCCTCGAGCGTGAGCGCGACCTCGAGCAGGGGATCGTTGACGCCGAGCTCGCCGAGCACCTGGTGCGTCATCTCGCGGATGATCTTGGCGCGCGGATCGAAGTTCTTGTACACGCGATGGCCGAATCCCATCAGGCGGAAGCCGGACTCCTTGTCCTTGGCGCGGTCGATGGCCGACTGGACGTTGCCCGGCTTGCCGATGTCGGCCAGCATTTTCAACACGGCCTCGTTGGCACCGCCGTGCGCGGGACCCCACAGCGCGGCGACGCCGGCAGCGACGCATGCGTACGGATTGGAACCGGTGGAACCGACCAGGCGCACGGTCGACGTCGATGCGTTCTGCTCGTGGTCGGCGTGCAGGATGAAGAGCAGGTCCAGTGCGCGCGCGGCGACCGGCTTCATCGCCAGCGGTTCGCTGGGAACCTCGAACATCATGTGCAGGAAGCGGTCGACGTACTCGAGGTTGTTCTTCGGATAACGCAACGGCCATCCGATGGAATAGCGATAGCATCCGGCGGCGATCGTCGGCACCTTGGCGATCAACCGCACCGCGGCCAGTCGACGTTGCTCGGGATCCTCGAGATCCAGGGTGTTGTGGTAGAAGCTCGCCATCGAACCGAGCATGCCCACCAGCATCGCCATCGGATGCGCATCGTGGCGGAAGCCGTAGAGGAACGTACGGAACGCCTCGTGCATCATCGTGTGGTGCGTGACTTCGTTCTCGAACGCGTGGAACGCGTCGCCCGAAGGCAGTTCGCCGTGCATGAGCAGGTAGGCGACCTCAAGGAAGCTGGACTGCTTGGCCAGCTGTTCGATCGGATAGCCGCGATAGAGCAGGACGCCCGCGTCGCCATCGATGTACGTGATCGCCGACTTGCAGGCCGCGGTTGCCGTGAAGCCCGGATCGTAGGTGAAGCAACCGGTTTCCTTCGGCAGCCTGGCGATGTCGATGCAGGGGTTTCCCAGGGTGCCGCGTTCGACCGGCAGCGACAGCGACCTGGCGTCGCCCGGCTTGCCGTCGACGGCGAGCGTCACGTGGTCAAAAGGGGATTCCATCTCTGTCGCATTGCCTGACACGGCGATTCCTCGGACGGTCGTGCCGGGCGGATCCAACGGCACGCAGGGGTTCATGACGGGGCAGCGACTGGATTGCGAGCACGTCGCGCCGGGACCAATTATCACATAGCAAAACCGGCGTCGCCGGGACCGCATATGCAAACGGCCACCTCGCGGCGGCCGTTGCAAAAGCGATGAGACGCAGTCGAATTACTTCGCGGCGTAGCGCCGGCGGAACTTGTCGACGCGACCGCCGGTATCCATGATCTTGTTCTGCCCCGTGTAGAACGGGTGCGACGCCGACGAGATGTCGATCTTGATCAGCGGATACTCGTTGCCGTCCTTCCACTTCACCGTCTCCTTGCTGGAGAGGGTCGAGCGCGTCAGGAACTTGAAATCGGAAGTCACGTCCTGGAACACGACTTCGTGGTAATTCGGGTGGATGTCGGCCTTCATGGCGGCACCAATTTGCGCAGGGTAAGAGCGGCATTTTAGCCCGGCGCCGATTGCGGCGCAACCCGGCTTGTCCTCCGGATGACTGGCTGACGCAGACCACCTCGCATCCCGGCTAGGCCGCTGCATAACGGGCGGCGCCGCCCACCCAGCGCGCCACGATGCGATCGGCGTTGCCAGGGGCGTCCGCCAGCAGCTGGTCGGCCAGGCCCCTGACCAGCGGCAGCAGGTCGGCGTCCCGGGCCAGGTCGGCCACCCGGAACAGGGCCAATCCGGTCTGTCGGGTCCCGAGCAGCTCTCCGGGCCCGCGCAGCTGCAGGTCCCGCTCGGCGATGACGAAGCCGTCGTGGGTCTGCCGCATCGTTTCCAGGCGTTGCCGCGCCAGTTGCGACAAGGGCGCCTGGTACAGCATCACGCAACTCGATGCCGCGCTGCCCCGACCCACCCTTCCGCGCAATTGATGCAGTTGCGCCAGGCCCAGGCGCTCCGCGTTCTCGATGATCATCAGCGACGCATTGGCGACGTCCACGCCGACCTCGATGACCGTGGTCGCCACCAGCAGGTCGAGTGCACCGTCCTTGAAGGCGCGCATCGTTGCCTGCTTCATCGCCGCTTTCATGCGACCGTGGACCAATCCGATGCGCAATTCCGGCAATGCAGCCGACAGCGCCTCGAAGGTCGATTGCGCCGCCTGCGCCACGACTTCGTCGGAGTCGTCGATCAGCGTGCAGACCCAATACGCCTGGCGACCCTCGGCGCAGGCCTTGCGAATCCGCTCGACCAGCTCGGGACGTCGATCCGCACTGAGCGCGACCGTATGCACTGGCTTGCGACCAGGTGGCAACTCGTCGATCGACGACACGTCCAGGTCGGCATAGGCGGCCATGGCCAGCGTGCGTGGAATTGGCGTTGCCGTCAGCACCAGCTGGTGCGGCACCCTGTCGCCGCTGCCCTTGTCGCGCAGCGCCAGGCGCTGGTGCACGCCAAAACGATGCTGCTCATCGACGATGGCAAGCGCCAGGTCATGGAACACCACCCCTTCCTGCATCAGCGCATGCGTCCCGACCACGACCTGCACGGCACCGGACGCAACGTCGGCCATCGCGGCCGCACGCACCTTGCCGGTGACCTTCCCTGCAAGCCAGGCAACACGCACGCCGAGCGGCTCCAGCCATCCGCGCAACGTCGACAGGTGCTGCTCGGCGAGCAGTTCTGTCGGCGCCATCAGGGCCGCCTGCTTCCCTGCCTCGACCGCGAGCAATGCAGCCATCGCGGCAACGACGGTCTTGCCACTGCCGACATCGCCCTGCACCAGCCGCAACATCGGCGAATGCGCCGCCAGGTCGTCGCGTACCTGCAGGTAGACGCGCTGCTGCGCCTGCGTCAGCGCGAATGGCAAGGCATCACCGAGTCGCTGGACCAGCGTCCCGCCACCCGTCAACGGCGCGGCCTTGTGTCGCTGCAATGCGATGCGCTGCCGGCGCAGGCCGAGGTGGTGCGCAAGCAACTCCTCCAGCGCGAGGCGGCGTTGTGCGGGATGGCTGCCGGCGAGCAAGGCGGCGACATCGGCATCCCGTGGCGGACGGTGCACGGTCAGCAGCGCGCTGCGCAGCGACGGCAGTTGCAGCTGTTGTCGCAACTCCGCGGGCAACAGCTCCAGAGTTGCTTCATCCGGCAAGCGGTCCAGGGCCAGGCCGATCAGCCTGCGCAATGTCGCCGGGCCGATGCCTTCGACCGCCGGATACACCGGATCGAGCTGCTCGCCCAGTGCAATCTCCCCCGCGTCGACCACGCGATAGCTGGGATGGACGATCTCCAGTCCATGCTGGCCTGCGCGCGGCATCCCAAAGCAACGCAAGCGCACACCGGGTGCGAATTGCGCCACCTGCGCCGCCCGGAAATGGAAGAAGCGCAGCACCAGCGTCGCCCGGGAATCGTCGACGATCGCCACGCGCAACATCGGCCGGTAGCGGAACCCACGCTCGACGGCTTCCACCATGCCTTCGACCTGGGCCGCAACGCCGGGGCGCAGGTCGCGGATCGGCAGGATGCTCGTGCGGTCCTCGTATTGCCTGGGCAGTTGCAGCCACAGATCCTGCAGCGTCACCAGGCCGCGCGCGGCGAGTTTCTCCGCGACGCGAGGGCCGACGCCCGGCAATGTGCCAAGGGAGGTCTCACCGACGTCCGACAGGGCTGGCGACAGCCCGGCAACGCGCTTCATCGATTAACCGATCACCATGATGGCGTCGACCTCGACCGCGGCGCCCTTGGGCAATGCCGAGACCTCGATGGTCGAGCGCGCCGGATACGGCGCGGAGAAACAGTCGGCCATGACCGCGTTGACAGCCGCGAAGTCGCCAAGGTCGGTGACGTACAGGCCGATGCGCACGATGGAATCGAGCGAGCCACCCGCTGCCTCGCAGACCGCCTTGAGGTTGTCGAAAGCACGGCGCGCCTGTGCGCTGATATCGCCACCCACCAGCACGCCGGTCGCCGGATCCAGCGGAATCTGCCCGGACAGGAAGACCATCTGGCCACTGCGGACCGCCTGTGAGTACGGACCGATCGCGGCGGGTGCGGCATCGGTGTGGATCGATTGGCGTGACATGGACACTCCTGATTGGTGGAACAGTCTGGCTGCAATGCCGGACGCGCAATGCTGGCTCAGAGGCGTTGCACGCCATGGACGACGCTGAGCCTGCGCACGCGACGGATCACGTCGGCCAGGTGCTTGCGGTCGGCCACTTCGATTGCGAAACGGATGGCGGCGACATTGCTGTCGCGTTCGAGATACTCGACACCCTCGATGTTGGATTCCGCCTGGGCGATGGCGGCGGCGACCTGGGCCAGCACGCCGGGGCGGTTTTCCACCTGCACCAGCAGCGCACTGTGGAAATCGCCCGACACGTCGCGGTCCCAGCCGATCGCCACCCAGCGCTCGGGCGACTTGCGATAGTCCCCCACGTTCGGGCAGTCCATGCGGTGCACGACGATGCCGCGACCAGCCGTGTGGTAACCCATGATGTCGTCGCCCGGGATCGGCAGGCAGCAGTTCGAGAACGTGATCACGCCGCGCTCGTTGCCGGTGATGAGGATCCGGTCGCCCGGCGCGCGCGCGCCAAGGGCGGGCTCGACGGCCTGGAGGGCGACGCTGCCTGCCGTTGGCTGCTGTCGCGCCAGCGCGAGCGCGACCTGGGCCGGCATCCGATTGCCCAGTGCGATCTCCGACAGCAGGGCTTCCAGTCGCGGATAGCGCAGGTCCGCGAGATAGGCCTCGAGCCGTGGCGCCGGCAGGCGGTCGAGCGACGTCCCGAGATCCTCCAGCGCCCGATCGAGCATGCGATGGCCCAACTGCACGGCATCCTCGTGCTGCAGGCTCTTGAGTTGATGACGGATGGCGGTACGCGCCTTGCCGGTGATCACGAACTCGAGCCATTGCGGCTTGGGAGCGGCCGACTTGGCGCTGATCACCTCGACTTTCTGGCCACTGACAAGCTTGGTGCGCAGTGGCACCAGCTTCTTGTCGACACGCGCTGCGACCGCGTGGTTGCCGACGTCGGTATGCACGGCATAGGCGAAGTCGAGCGCCGTCGCGTTGCGCGGCAACTCCAGGATATCGCCCTTCGGCGTGAACAGGTACACCTCGTCCGGAAACAGGTCGACCTTGACGTTTTCGAGGAATTCCAGCGACGACCCGGTCGCGCGCTGGCTCTCCAGCAGGTTGGCGATCCACGAATGCGCGCGGGTCTGCGCGCTGTTCGAGGCGGAGCCGCCATGCTTGTAGGTCCAGTGCGCCGCGATCCCGCGCTCGGCGATGAGGTCCATTTCCTCGGTGCGGATCTGCACTTCGATGGGCGAACCGTAGGGACCGAACAACACCGTGTGCAGCGACTGGTAGCCGTTGGCCTTGGGAATGGCGATGAAATCGCGAAAGCGCCCGTCCAGCGGCTTGAACACCGAATGCGCCACGCCGAGCGCGTGGTAGCACTCGGACACCGAGCGCACCACGATCCGGAAACCGAAGACGTCCATCACCTGGTCGAAGGACTTGCCCTCCGCACGCATCTTCGAATAGATGCTCCACGGCGATTTGATCCGGCTGATCAGCCGGTACTGCAGGCCCTCCTTGGTCAGCCGCTGCGCGACCTGCGCCTCGATGCGCGACAGCGCCTCGCGGCGCAGCAACGGCTGGGTGCGGATGCGCTTTTCCAGCACCGCGTGCCGCCACGGATGGATTGCGCGAAAACCCAGGTCCTGCAACTCCGCCTTGATCAGGTTCATGCCCAGCCGCTGCGCGATCGGGGCGTAGATCTCGAGCGTCTCGCGGGCAACGCGCAGGCGCGCTTCCGGCGTCTGTGCACCAAGGGTGCGCATGTTGTGCAGGCGGTCGGCCAGCTTGATCAGGATCACGCGCAGGTCGCGCGCCATGGCCAGCAACATCTTGCGGAAACTTTCGGCGGCGGCTTCCTGGCGGTCCTGGAACTGCAGCTTGTCCAGCTTGGTCACCCCGTCGACCAGCTCGGCGACCGTCTCGCCGAATTCCCCGGCAATGGTGGCCCGCGCCAGCGGAGTGTCCTCGAGCGTGTCGTGCAGGATCGCCGCGATCAGCGTCTCCACATCCACCCGCTGCTCGGCAAGCACTGCGGCGACGGCAACCGGGTGGGTGATGTAGGGCTCGCCCGATCGCCGGGTTTGCCCGGCGTGCGCAGCGGCGCCCACCGACCAGGCGCGACGCAACAAGCGCTGCTGGTCTTCCGTCAGGTAGTTGGCGGCCCGCTGCAAAGCCAGGACGTAATCCGGCAGCGACTCGTCGACCGGATCGGGCATGGCATGGATGGGCTCTCCGGCACTCATGCGGCCAGCGTACGGCGAAATGGCGGCAAGGGGATAGCGCCGGCGGGCCTTCGCGGCCGGCTCCAGTCGGCCGGAAACAAGACGGCCCCGCTGTTGCGGGGCCGCTGGTATCAACGCTGCGCGGGATGGATCAGTCGTCGCCCTTGGAAAGGTCGTCGTCGGCAACCACCTCGGCCGCTGCCCACTCGAGGGCTTCGCGTTCCTTGCGCTCGCGCTCGGACTTGTCGACGGCATCGATATACGGCTGGTCGATGCGACGCGCGGCGATTTCGCGCAGGGCAAGGACGGTCGGCTTGTCGGCGTTTTCACTGTTGTCCAGCTGCGGCTCGACGCCGTTGGCCAGCTGGCGCGCGCGCTTGGCGGCCATCATCACGAGCTCGAAGCGGTTGTCCACCACTTGCAGGCAATCTTCTACGGTAATGCGGGCCATGGGGCTCCCGGCGGCCAGGGGCCGTCCGATCTGATGCGAGGGGGCGTGGATTGTAGCCGGGGAGCCGCTTTTGTCGCAACACCGGCCTTTATGAATCAGCAGCTTAGCCGAGCGTGCAGGATAAGATCTCGGCCTGGGGAGGGTCGGCGGACAGCTGGGCCGCGACCCGCCCTACGCCAACAACCTGGCGATCAGGTCCGCGTGCCGGGCCAACTGGCGATCGCGGCGCAACCGGCAGGCGCCGAAGATGCTGCACATCTCGTCCACGGCACGGTCGAAATGCTCGTTGACGATCAGGTAGTCGAACTCGTCGTAGTGGGACATCTCGTCGCGGGCAGCCGCCAGCCGCTGCGCGATCACCGCCTCGCTGTCCTGCCCGCGCGCGCGCATGCGCTGTTCCAGCGCCTCGCGCGAAGGCGGCAGGATGAACACGCTGATCGCATCCGGAACCTGCTCCCGCACCTGGCGCGCGCCCTGCCAGTCGATCTCGAGCAGGACGTCGTTGCCGGCAGCCAGTTGCGGCTCGACCGACTGTCGCGCGGTGCCCTTCCAGTCGCCGTGGACACGTGCGTGCTCGAAGAAGTCGCCCGCCGCCACCATCTGCTGGAACGCCTCGGCGCTGACGAAGTGATAGTGCTCCGCGTGGCGCTCGCCCGGTCGCGCGGCACGCGAGGTGAACGAGACCGAGAGGCGGATCGCCGGATCCCGCGCCAGGCAGGCATTGACGATGCTGGATTTGCCGGCGCCCGAGGGCGCGGCGACGATGAAAAGGGTTCCGCGCATTGGGTTCACTCGATGTTCTGGATCTGCTCGCGCACCTGGTCGATCAGCACCTTCAGCTCCACGGCGGCCTGCGATGTGCGCGTATCGACCGACTTGGAGCCCAGGGTATTGGCCTCGCGATTGAATTCCTGGAGAAGGAAATCCAGGCGACGTCCCACCGGCTCTTTCTGCACCAGCACCCGCCTGATCTCGATGACGTGGCTGTCCAGCCGGTCCAGTTCCTCGTCGACATCGAGTTTCTGCAACCACAGCACCAGCTCCTGCTCCAGTCGGCCCTGGTCCGCGGCCTGTGACAGGTCCGCCAGGCGTGCTTCGAGCTTGGCGCGCTGCCCCGCGCGGATCACCGGCATCAACGAGCGCACTTCGGCCGCGCGCTGGGCGATGGCATCCACGCGGTCGATGATGACGGCGGCCAGGTTGGTGCCCTCGCGCTCCCGCGCCGCGGTGAATTGCGCGAGCACCTGGTCGATCAGCTGCAACGCGGCGGCCTGCAACGCCTGCGGATCCACCGCGCCGGCCTGCAACACCCCGGGGAACTGCAACAGGCGGCTGAACTCGATCCGCATGGCAGGGAATCGCACCTGCAGGTCCAGCGCGAGTTCGGAGAGCTGGCCAATCATGCCGGCGTTCACGTGCAGCGCCTCGCCGCCTTCCACCGGCCGCAGGCGCAGCGTCAGGTCGAGCTTGCCGCGTGCAACCCCGGCCGATATCCGTTCGCGCAATGCCGGTTCCAGCGCGCGCAATTCGTCCGGCAGGCGCACGCCCAGCTCCAGGAAGCGATGGTTCACGGCGCGCAATTCGCAGCCCAGCGTGCCCCATGGCGTCGTGCGTTCGCCTGACGCGAAGGCGGTCATGCTGCGGATCATGGTGGTTCCCGGTGCGACCGGAGGCCGCGCAGGTGCCGATGTTAAACTTGCACGCCCTGTCGCGGTGAACTGCATGTCGATCGAACCTGCCCTCCGGCCCAGCGGCCGCATGCCCGGGCAACTGCGGGAGGTGACCATCACCCGCGGCTTCACCCGCCATGCCGAAGGTTCGGTCCTCGTCACCTTTGGCGACACCCGGGTGCTGTGCACGGCGAGCGTGGAGAACCGGGTTCCCGGATTCCTGCGCGGCAAGGGCGAAGGCTGGATCACCGCCGAATACGGAATGCTGCCGCGCGCGACCAACACCCGCAACGATCGCGAAGCTTCGCGCGGCAAGCAGGGCGGTCGCACCCTGGAAATCCAGCGGCTGATCGGACGCGCCCTGCGCGCCTGCGTGGATCGTGGTGCACTGGGCGAACGCACGATCACGCTGGACTGCGACGTGCTGCAGGCTGACGGCGGCACGCGCACGGCGGCCATCACCGGCGCCTACGTGGCCCTGGTCGACGCCGTCCGCTGGCTGCGCGCCCGCAAGGACATCAGCAAGGACCCGGTTTTCGGCGCCGTCGCCGCAGTCTCGGTCGGCGTCTATCGCGGCACCCCGATGCTGGACCTGGATTACGCCGAGGACAGCGCCTGCGATACCGACATGAACGTCGTCATGAACGATGGCGGCGGCTTCATCGAATTGCAGGGCACCGCGGAAGGCCACGCATTCCGTCGCGACGAACTCGACGCATTGCTGGGGCTGGCCGAACAGGGCATCGGTGAATTGCTGCGCGCCCAGCGCGAAGCCTTGGCGAAGTAGCGGGCACGCGCCGGTGCAACTGGTGCTGGCCAGCGGGAATGCCGGGAAGCTCGACGAACTGCGCACCGTGCTCGGCGATTGCGGACTGCAATTGCGCGCGCAGTCCGAATTCGCGGTTGGCGACGTCGAGGAAACCGCACCGACGTTCATCGAGAACGCGCTGATCAAGGCCCGCCACGCCGCGCGGGCCACCGGAATGCCGGCACTGGCCGATGATTCGGGCTTGTGCGTGGATGCCCTCGGCGGCGCGCCGGGGCTGTATTCGGCGCGATATGGCGGTGGCCATGCCGATGCGCAACGCAACATCGAGCGCTTGCTCCTGGAGATGCGCGACCTGCCCGACCAGCGTCGCGGCGCGCGCTTCTATTGCGTGCTCGTGCTGCTGCGCTCAGCCGACGATCCGCAGCCCTTGATCGCCGAGGGCGAATGGTTCGGCCGGATCCTGCGCACGCCACGCGGCGATGGCGGCTTCGGTTACGACCCCGTGTTCCTGGATCCCGTGCATGGCTGCAGCGCTGCCGAACTGGATCCGGCGGTGAAGAACAGCATCAGCCATCGCGGCCGCGCCCTGGCCGTGTTGAAGCAGCGCCTGGAAGATTTCCGATAGTGGACCGGTTCGACCGCTCCCACACCACCAACCCGGCCATGCTGACCACGCCACCACTCTCGCTGTATGTCCACCTGCCCTGGTGCGTGCGCAAATGCCCGTATTGCGATTTCAACTCGCACGAAGGGCGTGGGGCCTTGCCATTCGACGCCTATGTCGATGCGTTGATTGCCGACCTCGAGCACGACCTGCCACTGGCATGGGGACGCCCGGTGCACACGGTGTTTTTCGGCGGAGGGACGCCGTCGCTGTTTCCGCCCGCTGCGATCGACGCCTTCCTGCAGGCGGCCAGCGCGCGGCTGCGGTTCGCACCGGGCCTGGAAATCACGCTGGAGACCAATCCCGGCACCGCCGAGCATGGCCGCTTCGACGAATACCGCGCCGCCGGGGTCAACCGGATCAGCTTCGGCATCCAGAGTTTCGACGATGGTTGCCTGCAGCGCCTGGGCCGGATTCACGACAGCGCGCAGGCCGTCGCCGCGGTGCGACTGGCGCAGGATGCCGGCCTGGACAACATCAACCTCGACCTGATGTATGCCCTTCCCGGCCAGACATTGTCGATGGCCGAACGCGACATCGAACGGGCCATCGCCCTGGAGCCCCGGCATCTGTCGCACTACCAGCTGACACTGGAGCCCAACACGGTGTTCGCCGCACGCCCACCAGCGGGCCTGCCGGATGACGACGCCAGCTGGGACATGCAGGACAACTGCCAGCTGCTGATGGCGCAGGCTGGATATGCCCAGTACGAAGTCAGCGCGTACGCGCAACCGGGCTGGCGCTGCGCGCACAACCTCAACTACTGGCACTTCGGCGACTACCTGGGCATCGGCGCCGGCGCGCACGGCAAGCTCACGCTGGGAAGCGGGCAGTCCATCAGGCGCCGCTGGAAGGTCAAGCACCCGGGAGCCTACCTGGCCACGGCCGGGACTGCCGCGGCGATTGGCGGGGACGACAGTATCGAGCCGCGCCAGCGGCCTTTCGACTACATGCTCAACGCATTGCGGCTGGTGGATGGATTCACGCTGGACGAGTTCGAGGCGCGCACCGGATTGCCCCGGGCATCCATCGCCGGCCGGCTGGATGTCGCCGAGCAACGGGGCTGGATCACGCAGTCGGCGGGAGCCGTGTGCCCGACCGAGTCAGGCCGTCGCTTCACCAACGATGTCATCAGCCTGTTCCTGGAAGACTGATTTCAAAGGCTGGCCTGCTGGGGCTTCAAAGGCCCACCTGCGATCGGATGTTCCCTTGCCGGCCGACCCGACGGCGCTTGGAAAGTCCAGCCAACAAGGCTCGACATGGTGTCGGGCGCTGGCCGCGGGCGGCGGGGCGTGTTAATTATCAGCACTGGACAGATCCGAGCGGGACGATGTCGGCACTGCCACCCGATACCACGCCACAATCCCTGGCCACCGCGGTCCTGCCGCGGCGGGTCAGGCGCGTGCTCGAGCAGCTGCTGAACGTCGCGTCGGACGAGCTGGAGCGCCAGCTCACCGCGACGATGCAGGATTTCGAACAGCAGCTGTTCCGCATGTCGGAGCATGCACGCGAGCCCGCCCTGCAGGCCGGCTACATGCAGACGCTGCGCACGCTGCGCATGCGATCCTCGGACCTGGTGCCGCGTTTCATGCTGGGCCTGGAGGCGAGCCTGGCCTCGGTGCGGCGAGCGCCATCACGCACGGGCGCCAGCGACAATCCGCCGGCCAGCTTCACGCACCTGAGCCTGGTGGACGACAGCCAGATGGATGAGGACGCCGTCCTGCGGGACATCGCCTCGCGCCAGGAAGCGCGTTCGAGCCTGCCGCTGCATCTGCTCGGGCAGCGGATCGGCGTCATGGCCGGCACCGCGGCCTTCGATGCCGAACGCATCCCGTTGGGGCCACGGGCGCTGTGCCGGATCATGCGCGATTCCTGCGAGTCACTGCAGCTGCCGCTTGAATCACGGCTGCTGTTGTATCGACAGTTCGACCGCCGGGTCATGAGCGAGTACCCGCAACTGCTCGACATGTTGAACGCCACGGTTGTCGCCAACGGCATCCTGCCAAGCCTGAGCTACATCCCGATCCGGGCAAGGCCGACCTCGCAAGCGGAAGCCTCCGCCGCGGCGGCTGCGGCAAAAGGCGGCGGCAAGGCGCGGCGGCGACGTGGCGGCGACACCAGCCAGCAACCACGCACCCATACCGCCTGGCTGGGCCAGGCGGACGGCGACTCCCCGGGGATCGACGAAGGCGCGGCGTTCGACCTGTTGCAGCAACTGCTGTCGGGCCGCCGCGAACTGCTTGGCAAGCTTCGCCCGAGCCAGCGGCATGGGACCCGCCAGCAACTGGAGACGGACGAGGTCGTGAGTGCCCTCGGGGGCATGCGCGAAGCCGCATCCAACGGGAGCGTCCGCAACCTGCTCGACATCAAGCAGACCCTGCTCGCGCAGATGCGGCAGGAGCGCGGACATGGCGCCAGCTTCTCCCCACAGGACAGCGATACCTTCGAGCTGCTGGACATGTTGTATACGCAGATCGAGCGCGAAGTCCGTGCGGATGCAGTGGCCACGCCGCTGCTGCGCAAGCTGCAGCTGCCGCTGCTGCGCGTGGCACTGCAGGACAGGGCATTCTTCGTTCGATCCCAGCATCCGGCCAGGCAGTTGCTCAATGCGATCGCCGAGTCCGGCGCGCGCTGGCTGGATGACGACGACCTGGACCCGCAGTTGCTGGAACCGCTGCGGCAGGCTGTGAACAACGTCGTCGAGAACTTCGATGGCGATTCGTCGGTGTTCGAGGACAGCAACCGCGAGTTGCAGGCACAGCTGCAGAACCTCGCGCGCAAGGCCGAGATGTCCGAACGGCGCCATGTCGAGGCGGCGCGCGGCAAGGAAAAGCTGGAGATCGCCAAGCGCCGCGCTTCCGACACGATCGCCGAAATCGTCGGCGAGCAGCGCCTGCCCAAGTTCGTGCGTGCATTGCTCAACCAGGCATGGGCCGACGTGCTGACACTGACGCTGCTCCGGCAGGGCGTGGATTCCACGGAGTGGCAGCGCCAGATCGAAATGACCGGTCGCATCGTCGACACTTGCGGGCACGGCGGCAGTGAAGCGGACGCCGACCTCGCCAGCCACGTCGAGGCCGCACTGTCGCAGGTCGGTTATCACGGAGAAGAAGCCGCAGCCATCGCACGCCGCCTGACCAGCGCCATGGAGGATGACGAAGACCCGGCATCGCGCACCGAATTGACGATGCGCATGAAGGCGCGCGTTCGCCTGGGCGAGGATTCCAGCGAGTCCCGCAAGGCCGAACTTCCGCCGCGCGATGAAGCCGAACAGGCGCAGTACGACCAGCTCCGGGTCATGCCGTACGGAACATGGATCGAATTCAACATCAACCAGCAGGGCGATCTCGTGCGTCGCCGCCTGTCCTGGTACAGCCCGGTGACCGACAAGGCACTGTTCGTCAACCAGCGCGGCCAGCGCGTGGGCGAACACTCGCTGGACAGCGTTGCGCGCATGTTGAGCCGGGGCCAGGCCAAGATCGTGGCCGCCGAACGCGGCCGACTGGTCGACCGTGCATGGCAGGCGACACTGAATGCATTGCGCAGTTTTGCCGGCCGCGGCGCCCGCAAGGACGACAACGTCGGCCAGGTCACGCAGGAACCACGCAATGATTGACGAGTTCAGGCGGGCAAAGCGCCGCAAGGTGTCCGACACGATCCTGGTAACCGATGCCATGACGGATACCGTCGTCGGCCGCATCGGCAACCTGTCCGAAACCGGCATGCTGCTGATTGCCAGCGCGCCGCTGGTCGAGGACGCGCTGTATCAGTTGCGGTTCAATCTCCACGACGTGCGCGGCCGCGACATCCCGATGGAATTCGGCGCACACCTGCTGTGGCTGGATCGCGCCAGCGCCCCCGGGCAGGCATGGAGCGGTCTTCGCTTCATCGCCATGCCGGAAGAGCAGGCCGAGCAACTGCGGCACTGGATCGATTCGCCCGGCGGCCAGTTCGAGTAGGCGACGATCATTGCCCCGGCGTTTCAGCGGGCGATGGCGGGGACATGCTCCAGCACGCGCTGGTACAGCACGCGCTCCGGGCGATGCAGGGCAAAACCCTGGCCGTAATCGACACCCAGCGAACGCAGGGTGTCGGCATTGGCCTGGCTGCTGACCCACTCGGCGACGACATCCATCCCGCGCTGATGCCCGATGGTGGTGATCGCATTGACGATCGAACGGTTCATCGGATCGTCGTCGAGGTCGCGGATGAAGCTGCCATCGATCTTGATGACGTCGACCGGCAGGTTCTTCAGGTAGCCGAACGATGACATGCCGGCGCCGAAGTCATCCAGCGCGACCTGGCAGCCCACGCTTCGCAGGCGCTCGATGAAACGCACGGCGCGGGCGAGGTTGCGCACCGCCTCGGTCTCGGTGATCTCGAAACAAAGGCGCGAGGGAGATACGCCATGCCGCTCGATCAGGTCGAGCAGGTAATCGGCCAGGTCGTCGTCTTCCAGCGTGGATGCGGCCAGGTTGAGCGAGCACCGTCCCGGCGCGCGGCCGCTGACATGCAGCTGGTCGAAGTGTGCGATCGCCTCGCCCACGACCCACCGGTCGAGCAGGGCCATCATGCCGTAGCGTTCCGCCGCCGGCAGGAATGCGCCGGGCAGCACGACGTTGCCCTCCTCGTCGCGCAGCCGGATCAGCAGTTCGATGTGCGGATCCTCGTCGGGCTGGCCCTGCAACGGCTGTACTTCCTGGTAGTCGAGCAGCAACCGCCCTTCCTCGATCACCCAGCGCAGGCGATTGGCCCAGTCCATTTCGCCGCGGCGGCGAATCGTCTCGTCCGCCTGCTCGGAGTAGAAGTGGATGCGGTTGCGACCGCGATCCTTGGCCATGTAGCAGGCCGAATCCGCGTGCGACAGCACGTCGGCCAGCGTCAGGCCCGGGCGATCCAGCATCACCACGCCCAGGCTGGCGCTGATCGTGTACGACCGCTGCTCCCAGATGTAGATGTACCCCTCCACGCGCGAGCGCAGCCGCTCTGCCAGCGCCTGCGCACCCTCGTGGGTGATTTCGTGGGCGAGGATGCCGAATTCGTCGCCGCCCAGGCGCGCCAGGATGTCGCCGCCGCGCAACTGCTCGGCCATGACCAATGCGAGCTGGCTCAGCAACTGGTCCCCGGCCAGGTGTCCGGAGGTGTCGTTGATGAGCTTGAACTGGTCCAGGTCGATGTATACCAGCGCGCAGGCCTGCTCGCCCTTGCCGACCCCGAACAGCGCGCGCTGCACGCGACGCTCGAACTCGCGACGGTTGTAGAGCTCGGTCAGGGTGTCGTGGCTGGCCTGGTAGCTGAGCAATTCGGTGAGCTGGCGTTGCTCGGAAATATCGGTGGCGACCATCAGCAGCTTTTCCCGCCGGCCGACGCGGACGCGGGATATCGAGGTCGAGGCCCAGAACTTGTCGCCATTGAGTGTCTTCAGCACGGCGTCGACGTTGCACCAGACATCCAGGCCCGGTTCGAGCAACCGGCGTTGCAGGGTCTCGTCCTCGAACAACACCCCCAGCGAGGCCCCGGCATCGATGTGCTCACCCAGGCGCGCGCAGGCGGCCTGGTTGGCGTAGAGCACGTGGCCGTCTTCGGCGCGAGCCATCAACACCAGTGCGGGCAGCAGGTCGTTGAGCTTGCGGAAACGCTCTTCGCTCTCGCGATACCGCGCGCTCATCTGCCGACCGATGTCGACCGCGCGCCGACGGGTATTGGCGATCGACCAGAACAACGATGCGAGCAGCAGGCTGGCGATGGCGCCGCCAAGCCCGATCATCCACAGCAGGCTGGCATCGTAGCCATCGGCGCGCGGCTGCATGGTCAGGCGCCACCGGCGCTCCCCGAAGGTCAATACGCCAACGTATGCGGCGACATCGGGCAGGACCTTTGCGTCCGTGTCGTACAGCAGCTGCGGCTTGCCCGTGGTGATGTCATCCACATGGACGCGAAAATCCCGCAGCGCATCAGTCGGCAGTGCGCTGAGCAGCAACGGCTGCACGCGCATGCTCAGCCCGAGCGAACCAAGCTCGCGGCGGCGGCGATCGGGAGTGTCGACCGGGACGGTCCCCGGGGTGAACGCCGGCAGCCGCACCACCACTCCCAGCGCGTCGCCGGGTTCGCTGGTGGCCTGCAGCAGCGGGAATGCGGACGACATCACCGGTTCGTCGATGTCGCGCGCCCGCTCCAATGCCCGCAGGTTCGCCGCCTGCCGGGCCACATCCAGCCCCAGCAGCTGTGCATTCCCGGCCAGTGGTGCGACGCGCTCATAGGGATAGCGCGGCGGCGCGCCAGGGTTGTTGCCGGCCATGCGCGGCGCGAATCCCAGTGCCACCACGCTTGGCGCCAACAGCTTGGGCCGCAAGTTGCCGTGCATGGCCGCGAAGAGCTGCTGGTCGATGTCCCCGCTGACGTAATAGGCCGATTGCATCGCGCGCAACAAGAGGCCGCTGCTTTCGAACTGGCGCTCGATCTGGTAGGTGCTGCGCTTGGCGATGGCCGCCAGCCGCAGGTGCGCTTCGGCCTGCAGGTTGTGGCGCTCCAGCAGCAGGACGCTGCCGGTCGCCACGATGCCGAGCAACAGTCCGATCAAGGCCCACATCCACGCAGGCAGCCCGAGCAGCAGCAGCCGCTCTGGCGGCGCGCTTTCCTGCGCCTCGCCTTGGCTTGGGGCAATATCCGGATTCCTTCCCACGGTCGCCCCATGACATGACTGCCGACCCTGCCATCCTATATGCCGCACATCTGGATGTGTTGCAAAGCCGCACTGCCGCCGCGCTGGAACGCGGCCGCCTGGACCACCTGGTGGTGCCGAGCGGCACCCTGCGTTACCAGTTGTTCGATGACCGCGACTATCCCTACGCCGTCAATCCGCAATTCAAGGCCTGGCTGCCGCTCACGCGCAACCCGGGTAGCTGGCTGGTCGTCACGCCCGGCGTCCGGCCGAAGCTGATCTACCTGCAACCGCACGACTATTGGCATGTCGTCCCGGAATCTCCGTCCGGTCCCTGGACGGGACATTTCGACATCGTCGTTGTCCGCACCGCGGACGAGGCATTGCAGCACCTGCCGAAGGATCCCGCTCGCTGCGCGATCCTCGGTGAACCACAGAGCGCGCTGGGTGCATTCGTCCCCGACAACCCGCCATCCGTCATCGCCTACCTGGAATACCACCGCGCGTTCAAGACGCCATATGAAGTGGAGATGATGCGGCAGGCCACGCGCGCCGGCGTCCGCGGGCATCGCGCCGCGGAAGCGGCCTTCCGCGCCGGCCTGGCCGAGTTCGACATCCACATGGCGTACTGCGCCGCCGCACGGCAGGATGCCTGCCAGTTGCCGTACAACAACATCGTCGCCCTCAACGCGCACGGCGCCGTGCTCCATTACACCGACCTGGACCTCGCCGCCCCGTCACGGCTGCGCAGTTTCCTGATCGACGCCGGAGCCAGCCACGCGGGGTACGCCTGCGACATCACGCGGACGTATTCGCACGATCGCGGCGACGACTTCCAGTCATTGATCGATGCCGTGGATACCGCGCAGCAGGCAATGTGTTCACAGGTCCGTGCCGGGGTCGACTATCGACAACTGCACCTGGACGCGCATCTCGCGCTGGCATCCATCCTGGCCGACTTCGGCGTCATCAAGGTTGCGCCCGAAACCGCGGTCGCCACCGGCGTCTCATCTGCGTTCTTCCCGCACGGCATCGGCCACGGCATCGGCCTGCAGGTGCACGAAGTCGCGGGCTTCGCCGCGTCCGACAGCGGCGGACTCCTGCCCAGGCCCGAGGGGCATCCCTACCTGCGCCTGACCCGCGTCCTGCAACCGGGCATGGTGGTGACGATCGAACCGGGGATCTACTTCATCGACATGCTGCTCGAACCGCTGCGGCAAGGTGCGCTGGGTACAAGCGTCGACTGGAGCCGCGTCGATGCCTTCCGCCCGTTCGGCGGCATCCGCATCGAGGACGACGTCGCGTGCACGGACGGCGCGCCGGAAAACCTCACGCGCGACGGATTCTCAGGCGCCTGAAACGACGGCGGGCAGCGCCGGCAGTGCGGATGATCAGGCGGTCGCCATCAGGCTTTCGACGTCATCCGCGCTGCGCGCAAGCTTGTCGGTGATGACGCGATGGCCATCGCGGGTGATGACGACATCGTCCTCGATGCGGATGCCGATGCCGCGCCACTTCGCAGCAACGCCCTGGTCATCCGGCGCCACGTACAGACCGGGCTCGACCGTGAACACCATGCCGGGTTCGAGCAGGCGCGACTCGCCATCGATGCGGTACTCGCCGACGTCGTGCACGTCCAGGCCAAGCCAGTGGCCGGTCTTGTGGCGGTAGAACCGCTTGTACGCGCCGGTTGAGATGTTCTTCTCCAGCGAGCCCTTCAGCAGGCCGAGCTTGAGCAGCCCTTCGGTCAGCGTTCGCACCGCGGCTTCGTGGCCATCCTGGTAGGCAACGCCGGGCCTGGCATGCATCAACGCCGCCGCCTGCGCAGCTCCGACAAGATCGTGCAGCGCGCGCTGCTCGGGTGAAAACCGGCCGTTGACCGGAAACGTACGCGTGATGTCCGACGCGTACCCGCGGTATTCGGCGCCGGCGTCGACCAGCACGAGATCGCCGTCCCGGGCCAGGGCATTGTTTGCGACGTAGTGCAGCACGCAGGCATTGCGCCCCGCGCCGACGATGCTGCCGTAGGCCGGCACCGCGTCGTTGAGCCGGAACACGCGCTCGATCTCGGCCTGCAATTCGTACTCGTAGAGGCCGGGACGGCTGGCCCGCATCGCCAGCTCATGCGCGCGGATGCTGATGTCGGCCGCGCGCTGCATCAACTTCAATTCATCGGCGGACTTGAACAGCCGCTGCTCATCCAGCAGATGGCCGAGTTCGAGGAACTCGTGCGGCGGTTGCGCGCCCATCCGCATCATGGCGCGCACGCGGTTGACCCAGCCGATGAGCTTCAGGTCGAATTCCGCATCGCGACCGAAGTGGTAGTAAACGCGGCTGCGACCTTCGAGCAGGCCCGGAAGGATGTCGTCGATGTCGGTGATCGGATAGGCGTCATCCATGCCATGACGATCGACGGCGCCTTCGGGGCCGCAGCGCGGTCCATCCCAGCCCTCGCGATCGGGATCGCGCTCGCGACAGAACAGGATCGCCTCGCCATGCTCGCGTCCGGGCACCAACACCAGGACTGCCTCGGGCTCGGGAAAGCCGGTGAGATACAGCAGGTCGGAATCCTGCCGATAGGGATGGTGGGTGTCGCGGCTGCGTACGCGCTCGGGCGCTGCCGCCAGTATCAGGATCGTGTCCTCGCCGGACATCCGCATCAGCTGTTTGCGCCGCTGCGCGTAACGCGATGGAGTCAGGTCAGCCAAGGGACGCATTGCCATGTCGTGTCGGATGCCCCGGCTGCTCAGTTCAGGCCGCGGCGATGCTGCGCCGCCAGTACGCAGTCGCCATGCAGGAGCAGCACGGCGACGCGGATGAATTCCTCGATCTCGATGAGGGCTTCCTCATCCTCCTCGTCGCCCTCGTCCTGTGCGGTGGCTGCCGCCAGCCGGGCGATATCGACCAGCGCCTCGTTGCTCTCCTCCGACAGCGATGGCGCCTGCCCGGCCGCCAGGCCGAACCCGCCAAGGAAACCGCGGCACCAGTCGAAGACCGCGCCGCTGCGCCGCGTCAACGACGCGTCGGCATCGGGAAGCAGCAGCTCGAATCCAAAGCTGCGGTCTTCCAGCTGGCTGGCGCTCGCGCGACGCAGGCGATCCAGCGCGCTGTCGGCGACCACCGGCAGCATGGCGTCATCGGCCAGTACCTGGGCCAGCCAATCGGGCGTTTGCGCACCGCCGCCGGCGAGCCAGCCGCACAGGGCGCCATGCAGCTCCGAAGGATCGACGCCCAGGCCAAGCTGGCGCACGGAATGCTCCACATCGGTCAGCGCAGGAAGCGTTGCAGGCACGGATCGGACCAGGCAGTGCGGGCACCACAGTGTAGCGACCGCAAAGCCCATCGGCACGGTACGGACGTCCGCGCATGGCCTACACTGCCGAAATCGTCGTCCAGGGGTGTGGCGCCTTTGCGCTTGTCCGCCTTCGCAAAGCTTGTCGCATGCTGGCGTCGTCCTGGCATCGCCCTTGCCTGCGTCCTCGGGACGCTCGCGGCGGCATCGCTCGCTCCGCAATCCAGCGCCGCGGTTCGCGACTACTACTTCGAACAGGCCGGCGGCAACGACGGGTTGGCGCAGAAATCGGTCACTGCGCTGGCGCAGGATCCCGACGGCTTCATCTGGATCGGAACCCAGGGCGGCCTGCATCGCTTCGATGGCCAGCGCTACACCCTGTACCGCGAAAACCCGCACGACCCCGACAGCATTCCCGACAGCTTCATTACCGCGCTGTCGGGCGACGGGGAACGCGGCCTGTGGATCGGCACCTACTCCCGATACGTGGCGCGCCTGGACCTGGACACCGGCCATGTCCGCCGGTTTGCCGCCAAGGGACATGGCAACAATGGCCGCCAGGTGTTTGCAATGGTGGCGTCGCCGCGGGAGGTCTGGATCGGCACGGTCGACGGACTCGATCGGCTGGATCCGGCTACCGGCCAGCAGACGCGCATCCTGTCACTGCCTTCCAGCCTGCTCGCGGGCAAGTCCCAGGCCCTGATGCGCGATGCGCAAGGCACGCTCTGGTACGGCACCGCGGCCGGTTTGTACCGGCTGGATCGCGGCGCGACGACGGCTGCGCAACTCAGTCCCGCGTTACCGGTCGATGCATTGCTGCGCGACCGTTCCGGACGGATCTGGGCGGGGGGGAGATCGGGCCTGTACCTGGTCACGGACCGGCGGACGCTGGTGCAGGCGTGGCCGCGTGCAGCGAACGACGCCGAGCCCCGCGATGTGCGTGCGCTCTCCGAATCCCCGGATGGGCGGGTCTGGATGGCCATTTCCGCAGCGGGTCTGCGCCGCTTCGATCCGACCACCGGCCGCACGACATCCCTTCGCCAGGACGACACCCTGCCCGCCTCGCTGCCCGAGGACGGCATCAACGCGCTGCTGGTCGACAAGGCCGGACTGCTGTGGGTGGGCGGACAGTTGCATGGCGCCGCCGTTGCCGACAGTCGCGGCGCGCGCTTTCCCTATCTCGTCGACCGGGAGCTGGCAACCACGACGCAGGGCAACAGCATCCGCGCCGTGCACCAGAGCGACGATGGGCGGTTGTGGCTGGCCAGCGACGATGGCCGCCTGCTGCGTTACGACAGCGCAAGCGGATTCGATGACTACAGCGCCATCCTGCAGGTGGGCGCCCAGGCTTCCACGAGCCCGACCCGGGTCATGGCTTTTGCGGATTCCAACGATGGCCTGTTCTGGATGGCGACTTCCGCCGGATTGTTCCAGTTGGATCCGCACACCCCCTCCGTCCATGCCATCGCGGTTCCCGGTATCGGCCAACCGAGTTTGCGCAGCGTTGCCGTGGGCCCCGACGGCTCCTTGTGGCTGGGAAGCAGCGACGTCGGATTGATCCGGTTCCGTCCGGCAAGCCCCGGGCGTGCGGCCCTGGTGCAGCACATTCCCTTCCTTGACGGGAACGCGCATGGACTGGCCCATCCGACCGTGCATGCGTTGCTGGTTGACGCCATGGGGCGCGTCTGGATCGGGACCGGCCATGGGTTGGATCGCCTCGATCCCCGCACCGGGCGCCTGAGCCACTTCCAGCAGCAGGCCGATGGCACGGGGCTGGCGGGGAACCTCGTACGCGCGCTGTGGCAGGACGCCAACGGCACGATCTGGGTCGGCAGCCATGGAGGCCTCAATCGCATTGACGATCCCGATGGCGTCGTTCGCTTCACGCAGCCGTTGGAAACGGCAATGGCCGGGCAGCCCATGCCGCTGGTGTTCAGCCTGGTCGCCGACACGGCAGGCAGCCTGTGGCTGGGGACGGATCGCGGGCTGCTGCGCTTCAATCCGCGCAGCGGCGCGCTGCGCCAGTACGGTCTGTCCGACGGATTGCAGGACCTTGAATTCAATGGCGGTGCGGCGGCCATGCTGCGCGATGGTCGACTCGCCTTCGGCGGCGTCAACGGCCTGAATGTGTTCGACCCGGCGCAAACGCTCGACAGCCGGTGGGAGCCGCCCCTGCGCCTGCTCTCCGCGCATGTTGGCGCCAGTGCGGACGATGCCTCGCCCCCGCGGGCCAGTGGCGGGCTGGAATTCGCCGAGTCCGCGGGAATCCTGCGCCTGCGAATCGGAGCACTCGATTACCTGGGCAATTCCAGGATCCGCTACCGCTACCGGATCGACGGGGTGGATACGGACTGGATCGACAATGGCAACCGCAGCGAGATCACCTACACCCTGCTACCGGCCGGTCGATACACCTTCCGTGCCCAAAGCACCAACCACGACGGCGTCTGGAATACCCGCGAACTCCGCTTGCCGATCACGGTGGAGCCGCCGTGGTGGCGCAGTCCGCTGGCGCTGGCTGGATACGTCCTGCTGGCTTCGTTGCTGCTGATCGTGCTGTGGTTGCGACTGCAACAGCGCGCGCGGAAGGATCGGGATTATTTCTCGCGCATCCGCGACCGGGAGGAGCGCCTGAAGCTGGCTTTGTGGGCGTCCGGCGAGCAATTCTGGGACTACGACCTGGTGCGCGACGAACTGCAGCGCACGCGCGTCAAGGACGACGTGGCGAGCACTGCGGCGATCGCAGTCGAGACCGACATCGAAGTCGACCACCAGATCCATCCCGACGACCTGCAGCAGGTACGCGAACACCTTCGCAGGCACTTGCGCGGGGACAGCCCCCTGTTCCTGTCCGAGCATCGCATCCAGGATGACAATGGGGAATGGATCTGGACGCGCGCGCGTGGCCGCGTCGTCGAGCGCGCCCCGGACGGCCGTGCACGACGCATCGCGGGAACCGCGCGCAACATCACGGACAACCGCGATGCGGAACGCGAGCGCCGCATCGCCGCCCAGGTGCTGCGCAGCATGAGCGAGGCGGTGTCGGTGCTGGACCGGCACTTCCATTTCGTATCGGTCAATCCGGCCTTCTGCCGCATGACCGGTTATGACGACGGCGAGATCATTGGCCGGAACGGCAGCCTGCTGGACAGCTCCCAGCACGACCTCGACTTCTACCGCGACATCCGCCACCAACTGCAGCAACACGGGCGCTGGTCGGGCGAGATGTGGCAGCAGCGCAAGGACGGCGAGGAGTTCCTCTGCGCATACGAGTGCAGCTCGGTCCTCGACAGCAGCGGCGAGCACACGCTGTACGTCATGGTGCTGAGCGACATCACCGACCAGAAGCGCGCCGAACAGGAACTGCGCTACCTGGCGAACTTCGATACGTTGACCAACCTGCCGAACCGCACATTGCTCTCGGAGCGCCTGTCGCGGGCGATCGTGCGCGCCAGGCGCCAGAACAGCTACATCGCGGTGCTGTTCCTGGACCTGGATCGTTTCAAGGACATCAACGATTCGCTGGGCCACGCCGCCGGCGACCGGATCCTGCGCGCCGCCGCCGTTCGGCTGCAGGACACCGTCGGCGCACAGCACACAGTGGCCCGCCTGGGTGGCGATGAATTCACCGTCGTCCTGGAGAACCTGAAGTCGCCCGAACAAGCCGAGAAGGCGGCACGGGAAATCATCATGGCGTTTGGCGCGCCGCTGCTGCTCGACGACCGCCAGGAAGTCTCGATCTCGACCTCGATCGGCATCAGCGTGTATCCCGACAACGCGCAGGTGCCCACCGAATTGCTGAAACAGGCCGATACCGCCATGTACCAGGCGAAGGCGGCAGGGCGACGCACCTACCTGCGCTACATCGATTCGATGGACGTGACGATCCGCCGCCGTGCGACGTTGTCGGGCGCGCTGCGCAAGGTGCTCGACCGTGGCGAACTGCGCATGGTCTACCAGCCAAGGTTGGCGCTGGCGCAAAACCGCATCGTCGGCGTGGAAGCCTTGCTGCGCTGGCGCAGCGAGGAACACGGCGACATTTCGCCAACGCAGTTCATACCCCTCGCCGAGGAGAGCGGCCTCATCCTCGAGATCGGCGAATGGGTGCTGCGCGAATCCTGCCTGACCTTGCGTCGTTGGCACCAGCACGGGCTGGAAGGGCTGGCGATGTCGATCAACGTGTCGGTGCTGCAGCTGCTGCGGGGCGACTTCCCCGGCGTCGTCGAACGGGTCCTTGCCGAAACACAGCTGCCCCCGTCCTCCATCGAGCTGGAGCTGACCGAGAGCGTGGTCATGGCCAACGCCGAGCAGACAGCGGACACGCTGCGTGCGCTCCGGCATCTGGGCGTTTCGCTTGCGATCGACGACTTCGGCACCGGCTACTCCTCGCTGTCCTATCTCAAGCGACTGCCGATCAACACATTGAAGATCGACAAGGAATTCGTCGACGACCTGACGCTGGGTTCCGACGATGCGGCCATCACCACCACCATCATCGCGATGGCCCGGTCGCTGGGGCTGAACGTGGTGGCCGAAGGGGTCGAAACCGAGGCGCAGATGCGATTCCTGCGCGAGCACCTGTGCGACGAAATCCAGGGCTTCTGGTTGTCGCCTCCGCTCGAGGCCCACCGGTGTCTAGCCTTCATCCGCAACTGGGCGCCCTCGGGGGCAACGGCTCCGGCCTGACGGCAAGCCGCCCAGGAAGGCCCGCCTTGACCGGCCGACGGACGCTGCCTATCGTGCCGCATGGACAACGCCGAGATGATTGCCCAGCTGCGCGCCATCGCCGCCCGCGTCGATGCGTTGTCGGATCGCGCCCGCCAGCTGGCAGCGGAGAATCGCAGCCTGCGCGTGCAGCAGGAGCAATTGTCCAGCGATCGCGCCCAGTTGGTTGCAAAAAACGAACAGGCCCGCTCGCGCGTGGAAGCAATGATCGCGCGACTGAAATCGCTGGAGCAACACACATGAGCACGAGCGAGCCGGTCAACATCCATGTGCTGGATCGTGAGTACACCATCGGTGTCGAGCCGGAGGCTCGCGACAGCCTCATGGCAGCTGCAAGGCTGCTCGACGGCAAGATGCGGGAGGTGCGCGGATCAAACCGCATGGCCGCGGTGGACCGCATCGCAGTGCTGGCAGCGCTCAACCTGGCGCATGAATTGCAGCAATTGCGGGAGCAGAACCAAGGCGCGCAACACGACGCGGCGGTCCTGCTCGAGTCACTGCAGCGAAAGCTCGATGGAGCGCTTGACGCGACTGCGTCGTGAGTCACACAACGCCGAGAGGCAGCCGGGACGTGCACGTCCGGCCCTTCGCAATGCGCCGCGATACGACGACTGAACGCCAGGCGAGTTTCATCGGACGAACGGATGGGCCGGTGTTTTCGCTGGCGTTATACTGCGCGCGTGTCCTCTGCCGTGTCCGACGGCGCGCTCAAACATACGCCTTGTCCCTTAATGACGACCACGGGGATGCAGCGGAAGCCGGGTGTGCAAGTCCGCCTTGTAGCGGGAAGCCCGATGGCGTCCAGGCATTCCCACTTGAACCCCGGGTTCAAGGTCGTTTGGCACGCATCGTCATGGCGGAGGACGCATTTTTTCAATCGATGCCGGGCATCCGGCATGGGCAATCGCACCCAGCCCGGGGCATTGCCGGGCAATGACGGTTGACCGCGACCATCTTCGCCAGCAGCTGCGTGCTTCCCGGCGCGCCATTCCCGTTGCCGAGCGCATGGCGGCCGCGGAATCGCTCGCACAACGATTGCTCGAGCTTCCCTTTGCACCAGTTTCCGGGTTTGTTGCCGGATACTGGGCCATGGACGGGGAGATCGCGTTGCACGTCTGGCAGTTGCGGCTGTCGCCAACACTGACCTACTGCCTGCCGGTGTTGTCGGGGCAGCATCTTCTATTTGCACCCTGGCGTCCCGGCGACCCGCTGGTCACCAATCGGTTCGGGATTCCGGAGCCGGACGTGCAGTCGTCGGACTGCATCGAGGCGGCGGCGATTGCGATGGCCGTCGTGCCCGTCGTCGGCTTTGACCGCACCGGAAACCGGCTGGGCATGGGCGGAGGCTGGTATGACCGCAGCTTCGCATTCCGGAATTCGCAACCAGCGCCTCCGTGGCTGGTGGGCGCGGCTTTTGCCATCCAGGAGCTTGGCGCACTAACGGCACGGCCGTGGGATGTCGGACTCGACGCTGTCTGCACCGAAAGCGATTGCCTCATCAACAACGGCCTGAACCCATGACGCGACGCAAACGCTATTGGCTGATGAAGTCGGAGCCGGGAGATTTCTCGATCGACGACCTGCAGCGCGTCGGGACCGAGCCTTGGACAGGCGTGCGCAATTACCAGGCGCGCAACTTCATGCGTGACATGCAACCGGGGGACGGGGTGTTTTTCTACCACTCCAATACCGAAGTGCCCGGCATCTACGGCCTTGCGCGGGTCGCGTGCACGGCCTATCCAGACCCCACGCAGTTCAACCCGAAATCGAAATACTTCGACGAAAAGGCGTCCCCGGAGGAGCCCCGCTGGTTCCTTGTCGACGTCCAGTACGTGCGCACCCTGGAAAGGCCGCTCTCGCTCGATGCGATCAAGTCCCACGCGGAGGATCTTGGCCAGGAATTCCCCCTGGTCAGGCGGGGCAGCCGGCTATCGGTGATGCCGGTGACGCCGGCACAATGGGAGCACCTGCTATCCATGGAATCCGCCCCCGATGACACCCAATGACAACGCCGCTGTAAATGCCAAGCGGCTGGCCGGCGAGAAAGCCATCGACTTTGTCGAAGACGGGATGATCGTGGGGGTCGGCACCGGCTCGACCGTGGCTTTTTTCATCGAGGCGCTCGGAAGGATCAAGCACCGCATTGCCGGAGCCGTATCGAGCTCGGAACAGAGCTCCCAGCGCTTGCGCAGCCTCGGAATCGAGGTAATGGATCTCAACAGCGCAGGTCCACTGCGGCTCTATGTCGATGGCGCAGATGAGTGCGACGCGCACAAGCGCCTGATCAAGGGCGGCGGAGCCGCACTGACCCGGGAAAAAATCATTGCGCAGGCGAGCGACAAGTTCGTCTGCATCATCGATCCGGCCAAGCGGGTCGAACTCCTCGGTCGGTTTCCATTGCCTGTGGAGGTCATCCCGATGGCCCGCAGCCTGGTGGCACGCGAAATCGTCTTGCAGACCGGGGGACAACCGGTCTGGCGCGAAGGCGTCACCACCGACAACGGCAATTGGGTGCTCGACGTGCATGGGCTTCGCATCACCGACCCGGTGGCCATGGAGTCCGCGCTCAACCAGATACCCGGGGTGGTCAGCGTGGGTTTGTTTGCCCGCCGTCCCGCCGACGTAGTGATCGTGGGCAGAGAAACCCCCGAGGTTTTCTAGATTCCAGTCCACCCCAAGCTCACCGGAAGCACCCGGCCGCCGTACAGGCAGCGCCGCGTGAACCGCAATCCACCTACTGACTCGCACCCGGATTGATATCGGGCGACAACGGTGACGCGCGCCTGATCGAAGCCCAAAGAAAAACCCCGCAGCGTTGGCTGCGGGGTTTTGGGTAAAGCCCCTGGCGATGACCTACTCTCGCATGCTAAATGCACACTACCATCGGCGCGTGCGCGTTTCACTTCCGAGTTCGGGATGGGATCGGGTGGTTCCACGCAGCTATTGTCACCAGGGAGAGGGTGGAGGGTCGCGAGCCAATGGATCGGCTGACGCGCACACGCTCTCGTTCTGTTGCCTCCGAACGAGCCCATAAAGGCTCGCCTTCAGCGAATAAGGTCGGGACGTAGCGGGATTGAAGCAGTTTCGGTGCTTCGTAAAGGGCAAAGCCACTTGAGGTTATATGGTCAAGCCACACGGATCATTAGTACTGGTTAGCTCAATACATTGCTGCACTTACACACCCAGCCTATCAACCACCTAGTCTTGATGGTTCCTTTAGGGGACTGAAGTCCCGGGAGATCTCATCTTGAGGCGCGCTTCCCGCTTAGATGCTTTCAGCGGTTATCGCTTCCGAATGTAGCTACCCGGCAATGCCACTGGCGTGACAACCGGAACACCAGAGATTCGTCCACTCCGGTCCTCTCGTACTAGGAGCAGCCCCTCTCAAATCTCCAACGCCCACGACAGATAGGGACCGAACTGTCTCACGACGTTCTGAACCCAGCTCGCGTACCACTTTAAATGGCGAACAGCCATACCCTTGGGACCGACTACAGCCCCAGGATGTGATGAGCCGACATCGAGGTGCCAAACACCGCCGTCGATATGAACTCTTGGGCGGTATCAGCCTGTTATCCCCGGAGTACCTTTTATCCGTTGAGCGATGGCCCTTCCATACAGAACCACCGGATCACTAAGACCTACTTTCGTACCTGCTTGATCCGTCGATCTTGCAGTCAAGCACGCTTATGCCTTTGCACACAGTGCGCGATGTCCGACCGCGCTGAGCGTACCTTCGTGCTCCTCCGTTACTCTTTGGGAGGAGACCGCCCCAGTCAAACTACCCACCATACACGGTCCCCGACCCGGATAACGGGCCCAGGTTAGAACGTCAAGCACGACAGGGTGGTATTTCAAGGTTGCCTCCACCCCAGCTAGCGCCAGGGTTTCATAGGCTCCCACCTATCCTACACAGACGAACTCAACGTTCAGTGTAAAGCTATAGTAAAGGTTCACGGGGTCTTTCCGTCTTGCCGCGGGAACGCTGCATCTTCACAGCGATTTCAATTTCACTGAGTCTCGGGTGGAGACAGCGCCGCTGTCGTTACGCCATTCGTGCAGGTCGGAACTTACCCGACAAGGAATTTCGCTACCTTAGGACCGTTATAGTTACGGCCGCCGTTTACTGGGGCTTCGATCAAGAGCTTCGCCTTGCGGCTGACCCCATCAATTAACCTTCCAGCACCGGGCAGGCGTCACACCCTATACGTCCACTTTCGTGTTTGCAGAGTGCTGTGTTTTTGATAAACAGTCGCAGCGGCCTGGTCACTGCGACCCTCTTCAGCTCAGCTACGCATGTAGCCACCAAAAAGGGTGCACCTTCTCCCGAAGTTACGGTGCCATGTTGCCTAGTTCCTTCACCCGAGTTCTCTCAAGCGCCTTAGAATTCTCATCCTGCCCACCTGTGTCGGTTTACGGTACGGTCTGCATAAGCTGAAGCTTAGGAGATTTTCCTGGAAGCGTGGTATCGGTAACTTCGCCCAGAAGGGCTCGTCTCGCTGCTCGGCGTTAATGACCCCCCGGATTTGCCTAAGGGATCCGCCTACCTGCTTTCCCCGGGACAACCAACGCCCGGTATACCTAACCTTCTCCGTCCCTCCATCGCACTTATGCGAGGTGCTGGAATATTAACCAGCTTCCCATCGACTACGCATTTCTGCCTCGCCTTAGGGGCCGACTCACCCTGCGTCGATTAACGTTGCGCAAGGAAACCTTGGGCTTTCGGCGTGCGGGCTTTTCACCCGCATTATCGTTACTCATGTCAGCATTCGCACTTCCGATACCTCCAGCGGACTTCTCAATCCACCTTCAACGGCTTACGGAACGCTCCTCTACCGCGTACACATAAATGTGCACACCCCAAGCTTCGGTTCATCGCTTAGCCCCGTTAAATCTTCCGCGCAGACCGACTCGACCAGTGAGCTATTACGCTTTCTTTAAAGGGTGGCTGCTTCTAAGCCAACCTCCTGGCTGTCTGTGCCTTTCCACATCGTTTTCCACTTAGCGATGAATTTGGGACCTTAGCTGTGGGTCTGGGTTGTTTCCCTTTTCACGACGAACGTTAGCACCCGCCGTGTGTCTCCCGGATAGTACGTGCTGGTATTCGGAGTTTGCCATGGTTTGGTAAGTCGCAATGACCCCCTAGCCATAACAGTGCTCTACCCCCAGCAGTATTCGTCCGAGGCGCTACCTAAATAGCTTTCGAGGAGAACCAGCTATCTCCGGGTTCGATTAGCTTTTCACTCCTAATCACACCTCATCCCCTACCTTTGCAACGGGAGTGGGTTCGGGCCTCCAGTCAGTGTTACCTGACCTTCACCCTGGGCATGACTAGATCACCCGGTTTCGGGTCTACTGCCCGCGACTATGCGCCCTTATCAGACTCGGTTTCCCTTCGCCTCCCCTATACGGTTAAGCTTGCCACGAACAGTAAGTCGCTGACCCATTATACAAAAGGTACGCAGTCACCCCACGAAGGGGCTCCCACTGCTTGTACGCACACGGTTTCAGGATCTATTTCACTCCCTTCACCAGGGTTCTTTTCGCCTTTCCCTCACGGTACTGGTTCACTATCGGTCGGTCAGGAGTATTTAGCCTTGGAGGATGGTCCCCCCATGTTCAGACAGGGTTTCACGTGCCCCGCCCTACTCATTTTTCATCATTAAGGCCCTTTCGCATACTGGGCTTTCACCATCTCTGGCCAGTCTTTCCAGACTGTTTTGCTAGAACCAAAATGACTTTTGGGCTTCTCCCCGTTCGCTCGTCGCTACTTAGGGAATCTCGGTTGATTTCTTTTCCTCCGGGTACTTAGATATTTCAGTTCCCCGGGTTCGCCCTGCATGGCTATGTATTCACCATGCAGTACTCCTTGCGGAGTGGGTTTCCCCATTCGGACATTGCCGGATCAAAGCTTGTTGCCAGCTCCCCGACACTTTTCGCAGGCTGCCACGTCCTTCATCGCCTCTGACCGCCAAGGCATCCACCGTGTGCGCTTATTCGCTTGACCATATAACCCCAAGTCGCCTCGGGGATATGTCGTCGCGAATCCAACGACTATCACTTCAAATGTTGAAATGCCTCTCGGCACTTCGCCTTAGCCTTTACGAAACGCCTGGACTCTTGCCCCAAGCGTTCGCTACGTCCCGAATTGTCAAAGAACACGACACCGGCTTCAGCGCCAGGTCGCTTCAAATCTTTATGTGTGTGCGCAGAATCATCCAGAGTTTCGCTTGGTGGTGGGTCTGGGAGGACTCGAACCACCGGCCTCACCCTTATCAGGGGTGCGCTCTAACCACCTGAGCTACAGACCCAATGTCGCGAGTTCAGATGGTGGAGCCAGTCGGGATCGAACCGACGACCCCCTGCTTGCAAAGCAGGTGCTCTCCCAGCTGAGCTATGGCCCCATGCTCACGAAGGAGCATCTAGAACGGGACACTCCGTCGGCGTCATGCCCTTTCAGGCAGGCCGAAAACTCTGGATGCAGGTCACTTGTGCGGACGCCTGGACAGGCAATTAAGCTGTCTTTTTGTCTCTAAAGGAGGTGATCCAGCCGCACCTTCCGATACGGCTACCTTGTTACGACTTCACCCCAGTCATGAATCACACCGTGGTAACCGTCCTCCCGAAGGTTAGACTAGCTACTTCTGGTGCAACCCACTCCCATGGTGTGACGGGCGGTGTGTACAAGGCCCGGGAACGTATTCACCGCAGCAATGCTGATCTGCGATTACTAGCGATTCCGACTTCACGGAGTCGAGTTGCAGACTCCGATCCGGACTGAGATGGGGTTTCTGGGATTGGCTCACCCTCGCGGGATTGCAGCCCTCTGTCCCCACCATTGTAGTACGTGTGTAGCCCTGGCCGTAAGGGCCATGATGACTTGACGTCATCCCCACCTTCCTCCGGTTTGTCACCGGCGGTCTCCTTAGAGTTCCCACCATTACGTGCTGGCAACTAAGGACAAGGGTTGCGCTCGTTGCGGGACTTAACCCAACATCTCACGACACGAGCTGACGACAGCCATGCAGCACCTGTCTCACGGTTCCCGAAGGCACTCCTCTATCTCTAAAGGATTCCGTGGATGTCAAGGCCAGGTAAGGTTCTGCGCGTTGCATCGAATTAAACCACATACTCCACCGCTTGTGCGGGCCCCCGTCAATTCCTTTGAGTTTCAGTCTTGCGACCGTACTCCCCAGGCGGCGAACTTAACGCGTTAGCTTCGATACTGAGAGCCTAGTTGCTCCCAACATCCAGTTCGCATCGTTTAGGGCGTGGACTACCAGGGTATCTAATCCTGTTTGCTCCCCACGCTTTCGTGCCTCAGTGTCAGTGCTGGTCCAGATGGCCGCCTTCGCCACAGATGTTCCTCCCGATCTCTACGCATTTCACTGCTACACCGGGAATTCCGCCATCCTCTACCGCACTCTAGCCTGCCAGTATCCAATGCAATTCCCAGGTTGAGCCCAGGGCTTTCACATCAGACTTAACAAACCACCTACGCACGCTTTACGCCCAGTAATTCCGAGTAACGCTTGCACCCTTCGTATTACCGCGGCTGCTGGCACGAAGTTAGCCGGTGCTTATTCTTCCGGTACCGTCAGGACCCCGGGGTATTAGCCCGAAGCTTTTCTTTCCGGACAAAAGGGCTTTACAACCCGAAGGCCTTCTTCACCCACGCGGCATGGCTGGATCAGGCTTGCGCCCATTGTCCAATATTCCCCACTGCTGCCTCCCGTAGGAGTCTGGACCGTGTCTCAGTTCCAGTGTGGCTGATCATCCTCTCAGACCAGCTACGGATCGTCGCCTTGGTGGGCCTTTACCCCGCCAACTAGCTAATCCGACATCGGCTCATCTTATCGCGCGAAGCCCGAAGGTCCTCCGCTTTCACCCGTAGGTCGTATGCGGTATTAGCGTAAGTTTCCCTACGTTATCCCCCACGATAAGGCAGATTCCGATGTATTCCTCACCCGTCCGCCACTCGCCACCCACAGTATTGCTACTGCTGTGCTGCCGTTCGACTTGCATGTGTTAGGCCTGCCGCCAGCGTTCACTCTGAGCCAGGATCAAACTCTTCACTTAAGTTTTGCGGCTTCACCGATAAAGGTGTTGCCAATTGCTTTGAGTGCAGAATCCGTCCAAAGCCTTTTTGCTACTCGATTACTCGCATTTGCATGCTTTCTTGATTGCTTGAGACTTCGTACGAACATCTGCAAATGGACAGTCATCCACCCGCCAGACGCCCGCACAAGTCACCTGCGCACACTGTCAAAGATCGTTGGACCGGCCTCAGCGCCTGATCCCGTGGTCGTCACCGAAGTGCCCGACCGAGCCGCACATATTACACCTGTTTCCGAGAACGTCAACACCTCGTGAGGAGGTTTTTTTCGTTCCGGGCCGGGGTTGCGTTCAGCAGCTTGCCCGGCAGGGGCGCGCATTGTGCACGGCAACATCGGCTTTGGGAAGGGGTCGCGTCGCTTGACGCACCAGATGCCGCGGATCAAGGTCTTCCCACACTTCCAGGAGCTTCTCCAATGCGTGGAATCACCAGCGTTTTCGCCTGCATCGTGCTTCTCTCCGGCTGCGCCAGCGCGCGCGCGCCGTGGGTCGACCTGGCAGGCAAGCGCTACAGCGTCGAGGTGGCAGTGACCGATGCCCAGCGCGAACGCGGCTTGATGTTCCGCGATTCAATGCCCGCCGACCACGGCATGTTGTTCATCCATGAGCGCGAGGAACCGCAGGCCTACTGGATGAAGAACACCCATATCCCGCTGGACATCCTCTACTTCGACAATGCGCGCAGGCTGGTTTCGCAGCAGCGCGACGTAGCGCCCTGCACGCTCGGCGACGGGTGCCCGCCGTATCCCAGCATTGCGCCCGCGCGCTACGTGCTGGAGCTCAACGCGGGCCAGGCCGCTCGCCTGCAACTGCTCGACGGGACCGAATTGCGAATCGATCCACAAATCGCGACACCGCATTGAGTTGCGGCGGTGCAGGTCTTGCGCCGCCCGGTATCGCGGAGCAGGCTTGCCACATGCGTGCCGGAATGACACTTCCAGACTGGAATTCGCTCGCCGGGCTGGACGACGACAGCGTGCCCTTGCTGGCCACCGCGCTGCTGATCGCGCGCGACGAATATCCCCTGCTCGATGCCGCCCTCTACGACGCGCTCATCAGCAGCCATTCCGCGCACTTGCGTCCGGAGGTTGACGCCACCGACAGCTTCCCGCTGAAGATGCAGGCGATCAACCGACACCTGTTCGATGAACTCGGCTACGCCGGCAACCACGACGAATACTACGATCCGCGCAACAGCTATCTCAACGAGGTTTTCGATCGCCGCCTCGGCAATCCGATCTCGCTGGCACTGGTGCAGATGGAAGTTGCACGCAGGCTCGGCCTGCCGCTCGATGGCGTGTCGTTCCCCGGGCATTTCCTGGTGCGCCTGCCCATCGACGACGGCGTGCTGGTGATGGATCCCTTCAACCGCGGGCGGCCGCTGGACGAGGAAGAGCTCCGCCTGCGCGCACGCCCGCACCTGGGTGGCGAGATGCCCGATGACGAGGCGCTGTTCCGCATCCTGAACCCGGCATCCAACCGGTCGATGCTGATGCGGATGTTGCGCAACCTGCATGGCGTCTACAGCGAGCGCGACGATTGGGAGCGCGCGGTGCGCTGTGCCGACCGGATCCTCAAGCTCGCCCCTGACAACGCCGATGCATTGCGCGATCGCGGCCTGGGTTACTTCAAGCTCGGCCATCGCCATGGCGCCAGGCGCGACCTGGGCCGCTACCTGCAAATGAACCCGGAGGCGGCCGACGTCGGTTCGCTGCGCGAACGCGTTGTCGAGTTGAGCAGCGGCGCGGCCAAGCCCAACTGACGCGTCAGGCGGCTGCCATTGCTGGCGCTCGTCAGAGCGGCATCATCTCGAAGTCGTCCTTGGTCACGCCGCAGTCCGGGCACGTCCACGTATCGGGGACGTCTTCCCAGCGCGTACCGGCCGCGATGCCTTCCTCGGGAAGGCCTGTTGCCTCGTCGTAAATGAAGCCGCAGACCACACACATCCAGGTGCGGTAGGCGGTCGTGCTGGCAACGGCGCTGTTCATTCGGGATCGCGGCAATGCAGGGGAAGCCACATTGTCCCATCACCAGCGCATCCCCGAAAGCCGATAATGCACGGATGGACAAGGCCGCATCGGCATGACGCGACATGACATGCGGCGGGAATCGCCGCAGGCCGGGCTGTTGCGGGGCCTGTACCTGATCACGCCCGATGAACCCGACGATGGTCGCTTGCTGGCCCGGGTTGCACCCGTGCTGGCGCATGCAGCCTGCCTGCAATACCGCAACAAGCGGGCGTCGCCGCGGCAACGCCTGCGCCAGGTCGATGCCTTGCGCACGCTGTGCACGGAAGCCCGCGTGCCGTTGATCGTCAATGACGACGCCGCGCTCGCTGCCTCGACGGGCGCCGATGGCGTGCACCTTGGTGAACATGATGGCGCCGTCGCCGCTGCACGTGCGTTGCTCGGCAACGATGCGATCGTCGGTGTCTCCTGCTACGACGACATCCGGCTCGGCCTGGATGCCGCCGCGCAGGGCGCCGATTACCTCGCGTTCGGCGCGTTCTTCGTCTCACCGACCAAACCAACCGCACGACGCGCGTCGATCGACCTGCTGCAACGCGCGCGCATCACCGGCTTGCCGCTGGTGGCGATCGGAGGGATAAGCCCGGACAATGCCAGGTCCGTGATTGCCGCCGGTGCCGACATGATCGCCGCGATCAGCGGGGTTTTCGATGCGCCCGATCCCGTCGCAGCCGCTCGTGCGTACGCCGCCTGCTTCGCCTGACCCCCATCCCCACCACAAGAAGCCCCATGGACACCAGCCGTTCGCAAGCCCTGTTCGCACGCGCGCAAGCGCTCATGCCTGGTGGCGTCAACTCGCCGGTGCGGGCATTCAAATCGGTGGGGGGCGAACCCTTCTTCGTGCAGCGTGCCGAAGGCGCCTACCTGGTCGACGTCGACGGCAACCGGTATGTCGACTATGTCGGCTCGTGGGGCCCCATGATCGCCGGCCACAACCATCCGGCCGTGCTTGAAGCCGTCATGCGCGTGGCGCGGGACGGACTGAGCTTCGGCGCGCCCAATCCGCTTGAAGTCACGATGGCCGAGCGCATCAGGTCGCTGGTGCCAAGCTGCGAGATGGTGCGCATGGTGAACTCCGGGACCGAAGCCACGCTGTCGGCGATCCGCCTCGCCCGTGGCGCGACCGGGCGCGCCTGCATCGTCAAGTTCGAAGGCTGCTACCACGGCCACGGCGACTCCTTCCTGGTCAAGGCCGGCAGCGGCGCGCTGACATTCGGCGTGCCGACGTCGCCCGGCGTGCCCAAGGCGCTGGCCGACCTGACGCTCACCCTGCCCTTCAACGACTTCGACGCCGCCACCGCGATGTTCGACCAGCACGGCGACATGATCGCCGGCCTGATCATCGAGCCCGTCGTCGGCAACGCGAATTGCCTGCCACCGCGCGACGGCTTCCTGGCGCACCTGCGCGAGCTGTGCACGCAACACGGCGCACTGCTGATCTTCGATGAAGTGATGACGGGCTTCCGGGTCGCGCTTGGCGGCGCACAAGGGCTGTACGCAGTCGCCCCGGACCTGAGCACCTTCGGCAAGATCATCGGCGGCGGCATGCCGGTCGGCGCATATGGCGGGCGCCGCGAGCTGATGGAGCAGATCGCGCCGAGCGGCCCGATCTACCAGGCGGGAACGCTCAGCGGCAACCCGGTGGCCATGGCCGCAGGCCTGGCAATGCTCGACCTGGTGGCCCAACCCGGTTTCCACGCCGACCTTGGACAACGCACCAACGTGCTGTGCGACGGACTGGAGGCAGCCGCGCGCGATGCCGGCGTGCCGCTGACGAGCAACCGCATCGGCGGCATGTTCGGCTTGTTCTTCACCAGCGAAAAAGTCGACACCTACGCACAGGCGCTGGCCTGCGACACCGCAGCGTTCAATCGATTCTTCCACGCCATGCTCGATCGCGGCGTCTATCTCGCGCCCTCCGCATTCGAGGCCGGATTCATGTCCAGCGCGCATGGGGATGCCGAAATCGCGCACACCCTGGCCGCGGCGCGCGAAGCCTTCCAGATCGCAAGGGGTTGACGATGTCCGCCACCAGCACGCTGCATCCCGCGACACTCGCCGTCCACGCCGGCGCCGAACCCGATGCCGAAACCGGCGCCGTGGCCCCGCCCATCCACCTGGCAACGACGTTCCGCCACGGACCCGCCGGTGAACGCCAGTCCGGCTATGAGTACCAGCGCGAGGGCAACCCGACGCAGGACCGACTGGAAACCGCACTGGCGACGCTGGAAGGCGGCGCTGGAGCGTTGGTGTTCGCGTCCGGCATGGCCGCCATCAGCGGCGTGCTCGAAGCCCTGCCGCCGGGATCTCGCATCCTGATTCCCGACGATTGCTACAGCGGATTGCGCTACCTGGCCGCTGAGTTCCTGCCCGAACGCGACGTCCACGCCATCGCCGTCGACATGGCCGACCTGCCCGCGGTGGAAGCTGCGTGCGCTGCCGCGCCGGTCGCGCTGATCTGGGTGGAAACGCCATCCAACCCGCTGCTGAAGGTCTGCGATGTCGCCGCGCTGTCGCGCATTGCACGGGCCCATGGCGCATTGCTGGCCTGCGACAACACCTTCGCCACGCCGGTGCTGCAGCGCCCCGTGTCGCTGGGCGCCGACGTCGTGATGCACTCGACGACCAAATACTTCGGCGGCCACAGCGATGTGCTGGGTGGCGCGCTGGTGTTCGCGCGACGCGACGACTTCTTCGATCGTGTCGCCCACCGCCGCCACATCACCGGCGCGGTGCTGGCACCCTTCAATGCGTGGCTGACCCTGCGTGGCTGTCGTTCGCTGCCGGCGCGGATGGCATTGCACTGTGCCAACGCACGCAGGCTCGCCGATTTCCTCGCCACGCACCCGGCGATCAAACGCGTGAACTATCCAGGCCTGGCGGCACACGCCGGCCACGCCGTCGCCGCGCGGCAGATGTCCGATTACGGCGCGATGATGAGCATCCAGCTGCGCGGCGGACGCGAAGCCGCGCTGTCGACAGCCGGCAAACTGCGCTTGTTCACCAACGCCACGTCTTTGGGCGGCTGCGAATCGCTCATCGAGCACCGCGCATCGGTGGAAGGCGCGCATCCGGTCTCGCCACAGGACCTGCTGCGGATTTCGGTTGGCCTGGAACATATCGACGACCTGGTCGCGGACTTCGAACAGGCGTTGGTGTAACCAGGTTCCAGCCCGTCATCGAATGGCGGCGGGCTTGAGCCCGCCCTACCAGCTGCCGGTATTCGGCATCGATGCCCACGGCTCGCGCGGTGGCAGATGCTCGCCCTTCTGCAGCAGTTCGATCGAGATCAGGTCGGGCGATCGCACGAAGGCCATGTGGCCGTCGCGTGGCGGGCGGTTGATGGTGATACCCATGGATTGCAGCTTCGCGCACAGCGCGTAGATGTCATCGACGCGGAATGCGAGGTGGCCGAAGTTGCGGGCACTGCCGTAGTCCTGCTCCGCCCCGCCATCGGGCGCCGGCCAGTTGCAGGTCAGCTCGATTTCGGCATCCGGCGTCTCATCGGCAGCGAGGAAGACCAGCGTGTATCTCCCCTGCGCGTTGTCCTGCCGCCGGACTTCGCGCAGGCCCAGGCCTTCGCAGTAGAAGCGCAGCGACGCGTCGAGATCGCGGACGCGCACCATCGTGTGCAGGTAGCGCATCGCAAACCTCCGGCAGTCAATCCAGGAACAGGTCAGGCAGCAGGTGCTGCGAAGGATCCACCGCGTACCGCGAAAAATCGGTGACGCCGGCCGCCCGCAGCACGTCCTCGTCGATCAGGAACCGGCCGGTCAGGTCTTTCGCCGGCTGCACGAGGATGGCGTGCGCCGCATCGGCCACGATGTCCGGCTTGCGGCACCACGCGGGATCGACGCCCGGAATCATGTTGATCGCATCGGTGGCGATGACCGTGCGCGGCCACAGCGCGTTGACGGCGACGCCTTGCGGGCCGAATTCCGCGGCAAGGCCGAGCGTGACGAAGCTCATGCCCATCTTCGCCAGCGTGTACCCGGTGTGCGCACCCCACCATTTGGGGTCGAGCGACGGCGGTGGCGCCAGCGTGAGGATGTGCGGATTCGGCGCCTGCAACAGCGATGGTAGGCAGGCTTGCGCGCACAGGAAACTGCCGCGCGAGTTTACCTGCTGCATCAGGTCGAAGCGCTTCATCGGGGTGTCCAGCGTTCCGCGCAGCCAGATCGCGCTGGCGTTGTTGACCAGGATGTCGATGCCGCCGAAGGTGTCGATCGTGGCCGCCACCGAGGCGCGCACGGCATCCTCGTCGCGGATGTCGCACTGCAGCGCCAGGGCGCGGCCGCCGGCGGCTTCGACTTCCGCGGCGACGCTGTGGATGGTGCCCGGCAGCCTGGGATTGGCGACGGCGGACTTGGATGCGATGGCGATGTTGGCGCCGTCGCGTGCGGCGCGCAGCGCGATCGCACGGCCGATGCCGCGCGAGGCACCGGTGATGAACAGGGTCTTGCCGGACAGTGTGTTCACGCGTTGATCCTTGGCTTGGGAGGTTGCCGGCTGTCGCCGGGCCTCACGGTTTCGGCCCCTGGCCTTCGTTGTCTTCCCATTGCAGCAGCTTGCGGGTCACGAAGCGATAAACCGGTTTGCCGGTGGCGAACCAGGCATTGCGCAGCCATGAGTGGCGCTGCAGCAGGCGCCGCTCCACGGGCGTCAGCGCTTGGGGGCAATACATGCGCTTGTGCTTGAGCAGATGGCGCAGGTCCTCGCGCGCGAGCAGGCGCAACCAGCGCGCCCGCGGCGGTCCGCGCACGGCGAGCTGGAAGTCGATCAGCGCGGGCTGGCCGTCGGCCAGCACCAGCCAGTTGGCTTCCTTGGCCAGGTCGTTGTGGGCGACGCCACGGCGGTGCAGGGCCTGCAGCAGCCGGCGCGCATTGGCAAAGTACGCCGTGTCGCCGCGCGGTGGCCGCTGGTACATGGCGGCGCCCTCCATGTAACTGCGATCCAGCACCCTGCCGTTCCAGCGCAGCAATTGCGGCGTCGCCGGCATGCCCTGGATGCAGCGCAGCGCGGCCGCCTCGCGTCGCGCCAACCACCATGCCGGCAGTCGCAGCCACGTCGGCACATGGCGCAGGTCGCGGCGCACGAACAGGCCCTCGGCGTCCTGCATCAGCGCGATCCGGCCGAAGCTGTCGGCTTTCAATGCCTGGATTTCAACCGCGTCCACGTGCGTCATCGCGACAGTGTAGGTGAGCCGCGTCATGTGCCGTCGCTCGACGGCGATGACAACAACACCAGCAGGTGGTCGAGTCGCGCATGCGGGTCGTCTTCCTGCAGCAGTTCCTGGCGCTGCGGTTCGGACAAGGGCAGCCATTCGGCCAGGCGCCAGCCAATCCATGCGGCCATGTCCAGTTGGGCAGGCGTCGCGTCGACGCCCGCCTGCTCGAGGATGCGCGCGAGCACCAGTCCCAGCACCGCGTGTTCGGGCCGCAAGGGATCATCGGGGTCCGGATCGCGCCAGTCGACCTGCGCCGTGATGACGCCATTGTCGCCAGGCTGCCGATGGCGCACCTGGAACCGGCGGCCACCGCGCACGCGCAGCGTCGGCACGCCATCGTCACCGGTGGAGAAATCCTCGATGCATGCCTGCGTGCCGTGCGTGGCCAGCGTCGCCGCAGTCTCCGGGGACGACGCATCCAGCAGGCACATGCCGAAGCCGGCGTCGCGGCGGCTGCATTCGCGCATGAGGTCCAGATGGCCCGGATCGACGAGGCGCAGGGTCAATCCCGCGCCCGGAACCAGGACAGCGCTGTAGGGCAACAGCAGCAGCGATGGCGACATCGCGGATCCCTCAAGGCGATCGGTCAGTCGCGCAGGGTCGCGAGGAAGCGGCGTGGTGCATTGTCGAAGCCGCCATTGGACATGAACACCACGTGGTCGCCCGCCTGCACGTGCTCGCGCAACGTGGCGACCAGCGCATCCACATCGGCAACCGCGATGCCCTCGCCGCGCAGGCCGTCGATCACCTTGCCGGCATCCCACGCCAGTTCCGGGCGCTGCAGGAACACGACGAGATCGGCATCGTCCAGCGACGGCGCCAGCGCATCGGCATGCGCGCCCAGGCGCATCGAATTGCTGCGCGGCTCCATGGCCGCCACGATGCGCGCCCTACCGACCCGCGCCCGCAGGCCGGCCAACGTGGTCGCGATCGCCGTCGGATGGTGGGCGAAGTCGTCGTACACGGTGATGCCGGCTGCGTCGCCGATCACCTCCATGCGGCGCTTCACGCTGTGGAAGGCCGACAGCGCCGGCAACACGGCGGCGATATCCACGCCCACCGCGGCGGCGGCGGCCAGCGATGCCAGCGCGTTCATGACGTTGTGGCGGCCGAGCAACGGCCAGCGGACTTCGCCGATGTCAACGCCATCGCGCACGACGATGAAGGCGCTGCCGTCGGCCTCGATCAGCCGGGCGGTCCACTGGTAGTCGCCGCCATCCAGTCCGAAGCGCTCGACCGGCGTCCAGCAGCCCATCGCCAGTACTTCGGCGAGACGCGCGTCCTCGCCATTGACGATCAGCCGGCCGCGGCGCGGCACCGTGCGCACGAAATGATGGAACTGGCGCTGGATCGCCTCGACGTCCGGGAAGATGTCGGCATGGTCGTACTCGAGGTTGTTGAGGATCGCCACCAGCGGCCGGTAATGAACGAACTTGCTGCGCTTGTCGAAGAATGCCGTGTCGTACTCGTCGGCCTCGACCACGAATTCGCGCCCGCCGCCAATCCGCGCCGATCCACCGAAATCCTCGGCGACGCCGCCGATCAGGAAGCCCGGCTCGCGCCCGGCCGTCTGCAGCAGGAACGTCAGGATGCTGGTTGTCGTGGTCTTGCCGTGGGTACCGGCGACGGCAAGCGTGTCGCGTCCGGGCAACACGTTCTCGGCCAGCCATTGCGCACCCGAGGTGTATTTGCGGCCGTCGTCCAGCACCTGCTCAACTGCAGCGTTGCCGCGTGACAGCGCATTGCCGACGACGATCTCGTCGCAATCGGTCGAGATGTTGTCGGGCGAATAGCCCTGGCGCAGCTCGATGCCCAGCTGTTCGAGCTGGGTGGACATCGGCGGGTACACGGTCTGGTCGCTGCCTTCGACTGCGTGTCCCAGTTCGCGCGCCAGCGCGGCCACGCCGCCCATGAAAGTCCCGGCGATGCCGAGGATGTGCAATTTCATCTGCAGGATCAGCCGATCAGCCGACCTCGCGCACGGGCGCGATCGCTTCGAGGATGCGGGTGAAGACGTCGTCCAGCGTGCCGACGCCGTTCACCACGCTCAGCATCCCGTGCTGGCGGTAGAAGTCGACGACTGGCGCGGTCTGTTCGTTGTAGATCGACAGGCGCTTGCGAACGGATTCGGGATTGTCGTCGGCGCGGCCTTCGGCCTTGGCGCGGCCGGCGATGCGTTCGACCAGCAGTTCGGTGTCGACGTCGAGCTGCACGGCGCAATCGATCGGTTGCCCGATCCGCCCCAGCAATGCATCCAGCGCGCTGGCCTGCGCGAGGTTGCGCGGATAGCCGTCCAGGATGAAGCCGTTGCCGGTGTCGCCACGCGAGAGGCGGTCTTCGATCATGCCGAGCAGGATCGCGTCGGAGACGAGGTCGCCACGGGCCATGATTTCCTTGGCTTCCAGCCCAAGCTTGCTGCCGGCCGCGACTTCCGCGCGCAGCAGGTCGCCGGTGGAGATGTGCGGCACCTGCAGGTGATCCTTCAGCCGCGTTGCCTGCGTGCCCTTGCCGGAGCCCGGCGCGCCCAACAAAACCAATCGCATCGATGACTCCAGGTTGCGCGGCCGGCGGGAGGCCAGTCGCGTCGCAGCGGTCGCTCACGGGTCCCGGCAGCGTCGGGGACTACACTCGCCAGGCCCGTCTCGCCCCGCCAAACGGCGGGCCAGCTTACCGCATCCGCAGCCAGGCCCAGACCGGGAAATCGACCAAGATGACTGTTGGAACCCTGCTCTACGCGCAATCAGGCGGCGTCACCGCCGTCATCAATGCCACTGCCGCCAGTGTGCTGGAGACGGCCAGGGCCCGCCGGGTCAAGGTGCTGGCCGGCCGCAACGGCATCCTCGGCGTGCTGCGCGAGGAGCTGATCGACACCTCGAAGGAATCCGCAGCCGCGATCCGCGGCCTTGCGCAGACGCCGGGCGGCGCGTTCGGATCGTGCCGGGTCAAGCTCAAATCGCTGGACGAGGACCGCGCGAAGTACGAGCGCCTGCTGGCCGTGTTCAAGGCCCACGACGTGCGCTGGTTCCTCTACAACGGCGGCAACGATTCCGCCGACACCGCGCTCAAGGTGTCGCAACTGGCCGACGAATACGGCTATCCACTGACCTGCGTGGGCGTGCCGAAGACCGTCGACAACGACCTCGCCGTCACCGACTGCTGTCCGGGCTTTGGCTCGGCCGCGAAGTACACCGCCGTATCCGTGCGCGAAGCGGCGCTGGACGTCGCCGCGATGGCCGACACGTCGACGAAGGTGTTCGTCTACGAAGCCATGGGCCGCCACGCCGGCTGGCTCGCCGCGGCCGCAGGGCTCGCCGGCCAGGGACCGGACGACGCGCCGCAGGTCATCCTGTTCCCCGAGCGCGCCTACGACGAGGACGCCTTCATCGGCCAGGTGCAGGCGGTCGTCGCGCGCGTGGGCTGGTGCGTGGTCGTCGCCAGCGAGGGCATCCGCACGGCGGATGGCAGGTTCGTCGCCGACGCCGGAGCGGGCAAGGACTCGTTCGGCCACACCCAGCTGGGTGGCGTGGCCGCGCACTTGGCCGGACGCGTCAAGGACCGGCTTGGCGTGAAAGTGCACTGGACGCTGCCCGACTACCTGCAGCGCTCGGCGCGACACATCGCATCGAAGACCGACCTCGACCAGGCGCGCGCGGTCGGCAAGGCGGCGGTGCAATTCGCACTGAAGGGCATGAACGCGACGATGCCGGTGATCGTGCGCACGGCCGATGCGCCATATGGCTGGAAGATCGAAGCGGCATCGCTCGACAGGATCGCCAATCGCGAGAAGACGATGCCGGCGAATTTCATCCGCAAGGACGGCCATGGCATCACGGCGGCGGCGCGTCGCTACCTGGAGCCCTTGATCCGTGGCGAGGCGTATCCCGCCTATGCGCGCGACGGGTTGCCGAAATACGTGTCGCTGAAGAACGTCGCCGCCGGGAAGAAATTGCCCGACTGGACCGCTTGACCCCAAGCGCCGGGATCAGCCCGGCGATGTCGATGCCGCGCGCTAGATCGCCTCGTGCCCGACATCCAGTTCGCGCACGTGCTTGGCGTCGCGACGCTGTTCGACCAGTCCGCGCACGCGTTCACGAACGCCTTCCGCATCGCGGATGTCGGCGAGCGTGACCACCGGCGTACTGGTGTCCGACGTGCTGAGCACGATGTCGCCGATGCCGACCATGCGTTGCCAGAACGTCTGCTGGAAATGCGTGTCCTTCACCCGGTACAGCTCGATGTCGTCGGTGACGCGACTGAAAACGCCGCGCGTGGTCTTGAGCCGCTGCGTGGTCAACTGGTAGCGCGTGGAGCGCGTCACCAGCGCGCGCCACAGCGCCCACGGGATCGGCACCAGCAGCACGCACGCGACCCACGCCCACAGGTTCTGCCACTGCGACGGCGCTCCGGTCCACATCGCCTGTTCGTCGGCCGACGGCATCACGGGGGCGGGCTCGTTCATGGCGTTCTCCAAGGATGGACAGCGGCATCATAGGCGCGTCGGGCGCGCATGTTGCGCGGACTGAAGCTCAAGAAATCCGAAACGATCCTTGCCCTGGTGGACAAGCGCTCCGGCGTGCAGGTCGCCATGGCGCAGGGCCAGGGTCGCAGGACCAGTTTCGGGCCGGGAGGCCTGGGCGGCGCAGGCGGGATCGGCGCGTGGAGCGATACGCCCGAAGGCAAGGTGATCGGGCTTGCCTTTGCCGATGCCTACAACAACCTGGTTCGATCATTGGCGCGAGTACAAGGCGCAGACGGTGCAAGGCGGCCTCGGCAAGGGCGGCCGCCTCGACATGGCGCAGTGAGGCTGCCGGCACGAGCGGCCCGACCCGTCGCGAAACGCCCTTCCGGCTAGGGGCAGGCCTTGCCCTCCACCGCCATCGCTGCCGCGTACAGCGGGATCGGGGACAGTGCGTGGGCCTTGGCCTTGGCCACTCCCTCGGCAAGATAGATGCGCGACTTGCCCTGGGGGTCGAGTTTCGGCGGCACGGCGGTATCCGCCGGATGGCGCCACACGGTCACGACGGCCTGTTGCCCCGGGCATGTCGCACTGGGAACCCGAATGCGGTCATTCAATATCCAGCCATCGCTGGTGGCTGGCTTCGCCGCCTTGGCCTCGACGAAGCGCGCGCGTGGCTGGCAGTTGGCGCTGGTCGGCACCGCCTGGAACAGATACGGCTTGGCGGCCTCGCCGGTAAATGCGCCTTCCAGCCGCGTGCAGGCCTCCGGAATGACGCGCAGCGTGTGCACCGCGCCGATGGCTTGCGGGGCACCAAGCGGACGGGCGATCTCCGGCGTTGGATCGGCTGCGAGAGCGGGCAATGCCACCGACAAGGGGATCACGGCAGCAAACAGCAGGGCGGCCAGGCGCATGGAGTGACTCCGGTGGATAGCAGGCCGGCAGGCTGGCACGGCCGGCCTGAACCCGCATTGACGCGGTTCCTCCGGTCGCGGTGCTGTGCGATAGTCGAGCGGTTGCCACTTGGCTTCCACCTGGGGAGGGTTTTCATGCTGGTCGAGAACGGTCTGTACCTGGCGCTTGGTTGCGCCGCACTCGCGATCCTTTACGGAATCATCTCCGCGCGCTGGATCAGCGCGCAGCCCGCCGGCAACGAACGCATGCAACAGATCGCCGGCGCGATCCAGGAAGGCGCCCGCGCCTACCTCAACCGGCAGTACACAACCATTGCGATCGCTGGAGTGGTGCTTGCGGCGCTCATCGCGTGGCAATTGGGCATCTACACCGCGATCGGGTTCCTGGTCGGCGCGGTGCTGTCCGGCGCTGCCGGCTACATCGGCATGAACGTGTCGGTGCGCGCCAACGTGCGCACCGCCGAAGCCGCGCGTCGTGGCATCAGCCCGGCGATGGACATCGCGTTTCGCGGCGGTGCCATCACCGGGATGCTCGTGGTTGGCCTCGGCCTGCTCGGCGTCGCCGGCTATTACCTGTTGCTGCAGCGCATGGGCGTCACCGGCGAACCGGCGCTGCACGCGCTGGTCGGACTGGCCTTCGGCGCATCGCTGATCTCGATCTTCGCGCGACTGGGCGGCGGCATCTTCACCAAGGGCGCCGACGTCGGCGCGGACCTGGTCGGCAAGGTCGAAGCCGGCATCCCCGAGGACGACCCGCGCAACCCGGCGGTCATCGCCGACAACGTGGGCGACAACGTGGGCGACTGCGCCGGCATGGCTGCCGACCTGTTCGAGACCTACGCGGTCACGATCATCGCGACGATGCTGCTCGGCGGCCTGACCTTTGCCGCCGACACCAACGCGGTGCTGTACCCGCTGCTGCTGGGCGCAGTGTCGATCATCGCCTCGATCATCGGCGCGTTCTTCGTCAAGGTGAAAGCAGGCGGCTCGATCATGGGCGCGCTGTACAAGGGCGTGATCGTCTCGGCGCTGCTGTCGGCCGTCGCATTCTGGTTCGTCACCGCCGACCTGTTCCCGGCCGGCCTGACCACGCTCGATGGTCTCGCGATCACCTCGATCAACATCTTCTACTGCGGCCTGATCGGCCTGGCGCTGACCGGCGCGATCGTGTGGATCACCGAATACTACACCGGCACGCAGTTCAAGCCGGTGCGGCACATCGCGCAGGCATCGACCACCGGACACGGCACCAACATCATCGCGGGCCTCGGCATCTCGATGAAGTCGACCGCGTTGCCGGTGATCGCGGTCTGCGCCGCGATCTGGGGCGCATTCGCGCTCGGCGGCCTGTACGGCATCGCCATCGCCGCCACCGCGATGCTGTCGATGGCCGGGATGATCGTCGCGCTGGATGCCTATGGGCCCATCACCGACAACGCCGGCGGCATCGCCGAAATGTCGGAACTGCCGCCTGAAGTGCGCGCCGTCACCGACCCGCTGGACGCCGTCGGCAACACGACCAAGGCCGTGACCAAGGGCTACGCGATCGGTTCGGCCGCGCTGGCCGCACTGGTGCTGTTCGCCGACTACACCCACAACCTCAACACGCTCGGCGAGGCCAAGGCGCTTGCCAGCGGCGTTGCGTACGAGGCGATGCGATTCGACCTCTCCGACCACATGGTGATCATCGGCCTGTTGATCGGCGGCCTGATCCCCTACCTGTTCGGCGCGATGGCGATGGAGGCCGTCGGCCGCGCTGCTGGCGCCGTCGTCGAGGAAGTCCGTCGCCAGTTCCGCGACATCCCGGGGATCATGCAGGGCACCGGCAAGCCGGACTACTCGCGTGCGGTCGACATGCTGACCAAGTCGGCGATCAAGGAAATGATCGTGCCATCGCTGTTACCGGTTGCCGTGCCGGTCGTCGTGGGCCTGCTGCTCGGGCCGAAGGCGCTTGGCGGTTTGCTGATCGGCACGATCGTCACCGGCCTGTTCGTCGCGATCTCGATGACGACCGGCGGCGGCGCGTGGGACAACGCCAAGAAGTACATCGAGGATGGCAACTTCGGCGGCAAGGGTTCCGAGGCCCACAAGGCCGCGGTCACCGGCGATACCGTCGGCGATCCCTACAAGGACACCGCCGGCCCGGCGATCAACCCGCTGATCAAGATCATCAACATCGTGGCCTTGCTGCTGGTGCCACTGCTGATGCGCTGATCGCGACCCGCAATTGAAGAAAAGCCCCGCTCCGGCGGGGTTTTTTTTCGCTCGGCGGCCAGGTCCCATTCGGCCCATTGAAAAAAGGACATGGCGGCGTGAAGATTCGCCTTCACACAGCCCCCTGGAGGCGACGATGGCCGGTTCGTTCTTTGCGGAAATCCGCGCGTTGCACATCATCGTGGCGGCGGCATGGTTCGGGGCCGCGGCATTCGTGACGCTGTACCTGATGCCGGCGATGCGCCAGGTCGGACCGCAGGGCGGCCCGGTCATGCAGGCGCTGGACCAGCGCAAGTTCCACGTCTTCATGGCGGCCAACGCCGGACTCACGGTACTCAGCGGCTGCTGGCTGTACTGGACGCTGACCGCAGGCCTGCAGCCTGGCGTGGTGCACAGCCCGATGGGCGTGGTGTTCGGCCTGGGCGGGCTTGCCGGCCTGCTGGCGGCCATCCTCGGGGCGGCGGTGATCGGCCGCAACGTCAAGCGACTCGCGCTGGTCGCGGGCAAAGCCGCAACCGGAGACCCATCAGCCGCCGGGGAAATGGCGGCACTGCAGCAGCGCATCCGCACTGCCAGCCGGCTGGTCCTGATGCTGATGGTGGCCGCCCTGCTGTCCATGACCCTCGGTCACAGCGTGTAGTCCGCGCGGAACCTGCCGGCGAGCAGTCGGCGGGCCGCGGAATTGCTGCATTGCAGCACGTGTTGCCGTATCCTGCGCAGCCCCCGCGCGGCCGATCCGGCTGCGTCCGCATGCCGGAGTCAACACCCCCATGGGCCTGGATCTCGTCGCCACCGGCCGCAATCCGCCGGACGAAATCAACGTCATCATCGAAATCCCGAAGGATGCGGAGCCGGTCAAGTACGAGGTCGACAAGGCCAGCGGCGCGATCTTCGTCGACCGCATCCTGTCCACGCCGATGCGCTACCCCTGCAACTACGGTTACATCCCGCACACGGTCTGCGGGGATGGCGACCCGGCCGATGTACTGGTGATCCTGCCCTTGCCGCTGATCCCCGGCTCGGTGATCCGCTGCCGTCCGGTGGGCGTGCTGAAGATGAGCGATGAAGCCGGCAGTGACGAAAAGATCCTCGCCGTGCCGATCGACAGCGTCTTCGCCGGCTACAGCCATATCGACGACATCGGCAAGGTCAGCCCGCACTGGTGCGAACGCATCGGGCACTTCTTCGAGCACTACAAGGACCTGGAGAAGGGCAAGTGGGTCAAGCTCGATGGCTGGGGCGGCGCGGCCGAAGCCAAGCGCATCCTCAGCGAGGCGATCGTGCGCTACGACGGCACGCCGGCCTCCGACAAGCCGCACTTCTGACCCGGATCAGCGATCGGCCATCGCCTCGGCGCGGCTGATCGTGTCCTGCAACGCCGGCATCAGCGGCTCGATGGCCGCGGCATGGCGGGTCCACTTGCGCGGATCGGGCGCGGTCAACGTGTGCCGCGATGGCGGCAATTGCGCGGACAAGGCGACATCCCAGCCGTAGCCCAGCGTCGCGCACAGTGCTGCGGTTTCCGCCGGCGGATCGGCCAGGAACCGGTCGAAACGGATCGCGCACCAGCGGTCGCCCGGCAGCGCCTGCAGGTCATCGAGCATCACGCGCATGGCGCTGTCCCACTGGCCGGCGACGATCTCCGGCAGCGGCTTGCCAGCCAGCGATTGCCAGCCCGGTGTCAGCAGCAACGACCAGTACGGGTGCGGCCAGCCCGGCAATTGCAGGTAGGTCCGGAAGTGGCCCGACATCCACGCGTCGATCATGCTCGCCAGCACCTGGCGTGGATCGCGATGCAGGTAGACGAAGCGTGCGTCGGGAAAAGCCTGCAGCAGGAACGGGATCCGCAGGGCGTTCTTCGGCGTCTTTTCCAGCAGGCGGAATCGACCCGCCGGTGCATTGCCGTCGCGATCCAGTGCCCGCCGGTGGAAGCGTTCGCGCAACTCGGCGACAACCTCCGGCGTGGCATCGGTCGCGACGAGGCGGTTGGAAGCAAAGCCGCGGTGGCGCAACTGCAGGCCCGGGATCGATTCGATCAGCGCGTGGCTCTCTCCACCGATCGTGCAGACTTCCGGCGCACGCGCGAGCGTCTCGAACAACAAGGTGCTGCCCGAGCGCGGTGGCGAGATGATGAACACCGGGCGGTCGTACAGCGCATCGTGCGCCCGCGCGTCGTTGCCTTCTCCGCTCACGCGCGGTCCGACATGCCGTATTCGTCGGCTGCCGCGGGGATCCGCAGATCGACGACCGCCGACTTGCCCAGCGCGATCACCATCGCCCCATACCAGCGCAGGTCGTTGCGCAGGACCAGCGATTCCGCAGGCTGCCTGACCTCGCCAATGAAGCGGTCCATGACCTCGCGATAGCGATCCCGGCCCTCGACGCCGTCACCGAATTGCGCCCACAGGCTGCGCCACGTGCGGACCAGCTGGCCGGCCATCTGGTGGACCACGCCGAGCTGCGGGTTGGGCAGCACGTCGGCGAACAACATGGACAACTGCGAGTTGAGTTCCCACGGTGTCATCACCGCGGGCACGTTGCTTGATTCGAATGCGAGTTCCTGCGTCGGCTCACCAGGCGCAATGCGACGCGGCTGCCATCCCGGGCCGCGTGGCGCGTCATGCGGCCGGCCGCGACTGGTGAGCGCCCAGAATCCGTCGCCGCCCACCGTGTCGACGACCAGGTGGATGCGCGATGCCTCGGCGTCGTTGATCACGCGATGCGGGCGCCACGTGTCGAAGATCCAGCATTCGCCCGCCGCCATGTTGACGGCCGCGCCACCACAGTCGAAACGCACGCTGGGCTGGGTGACGATCGGGACGTGCACGCGCATGCGCTCGGTCCAGTAATAGCCCTGGTCGACGTGCAGGCTGACTTCGGCGTGCCCGGACAGTCGCATCAGGCGGCTGCGACCCAGCACGACACCGAGGTTCGACATGACCTGCGTGAGATAGCGACAGCTCGCAAGGTGGGGCGTCGCGGCCATGCGTCCGGCGAAAGCTTCGTTGTCCGGATCGCCGCCGACCGCGACCAGCGGCAGCATCGAATTGCCCGGATAACCCTGCGGATGCGGTCGCCAGTGGTCCTCGCCGAGCGCCGCGATCTCGTCGGCGAGGGCGGCGGCATCGAACAGCAGCGGCAGCTGGAGGAAAGGCACCTGGAGTTTCAAGGCAATATCCTGCGCGAGGTCATCGTCGACGGGAGAATGTTACCCGGCCGATCACCTGGCACGCGCAATGCCCAGACCGATCAGGCGCGACACGACGGTTGCGATGTAACCCACGCCCGCGAACTGCTCGAGCATCACCAGCACCCGCGCCCGCGAGCCCAGCGGAATGACGTCCCCGATCCCGGTCGCGGACAGGTTGGTGAAACTCAGGAACAGCAGCTCCACCCAGCGCCGCGGCCGGTCCGGCTCGACCATGCCGGTGAAGCTTCCCGGATACCACGCCTGGCAGACGAAATAGGCGTACGCAAACGCCCAGGCGAGCAGCGTGAACGTGGCGCCTGCCGCGAACAGATCGTCCGCACTGACGTGGGCATCGCGAAGCATGTAGGCGATCAGGCTGCCCGCCGCATAGAAGTACAACGCCGACTCGAACAACGCCGACACCGGCAGCAGTGCGTCGTGTTCCAGCAGCACGCCGACCAGCGTCAATGCCAATGCCGGAATCGCCAGCAGCCAGCCGACGACGGACACGAAGGGGCTGCGGTTGACCACCCACACGGCCAGCGGAACGATCACGACCGCGACCGCACCGAAGACCAGGCGGCCACTGGTGCTGTCGTCCATCAGCGGATACAGCAGCAGGCTGAGCAGCTGCGCGGCCAGCAGGAAAGCCGACGGATGGCTGCGCGCCATCGTGGCCCAGGCACGCCTGCGGGCCGGGGCTGCCATCACCGGACCCGCATGGGATCGACGCGGCATCGCCGCGCCAGCGCGGTGCCTTGGCGATTCACTCAGACCTCCCGGTAGACCTGCGCGCCGGCGTCGCGGAACTCGGCCGACTTCTCCGCCATGCCCGCATCGATCGCGGCCGCCTCGTCGACGCCCTGCCCGGCCGCGTAATCGCGTACGTCCTGGGTGATCTTCATCGAACAGAAATGCGGGCCGCACATCGAGCAGAAGTGCGCGAGCTTGTGCGCATCCTTGGGCAGGGTTTCGTCGTGGAATTCCTTTGCCTTCTCCGGATCCAGGCCCAGGTTGAACTGGTCCTGCCAGCGGAACTCGAAGCGCGCCTTGCTCAATGCGTTGTCACGCACCTGCGCACCCGGGTGGCCCTTGGCCAGGTCGGAAGCGTGCGCGGCGATCTTGTACGCCATGATCCCGTCGCGCACGTCCTGCCGGTTCGGCAGGCCCAGGTGCTCTTTCGGCGTGACGTAGCAGAGCATCGCGGTGCCAAACCAGCCGATCATCGCCGCGCCGATCGCGCTGGTGATGTGGTCGTAACCCGGGGCGATGTCGGTCGTCAGCGGCCCGAGCGTGTAGAACGGCGCCTCGCCGCACTCGGCCAGCTGCTTGTCCATGTTCTCCTTGATCAGCTGCATCGGCACATGGCCGGGGCCTTCGATCATGGTCTGCACGTCGTGCTTCCAGGCGATCTTCGTGAGCTCACCGAGCGTTTCCAGCTCACCGAACTGCGCGGCATCGTTGGCATCGGCGATGCAGCCCGGGCGCAGGCCATCACCGAGCGAGAAGGCCACGTCGTACGCCTTCATGATCTCGCAGATGTCCTCGAAATGCGTGTAGAGGAAGCTTTCCTTGTGGTGCGACAGGCACCACTTGGCCATGATGCTGCCGCCGCGCGAGACGATGCCGGTGACGCGCCTGGCGGTCAGCGGCACGTAGCGCAGCAGCACGCCGGCGTGGATGGTGAAGTAGTCGACGCCCTGCTCGGCCTGCTCGATGAGCGTGTCGCGGAAGATCTCCCAGGTCAGTTCCTCGGCGCGGCCGTCGACCTTCTCCAGCGCCTGGTAGATCGGCACCGTGCCGATCGGCACCGGCGAGTTGCGGATGATCCACTCGCGGGTTTCGTGGATGTGCTTGCCGGTCGACAGGTCCATGACGTTGTCGGCGCCCCAGCGGATCGCCCACACCAGCTTCTCGACTTCCTCGGCGATTCCCGACGACACCGCGGAATTGCCGATGTTGGCGTTGATCTTGGTGAGGAAGTTGCGGCCGATGATCATCGGCTCGCTCTCGGGATGGTTGATGTTGCAGGGCAGGATCGCGCGACCGCGTGCGATCTCGTCGCGCACGAACTCCGGCGTGATGCGGTGCTGGATGCTGGCGCCGAAGCTTTCGCCCGGATGCTGCTTCAGAAGGCCCGCATCGGACAGGGATTCGATGCGCTGGTTCTCGCGGATCGCGACGAATTCCATCTCCGGGGTGACGATGCCGCGGCGCGCGTAATGCATCTGCGACACATTGGCCCCGGCAATGGCGCGTCGTGGCAGCGGCCGGTTGCCGAAACGCACGGCATCCAGGCGCGCGTCGTGCTCGCGACCACGCCCGAACGACGACGACAGCGCGGTCAACGGCTCGCTGTCGCCACGATCGGCGATCCACCGCGCACGCATCGGCGCAAGTCCCGATGCCAGGTCGATGCGGACATCCGGATCGGAGTAAGGGCCGGACGTGTCATAGACCGTGATCGGCGGATTGTCCTCGCCGCCGAACAGCGTCGGCGTCTGCGTCTGCAGGATCTCGCGCATCGGCACGCGCACGCCGGGCTGCGTTCCATCGACATGGATCTTGCGCGAGCCGGGAATCGGCCGCGTCACCGCCTCGGAGAGTTGCTCGGTGTCGCGGATCAGTTGCGAGGGCACTGCATTCATGGGATTCGTCCAGTGGGGTGGAGGCGGTCGGCTTTGGTGACCTCGCCTGCGAAGGTCCTCCCGCGCGGAGGCGCGTTGGACGTTCCAGCAGCCTGTCGATCAGCGCGGCGCGGACGAAGCGGCGGCGCGCACCGCGTGGCGGTGTCGCGAAGCTTCCCTACGCCGGTGTCAACCGGATCAGGTTCGAAGGGTCTGTCTCAACCGGCCGTCGTGCCACCGGTACCCCCGCCTCGACCGCCATTTCAACATGCCACGGCGACCGGGGCCAGCCGGGAGGCGAGCGGGCGTCTATCCTGTGACGATGCCGACCTGCCTTGTCTGCGATTCAGCCACCGCCCACGTCGGAAGCCAGCTGGTGCTGGGACGGCACACGGCTGAATACCGTCGCTGCGGCCAGTGCGGATACGTCTTCGTCGTCGAACCGCATTGGTTGGCGGAGGCCTACACGACCGCGATCGCGGCGCTGGATACGGGGATCGTCACCCGCAACCTGTGGCTCGCCGATGCAACCACCGCGCTGCTGGGTTCCAGCTTGCGTGGCGTGAAGCGCAGCGTCGACTACGGCGGCGGCACCGGACTGCTGGTGCGGCTGATGCGCGATCGCGGCCACGACTTCCACTGGCATGACGCCTACAGCCCCAACCTGCTCGCCATCGGCTTCGAGGCCGATCTCGCGCAGCAGTACGACCTGGCGACCGCATTCGAACTGCTCGAGCACCTGCCCGACCCGGTGGCGGGCGTGCAGGCGCTGCGACGACTGGCACCGGCCCTGCTGCTCTCCACCGAGTTGCTGCCCGATCCGATGCCGGCGCTGGATCGCTGGTGGTACTACGCCCCCGAAGCGGGCCAGCACATCGGCTTCTTCACCCGCCGCAGCCTGGAAGTCCTCGGCGAGCGACTGCGGCTGCGGCTGTCGAGCAACGGCCGCAACCTGCACGTGCTGGCACCGACGCAGATCAGCGAAGTGCTGTTGCGCCTGCTGCGCAAGCCGCAACGCGCACGCATCCTGGCCATGGCCGGACGACGCCGCTCCCTCGCGCATCGTGATGCCGACCTGCTGCAGGCCAGGCTGCAGGCGCGACACGGCGCACCGCCCGGCGGTTAGCGCGCCGGCGCGCGCACCCGGAACCATGCCGCATACAACGCCGGCAGGAACAGCAACGTCAGCGCGGTGGCCACGGTGAGACCGCCCATGATGGCGACTGCCATCGGCCCGAAGAACGCGCTGCGCGACAGCGGGATCATGGCCAGGATCGCCGCGAGCGCGGTCAGCACGATCGGGCGGAAGCGACGCACCGTCGCCTCGATGATCGCGTGCCAGCGATCATGGCCGGCGGCGATGTCCTGCTCGATCTGGTCGACCAGGATCACCGAGTTGCGCATGATCATTCCCGCCAGCGCGATCGTGCCCAGCATCGCCACGAACCCGAACGGAACCCGGAACACCAGCAGGAACAGGGTGACGCCGATCAGGCCCAGCGGCGCGGTGAGCAGCACCAGCGCCGTGCGCGAGAGGCTGCGCAACTGCAGCATCAACAGCGTCACCACGACCAACAGGAACAACGGCAGTCCGGCCTTGATCGAATCCTGGCCGCGCGCCGAATCCTCCACCGTACCGCCCGCCTGCAGCAGGTAACCCTCGGGCAGTCGTGCACGGATCCCGTCGAGCGTCGGCAGGATCTGCGCGGTGACGGTGGCCGGTTGCTCGGCGTCGCGGATATCGGCGCGCACGGTGATCGTCGGCAGGCGGTCGCGATGCCAGATGATGCCTTCCTCGAATCCGTCCTCCAGCGTGGCGACCTGCGACAAGGGCACCGAGGTGCCGTTCGCCGTCGGCACCGCGAGGCTTGCCAGCATCTCCAGGTGCGTGCGTTCGTCATCGGCGCCGCGAAGCAGCATCTCGATCAATTGGTTGCCCTCGCGATAGGTGCTGACATGTAGCCCCGACAGCGATCCGGAGAGGAATTTCGCCAGTTGCGCCGAACTCACGCCCAGCGCACGCGCGCGCTCCTGGTCGATATGCAGCCGCACGACCTTGCTTGGTTCGTCCCAGTCCAGGTTGACGTTGGTGACATGCCCGTTGGCGCGCACCTTGGCCACCACTTCGCGGGCGATGGCGCGGACCTGGTCGATGTGTTCGCCGGAGACGCGGAACTGGATCGGATAGCCGACCGGCGGCCCGTTCTCCAGGCGCGTCACGCGTAGTTGCAGGGTCGGGAAACGCGGCACCACGTCGCGGATCAGCCACTCGCGCACGGCCTCGCGCGCGGCGATGTCCTCGCCGTGCACGACGAACTGGGCGAAATTCGTCGCCGGCAGCTGCTGGTCCAGCGGCAGGTAGAACCGTGGCGATCCGGTGCCGACATAGGCGACGTAATTGCCGATGCCCGCATGCCCGCGCAGCATCGTTTCCAGCCGCTTCGCCTGCTGCGCGGTGGCCTGCAGCGACGCGCCTTCGGGCAGCTCCATGTCGACCATCAGTTCGGTGCGCGTGGAGTCCGGGAAGAACTGCTGCGGCACGAAGCGGAACAGTACGATCGACAACGCGAACACGGCAACGGTGGCGCCGACCACCAGCCACCGGTTCGAGAGGCACCAACCGAGCAGCGTCCGGAACCGGCGGTAAAAGGGCCGCTGGTAGGGATCGTGGTCGCGTGCATCGCGCGCGGGCGGCGCCAGCACGAAGGCGTATTGCGGCCAACGGTCGGCAAGCCCCAGGCGCCAGGCATGCCAGCGCCCTGCGATCGAACCGGGCCGGGGCGGCGTGGGGTGGGCCAGGTCAGGCAGCATCCTGTCGCCGAGATAGGGAATGAACAGCACCGCGGCGATCCACGACACCACCAACGCGATCGTCACCACCTGGAACAGCGAGCGCGTGTATTCGCCCGTCGACGATGCGGCCGTTGCGATCGGCAGGAATCCCGCCGCGGTCACCAGCGTGCCGGTGAGCATCGGGAATGCCGTGGTCTCCCACGCGAAGCTGGCGGCTTTCAGCCGCGAGAACCCCTGCTCCATCTTGATCGCCATCATCTCCACGGCGATGATCGCGTCGTCGACCAGCAGGCCCAGTGCCAGCACCAGCGCACCGAGCGAGATCTTGTGCAGGCCGATGCCGAAGTAGTGCATGACCGCGAACGTCATCGCCAGCACCAGCGGGATCGACACCGCCACCACCAGGCCGGTGCGGAAACCCAGCGAAAAGAAGCTCACCAGCAGCACGATGCCGACCGCCTCGGCCAGCACGCGCAGGAATTCGCCGACCGATTCGCGCACGGCCTCGGGCTGGTCGCTGACCTTGCGCAGTTCCATGCCCGCCGGGAGCGTCTTCTGCAGGCGCACGAACTCCTTGTCCAGCGTGTCGCCGAGATTGAGGATGTCGCCGCCGTCCTTCATCGCAACCGCGATGCCGATCGCGTCCTTGCCCATGAAGCGCATCTTCGGCGCAGCCGGATCGTTGAAACCGCGGGTCACCTGCGCGACATCGCCCAGGCGGATGGTGCGATCGCCGGCGCGGATGGGGAAATCGCGGATCGATTCGACCGAGCTGAAGCCGCCGTCGATGCGCAACTGCACGCGGTCGCTGCCCGTCTCGAAGAACCCTGCCGGCAGCACGGCGTTCTGTTGTTCGAGCGCGTCCTTCACGGCGGACAGCGGAATGCCAAGCGTGGCCAGTCGCGTGTTGCTGACCTGGATCCAGATCTTCTCGTCCTGCAGGCCGACCAGTTCGATCTTGCCGGCGTCGGGCACGCGCTGCAGTTCGAGCTGCACGCGCTCGGCGTAATCCTTCAGGACCGCGTAATCGAAGCCCTCGCCGGTCAACGCGTAGATGTTGCCGAAGGTGTCGCCGAACTCGTCGTTGAAGAAGGGACCGACCACGCCATCGGGCAGCGTCGGCCGGATGTCGCCGATCTTCTTGCGCACCTGGTACCAGAGCGCCGGCACGTCGCGGGACGGCATCGAATCGCGCGCCATGAAGATCACCTGCGACTCGCCCGGCCGGGAGTACGCGCGGATGAATTCGTACTGGCCCGTCGTCATCAATTGCTTTTCGATGCGCTCGGTGACCTGGCGCGAGACTTCCTCGGCCGTGGCGCCGGGCCACAGCGTCCGCACCACCATGGCCTTGAAGGTGAACGGTGGATCCTCGGATTGGCCCAGGTGCCGATAGGACCACGCGCCGATGAGCGCCAGCACGAGCATCGCGTACAACACGAGCGCGCGATTGCGCAGCGCCCATTCCGACAGGTTGAATTTTGGCATGGCCTACTTCGCCGCCATTGCGGGGGTTGCCGCCATGACGACCGGCCGGTTGTCGCGATCGACCGGTGCCACCGGTTGTCCTTCGCGCAGCAGGTGGCCGCCGGCGGCAACGATCCACTGGCCAGCCGACAGTCCGCCCAGCACCGGCACGCTGTCCGAACCGATGGCGCCGATCCGCACCGGCGTGAGGCGCGCCGTGCGTGTCGACGGATCCACGATCCAGACCGCGAACGCGCCATGCGCGCCACGCTGCAACGCCGACAGCGGGATCGCCAGCGTCTGCCCGCCATCTCCAGCGGCATAGACGCGTGCGCTCTGCCCCAGTTCGACTGCCTGCGCCGCCGCACCGACCAGCGTGACCCGCGCCGCGTAGGTGCGGGCCTGCGGATCGGCAGCCGGCGAGATCTCGCGGATGGTTCCGGGCAGGCGCACGCCGGGCGCATTCCACAGTTCGACCAGGACGGGCTGGCCCACGTGGAACTGGCGGATGCTGGTTTCCGGCAGCGCGATGGCGACCTCGCGCCCTGCGTCACCGGCGAGGACGAACACCGTCTGCCCGGCAGCGACGACCTGGCCGGCCTCGGCCTGGCGGTCGGCGATGACGCCATCGCGCGGCGCGCGCAGCAGTGTGTATCCGGCCGCATTGCTTGCCACGTCCAGTTGCGCGCGGATGGCACGGACCTGGCCGGCGGCGGCGGCGGCGGCGGCGTTCTGCGCATCGGCCTGGGAGCGGCTGACCAGCTGTTGCCGGGCGAGCGCGGCATAACGGCTGCGATCGGCGCTGGCGCGGGCGAGTTCCGCCTCGGCGGCGGCGAGTTGCGCGCGGGTCGCCTGGGCCTGCAGGCGCAGGTCGGCCGGGTCGAGTTCGGCGAGGACGTCGCCGCGCTTCACCCGATCGCCCAGATCGACGTTGCGGCGAATGATGTTGCCGCCGACGCGGAATGCCAGCGCGCTTTCCTGCCGCGCGCGGATCTCGCCAGCGAAGGCCGACACCGCCGTCCCCGGCCCGGGTGCGGGATGCATGACCAGGACCGGCTGCGCCTGCTCGGCGACTTGCGGGCTGGGGCTGCAGGCGCCCAGCAGGAAGACACCCAGCAACACCATCGCAGCCACACCGCCGAAGCCCGCACGCTTGCCAATCCCTGCCATGTCGCACCGGGCCACGACGGCCAATTAATGAACTTGTCGGTATGGTATAAATAACAAACCGATTAGTCTAGTATTGTTTTCCATGTCGCCGCGTCCCGCCCCCGCCAAGACCGCCGCCCCGGGTCGCCCCAAGGACCTGGGCAAGGGTGCCGCGATCCTGGATGCGGCCAAGCGCCTGTTCACGGCCCAGGGATTCGACGGCACCAGCATGGACCAGATCGCGGCGGAAGCCGGCGTCTCCAAGCTGACGGTCTACAGCCATTTCGGCGACAAGGAGACGTTGTTTGCAGCCGCTGCCAAGGCCTATTGCGAGCAGCAACTGCCGACGTCGCTGTTCGAGGCGCGTCCGGAAGTTCCCCTGCGCGAACGCCTGCTGCAGATCGCGCAGGCGTTCTTCGCCATGATCAGCGCGCCCGAAGCCGTGGCCGGACACCGCATCCTGTGCACGCCGCAGATGGCCGATTCGCCGCTTCCGCAGATGTTCTGGGAAGCCGGACCCCGGCGCGTCCAGGACGCCTTCGCCGAGTTGCTGCGCTGGCGCGTGTCGGCCGGCGAGCTGGAGATCGACGATATCCCGCGTGCGTCATCGCAGTTTTTCACCCTGCTCAAGGGCGAGCCGCATGCGCAACTGGTGTTCGGCTGCGACGGCTTCTGCAACGGTGATATCCAGGAGCATCTGGTATCGACGGTCGACCTGTTCCTGCGGGCCTATGCGGTGCGGGACCGGAACGATGCGACAGCTGCGCAACGGTGACGCCCGGCCTACTGACTTCTGGCACTCAGTGTCGCTGTGCTACTACAGCCATGCTGCCCGCGTCGCCACCGTCCGCCACGGACGTCGCCGGCCGGTAAAATCGCCGGCTCCCGGCTCCGAGAACAATCCATGACCGTCATCGATTACGCCAAAGTCCGCGAAACCATGGTCGAACAACAGGTGCGACCCTGGGACGTGCTCGACATCCGCGTGCTCGACGTGCTCACCCGGCTGCCGCGCGAAGCGTTCGTGCCGCCCGCCTACCGCGCGCTGGCCTACGCCGACCTGTCGGTCCCGATCGGGCACGGCCAATGGATGCTCAAGCCTGTGGTCGAAGGCCGCATGTTGCAGGCACTGGCGCTGCTGGGAACGGACGAAGTCCTTGAAATCGGCACCGGCAGCGGTTTCATCACCGCATGCCTGGGCCAGCTGGCCCGCGACGTGCTGAGCATCGAGATCGACCCCGACCTCGCGAACGCCGCCCGCACCCGCCTGGGCGAGCTCGGTCTTGATCGCAACGTCCGCATCGAGACGGCGGACGCGTTGCACTACGAACCCACCCAACGCTTCGACGCGATCTGCGTTGGCGCCGCGGTCGCCAACATCCCGGCGGCGTTCGGGCAGTGGCTGCGACCGGGCGGACGGCTGTTCATCGTCCGCGGCCGCGCGCCGGCCATGGCCGCCGAGCTCATCCGCAACACGACCGACGGCCTGGTGACGGAGTCCCTGTTCGAAACCGAAGTGCCCTATCTCGTCGGCGCCACGCCGACACCCGAATTCCAGTTCTAACCGAAGGACTTTCCGCATGCGCCGCCCCCTCGTCCTCGCCCTTGCCGTCGCCCTGCTGCCCGTCGCCGGCGCGCACGCCGAAGACCTGCTGCAGACCTATCAGCTCGCACGCGCAGGCGATCCGCAGTTGTCGGCGGCCGAGTCCACGCGGCTGGCGACCCGCGAAGGCGCCGTGCAGGCGCGCGCGGCGCTGCTGCCGCAACTCGACGGTACGGCCACGCTGCAGAAATCCCGCAGCAGTGGCTCGTCCAGCAACACCCAGTTCGACCCGAACACCGGGCAGCCGCTGCAGTTCCAGGTCAACAGCTCGAACGAGACGACGTCGCGCGATATCGGCGTGAACCTGCGACAGATGGTGTACGACCGCGGCAACTTCACCCGCCTCCAGAGCCAGCGCGCGCTGAGCAAGGCCAGTGATTTCCAGCTGCGCTCGGCCGGCGATTCGCTGGTGACGCGTACATCGGCGGCGTACTTCAACGTGCTCGTGGCCATCGAGACCCTGGCCGCGGCCGAAGCGCAGGAAAATGCACTGAAAAAGCAGTTCGATTTCGCCAGCAAGCGGCTGGAGGTCGGCCTGGCGCCGATCACCGACGTGCACGAGGCGCGCGCCCAGTACGAAGGCGCCCGCGCCAACACCATCGTGACCCGCAACGCGCTCGAGGACGCCTACCAGGCGCTGGCCGAGATCACCGGCACGCCGGTGCGCAACCTCAAGGGCCTGCCGGCGGACTTCCAGCCGACGCTTCCATCCGCCAATGACGCCGACGGCTGGGTCGCTTCCGCCATCCAGAACAATCCTGCATTGAAGGCGCAGCAGCTGCAGGTGGAGTCGAGCGAGGCCAACGTCGAGACCGCCCGCGCCGGTCACTGGCCGACGCTGTATCTCAATGGCAACTACGGCGACAACAAGAGCTGGGGCAGCAATACCTTCCAGGGGCTGACGCTGCCCTCGGACCGCGACAGCTCGGGACCGTCGCTCGGGCTGACGCTGAGCGTCCCGATCTTCTCCGGCGGCGCGACGCAGTCGCGCGTGCGCCAGGCACTGGCACAGCGTGATGTCGCCGCCGATCAGCTCGAGCAGCAGAAGCGCGCGCTCGTGCGCAATACGCGCAACGCGTACCGGACGCTGGTCGCGGGCATCAGCGAGGTCGAAGCGCGCCGGCTGGCACTGGTCTCGGCACGCAGCGCCTACTCCGCCTCGCAGGTGGGACTCGAAGTCGGCACGCGCACCGTCCTGGACGTGCTCAACAACCAGCAGACGCTGTTCAACGCCGAGCGCGAATTCGCGCTGGCCCGCTACAACTTCCTGCAAAGCAGGCTGCTGCTGGAGCAGGCTGCGGGCACCCTCGACGTTGCCGACGTACAGGACGTCAACCGGCTGCTGACCGCCGACGCCGAATCGCAACTCGCCCCGGGCGACGTGCAGCAGCGCTGATCGGCGCTCAATACGCCGCCGGCATGTCCGGCGCGATCGCCGCAAGGGTGCGCGCAAGCGCCCCTCGGCCTTGTGCCACGAGTCCGCGCGCCGCCTCGACCATCCGTGCGCGCGTCGCCGTGTCGGCCAGCAGGTGTTCGATATGCTCGCCAACGGCATCGGCATCCGCGCCGATGCGCAGCGCGCCGGCCTGCTCCAGCTGCGCGGCGATGTCGCTGAAATTGTGCAGGTGCGGTCCACTGACGACGGCCGTGCCCGCAGCGGCGGGCTCCAGCAGGTTGTGACCGCCGATGGGCTGCAGGCTGCCGCCAACGAACGCGACCTGCGCGCAGCCATAGAAAGCGATCAACTCGCCCAGGGTATCGATCACGAACACCCCGTCATCGCGATCCGGCCATTGCGTCAGGCGACGCGTCGACACGCGCCATCCGCCATCGACCGACTGCTGCGTCACGGCCTTGAAGCGTTCGGGATGTCGCGGCGCCCACAGCAGCAGGAGATCGGGCCAGCGCTTGCGCAGGCGGTGGTGGATCGCAATGACCGCAGCCTCCTCCTCCGCATGGGTGCTGGCGGCGATCCAGGCCGGACGCTCGCCCACCCAGGTTGAAAACGCGGCGGCAAATGCCGGCAGGCCGACATGGGCGATGTCGAACTTGAGATTGCCGGTCACATGCGCCGAACCCGCAGGCGCACCCAGCCGGCGAAAGCGCTCACGATCGGCTTCGGACTGCGCCAGCACGCCTCGCGTCGTGCGCAGCGCGCGCGCGATCAATGGCCTGAGGACGCGATAGCCCTTCAACGAACGCTCGGACAACCTGGCATTGACGATATAGGTCGGCACGCCGTGGTCACGGCAGCCGAGCAACAGGTTGGGCCACAGCTCGGTTTCCAGGATCAGCGCCAATCGCGGCCGGAAGTGCCGCAGGAAACGCGAGACCGCGCCCGGAAGGTCGTACGGCAGGTACACGTGATCGATCGCGTCTCCCCACAGCGTCCGCACGCGCGCCGAGCCGGTGGGTGTGATCGTGGTGACGAGCAATCGAAGATCGGGGCGGTCGGACAGCAGTGCGTCCACCAGCGGTGCCGCGGCATTGACCTCGCCCACCGACACCGCATGTACCCAGACGACTGGACGGCCGTGGTTGCCGACATTGTCGCCATTGCCATAGACGGCGTAACGCTCGTTCCAGCGCAGGAAATAGTCGCGCTGGCGGAATCCCCGCCAGATCAGGTGGTACACGGTGACGGGGAGCAGCAGGTACAACGCCGCCGAATACACGGCGCGAAGCACCCGTTCGATCATCGTGTCGAGGAATCCGGCCTGCATCGCCACAGCATAGCGAAAGGACCGCGTCGGGCTGCGGATCGATGCCCATGCCGAAACGCCCGCGACCGATCGGCTCGTTAGAATCGCGGCATGAAGAATCACGGGATGACGTCCGCATCGCCCGATTCACCGCCGCTCGGCTGGCGCACATGGCCCGGCTGGATCGGCGTGCTGGTGCTGGTGCTGCTGGCCCGCCTGCCATGGCCCCTGCAACGGATGCTCGGTCGCGGCCTCGGCAGGCTGCTGCGCGCGATGCTGCGGGAACGGCGCGACGTTGCCTCGCGCAATCTCGCGCTGTGCCTGCCGGCGCTGGAACCTGCGGGGCGCGACGCCTTGCTGGCGGAACACTTCGCGGCGCTGGGGATCGGCATCTTCGAGTTCGCGCGCGCGTGGTGGGGAGCCATTGCCCCGCTGCGCCGCGGCCTGCAACTGGAGGGCCTGGAACACCTGGCCGCCGCGCGGGCCAACGGCCGTGGCGTCATCGTCATCTCCGGCCACTTCACCACGCTCGAAGTCTGCGGGCGCCTGCTCTGCGACCACGTGCCGCTGGCCGGGATGTACCGGCCCTACGGCAACGCCGCGATGGAGTGGGCGGTGCGGCGCGGTCGCCTGCGCTACGCGAGCGCCATGTTCACCAAGCAGGATATCCGCGGCGCGGTGCGCCATCTCAAGCGCGGCGGCTTGCTGTGGTATGCGCCAGACCAGGATCCCAGCCGCGGCGACAGCGTTTACGTGCCCTTCCTTGGCCAGCCGGCCAACAGCCTGACGTCGACCCACCAGCTGGCGCGCATGTCCGGTGCCGCAGTGGTGCTGTTCCAGCATGCGCGGTGTGATGACGGCAGCTACCGGCTGCGCCTGCTTCCGGCACTGGAGGCGTTTCCCTCGGCCGATGCCACCGCCGATACCGCGCGGATCATGGCCGGCATCGAAGCGATGGTGCTGCAGGCACCGGCGCAATACCTGTGGATCCACCGACGTTTCAAGCGTCGCCCGCCAGGCGTTGCCGACCCTTATTCCGATTCCATCATCTGATCGGGCGGCGGCGCGGCATCGTCGCCCCGCCCCAGCAGGCTGCCGGCGTACAGCGCCACGAGCAGCAGGGTGACACCGCCCCAGAAGGTCGAATAGAACGCCAGGTGCGTATTGAGCGGGAACACCGTCGCGCCGAGCGCCAGCATCGCGGGACGCGCACGATCGCGCGCCGCCAGCGTCGCGAACCGCCATGCGCGTGCCGCCAGCGCGACCCCCGCCAGCCACAGCAGCAGGCCCAGGGTTCCGGTTTCGCTGAGGATCTCCAGCACGATCTGGTGCGCATGCAGCGCGGGGCCCGTCCCCCATGCGGCCATCACGCCCGGTTGCGGATCGCAACCCGGGAATGCCTCGCGGAAACCCCGCGCGCCGACGCCATTGACCGGATGCTCGCGGACCATGCACAGCGCCGCCGTCCAGATGCGCGCGCGACCCGACAGCGCGACATCCACGCCCTCCTCGTCGGCTGTCAGTGCCTGGCCGGTGCGGACAATGCGCTCGCGCACCTGCGGTACCGACAGCGTCAGCACGCCCAGTGACAAGGCGCCGAACGCGAACACGCCGAGCAGGCGTTTCGCCCCGATCATGCGCCAGCCGGAAAACAGCAGGACAAGCCCGAAGGTGAGCCAGGAGGCACGCGCCCCCGCCAGCAGGATCACCAGCCCCAGCGCCGCAGCCGCCGCGCACCAGCCGACATTGCCGAAGCGCCTGCCTGCCGCGTGCAGGGCGAATGGCGACAAACTGGCCAGCAACAGGCCCAGCTTCAGGTTGCAGGGGCCGAGGATGCCGCTGAGGCGGTCGACACTCGCCAGGTCGCCCGCCGGACACATCGCATGCCCGCTGATCGCATGCTTGATGCTGTCGATTCCCCAGAACAGCGGGCTGGTGCCGGCGAATGCCTGGATCAACGCATCGAGCGTCCATACCCCGACGATGATCGCCAGGCCGGTGAAGGTGACGCGGCGTCCGTGGTTGTCCGCGACCGCCGCGGCGACCAGCCACAGGAACGGCAGGTAGCGCAGGTCGACCAGGGCTTCATCCCAGGCGTGGGCACGGTCGATCGCATCGAAAGCGGAGAACACTTCCGGCAACCAATAAGCGCAGAACAGCGCGCTGGTCAGCGCCCAGGCCGGGGCGCTGAGCAATGCAGTGCCGCCACGGAAGCGCGCCAGCAACAAGCGCGCGATCGCCACCAGCGCGCCCAGCACCATGACGCCTTCGGCATAGCCCGGTGCCGGCCACAAGGCCACGAATGCCAGCACCCACGCGGGGGCCCAGCGCCATCCGATGGGTGCGCGGGTCGGATCAGTCACTGCCGTTGGAGAAGCGATCGGCGCGGTGCTCATGCGAGTTGCTCATAGAGGGCGAGCGTGGCTGCCTGCATCGCACGCAAGCTGTCGGGCATCGTAACCGCAGGCGCGGACGGATTCGCCAGCATCCGGGCAGCGCCCTGCAACAGCGCGCCTGCATCGAAGGGAGCAATGGCCCCTTCGGGTTGCCAGTGCTGCAGCAGTTCGCCAACGCCGCCATGCGACCAACCCAGCACCGGCCGGCCAACCGCCAGCGCTTCGAGCACGGTGCGGCCGAAGGCTTCCGGCTTGCGCGACAACTGCAGCACCAGGTCGCAAGCCGCATACGCCTGGGCAATTGCCGCCGTCGGTGGCGTGATGGCGAGTGCGCTGGCGATGCCGAGCGCCCGCGCGAGGCCTTCGAGCTCATCGATGTAGGCATCGCGGCCGGCCTGGCGTGCGCCGGGCAGCCACAGTCGCGCATCGACTCCGGATCCGCGCAATCCGGCGAGCAGTTGCAGTGCATCGGCATGACCCTTCAGGCGCGTGCCGCGACCGGGGAGCAGCAGCAGGGGTCCGTCGCCAGCCAGCTGCGGCCAGTATTCCGCGACCTGCCGGCGCGCCTGCACCGACTCGCCTGCGGACGCCTGCGGAAAGTCAGCAGGGTCGATGCCGCGCGGTATCACCTGCAATCGCGACGCGTCGGTGCCTGGATAGTGGCGCAGCACGTGCGCGCGGACGGTTTCCGACACGCAGATCACGCGGTCGCCCGACGCCATCACCTGGCTGTAGCGCGATGGCGAATTGAGTCCGTGCACGGTGGTGACGAAGCGCGGCCTACGTGCCGCGGGCAGGCCGCGCAGCGCCATGCGGCCAATCCACGCGGGCAATCGCGACCGTGCATGGACGATATCCACCTGCTGGTCGACGAAAAGCCGCTGCAATGGCCGCACATGGCGAAGCGACAACAGCGACTTGCGGCCGATGTCCATCGCCATGTGCTCGGCGCCGAGCGCCTGCAGCTGCGGCAGCAGGCGGCCGCCGGCCGATACAACGATCGCGCGATGACCCGCCTGCACGAGGGCCTGGGCAATCTCCAGCGTCGAGCGTTCGACGCCACCGGCCTCCAGCGCCGGCAGCAATTGCACAACGGTCAACCGGCGGCTCATGCGCGCCCGGCGACGTCGGTCAGTCGACGAGGATGAAATGCGCCCCGCAATACGGGCATTGCGCCTCGCCGCCCTCCTGCGCCACCGGCAGGTAGACGCGCGGGTGGGAATTCCACAACGCCATCGAGGGCAAGGGACAGCTCAGCGGCAGGTCGGCCCGGCGAACCTCATAACGCTGCTGCGTATTGGCCGGTGCGGTGGCGATGTGCGGGGCGGCGTTGGCCATGGCAGGCGTCGTCGGCTGTAGCGGGGCCCGCAGTTTAGCAGCGCCGGCCGCGGATCGATTTCCGGGGCCTGCTGCGCTTCAACGCATGTCATCAGCGCTGCGCGACGGCGTTCGCGGCCGCGTGACTTCAACGCACCTCACAAGCGCGGCCGCTCACCCACTGCGGCGGCGGAAGAGGACTGTTGATATGCCCAGCATCAGCAGCGATGGGATCAGGTAGGCGATCCGGTAGTCGAACTTGTAGACCCCGGCCAGCTTCACGAACTGCGTCTGCAGCAGCCAGAATCCCAGCGCGAACACGATGCCGATGAACAGGCGCTTGCCGACGCCGCCGCTGCGCAGGCTGCCGAACGCGAACGGCATTGCGGCCAGGCACAGCGCCAGCACGTTGAAGGGATAGAACCATCGTCCCCAGTAGCTTTCCTCGAACTCGCTCGCGTCCAGGCCGTTGCGCTGGCGGTACAGGATGCCGCTGCGCAGCGAACTGGATGGCAGGTACGCGGGTTGGGTCACGCTGGCGGCCAGCGCGGTGTCGTCCAGTTTCGACTGCCAGCGCTCCTCCATGACATCGGTCTGGGTGACCGAACGGGCATCGAACCAGGTCCGCCGCACGTTGTGCATCAACCAGCCCCCCTGGCGGTGTTGGGCGCTGCCGGCACGGGCGATCGATTCCAGCCTGCCCGCATCGTCGAACTCGTACAGGCGCACGTCGCGCAGTTCCAGCCAGTGGTTGTTGCCGTCATTGCGCTCCTGGCCGGTCTGCGCGTTGAGGAAGGTGTTGCCCTCCCGCGCCCACAGGCCCGAGTACTGCGCGACGATCATGTCCCGGGACTTGGCCGATGCCTTCATCGCATCGGCGCGGCGGGTCCCCCAGGGCGACAGGGTTTCACCGTTGATCACCATCAGCGCGGTCAGCACGGACAAGGCCAGCGCCACCGCCAGCCCAAGTCGGCGACGCGACAGGCCCAGAGCGCGCAGCGCGGTCAGCTCGGAGCTGGCCGCGAGCTGGCCCAGTCCCATCAGCGTGCCGATCACCGCGGCCGTCGGAAACAGGGTGTACAAACGCCGCGGCACCGAGAGCACGATGCCCAGCATCGCCGTGGTGAAGGTGTAATCGCCCTTGCCGACATCGCTGACTTCGGAAACGACGGCGAGCACGACGTCCAGGCCCACCAGCACGGCCCAGCTCATCAGCACCGTCCCCAGCAGGACCTTGGCGATGTAGACATCGTGGATCTTGGGAAAGGGCTTCATCGAGCGGCCCTCGCCGCGCGCGGCTTGAATGACAGCTTCGATCGCGGCATGTGCCCGTCGCGCAGGTACATCCACCCGGCCACCGCCAGCAGCGGCACTTCCAGCCACCACAATCCGGCCGTCATCGGCAGCCTGCCACTCGACAGCCAGTCGGTCCCGAGCACCATCAGGTTGGTGCCGATGAGATAGGCGAGGAATCCGACCAGGATGCGGCCATAACGCGCCTGTCGCGGCGAACTGCGCGCCAGCGGCACCGCCAGCAACGCAAAGGCAAGCGCCAGCAACGGCGGCGCGAGTCGATAGTGCAGCTGTGCGGTGGCTTCGCGGCGCGGATCCTTGGACAGCTCGCGCAGGGTCATGGTCTGCGTGTCCTCGCCATCGCGGCGCTCCTGCGTCTGCGGCATCAACATCGCATTGCTGGCGTAGCGCATCAGGCGGTAATCACGGCCTTCGTCCTGCGGACCCTCGACGCGGAATCCGTCCTCCAGCGTCAGGTAACGATCGCTGCGACCGACAAACGACAGCGTGCCGCCGCGGGCGGTGGTGACGTCGATGCGGCCGCCCTCCTGCTTGTAGACGAAGATCCGGTTCAGGTGGGTGCCGTCGTTGGACATCGAGCCGACGTAGACCACGCCGCCGCCGCCCGGCAATTCGGTGAAGCGACCCGGCTCCAGCCCCGCGACCAGCAGGCTGCGGCTGCCGGCGATGATCATGTCCTCCGACGTGCGCTTGGCCCAGGGGCCGAACCAGAGCGAGCACGAGCCGACCAGCACCACCACCGGCAGCACCAGCATCAGGAAGGGACGCAACATGCGCCGGGGCCCGATCCCGATGGAGGTCAGAACCGGCATTTCCGCGTCGCGGTACAGCCGTCCCATCGCCAGCAGCAGGCCAAGCATCAATCCCAGCGGCAGGATCAGCGGCAGGTAACGGATCAATTCCAGGCCCAGCTGCGCCAGCATCATCCCTGCGGGCACGCGACCGCGGGCGACGTCGCCCAGCACGTCGGCGAAGACGCCGCCCAGGCTGACCATCAGCAAGACCACCAGTGCCGCCAAGGTGGCCTGGCTGAATTCACGCAACAGATAACGGTCAAGCTTGGGCATCGGATCTCGGCATCTGCGGCGCTGGTGGGGTTGGCATCGGGCGGGCTTGCTTTAGACTTCGGCCTTGTTTCGTCGTCGACCGCCCGTGCGCAGGGCCGTCGAACCATCCGGCCCGGATCAGCCATTCCTCATTGCTGGCCTGGGGGGATGTGGCCTGCGACCGCTCGTGGCGAGCGAGTCCCGGGATTGTACGGAAGTCACGGAAGCCCACGCCCCCATCCCTTGGAATCTGGTCGATGTCCCTCGAATTCACCCTGAACCGCACTTCCCCCGCCGACGTCGCTGCCGACTGCATCGTGGTAGGCGCCTTCGCCGCCGGCGCCACCGCAGGCGTCTCGCTCAGCCCGGCCGCGCAGGCGATCGATGTCGCCTCCAGCGGCAGGCTCGCTGCGCTGGTTGCCCGCGGGGACGTCACCGGCAAGACCGGCACGACCACCTGGCTGCACGACCTGTCCGGGCTGAAGTCGCCGCGCGTGCTGGTAATGGGATTGGGCGAACAGGCCAAGTTCGCGGTTCCGCAATACATCAAGGCCATCGGCGATGCGGCGCGTGCGCTGCGTACGGGCCCGGTGAAAAGCGCCGTGCTGACCTTGTCCGAGATCGCCGTGCCCGGGCGCAATGCCGCCTGGAACATCCGCCAGGCCGCGATCGCCACCAGCCATGCCTGCTATCGCTACACCGCCACGCTGGGCGCGAAGAACAAGAAACGCGAGGAATCGGGGCTTGCGTCGCTGGCGATCAGCGGCGACGACGCCACCGCGCTGTCGCAGGGCAGCGCGATCGCCGCCGGCGTCACCTTCACCCGCGAGCTCGGCAACCTGCCACCCAACATCTGCAACCCGTCCTACCTCGCCGACCAGGCACGGGAACTCGCGGGGCGCCTGTCGAACGTGCATTGCGACGTGCTCGATCGCGAACAGATGCGCACGCTGGGCATGGGCTCGCTGCTGGCCGTGTCGCAGGGCTCGGCGAACCCGCCCAAGCTGATCGTCCTGCGCTATACCAATGGCGGCGACGCGAAGCCCTACGTGCTGGTCGGCAAGGGCATCACCTTCGACACCGGCGGCATCAACCTCAAGACGCAGGGTGGCGTGGAGGAGATGAAGTACGACATGTGCGGCGCGGCCACGGTCATGGGCACCTTCGTGTCCGCCGTCGGCATGCAGCTGCCGATCAACCTGGTCGTCATCGTGCCGGCAGTCGAGAACATGCCCGATGGCGACAGCTACCGTCCCTCGGACGTGCTCACCAGCATGTCGGGCAAGACCATCGAGGTCGGCAACACCGACGCCGAAGGCCGCCTGATCCTCTGCGACGCGCTCACCTACGCGCAGCGCTTCGAGCCGCAGGCGCTGCTCGACGTCGCCACGCTCACCGGCGCCTGCGTGGTCGCGCTGGGCAAGTACGCCGCCGGCCTGATGAGCAAGCACGACGACCTGTCGTCCGAATTGCTTGCCGCCGGCGAAGACACCTTCGATCGCGCGTGGCGCCTGCCGCTGTGGGACGAATACCAGTCGATGCTCGATTCGGCCTTCGCCGACGTCTACAACATCGGCGGCCGCTGGGCCGGTGCGATCACCGCGGGCTGTTTCCTGTCGCGCTTCACCGAAGGCCAGCGCTGGGCGCACCTGGACATCGCCGGCGTCGCCAATGGCGACGGCAAGATGGGCATGGCCACGGGGCGACCGGTCGGACTGCTGTCGCAGTGGCTGCTCGACCAGGCCCAGAACGGGTGAGAGTCAAAAAGGGGTCAGAGTGAAGTTTTGCGAATGGAATGCTTCGGGGAAGTCTGGATCCTCGGCGCAAAATTCACTCTGACCCCTTTTTGCCCCCGGATCCCTCCCCATGCCGCGCGCCGATTTCTACCTGATCGCCAAGGAGCGTTTCCGCGAGGAGCCGCTGCTGCTGGTGTGCGAACTGGCGCGCAAGGCTTACGACGCCAACCTGTGGACGCTGGTGCTCGCGCGCGACGCCGACCAGGCCGAGGCGCTGGACGAGATGTTGTGGGACATGGGCGACGATGCCTACATCCCGCACCAGATCGCCGGCGATGAGGAAGACGCATTGACGCCCGTGCTCATCGCCACCCCCGATATCGACGCGGCGATGCGCCCGCTGGTGATCAACCTGCGCGATGGCGCGGTCGAAGGCAGCTTCGAGCGCGTGCTGGAAGTCGTGCCGGCCGACGATTCCGCGCGCGAGCCGTTGCGCGAGCGCTGGAAGCAGTACAAGGCGCGCGGGTTGGACCTGAAAAAATTCGACATGTGATGCGATCCCGATGACTGCGCTTGCCCCCGGCTACGACCCCACCCAGTTCGAAGCGCGCCTCTACGCGCAGTGGGAGGCCAGCGGCGTGTTCAAGCCCAGCGGCAAGGGCGAGCCGTACTGCATCCTGCTGCCGCCGCCGAACGTCACCGGCACGCTGCACATGGGGCATGCGTTCCAGCACACGCTGCAGGACGCGCTGGTCCGCTACCACCGCATGCGCGGCTTCGACACGCTGTGGCAGATGGGCACCGACCACGCCGGCATCGCGACCGAGATGGTGGTGTCGCGCAACCTCAAGCTCGAAGGGAGCGCGGACACGCGCGACTCGCTGGGCCGCGAACGTTTCGTCGACAAGGTCTGGGAGTGGCGCGAGCAGTCCGGCCACACCATCGAGCGGCAGATGCGGCGGCTGGGCACGTCGGGCGACTGGTCGCGCAGCGTGTTCACGATGGACCCGATGGCGGCCGAGGCCGTGGTCGAGGCGTTCGTGCGACTGCATGCCGACGGCCTGATCTATCGCGGACAGCGCCTGGTCAACTGGGACCCGGTGCTGAAGACCGCGATCTCCGATCTGGAAGTCGTCAGCGAGGAGGAAGACGGTTTCCTCTGGTCGATTTCCTATCCGCTGACCGATGGCAGCGGCTCGCTGGTCGTGGCGACGACGCGTCCGGAAACCATGCTCGGCGATACCGCGGTGATGGTGCATCCGGATGACGAGCGTTATGCGCACCTGGTCGGAAAGACCGTGACGCTGCCGCTGACGGGCCGCGAGATCCCGGTCATCGCCGATGCCTATGTCGACCGCGAATTCGGCACCGGCGTAGTCAAGGTCACGCCGGCGCACGACTTCAACGATTACGCCGTCGGCCAGCGGCACTCGCTGCCGCTGATCAACATCTTCACGCCTGACGCCGCGACGAACGACGAGGTCCCCGCGCAGTATCGCGGCCTGGATCGTTACGATGCACGCAAACTCGTGCTCGCCGATCTCGACGCCGCGGGACTGCTGGTCGAGACCAAGCCCCACAAGCTGCAGGTGCCGCGCGGCGATCGCACCGGGCAGGTGATCGAGCCGTATCTCACCGACCAGTGGTTCGTGAAGATGGAGGCGCTTGGACAGCGTGGCCTCGAACTGGCCGAGACGGGTGCCGTTCGCTTCGTTCCGGGCAACTGGATCAACACCTATCGCCACTGGATGGAGAACATCCAGGACTGGTGCATCAGCCGGCAATTGTGGTGGGGCCATCGCATCCCGGCGTGGTACGGCACCAACGGGAAGGCGTATGTCGGACGCACCCTGGAAGAAGCCAGTGCCAAGGCCATCGCGGATGGATATCAGGGCACGTTGAGCGACAGTGATCGCGACAACGACGTCCTGGAGACGTGGTTCTCGTCGGCGCTGTGGCCCTTCAGCACGATGGGTTGGCCGGATGCCGGCCTGATGGGAGAACGCGGGTTCGACCGCTACCTGCCCTCGTCGGTGCTGGTCACCGGCTTCGACATCATCTTCTTCTGGGTCGCCCGGATGATCATGATGACCGACAAGCTGGTCGGCGAAGTGCCATTCCACGACGTCTACATCACTGGCCTGGTCCGCGATTCGCACGGGCAGAAGATGTCCAAGTCGAAAGGCAACATCCTCGACCCGCTGGACCTGATCGATGGTATCTCGATCGAGGCACTCGTCGCCAAGCGCACGGCGGGCCTGATGCAGCCACGCATGGCCGAGAAGATCGAAAAGGCCACGCGCAGGGAATTCCCCGACGGCATCCCCGCGTTCGGCGCCGATGCGCTGCGCTTCACCATGGCAGCGCTCGCCGGCCATGGCCGCGACATCAAGTTCGACCTCGGCCGCGCCGAGGGTTACAAGAATTTCTGCAACAAGCTGTGGAATGCGACGCGCTTCGTGCTGATGAACACGGAGGGCGCCACGTTCAGCGGCGCTCCGCAGCCGCAAACCGATGCCGAGCGCTGGATCCTCGCGCAACTGGACAGGGTCGCCGCCGAAGCCGAACAGCATTTCGCCGCCTACCGCTTCGACCTGCTGGCGCAGTCGCTGTACGAGTTCGCCTGGAATGATTTCTGCGACTGGTTCGTCGAGTTGTCCAAGCCCGCGCTCAATGGCGACGCCGCCGCCGCGGCGCAGAGCACGCGACACACGTTGCTGTTCGTGCTGGAGCGGCTGTTGTCGCTGCTGCATCCGCTGATTCCCTTCGTCACCGAAGAGTTGTGGCAATCGGTCGCGCCCCGGCTTGGGATTGTCGGTGGCACGATCATGCTGCGGCCGTATCCGCAGGCGGGCGACCTCACGGCCGCGCCATCGGATGCCGCGGCGGACATCGAATGGCTCAAGGCGATGGTGACCGCGCTGCGACGCGTGCGCAGCGAGCTCAATGTGCCGCCTGCAAAGCTGGTGCCGCTGCTGCTCGCCGATGGCGGCGCGGGCGATCGCGCGCGGGTTGGGCGCTTCGCTGCATCGCTGCGGTTCCTCAACAAGCTCGATTCGATCGACTTCATCGGCGATGCGAACGACGCACCCGCGGCCGCTTCGGCCGTCGTCGGCGAACTGAAACTGCTGGTGCCGCTCGAAGGCCTCGTCGACCTCGGCGCCGAACGCGCGCGCCTGGACAAGGAACTCAAGCGGGTCGACGCGGAGCTCGCCAAGTCCCGGAACAAGCTCGCCAGCGACACGTTCGTGCAGAACGCGCCAGCCGCCGTCGTGGAGCAGGAGCGCCAGCGCCTGCTCGACTGGGGCATGCAGCGCGAAGCGCTGGCGACGCAGCGCGCGAAGCTCGCGTAGGGCGGGTCTCGACCCGCCCTACCTCATGCGGGAAGAGGTCCAGGCAAAAGCCGGACTCAGTCGTCGGCGAACAGTTCCTTCGCCATCACGATCGCGTCCTCGCGGCCACCGCGCGCCGGGTAATAACGCGGGCGCCGGCCGATTTCGTTGAAGCCTTCCGAATCGTAGAGCGCGATGGCCGACGTGTTCGACGGCCGGACTTCCAGGAATACGTGCTGCGCGCCCCGATGCCGCGCGGCCTTGAGCAGTGACCGCAACAGACGCCGGCCATGGCCCTGGCGCTGCACTTCAGGGGCCGTGCAGACATTGAGGACATGCGCTTCATCCGCGGCGATGGTCAACATGCCGTAGCCGATGATCACGCCGTCCAGTTCGAGCACCCACGCCGGATAACCCGCGCGCAGGCAGTCGTGGAAGATGCCGCGCGTCCACGGAAACGGATACGCGCGCAGCTCGATGTCGAGCACCGACTCCAGGTCGTCCACGCGCATCGGCCGCATCGTGGCCGGTGCAGGATCGGCGTGGCCTGCCTGCGCGCTCATCAGGGGTGGCTTCGCAATGTCCGCAATCGGGGCCACGACGCGCGCTTGGCCGCGACATCGCCGCGAAGCTGCGCCCATTCCTGCAGCATGCGCAGCACCTGCGCCAGGTCGGCTGAATCGCGATCGCGCCCGACCGCCCGCAACAACGCATGCAGCAGCGGATCGTCGGGCACCACTGGTGGCGCCTGCACCAGTGGCTCCAGGCCCAGTGCCGCGAGGATCTCGCGCTGGAACGGATCCCACATGGTCATCCCGACAGGGCCTGCGATGATGCGCGCCGCCGCGCCCAGAGCACCGGGCCGGACAATGCGTAGACGGTGGCCGCGGCCAGCAACAGCTTCGGCGGGTCGAGCACCAGTGCGATCAACACCGCAAGCGCGACGACGATGCCCATGAACGGAACGCGGTCTCCCTTCGGACCGCGCGCGCCCTTGAAGCTGCTGTAGCGGATGCGGCTGACCATCAGCAAGGCGGCAATGACGGTGACCGCGATGGCGACGTAGCGCATCTGCGGGCCCTGGAGATCCAGGTCGGTGCAGGTCCAGACAAAGCTGGCCATCAGTCCCGCGGCCGCCGGGCTCGCCAGTCCGATGAACCAGCGCTTGTCGACCTGGGCCACCTGGCTGTTGAATCGCGCCAGGCGCAGCGCCGCGCACGCGGCATAGAGGAAGGCGGTCAGCCAGCCGATCTTGCCCGGCGTGACCCCGTCCAGGCGCAACGATGACAGCGCCCAGTAGTACATCACCAGTGCTGGCGCCATGCCGAAGCTGACAAGGTCGGCCAGCGAGTCGTATTGCACGCCGAACTCGGTCTGGGTGTTGGTCATGCGTGCCACCCGACCGTCGATGCCGTCGAGGATGGCGGCAATGAAGATGGCGATGCACGCCGCCTCGAATCGGCCCTGCGAGGCCGCGATGATCGCGAAGAACCCGCCGAAGAGCCCCCCGGTGGTGAACAGGTTGGGCAGCAGGTAGATCCCCCTGCGGCGCGGCACTGCCCGCAGCTCAGCGCGTTCGCCGTCCTGCTCGTCGGTGTCTTCGTTCATGTCCGGAGTTTAACGGGCTTGCACCGGGGACGGCGCGATGCTGCAATCAGGCTTCCCTCGTGCACGAGAACCCCGATGACCACCAGGATATTGCCGGCACTGTTGGCGGCCTCGCTGCTGCTTGGTTGCGCCACGCTGGCCAACGCCGCCGGCCTGTACCAGTGGAAGGACGCAAAAGGTGTGACCCACTTCGCCGATGCGCCGCCACCCAAGGGACACTTCACCGCACGTGATGTCCATCCCGGCGATCCCGCGCCGGCCGCGCCCGATGCCGCGAAACCCACGCCGGCAAGCACCAATTGCTCCCTCGCCCAGGCCAACCTCAAGCTGCTGCAGGCCGGCGGGGCCATTGGCGTGGATGCCGATGGCGACGGCAAGCCCGATGGGGCGATGACTGCCGACGAGCGCGTGAAGCAGACCGAGCTGGCGCAGAAGAACATCGGCGCGTTCTGCAGCAACGGGGCGCCCGCCGCGTCCCCATGAGAGCTGCCTGGGCGATCGCCGCCGGGCTTGCACTGGGCGGGGGCGCCGCCTGGTGGTTGTCGCACGAGTCGCCGGGCGCGGAGCACCAGCGGCGTGCCCGTGCCGAGCAGGCGGCTGCCGCCAGCGCCCGCGACGCCATCCCCTCCCTGTATCGCTGGCGCGATGCCAATGGCGTGCTGCAGGTGACGGACAAGCCGCCCAAGGGCGTCCACTACGAACGCATCGGCCAGCGTCCGCGCGACGGTATCGAGGTTCGCGGCGACCGCCCGCCAGCCCGCTGACAGTCGCATGGCAGAATGACGGCCCCCTCGCGCGAGCCGTCCCGATGCGTTTGTCCCGGTTCCACCTCCGCACCAGCAAGGAAACGCCCGCCGATGCCGAGATCGTCAGCCACAAGCTGATGCTCAAGGCCGGCATGCTGCGCAAGCTCGCCGCCGGCATCTACACCTGGTCGCCGCTGGGCCTGCGCGTGCTGCGCAAGGTCGAGCGCGTGGTGCGCGAGGAAATGGACCGTGCCGGCGCGATCGAGCTGCTGATGCCGACCATCCAGCCGAAGGAACTCTGGGAGGAGACCGGGCGCTGGCAGAAGTTCGGCCCACAGCTGCTGAAGGTCAAGGACCGCAAGGAGGCCGACTACTGCTACGCCCCGACCGCGGAGGAAGTCATCACCGATTTCGCGCGGCAGGAGCTCGCGAGCTACAAGCAGTTGCCGGTGAACTTCTACCAGATCCAGACCAAGTTCCGCGACGAGATCCGCCCGCGTTTCGGCGCCATGCGCGCGCGCGAATTCCTGATGAAGGATGCGTACTCGTTCCATGCGGACGAGGCCTCGCTGGATGCCGAATACCGCAACATGTACGACACCTACGCACGCATCTTCACGCGCCTGGGCTTGAAGTTCCGCGCGGTGTTCGCCGACACCGGCGCGATCGGCGGCAGCGCGTCGCACGAGTTCCACGTGCTGGCGGACTCGGGTGAGGACGCCATCGCGTTTTCCGACGGCTCGGATTACGCCGCCAACGTCGAGCTGGCCGAAGCCGTATCGCCAGGTGCACGTGCGCCGGCTATGGAACCATTGCGCAAGGTCGACACGCCGACGCAGAAAACCTGCGAGGACGTCGCCGCCCTGCTCGGCCTCCCGCTGCAGCGCACGGTGAAGTCGGTCGCGCTGATGCGCGCGGCGACCGACGGCCAGCCGGCGTTCGTGCTGGCGCTGGTGCGCGGCGATCATTCGGTCAACGAGATCAAGCTGTCCAAGCTCGACGGGATGTCGGATTACCGGCTCGCGAACGAGCAGGAGATCGTCGACCACCTCGGCAGCGAGCCCGGCTTCCTCGGCCCGATCGCGCCGAAACGCCCGATCACAGTGATCGCCGATCGCAGCGTGGCGGCGATGGCGGATTTCGTCGTGGGTGCGAACGAGTCCGGATTCCATATCGCAGGCGTCAACTGGGGCCGCGACCTGCCCGAGCCTGCCGTGGTCGCCGACATCCGCAACGCCATCGCCGGCGATGCATCGCCGGATGGCAAGGGCGTACTCGGCATCGCGCGCGGCATCGAGGTGGGCCACGTGTTCGCGCTCGGCGACAAGTATTCCGAAGCGATGGACTGCACGGTCCTCGACGCCGCCGGCAAGGCCGTGCATCCGCTGATGGGTTGCTACGGCATCGGCGTGTCGCGCATCGTTGCCGCCGCCATCGAACAGAACCATGATGATGCCGGCATCCTCTGGCCGGAGGCGATGGCGCCCTGGCAGGTGGCCGTCTGCGTCATCAATCCGAAGAACGATCCGGCGGTCGCGGACGCAGCCGACGCGCTCTATCGCGAATTGCTCGCGGCGGGCGTCGATGCGGCGCTGGACGATCGTGGGTTGCGTGCGGGGGCGATGTTCGCCGATATCGAACTGATCGGGATTCCGCATCGGGTCGTGGTGTCCGAGCGGGGGTTGGCGGCGGGGATGTTTGAGTATCGGGCGCGTTCGGGCAGCGAGTCGGAGCAGCTGACTCGCGAGGCGTTGCTGGAAAGATTCCGCGCCGCTTGATCAGTCACTTTGCGCAACTGCCTGCGGCGCGATAACGCTTTCGCCGTTGGCGAGTTACTTTTCTTTGATGGCGCCCAAAGAAAAGTAACCAAAAGAAAGGGCGCTTTCCCCGATCAAGGCCAACTTTGGTTGGCGCGTCCCTCGACCATTTCCAGACTCGCCATCCTGGCTCGGCTGAAAACGGCGCACATCCATGTGCGCCGCCCTCCGGGTCGCTGTGCGAGTTCGCATTCCGGCTCTTCTTGAAGAGCGACGGCCACAGGTCGCGCCCGGCCTGTTGCGCTGGCACAATCGCTGGATTCGGATCAAGGAGATTGCCATGTCGATCGACGTCACCCGGTTGTCGGTCAAGGAGCTCGACGCGCTGATCAACCAAGCGAAGAAGCGCAAGGCGACCTTGAGCAAGCGCAAGCCGGTCGCGGTGGTTCGCCAGAAGCTGACGCAGCTGGCCAGGGCGGAGGGCTACTCGATCGCGGAACTGTTCGCGCCGGGGCCAGCGGCGACTCCGCGTGCGGTCAAAAGCGCTGGGAAAGCCAGCAAGTCGAAGGGCGTCTCGACAGGCAAGGTCGCGCCGAAATACCGCAACCCGTCCAATCCCGCGCAGACGTGGGCCGGTCGTGGGATGCAGCCGAAATGGCTGGCCGAGGCGATTGGCAAGGGCGGCAAGCTCGAGGATTTCCTGATCCGCTGAGCCGGCGGCATTGCGCGGAGACGACAACGCCGGCATCTGCCGGCGCTTTGTTTTTGCGATGGGGTGATGTTTACACCGGCAGGTCGAACAGCAGCACGTCCGCGATGTCGTCACCCGTGTCGCGCAATCGATGCGGCCCGTCCTCCTCGACGAATCCCAGCGCATCACCCGCCTGCAAAACGCGACCATCGACGGTCACGGTGCCGCGCGCCACATGCACCCAGTAGCGTCGCGACGGTTCGCAGGCGAATTCCACCTCCTCGCCAGCCGCCAGCAACGCGCCGCGCAGCCAGGCCTGCTGGCGGATCGCGATGCTGCCCGCGTCGCCATCCGGCGAGGCCAGCAGCGCCCAGCGGCCACGGCGGTCCGACGGCTCGAACGTGCGTTGTGCATAGGCGGGCGCCGCATTGACCCGATCGGGTTGCAGCCAGATCTGCAGGAAATGCACCGGCAGCGTCGTCGATGCGTTGAACTCGCTGTGCTCGATGCCATGCCCGGCGCTCATCCACTGCAGATCGCCGGGATGGATGACCCCGCCTTCCCCGCCCGAGCTGCTGTCCTTGTGCGACAGGGCGCCGGACAGGACGTAACTGAGGATTTCCATGTTGGCGTGGCGATGCGGCGGGAACCCGCCACCGGGCGCCACCCGGTCCTCGTTGATGACGCGCAATGGGCCAAAACCCATCCACTCGGGATCATGGTAGTGGCCGAACGAAAACGTATGGCGGCTGTCGAGCCAGCCCGCCTTGACGGTGCCGCGCGCGGCGGATGGACGTTCGATGATCATGCATGCCTCGACATCGGGGGTCGCGGGAAATGTCGCGTGGGCGACGCCATCATTCGATGCGGCAGACCTCGTCGAATCCCAGGCGCGGCGATCGCGCGAAGATGCTCGCCGGGTCGCCATGTCCCAGGTTGACCAGGAAGTTGGAGCGGATGCGGGTGCCGGCGAAGAAGGCCGCATCGAGCATGGCATTGTCGAAACCCGACATCGGTCCGCAATCCAGTCCCAGCGCGCGCGCGGCGAGCAGCAGGTAGGCGCCCTGCAGGCTGCTGTTGCGCAGCGCGATGGTCGTCAGCTCCGCTTCGCTCTTGGTGTCGAACCACGACCTGGCATCGGTATGCGGGAACAGCACCGGCAGCTTGTCGAAGAACGCCAGGTCGTAGGCGACGATCACGGTCACCGGCGCCGCCATCGTCTTGTCGTGGTTGCCGGCATCCAGCGTGGGCCCGAGTTTGGCCTTGGCTTCGGCGGACCGGACGAAGACGAAGCGCGCCGGGCAGGAGTTGGACGTGGTCGGGCCGAACTTCATCACGTCGTACAGCGCATGCAGCGCCTGGTCGCTGACCTCGCCGGAAAATGCGTTGTAGGTGCGGGCCTGCCGGAACAACTGGTCCAGGGCTGATGCGTCGAGCGCGGAATGGGGCATGGGAGGATCCTTTGGAAAGTCGCGCGCCACGCGGTGGCATTCGCCGGCGCGTGCGCGGGGTCGCAGTGTAGAGTGTCGCAAGGCGCATGTCGGTCAACGCAACGAAACGATTGGTCGCACGCATGGAACGATCCGCTCGCCCCGCTGCACGCGATACCGGCGCCGACGCGGCGGCCACATTGGCATTGAGCGATGGCCGCGCGGGCAATGCGCGCCAGGCCGACGCCCTCGCCCGCGCCCTCGGCCTGGAACCTGTCAGGACGCAGGTGATTGCTGCCCATTTGCCGTGGCGCGCCTGGGCACCCCTGCTCGGTCCCGGCAGCGCGCATGCCTTCGGCAGCGATTTTGCGTCCCGGCTGGCCAGTGCCCCGCGACTTGCGATCGGCTGCGGACGACAGGCCGCCCTGGCGACGCGGCTGTTGCGCGCGCACGGGTCGCGCGTCGTGCAGATCCTCGATCCACGACTGGACCCACGACACTGGGACCTGGTGATCACGCCGCAGCACGATCGCCTGCGGGGCGACAACGTGCTGTCGACGGTGGGCAGCCTGCATCCCGTCGATGACTTGTGGCTGGCGCAGGGGCGGGCCGTGTTTCCGACATTCGCCCACCTGCCGCGACCACGTACGACGGTGCTGCTGGGCGCGTCCAGCCGGCATGCACCGCTGGATCGTGCAGCCTTCATGCGGATCGCGACCCTGCTGGATCGCGAGCGCGAGAACAGCGGTGGCAGCGTGCTGCTGACCGCCTCGCGGCGCACGCCGACGGCCCTGCGCGCGGCGCTGCGGCGGCGCTTCGCACAAGTACCGGGATCGGCCTGGCTCGGTCCGGAAGACGGAACGAATCCCTATGCCGGACTGCTCGGCTGGGCCGACCGCATCGTGTGCTCGCCCGACTCGGTGAACATGATCTCCGAGGCCTGCGCCACGACCGTGCCGGTGTATGTGTTCGAACCTGATCGCGCACGCGGCAAACTGCGCATGTTCATCGACACGCTGATGGACCGCGGCCGCATCCGGCCGCTTGACGACAGGATGGCGCCATTCAACGTGCTGCCCTTGCGCGAGACGGCCCGGGTTGCCGCCGAAGTCCGGCAGCGGCTGGGCTTCTAGCCGAAGGCCAGGCCGGCGACGCGCGTCGCTTCGATGACCGCCGCACGCGCTGCCGAGATGGCATCGGTCTGCGCCATGATCCGCGCGCGCCGGTCCAGCGTGCAGCGCAGTCCTGCGTCCAGCAGCACGGCGTGCGCCTGCAGCAGCGTTGCGCAGGCTTGCTGATCGAGCAGGCCCGCCGCGCACAGCGCAGCCAGCAGTCCTGGCGTATCGCGCGGGACCAGCAGCGCGGGCACCGCGTGGGCCTCGCGCAGGACGAGGTATTGCAGCAGGAATTCCAGGTCGACCAGTCCGCCCTCGCCCTGCTTGAGGTCGAACCGGCCCAGGCTGTCGCCGCGATCGGAGCGATCCAGCTCGGCGCGCATCTTCGCCCGCATCCCGGCCACATCGGCGCACAGCGATTGCGGATCGCGCAGCAGCGACAGCGTCTGCCTGCGTGTGTCCTCGAAAGCCGCACACAGCCGTGCATCGCCGGCCACGCAGCGCGCCCGCACCAGCGCCTGGTGTTCCCAGGTCCATGCGCGCTCGCGCTGGTAGTCGGCAAACCCGGACACGGTCGAGACCAGCAGGCCCTTGGCGCCATCCGGGCGCAGGCGCACGTCGACGTCGAACAGGCGGCCCGCGCCGGTCACCGTGCCGAGCAGTGCGACGACCTTCTGCGCAAGCCGTGCGAACCATCGCGGCGCATCGAGCGGCCGCGGGCCAACCGAATGCACGTCGCCGGGCGTGTCGTACAGGAACACGACGTCCAGGTCCGAGCCGAAACCCAATTCCTCCCCACCCAGGCTGCCGTATCCCAGTACCACGAAGCGTCCGCCCGCAGCCTCGCCAGGCAGGATCGGGCCGTGGGCCGCGATCGTCTCCCGCGTCGCCAGCTCCAGCACGGCGGCGATCACGGCATCGGCCAGCCACGCCAGTTGGCGGGCACTGGCCTGGGCGCCCTGGCGCGCATCCAGCGTCGCCAGCGCGATGCGGAAGCTCAGCGCCTGGCGGGCTTCGCCCAGTGCGTGCAATGCCGCTTCGGTATCGCTCGCCGCCAGCGCCGCCGCGCACGCGCGCTGCAGGTCGCCGCGGTCCGGCAGCGGTCCGGCGACCCGCACGTCGAGCAGTTCGTCGAGCAGCACCGGATACGCGGCCAGGCGTTCGGCGAGCAGCGCGCTGCGCGCGACCACGTCGACCAGCCGTTGCAAGGCGGCTGGTTGTTCGTCCAGCAAGGCCAGATAACTGGCGCGACGCAACAGGGTCTGCAGCAGGGGCAGGAGCCGGCGCAGCGCCGCATCGGATTGCGCCGATGCACCGGCAGCGTCGAGCAACGCCGGCAGCACGCGATCCAGCCGTGTCCGCGCCGCGTCCGACAAGGCGCGCAGGGACGGTGCTCGCGCAAGGTCGCGCAGGCTCGCATCGGCGGCGATGACATCGCTGAAGCCAGCGGTCGCCAGCGCATCGGCCTCCCCGGCATCGGGCAGCGCGCGCCAGTAGGTCGACAGTTCGCTCGCGGCGGCCTGGCGTCGCCGCGGCGCCAGCAGCGCGTCGAATTCCGCGCTGACGCGGGCGCGATGCGCGTCCAGCTGCAGCCGCAGGTCCGCCCAGCCATCCATTGCGAGGCCGTTGGCGATGCGCTCGCGCACCTCGGCACTCTCCGGCAGCGCGTGCGTCTGCGCGTCACGCAGCATCTGCAGGCGGTTCTCCAGCCGGCGCAGGAAGCGGTAGGCATCACGCAAGGCTGCCGCGGTGGTCGCTTCGACGTGACCACCCGCGACCAGCGCCTGCAGCGCCGGCTGCAGCCGGCGCTCGCGCAAAGCCGGCTCGCGACCAGCGCGGATCAGCTGCAGGGCCTGTACCAGGAATTCGATTTCGCGGATGCCGCCGGGTCCGCGCTTGATGTCGTCCGCGAGATCCTTGCGCGCGACCTCGGCGGCGATGGTGGCCTTCATCTCGCGCAGGCCATCCAGCGCGCCGTAGTCCAGGTAGCGCCGATACACGAACGGCCGCAACACCTCGAGGAAGCGTTCACCGGCGGCGATGTCGCCGGCGACCGGCCTGGCCTTCTGCCAGGCGTAGCGTTCCCAGTCGCGGCCTTCGCGCTGGAAATACTGCTCCATGGCCGAAAACGACAGCGCGATGCGACCGGCATTGCCGAACGGACGCAGTCGCAGGTCGACGCGATGGCAGAAGCCGTCGGCCGTCAGCTCGTCGAGCAGCTTCGCCAGCTGTTGTCCCAGGCGCGAAAAATAATCCTCGACGCCAATCGCGCGCGGACCGGTGCTGTCCGCGGCGACGCCCTCGCCGTCGTAGGCGTAGACCAGGTCGATGTCGGAGGAGAAGTTCAACTCGCCGCCGCCGAGCTTGCCCAGGCCGAAGACGATCAGTCGTTGTTCGACGCCAGCGGCATTGCGCACGACCCCGAACCGTGCGGCGAATTCGCCTTCCAGCGCACCAAGTGCAAGCTGCAGGCAGCGCTCGGCCAGCGCGGTGCTGCCCGCGAGGGTGTCGTCGACATCGTCCAGCCCCAGCACGTCACGCCACACCAGCCGCGTGGATTCGGCCGCGCGGTAACGACGCAACTCCGCCGCCCATTCGCCACGGTTGCCCGGCGCCAGTTGCGGTGGCGACGCGGCGCCATCCTGCACCAGCAACGACAGCAGCGCCGGTTGCTGCAGCAGCGTTGCGATCGCGAAATCGCTGACGATCGCGAGCCTGTCGACCTGCGCTGCGATGTCGGGATCGGCAAGCAGTGCATCGAGCCCGGCCGAGCGGCTGCGCAATTGCTGCAGGGCCCGCTGTGCGATTGCTTGGTCGGAACCGGCTGCGCTCATCCAGCCGATTCTGGCATGCGCGCGCGGCCACAAAAAAAAGCGGCCGCCCGAAGGCGGCCGCCGATGTCGCAATGCCGCTCGGGTCAGTCGGCCTGCACCGCGCGCGCGGCATTGACACGGCCGCCACCGTAGGCCGGGTCGTTGCCAGGCTTGCCGAGGTCGTCCGACGTGGCCCGCAGGATCCGCTCGACCTCCGACGGGGCCATCGTGCCGCCATGCTTGCCGATGATCAGCGCTGCCACGCCGCTGACGTGCGGCGCCGCCATGCTGGTTCCGGCAGCCCAGCTGTAGGACGCGAACACCTGGCCGCCCGATATCGAATAACCGCCCGGCGCGAACACCAGGTCGAACACCCAGCACGGCCGCGTCAGGCCGCCGACGGTGCAGTTCTCGTTGCCTGGATACGCGGAGTCGCCGCCCGGACCCGCGAAGTCGATGCCCGACGCGCCGTAGTTGGAGTAGCTGGCGAGGTTGTCCAGGAACGTCGAAGTCGGCGCCTTCGCCCAGCCGATCGGCGCGGTTGCCGAAATCGACAGTGCGCCAGGCAATTCGGCCGGGAACGCACGCAGGTTGGCGACGTAGCAGGCGCCATCGGTATCGCAGACCTTGACGCCGCTGTTGTGGTCGAGATCCTGGGCATCGTTGCCGGCGGAGACGACGGTCAGGGCATTGCGCGAACGCGCGTACGCGACGGCACGCTTGGTGGCGTTGACCAGTTCGGCGACGTCATTGGCGCCCTTGCCGTTGACCGGCAGGCCGCCATGCACGCCCAGGCTCATGTTGATGACGTCGGCGCCGTGGTCGCCCGCGTACACGATGCCCTGGATGATCCCGGCAAAGCTGCCGCTGCCGGCGTCGGACAGGACCTTCACCGCGAGGATCTTGGCCTGCGGAGCGACACCGATCGTTCCGTAGCCGTTGTCGGGCGCGGCGATGATGCCGGCGACATGGGTGCCGTGGTTGAAGCCATTGATCACCGGGTGGCAGACGCCTTCGCCCGGGACGAAGGACGTGGATTCGCTCAACAGCAGGTTGGGCGCGATGTCCGGGTGCTGGCAGGAGATGCCCGAGTCGAGTACCGCGACCGTGGCGCCGGCCCCGCGGTAACCGGCATTCCAGGCGCCGGCGACGTCGATCGCCTGGCTGCCCCACTGCAGGTCGAAGCGGGTGTCGTCGTCGCCGGAGGCCGGCGGATTGGTGAAGTCGGCGTCCGTGACGCTGGTGGCTTCGGATGGCTCGGACTGGAAGTGGAAGTCGTATACCGCCGAGCGGATGCCCTGCAGCTTGGCCGCGCGCAACGCGAAGTCGCTGTCCGACGACTCGACCACGGCGACTCCGATCTGCGGCAATCGAGCGGTGATCGTGCCACCGGCAGCTTCCACCTTGCGCGCCAGCGCCGTGTCGAAAGCCAGCGACCTGGCGGTGACGATGTAGGTTGCGGCTTGCGCCGACGTGGCGACACCACAGAACGCAATGGCCATCGAAATGGCTTTGGCAAGTTTGTGCATTGGAGAGTCCTTTCGACTGTTGACGCGACCGAGGGGGGATGTACCAGAAACGTGACGGGCCGCACGCTTCCGGATCGACTCTACGTTGGCGACCCCAACCGCGCATGCTGCGTCGCAGCACCATCAGGGCAGTCGGAGCGTCACGGACCCCCAAAGAAAAAGCCCGCACCGGCGAACCGGTACGGGCCTTGCTCCCTCCCCCACGTCGGGTGCGGATTTATCGTGAAGGAAGCGTTATTCGGGTTGCACGCTGCACTGCAGCAATAAGCTGAGCGGTTCAGAAAAAAGTGCCGGCGACATGCGGGATTTCGCTCAATCAGGCCGTGGCTTGCGCCGCATGTCGCGCAGGATCTCGCGCGCGGCATTGCGCCCGGGCAAGCCGGTGACGCCACCGCCGGGATGGGTGCCCGATCCGCACAGGTACAGGCCACGCAGCGCACCGCGATAGTTTCCCTGGCCGAGCACCGGGCGCGCACTGAACAACTGGTCCAGTCCCAGCGACCCATGGAAGATGTCGCCGCCGACCAGGCCATATTCGCGCTCCAGGTCCAGCGGCGTCAGCGCCTTGTAGCCCAGCACGCTGCGGCGGAAATTCGGTGCATACGCATCGACCGTGTCGATCATCAGCTGGGCGACGGTGTCGCGATGCGCATCCCAGCCGCCGTTGTCGTCCATCACCGGATTGACGTGCTGGCAGAACAGGCTGGCGACGTGCTGGCCAGGTGGCGCCAGGGTGTCGTCGAGCGTGGAGGAAATCACCAGTTCGACGATCGGTTGGCGCGACCAGCCCGCGTTGTGTTCGCGCGACTTTGCATCGAAGTACGCCTGCTCGAAATAGCGCAGCGACGGCCCGACCAGGATGCCGGACTGGTGGTGCGGTTGCAGCTGCGTGCCGGGTGCGGCAGTGAAGTCGGGCAGCTCGGACAAGGCCACGTTCATGCGGAAGGTGCCCGATCCGCAACGATAGCGATCCATGCGGTCGGCGACGTCGGCATCCAGGTGCTCGCGCGCGACCAGCTTCTGGTACAGCAATTTCGGATTCACGTTGGAGATGACGGTCGGCGCATGCAGCTGGCGGCCGTCGGCCAGTTGCACGCCGACCACCTTGCCGCCGTGGACGAGCACCTGCGCCACGGCGGCGTCGGTGTCGACGACCACGCCGCGCGCCGCGCATTCCCTGGCGATCGCCTCGGTGATCGCGCCCATGCCGCCGATGGCGTGTCCCCACACACCGGATTTGCCGTTGACCTCGCCGAACACGTGGTGCAGCAACACGTAGGCCGAGCCCGGCGTGTACGGGCTGGCGAAGTTGCCGACCACCGAGTCCCAACCCAGTACCGCCTTGAGCGGCTCGGATTCGAACCAGGCGTCGAGCAGTTCGCCGGCCGACTTGGTGAACAGGTCCAGCAGGTCGCGGCGACCGCGCATGTCCAGGTGCTTGAGCCGCCTGGCGACGTCGAGCGACGACAGCCAGTCGGCGAGGACGAAGCCGTCGGTCACGTTCGGCGGCGTGCGGACCATCAATTCGCGCAGCACCACGACGACCCGATCGAGCATCGCGTAGTAGCCGGGCAAGCGCTCGGCGTCGCGCGTGGACCAGCGTGCCACCTCGGCCTGCGTGCGTTCACCGCCGAGGCGGAACGCACGGCCATCGGGCAGCGGCAGGAAGTTGGCGTAGGGCCGCTCGACCACGCGCAGGCCATGTTGCTGCAGGCGCAGGTCGGCGATCACCGTCGGGTTGAGCAGGCTCACCGTGTAGCTGGCGGTGGAATTGCGGAAGCCCGGGAAGAACTCCTCGGTCACCGCCGCACCGCCGACGATCGGGCGTCGTTCCAGCACCCGCACCTTCAGGCCCGCGCCGGCGAGATAGGCCGCGCAGACCAGGCCGTTGTGGCCGCCGCCGATGATCAGGGCATCGCAGGTTTCGCCAGCCATCCGTTTGACCCCTGAAGTGGATCGCGAGCATAGCCGGCACGCGTGGATGCGCCAAATGCGCGCGGCGATCCGCGGGTGCGGCGGCAGCATTCCGACGGGTTACGGGCTGGACTGTTCCAACCATTTGGCCGGGCCTTCCACGCATGCAGAGCGCGGGATGCGCAGCGTGCGGGCCCGCCGACCGGCCGGGCCGCGGGCCGTGGCAGGATTGACTGCGGATTCGGGGCACCGATGAACGCCACCGCCATCGACACAGCCGGCTTTACCAAACGTCGCGACGCTGTCGGTATCCTCCTCGACTCGACAACTCCACGCTGGACCCATGGCCACCACGCTGGAGCCTGCTCGGCACGACGACCCTGGCGCGATCCCGCCCCTGCCTCCGCACGCACCCTGCGCACGGACGCATCCCTGGGAACGCGCGTTCGCCGGCTGGCTGCTGCGCCGGGCCGGCTGGCAGATCAGGGGCCAGGTTCCGGATGTGCCAAAGGCCGTCATCATCTTCGCGCCGCATTCGTCCAACTGGGACGGCATCTGGATGTATTTCGCAACGACGGCGATCGGCCTGGACGTCTGCATCCTGGGCAAGCCGGTGTTGTTCCGGATCCCCATCCTGGCGTCGATCCTGCGGCGCTATGGCGGCTTTCCTGCCAGCCAGGATCCCGACAATCCGGTGCTCGACCAGGCCGGCGCGCTGTTCTCGGCCCGCGAGCGGTTCTGGTACGCGCTCGCCCCGGAGGGCACGCGCAAGCCGGTGACGCGCTGGAAGATCGGCTTCTGGAAGATCGCAAAAGCAAACGGCGTGCCGATCGTGCCGGTCTACCTGCATTACCCGGACAAAGTCGTCGGCATCGGCCCGGTGTTCCAGCCGGGCGACGACATGCGCGGCGACATCGAATCGCTGCGCGATTTCTACCGCCCCTGGCAGGGCAAGCACCACGGCCTGGGCTGAGTTGGCGCAAGGGCAATCGCCGCACAAAAAAAGGCCCGCTTTCGCGGGCCTTTCCTGTTGCATGTGACGCGGATACGGCTGCTTAGAAATCCATGCCGCCCATGCCGCCCATGCCACCGCCGCCGCCACCCATGGCCGGCTCTTCCTTCTTCGGAAGTTCGGCCACCATGGCTTCGGTGGTGATCATCAGGCCAGCAATCGAAGCCGCGTTCTGCAGCGCCGAACGGGTCACCTTGGTCGGATCCAGGATACCCATCGCGACCATGTCGCCGTACTCGCCGGTCTGCGCGTTGTAGCCGTAGTTGCCGGTGCCGTCCTTGACCTTGTTCAACACGACCGACGGCTCTTCGCCGGCGTTGGCGACGATCTCGCGCAACGGCGCTTCCATCGCGCGCAGGGCGATCTGGATGCCATGGTTCTGGTCTTCGTTGGCACCGACGATCTTGCCGACCGCGCCCAATGCACGAATCAGGGCAACGCCGCCGCCCGGGACCACGCCTTCTTCAACCGCTGCGCGCGTGGCGTGCAGGGCGTCTTCGACGCGGGCCTTCTTTTCCTTCATCTCGATCTCGGTCGACGCACCGACCTTGATCACCGCAACGCCGCCGGCCAGCTTGGCAACGCGCTCCTGCAGCTTCTCGCGGTCGTAGTCCGAAGAAGTGTCTTCGATCTGCGCCTTGATCTGCTTGATGCGGCCTTCGATGACGATGGACTCGCCGGCGCCGTCGATGATCGTGGTGTTTTCCTTGGTGACCTGCACCTTCTTGGCGCGGCCGAGATCCTTGATCGTGGCCTTCTCGAGCGACAGGCCGACTTCCTCGGAGATCACGGTGCCGCCGGTCAGGGTGGCCATGTCTTCCAGCATCGCCTTGCGACGATCGCCGAAGCCCGGTGCCTTGACCGCGCAGACCTTGACGATGCCGCGGATCGTGTTGACGACCAGGGTCGCCAGCGCTTCGCCTTCGACTTCCTCGGCGACGATCAGCAGCGGCTTGCCCGACTTGGCGACGCCTTCGAGCACGGGCAGCAGGTCGCGGACGTTGGAGATCTTCTTGTCGTGCAGCAGGATGAACGGGTCATCCAGCTCGGCCGACATCGACTGCTGGTTGTTGATGAAGTACGGCGACAGGTAGCCGCGGTCGAACTGCATGCCCTCGACGACGTCGAGTTCGTTGTCCAGGCCGGAACCTTCCTCAACGGTGATGACGCCTTCCTTGCCGACCTTCTTCATCGCGTCGGCGATGATGTTGCCGATCGACTCGTCGGAGTTCGCGGAGATCGTGCCGACCTGCGCGATCGCCTTGTCGTCGGCGGTGGGCTTGGAGATGTTCTTCAGCTCGGCGACGGCGGCGGTCACGGCCTTGTCGATGCCGCGCTTGAGGTCCATCGGGTTCATGCCGGCGGCGACCGCCTTCATGCCTTCGCGGATCAGCGCCTGGGCCAGCACGGTCGCGGTGGTGGTGCCGTCACCGGCGTTGTCGGAGGTCTTGGACGCGACTTCCTTCAGCATCTGCGCGCCCATGTTCTCGAACTTGTCGGCCAGTTCGATCTCCTTGGCGACGGACACGCCGTCCTTGGTGATCGTCGGCGCGCCGTAGCTCTTCTCGAGCACGACGTTGCGGCCCTTCGGGCCCAGTGTTGCCTTGACGGCATTGGCGAGAATGTTGACGCCGCGCAGCATCTTGGCGCGCGAGTCCTCACCGAAACGAATTTCCTTGGCAGCCATGTGGATTTACCTCAATTCAAAGTTGGGATTTGCAGGGCGGGTTTTAACCCGCCATCGGTGTATGGATTTCGGCGTGCGGCGGCGGGTTGAAACCCGCCCTACGCAATCAACCCAGGATCGCGAAGATGTCGTCTTCCTTCACCACGAGCAGGTCGGTGCCATCGAGCTTCACTTCGGTGCCGGCGTACTTGCCGAACAGCACCTTGTCGCCGACCTTGACCTTGGGGGTGCGCAGCGAACCGTTGTCCAGCGCCTTGCCTTCACCGACGGCGACGACTTCGCCCTTGATCGGCTTCTCGGCGGCCGAATCCGGGATCACGATCCCGCCGGCGGACATCTTTTCTTCTTCCATGCGCTTGATGACGACGCGGTCGTACAGCGGCTTGATATTCATTGGCAACCTCTAAGTGGTTGATTGGGATGGAAATCGGCCGATCATTCTAGCACTCGACATATTCGAGTGCCAAAGGCCGGCAACAAAAATGCCCGCTGAACGGGACGATCCAGAGATGGGGCGACCGTGTTGGCGTTTCAAGTGCGGCCGGCCGCGTCAGGCCAGTGGATCGACGCCGTGCCGGCACCCGGACACAACAAGGCCCGCAAGCGCGGGCCTTGTTGTTGCCGCAAATAGCGTCCCCGACGGGCAGTGGATCACTTCTGCCGCCGGCAGCCTGTACGCCGTCCCTGGCATCCGGGCCCACGACTGTGGCCCGCTATCCCTCCCCCGACATCCCTGTTGCAGCGACCCGGATCAACCGGGCCAATCCACCCACGTCCGTGTGAGTGCCAACCTCCCTGTCGGCGCACGCAGCATCCCGCGCGGCATGGAAATAGTGAAGACCCGGCGGGGGCGAAAAAGGTGAAGGATGATGGCCCTGGAGGTCTCGCAGGCCCCGTCTGCGTACACGTTGCCGCCGTATGGATACCGATAGCGGACGTATTGACTTGAATATCGCTATCAGGGTTAATCCGAGTAGCCGGTCACGCTTCCATGGCCGCCAGCACCATGCCCAGGGGGAGGAGCCATGCCATCGCAGTCCCGCATCCGGCTGGCCAGGCGCCACGCCGGGCTGTCGCAAATGCAACTGGCCGACGCCGTCCACGTCCAGCGCAGCGCCGTGAGCCATTGGGAATCCAACCAGCCGAAGAATCCCAGCGTCACCCATTTGCGGGAGATCGCGCGGGTGACCGGCGTGCAATTCGAATGGCTGGCGACGGGGCGCGGGGGCATGGCCCTGTGCGACGACGTCCGGCTGGCGTCGGTTCCCACCGCCGATGCCCTGCTGGTGGACGAGCCCATCGAGTTGCGCCTGATGCGCGCGTTCCGGGCGGTGTCGGCATCGTCGCGGGTGTCGCTGGTGGAAATCGCCGAGCAGCTTGCCGCCAGTCGCACCGGGCGCCCGAAAGACGGCGCGGTGCGACTGGGTCCAGCCTCGTCCGGCGATCTCGGCGGATCGGGACAATGAGATCATGCGCACCCTGATCTGCTGGATCCCCCGACTGTCGTGACCGTGCTCGTCTGTTATTGCAGCTGCCCCGACCCGCTGAGCGCCGATCGCATCGCGCAGGCGCTCGTGGACGAACGCCTGGCGGCATGCGTCAACGTGGTCCCCGGCGTGCATTCGGTGTATCGCTGGCAAGGCGCCGTCGAGCGTGCCGACGAAGTGCTGCTCCTGGTCAAGACGACGAACGCGCGCCTGGAGGCGCTGACGGCGCGCGTGCGCAGCCTGCATCCGGATGAACTGCCGGAGCTGGTCGCAGTCGAAGTGGCCGGTGGTTCACCCGCTTACCTGGCCTGGGTCGCCCAACAGACCCGCCCCGGAGACTGATCGAATGTCGTCATGGATGCCCAATGCGCCGGCGGCCCGCCGCGTGCGCGCCCTGCTGTCGGGCATGGTGCTGTGTTGTGCCTCGTTGCTGGGCACGGGCGCCCGCGCCGCCGTCGATCCCTCGCAACTGCTGCCGGTCGACCAGGTCTTCGTGCTCAGCGCGAGCGCGCCCTCCCGCGATCGGATCGAACTGCACTGGAAGATCGCCGACGGCTACTACCTGTATCGGCACCGGATCGGCGTGCAATCCATCGGCGACGGTTTCGCCGCCGATGCCTTGCAGTTGCCGCATGGCGACAAGCACCACGACGACTTCTTTGGCGACGTCGAGACCTTCCGCACGCAGCTGACGGCCGTGCAACCCGGCACCGCGGCCAGCGGCGCATCCACGGCGACGCTGCGCGTGAAATACCAGGGCTGCGCCGACGCTGGCGTCTGCTATCCGCCGCAGACGCGTACGCTGACGGTCGCATTGCCGGGCGCGGCTGCCGCGCGACCGGCGGCGGATGCCGCGACCGGCGATGCCAGCTTCGCCGCGCTGGGTCGCGCGCTCGGCGCCGGCGCGGCAACGCCGTCCGGCACCCTGCAGGCGGGCATGAGCGCTGCCCAGCCACTGCCGGCGGAGCAGGCGTTCGGCTTCGAGGCGATCGTCGGCGATGCCAACACCCTGCTGCTGCGTTTCACTCCCGCCAAGGGCTATTACCTGTATCGCGACAAGACCGCGCTGCGCCTGTCCGGTGGCAGCGGGATTGCGCTCGGCCAGCCGCGATGGCCGCAGGGCACGCTGCATCGCGACGAGCATTTCGGCAACGTCGTCGTCTATTTCGACCAGGTCGACGTGCCGCTGCCGCTGCGTCGCGCCGCATCCGGCCCAGTCGAGGTGACGCTGACCGCGACGTTCCAGGGCTGCCAGACCGGTGGCATCTGTTATCCGCCGATGGTGCGCAAGGTGTCGCTGGCGTTGCCTGCAGCGATCGCCGCGACGACTGCCGCGGCCGCTGCACCCCTGGCTGCCGATGGCGGCGCCGATGCCAATGCCGCAACTGCCGCGCCGCAGCCAGCGGTCGCCGCTCCGACGCAGGCCGGCAAAGGCGCAATCGCCGCGGTCGCCGGCACACCGCTGCTTGCGGATACCGGGCAATCCGAGGACAGCCGGCTGGCATCGGGGCTGGCCGGGTCCAACCGCTGGCTGACCTTGCTGGGGTTCTTTGGTGCGGGCCTGCTGCTGGCGTTCACGCCCTGCGTGTTGCCGATGATCCCGATCCTGTCCGGGCTGATCGCTGGCCAGCGCACGCGGGTCGGCACCGGCGGCGCATTGCTGCTATCGCTGGTGTACGTCGTGGCCAACGCGCTGGTGTTCACCGCTGCCGGCGTCGTCGCTGGCCTGCTGGGTGCCAACCTGCAGGCGGCGTTCCAGAATCCGTGGATCATCGCCGCGTTCGCGGCGCTGTTCGTGGCGCTGGCGCTGTCGTCGTTCGGCTTGTTCGAGCTGCAGTTGCCGATGGGCCTGCGCTCGCGGCTGGGTGCGATCACCGATCGGCAGCGCGGCGGCTCGCTGGCCGGGGTCGCGGCCATGGGGGCGCTGTCGGCGCTGATCGTCGGTCCCTGCGTCGCGCCGCCGCTGGCCGGCGCGGTGCTCTACATTGGCCAGAGCCACGATCCGGTGCTCGGCGGTGCCGCGCTGTTCCTGCTGGCGATGGGCATGGGCATGCCCTTGCTGGCCTTCGGCGCCGCTGCCGGACGCGGGATGCCGACCAGCGGGCCGTGGATGATGACGGTCCAGCGCGTGTTCGGCTTCCTCTTCCTCGGGCTGGCGATCTGGATGTTGTCGCGCATCGTGCCGGCCGTGGTCGCGCTGGGGCTGTGGGGATTGCTGGCGCTGGCCGTGGCCGCCTGGGCCTCGACCGTGGCGACGTCGACATCGCGTGCGCGCTGGCTCGCCCGGTTCGCGGCGCTGGTGCTGGCGGTCGTCGGCGCGGCACAGCTGCTGGGCGCGCTGGGTGGCGGCAGCGATCCGCTGCAGCCGCTGGCGGGCGCGTTCGGTTCGCGCCTGCCGGCGACCGGCCTGGCGTTCCGCACCATCAAATCCTCCGCCGACCTGGACCGCGAGATCGCGGCCGCCGCCGCCGCCGGCAAGCCGCTGATGTTCGACTTCTATGCCGACTGGTGCGTGAGCTGCAAGGAAATGGAGAAGTACACCTTCACCGATCCGTCGGTGCACGCGGCCCTGGCCGACTTCGTGCTGCTCAAGGCGGATGTCACCGCGAATGACGCGACCGACCAGGCATTGATGCAGCGCTTCGGCATCATCGGCCCGCCCGCCACGCTGTTCTTCGGGAACGGCGCCGAACAGCGCGGCCTGCGACTGGTCGGCTACGAGGCCACGGCGCCGTTCGTTGCCCGCGTCCGCCGCGTGGCGCGATGAGGCCAACCGCCCGGATCCTGCTGGTCGCCGTGGTCGCGGGGGGCCTGGGCCTGACGGCCAGCCTGCTGACCACCGGTCCCGGCCCCTTGCTGCGCAGCGAGCTGGGCCAACGCGCGCTGGGGGCATTGCTGGCCGCACGTGCGCCGGAACCGGCCGCGGGCACCGTGGTGGCCAAGCCAGGCGAGCCCCTCCCGGCCATGACCCTGCCCGACCTGCGCGGCCAACCGGTCTCCCTGCCGACGGCCTATGCCGGGCGTCCGTTGCTGATCAACCTGTGGGCATCATGGTGCGGCCCCTGCGCCAGCGAAATGCCCGAATTGCAACGCTTCTCTCGACAACAGGCAGCCAATGGCGTGCAAGTGGTCGGCATCGCGCTCGACGATCCCGCCGCCGTGAAGGCCTTCGTCAAGCGCCTCGGCGTGAGCTATCCCGTGCTGCTGGACGCGCCCGGCCCAGCCGATGCCGGGGTGCGGCTGGGCAATCCAGCCGGCGTGCTGCCGTATACCGTACTGGTTTCCCCGCAGGGGATACTGCTGAAGCAGCGGATCGGCCCGTTCGGTCCCGGCGAAGTAGCGACCTGGGCAGCGCCGTGAACCCACGGCGGACAATCGCCTAAAACCCGGCAACGTCGTCGAACTGGACACCATCGCCGGGGTCACGCAGACTGCGCGTCCCCCGCCCGGTGTCGACGGATGGCCAAGCTGCTGGTCCTGCACGGTCCCAACCTCAACCTGCTCGGCACACGCGAGCCGGCGGTGTACGGCCACACCTCGCTGGACGCCATCGATACAGATCTGCGCAGCCGCGCCGAATCGGCCGGGCATGCGCTGGAGAGCTTCCAGTCCAATGCAGAGGCTGCCCTGGTCGACCGTGTGCAGGCCGCGCGCAACGACGGCACCGCCTTCATCGTGATCAATCCGGCGGCATTCACCCACACGTCGATTGCGCTGCGCGACGCACTGGCAGCCGTTGCCGTGCCCTTCATCGAAGTGCACCTGTCCAATCCGCACGCCCGCGAGCCATTCCGGCACACCAGCTATTTCAGCGACCTTGCCCTCGGCGTCGTCAGCGGTTTCGGCGCCGACAGTTACCGCTACGCCCTCGACGCCGCGCTCGCCCGGATCGACCAGCCGGCCGCGATCCAACCTGGTGCGCTGCCGCGTCAGCACACCCCCGAATCCACTTCCTGAAGAGAACCCCGAATGGATCTTCGCAAGATCAAGAAGCTGATCGACCTGCTCGAGGAATCCAACCTCGCCGAAATCGAGATCAAGGAAGGCGAGGAATCCGTGCGCCTGGCCCGCACGCCGCGCGGCGCCTACGCCCCGGCGCCGGCCATGTATGCCGCGCCACCGGCACCGGCCGCGCACGCCGCGCCGAGCATGCCGATGCAGTCGCCGACCGAAGCGGCGACCGGCGGGCAGTCCAAGGCAGCGTCGGACCTGCCCGATGGCGACATCGTGCGGGCACCGATGGTCGGCACGTTCTACACCTCGCCGGCGCCGGACAAGCCGGCCTTCGTCAGCGTCGGCCAGGCGGTCAAGGCCGGCGACACCCTGGGCATCATCGAGGCGATGAAGATGTTCAATCCCATCGAGGCCGAGGTGTCCGGCACCGTGCTCAAGGTGCTGGCCGAAAGCGGCCAGCCGGTCGAATTCGACCAGCCGTTGTTCGTGATCGGGTGAGCGGGGCTTTCGAGCGGCGCCTGCCGCGAGCCCGCGAACGCACGCCGGCATGCAAGCCGGCGGGCCGGACAACTCTTATGGAATCAAACCATGCTGGATAAAGTCGTCATCGCCAACCGCGGCGAGATCGCGCTGCGCATCCTGCGCGCGTGCCACGCGCTGGGCATCCGCACGGTCGCCGTGCATTCCACCGTCGACCGCAACCTCAAGCACGTCGCGATGGCCGACGAGTCGGTCTGCATCGGTCCGGCGCCCTCGTCGGAAAGCTATCTCAACATGGCGTCGATCATCGCCGCGGCGGAAGTCACCGACGCGCAGGCGATCCATCCGGGCTACGGCTTCCTCAGCGAGAACGCGGATTTCGCCGAGCGCGTGGAGCAGTCGGGTTTCGTCTTCATCGGGCCGCGCGCGGAGACCATCCGCCTGATGGGCGACAAGGTCGAGGCCATCCGCGCGATGAAGGAAGCCGGCGTGCCCTGCGTTCCCGGCAGCGGCGGCCCGCTGGGGGACGACACCGGCACCAACATCGAGATCGCACGGACGATCGGTTACCCGGTCATCGTCAAGGCGGCCGGTGGCGGTGGCGGCCGCGGCATGCGCGTGGTGCATACCGAGGCCGCGCTGGCCACGGCGATCGCGACCACCAAGCAGGAAGCCAAGGCCGCGTTCGGCAACGACATGGTCTACATGGAGAAATTCCTGGAGAACCCGCGCCACGTCGAGATCCAGGTGCTGGCGGACGGCCAGGGCAACGCGATCCACCTGGGCGAGCGCGACTGCTCCATGCAGCGCCGCCACCAGAAGGTCGTCGAGGAAGCGCCCGCGCCCGGCATCACGCCGGAGCAGCGTGCGGCGATCGGCAAGGTCTGCGTCGACGCCTGCATCCGCATCGGTTATCGCGGTGCGGGCACCTTCGAGTTCCTGTACGAGAACGGCCACTTCTATTTCATCGAGATGAACACCCGCATCCAGGTCGAACATCCGGTCACCGAAATGATCACCGGCGTCGACCTGGTCCGCGAGCAACTGATGATCGCCGCCGGCCTGCCGCTGTCGCTCAAGCAGAGCGACATCGTGATCGACGGCCATGCGATCGAGTGCCGCATCAATGCCGAGGACCCGGATACCTTCATGCCGTCGCCCGGCCTGATCCAGCACTTCCACGCGCCCGGCGGTCCCGGCGTGCGCGTGGACTCGCACATCTACGAAGGCTATCGGGTGCCGCCCAACTACGATTCGATGATCGGCAAGCTCATCGTCCATGGCGCCGACCGGCAGCAGGCGATCGCCCGCATGCGCGTCGCGTTGAGCGAACTGGTGGTCGACGGCATCAAGACCAACATCCCGCTGCAGCAGCGCATCCTGTCCGACAGCGGCTTCCAGCAGGGCGGGCAGAACATCCACTACCTCGAAAAACGCCTCGCGGAGCGCAAAGAGAAATCCTTGTCGATCGTCTGACATGCCCTTCCTCGAACTCATCGTCCCCTGCGGCAAGGCGGAGCAGGCGCGCTACGAACACGCGCTGGAAGACCTCGGCGCCCTCGCTGTGACGTTGCTCGACGCCGATGCCGACAGCAGCAACGAACACGCCATCCTCGAGCCCGGGGTCGGCGAGACGCCGCTGTGGGACGCGCTGACGCTCAGCGCCCTGTTCGCGCATGACACCGATGCGTTGTCGCTGCTCGCCGCGCTGGAGGCGTTCGACGGTGGGCTGGACTGGTCGCAGGCCCGACTGCGTGCGGTCGCCGACCAGGACTGGGAACGCGTCTGGATGGACCAGTACGTGCCACTGCATTTCGGCAAGCGCACCTGGATCGTGCCCTGGAACCAGCCGTTGCCCGACGACGCAAACAACACCGATGCGGCGGTGGTGCGACTGGATCCGGGTCTGGCATTCGGCTCGGGCACGCACCCCACGACGTCGCTCTGCCTGCAGTGGCTGGACGCCATCGCCTACGAAGGCGGCCTCGCCGGGGCAACGGTGCTCGATTTCGGCTGCGGCTCGGGCATCCTCGCACTGGCCGCGCTCAAGCTCGGCGCGGCGGGCGCGGTGGCCGTCGACAACGACCCGCAGGCGCTGATCGCCACGCGTGACAACGCCGAGCGCAACGGTGTCGCGGACCGCTTGACCGTTGCCGCCGCCGACCAGGAAGTCCCTGCGCGCTATCCGGTGGTGGTGGCCAACATCCTGGCGTCCGCGCTGGATCGCCTTGCCGATACGCTGGCCGCACGCGTGCAGCCCGGCGGATGCATCGCGCTGTCCGGCATCCTGTTCGGGCAGGAAGACGCGCTGCTGGCGCGCTACGCAGCCTGGTTCGACGACTTGCAGGTGGTGCGCGAGGACGACTGGGTCCGCATCGACGGACGCCGTCGCGACTGACGCGGATTGGCGCGCGCGCCGTGCTTGAATAGACCGATGTTCGTCCTCTGCCCGCACTGTCAGTTCCTCGTTGGCCTGGAGCCCGGCAACGAGCTACCCCCCGAACGCTGCCCGCGTTGCCGGCAGCCGCTGCAGGCTGCGCCCGCGCCTGGGCTTGCGTCCGTGCCTGGGGAAATCCTGCCGCCGATGCCCGTGCCTGAGCCGGAGGTGGCGTGCGCCCCGCCCGCGGACGACGCGCCGATTGCCGAACCGGTCGAACCCGCCCCGGAAGCGACAGCCGACGACTTGGCGATGGCGGAGCAGCGCGACGAGGCCGCTGCCGCAGCCGCGACACGACTTGCGGCCGAATTGCCCGTCGCGCCCGGCAGCGAGCAGTTGATCGACGACGACGTCGTTGCATCCACATCGGTTGTCGATGATCCATCGGCAGCGATCGTTCCGGCCATCCCCGCTCCGCGAAGCGGGCGGTCGCGCACCTGGCGGCCACCCGCCGCCGCGAGGCGCTGGATCATGCTGGCCAGCATCCCGGCGCTGCTGGTCCTGCTGGCATTGCAGTCGCTGCTGTCCGATCGCGCGCGCCTCGCCGCCGATGCGCGATGGCGGCCCGTGGTGGCCGCAGTCTGCGGCGTGCTGCGCTGCGAGCTGCCGCCGTGGCACGAGCCTGGAGCATTCACGCTGCTCGATCGCGATGTGCGGCCGGATCCGGCCAGGCCGGGCGTGTTGCGCGTCACCGCGGTGTTCCGCAACGACGCACGCTGGGCGCAACCATTTCCATCGTTGCTGCTGACCTTGTCCGATGCCGACGGCCGCATCGCCGGCGCGCGCTTGTTCACGCCCGGCGAGTACCTGGGTGACGCGCCGCATACGCAAAAAGGACTGGGCAGCGGACAGAGCGCACGCGTCACGCTGGACGTCGTCGAGCCCCCGCAGGGCGTCGTCGCATTCACCTTTGACCTGCGTTGAATTTCAGTGACCCGGCATTGGCGCGGGCGCCGACCCCGCGCTAGACTCGCTCCCCCGTCATGCACTGGCGGTGTGTCGCACGCTGCATTGGGGACCCTCGTTGAATTCCGCCGACCGATCCGATTCCATCGGCAATCCGAATCGCGCCAGCGCGCGGGCACCGTTGCGCGAGCACGTGGCCACTTCGGTCCGCCGCTACCTGCGCGACCTCGATGGATCGTCGGCCGACGACCTCTACGAAATCGCCCTGCGCGAACTCGAGATCCCGCTGTTCGCCGAAGTGCTGAACCATTGCGACGGCAACCAGAGCCGCGCCGCGGCGATGCTCGGCATCCACCGCGCAACCCTGCGCAAGAAACTGCGGGATTACGGCATCGCCTGAGGGCCGGGGTTCAAGAACGCCCGCACGCGGGTCCCGTTTGCGCGCGGCGGCGCGCCGGACTTTCGAGCCATACGCCTGCGATCGCGGCGCCCCGCTATAATTCGCGGCCCTCGCCGACCCCCGACTCCCGCATGTCCGCAGACCATCTCCCCGTGCGTCGCGCGTTGCTGTCGGTGTCCGACAAGACCGGCCTGGTCGAACTGGCGCAGGCGCTTGTCGCACTCGGCATCGACCTGGTCTCGACCGGCGGTACCGCCGCGGCCATCCGCGACGCCGGATTGCCGGTGCGCGATGTCAGCGACCTCACCGGCTTCCCGGAAATGATGGACGGCCGCGTCAAGACGCTGCATCCCATGGTCCATGGCGGGCTGCTTGGCCGCTCGGGCACCGACGATGCGGTCATGGCGGCGCACGGCATCGAGCCGATCGACCTGCTGGTCCTCAACCTGTACCCCTTCGAGACCGTCGCCGCCAATCCCGATGCCTCGATGGAGGACATCATCGAGAACATCGACATCGGCGGCCCGGCGATGCTGCGTTCGGCGGCCAAGAATTACGCGCGCGTCGCCGTCGCGACCGATCCCGCGCAATATGGCCAGGTCGTCGCCGAGCTGCAGACCAACAAGGGAACCCTGTCGGCGGCGACGCGTTTCGCACTGTCGGTCGCGGCATTCAATCGCGTCGCGCGCTACGACGCCTGCATCAGCGACTACCTGTCCTCGCTCGATGCCGCCGGCGGGCGCGCGCTGTTCCCGGCGCAGCAGAACATCACCTTCGTCAAGGCGATGGACCTGCGCTACGGCGAGAATCCGCACCAGCAGGGCGCGTTCTATCGCGACGTGGATCCGGTTGCCGGCGCCCTGGCGACCTTCACCCAGTTGCAGGGCAAGGAGCTGAGCTACAACAACCTGGCCGATGCCGACGCCGCGTGGGAATGCGTGCGCCAGTTCGACCGCGCCGCATGCGTCATCGTCAAGCATGCCAATCCCTGCGGCGTCGCCGAGTCGCAGAGCTGCCTGGACAGCTACGAACAGGCCTATGCGACCGATCCGACCTCGGCATTCGGCGGCATCATCGCCTTCAACCGCAAGCTCGATGCGCGGACGGCGAAAGCGATCCTGGACCGGCAGTTCGTCGAGGTGCTGGCCGCACCGGACTACGAGCCCGGCGCGCTGGAAGTCTGCGCGAAGAAAGCCAACGTGCGCGTGCTGCGGATCCCCGAAGGGCCGGCCCGCAACCGCTTCGACTTCAAGCGCGTGGGTTCGGGCCTGCTGGTGCAGACCAGCGACGACCGCGAAGTGACGCGCGAGGAGCTCAAGGTGGTGACGCGCCGCGCGCCGACGCCGACCGAACTGGACGACCTGCTGTTTGCCTGGCGCATCGCCAAGTACGTCAAATCCAATGCGATCGTCTATGCGCGCGACCACCGCACGATCGGCATCGGCGCGGGGCAGATGAGCCGCGTGATCAGTGCGCGCATCGCCGCCATGAAGGCGGAGGACGCCGGGCTCGGGGTGAAGGGCTCGGTGATGGCCAGCGATGCATTCTTCCCGTTCCGCGACGGCATCGACGCCGCTGCGGCCGCCGGCATCGTCGCGGTGATCCAGCCCGGAGGATCGATGCGCGACGCCGAAGTGATCGCTGCCGCCGACGAGCACGACATCGCGATGGTCTTCACCGGCATTCGTCATTTCCGGCATTGAGGACTTCATGAAAATCCTCGTCGTGGGTGGTGGTGGGCGCGAACACGCGCTGGCGTGGAAGCTGGCGCAGTCGCCGCGCATCGATGCGGTGCTGGTCGCACCGGGAAACGCCGGGACCGCCGCCGAGCCGAAGTGCCGCAACGTCGCGGTCATGGCCGATGACATCGACGGCCTGCTGGCGCTGGCCCGCGACGAGTCCGTCAGCGTCACGGTCGTCGGTCCCGAGGGCCCGCTGGTGGCGGGCATCGTCGATCGATTCCGCGCCGCCGGCATGCGCATCTTCGGGCCGACGGCAGCGGCCGCGCAGCTCGAAGGCAGCAAGGCCTTCGCCAAGGATTTCCTCCAGCGCCACGGCATCCCGACCGCGCATTACGCGGTGCACACCGATGTCGCTGCCGCGCTCGCGCACGTGCGCGGCATCGGTGCGCCGATCGTGGTCAAGGCCGACGGACTGGCCGCCGGCAAGGGCGTCGTCGTCGCGATGACGCTGGCCGAGGCCGAAGCGGCAGTCACCGACATGCTTGCCGGCAACACGATGGGCGCGGCGGGTGCGCGCGTGGTGATCGAGGAATTCCTCGCCGGCGAGGAAGCCAGTTTCATCTCGATGGTCGATGGCGTCACCGCGCTGCCGATGGCGACCTCGCAGGACCACAAGCGCGTTGGCGACGGCGACACCGGGCCCAACACCGGCGGCATGGGCGCGTATTCGCCAGCGCCGGTCATCACCGCCGACGTGCATGCGCGCGTGATGCGCGAGGTCGTCGAACCCACCGTGCGCGGCATGGCCAGCGATGGCATTCCCTTCACCGGCTTCCTTTACGCCGGGCTGATGATCGATGCGTCCGGTGCGCCGAAAGTGATCGAGTACAACGCGCGCTTCGGCGATCCGGAGACGCAGCCGGTCCTGATGCGCCTGCAATCGGACCTGCTCGACCTGGTCGAGGCGGCGATCGATGGCCGCCTGGACCAGGTGCAGGCGCAGTGGGACCCGCGCGCATCGCTCGGCGTGGTCATGGCCGCCGAGCATTACCCCGCGACACCGCGCCTTGGCGACCCGATCAACGAGTGGGACGTGCCCGACGTGGCCGACACCAAGGTGTTCCACGCCGGCACGCGCCAGGTCGACGGCAACATCGTGACCTCGGGCGGACGCGTGCTGTGCGTGTGCGCGCTGGGCGTTTCCGTCGGCGCTGCGCAGCGCAAGGCCTATGCGCAGGTGGCCGGGATTTCCTGGCATGGCGAGTTCCACCGGCACGACATCGGCTGGCGGGCGATCGGGCGGGAGCGCGGCTGAAGCGCAGGACGGCCACGCACCGACCGCTGTCATTCACCATGTCCAATCTTGATTTCGCAGCGATCGCTGCCTTCCTCGACGGCTATGCCGCGGAGCTGAAAGGCATCCTTGGATACTCGCGCGGACAGTGGGACAAAGGCGACCTGTACGGCGAGGCCTGCCTCGCAGCGATCGCACTGGGCGACAAACAAGGATGCGCCCTCGACCTCGATGATCTGGAGGATGTCGATCGCTTGCTGCGCCGCCTGCGCAGCCGCGCCCGCAGCGCGGGTGGTGTGCTGCGCAGCGCCGAGCGTCCGGACCAGTTCGCGCCTGATGCGGGAGAACGCGGGCCTCGCTCATGGGATCGGTTGGCCCCGAACGAAGCCGAGCATCCGTTATCGCTGCTCGAAGCACTCGAATCCGTCGTCCCCGAACCCGAGCCGGTCGACCCCTATCACTCCGAAACCGCAGCGTGGCGATGGCTGGTAGAGCGTTTCGACCGACGCATGGTCGATATCGCCGCATTCCTGCTGATATCCACGTCCTGGTGCCGGGTGCGTCGGCGGCGCGCCCGGCATCGCGCCAGTACCCAATGGCAACTGCCGCATCGGTTGCTGGTCGGCGGGGCTGACACCAACGCGATCCAACCCTGGCGCAAGTTCAAGTTGCCGGCACGCGATCCGGCAGCGCCAGGGCAACTCGTGTTGAACTACTGGACGCGGCCGAAGCAGCCGGCCCGCGGGCAACTCTGGCTGCTGTAACGCTAGACACCCTTCGATCCGATGCGTGGCGCGGACAACGCCATGATCAGTTCGCGGACCAGCTTGCGCTGCGCAACCGGCAGGCCGACAAAAGCCTCGAACACCGCACGATCCTGGGTGCTCATGGCTTCCCAGACGGCCGGACCCTCGCCGATCCGTGACTTGCCACCGAACTGCAGCTCGTGCGGTTCCAAGCCCACGATCGCCGCCAGCACCCGGATCTTGTCCTGCTTTGGCATCGACTTGCCATTGAGCCAGCCGGATATCGCCTGCGCGGTCACCGGCGCTCCCCGGTAGCGGGAATTGAACCGCTTCTCGATCACCGCGGGGCTGGCCTCGATGCCGGCGTCTTTCAGGGCGGTGCGCAATCGCGCTGCAAATTCCGCTTTCTCGTCCTTCATGGCACCGGACGGTAGTGGCCGCGCGGACTGGCATTGGAAGTTTTTCTTTCACTTTGATGAAAGTTTTGCTTTCATGTCGACTCAACGCGCGAACCCGCCGGGTCCATGCCCAAGTCCCTCCTCGAACAACTGCCAAGGATCGTTGCCGAGGGACGGCAGCAGGCGGAACGCATCCTGGAGAGCCTGGAAAGCCGCCATCGGGTGGCGTTGCAGACGCGCGAATGGGTGCTGCCATCGAAGGACACCGCCGCCGCCGACTGGATCGCTACTGCGCAGCGACGCGCGCACCTGCAGGGCGACACCAACGGCGAAGCGGGCTGGAGCAACCGCCTGATCTACGGCGACAACCTGCTGGCGATGGCCGCGCTGCTGGCAGGCGACGCGCACACACCGAGCCTGCGCGGCCAGGTCGATCTGATCTACATCGACCCCCCGTTCGACTCCAAGGCCGACTACCGCACCAAGGTCACGCTACCGGGCGTTGAACTGGAACAGCGGCCGACGGTGATCGAGCAGTTCGCCTATTCCGACACCTGGTCGGATGGCACCGCCTCATATCTGGCGATGATCGTGCCGCGGCTGGTGCTGATGCGCGAACTATTGCGCGATACCGGGTCGATCTATGTGCATCTGGATTACCACGTAGGTCATTACGTGAAATTGGTGATGGATGAAGTATTTGATCGAAAAAATCTCAAGGGCTGTTTGATATGGCAGTTGGGTACGGGTGCTAAAGGTCGACAAGAATGGAGCAACCAGCACAACGACATTCTTTGTTATTCAAAATCGACTGCGTTCACATTCAATCATGCAGTCGAGCAACTCCGTCAGCCCTTTGCCGAAACAAGCCAGGCAATGCATTTCACAAACATCGATGCCGACGGACGTCGATACCGAGAACGCATTGTTAATGGGAAGAGCTACATCTATTACGCAGACGAAGGCAGGCTGGTTGGAAGCGTCTGGACGGATTGCCCATCAATGGCAGCCAACTCCCCGATCCTTAACGAATCGGTGGGCTATGACACACAAAAGCCAGAAAAGCTTCTCGCCAGAATTATTGCCGCCTCATCTAATTCTGGCGATCTAGTCGCCGACTTCTTCGGTGGCTCCGGCACCACTGCCGCCGTTGCCGAAAAACTCGGCCGCCGCTGGATCACCAGCGACCTCGGCAAGCCGGCCTGCATGATCATGCGCAAGCGCCTGATCGACCAGGGCGCGAAGCCGTTCCTGTACCAGGCGATCGGCGATTACCAGGTCGAGGCGGCGAAAAGCTCGCTCGGCCGCAACTTCCGCATCGGCGACCTGTCGGGCATCGTGCTGTCGCTGTACGGCGCGCTGCCGCTGCAGCCGGAGGACAACCCGCTGCGCAACCTCGGCGCGGTGGTCTATGCCGGCAAGAAGACGCTGGTGCTGGTCGATTCGCCCAACAAGCTCACCGGTGACGCCACCCTGCGCAAGGCGATCGCGCAGCGCGAACACCTGCTCGGCGGCTGGGATCGCGTCGTGGTGCTGGGCTGGAACTTCGAGCCGTCGATCGGCCAGAGCATCGCCGCGCTCAACGATCCGCGACTGGAAGTGCTCGTGATCCCGCCGGACCTGCTCGACCGCCTGCGCAAGAAAGGCGGCATCGAGAAGCTGCGCGGGCAAGTGCGCTTCTCCACCCTGCAGTACCTGACGGTCAAGCCGGTGCAGCGCCAGCGCAGCGGCGACAACGACCAGCTGCGCGTCACCCTCGACAACTACGTGCTGCTCTCGCCCGAAGCGATCAACCTCGACGAGGACAACCGCGGCAAATTGCACAAGGTGATGAACGCCGAACCGCTGGCGCTGATCGAATACTGGGCAGTGGACCCGGATTACGACGGCGAAGTGTTCCGTTCGGTCTGGCAGGACTACCGCGGCAATACCGCCAACGACGGCGATGCGTTGCGTGTGGTCACCGAAGCAAACTTCACCGTGCCAAGCAAGGCCGGCGCGCGCCGCGTCTGCGTGCGCGCGGTCGACGTGTTCGGCTTCGAGGCCGAAGTGGTGCAACTGGTGAAGGAATGAACCAGCCGCGTCTATGCGGCGAGGCGTCGCACCTTGCCCAGGCTACCCTTGAGTTCGCGCTCGGCGATCTTGAGGTCGTAGCTGGTTTGCCAGTTCAGCCACATCTGCGGGGTCTGGCCGAAAGCGCGTCCGAAGCGCAACGCGAGTTCCGCCGTGACCGGCCGTTCGCCGCGGATCACGTGCGAAATGCGCATAGGCGAGACATCGATCGAGCGCGCGAAAGCGGCCTGGCTCATGGCGAGATCATGCAGGATTTCCTCGAGCAGTTCGCCGGGGTGAATCGGCGGCAGACCATTCTTGATGGCGGGAATGGACATGATTGCGGTTCCTCAGTGGTAATCAACGATCTCGACGTCGAAGGCGTCACCACCCTCGAAGCGGAAGCACACCCGCCATTGATCGTTGATGCGGATGCTCCATTGGCCTGCGCGGTCGCCCTTCAAGGCTTCGAGACGATTGGAGGGCGGGTAGCGCAAATCCTCCGGACACGCGGCGAAGTGCAAATGCTGCAGGCGCCCTATCGCACGTCGCACGATGCCTTGCGGAAGTCGCCGCGACCGTCCTGTTGCGAACAGCGATTCGGCTTCCCTGTCGACAAAGCTCCTTATCACCCGGTCACTCCTGTTTACCCGGCGAACTCCCGCCCAATCACCATAAACAATTTGTTTACTCCTTGCAAGCGCGTGGAGCAGGATCATGCGTGAGCCCGCCAATCCGCTGGCGCTGGCCGAAGCACTGACCGCACGCACGCAGCAGTTGTGCATCGGCCTGGAACACGGCATCGCCGACCTCTACGACCTGGTCACGCCAGTAACTGCGGAACTGCTGCGCTGGTGGTTCGGCGAGGATGCCTGCCAGTCGCGCGCGTTCAACTTCCACCCGGGCCAGCGCCAGGCGATCCTCAATGTGATCGTCGCGCATGAAGTGCTCGCGAGCCCCAACCTCGCCGATCTCTACAAGCAGGTCTGCGCCGAGGCACTGCTCGAAGGCACCCGCCTGGCCGAAGTCACCCAGGGCAAGCACGCACACCCGAAGTACTGCCTGAAGATGGCGACCGGCACCGGCAAGACCTGGGTGCTGCAGGCGCTGCTGATCTGGCAGCTGCTGAACAAGACCGCGGCGCTGGACGAAGGGCGCGACGATCCGCGCTTCACCCGCCGCTTCCTGATCGTCGCGCCCGGGCTGATCGTGTACGAGCGCCTGCTGGATGCCTTCCTCGGTAAGGAACGCGAAGACAAGAGCCGCGACTTCGCGAGCTCCGACATCGCCTCCTATGCTGACCTGTTCATGCCGCCGGCGCGGCGCGAGCGGATCCAGCAGTTCGTGCGCGGCAATTTCTGCATCAAGCAGGACATCGGCCTGAAGGCCACCGGCAACGGCATGATTGCGGTGGCCAACTGGCACCTACTGAGCGAAGTCGAAGAAGAGCAGGAAGCGATCGAGGCCGAGGATGCCATCGATGCACCGGCGCTGGTTGCGGATGCCGACGTCGTCGCACGCATGGTGCTGCCGCTGGCACCAGGGCGCGCCACCGGCAACAGCCTGGACATGCTCGACCGCCGCTGGACGCGCGGCAACGTGCTGTCCTTCCTTGCCGAACTGCCAGACCTGCTGGTGTTCAATGACGAAGCGCACCACATCCATGAACTGAAGAAGGAAGGCGAGTCCAGCGAGGTCGAATGGCAGAAAAGCCTGTCGCGGATCGCCGAAGGCAAAGGCCGGCGCTTCGTGCAGGTCGACTTCTCCGCCACGCCGTACAACGACATCGGTACGGGAAAGAAGAAGGGCAAGCTTTACTTCCCGCACATCGTGGTCGACTTCGACCTCAAGACCGCGATGCGGATGGGGCTGGTGAAGTCGCTGGTGCTGGACCGGCGCAAGGAGCTCGGCGCGCTGCCGCTGGAGTTCAAGGCCGAGCGCGACGACGATGGCAACATCAACCTGTCCGAAGGGCAACGGGTGATGTTGCGTGCCGGGTTGTCGAAGCTGCGCAAACTGGAAGCCGACTTCGCCAGAATCGACCCGGGGCGCCATCCCAAGCTGCTGGTGGTCTGCGAGGACACCAAGGTCTCGCCGCTGGTGGCCCGATTCCTCGTGGACGAGGGCCTGCACGAGGATGATGTTCTGACCGTCGATTCGGGCAGGAAAGCCGAACTCGGTGAGAAAGAGTGGGCACCGCTGCGGCAGAAGCTGTTCAACATCGACAAGCATGCACAGCCGCGCGCGATCGTCAGCGTGCTGATGCTGCGCGAGGGCTTCGACGTCAACAACATCTGTGTGATCGTGCCGTTGCGCGCCAGCGGCGCGCAGATCCTGCTGGAACAGACCATCGGCCGCGGCCTGAGGCTGATGTGGCGCGAGCCAGAATATGCCGACCTCAAGCGCGAGAACCGCGAGCGCATCAACCACGGCGAGGAGCCGGGCAGCCTGATCGACATCCTTTCGATCGTCGAGCATCCGGCGTTCCAGGGTTTCTACGACGACCTGATGGCCGAAGGCCTGGTCGGCATCACCGGCGACGATGACGACACGACGGCGACCGGCGACCTGCTGGCGGCGGAGCTGCGCGAAGGTTACGAACGCTTCGACTTCGCCATCCCTTTCATCCTGCGCGAGGCTGACGAGAACGTCGACCACCTGCCGATCGAGATCGCGTCGCTACTGCCGTTCGCGGCGATGCGCCGTTCCGAACTGCAAAGCCTGCTCGGCAAGGGCGACACGTTCACGTCGCAGGACCTGCAAAGCAGCACATTGTTCGGTGACTACCGCGTCGACGGCGCGGTGATGAACGTCAGCGGCTACAACGAGCTGCTGTCGCGACTGACCCGGCGCATCGGCCAGGGCCTCAACGAGCCATTGCCTCGGGGCAACCGCATCGCCGAACACCTGGCGACGCCTTACCTGCAGATCAATACGGTGCAGCTGGCGACAGCACTGGATGACTACATCCGGGAGCGCCTGTTCGCGGAGGCGTTCGAGCCGTTCGACGAGGAGGGCTGGAAACTACTGCTGTTGCAGCCGGTGGTCGACCACATCGTCAAGGTCTTCGGGCTGGCACTGGTGAAATCAGAGGATCGCGTCGTCGTCGGCGAGACCGAAGTGCGCCATCGTCGCCTGTCGGAAGTGTCGAAGCTGATGGTCCGCGAGAGTTCTTCTCTTGAGGTCGGCAAGTGCATCTACACGCGGCTGGCATATCCGAGTCGCAGCGGCGGTCTGGAGAAAGCCTTCATTGAGTGGGCGCAGGCCGACAGCGGCATCGAGGCCTTCTGCAAGATCAGCGAGAACCGCCACGACTTCGCCCGGATGCGCTACGTCAAGGACGATGGCCTGCCGGCGTTCTATTTTCCCGACTTCATGGCACGCACGGCCGACGCGATCTACATGGCCGAAACCAAGGCGCAGCAGCAGGTCGCGCATCCCAATGTGCAGCGCAAGCTGAAGGCGGCGGCGACCTGGTGCGAGCGGATCAATGCGTTGCCAGCGGAACTACGCGGCGAGCGCAACTGGCATTACGCGCTGGTCGGTGAGTCGCTGTTCGAGGATTGGCGACAGAAAGGCGCGCGCCTCGGCGAGCTGCTGGCGTTCGCGCGCGTGCGCCCAGCTTTGCGCGCGGACGCGCAAGGCGACCTCGGTTTGTAGGAGCGGTTTATAGCCGCGAGCTTTTCGTCCGTGTGGGGAAGAAGATCAAGAACTCGCGGCTATAAGCCACTCCTGCGAAAAGCTCTGCTCTGCTAGGCTCCCGCGGAATCGCTAGGGGGCCACATGGCGCACGGCATGCCGCACAACCAGTTCGCGCTCCTGCGCCAGCGCAGGTTCGCGCCGTTCTTCGTCACCCAGGTGCTGGGGGCGTTCAACGACAACGTCTTCCGCAACGCGACCATCGTGCTGATCGTCTCCCAGCTCGGGCTCGCCGCCAGCCAGGCGTCGTTGTACGTCTACCTCGCGCCAGCGCTGTTCATCCTGCCGTTCTTTTTGTTCTCCGGGATGGCCGGGCAATTCGCCGAGAAATACGAGAAGACGCGGCTGATCCGCTGGATCAAGCTGTTCGAGATCGCGGCGATGTCGATTGCGGCCTGGGGCTTCTACGCACACCACGCAGTCCTGCTGCTGGTGGTGCTGTTCCTGATGGGACTGCATTCGACGATGTTCGGGCCGATCAAGTACGCGATCCTGCCGCAGGCGCTGCATGCCGACGAACTGGTGGGCGGCAACGGCCTGGTCGAAATGGGCACTGCACTGGCGATCCTGTTCGGCATGATGCTCGGCGGGGGCCTGATGCTGTCGCCGGTCCACGGTCCGCTGCTGGCATCGCTTGCCGTGCTCGCCATCGCCATCACCGGTTACGCCAGCAGCCGCGCGATCCCGCCGGCCCCGCCCACTGCGCCGGGCTTGCACATCAGTTGGAACATCGTCGCGCAGACGGCGCGCGCATTGTCGCTGTGCACGCGCCAGCGCGCGGTCTTCAATTCGGTGCTGGGCATCTCATGGTTCTGGTTCTTCGGCACGGCATTGACGGCGCAACTGCCGCTGTACGCGAAGGACAACCTCGGCGGCGACGGGTCCTTGTTCCTGCTGGCCCTGGGCGTGTTCTCGGTCGGGACCGGCATCGGTTCGTTGCTGTGCGAGCGGCTGTCGCGACGCACGGTGGAGATCGGACTGGTGCCGCTGGGCGCCTTCGGCATCACCGCCTTCGCGCTCGACCTCTACTTCGCACGCCCCGGCATGGCGACGGTCCATGGCCTCGGCATCGCGGCCTTCATCCAGGCCAATGGCAGCCTGCGCATCCTGTTCGACCTGGCGATGATCGGCGTGTTCGGCGGATTCTTCCTCGTGCCGCTGTTCGCGCTGGTGCAGCACCGCACGCCAAAGTCGGAGCTCTCGCGGGTCATCGCCGGCAACAACATCCTCAACGCACTGTTCATCGTCGCGGCGTCGCTGTCCTGCGTCGCGGCGCAGCGATGGCTGCACTGGAGCATCCCGCGGTTCTTCCTCGGGCTGGCCATCCTCAACGCCGTCGTCGCGATCTACATCTTCACCCTGGTGCCGGAATTCCTGATGCGGTTGTGCAGCTGGCTGCTGGTGAACACCCTGTACCGGCTGCGCGTGGACGGCATCGAGAACATCCCCGATGAAGGGCCGGCGCTGATCGTGTGCAACCACGTCAGCTACATGGACGCGCTCATCCTGGGCGGCAGCATCCCGCGCCCGGTGCGCTTCGTCATGCACTACCGGATCTTCGACATCCCGGTGCTGCGCTGGATCTTCCGCACCGCGCGCGCCATTCCCATTGCCGGTGCGCGCGAGGATCCGACGCTGATGCAGCGTGCGTTCGCCGACATCGAGGCGGCGCTGGATGCGGGCGAACTGGTGGGGATCTTCCCCGAAGGCAGGCTCACGAGCGACGGCGGGATCGCGGCATTCAAGTCGGGTATCGAACGCATCCTCGCCGCGCGCCCGGTCCCCGTCGTGCCGATGGCATTGCGCGGCATGTGGGCGAGCATGTGGAGCCGCCGCGACACCCGCCTGGGACGCCTGCGCGCGCCGCGTAGGATCCGCGCACACGTCGACGTCGTGGCCGGCGCCGCACTCGATGGCGCGGCGAGCAACGCGGCAGGACTTGAGGCGCAGGTGCGCGCGTTACGCGGTGACGCCGCCTGACGCTTGCTCAGCTGACCCAGGCTCAGCCGACCCAGCCGGCGACCACGAACAAGGCCATCACCACCAGCCACAACAGCAGGCTGCGCCAGACCAGGCTCATCGCATCGCGCAGTTCCGGCAACTCGCCCATGACGGCGGTGAGGATGCCGGGCGCCACGACGCCATGGTCGGCGTAATCCATGGCTTCGTCGGCCAGTTCGGTGCGCACGCTGGCGCGCGCGGCAGCGGCGAGGAAGTTGGCATCGAACTGCATCGATGCACCACCGTTGTCTTTCCAGGCGCCGACCACGCTGTCGAAATCGCCCACCAGCGCCAGCGCCAGCGTCATCAGCTGGGCAACGGGCCAGTCGAGGAACGCCAGCCACGCCTTGGCCCCGGCGCGCGTCTCCGGCGGCAGGTCGGCGGCATCGCCCTCGGCCGACCATGCGCTCAGCCGGTAGAGCAACGCACCGACCGGACCGAGCAGCAGGAACCAGAACAGCACGCCGAACCACCGGCGCTGCGCCGCGGCGAACACGGCTTCGACCAGCGAGGGCGCATCCAGCGCGGGACTGCCGCCGAGCCTTGTCGCGGCCTCGGCTCGCGCGGCCTGGTCCGGCGCGTCGACGATCGCCTCGACATCCAGGTCCAGGTCGCGCGGTCCCCAGCTGTAGAACAGGATCGCGATGGCGAACAACAGGCCGGCGAGTCCGAGCAGCGGCTTGGACAACGCGGCCTGGAACAGTCCGACCAGCAACAGCGGCGGCAGCAATGCCAGCACCAGTCCGTGCTGCCCGCGCCAGAAACCGGAAGGGAAGCGCGCGTCGAGCCACTGCAGCCAGCGCCGGTACCAGGTGAAATCGCGGACAGCCGATGCGAGCGTGGGCGCCACGTGTCCGAGCACGAGCGCGACGACGGCGGCGATGAGCGTGAGCGACATGGCCGGGATTGTACGCAAAGCCGATGACGGCCCAGCGACCCCGGACGGCGATCCATGGCGCGACGAGGGAGCGCCGCTTTCAGCTGCGGCCGTCGATCTCCGCCAGCCACTGCTCGACCAGCCAGCGCGAGATCGAGATCGCGGGCGACAGCACGATGCCCGGCGCGCCGTCGGCCAGCGACTCGCGGCCGTCCCGCGCGAGGCCTTCACGCACCTCGTCGGGCCCGAACCAGCGCGCGTCCTCCAGCTCCTCGCCGATGACGGGTTCGTCAGGCTCCGCCTGTGCCATGAAGCCCAGCATCAGGGAACCGGGGAAGGGCCAGGGCTGGGATGCCAGGTAGCGGCAGCCGAGCACGCGCACGCCGGCTTCCTCGAAGACTTCGCGGGCGACGGTCTGTTCCAGCGATTCGCCCGGCTCGACGAATCCAGCCAGCACCGAGTAGCGACGCGATGGCCACGGCGACTGGCGGCCCAGCAACAGGCGGCTGCCGTCGGTGACGGCGGCGATCATGGCCTGGTCGGTGCGCGGGTAATGCTCGCTGGCGCACTGGCGGCAACGACCGAGCCAGCCGGCGCGGACGAATTCGATATCCCCGCCGCAGACGCCGCAATAACGATGTCGCGCGTGCCAATGCAGCAATGCGCGCGCCTGCGCGAAGACCGTCGAATCAGCCGCCGACCACAGGCCCGCCGCGGTCCGCAGGTCCACGCGCTGCGGTGCTTCCTGCTCCACCGTCACTGCCCGCGCCGCGAACCACGCTTGTTTTTCCCTCAGGCCGAGGAAGACCGCACCTGCCGGCATGCCTTGCAGGTCGCTGCCGCTGGGCGCATGCAGTTGCTGCGAGGAGTCGGCCAGGGCTTGCCCGTCGTCATCGAGCAGCACGACGCGCGCGTCGGGCCAGAGTGCCGTGAGCGTCCCGGGGTTGTCGCGCAAGGCGTCGGCACGATCCAGCGCGCCGTCGACGAAGGCGAAAGGCCATCGCGGGGCTTGCGGCGCCACGTTGTTCACACGGTGAACGATGAACCGCAGCCGCAGGTTGTCTTGGCGTTGGGATTGCGGATCACGAACTGCGCGCCGTGCAGGCTCTCGCTGTAGTCGACCTGGGCGCCCATCAGGTATTGCAGGCTCAGTGGATCCACCAGCATGGTGACGTCGTCGGTGACGATGGCCAGGTCATCCTCGCCTTGCTGCTCGTCGAATTCGAATCCGTACTGGAAGCCCGAGCATCCGCCGCCCTGGATGTAGACGCGCAGCTTGAGCAGCGGATTGCCTTCCTCGCGGACCAGTTCGCGCACCTTGGCGGCGGCTGCGGCGCTGAAGTCGAGCGGCCGGGCCGGCACCTGTCCTTCGGTGAGGTCGGTGGCCTGCGCGAGGTGGGCGTTGGCGTGAGCGGTTTCCATCCCTGCAGGATGGGGGGCTGGCGTCCGCGATTCAACCGCAAGCCAGATCACTTGCCGCCGATATGTCGTCAGCTGGCGGCCGCGCGCGCAGGCCGGTGGTCACGTCCGCAAGCGGTGTGTCCCGTACGGCGTGGCCTGTCGACAGGCACCCGACCGCTCAGCCACCCTCGCCCGGCCGGGCGATCGCTTCAGCCCATGTGAACGACTGTTCGACGGCGGCCGCGCCGTCCGGCTGCAGGCGCACGATCACGCGGACCGGCGACAGGCCCGGCGGCAGCAGGATGTCGCCCTCGGCCTGCTGGAAGTACTTGAACGAGTAATCGACGCCGGGCGCGCTGGCCTGCTGGCGCAACTGCGGCCAGTCCAGGCGCTGGAGATGGCCGTCACGGCTGCCTTCCACGGAGAGCATGAGTTGGCCACGGTTGACCGCGCCACGGTTCAGGTTCTGCGTCAGCGTGGCGGTGAAGTGCCAGGCCTGGCCGGTCTGGCGCTGCAGGTGCAGCGCGTGCACGTTGAGTCCGCGGCGTTGCGCGGTGCTGCCGACGAAGCGCTGGTAGAAGGCGACATCCGCGCGCAGGCCGGCGATTTCCTCATCGCGTTCGGCCAGCGTTCCTTGCAGGTCGCGGTTGGCGTCGCGGCTGATCTGGTCGGATCGGGCGAGCGTCGCGGTCCGCTGCTCGAGGGCATCGATCCGCGCCTGCTGCGCCCGCAGCATGGCCCGCGGATCGCCCTGCGGGGGCATCAGCACCCGCCAGGCACCCCATCCGCCAAAGGCGAGCGCAAGCAGGAACACCGCGATGAGCGCGTAGGCGAGCCCATGCCCCTCGGGATGATGATCGGCCCCGGACGCCGGTGCGGGAGTCTGCGGTGCGGGAGGCCCGGACGACGGCTGGATCATTGGATGGATATAGCGATCCGCTTTAGCCCGCGTCAAGCCATTCGCGTGTATAGCTGCGGTTGCGGTGGCCGGCGCGTGGCGGCCGGGAGCGTGCCGTCATGACCGAAGCCCACCTGTTTGCGATCGGCGTCCTGCTTGCCTGGCTGGCGGGCATTCGCGTCTACCTGACCGTATTCGGCCTGGGCCTGGCCGGCGCCCTGGGCTGGCTGGACCTGCCGCATGCCCTGCAGGTGACGCAGTCGCCCTGGGTGCTCGGCGTGTCGGGTGCACTGGCACTGGTGGAATTCTTCGCCGACAAGATCCCGGGCGTCGATACCGGATGGGACCTGCTGCATACGCTGCTGCGGGTTCCGGCGGGCGCGTTCCTGGCGGCATCGGCCATGTCGCCGGATGGCCATCTTGGTGCGGGCATGCTCGCGACCGGTGCCGGTGTGGCGCTGGCCAGCCATGCGCTGAAGACGGGAACGCGGCTGCTGCTCAACACATCGCCTGAGCCAGTCAGCAACTGGACCGCGTCGACCACCGAGGACGCCGCGGTCGTCGGCGGACTCGCACTGGCGTTCGTGCACCCCTGGCTTGCACTGGTGCTGGTGGTGGCGATCGGCGTCTCGTTCGCCAGCGTCGTGTGGTGGTTCTGGCGTGCCTTGTTTCGCGGCAGGCATCGACCGGAGCCGGGCTGAGGCGCGCGATCGCCGTGGATGTCCGTTCGGACGGCGAAAATCCGTGCGATGACGCGAGCCGCGTGGACTCGCATAATGGCGACTCGCACGAGGCGCGCATGACCGCATCCCCAGTTTCACATTCCGATGCTTCCGTGGCGTCGACGGAGCCGACAACGGCTGACGCGCCAGCTGTGGCCGCTGCCGACCGGCAAGAGCCCCCCTATCGCGTGCTGATCGCCGAGGACGATGCCAGCCAGGCGTTGTTCGCGGAAACCGTGTTGCGCGGAGCGGGCATCGATGCGCGCGCGGTGCAGACGGCATCGAACGTGCTGCCGGAAATGGAACAGTTCCACCCGGACCTCGTGCTGATGGACCTGCACATGCCCGGGATGAGCGGGACCGACCTCATCGGCCTGATCCGGCTGCATCCGGATTTCGCGCACATACCGGTCGTGTTCCTCACCGGGGATCCAGACGTGGAACGTCAGTTCGAGGCACTCGAGCAGGGCGCCGACGACTTCCTCAACAAGCCCATCCGACCGCGGCACCTGATCGCGGCGGTGCAAAGCCGCATCAAGCGCGCGCGGGCGCTGCAACGCCAGCGCAGCAGCGACACCAGTCGCAATGCAACCACCGGCCTGTACCACCGCCCCTTCGTGCTGCAGTCCGTCGCCACGGCATTGACCGGTGGCGGCGGGGGAGCGCTCTTCGTCGAAATCCAGGGCGTCCCGGCCCTGCGCGATCGATACGGTTACTCGGGCTTCGAACAGTTGATGCACGATGCCGGCCGGCGCCTTGCCGAGGTCGCCGGCGACTGCATGTGCGCGCGACTGAACGACAACGCGTTCCTCGTCTTCGCCCAAGGCTGCGGCGACTCCCAGCTCGAAGCCCTGGCGCGCAAGCTGCGCGATGGCATCGGCCAGGTCGTCTTCGACTGCGAAGGCATTCCACAACGCCTGCGCCCGGTGATCGGTTTCGCGACACTGGCGCCCTTCGCCGAGCCGGGGGCGGTGCTGGGCGCGATCGAACGCGCCGCACGCGCCGCACGTTCCGAGGCGATCGGGATCGCCGCCCACGTCGCGGACACGTCCGAGGGCACGGTGGCCGACATGCTGGTCGAAAGCCTGCATGCCGGCCTGCGCGACGGCGCCTTCGAGCTTGCCTTCCAGCCGGTCGTCGCGGTCGCGGGCGGTGATGAGCCGCAGTTCCAGGCGCTGCTGCGGATGCGCGACGCCGATGGCACGCTGAAGCCAGCCGGCGTGCTGGTGCCCGCGGCGGAGTCCGCGGGGCTGATGCCGCAAATCGACCGATGGGTACTCGCGCAGGCCATCGAGCGCCTGCATCGCCGCCACGAATCGCAACGCGCGCTGCGCCTGTTCGTGACCCAGTCATCGCGGTCGCTGGCCGACGAACAGCATGCGCAGTGGCTGCTCCAGCAGCTCGCAAGCCAGCCCATCACGGATGGTTCGCTGGTCATCGACCTGCGCCTGGACGACGCACTGGTGCACCCGGAGATGCTGCGACAGTTCTGCGATGCGCTCGGGCCCTCGGGCCCTCGGGCGTATTATTCTGTCTCAGCCAGTTCCTGCACGGGTCCGAACCGGATGCATTGTTGCAACAGTTGCCGCTGCGCTATGTGCGATTGTCGCCGCGCTATTCGGGCGCCCGCGCCGATCCGGCCCTCAGCGAGCGATTGCGCGGCGTGATCGACAACGCGCACCGCCTGGGGCTGCTCGTCATCGGTCCACAGGTCGAGGAGCCGCAGGGAGCGGCCACCCTGTGGATGAGCGGCATCGACCTGATCCAGGGCAACCTGGTACAGCAGGCCGATGGCAACCTCGACTTCGACTTCGCGCACGCGGTGCTGTAGGTGACCGCGCCACGCGGCACATCGCCGATCACGCGCTGGCTGGCCCTGGGCGCGGCCGGTGGCGCCGCGCTGGCGGTGGGGCTCGACAACTGGGGGATGGCCGGCCCATGGCAAAGCATCGCGCTGCTGCTGGCGCTGCTGGCCGTCTTTGCAATCAGCGCCTTCCTCTTCTACGCCGGGCAACGCGAGAAGGAATGGTCGCAGACGGATGCGCGCGCCCGCCGTGGCGAGGAAGCGGTGGACGCGCTCCAGCGCGAGATCAGCCGGCATACGCAGCTGGAGCAGGAGCTGCTGCTTGCCAAGCAGGTGGCCGAGTCCGCAGTACTGGCCAAGGGCGAATTCCTGGCGACGATGAGCCACGAGATCCGCACCCCGCTCAACGGCATCGTGCCGATGCTGGACCTTCTCCTGCACGCGCCGCTGGCACCGGAGCACCTGGACCTGGTGCGCACCGCCTTCACCTCTTCGCACCAGCTGCTGCGCATCGTCGACGACATCCTGGATTACTCCAAGCTCGAGGCCGACCGCCTGGAACTGGAAACCACCGCCTTCAACCTGCGCGAACTGCTGGAGATGGTGATCCAGCTGATGGAGCGCCCGGCGCAATCCAAGGGGCTGCGGCTGACCCTGCAGATCGATCCGGCGGTGCGCCTGCCGGTGCGCGGCGACCCGGTCCGCTTGCGACAAGTGCTGGGCAACCTGATCAGCAACGCCGTCAAGTTCACCGACCACGGCATCGTTGCGGTCAGCGTGCGGCGCGTCGGTGAGACCGCGGCGCAGCACCAGCTGCATTTCGAGGTGCGGGACACCGGCATCGGCATCACTCCGGACGCGCAGTCGCGCCTGTTCCAGGCATTCAGCCAGGCCGATGCATCGACCACCCGCGTCTACGGCGGGACCGGACTGGGGCTCGCCATCTGCAAGCGCATCGTCGACCTGATGGGTGGGCGCATCCAGGTACAGTCCGAACCAGGCCGCGGGGCGACCTTTTCGTTCGAAATCCCCCTGCTCAAGGTGCAGGGCGACATGCCCGCGCGCGAGCTGGAATTCGGCGGTGGCCGCCTGCTGCTGCTCAGTGGCGATGCCAAGCTGCGATTGCGCCTGAGCATGCTGTTGCCCAACTGGGGCCTGCGCGTGACCACGGTGGAGACGACCCAGGACGCGCTGGACCGCTTGCGCGCGGCCGCTGCGCAGGGCGCGCCATGGGCCTATTCGACCGTGCTGGCGGACCTCAGCGGCATGCGCAATACGGCGCTGGCGCTGCATCGCAACCTCGAGCGCCACGCCATCTTTGGCGACGTGCGACTGGTATGCCTGACCGGCGACGACCCGGTCCCCGATGAACTGGCGCGCAGCATCCTGCTACTGGCCCGCAACGTTCCCGACGCCGACCTGCGGGTCGCCCTCACCAGCAAACCAGTGGCCCAGGTTGCGCTGCCGGTCCGGGACGAATCCGCTCCTCCCGCCGACACGCCGCAACGACCGATCGGCAGCGCCCGGGTGCTGCTCGTGGAGGACAATCCGGTCAACCTGATGGTCGGGCAACGCTTGCTGAGCGTCCTGGGCGTGGACTGCGATACCGCCAACAATGGCGAGATCGCATTGCTGCGGATGTCATCCATCCGCTACGACCTGGTACTGATGGATTGCCAGATGCCGGTGGTCGACGGCTACACCGCCACCCGGCGCTGGCGCGAAGGCGAAGCGGCGGCGGGCGACGGCAACCACCTGCCGATCGTGGCAATGACCGCCAACGCCATGGCTGGCGATCGCCAGAAATGCCTGGACGCCGGCATGGACGATTACCTCGCCAAGCCGGTGACCCGCGCCGAACTGGAACGCTGCGTGCATCGCTGGTGGCGCCCGAAAGCTTCCGACATGCGCACCGCAATCGGGGCGTCGACGCCCGACGTTGCCGAGCCGGCGCCGGTCGCCACGGAATCCGCCGAGGTCATCGACATGATCGAGCCTGCACTGCCGCAAGCGCCGCCCGCCGATGTGGTTCCCGTCATCGATGAAGGCGTGATCAGTGAGTTGCGCGATGTCCTGGGCGGGGAAATCGACCGGTTGATCCGCCTGTTCCTGGAGGACACGCCAATGTTGCTGGCGCGGCTGGAGGCTGCGGCCCTGGCTCCGGACTACGGCGAATTGTGCGAAGCGGCCCACTCGCTGAAGTCCTCCAGCGCCAACCTGGGCGCGATGGCCCTGTCGGCCGCCGCCAAACGCGTGGAATTGGGCGCCAGGCTGCAGACGCTGGATCGGCCGGCTGTCGCCGTTGCCATGATCGCTTCCGAATTCTCCCGCGCCCGGGCAGCACTGGAAGCCAGTGCCGACGCCGGAACCATCCCGGTTTCCTAGCCGTAACTGCGGGGCCGGCCCTCGGCTGGCGGTCTCACGAAGCCGCCCTGGTGCGCGGATGCTGGCGACTCGAACTTGACCAGGATTCGGCCGCGGCCGGTGGAATTGCCTGCGGACCTGCGATCTGCCGTGCGAATGGGGCCAGATGCCGCAGCGCACTGGCGTAGACGCCGCGCTTGAAAATCACCACGTGCTCCAGCGGATACCAGAAATCCACCCAGCGCCAATGGTCGAATTCAGGTTTCTCGGTCAGGTCCAGGCGCAGGTCGGATTCTTCCCCGGTGAACTGCAGCAGGAACCACACCTGTTTCTGGCCAATGCAGACCATGCGGTCGCTGCGCCGGATCGCGCGCTGCGGCAGCCGGTAACGCAGCCAGCCGGGGGTGACACCGAGCACGGCGACGTGTTCCGGCGCCAGGCCGGTTTCTTCCTGCAACTCGCGATACATCGCTTCCAGCGGCGTCTCGTCGGTGTTCATCCCGCCCTGCGGGAACTGCCAGCCGTCACGCCGCACGCGCCGCGCCCAGAACACGCGACCGTCGGGATGCATCAAAACGATGCCGACATTGGGTCGGAAACCGTCCGGATCGATCACGATGCGGACTCCAAATGGTTGACTTTCGTCACTGTCCCCGACTCTGCCACGCGCCGCGTGAGGGGACAAGCTAGAACGTCACAATTGACGCCGCCGCGGTCGGCATGGACAATTCGCGGTTCGCCGCGGCCCCTGCGCCGCCCGAATGGCTATGTAGCTCAGCCGGTTAGAGCACAGCACTCATAATGCTGGGGTCGGTGGTTCGAGTCCACCCATAGCCACCAACGATCGCAAGCCCTTGAAACGCAAGGGCCGCAAGCATTTTCGACTGGTTCCGCCCCCGAATTACAGGAGGCGTTACAGGAAATGCTACAGCGCAGACGACACAGTTTTGCTTCGCGGATCCTCGTCCCAGCGGACTTGCAGCTCCTTGTCGGCCGCGCCGAGATCACCCGCTCCCTCCGAACCGCGGACCGCAAGCTGGCGGCCCGTCGGCTGGCCTTGTGGGAAACTCACATCGGGACTTACTTCGCCGGAGTTCGCAGGCGCGCCATGACGCCAGAACAGCTCGACGAGCTCACACGCCGATACCTCGCTGCCACCTTCGCTGAGATCGAGGAGCACATGGCGCTGGACTGGCAGCCAGCCGGTCTCGACGCCCTTTCGTTCGACTTGAATGATGAGGCTCACCGCTTGAGCGGGCTGCTATCGCTTAACGAATGGGGCGAGTTCCTGGACACCGCGCGGGCAATGGTTCCACGCGCCGAGGACAGCACACACCGCAAGCTGGCAAGGCGACTGATTGAAGCAAAGCTGGAGGCGATCAAGGCGGAACTGGGAGCCCTCAGCGGCCGGCCACTACGCCCGCTCTCGCTCGGCGGACCCCCACAAGCGCAAGTGAAGAAGACCCCGCGGGTGTCCGAGGTCGGTCGGCTGTACGGCGACGAACGTGTGTCACTACGGCAGTGGTCGGCCAAGACCGAATTACAAAATCGAACCATCCTCGCCGTCCTTGCCGATCTTTTGGGCGATCCGCCCATAGGAGACGTCTCCAAGGACGACATTCGACGGCTGGGCCTGGCGATCGTCAGCCTGCCCAGCAACATGACCAAGCGATATCGCGGCATGACAGCGCGCGAGGTCATTGCGGCCACCGCGGGTGACTCCAACGTGACACGACTGGAACCCCGAAGCGTCAACAAATACCAACAGATGGCGCGCTCGCTGTTCGCATGGGCGACAGAACACGATTACATCGCACAGAGCCCGGCAGCGATCCTTAGGGACGTAAAAGAGGGACGCGCACGCGACGACCGGCACCCCTTCAGCGATGACGACTTGCGCGCCTACTTCGCCAAGCTCGATGAGGAACCTGAGCGGCCGGAGCTGTATTGGATTCCGCGAATTATGGCTTACTCAGGAATGCGCCTGGGCGAGGCTGCACAGCTCACCGTCGCCGACTTGCGAATGGAGCGCGGCATCTGGGTTTGGGACGTCAACGAGGAAATGGATTCCAAGAAGCTCAAAACGGAAGCGAGCCGGAGACTTGTACCGGTGCACTCGCGACTCATGGATATCGGCGTGCGGGACTTCGTCGGGAGATGCAGCGGCCATCTGCTCGCCGCGGAGTGGCGGACCACAAACAATCCCACACGCGGGGCGGTAGACAAGCTATCAAAGCTGTTGAATCGCCGGCTTCGCGACGCTGGAATCGGCGACCCCAAAAAAACCGGGGCTCACAGTTTCCGCCACACGGTTTCCGCTCGGCTGCGAGACGCGAGCGTACCGGTATATCAAATTGCCGACATCCTGGGTCACGAGGTGGAGTCGATCACTACGGGCCGATATGGGCGAGTCACGGATGTTGCGCAGCTAGCTAAGGTGATCCAGTTGCTCGTGTTGCCCGTATAGGGTTCTTCGGGGGCTTAGCTCCTCAAGCGGGACGCGCTGTGTTTGAAAACAATATCCTGTTTTCTGTTGCCTCAGCGCGTGCAGAGCAAGCGATGAATCGCTACTGCCACGGTAGCGACTGCAACCAAGTGTGGAAGCGTGTAGTCAGTGAACGCTCGCTCGCGATATGCCGCGCGTGGAAACGCAAGCACCCAAGCACGCCAGAACGCCCAACGCTCTGCACTCGGTATTGGAATACGATTCGGGCCTGCATCGAATCCTCCAGCTCCGCCGCGACCATGATCTATCGAGCGAGGCCAAACGCTTTTAAGTGACAAGTACGGCTTTACGCCCTCCCAGTAGACCCGAGGTACATTTCCTGTAGGGGACTGTATTTTGTGCCGAAATTCGTGCGCTTGTTCGGCTGGGGTGACCTCGACAAAGCTCGCGGCAATTCGCCTGATTGCTTTAGAGTCTCCCGCCTGCCACTTGACGTCGTATAAATAGCTATCGTACGGCCCCTCTTCGCTGATCAACCAGAAGCGCATCCAAAAGTAGAAGAACCCAACCCATGCAGCCGCCAAAATATAGATGGGCCGCCCTAGGTGTACCGAGAAGACGCTTCCCACTGCAGCTTGGTCGACAAAGCCTCCCCTAGCCAGATTGAAGAGCAAAAGTCCGATTGCAAGCGAGTACAAGTCGCGGCGCTGACGCAGCACGTCGGCGGGAATGTCGCTGCGGTTCGCAAGGTTGCGTCTTCCCATAATCAGTCCCCTTTACTTTCTCTCTAACGCAGCATATCTGGTCGCCAACTCTGTCAAAAATCCGTAGCCGAGGATTCACAGAAAAGATGGGCCAAGTCACCGCCAGGCCCTCCGCGGTTGGAACGCCATACCCGGGACACGGGCCGAGGTCTTATGCCACTATCTGGCGGATTTTGAGCGTAACTAACCAAGGAGAAGGGAATGCTGTTACTTACTCGCAAGGACGGCGAGTCGATCACCATCGGTGACGACATCACGGTGACCATTGTTCGCTCCAGCAATGGTCAAGTTCGCCTTGGCATCGAAGCTCCCCGCCACGTGGCCGTCCATCGCCAAGAGATCGCCGCCAGGATTAGGGATAAGCCAGCCCTGGCCCGGGTCTGCGGCGGTGGGGTAGCGTGCAGCAGCGTCTAATGATTTATTCGATCCGGAGCCGCTTTCACGGCACGGCTAAGTTCAAGCATTTGACGTAATTGGGGGTTCCGTGGATCTACTCTCCAAAGCACTAGCGTTGATGGCTTCTATAGCAGCGTTCGCATCTTTCGCACTCGTGGCCCCGCGGCTTTCCATGCTCCGCCAGAATGATTCGAGACTGCGATCGACAAAGCGAAGTTCATTGCCTCTTGGGGTAGGCGTGCTTGCAGCTGCCGCGATATATGCAGCGCGACCGGACGGGTTCGGTCTCGTTCTCTCGATATCACTCGGGTTCGTTCTCTGGAACTCAATCTCAGACCAATGCGCGCTAGCAGTTATTCTCCATGCTGGGGATGAGGTCTAAAAATTCATTTAAAGCCGAAGCCGCTACGCTTGCCCGGCATTGGAGGGCTTGGAGTCAGTCGCATGCAACGAGATATGGATCTGCTTCGGCAAATTGTCCTTTCGGCCGAGGCTGGCCCGCCCTTTCCCGCCATCGGCGGCTATACAGAAGATGCGATCAAGTACCACAAGATGCTGGCCATAGAGGCGGGCTTGATTCATGGAAAGTGGTTAAGGGACAACACGCGGATAACGGAGATTCCAGCAACGGTAATGGTCACGGATGTTACTTGGGAAGGTCATGATTTCCTTCAAGCAATCCGCGACGAGGCGAATTGGGGCAAAGTCAAGACGTTTCTTGCTGCCTCCGGCAAACAGCTTTCCATAGAGATGATCAAAGTTGCCGTCCGCAGCCTGTTCGGTCCAGGCTGAGCCCTCAGCAATTCAGTTGAGCCGCGCCGCTTCGCGGCACGGGGATCCCTCAGGGGGTATTGAAAAAACGGAGATTGCGGATGCCGCTATACCACGCGACGCTGAGAGAATACTCGGCCGGCCAGATTGTCCAAGCCACAGAAAGGAGCTCTTTTTATCCAGAGGCCCTGTCAGCATTGGAGGTGACAAGATCACAAGATGTTCCGTCGCGTTCGATCTGCCTATTCGCGGCTGACAACATAGAGTTTAGCTATCTCTTTGCATTGAGACAGCAGTGGGCCAAAGAAAAAATCAACATCTATGAAGTAGACATGGATTCTTCTCGCAAAGCGCCAATGGCTATTGTTCACGCACTTCAACGAAAGATCGAGAAAGGGCTGCCCACTGAAAAACTCACTAGCGAGTATTGGAGTCCCGCCCAATCTTGGAATTTCATGGAATTCTTCGGCCCATCTATGGTCGTTTTGCGGCAGATGGCAATTCCGAGCATTAATGAGTTCGCATTGAGTGCTAGATATCACCTTGAGGCAGATCGAGCATCGCAATTGTGAGCTAAAAATTCAGCTTAAGGCGAAGACGCTTCTCGGATCAGCTTTAATTCACGCGTAGGCCTTCTTGGAGAGCAAGCAGCGATGAACGTTTTTCTTAGCTGGTCGGGCGAACGAAGTAAGAAAGTTGCTTGCTTTCTAAGAGAGTGGCTATCTTGCGTAATTCAAAGTGTAGAGCCGTGGGTTTCCTCCAAGGACATCGATCGTGGCTCGCTCTGGTTTACGGAGATTAGTCAACGCTTAGGTGAGACAAGCGTGGGCATTATTTGCCTTACTCAAGAGAACAAGGAGAAGCCTTGGATTCTTTTTGAGGCCGGGGCCTTGGCGAAAGGGCTTAACTCAGCGCGCGTTTGCACACTGCTAATTGACCTTGAGCCGAAGGATATCGGCGATCCCCTAGCGCAGTTCAACCATACGCTTCCCGATAAGAGCGGAATTTTTGAGCTTGTGTCCACGTTGAACTCCTCCGCTGGCGACAAAATTCTTGACGACCAGGTTCTTTTTCGCGTCTTTGAGACCTACTGGCCCCAGTTTGAGAAGGAATTTAAGGAGATTCTTGAGTCAACAAAAAGCTCGCACGCCAAGCCAAGACCCAAGGATGACGTGCTTACGGAGATTCTCGAGAACACTCGATCGCTCTCCTCGAGAATTCGGAAGCTTGAAGAACAGCCTCTTCGGCAAAAGCAGGTTTCACGATTCGACCCGAAGGATCCAGTTCTGTCCGACTATCGCGCCTATTTGGATGAAACCGCCTTCAGTGAAGAAATGGCGCGAAGGGCGGCCCTCGCCTTGGGAGTTTCTAATACTGAGGAACTCCGAAGGAAATATCTTTTCAATAAGCCCACGAAGGATGAGGGCTAACAAGTAAGTCGCGGCGAGCCGCTCAGCCGCGGCTTAAGGCTCTGCGCAAAGGACTACCAGTAAACACTAGGTCCGTGTCGGCCATTTTTGGTGGGCGCAGTTAAAGGCAACCCTTGCAAGGTGGACCACTCCCACCCCCAAAGCTTGTGCGCTTCAGGCTAGGCGGTGTCACCGGAATGTATGTGTGTGTAACGTCGCAATCTTGCGAAGGAGAAGCTCAGAGATGGCAGGCCATTTAAAAGTCGTCGACACGACTGTCCCGGGTGTATTGGAGGCGCTTCGCAACGGCGAATGGCTGATCCCGCAATTTCAGAGAGATTTTGTTTGGGGAACCGAGCAGGTTTCTGAGCTCGTTCAGTCAATTTTGGCGGCTCGCCCGATCGGAATGGTCACGCTGTGGGAGCAGAGAACACAGACGCCGATGACGCTTGAGCGACTTTCAATTCTCGATGCCAACCCTGTGACAGGAAAATCGGAGTTTCGGTTCTTTCCTTCGGAGGAGGTGCGTGCGCAAAAAACCTACGCCGTTATTGACGGAAAGCAACGCTGTACTGCGATCGCAATGGCGTTTGGCGGATTCCGCGCGAAGAACGGGAAATATCGCTATTCGGGACGGTATTTTCTTGACCTTGTGACGGAAGACGCTTCGAAGCGCGTGCGCTTCATCAAAGAGACACTAGTGAAAGAGGATGGACTGGATTCAGACACAACTTGCATTCGAATGGGTCTTCTTCCGCTGGCCTCAAACCAAGAGGGAGAGGAAGTACTTAAGCAATGGATGCGCTACCTCCGCCTGCTTTCCAGTCCAGATTGTTACGGCGACGGCTGCATGCCCAACGAAGACGAAATAGCCAGGAGAACAAAGATCTTGGAATCTTGCTTCGAAGGGATAGTAAATACGAAGCTTGCGGTCTACACGGTTCCCGATGTCTATAGCCTGACCGACATATGCGAAATCTTCGACACACTAAACACTACCGGAACAAAGGTCTCAACGGTCGATCTCATTCATTCCCTGCTGTATTCCGAGACATTTAATGATCCCCAAGGGCCACTGCTCTTGCGCGAATGGATGAAAGATCTTGGACAACGTGATGGCGCATACGGCTGGTCCAATTCTCAAGATCGTCCCGAGCTAACAACTCAATTAGTTACTGCTACCTATGTGGCACTGAACGACAGACCGCCGCCCCGCCGCCTCAGCACTAAGGAGTCAGACGTTACGTCGGTAAAGGCGGGCGACATGCTCGCAGTTCCGAGCGCCTATTGGCGCTTTGTGGAATCGGAGAGTGAGACCTTTGCTCAGTACTTGGGCGACGGACAAAGGCTGGTCGCGGGCGGCAACTTTGGATGGCAGACATGTCCATATCCTGTCTCCATGGGCATCTATGTCGCGCTTCGTTGGCATACAAAATTTGACTACGCGAATGGCGCCCCATGGAGTCGGGATGAAGTGGACGCCTTATTTCGTGCGTTCTTCTGGAGAAACGCGCTGAGTCGCCGATATGATCAGGGTTTCTTGACCCAGATCGGCACAGATTTGGTTCACCTGAAAAGAATTTTGGCGAAGCGTCCGACGTTTGCTTCGAGTGCACAATGGGCATCCGAAGCCTCGGCGGAGCTCACCGACCTATTCCTTAAAGGATTTGCGAAGACCCCGTCAGTGGACGAATTAAAGGACTTCGTTCTCGATGGCCAGATTGGCGGTGCCCTGTGGAAGGCTATCAGCCTGCCCACCCGAGTGGGCGTAAAGAGGGACTTGATAAGCGGCGTCTCCCTGGCATTTCCGAACGACCATCAAGTAGAGATGCATCACATCTTTCCTAGGGCATGGTGTCGAAACAACAAACGCCACGAAAGGCTGTCTAGAGTCTTGGACAAAGACGTCTCTGGGCGCGATTACGTAAATTCACTCGCAAATCTAATACCTCTCAGTCGCAAATCCAATAACGAGTGGCAGCAGAAGCACCCGGGCCAGTTTGTGGGTGAGCGCGGGCTTACTTACTCCGCGATGAAGGAAACCTTCGCGCACCTCTTCATTACCGAGGAAATGTTCCAAAGCTTTCGATCAGAAGATGAGCAAATTCTCGAGTTTTGGAAGGTTCGCGCCGGGTTAATTGCGGCAGACCTGGCTAAGCGAATGGAAGTGTGGCTGTAAGACGCATCCGGTGAATTTCACAGACGACCAATTAGAGTTGTGCACGGCTGTTCGCGTGTCGCCGCGGCAGTTGACGCTTCGAGAATTGCTTGAAATCTTCGTCCCTTCACCTGACGAATCATCAATGAGCTCGCTTCAGCGATTGGCGCGACTTGAAAAGACGATTGAGATTTTAGGGCTGCAAATTAGCCCTGCGATTGACGGCAACCTCGACGATAGGCGCCTACTTTCCAGTGCGGCTCCTGCGGCCTCTGAGCACCGGATACGAGATGAGGTTAAGCACGGAGAGGACCAAACGACGGAGTACAAGTCGTCACTCTCTTGCTGCTTGAGAACATTAGCGGCGAAGGATGACCTTCATCCGCATCAGTACAAAAGTGCCGATGTTGAGGACTCCTGCTTGACTGCCATAGCGGGAATGATGAATACGACCGGCGGCGTAATCCTGGTCGGAGTTACTGACGACCAAAGGGTGATTGGTTTATCTCCGGATTTCCGGGCCCTAGAAGTCAACAGTACGGATCGCTGGCTGCTATATCTGCGAAGTAAGATTTTGAGTTGCTTCATAGATGGTCGGGTAGTTAGTTCGCACGTCCGGGTGACTTTTTCTGATGTTGACGGCTTGCTTGTCGCACGCCTTGCAGTTCAAGCGCGCGTGACGTTAACGTTTCTCAAGAATTTTGAGCACCCTAAGTGCCCGCCACGCCTGCTACGGCGCCTCGATAATCAAACGATTGAGGTGACCGCCACTGAGTTGGAAGAGTTTTTTGAACAGCGATTCGCATCGCACAGTCAAACAGAGACGCGGTAAAAGGGCGAGAAGTCGCCGACAGAATCACAGAAGCGGAAGTTAGCGGAGATTCTCATGGACGACCGAGCATTTTTGGCTAAGCGCATCAAGGACATTGAGGCTTCTGTTGCATATTTCTCGCCGGGCAACAAACAAGTTGCGGAGCGTTGGATTGCAGCCTCGTTTATAGAGAATCTCCGAGTTTCGCACGCTGAGAGCGAGATCATCAGCCCAAACGATGACCCACCTGATGTGGTGTTCCGCGACGCTCGATTTGAGATCAAAGAAATCCTTGATCCAGGTCGGCGTCGACATGACGAGTACAAAGCAGAACTGGCGCGTGCAAAGACCCTCAGTGACCCAAAAGATCTCTTGCAAATGTGCGCGCCGAAGGATGAGTCACTTGGAGAGGTCTACCACCGCTGTGAGGAGGCGAGTTTAGCGCTACACAGAAAATATCCGCTGGCGGTTCGTTCCAGCTTGGATCTGCTGTTTTACGTCAATCTTTTGGACGTATTCAAGCTCATTGAGATCCCATATCCGGACACGACAGGTATAGAAGCATCAGGTTGGCGTTCTGTTTCCTTTGTAATGGGCCAACGTAGTGGTTGCTTCTTTGCGCGAGAGGACGCGCCTGCCTTCATAAGGCGTGCTCTTGGTGGCGTGTCGCATCTGCATCCGCGATAGGGTGAGTTCTAGTCAAGCCAAAGTAAGAATTGCGGCCGGCTCAATTCAGGTGTTAGGTGACTATGAAAAGTTTCGTAGACGCTTTATCAGATAACAGCCTAGACGCCCTAAGGCGCCACAAGGCGCATTTTCCAAGCGGCGCGGAACTTTCTCTCCAGCTACTGAAGGGGCACTTACTAGTGGAAGAGCTCATTCGCGAGTTAGTAGATGCGCGGCTGACAGACCCTGGGGCACTCGGGGGTGAGTCCGGAGCGTCCTTCAACTGCCACCAAATGATCTGCCTAGCTGAAGCGCTGACGCCTAACGCAAGGGAACGACCATGGACATGGAAGGCGACCAAGAGGCTCAATGCTATGCGCAATAAGCTGGCTCATCACCTTGACTATGCAGTGCTACAAAAGGACGTAGATGGGTTCATCGCCTTCTGCGTGAAAGAACAGCCAGACATCGAAGAGGATATGGCTACTGTTGGCATTCCCAAGGTCCACTTGTTCGAGAGCTGCATCATGTCTATTAGCACTGCGCTTGTCGCCTTCCGGGGTTAGTTATAACAAGCCATTCGAGTCGCCGTCCGACGGCGCGGCACATCTCGGGCGCTAATCAGGGACGAATCGTCGCATGTCGATCAATGAAACCGTCTTGGAGATGCACTTTCATCATGCCCTGATGGATCTATTTCGATCCACATTTGGCGTCGGCCCTGCTGGAAGAATTAGCTTTTATAAGTACTCGCCACAGAAGGAGTGCTTCGTTGGATTCGACCAAGCATGGGTGATGACTGACGTTTCAGACGATCAGTTATTCAACGATCTTAAGGACGCTGCACAGGGTAATTCCTATAACTTGGGCACCAGGTACGTCGGATATTTCCTTCAGTACAAAGTGGTCAAGCGAATGATCCGGCACTCCAAGAACAACCCGCCACCGGTAACGTCGGCGGAGTACGGTCGAGCGGCTGTCAGCAATCAGGCCAACGCCAATACCGGAAAGTCTCAGCATGAGCTCTTGTTTAACCTTTGCAAGAATCTGGGCGCACTAACTTATTACGCGTGCCCCGCAATCTTCGACAAGGCGGAGCTTTATCGTGAGAGCGTCGACTTAAACAAGTTGACTCTAGTGGATCTCTCAAGCTGCCCAAGTGAATTCAAGGACAATCAGAAGCATTACATTTACTTCGATTTTCCTTCCATGAAGCCAACCTGGTGCAGCGAACCCGTACTGGGAACTTCGATCGACGCCATTCAAATGGCCCGCTCGCTTGAGAGGCGATTGAACCAAGACCAAAAGATTGAGACAGATCGGCTTTTAAGCTGTCTTTTCTACTTAAACTGGCAGCGAAGAGTGCAGAGAGGAGGGCGCCGAGTGCAAGAATATGAGCCGGACAAGGATCTCGACTCAGCATTGCAAGCGCTGACTGTCATCCGCGTGGATTCAAGAGGTCGCACCTAAGCTCGGCACGTAGGCGGCGTCTAGTCCATGGCCAGCCGGTCGGGCTCGTACACAGGTGAAGATCGGGTCGATCGATTCACGTCCGTGGCGTACTTGGATGCCTCGACCATCAGGAATGTGTACGTACAGAGACCGTTCCGACGTTAGACGAAATAGCTTGCCCACGAGCTCGGTGATTCTCTTAGGAAAATTCGGGGCGTTCTCGATCGGCTGGGGCGCTGCAATTCCCCCCGTAGGGGTGTCTCCAACTTCAAGGCACCGAGAGCTAGGCCGAGGTGTACCAAAAGGGCTCCGGATCGAGTCGCTGAACCCCGCGCGGAGTTAGAGCCGCCAACAGGTTCTTGCGCTGTATCAAAATGGGGTGTAATGGTACGCCCTCTCCCCACCCTTGGAGAGCCACCATGACCACCCAGGCCAAGGCCAAGCGCGTCGCCATCTACGTACGCGTGTCGACCGGCGAACAGACCACCGAGAACCAACGAAGGGAGCTCTTGGAGGTCGCTGAGAGCGCCGGCTGGGACGTCGTGGGGGTGTTTGCCGATGAAGGGATCTCGGGCGCCAAGGGACGGGACAGGCGGCCGCAGTTCGATGCTGTCCTGAAGCTAGTCACGCAACGCAAGGTGGACCTGGTCGCGGCGTGGTCCGTGGATCGGCTCGGGCGATCGCTGCAGCATTTGGTGGAGACCCTCAGCGAGCTCCAGGCCGCAGGCGCCGACCTCTATCTGCACAAGCAAGCCCTGGACACCACGACGCCGGCCGGCCGCGCGATGTTCGGGATGCTCGGAGTGTTCGCGGAGTTCGAGCGGGAAATCATCCGGGAGCGCGTCGTGAGCGGAATGCAGCGCGCTAAGGCGGGCGGGCGGACCTTCGGGCGACCGAAGCTGGCCGACGGAACAGGCGAGCGCGTGCGGGCATTGAGAGCCCAGGGACGGTCACTGCGCCAGATCGCCCAGGAAGTCGGATGCGGGCTCGGGAGTGTCCAGCGGGCGCTAGCCGAGGCTGCCTGATTTAACGCGGCTTAGTGTTCTTCCACCAGTCCTTACGCCCCCGACCCTTCCGGCGTGCGTCTTCTTTAGCGCGTTGCTCTGGGGTAGGAACACTGCCGCGTACCAGCAGGTGCGCTAACGAAGGCATTGGCGGAGGAGTTGCGGGCGGAGGGTCTGGTTTGTCCTTGTCCATACCTGCAATCGTAAACACGAAACGTCGCAGGGTGTTTTTTGCGCAAGAGGCGGATTTCGTGAGTCGTCCTGCATACGTTTTCTAAATCTATGATTAATGGCGAACACGAGGTTAGTTAACGCCACTCGTTCGTCATTTGTGCCGAAGTGTGTCAACGCGTATTCGGCCCACCGCATCGCTTCAACGCGCGCACTGGATATATGTGCCGATGCGAAAAATTGCGCGCGCGTCTGGGGCCCCGTACCTGCCTGAAATCTACGCTCGCCCAGTTGATTGCCGAACGCGAGTGGCTAGATTGGTGCCATGACAAACGTTCAACGATATGCAAAGTGCGCCGCACCTGGCTGCTTTGACACCCCTAGAAAATTCTCCCGGTACTGTGGATTTCACTACCGACGGCTTGAGAGAACGCGCGACTTGAGAGGTCGTGTGCTCACTAAGGGAGAACTGCGGGGGCACCGCGAGCTCGCTTGCGAGTTTCTTGATGCAAACGCAATGCACCCAGCGGTGATTGCCGCACACGAAATTATGGCCGACTTTCTGCGCGACGATGGGCGCGCAGGCTTTTTGAAAGGTGAGTTCAAGCGACTGAGCGAGAACGGCGCCACGCCGCGCGCGATGCTTGCCGCGTTCCTTGCGGTCTGGGGTTGGGCCGACTGTCACGAGCAAGATTTGGCAGATCGATGCGTCGACTTGAACCTTGGACGGGCAGTACTGAGTGTGGTGCCCGCTCGGCGGTGCAAGAGCAAGCGGGGCAAAACGTACTACGCCCGCGTATCACCAGGACACGCTGAGGCTCTTGGGCAAAACCTTCGCTCGGACTTAGGACTGTTCGCGCTGCAGTCAGTGAAACATATCGAGCGCATGGCGGCTCGAGGCCATGTCAACACTGAAAGGATCAAAGCGGCCCTGGAGACAGTGCCCTTTGTAGCCGCGGGAGAACCCGCATCACCCCCAACCACAGGAGAAGATGAATCTAAGTAACTTTCGGACTGACAAAGTCCACGCAGCACTGCTGCAACGGCGTGCCCAACTAGACCGACTGCTATCACTCAAAGACCAGACACTACCGCATGAATTTGGACAAGAGTTTGTCTATCTGATTCGTGGGCCAGAGCGACTGCGAATTGAAGACGAGGCAGAGTTTGTTAGGTCATTACTAGTGGTTCTAGCACCGCCTTCGGTATGAGGTTAAAGGGTCCCTTGCGCGTGCACTGCAGACGCGCTTGGGGCTCCCTATTCCTACTGCAGATTGGAAAACAGAGCGAAAAAAGTATGAGCAACAACGATTCACCCAAGCCAGGGACGCAGGAATATGACCTGGCGATGGCCGAGAAGTACCGCGCGCAAAAGGACGGCGTGAAAGACGTCCCGCTGGCGGATGACGGCAGGAAGGCCGACAGCTATGACCACATCCGCGACGACGATGGAAACGTGCGCTTGTCGATTCGACGCGAGTCGACGGTGAGCGATCCAAGCAAGCCCGTGCACTTCTCGGCGGAGATGGCCGACCCGGCACAGCTCGCGGCACTGGAGCGGGAAGCCGCCAGGATCCGCGAGGAGCTAGCGGAGGTGACCGGATACGACCCAAAGACTGGCGAGCCGATCATGCGGTACACGGCGCAGCAACGCAGGGCGCGTGAGCTGCGGCTGGAGCACCTGGAACGGATGGAGATCCCGGCGCTGCAAGCCCTCCAGGCGGTTGCTAGCGAATGGCGCGCGGCCAATGTGCCGTCGACGCTGCAGGTCCTGGCCGACGAGAAAGAGCGGCGAGACCGACTGGCCGAGCGGGCCCAGGAGATTGCCGACGAGCGGGAGGCGCAGGCGTTGGCCGATCGCATCCAGCGACAGCGGCGCAGCTAAGGCCCCTTAGGCGGCGATAGATGCCGCCACGGTGACCCCGCGGTGGACCCCTGCCCGACCCCTGCCGATTACGGTTGGCAGGCAGTAGGAGAACAGAGGGGAAACCGCGGGGGCCGTTTTAGCGAAGTTGGAGCTCGCGCTGCCACTCGCTGAGCGGGCGCGCTTGGATCAATCCATGCCGTTGCATGAGCAAGCTCATCGCGTCGTGGGCGATATCGAGCAAGGGGCGCGGAGTAGCGCACAGCACCGCTTCATAGCGGCGATGAACGGTGTCGACCAAGGCATCGCCATCCAATTGCGCACAGAGCGAAGGGAGCGCGCAGGCGAATTGCTGCAGGCGCTCTCCCAGTTGTTTCTTCCCCATGCGGACATTTTACGGACGCGATTCCGGACCGGTACGGACGGAAGTCATGCAAACGGCTGCGCATGGGCCGAAGTGGGACGCAGATACAGGAGACAGACAAAACGAATGGAGCTGAGACAGGTTCCGATAGCGGACATCAAAACACACCCGGCGCTGCAGCCGCGCGATCCAGCCCTGCTGAAGCAACGCGAGCAGCTCCGCCAGGAGCAGCAGTCAGAGCTGCACGTACACGATATGGCGCAGTTGTTGAAGGCGGACCCCAGGGCCGATCTGGTGCCACTGCAGGTGGCCGAGGTGGACGGAGGGCTGTACGTCGTCGACGGGCACCACCGGCTCAGGGCGTATCGGCGCGCCAAGCGCGAGACGGTCCCCGCGAAGGTCCAGGCGATGACGCTGGCCCAGGCGAGCCACGCCTCGAAGCTGGCGAACATCACGCACACGAAGCTGGAGATGCGGCCGCCGCACAAGCGCAATGCGCTGTGGCACCACCTGGCCGCGATCACGCACCAGGGAAGCCTGCAGCTCCCCAAAGGGGTCTCCCAGCGATCGCTGCAGGGTCACTTCGGGGTGTCGCTGGATACGGTCCAGCGGATGCTCCGGAGGTTGCCTGAGGTGGACCCGACGAAGTACCCGGAGGAGCACTGCGACGGCATTACGCGGTGGCCCCATTGGCGGTACGTGTGCCGGACGGTCCGCAGTGACATGTACCAGGCCATGACCCCGGATGCCCGGGTGGAGTGGGAGGCTCAGAAGTACCTCAGGAAGCTCCTCAAGCTGTGGGAGCAGACCGACCGCAGGGCGCTTGAGGCGGCGCATTGGTGGCTGCTGAGGGACGCTGAGGATGAGGACGATAAGGCGCTCGCGGTGGAACTTCAGGGGGCCCTGAAGGTGTCCTTTGGGGGGGACGGAATCGATGACTTTTGACCGAAACAGAGACCTTACACGCCGGTCAAAAATGACCGATTCGGTCAGCCAGCGGGAGGCACTGGAGGCCCCCCTAGCGGAGGCGCTCGCCAGCATTGAACGGCGCCAGAGAGAGAACGCTAAACGGAAGCCTAAGACCGACGCCCAGCGGAAACGGGACGCGGTCAAGGCACGGCTCCGAAGTTGCGGAAAAGGAATAGACGACCTGGCCGCGGACCTGGAACGGGCTCACGGCGACAAGTCCGGGACATGGCACTACGCGATGTTGCCGCTGTTCGAGTCGCGGATGCGGGGTGCGCCGTACAGGCCCGGGCTGCTGGATCAGTTCGAGCGCATCGAGCGAGAGGCCAAGGAGGGGTGCGAGCTATCGGCCGCCTTCATCGAGACATACGGGCCGCTGCTGCGCCTCTGCGAGCACATGCGCCACCTCAGGCCACCCCCCAGGGCTCCGGACTACGACCCCCTGGCATTGCTGACGCCGGACCAACGGGAATGGATCAAAGGGGCCGGATGATCGGCCCCTCCATTCCTGCCCGTACTAGAGCACCTAGCGGATCAGGTCGACGATCAGCCGCCAACCAAAGGCGGCGAGCTCAATGCATCGGCCGTAGGGCTGGGGCGACGACGCGAATCGCGGGGCTTGTTCTGAGGAGAACAGTGTTTCAGTAGCGAATTGCAGACGCATGGCGGTGTCTCCTGGTGTGGTTGGGGTGGTCTCCCTTGGTTTCGCCCGAAGCTACACCCGGAGGATTCTGAGGTGGTCCCGTGCAGGGAACTAAATGCGGGGGGACGCCGGCGCGGTGCGAGAACCGTTTATCTCCCCGCCAGTTTTAGGCTCCCGGGAGCGTTCCAGGCGGTGCTACATTTCCGCTCGAACAGCGGACGCAACTGGTTGAATATGCTGGTGCAGGGGATAGCCACCGCGCTTCCACCCATAGCCACCAATCCTTGCAGTCCTGGAATCGACGGCATTCCGCTCGTTGTTGGCTCGTGCCACGCGGGTGCGTCCACGCACCAGGATGCCTTCCCGCTGCAACCTGACGACGGTAGACCCGCATTCCCCACCTTGGGCCACGCGGATTCCCGATCGCGTCCGGGGTCACGCCTGCTCCCGTGGCAACACCGTCGGCAACGATGGATGATGGAATTCCCGCCCGTATTGGCGCAGGCCGGCCCCACTCGCCGCATCGGTACCTGGCCGTCATCGTTGGCCACAGCGCGGTTGCTCTGGATGCCTGCCAAGCGAGATCGCGTGCGTGTGTGTCGGCTCGTCGACGCCGACGCCGTTGCGAATTGACCCGGGTCAAGGCGGTCGGCCGCGAAGCCCCCTAACGTCGCAGACATGGCTACCTCTTCCCCTGTCGATGCGGAACTGCTGCGCCGGTACGACCGGCCCGGTCCGCGCTACACCTCGTACCCGACGGCGCCGCAGTTCAGCACCGGCTTTGGCGAGGCGCAGCTGCGCGAGGCCGCGCTGGTCAGCAACGGGGACCCGATCCCGCGGCGGCTGTCGCTGTACGTGCACGTGCCGTTCTGCATGAGCCCGTGCTTCTACTGCGGCTGCAACCGGATCATCACCCGCGACCTGTCGCGCGCGGAAACGTACCTGGCACGCCTGTATCGCGAGATCGACATGACAGCGGCGCTGTTCGACCGCGATCGCGAAGTGATCCAGCTGCATTTTGGCGGTGGCACGCCCAACTTTCTCTCGCCGGCGCAACTGCAGGACGTGGTCGACTGCCTGCGCCGGCATTTTTTGTTTTCGTCATCGCCCGAGCGCGACCTGTCGATCGAGCTGGATCCACGTTTCATCTCCGCCAGCGACGTGGCTGCACTGGGCGCGATCGGTTTCGACCGCGCCAGCCTCGGCGTACAGGACTTCGATCCGCTGGTACAGGATGCGGTCAACCGCGTGCAGAGCGTCGAGGAAACCCGCACGGTGGTCGATGCCTGTCGTGCGAATGGATTCCGCTCGGTCAACATCGACCTGATCTACGGCCTGCCAAAACAGAATGCCGCCGGATTCACGCAGACGCTGGATACGGTCATCGACATGCGTCCGGACCGGCTCGCCGTGTACAGCTACGCGCACCTGCCGGAGCTGTTCAAGGCCCAGCAGCAGATCGATGCCGCCGACCTGCCCGATCCGGACACGAAACTGGGCCTGCTGCAGCTTGCGATCGACAAACTGACGCAAGCCGGATACGTCTACATCGGCATGGATCATTTCGCGCTGCCCGATGACGCGCTGGCGCAGGCGCAGGACCGCGGCAACCTGCACCGGAACTTCATGGGCTACACCACGCACGCCGACAGCGACCTGATCGGCCTGGGCGTCAGCGCCATCAGCCATATCGGCAACAGCTTCAGCCAGAACCCGCGCGACCTGCCGACCTGGCAGGCGGCCATCGATTCCGGACGGCTTCCGGTCGCCCGGGGCATGTCCCTGAACGAGGACGACCAGCTGCGCGCGGACCTGATCCAGCAGCTCATGTGCCAGGGCGAGATCCCGGTGGCGGCGCTCGAACGCCGCTACGCAATCGATTTCGACACGTATTTCGCCGACGCCCTGCTGCAGCTCGAGCCGCTTGCCGCGGACGGCCTGGTGCGGCGCGAACCGGGCCGGATCCTCGCCACGACGCGCGGCCGCCTGCTGTTGCGTAATATTGCCATGTGCTTCGACCGATACCTCTCCCAGCCAGCGGCCACCAGCCACACGCCACGGTTTTCCCGCGCCATCTGATCGCGGTGGATCGGTCGTGAGCGATACCGCCTTCCCGCGCACCGACCGGCGGATCCTCGCCGATGACGGTGATGCCCTGCGCTTCTGCAGCACCTGCGCGTTTTCGCAGGCCTGCCTGGCCGAGGGCATGGACAAGAACGCGCTGCTCGACCTGCATGTGCTGGTCGAGCACGTCGGCCCGCTGCACGCCGGCGACCACGTGTTCCGCGAGGGCGATCCGTTCGAAGCCATTGCCGCGGTGCGTGCCGGCACGGTCAAGACCTACGTGGTCGATCGCGATGGCCACGAACACGTGCTGGGATTCCACCTGCCGGGCGAGGTCATCGGGCTCAATGCGATCGATGGCCATACGTATCCCTGCAACGCGATCGCACTGGATACGGTGATGCTGTGCCGGTTTTCGTTCCCGAAGATCTCGGTGCTGGCTACGCGCGTGCCCGGGCTGCAGCAGCATCTGTTCCGGCTGCTCAGCCGCGACATCGGCAATGCCGCATTGCTGGCTGGCGACTGGTCGGCCGACCAGCGCATGGCCGCGTTCCTGATCGCGCTGTCGCGCCGACTCGCCGCCCGCGGCTTCTCGGCCGATCGCTTCCAGCTGACGATGGCGCGAACCGACATCGCCAACTACCTGCGCCTGGCGCCGGAGACGGTCAGTCGCGTGCTCAAGCGATTCCAGGACGAAGGCGTCCTGAAGGTCGATCGGCGCGAGATCGAACTGGTGAAGCGCGCGCAGCTTGAGGCTTTGGCTGCGCCGATCCTGAGGCACTGACCGATTTTTTTCTTCGCTTTAAACGCTTTCGCCGTTGGCGAGTTACTTTTCTTTGAGAGCCACAAAGAAAAGTAACCAAAAGAAAGTGGCTTTCCCCGATCACAGCTCACTTCACTGGGCGTAGGCAGTCGTGATTTTCCGACTCGCCATCCATGGCTCGGTCGGAAAACGGCGCGCGTCCTGCGCGCCGCCCTCCGGGTCTGCGGGGTGCAGCAGTGCCCGCATATCGTTAGCGGCAACGGCGGCGACCGCGATGGATGCGCGTCGTCGCCAAGCGGACCGCGTAACCGCTTTCGCAGGAGTTGCGGCAGCTGCGATCGGGCGCTTCGACGCTCGTGAAGGCCGCAACGCGACGTATCGCGTCGCAGCTGCCACAACTCCCATTAGGGGCCAGCCCTTTGCCAATCTCGATGCCGATGACGCCGCCGGCGTGGGCGTGCGCGGACACCATTCATCCTGCCCTTGCCGCTGAAGATGTGGATCGAGCCGCGTGCTATGCCCACCCGGAGGGCGGCGCACATGGATGTGCGCCGTTTTCAGCCGAGCCAGGATGGCGAGTCTGAAAATGGCCGATCCACTCGCTAACCAAGTGAGCCCTGATCGGGAAAGCGCCCTTTCTTTTGGTTACTTTTCTTTGGGCGCTATCAAAGAAAAGTAACTCGCCAACGGCGAAAGCGTTTAAAGCGCCGCAGGCAAGCCCGACGCGGCGATCCGTAGTCATGGATCTCCGGGCGGCGAGATCGCCTCCGCCCACGCTTGTCTTGATTTGAATCAAGCTCGGCCCCGCGCGCCTCGCTGAAAATACGCGCGCCAACGCCCCGGGGACTTCCATGACCGCCAACCCAGCTACCCCACCAGCGCGCCAGGCGGAGACAGCGCCGACCAGCGGGTTCTACAACGACAGGGTCGTCCGCCAGTTCGCCATCGCCACGATCCTCTGGGGCATCGTCGGCATGGCGGTCGGCGCCTTCATCGCCGCCCAGCTGTATTGGCCGGCCCTGAACTTCGACACGCCCTGGCTCAGCTATGGCCGGCTGCGTCCCCTGCACACCAATGCCGTGATCTTCGCCTTTGGCGGCAGCGCGTTGTTCGCCACCAGCCTGCACATCGTGCAGCGCACCTGCCATGTTCGGTTGATCTCCGACCGGTTGGCGGCGTTCGTGTTCTGGGGTTGGCAGGCGGTCATCGTGGCGGCCGCCATCACCTTGCCGATGGGCATCACCCAGGGCAAGGAATACGCCGAACTCGAGTGGCCGATCGACCTGCTGATCCTGGTCGTGTGGGTCTGCTACGGCGTGCTGTTCTTCGGGACGATCGCCAGGCGCAAGGTGAAGCACATCTACGTCGCCAACTGGTTCTACGCGGCGTACATCATCGCCATCGGGCTGTTGCACGTCGTCAACAACCTGGCGATCCCGGCCGGATGGGACAAGTCGTATCCGATCTACAGCGGCGCGGTCGACGCGATGGTGCAGTGGTGGTATGGCCACAACGCGGTGGGCTTCCTGCTGACCGCCGGCTTCCTCGGGATGATGTATTACTTCGTGCCCAAGCAGGCCAACCGGCCGATCTATTCGTACCGGTTGTCGATCGTGCATTTCTGGGCGCTGATCGCGGTGTACATGTGGGCCGGACCGCACCACCTGCACTACACCGCGCTGCCGGATTGGGCGCAGTCGGTCGGCATGGTGTTCTCGCTGATCCTGCTGGCGCCCAGCTGGGGCGGCGCGCTCAACGGCATCCTCACGTTGTCGGGCGTTTGGCACAAGCTGCGCACCGATCCGATCCTCAAGTTCCTGATCGTCGCGATCAGCTTCTACATGATCGCGACTTTCGAGGGGCCGATGATGTCGATCAAGACGGTCAACTCCCTGAGCCATTACACCGACTGGACCATCGGACACGTGCACGCCGGTGCGCTGGGCTGGGTGGCGATGATCACGATCGGATCGCTGTATTCGATGCTGCCGCGCCTGCTGGGCCTTCCGTCGATGTATTCGACGAAGTGGATCGACCTGCACTTCTGGATGCACACGCTGGGCGTGGTGTTCTACATCGCCGCGATGTGGATCGCCGGCGTGACGCAGGGCCTGATGTGGCGCGCGACCAATGCCGACGGCACGCTGACCTACAGCTTCGTCGAGGCGCTCGCCGCCACGTATCCGTATTACCTCGTGCGCCTGGGCGGCGGATTGCTGGTCCTGGCCGGGATGCTGCTGATGGCCTTCAACACCTGGAAGACCTACGCCCTTGCGAAGCAACCCGCGCAGCAACCCATCCTGCCGCCGCATGCCTCCGAGGCACTGGCACCGACGGTCGCCTGAGGACGCCATGACCAATCCACATGAAAAGATCGAGCGCAACGTCGGCCTGATGGCGGTGCTGATCGCGATCGCGGTGTCCTTCGGCGGCCTGGCGGAGATCGTGCCGCTGATGTACCAGGCCGAGGCGATCAAGCCGCTGCCGGGGGTGAAGCCCTACCCGGCGCTGCAGCTGGCAGGGCGCGACATCTACGTGCGCGAGGGCTGCTACAACTGCCACTCGCAGATGGTGCGCACGCTGCGTTTCGAGACCGAGCGCTACGGCCATTACTCGCTGGCCGGCGAGTCGGTGTACGACCGCCCGTTCCAGTGGGGATCCAAGCGCACCGGGCCCGACCTGGCCCGCATCGGCGGACGCTATTCGGACGACTGGCATCGCGTGCACCTGAACAACCCGCGCGACGTCGTGCCGGAGTCGAACATGCCGTCGTTCCCGTGGCTGGCGCAGACGTCCGTCGATGGCCAGCGCATCGCCACGCACATGCGTGCGCTGCAGCGCCTCGGCGACCCGTACTCGGATGCCGAGATCGCCGCCGCACCGGCCGACGTGGATGGCAAGACCGAACTCGATGCCGTGGTCGCCTACCTGCAGGCACTCGGCACGCACGCACCGCGGGGAGGCTGAGATGCTGTCGGGAATCATCACGCTGCTGCTGTTGCTGCTGTTCCTGACCGGATGGGCCTGGGCGTGGCGTCCCGGGCGCCGGGCGGAATTCGACGCCGCCGCGCGCATGCCGCTGGAAGACGACCGGGAGCCGCTGCGATGAGCACCGGCTGGTCCTGGTACGTGATCGCACTGGTCGCCTTCAACATCGGCGGTTGCGCGTGGCTGCTGTGGTGGACGGCGCGCCGGCGTCCGGGTGATCCCGCGCCGACCGACACCAGCCATGTATGGGACGGCAACATCACCGAATACAACAAGCCGTTGCCGCGCTGGTGGATCAACCTGTTCTACCTGACGATCGTGTTCGGCATCGGCTATCTCTTCTGGTTCGGGGGGCTGGGCAAGTACGCCGGTTACAGCCACTGGTCGTCGCGAGGCGAACACGCGCGCGACAAGGCGGCGGCCGATGCGCGCCTGGATGAAACCTTCGCGCGCTTCAAGGGCCAGCCCATCGACGTGCTGGCGCGCGATCCGCAGGCGTTGGTGCTGGGACGTTCGATCTTCAGCAACACCTGCGCGGGCTGCCATGGCTCATCGGCGCAGGGCGCGATCGGCTACCCCAACCTCAGCGACGACATCTGGCATTGGGGCGGCGCTCCGGATCGCGTGCTGCAGACCGTGCTGGATGGCCGCGACGGCGTGATGCCGCCATGGGGCAAGGTGCTGACGGGCATGGGTGGCGCCAACGCGGTCGACTATGTCGCCGCCTATGTGCGCACGCTGTCCCACCCGGATGAGCTGAGCCGGGATTTCCTGGCGGCGCAGGGCAAGCCGCTGTACGACAACATCTGCGTGGCGTGCCACGGCATCGATGGCAAGGGCAACCAGCAGATGGGCGCGCCCGACCTCACCGACCGCTACTGGCTGTACGGCGACAGCAGCGAGGTGATCGCGAAGACAATCCGCGACGGCCGCCACGGCGTCATGCCGGCGCATCGCGCACTGCTAGGCGAGACGCGCGCGCGCCTGGTGGCGGCCTATGTCTGGTCGCTGTCCAACCCGCCACGCAAGGCGGCAGCGGGCGCGTCGCCATGAGCGGCGTGCCGGACCCCGCGCCGCGGCCGCTCGCGCAGCGCCTGGGTGCGGTGTTGTGGCCCAGCTTCTTTGCCGCTGGCGTGTCGACGATGGTGTTCTTCGCCTTCATCGACCCGTTGCAGCTGCGCGACATGACGTTTCCCGACATCGCCATCTCGCGCGGCGTGGGTTATTCGATCGGGTTCTTCATGTTCTGGATCGCGACCGCCGCATCGAGCCTGTTCACCTGGATCCTGCTGCGTCCGGCCAGCCGCTTCAATCGCGCGCTGCCGCCGGACAATTGAACGACGATGAGCCGCCGCATCCCCATTGAAGTGCTGGCCCCCGAGGCCGGCTCGCTGTACGCCAGCGAAAAGAAGGTCTATCCGCGCGACGTTGCCGGACGCCTGCAGAACCTGCGCATCGCCGCGGTGATCTGGTTGCTGGGGATGTTCTACGCATTCCCGTGGCTGCGCTGGGACGGCCGCCAGGCGGTGCTGTTCGACCTGCCCGCGCGCAAGTTCCACGTGTTCGGGCTGACGTTCTGGCCGCAGGATTTCCTGTTCCTGGCCCTGCTGCTGATCATCGCGGCGCTGGCGCTGTTCTTCTTCACCGCGCTGGCCGGCCGGCTCTGGTGCGGCTATGCCTGCCCGCAGACGGTGTGGACCGAGGTGTTCCTGTGGATGGAACGCTGGACCGAGGGTGACCGCGCCAGGCGCATCAAGCTCGACGCGGCACCGTGGAGCGCCACCAAGCTGCTGCGCAAGGGCGCCAAGCACACGCTGTGGCTGGTGTTCGCGCTGTGGACCGGCTTCACCTTCGTCGGATTCTTCACGCCCATCACGCAACTCAGCGCGCGCCTGCTGGCGCTGCAATGGGGCGGCTGGGAAACCTTCTGGGTGCTGTTCTACGCATTCGCCACCTGGGGCAATGCCGGCTTCCTGCGCGAGCAGGTGTGCAAGTACATGTGCCCGTACGCGCGCTTCCAGAGTGCGATGTTCGATCGCAACACGCTGATCATCGCCTACGATCCGATGCGCGGCGAACCGCGCGGCCCGCGCAAGCGCGGCCTGCCCAGCGTGCTCGAGCGCGCCCGCGGCCTGCTCGACAAGATCACCGCCTACGATTACGTCTTCCGCGCCGCGCAGCATCCGACCGCCGCGGACAACCGGTTGCAGGCGCGCGGCACGATCACCTTCGACACGGCCGCCGCGGAGGCGCAGCCACTGCCGAAATTCCCGATCGATGCACTGGGCGACTGCATCGACTGCACGATCTGCGTGCAGGTCTGCCCCACCGGGATCGACATCCGCAATGGCCTGCAGTACGAGTGCATCGCCTGCGGCGCCTGCATCGACGCCTGCGACGACGTCATGGACAAGATGGGCTATCCGCAGGGCTTGATCCGGTACACCACCCAGAATGCGATCGATGGCAAGCCGACGCGGCTGCTGCGACCGCGCATCATCGTGTATGGCGCCATCCTGGCGACACTGGTGCTGGGCTGGAGCTGGGGCGTCACCCACCGCAGCATGCTCATCGCCGAAGTGCTGCGCGACCGCAATGCGCTGTACCGCGACGCCGGCGACGGCGAGATCGAGAACAGCTACACGCTCAAGCTCGTCAACAAGACCGACCGTCCGCAGACCTATCGCCTGACGCTCGACAATGCGCCGCCCGGCGTCGAGTTGGAGCACGCCGCCAGCACGATCCGTGTGGGCGCCGGTTCGGTGGTGTCGCAGCCGATCACGCTGGAAGCGCCCGACAGCGTCCGCGGACGGCATGCGGTGCGGTTCATGGTCGTCTCCCTGGACGGCAGCCTGCGCGCCGTCGTCGACAGCAGTTTCTTCGGACCAATGTGATGGACAAGACGCGTTCACCCTGGCGTGAGCCGATGGTGTGGTTGCTGGTCGCGTTGCCGCTGTCGGCCGTGGTGGCAGCGTTCGCGCTGCTGTTCGCGGCGGCGCGCAGCAGCGGCAACAACGACCTGGTCGCCGATCCGGTGCAGCAGACCGGCCAGATCCAGGTGGCCGACCTCGGGCCCGACACGGTTGCGCAGCAGCGTCAGCTCAGCGCGGTGTTCCACGTCGGCGCGCGTAGTGTCGAAGTCATCCCGGTGACCGGTGATTTCGATCGGCATGCCGGATTGCGCTTGTCGCTGCGCCACCCCGCGCGTGCCGCATCCGATCGCGAACTTGCCCTGAAGCCATCCACCAATGGCTGGCAGGCGATGACCGCCGTGGATGCGAGCCACGACTGGATCGTGCGACTGTCGCCCGCCGATGGCAGCTGGCGCATCGAAGGGCGCCTGCCCCGGCAGCAGCGCGCGGTGCGCCTCGCACCGCGACTGGCGCCGGATTGAGGTGATGGCAGTGCCGGCCCTGGCCATCGACGCGGTGTCGGACAGCGCGCTGCAGGCAACGCAAGCGACGTGCTACCACTGCGGCGAGGCGGCGGCGAACGGCGTCGAGATGGTCTTCGAGCAGGCGCCGCGAACCTTCTGTTGCGAGGGCTGCGCGGCTGCGGCGCAATGGATCGGCGATGCCGATCTCGGCGACTACTACCGCCTGCGCAGCAGCAACGCCAGTCGCGTCGATGCCGCAGCGGTGGATCTGGGCGTCTGGGATCGCGAAGACCTGCTCGCCGGACACGCACGCGCGATCGATGGCGGTCGCGAGATCACCCTGCTCGCCGACGGCATGCGCTGCGCCGCATGCGCATGGCTGATCGACCGCGCGCTGACCCGCCAGCCCGGCGTGCTGGAAACCAGCGCCAATGCCGTGACGGGCCGCATCCGCCTGGCCTGGGATCCGGCGCGGACGAGCCTGTCGCGACCGCTACGATCCCTCGTCGCGCTGGGCTATCGGCCCTACCTCGCCACCGGCACCGCGCACGAAGACAGGCGCCGGCAGGAACGCAACCGATGGCTGTTGCGCCTGGGAATCGCCGGCCTTGGCGCGATGCAGGCGATGATGTTCGCCGAGGCGCTGTACCTGGACACCGCGCGACAGATGCCGTTGCCGACGCGCGATTTCCTGCGCTGGGTGACGTTCCTGGTCTCCACGCCGGTGGTGTTCTATTCCGGCTGGCCGTTCCTGGCGGGCGCATGGCGCGAATTGCGCCATCGCCGGCCGGCAATGGACACGCTGATCGCCGGATCGACGCTGCTGGCGTACCTGGCGAGCCTGGTCGAGACCCTGCGCGGCGGTCCGCACGTCTGGTACGACGCCGCGGTGATGTTCGTGTTCCTGCTGCTGGTGGCGCGCATGCTCGAACAACGCGCGCGCGGCATCGCCAGCGCCCAGGTCGATGCGCTGGCGCGGGCGCGTCCCGCGCTGGCGACGCGCGAGCTCGCCGATGGCCGGCGCGAATCCATTGCGTTGTCCGCGCTCGATGCCGGCGACGTCGCCTGCGTGGCCGCGGGCGAGATCGTCCCCGCCGATGGCGTCCTGCTGGACCGTGCGGCGCGATTCGAGGAAGCCCTGCTCACCGGCGAATCGCATCCGATCGACAAGGCTGTCGGCGAGCGCATCCTCGCCGGCACCATCTGCCGCGACCGCCCCGTGCGCATGCGCGTCACCGATGTCGGCGCCGCCACCCGCCTGTCGCAACTCACCGCCCTGGTCGAGCGCGCGCAGTCGCATCGGCCCAGGCTGGCGCTGCTGGCCGATCGCGTCGCCAGCCGCTTCGTCGCCGCATTGCTGCTGGTCGCCGCAGCCACCTGGCTGGGCTGGCACTGGTACCAGCCCGGGCGCGCGTTCGAGGTCACCCTCGCCCTGCTGGTCATCAGCTGCCCGTGCGCGCTGTCGCTGTCGGTGCCGGCCGCGCTGGCTGCCGCACATGGCGCCCTGGCCCGCATCGGCGTGCTGGCGGTGCGCCCGGAGGCGCTGGAGCGGCTGGCACGCGCGACCGACGTGGTCTTCGACAAGACCGGCACGCTCAGCGACGGCGTGCCCGCGCTGGTCGACGTGAGCACCTTCGACGGCTTCGATCGCGACACGGCACTGCGCATCGCCGCCGCGCTGGAGCGCGACAGCGGCCATCCGCTGGCGGCGGCCTTCACCGGCATCGACACTGCGGCGGACGCATCGATCTCCACCGACGTTGAAATGATCGCCGGTACCGGCGTGCGCGGACGCATCGATGGCGTCGAATGGCGGCTGGGGCATGCCGGGTTCGCCGCCGGACGTGCCGATGACGACGCGATCTGGCTGGGCGATGGCGCGCACGCGGTCGCGCGCTTCCTGGTGCGGGAGTCCCGGCGCGCGGATGCGGGCGCGATGGCCGACGCGTTGCGCGGGCTGGGCCTGCAGCTGCACCTGTCCAGCGGCGATGCCATCGCGCCGGTGTCGCGGCTTGCCGCCGAAGTCGGCATCGCCGACGCCAGCGCGCGACAGACACCCGAGGACAAGCTGGCTGCGGTGCGCCGGCTGCAACAGCGCGGACGGATCGTGGCGATGGTTGGCGACGGCATCAACGACGCGCCGGTGCTCGCCGGCGCCGACGTCTCCATCGCGATCGGCGCCGGCGCCGCACTGGCACAACGCGCGGCGGACCTCGTGCTGACCGGTGATGGGCTGCTACGGATCCCGCAGGCGATCGCGCTGGCGCGCCGCAGCCAGCGCGTGATCGCGCAGAACCTCGGCTGGGCGATCGCCTACAACCTGCTGGCCGTGCCGCTGGCGGCGGCCGGCATGGTGACGCCGTGGATGGCGGCACTCGGCATGGCCGTGTCCTCGCTCACGGTCACCGCCAACGCACTGCGGCTGACGCGGGCGCCCGCTCGATGAACATCCTGTTGCTGCTGGTACCGATCAGCCTGCTGTTGCTCGGCGTGGCGATCTGGGCCTTCGTGTGGGCCGTGCGCCGTGGCCAGTTCGACGACCTGGACACGCCGGCGCTCGACATCCTCGTCGACGACGAGCACGACCAGCCGCCGGGGCGCAGCCGTGCCGATTGACTGGCTCACCCTGGGCGCGGCCGCGCTGACAGGCCTGATGGGCGGCGTGCACTGCGCGGCGATGTGCGGCGGCATCGCGACGGGTTTCTCCGCGATGGCTCCGCGCACGGGCTGGCGGCAGGCGCTGGAACCCAACCTGGGACGCGTGCTGGGTTACATCGCGGCGGGCGCGCTGGCTGGCGGCCTGGGCGGCGGCGTGCTGCGCGTTGCCCGCAGCGAATGGCTCGCCCTGGGCCTGCGGATGGCGGTCGGGGCCGTGCTCGTGGTCGCGGCGCTGCGGCTGCTCGATCGTCGCGGCCGGCTGTCGTTCTTCGCTGGCGGCGGCGGTGCGCTGTGGCAACGCCTGCGGCCGCTGCAGCGGCGCCTGTTGCCGGCCAACACCACGCCGCGACGGCTCGCACTGGGAATGCTGTGGGGCTGGATGCCCTGCGGCTTGAGCACCACCTTGCTGGCGGCGGCCTGGTTGCAGGCCGATGCCGTCAACGGCGCCGCGACCATGGCGGCATTCGGCCTGGGCACGCTGCCGGTGATGTTGCCGCTGACCTGGTCCGGCGCGCGGATCGGGCAGCGCCTGCAACGCGGTGGCTGGCGGATGGCGGCCGGCTCGCTGGTGTTGTTCGCCGGCCTGGTGACGCTGTCGGCACCATGGTTGATGCAGATGCCCGCCCTGCATGGCCCGCTGGCGGCGCTGGGCTGTCGCCCGGCGCCGCACTGAGTCGCTCAGCGCGCGCCGCGTCCCATGCGGTGTTGCGGAGGCGGCGATTCCTGCCCATGCGCGAGGCGCGCCAGCTCGACGCTGTCCAGGATTTCCACGTGCCGCCCCTGCACCGCGATCACCCGGTCATCCTGCAGCCGGCCGAAGCCGCGACTGACGGTTTCCAGGGCAAGGCCGAGGAAACGCGCGATGTCCTCCCGGCTCATCGGCAGGCGGATGTCGCTGCGCGACATGCCGATGTGGTGCAGGCGTTCACCCAGCCCATGCAGGAACAACGCGATGCGCTCGTTGGCCTGGCGCTTGGCGAGCATTTCCATGTGGTCATGGTCGCGATCCGCGCTCTGGCCGATGACCCGCAGCAATTGCTGCTGCAGGCTGGGCAACATCGCGGCGATGGCGGTCAGGTCGTCGAAGGGGACTTCGCAGACGTTCGCGCTGGTCAACGCCACCGCCTCGCAACGGTGCGCGCCGGAGCCCAGCGCATCCAGGCCCATCAGCTCCCCGGGCAGGTGGAAGCCCATGATCTGCTCCTCGCCATCCTCGCTGGTGCTGATCGTCTTGAAGGCGCCATCGCGCGCGACATAGACGGACTCCAGGGAATCTCCGGGGCGGAACAGGCGCTCACCCGGCTGCACTGCGCGGCGTCGCCGGACGATTTCGTCCAGCCGCGATAAATCCGCCGGCGCAATGCCCGCGGGCAGGCACAACTGCCGCAGCGTGCACTGCGTACACCCGCGCCGCAGCTGGACCAGATCGAAAACAAGGGGCGTCGCCATGCGTCAATGGTGACACGCGGCCAAGCTGGGCTCCATCGGCCAGGGCGGGGCCGTTGGCTGGCTTGACCTGAATCATGGCGGCCATGCGGGCCCGGCTCGACCATGCAGGCCATCCACACCGGAGATCTCCCATGAGCAACACCAGGAAGCTGTGGCTGGGCCTTGCCGCCTTGCTGCTTGCGTCGTTTTCCGTCCTGTTGTGGTCGGGGGGGCAGATCTTCCGCGCCGCGCCGCCCATTCCCGACAGGGTCCTGGCGAGCGACGGCAACGTCGTCTACACGAAGGCGGACATCGAGGAAGGCCGCGAGGTCTGGCAATCGATCGGCGGCATGCAGCTGGGGTCGATCTGGGGCCACGGCAGCTATGTCGCGCCGGACTGGAGCGCGGACTGGCTGCATCGCGAGGCGACCGAACTGCTCGACATCTGGGCGCGACGCGATGGCGGCATGGCCACGTACGCACAGTTGCCCGCCGAGCAGCAGGGCGCCCTGCGCGCACGCCTGCAGCAGGTGATGCGCACCAATACCTACGATCCAGCGGCCGGCACGATCACGCTTGGACTGGACCGCGTCATGGCGCTGTCCAACGTCGCGGCGCATTACGAAAGCCTGTTCGGCAACGATCCGGCGACTGCGAAGCTCCGCGAGGACTACGCGATGAAGGATTCGACGGTCGACACCGTCGAACACCGGCGCGCGCTGACCGCCTTCATCTGGTGGACCGCATGGGCCGCGACCACAGAGCGCCCGCGCGACGCCGCGGCGGCAGCGGGCGACGTGGCCAGCAAGCAGGTCACCTACACCAACAACTGGCCGAGCGAACCGCTGGTCGGCAACACGCCGGCGCCCTCGCTGTGGGCGTGGTCGGCCTTCAGCGTGCTGTTCCTGATCGCGGGCATCGCCATCCTCGGCTGGCACCATGCGGTGACCCATGCGCGCGGAGAGGCGCCGCACACGATCCCGGCAAACGATCCATTCGCGACCTTGCGCATCACCCCGTCGATGCGCGCGACGGCGAAATATTTCTGGGTGGTGCTGGCGTTGTTCCTGGCGCAGATCCTGCTCGGCGCGATCACCGCGCACTACCAGGTCGAAGGCCAGAAGGCCTACGGCTTCGTCCTGTCCAATTACCTTCCCTATTCGCTCTCGCGCACCTGGCACACGCAACTGGCGGTGCTGTGGATCGCGGTGGCGTGGCTGGCCACCGGCCTGTACATCGCGCCGGCACTATCCGGCCATGAGCCGAAATACCAGCGGTTCGGCGTCAACTTCCTGTTCGTCAGCCTGCTGCTGATCGTCGTGGGTTCGTTCACCGGGCAGTGGTTCGCGGTGATGCAGAAACTCGGGCTGAAGTACAACTTCTGGTTCGGTCACCAGGGCTGGGAATACGCCGACATGGGCCGCTTCTGGCAGATCTACCTGTTCGTGGGCCTGCTGCTGTGGGTCACGCTGGTGGGACGCGCGCTGTGGCCGATCCTGCGCGGCCCGGCGACCGAATCCAAGTCGATCGTCGCGCTGCTGTTCGCATCCACCGCGGCCATCGGCCTGTTCTTCGGCGCGGCGCTGATGTGGGGCGAGCACACGCACATCTCCGAAGTCGAATACTGGCGCTGGTGGCTGGTGCACCTGTGGGTGGAAGGCTTCTTCGAGGTGTTCGCCACCGCGGTGATGGCGCTGATCTTCACCCGCCTGGGCTTGATCAAGACGTCCACCGCGACCGCGACGGTGCTGTTCGCGACGATCGTGTTCATGGCCGGCGGCGTGCTCGGCACGCTGCACCACCTGTACTTCGTCGGCACGCCGATCTCGGTGGTGGCGCTGGGCGCAAGCTTCAGCGCGCTGGAAGTGGTGCCGCTGGCCTACATCGGCTTCGAGGCCTACCACACCTGGAAACTCGGCCAGGCGACGCCGTGGATGGCGCGCTACCGCTGGCCGGTGATGTTCTTCATCGCGGTGTCGTTCTGGAACCTGGTCGGCGCCGGGCTGTTCGGGTTCCTGATCAATCCGCCGCTGTCGCTGTATTACATGCAGGGCCTGAACCTGACGCCGCTGCACGGCCACACCGCGCTGTTCGGCGTGTACGGCATGCTCGGCATCGCGCTGATGCTGTTCTGCCTGCGCGGCCTGCGTGGGCAGATGGTCTGGGATGCGCGACCGCTGAAGATCGCCTTCTGGGCGCTCAACATCGGCTTGTCGATGATGGCGGTGTTCACCCTGCTGCCGCTGGGGATCCTGCAACTGCTGGCGACGATCGAGCATGGCTATGCCTACGCGCGCTCGGCGGAGTTCATGCAGAAGCCCATCGTCGCCATGCTGATCTGGATGCGCGTGCCCGGCGACACCATCTTCAGCATCGGCGCACTGTCGCTGGCGTGGTTCGTGCTGCGGCTGTGGATCGCGCCCACGCGCGAGAAGCTGCCGGCCAGCGGCGTGGATCACGTCCAGCCCTGAGAGCCTGTCGCGAATGCTGTAGACAAGGGGCGGCCGATGGCCGCCTTCCTGTTGGGCGGGCAGGCGGCTGACCTGCGTCAAGGCAGGCCTGCGGTCGCGACGACACACTGATGCCATGCAGAAGCAAACGACGACCGTGAACGTGGGCCCGCGCATGCTGGGCCAGGCCCCGCATCGCCTGATGTTCTTCATCGGCGCGAGCAACCTGATGCTGGCGATGGCGTGGTGGGCGACGTGGCTGCTGACCACGCGCTGGCCGCTGTTCGGCCTGCACCAGCCATCGCCCTACGCCGGTTGGCTGCATGCCTTCGTCATGCAATACCAGGTGCTGCCGAGTTTCTTCTTCGGTTTCCTGCTGACGACGTTCCCGCGCTGGATGGGCCAGCCGGACATTCCGCGCTGGCGCTTCCTGCCCGTCGGGATCGGCCTGTTCGGCGGGCAACTGACCACGCTGGTGGGCGCGGTGTCGAATGACGTCGGCATCGTGGTCGGCGCCTTCATGACGCTCGCCGGATGGAGCGCAGGGCTGCTGGCGCTGGCGCAACCGCTGCTGCGCGAGACCGGCACGACTTGGCATGCGCGCTCGTGCTTCGCGGCGCTGCTGCTGGGTTGGATCGGATTGCTGGCGTGGATCGGCTTCCTGCTCGGTGCGTCGCCGCTGTGGGCATTCGCCAGCATCAAGATCGGCAGCTTCGGCCTGCTGCTGCCGGTGTTCGTGACGGTGGCGCACCGGATGTTCCCGTTCTTCGCGGGCAGCGTCGTGGCGGGTTACAGGCAGTGGCGGCCGCTGTGGGTGCTGGCGGTCTTCTGGGCATTGGTGCTGTTGCACCTGGGCCTCGAACTCACGCATGGCTACCGCTGGTTGTGGTCGGCCGACCTCCCGCTGCTCGCGCTGACCGCGACGCTGCTCGTGCGCTGGTGGCCGCGCGGCCCGAAGCCGGCGATCCTGGCGGTGCTGTTCATTGCCCTGGCGTGGTTGCCCGTGGCATTCGCGCTGTATTCGGCACAGTCGATCGCGTATGCGGCGACCGGGATGTTCTGGCTCGGACGCGCGCCGGCGCACGCACTGTTCATCGGATTTTTCGCCAGCGTGCTGGTCGCGATGGTGACGCGGGTGACGCAGGGCCATTCCGGCCGCCCCCTGGTCATGCCGCCGGTCGCATGGTTCGCCTTCGCCACGATCCAGCTGGTCGCGGTCGTTCGCGTGATCGCGGAAATCGCGCCGGACCCGATGGCCTGGCAGGCGCTCGCCGCGTGCGGCTGGCTGCTGGCGTTCGCGCCGTGGGTCGCACGCATCGGCCGCATCTACCTGTCGCCACGCGCGGATGGCAAGCCCGGATGAGCGAGGCATCCGCACTGATGGCCTTCTACCCGCAGATCAAGTGGGTGCATGTCGCGGCCATCTCCACCAGCGGTACGTTGTTCGCGCTGCGTGGCGCGCTGCTGCAGGCCGGCAAGCCGCGCTGGGCGATGGCGGCGCCGGTGCGCTACCTCAGCTACACGGTCGATACCGTGCTGCTGACGGCGGCACTGATGTTGCTGACGCTGCTGCCCGGGGCGATGTTCGCGAATGGCTGGCTGACCGTGAAGCTCTCGCTCGTCGTGCTCTACATCGTGCTGGGCGTGTTCGCGCTCAACCGGGCGACGACACCGCGTGGCCGCCTGCTGGCCTACCTGGCGGCGCTGGCGACGTTCGCCACGATCTACTCGATCGCCCGCAGCCACCAGCCGCTGGGCTGGTGGTGGATGTTGTCGCACTGACTCACTGCAGCCATGCCGCAATCGCGAACGCAGCCACCATCAGCACGATGCCCGGCAACAGCCTGAGGCCGTAACGCCGGCCACCGCTGACGAAGGCGAACACGAGCTTGGACGCGGAATTGGTGGCGAATGCCGCCAGCACCGCCGGGACCGCCGCCGCCGCATCGATGCGCCCGACCGCGACCAGGCGCGCGGCGCCGACCGCGGCGGCGTGCACGTCGGCGATCCCGGATACCGCCAGCGTCGCGTTGAGTGCGGTGGGACCCAGCCACTGCAGCATGAGCGCCGACAACAGCATGACGCTGGCGACGACCGCCACGAACACCAGCGCATGCCTGGGCTGGAAGGGGCGACCGATGGCGACGCTGGCGTCCGCGGACTGCCGCAGGCCTCGCCAGCCTGCGGCCGCCGCGAACACCACGATGGCGACGCCAGCGGCGATCAGCGGCACGGCCAGCGCGCGCAGGAGATCGGGCGCCAGCAGTCCGGTCAACAGGGCGAGTTGCACGACCGTGCTCACGTTGGACAGCAATGCGGCATTCGCGCAGGCGGTGGCCAGCGCGGGTGCTTGTTTCGCACGCGAGCCGAGGCTGGCGATGGTGGCGGTACTGGACACGAAGCCGCCGGCAAAGCCCGCAAGCAGCAGGCCACGGCGCACGCCGAACAGTCGCAGCGCCACGTGGCCGGCGGCGTTGATCGCCATGACGATCACTGCCAGCGTCCACAACTGCCGCAGGTTGAGGACCTGCCACGGGTCGATCGCGCGGTCCGGCAACAGCGGCAGCACGATCGCGGCGGCGGCCGCCAGCAACAGCGCATCGTGCAGTTCCTCCTCGCTCAGCACCTGGCTGACGAAACGATGCAGCCGCGACTTCGCGGCGAGCAGGATCGTGACGGTGACGCCGATGCCAGCGGCCAGCACCACCTCGCGCATCGCCAGCACGCCGAGCAGGAACACCACCAGCATCGCCACTTCGGTGGTCAGTCCGGGATCCTGGCTGCGACTGTGGCGATAGCTCGCCAGCGCGGCCAGCGCGACGAAGGCGCCGCCGACCGCCATGCCGACCTCGCCCACCAACGCGCCAATGCTGCCCGCCAACGCGATCAGCGCGAAGGTGCGGACGCCCGCGGCCCGCCGCGTCGCGCCTTCGCCCTTGCTGCGCTCGCGTTCGACACCGACCAGCAGGCCGACGCCAAGCGCCACCAGCAGTCCGGGCAATTCATCCATCGGCAACATGCATCGAGCTTGTGCCATCGACGCGCACCGGCGCAAGCCACGCGTGGATGACGCGACACCGGACGACGGCGCCGCGCAGCCACACGGGCGATCACGCTTGACCCAGGTCATGGTCGCGTCTTCACCCACTTCATACAGTGCGCATGCGGGCTCCGGATGCGAAAGCGCACATGTCCGCCGCCGGTCGCGCAAGGGCGCGCCCGCGCCATCATCGGAGAACAGACATGACCCCCCGCCTTCCCGTCGATCCCGCGATCCCCCTGGACATCCATCAACCGGCGCGCGACTGGTCCGACCACGTCGCGCTGGGCATCACGCGTGGCCTGCGCTTACTCGCGGATACCTTCTTCGCCAAGCGCTACGGCAATCGCGCGATCGTGCTGGAAACCGTCGCCGCCGTGCCCGGCATGGTCGGCGCCGCACTGATCCACCTGCGCTGCCTGCGCTGGATGCGCGATGACGAAGGCTGGATCCGCACGTTGATGGACGAAGCCGAGAACGAGCGCATGCACCTGATGACCTTCATCGCGGTCGCGCGGCCGAACTGGCTGGAGCGCTCGCTGGTGCTGGTGGCGCAGGCGTTCTTCTTCACCTTTTTCCTGCTGCTCTACATCGTCTCGGCGCGCACCGCGCACCGACTGGTTGGCTACTTCGAGGAGCAGGCCGTCGTCAGCTATACCCAGTACCTGGAGGAGATCGACTCCGGCCGCGTGGAAAACGTCGCCGCGCCGCAGATCGCGATCGCGTACTGGCGCCTGCCTGCCAGTGCACGCCTGCGCGACGTCGTGCTCGCGGTGCGCAACGACGAGGCCGGGCATCGCGACGTCAACCATGGGTTTGCCGAGCAGCTGCGTCCGGCAGCGGCCCAGCGCATCCAGCGCGCGTGACCGCGCCCCGGACGCCGGCTGGCCATGACCATGCGTGACGGCGCATCGCAGGCGACGACAACGATCGCATCGCAGGGTTGCGATGCGTCGCCTGCGCCCGATGGCGATCCCGCGGATCCGGCGCGGCGCATGCTCGACGCCTGCTTCCTCGGCCCATACGCCGAGAACGACGGCATGCTCGAGCGGCTGGTCGTGGAATTCCTGCGCGACCACGTGTACTGGCGCCGCAACTTCCATCCCGAGGATCCGCCGGCGATCCCGACAACGGCCGCGCAACACCCGGAATACCAGGCCTTCGAAGCGCGCCTGCGGCGTGAGCTGCACCAGCTGTCCGCCGCGCTGAAGAAATCGGTGCCCTTCCACAGCCCGCGCTACATGGGCCACATGGTGTCGGACCTGCTGATCCCTGGATTGGCGGCGCAGATGCTGACCCTGCCCTACAACCCGAACAACGTCAGCGAGGATGCGGCGCCCGTCACCGTCGACATGGAGGTGCAGGTCGGCCTGCAGCTGGCGCGGATGCTGGGTTATCCCGACGACACGACGCGCGTGGACTGCGCATTCGGACATCTCACCTCGGGCGGTACGCTCGCCAATTACCAGGCGCTGCGGCTGGCGCTGGCGTTGAAGGCATTCCCGGTGGCCTTGCGTGCCGCGAACGTGCCGGATCTCACGCTCCCGGACGACGACTGGGCCGCATTCAACCTGGGGCACGACGGCGGCATCGCGCTGCTGGAAGCATGGACCGCGTGGCTCGCCAGCCTGGACAACGCCGCGCGGCGCGAGTGGCGCGAGCGCGTGCAGGCGCAGCGGCTCGAGCATCTGGGCCTGGTCGAATTCCATGCCCGGCATCCATCGTTGCGCGTGCCGCGGGTGCTGGCGCCGATCACCGCGCATTACTCCTGGAGCAAGGGCCTCAAGCTGCTTGGGCTTGGCCGCGACCAACTGCAGTTGCTGCCCGAGCGCGGCATGCGACTGGACGCCGACGCACTGGCCGAAGCGCTCGATGCCTGCGCGCGCACGCGCCAGCCCGTGCTCATGGTCGTCGCCGTGCTGGGCACGACCGAATACGGCACGGTGGATCCGGTCGATGCGGTCGTCGACGCGCGCGATCGCTGGCTGTCGCGCGGCCTGGGCTTCGGCGTACATGTCGATGCCGCCTGGGGCGGCTACCTCGCGACGTTGTTCCGCAACGCCGATGGCAGCCTGCGCACGCGCGATGAAGTCGGCAAGGGTTTCCGGCGCTTTCCGCAACCGGAAGTGCATGCCGCGTTCGCGGCGCTGGCGCGCACCGATTCGATCACCGTCGACCCGCACAAGCTGGGCTACCTGCCTTACGGCGCCGGCGCCTTCATCGCCCGCGACCACCGGCCGATGGCATTGCTTGCCGAGGCGGCCGACTACGTCTTCCACGGCACCACCGCCGACGACTACCTGGCGCGCTACCGGCAGCTGGGGCAGTTCATCCCGGAAGGCTCGAAATCCGGCGCTGCCGCCGCCGCGGTCTACGTCACCCACAAGGTCCTGCCGCTGGACCATGCGCACTTCGGCCTGCTGCCGCGACAGACGGTGCTCGCCGCCGAAGCATTCGACGCGCGTGCGGCGGTGTTCGCCCGCGAGGTTGCCGACGTAGTGCACGCCAGGGTGCCATTCGCACCGGACAGCAACCTGGTGTGCCTGGCATTGAATCCGGTCGGCAACACCGACATCGCACGCGCCAACGCCTTCGTGCGCGCGCTGCACGACGAGCTGCGCAGCGACCCGCGCCAGCCGCTGCAGCTCAAGCAGTTCTTCGGTTCTGTCACCACGCTGCGCGCCGAGGCGATGGGCCCGCGCCAGATGCAGCGCATCCTCGACGCGATCGGCCTCGACGCGATCGGCCTCGACGCGATCGGCCTCGATGCAGCCGGCCTGCCGTCCGCCACCGCGGGCGCGGACGGCGATGCGGATCGGCTGGTGATCCTGCGCCACACGCTGATGAACCCTTACCTCATCGATCGCGAGAACGGCATCAGCTACATCGACCTGTACTTCGAGCATCTCCAGCGCCGGGTGCGGGCGTTGTTGTCGGGGGGCTGGCAGTGACGTCGCTGCACCCTGTCATCGCGACACCCGGCGGCGCGGCGCAGGCACGCGCCTGGAGCAACCACGCGTTGCTGCTGCTGCGCCGCGAAGCCGCGCGCTCGGCCGACACGCACCTGCTGCACCTGGATATCCCGGCCTTCCGTGACATCCGCCTGTACTTCAAGGACGAGTCCTCGCATCCGACCGGCAGCCTGAAGCATCGACTGGCGCGATCGCTGTTCCTGTACGCGCTGTGCAATGGACGCCTGCAGGCCGGCCAGGCCGTGGTCGACGCGTCGTCGGGCAGCACGGCGATTTCGGAGGCGTGGTTCGCACGGATGCTCGGATTGCACTTCATCGCGGTGATGCCGGCATGCACCGCGCCACGCAAGATCGCCGACGTGCAGGCGCTTGGCGGCCAGTGCGACCTGGTCGACGACCCCGCCGACGTGCATGCGCGTGCTGCCTGGCATGCCGCGCGCGGCGCCTGCCACCTCGATCAGTTCGGCCTGGCCGAACGCGCGACCGACTGGCGCGGCAACAACAACATCGCCGAATCGATCCTGGGGCAGCTGGAGCAGGAAGCGGATCGAGAGCCCGAATGGATCGTCTGTGGTGCGGGCACCGGCGGTACATCGGCGACCATCGGCCGCTATGTGCGCTATCGCGGCCTGCGCACGCGGCTGTGCGTCGCCGAGCCGACCGGCGGCGCCTTCGCGCAGGGCTGGCGCAGCGGCGACCGCGCCGCCCGCGCCAGTCGCCCGACCGTCATCGAGGGCATCGGCCGCAGTGGCGTCGAGCCCGGCTTCCTGTTCGACATCGTCGACGACGTCATCGAAGTGCCGGACGAGGCATCCATCGCCGCGGCATGGGAACTGGAACGCCTGTTCGGCCGGCGCTACGGCGGCTCGTCCGGGACCAACCTCGTCGCCTGCCTGCAACTTGCCGCGCGCATGCATGCACGCGGGCAGCGCGGCAGCATCGTCAGCCTGCTGTGCGATCGCGGCGAGCGCTACGACGGGACATTGTTCAACCCGGACTGGCTGCGCAGCCGGCAGCTCGACATCGCACCGTGGAGCGCGGCCCTGGAGGCGACGCTGGCGGACGGCCGCTGGTACGACGTCGCGCCCGGATAAGGATGTTGCAGGACTGGACGGGGTTACTCAGCTCCGATCTGCCAATCCGGGTCATCGAACAACGCTGGATAACGCTGCAGTGCAAGACGCATCGGCGCGATCGCCGCCACGTCGGCCGGGTCTGACTGGATCGCCTGCGCGCCCCGCATCAGCTCGGCCAGGATCGGATGCAGCGCGGCATCGGCCTTTGGTGCGAGCTTGCAGTGCGACACCACGAAGCCGACGTCACGCTCGATGTCCCCGGCGAGCACGACCGCCTGCTGCGGACCGATGTGGCCATGCTGGTAATGCTCCAGGCCGAGGACTTCACGCCGGATCCGGCCCATTCCCTCGCGTAGTGCCGGGTCGGCCTTCCACCGCGCCGTCGCTGCTTCGGTGCCGGTGGACGGCGCGACAACGACGTCGTGCGCATGGGTCTGCGCCAGTGAGGTCGCGGACACCGCCAGCAACGCGGTGGCGACAACAGACAGGATTCTCGTGGCCATGTCGATTCCCTCATGTGGCCATCAGTGGCCACCGGGGCATCCTCGCGCCGGCACGTACCGGCGTCCATGACCCAGGTCAACCGCGCGACGCGTCAATCCAGCTTGCGGAACACCAGCGTGCCGTTGGTGCCGCCAAATCCGAAGCTGTTGGACATCACCGTGCGCAGTTGCGCGTCGCGGCTCTCGCGCAGGATCGGGAAGCCTTCCGCACGCGGATCGAGCTGCTCGATGTTCGCCGAGCCGGCAGCGAAGCCGCCCTGCATCATCAGCAGGCAATAGATCGCTTCCTGCACGCTGGCGGCGCCGAGCGAATGCCCCGACAGCCCCTTGGTCGACGACAGCGGCGGCACCTGTCCACCGAAGGCCTCGCGCACGGCTTCCAGCTCGACCAGGTCGCCCAGTGGCGTCGAGGTGCCGTGCGTGTTGAGGTAGTCGATCGGCGTGTCGACGCCGGCCATCGCCATCTGCATGCAGCGCACCGCGCCTTCGCCCGATGGCGCCACCATGTCGACGCCGTCGGATGTCACCCCATAGCCGACAAGCTCGGCGTGGATGCGCGCACCGCGTGCGACGGCATGGTCGTAGTCCTCGAGCACCAGCATGCCGCCGCCGCCAGCGATGACGAAGCCGTCGCGGCCGACATCGTATGGCCGCGAGGCGGTGGCGGGGGTGTCGTTGTGGTGCGTGGACAGCGCGCCCATCGCATCGAACTGCGAGGTCATGCCCCAGGCCGCCTCTTCGCCGCCGCCGGCGAGGACGACGTCCTGCATGCCGTGGCGGATCATGTCGGCGGCCGCGCCGATGCAGTGCGCCGACGTCGCGCAGGCCGCGGAGATCGAATAACTCACGCCACGGATCCCGAACGCGGTCGCCAGGTTCGCCGACACCGTCGAGCACATCGTGCGCGGAACCATGTACGGGCCGATCTTGCGCACGCCGCGATTGCGCAGCAGGTCGCCGGTCTCGATCTGCCAGTACGGTGAGCCGCCGCCGGAGCCGGCGATGACGCCGGTGCGCGGATGGTGCACGTGCTCGTCCTGCAGGCCGGCATCGGCGATCGCATCACGCATCGCGATGTAGCTGTACGCGGCGGCGTCGCCCATGAAACGCTTGAGCTTGCGGTCGATCTGGCCTTCCAGGTCGATGTCCGGGACGCCGGCGACCTGGCTGCGCATGCCGAGTTCGGCGTATTCCGGGATGAAGCGGATCCCCGACCGCAACGTACGCAGCGATGCGGTCACGCTGGACTGGTCGTTGCCCAGGCAGGACACGATACCCATGCCGGTGACGACGACGCGCTTGTGCGATGCCTGTGCCACGTCAAAAACCCTCCGTCGATCCGAACAGTCCCACCCGCAGGTCGTTGGCGACGTAGATCTCGCGACCATCGACCAGCGTGCGGCCATCGGCGATGACCAGCGAAAGCTTTCCGCGCATGACGCGGCGGATGTCGATCTCGTAGCTGACGAGCTTGGCGTCGGGGTTGACCTGTCCGCTGAATTTCACCTGGCCGACGCCCAGCGCGCGTCCGCGACCGGGTTCGCCGAGCCACGGCAGGTAGAAACCCGCGAGCTGCCACATCGCGTCCACGCCCAGGCATCCCGGCATCACCGGATCGCCTTCGAAATGGCAGGCGAAGAACCACAGGTCCGGGCGGATATCGAGTTCGGCGCGGATCACGCCCTTGCCGTTGCGGCCGCCCTCGGTG
>NZ_VKHQ01000004.1:182658-720016 GCF_009792795.1 Cognatiluteimonas profundi
CGGCGGCAGCGGCAGGCGCGCATTGCCCGGCCCGAAAAGCTCGCCGTGGCCACAAGCGAGCAGCTGTTGGTAATCGAAGGAAGAGGGTCGAGTCATCATGTCCAGGCCCGGAAAAACCGGCAGTCTTGCATGCCGCGCGGCTTTCGGGGCGTCCTGGCCGTTCATTTCGCGGCATTTCCGGCAAATTCAAGCGCACCGCGCGCGTGATTGGCCGTATTCACACCGGGTGATCCGCACCCGCCACTGGCGATTGCACGACCGCCCGGCCATTGTCGACGTCGGCGGTTCAGGCTCAGTGAGCCCACTCCAACTGCAGCCACAGCTTGCGCGTGTCGCGCGCGAATCCGTCGCTGCGGTAATCGGCAAGCTTGACCAGGCCGGTGAGCGACGCGCCGACCGGGAAGGCCAGCGATGCGTTCCATTCGGACCCGTATCGATCGCCATCGGTCGCGGCGCGGAAGTCGTGCCAGCTGGCCAGCCAGCTGCATTTGCTGCCCCGCCCAAACGCGCCGCCGGCGCCGATATAGCGATCGTCCAGCCCGCCAGGCGGCGTCACCAGGAATTTGTCGGCCCAGCCGTTGAACGCGTGCAAGGTCGCAAGCGGTGCCTGCAGCGCATGCGTGCCGTTCCCGCCCAGGTGCTCCCATCCGGCGCGCCAGGTGATGCCATGCGATGCGAATGTCGGCTCGAGCAGCCAGTAGGCGTGCGAAAACGCCAGCGGATTGTCGGCAAAATCGCGCTGGCGTGCCGATTCGAGCGTCCAGCCCCAGCCGCTGCCGTCGTGCAGGCGGGCGCCGGACCAGCGCAGGCCATAGGTGCTCGTGGACGCGGTGGCCAGGTCGCGGTCGTCATGCAGGTAGGCATAGCCGACCCATTGCTGCGCGCCATGTTTCATCGCCAGGTTGAACACCTGCGTGGACAGGTCGCGCTCGCGCGCCAGTGGATCCAGCGCGTGGTCGCCGCTGACCCGATGCACGCGATCGATGAATGCATAGCGCGCGGTGATCGCCGCGGTGGGCTTCCATTGCATCGACAACGCGTCGAAGGTCTGCTCGTTCTGACGCCAGCCGCTGTTGCCGATCCAACGCTGGTTGTCGAACAACAATCGTTGCCGGCCCAGCGTGGCGCCGATGCGGTCGTTCTTCCAGCCGATCCATGCCTGGTTGAGCTCGGCACCCTCTGGATCGGTGATGGCCGGTCGCGTCGTGCGTCCATTGGCGCCGCTGTTGTATTCGTCGCCGGCGCTGGCGACGCCCTCGCCCTCGACCAGCGCTTCGAAGCCGTCGCCCAGGTGCATGCGCAGGCCGGCGCGCAGGCGCAACGTGGTGGCCCGCGCACCGAGGTCGAAGGCATCGTCGTCGACGTCTTCATGGCGCAGGCGCGCGTTCCACTCGAATTGCCAGGGCGCCGCGGCTGGTGCTGGCGTCGCTGCCGCTTCGGTCGCGGCGGCGCTGGCGGGGAGCGCGAACAGCGCGAGGATCGCGGCTGGCAACAGGCGTGGACAGATCATGGGGCCGGCATCCTTTTCAAGGTGGGCACAGGCTCGGGTCCAGCTCCCGCCCGCGCCTTGACCAGGATCAACCGCACCGCTCCCGTCTCCACTGCGTGGACCGCAATTGACCCAGGTCAGGTGGCCGGGCGCGTCCACGGAGCAGACTCCAGTCATCGAAGAGCGCCTTGGTCCATCAAGAAACCTGGAGTCCACAATGAAAGCGGTGACCTGCCATCATGCGTTGATCCTCGCGGCCGCACTCGCAACGGCGGCACTCGCCGGCTGTGCCGACGTCCACCAGAATCCAGCGACCAACACCGTCAACGGGCAGTCCGACGCCGCTGCGTCCCAGGCCGCCAACGTGCAATCGCCATCGCCGGCATCCGTGCCGTTCTGAAGCCCAGGAGTCGTCCGCAATGAATGCATTGAGCTTGAAAGCAGTGACGTGGCGCCCCGCGATTTTCCTCGCCGCCGCGCTGGCCACGGTTGCACTGGGCGGTTGCGGCGGCTCCAGCAAGCCCGCGGCCGCGGACGCCATCGCTGCCGCCGACACCGGTGGTTCGCTGAAGGGCGATTTCGGCCCGCCGCAGGGCCCCGACGTGCAGGCCGTGCTGACCAGCCCGCCGATGGTGCCGCCGCCGACCGGGCGCCACGCACCGGCACATGTGATCGTCGAGCTCGACGTGATCGAGAAGGAAATGCCGATCTCCGAAGGCGTCACCTACACCTTCTGGACGTTCGGCGGCACGGTGCCCGGCAAGTTCATCCGCATCCGCCAGGGCGACACGGTGACCTTCCACCTGCGCAACATGCCGGACAGCAAGATGCCGCACAACATCGACCTGCACGGCGTGACCGGGCCGGGCGGCGGTGCGGCATCGAGCTTCACCGCGCCGGGCCATGTGTCGCGCTTCACCTTCAAGGCGCTCAACGCCGGGCTGTTCGTCTACCACTGCGCCACCGCGCCGGTCGGCATGCACATCGCCAACGGCATGTACGGTCTGATGCTGATCGAACCACCGGAAGGCCTGCCGCCCGTGGACCACGAGTACTACGTGATGCAGGGCGACTTCTACACGACCGGCAAGTATCGCGAGAAGGGACACCAGCCCTTCGACATGGACAAGGCGATCGACGAACGCCCGACCTATGTGCTGTTCAACGGGCGGGAAGGCGCGCTCACCGGTGACAACGCGTTGAAGGCGAAGGTCGGCGACACCGTGCGCCTGTATGTCGGCAACGGCGGCCCGAACCTGGTGTCGAGCTTCCACGTGATCGGTGAGATCTTCGACAAGGTCTGGCTCGAAGGCGGCACGCGCTTCCAGGAAAACGTGCAGACCACGCTGATCCCGTCCGGTGGCGCGGCGATCATGCAGTTCCACATCGAGGTTCCGGGCAGCTACGTGCTCGTCGACCACTCGATCTTCCGCGCGTTCAACAAGGGTGCGCTGGCGATCCTCAAGGCCGAGGGTCCGGAGAACAAGGCGATCTATTCGGGCAAGGAAGTCGATGCGATGTACATCGGCCCACGTGCCCAGCCGAGCCTTGCCGCGGTCACGACTGCCGCGACGGCGGCCACGACGGGTGCGCTCACGCAGGAGGACCAGGTCAAGGCCGGGCAGGCGCTGTTCGCCGGCACCTGCTCCACCTGCCACCAGCCCAATGGCGAAGGCATGGCGGGTGTATTCCCGCCGCTGGCCAAGTCGAGCGTGCTGGCGGCAACGCCCAAGCGCATCATCGACATCATGCTGCACGGCCTGGAAGGCCCGATCACCGTCAACGGCAAGGACTACAACTCGATGATGCCGCCACAGACGCAGCTGACCGATGACGAGGTCGCCAACATCGGTACCTTCGTGCTCAACAGCTGGGGCAATCCAGGCGGACGCCTGACCAAGGAAGAAGTCGCCGAACGTCGCAAGACCGCCGCCGGCGCGACGTCGGAATCGCACTGACCGCCATGCGCCGCCACGCCATCATCGTGTTGTCGATCGCCCTGCCCGTTGCCGCCGCGATGGCCGGTGGCACGGGATCCACCGGCACGGGGGTCGCGAGCACGCAGTTCGCCAGCCTGCCCGGGGGGCATTTCCGCAGCGCGCTGAAGTACGAAGATCGAAAAAAGGGCGTGCGCATCGCGCCGTTCGGGCTGATGCGCAGGCCAGTCACCAATGCCGAATTCCTGGCATTCACGCGCTCCAACCCGCGCTGGCAGCGCGACCAGGTGCCCGCGACGCTCGCAGGATCCGGTTACCTGTCGCAGTGGCGCGGCGCCGGCAGCCTGGGGACGGCGGCGCTGCCGCAACAACCGGTCACGCATGTCAGCTGGTTCGCGGCAAAAGCGTATTGCAGCGCGCAGGGTGCGCGACTGCCGACCTGGAACGAATGGGAATACGCGGCAGCGGCCGATGAGCGCCACCGCGATGCGCGCCAGGACCCGGTGTGGCGCGAACGCATCCTCGACTGGTATTCGCGGCCGTCCACCGGCGCGCTGCCGCGCGTCGGCCTGCAGGCGCCCAACGCCTATGGCGTGCAGGACCTGCACGGACTGGTGTGGGAATGGACAGACGACTTCTCCTCGCTGCTGGTGTCCGACGACAACCGCAGCGCGGGCGATGGCAACAACACCAGGTTCTGCGGCGCCGGTGCGCTGTCGACCAACGATCCGGCGAATTATGCCGTGCTGATGCGGGTCGCGATGTTGTCCGCGCTGCAGGCGCAGGACAGCACCGGCAACCTCGGATTCCGATGCGCCAGGGACCTCCCATGAAGATCGCCAGCCTTGCCTTCTCCTGCCTGCTGCTGCTCGCCAGCGGCGTCAACGCGGCGCCAGCGGCGCGCCCGCTGCCCAGCGACTCGGTGTACCAGCTGCCGCTCGTGCTCACCGACCAGGGCGCCAACCGTTGGGACTGGCGCAGCAAGCGCGGCAAGCCGCAGGTGGTGGCGATGTTCTACACGTCCTGCCAGTTCACCTGCCCGCTGATCGTGGACAGCGGCAAGGCCATCGAACACGCGCTCGGGCCCGCCAGCCGCGGCCAGGTCGGCCTGCTGCTGATCAGCCTGGATCCCAGGCGCGACACGCCGGCGGCCCTGCGGCGGGTGGTGAAGGAACGCGAACTCGACCTTGCGCGCTGGTCGCTGGCCAGTCCCAGGCCGCAGGACGTGCGTGACGTCGCCGGCGTGCTGGGCGTGCGCTACCGGCAGCTGGCCAACGGCGACTTCAACCACACCAGTGGATTGCTGTTGCTGGATCGCGAGGGCCGCATCGTGGCGCGGACCGACAAGGTCGGCACGGTTCCCGACCCGGAATTCGTCAAGGCAGTCAGGCGGTCGCTGGCTCCGTGACGCGCGGCGGCTGGTCGACTGTCCCGCCCCGGCGGGAGTCCGTATCCTAGACAGTACGGCGCAGGACTTCGATCGCCCGCTCCAGAGCGGGAGTCGCCGCACCCCTCGACCAGGAGACCGGCGCGCCAGCGTCCGCCATGGACATCTTCAAGCGCTTTTCCATCGAGGCAGCCCACCGGCTGCCCAATGTCCCGCCCGGGCACAAATGCGCGCGGCTGCACGGGCATTCGTTCCAGGTCGAGCTGCACGTCTCCGGCGAGCCAGGGGCCGACAGCGGCTGGATCATGGACTTCGCCGACATCAAGGCCGCCTTCCGCCCGCTTTACGAGCAGCTCGACCACCATTACCTGAACGAGATCGATGGCCTCGACAACCCCACCAGCGAGCGCCTGGCCAGCTGGATCTGGGAGCGCCTGAAGCCCGCGCTGCCGCTGCTCAGCGAGATCGTGATCCATGAGACCTGCACCTCGGGATGCCGCTACCGCGGTCCCTGAGCAGCCTGCGCCGCCACGCCGTTCCCAGCTCCTTGGACGGCCGCTGAACCGCCCGTCGGCTGGCTTTCGAGCTATGTTGCATTGCAACATAAAACTGGTATGGTGCACTGCACAAACCGGCACTCCCTGCCGGACCACCGCAGGAAACCGCCATGAACAACAACATGAACCAGTTCAACGACCAGTTCACCTCGGCCACGCGCCAGTTCGCCGACACCGCCGCGCAGGTCAACCGCCTGGCGCTGGACAATGCCGGCCAGGTCTTCGGCCTGCAGATGGCCGCGATCGAGAAGAACGTCAATGCCGCGTTCGCCTTCTGGGGCGAGCTGGCTGAAACCCGCGACATGGACGGCCTGAAGGCCCTGTGGCCGCGTGGCGCGCAGATCGCCCGCGAGAACGTCGAGCGCACCATCAGCACCAGCCAGGAAGTCCTCGGCCGCACGATCAAGGCCAACGAGGCGATCGGCCAGGTCGCCAAGGGCCAGTTCGAGCGCTCCAGCGCGCAGGTCAACGAAGCCGCCAACCAGGTCAACGACCAGGTGACCAAGGCGACGAACGACGCCACCCAGCAGTTCAAGGCTGCCGGCAAGGGCAACAAGTAAGCCATCCGGCCGGGGTCGCAGGACCCACGGCCACGCGGTCTCTCTCCGCGCGTTCGACCCGGCAGCGCAAGCTGCCGGGTTTTTTTATGCGCCTTCGGTCCGAGCCAGCGACGCCTGCGCCTTGTGGTGGTCGCGACCGATCAGCAGGTACATCACCGGCACCACGAACAGGGTGAAGAAGGTGCCGATCGCCATGCCGCCGACGACGACCAGCCCGATCTGGTTGCGCGCCTCGGCGCCAGCGCCGGTGGCGATCGCCAGCGGCAGCGAACCAAACACCATCGCGCCGGTGGTCATCAGGATCGGACGCAGGCGCAATGCGGCGGACTCGACCACCGCATCGAATTTCGACCGTCCCTGCTCCTGCAGCTGGTTGGCGAACTCGACGATCAGGATGCCGTGCTTGGCGATGAGTCCGACCAGCGTCACCAGCCCGATCTGCGAATAGATGTTCCAGCTGCCATGGCCACTGAGCTTGAGCGCGAGGAACGCGCCGAACGCCGCCAGCGGCACCGCCAGCAGGATCACGAACGGGTCGACCCAGCTTTCGAATTGCGCCGCCAGCACCAGGAAGATGAAGGCGATCGCAAGCCCCAGGATCAGTGCGAAGTCGCTCGATGATTCGCGGAATTCGCGGCTCTGCCCGCCCAGGTCGTACTGCGCATCCGGCGCGACATCCCTGAGCGCGCCTTCCATCCACGTCAGCGCCTCGCCCATGGAATAACCGGGCGCCAGCCCGGCGCTGATGGTCGCCGCGCGCAGCTTGTTGAAGTGGTTGAGCTCCTTGGCGGCCACTGTCTCCCGCACGTCGACCAGGTTGGACAACTGCACCATCTGGCCTTTGCCGGAACGCACGAAGATGTTGGACAAGTCGCCGGGCGTGCGCCGATCGACATCCTCCACCTGCACCACGACGTCGTACTGCTCGGAGCCGCGCTTGAAGCGGGTGACGTTGCGCCCGCCCAGCAGGGTCTCCAGCGTGTGGCCGACGACGTCGACGTTGCTGCCGACGGCGGCGACCTTGTCGCGGTCGACGTCGATCTTCAGCTGCGGCTTGTCGAGCTTGAGGTCCGAATCCGGGTTGGTCAGCTTCGGATTCTCGGCCATCTTCGCCATCAGCTTGCCGACCGTGGCATCGAGGTCCTCCCAGGTGCCGGTGGACTCCACGACGAAACTCACCGGCTGGCCGAAGCCGCCCTGTCCCAGCGGTGGCGGCAACGTCGGGAAGGCCATGATCCCGGGGATCCCCATGAACTGCGGGAACAGCTGGCCCTGGATCTCGGCGGCGCCGCGCGTGCGCTGGTCCCAGGGCTTGAGGCCGACAAAGCCAATCGTGGATGTCACCGACGGGAAGCCGACGATCTGGAAGTAGCGATCGACCTCGGGGATTTTCGAGAACGTGGATTCCATCATCCGCGCGTAGCGGTCGGTGTAGGCGACGGTCGATCCCTCCGGCGCGACGCCGAAGCCGATCACCAGGCCCTGGTCTTCCTGCGGCGCCAGTTCGCTGGGCAGCATCCTGAACAGGACCAGCGCGCCCATGAACACCACCGCCGCGACACCGACCACGACCCACTTGCCGTGCAACGCGGCGGAAAGACCACGACGGTACGTGCGATCGAGCCAGCCCAGCGCGCGTTCACCGGCGCGATAGAAACGGCCGTGCTGCTTCTCCTGGCGCAACAGCTTGGACGCCATCATCGGCGACAGCGTCAGCGCGGTGAAACCGGAGACGACGACCGCGCCTGCCAGCGTGAGCGCGAACTCGACGAACAACTTGCCGGTACGCCCGGTCGAGAATGCGAGGGGCACGTAGACCGCCGCGAGCGTCAGCGTCATCGCCACGATCGCGAAGCCGATCTCCTTGCTGCCCTTGAGCGCCGCCTCGAATGGCGGCATGCCTTCCTCGACGTGCCGGAAGATGTTTTCCAGCATCACGATCGCGTCGTCGACCACCAGGCCGATCGCCAGCACCATCGCCAGCAAGGTGAGCGTGTTGATGGTGAAGCCGAAGGCGTACATGAGACCGAAGGCGCCAACCAGCGCGAGCGGGATCGTCACCAGCGGGATGATCGTCGCGCGCCAGCTGCGCAGGAACAGGAAGATCACCAGCACCACCAGCAGCACCGCTTCGGCGACGGTCTTGTAGACCTCCTGGATCGATTTCTCGATGAAGATCGTCGAGTCGTAGGCGATCTCGACCTTCATGCCCTGCGGCAGCGTGCGCTGGATCTCCGGCAGCATCTTCTTCAGTGCCTTGGAGATGTCCAGCGGATTGGCGACGGCCTGCTTGACGATGGCCAGCGGCACCGCGTTGCGGCCATTGAAGCGGGCCGCGAAGCGCGTTTCCTGCGCGCCGAGCTCGACCTTGGCGACGTCCTTCAGCCGCACCAGGTAGCCGCCGACATCGCCCAGGATGATGTTGCCGAATTGCTCCGGCGTCTTCAGGTCGGTCTCCGACAGCACGGTGAATTCGCGATTGCTGCCTTCCACGCGGCCCGCGGGGATCTCGACGTTCTGCGCGCGCAGCGCGTTCTCGACATCGGCCGGCGTCAGCTTGAAGCCGGCCAGGCGCTGCGGCTGCAGCCAGATCCGCATCGCGTACGTGCTGGCGAACACCTGCGCCTGGGCGACGCCGGGAATCGTCTGCACGCGATCCTTGACCAGGCGTTCGGCGGCGTCGGCAATTTCCACCGTCGAATGCCGGTCGGATGAGAACGCCAGGTAGATGATCGGCTGCGCGTCGGCCTCCTGCTTCTGGATCACCGGCTCGCGCGCTTCCTGGGGCAGGAAATCCCGCGCCTGCCCGACGCGGTCGCGCACGTCGGACGCGGCCGCATCGGCGTCGCGGTCGATGCGGAAGCGGATCGTCACCTGGCTGGATTGTTCGCGGCTCACCGACTGCATGAAGTCGATGCCCTCCACGCCCGACAACGCATCCTCGATCGGCTGGGTGATCTGCGACTCGATCACCTGCGCGCTGGCGCCGGGGTAGCTGGTGTTGACCGTCACCACCGGCACGTCGACGTTGGGAATCAGCCGCACGGCCAGTCGCTGGTAGCTGATGATGCCGACCAGCAGGATGATCAGGTTGATGACCGTCGCGAAGACCGGCCGGCGGATCGAGAGATCGGACAGGAGCATGCGCGCTCAGTCCTTGCGCGCCGGGGCCGCTTGCGGGGTCCGCGCGGGCTGTGCCGCGGCTCCCGGCGGCGTTGCTGGCGCTGCCGCATCCGATGGCGGCAACACCATCACGGCCGCACCCTCATGCATCATCGGCTTGGCCTGGCCAGCGGTGATGACCACATCACCCGCCTTGAGCCCTTCGGTCACCTGCAGCTTTCCGGGGATGCGCGCGCCGGTCTTGATCACCACCTTCTTCGCCTTGCCGTCGACCACGGTGTAGACGAAACGCGTCTCGCCCTCCTGCATCAAGGCCTGCTCGGGAACCAGCAATGCATCGGCGCTGCCGGTGCCGGTATCGAGCTGCAGCTTGGCGAACTGGCCCGGATGCAGGCGGAAATCGGGATTGGGGATCTGCGCGCGCAACTTGGCGCTGCGGCTGTCCGGATCGATCACCGGATCGATCGCGACGACCCTGCCGTCGTAGGTTTCGCCGGGGAACGCATCGACGGTGACGCTGATCTGCTGGCCGTCATGCAGTTGCGGCAACGCACCCTCGGGGACGCTGAAGTCGACTTCGATCGGATCCAGGCGCACCAGCGTCACCAGGTCCTGGCCGACCGTGACGAATTCACCGACGCTGACGTCGCGCAGGCCGATCTGTCCGGAGAACGGCGCGCGCAGGCTCATCTTCGACAACGTGGTGCGCGCCGACGCGACGCGGGCCTGGTCGACGCCGAGCGAGGCGCGCGCCTTGTCGTAGTCGGACTGCGCGATCAGCTTGTCCTTGGACAGTTCGCCGGCGCGGATCGCGGCGCGACGGCTGTTCTCGAGGTTCGCCGCGGCTTCGTTGAGGCTGGCCTGGGCGAGGCTGCCATCCAGCGTGAACAACACCTGCCCGGCCGAGACGCGGCCACCCTCGGCGAAATGGATGCGGCTGATGCGGCCGGCGATCTCCGGCCGGACCACGACGGACTCATCGGCGCGCAGGCTGCCCACCGTCTGCAGGCCCTGGGCGAGCGGCTGCGGCTTGAGCGTGATGGCTTCCACCGGCATCGGGGGCATCTCGCCGCCCGGAGGCCCGCCCGCCGCCGCGCTTCCGGCGCCGTCCTTCTTGCCACAGGCGGACAGCAGTGCGACAGACAGCATCAGCGCGACCAGGACACGGCGCATTCGGAACCTCGGGGGCGGGGGTTTCTATACTGGCGAGTCTACCATTGCGTCCTCAGCGTTCATCCGTGCCGGAAGTCGTGCCAGGCACCTGGAACGGGAGCAGCAGCCGTCGGGATAACGCCGGGACGTCGGGCGGCCGGACATGCGGCAGCCAGCCCCAGCAGGGAGCGGCAATGCGTGCCCGCAGCAGTTCCAGTATCTCGTCACGGCATGCCGCGTCCGGATCGATCTCGTTGCCGATCCACCCCGCCAGCCGGCAACCGTCGCCCGCGATGGCCCGGGCGGTGAGGTAGGCGTGGTTGAGGCAGCCCAGGCGCAGCCCGACCACGAGCACGACCGGCAGGTCGAGCGCACGCACCACGTCCACCTGGTCGAGCGCGCCCGACAGCGGCGCCGCCCAGCCCCCGACTCCCTCGACGACAACGTACTGCGCCTGCGCCCGCAGCCGGGCGTAGGCCGCCTGGATGGGTGCCAGTTCGACGATGACGCCGGCTGCGCGCGCGGCGAGCTCCGGGGCCAGCGGCAACGGCAGCGCATAGGGATTGAGGTCGGCATAGGCCGGTTGCGGGTCGCTGGCGGCGAGCAGCGCCAGCGCATCGTCATTGCGCCATCCCTGCGCCGTGGCGACACAGCCGCTGGCAACCGGCTTCATGCCGACAGCGCTGGCACCGCCGTGACGCAGCGCGTGCAGCAAGGCCGTGCTGGCGACGGTCTTGCCGATGCCGGTGTCGGTGCCGGTGACGTAGAAGCCGTGCTCGAGCATGCGCACATGCTAGCAAGCAGCCTTGCCCGGGCTGCGCCCTGCGCGCGCATCGTCGTGCGCGCGGTAGACTCGGCGGATGTTCGCGACCAACGAGCTGGCGGGGTCCACGCAGGAGCAGTATGCGCAGCTGCTGGCACAGGCGCGTGCGCTGGTCGCCGGCGAGCCGGATCGGATCGCCAACGCAGCCAACCTCTCGGCGCTGGTCTACCACGCCCTGCCGCGGCTGAACTGGGTGGGTTTCTATTTCTTCGATGGCACCGAGCTGGTGGTGGGCCCGTTCCAGGGACTGCCGGCATGCGTGCGCATCCCGCTCGACAAGGGCGTGTGCGGCGCCGCTGCGACGACGCGGACAACGCAGCGCATTGCCGACGTCGATGCGTTCCCCGGCCACATCGCCTGCGATTCCGCATCGCGCTCCGAACTGGTGGTGCCGCTGTACAAGGCAGGCCAGCTGATCGGCGTCTTCGACATCGACAGCCCGGAGCGCGATCGCTTCGACGCCGACGACCAGGCGGGGATGGAAGCGATCGCGCAATGCTTCCTGGCCACGCTTGCATGAGCACGCCTGCATGAGCACGCCGGAGAAGCTGCGCAACATCGGCCCCAAGTCTTCCGCCTGGCTGCGCCAGGTCGGGCTGCGCACGCGCGAGGAGATTGCCGGCGTCGGCGCGGTCGGTGCGTACATGCGTGTGCGGCGCGCGGGTTTCAAACCCAGCCTCAACCTGCTGTACGCCCTGGAAGGTGCGTTGCAGGATTGCCACTGGCAGGAAGTGCCCGAAGCGCGCCGCGCTGAACTGGTCACCGCGGCCGAGTCGGCGATTGCCCTGCTGCCGCTGCCGCGCGGACGCCAGGCGGCGGGCCCGGTCACGACGACCATGGCCGATGATCATGGCGACGGCGACACCGTCGCATTCGGCGTGGATCCGGCCGCGGACGACACGCGCCTGTAAGCCGCGGCTTTGCGCATTGGCAGGCGCTGCCATAGACTGCCCGCGCTTCGAGGTGACCTGCGGGGGCAATGTTTTAGTCGCGCCCAAGGGTTGAAACGGGAAGCCGGTGACGCACGCACGCGAACAGCGCGCGGCCATTCCGGCACTGCCCCCGCAACGGTAAGCGAGTCAAGCCGCGGCATCCGCCACTGTGCATTGCATGGGAAGGCGCCGCGGCAGGAACGACAGTTCCGCTCGTCAGTCCGGAGACCGGCCACGGAGTCACTGGTTGCGATGCGGCGGGCATTGCGGCGGCGGCGCCGCCTGCTGTCCGCGGCACCTTCGCATGCAACGTCCTCCTCCCTGCGACTTCCTTCCGTCGATGCGCGCGGGCGTGCGCGCAGGAGAACTTCCATGCGATTCCCACTGCTTTCCACGGCGCTCGCGCTGTGCCTGCCGGCCAGCGCGCTGGCGCAATCCACCGATGCGACCGACCTGGACCAGCTGCTCGTGACGGCCACCCGCACGGCGGTGACCGTCGATGCGTCGCTCGCCGCGGTCGAGGTCATCGATCGCGACGAGATCGATCGCAGCCAGGCGCATTCGCTGCCGCAACTGCTGCGCGGGCGCGCCGGCATCAACCTCGTCAACCAGGGCGGCCTGGGCAAGGTGACGACGCTGTTCCTGCGTGGCACGGAGTCCGACCACACGCTGTTCCTGGTCGACGGCGTGCGCATCGGCTCCTCGACGTCGGGCCTGGCCTCGCTGCAGGACATCCCGATCGAGATGATCGACCGCATCGAGATCGTGCGTGGCCCACGCTCGAGCCTGTATGGCTCGGAGGCAATCGGCGGCGTGATCCAGATCTTCACCCGGCGCAGTGGCTCCGGCGTGCATCCGCGACTGCGTGTCGGCACCGGCAGCCACGGCCTGCGCGAAGCCAGTGCCGGTGTCGATGGGCGATCGGCGCGCGGATGGTTCGGCATCGATGCCGGCTGGCAGCAAAGCGACGGCATCAATGCCTGTCGCGGCATCGGATATCCGTTTTACGCCGGTTGCGGCATGGACAGCCCGGATCCGGATCGTGATGGCTATCGCAGGCATTCGCTGTCGCTGCGCGGCGGCGTCAACGCCGGCGACACACTCACGCTGGAGGCCAACGCGCTGCGCAACGAAGGCCACAACGCCTACGACTCCGATCCTGCATGGGGACTGCCGGACAATTCGGACACCGTGCAGCAGGTCGTCGGCGGCAAGCTGCGCTATGTGCCAAGCGAGCGCGTCACCGTGCAGCTGGTGGCCGGCCGCAACATCGATGCCTCCGACAACTTCCTGCAGGACACCTGGACCGATCGGTTCGACAGCCGGCGCGATAGCGCGACGCTGCAGGCGGACGTCGACCTGCGCCACGGCCAGCTGCTGACACTGGGCATCGATTGGCTGCGCGACCATGGATCGGTCACCGGTCCTTTCGCGAGTTTCGGCGCCGCGCGCGGCAATCGCGCCGGCTTCGTCCAGTACCAGGGCCGCTTCGGACGCCACAACCTGGAAGCATCGCTGCGCCAGGACGACAACGACCAGTTCGGCCGCCACGCAACCGGCGGCGTCGCCTGGGGCATCGACATCGCGCGCGGTCTGCGCGTCACCGCCAATGCCGGCACCGCGTTCAAGGCGCCGACGTTCAACGAGCTCTATTACCCCTACTACGGCAACCCCGACCTGCGCCCGGAAACATCGCGCAGCGTCGAACTGGGCGTGGGCCGCCGCCTGGGCAGCAGCCACTGGCAGCTCAACGCCTACCAGACCACGATCAACGACCTGATCACCTACGACATCGCCATCCATGCCGCCAACAACCTCGACAGCGCACGCATCCGCGGCGCCGAACTGACTGCGGGCACGACACTGGCAGGCTGGGACTTGTCCGGCCAGGCGACGGTATCGGATCCGCGCAACCTCAGCGCTGCAAATGCAGGCAAGCTGCTGCCGCGACGTGCGCGTCGCAGCGCGCGCGTCGACGCCGATCGGGGCCTCGGCCGCTGGCGCATCGGCATGAGCTGGATCGCCGAAGGCGGGCGCTTCGACGACGTCGCCAACCAACTGCCTGTCGGTGGTTACGCAACGCTGGACCTGCGCGCCGAACATGCCTTGCGCCCGGCCTGGACGCTGCTGGCGGAACTGCGCAATGCCTTCGACCGCCGCTACGAGACCGCCGCGTACTACAACCAGCCGGGGCGCGAGTTCGCACTCAGCCTGCGCTGGCGTCCTGCCGACTGAGCGTCGAGCGTCAGTGCACGGGCGCCGGCCATGCCGGCAGCGTCAACTCGGGCGCCCTGCGCAAGGCGCGCAACGTCCGCACCAGGTCCTGGTAGCTGTAGGCCAGTTGTTCGAACAACGTCGCGTAGGCATTGCGGCTGGCCTGCGCGACCTCGAAATACGCACCGCGCCCGAGGTTGATGAAGTAATCGCCCTGTACGTGGCGGCGCACGGCGAGCTGCGGAAACAAACCGGCGATCAGCAGGCAGCGATCGCCGACGTCTCGCAGCGCATCGGTGCGGATGCTGCCGACGCGCGCCTGCGCCTCGAGCCATTCGAGCGCCTGCGTTCGCGCCAGCAGCGTGTCGTCGCGCTGGTAGCGCAGCAACACGAAGACCAGGTAGCTCTCGCGGGTGTCATCGAGCGGCGTTCGCGCGCGCGCGCCTGCCTCATGGACCAGCGCCTGCCACAGTTCGGCTTGCGCACCGTGCGTGATCGCGTGGCTCATCGTCGCATCCGTCGTAGGAGGATGCGTCCGAGCCTAGTCCAGTCTTTCCGGGCCGTGTTGGCAGCGCCGTCCGGCGACTGCCAACACCCGTTGCGATCGCGCTATTCGACCGTGACCGACTTCGCAAGATTGCGCGGCTTGTCGACATCGGTGCCGCGGGCCAATGCCGTGTGGTAGGCGAGCAGCTGCACCGGGATGGTGTGCAGGATCGGCGACAGCATGCCGACGTGCCGCGGCGTGCGGATCACGTGCACGCCTTCGGACTCGCCGAATTGGCTGTCGGCGTCGGTGAACACGAACAGTTCGCCGCCGCGCGCGCGGACTTCCTGCATGTTGGATTTCACCTTCTCGAGCAGGCGGTCGTTCGGCGCGATGACGACCACCGGCATGTCCTTGTCGACCAGCGCCAGCGGGCCGTGCTTGAGCTCACCGGCCGGATACGCCTCGGCGTGGATGTAGGTGATTTCCTTGAGCTTGAGCGCGCCTTCGAGCGCGATCGGGTAATGCACTCCGCGGCCGAGGAACAGCGCATGCTGCCTGGGCGCGAAGCGCTCGGCCCACAACGCGATCTGCGGCTCGAGGTTGAGCGCGTGCTGCACGCTGCCGGGAAGATGGCGCAGGCTATCGAGCAGTTCCTCTTCCTGCCCGTCCGACAACTTGCCGCGCAACTTGGCCAGGGTGACAGCCAGCGTGAACAACGCGACCAGCTGCGTGGTGAATGCCTTGGTGGAAGCAACGCCGATCTCGGCGCCGGCGCGCGTGTAATAGACCAGCCGGCTGGCGCGCGGGATCGCGCTTTCCGGCACGTTGCAGATCGACAGCGTGCGCTCGTGCCCGAGCGACTTGGCGTACTTGAGCGCCTCCATCGTGTCGAGCGTCTCGCCCGATTGCGACAGGGTGACCACGAGTTGCCGGGGATTGGCCACGACGGTGCGGTAGCGGTATTCGCTGGCGACTTCCACCGCGCAGGGGATGCCGACCATCGCCTCGATCCAATAGCGCGCGGTCAGTCCGGCGTAATAGCTGGTGCCGCAGGCGAGGATCTGCACGCAGTCGATGTCGCGCAGCACGTCCTCGGCCTGGCTGCCGAACAGCTCGGGCGTGAAGGCATTGCTGCCGATCAGCGCCTCGATGGTGTCGGCGATCGCGCGCGGCTGCTCGTGGATCTCCTTCTGCATGAAGTGCCGGTAGGGGCCGAGCTCCATCGAGGCCAGCGACACGTCCGACAGGTGTTCATCGCGCTGCACGGGCTCACCGTCGGCGCCGAACACATGCACCGCTTCGCGGGTGAGTTCGGCGGTGTCGCCTTCTTCCAGGAAGATCACCCGCCGCGTGGAGGTGATGATCGCCGACACGTCGGAGGCGACGAAGTTCTCGCCGTCGCCCAGGCCGATCAGCAGCGGGCAGCCCATCCGCGCCGCGACCATGCGTTCCGGGTCGCGCTTGTCGATCACCGCGAGCGCGTAGGCGCCGTCGAGTTCGCGCACCGCGGTCTGCAACGCACCGAGCAGCGTCGCGCCCTGCGCGCGGTAATGGTGGATCAGGTGCGCGATGACCTCGGTGTCGGTCTGCGACTCGAACGTGTAGCCGAGCCCGCGCAGGCGTTCGCGCTGCTGCTCGTGGTTCTCGATGATGCCGTTGTGCACCAGCGCCAGCTCGCCATGGCTGATGTGCGGATGCGCGTTGTCCTCGGTGACACCGCCATGGGTGGCCCAGCGCGTGTGGCCGATGCCCAGCGACGAGGTGAAGTGCTCGGCCTTGGCGGCCGATTCCATTTCCGACACGCGACCGGTGCGGCGCACCCGGCGCACGCGATCCTCGGTGACGACCGCGATGCCCGCCGAGTCGTAGCCGCGGTATTCCAGCCGCTTCAGGCCCTCGATGAGGACGGGTACAACGTCACGATCCGCAATTGCGCCGACGATGCCGCACATGGATTGGGGTCTCCCTGGAAGGTCGTCAGTGTAGCGGCAGCCCGTGAATGGTCGATGTGTCCGGCGGACGGTGTCCGCTGTCCGGCGGACGCTGGCCGCGTCGGCGGCGGCCTTGCGGATCAATGGCTTGCGCTTGGCACGAAGCGTGCGTGGTGTATCGCCGACACCGCACGCACCCGACTCCATGAGCATCCGCGACACCTCCGCACAAGACATCCCGGTCGGCCAGGCCTCACCCATGCGCCAGCGACGGCCCTTGCTGGTCGCCATCGGCACCGGGGCCGTCGTCCTGTTGCTGGGCGCCTGGCTGCTGTCCGGCTGGATGGGCGGCAGCCATTCGTACGACGCCAGCCGCGTGCGCATCGCCGAGGTCAAGCGCGGCGACCTGGTCCGCGATATCAGCGCCGAGGGCCGCGTGATCGCCGCCAACAGCCCGACCCTGTATGCGATCGCCGGCGGCACGGTGACGCTGCATGTCGTCGCCGGCGACGTCGTCAAGCAGGGCCAGGCGCTGGCCGAGATCGACAGTCCGGAACTGCGCAGCCAGCTCGCGCAGGAAGAAGCCACGCTCGCCAGCCTGGAGGCCGAGGCCAGCCGCGCCGCGCTGGACGCGCAGCTCGCGCGCTCGACCGCACGCAAGCTGCTCGACCAGGCCGAGATCGATCGCGTCGCCGCACAGCGCGACCTGGAGCGCAACGAGCGCGGATTCGCCGGCGGTGCCGTGCCCCAGATCGAAGTCGCCCGCGCCCAGGACAACCTGAAGAAATCGGACATCGGCGTCGAGCACGCGCGCGAGGACCTCGGCCTGCAGGGGCGTGGCGCCAGCCTGGATACGCGCAACAAGCACCTGCTCGCCGATCGCCAGCGCGCGATCGTCGACGAGCTCAAGCGCCAGGTCGACGCGCTGACGCTGCGTGCGCCATTCGACGGCCAGGTCGGCCAGGTGCAGGTCGCGCAGCGCGCGAACGTGGCGGTCAACGCGCCGGTGCTGAGCGTCGTCGACCTCTCCAGGTTCGAGGTCGAGATCAAGGTGCCGGAAAGCTTCGCGCGCGACCTCGGCATCGGCATGCCGGCGCAGCTGACCAGCGGCAGCGGCCAGCCCTACCCGGGCGCGGTCTCGGCGGTGTCGCCCGAAGTCGTCAATGGCGAAGTCACCGCCCGCCTGCGCTTCGCCGACAAGCAGCCGCCCGGCCTGCGCCAGAACCAAAGGCTGTCGGCGCGCATCGTATTGGGTACGCGTCGCAACGTGCTCATGGTCGAGCGCGGGCCGTTCGTGGACCAGGACGGCGGCCGCTTCGCCTACGTCATGGATGGTGATCTCGCGGTGCGCCGCGCGATCCGGACCGGAGTCAGCAGCCTCAACGCCGTGGAGATCCTCGACGGCCTGCGGCCTGGCGACCGCGTGGTGGTTTCAGGCAGCGACCTGTTCGCCGATGCGAAGCAGGTCAGGATTTCAGGAGAGTGAACATGAACGCATTTCTATCCTTCGCCGCGCAGCCGCACTGGGATGCGCAGGCATTGGCCGGGGCGGTGCCGGCTCGCCTGCGGCTGCACCAGCTGTTCGCCTACGACGCCCGTCGCGACGGCGCTCCGCGCACCAGCGCGAACGGCGAACACACGCCTCGGACCCCGTGGCGCCAGCACGATTACGTGCGCATCGCCGAGCTGCCACTGCTCTTCACCATCCACTGATCGCAGCTCGCGCTGCCGTCGATACAACACACAGGACGATCAACATGCTGGACATGCGCGGAGTCACCAAGGTCTACCGTACCGAGCTGGTCGAAACCCACGCCCTGCGCGCGCTCGACCTGCACGTGCGCGAAGGGGAATTCGTCGCCGTCACCGGGCCGTCGGGCTCGGGCAAGACGACCTTCCTCAACATCGCCGGGCTGCTGGAGTCCTTCACCGGCGGCGAATACCGGCTCGACGGCGAAGACGTCAGCGGCCTGTCCGACGACGCACGCAGCAAGCTGCGCAACCGCAAGATCGGCTTCATCTTCCAGAGCTTCAACCTGATCCCCGACCTGAACCTGTTCGACAACGTCGACGTGCCGCTGCGTTATCGCGGCATGTCGGCCGCCGAGCGCAGGCAGCGGATCGAGGAATCGCTGGGACGCGTCGGCCTGGCCTCGCGGATGAAGCATTTCCCCGCCGAGCTGTCCGGCGGCCAGCAACAACGCGCCGCGATCGCGCGCGCGCTCGCCGGCAGTCCACGCCTGCTGCTGGCCGATGAACCGACCGGCAACCTCGACTCGCAGATGGCGCGCGGCGTGCTGGAACTGCTCGAGGAGATCAACGGCCAGGGCACCACGATCGTGATGGTGACCCACGACCCGGAACTCGCCGCGCGCGCGCAACGCAACGTGCACATCGTCGATGGCATGGCGACCGACCTGTCGGTCGAACCCAGCCTGTTGCGCGCCGCACACGCGTCGCTCGCCGAAGCCCAGTCCTGAGGACACCGCCATGGCCCGCAACGCCAACATCGGCAGCAGCATGTTCGGGAACAACATGCTCGGAAGCAGCATGTTCGCCTACTACTTCGACCTCGCGCTGCGCAGCTTCCGCCGCAACAAGGCGCTGACCGCCCTGATGGTGCTCGCCATCGCGCTCGGCATCGGCGCGAGCATGACGACACTGACGGTCTTCCACGTGTTGTCCGGCGATCCGTTGCCGGCCAGGAGCAGTGTGCTGTTCACCCCGCAGCTCGATCCGCAGCCGATCGACGGCTACCACGCCGGCGAGGAGCCGCCCGACCAGCTGACCCGCATGGATGCGGAAGCGTTGCTGCACGCGCGGCGCGGAGACCGCCAGGCATTGATGACCGGCGGCAACGTCGCCGTGCTGCCGCAGCGCCAGGGCATGACCCCGTTCAACTCCGACGCGCGGTACACGTCGGCGGATTTCTTCCCCATGTTCGCCACGCCATTCCTGTTCGGCAACGGCTGGGATGCGGCCGCCGACGACGGCCGCGCGCGTGTCGCGGTGATCACGACGGAGCTCAACGACAAGCTGTTCGGCGGCGGCAACAGCGTCGGCAAGACGCTGCGCCTGGGCGACAACGACTTCCGCATCGTGGGCGTGCTCGCCAAGTGGCGGCCGACTCCGCACTTCTACGACTTGAACACCAGCCAGTTCGGGGCGCTCGAGCAGGTCTTCCTGCCGTTCTCCACCGCCATGGACCTGAACCTGGATCGCAGCGGCAGCATGAACTGCTACGACCAGCGCCCGGATGGCGTGCACGATACGGACGTGGCGGCACCCTGCGAATGGATGCAGTTCTGGGTGGAGCTGGACAGCGCGAAGAAGGTCGGCGACTACAAGGCTTTCCTCGACAACTATGCCGACCAGCAGCGCGCGGCCGGCCGCTTCCACCGTCCCGACGGCGTGCGCCTGCGCGGGCTGATGGAATGGCTGGACTTCAAGGAGGTCGTCCCCGGCGACGTGCACCTGCAGACCTGGCTTGCGTTCGCGTTCCTGCTGGTGTGCCTGGTCAACACCGTCGGGCTGCTGCTGGCGAAGTTCCTGCGCCGCTCGACCGAGATCGGCGTGCGCCGCGCGCTCGGCGCATCGCGTCGGCAGATCTTCGCGCAATGCCTCGTGGAGGCCGGCACGGTCGGCCTGGCCGGCGCGGTGCTCGGGCTCGGCCTGGCCATGCTCGGGCTGTGGGCCGTGCGCCAGCAACCGGTGGAATACGCGGACCTCGCGCATCTGGATCCGCTGATGCTGCTGGCCACCTTCGCCCTTGCGATCGCCGCCAGCGTGCTGGCTGGCCTGCTTCCGGCCTGGCGCGCCTGCCAGGTGTCCCCCGCCATCCAGCTCAAGAGCCAGTGAGGCCCGCCATGGACATCCGCCCGATTCTTTCCACCCTGCGCCGGCACAAGACCGCGGCCGCGCTGATCGTGATCGAGATTGCACTGAGCTGCGCCATCATCTGCAACGCGGTGTTCCTGATCAGCGAGCGCGTGCAGCGCATCGACATGCCCAGCGGCGTGGCCGACAACGCGATCGTCGACATCCACATCGCCGGCATCGGCGAGGACCAGAACGCCAATGCGCTGACCAGGGAAGACCTCGCCGCGCTGCGCGGCATCCCGGGCGTGGTGTCGGCCAGCGTGGCCAACCAGGTGCCCTTCAACAACTCGTCGTGGAACAGTTCGCTCGGCACCAAGCCGGACGACCGTGGCGTCGATGGCCCGAATGCCACCATGTACATGGGCAGCGAAACCCTGCGCGACACCCTGGGCGTCCGCCTCATCGCGGGGCGCGACCTGGATCCGGGCGAATACGTCGACTTCGATCCGGGCGTTGGCTTTGGCAACCTGAGCCTGCACTCGATCGTGATCACGCAGTCGCTGGCGAAGAAGCTGTTCCCGGATGGCGACGCGCTCGGGAAGAACATCTATTTCGGCGACAACAAGCCGATCACCATCGTCGGCATCGTCGATACGCTGGTGCGGCCGGCGTTCTTCGGCGAGAGCGCCGGATACGGCTACTCGATGATCCTGCCGATCCGCGTGCCCTACACCGCCGGCGGCCACTACCTGCTGCGCACCACGCCCGGGCAGCGCGACCGCGTCATCGCCGACGCGGTCAAGGCGCTGGAACGCAACAACCCCAACCGCATCATCCTGGACAAGAAGACCCTGCAGTCGATGCGCGACGAGTTCTTCCGCCAGGATCAATCGATGGTGTGCCTGCTGGCGGCGGTGTGCATCGCGCTGCTGGTGGTGACGGCGCTGGGCATCGTCGGCCTGGCCAGCTTCTGGGTGCAGCAGCGCACGCGCCAGATCGGCGTGCGGCGTGCGCTGGGGGCGACGCGCGGACAGATCCTGCGCTACTTCCAGACCGAGAACTTCCTGCTGGCGACGCTTGGCATCGTGATCGGCATGCTGATGGCCTACGGCATCAACCAGCTGCTGATGGGCAAGTACGAGTTGCCGCGGTTGCCGGCGATCTACCTGCCGGTCGGCGCGGTCACGCTGTGGCTGCTGGGACAGATCGCGGTGTTCGGCCCGGCCCGGCGCGCCGCGGCGGTGCCGCCCGCGGTGGCGACGCGGACGGTGTGACCCGCGCGCGTGTCCAGTAGGCTAGGCAGCATGGCGACGATCCTGGTCATCGACGACAACCCCGCGGTCGCGACCGCACTGGAGACGCTGTTCTCCCTGCATGACATCGATACGCGTGCGGTGACGTCGCCGGAAGACGGCCTGGCATTGCTGTCGCGCGAACCGGTGGACCTGGTCGTCCAGGACATGAACTTCCACGCCGACACCACGTCGGGCGAGGAAGGGGTGGCGTTGTTCGGCCAGATCCGGGCGCGCCATCCGGACCTGCCGGTGATCCTGCTCACCGCGTGGACCTCGCTGGAGTCGGCGGTGGACCTGGTCAAGGCCGGCGCCGCCGATTACCTGGCCAAGCCGTGGGACGACCGCAAGCTGCTGGCGACGGTCAACAACCTGCTGGAACTGTCCGAGGCGCGGCGCGAACTCGCGCGCCATCGCGACAGCCAGCAGCGCCGGCGGCAGAGCCTGGAACGCAACAACGACCTGTGCGGGTTCGTCTTCGCCGACGCCGCCACCGAGCGCGTGCTGTCGCTGGCATGCCAGGTGGCGCGGTCGGAGTTGCCGGTGCTGGTGACCGGTCCCAATGGCGCGGGCAAGGAAAAGATCGCGGAGATCCTGCACGCCAACTCCAACGCGAAATCCGGACCGTTCGTCGCGCTCAATTGCGGCGCACTGCCGGGCGAGCTGATCGAGGCTGAGTTGTTCGGCAGCGAGGCCGGTGCCTACACCGGCGCCCAGCGTGCGCGCGAAGGCAAGTTCGAGGCCGCCGACGGCGGCACGCTGTTCCTCGACGAGATCGGGACCTTGCCGCCAGCCGGCCAGGTCAAGCTGTTGCGCGTGCTGGAAACCGGGTGTTTCCAGCGGCTGGGCGGCAACAGGGAACGACACGTCAAGGTCCGCATCGTCAGCGCGACCAATGCCGACCTGCGTGCATTGATCCGCAACGGCCAGTTCCGCGAGGACCTGTTCTACCGCCTCAACGCGATCGAGCTGGCGCTGCCGCCACTGGCGGATCGGCCCGACGACATCCTGCCGCTGGCGCGGCATTTCCTGCCCGCCGGAAAGCAACTTGCCGATGATGCGGCGCGCGCGCTGCTCGCGTATCGCTGGCCGGGCAACGTGCGCGAATTGCGCAACACGATGCAGCGTGCGGCATTGCTGGCGCCGACAGCAACGCTGGGTGCGGCGGACCTCGGGTTGCCGGCCATGCCCACGATGGCACCGACGAGCGCGGACGAGCCCGATCGCGCCACCATCGAGGACGCGCTCAAACGCAACGGCGGGGTGCTGGCGCAGGCAGCCGCCGAACTGGGCCTGTCGCGGCAGGCGCTGTATCGGCGCCTGGACCGGCTCGGCCTGGATCGCACCGGCACGAGCCGCGACTGAACATGCGCGGCCGCAAGCGACTGCCATTGCGGTTGGTGTTCGCCGCCTTGGCACTGGCCTACATGCTGGCGACCGCGGCACTGTCCGTGCTGCTGGCGAACTGGATCCCAAGCCCCTGGCTGGCCGCCGCGGCGGCCGTGGGAATCCTCGCGCCGCTGATGTGGTACCACGTCCACCGCGCATTCGGACCGATGCTGGCGCTGTTCCGCGCGCTCGCGGGGACGGTCGCCGGTTATCGCGATGGCGACTTCGCCTTCGGCGTGGCCTGGGATTCGAACGACGAACTCGGCGCGCTGGTTGCCAGCCACAACGCGTTGGGCGATGCCCTGCGCGACCAGCGACTGGGATTGGTGCAGCGCGAATTGCTGCTCGACACGATGGTCCAGAACACCCCCGTGGCGATGGTGCTGGTGGATCCATCGCGGCGCGTCGTGCATGCCAACCTCGCGGCGCGCAAGCTGCTCGGCGAGGGACGCAAGCTCGAAGGCCAGGACTTCGACGCCTTGCTCGCGCAGACGCCCGACGCGGTCCGCGAGGCGTTCGAGCGTGGTGGCGACGGACTGTTTTCGCTGGGCGATGCCGACAACGAGGACATCTACCACCTGGCGCGCCGGCATTTCCGCCTCAACGGCCGCCGGCACGAACTGGTGCTGCTGCGCCAGCTCACGGCGGAACTGCGCCGGCAGGAAGTGCAGACCTGGAAGAAGGTCATCCGCGTCATCAGCCACGAGCTCAACAACTCGCTGGCGCCGATCGCGTCCCTGGCCCATTCCGGCGCCGAGTTGCTGCGCCGTGGCCAACTCGAACGCCTGCCCATCGCGCTGGCGACGATCGAGGAGCGCGCGCGGCACCTGGAAGGTTTCATCCGCGATTACGCCCGCTTCGCCAAGCTCCCGGCGCCGCGCGTCGACGCCGTGCCGTGGTCGCGCTTCATCGCCCAGCTCCGCTCGCAGGTGCAGTTCGTCGCTGAAGGTGCGATCGAGGACAACGTCGCGCGCTTCGACAGCGCGCAGATGGAGCAGGCGCTGCTCAACCTGCTCAAGAACGCGCACGAATCCGGATCCCCGGCCGACAGCGTGCACCTGCTGCTGCGGCGCATCGTCGATGGCTGGCGCATCGACGTGCTCGACCGCGGCCAGGGCATGAACGAAGCGGTGCTCGCCAACGCGCTGCTGCCGTTCTACTCGACCAAGCGCGGCGGCACCGGCCTGGGACTGGCGCTCGCGCGTGAAATCGCCGAAGCCCACGGCGGACGCATCGCGCTGATGAATCGCGACGGCGGTGGCCTGTGCGTGAGTCTGGTGCTGCCGGACTAGCCGCGATCTCGACATCAACTGTGGGAGCGACGTCAGTCGCGATGGGAACATCAATCGCGACTGACGTCGCTCCCACAAAAGGGCAAACAGCCCGCTACCGCTACTTCTTCTTCGGCCGCTGCCAGCCGTGCAGGGTTTCCTGCCGCCCGCGGCCGATCGTCAATTCGCCGTCCGGCGCATCCTTCGTGATCACCGAGCCCGCGCCGATCGTGGCCTCGCGGCCCACGCTCACCGGCGCGACCAGCGCCGTGTTCGAGCCGATGAAGGCGCCATCGCCGATCACCGTCGTCGACTTGTTCACGCCGTCGTAGTTGCAGGTGATCGTGCCCGCGCCGATGTTGACCTTGCTGCCGATGCGCGCGTCGCCGAGGTAGCTCAGGTGGTTGGCCTTGCTGCCGGCGCCGAGCTGCGCGTTCTTGGTTTCGACGAAATTGCCGATGTGCACGCCGTCGGCCAGCACCGTGCCCGGCCGCAAGCGCGCGAAGGGACCGATCTGCACCGCGCCTTCGGTGCGCGCGCCTTCGATGTCGCAATGCGCGCGCACCTGCGTACCGGCCGCGAGCGAGACGTTCTTCAGCCGGCAGAACGGTCCGATGCTGACGTTGTCGCCCAGCACGACGTCGCCCTCGAGGACGACGTCGACATCGATCTGCACGTCGCGCCCGACGCTGACATGGCCACGGATATCCACGCGTGCGGGATCGGCGCAGCGCGCGCCGGCCAGGCACAGCGTGCGCACGGCGCGCCGCTGGAACGCGCGTTCGAGCTGGGCCAGCTGCCAGGCATCGTTGGCGCCCTCGGCTTCGATCGGGTCGTCGACGATGACGATCTCGGCCGGCGCGAATTCCGCCGCGGCCAGCGCGAATATGTCGGTCAGGTAGTACTCGCCCTGCGCGTTGTCGTTGCGCAGTGCGGCCAGCCATCGGGTCAGCGCGTTGGCGTCGGCGGCGATGACGCCGGTGTTCACCAGGCCGATGCGGCGCTGCTCCTCGCTGGCATCCTTCTGCTCGACGATCGCGGCGACGCGGCCTTCGGGGTCGCGGACGATGCGGCCGTAACCGTCAGGGCGTTCCGGTTCCGCGGCGAGGACCGCCAGCCGCCCCGGCGCGTCGAGCAGGCGTCGCAGGGTCCCTGGCCGCATCAACGGCACGTCGCCATACAGCACCAGCACCTGCACGCCGTCGGGCACGTCCGGCATGGCCTGCTGCAGTGCGTGCCCCGTGCCCAGTTGCCGCGCCTGCTCGGCCCATCGCAGGTCCGGCTCGCCGGCGAATGCGGCCTGCACCGCGTCACCGCCATGGCCGTGCACCACGTGGATTCCCGCCGGGTGCAGCGCGCGCGCCGCCCCGATGACATGCGCGAGCATCGGCTGGCCCGCGATCGGCTGCAGGACCTTGGGCAGCGCGGACTTCATGCGCTTGCCTTCGCCAGCGGCAAGGATCACGACATGCAGTGGTGCTGACATGGATTGTTCCAGCGGGGGATCTAGCGATTCTAACGGTGGCCACTGCTACGATGCGCAGCCGCACGCTCACCAGACCCCGATGAACCGCGCCCGCCGGATGCCTCTCGAGTCGCCATCCCAATGACCCTGACCCGCCATGCCAAGCATTACACGCTCATTGGCGGCGTGCAGTGGATCGTCGACTGGGGCGTGCTGGTCGGCCTGACCCACCTGGGGATGGGGGTGGTGCCCGGCAACGTCGCCGGGCGCATCGCTGGTGCGCTGCTGGGCTATTGGCTCAATGGCAAGGTGACGTTCGCCGGCGACGAGCACGAGATCGGCCCGAACCAGCTGCGGCGCTACATCACCATGTGGCTGGCGACCACCGTGATCAGCACATGGTCGCTGGGCGCGATCGACCATTGGGCCGGCCTGAAGTGGGCATGGCTGGCGAAACCGGCCGTGGAGGCGGTCCTCGGCGTGGTCGGATTCGTGCTCTCGCGGCACTGGGTCTACCGGAAGTAGCACCGCGCGCGATCCGGACATGAAAACGCCGGCGCGTGGCCGGCGTTCCGTCGTCGACCCGGAGCGGGTCGATCAGTGCAGCGCGCCGGGAAAACCGGCAATCAGCGGTTCAATGCTTCAGGTTCTTCCGGAGGCGTTCCAGCGCTTGCAGCTGCGCGTTGACTTCGGCCATGCGCTGTTGCGCCTGCTCGATGTCCATCGCTTCGCCGCGGTTGGCCAGCACGCGCTCGGCTTCGGCCTTGGCCGCAAGCACCGAGGCTTCATCGATGTCCTGGGCGCGGATCGCGGTATCGGCCAGCACGGTCACCACCTGCGGCTGCACCTCGAGGATGCCGCCGGAAATGGCGAAGTCGAGCTTTTCCCCGCCAGGCAGCGTGACCACGACCTTGCCCGGCTTGAGGCGGGTGATCAGCGGCGCGTGCCGGGGGGCGATGCCGAGCTCGCCCATCTCGCCGGTGGCGACGATCATCTCGGCTTCGCCATGGAAGATTTCGGCTTCGGCACTGACGATGTCGCAGCGGATGGTGGTTGCCATGGAGCGTTTTCCTGTTGTCGATCGCACGGGCGGGTCGAGACCCGCCCTACATCACGCGGCTGGGATCAGCCGGTGATCTTCTTGGCCTTCTCGATGGCTTCGTCGATGCCGCCGACCATGTAGAACGCCTGTTCCGGCATGTGATCGCACTCGCCCTCGACGATCATCTTGAAGCCGCGGATCGTCTCCTTCAGCGTGACGTACTTGCCCGGCGAACCAGTGAAGACTTCGGCCACGTGGAAGGGCTGCGAGAAGAAACGTTCGCACTTGCGCGCGCGATACACGGCCTGCTTGTCCTCTTCGGACAACTCGTCCATGCCCAGGATCGCGATGATGTCCTTGAGCTCCTTGTACTTCTGCAGCGTCGACTGCACCTTGCGCGCGGTGTCGTAGTGCTCGTTGCCGATCACGTTGGGGTCGAGCTGGCGCGAGGTGGAATCCAGCGGATCGACGGCCGGATAGATGCCGAGCGAAGCGATGTTTCGCGACAGCACGACGGTGGCGTCGAGATGGGCGAAGGTCGTCGCCGGCGACGGATCGGTCAGGTCGTCGGCAGGCACGTACACGGCCTGGATCGAGGTGATCGAGCCGGTCTTGGTCGAGGTGATGCGCTCCTGCAGCACGCCCATTTCCTCGGCGAGCGTGGGCTGGTAACCCACGGCCGACGGCATGCGGCCGAGCAGCGCCGAGACCTCGGTGCCGGCCAGCGTGTAGCGGTAGATGTTGTCGACGAAGAACAGCACGTCGCGGCCCTTGCCCTCGGCGTCCTTCTCGTCGCGGAAGTACTCGGCCATCGTCAGCCCCGTCAGCGCGACGCGCAGGCGGTTGCCCGGCGGCTCGTTCATCTGGCCGTAGACCATGGCGACCTTCGACTCTTTCAGGTTCTCCAGCTTGATGACGCCAGCCTCGGCCATCTCGTGGTAGAAATCGTTGCCTTCGCGGGTGCGCTCACCGACGCCCGCGAACACCGACAGGCCAGCGTGCTCGGTGGCGATGTTGTTGATCAGCTCGAGCATGTTGACGGTCTTGCCGACGCCGGCGCCGCCGAACAGGCCGACCTTGCCGCCCTTGGCGAAGGGGCACATCAGGTCGATGACCTTGATGCCGGTTTCCAGCAGTTCATTGCCCGACGACTGCTCGGCATACGCCGGCGCCGCGCGGTGGATTTCCCAATGCTCCGTCGCCTCGACCGGACCGGCCTCGTCGATCGGCTCGCCGAGCACGTTCATGATGCGGCCCAGCGTGCCCACGCCGACCGGGACCGACACGGCCTTGCCGGTGTTGACCGCGACCAGGTTGCGCTTGAGGCCGTCGGTGGAACCCAGCGCGATCGTGCGGACGACGCCGTCGCCGAGCTGCTGCTGCACTTCCAGCGTGATCGCGGTGCCCTGCACCTTCAGCGCGTCGTACACGCGCGGCACGCTCTCGCGCGGGAATTCGACGTCGACGACCGCGCCGATGATCTGGACGATCTTGCCCTGGTTGGTGCTCATGACGGTACTCATTGCTGTGTCCTCTGAATCTCGAATGCTGCTTCTGGAATGGGGCTCAAACCGCCGCGGCGCCGCCGACGATCTCGGAGATTTCCTGGGTGATCGCCGCCTGCCGGGCCTTGTTGTAGACCAGGTTGAGCGTGTCGATCAGCTTGTTCGCGTTGTCGCTGGCGGCCTTCATCGCCACCATGCGCGCGGCATGTTCGGACGCGACGTTCTCCATCACGGCCTGGTAGACCAGCGACTCGACGTAGCGGGTCAGCACGTGGTCCAGGACCGTTTCGGCGTCGGGCTCGTAGAGGTAATCCCAGTCGTGGTGCGCGATCGCCTCGCCCGTTGCCGCCAGCGGCAGCAGCTGGTCGAACGCCGCGCGCTGGGTCATGGTGTTGACGAAGTCGTTGTAGCTCAGGAAGACCTTGTCGATGCTGCCGGCGTTATAGGCATCGAGCATCACCTTGACGACGCCGACGAGCTGGTCGACGCGCGGCTGGTCGCCCAGGTGCGTGACCGACGCGAGCATCCCGACCTTGATCCGCCGGAAGAACACGCTGGCCTTCTGGCCGATGGTGACGACGTCGACCTCGACGCCCTGCTCCTGCCACTTGCGCATCTCGACCAGCAGCTTGCGGAACAGGTTGTTGTTGAGCCCGCCGGCCAGGCCGCGGTCCGAGGACACGACGATGTAGCCGACGCGCTTGATCTGCTCGCGCTGGATCAGGTACGGATGCTTGTATTCGGAGTTGGCCTGGGCCAGGTGGCCGATGACCTGCTTCATCGCGCGCGCATACGGGCGCGACGCCTTCATCCGCTCCTGCGCCTTGCGGATCTTGGAAGCCGAGACCATTTCGAGCGCGCGCGTCACCTTGCGGGTGTTCTGCACGCTCTTGATCTTGGTTTTGATTTCTCTGCCGCCGGCCATCTTCTCTTCCCGTAGGGCGGGTTTTAACCCGCCGTCGAACGTTCGCTTGCCGCAATTGGCGGGTTGAAACCCGCCCTGCAAATCACCAGGAACCCGTCGCCTTGAACTCTTCGATGCCCTTCTTGAACGCGGCCTCGATGTCGTCGTTCCAGTCGCCGCTGGCGTTGATCCTGTCCATCAGCTCGCCCGCGGTGTTGGCGAAGTGCGCATGCAGCGCCTCCTCGAACGCACCGATCTTGTTGATCGCCACGTCGTCCATGTAGCCCTTGTCGATGGCGTAGATCGACAGCGACTGCATCGCCACGGACATCGGCGCGTACTGCTTCTGCTTCATCAGTTCGGTGACGCGCTGGCCGCGCTCGAGCTGCTTGCGCGTCGCCTCGTCGAGGTCCGATGCGAACTGCGCGAACGCCGCCAGCTCGCGGTACTGGGCGAGCGCGATGCGGATGCCGCCCGACAGCTTCTTCATGATCTTGGTCTGCGCCGCGCCACCGACGCGCGAGACCGAGATGCCGGCGTTCACGGCCGGGCGGATGCCGGCGTTGAACAGGTCGGTTTCCAGGAAGATCTGGCCGTCGGTGATCGAGATCACGTTGGTCGGGACGAACGCGGAAACGTCGCCGGCCTGGGTCTCGATGATCGGCAACGCCGTCAGCGAACCGGTCTTGCCCTTGATCGCGCCGTTGGTGAACTTCTCGACATAGGCTTCGTTGACGCGCGCGGCGCGCTCGAGCAGGCGGCTGTGCAGGTAGAACACGTCGCCCGGGTAGGCTTCGCGGCCCGGCGGGCGGCGCAGCAGCAGCGAGATCTGGCGATACGCGACGGCCTGCTTGGACAGATCGTCGTAGATGATCAGCGCGTCTTCGCCACGGTCGCGGAAGTACTCGCCCATGGTGCAGCCCGAGTACGGCGCGATGTACTGCATGGCGGCCGATTCGGACGCGGTCGCGGCGACCACGATCGTGTGCGCCATGGCACCGTTCTCTTCGAGCTTGCGCACGACGTTGGCGATCGACGAGGCCTTCTGCCCGATCGCGACGTAGATGCACTTCACGCCGGTGTGCTTCTGGTTGATGATCGCGTCGATCGCCACCGCGGTCTTGCCGGTCTGGCGGTCGCCGATGATCAGCTCGCGCTGGCCGCGGCCGATCGGGATCATGGCGTCGATGGTCTTGTAGCCGGTCTGCACCGGCTGCGACACCGACTTGCGCCAGATGACGCCGGGCGCGATCGTTTCCACCGGCGACGTCTGCGCGGTGTTGATCGGGCCCTTGCCGTCGATCGGCTCGCCCAGCGCGTTGACCACGCGTCCGCACAGTTCCGGCCCGGTCGGCACTTCGAGGATGCGGCCGGTGGTCTTGGCGACGTCGCCTTCGCGCAGGTTCTCGTAGTCGCCCAGCACCACGGCGCCGACCGAGTCGCGCTCCAGGTTCAAGGCCAGGGCGAAGGTTTCGTTCGGCAGTTCGATCATTTCGCCCTGCATCACGTCGGCCAGGCCGTAGATGCGCACGATGCCGTCGGAGACCGACGTCACCGTGCCTTCGTTGCGGGCCTCGGCAGCGAGCCCGACCTTGGCGATGCGGTTGCGGATCAGTTCGCTGATTTCGGAGGGGTTGAGCTGGGTGGTCGCCATGTTCGTTTCCTTGTCGTGCGTCGCAAGCGGCGACGCGCGGGGGTGTGCAGTGTCTGTGTCAGGTATTCGGCGAGGGCGTCAGGCGGCCAGGGCCGATTGCAGCCGGTCGAGCTTTCCGCGCAGCGATCCATCGATGACGATGTCGCCGGCGGTGATCACCGCGCCACCGATCAGCGCTGGATCCACGGCGGTGGAGACGTCGACATCGCGGCCAAAGCGTTTGCGCAGCGCCGCCTTGATCGCGTCGAGTTCGGCATCCGGCAGCAACGTGGCCGAGGTCACCGTGGCCTTGACCACGCGCTCGGCTTCGTCGCGCAGTTCCGCGTACAGCGCCGCGATCTCCGGCAGCAGCTGTTGGCGGTGGTTGTCCGCCAGCAGCGCCAGGAACCGGGCGAAATCCTCGTGCGCGCCTTCGGGCGACAGCAGTGCGACGGCGTCCGTGGCGGCAAGCCGCGGATTGCCGAGCAGCGATGCCACCTGCGGATCGGCCGCAACGCGCGCCGCGAAGGCGAGCGATTCCGACCAGGCCGCCAGCGTGCCGGTTTCCTGCGCGCTGGCGAATGCCGCACGGGCGTAGGGACGGGCGAGGGTCAGCGCCTGGCTCATTGCGCGGTCATCCGGTTCATGGCCGACGCCTTCACAGCTGTGCGGCCAGTTCGTCGAGCAACGCCTTGTGCGTGCCGGCGTCGATTTCGCGGCGCAGCAGCTTTTCGGCACCGCTGACAGCGAGCGCGGACACCTGCGTGCGCAGGCCTTCGCGTGCACGGTTGGTGGCGGCCTCGATGTCGGCCACGGCGAGCGCTTTCTGCCGGTCGGCCTCGGCGATCGCGTCGAGCTTGGCCTGGTCGATCATCTGCACCGCACGCTGGTGCGCCTGCTCGATGATCTCGTTGGCCTTGACCCGTGCTTCCTTCAGCGCCTCGTTGACCTTGTCCTGCGCCTGCGCAAGGTCCTTCTGGCTGCGATCGGCCGCCGCGAGGCCCTCAGCGATCCGCTGCTGACGCTCCTCGATGGCCGCCATCAGCGGCGGCCAGATGAACTTGACCGTGAACCAGATCAGGAGCGCGAACGACAGCGCCTGGCCCAGCAGAGTCATGCCAATTTCCATGACGACCTTTCCTCAATGCGGCGATGCGGTGCGCCACATGCGCACCGCGGTGACGATGCCCGCAGCGCGGGCATCCGGGATTGCGACGATCAGCCGAACTGCGCGAGCAGCGGGTTGGCGAACGCGAAGAACAGCGCCATGGCCAGGCCGATGATGAACGACGCATCGATCAGGCCGACCAGCAGGAACATGCGGCTCTGCAGCATCGGCATCAGCTCAGGCTGGCGTGCGGCGGCCTCGAGGAACTTCGAGCCCATGATGCCGATGCCGATACACGCGCCGAGCGCGCCGAGGCCGATCATCAGGCCGATGCCGACGGCGGTGTTGGCCTGGATGAGGGCGATGAACTGATGCATGTCCATGAATTTTTCCTTCAAGCGATGGTAAGAAACGGGTGGATGAACGGGATGGTTTGGAACCGGTGACGCTGGAGCGGCGCGATGCTCAGTGGTGTTCCTGTGCCATCGCGATGTAGACGACCGACAGCACCATGAAGATGAACGCCTGCAGCAGGATGATCAGGATGTGGAACACGCCCCACAGGAAGCCGAAGAGGACGCCGAAGGGAAAGGTGATCCACGACGCCAGCAGGCCGGCGATGAGCATGAACACGAGCTCGCCGGCGTACATGTTGCCGAACAGTCGCATCGACAGCGACACCGGCTTGGACAGGTATTCGACGAGGTTGAGGATGACGTTGGGGATCACCATCGCGACCTTGCCCGCGGCGCCGTCGCTGTGGAACGGCGAGGTCAGCAGTTCCTTGCCGAAGCCGCCGAAGCCCTTGGCCTTGACCGAATAGAACAGGGTCAGCACGAAGATCGTCAGCGACATCGCGACCGTCGTGTTGAGGTCGGCGGTGGGCACCATGCGGAAGAAGGTGTGGTGGGCGGCTTCCTGTCCACCGAACAGCGTGACCAGGCCGCTGCCGATATCCAGCGGCAGCAGGTCCATGGTGTTCATGAAGAGCACCCACATGAAGATCGTCAGCGCCAGCGGAGCCAGGAAGCGACGGTCGCCGTGGAAGGCGTCCTTGACCTGGTTGTCGACGAACTCGACGACCATTTCGATCGCGGCCTGGCCCTTGCCGGGCACGCCCGAGGTGGCGCGGCGCGCGGCGCGCAGGAACCAGAGGCAGAACAGTGCGCCCAGTCCGAGCGATACCAGCCACGAATCCCAATGGAAGCTGCCGCCCAGCACGGTGCTGGAGTTGTGCGTCAGGTGGTGCTCGATGTATCCGGACAGGCCTTCGGAGGCGGCGGTCGGTGTCGTGGTTTCAGCGCTCACACCAGGCCCTCAACGTCTACGGTTCATTTGGATGATCATTGCAACGGAATGCGCCACCAGGCCCATCCCGACTCCCACCAGCGCGGGGATGGCCGGCAATCGCCACCCGCCCAGCACCAGCGCCAATCCGGCCAGCACCACCAACCACTTCACCATCGCACCAGCCAGCGTGCGCGCCATCGCGATACCCGCCGGCTGGATGCCGCCACCGAACGCCAGCAGCGTCGACAGCGCATTCCCGACCAGCAGTGCCGCGCCACCACCCGCGGCCGCCAGGGCGTGCCGCTGACCTTGCAACAGGAAGGCCGCAGCGACCAGCGCGACCACGATGGCCTGCATGGCCACCGCGCGCAGCGCGGAGCGGCGGCCCGCGGCGATCGGATCGTGCACGGGCTGCACTCGTTCAGCTGCGGGGGTGGGCCAATCGGCCCTGCGAAGCCGCAAAAGTATAGCGGCGCGGCATTTCTGCGGCAACCGCAAAGGCCGGTGAATGCGCATCGGCCAGGCTCGAGGCAGGGGGAAGGCGATTTCGTGACCGCCGGACGGAACCTTCGCGCGGCCCGGACGGTCGACTTCCCTGCGGCCTGCCCTCCACTTCCTCGTCGACGCGCGACAGGCCCGCCGAAGCCCCGGCCGCAAGGTCGGGGCTTCTTTCTTGTCGGCGAGTCAGTCGGCTTCCCAGCGGATGGCGGCCTCGCCGCTGAGGTCCAGCGCCATCTTGATGGCATCGAGCAGCGTCGATGACGCGCCGGCATCGGTCAGCCGCAGGAAGGCGTCGTTGTCCACGTAGCAGTCGTGGTCCTTGCTGGATTCCGCTCCCATCTGCGCAACCAGCAGGTCGATGTCGGCCTGGCTGACGTGGCCCAGCAGGCGGTGGTTGGTGGCGTCGTAGAGCCTGGGCATGCGTGTTCCTCTCGCCGGGTTGCCCTTACTTGCGCTTGGGCAGGTACAGGTCGGTGATCGTGCCTTCGAACACTTCGGCCGCCATGCCCACCGATTCACTCAGCGTGGGATGCGGATGGATCGTGTGACCGATGTCGGCCGCCTCGGCGCCCATCTCGATCGCCAGCGCCACCTCGGCGATCAGGTCGCCGGCGTGCACGCCGACGATGCCGCCACCGACCACGCGATGTGTTGCATTGTCGAACAGCAGCTTGGTGAAGCCCTCGGTACGGCCGATGCCGATCGCACGGCCGCTGGCCGCCCACGGGAACTTGCCGACGCCGATGTCGAGGCCTTTCGCCTTCGCTTCGGCTTCGGTGACGCCGACCCAGGCGATTTCCGGATCGGTGTAGGCGACCGACGGGATGACCCGCGCGACCCACTCGCGCCGGCTCTTGCCAGACGCGTCGCCCGCGGCGACTTCCGCTGCCAGGCGGCCTTCGTGCGTCGCCTTGTGCGCCAGCATCGGCTGGCCGACGAGGTCACCGATGGCGAAGATATGCGGCACGTTGGTGCGCATCTGGCGGTCGACGGCGATGAAGCCGCGCTCTCCGACCTGCACGCCGGCCTTGTCCGCATCGAGCTTGCCGCCATTGGGCGTGCGCCCCACCGCGACCAGCACGCGGTCGAAGACGCTCACCGGCGGGATGCTCGCGCCTTCGAAACTGCAGGCGATCCCGTCTTCCTGCGCCTTGGCCGCGACGACCTTGGTCTTCAGGTGCACGCCGACGCCCTGCTTCTTCAGATGCTGGGCCAGCGGCTTGACCAGGTCGATGTCGGCGCCGGGCATGAGCTGGTCGGCCAGCTCGACGACCGTGACCTGCGATCCGAGCGCGCGGAACACCGTCGCCATTTCCAGTCCGATGATGCCGCCGCCAACGACCAGCAGCCGTCCGGGAATTTCGGCCAGTTCCAGCGCGTCGGTCGAGTCCATCACGCGCGGGTCGTCCCACGGAAAGCCCGGCAGCTTCAACGCCTGCGAACCGGCGGCGATGATGCATTGCCCGAAGCGCAGCAGCTGCGTGCCGCCTTCGCCGCTGATTTCGATCTCGTTGGCCGAGACGAAGCGGCCGGTGCCGGTGACCACGCGCACCTTGCGTTGCTTGGCCATCGTCGCCAGGCCCTTGGTCAGCTGGCCGACGACCTTGTCCTTGTTGTCGCGCAATTTGTCGAGCGCGATCGTCGGCTTGCCGAACGTCACGCCGTAGTCCGCGGCATGCGCGGCCTCGTCGATCACCGCCGCGGCATGCAGCAAGGCCTTCGACGGGATGCAGCCGACGTTGAGGCAGACGCCGCCGAGCTGCGCAAATCGCTCGATGAGCACCGTATCCAGGCCCAGGTCGGCCGCGCGGAATGCCGCGGTGTAACCACCGGGTCCAGCGCCGAGCACGACCAGCGCGCATTCGATATCGGCCTTGCGGCCAGTTGCTGCACTCGCCTGGGTGATGGCGCCCCCTCTCCCGCTCGCGGGAGAGGGCTGGGGTGAGGGCGCGCCTGGCGTGACAGTCGGCGGTGGCGCAGCCGTTTTGCCCTCACCCGACACGCTGCGCACGTCGACCTCTCCCGCACGCGGGAGAGGTGAAGCCTTCGCATCGCTCGATTCGAGCACGGCAACCACCGTCCCTTCGGACACCTTGTCGCCGACCTTGACCTTCAGCTCGCGCACGATGCCAGCCCTGCTGGACGGCACTTCCATCGTCGCCTTGTCCGACTCGAGCGTCAGCAGTCCCTGGTCGACCGTCACGGTGTCGCCAACCGCGACCAGCACTTCGATGACGGGCACGTCGTCGTAACCGCCGATATCGGGGACCTTGATTTCAATCGTCATTCGAATTTCCCGTAGGGCGGGTCTTGACCCGCCATTTCCATCATTCGATTGCTGCCAATGGCGGGTTGAAACCCGCCCTACAGCAGCACGCGGCGCATGTCGCCCAGCAGCTGGGCGAGGTATGCGGTGAAGCGCGCGGCGGCGGCGCCATCGATCACGCGATGGTCGTAGGACAGCGACAGCGGCAGCAGCAGGCGCGGCTTGAATTCCGCGCCGTCCCAGACCGGTTGCATCGCTGCCTTCGACACGCCGAGGATCGCGACTTCCGGTGCGTTGACGATCGGGGTGAACGAGGTGCCGCCGATACCGCCCAGCGAGCTGAGCGAAAAACAGCCGCCCTGCATGTCCGCGGGACCGAGCTTGCCCTCGCGCGCCTTCGCCGCGAGCTCGCCGGTTTCGCGCGCGATCTGCAGCACGCCCTTGCGGTCGCAATCGCGCACCACCGGAACCACCAGCCCGTTCGGCGTGTCGGCGGCAAACCCGATGTGGAAATATTTCTTCAGCGTGAGCAGTTCGCCGCTGGCATCGAGCGAGGCGTTGAAGTTGGGGTACTTCTGCAGGGCGGCGACGGACGCCTTCATCAGGAAGGCGAGCATGGTCAGCTTGATGCCGTCCTTCGCCTTCTCGCTTTCCTTGTTGAGGGTGATGCGCAGCGCTTCGAGCTCGGTGATGTCGGCATCGTCGTGCTGGGTGACGTGCGGGATCATCGCCCAGTTGCGCGCGAGGTTGGCGCCGGACAATTTCTGGATGCGCGACAGTTCGCGCGTTTCGATTTCGCCGAACTTGCTGAAGTCGACCTTCGGCCACGCCAGCAACTGCAGCCCGCCACCAGTGGCCGCAGCCGGCTTGCCACCGCCAGCGAGCGCGTGCTTGACGAATGCCTGCACGTCTTCCCTGCCGATGCGGCCACCGCGCTGCGAACCGCTGACCTGCGCCAGGTCCACGCCCAGTTCGCGCGCCAGCAGGCGCACGGCCGGGCTCGCGTAGGGAATGCGGTCGGGCATCACCGCCTCGGCATCGAAGCGCACCGGCGCCTGCGGCGCAGATGCCGTGCCCTGCGATGCCGCTTCCTTGTCGATGGAGGCCTGCGCGATGTTGTCGGGGCGGCGCGCGACGACCACCGGCTCGACCGTCGTGCCGGTTTCCGCGGCCTGGACCCGCTTGGCGGGGGCGGCGGGCTCGGCGCGCGCCGGGGCTGCGGGTGTCGCGGCGGTGGTGGGCACGGCCTCGGCCGACGGTTCGATCAGGGCGACCACGCCGCCCTCGGAGACCTTGTCGCCCAGCTTCACCTTCAATTCGCGGATGACGCCGGCAAACGGCGCCGGCACTTCCATCGTCGCCTTGTCCGACTCCAGCGTGACCAGGCCCTGGTCGACCTGGACCGTGTCGCCGACGCCAACCAGCACTTCGATCACCGGTACGTCGTCGTAGCCACCGATATCCGGGACGCGTGCTTCCTTCAGGTCGGGCATTCGGCTCTCCGCCGTGTCGGGGATCGCTATTGTCGCCGCGCGGGGGTGAAGCGCCAACCGCCATGGATCGATCGCGTCGACGCAGGGTCGACAGCCGCTCAGCGCGCGGACTTGTCGCCCTCGAGCGCCACCTGGTAACGCGCGTACAGCGCCTGCACCTTGGCCACGTAGGCCTGGGTTTCCGCGTAGGGCGGGATGCCGCCAAAGCGCGCGACCGCGCCGGTGCCGGCGTTGTACGCGGCCGCCACCAGCGCCAGGTCGTTGCGATAGCGCCGCTTGAGCGCCTGCAGGCGCCGGGCGCCGGCACGAATCGATTCGCCGGAGGCGAACGGATCGCGCACCCCGTATTCGCGCGACACATCCGGCATCAGCTGCATCACGCCCTGCGCGCCCTTGGGCGACAGCGCATGCGCATCGAATCCGCTTTCGGCATGCGCGATCGCGCGCAGCCACGCATCGGCCACGCCGGTCGCCCTGGCCGCGTCACGGAACTGCGATGCATAACGATCCAGCTGCGGCTTGCCAACTGCGCCGAGTCCGACGTGCGCCGGGGAGCCGGGCGGCGTGCGCACGGTGAATCCGAGCACGCGCGTGGACCCGGGCAGCTTGCGCGTGCTGTACACCGTGCGGCCGTCCTGCTGGCGCTCGTAGAGGCTGCCCTGCACCACGCCGAGGTTGCCCCACAGGTTGGGCACGGCCGCGGCGTTGTCGTCGACCTGGCGGGCCACGCAATGCGATCCGGGCTCCGGCGCCGTGGCCAGGCTGACGCTGTCGCCGCGGACGCATCGATACACGGTCCGCGCGCCCGCCGGGGCGGCTGCGAGCAGTGCAGCGATCAGCAGCGACGACAGACCCCAGGCCCGGCTCATTCGATTGCTCCGACGACACACGACAGTGAATGGAAAGGCTGGTGGCCTCGGCGTATTGGTGAATGGGGACGCGCGCGCAGGGTAGCAAGCGCCGGGAGCGCCGCCCGTGGCCATGCAAGCGCTGCGATTCAGCTGCGGATGCGCTCGTCGATCCGCAGCGGACGCAAGGCGACCAGCTGCAGGATCGAGAAATCAGGATGCTGCGGATTGAGCAGGATGTTGCATTCGTCGCGGCACAGCGCGCTGGGCACGCGCATGGCCAGCGACGCGCGCGACCGCAGCCAGGACGCGCCGACCTGCTGCACTTCCGGCCGGTAGGGCAATTCGCACCACGTCGAGGGCTCGTTGATTTCCGAGATCACCGAGGCCGAGGGGATCATGCCGACCGCAAGCAGCAGTTCCGGCGGCGTGCGGCCTTCCAGGTGCGCCAGGTATTCCAGCAATGCCGTCGCCGGCGACAGCGACGCGTACACACAGGGAACGCCCGCAGGCGTCCATCGGCCACCGTCGTCGTCCGGCTCGAAAGGCTGGTAAGCCTGGCTCGGCTCGATCACCCGGTAGATGCGCAGCTCGCCGGTCTCATTGGAGCGGATCCAGGCCGCCGATGGCGTTGCCGCGGTCGGGGATGTCTGCGACGGCGGATCGCTGGCGGGAAACGTGTCCGCGAGCGCGTCGTCGAGGGACCGGGTGGATTCGCTGTTTGCCTGGGCAGTCATATCGATCTTCCAGGGAAGATCGGCCGAGTCTGCGACAACCGCCGTCGCGCGATCGTGAGCGGCCGCCATGACGGCCCGGCCGCTCACCGCCAGTGCGGGAAGCTCAGCGCTGGGCACCCATGAAGTCCATCTTGCCGATCGGCACGCCGGCCTCGCGCAGGATGGCGTAGGTGGTCGTGCAGTGGAAATACAGGTTGGGCAGGACGAAATCGAGCAGGTAGTACAGGCCTTCGAAGTCGAGTGCGCCGCTGCGCATCTGCAGGTGGATGGGGCGCGCCTCGCTGCCGTCGATCTGGTCCGCCGGCAGGTCGCGGATCACCGCGATGGTGCGGTCGATGCGCGAATACAGCTGCGCGAAGTCCGTCTCGTCATCCTCGAACTTGGGCGGCTCCTGCCCGGCCAGGCGGAAGCTGCCGTTCTTGGCCATGTCGCAGGCGATCTGCACCTGCCGCGACAGCGGCAACATGTCGGCGATCAGCCGGGTCTGCACCAGCACCTCGGGCGCAAAGCCTTTTTCCACGGCGAAGGCCTCGCCCTTCTGCAACACCCCGCGCAGGCTCGACAGCGCACGGAGGAAGACGGGGACCGAAGCCTGGTACATCGTGATGCTCATGCGGGGACGCCTTGCGGAAACCTGGCCGGCGAGATTAACCCGTCGCGCGCCGCCGCTGAATACGGGAGTCGCGATTCGCCTGGCCTGCCCGCGCGGGCGAACGCTCAGGAACCGGCGCGCGGCGACCGGCCCAATGCGGCGCGATAGCGCGCGTACAGCGCCTGCACCTTCTCCACGTAGGCCTGCGTCTCGGAGTACGGAGGCACGCCGCCAAAGCGCTGCACCGAGCCGGCGCCGGCGTTGTACGCCGCGGCGACGAGGGTCAGGTCGCCCTTGTAGAGCCGCATCAGCGACTTGATGTGGCGGGCGCCGCCATCGATGGATTGCGCCGAGGAAAACGGATCCATGACGCCGTAGGCACGCGCCACCGCCGGCATCAGCTGCATCACGCCCTGCGCGCCCTTGGGCGAGCGCGCGAAGGGATCGAAGCCGCTTTCGGCGTGGGCGATCGCGCGCAGCCAGGCATCCTCGACGCCGGTCCGGCGCGCGGCCGCGCGGAACTGCGCGGCGAATGCATCCAGGCGCGGAGCGCCGATCCGGCCCAGGCCCAGGTGGACGCTCGAGTCGGGCGGCGGTTTCAGCGCGACCACCGACTGCACCTCGGTCCAGCCGGGAATCGCGCGCGTGCTGTAGACCATCCTGCCGCCGACGCGGTGCTGGTAGACGTTGCCGCGCACCGGGCCGAGGCTGCCCCAGAAATTCGGGTGCTTCGAGCGGCCGGCGCTGACCTGCTTCGCCTTGCAGCGCGAGCCCGGCTCCGGCGCGGTGGCGAAGCTCAGGCGGTCATCGCGCAGGCAGGTGTAGAGCGTGCGGGCGCTGGCCGCCGCCGGCAGCGTCGCGGCCAGCACGGTCATCAGGGCGAGGGCGGAATAACGTGACATCGGTCACGCAGTTAAGCCAGTCCAGCCGAGGCAGGACGTGAAGACGCCCCGCCCGGCCGCCGCCCCGGATCAGGGCGGGTCGGGGGCCCGGCGACGCCGGGCGACCAGGACCGCGGCGCGCCAGGCCAGCGGGCGGAATCCGTAGGCCGCGACGACGGCCGCCGGCCACGCCAGCAACCAGGCCAGCAGCCAGCGCCACGGCAAGCCGCCATCGATGCCGGTGTTGACCACCGTGACCACCAGCGCCACGAACGCCGACATGCCGGTGGCCAGGAAGCCCGGCAGCAGGCGCTGCGCGCGACGCTCGACGCCGTCGCCTGGCGGGGTCGAGGGAGACGGCATGCGGGATCCGGAACTCAACAACGCAGCGTCATTTCGCCGACGTGCGCGGCAAGGGCACATCCGGCGCGACGTCCAGCGGGATCAGCACGCTGCCGCCGGGGTTGTGGCTGCGCAGGACCAGATGGCTGGCGTCGATGGCGACGATGTCGGTGGGATAGGCGATGCCGTCCTCGACCATCGTCAGCCGGCCATCAACCTGGCGCCAGCTGCCCGTCATCGGCGTGCCACCCGGCGCATCGATGACCAGCGTGCCGTCGCCGAGGAACGCGTAGGTGGTCCCCGGCTGCAGCGTGGACGACGCCCCGACACGCCAGACCTTGTCGACGAATGCAGGCGCCGCCGTGGGCGCATCGGCCGCGCGCGGCGTGGACGCAGTCGTTGCCTGCGAGGTCGTCGTCGGCAACGCGGTCGTTGACGGCGCAGCCGGATGTTCGACCGGGGCTGCAGGCGGCGGGCTTGCACTGCACGCCGCCAACAGCGCGAAGGCGGGAAGGATCCAGTTGCGCATGGGCGTCGCTCCGATCGGGCGACGCACTATAAACGGCCCGCCTGCGACGACCGCGCACGATCCGCGGTGCGACGAGGCGTCGCTCAGGCGTCCAGCGGAATGTCCGCGGCGTGCGCCTGCAGCCATTGCGCGAACGTCTGCAGTCGCGGATTGAGCCTGCGTGTCTGCGCAGCATCGCGCGCCGCGCCGAACTCGCGCGCGAAATCATGGTTGTACTGGAACATGTTGCCCAGGTCATCCGCGCCGGGGAAACCAAACCCGCGATACTGCGCCGGCGTCACCGCCTTGTAGCGCACCTCGCGGCCCAGCGCGCGCTGCAGCCCGGCCGCCATCTGCGCGCCGGTGAGGCTTTCGCCGACGATGCCGACGGTCTTGCCGATGAGCGTCGGGCCCTCCCGGAATATCCCATGCGCGCTGCGGCCGATGTCTTCCACGGCAATGCCGGGCAAGGGCGCGTCGCCCATCGGCAGGGTGAACACCAGCGCGCCATCGGGACCGGGCTTGGGACCCATGCCGAAATGGATCAGGTTGTCCCAGTAGAACGATGTCAGCAGGAAGGTCGTCGGCACGCCGGCGTCGGTGAAGAACGCATCGGCTTCACCCTTGGCATCGAAGTGCGGGACCTTGTAGTGGCCCATCAATGTCGGCATGCGGTCGTCGGCCAATGGAACAAGGCGCCGCGTGTCCTCCAGCGTCGACCAGATGACATGGCTGACGCCGGCCGCCTTCGTCGCCTGCGCCAGGTTGCGTGCCTGGGTGCTCTCCTTCTCCGGCGAAAAGTGCTCCCAGAAATTGGTGACGCAATACGCGCCATGCGCGCCCTTGAACGCTCGCTCCAGGCTGGGTTCGTCGTCGAGGTTGGCGGCCACCACCTCGGCGCCGCGCGCGGCGAGCGCTTTGGCCTTGGGCGAGTTGACGTCACGGGTGATCGCACGCACGGCGAAGCCGCCGTCCGGATCATCCAGGATGGAGCGAGCCAGTCCGCCGCCCTGCGCACCGGTCGCACCGACGACCGCAATCAGCTTCCTGTCCATGCCCGTCGACTCCCTATCGTTCCGCGATGCATGCAGCAAACGCGGAAGGGGCAGTCACGCGGTCAGGTGCAGCGGCACGGCTCTGCACTGCCGCGCGATCAGGCGACGGTTTGCTCCACGCCCGGTGCGAGTTCGCGCATGCGCCATGCAAGGCCAGCGCCATTGACGACGTAGTACGCGACCAGCGCAGCCAGGATCCCGAGTGTCAGCGGACTCATGTTCTGCGCGACCTGCGCGCCGCCCTGCGAGAATGCGCCGCCGCCCCAGCGCCACGCCAGCCGCCCGACCAGCAGCAGGGACAGCGCGCCGCCGATCCATGGATTGGGTGTGTACCAGCGCGCGCCATCGACCGCCTCGATGCTGGTGAAGCGCAACGCGGCCGCGCCCAGCACCCCGCCGAGCAGGAGCCCGACCACGATCGCCAGGCCGACCTTCGGCAGGGCGACGGCCGACACGAGCAGCCCGCACAGGACCAGGGCCAGCAGGCCGGTGCGCAACAGTGCGCGCTTGTGCTGGTAGGGCTGGCGACCGAACTGGCGCCGGATCCGGCGGTAATAGATCCAGCCGATGCCGGCAGCGAACAACAACGGCGTCAGGCTCGGCGGGTGCGCAACGGTCATTCGCATGGCCACGGTGGTGGAGCGGGCATTGTGGGCCGGAAGCGGCCGGGTTGTGCGCCGGCCTGCAGCGACGTCCACGGTCGACTTCGATGGCAAACGTCGGGGGCCGCCTGCCGGCCCACCGAGCCATCGAGCGGCCGTCCTGTCAGCACGGGGCCCCGCCTGCCCGCGATCATTGCCGCTTTCACCCCGGCTCACGGCTGTACCGGGTATTCCTGTGCGCCCTCGCGCTCAAGCCATGCCCAATGGATGAGGTTGGCCGCGAGCATCGGCCCTGGCGACAGCAATCGGCTGACTTCAGGCGACACTGGTCAGCGAGTGCATCCGCGCTCACGAACGGCTCAACCCACAGGGGCGTACATGGATCCGCACGAACAACGGACGTTGGCCAAGGCTGCACTGGTCGCACTGGCCCCATTGCTGCTGGCATTGCTGGAACTCTTCCACCCGCATCCGCACGCGGATGACCTGCTGGCCGTACAGGTCAACACCTGGCTGTTCGTGCATTACGCACAGATCGTGCTGTTCCCACTGGCGGCGCTGGCGGTGGTGTCGCTCCTGCGCGGCATGACGGGGCTGACCGCGATGGCCAGCCGCGCCGCGCTGTTCGTCTTCGCCATCTGCTTCGTCGCATTCGACACGGCGGCCGGCGTGGCGACCGGCATCCTGGTGCAGGCGGCGCATGCATCGGGACACCCCGAAACATGGCGCGCGGCCATCGATGCGATCTGGCTGCATCCCATCGTCGGCGGCGTGCGCCAGGACCACATCCCGTCACTGTCCATGATCGGCGCCGCGACGCTGAGCATCGGCACCGTGGCCGCCGCCGTCACGCTCAAGCACGCCGGCCGCAGCTGGCCACCGGTGCTGCTGCTCGGCGTCTCGGGATTCGGGCTGGAAGTCTTCAACACCCACTCCTGGCCCGGCGGTCCGCTGACCTTCGGCGGCATCGCCGTGGCCGCAGCCTGGCTCGAGTGGCAGGCGGGACGCGCGACGGCGGCAAATACCGTCGCCATCACCCGCAACGCGACGGTGATCCCGCGCCCCGTGGTGGAGCGGCGACGCGGGTGATCCGCGGATCGCGCAGGTCGCCACTCCCGCGCCGAAGCCTGCTACGCGGTCCCCAGCCGCAGCCCGCTCGGCACGACGCCCGCTTGCGCGGGCGTCGTGCGTATGGCGCCACGCGATCGGAATCGCGTGGGCCCAGGGTGGAGCGTCGTAGCGGACCTCAGGTCCCGTCGCCCGGGAGCAACGTCAACTCGGCCTGCTGCTCGGCCGATGCCGTATTCCACCGCTGCATGTAGTCGGCCCGCTTTGACGTGACGTTGGCCGCATTGTCGAGATACCAGGCGTCGGCCGCCGGCGTCTTCTGGACCCAACGCGTGCCCGCCTGCCACTTGGCGAAATCGGCGGATCGCGTGCTGTACTTGGCCGCGGGATCGTTGTGGATCGGCAGTAGCGAGAAGCGTGCCTTCCACATCCCCATGCGCGGGCTCACCAGGACGTAATACGTCTTGCCGGCGTCGAGCGTGGCGTTGAGGAAATCGGCGTTCTCACCCACCACCATGAACAGATGTTTCCCCGGATCCGCCTGGTAGGCGATCTTGGTGTTGCCGGACACGATGCCGATGAACTCCTGCGCCGGCCGCGTGGCGTCATACACCGATGCCTGGATCGCCCCGCCGTAATTCGACGGCCGCATGAACACCACCATCGCCTTCCCGGCCTGCGGCATCGCCGCGGTGGCCACGCTGGGCGCCATGTAACCCGATGTCGTCACGCAACCTGCCAGCGGCAGCATGAGCAAAAGTGCAATCCCCATCAGCAATCGCTTCATCGTCCCTCCAAGGACTGTTTCGGAATGCCGGCCACCGACCGGCGATGCAGCGTAGGGCCATGCGCGCGGGTTGCCAACCGAGCCCCCGGGTGCGCTTCGCTTACCCGGGCTACGTCATTGCCACGTCATGTCACGTCGTTGCCCTGGCCGTTGACGTGCTGCGCCATAAAGCGCGCCGAGCACCGGAGGGCGAAGCGGCCGAAGAGGCGCCCATGTCTGAGCGAAGCGAGTTTGGGCGCCGTGCCGCTTCGGCCGACAAATCGTCTGGAACGATTTGGACCGCCGAATGGCGCCCGCGCGAAGCGTGGGTGGGGCACATGGATGTGCCCCAGTCCGGAGCGCAGGGCACCGATGCAGCTTCATCGCATCGGCGCGCGTCCTGGCGCAAGTGGTTTTGGTTACTTTTGCCGTAACAAAAGTGACCCGCCGAGGCGGAAGCTTTTGATGGTTTCCCCGACACCGACCATCCCGAGATGGCGGGTTGAAACCCGCCCTACGACACTTCTGTAGGGCGGGTTTCAACCCGCCTTACGCGCGTTACGTGGCAACGTCAATGTGACGCACCATGCGATCCACCGTAGCCCGGGTAAGGCCAAAGGCCGCACCCGGGTTCTCGCCGATCGAAGAGCCCCGGGCGCGCTTCGCTTACCCGGGCTGCGTGGCAACGTTAGCGGGTTTTACCCACCCGATTGCTAGCTCGTCGCCTGACCGATCAGCGCCATAACCTGATGTCCAAATTCTTTGAAACGCCCGCCAGCTGTCAGTAAATTATCGGCGAAAATCAGCGGCTGACACACGTCAACAAATCGCGCCCAGACGCGGCCAAATGCCCCAACGGCGTCCGAATTTTGGTTTGCCTTCAACACTGATTCGCTGGAATAAACCTCCGCCAATGCCTCTCTAAAAGCGGCCTGAAATGCCTTCAACCCACCAACCTGATAGTCAGCTAGCGCGTTCAACAGCTGATTTAGAATTGATGTAATTGCCGATCGCAAATCAGTATTTTCAATTGATTGCGCAGCTGCAAGGGCTTCCCTGATTTGCTGCGAAAGTGAATCTAGTTCTGCACTAGCAATTACTACTTCATCAGGTTCAATCAACTCATCCCAGAACTCCAAGCATTTCACTAAATCTGGCGTAAGTTGTGGCTCTACATTCCCCCACGGCGCGCCGAGATGTTGCAGTGTGTTGGCCAAGATGAGTCTGTATCTATGAATCTGATTGGTTGTCGTGTTGACCGACAACTTAGGATTGGATTTCCGTAATCTTTGATCGAGCTCGATAAGCTGACTGTCTAGGAGGGATAGTCTCCTAGCAACTTCTGCAGCAACCGTTTGCGGCTGATGGGGATCCAGCGGTTCAACCCCCCAAGCATTAGCCCATGCCTGGTGCATAGCTTGGTTCTTGGGAAAGCTCAGTTGCCGCTCCAACTGGGCACGCACTCGCCTCGCGATACTCGTTCGTTGTATTGCAGTATCGCCAGAGTTGTGGGTTCTTAGAGAACCCCCTAGCGGGTCGTGAGTGAATCCGCCGGTGCCAGTAGCAGGAGCGCGTCCTCTCGCTAGTTAATGGTACGCAGAAGGCGCTAGTTTCCTTCATGCTGATACGCATAAAGAGCTAGTTTCGCAGCACTGCCGTTTCATCTATTGAAATCAGCTAGTTACACGATGCCACCCATGGCTAGCGAGAGAACCATTGCCAACAGCTGCATGTAGGCTGGCCCCACAAAAAGGCCCCAGCAAACCGGGGCATTCTTGTTCCATCGTTCCGGACAAGATCAGGTCGGTCTGCAGGGCCCGGTCGTAAGCCGGCAGGAGCGACTGGAAGAACTCCGAGTCAGCCGTTAGCCGTCCTTTGGCAATCAAGGATGACCATCAGGCGGTTTCACTTTGTGTTAGCAGATCTTTGGAGCAAGCCACCTTCGGTAAGGAGCTCGACGAGCTTTTCGCGATTGCCGCGATTACCTTCAAGGGGCCAGCCCGCGAAATCGCCGATCATCCTTCCATCGCGAAAAAGATAGAAGTGAGGCGTACCCCATTCATCGAACATGGGCCAGTCCGATCGACGACGCGCGATGACTACCGGTGTGTCTGAGTGCTGCGCATTCCACGCGCTTACCACGTCAAGATTAAGGCGTTGATCGACTGGGGCAAGCCAAGTTGTGTACTGCAGAACCGGTCGGAGCTCCGCATCGCTCGCCATAACGCTCATTGCACGACGCGAAAATGCACACAAGGGATGTGAGACGACAATGAGATGGATACCTCGCGCGACATCGACGTACTCAGGGCGCAACGAGTGCGCGTCTTTCGTTACGGCGTAGACGATGGGCTGCTTCAAATCCTTTTCGAGCGGTGCGACCTTTGGGACAGCTTCGACCCGTATTGAGGGATGCGCCCCGAAATATTCAGCTGCCGTCTGGAATCGCCGAAGACCAATCAGCGCCCGAAAAAAGGCGGCGCGTTGGTCTTCGGTGGCTGCCTTGCGACTCTCCAATTCCTGCAGCGTATCTTCCATGTCATTCAAGTACGCCGGTTCCTCGAGGTAGAACTCGGCGACCTCGGCGGCTCTGTAAAGCAGAGCCACATCGTCATCGTTCAAATGGGCAAGTTTGGATGGTGTTGCCGCCTGGTCAAAATTCGAATAGTACGAAGCTTTGATTTTTGCCAGCCTCTGCGGTTGCGGCATTTCTATACTCTGTTCCGTCAAGGCGAAGAAATGGTTGAACTTAGATTCGACGCTGGAGATTCCCTGCGTCGATCCATAGGCATTTGCAAAACTCAGCATTAGACCAACGACTAACGCCGTCCGTGTCGAACACAGGTTCATTTCTCGTCCATTCGGTTAACCACGAATTCCTCGGCCATCCAAGCACGTCTCGATCATCTGACTAAGCAATTGCTGCCGATGCAAATTGTCGAGAAGCTCGGCTCGCACGTCGCGGGCGGCGAGCATTTGTATCCCGGATAGTCGGTAAGGGGACCAATCTTTGCATTGCGCTTGTCGACAATGGCCGCGTCTGTGGAATCAACGACGCGAAGATTCGGAATAAAATGCGTTGAGTCTTGGGCCCCAAACAACGCAAGTAGCTTATAAACTTGCGTTGCGGTCAACTCTGCAGAGAGATCGGCGTATTCGAAGCTCGCAAGTCCCTTGGTGGTAAATACCAGGCTCTGCAAAAATCGCTCTTGTGCGCCTCGCGACAGTGCGGTAAATGGCGTTTTCCTCCCTGCATTGCTCGCGATATAACGACGCGCGTCAGCTTGAGAGTGGATAGGAGCTGTGCGACTGGCCAAGTCGCGATCAATCAACTGACGTTCAAGCAGAGCATCATTGTTGGATCCGGCTGGCTGCGTGAGCTTCGACGCCATTGTCGGAGCAGAGATAATCCCCAAGAGCGCGGCGGATAACACGAATGACTTGATCGACATCGTAGTCTCCTAATAGAGGGAATGACGCGCTGTTCAGGCTAAATATGGATTTGTTAAGGCGCTGTGATTCCCCGTCGCTAGGCATTTAGACGCAGATTTTCATCGACTGATTGGGTCACCGAGATTTTGTCGGTCTCCAGGAAACCATGCGCCTAGCGCGTCCCTAGGGTTCGTGGTCTCAAGTTTCACCTGAGACTACCTTCGACCTGATCGATGAACCAGCCATTGCTACATCGTAGAACGCCAAGGTCTTGGGATTGCTTATATTTCGCCTTGTCCAAGTGAATTTGCTTACCGTCGATCTCAATCTCGACGACGACATCCCCGGCGGCGGGATGAGCAGTCTCGTGAAACAGGACGCGCTCGCCTAATCTCACTGTTCCATTCGGAAGCGTCTTCGCTTCAGGGGTATGCACCACGAAGGGTTCAGTGGATTCATTCCATTTCCTATTTTCCGGATAGAAACGGACTACGACTTCCGTGAGTGTTCCGTCATCCGGCAGGGGAAACTGCTTAGGCAGGATCCGGAACGCATTATTCCGGCCCATGCCGTCCCTAACAATCTCGAATCCCATTCGTTGCCAGAAGGGGATTGAGCTGGACGGCTTGCACTGAATATGTAGGAGACACTCCTCATCCCGCAACGCGAGTTTTACGCAATGTTCGACCATCCTTCGGCCAATGCCGCGACCTCGGTGGTCATACTTAACTTGCAATATCCCCGAATGGCGCAGGCGCCCGAGTTGAAAAGCACTGCGGGGTCGAGGCGACCTTGGACGATCCATTCGAGGAAGGTCTGCTCCAGCAGGGCAAAGTCCAGCTGCGAGCGTTTCCCTAGATCAGCACAGTACGCATCGAAGGATGCGGCAAGGGTCTCCTTGGCTACCTCATGCTCCGCCGATTGGCGATACCCCGCCAAGTCGATTCGGTCGTGGACGAACCGGTCCAGGATGGGCCGAGCCGTTTTGACCATGTCCGCCAGCGTCCGCGGCGCGTCACCTTCGAACGTATAACCGGCAAGGTACCGATCTAACGGGTCCTTCTGAGCATAGTAATTGGCTGAAAGGCCAGCTCGAAGCAGCATCTGGTTGGCGGGAAAGCCCTCCACCAGGATTGGCGTCACAGTCCCTGCCGGCCTGTATTCCCCCAGCATTTCCTCGCAAATCGAATCCAAGGTACCGGTAAGGCAGTGGTTGAGGTCAATGGTCGACAACCATCTCTGGTCAGCAAGACTTTGCATGCTCGGATGCTGCCGAGCGGCTTCGATGAGGGGCAAACCCCAGTCTAGCCAGCGCGTACGAACTTCCTGCGCGGCCTTTTTAGTGAAGGTCGTAATAAGGATGCGCTCGGGAGGGATGGCGTCCACCAAAAGGTGGCGGAGCGCCCGGAGCACCATGACGGTCGTCTTCCCCGTCCCTGGGCCGGCGATGATTAGTACGGGCGCATCGGCTGGCCCGCCCACGCAGGCCGCCTGCTCTTCATTCAGCGGTCGCCCCAGTACAGCCGTCACGAACTCCACAAACGCCTGCGCCGACAACATTCAGTGCATCCCCCTGCTACCGCGCTTTCTACGCTGACGCATGCTTGATGCAGCCACGCTAATCAGCCAGCTAGATCAAGGCAAATTCCGGGCCAAAAAGAGATCAGACCCCACTCAATTAAGGAAACTAGCGTCTTTTGCCTACCAACTAGCATCTTTTGCGAGCCGCACTAGCCTCTTATGGGTACTCAACTAGAGCCTTTTGGGGGTCCGCACAAGAGTCCATTACGCCATGCTCCCAAGCGAGTTGATCACCCGCACTTCGAATACCCACAGTTCAAACAAGTCGCACACCCATCCATGATCACCACGGCCTTGGTGCTGCACTTGTGGCACATCGCAGCCGACGGCGGGAACGACGCACCGTCGCCGGTGACCTCGATGGTTTCCTCGTGCGACTCGTTCTCGGTGGTGCGGCGCGCGACTGTCGCGCTTACGTCAGGGTTTTTTTTTGAGCCGAGCTTGTTGAAGGCGGCGCGCTTTTCCGCGATGAGGGCGCGGGTGGCGTCGCTCATGTCGGGGTCGTGCATCATCCCGATCGACTTGAGGTGGTCCTCGACGATGCTGCCGAGCTCGGCGACCAGCGACGGCATGTAGACGCCACCAGCCTTGAAGTAGCCGCCCTTGGGATCGAACACCGCTTTCATTTCCTCGACGAGGAAGGTGACGTCGCCGCCCTTGCGGAACACGGCGGACATGATGCGGGTCAGCGCGACGATCCACTGGAAGTGGTCCATCGACTTGGAATTGATGAAGATCTCGAACGGGCGGCGCTGCTCGTGCTCGCTGCCGGCATTCAGGACGATGTCGTTGATGGTCACGTACATGGCGTGTTCCACCAGCGGCGACTTGATCTTGTAGGTGGAGCCGATCAGCACCTCGGGGCGCTCGATCTTCTCGTGCATCTGGATGACGTCGGCCATCGGCAGCTGCGCCTCGAGCGCGGCGCGCTGCACGGATTCGACGCGCGCGGCTTCCTTCGCCTCGGGGGTGACGACGGCGTAGCCCTTGATTTTCTTGTCGATCTTGACGGCCATGGGGATCCTGGAGCGGGGGTTGTGGTGCGTGGTGGCGTGCGTGTCCGCAAAAACCACCGTCGCGCCAGCAATCCGGCGCGACGGTGTCGGGCTAGCGGCGCGCGGTCTTCCTGGCGGCCTTCTTTGCGGTCTTGCGGGCCGCCGGGCGCTTGGCGGCTTTCTTTGCTGCCGTCTTGCGCGCCGGTGCCTTCTTCGCGGCGGCCTTCTTGGCCGGACGCTTGGCGGTTGCCTTCTTGACTGCCTTCTTGACGGCGCGCTTGGCGGACGTCTTCTTGGCAGCGACCTTCTTGGCGACCTTGCGCACGGCCTTCTTGACCGACGCCTTCTTGGCGGTGGCCTTCTTGCCGGCCTTCTTCACTGCCTTCTTGACCGCTGCCTTCTTGCCGGCGCCCTTGCGCTTGAGCGTCGCCGCCTCGGCCTTGGCACTGGCGCTGGCGGAAGCGAGCTTCTTCTTGGCCTTGGTCACCGACTTGGTCACGGCCTTGCGCGCCTTCTTGGCGGTCTTCTTGACTGCCTTCACCGCGTCTTCGGCGGTGGAAGCAATCGCGCTGCCCATGCTGCTGGCAGTGTCCTTGACGCTTTCAGCGGCCTTCGACAGCGTCGCCGTCACTCCGTTTCCGTTGCTCATTTGCCCTCCTCGTCTGGTACCTGCTGATGATCCACGCAGTGTGGAACAGCGCGATGCTATACCCGGAATGCGCGTGAGTGCAGCGTGCGCGACGCACCGGGGAGCGTCGCGCATCACATCCGGACCGGGCGGTCCTCAGAACTTGCCGTAGTACCCCTCTTTCAACGCGTCGAAGAGATTGGCGGCGGTGTGCATCTCGCCGTCGTACTCGATCTGCTCGTTGCCCTTGACCTCGATCACGCTGCCGTCTTCCAGCTCGAACCGGTACAGGGTGTTCTCCAGGTCCGCCTCCTTGACCAGCACGCCCTGGAAGGCGGCCGGGTTGAAGCGGAACGTGGTGCAACCCTTCAGGCCCTGCTGGTGGGCGTAGCGGTAGATGTCCTTGAAGTCCTCGTAGGGGTAGTCGGTGGGGACGTTCGCGGTCTTGGAGATGGAGGAATCCACCCACTTCTGCGCGGCGGCCTGGACGTCGACGTGTTCCTTGGGGCTGATGTCGTCGGCCGAGATGAAGTAGTCCGGCAGGCGCCCGGCGTCGGTCTCGGCGAAGGGCACCGCGGCCGGGTTGACCAGCTCGCGGTAGGCCAGCAGCTCGTAGGACCAGACGTCGACCTTTTCCTTGGACTTCTTGCCCTCGCGGATGACGTTGCGGCTGTAGTGGTGGGCGAAGGACGGCTCGATGCCGTTGCTGGCGTTGTTGGCCAGCGAGAGCGAGATGGTGCCGGTGGGCGCGATCGAGCTGTGGTGGGTGAAGCGCGAGCCGACCTCGGCCAGTTCGTCGACCAGGTCCGGGGCGACCTCGGCCACGCGCTGCATGTAGCGCGAGTAGCGCGCGTGCAGCAGCTTGCCTTCGATCTCCTGGCCGATCAGCCAGCCATCGGCGGCCATCTCCGGACGCTTGCGCAGCATCTCGGCGGTGACCGTGAAGCGCTCCTCCATGATCGGGGCGGCGCCTTTTTCCTTCGCCAGCGCCAGGCCGGTTTCCCAGCCGGCGACGGCCATCTCGCGGGCGACGCGCTCGGTGAACTCGCAGGACTCCGCCGAGCCATAACGCATCTTCAGCATGGTCACGGTGCTGCCCAGGCCGAGGAAGCCCATGCCGTGGCGGCGCTTGCGCAGGATCTCGTCGCGCTGCTTCTGCAACGGCAGGCCGTTGACCTCGACCACGTTGTCGAGCATGCGGGTGAACACGCGCACGACTTCCTTGTATTCCTCCCAGTCGAAATAGGCCTGGTCGGTGAAGGGGTCATGCACGAAGTTGGTCAGGTTGACCGAGCCCAGCAGGCAGGCGCCGTAGGGCGGCAGCGGCTGCTCGCCGCAGGGGTTGGTCGCGCGGATGTTCTCGCACCACCAGTTGTTGTTCATCTCGTTGACGCGGTCGATCAGGATGAAACCCGGCTCGGCGTAGTCGTACGTCGAGACCATGATCATGTCCCACAGGTGCCGGGCGCGGATGTGGCCGTAGATGCGGCAGGCGACCAGGCCGTCGTCGCGGGTCACGTAGTTCTTGTGCGTCGGCCAGTCGCGCCAGACCACCTGGCTGTCGTCGCTGACATCGAAGTCGCCCTGCTCCTTGGCGTTGATCGGGAACACCATCGGCCAGTCGCCATCCTGCGCCACCGCCTCCATGAAGCCGTCGGTGATCAGCAGCGACAGGTTGAACTGGCGCAGGCGCCCGTCCTCGCGCTTGGCGCGGATGAAGTCCTTCACGTCGGGATGGGAGACGTCGAACGTGCCCATCTGCGCGCCACGGCGGCCGCCGGCGGAGGACACGGTGAAACACATCTTGTCGTAGATATCCATGAAGGACATCGGGCCCGACGTGTAGGCGCCAGCGCCGGCGACGAACGCGCCGCGCGGACGCAGCGTCGAGAACTCGTAGCCGATACCGCAGCCGGCCTTGAGCGTCAGCCCGGCCTCGTGGACCTTCTCCAGGATGCCGTCCATCGAATCCTCGATGGTGCCCGAGACGGTGCAGTTGATGGTGCTGGTCGCGGGCTTGTGCTCCAGCGCGCCGGCATTGGAGGTGATGCGGCCGGCGGGGATCGCGCCGCGGCGCAGCGCCCACAGGAAGCGTTCGTTCCAGTAGCGCTGCAGGTCGGGCGTGGGCTCGGCTTCGGACAGCGCCTTCGCCACGCGCTGGTAGGTGCCGTCGATGTCGGCATCGATCGGCTCACCGGCCTTGGTCTTGAGCCGGTACTTCTTGTCCCAGATGTCGGTCGATGCCGGCTGCATCGGGATCTCCGGACCCGAGCGCGGGCGTCCGGGCACGCGTTCCGCGCCACCCGCCTTGCCGCCCTGCTCCGTCGCGTTGTCCATGCCGGCCTTGACTGCCTCCAGGCGCACTGTGCTCATCCTGTCCTTCTCCTCGTCCCTGCGCGGCTGCTGCCGCGTCGCTGTGTGGTATCGCCGGCACCGCGACACGATCGGGTCGGGATCGTGGAAGGCGGCGTCGCTGTCGCCGCGGCGCCAAGCTTGCGCGCCACGACGTTGCCTCGTTGTGTGGTGGTCAGACCCCGTGGGTTCTGGTTCCGCGCATCCGTCCGCTCCCCAACGGCGTGACCAAGTGGCCGGTTTCACCGGCGGAATACGTCCTGCGATACCCCATTACTTGGGCTTCCGTTGCCCTATTCACCACAACATGTTGTGGCGACGCAGGGGACCCACGCTACCGCCGGGCCGGGATGAAGTCAACGGCGAATGGCGCGACCATCGCAGTCGCGGCGGGCAGCGGGATGCGTCGAAACACGCCGCTGGACTCGCTGGCCGCCGTGCCTGCGTGGCAGACGCGCTGCGACCGGGCAACGCCCGGTTCATCGCCAACATCGGACACTGGCGACGAAGGCGTCGGCTGCGATGTGGGCAGGCGCTGGTATTCCGCGGCCATGCCCTCACATCGCTGCCACCATCAACCACCGATAAAGACGACACATGCGTCCGATGACATCGCCCGGTAAAACCCTGCTTGCCCTGACCATCGCCGCTGCTTTCGGCGGCTTTGCCGCGACCGCGATCCACGACTCGCTGGAGACGCCCGCACAGGCCGCGCCGGCGACCAGCATCACCGTGCCCGCGATCGCCGCGCTGCCCACCGCCGTCGAGGGCCAGGAACTGCCGTCGCTGGCACCGATGCTGCAGCGCGTGCTGCCGGCGGTGGTGAGCGTGCACAGCGAGCAACGGGTGCGGATCAACAATCCCTTCGCCAACGATCCGCTGTTCCGCCGGATGTTCCCCAACATCCCGCAGGAGCAGATCAACCAGTCGCTGGGCTCCGGGGTGATCGTCGATGCCGCACGCGGACTGGTGCTCACCAACCACCATGTCATCGAAGGCGCCGACGCGGTGTCGGTCACCCTGTCCGACGGGCGCACGATGAAGGCGCAGTTCGTCGGCTCGGATCCCGATACCGACGTCGCGCTGATGCGCATCAAGGCGACCGGGCTGACCGCGATCCCGCTGGCGGACAGCAGCCGGTTGCGCGTGGGCGACTTCGTCGTGGCGGTCGGCAATCCGTTCGGGATCGGGCAGACGGTGACGTCGGGGATTGTGTCCGCCGTCGGCCGCACCGGGCTGCAGGGCCTGGGCTTCCAGAACTTCATCCAGACCGACGCGTCGATCAATCCCGGCAATTCCGGCGGCGCGCTGGTCAACCTGCGCGGCGAACTGGTCGGCATCAACACCGCCAGCTTCAACCCGCAGGGCAGCATGGCCGGCAACATCGGCCTGGGCTTCGCCATCCCGTCGAACCTGGCCGGCGATGTCATGCGCCAGCTCGCCAGCACCGGCGAGGTGCACCGCGGCAGCCTGGGCATCGATACGCAGGACGTCGACGCGCGGATCGCATCGTCGCTGCACCTGGAGCAGCCGAGCGGCGCGGTGGTGACCCGGGTCTATCCGGGATCGGCCGGAGCGGCCGCCGGATTGCAGCCGGGCGATGTCATCGTCGGCGCCAATGGCCAGGCGATCGGCAACCGCGAGGCGCTGCACAACTTCGAGGGCCTGCAGGGCGTCGGCACACGGGTCACGCTGGACCTGCGCCGTGCCGGCAAGCCGGTCGAACTGGCGGCCAGCCTGCGCGAACAGGCCCGCAGCGTGGAAGGTGCGATGCTCGATCCGCGCCTGGCGGGCGCGACCTTCACCGAGTTGCCCGAGCGCCTGCGGCAGGCTGGCGTGGATGGCGTGCTGGTCCAGCACGTGTCGCCGGGCAGCCGGGCGGCGGGGAACGGACTGCAGGATGGCGACGTGGTCATTGCCGCCAACAGCGGTCGCTTCGACGACCTTCCCGGATTCCGACTGGGTTTTTCCAACCGCCACGGCGCCGGCCAACCGCTTCAACTGGTGCTGCGCATCGTGCGCGGCAACATGCAGGGTGACCTGCCGATGCAATGAGGCTGCGCGAGCTGCGCAGTCGTTTCCCGTCTCGCACCCGGTGCGATGACCCCACCAGAACCAGGAGTCGACACATGAGCACCACAACCAGCGGCAATGGCAACGGAAACCGCACCGCGGTCGCCAGCGACAGCATGAAGACCAATCTCGGCGAAGCCGGCACCCACCTCAAGCAGGCGGCCGGCCATGCCGGTGAAGCGATCAAGGGCGCGGCGGGCGCCGTGGGCGAGGAAATGCGCCTGGGCAAGGCACAGGTGAAGTCCGAACTGGCCGAGAGCGCACTGTCAGGCATCGCCGCCGTCGAGCAGGCCGGCGCCGCGGGCCGCGAGCAGGTCGACCAACTGATGGACAAGGGCCGCGACCTGATCGAAAGCGCCGCCGACCTCATCCGCGAGCGCCCGCTGGCGTCCTTCGGCATGGCGTTCGCGACCGGCTGGATCATCGCCAAGCTCGCGCGCAGCGGCGACAAGTAAACCTGCCGATGAGTGCCGCAGGCGACGGGGCCGATCGCGACACGGGTGACGGTCGCGAGGACGTGGCCGGTATCGAGGAAGCCCTGCGCGCGCTGGGCGATACCGGGCGCGCCACATGGAGCGCGGGACGCGATGCCAGCAAGGCGTTCCGCATCCTGCTGGCCGCCGACGTCTCGCTGGCGCGCAGCGCCTTCGGGCGGACGCTGGCATTCACCGGCGTCGCGATCGCCTTCGGCGCGTCGGCTTGGCTGTTGCTGATGGGCGCGCTGGTCGCCTGGCTCAGCACCGGCCTGGGCTGGGCGTGGTCGTTGTCGTTGCTGCTGACCGCGGTGCTGAGCATCGCGGCCACGGCGGCGGCTGGCTGGGGCGCGATGTGGTATTTCGAACACACCCGTTTGCAGGCGACCCGCCGGCAACTGGCGCGGCTCGGGATCGGCGAACTGGCCGGCTTCATGCCCGATGCCGGTTCGCCCGGTTCCACCACGGCCGCGGCCGACCGCGTCGCCGATGCCACCGCCGACAAGCCGGTCAAGAAGGGCCTCGGCGTGGACATCACCCCGCCGTGACCGAGCTGGCCTTTGTCCGCGGCGCGTGATGCACACTGATCCGGGGCGCAGGCAATGCACACCTCAACGCACCAGCACACAGGTCGAGACATGAGCTTCGAATCCCTGATCGACAAGGTCCACCAGGCGGAGACCGCGCTGGAAGCCAGCGAGCGGCGGACGGGCGCCAACTGGCGCCAGTTCAAGGCATCGTGGGCGGCCGCGTGGACGCCGGGGCGCATCGTGTCGATTGGCCTGGTGACCGGATTCCTGGTCGGCAAGGCCGAGCCGGCCAAGCGCGTCGTCCGTGGCAGCGGCGCGCTGCAGATGGTCAGCGCGCTCGCCGGGCTGTTCGCCGGCGGCAGTGCGCAGGTCGCCGCCGGGCAGGCCCAACAGGCGGCCGATACCGCGCAGCAGACGGCACCCGAGGCCGCGCTGGCGCAACAGAACGCCGCACCAGTGCAACCACCGATGCAGACACCCGACGACCTGCGCGCAGCAGGCATGCTGTGAGCACGGTCGCCAGCGGTCCCGCGACCACGGTTGACGTGGCGCCTCCGGTCGACACGATCGCGGCGCTGCCACCGCTGCCGCCAGCGACGCCCGTCGACGTCGAGCCCGATCGCATGCCGGCCAGCCCGCGCGGATCGCGTCCACGCCCGCGCGCCTCGATGGCTCTGGTGGTGCTGGCCACGCTGGCGGTCGGGTTCACGCTGTACGCCGTGCAGGAATTGTTCCTGCCGGTGTTGCTGGCGATGTTCTTCGCGCTGGTCGGCAACCCGATCATCCGCCAGCTGCAGCGCCTGTGGATCCCGCGCTTCGTCGGCGCGTTGCTGGTGCTGGTGCTCGGCATTGCCGGCACCTTCCAGCTGGGCAGGCAACTGGTCACGCCAGCAGGCGAATGGATCCGCCAGGTGCCCAGCCAGATGCGCGACCTGGCACCGAAACTGCGCACGCTGGTCAAGCCGGTGCGCGAGGCCGGCAAGGCAGCCGAGAACATCGCGCGCGCCGCGGGTGGCGAAGCCAGCGGCGCGACGGTGCAGGTGGTCAAGACCGAAGCGAACGATCCGTACAAGGCGCTCACCGCGACACCGCGCCTGGTGGCATCGATCCTCGCGGTGGTGCTGTTGACGTTCTTCTTCATGGTCTATGGGCAGAGCCTGCAGCGGAACGCCATCGCACTGCTGCCCGGACGCCAGCAGAAGCGCATCACGGTGGAGATCCTGCAGGCGATCGAGCACGAGATCTCGCGCTACATGCTCACGATCACCGTGATCAACGTGCTCTTCGGCCTGATCTTCGCCGGCGTGCTGTTCTACCTGCGGGTGCCGCTGGACGAAGCCCTGCTGTGGGGCACGATGGCCGCGCTGCTGAATTTCGCGCCGTACGTCGGCCCGCTGATCGGCATCATGATCATGCTGGTGATGGGCTTCGTCGCCTTCCACGATCCACTCCACTCGCTGCTGCCGGCCGGCATCTACCTGGGCCTGCACACGCTCGAAGGCCAGCTGATCACCCCGATCGTGCTGGGCCGGCGCATGGCGCTGTCGCCACTGGTGCTGATCCTGGGCTTGATGGTGTTCGGCTGGATGTGGGGAATCATCGGCCTGCTGCTCGCGGTGCCGCTGCTGGTGTGCGTGAAGCTGGTGCTGGCGAAGATCGATGGATTGGAAGGGTGGGCGAAGCTTCTGGAGTGATCGTTTGATCATTGCGGGCTTTGGCGCCTTGACGCTTTCGCCTCCGCGCGTTGCCTGCGGCGCTTTAAACGCTTTCGCCGTTGGCGAGTTACTTTTCTTTGAGAGCCGCAGAGAAAAGTAACCAAAAGAAAGCGGCTTTCCCCGATCAAGGCTGACTCGCCTGGCGAGTCTCCTCGGCCATTTTCAGACTCGCCATCCTGGCTCGACTGAAAACGGCGCACATCCATGTGCGCCGCCCTTCGGGTGGGCAACCAGACTTGTGTGACATGCATTTTCAGCGTCAACGGCAAACGCAAAGCGCGCGAACGGTTCCACCACGGCATGACTGCGGCCCTTGCCGCCAGGAATGCTAGAGATCGCTGGCACGACAAGACCCGGAGGGCGGCGCGCAGGACGCGCGCCGAGCATTCATATGCGTGCGGGGCCGAGCCATGGATGGCGAGTCCGAAAATCCGCCGTTGCCCACACAATCACGAGCTGTGCTCTTGAGCGGAAGCGCCCTTTCTTTTGGTTACTTTTCTTTGGGCGCCATCAAAGAAAAGTAACTCGCCAACGGCGAAAGCGTTTCAGCGCCGCAGGCAACCATCTGTCAACGTCGATAGCTGCCAGCAGCAGCTGCCAAGCACCCCGCTCCCTCCAGCGCTAAAATCACCAAATGACGTTCCCGATCCACGCCATCACCCTCGACCTCGACGACACCCTCTGGCCGGTCGCACCCGCCATCGCGCGTGCCGAGGCGGCGCTCGACGCCTGGATGCAGGCATGCGCGCCACGCGCGGCCGTGCGTTGGCCGATCGCGGAGCGGCGGGTGCTGCGCGAGCAGGTCGAGATGGAGCATCCGCACCTGGCGCACGACTTCACCGCGCAACGCATGATCACCCTGGAACGCATGCTGCAGGCGACGGGCGACGACACCGCGCTGGTCGCGCCGGCGTTCGAGGCCTACTTCGCCGCGCGTTGCGAGGTGGAGCATTACGACGACAGCGTCGCGGCACTCGAGCGACTGGCGGCATGCGTGCCGCTGGCGGCGGTGAGCAACGGCAACGCCTGCCTGCACCGCATCGGCTTGATGCACCTGTTCGCGTTCCAACTCGGCGCGCGCGAGCACGGCGCGGCCAAGCCGGCGCGCAGCATCTTCCACGCCGCCTGCGCGCAGTTGCGCTGCAAACCCGCGCAGGTGTTGCACGTGGGCGACGACATCGCGCTGGATGTGGTCGGCGCGGCGCGGGCCGGCCTGCGCACCTGCTGGATCAACCGGCGCGACGACGCGGGCGCCATCCGCGAATGGCCGCATCGCGACGTGCGACCCGACCTGCAATTCGACACACTCGCCGCACTGGCCGACTGGCTGGATGCCTCCCGATCCGATCATTCGCAGAGTGCCGCATGACGCTTCCGCAAGGTTTCATCGCTCCCGCCGACGCGCATCCGCGCCCGCTGCACATCGTCAGCCGCGACACGCTGGACAACTGGCGGCAAGGCCAGGCCCCGGCGACCGTGGCGTGGCTGGCCGCGCACGGCTACGACGCTTCACCCGGATCGGTGCTGGCCCTGCCCGGCGGCGATGGCGGGCTTGCCGGCGCAGTGCTCGGCGTCGGCGACGCGCTCGACCCGGCCAGCTACGGCCACGCGCCCTACGCGCTGCCGGCAGGCGACTGGCAGGTCGAAGGCACGCTCGATGCCGGCGCCCGCGCGGCGCTGCAGCTTGGCTGGGGCCTGGGCGCCTATCGTTACGATCGCTTCCGCGCACCGCCGCGGCCACCGGCGCGGCTGGTCCTCGACAAGCCCGATGCGGAGACGGTCGACGTGCTGGCGGCGAGCCTGCGCGTGCGCGACCTGGTCAACACGCCGACCGAGTCGCTGGGTCCGGCCGAACTGGAGCAGGTGGTGCGCGACATCGCCGCGCGCCACGACGCGACGGTCGAGGTCATCACCGGCGACGAGCTGCTGGCGCGGAATTTTCCCGCGATCCATGCCGTCGGCCGCGCATCGCATCGCGAGCCGCGCCTGATCGCATTGCGCTGGGGCAATGCGGCGCATCCGCATGTCGCCATCGTCGGCAAGGGCGTGTGCTTCGACACCGGCGGGCTCAACGTCAAGCTCGCCGACGGCATGCGCAACATGAAGAAGGACATGGGCGGCGCCGCGCACGCCATCGCACTGGCCGAACTGGTCATGGCCCGCAAGCTGCCAATGCGCATCACCCTGCTCGTGCCCGCCGTCGAGAATGCCATCGGCCCGGAAAGCTATCGCCCCGGCGACGTGATCGCCACGCGCAAGGGCCTGCACATCGAAATCGACAACACCGACGCCGAGGGGCGCGTCGTGCTCGGCGACGCGCTGGCGTTCGCCAGCGAGCAGTCGCCGGACGTGCTGCTCGACTTCGCCACGCTGACCGGCGCCGCGCGCACCGCGCTGGGCCCGGACCTGCCTGCGCTGTACGCCAACGACGAGACGCTGGCCCGGCAATGGCTCGATGCGGGCATGCAGGTGCGCGATCCGCTGTGGCGGATGCCGCTATGGCGCCCGTACCTGCGTTACCTGACCAGCAACATCGCGGACCTGGCCAATTCCGGCTCGTCGAAAATGGCGGGCAGCATCAGTGCGGCGCTGTACCTGGAGTGCTTCGTGCCGCAATCGCTGCCGTGGGCGCACCTGGACGTGTACAGCTGGAACGACAGCGATCGGCCGGGCCGCCCCACCGGCGGCGAGGCGCAGGGATTGCGTTCGGCGTACGCGATGCTGAAGGCGCGCTGCGGCTGAGCGAATGGATCAGGAATCCAGGCGCTGCACCGGTGCCGGGGTGCGCAGCCGGAGCAGGGCGGTGAAGTCCGCGCCAGGCAGGGGATCCGAAAAGTAGTGGCCCTGCGCGTAGTCGCAGCCAGCGGACTTCAGCCAGTCCCGCTGTTCGATGCTCTCCACGCCTTCGGCGATCACCTTCACCCCGAGCATGTGCGCCATCACGATCGCGGCCTCGGCGACGGCGCGCTGGTCCGTATCGCCCACCGCCTCATTCACCAGCGAGCGGTCGAGCTTCAGGTAGTCGACGTCGAAATCCTTCAGGCAGGACATGGAGGAATAACCCGTGCCGAACCGGTCCAGGGCCAACTGGACCCCTGCCTCGTGCAGCGCCTTGAGTTTGTCGACAACGGTCGGCGATGCATTGAGCAGGACCTGCTCGGTGACCTCGATGGAGATGGACGTGCGGGCCGTCGGGAGCCGCGCCAGGTGGGTGTCCCAGCACTTCATCGGTTCCCTGCCCATGAATTCCGACGGTGAGGTATTGACGCTGACCTGGAACGCCATCCCCAGCAATGCGCTCCACTCGCGCGCACGCTTCACGGCCTGGCCCAATACCCAATCGTCGATCTCGCAGATCAGGCCGGTGTCTTCGGCAAGACCGATGAAAGCGGCCGGCAACAGCAGGCCGGACCGGGGATGCTGCCATCGCAGCAAGGCCTCGGCCTTGACGATCCGTCCCACCGACAGCTCGACGATGGGCTGGTAGTGGACGCACATCTGGCGCTCGTCCAATGCATGGCGCAGGTCTTCGATCACCCTGCGCCGCGCCCAGGCGGCCTCGCGCATGTCGGCGGTATAGAAACCGAAACGGTTGCGCCCGGCCTGCTTGGCAACGTACATCGCCTGGTCGGCATTGCCGAGCAGCCGGGCAGGCGTCGTGCCATCCATCGGGAAGACGGCGATGCCGATGCTGGCGGAGATGATGACGTCCTCGGCATCGATCGTGAAAACCGTGCCCACGCGATCGAGGATCTCCTGCGCCACGATCTCGACCTGCGGCACGTCGTTGGCGCCGGACAGGATCACGGTGAATTCGTCGCCACCCATGCGCGCCACCGAATCCGTCGCCCGCACGCAGGACTGGATGCGCTGCGCCGCCAGCTGCAGCAGGCGATCCCCGACGTCGTGGCCGAGGCGATCGTTGACCGCCTTGAAGCCATCCAGGTCGATGTACAGCAGAGCAGCCAGCGAGTGGCTGCGCTCGGCGCGCCGGATCTCCTGCTGCAGCCTGTCGCGGAACAGGCTGCGGTTGGGCAAGCCCGTCAGCACGTCGAAATTCTGGCCGCGCTTGATGTTTTCTTCGTAGGCCTTGCGCTCGGTGATGTCACGCACCATCCCGGCGACCGCGTCCACGCTGCCATCCGGACCGACCACGGGTGCAAGCAGGTATTCGTAGGTGAGTTCCAGGCCCTTGCGGACCTTGCGCTGCATCTCCGCGCGATAGGTCGCCTTCGCCTCGACCACCTCGCGGAGCTTGTCCCGGATCCCGGCGATGGGCCCGTTGATCAGGCCGATGTTGGTGGTCGCCAACGTGTCCGGGACGATGCCGTAGAGGTCGGCCATGGCCTTGTTGGCGTAGATGAAGTTGCCGTCGGTGTCGAGGATGAAATTCAGGTCCGGCAGCGAGGAGAGCAGCGTATCGAACAGGCGGCTGGTCTTGACCTTGTCGCTCGAGTACCGGGCGATGGATTCCGCCAGCGCCTGGTCGATCGCCTCGTTGAATCGCACCAGGTCCTCATCGATGACCGGCGGCGCCGATGGGCTGGATTCGCTCCACAGGCGCATCACGCTCGCACGCAGCGCGCGGAACTCCGACAGGCCCTCGCTGACGCTGAATCCCGACACCATGCGACCCGCGCCATGCAGTTCGGCTTCGGTGTCGCTCGCGGGGTGCGGGGCGCGACCCTGGGCTTTTTCGCTTTGCTGTTCGCGTGATTGCGCGCGGTCCAGGTCGGCTGCAATGGCCTGCAGGATCCCGCGGGCGTGGTCGCGCAGGGACGCCCGCCGCATCCCGCTCGCGGAAGGGACGCTGCGTGCGAACCGCTCCCACGCGTCGAGGATGGGCTCGATATCGGCCCGGATGAAATCGGACAGCTTCATGGCCTTGTGCCTGCAGGGGCCTCCGGTGCGCGCATGTGCAGCGAGGGCGGCCGCACTCCGAGGACCAGCACGACCGGCACCGCTGGAATGCCCAAGTTGCGACGCCATGCGTGACGTGCCGGTGACCGCTGCCGGCGGCTGCTGCTACAACCAGCCTTTCTGCCGTGCCAGCCGGTAGGCCTCGATCCGGTTGCCGACGCCGAGCTTGCCGATGACGCCCGACAGGTAATTGCGCACGGTCCCCTGCGACAGGCCCAGCTGCGCGGCGATCTCGCCGGCCGAAGCGCCGCCGCCAGCCAGCCGCAGCACCTGGCGCTCGCGATCGTTGAGCGGATCGGTCTCCGACCAGGCATCGACCGCCAGTTGCGGATCGATGACCCTGCCGCCGCCATGCACGCGTCGCACCGCGTCGGCGAGTTGTTCGGCCGGCGCATCCTTGAGCAGGTAGCCGCCGACGCCGGCTTCGAGTGCGCGGCGCAGGAAGCCGGGCCGCGCGAAGGTGGTCACGATGATGACCCTGGTCGGCCATTCCTGCCGCTGCAGCCGTTGCGCCAGTTCCAGTCCAGTCAGGCCTGGCATCTCGATGTCGGTGACCAGCACGTCGGGGCGATGTCGCTGCAATTCGCGCCAGGCGATTTCCCCATCGGCGGCCGTCGCCACGACGTCGATGTCCGGCTCCAGGCCGAGCAGAGCGGACAGCGCACCGCGCATCATTGCCTGGTCTTCGGCCAGCAGCAGACGGATCATCGGCGATGCAATCCCAGGGCGCGCGGCGCGCGTGCGAGGCAGCGCACGTTAGCAGAGCGCCGGCTGGCGAGCGTCAGGCCGCGGCCGCCGCGACATCCGGCGCCGGTGGATCGATGGCTGGTGCCAACGGGCGCAACGGCAGGCGCGCTTCGACGCGTGTGCCCCTGGCGTTGGAATCCACGCGCAGGCGTCCACCGATCGCCTCGATGCGTTCGCGCATTCCCGACAATCCGTTGCCCGGCGCGATCGCGCCACCGCGGCCGTCGTCGGCGATGCACAACACCATTTCGTCGCCCTCGGCCACCAGCGTGACCTGCGCCGCATTCCGCTTGCGAATGGCGCTGGATATTGGTCACCGCCTCGCGCAGCGTCATCGCCAGGACGATTTCCTGCGCCTGCTGCAGCGCCACTGGCGCGATGTCGTAGCGGAATGCGATGGCGTCGGTCTCCAGCAGCAGGCGCGCCGACGCCAGTTCGGCGGCCAGGCCGGCGGCGCGGATGCCGGTGACCGCGCTGCGCACCTGGGTCAGGGCTTCGCGGGCGACGCGGGTGACCTCGAGGATCTCGCGACGCGCGGCGGCCGGATCACTGGCGACCAGCTTGCCGGCGAGTTCGGACTTCAGCGCCACCAGCGACAGCGTATGGCCCAGCAGGTCATGCAGGTCGCGGCCGATGCGTTCGCGTTCCGCCAGGCCGGCCAGTCGACGCACTTCGTCATGGCTGAGCCTCGCCAACATCGGCATCGCGCTGGCGCTCGCCGCCGGCCTGGCACTGTGGATCGCGCTGCCGTGGCCGGCGGTGCTCGCGCTCGCCGTCGCGCTGCTGCTCTGGCTGCTGCTGACGCGCAGCGGAAAGCTGGCGCTGGCCGCGGCCAGCATCGGCATCGCCAGCCTGCCGCAGCGTTGGGGCGCGTCGTCGGTCATCATCGTGGGAATCGCCGGCGTCGTCGGCGTGCTCGTCGCGATGCTGGCGATGGGCGAAGGTTTCTCCGCCACGCTCCGGCAGACCGGCAGCGAGGACACCGCGATCATCCTGCGCGGGGGCTCGCAGGCAGAGACCAACTCGGTGATCACCCGCGACCAGATCCCGTTGATCGGCAACCTGCCGGGCATCGCGCGCGACGCCGGCGGACAGCCGGCGATCTCACCGGAGCTGTCGCAGGTGGTGAACCTGCCGACCAAGGCCGACGGCACCGATGCCAACGTGCAGGTCCGCGGCGTCGGCGACGCGGCGTGGGCGATCCGTCCGCAGGTGCGCATGGTCGAGGGCCGCAAGTTTGGCCAGGGCCTGCGCGAACTCGTCGTCGGACAGGGCGCGCAGCAGCAGTTCCGCGGCCTCGAGGTCGGACACCGCATCGAGCTGGCGAACCAGGACTGGACCATCGTCGGCAAGTTCGCCGCCGGCGATTCGCACGATTCGGAGTTATGGGGCGACGCGCAGACGATCGCGTCGACCTACAACCGCAGCGCCTACCAGTCGGTGACCGTGCGCCTTGACGGCAGGAACGGCTTCCGGACGTTGAAGGCGGCGCTGGAGGACGATCCGCGGCTCAAGCTCGACGTGCTGACCACGCGCGACTACTACACGCGGCAATCCGAACAGCTGACAAAACTCATCCACATCCTGGGCATCGTCATCGGGACGATCATGGCGATCGGTGCGGTGTTCGGCGCGCTCAACACGATGTACGCGGCCGTCGCCAGCCGTGCGCGCGAGATCGCGACGATGCGCGCACTGGGCTTCCGCGGCCTGCCGGTGGTGATGGCGGTGATGCTGGAGACGATGCTGCTGGCGCTGCTCGGTGGCATGCTCGGTGCCGGCATCGCCTGGCTGGTGTTCAACGGCTACACCGTGTCGACCCTGGGGCAGAACTTCAGCCAGGTCGTGTTCCAGTTCAAGGTGTCGCCCGCGCTGCTGTGGAGCGGCCTGAAATGGGCGCTGGGCATTGGCATGATCGGGGGCTTGTTCCCGGCACTGCGCGCGGCGCGGATGCCGGTGACGACCGCGCTGCGCGAGACCTAGGCGCCCGCGCTGGCAGCGGCGCCGACGGACCGTGTCCGCGTGCGCCGGATGCCATCGGCGGCGAACAACGCCAGCGCGATCCAGATGCAACCAAAACCAACCGCGCGCGTGCGGTCGAAGGCTTCGCCGAAGGCGAGCACGCCGATCAGGAATTGCAGCGTCGGCGCGATGTACTGCATCAGCCCGATGACCGACAGCGGTACGCGACGGACCGCGAAGGCGAAGCCGATCAGCGGCAGCGCGGTCAACGCTCCGCCAACGACCAGCAACACGTCCAGGCCGATGCCCCAGCCCGGTGCACCCGGCAGCGGCAGGAAACCGCCGCTGCCGTGGACCTCGGCCCACAGCAGCACCGCCAGCGCGGGCAGGAACAGGTAGACGCTTTCCACACCCAGGCCGGGGATCGAATCGATCGCGGCCAGCTTGCGGATCAGGCCGTACAGCGCGAACGACAGCGCCAGGCCGATCGCGATCCACGGCGGATGGCCGTATTGCACCGTCAGCCATGCCACGCCGACGGTGGCCAGCGCGACCGACACCCATTGCGTGCGCGTCAACCGCTCGCGCAGGAACAGCACGCCGAACAGCACGTTGACGAGCGGGTTCATGAAATAGCCCAGGCTGCTCTCGACCACGTGCCCGGCGTTGACCGCCCAGATGTACAGGCCCCAGTTGAAGGCGATCAACACCCCGCTGAGCGCCAGCATCCAGCCCACGCGCGGTCGCGCCAGCGCGGCGCGCAACCAGCCGCGGTTCTGCCAGGTCAGCCAGCCGACGACGAACAACGCGCTCCACACGATCCGGTGCACGACGATCTGCAGCGACGGCACCGCCTTGAGCAGGTGCCAGTACAGCGGCATCAGTCCCCACAGCACGAACGACGCGGCCGCGATCCACAGCCCGCGACGGGATTCCGCGTGCGTGCTCATGCAGGCGGCTCCGCGGCGAGCCTGGGTGTCCGCGTGCGCGCAATGGTGATGATCGCGACGCCGGCGAGGATCACCGCCATCGCACCCAGGTCATGCCTGCTGAAGTGTTCGCCGGCGATGAGCGCGCCGAACAGCACCGCGATCGGCGGATTGACGTAGGCGTAGCTGGTCGCCAGCGCCGGGCGCACGTGGTGCAGCAGCCAGATGTAGGCGGTGAATCCGAAGATCGACCCGGCCACGACCAGGTACAGCATCGCGGCGGTGGCGCCCATCGACGGCACCGCGGTGAAGCGCTCGCCGGTCACGATCGCCGCGCCCAGCATCCATGCGCTGCCGGCGATCATCTGGCCACTGGCGGCCATGAACGGCTCGGGCAGGTCGAGGTCGCGGCTCCAGATCGAACCCCAGGCCCAGGCCAGCGGCGCGATCACCAGGCACACCAGTCCCAGCGGCGAACCGGACAGCGCACTGCCCGCATTCAACCAGACCACGCCGGCGAAGCCGACGACCAGCCCGGCCCATTCGATCCGCGACGGATGGCGTCCGCGCAGCATCGCGAAGACACCCGCGAACAACGGCATCGATGCCACCGCGATCGCCGCCAATCCGGAGTTCACCTGGGTCTCGGCGAGGTTCACCAGCCCGTTGGACAGCAGCACCATGAAGATCGACAGCACGGTCAGCGTGCGCCACTGCCGCCTCGTCGGTGGCCTGGCGCCGCGCCGGCGCAGCACGACGTACATCAGGGCGCCGGCGAGGAACATGCGGATCGCGCCGAGCAGGAAGGGCGGGTAGCCCGGCAGCGCGAGCCGGATCGCGAGGTAGGTCGATCCCCAGAGCACGTAGACGGCGGCCAGCGCCATGCCGACCGCAAGCGGACCGGGCGACACGCGCGACGCGACGGTCGCCGGAATGGCGCTCATGCAATCACCTCCATGCCGGCGGCGGGCTGCAGTGGGGTGGCAGCGAACGGCGGCAACTGGCTCAGCGGAACCATCGGAAGTGTCCTGGGAAATGCGCACGACATCCGGCGCGTGCGACGAGGTTAAACCGCGCCAGCGGCACGGCGATTGTAAATTCGTGCGCCTGGACGCAAAATTTTTGCATGGCCGCCACGCCCCTCACCCTCGACGAATTCGACCACCGCCTGCTCGACCTGATGCAGCGCGACGCCAGCCGCACGCTGACGTCGCTGGGCGACGCGGTGGGCCTGTCGCCGAGCGCGGTGCAGCGGCGCATCACCCGCTATCGCCGGCACGGGTTGCTGCGCGAGGTCGCCGTGCTCGACCCCAACGCGCTGCCCGCGACGACGCTGGCGACGGTGTGGGTGGCGATGGAGCGCGACACGCTGCGGCTGCACACCGCCTTTCGCGCGCGGATGCGCGCGGCGACCGAAGTCCAACAGTGCTACGCACTCGCCGGCGAATGGGATTACCTGGTGATCCTCGTCGCGAGCAGCGTGGCGCACTACCGCGAAGTGGCCGAGCGTCTGTTCGTGGATGAAGGCAACGTCAGGCGCTACGAGACGCGACTGGTGTTCGATACGGTCAAGCTCGGGCTCAACCTGCCGACGCGACAGTCGCCGCGGCGGCGGCGGAAGGCATGATCGCCACGCTTTCGCGTTGCAGCAGCCGCTGCTTCAGCGGCAGTCCCCAGCGGTAACCACCGGGCGAACCGTCGCCGCGGATCACGCGGTGGCAGGGCACGATGACCGCGACCCGGTTGCGCGCGCAGGCACCGGCCACCGCGCGTGCGCTGCCCGGTTGTCCCAGTTGTGCAGCCAGTCCGGAATAGCTGCGCGTCTGCCCGGGCGGAATCCGCATCAGCGCATCCCAGACCTTCTTCTGGAAGGCGGTGCCGACCAGGTCCAGCTGCATGTCATCGGTTGCTGCCGCCGGTGCGATTCCCGCAAGCCGTTCGGCCACGGCGCGCACGCGCGGGGCGAGGAACGCATCGCGACCCGCGTCGACGCGCTGCAGTTGCGCGTGGGGAAATTCCGCCTGCAGCTTCGCTTCCAGTTCGCCCTCGGATTCGCCCAGCTCGACCATGCAGATCCCGCGATCCGTGGTCGCCACCAGCGCCATGCCCAGCGTGGTGTCGGCGATGCTCCAGCGGATGGCCGTGCCGGCGCCGCCCGCGCGATAACGCGCCGGCGTCATGCCGAGCCTGGCGGCGCCGGATTCGTAGACGCGCGACGGCGACCCATAACCGGCGTCGTACAGCGCGGCACTGACATCGCTGCCGCCACGCAACGCGGCCTTCAGGGTGCCAAGCTTGCGTTGCGCCAGGTACTCGGCCGGGCTCAGGCCGAATTGTTCGGTGAAGCTGCGCTGCAGGTGCGATGCGCTCATGCCGGCCGCGCGCGCCAGCTCGGCGAGCGTCGGTTCACCGGCGTCGAGCAGCGCCCGCACGTGCTGGAGAATTGTTGCGTTCATGGCCGGAACGATAACGGGCGCCCAGGGCGCCCGCTATCCGATTCCTGCTGCATCGTCCGGGCCCGCGTTACTGGGCCCAGTGCGTCGGCAACTTGGATTCCGGCAACACCTCCGCCGTCAACTCCTGGTCCTGGACCAGCAGGTTGGTGGCGTCGGCGAGGATGGCCGCCGACTCGCGCAACAGCGGGTCGGGGCGCTTCTCGGCCGCCTTCTCGCGCGCGGTCTCGGCGATGATGTCGCGCTCGCCGACCTGCAGGCCATCGTCGGTCGCATCGTCGGCCAGCGGGTCCGTATCCAGCCCCAGCGCCTTGCGCTGTGCCTGGCGGTCGACTTCCTTGGCCGCCTGGCGGTCACGCTCGACGCGCCGCTCGGATTCGTTGAGCGAGACGTATTTCTTGGCGTGCTCGATGCGGAACTCGGCGACGTCCTGCGACCACCACTGGAACTCCTTGTCCTTGGCCACGCGCGCGTCGTGCAGCGCATCGAGTTGCGGCAGGATCGGCGCAAAGTTGCCGTAACGCACGTGCGGCACCGCGGCGATCCGCGTCCACGGCAAGGCGTTGTCGTAGGTGCTCTCGCCGTATTCGGTCGCGTCGACCGACACCGGGAAGCGAACGTCGGGCACCACGCCCTTGTTCTGCGTGCTGCTGCCGCCAGGCAGGAAGAACTGCGCGATGGTCAGCTTCACCTGGCCGAAGTGCGTCTGCTCGTTCGACGGCCAGCGATCCAGGTCGACGAGGTTCTGCACGGTGCCCTTGCCGAAAGTGGTCTCGCCGATGATCAGGCCGCGGCCGTAATCCTGGATCGCACCGGCGAAGATCTCCGACGCCGACGCCGAGCCGCGATTGGTCAGCACCGCGAGCGGGCCGTCCCACGCGACGCCAGCCTTGCTGTCGCCGTCCACGCTGACGCGACCGCCGGATTCACGCACCTGCACCACCGGGCCCTTGTCGATGAACAGGCCGGTGAGATCCACCGCCTCGTCCAGCGATCCGCCACCGTTGTTGCGCAGGTCCATCACCACGCCGTCGACCTTCTGCGCACGGAACTGCTTGAGCAGGCGCGCGACGTCGCGCGTGGCCGATGCATAGTCGCCATCGTTGCTGCGGCGTCCTTCGAAGTCCTGGTAGAAACCGGGCAGCTTGATCACGCCGATGCGCTTGGCGGGAACGCCATTGGCGGCCGGGATCGTGATCGTCTCCGCCTTGGCCGCGTCCTCGGACAGCTTGATCTTGTCGCGGGTCAGCACGATGCGCACCGGCTTGCTGTCCAGCCCGGCCTCGGGCGGGATCACGTCCATGCGCACCTGGGTGCCCTTGGGTCCCTTGATCTTCTCGACGACGTCGTCGATGCGCCAGCCGATGACATCCTCCATCACGCCGCTCGTGCCCTGGCCGACGGCCACGACGCGGTCACCCGGCTTGAGCTTGTTGCTGCGCGCGGCCGGGCCACCGGGAACGACTTCGCGGATCAGCACCAGGTCGTCCTGCTTCTGCAGGACCGCGCCGATGCCTTCCAGCGACAGCGACATCGACTGGTTGAAACGCTCGGCGGTGCGTGGATCGAAGTAGTCGGTATGCGGATCGATTGCCGACGTGTAGGCATTGAGGAAGCTCTGGAACGCGTCCTCGCCGTTGAGCTCGGCCACGGACGAATCGAGCGTCGCGTAACGCTTGTCCAGCGTCTTGCGGATGTCGTCCGGCTTCTTGCCGGCCAGCTTCAGCCGCAGCCAGTCGTTGCGGACGGACTCCTTCCACATGGTGTTGAGCGCGGCATCGTCGGCGGCCCAGGCCGCATCCTCGCGATCGTAGTACCAGCGGTCGTTGCCACTGAAATCGAAGATGTCCTGCTTGAGCAGGCTGCGCGCGTACGCCGAGCGCTGGTCGACCCGCTGCTTGTAGCGGGCGAAGATGGCGAAGGCAGGGCCCATGTCGCCGCCCTTGATGGCGTCGTCCAGCGTGGTCTTGTATGGCGCGAAGCGGGCGATGTCCTGCGCGGTGAAGAACATCTTGCTGTTGTCCAGCGCTTCCAGGTAGCGCTTGAAGACGTCCGACGACAGCGTGTCGTCGAGCGCGCGCGGGCGATAGGCGTAACGGCTGTCCGACAGCAGACCGTAGACGAGCTTGGCGGTGGTGCCCTGCTCGACGGTCGGCCCGGAGGCGATCGCGGTGTCGGTGCCGGCGCTGCCAGGGGCGCGTGCCAGCAACGCCACGGGCGCGGCCAGTGCGAGGATCAACAGGGGGTAATGCGCTTTCATCGATGCTCTCGCGGCCTGTCGGGCCGGTGTTGGGACAATGGATCCAGGGGATTGGATGAACGACGGTGCTCTGCGCTCAGGCTGGCTTGTGCATGGACGGCTGGTAAGTGCCGAAAGTTGCAATCCAACCGATATGGACAATCTAACCGCCCGCGCTGGCCGTTGCGTGAATGCTGCCTGCGACGCGGATGCAGCGCCGATGATGCGGGCCGGCGCGGTCAGGCGGCGACGCCCGCCTCCATCGCCTGCTGGTCGGCGTGGTAGGACGAGCGAACCAGCGGGCCGGATGCGACGTGGCTGAAACCCAGCGACATGCCGAAGGTCTCCAGCGCCTTGAATTCGTCCGGCGTCCAGTAGCGCAGCACCGGGTGGTGGTGGGCGCTGGGCTGCAGGTACTGGCCGATGGTGACCATGTCGACGTCGTGCGCCCGCAGGTCGCCCAGGGTGGCCTGGACCTGCGCCAGGGTCTCGCCCAGGCCCAGCATGATCCCGGATTTGGTCGGCACGCCGGGGTGCTGCGCCTTGAACTGCTGCAACAGGCGCAGCGACCACGCATAGTCGGCGCCCGGGCGGACGTTCGGGTACAGGTCGGGCACCGTCTCGACGTTGTGGTTGAACACATCCGGCGGATTGCCCGCGAGGATCTCCAGCGCCCGCTCCATGCGGCCCTTGCCGCGGAAATCCGGCGTGAGGATCTCGATCTTCGTGCGCGGGCTGTCGCGGCGGATGGCGGCGATGCAGTCGACGAAGTGCTGGGCGCCGCCATCACGCAGGTCGTCGCGGTCGACACTGGTCACGACGACGTACTTCAGCCCCATGTCGGCGACGGTGCGCGCCAGGTTGTCGGGCTCGCTGGCATCGGGCGGCTTCGGCCGGCCGTGGGCGACGTCGCAGAACGAGCAGCGTCGCGTGCAGACCTCGCCGAGGATCATGAACGTGGCGGTGCCGTGGCCGAAGCATTCGTGGATGTTCGGGCAACTGGCCTCTTCGCAGACGGTGACCAGGCGGTTCTCGCGCAATTTGGCCTTGAGCAGCGCCACCGAATTGCCCGATGGAATCCGCACGCGGATCCACGACGGCTTGCGCAGCACCGGCACATCGGCGAACTGCACCGGTGAGCGCGCGATCTTGTCGCCCGCCACCTGCTTTGCCCCGGGTTGCAGCGATGCCGGCTCGCCGATGACGGCCAGCGGGATGGTCTTGGTGGACGTGTCGCTCATGCGATCAGGCGGCCTGCGGTTCGGGGACGACGAGCTGCGGCGGCGCGGCCTCGTGCATGCGCAGGCCAAACTCCGCGGCGAGGTGCTGCAACAACCGTGACTTGACGGTTTCGAGGCTGAAATCGGCGCGTTCGCCGCATCCGCATTCTAGCATCGAGGTCACCTGCAGCCCGGCGTAACCGCAGGGGTTGATCCGGGCGAAGGGCTCCAGGTCCATCGCCACGTTGAACGCCAGTCCATGGAAGCTGCAGCCGCGGCGGACGCGGATGCCGAGCGCGGCGATCTTGGCGCCGTCGACGTAGACGCCGGGCGCGCCCTCACGACGTGCGCCCGCGATGTCCCAGTCGGCCAGCGTGTCGATCAGCGCCTGCTCGATCCGCTGCACGTACTCGCGCACGCCCAGCTTCAGGCGGCGCAGGTCCAGCAACGGATAGGCCACGAGCTGGCCGGGGCCGTGGTAGGTCACCTGCCCGCCGCGATCGACGTGCAGCACGGGAATCCCGCCAGGCGCCAGCACGTGCTCGGGCCTGCCGGCCTGGCCGAGGGTGAACACGGGGTCGTGCTCGAGCAGCCACAACTCGTCGGGACTGTCTTCGCCACGGGCATCGGTGAAGCGCTGCATGGCCCGCCAGACCGGCTCGTAGGGCTGCCGCCCGAGGTCGCGGACGACACAGTCGCGCAGCGGCGATGCAGCCGTCAGATGGTCCACTTCACTTCCGGGTGCTCGCGCAACACCGCGTGGGCAACCTCGTACTGCTCGCGCGACTCGGCGCGGAAACTGAGCTTGATCGACACGAACTTGCCGCCGCTGGATTCGCGCGTGGTCACCGTCTCGTGCAGGACCACCAGGCCGGCGGCTTCCAGCAGGGCCGGAATCTGTTCATCCAGGCCGCTGCCGGCCGGGCCCATGGCCGTGATCTCGAACTCGCCGGGAAACTGGAAGCCGTGATCGGGGTTATCTGACTTGATATCCATCCAGTAATTATGGGGCGCCGAGGCGAATCCCGCATGCGAAGTTGATGAACGCGCCGCCGCGCGCGGGAAACCCCGCTCGCTGGCTGCGGTCGGTAGCATTGCCGGCAACCGGCCAGCAGGCACGCATCGGACGACAGCGCATGGACATGGCGACACTTCTGTGGGGCGTGGTGTTCGGGGCGATCGGCGGCGGGTTCTTCATCTACGGCAAGCGGCAGGGCGCGCTGGTGCCGCTGGTCTGCGGCGTGGGGCTGATGGTATTTCCGTACTTCGTCTCCAACGCCTGGGCCACCGTGGCGGTGGGCGCACTGCTGATGGCGATCCCCTATTTCGTCCGGCTTTGAGCGCACGGAAAAGGCCGGCTTGCGCCGGCCTTTGTCCTGTTCACCTGCCGGCGCCAGCGGCGCTCAGACGGTGTCCCACCACATCCAGAACTCATCCCACAGGCGCTTGAAGAAGCCGCCTTCGGGCACCGCATTCAGGGCGATGAGCGGGCGCTCCGCCATCACCTTGCCGTCGAGCGTCACCTTCACCATGCCGATCTTCTGGCCCTTGGCGATGGGCGCCACCAGGGTCTTGGGCACGATCATCGCCGGCTTGAGCCGGGTGTATTTGCCGCGCGGCATGCTGACCAGCATGGGCTCGGCCAGGCCGAGCTGGACTTCGTCGACCGTGCCCTTCCAGACCTTCTGCCTGGCGACCTGCACGCCGCCGTCGTAGAGCTTGTGGGTTTCGTAGAAGCGGAAGCCCCAGTTGAGCAGCGCCTGGGCGTCGTCGGCACGCTGCTTCTCGCTGGTATCGCCCAGCACCACGGCGATCAGTCGCTGGTCGCCGCGGATGGCCGATGCCATCAGGCAATAGCCGGCGTTGCTGGTGTGCCCGGTCTTGATGCCGTCGACGGTGGGATCGCGCCACAGCAGCAGGTTGCGGTTGGGCTGCGTGATCGGCCCGACGGTGAATTCCTTGATCTTGTTGTAGGCGTATGAAACCGGGAAATCATGGATCAGCGCGCGCCCGAGCCGCGCCAGGTCGTGCGCCGTCGAGTAGTGGCCCTCGGCCGACAGCCCGTGCGGATTGACGAAGTGCGAATCCTTCATGCCGATGCGCGCGGCGTAGGCGTTCATCAGCGCCGCGAACGATTCCTCGCTGCCGGCGATGTGCTCGGCCAGCGCGATCGCGGCGTCGTTGCCGGACTGCACCACCATGCCCTTTTCCATTTCCACCAGCGGCGCGGTCTTGTTGACCGGGAAACCGCTGTAGCTGCCCTCGGTGCCGGCGCCGCCTTCGCGCCAGGCGTGCTCGGTCATCATCACCTGATCGTCGGCATGGACCTTGCCGGCCGCCATTTCCGAGGCGACGACGTACGACGTCATCACCTTGGTGATGCTCGCCGGCTCATGTCGGGTGTCGTAGTTCTCGCCAGCCAGGACCTGGCCGGTGGCGTAGTCCATCAGGATCCAGGCGGCCGAGGTCTTCGGCGCGGGCGGCGGCGGGATCGGCAGGTTGTCGCTCAAGGCCGCCGGGCGTGGCGCCGCAGGCTGGGGCAGGGCCGGCGTCTGCGCGAAGGCGAGCCCGACCAGCAGCGTGGTGGTCGCGACGAGCGCGACCCCGACCGACTTCAACAAGCGCGACTGCGGCTGGCGGCGGGGGGTGGACTTGGAAACAGGATTCATCAAGACAACGGACTCCGATGGCCGGCCGTCCGTGACCGGGTATGAAAAAGAAGGCGAGAGTCTACTCGCGCACGCGCTGCGGCTGACCGAAACCCAGACCCTGGATGCGCGCCACGAGTTCCTGCGCACCGGCGGTATCGACCGGACCGACGCGCAGCCGCCAGACCTTGCGGCCGTTGGCATCGGCATCGAGCAGCCGGGCCCCGGCGATGCCGGCGCCGGTCAGGAGCGTCAAGGCGTGTTCGGCATTGGCGCGCGCGGCAAAACTGGCGACCTGGTAGGTGACGCCAGGGCCGCCGCCGGCGACGACCGCCGCCGTGGCTTGCGTGGGCGGCGCGTTGCCGACATCGACCGGCAGCGCAGCGCGGGTGGCAGCAGCCGGCGCAGTGGCGGCAACAGGCCGGGACGCTGCAGGCATGCGCATCGGCTTGCCGGTGGCGACGCGCATGCTGCGCGCGCGCATCCAGGCGTCGAATTCATCGGCCGTCATGGTGCGGCCGTCCTGGCGCATGTCGAAGCGTTCGCCGGCGGGGTTGGGCGTGGTCGCGGCCGCTGCGGCGGGAGCGCCAGATGTTGTCGGTGCCACCCCGGCCTGCGGCGGGCGCTCGCTGGCGTTGGCCGTGGCAATCGGCAGATGGGCCACCAGCGAGTCGATGGCGGTGCGCGTCGGCGACATGGCGGCCGGGCGGCCCGTGGCCACGTGCACGCCGGGCGGCAAGGTTGCAGGATTCGAAGCAGGCACCGTCGGCACGGATGCCGCGGCCACGGCGTCGTAGGGCTCGCGTGCGTTCTCGCCGGCGCTCAGGCCCTTCACTTCGACGCGCGCGGTGCCCGCGCGATCGACACCCAGCTTCACCGCCGCGGCGTAGCTCAGGTCGATGATGCGGCCGGCGTGGAATGGCCCGCGATCGTTGACGCGCACCACGACCGACTTGCCGTTGGACAGGTTGGTGACACGCGCGTAGCTGGGCAGCGGCAGCGTCTTGTGCGCGGCGCTGAAGGCGTACATGTCGTACACCTCCAGGTTGGAGGTGCGACGGCCGTGGAATTTGTTGCCGTAGAACGACGCCAGCCCCACCTCGTCGTACTTCGCGGGATCATCGATGACGGAGTAGGTCTGTCCGAGCACCTGGTAGGGCGAGCGGTTGCCATAACGTGATCGCGGCTCGGCCCTGACCTCCGGCTCGGGAATCGAATCCACATCGGCCAGGCCATCCGGCGCGCTGTCCTGGATCTCCGGCGCGTACAGGCCGCCGCGCGTGTAGTTTCCGCGCTTGCTCAGGTCCTCCTGCGCCGGCGCGTACGGCGAACGGCGCACGACGACGGACCCGGTGTCGGGCACGGATCGCGGCGCCTGCACGCGGGTGACTGCGGGTGCCGAGGGCTTGACGTGCCCGCCACTGCAGGCGGCCAGCGCCAGGGCCATGGCAGCCAGCGCCAGCGCCTTCATCCGCCGCTGCCCGTCCGGATCGCCTGCGCCAGCTGGTGCACCGCCAGCGCGTACATCGGCGAATGGTTGTAACGGGTGATCACGTAGAAGTTGCGATAACCGAGCCAGTACTCCTTGCCCGTTTCGCCATCGAGTGTCAGCAAGGTCGCGCCCTCTTCGACTGGCTGCCCCGGTTGCGGACGGTACCCCTGCCGCGCCAGGGTTGCCAGTGGATAGACCGGATCGATCGTCGGCGGGGTGAAATCCGCCGCCATCGCATCGCGCGTCGCCGGCGCCGCCACGGCGCCACCGCGCTTCCAGCCGTGCGCCACGAAGTAATTCGCAATCGAGGCGAACACGTCCTGCTTGTCGTTGATCAGGTCGCGCCGGCCATCGCCATCGCCGTCCTTGCCCCACAAGCGGTAGCTGGACGGCATGAACTGTCCCAGGCCCATCGCGCCGGCGTAACTGCCGGTAAGCGCGGCCACGTCGAGGTGTTCGTCCCTGCCCAGCGCGAACAACTGGGCAAGCTCACCGGCGAAGAACGGCGCCCGCTTCGGGTAGCCAAACGCCAGCGAATACAGCGCATCCAGCACGCGGTAGCTGCCGGTGTTCTGCCCGTAGTTGGTTTCCACGCCGATGATCGCGACGATGTATTCGGCAGGCACGCCGGTCTGCGCCGAAATCCTGTCCAGCGCCGCGCGGTTGTCGTTGTAGAAGGCGATGCCGCCGGCGATGCGTGCGTCGTTGAGGAAGATCGGCCGGTAGTCGCGCCACGGGCGCACGGCTTCGGCGGGACGCGAAATGATGTCGACCGTGCGCTGCAGGAACTGCGCCTTGCCCAGGCCATCGCGCACCACCTGCGGATCGATGCCGTAGGTGCTGGCCGTGTAGTCGACGAAGGCATCGATGCGCTGCGGCTGCGGCAGCAGCGGGTCGGTCACGCTCGCCGGCGCCAGTGGTCGCTCGGGCGGTTGCGGGACCGACGGCAGCAGGACCGCGGCCGGTGCGGCGACAGGCGGTTGCGGTTGGGGGGCCGGTGCGGGGCGCTGCACCGGCGTTGCGCAGGCGGCGAGCACGAACGGAATTGTGAGGAAGAGTACGCGTCGATTCATCGGCGCGAGGGTAGCACGGGGCTTCGCACGCTCGACCGTTCTGCGTTTGCGCGAAACGCCTGTGATCCATTGCGTCGCCGCGTCAATGCCGGGCAGCTGCGCTGCAAACGCTTCCGCCGTTGGCGGGTTACTTTTCTTTGAGAGCCGCAAAGAAAAGTAACCAAAAGAAAGCGGCTTTTCCCCGATCAGGGCTGACTCGCCCCATGGGTTTCCTGGAGGATTTCCAGACTCGCCATCCATGGCTCGGCTGGAAACGGCGCACGTCCTGTGCGCCGCCCCTTCGGGGTCTTGCACAGGGTGACGCTTGCCGTCTTTTCACAAGCGCTGGTCACCAGGCCCCCTCGCCGCCAGGATTCCGCAGGGCCGCAAGGTCAATGCCCGTGCACCGGTTTGTGCGCGCGCACCGCCATGACCACGCCCAGGCCGGCCAACAGCGATACGGCGGACGTGCCGCCGTAACTCAGCAGCGGCATGGGCACGCCGACCACCGGCAGCAGGCCGGCGATCATGCCGCCGTTGACGACGACGTAGACGAACAACGACAGCGCCAGGCTGCCGGCAAGCAATCGCGAATAACCATCGCGCGCTTCGCTGGCGATCCACAGGCAGCGCCCGACGACGAACAGGTACAAGGCCAGCACGGTCGCCACGCCGACCCATCCGAACTCCTCGCTCAGCACCGCGAAGACGAAGTCGGTGGTGTGCTCGGGCAGGTAGTCCAGGTGCGACTGCGAACCCTGGCCCCAGCCCATGCCGGTCCATCCGCCGGAACCGATCGCGATCTTCGACTGGATGATGTTCCAGCCGGTACCCAGCGGGTCGGACTCCGGATTCAGGAAGGTCAGGATGCGATCCTTCTGGTAAGGCCGCAGCAGCCAGAACCAGGCCACCGGCGCGGCGCCGGCCACGCCGCCGGCCGCGGCGACGAACCACCACCACGACAGCCCGGCCAGGAACAACACGAAGGCGCCACTGATGCCGACGAGCATCGCCGTGCCGAAATCCGGTTGCAGCAGGATCAGCAGCGTCGGCACCCCGATGATCGCGGCGGTGGCGAGCACGACGCTGAAACGCGGCGGCAGGACCTGGCGGTTGAGATACCAGGCGGCCATCATCGGCAGGCTCAGTTTCAACAGCTCCGCGGGCTGGAAGTAGAACAGCTTCAGGTCGATCCACAGCCGTCCGTGCTTGCCGGTGCCGATTGCCAGCACCGCCAGCAACGGCAGCAACGTCGCGGCGTAGATCGCGGGCGTGATGTTGCGCAGCCGGTTGGGCGGGATCCGCGACAGCGCCCACATCGCGGCGAATCCGAAGCCATATCGCACGCCCTGCGCGAGCACCAGGCGCGGCGATTCATTGCCGGCGCTGTAGAGCACGGCCAGGCCGATCGTCATCAAGGCCAGTAATGCCAGGCACAGCGGCCAGTCGAGCGTGCGCAGCAGGCGCGCGAGGATGTCGAACAGCCAGCGCAGGATGGCGGTCATCAGTCGGCCGGATGTTGCGCGGTTGGGGCGACGACAGGCGCGGCCCCGGCGGCCGCGACGTTGGTGGCGGCGCTCGCGGGCGCGGCCGCCACGACATCGGAACTGATTGTCGGCTCGGGCTTTTTGCCCAGCAGCCATGCGTCCATGATCTTGCGCGCGATCGGTGCCGCGGTGCTGGCGCCGAAGCCGCCGTGCTCCACCATCACCGCGACGGCGATGGTCGGATGATCAGCGGGCGCATACGCGATGAACCAGGCTTGGTGGCGCAGGCTCAGCGGCAGCGCATGCGGATTGAGGCTGATGTTGCCCTTGCGGCTGGTGTTCTGCGCCGTGCCGGTCTTGCCGGCGATCAGGTAGGGCGCATCGCGCTGGATCGCGGCGCCGGTGCCGCCGGGCTGCATGGTCGCCATCATGCCTTCCTGCACCGCCCGCAGGTGCGCCGGGTTGTCGGTGATGCGCACTGGCGCCGGCTGCGGCAGCGGGACCCACGGTGCGTTGTAGCCGTCGCGACGTTGCTGCACCAGGTGCAGCCGGCGTCGCTGGCCATCGTCGGCCAGCGATGCGACACCGCGCGCCAACTGCAGCAGGGTCACCTTCCAGTAACCCTGGCCGATGCCGGAGATCACGGTCTCGCCGACGTACCACGGCTCCCTGCTGTGCCTGGCCTTCCATGCCGGCGACGGAACGATGCCGCCGCTCTCGCCCATCAGGTCGATGCCGGTGGGCTCGCCGAAGCCGTACTTGCGTACCCACGTGTCCAGGCGATCGATGCCCATGTCGTAGGCCAGCTTGTAATAGTAGAAATTCACCGACTGCGCGATCGACTTGCGCAGGTCCGTCCAGCCTTCGCCACCATGCGCGTCGCGATAACCGCGGCGTTGTCCGGGGATGTGGAATTCGCCGGTGGAAAACACCTTGTCCTGCGGCGTGCGCAGCCCGCTGTCCAGTCCGGCCAGCGCGAGGAAGGGCTTGATCGTGGATCCGGGCGGGCCGCCTCCAATCACGTTGCGGTTGAACAACGGCCGCGACGGATTGTCCATCAGCGCGCGGTAATCGGTGGTCGAGATGCCGTTGACGAACAGGTTGGGATCGAAGCTCGGCAGGCTCACCATCGCCAGGATCTCGCCGGTGCGCGGATCCACCGCGACCGCGGATCCGTCGAAATCACCGAAGGCTTCCGCCGCCGCCTGCTGCAGGTCCAGGTCGATGGACAGGCGCAGGTCGGCGCCGGAGATCGCCGGCACGCGCCCGACCGTGCCCAGCGCGCGACCTTCGACATTGGTCTCCACCTGCTCGTAGCCGATGCGTCCGCGCAGCGCATCTTCGTAATAGCGCTCGATGCCGGTCTTGCCGGTGTGGGTGAAGCCAGTACTCGTGTCGCCCATCTTGGCCATGTCGGCCTCGTCGATGCGCCCGACATAGCCGATGACGTGGGCGAACAGCGCGCCATGCGGATAGCGTCGGCTCAGGTACGGCACCAGGTCGACGCCCGGATAGCGCCAGCGGTCGACGGCGAAACGCGCAGCCTCGACGTCGCTCACGCGCAGCTTCAGCGTGATCGGACGGAAGCCGCGCGTCGCCTTGCGGTCGGCGTCGAAATGCGCGATGTCGTCGGGCGTGAGCGCGATGATGCGCGACAGCTGCGCGAGCAGCCGGGGAATATCCCCGGCCTGGTCCGGGACGACGTCCAGCCGGTATGCCGGGACGTTGTCGGCGAGGATCCGGCCCTTGCGGTCGTAGATCAGTCCGCGCCCGGGAACCACCGGCCGCGGCTTGATGCGGTTGGCCTGCGAGCGCGTGGCGTAATCGGCGTGGTCGATCACCTGCAACTTGAAATACCAACCGCCCAGCGCCGCCAGCGCCAGCAGCACCGCCACGAATCCGATCGCCGCCCGCATGCGGAACTGCGCGGCCTCGGCGGCAGGGTGTTTCAGCTGGCGTCGACGCGGACCCATGGCCTCAAACCACGCCGCGCAACGACTGCGCCGGCGTGGTCATCCCGACGCGCCGACGCGCGCCGATGCAAATCGCCAGCGATGCCGTCACCGGCCCGCCCACGACCGGGTGCCCGATGCAGGACATCGGCGTGATGGCGCTCATCCCCTGCGCCCCAGTCGCAGCGTATCCAGCAGCAGGAACACCGGTGCCCACAGCAGCATTCCCAGCAGCGGCGCCCACCAGAAACTCCAGGGCAACTGCGGCTCGCCCAGCGCCAGGTGCACGGCGGCGCTGACCACGCGATCGTTGAGCAACAGTCCGCCGATCGCCAGCGCCTGCTGCGACAACGGGAAGAATCGCAGCTGCGCGCGGAAGCGCTGCAGGATGAAGGCCATCACCGTCAGGCGCAGCGCCTGCTCGCCGAGCAACCCGCCGAAGGCCAGGTCCGCGAGCAGTCCCATCGCGAAGGCGAAGCCCAGGCCGACGCGATCGGGATCCTCGATCAGCCAATAGCCCACGACCAGCGCCAGCCAGTACGGCCGGAACGGCTGCAGCGATGCCGGCAACGGCAACAGACCGAGCAGCAGCGCGAGTCCGACACTGAGCGGCAACAGCCAGTGGTTGCGCGGGCGGCTCATGGGGCGGGCACTCGCGGCGACGCTGCGGCGGCCGTCGGACGGCCGGTGCTCGACGGCCCGGCAGGAGGTGCAGGCGTGGTGCGATTGGATGCACCTGCCCTTGTTGCGACGGTAGCGGCCGCAGACGATGTCGCGACACCAGGCGCGGGTGCCGGGCTGCCGGCAGCGGCCCCGGGATCGACGCCGGACACAGGCGCGTTCGCCGTGGCGCCCTGGCGCAGGAGCAGGACGTCGCGACCACGATCCAGCTGCGCGGCGGGCTTGAGCTCGCCAACCAGGAAGGCATGGCTGTCGTCGGGCCGCAGTTCCCGGACCGTGCCCACCGGGAAACCCGCCGGGAAACGTCCGCCCAGGCCGGAGGTCACGATGCTGTCGCCGGGCTTGATGTCACTGGACAGCGGGATGTTGACCAGCTCCATCCGGTCGCTGCGCCCCTTTCCATACGCCACCAGGCGCACGCCGGTGCGTGCCACCACCACCGGGACCGCGTGGTCGGGGTCGGTGATCAGCAGGACCGTCGCCGTGCCCTGCTCCACCGCGATGATCTGGCCAAGCAGGCCGCCGGCATCGATCACGCTCTGTCCCACCTGGACGCCATCGCGACTGCCGGCATCCAGCACCAGCCGCTGTCGGGTCGGGTCCAGGTCGATGTTCAGGATCGGCGCCAGCTGCACGTCCAGGCCACCGCGCCGCCCGGCTCCAAGCAGTCCGCGCAAGCGTGCGTTTTCGGCAGCGGCCGCCTGCAGGCGCGACAGCCGCGCACCACTGATCAGCAACGCATTGCGCAGGATCCGGTTCTCGTCGGCGAGGTGGGCGCGCGTTGCCGTGCCCTCGCGCATGCCCTCGGCGATGCGGCCGGGCAGGCTGGCGACCCACCAGAGCGGTTGCACCGCCATCTCGCCGCGCATGCGCGCCTGCGCGAGCCAGCCGCCGCGGTGGTCGAGCACGATCAAGGCAATCGCCAGCGCCATGTAAGCCAGCAGGCGCAACGTGCCGGTGACATCGCCCGGGCGGGCAGCAGGAGATCCAGCGAAGGACGCCACGTCAGGTCAGCTCACGGGCCGCAGCCAGTGGCGTCCATGCGCGTCCCGGCCAGCAGGCACGCGCGCATGAATGGATCGACAGCGGATACATGTCGCGCCCCAACCCCAACCCCATCCTCGTCACCATCGCGCGAGTCGCGCCGTGCAGCTGGAAACACCGTCACTCCGGTGCGAAGAACTCGTTGCCGTGCATGTCCACCAGTTCCAGCGCCCGGCCGCCGCCGCGCGCCACGCAGGTGAGCGGGTCATCGGCCACCTGCACGTGCAAGCCGGTTTCCTCGCTGATCAGCCGGTCCAGGTCGCGCAGCATGGCGCCACCACCGGTCAGCACGATGCCGCGCTCGGCGACGTCGGCGCACAGCTCCGGCGGCGTCTGCTCCAGCGCATGGCGGATCGCGGCGAGGATCCCCGCCAGCGGCTCGCGCAGGGCTTCCAGCACCTCGGCGGAATTGATCTTGATCATCTTCGGCACGCCTTCGGCCAGGTGGCGGCCGGAGACTTCCATCTCACGCGGATGTTCGGGCGGGTAGGCGCAACCGATCTCGATCTTGATGCGCTCGGCGGTGGCGTCGCCGATCAACATGCCCTGGCTGCGACGGACGTAGGCGATGATCGCCTCGTCGAAACGGTCGCCACCGATGCGGACCGACTGGGCGTACACGATGCCGTTGAGGGCGATCACCGCGACTTCGGTCGTGCCGCCGCCGATGTCCACCACCATCGAGCCGCGCGCCTCCGTCACCGGCATGCCGGCGCCGATCGCCGCGGCCATCGGTTCCTCGATCAGGTACACGTCGCGCGCGCCGGCCTCCTCGGCCGACTCCTTGATGGCGCGGCGCTCGACCTGGGTCGAGCCGCAGGGCACGCACACGAGCACGCGCGGGCTCGGCTTCAGGAAGCGCGACTTGTGCACCTTGCGGATGAAATGCTTGAGCATTTCCTCGGTGTAGGTGAAGTCGGCAATGACGCCATCCTTCAGCGGGCGGATCGTCGTGATGTGGCCGGGCGTGCGGCCCAGCATCATCTTGGCCTCGGTGCCGACCGCGGCCACCGACCGCGCGCCGCCGACCAGCCGGTCCTGGCGCACGGCGACCACGGAGGGCTCGTTGAGCACGATGCCCTGCCCGCGCACATAGATGAGGGTGTTTGCCGTCCCCAGGTCGATGGACAGGTCATTGGAAAACATGCCGCGGAACTTCTTGAACATCGGGGGTCGGGGTCCGTCAGGGTCTGGCAGGGGGAAGGCGCGCTGGTAGGGGCAAGCCGGCCAGGACGCAGGCCGCGCTGGTCACGCAGGGGATTGGCTAGCCTAACAACCACCCCCCACGTGGGCAACCACGCTGATCCGTGATTTCTGCCACCCACGTTGCGTTTCAACGCATGGATCGGTGCGGACTTGCTGGCCGGGCACGGATGGAGCGGCTAACCTGTATGGCCCGGGTTCCCTTGCCTGGTGGTCCTGCCGGATCAACCCCTTCGACCCCGATGCACCCGAGGCTTCCATGTCTGCGCTGATCTGCGGTTCCCTGGCCTACGACACCATCATGGTGTTCCCCGACCAGTTCAAGAACCACATCCTGCCGGACAAGGTGCACATGCTGAATGTGTCCTTCCTGGTGCCGCGGATGCGCCGCGAATTCGGCGGCTGCGCCGGCAACATCGCCTACAACCTGAAGCTGCTGGGCGACGATCCGATCCCGATGGCCACCGTCGGCCAGGACTTCGGCCCCTATCGTGACTGGTTCAGCGAGCACGGCATCCGCATGGAGCGGATCAAGGAACTGCCCGAGCTGTTCACGGCGCAGGCCTTCATCACCACCGACCTGGACGACAACCAGATCACGGCGTTCCATCCCGGCGCGATGATGCGCAGCCACGAGAACCACGTGCGCGACGTCGACGGCGTCACCTTCGGCATCGTCGCCCCCGACGGCCGCGACGCGATGCTGCAGCACGCGGCGGATTTCAAGGCAGCGGGGATTCCCTTCATCTTCGATCCCGGGCAGGCCATGCCATTGTTCGATGGCGATGCGTTCCGCGACTTCATCGACAAGGCGGATTACGTCGTCGTCAACGACTACGAATCCAGCCTGCTGCAGCAGCGCACCGGCTGGGACGAGGCGACCATCGCCGGCAAGGTCGCGGCCTACATCGTGACGCGCGGCCCGCAGGGATCACGCATCCATGCCGATGGCCAGGTGCACGAAATCCCCCCCGCGCACGAGCGCCGCATCACCGATCCGACCGGCTGCGGCGACGCCTATCGCGCGGGATTGATCTTCGGCCTCATGCGCCGTTACGACCTGCCGACCTGCGGCCGCATCGCCTCGCTGATGGGCGCGCTGAAGATCGAATATCCAGGCACCCAGAACCAGCGCTTCACCTATGCCGAATTCGCCGGGCAATTCCGGCAGCAGTTCGGGTCCACGCTCTAGGCACCACATGCGCAGCCGCGTTCGCGTCGTCATCGCACTCGGCCTGGCCGCAGTGGCGATCATGGTGGTCGTCGCGACCTGGCTCGGCGGCGCCGACTGGCGCAAGTTGCTGCTCTTTGCCGGCATCGTCGGCGTGGCCGCATGGGGTCGCGGCCAGGACGTGCGGGTGCCGTCGCAACGCCCGGCTGCCGGGGATGCGATCACCGAAGCGGCGCCCATTGGCGAGGAACATCCCGCCCCCTGAATCGGGAAGTGGGCGCGCGCCTTGCGCTAATACCAGCCAGGGAAGCGCGCGTGATCCACGCCGCCGACTTCGAACACGGCGGTCCGCGTGCCGCCGGCCTTCACCGGGAATTCGATCGACAGCGTCCGCGCGCCGAGCACCATGCGCCACAACGCGCGCTCGTCCTCGATGAACATCGCGATCGCCTCGTGGGTCTTCGGCCGCGACGCCGCCATGGACTTCGACGCTGAGTCGTCGACGCGCACCTTCACCTTGCAGCCGCGGTAACAGTCGAAGTCGCCTGCCTGCAACACCAGATACGCGCTGCGGCCCCACGACGGGTGGTCGCGAAACACCAGTTGCACGGGCTTGGCGCCGCTGCCGTCGACATCCACCGGCTGCTGCGAATCGATCGTCGCAGCCACCTGGGTGCCGCCTGGCACGGCGACACGACTGTAATTCCACAACGCTGCGGTGCGTGCCGCTTCGCGCACTTCGGCTGCCTTGGCGCGCACGCCATCCATCTGCTTGCCGACGCGTTGCGCCACGAGGGTATCGGGGTATTGCATGAGCAGCACGTCGCCCTGGGCCTTGGCCAGGGGCCAGTTCTGCGCGGACACCGCATCGTCGAAGGCGCCGGCAGCCTGCGTGGCGGCAGCTTCCTTCACTGCCGCCTGCGCGGCCGCCTGTTCGGCCTGGCGCTCCGCGCGATGACAGGCGCCCAGGCCCATCGCGGCCAGGATCAGGCCGATGCATGCCAGGCGGGTGCGGTGTGTGCTCATGGGGTCGGTGGCGTCCCGGGATTGCGTGCCTTGGCAAGGGTGGCGGCCACCGATGCCGTGGTGATCGGGTGGTAGCCGGCGCGGGCTTTGGCAAAGACGTCGTCGGCGAATTGCAGGCCCTCGGGCGTCTTCGCCAGCGCTTCGTAGATCGGCATGATCAGCTTGCGCCGGCCGACCCGCTGCATGAAGTCCGCCATCGCGACGTCGGCCGCGTGATAGCCGCTGCGCACCGCCAGCGGGTACCAGCGCTGCGCGATCTCGGCATTGGCGGTACCGGTGAAATGATAGGCGTTGTCCAGGGCGGACATCTGGTCGGAGGCCAGCGTCGGCGTCATGCCATCGAGGAAATGCGTCCACTCCTGCGTGCTCCAGGCGCCGGTGATGGCCGCGGGCGGCAACTTGCCTTCCGCGCCCCAGGCGATGCGCGCCGCATCGACGATGCCGAAGTTGCGCGAGCGTGCACGCTCGGCGAACGCCGGGATTCCCGGCTGGTGCAGCCACGCGTCCAGTTCACCCGCCGTTACCTGATTCGGGTTGGTCGCCAACAGGTGTTGCCGCAGGTAGTCGACGAACTCATCCGTCGTCGCGCTCCTGAAGGCATGGCTGTCGAACCAGCCGCGCAGGAAGGGATCGAATGCCGCGCGCCCGAAGCGCTGCTCCAGGAAGCGCAGGAACCATGCGCCCTTGGTGTACGCGATGTCGCTGAGCGCATCGTCCGGATCGCGGCCGGTGAGTGGCGGCAATGCGAGCACCTGGTCGGCGGGCGCGATCTCGCCGCTGGCGATCTCGCGGGCCAGTTCCTCCTGGTCGATCTGCCGCTCCATCTCCGCCAGCTCGTTGCCGTACAGCGCCTCGGTGATGCGTCCCTGCACGTAGGTGGTGAAGCCTTCGTTCAACCAGATGTTCTTCCAGCTCGCATTGGTGACCAGGTTGCCCGACCAGCTGTGCGCAAGCTCATGCGCGACCAGCGACACCAGCGACTTGTCGCCGACGATCACGGTCGGCGTGGCGAAGGTCAGGCGCGGATTCTCCATGCCGCCGAACGGGAACGATGGCGGCAACACCAGGATGTCGTAGCGGCCCCAGCGGTAGGGTCCGTACAGCGACTCGGTGACCTGCATCATCTTTTCGGTATCGGCGAATTCGGTTGCCGCGCGATGCACCATCGCCGGTTCCGCCCACACGCCGCTGCGTGCGGAGATCGGCTCGAAGACCAGGTCGCCCGCCGCGATCGCCAGCAGGTAGGACGGGATCGCCTGCGGCATCGTGAAGCTGTAATCGCCGTCGCGCGCGGCATGCGGATCGTTGTCCGCGCTCATCAGCACCATCGCGGTGGCCGGCGAGGTGACGTGCGCGCGGTAGGTGAAACGCACGGCGGGGGTGTCCTGCAACGGCACCCAGCTGCGCGCGTGGATCGCCTCGGACTGGCTGAACATCAAGGGCTGCTGCTTGCCCTGCGTCATCGACGGCGCCAGCCACTGCAGGCCCGATGCGTCGGGCGACGTGGTGTACGTGATGCGCACCGCCTGGTTGCGCCGCGGCATCTGGATGTCGAGCTTCGCGCCGAGGATCGGATCCTTGTCGCCGAGTGCGAATTGCAGTGGTTCCCACTGGCCCTGCCCGGTGGCACCCTCGACCTTGGCGATCGTCAGGTCGCGGGTGTCGAGCAGCAGCTGCGTCGCCGCGGGATCCAGCCATTGCAGGGTGTGCGTCGCGGTGCCGGACAACTGCTTGCGGTCGAAGTCGATGGCCAGGTCCAGCGCCGTGTCGGTGATGCGCACCTTGCCGGGTTCGGCGTAGGAGTGCTCGTCGTGCAGGGACTGGGAATGCATGGCGGCGGCCTTCCTGTCGGCGGCGGATGGGGGAGCGGCGACATCTTGCCGCGCGGCCTCGCGCGAGCAACCCGACATGCATGGCAGCACGGCCATGAAGACGAGGAGCGAAAGCATCGGCAGGCGCATTGGCGGCTCGGCGGGACGGGGAGCTGGCAGTCTAGCCTTGCACGCGCCAATTCGTTACAGCGACGGACCGCCGCGAAGGCCGGCCGTGGCGATCAGATCCTGTATCCGGTGTGGATGGCGACGATGCCGGCGTTGAGGTTGTGGAAACCGCAGCGCTCGAATCCAGCCGACTGCATCATCGCCTGCAGTGTTTCCTGGTCCGGGTGGCGGCGGATCGATTCGGCCAGGTAGCGATAACTGTCGGCATCGCCGGCGAAGAGCCTGCCCATCCCCGGCAGCACCTTGAACGAATGGAAGTCGTACAGCGGCCGGAACCACTCGGCCTTCACCCGCGAGAATTCCAGTACCCGCGCCTGGCCGCCGACCTTGAGCACGCGCAGCATCTCGCGCAGCGCCGCATCCTTGTCGGTGACGTTGCGCAGCCCAAACGCGATCGTCACCAGGTCGAAACTGTCGTCGGGGAAGGGCAGCGCCTGCGCATTGCACTGCACGTACTGCAGTCCGCGCACCAGGCCACGATCGGTCAATCGGTCGCGACCGACGGTGAGCATCCCGGCATTGATATCGCCCAGTACGACTTCGCCTTCGGCGCCGACCTTGTCGTGCAGCAACGCGGCGACATCACCGGTGCCGCCGGCCAGGTCGAGCACGCGGTCGCCGCGGCGCAGCTGCGCGGTGGCGACGAAGTAGCGCTTCCAGATGCGATGGATGCCCATCGACATCACGTCGTTCATCAGGTCGTACCTGCCGGCGACCGACGAGAACACCTCGCCCACGAGCTTCTGCTTGTCGTTGACGGGGACTTCGCGATAGCCGAAATCGGTGGTGCCGGGCTTCTGGGTCATGCGGGCATTATCGCACCGCGCCCGACGCCGGCCGTACACGCCGCGCGGGAGGCGGGCGTCAGTCCGCGGCGATCTCCGGAACCGGCGCGTCGACCGCCACCTCCAGCCGCTGCTGCTGTTGCTGCAGCCGCCACATCTGCGCGTAGTGTCCCTGCAGCGACAGCAGCTGCGCGTGGGTGCCGCGTTCGACGATGCGTCCGGCATCCATCACCAGGATCTCGTCGGCATCCATGATCGTCGACAGCCGGTGCGCGATGGTCAGCGTGGTGCGGCCGACGGCGATGCGATCGAGTTCGGCCTGGATGGTCTTTTCGGATTTCGAATCCAGCGCCGACGTGGCCTCGTCGAAAATCAGGATCGACGGATCCTTGAGCAATGCGCGCGCGATGGCCACGCGCTGCTTCTCGCCGCCCGATAGTTTCAGCCCACGCTCGCCGACCTGGGTCTCGTAGCCATCGGGCAGGGACACGATGAGGTCATGGATGTGTGCCGCGCGCGCCGCCTGCTCGACGTCCTCGCGGCTGGCCGCCGGTCGCCCATAGAGGATGTTGTAGTAGATGCTGTCGTTGAACAGCACCGTGTCCTGCGGAACGATGGCGATCGCCGCACGCACCGACGCCTGGGTGTAGTCGCGGATGTCGCGCGTGATGCCGTCGTCGGCGGTGATCGCGATGCGGCCGTCGTCGACGTCGTAGAAGCGGTACAGCAGCCGCGCCAGCGTCGACTTGCCCGAACCCGAATGCCCGACCACCGCGACGTTTCCACCCGGCGGGATGCTGAAGCTCACCTCGCGCAGGATCTCGCGGCGCGCGTCGTAGGCGAAGCGCACGTTGTCGAATGCCACGCGTGGCCGATGCGTGTGCAGCGGGATCGCGCCAGGGCGGTCCTGCACGTCCTGGCGCTCGTCGAGCAGGCCGAACAGGCGCTCCAGGTTGGTGAAGGCCGCCTTGACCTCGCGATACATCATGCCCAGCAGGTTCAGCGGCGCCGACAGCTGCAGCAGGTAGGCGTTGACGAGCACCAGGTCGCCGATGGTCATCGTGCCGGCGGTCACGCCCGCGGCGGCGCGCCACATCATCGCGGTGACGCCGATCGCGACGATCGACGTCTGCCCCAGGTTGAGGACGGCAAGCGTCTTGCGCGCCATCACCTGCGCGTTTTCCAGGCCGACGAGGTTCTCGTCGTAGCGGCGCGCCTCGTGCTCCTCGTTGCCGAAGTACTTGACGGTCTCGTAGTTGAGCAGCGAATCGACCGCACGCTCGTTGGCGTGCGTATCGGCCTCCACCGACGCGCGGTAATAGCGCGTGCGCCACTCGGTGATCGAGAAGGTGAAGGCGACATAGGCCGCCAGCGTCACCAGCGTGATCGCGGCGAACACCCAGTCGTAGGCCCACACCAGCACGACGGTGACCAGGGTCACTTCCAGGATCGTCGGCAGGATCGTGTACAGCGTCCAGTCCAGCAGGTCGGAGATCGCGCTGCCGCCACGCTCGACATCGCGCGCGACGCCACCGGTGCGACGGGCCAGGTGGAAGCGCAGCGACAGTGCGTGCAGGTGGCGGAACACCTGCAGCGTGACCTTGCGCGACACGCGCGCCATCACCCGCGCGAACACCACCTGGCGCAACTCGGTGAACAAGGTCACCGACAGCCGCGATGCGCCGTAGGCAATGAGCAACCCCACCGGCAACACCAGCTGCGACGGCGGCAGGCTGAGGCCGTCGACCAGTTTCTTGAGCAGCATCGGCACGGCGAGGTTGGCGAGCTTGCCGGCGACGACCAGCGCCAGCGCCAGGCCGATGCGGCCAGTGAAGGGCTTCAGGAACGGCAACAGGTCACGCACGACCTGGGCTTCGCTACGCGCCGTGCCTGGGCGCGCGACCGCCAACGCCTCCGTCGTTCCTTCCTCGGCCTGCGTCGTGGAGGCCGGGGTCTGGGGAGGCGGGAATGGTCGGGTCATCGACAAAAGATGGAGGCGGATCGCCGACTTCCAACCGGCCGCGGCGGCATGCCGGGTCGTTTCAATCCATGGGCTCGGGCGGCACCGGGTCGTGTGCGGGCGGCAGCCAGGGCTGCGGCACGCCGGGCGCGGGGATTTCCGGAGACGGCGTGGTGCGGAACGGCACCGGTTCGGGCTGTGGTGGCGCTTCGGGCAGGGGCTGGCCGGGACCCGGGTCGGGTCGCTGCGGTATTTCCGGGCCGGGCGTGGTCGGCTGGGTCGATGTCTGCGCGTTCATCGCGGGGCTGCACACGGGACGGGCAACATACGTCGCGCCGCGCGTGGAGCGCGTGACCGCGCCCGACCTCGTATCCTGTGCGCCGCCCCGACCACCGACCCCGACCATGACCGACCTCCCCGATCGCCTGTCGCAGGATCCGCGCAGCCCCTTCCATGATGCGACGCTGCTCGAGCGCGGCGTGGGCATCAAGTTCAACGGGCAGGAGCGCACCAACGTCGAGGAATACTGCATCAGCGAAGGCTGGATCCGCGTTGCCGCCGGCAAGGCGCTCGACCGCCGCGGCCAACCGATGACGATGAAGATCAAGGGCCGTGTCGAGCCCTACCTGCAGGCACCGGATTCCACGCCCGACCCAGCCTGACCGGTCGACGGCGCGCTGAAGCAGCCGGGCGCGCTCACGGCCGCAGTTCACGCATGCGTCCCGGAACCAGCCAACCGGCCGTGCAATCATCGTCGCGTGATTTCCTTCATCGTGCCGGCCCACAACGAAGAACGCGAGCTGGGCCAGTCGCTCACGTCGCTGCATGCGGCCGCGCGCGAGCTGGCATTGCATTACGAGCTGCTCGTCGTCGACGACGCCTCCGGCGACCGCACGCCAGCGATCGCGGTCGAGCATGGCGCACGCGTGGTTGCGGTCGAGTGCCGCCACATCGCGGCGACGCGCAATGCCGGGGCACGACAGTCGAACGGCAACCTGCTGGTGTTCGTCGACGCCGACACGCACGTGCACGCGGACCTGCTTGGCGCGGCCATCGCCGCGGTCGATGCGGGGGCGATCGGCGGTGGCGCCGGCGTGCGCCTGCGTGGGTGCCGCTCGCTGCCGCAACGCGCCGCCATGCTGCTGCTGGGCTGGATGTTCCGCGCCACCGGCATCGCGCCGGGCTGTTTCATCTTCTGCACGCGCGGCGCATTCACCGCCACCGGCGGTTTCGACGAGCGCTATTTCGCCGGGGAGGATGTCGCCTTCAGTCGCGCATTGGCACGGCATGGCCACTTCGTGATCCTGCGCGCGCAGGCACTGACGTCGGCGCGCAAGCTGCGCACCTTCAGCATTGCCGAGCACCTGCGCCTGGTGCTGCGGTTCGGCTTGCGTGGCCGCGCCGTGCTGCGATCGCGCGAGCACCTGCAGCTGTGGTACGCGGAGCGTCGCGACGACAGCAGCGGCGCATGAGCGCATGTGCGCGTGGCAGCCGCCCGCGCTTCGAAAGCGTGCACGCTGCCCTGGACGGCGTGCACGCGATGCCGGACCGCGTCATCCCAGCGCGGTGTCGAGCAGCATCATCAACACGAATCCCAGGATGAGCCCGGTCGTGGCGAAGTTCTCATGTCCCTGCCGGTGCGACTCCGGGATGATTTCGTGGCTCACCACAAACAGCATCGCGCCGGCGGCGAAGCCCAGGCCGCAGGGCAGCAGCCATGGCAGGGCGACAACAAGACTGACCCCCGCCAACGCCCCCACCGGCTCGATCAGGCCAGATGCCATGCCCACCAGGATGGAGCGGCGGCGGCCGTATCCGACCGCCAGCATCGCCAGCGCGACGACGAGGCCTTCGGGCAGGTCCTGGATCGCGATGCCGATGGCCAGCGCGTTCGCATGGCTGACGTTGCTGGCGGCATAGCCCACGCCGATCGCCAGTCCCTCTGGCAGGTTGTGCAGGCAGATCGCGAACACGAACAGCCAGGTGCGCCGGATCCGCAGCAGCGATCCACCTTCCGGACCCTTGATGAAATGCTCATGCGGCAGCACCCGTTCGAGCAGCATGATCAGCGCCGCGCCCAGCAGGATCGACGATCCGACGATGAGACCCGCGGCCCAGGGTCCGTCTCCCTGCAGCCGGGCTTCCTTGAGCCCGGGCAACACCAGCGAAAACGCGCTGGCCGCCAGCATGATCCCGGCGCCAAAACCCAGCAGGGCATCCTGCGTGCGTTGCTTGAGCCGGCTGGCGAACAACGCGGGCAGTGTTCCCACAGCGGTCGCGGTCGCGGCGGCCGATCCGGCGATCAGTGCGGACAGGACGGGGGTCATTGCCTGCCGATCGCGGGGGAAGTCACCTGCACGACAGCCGGGGATCGATGCAAGGTGGCGACTCGTGCACGGCGGTACGCAACCATGCGGGCATGGGCGTTGCCGCCCCGTTAACGTCGCGGCGCACCAGTGCGGACACGCGGTCGCGTGGGTCCGCAGCGCATCAGCGGCGCTGCCGAAAAAAAACGCCGGGAATTACCCGGCGTTGGTTTCACACTTGCTGGCGCATCAGCTGACGACGAGCGCGGTGGCAACGACAGCCTTGACGCCGGCCGTCCCCTGCGCGGCGCGGATCGCCTGGTCGCGCAGCGCCGCCGTGGCGACGTGGCCGGCCAGGTAGACGGTGCCGTCCTCGACGCGAACGCTGACGCCCGCGGCGTCGGTGCCCAGGGTCGACTTCAGCGACGCCTGCACCGCGTTGGTCAGCGACATGTCGGCGGTCGCGGGGACCGGCACCTGGATGGTGGTGGAGCCCGGACCAGGCGTGTTCACGACCACGGGGCGGGTCGTGCAGGCGGCGAGCGAGGCTGCGGCGACAATGAGTGCGGTGCCGGCAAGAATTCGGTTCTGCATGGTGGTTCTCCTTGGATGGACCGGCGACCTTTGCAGGCGAGCGGTCAACTGCTGGTGAGTTGCCAGGCAGGCGGTGGTGCCCCGTTCAGGTAACGGCCGCCGGCGCCAGTCACACCACCAGGACGACCTTGCCGATGTGCTGGCCGCGCTCCAGCCAGGCATGGGCTTCGGCCGCCTGCGCGAGGGGAAACGAGCGGTCGATGACGGGTACGACACGGCCGTCCTCGAGCCAGGGCCAGGCCACGCGTTCGACTTCGACGGCGAGCCGGGCTTTTTCGTCGGCGCTGCGCGCACGCAGCGTCGAGCCGGTGATGATCGCGCGCTTGCGCATCACCGCCCATACCGGAACCTGCAACACGGCACCACCCTGCGCGGCGATGTAGACGATGCGCCCACCGATGTTCAGCGCATCCAGGGTCGCGTCGAAGTAAGCCGCGCCGACCATGTCCAGTGCGACGTCGATCCCACCGGCATCCTTGGCGATCGCGCCGAAGTCCTGCGTCAGCGTGTCCACCGCGATGTCCGCGCCGAGCATGGTCGCCTGCGTCGCCTTCATCACGCCGCGCGCGGTTGCCAGCACCTGCGCGCCGGCCGCCTTCGCCATCTGGATCGCGGTCACGCCGATGCCGGACGTCGCGCCATGCACCAGCAGGCGCTCGCCGCGCTTGAGTGCGCCGTGCTCGAAGACGTTCGCGTAGACGGTGAAGATGGTTTCCGGCAAGGCGGCGGCCTGGATGAAGGTCAGCCCGCGCGGGATCGGCAGCACATGGCGCGCGTCGGCAACGGCGTACTCCGCATACCCGCCGCCGCCCAGCAGCGCGCACACGCGATCGCCGACCTTCCAGCGTCCGGCTGCGACGACGATGTCGCCGGCCACTTCCAGTCCCAGCGTGTCCGCTGCACCCGGCGGCGGCGGATAGTCGCCCTCGCGCTGCAGGATGTCCGGCCGGTTGATCCCCGCCGCGCTGACCCGGATCACGACTTCGCCCGGGCCAGGCACCGGCACGGGAACCTGGACCGCATGCAGTGCCTGCGCACCGCCCTTGCCGCCGTGGATGGCGATCGCGGTCATGGTGGCGACGCTGGACATGGAATGGGTTCCTGGGTGTCGGGGACACAGCTTGCCGAGTGCCGGTTCTCGACCATGCGAAGAGGCTGCGCAGGATGACCGGGGCCCGGACCCGGATGCGTTGGTCGAGACACCCGCCACGACGCAGGTCGCCGCGGGACCTCGCATCCACTACGGAGTTCGCCATGCCCAGGACCATCCTCACCATTGCCATCTGTGCCGCGACGCTTGGGCCCGTCGCCATGCTGTCCGCCGTCGCCGCCGGGACCAAGCCCTCCCACCCGGCATCCCGCGCCGTCGCCGCCAGCGACCAGGAGATGGTGCGCAGCGCCATGCACGCCGCCCCGGCCAAGGTCGGCGCCAGTGCCACGATCGTCGCCGCCAACGCCGACGGCAGCATGCGAACGCTCCGACCCGGGACCAACGGCTTCACCTGCATGCCCGACAATCCGGCGACCCCTGGCCCGGACCCGATGTGCATGGATCGGCCAGCCCTGGAGTGGGCCAACGCCTGGATCGGGCACAAGCCGCCACCGACCGGCAAGGTTGGCCTGATGTACATGCTCAGCGGCGGAACCGACGCCAGCAATACCGATCCCTACGCCACCAAACCCGATGCGGCGAACCATTGGATCAAGACCGGTCCGCACGTGATGGTCGTCGGCGCCGATGCCGCGTTCTACACGAATTACCCGCGCGCAGCCGATCCGGATACCGCGGAGCCCTACGTGATGTGGCCGGACACGCCCTACGAACACCTGATGGTGCCGGTCCATTAGGACGGCGCCGGGCCCGGTGAACCGGGCCCATGACCGTGTTCCCCCGTTCATGTTGGCGGGCCTAGGATCGGCAGCCTGACTCGGCTCTCCCAAGGACCACCACATGAAACGCATCCTGCTGGCTACCGCGATATCCCTGACGCTCCTGTCCACCGCCGCGATGGCCATGCCTGGCCATGGCAACGGCAACGGCAACGGGCACGGTCATTCCAACAATTCCCGGGACGATGGCGACCATGATGGCGGTCGTTCGTATCGACACGGACATCATTGGAAGGCCGCCCACCGCGTGCACCACGACAATGGCCTGCACCTGGGCCAGTACAAGTTCGCGCGCGGCGAGCGCGTGCCGGACATGTACAGGCAGCCGCGCTATTACGTCGAGGATTACCGCGTCTATCACCTTGCGCCGCCGCCGCGCGGTTACCGCTGGGTGCGTCCGGACGATGGCCGCTACCTGCTGATCTCGACGGCAACCGGCCTGATCTCGCAGATCCTCGGATATTGATCCGAGCCGATGAAAGGACCCCGCTTCGGCGGGGTTTTTTTTGGATCGGCGTTCGTCCGGCAACGCGCCCGGAGCGTGCCCGGGCGCGACGCCACGGCTTGGCGGGGCCGCCGCCAAGCCCATGCTAGGCTCCGCCCAATCAATGCACCGGAGCATCCACATGGGTCCACGCCTGCTTCTCGCCACCACGGTCCTGCTGCTCGCCGCCGTCGCGCCAGCCCACGCTGCCGACGTGAGCTGCACCCTGCACTACAACATGTCCGGCGGCGGCGCCTTCTACAAGCATTCGACCGGCACCGGCGAAGTGTCCTGCAGCAACGGCCAGCGGCTTGCGGTGGACATCGAATCCAAGGGCGGCGGACTGACATTCGGCCACTCGAAGATTGTCGATGGCGTCGGAAAGTTTTCCGGCGTATCGGACATCCATGACGTCATCGGTGGCTACGCGACGGCCGAAGCCAACGCGGGTGCCGGCAATGCAACCAAGGCCCAGGTCGTCACCAAGGGATCGATCTCGCTCGCCCTGACCGGCAAGGGCAGCGGCCACACGCTGGGCGTGTCGTTCGGCAGCTTCATCATCTCCGAACGCAAGTAATCGCCGACCGTTGCCGCCCCGCACCCCGGGGCCGGCAGGGGCGATCGGGCCATGGCCTAAACTGCGTCGATCGGTGACGCATGCCGTGCTTCGCGTGCGCCGCCATGAGCACATTCCTGATTCGCCGCGACCATCGGAGAGCCCATGCGCACCTTCCCACCCGTCTCGCTCATTGGCGCCCCCACGGATATCGGCGCGGGCGATCGCGGCGCCGTGATGGGGCCCGAGGCCCTGCGTATCGCGGGCCTGGGCGAAGCGCTGTCAGCGCGCGGCGTCGACGTCATCGATCGCGGCAACCTCGATGGCCCGCGCAATCCGTGGCTCGGTCCCGTGGATGGCTATCGCCACCTGGAGCAGGTCGTGGCCTGGAACCGCGCGGTGATGGACGCGGTGGGGAATGAATTGCGCCAGGGACGCCTGCCGCTCCTGATGGGCGGAGACCATTGCCTGGGGATCGGTTCGATCACCGCGGTGGCGGCGCATTGCCGCGATGCCGGCAAGTCGCTGCGCGTGCTGTGGCTGGACGCGCATGCGGACTTCAACACGCATGACGTCACGCCCTCGGGCAACATCCATGGGATGCCGGTCGCCTGCCTGTGCGGCATCGGCCCCGATGCGCTCACCAGGCTCGGTGGCAGTGCACCCGCGCTGCTGCCGTCGCAGATCCGCCAGCTCGGCATCCGCTCGGTGGATCCGGGCGAGAAGCGCCTGATCAAGCAGCACGCGCTGGATGTGTACGACATGCGCTACATCGATGAAGTCGGCATGAAGCGCGCGGTGGAAGAGGCGCTGTCGGGCATGGATGACGACACCCACCTGCATGTCAGCTTCGACGTGGACTTCCTGGATCCGAGCATCGCACCGGGTGTCGGTACCGTCGTCCCCGGCGGCCCGAACTATCGCGAAGCCCAGCTGGTGATGGAAATGATCGCCGACAGCGGCCGCATGGGGTCGCTGGACATCATGGAACTCAACCCGGTGCTGGATACGCGCAATGCGACCGCACTGCTCGCGGTGGACCTGGTGGAAAGCCTGTTCGGAAAATCCACCCTGATGCGCGATTGATCCACGCGGGCCGGCATCGCCCGCCTGCTGATCGCCGGTCCACGGCCGCGCATGTGCACTGCCATTGGCCGAACTTCCTGAACGCCAGTCGCGGCGCAACAAGCCTTTTTCCCGCGGACTCCACATGGGCTTCACGGCCGCCTGCGTCTCATTGACGGGTGGGCTGCCGATGGCCCTTGCGATCCACCAGGAGAGATTGACGATGAAGCGACTGATTGCCTTGATGCTGATGGCCATGTTTTCCACGGCCACACTGAGCGCGTGCAACACCATGGCCGGCGCTGGCAAGGACGTGCAGAAGGTCGGCGAAAAGGTCCAGGACAAGGCCGAGGATTGCAAGGACGGCAAGTGCTGAGAGGCGCCATGCCGCTGTTTTGACGGAGAACGCGCGTAGCAGGGATGCACGCGGGCCGGAGCAATCCGGCCCGCTTTTTTTTGCCCGGCGAATGCCCAAGGCAATCGCCGATGCGATTACCCGCCGCGATCACCAGCCCGGCGGATCGGCAACGAAGCCCGACGGAAAGGCCTCCGGCGCTGGGCCCGTTGCGTGGATGATGCCCATGGCCACCAGGTTGGCGCCGTCGTCATAACGCAACTGGACGACCTGCGCGGGTCGCAGGCTCGCACGCACGAATCCGGTCCGCCCGACAGGCGCCCACTCGCGCGCGCCATGTCCCGTGCCGATCCGCTGTGCTGCCACCGCGCCTTCCGCGGCGTCGGCCGCATTCGCCGATGATGGCGACATCGCGGATCTGCGTTCCGCGCCACGCATGCCTTCCCGCGCGATCGCGGCTGGCTGGTCATCGACGATGGGCCTGGCTTCGTCGAAGACGGCGATGCCGATCACGCCGACATTGTCCGGGCGGCCGGTGCGCGCCGCATACGAATCCGGCAGGTCGGTGAAGACGAACTGCGCCACGTCATCCAGCGACTTGCGCCAGCCACCGATCTCGGTGCTCTGCCAGGGCGCCAGCACGTAGCCGGCCTGCGACGGATCGGCCGTCTCGCCGGTGACCGCATTGACGCCATCCACCGACAGCACCACCAGCACGCGCTCGCCGCTCTGGTTGCTCAGCCTGACGGCGTAGCGGTGACCGGGCGTGCCGGGCACCCAAGTGTCACCGCGGTGCCGGTACTCGGGCAGCCACTGACCGCTGTCGCGATCGATGACGTCCATCTGCACCAGTGGGCGGGCGGCCACGGAGGTGCAGGCGGTGGCGGACAGCAACAGCAGGGCGAGCAGCAGTGGCTTGCGCATGGCGGATTCTCGTTGAGGGTCCAGCCTGTCAACGCACCGCCGCATCGAAGGGGGTTGGCCTGCGGGTAAACTGCACGCCGCCCCCCAACAACCAGCGTGCGCAGTGGCCGCAACGATCCCGACCCGCGTCCTCACCGGCATCACCACGTCGGGGACACCGCACCTGGGCAACTACGTCGGTGCGATCCGGCCGGCGATCGCCGCCAGCCGCCAGCCCAGGGCGGAGAGCTTCTACTTCCTCGCCGACTACCACGCGCTGGTCAAGGTGCAGGAACCGGCGCGCGTGCAGCGCTCGACGCTCGAGATCGCCGCGGCGTGGCTGGCATGCGGATTGCAGCCCGACACGGTCTGGTTCTACCGCCAGTCGGACATCCCGGAAATCCCCGAGCTGACCTGGCTGCTGACCTGCATCGCCGGCAAGGGCCTGCTCAATCGCGCGCACGCCTACAAGGCAGCGGTCGATCGCAACCGCAACGACGGCGAGGACGACGACGCGGGGATCAATGCCGGCTTGTTCCTCTATCCGGTGCTGATGGCGGCCGACATCCTGATCTTCAACGCCAACAAGGTGCCGGTCGGTCGCGACCAGGTGCAGCACATCGAGATGGCGCGCGACTTCGCGCAGCGCTTCAACCATCTGTACGGTGAACATTTCGTCCTGCCGGAGGCGGTGATCGAGGAGCAGGTGGCGACGCTGCCCGGCCTGGACGGCCGCAAGATGTCGAAGAGCTACGACAACACCATCGCGCTGTTCGCCCCGCGCGCGGAGCTGAAGAAACAGATCCAGTCGATCGTCACCGACTCGCGCCTGCCCGGCGAGCCGAAGGCCGCCGAGGGCTCGGCCCTGTTCCAGATCTACCAGGCATTCGCGAGCGCCGACGAAACCGCCGACATGCGCGCGGCCTTCGCCGACGGCATCGGCTGGGGCGACGCGAAGCAGCGCTTGTTCGCGCGCATCGACGCCGAGGTCGCCCCGTTGCGCGAGCAGTACGAATCGCTGGTCGCGCATCCGCAACGGATCGAGGCGCAGCTGCGCGACGGTGCGCAGCGGTTGCGCGAGCGTTACGCGATCCCGCGTTTGCGCGCATTGCGCGAGGCGGTTGGGCTTCGGGATCTGTCGACGCCGCCGGTGAACGCTCGTGGGGAAGCCACGACGGGATCTGCAAAAAGTGTCATTGCGTCAGTGGCGTCGATCGCGTCCTTCAAACAATATCGCGAGGCGGACGGCAAATTTTATTTCAAGCTGGTGGACGGCGAGCGCGTGCTGCTGCAAAGCGTCGGCTTCGATTCGCCAAAGGATGCCGGCGCGCGCGTCGCTAGTTTGAAACGCGGTGATTTCGACGCCGACGACGCCACGGTGTCGGTCGGTCCGGGCGTGGCCCTGGACGAGGTCACGGCCGCGTTGGCGACGATGGCCGCGGAGAACGAAGCGAAGTGAGCCTGGTGCTGCAGCCCAATCTGGCGCCAGCCAACCCCAAAATGGCGGGTTAAAACCCGCCCTACCGGTTGGAATGAATGAAATGCCGGCGGGTTGAGATCCGCCCTACGGATTCCACGTGTTCGGAGTCGCACCGTGGTCCAGGTTTTGCATCTTCACGATGCAGCGCGTAGGCGCGGCTTGGGTAAGCGCTGTTCGTAGGGCGGGTTTCAACCCGCCGGCTCTTGGCCACTGGCTTTCCCAGCCAACCCAAAAATGGCGGGTTAAAACCCGCCCTACCGGTTATGGAATGAATGAAATGCCGGCGGGTTGAAATCCGCCCTACGGATTCCACGTGTTCGGAGTCGCGCCGTGGTCCGGGTTTTTCATCTTCACGATGCAGAAGCGCTGGCCGGTCGGCGCTTCCATCACCCACCAGCGTTTGACGAAACCGATGCGCCTGGCGCCCAGCGCTTCCAGTCGCGCCGCTTCGGCGTCGAGGTCATCGGTCTCGATGTCCAGGTGCACGCGCGACGGGTGCTGCACCTTCTGCACCTCGATGTGCAACCCCGACGCGCCATCCAGGAATTCGACGTAGGACGCGTCGCCCTCGACCTGCTTGTCCCCGACCTGCAAGCCGAGCGCACCACTCCAGAACGTGGCGGCGGCATCGATGTCGCCGGTCTGGCAATCGATGATGAATCCGGCAAGGCGGCTGCGATGGGGCATGCTTCATCTTTCCGTTAAATCGCAGGGCGGGTTTTAACCCGCCTTCCGGATTTCAACGTCGGGCCCGGCGGGTTAAAACCCGCCCTACGTCAGTTCGGACGCGCCAGGTCGTCCAGCAACGCCTTGAGGAAGCGCGCGGCTTCGCCACCCGTCGCGGCACGATGGTCGAAGGTCAGCGAGATCGGCATGCGCCGGTGCACTTCGATGCCGCCCATCACGGCGATGACGTCGTGCACGAGTTTTCCCGCACCGACGATCGCGACCGTCGGCGGCACCACCACCGGCGTCGCGTAGCGGCCGGCGAACATGCCGAAGTTCGATAGCGAGATCGTGTAACCGGCCAGTTCCGATGCCGGGATGCTGCGGTCCTCGACCTGCGCACGCAGGCGCTGGATGGAACCGCGGATGCCGGCGGCGTCGAGCATGTCGGCGTTGCGCAGCGCGGGCACGAACAGGCCGTCATCGGTGTCGACCGCGATGCCGATGTCCACGTGCGGATGCAGCGTGCGCACGAGCTTGTCGCCGTCGAACCAGGCGTTGAGTGCCGGAACCGCCTTGCAGGCGGCGACGATCGATCGGATCAGGCGCGCGGTGATGTCCTGCTTGCCGATCCAGGCGTGCAGGTCGGCGTCGTCGCACAAGGTCGTCGGCACCACTTTCGCGTGGGCGTCGGCCATGACGCGCGCCATGTTGCGGCGCACGCCCTTGAGTTGTTCCGGCTGGCCGCTGGCCTGCACGCCGGGCGGCTGCGTGCGCATCGGACGCCCGGCAGCGGACATCGGCGTGCGCTGTTGTGCGGCCGGTGCCGCCGGCACCTGCGCGGCGCGCGCGGCCGGCACGGCGCCAGCCTTCGCCGAGCCATCGGCAGCGGCGCGCTTGACGTCGTCCATGATCACGACGCCGTCGTTTCCGGTCGCTCGCACGCGCGACAGGTCGACACCGAGCTTGCGGGCCAGCGCACGCACCGCCGGCATGGCCTTGACGCCGCCAATGGCGGTCGCCTGCTCGCTGCGCACGGTGTCGGACGACTGCATCGCACCGACCACGGTGCCGGCGTCATCGCGCTTGCCGCCCGGCTCGCCGGCCGGGGCAGCCGTGCCGGCGGCATGGATCGTGCCGCCTTCGTCGGAGGCGATCACGTTGTCGCCGTTGCCGGGCGCCTGCCTGCCGGCGCCGCCGTGGGTCTCCTCCGACATCGCTGGCGCACCGCCGTGGTGGTGGCCGGTGTCCTGTCCCTCGGCGCGCTGCGGCATCGAAGGATCGAGTTCGAACTCGGCCAGCATCGCACCGGTGGTGATCACGTCACCCTCGCCGCCCGCCAGTCGCAGCACCTTGCCCGAGACCGGCGAAGGCACTTCGACCACCGCCTTGGCGGTCTCCATCGAGACGAGGTTGTCGTCCAGGCGGATGGTGTCGCCGACCTTGACGAACCATTCGACGATGGTCGCGTCCGGCAGGCCTTCGCCAAGATCGGGGAGCAGGAATTGTTTCGTGGCCATGTTGGTGTTTTCCGTAGGGCGGGTTTCAACCCGCCGTTGTATGTGCCGGCTGCTTGCCGAAGGCGGGTTGAAACCCGCCCTACGAGTGCTACGACAGCGCCATCGCGCGCTTGGCGGCGGCGACGATCTTGTCCACGCTGGGCAGGAACTTCATTTCCAGCCGGAACAGCGGGATGTGCGTGTCGTAACCGGTGACGCGCTCGACCGGCGCGACCAGGTCGAACATCGACTCCTCGGCCAGGCGTGCGGCGATCTCGGCACCGAAGCCGGCGGTCTTCGCCGCTTCGTGCACGATCACGCAACGTCCGGTCCTGGCCACCGACTCGGCGATCGTGGCGAAGTCCAGCGGCTTGAGCGTGGCGACATCGATCACCTCGGCGCTGATGCCATCCTTCGCCAGCGCATCGGCCGCCTCGAGTGTTTCCTTGACCTGCGCGCCCCAGGTGACCAGCGTCAGGTCGCTGCCGTCACGCAGCACGTAGCACACGTCCAGCGGCAAGGCCTCGCCGTCGTCCGGCACCACTTCCTTGTACTGGCGGTAGATGCGCTTGGGCTCGAAGAAGATCACCGGGTCCGGTTCGCGGATCGCGGCCAGCAACAAGCCGTAGGCGCGCGCCGGCGAGGACGGCATCACCACGCGCAGGCCGGGCACGTTGGTGAAGATCGATTCGTTGGCTTCGGAGTGATGCTCGGGCGCGCGGATGCCACCGCCCCACGGCACGCGCAGCACCATCGGGCAGGTCAGGCGACCGCGGGTGCGATAGCGCATGCGCGCCGCGTGGCAGACGATGAAGTCGACCATCGGGTACATGAACCCATCGAACTGCGCTTCGGCGATCGGCTTCATGCCCTGCGAGGCCATGCCGACGGTGAGGCCGGCGATGGTGGTTTCGTCCAGCGGCGTGTCGAGTACGCGCTCGGTGCCGAAAGTCGCGGAGAGGCCGGCGGTGGCGCGGAACACGCCGCCATTGACGCCGACATCCTCGCCCAGCACGACGACGGTCGGGTCGTTGCGCATCTCGTAGGCGAGCGCCTGGGTGATCGCCTCGATCAGGGTGATGGCCGCTGGCGCGGCGGCGGCTGGTGCTTGATCAGCCATTGCGCTTCTCCAGTGCGGCCTTGTCCAGCGCCATTGCGTCGGCGCGCTGCGCCAGCAGATCCGGTGGCGGATCGGCGTACAGGTAATCGAACATCGCCTCGACCGGTTGCACCTTCGACTCCAGGTAGGCATTGATCTCGACGTCGACCAGCTTGCCGCACTCCTCGAGCCAGGATTTTTCCTGCGCCTCGTCCCACAGCTTCTTCGCCGTCAGGAAATCGCGCAGGCGCAACATCGGCTCGCGCGTCCAGCCGGCCTTGACCTCGTCCTCGCCGCGGTAGCGGCGCGCATCGTCGGCGGTGGTGTGGTCGTGCAGGCGGTAGGTCATGAACTCGATCACACTGCCGCCCTCGCCCTTGCGCGCGCGCTCGCTGGCGCGGCGCATCGCCTCGAGCACGGCGATCAGGTCGTTGCCGTCCACCTGCAGGCAATGCAGGCCGCCGGCAAGCCCCTTCTGCGCCAGCGTCTCGGCGCCGGTCTGCGCTGCGCGAGGGACGGAAATCGCCCAGCCGTTGTTGATCACGCACAGCACCAGCGGCAGCTTGTAGGCGCCGGCGGAATTGACCGCGGCATAGAAGTCGGCCTTCGACGAGCCGCCGTCGCCGCAGCAGCTGACCGCGATCCGCGGTTCCTTGCGCAGCTTGAACGCCAGCGCCGCACCGGCCGCCATCAGGCACTGGGTGGAGATCGGCACGCACCAGGGATAATCGTTTTTCGGACCGGCGAAATCATTGCCGCGTTCGTCGCCGCCCCAGTACATCAGCACTTCGCGCGGCCGCACGCCGCGCATGAACTGCGCGCCGTATTCGCGGTAGCTCGGCGCGAAGACGTCTTCCGGCCGCATCGACGCGCCAATGCCGACATGCGTGGCCTCGTGGCCAAGCGACGCGGCGTAGGTGCCCAGCTTGCCGGTGCGTTGCAGCGCGATCGCCTTGGTGTCGAACACCCGCACGTACAGCATCTGCTTGAACAGCGGCAGCAGCGATTCGGGCTTGAAACCCTTGGGGAGATCCGTGACCAGCTTGCCGTCTGGCGCCAGGTACTGGAGGTATTCGATGTCGAAATGCGCGGCGATGGTCATCCGTGGGGCCTGATGTCGCAGAACCATGATGATAGCGAATCGGGCCATCCCGGGCCTAGGACCGGCGCTGCGCGGGCCCCGCGCAAGCCCGGACCGCGCCGGGCAGCCGCGTAGAATTGCGCAATGAACAGGACCGTCCAATGACCATCGACAAGAACGAGCGACCCCTGGAAGCGGGCATCCATACCGACCTGGAAGGCCGGATCACCTACGCCGGCTACCTGCGCCTGGACCGGTTGCTGTCCGCCCAGGAACCACTGTCGAAGCCGCCGCACCACGACGAGATGCTGTTCATCGTGCAGCACCAGGTGTCGGAGCTGTGGATCAAGCTGTTGATCCATGAGCTGCGAGCCGCGATCGCGCACCTGCAACGCGACGAACTGGGCCCCTGCCAGAAGATCTTCGCCCGCTGCAAGGCGGTGCTGCGCCAGCTGACCGAGATGTGGTCGGTGCTCGAAACGCTCACGCCATCGGAATACATGGAGTTCCGCCACATCCTCGGGCCGTCGTCCGGATTCCAGTCGGCGCAGTACCGCACGATGGAATTCCTGCTGGGGAACAAGAACGCGGCGATGCTCAAGGTGTTCGCGCACGACGCGGAAGCCGCCACGATCCTGCGCGACGTGCTGGAGGCGCCGAGCCTCTACGACGAGGTGCTGGCCTTCCTGGCGCGGCACGGGCATTCCATTCCAGGCGATTGCCTGGCGCGCGACTGGTCCAGGCCGCACGTGTTCAACGCGGCGCTGGTGCCGATGCTGGAGCGCATCTACGCCGACAGCGAGCGCTACTGGGTGGAGTACCAGCTGTGCGAGGACCTCGTGGACCTGGAAACGCAGTTCCAGCTGTGGCGGTTCCGCCACATGCGCACGGTGATGCGGATCATCGGCTTCAAGCGCGGCACCGGTGGCTCCAGCGGCGTGGGCTTCCTGAAGCAGGCGCTGGACCTGACCTTCTTCCCCGAACTGTTCGACGTGCGCACGGCGATCGGCGAGCAGCCGCCAGGCGCGTGATCGCAGCGGCTAGCCGCGCAGGCCCCTGCTGCACTGCAACAGTGCTGGTTTGACGGATCGCGCCGCGCCGGGCGATCCTCGCCCGTCACGCCGACGCGCGTCATTGCGATCACAAGGGGAACTGCATGAGCACCAACATGCCATCGAACGCCGCCGAGCCAATGGGTCCACCGATCCAGGGCATGTCGTCCGGACAGGCTGCCCCGCCGAGTTTCCCGCAGATGCTTGGCCACCCGCGGCCGCTGTGGATGCTGTTCATGACGGAGTTCTGGGAGCGTTTCGCCTTCTATGGCATGCGCTGGGCGCTGACGCTCTACATCGTCGCGCAGTTCTTCAACGGCGACGCATCGGGCCAGGGCTATGCCAGCCGCACGTACGGTGCCTACCTGGCACTCGTCTATGCGACCGCGCTGTTCGGCGGCTATGTCGCCGACCGGATCATCGGATACCAGCGCTCGATCCTGCTGGGCGCGGTGATCATGGGCTCGGGCCTGTTCGTGATCATGCTGCCGAGCCAGTCGGTGTTCCTGCTGGGACTGTCGCTGGTGATCGTCGGCAACGGCCTGTTCAAGCCGAACATCTCCACGATGGTCGGGCAGTTGTATGCAGCCAACGACGATCGCCGCGATCGCGGCTTCACCATCTTCTACATGGGCATCAATGCCGGCGCGCTGGTCGCGCCGCTGCTGACCGGCTGGCTGGCGGCGGTGATCACCGACACGCCGATGCAGCAGAACTACAAGGTCGTGTTCGCGGCTGCCGGCTTCGGCATGGTGCTGAGCTTCCTGTGGTTCTGGTTCGGACGTCGCCAGCTGGGTGCCATCGGTCGTCCGCCGGTCGAGCGCAACGGCACCTCCAGCATGTTGTACGTGATCATCGGCGCGGCGATCGCGGTGCCGATCGTCTACCTGCTGCTGGCGCGCGTCGGTGCATCGATCCTTGGCTACGTGCTCGCCGCGTTGTTCGTCGGCCTGTCGCTCATGCTGCTGGTGGAGGGCATCCGCGAAGGCAAGGTGCAGCGCGACCGGGTCATCGTGATGCTGGTGCTGTTCCTGTTCAACATCCTGTTCTTCATGTTCTTCGAACAGGCCGGCAGCTCCTTCAACTTCCTCGCCGAGAACATCGTCAACCGCCAGATGTTCGGTGGCTGGGAGTTCCCGACCGGCTGGTTCCAGTCGGTGAATCCGCTGGCGATCGTGGTGCTCGCACCAGTGGTGGCGCTCATCTGGGGCGTGCTTGGCCGCGCCGGGAAGGAGCCCTCGATCCCGCGCAAGTTCGGCCTCGGCCTGCTCGGCAACGCCGTGGCATTCCTGGTGCTGATGTACGCGCTGAAGAACCTGGTCAGCGGGGACGGACAGATCCCGTTCTGGCCGCTGGTGCTGGTCTACGTACTGCAGACGGTGGGTGAGCTCTGCCTGTCGCCGATCGGCCTGTCGATGGTCACCAAGCTGGCGCCGATGAAGTACGTCGGGCTGGCGATGGGCGGCTGGTTCCTCAGCACCGCCATCGGCAACAACCTGTCGGGCATCTTCGCCGGCAGCGTGAGCGGCGAGACCGGCATGACGGTCGCGTCGGCGCTGGAAGGATTCACCTTCAGCTTCTGGCTGCTGCTGGGGGCGGGCGTGTTCCTCTTCCTGATCGCGCCGGTGATCAATCGCCTGATGCACGGCATCAAGTAAGCACGACAGCGGGCGCCTGCGCACGGCAGGCGCCCGTATCACCCGCGCGCCTCAGCCCGCAACATTGCCTTGCGAGGCTGCCTGCCCGCAGCCCGGATCGAACTCGATGGCGGTGATGCCGCGCCGGCCCGCATGCGCGGCGACATGGACGACGATGTCGATGGTCATCCTCAGCAGGCGCAGGATGGCCTCGTATTCCAGGCCGGCGCCCTCCCGCGAAGCCTTGATCATCAGCGCCAGCTGGTCCCAGGTCTGGCGGGTGCTGCCGGCATGGCAGCTGGTGATGGACCCGGGATGGCCCGAGGCGCAGTTGCGGATGAAATAGAACGCTTCGTCGCCGCGCAACTCGGCCAGGATGATGCGGTCGGGCTTCATCCGCAGGCAGGCTTCCATGCAGGTCTTGGCGGTGACCTGGCTGCTGCCCTGGCCGCCTTTTGAATACAGCAGGTGCACGACGTTGGGCTGGTCGATGAACAGTTCGCGCGCATCCTCGATCGTGACCAGCCGCTCGCCGGCGGGAATCACCTGCACCAGCGACTTCATGAAGGTCGTCTTGCCGCTGCCGGTCGCGCCGGACACGACGATGTTCTTCTTGTATTGCACGGCACGGGTGAAGAACCCTGCGAAGTCGCGCGCCCTGCGCAGCGCGAGCAGTTCCCTGTCCTGCTTGCTGATGCCGTCCGCCTCGGCGATGCCCGCGAAGAATCCCTGCTCGTGGTATTGCACCAGGCTGCGCGCCTGCCGGGAGGGCAGGCGGATGGTGATGGAGACGGTGCCCGCGTCACAGGCGGGCGGAATCACGAACTGCGCGCGCTGGCCGGTGGGAAACGTGAGCGAGACGACCGGCTCGATGTCGGTGATGCGCTGTCCGGTGTTGCTCTCGTTGACCACGGCGGTGCAGAACTGCCGCGCGCGCTCGAAGGTCAGCGACGGCGCCGCGATGCGCTGCCATCCGGACGCCCGTTCGAGGTAGAACTCGCCCGGGCGGTTGATGCAGATTTCGGTCACGTCCGTCGCCGCCATGTGCTCGAGGATGCCGAGCACCTCGTACTGGTAGGTCAGGAAATCGCTGGAGACACGCGCCAGCGGCAAGTCGCTCTCCACGGCGCGGGCGTCAGCGCGCGGTGACCACGGCGGAAAAATCGACGTCCTTCGCCACGTAGATGTTCAGTACCGTTCCCTGGTTGATGGTCACGGTCGCCGGCCGGCTGATGCTGCGGTCCAGCGCCTGGTTGGCCAGCCGTTCCATCGTGCGCGCGGTGTTGCTCTCGAACGGCGCCTGCGTCACCAGCCCGTTGCTGACCGTCGTGGTGCGGGGTCCGTGTCGCTCGCCTTCGTACTTGAAGGCATCGCTGATCATGCTGATCATCAACGCAGCGCCGATCCGTGCACTCCAGTGCGCGTCGTAGTCGCCCGGATGCCCCGCGCCGCCGAGGTTGTCCACGCCCGGGCTGGCCATGCCGACGTCCACGCCGTCGGGAGTGGTGATGCGGTCCCAGACCACCGCCACGCGCGGGCCGTTGGCGTCGGTGTCGTAGCGCCCCGACACCTTGGATCCCTTCGGCAGCAGCAGGTTGCGGCCATTGATCGAGTAGGTCGGCTCGGTGACCACGCAGGAAGTGAATCCCGGGATGTCGGTGACGATCCGCGTCTCCAGCACGCAACGGATGTAGGTGCCGCGCACGAGGAGTGCGTCCGGGTGGCGGATGAACTGAGCGCCGGAGCTGTCGGCGAGCACGACCGGCGTCGCTGCGGCAGCCTGTCCCGGCGGCGGTGGCATTCCGGCAAGCAAGGCCTGTGTATAGGGATTCGCAGGCTGCGCACCGACACCCGGGTCGGGAACGTCCATCCGGCGTTGCATCAGTGTCGGCGGCGGTGCCGGCGCAGCACCTGACGGGAACGTCGTCGCGGGGCGCATCGGCTGCTCGGGGAGCGGCGGCAATGGTGGCGATGCGCTCGCCTGCAGCGGTTCCACGGCGATGGGTACGGGCACGCTGGCGGCGGCCGGCATCGTCGGGGTCGACGGCAGCTGCGGGATCACGATGGTCTCCGCGCGTGCGCGACTGGTCGGGCTGCCTGCGGCGGCGCCATGGAACATCCACGCCGCCGCGAGCACCAGCAGGACGACGATCGCGCCGAGGAATGCCAGTGCCTTGCGATTGATGCGCGGATGATCGAGCGCCCGCAGGACGGGAATGCCGGCATCCAGGTCCGGATGCGCGGCTTGCGCACCACGCTCGGCATGGAAACTGGCGTCCAGCCCATCCTGCCGCAGGGAATCATCGTCGCGGTTGCGATCGGCGATCGTGGTCATGGCGTCGCGCTCCTGCGCAGGCCAACGACATTGCTGCCGTGGCGGAGGACCAGGTAGGGGTAGGTGCCGTGGACGACCAGCGTGTCGCGTTCCACCGTGGTGTTGACGACGAAGTCCTCGCCATCTTCGCGCTCGCGGGCAAAGACCGCCGGGAAATCCGCGGTGGGCATGTCGGCCGTGCCGGCCATGCGGATGTAGGTGAAGCGTCCGTCGTCGTAGACCGCGGCGGGGACCAGCCAGCGCTGTCGCGTCGTGGTGGCGTAGTCGTAGCCGGCGTTGTAGCGACGATCGGGTTGCAGTCGCGTATCCAGCTGCAGTGGCGGCGCGGCGCTGGACTCGGCGACGAAGCGGCTGTCGGCCGGATAGTTGAAGGTGATCTTGTACTGCACACCTTCGCGCCTGGCGTCATCGAGCGATTTCCAGTTGGTCGCCACCACGCGCAACTCGAAGATGTAGGAATGCGTTGCCGTGCGGATCACCAGGTTGGTATCGACATCCACGTTGCGCGGCTTGAGGTAGAAGACGTTCCCGCGCCGGGTGAGGTCCCATCCATTGCTGAAGCCCGTGCTGAAGTCAGCCACGGTTTCGCTGGGGCTCAACTCGATCTGGGTGGTGATGCCGAGCCCTGTCCGGACCTGGTAGATCCGGTCGGCGACGTAGTCGTAGGTTTCCACGACCTGCGCATGCAGCGGTGTCGCGACCCCGGTCGTTGCCAGCACGATCGTGGCAATGCCGATGGCATGGCGGCTCATGGCGCGGCCTCCGTGGCGGCAGGCTTTTCAGCGACGCCAACGATGGGCGCCTGATCCGCGGCCGTTGCCGGCGCCGCCGCTTCTCGCGCTGCATTGGAATCTTCCAGCGGCGGGTCCGGCGCGTAGTCGTTGTCGACGCGATAGGTGGTGACCTGGAAGCCCAATGGGTTCTCGATGCGGTCCTTCTCGTCCATGCCGAGCTCGGGCTTGTAGGCGAATTCGAGCGTCGCGATCCGGTTGTCCAGCGGCCGCGTGGCGCCGCTGGCGTTGTCATGGACCTCGCGCTGGAACCGCACCGTTGCGCCTCGCGGCGCGGCATCGGGCGCGGGGCGCAACAGCTGGATGCTCAGGATCGCGACGCGGATCGAGCGGCCTTTGCCATAGGTGTTGAAGGGACTGTCGGGATTGCGCGATGCGTGCAGGCGGCTGTAGTCCGCCGCCACCGCCGGCGACGCCATCGTGTACACGGTCGCCCAGTCGCGCAGCCGGATCAGGGCATAGTCGTAGGACTCGCGCGCGAGCACGAAGTGCGCGACGTTGCTGCGATTGATCGCTTCGCCCGCGGTGATGCCCGCGTGGTTGAAGTCGCCGGACAGGCGCGCGACCGTGCTGGTGCCGGTGTAGGCATCGGCCATCACGAGATAAGGCACCTTCTCCTTCAGCGGCAGCACGACGAGATAGCCGCCCGCGAGCAGCAGCGCCAGCGCGACGGCGCAAGCCGCCACGAGCCAGGCGCGGCGTTCGCTGCGCCGGACGACGTCCGCCAGGGACGTCTCGAAGTCCACCGATCGCGACAAGGCGCGGGCGAGTCCCGCAGGCGGTGGTGGTGTGGAAGTCATCGGCGGCGCATCCCTGTGCTGCTGGATCGGTAGGCCCGCGCGATCCTGCGCAGGCGATGGTGGCGTGGCTGCTGCTTATTGCGTGGCTGCGGTTCCGCCTGGCAACGACGGTACGGGCGCCGCATCGGACTGGCGCACGACGATGGCGTTGCCACTGACCGCGACCAGAACACGCTGCTGGCGGTAGAGCGCCGACAGCGACGCCACGGCCTGCTGCAGATCGCCGGTGCGGATCTCCGCTACCGGCCGGTACAGGCTGAAGTCCGACGGATGCTGGTAGTCGAGGGTCATTCTCGAATCGGCCGCCCATCGCGCCAGCAGGGTCCTGAGCGTGCCGTCGAGCGGCGAGGCGCTGAAAACGTAGCCGCGCCGCAGCGGGATTTCATCCGGCGCATCGGCAAAGTGGTTGACGGGTTTCCAGCGACCGGAAATACCCGGTGCCGGCCGCGTGGCGCAGGAGGCGAGGACGAACAATGCAGCGAACACGCACATCGTTCGCGCGACAGGAAGCAAGGTCATGGGGCACCGACAATGGATAGGGCGACCGCGATCCGCGCATGCGCCTGCAGGGACGCATTGCGGATCGTGGCGGCGGGAAGGATCCCGTAATGGGGAAGATCTGTTGCGACGGTGCAGGCAGCACCGTGCGTTGCCCGCACCCGGGCATTGGCGGCATCCGTGCCGACGTCTTCCTCCGTATCCATCCCTGGTTGCGATCGAAGCAATCCCGCTTCGCGTGTCGCGCCACTGTCGACCGGTTCGCTCACCTGTCCATGGGAGCGGGCCGATCCGGCGCGAGCCAGAGGTTAGAGCGGAGCAGGCGGACCGTCAAGCGACACGCCGCGCGCTCAGGCCGAATGCACGCCGTCGATTTCCACGCACAACTCGCGGCGGCAGATCGCCGCGTGCAGGACGATGTGCGGCACCTGTTCGCCGTAACGTGACTGCATCGCCTCGGCGACGGCTGCAAGGTCGCCCTGGTCGCGCACATAGACCTTCAGTCGCGTGCCTGCGCCGAAAACCGCTGGCAACTCCGGATGCGAGACCCGCGCAGCTCCGAGCAGGCTGGCGAAATTGGCGAAGGTCTCGTCCACCTGCGCCAGCGTCGCATCGGCGTGCATGGTTGCGTGCCCGACCACGCTCGCGGTGCCCGACAGCAGCAGCGGAAGATGGCCGGCAGTGGGCGGCAACATGGCGCGGGCGAAGCTGGGCGGCTGCGGACCATAGGCGCGCGGATAGCGATAGGCGCTGACCTGGCGCGGGTTTTCGATCGCTGTTCCCGGCGCGGCGGCGGCCAGCCAGTACACCTGCAGCACGCGCGCATCGTCGCAGCGCCCGATCGCCGTGGCCGCCGGCAGGCGGGTCGGGTCGAATGCACCCAAGCCGCGCGCGCGGCCGACGCAGAACTGGCGATAGCGCTCGGCATCGCCATCGCCACGCGTGATCGCATCCAGGTAGTTCCAGATGCGCAGCAGGTACGGCGTGCCGCTGTCGCGGACGAAAGCGGTCAGCAGCGCGTAGGCATGCTCGGCGGCGGCATCGATGCCGGTATCGTTTTCTTCGACCTCGATGACGCCGAACGCGAGCTTGCCGTTGCTGGACCAGGCGATCTCGCCTTCGCGACCGCATTGCACCGGCGCGTCGGTTCGCCACACCTCGTACGGCGCGGGACCGCCATAGGGCTGCAGCGGCACGCGCAGGTAGCGCGGGTCCGGATGGCTGGTCGGGACGGTATCGCCGAAGCCGAAAACCGCGAGCACATGCGGATCGTCGAGCAAGGCCGTCGGCGCATCCGCGTAGACGTAATCGACGGCGAAACGCGGTGCGGCATCGGCCTGGCCGGTCGCCTGCCGACTCATGGGGCGTCCGCCCGCATGGCTTCCGCCGGCAGGTCGTGGCGCACCGCCTGCCGACGACGCCACCAGCTGCGCAATGCATCCGGCGCGATCCGCAAAGCCGTCATCGCGTAGATGAAGCGGAACACGCGCAGCCGCCAGATGACGCCCCTGGCATCGAAGACGTCACCGGCCAGCATCGACACGACCGCCTGCTCGACCTGCAGCACGTTGCGCGGGGAGGCGAACAATCGCTTCATCGTCGGCGACGTGAACCGGTAGATGAACCATTTGAATTCGTCCAGTCCGCGGCCCAGGCGCCGCTCCAGGTCGTGCATCAACGCCGCTTCGCGGGCGGGATCGCGCAGGGCCTTGTCGATGGCGGCCGCGCCAAGCTCGGCGCTGTTCATCGCCAGGTACACGCCCGAGGAGAACATCGGGTCGACGAAGTTCCAGGCATCGCCCAGCAGCGCCCAGCCCGGGCCGCTCATGCGGCTGCAGTCGTAGGCGTAATTGCCGGTGACATGCACCGGGGCGACGCGGACGGCGTCGCGCATGCGCTCGTGCGCGGAGTCGACGGATTCCAGCGTGCGCAGCAGGAACGCCTCGGTCTCACCGCGCCGTTGCTTGAGATAATCCGGCGAACAGACCGCGCCGACGCTGGTGATGCCATCGCGCAGCGGAATGAACCAGATCCAGCCGTGTTCGTGCCGGCAGATGGTGACGTTGCCGGCATCGTCGCCTTCGCGTCGCGTGACGCCCTGGTAGTGGCTGAACACCGCGGCCGACTGATGGTTGCGGTTGCGGCGCTTGATGCCGAGCTTGCCGCCGAGGAACGCATCGCGCCCACTGGCATCGATCACGTAGCGCGCGCGCACGGCCAACTCCACGTCGCCCTGTCGCGCATGCACGACCTGCGGTCGTCCCTGCTTGTCGAAGGCGATGCGTTCGACCCGGGTGCCGTCGCGCGCATCGACGCCTTCATTGCGCGCGTGCTCGAACAGCAGCTGGTCGAACTCGGAGCGCCTGACATGGAAGGCGTAGCCGGCACTGCCACGCAAGGAACGATCGAAGCGGAACACGTTGTATGCACCGCCCTCGACGGGGAAATCGGCGCCACGCTTGAGCACGCCGATCGCGCGCACCTGCTCCAGCACGCCCAGGCGCTCGAGGATCGGGATGTTCATCGGCAACAGCGATTCGCCGATGTGGAAGCGCGGGTGGTGTTCCTTTTCCAGCAGCAGCACCTTCCAGCCGCTGCGTGCGAGCAGGGTCGCGGCGGTGCTGCCGGCCGGGCCACCGCCGATGACCAGCACGTCGGTCTCGACGGTGCCGGAGCCCGGGGAATCCCCCGCTCCGTTCATCGGGCTCTGCGAAGCCGGGTCGCTCATGAATGTGCCATCGATACCCCGAAATGCAGCGCCCATGATAACGGGCGCAGGCGCCGGCAGCGGCATTCACAGTTGCACGCCGGCGCCCGATGCCGGATCGTGGCGGCTTTCTTGCACTGGAATCCACGATGTCTCCGCAGACCGACGCCGAACGCGAACTGGCTGAACTCCTGGTCGAAAGCCTGAACCTCGAAGGCACCAGCCCGGGCGAAATCGACCCGGAAGCGCCGCTGTTCAATACCGGACTGGGACTGGACTCGATCGACGCGCTGGAGCTCGCCCTGGCGATCAGCAAGCGCTACGGCTTCCAGTTGAAATCCGACAACGAGGACAACCGCCGCATCTTCGCCTCGCTGCGCGCGCTGGCCGCGCATGTCCAGCAGCACCGGGCTTCCTGAGCTTGCGCATCGCGCGCATGCGCGCGTGCTGAGCGACCGTCACAGCGGCGGCATCCGGCTGCTGCTGGGCATCGTGTATTTCGTGCTGTCGCATCTTGCCAGCGACCGCGGCGATGGCGTCCTCGCCGCGCTGGCCATCGGCGACATCGTGCTCATCGCATTGATGCGACCGCTGCTGCTGATGCGCGCATCGGCGTGGGCGGGCTTGGCCGGCAGTGCAGCCTTGCTGGCCTGGCTGGCGCATTCACCCTATGCGCTGCTGCCATTGCTGCTGGTCCCGGTCGTGTTGATCGGCCTGGTTGGCTATGGTTTTGGTCGCACCCTGCTCCCCGGCCGCGTGCCGCTGATTGCACGCATGGTCGCCGGCCTGGACGCCATGCCCGCATCGGCACTGCCAGCGGACCTTCGCGATTACACCCGTCGCCTGACCCGCGCCTGGGCCATCCTGCTCGCGACACTGGCGTTGGCCAACCTGGTGCTGGCCTGCATCGTCGTCCCGCATGGCCTGCTGGCGAGCCTTGGCATCGCATCACCCGTTGCCATCAGCCAGACGCTCGGATCCTGGCTGGGCTGGGCCGCCAACCTGGGCATCATGTGCGGGTTCTTCCTGGCTGAATTCGCCGTTCGCCAGCGACGGTTCCCCGGGCGCTACCGCAACCTGCTGGATTTCTTCCAGCAGATGGCACGGCTGGGGCCCGCGTTCTGGCGTGATGTGATGCACTGATCGCCGTACATCCGGCCGTTTGACGCCACTGGATGCTTGCGGCGCCAGTTCGGCGCCATCATGCTTCGCGCCACACGGGGGCGTTTTTCCGCAATGCAGTTCGTCATTCCCAAGGATCACCCAAGCCTGCCCGGGCATTTCCCGGGACGGCCGATCGTGCCTGGCGTGGTGGTGCTCGACCGGGTGCTGGAGGCGATCGAGGCGACAACAGGCAACCCGCTGGGGCCGCTGCGCCTGCCGCAGGTGAAGTTCGCCCAGCCACTGCTGCCGGGTGAAACCGCCGAAGTCCTGCTCGACGGCGCGTCGCCACGCTGGCGCTTTCGCGTGTTGCGCGGTGACGTGGTGATCGCCAGCGGCGAGGTGGTGGCGTCGTGAGCAGCAACGACACACCGGCATGCACCCAATGGAAGCAACGGCCGGAAGGCGGCGGCCTGTTCGCGATCTGGCTGATTCGCGGCATCGCCCGCCATGCCGGTCGCAAGGTCGCGCGGCTGCTGCTGGGACCGATCACCCTGTATTTCCTGTTGATGCGCGGCCCCGAGCGCCGCGCGTCGGCCGCCTACCTGCAACGGGTGCTGGGACGGCCGGCGCGATGGCCCGATGCCGCCCGCCACATCCACACCTTCGCGTCCACGATCCTGGATCGCGTGTTCCTGCTCAGCGGACGGCTGCAGAACTTCCAGGTCACGATGAGCGGGCTGGACGACGTCCACGCGCAACTGGACAAGCAACAGGGCGTGCTGCTGTTCGGCTCGCACCTGGGCAGCTTCGAGGTGATGCGCGTGCTTGCGCGCCAACGTCCGGAATACGTCATCCGCGTCGTGCTCGACAAGGGCCACAACCCGGCGATGACGCAACTGCTCGATGCGCTGGATCCGGTGATCGCGGCGAACGTCATCGACGCAGCGCAGGATGGGCCGTCGTTGATGCTGGCGATCCAGCAGGCAGTCTCCGACGGCCACCTGGTGGCGCTGCTGGTGGATCGCGTGCAGAGCGGGGATTCAGCCGAGACGGCGACATTCCTGGGCCAGACCGCGCGCTTCCCGCGCACGCCATGGTTGATCGCCTCGGTGCTGCACGCCCCGATCGTGCTGGCCTTCGGCCTGTATCGCGGCGGCAACCGCTACGACCTGGCATTCGAGACGTTCAGCGACGGATTGCGGATCCCGCGGTCCGAGCGTCAGCGGGCCTTGTCGGCACTTATCCAGCGTTATGCCGGGCGACTGGAACATTACGCGCGCCTGGCCCCCTTCAACTGGTTCAACTTCTATGACTTCTGGGATCCTTCCGACGATGCTCCCCACGATCGCAGCATGGCTGCCCGCACCGACCCTGCCCTCGCGGCAAGGGCATTGGCGACTGCCACGGACCGCGCTGCTGGCGCTGTCGCTGATCGCGAGCACCCCGCTGTTCGCGGCACCTGACGCCGTCGATGGCGCCAGCACGCAGTGGATCCTTGCGCGGCTGGCGCGCCCGGCGCCGATGCGCACTGCGTTCGTCGAGCTGCGCGATTCGCCGCTGCTGAAGGCGCCCTTGCGGATCGAGGGCGAATATCGCCGCCCCACCGACGACACGCTGGTGCGCGAGGTGCGGTCGCCGTATCCCGAGACCACGACGATCCGTTCGGGCACCGTCAGCATCGCCCGCGCCGGCAAGTCGCCGCGCAGCTTCTCGCTGTCGCGCGTCCCCGAGCTCGCCGGGCTGCAGGCCAGCTTCGGCGCACTGCTGTCCGGTGATCGCCAGCTGCTCGACCAGCATTACCGCGTTGCCAGCAGCGGCAGCCACCAGCACTGGACATTGACGTTGACCCCGAAGGACGCGGCCTTCGCGGCCAAGGTGCGCGACATCACCCTGTACGGGCGCGGCGCCGAACTGCGCTGCATCGAGACCACTCCCGCCGGCAAGGGTGAGGTGCAACGCACCTTGCTGGCCGGTGCGGCCCATGCCGCCGCGACCGCCGCGACGGCGACCGAGCTGGCGACCCTCTGCCACCAGGACAGCGCGCACCAATGACATCGCGCACGCGGCTGGCGCTGGCTTTGTCGTGGCTGGCGCTGCTGCTGGTCGCCGGCTGGCTGGTCGGGCAACACCTGAAACTCAGTGGCGACCTGCGCAAGTTCATGCCGGCCGCACAGACGCCGGCGCAGCACCTGCTGATGGACGAACTGGGTGAAGGCCCGGGCTCGCGCCTGCTACTGATCGCGCTGTCCGGTGACGATCCCGAAACGCTGGCGCGGCAATCGCAGGCGCTGCGCCAGCAACTGGCGCGCAGCCCACTGTTCGCGCTGGTCGCCAACGGCGACAGTGGGCTCGACGCGATCCCGCCGCGGCTGCGCCCCTATCGCTACCTGCTGTCCGACACGCTCGACGGGCAGCATCTGGATGCAGCGACCCTTGGCGACGCGCTGCAGGCGCGGCTGCAGGATCTGGGTTCGCCGGCCGCGTCGCTGATCGAGCCGCTCGTTGCGTCCGATCCCACGCTCGAGTCCCTCAAGCTCGCCGAGTCCTGGCAGCCAGCCAATGCGCCACAGCGCCTGCACGATGTCTGGTTCGACCATCGCGGCCGTGAGGCCCTGCTGGTGGCCGAGACGGTGGCGGCCGGTTTCGACCCGACCGGACAGCAGGTCGCGGTGGACACCATCCAGCAGACGTTCGCCAAGCTGCGTGGCCCCGGCCACTCGCGACTCACGCTCAGCGGGCCCGGCGCGTTTTCGGTCGAGATCGGCGGGCGCACCCAGCGCGAGGCCGGCTGGATCGGCACCATCGACACCATCGGGCTGATCCTGCTGCTGTGGTTCGCCTATCGCAGCTGGAAGGCGCCGCTGCTGGGTGTGCTGCCGTTGGCGAGTGCGGGCCTTGCCGGCCTCGGCGCGGTGGCGGCACTGTTCGACGGCGTGCACGGAATCACGGTCGCTTTCGGTTTCACCCTGATCGGCGTCGTCCAGGATTACCCGATCCATCTGTTCAGTCATCAGCGCGTCGGCCTGTCGCCACGCCAGAGCGCGCGTGAGCTCTGGCCGACACTGGCGACCGGCGTCGCGTCCACCTGTATCGCCTATGTCACCTTCATGGCATCCGGCGTCGACGGCCTGAAGCAACTGGCGGTGTTCACCATCGTCGGGCTGGGCACCGCGGCGTTGACCACGCGCTTCCTGTTGCCCTGGCTCATCGATCCCAGTCCGCGCGATGCCGCCGACTCGCCGCGACTGGCGCGCCTGTGGACGCAACTCTCGCGCCTGCCGCGCCCGCGCGTTGCATTGCTGCTGGTGGCGGCGATCGCCGTCGCGGTGGTGGTGTTCGCACCCGGCGCCTTCTGGCAGAACGACCTGTCGAAGCTGACCCCGGTGCCGGCCGATGCGATGGCGACCGACACCCGCCTGCGCACGGAGCTCGGCGCGCCCGACGTGCGCTACGTCATCACCCTGGGCGGTCGCAACGCCGAGGACGTGCTGCGCGCCAGCGAGCGCCTGCGTCCGGAACTCGACGCGCTGGTGGCGCGACATGCGATCGCGGGCTACGACCTCGCCGCGCGCTACCTGCCCAGCGCGCAAACCCAGCGCCGTCGCCAGGCGCAGCTGCCCGATGCGGCGACGCTGCAGGCGACGCTGTCCGATGCGGTCGCCGCGACGCCGTTCCGCAGCGATGCATTCGCGGATTTCGAGCGTGACGTCGGCATCGCCAGGGCAGCGCCGCCACTGACCCCGCGCGACCTGGACGGCACGCCGCTTGCCACCAGCATCGCCGGCCTGCTGCTGCAACGGACCGATCACGCGACCGCACTGGTGTCCTTGACCGGGCTCGCGGATCCGGCGGCCGTCGAACGCGTCGCCGCCGCGCATGGCGCACAGCTGCTCGACCTCAAGCAGGCGTCCGAATCGCTGGTCGTGGCCTACCGCCAGCGTGTGTTGTACGCGCTGGGCATCGCCGCGCTGCTGCTCATCGCGACCGTGTGGCTCGCCTTGCGCCAGACCCATCGCGTGCTGCGCGTGCTGGCGCCGATGGCCCTGACGACGCTGCTGATCGTGGCGGTGCTGCGCGGCTTTGGCGTGGAGCTCAACCTGTTCCACCTGGTCGCGCTGATCCTGGCCGCCGGGCTGGGCCTGGACTATGGGCTGTTCTTCGAGCACGCCGGCGACAATCGCGCCGAGCAACTGCGCACCCTGCACGCGGTCATCGTCTGCAGCCTCACCACCCTGCTGGTGTTCGCATTGCTGGCGGCGTCCTCGATCCCGGTGCTGCGCGCGATCGGCAGCACCGTCGCGCTCGGCGTGCTGGCCAACTTCATCCTTGCGCTGCTGATCACGCGACAGCCGGTTGCCACGGGCGACGAGACTGCCCCGGGATGACGCCGACCAACGCTGCCAGCGCTGGCGACGGCGTCGCTGACGCCAGCGGGCATGACGTCAGCGGCCACGACGTCATCGGCCGCGACGTCATCCTGTCGCTGGTGCCGCACCAGGGCGACATGTGCCTGTGGGATGAAGTGGTCGCGTGGGATCCACGCAGCATCCGGTTACGCGCCTGCAACCATCGCGATCCGGCGCATCCGCTGCGCTCGCGCGGACAGCTGCGCGCGGTACACCTGTGCGAATACGGTGCCCAGGCGATGGCGGTGCACGGCGGCCTGCTTGCGCGGGCGGCCGGTGGGCGGGCGAAGCCGGGCCTGCTGGTGGCGCTGCGGGCGGTCGATCTGCATGTGGCGCGCGTGGACGACCTGCCCGGCGATTTGACCTGCAGCGCCGACGTCCTGACCGACGGCGGGAGCAGCTGGCAATATGCCTTCCGCATCAGCCACGACGGGCGCCTGCTGGCCGAAGGACGCGCGGCCGTGGTGTTGCAGCAACCCGACTGACGCCTGCGATGGCACGGAGCCCCGTCATGAATCCAACCCAGGCACGGCGTGCGCTGGTCACCGGCGGCAGCGGCGACATCGGTGGCGCGATCTGCCGCCAGCTTGCCGCCGACGGGCTGCATGTCGTGGTGCACGCGCACGGCAATCCGGATCGCGCCCAGGCCATCGTCGACGCCATCACGCAGGACGGCGGCAGCGCCGAGGCGGTCGTCTTCGACGTGGCCGATGGCGCGCAGGCACGGGGGGCGATCGAGGCATTGCTGCTCGCAGGGCCCATCCATGTCCTGGTCAACAACGCCGGTATCCACGATGACGCGCCGCTGGCCGGCATGTCCGAGGCGCAGTGGAAGCGCGTGGTCGACGTGTCGGTGCATGGCTTCTTCCATGTCACCCAACCGCTGCTGCTGCCGATGGCGCGCGGGCGCTGGGGTCGCATCGTCAGCGTGTCGTCGGTGGCCGCGGTGCTTGGCAACCGCGGCCAGTGCAATTACGCGGCGGCGAAGTCGGCGCTGCATGGCGCCACCAAATCGCTTGCGCGTGAGATGGCCTCGCGCGGCATCACCGCGAATGTCGTGGCGCCCGGCGTGATCCGCGGACGCATGGCCGACGACAGCTTCGGCGCCGAGCAGGTCAAGGCGATGGTGCCCGCCGGCCGTGCCGGTACGCCCGATGAAGTCGCCGCGCTGGTGCGATTCCTGTGCTCGGACGCAGCCGGCTACATCAACGGCCAGGTGATCGGCATCAACGGCGGCATGGGCTGACGGCGCGCCAGCCGGCAAGCCGCGCGAAGGGCCACAACGAAAAACGCCGGCGATTGCCGGCGTTTTCGTTTGCTCGAATTGCTGGTCAGCGCTTCATCGAGGCGAAGAACTCGTCGTTGGATTTCGTCGACTTCATCTTGTCGAGCAGGAACTCCATTGCGCCGATCTCGTCCATGCCGTGCAGCAGCTTGCGCAGGATCCAGATCTTCTGCAGCAGTTCCGGCTCGATCAGCAGGTCTTCGCGACGCGTGCCCGAGCGGTTGATGTCGATCGCCGGATACACGCGCTTCTCGGCGATGCGGCGGTTCAGGTGCACTTCCGAGTTGCCGGTGCCCTTGAACTCCTCGTAGATCACCTCGTCCATCTTGCTGCCGGTCTCGACCAGCGCGGTGGCGATGATCGTCAGCGAGCCGCCTTCCTCGACGTTGCGCGCGGCGCCGAAAAAGCGCTTCGGGCGATGCAATGCGTTGGCATCGACGCCACCGGACAGGATCTTGCCCGACGACGGCACGACGTTGTTGTAGGCACGCGCCAGTCGCGTGATCGAGTCGAGCAGGATGACCACGTCCTTCTTGTGCTCGACCAGGCGCTTGGCGCGCTCGATCACCATTTCGGCGACCTGCACGTGGCGGCCTGCGGGCTCATCGAAGGTCGAGCTGATCACCTCGCCGCGCACGGTGCGCTGCATGTCGGTGACTTCCTCGGGACGCTCGTCGATCAGCAGCACGATCAGGTGCACGTCCGGATGGTTGTGCGTGATCGCGGTCGCGACCTGCTGCATCAGCATGGTCTTGCCGGCCTTGGGCGGCGACACGATCAGCGCGCGCTGGCCCTTGCCCTGCGGCGCCATCAGGTCGAGGATGCGGCCGGTGATGTCCTCGGTGCTGCCGTCGCCACGCTCGAGCTTGAACTTGCGGCGCGGGAACAACGCCGTGAGGTTCTCGAACAGGACCTTGTTCTTCGACGCCTCGATCGGCTCGCCGTTGATCGTGTCGACCACGGCCAGCGCGAAGTAGCGCTCGCCGTCCTTGGGCCAGCGGATGCGACCGGACAGGTGGTCGCCGGTGCGCAGGTTGAAGCGGCGGATCTGGCTGGGCGAGATGTAGGTGTCGTCGGGGCCGGCGAGATAGCTCGCCTCGGCCGCGCGCAGGAAGCCGAAACCGTCCGGCAGGATTTCCAGCACGCCGTCGGCGGCAACGCCCTCGCCATGCCGCGTGAGCACCTTCAGCACCGCGAAGATGACGTCCTGCTTGCGCGCGCGGGCGACGCCTTCGGAGATGTTGAGCTGTTCGGCGATGTCGAGCAGCTTCTGCGCCGGCATGCGCTTGAGGTCGCCCAGCGAGTACTGCGGGAAGCCTTCCGGGATGTTGGCCGGACGCTGCGCGTTGTGCTGCTGGTTGCTGTTGTCGTCCTGCGGCATGCCGTCGTCGCGCGGGCGTTCACCGCCGCCGCCGCCGCGACTGCGGTCGCGATCACGGCGGTTGCGGAAGCGGTCGCGGCGCGGATTGTTGTGGCCGTCACGCTGCTCGGCGTTGCCGCCCTGGTCGCCGCCGCCAGCCTGGCTGCCACCGCCCTGGCTGCCGCCGGGCTCGGCGCCGCCACCCTGGCTGGTTGGCTGGCTGGCGCTGCCTTGCGGCGCGGGCGTCACGCCTGGCGCGGCAGGCGGGCGGTTGCCGCTGGCAGCCACGGCCGGCGCGGGCGCCTGGATCGCGGCCGTCGTATCGGCGGGGGCGCGGGCAACGCGGGGTTTGCGTGCAGGCTTCTCGGCGGCTTCGCCGGAGTCGGGGGTGTTGTCGGACAAGATGCGATTTCCTCGCTAAGCGGCCAGCGCCCGCAGTGGGCGGGCGGCGCGGTAAAAATGGGGTATTGAGAGGGGGTGCGGCAGAGAAACCCGTGCCGGTAGGGCGAAACTAGCACCCCCGCGTAGCGGCGGCAAGCGATCCGGATGCGTCGTTTACGGTCCGTGCCGAGCTGGCGCCAGCGTGATGGACCCTGTGCAGGGTCCGCGACGGGCGACAGGGGCGGACCGCCTGTCACCGCCGGCAGAGCCTGGGATCAGAGCGCCTTGTCGATGATCTGGGCCAGCTGGGCCTTGCCCACCGCACCGATCTGGGTGGCCTGGACCTGGCCGTCCTTGAACAGCAGCAGCATCGGGATCGAGCGCACGTGGTACTTCAGCGCGACCGCGCGGTTCTGGTCGATATCGACCTTCACCACCTTGGCGCGACCGGCATAGGTCTGCGCCAGCTCATCCAGCGCGGGGGCGATCATCTTGCAGGGCCCGCACCATTGCGCCCAGAAATCGACCAGCACCGGCTCGCTGGATTGCAGGACCTGGCTGTCGAAGTCGGCGTCGGTGGCGTGGATCACGTTGTCGGTCATGGGCAATGGCTCCTTGCTGACCGGACGGGGACCGACCCGATCAATTGTCGGTAAATCAACTGGATGCGCGGCCGGAAGGGACGCATTACTGTTAAACTGGGGCGTTTTCAAGAGGGTTTCAAGCGCCGGCTCATCAGAGCGTGCGCGGCCCCGAACGCTGATCGGCAGTCTGCTGCGCCGACGCCTCCCACGCAAGCGCGCACCGCGCGCCATCCCGGACTGACTGCAAACGCATGAGCGACAAGCCCCTTACCGACATCTCGTTTTCCAGCTTCGACCTGCAACCTGCACTGCTCGCAGGGCTGGAAGCCGCCGGCTTCTCCCGCTGCACCCCGATCCAGGCGCTGACGCTGCCGATCACCCTGCCCGGCCGCGACGTCGCCGGCCAGGCGCAGACGGGCACCGGCAAGACCCTCGCCTTCCTCATCACCGTCGTCAACCGGCTGATGACGCGACCCGCGCTCGCCGAGCGCAAGCCGGAGGATCCGCGCGCGCTGATCCTGGCGCCCACGCGCGAACTCGCGATCCAGATCCACAAGGACGCGGTGAAGTTCGGCGCCGACCTCGGCCTGAAGTTCGCGCTGGTCTACGGCGGCGTCGACTACGACAAGCAGCGCCAGCTGCTGCAGGACGGTGCCGACGTCATCATCGCGACCCCGGGCCGCCTGATCGACTACGTCAAGCAGCACAAGGTGGTTTCGCTGCACGCCTGTGAGATCTGCGTGCTGGACGAGGCCGACCGCATGTTCGACCTGGGCTTCATCAAGGACATCCGTTTCCTGCTGCGCCGCATGCCGGTGCGCACCGAGCGGCAGACGCTGCTGTTCTCCGCGACCCTGTCGCATCGCGTGCTCGAGCTCGCCTACGAGCACATGAACGAGCCGGAGAAGGTCACCGTCGAGTCCGAGTTCATCACCAACTCCACCGTGCGCCAGCTGATGTACCTGCCGGCCGACGACGAGAAGCTGCCGCTGCTGCTGGGCCTGCTGTCACGCAGCGAAGGCGCGCGCACGATGGTCTTCGTCAACACCAAGGCCTGGGTCGAACGCGTGGCGCGCGCGCTGGAACGCGCCGGTTATCGCGTCGGCGTGCTGTCCGGCGACGTGCCGCAGAAGAAGCGCGAGTCGCTGCTGGCGAAGTTCCAGAAAGGCCAGCTCGAAATCCTGGTCGCCACCGATGTCGCCGCGCGTGGACTCCACATCGACGGCGTCTCGCACGTCTACAACTACGACCTGCCATTCGATGCCGAGGATTACGTGCATCGCATCGGCCGGACGGCACGCCTCGGAGCGGAAGGCGATGCGATCAGCTTCGCCTGCGAGCGCTATGCGCAGGGCCTGCCGGACATCGAGGCCTACATCGAGCAGAAGATCCCGGTCGAGCCGATCACCGCCGACCTGCTGGTGGCGCGCCCGCGCAAGCCGCGCGAAGGGGTCGAGGTCGATGCCGCCGAAGGCGAGAGCGTCAGCGCGATCTTCAAGGAAGCGCGCGAACAGCGCGCCGCGGAAGACCAGCGTCGCGGCATCAAGCCGCGATCGGGCGAACGCAGTTCCGCCGGCCGTACCGGCAGCGCGGAGCGCGGACCGCGTCCGCCACGCAAACCGGCGGCGCAGGCTCCCGCCGCAGCGGCCCCGGTCGAAGCGGCCGCCATGGCTGCTCCCGCCGCGGCAGTCGTTGCGCCTGACGCGGAGCGCGGACCGCGCAAGCGTCGCCGGCGTCGTGGCGGCAAGCGCATCGAAGGCGCCGAAGCCGCCGCAGCGCCGACCCTGCCGACGGGGACTTCGCAGGTCATCGCCACGCGGGTCAATGCACCGCCGGCGGCTGGCAGCGATGCGCCGTCGCTCATCTCGCGCATCGGCAAGGGCCTGAAGTCGCTGGTTACCCGGGCGCCGCGCTCGCAGCACTGAGCGGCGACACGGCGTCCCGATCGAACCGTGCCCACACGGGCGCGTGGTCGCTCGGACGTTCCCAACCGCGCGGCGCCAGGTCGATGCCTGCCGCCGTGCAGCGTGCGCGTAGCGCCTCGGATACCAGCACCAGGTCGATGCGCAGCCCCCAGCCGCGGTCGAATGCCAGCAGCCGGTAGTCCCACCACGAATGATGTCCCGGCTCGTCGCAGTGCAGCCGGAAGCTGTCGTGCAGCCCCAGCTCGCCGATGCCGGCCAGCGCGGCACGCTCCTGGGTCGAACACATGATCTTCTCGTGCCAGCGCTTCGGGCTGTGCACGTCGATGTCGGCGGGCGCGATGTTGAAATCGCCCAGCACCACGAGCTCGGGATGCCGCGCAGCTTCGTCGGCGAGCATCGCCCGCGCGGCCTGCAGCCAGCGCAATTTGTAGTCGAACTTCCCGCTGCCGACCGCCTGTCCGTTGACCACGTAGAAGTTCACCACGCGCACCCCGTCGACGGTGGCCGCGATCACGCGCTGCTGGACATCCTCGAAGCCGGGGATGCCGACCTGCACGTCCTCGATCGCATGCCCGCGCGCGAGGATGGCCACGCCGTTGTAGCTCTTCTGCCCGGCGAACACGCTGCGGTAGCCCAAGCCCGCCAGCGCGGTGTCGGGGAAACGCTCGTCGGGCAGCTTGGTTTCCTGCAGCGCGACGACGTCAGGTGCCGACTCGCCCAGCCACTGCTCCAGGTGCGGCATCCGCACGTTGAGGGAGTTGACGTTCCAGGAGGCGATCTTCATCGCTGCATTTTATCGCTTTGCGACCCCACGCCCGTCCGCCGGCGCCGGACTGGCGTGCGCGTAGCGATCGAATCCGCGCACCGCGCGAACGGACCATGCGACAACCACGGCGGTTCGGCGTGGAATGTGACGCCCGCGCGCGGAAATGCGCCCGCGAGCGTCACTCTGGCGAGCATTTTGCGATGCCGAAAGCGACGTATTGCGACAGTGTTCCCAGGCACAGTGCGGACGCGTACCTTGCGCGAGCACCCGGGGGTGTGCAGCCGACTCCCCATTGCATGCGTGCAATGTCCGACGTCTTGATCCCAGGGGAAGTTCCATGTCGCGCAACAACCATCTTGCGCTCGCGATCGCGAGCGCGCTGAGCCTGTACATTGCCCATCCGGCGCCGGCGATGGCCGGTGAGTGCCAGCAGGACATTGGCTGGGGCTACAACTCGTATGGGTCGTATGACTCAACCGTTTGCGGCATGTACAACACTGCCTACGGCTACTCGACCAACGCGTTTGGCAACAACAACACGACCTACAGCGATTATTCAAACGCCGTTGGCTCGAGCAATTCCGTCGGCAACTACTACTCCTACTACTACTACTACGGCAGCAACGCTAACTACAGCAGCGCTTTTGGCTACGGCAATTCCGTCGGCAACAACTACTACAACAGCGCTAACTACAGCAGCGCTTTTGGCTACGGCAATTCCGTCGGCAACAACTCCTACAGCAACTCTGACTACAGCAGCGCTCTTGGCTACGTCAACTCAGTGGATGGCTCCAATAGCAACGCAATCGGTTCCCAGAACACGACCTACGGCAATTATTCAAGCGCCGTTGGCTCGGGCAATTCCGTCGGCAACAACTACTACAGCACTGCTGACTACAGCAGCGCTTTTGGCTACGCCAACTCAGCGTATGGCTCCAATAGCAGCGCAATCGGTTCCCAGAACCATGCCAACAGTGATAATTCGTCGGCGGTCGGGATGTACAACGTCACCAATAACGCGGAAGCATCCGCGTTCGGTTTCAACAACAGCGCTTCCGGGAGCAGCAGCAGCGCCTTCGGATTTGGGAATACCGCGAGCAACTACGCAAGCAGCGCATTGGGCTTCGGCAACACGGCGAACGGCTTTGAAAGCAGCGCCCTCGGTGCGGCGAACGTCGTCGACGGCAATTACGCCAGCGCGGTCGGCTATTCCAATACCGCCAGCGGGGACAACAGCTTCGCAGCCGGCTCGTCCAGCCAGGCGACCGGAGCCAGCAGCGTCGCGATCGGCCAGACCGCGACCGCTAACGGCGTGGCCACGACGGCCATCGGTGCCGGCGCGACCGCCCTGGGCGACGCGTCCATCGCACTAGGCCGAAACGCGTACACCGCCTTTGGGCTCACCAGCGCCACCGCGCTAGGCTCATTCGCTTCGGTCTCGGCCAACAACGCCGTGGCGCTTGGTGCGAATTCCATTGCCGACCGCGACAACAGTGTGTCGGTCGGATACGTCGGCGGCGAGCGCCAGATCACCAACGTCGCAGCGGGTACGACGTTGACCGACGCGGTCAATCTCTCGCAGCTCCAGGCCGTGCAGTCCGTGGCCACGACGACCGACCGCTACTTCAAGGCAGACGGCGCCAATGACGGCAGCGACGACGCATTGGTAACCGGTGCCAACAGTGTCGCAATCGGCAGCAATTCGCTCGCCGACCGCGACAACGCGGTGTCGATCGGCTCGGTGGGCAACGAGCGCCAGATCATCAACCTGGCCGATGGCACCACTGATACCGACGCGGTCAACCTGCGGCAGCTGTATCCACTCGCCAGCGCGTTCGGTGGCGGCGCCAGCTACCTGGGCGGCACGTTCACGGCGCCGACCTACATCATCCAGGGCTCGAGCTACAACGATGTCGGCTCCGCATTCAGCGCGGTGGACCTGCAGATCGACGGATTGAAGACGTCGATTGCTGCAATCCAGACGACACCCGGTCCAACAGGTCCCACCGGCCCGACTGGCCCGACCGGTCCGGCTGGAACCAGTGCTCCGGATGCGGTGACATACGACGACAGCAGCCATGGGCAGCTGACGCTCGATGGAGCCAACGGTACCCGCGTGTCCAACGTCGCCAACGGCACGGCCGCCACCGATGCGGTGAACCTGGGACAGTTGCAGTCGGGCGATGCATCGACCCTGGCGTCGGCCAACTCGCATGCCGACGCCGGCGATGCGAGCACGCTGCAGTCGGCCCACAGCTACACCGACCAGAAGGTCGCGACGCTGAACCTCGACTTCACCAACTTCAGCGCCAGCGTGGATGACCGGTTCCGGCAGCAGGACTCGCGCATCGACAAGGTGGGTGCCATGGGCGCGGCAATGGCCAACATGACGGCATCCGCTGCCGGCGTGCGCACGACCAATCGCGTGGCCGTCGGCGTGGGCAACTACCACGGCGCGAATGCACTGGCCTTCGGTTACCAGCGCGCGCTGTCGGACCGGGCGGTGATCACCCTGGGCGGCGCGTTCAGCGGCAACGACAACTCGGTGGGAGCCGGCGCGGCTTTCGGCTGGTAAGCCAGGCTCGCCAGCGTTGAAGAAAGGCCCGGTTTTCCGGGCCTTTTTTTGTCTGGGAGAACGCAAGACGGGAGTCGGCGCGAGAGCGTGACCGCCAGCGACTACTTCGCCAGGAACCGGATCAACCGATCCACCGCGCCCCGATACGGCGGCTTGATCCGGTCGCTCGCCGCCCAGCGCGACTGCCGGAAGACGGGCAGCAGCTTGCTGAAGGTCTCGAAGCCGGCGCGGCCGTGGATGGCGCCGCTGCCGCTGGGGCCGATGCCGCCGAATGGCAGTGCGTGCACGCCGAAGTGCACCAGCGTGTCGTTGACGCTGATGCCGCCCGACAGCGTGCGCTGGATGATGTCCTCGACCGTCGCGCGATCGCGGCTGAAGGGATACAGGGCCAGCGGCCGATCGTGCGTGTTGATCCAGGCGATCGCGTCGTCGATCGTGCGATAGGTCCTGATCGGCAGGATCGGCCCGAAGATTTCCTCGCGCATCAGTGCGCTGTCGTCGGGCGCATCCAGCACCAGCGTCGGCGTGAACAGGCGCGCATGGGCACCATCGAATGCAACCGGCTCGATCACCCGCGCGCCGCCTGCGCGGGCCTGCTCGACGTAGCCGACCAGTCGCTGGTACTGGCTGTCGTTGATGATCCGCGTGTAGTCCTCGCTCATCGCCGGATCGCCGAAGCGCGCGCGCAATTCCGCGCACAGCGCCGCGATGAAGGCATCGCGACGCGGCGCGTCGATCAATGCGTAATCCACGCCGATGCAGGTCTGCCCGGCGTTGAACCACTTGCCCGAGGCGATGCGCGCGGCCGCCACGTCGAGTGGAAAGTCCTGCGCCACGATCGCCGGCGCCTTGCCGCCGAGCTCCAGCGTCAGCGGCGTGAGATTGGGTGCCGCCGCGGCAGCCACCTTGCGCCCGGTCGCCGTGGATCCGGTGAACAACAGGTGGTCGAACGGCAAGGCCGCGAATGCGGCACCCACCTGCGATCCGCCCAATGCCACGGCGACGCGATCGGCGGGGAACACATCCGCCAGCAGTGCCCGCATCCATGCACTGGTGCGCGGCGTGTGTTCTGACGGCTTCAGGTAGACGTGATTGCCCGCCGCGATGGCTGATGCCAGCGGCATCAATGCCAGGTTGACCGGGTAATTCCACGGCGAAATGATGCCGACCACGCCCACCGGCATCGGCCGGATCTCGGCCCGCGCCGGCCAGAAACGCCAACCCACCGGGACCCGTCGCGGCCGCATCCAGCGGCGCAGCCGTGCGATCGCATGGTCGATCTCGGCCAGCACGATCATGACTTCGGAGACGAGGTTCTCGTGCGTGGAGCGATGGCCGAAATCCTCCTGGATGGCGGCGTCCATCGCATCGACGTCGCGCGCAATCGCGGCGCGCAGTCGCTGCAGGTCCTCGCGTCGCTGCCGATACGTGGGAATGTCGGCCGACCACGCCGCGCGCAGGCGTTCCAGGGTCGGTTGCAGTTCGGTCGCTTGCGTGTCGCTCGAGTCCATGGCCGCGAGTGTAGACCTGCCGGTGGCCGCGGCTCGTCTAGAATCCACCCATGCACCCGAGACCCTACCGCGGCATCCTTCCCACCATCGGCGCACGCGCGTACGTGGACCCGGCGGCGACCGTCATCGGTGATGTCGTGCTGGGCGACGACGTCTCGATCTGGCCTGGCACCATCGTGCGCGGCGATGTCAACTTCATCCGCATCGGCGCACGCACCAACATCCAGGACGGCAGCGTGGTGCATGTCAGCCATGACGGTCCGCACGCCAAGCTCGGCGGGTTCGCCACGGTGATCGGAAGCGATGTCACCATCGGCCACAAGGCGATCGTGCATGCCTGCCGGATCGAGGACGCCGTGCTGATCGGCATGGGCGCGATCGTCCTGGACGGCGCGATCGTGCGCAAGCACGGTTTTGTCGGCGCCGGCGCCCTGGTCGCGCCCGGCAAGGAAGTCGGCGAGCGCGAATTGTGGCTGGGCAATCCGGCGCGCATGGTGCGGATGCTCAGCGACGCGGAAGTCGACGCATTGTTCTACAGCGCGCAGCATTACGTGCGCCTCAAGGACCAGTATCTGGCAGCGGCGCCGTAACGGCGCGTCGCTACGGCAGCGTGGCGACCTCGAGCGCGGACAGCACATCCAGGGCTTCGTCGCGATGCGTTCCGCACATCGTGATGTGCGGCCGCAAGGAAGCGCAGAACGCCGGCCGCTCCGGCAGCCCGAACAGGCGACAACCCAGGGCGTCGTCGAGCTGCACGCAGGGAATGCCGGCCGGCTTGCCGAATGGCATGCCCGGTATCGGGCTGTTGATCGACGGGGCGATGCAGCACGCACCGCACCCATTGCGGCACTGCATCGTCAGTCGGCCGACACCAGTCCGGCGTCGACGGCGCGCAATTCCGCGTAGATGGCATCGGTGTCCGGACGCACGCCATGCCAGATCGCGAAACTCTCGGCGGCCTGTTCGACCAGCATGCCGAGGCCGTCGATGACCTCGCGACAACCACCGGCCCGCGCCCAGGACACGAATCCGATCGCCGCCGCGCCGTAGCTCAGGTCGACGGCCGTCGTGCGCGGGCCGATCAGCGACATCGGCAGGATCGGAAACAGTGTCTCGTGCCCGGCCGAGGTCGCATTGATGAGCAGGTCGAACTCGCCCAGCGACGGCAGGTCGGCCAGGTAACGCGAATGCACGCGCGCCGGCTCGCCCAGCGCGTCGGCCAGCGCATCGGCGCGCGCGGAATTGCGGTTGACGATGTACAGGTCGCCGATGCCGGCATCGAGCAGCGCGGGGGCAACGCCGCGCGACCCGCCGCCGGCGCCGAGCAGCAGCGTGCGGCGCTGGCGCAGGTCGAGCTGGTTGCGGCTGGTCAGGTCGCGCACCAGGCCCGCGCCATCGGTGTTGTCGCCGTGCCAGCCGTGGGTGTGGCGCGTGAGCGTATTGACGGCGCCTGCACGCTGCGCACGATCGCTGAGCACCGCGCAGGCGAGCGCCGCACGCTGCTTGTGCGGCAGGGTGACATTGGCGCCATCGCCGGCGAATGCTGCCAGCGCCGCATCGAAGTCGGGAGCGTCGATGGCGACATACTCCATGTCGATGCCGGTGTCGCGGGCGAATGCGGCGTGGATCCGCGGCGACAGCGAATGCGCCACGGGGTGGCCGATCACGGCAAAACGTTTCATGCGGTCTCCTGCAGCCAGGTGGCCGCGTCCAATGCGAAATAGGTCAGCACGCCGTCGGCGCCGGCGCGCTTCATGCACGTCAGCGACTCGAGCACGCAGCCGCGCTCGTCGATCCAGCCGTTGCCGGACGCCGCCTTGAGCATCGCGTACTCGCCGCTCACCTGGTAGACGAATGTCGGCGCGCCGAAGGCATCCTTCACCCGGCGCACGATGTCCAGGTACGGCAGTCCCGGCTTGATCATGATCATGTCCGCGCCTTCCTCCAGGTCCATCGCGACTTCGCGCACGGCCTCGTCGGCGTTGGCCGGATCCATCTGGTAGGTGGACTTGTCGCCCTTGCCGAGCGCGGCGGCGCTGCCGACCGCATCGCGGAATGGGCCATAGAAACGCGATGCGTACTTGGCGCTGTAGGCGAGGATGCGGGTGTGCACGTGGCCGTCGGCTTCCAGCGCAGCCCGGATGCCGGCGATGCGGCCATCCATCATGTCCGATGGCGCGACCACGTCCGCGCCGGCGCGTGCGTGCGAAAGGGCCTGGCGCACCAGCGCCTCGACCGTCGCGTCGTTGAGGACATAGCCATTGCCATCGATGAGCCCGTCCTGGCCATGGACGGTGTAGGGATCCAGCGCGACGTCGGTGATGACGCCAAGCTCCGGGAATCGCTGCTTGATCGCGCGCACGGCACGCTGGCACAGGCCGTCGTCGTCCCAGGCGGCTGCGGCGTCCAGTGACTTGGCCCCTGGCGCGGTGACCGGGAACAGCGCCAGCGCCGGGACACGCAATGCGCTGGCCTGTTCGGCCACGCGCAGCAACTCGTCGATCGACAGCCGCTCGATGCCGGGCATCGATGCGATCGCCTGGCGGCCGGCGGGTTCGTGGACGAAGACCGGATAGATCAGGTCGTTGGTGGTCAGGACGTTTTCGCGCATCAGGCGGCGCGAGAAGTCATCGCGGCGCATTCGCCGCAGGCGCGTGGACGGATAGCTCATGGGCAAATGATACGCCCCGGGGAGCGATGCCCCGTCAGCGCGGCTCGCGCAGGAACCGCGCCATGGAGACGCCGGAAAGCATCGGCGCGAACTCGCCGGCCACGTCGACGTAGCCGCGCATGACGGCGATTTCGCGCGGCGTGCGGTTGAGCGAATCGCGAAGGTCCGGGTCGCAGCCGGCGCGCAGCAGGCGCTGGGTCACGCGCAACAGGCCATGCAGGGCGGCCAGGTGCAGGGGGCCGAATCCGCGCTGGTCCTGTGCGTCGAGCGAGGCGTCCTCGTCCAGCAGGCGTTCGACGCCGGTCAGCAGCACGTCCTCGTCGCAGGCGGTGCCGGGTTCCGCGCGGGCGCCCAGCAGCAACAGCAGCGGGGTGACGTTGCCGGCGGGCGCATCGGCTTCGGCCCCGGCAAGGAGCAGGGTATCGAGCAGCGCCATCAAGCGCGGCCGCTCGCGCGCGGTGAAGCCGAACAGGGCCGCGCAGTGCAATGCGGTCAACCCCTGCGCATCCTGCGCCTGCACGTTGGCGCCGGCGGTCAGCAGTCGTGCGCAGACGTCCGGCAAACCGAGCGCGGCGGCGAGCATCAGCACGGTGACGTCGCCCGGCAGGCGCTGCTCGAGGTCGGCACCGGCCGCCAGCAGGCGATCCGCGATTTCGCCGTGGCGCATGCTCACCGCAGCCGAGAGTGGCGTCGCCCCCGTGTGCGCCGCCATGCCGGGTTCGGCGTCGCGCGCGAGCAACAGATCGACCGTCGAGCGATGGCCGCCGCCGGCGGCGCGCAGCAGCGCGGTGCAGCCTTGCGCGTCGACCGCATCGACCGGCAGGCCGAGGTCGAGCAGGCGGCGCACCGCGTCGGCGTCGCCGACCAGGGCCGCGGCGGGCACGTCGGTGGGTCGCAGCGGTCGCAATGGAAGTGGCCAGCCACGCCAGTCGAGCCAGTCGGCCAGGTCGCGCCGGCCGCTCGCCAGCGCCACGCCCAGCGGCGTCTGGCCGTCGGCGGCGCGCGTCTGCGGCGACGCGCCACGCGAGATCAGCAGCTTGAGCACCGCCTCGCGTCCGAGCGCGGCCGCCAGGTGCAGTGCGGTCATGCCCTGGCTGTCGCGGGCTTCCAGGTTGGCGCCCGACGCGATGAGTTGCCCTGCCAGTTGCGACCAGCCCAGGCGCACGGCCAGTGCCAGCGGTGGATCCCCGGCTGCCGATGGCGCCAGCCAGTCCGCGCCGCGTTCGAGCAGGTCCAGCGCGCAATGCTCCAACGCGCGCCCGGCCTGGTCGTCGGCGGCGCAGGCCGACAGGAATCGCGACAGTCCGCCGGCACCGGCTGGCGAAACGCCACGACGCAACAGCGCCTGCAGCGCGGGCAGGGCAACCGGGCCACGCGCCAGCAACGCGAACGCGGCGTTGTCGGCCAGGCCGTTGCGGGTATCCGGATCGGCGCCGTGATCGAGCAACCAGCCAATGCGCGCGATCGGAGCCTGCGCGTCGGGGTCCAGCAGCAACCCGCCCAGGTCGGCGGGCGTCAGCAGCCGCAGCAGGTTATCCAGCCCGGTGTAGGGCGGCTGCAGCAGGCCTTCGCGCAACAGCGAAACCGGCGTGCGATCCGGAGGCGGCGCCGAATCGGGCTCTTCGGCCACGCGCGAGGGCAAGGGATAGCCGGGATCCAGTGCAGCGACCAGCGACCAGCGACCGGCTTCGGCCGCCAGGTCGACCGCGCGCTTGCCGTCCTGGCCTGCCAGCGATGGATCCGCGCCGACCGCAAGCAGGCGCTGGACCAGTTCGACCGATGCGGCGTCGGCCATGCAGGCGAGCGCCAACGCGCCGCGCCCGGGTTCGTCGACCGCGCCGACATCGGCGCCGGCGGCCAGCAGGAGATCGACGGTCGACGGATGCATGCCGCGCGCGGCGTCGAGCAGCGGCGTGCGACCGGCGGCATCGCGGGCATCGACTTCGGCCCCGGCGAGCAGCAGCGCGCCCAGCGCTTCGTCGTTGCCGGCCAGTGCCGCTTCATGCAGCGCGCTGCGACCCTGCGCGTCGCGCGCGTTGACGCGCGCCTTGTACTTGAGCAGCAGCTGCACGCCGGCGGCGTCATCTTCTTCGCTGCCGGCCGCGGCCAGCAAGGCAGGCGTCGCGCCAGCCGGTTCGGGCCTGGCGCCACGCTCGAGCAGGAACCGCGCCAGGCGCCAGTTGCCGGCGGCGCAGGCCATGCCCAGCGGCGTCACCGCGTCGGCGTTGAGCACCTCGAGTTCGGCGGCGGCATCGCGCAGCAACGCCGCCACGCCAGGGTCGGAACTGCGCGCGGCGTGATGCAGTGGCGTGTTGCCATCGGCATCGCCGGCACGCGGATCGGCGCCATTGGCGAGCAGGGTCATGACCGCCTCGGGGCGGCCATGCCAGCTGTCGCGGGTGGCCGCCAGCAATGGCGTCATCCCCGCATGTGCCGCGTTGACATCCACCCGCGCCGCGATCAACGCCCGCAGCAGGCGCAGGTCGGGCAACACGGCGGCCAGCACGGGCAGGCTGCGCTGGTCGCGATCGCCCGGCGGCGGCAATGCGCGCGGATCGGCCCCGGCTTCGAGCAGCGCCAAGGCCTGGTCGACGCGGCCGGAGCGGGCGGCCGCATACAGCGCGGCGACGGGATCGCCGTCGGCCAGGGCTTCCACCGGCGCTGCGGGTTCATGCAGGAAATCGTGCAGGGTCGCGATCGGTTCGGCTGCGGGGATCCGTTGCAGCAGCGCGTGCAGCAGTGGCCAGGCGATCGCCACGGCAGCCGCCAGCAGCCAACGCTCGGCGGGCGCGAGCAGACCGGGCCAGGCGGGCAGCAGCCCGCTGACCAGCACGACAGCGATCAGCAGCGCGACGCCCAATCCGCGCCACGAACTGCGCTGGCGCGCCGCAAGCCCACGCCACTGCGTCGCGAGATCGCCGCCCGCGGCTTCCATCGCATGCCACAGCGGCCACAGCCACCACAGTCCGATCAGGCCGGCGCCGGCCAGCGCACTGGCGACCAGGACGTCGCCCAGGCTGATCGCCCCGCCGCTGATGATCGGCCCCGCCATCAGTACTGCCGCGGCCAGCAGTCCGGCGCCCCACAGCAACGCCAGGCCCAGCGCATTGCGCGTCCACGGTCCCGGTTGCGGCTGGCGGCGGACGGCAATTGCGAAAGCCGGCTGCGCGATCCAGGCGCCGACCGCGGCCAATGGGCCACCCAGCCCGGCGAGGACGACGCAGGCCAATCCGACCGCCCCGGCGACGACGGCGCTGCGACGGGCGCGGGACTCAGGCATCGGTGCCCCAGTCGGCGGTCATCGGGTCGGCCATGGACGGTGGAAACTGGACATGGAAACCCTGCGCGGCGAGGTTGCGCCGGACGACCTCGGGATTCTCGCGTGCCAGCGTGCGCTGTCCGGTGAGTTCGACATCCAGCACGAACCGCAGCGCCCCAAGCGTGCTGCGCAACGGATCGGGCAGGCGCTCGAACGCGTCGCGCCCGGCGAGGTACACGTAGGTGTCGGCCTTGTTCAGGCTCTTGTAGACGAAGGCGTGCATGCAGACCGTGCGGCGTGGTTGCGCACAGCATACCTGCCCGCTTGCGGGCGGCGAACCGCATTGCAGCACCCGCCGTCAGTGGTATCCGGAATCCGTCGCCACCTTCCCGCTGAACACGCGGTAGGACCACCACGTGTAGCCAAGGATCGCCGGCAACAACACCACGAGCCCAACGAGCACGAAGCCCTGCGAGGACGGCGGCGATGCCGCATCCCAGATGCTCATGGTGGGCGGGACGATGTTGGGCCAGATGCCCAGCACCAGCCCGGCGAACCCCAGCGCGAAGAAACTCAGCGTCAGCACGAACGGCGTGGCGTCGCGACCGTGATGCATCGCCGCGCGCCACAACGCCAAGGCATTGGCCAGTGCCAGCAGCGGGACCGGTGCGAGCCACCAGAAATTCCCGCCCTCGAACCACCGCGCCATGATCCGCGAGTCCAGGAACGGCAGCCAGGCACTGACCAGGCCCATGAAGGCGACCACCACCAGCACCAGCGGCCGCGTCACGCTGCGCGCCACCAGCTGCATGCGGCCCTCGGTCTTGAGGATCAGCCAGGTGGAACCCAGCAGCGCATAGCCGAACACCAGCGCGACACCGGTCAGCATCGAGAACGGACTGAACCAGGCGAAGGCGCCATGCAGGTACTTGCCACCGAGCAGCGGCATGCCTTCGACCAGCGCGCCGAGGATGACGCCCTGTGCGAACGCGGTGAACATCGATCCCAATGCAAATGCCGCGCCCCAGGCCCGCTTGCCGCGCGTGGCCTTGAAGCGGAACTCGAAGGCGACGCCGCGGAAGATCAAGGCGACCAGCATCAGCAGCACCGGCAGGTACAGCGACGACAGCACGATCGCGTAGGCCTTCGGAAATGCCGCCAGCAGGCCGGCGCCGCCGAGCACGAGCCAGGTTTCGTTGCCATCCCAGATCGGCGCGGCGGTATTCATCATGTGGTCGAGCTGATGCTCGTCCTCGGCAAACGGCGCGAGGATGCCCAGGCCCAGCACGAAGCCGTCGAGCAGCACGTACATCAGCACGCCAAAACCGATGACGCCGAACCACAGCACGGGCAATACGGTCGCGAGTGTCATGGGCGCGCTCCGGCTTCGTCCAGGCCACCGCCGTCGACGTGCTCGTCGGGCATCGACAGGGGCCGCGCGGGCGTCTTCTCACCGCCGCGTGTGTCCTTGGGTGGTTGCTTCACCGGCCCGACGCGGAACAGCTTCAGCAGGTACCAGATACCCGAGCCGAAGATGATCGCGTAGACCAGCGCATAGATGACGAGCGAGGCGAGCACGCTGCCGGCGCCGACGTTGCGGCTGACGGCGTCGGCGGTGCGCAGCACGCCATAGACGACGTAGGGCTGGCGCCCGATCTCGGTGACATACCAGCCGCACAGCAGCGCGATGAATCCCGACGGCAACATCGCCTGCCAGGACGCCAGCAACCATCGCGACCGCGCCAGCGTCTGCCGGCGCCATGCCCACAGCGATGCGAAGGCGAGCACCAGCATCAATATCCCCAGCCCGACCATGATCCGGAAGCTGAAGAACACCGGCGCCACCGGCGGTCGTTCGGAGGCGGCGACGTCCGTCAGCGGCTTGATCCGGCCGTTCCAGGTATGGGTCAGGATCACGCTGCCCAGCCGCGGCACGGCGACTTCGTAATCGTTGCGCTCCTGCTGCGCGTTGGGCACCGCGAACAGCACCAGCGGCAAGCCCGGCGTGGTCGCGTCATCGCGCCAGTGCGCCTCGATCGCGGCGAGCTTGGTCGGCTGGTAGCGGCCGACCTCGAGCCCGTGCAGGTCGCCGACGGCGATCTGCGCCGGCACGGAAATCGCTGCGAACGCCACCGCCAGCTGCAACATCCGCGTGGCCGCGGCGACGTGCACCCCGCGCCGCAGGTACCAGGCGCTGATGCCACCGACCACGAAGCAGGTGGTGATGAAGGCCGCCAGCACCATGTGCGCCAGGCGGTACGGGAACGACGGATTGAAGATGATCGCCATCCAGTCCGCCGGCTCGAAACTCCAGTCACCGGCCGCGCCATAGACGATGCGATAGCCCTGCGGCGTCTGCATCCAGCTGTTGGCGGCAATGATCCAGAACGTCGAGATCAACGTCCCCAGCGCCACCATGCACGTGGCGAAGAAATGCAGGCGATCGGAAACGCGCCTCCAGCCGAACAGCATCACGCCCAGGAAGGTCGCTTCGAGGAAGAACGCGGTCAGCACCTCGTAGGACAGCAACGGGCCGAGGATGTTGCCGGCGCGTGCGCTCAGTTCCGCCCAGTTGGTGCCGAACTGGAAACTCATGACGATCCCCGACACGACACCCATGCCGAAGGACACCGCGAAGATCTTCAGCCAGAAGAAATAGACGTCGCGCCAGAGGTCGTCGCGAGTGCGCAGCCAGCGCCATTCGACAAAAGCCAGCCAGTTGGCCAGGCCGATGGTGAAGGCCGGGAACAGGATGTGGAAGGAGATGACGAACCCGAACTGGATCCGCGACAGGAGCAACGCATCCATGTGGTGACTCCGCGACGCACGGGGGGAGCGCCGGCACGCCAAGTGTGCGCCGGCAACGTGATGGCGGCAAAAAGCGGGCTGGGTGCAGCCACGCACGGGGGTGGTGGCTGCTAACCTTCCCGCCTTTCCACCTGAGCCGCCCACGATGCGTCCATTGCTGCTTGCCGTCGCCCTGTTGCTGCCCACGGCCCCATCCCTGGCGGCAACGCCGCTGACGCTGGAACAGACGATGGCCGATCCGGACTGGATCGGTCCGCCGGTCGAGGACGCGTGGTGGGCCTGGGATGGCAGGCAGGTGCAATACCAGCTCAAGCGCGATGGCGGGAAGATCCGCGACACCTGGCAGCAGCCGGTCGAGGGCGGCAGCGCCGTCCGCGTCGACGGCGCGGCCCGCGCCCAGCTCGATGCCAGCCGCCCGGCGTATGACGCCACGCATGCGCGGATGGCCTACATCCGCAACGGCGATGTCTTCGTCCGCGACCTGCGCAGTGGCGCGCTGTCGCAGCTCACCCGCAGCAACGACGAGGAAGCCCTGCCGCAATGGTCCAGCGATGGCGGCCTGGTGTGGCGCGTCGGCAACACCTGGTACCGATGGACCGCGGGCGATGGCGTGCGCCAGGCCGCGGACGTCAAGGCGGAAAAGGATCCCGATGCGGCGGCCAAGCCCGATGCATTGCGCGATCGCCAGCTGCAACTGATGCAGACGCTGGCCCGCGACAAGTCGCAACGCGATGCCGCACGCGCGCAGCAGCAACGCTGGCGCGCCGACGACCCCACCCGCGCACCTGCGCCGGTGTACCTGGGCGACGACGTGCAGATCGCGGACAGCGCGCTGTCGCCCGACGGCCGCTGGCTGCTGGTGGTGACCAGCGCCAAGGGCGACGACGCCGGCCATGTCGGGAAATTGCCCCGCTATGTCACCGAATCCGGTTACGTGGAGACCGAGGACGCGCGCACGGTGGTCGGCCATAACGCGCCCGTGCCGCACACGCTGTGGCTGGTCGACACCGCGGCCGGCAAGGCGAGCAAGCTCTCCTTCGACGCCCTGCCCGGCATCGGCACCGATCCACTGGCGGCGTTGCGCAAGGCCGCCGGCAAGGACGCGCTGAAGGGCAACCGCAGCGTGCGCATCGAGACCGATGGCGACGGCAGCGGCCCGGCCATCCACTGGAGCGCGGACAGCCGCAACGTCGCCGTGCTGGTCCGCGCGGTGGACAACAAGGATCGCTGGCTGGCCACCGTCGACATGGCGCACGCGACGCTGCAGTCGCGCCACCGCCTGCACGACGACGCCTGGATCAACTGGAACTTCAACGACTTTGGCTGGATGCCCGACGGCAGCCTGTGGTTCGACTCGGAGCAGTCCGGCTGGTCGCACCTGTACCTGGCCACGGCGGACAAGGTGCGCCAGCTGACGAGCGGCCACTGGGAAGTCTCCCAGCCGCACCTGTCGGCCGACGGCCGACACTTCTATTTCCTGTGCAACCGCGCGCGGCCGGGCGACTACGAAGTCTGCGCGGTCGATGCCACCGGCGGCGCCGTGCGCGAACTCACCGCGCTCGACGGCGTCGAGGGCTTCGTCGAGTCGCCCGATGGTTCGCGGCTGCTGGTGGCGTATTCGGGCAGCTACCTGCCCACGCAGCTGGCCGTCGTGGGCAGCAACGGTGGCGACGCACGCCAACTGACCGACACCCGCAAGCCGGCGTTCAAGGCGATGCAATGGATCGCGCCGCGCGACGTGCAGGTGCCCAGCCGCCACGGCGCCGGCACGGTGTGGGGCAAGTTCTACGGTCCGGCGACGATGGAGCCGGGCAAGCGCTATCCGATCGTGATGTTCGTGCACGGCGCGGGCTACACCCAGAACGTCGATGCCCGCTATCCGTACTACTTCCGCGAACAGATGTTCCACAACCTGCTGGTGCAGCAGGGCTACATCGTGCTCGACCTGGATTACCGCGGCTCGCAGGGCTACGGGCGCGACTGGCGCACGGCGATCTACCGCAACATGGGTCATCCGGAGCTCGAGGATTACCTGGATGGCATCGACTGGCTGGTGGCCAACGAGCAGGGCGATCGCGCGCACGCCGGCATCTACGGCGGCAGCTATGGCGGATTCATGACGCTGATGGCGTTGTTCCGCGCACCGGGCGTGTTCAAGGCCGGCGCGGCCATGCGCCCGGTGTCGGACTGGACGCTGTACAACCACGAGTACACGTCGAACATCCTCAACACGCCCGACATCGATCCCGCGGCGTACGCGGCGTCGTCACCGATCGAATACGCCGCCGGCCTGCAGGATCCGTTGCTGATCGCGCACGGGATGATCGACGACAACGTGTTCTTCAAGGACTCCGTCGACCTGGCGCAGCGGCTGATCGAGCTGCACAAGCAGAACTGGAACCTGGCGCCGTATCCGATGGAGCGGCATGCGTTCGAGCATCCCGACGCCTGGCTCGACGAGTTCCGCAGGATCCACGCATTGTTCGAGTCGAACCTGAAGTGAGTCCCGACTTCGACTCCGTCCGCGACTACCTCGTCGCGTTGCAGGAACGCATCTGCGGCGCCATCGAGGGCGCCGACGGCGGCGCGCGGTTCGCCAGCGACCGCTGGACGCGCGAGGAAGGCGGTGGCGGCTGCACCCGCATCCTGCGCGACGGCGGCGTCTTCGAGCAGGCGGGCGTTGGATTCTCGGACGTGTCGGGAACCACACTGCCGCCATCGGCCAGCGCGGCGCGCCCGGAACTCGCCGGTGCGTCGTGGCGCGCGGTCGGTGTGTCGCTGGTGCTGCACCCGCGCAATCCCCATGTGCCGACCACGCATGCGAACGTGCGCCACTTCCGCGCGATGCGCGATGGGCAGACGGTCGCCTGGTGGTTCGGCGGCGGCTTCGACCTCACGCCGTTCTATCCGGTCGACGACGACGTGCTGCACTGGCACCGCACGGCGCGGGCGCTGTGCCAGCCGTTCGGCGCGGAGCGCTACGCCGCGCACAAGCGCTGGTGCGACGAGTACTTCGTCCTGCGCCATCGCAACGAGACGCGTGGCATCGGCGGCCTGTTCTTCGACGACCTGCATACCGGGTTCGACGACGACTTCGCCTACCTGCGCGCGGTCGGCGACGGTTTCCTCGATGCCTACCTGCCGATCGTCGCGCGGCGCAAGGACATCGCGTATGGCGATCGCGAGCGGCAGTTCCAGCTGTACCGGCGCGGACGCTACGTCGAGTTCAACCTGGTGCACGACCGCGGCACCCTGTTCGGCCTGCAGTCGGGCGGGCGCACCGAATCCATCCTCATGAGCCTGCCGCCACTGGTGCGCTGGGAATACGGCTACCAGCCGCCGGCCGGCAGCGCGGAGGCGCGACTGCAGGATTACCTGCGGCCGCGCGACTGGCTGGCAGGGACGCCGGGCGCCTAGTCCGCCTGCGGGCTGCCGGGACGGCGGCGTCGACGGTGCAGCGACTTGGGTGGAAGCCGCTGCAGGTACTTTTCCGCGCGCTCGATTCCGCCGGATTCCTTCGGCACGACGCTGATGCTGCCATTGGTCTCCAGCAGCGCCAGCGCCACGTCAGCGGGATCGGCGAGGTTGTTCATGCGCAACGCCTCGTGGAAGTCGTCGAGACTGACCAGTTCGTGGCGCAACACGTCGTGGTAGACGATGCCGTCGCGCGCGAGCACCCTCGGCACGCCTTCGACCACGCGCTCCACCCGCTGGTAACGCGAGGTCAGGAACGCGACGACGAAATTGAGCGCGATCAGGCAGCTCGCCAGCAACAGCGCGGCGCTGATGGAATTGTCGCCACCGTTCAACCCGTTCTGGACCGCGTTGCCGATCAGGATCAGCAGGACCAGGTCGAACGGCGTGAACTGTCCGACCGCGCGTTTCCCCGACAAGCGCAGCAGCACCATCACCATTGCGTACACGGCCACCGCCCGCAGCACGAAATGCCACCATGGCGCCGACAACACGAACAAACTCGACATGCGACCTCCCCGGGTCCGGCCCTTTCGACCGCCAGCATCCCACACGACGCAATGATTGCCCGCACGCCAGGGGCGGCCGCAGGTCAGCCGGCCAGCGCGGACGTGCCCAGGTGGCTGGCACATCGGTGGCGTTGTGATGTGCCGCCAGACCGGCGGCACAAAAAAAAGCCCCGCGAGCCAGGGGGGGGCTAGCGGGGCCGGGGAACGGCTCCTGGGGAGGGGTGGCCGTTCCGCGATCACTCCAGGGGAGGGAGATGATCTGCGACAGACCTTGCATCTGTCGCGAGCTATATGACCAAACCCTCCATGGATAGTTCGTGAAGATTCCGGTTAAGAATCTGTTGGATTCAGGGTGGATTCACCCCTTTTTTGTAACAGCCGTTCGACGATTGCGGTGGTCCCGCCCGATGCATACGTATTCAGCCGGGAACGCCACCTGCAGCGCAGCATGATCGGTGTCCCAGACGGAGGCCGATCCATGAGCGACGACACGCTTGCCAGCGCACCCCTGCAGCCTGCCACCAGCGCGCGGGTGGTGCTGATCGCGAGCGCCGCGGCGATGGGCGGCTTCCTGTTCGGATTCGACACCGCGGTCATCAACGGCGCGGTCGATGCCGTGCGCGCGGGCTTCTCGCTCAGCGCCGCCTGGACCGGATTCGCCGTGTCCTGCGCCCTGCTCGGCTCCGCCCTCGGCGCCTGGTACGCGGGGCCGGTGGCGGATCGCGCCGGGCGCGTGCGCACCATGCAGCTGGCCGCGGTGCTGCTGGCAGCCAGCGCGGTGGGCTCGGGACTGGCGGGCAGCGTCTGGACCCTGGTCCTGTGGCGCCTGGTCGGTGGCGTCGGCGTGGGCATCGCGTCGGTCATCGCGCCGGCCTACATCGCCGAGATCTCCCCGGCCCACGTGCGCGGCCGTCTCGGGTCGATGCAGCAGCTGGCGATCGTGCTGGGCATCTTCGCCGCCCTGCTCAGCGACGCCTGGCTGGCCTCCTCGGCCGGTGGCGCGTCGGCGCCCTCCTGGCTGGGCCTGGAGGCCTGGCGCTGGATGTTCATCGTCGCGGTGGTGCCGGCGCTCGTGTATGGCGCGCTGGTGCTCAGCGTGCCGGAGTCGCCGCGCCACCTGGTCGCCAAGTCGCGCCACCACGAGGCCCGCACGGTGCTGCGCCACGTGCTCGGCATGCACGACGACGAGGACGGCCTGGAGCGGAAGCTGGAGGCCATCAGGGCCAGCCTGCATCGCGAACACCATCCCAGCCTGCGCGAGTTGCGCGGCAGCCACGCCGGCCTGCTGCGCGTGGTGTGGATCGGCATCCTGCTGTCGGTGCTGCAGCAGTTCGTCGGCATCAACGTCATCTTCTATTACTCATCGACGCTGTGGCATTCGGTCGGCTTCAGCGAGGCCGATGCCTTCGACATCACGGTGGGCACGTCGATCGTCAACGTGCTGGTCACGCTGGTCGCCATTGCGCTGGTCGACAGGATCGGGCGCAAGCCGCTGCTGGTCGTGGGTTCCGCGGGCATGGCGATCACGCTGGCGTTGATGGCCTGGTGCTTCTCGCAGGCCACCGGCACCGGCGCCAACCTCTCCCTGCCAGGCTCGCTGGGCCCGGTCGCGCTGGTGGCCGCCAATGCCTACGTGGTGTTCTTCGGCCTGAGCTGGGGACCGATGGTGTGGGTGCTGCTGGGCGAGATGTTCCCCAACCGCATCCGTGCACTGGCGCTGGCCGTGGCCGCATCGGCGCAGTGGCTGGCGAACTTCGCCGTCACCAGCACCTTCCCGCTGCTGGCCCAGATCGGACTCGCGTTCGCCTATGGCGTGTATGCGCTGTTCGCGGCGCTGTCATTGGTGTTCGTGCTGTATGCGATGCGCGAAACCAACGGCATCGAGCTGGAAGACATGCAGGACTGAATCCGGCCATGGCGCGCGGTGGCTGCAAACGTATGCACCACCACGCGCGCCGGCGCCGGGCTTAGTCTGCCGACTCCCATCCGGACGACCTCATGCACGGCAGTGCCGCTTCCCTGTTGACGATTTTCGGCGCGACCGGCGACCTCGCCCAGCGCATGCTGCTGCCATCGCTGTACAGCCTGGAACACGAAGGCCTGCTGCCATCGCGCCTGCGCATCTTCGGCACCGCGCGCAGCGAGCTGGATGACGACGGCTTCCGCGCGCTCGTCGCGCAGTCGATCGAGCGCAACGTGCCGGTTGCCGAAATCAATCCGGACAGCCTGGACCGGATGCTGGCGCGACTGTCCTACCAGCCGGCATCACTGGATGATCCCGACGCACTCGCGCGCCTGTGCACGGCCATCAAGGCGCTGCGCGATGGCGACGTCGTCTTCCACCTGAGCACGGCGCCGCGCTGGTACGGGCCCATCTGCAGCGCGCTGGGTGCGCACGGACTCGGCGGCCCCGGTACGCGCGTACTGCTGGAAAAACCCATCGGCCGCGACCTCGCCAGCGCGGTGGCCATCAACGATGGCGTCGCGCGCGTGTTCGACGAGGAGCAGGTCTTCCGCGTCGACCACTACCTGGGCAAGGAGGGCGTGCAGAACCTGCTGGCGCTGCGCTTCGGCAATGCCTTGTTCGAGCCGCTGTGGAACGCGCGCCACGTCGAACAGGTGCAGATCACCGTCGCCGAGACCATCGGCGCGGAGGGTCGCGACTATTACGACGAATCCGGCGCCACCCGCGACATGCTGCAGAACCACCTGCTGCAGCTGCTGTGCCTGACCGCGATGGAGCCGCCCTCGCAGTTCGATCCCAGCGCGGTGCGCAACGAGAAGCTCAAGGTCCTGCGCTCGCTGCGTCCGATCACCGGCGCCGATGTCGCGACGGAGACGGTCGCCGGGCAATACACCGCCGGCGCCATCGGCGGCCGCGCCGTCCCCGGTTACGCCGAGGAACTCGGACGCTCCAGCCGCACCGAGACCTTCATCGCGATGCGCGCGCGGATCGACAACTGGCGCTGGTCCGGCGTGCCGTTCTACCTGCGCACCGGCAAGCGCATGCCGCGGCGCGCCACCGAGATCTACCTGCAGTTCCGCGCCGTGCCGCATTCGATCTTCGCCAACACCGGCGCGAGCGTTGAAGCCAATGCGCTGGTCATCACCCTGCAGCCCGAGGAACGCATCGAGTTGCGGCTGATGAGCAAGACACCCGGGCTGGATCGCGCCGGATTGCAGCTGTCGCAGGTCGCGCTGGACCTGGACCTGCACGAGCGCTTCGCGTCCGACCGCAAGCGGCTCGCCTACGAGCGGTTGTACCTGGATGCGCTGGAAGGCAACGGCACGCTGTTCGTGCGTCGCGACGAGACCGAAGCCGCGTGGCAATGGGTCGACGCCATCATCGCCGGGCGCGAGGGCACCGGTGCCGCGCCGCGGCCCTATCCGGCCGGAACGTGGGGGCCCGCGGCCGCGGTGACGCTGGCCGAGCGCCACGGCCACAGCTGGAGGGAGTGAGCGATGTCGCCTTCCACGACGCTGCATCCGACCCTGGTGCGCGTCACCCGACGCATTGCCGAGCGCAGCCGGCCGACACGTGACGCCTACCTCGCGCGGATCGCACGGGCGCGCACCGATGCACCCGCGCGCGTCGCGCTGGGATGCGGCAACCTCGCCCATGGATTCGCCGCCGCAGGTCCCGACAAACCCGCGTTGCGCACCGGGCACGGCGGCAACATCGCGATCGTCACCGCCTACAACGACATGCTCTCGGCGCACCAGCCGATGGAGCAGTACCCGACGCTGATCCGCGCGGCGGCGCGCGCCGCCGGCGGCACCGCGCAGGTCGCGGGCGGCGTGCCGGCGATGTGCGATGGCGTCACCCAGGGCCGCGATGGCATGGAGCTGTCGCTGCTGTCGCGCGACGTGATCGCGATGGCGACGGCGATCGCGCTGTCGCACGACATGTTCGATGCCGCGCTGCTGCTCGGCGTCTGCGACAAGATCGTGCCGGGCCTGCTCATCGGCGCGCTCAGCTTCGGCCACCTGCCGATGCTGCTGGTGCCCGCTGGTCCGATGCGCTCCGGGTTGCCGAATCGTGAGAAGGCCGCCGTGCGCCAGCGCCACGCCGAGGGCAAGGCCAGCCGCGAGGAACTGCTCGAGGCCGAAGCGGCCTCCTATCACTCCGCCGGCACCTGCACGTTCTATGGCACCGCCAACTCCAACCAGATGCTGATGGAGTTCATGGGCCTGCACATGCCGGGCAGCGCCTTCGTGCACCCGGGCACGGCGCTGCGCGACGCGCTGACGGTGGCCGCGACCACGCGCGCGCTGCAGATCACGTCGACGGGCGCCGACTACACGCCGATCGGCCACTGCGTCGACGAAAAATCCATCGTCAATGCCATGGTCGGGCTGGCCGCCACCGGGGGTTCGACCAACCATTCGATCCACCTGGTCGCCATCGCGCGCGCCGCCGGCGTGCTGATCGACTGGGACGACCTCGACGAGCTGTCGCGCGTCACCCCGCTGCTCGCGCGCATCTATCCCAACGGCAGTGCCGACGTGAACCAGTTCCAGGCGGCCGGCGGCCTTGCGCTGGTGATCCGCGACCTGCTCGGCACGGGCCTGCTGCATCCGGACATCCGCTGCGTGCACGGCGGCGACCTGCATGCGCAGGCGCGCGAGCCGTGGCTGGACGGCACCACCCTGCGCTGGCGCGACCCGCCGGACACATCGCTCGATGCCAGCGTGCTGCGATCCAGCGCGGAGGCCTTCGACAGTGAAGGCGGGCTGCATCGCCTGCAGGGAAACCTCGGGCGCGCGATCGTCAAGATCTCCGCGGTTGCAGCCAGCCATCGCGCCATCACCGCGCCAGCGAAGGTGTTCGACACGCAGGAAGCGGTGCTCGACGCGTTCAAGACCGGGCAGCTGGAAGGCGACTTCGTCGCGGTGGTGCGCGGACAGGGCCCGCGCGCCAACGGCATGCCGGAGCTGCACAAGCTCACCCCGACACTCGGCCTGCTGCAGGATCGCGGCCAGCGCGTCGCGCTGCTGACCGACGGCCGCATGTCCGGCGCTTCGGGCAAGGTGCTCGCCGCCATCCATGTCACCCCCGAGGCCATGGACGGCGGCGCCATCGGCCGCATCCGCGATGGCGACCTGATCCATGTCGACGCCGAAGCCGGCGTGTTCGAGGCGCGCGTGGACGCAGCGACCTGGGCCGCGCGCGCGGCGGAATCCGGCGCCGTCGTCAATCACGCAGGCATGGGGCGCGAACTGTTCGGCGCCATGCGCGCGCACTCCGGCACCGCGGAACAGGGTGCCTGCAGCCTGTTCGCCGATCCGCGCCTGGCGACGGCCGCGCCATGAGCGCGGCGACGCCGCTGGAACTCATCGCCGACATCGGCGGCACCAATGCCCGCTTCGCGCTGACCGATCCCGCCGACCCGGCGCCCCGGGTGCTGCAGTCGCGCACGCTGTGCAATGCGGAATTCGCCAGCCTGCAGCACGCCGCCGAGCATTACCTCGCGGAAGTCGGCATGCGTCCGCGTCGCGCCGCGATCGCGGTCGCCTCACCGGTCGGCAACGACGCGGTGCGCCTCACCAATCGCGAATGGTCGTTCAGCCAGCGCGAACTGCGTGGCGCGCTGGGCCTGGAACACCTGCGCGTGCTGAACGATTTCGGCGCCGTGGCCTGGGCGGTTCCCGCGCTGCTGCCGGAGGATCGCGCCACGCTGCATGGCAGCGCGACTGCGCCGCTGCACGGACCGGTGACGGTACTGGGGCCGGGAACCGGCCTGGGCGTGGCCATGCTCGTCGGCAGCCAGGCCGGCGGCTGGCAGGTGGTGGAGACGGAGGGCGGCCACGTGACCTTTGCGCCCATCGGCACCGAGGAACACGCCATCGCACGCTGGATGACCGCGCGTTTTGGCCGCGCCTCCAACGAACGCCTGCTGTGCGGCACCGGACTGGCGCACATCGACGCGCTGCTGCGCAACGAAGGCCCCACCGACGCATCGCCCGCGTTGCGCGAACCGGCGGACGTGGTCGCGGCGGCGCTGGAAGGCCATGACCGCAGCGCACGCCGCGCACTCGCGCGCTTCTGCGCGGTGCTGGGCAGTGTCGCCGGCGACGCCGCGCTGATCCACGGCGCGCGCACGGTGATGATCGCGGGCGGGATCATGCCGCGCTTCGTGCCGTTCCTGCGCAGCAGCGCGTTCCGCGAGCGTTTCCTGGCGAAAGGTCGCTTCGCGGCTTACCTTGAGTCGGTGACCATCCATGTCGTCACCCACCCCCATCCCGGCCTGCTGGGCGCAGCGGTTGCGCTGCGCGCGGCCACCACGGAGTAATCATGGCGACGCCACAACCTGCCTCCACCCAGCGCGATGCGCGGATCGACGCCCTGTTGTCGCGCGCGCCGGTCCTGCCGGTGTTGCGCATCGACCGCATCGAGGATGCCGTGCCACTGGCGCGGACACTGGTCGACGCCGGCCTGTCCGTGCTCGAGGTGACGCTGCGTTCGGACATCGCGCTGGAAGCGATCCGTCGCATCGTCGACTCCGTACCCGGCGCCTGCGTCGGTGCGGGCACGGTGCTGGATGCGACGCAGCTGGCGGCCGTCGCGCGGGCCGGCGCCGCGTTCGCGATTTCGCCCGGCGCCACCGACGCCCTCTACGACGCCGCGACCACCGCCGCCTTGCCATGGATTCCCGCTGTTGCGACCGCGAGCGACGTGATGCGCGGCATCGATCGCGGCTATCGCCGCTTCAAGTTCTTCCCCGCCGAAGCCGCCGGCGGCGTCGTCGCGCTGCGTGCCTTCGCCGGCCCGTTCGCCGATGTGCTGTTCTGCCCGACCGGGGGCATCGATGCCGACAACGCGCCCGGCTACCTGCGGCTTTCCAATGTGATCACCGTCGGCGGATCCTGGATGGCGCCCGCCGATGCGATTGCCGCGGGGGACTGGACGCGTATCGGTGCGATGGCGCGCGCTTGCCTGGCGTTGTCGCGGTAGCCAGACCTGCCGTTCCGCGGCCTGGTCCCAACTCACAGGCACAAAAAAACCCGCCGGCCCGAAGGCCGGCGGGTTTTTTCTTGACCCTTGATCAGAACTTGTAGCTGGCACCCACCAGGTAGGTGCGACCCCACTCGATGTTCTCGAGCGGACGATCCTTGGTGCCGGCGTAGGTCCGGTAGGCCTCGTTGGTCAGGTTGTTGGCCTGCAGAAGCAGGGTCAACCCCTTGAAGCTGGTGCCCTCGCCGAAGGAGTAGCTGACCTGCGCATCGGTGATGTTCTCGCCGACCACGTAGCGCAGCGTGCGGTCGCCGGAGAAGTTGCCGATTTCACCAATGAAGTCGGAGCGACGACGCTGGTTGATGCGCGCCTCGAAGCCGTTGCGCTCGTAGTAGGCGGTGAAGTTGTATACGCGCTTGGACAGGCCCGGCAGCATGATCGGGTCTGAACCGACGCTGCTCTGCACGCTCGGGTCAGGCGGGATCATGATGCTGCTGTCGGTGAAGGTCGCGCTCGCGATCACGCCGAAGCCGTCCAACACCGGGGAAAACATGTCCAGCGGCAGCGACGCAGTCAACTCCGCGCCCTTCATGTTGCCGCCCGTGCCATTGAACGGCGCGGTGTACGTGCCCGTCGCCAGCGCTGGCGGCGAACCCGGCGGCGGCACGTAGCCGGCGACAAACTCGGAGAAGTCGTAGTTGTCCTGCGTCTGCGTGTAGATGTAGGTCTGCAACTGCTTGTAGAACACCGCAGCGGCCACGTACGCCTTGGTGTCGAAGTACTTCTCGTAGGAGATGTCGACCGCGTTGGCCTTCCATGGATCCAGACGCGGATTGCCGCCGCTGGCGCCAGGCTTGCCGGTGGCGGTATCGACGCCGAACTCGAACGACGCCCGCATCTGGTCGACGCGCGGACGCGCGACCTGCTTGGCCAACGCGAACCGCAGGACCTGGTCTGCCGGGAGTTCGAACGCCAGGTTCAGGCTCGGCAGCACGTCGGTGTAGGTCTTGCCGTCGGTATGCGGCACGATCTGCTGACCGGCCGGCAACGCATTATCGAACACGTTCGCGGTCGAGGATTGGTCGACATGCTGGACCTGCACGCCGATATTGCCGCGCACCGGCACCGAGCCCAACTGGGTGTCGATGTTGCCCTTGACCCAGCTGCTGGTGATCTTCTCGTCGACGGTCCAGGCCTTGCTGACCAGGTAGGACGCGTTCTCGTTGGGATCGAAGGTCATGAAGCGGTCCACGACGCCCGGAACATTCCACGAGGGGATGTAGCCAACGCCGGCGAAGCCGAGGTCGACCAGCCCGTACTGCAGGTCACCGGGAATCGTCGTCGGGCCTTGCGCGCCCAGCAGGATCGAAGCTTCCGGCTGGTGCTTTTCCTTCGCGCGGTCGGCGTAGTTGATGCCGACATCGACGCTGGCGAGCCAGTTCATCGATTCCGGCCCGGGGATGTTGGCCGCGAGCTTGTAGCTCTTCAGTTCATCGACGATGCGCGGCACCTTGCCGTAACCGGAACCATAGATCGTGTTGGCCACGTAGAGCGAGTTGGGGTCGGAATAATCCAGGGTCGGATTGATCTGCGAGAAGTCGTTGCTGTTGTAGGCCAGGTGCAGCGTGTCGAGCTGCGGCGCCGGCGCGAGTTGCAGGTTGTTTTCCAGGCTCAGCTCATTGCGCGTGGCCTTCGACCAGCTGACGTCGGCGACGAGCCGCACGTCGCCAAGGCGGAACTGGTTGTTCCAGCCGACCGCGTTGATCTTGTCCTCGCGCTTGTTGTACATGCCACGCACCAGCGGATAGACACCGGTGACGGTGCCGCCAGTGAACGTGCCGTTGCCGTTGACCTGTGCGTCGGTGACATTCAGGCCCGGCGAGTAGCCGCCGTTGTAGCCACCGAGGTTGACCTCGAACTGGTTGGCCGTGTCTTCGGCCTTGGATTGCGAGTGCAGGACGTCCAGCGTGCTGTGCCACACGTCATTGGGGCGGTACTCCAGCGTCGCCATGACGGCATCGCGCTTGGTGTAACCGGTGCGGCGCAGCGCCTTGATGCCGTCGGAGTAATAGGTGCCGGCCGCGACGCCAGGACGCCAGTTGTCACCGACCGCCTGCCAGGGCTCGTACAGGCCGACCTGGTTCTCCTGGGTCGGCGTGTCGGAATGCGAGTAGCCGATCGAGAAGCCGAACGTACGGTTGGCGAACTGGCCAATGTAGGCGGCGTTGAAACGATTGCCGTTGGCGTCGGCATTAGCCGCGCCACCCAGCGAGTTGTGCGTGCCGCGCGCGCTGACGACAGAGACTGAATCGGCGAAGTCCAAGGGGCGAACGGTGCGCATGTCGATGGTGCCGGACAGGCCCTGCCCGACGAGTCCTGCGTCCGGGGTCTTGTAGACGGTCACGCCCGCCATGAGTTCGGACGGGTACTGGTCGAATTCGACGCTGCGGTTGTCACCCGTGCTGACCAGCTCGCGGCCGTTGAGCAGCGTGGTGGAGAAGTCCGGGGACAGCCCGCGCACGCTGATGACCTGCGCACGGCCGGCGACCCGTTGAGCGGCAAGGCCCGGCAGGCGCGCGATCGACTCGGCGATGCTCACGTCGGGCAGCTTGCCGATGTCTTCAGCCGAGACCGCCTCGACGATCGACGTCGCATTCTTCTTGGTGTCGATCGAGCGCTCGATGCCGCGGCGGATGCCGGTCACCACCACCTTGTCCAGGTTGGTCGCGTCGTCGGGCTTGGCAGCTGGCTTCTTGGCCTTCGCTGCGGCGTCCGTCGTCGCTGGCGCATCGGCCTGGCTGGTCGCCTGGTCCTGCGCCTGCGCCGATGCCGCCATCCACAACGTTGCCGAGGCCAGCGCCACGCTCAACAGGTTCCGCTTGTAGTTCACCATCTCCCCTCCCACTTGTTTTCGTGTCGTCCATCGTCGTGCGCGATGGTTTGGCGTAGGCCGTGGCGCCGGACCCACTACCCGGTGCCGGGCAATGGTAGTCCGCCACATCCCTGCACAAATTGCGCTGCATACGTATTCATTGCAGTCGCCGCGTGATCGGTGGCGCGTGGATGATCGGCCGTGGAATCATGCTGGCGAGGCTTGGAGCGCGCGCCGGAATCGGCGTCACACATCCTGACAACCGGAGCATCCGATGCGGCCATGGCTTGCGGACCTGCGCCGACTGGCGAGCCTCGCCGCATCGGCCGGCCTGCTGGCGGTTGCCGGCGGCGGAATGGCCGCGGCCGCACGGCCACCGGATGCGCCGCTGGCGCCCGCATCCCCGGACTGGCGCGACCAGGTCATCTACTTCGTGATGATCGACCGGTTCAGCGATGGCGACCCCGGCAACGACGACCAGGGCGCCGGCGAATTCGATCCGGCCGACGGCGCGAAATACAGCGGTGGCGACCTGCGCGGGATCACCGCGCGGCTCGACTACATCCGCGGACTGGGCGCCACGACGGTGTGGATCACGCCGCCGGTGGCGAACCAGTGGTGGAACGTGAAAGGCCATTTCAGCGGCTACCACGGCTACTGGGCGGAAAACTTCGACCAGGTCGACGCGCACTACGGAACGCTCGCCGATTACAAGGCGCTGGCCGAAGCCCTGCACGGCAACGGCATGTACCTGGTGCAGGACATCGTGCTCAACCACACCGCGGATTTCTTCGCCTACGCCGGCGGCTGGGATGCGCGCGATCCCGCCCGGCATTTCGTGCGGCATGCGGATTCGCGCGGACGCACGGCGCCATCGCAAGCGCCGTTCGACCAAAACGATGCCCGCGACCCGGCGCAGCGCCGCAAGGCGATCTACCACTGGACGCCGGACATCGCCGATTTCAACGATCGCCACCAGGTCCTGGACTACCAGCTGGCCGGCCTGGACGACATCAACACCGAGAACCCGCGCGTGCGCCATGCGCTGCGCGCCAGCTACGGCGACTGGATCCGGAAAGTGGGCGTCGACGGTTTCCGCGTCGACACGGCGTTCCACGTGCCTGCGGATTTCTTCGCCGATTTCCTGCACGCCGATGATCCCTCGGCACCGGGCATCGACCGGGTCGCACGCGCCACCGGTCGCGCCGGGTTCCTGTCGTTCGGGGAAGGCTTCGGCACTGACAAGCCGTATGCCGACGCGCAGGCGCGCAAGCTCGATGCCTACATGCGCACGCCCGGTGGCCTGCCGTCGATGATCAACTTCCCCTTGTACGGCAGCCTTGGCGACGTGTTCGCGCGCGGCCGGCCGACAGCGGAGCTCGGTTACCGCATCCGCGACATGATGGCGGTGCATGCCGATCCGTGGCGGATGCCGAGCTTCGTCGACAACCATGACGTCGACCGATTCCTTGCCGGCGGCAGCCAGGCCGGACTGCAGCAGGCGCTGCTGGCGATGCTGACGCTGCCGGGCATTCCCACGATCTATTACGGCACCGAGCAGGGCTTCACCAGCCAGCGCGCGGCGATGTTCGCGCACGGATTCGGCGCTGGCGGCCACGACCATTTCGATACCGCGGCGCCGCTGTACCGCTTCCTGCGCGAGGCGATCGCGCTGCGTCGGGACCATCGCGTGTTCTCCCGCGGCACGCCGCGCGTGCTGTCCGAGAACGCCGCCGGGCCGGGCGGCTTCGCCTACCGCGTGGATGGCGAAGGCGACACGGCGCTGGTGGCGTTCAACACTGCCGACGGCGCGAGCCTGCTCGACAACATCGCCACCGGCCTGCCGCCCGGCAGCGTGCTGCATCGGCTGTTCGGGATCGACGATGGCCTGCCCGATGACGTTATGGTCGGTGCATCGGGCCGGCTGACGCTGTCGCTGCCGTCGCGCAGCGCCATCGTGTGGCAGGTCATGCAGCGCACCGCGGCACTTCCGCCCGCGCGCGCACAGCCGACACTGGAGCCATTGCAGTCGACGCCGTTCGTGGGCGACTTCGCGGTGGTCGGGACGACCGCCAGCGCGGACGGCGTGCGCGTCGTGGTCGATGGCGACCTGGAGCATGCCCAGTCCATCCGGACCGATGGCGCCGGCCGCTGGCACGCGATGGTGCGCACCGGCGGCATGATCGATCCAGGCATCGTCCATCGCGTGGTCGCGCTGGATCCGCATACGGGTGACGTCTCCGACGCACGCACGTTCCATGTCGCGCACGCGTGGCGCGTGGTTGCCGACGTCGATGATCGCCATGGCGACGACAACGGCCCCACCGGGCAATACGTCTATCCGGCCGATCCGGGTTGGCGCCTGCACCGTCCGGCCGACATCACCCATGTGCGCGCGTCGACCGCCGGTGGCGCGCTGCGCGTCGCGCTGCGCATGCACGATGTCGTCTCACAGTGGAATCCCACCCATGGCTTCGACCATGTCGCCTTGACGGTGTTCGTGCAGCTGCCGGGCGAGCCCGGTGGCAGCCGCACCATGCCGCTGCAGCACGCGACCTTGCCCGGCGGCATGCGCTGGCACTACCGCCTGCGCGCCAACGGCTGGTCGCTGGCGGCGTTCAGCGCGACGGCTGCGTCCGACGACAACGAGGGCACGCCGGCCGCATCGCCCGACATCGCGGTCGACAAGGCCAGCGACACCATCACTTTCACCATTCCGGCCACCGCGCTGGGCGATCGCGCATCACTCGCCGGCGCGGAGCTCTACGTCACCAGCTGGGACTACGACGGTGGCTATCGCGCACTTGCGCCACGGCCAAAGCCGGCGACGTTCGGCGGCGGCGGCGCGCGGGATCCGCTGGTGATGGATGCGACGGACGTCATCGTGTTGCGCTGATGCGCCATGGTGCTGGCGTCATCGGTCGCGGTTGTCGTCCGCGTACGCCCAGCGCAGGAACACCGGCAGCATCCGCGCCCAGCTGGCCTGGTTGTGTTCACCGCCCGGCAACCGGTAGAACGCCGCGTCGGCGCGATCGGGGTGCGCCGGGTAATCGAGGTTGATCGTGGTGCCGAGTTGCGCGAGGCCACGCGTGCGAACGGCGGTGCCGTCGTGTTCGCCGGCGATCAGGTCGTGGAGGTCGTCGAGGACATCGATGCTGCCGTCATGGTCGCGATCGTCGGTCTCCTCCTTGTCGCCGGCGGCGAAGAACAGCTTCATGCCGGTGCGCGGCGCGCTGCTGTCGACCAGTCGTTGCGCGAGCCGCGTGCGCTGGATGGCGCCGGGCGAACTGCGATCGGCCGATACCCAGAACGACGGCGAGAAGGCACCGACGCGCCCGAACAGTTCCGGGTATTCCCAGGCGATGCTGAAGGCGTTCAGCGCGCCCAGCGACCAGCCCAGCATCGTGCGCGCGCCGGGAGACGGACGCGTGCGGTAACGCGCGTCGATCGTCGGCACCAGCGTGTGCGCGACCCATTCCGAATAAGCGTGCGCCTGCGTGCCGACCGGTCCGTAACGGGTCTGCGCGACCAGGCCGTGGCGCGCCGCGCGATCGGACAGGCCATAGGCCGCCATGCGGTCTGGCGGCATGTCGATGGCCACTGCGATCAGCGGCCGCAGCGTGCCGTCGACAGTCATCCGCAACAGGGTGTCGCGCAGGCCGACGGCTTCCATGTCCTGCCCGTCGTTGACGTACAGCACCGGATAGGCGATGGGAGCGTCACTGCGATAGCCGGGTGGCAGCAGCACGCGGACGCGCAATGGCGTCGGCGAGATGCCCGGGGCGGCGAGCTGCAGCGTGTCGATGCGCTCGCTCGCGTCGGCCGTGCCGGCAGCCAGCACCGGGCTGCCGACCAGCAGCAGCGCGAGCAGGGCGCCTGCAGGCAGCCGCATCATCAATCGCGCCATCGATCGGCCTCTAACGACCGACCGGCATGAAGCGGATCGCCTCGCCGCCACCGGGCGCCAGCCGCAGCGTCAACGTATCGGCGCTGGTCACGCGCTTCGTTTCGCGTGCAAAGGCGAAGGGGGCGGTCTTCCAGTGCGCGCCGTCGCCGTCGCGATAGATCTGCGCGACGTAGGTGCGACCCGGATCGAGGAAGGACAGCGGCACCGACAGCACGCGGCCGTTCTCGTCGGTCACGCTGCCCAGGTACCAGCCCTCGCCATTGCGATCCTTGCGCGCGATGGTGACGTAGTCGCCGATCTCGCCATCGAGCACGCGAGTCTGCGACCAGTCGACCGGCACGTCCTCGATGAACTGGAACGCGTCCATGTGCTTCTCGTAGTTTTCCGGCAGGTCGGCCGCCATCTGGATGGGGCTGTACAGCACGACGTACAGCGCGAGCTGTTTGGCGATCGTGCTCTGGATCGGCTGGCCGTTGCGCCCCTTGAGGCTCAGCACGCCCGGCGTGAAATCCATCGGACCGGCGAGCATGCGCGTGAACACCAGGTTCGCCTCGTGCTCCGGCGGGTTCGGCGGATTGCCCCAGGCGTTGTATTCCATGCCGCGCGCCCCTTCGCGCGCGACCCAGTTCGGGTAGGTGCGGCGCAGGCCGGTGTCCTTGATCGGCTCGTGCGTGTCGATGACGATGTGGTGTGCCGCTGCCGCCTGCACGACCTTCAGGTGATGGCGTGCCATCCACTGGCCGTCGTGCCATTCGCGCACCACCGGACCGTTCGGCACGTCCTGCCGCTCGATCTGCCCGGCGTCGCACACGTAGCCGGTCTTGACCGCGTCGATGCCCAGGCGCTGGTCCAGCGCGAACGCCGCATCGAGCTGGCTTTCGTAATGGCTGACCGCGCAGCCGGTCTCGTGGTGGCCGATCAGGTGCACGCCCTTGCTCTTCGCATACGCGGCCAGCTGCTCGATGTCGAAGTCGGGCGTGGCGCGGGTGAAGTCGAAGTTCCAGCCGTTGCCGAACCAGTTGCCGTCCCAGCCCGGATTCCAGCCTTCGACCAGCACGCCACGAAAGCCGTGCTTGGCGGCGAAGTCGATGTAGCGCTTCGTGGTCGCGGTGGTCGCGCCATGCTTCGGGCCCGTCGCCCAGGTCTGCTGGTCCAGGTGCAGCGACCACCAGACGCCGACGAACTTCGAGGGCTTGAACCAACTGACGTCGCCGAGCTTGTTGGGCTCGTTCAAGTTGAGGATCAGGTTGGATTCGTACAGGCCGCCGGCTGTGTCGGCGATCTGCAGCGTGCGCCACGGCGTGTTGAACGGCGCGGTGCGATGCACCTTCCAGCCTTCCGATGCGGGTGCGAGCTGGGCGCGCAGGCGCTGGCCCTCGACGCGCCGCAGCCACATGCTCGAATAGTCGACCAGCGCCGCCTCGTGGAAGGCGATGTACAAGCCATCCCTGGTCTTGATCGTCATCGGCGTGTGCGCCTGGCCGACTTCGGCCAAGGGCGTCTTGTTGTAGAGGTATTCGTAGCGGTTCCATTCGCCGGCCGGGATCCACCACGCGGTCGCCGGCGACGCGACGTCGAACTCGGTCAGTTCGTCGTCGATGATGACGTCGTGCAGCTGCGGCTGGTCCGGGAACTCGTAGCGGAAGCCGACGCCGTCGTCGAACACGCGGAACACCACGTCGATCGAACGTTTGGGCTCGATCGTCTCGGTGAAGCGCGTGCGCAGTTCATCGTAGTGGTCGCGCACGAAGCGGCTCTCGCCCCAGGGCTGCTCCCAGGTGTCGTCCTGGCTGCGCGTGGACGACGACGCCAGCGCGAGGTTGCGCTCCAGCTTGCCGGCGCCGCGCAGCAGGAAGCCCATGTGCGACGGCGCGATCACGGTTTCGCCCAGCCGGCTGATGCGATAACTCAAGCGGCCCTCGGTGACGTCGAGATCCACGCGCAGGATCTTTCCGGGCGACTCGACGCTGGCCACGGTCTCGGCCAACACGGGGGTGGTGCCAGCCAGGGCCAGCAACGCGAACAAGGCGAATCGACGCATGGGAGTCCTGTGGATCGGGATCATGGGATGACGTACACGACGGCGGTACGCGCCGGGATGGAGAAGCGGCCCGTGGCCGCATCGACGCTTGCCTGCAGCGGGCGACGATCGGCCGCATCCGGCGCGCGTTGCACCGGATGCAGGACGTAGGGCTTGCGCGCCTCGTCCGGCAGGGCCAGCACCTGCGCGCCTGGCGAAACATTGACCAGGTACAGGATGTCGCTGAAGCCGGCGCCGGGATAGCCGCGGCCGTCCAGGTGCGCGACGACGACGCCCGCATTCTGCTCCGGGCCGACATTGCGGAAGGCCAGGCGCTGCGCGATGTCATCGGCGCTGCGCATGCGGAACAGCGTCGAACTGGCGCGGATGCGCAGCAGGTCGCGGAAGGCGTCGCGCATCCAGGCGATGTCGCGCGGCGACGGCTTGATCGCCGCATCCGCCAGCACCGGGCGTTGCAGCGGCCAGTTCTTCGCGTTGTCGGCCGCGGGCGGCAAGCCGGCGCCGAAGCCGTTGTCGGTTCCGGTCCAGTCGATGCGGTTGAACCAGTCGCCGGAATCGAAGCTGTTGCCGTCCAGCGACTTGGATCGCAGCAGGTCGATGCCGGCGTGGTAATAGGCGATGCCCTGGCTGAAGGCGACCAGCGCGGCGCCGAGCAACTGCACGCGCGCGCGCTCGGCGGGCGAGGTGTCGCGCGGCAGGCGCAGCGCGTCGATGTCGAACAGCGTCGCGTTGTCGTGGTTCTCGACGTAGTTCACGACCTCGCCCGGCTGCGCCGCGTAGCCCGCCGGGGCGCCCTTGTAGTCGATCGCGGACAGCGCCAGGTCGGCACCGCCCGCGGTCCGCATGCGCACGTCGCGCAGGGTTCCCGCCAGGCCCACGCGGACGAGGTCGGCCGCGCGCAGCAGGTCCGCGCGCGACGCCCCATGCCCCATCGCGTTGGGCGCCTCGAGCAGGCCGTTGATGTAACCCTGTTGCCGCACGAGGTCCTCGCCGGAATCGCAGCAGCCACCGCCGCGGATGGCATCGCGCGCGCGATCGCTGAAGGTGGCGATGCCGCTGCCGGCGAGCGATCCCTGCGCGGCCTGCACGAAGCGCGCGCCGTTGGCGATCTCGCCGAAGTTCCAGCCTTCACCGATCAGCGGAACATGGCGACCGGTCGCCGCGTCGACGCGCCGCTGCAGCGCCTCCATGGCGGCGCGCGGCTGGTGGCCCATCAGGTCGAAGCGGAACGAGTCGATGCCGTAGTGCGTGGCCCACGAGACCGCGGTATTGATCATCAGCCGCGCCATCATCGCGTTCTCGGTCGCGGTGTTGGCGCAGCAGGTCGAGTGTTCGACCTGGCCCGTCGCATCCAGCCGCTGGTAATAGCCCGGCACGATGCGGTCGAGCACAGAATGCGCATCCTGGCCCGCGGCGGAGGTGTGGTTGTAGACGACGTCCATGCCGACCCGCAGGCCCGCTGCGTGCAGCGCCATCACCATCGCGCGGAATTCGCGGATGCGCACGCCGCCATCGGCGGCGTCGCTGGCATAGCTGCCTTCGGGCGCGCCGAAGTGGAAGGGGTCGTAGCCCCAGTTGAAGCAGTCGCGATCGGCGACCGCGCCGACCGCCGCCTGCTGCGCGGCGCTGTCGGCGGCGGCATGCGGAATGGCAGGCGTGACGCAGCCCGACTCGGGGACGCTGGCGAAGTCGAACACCGGCAACAGGTGCACGTCGGTCAGCCCCGCCTGCGCCAGCGCGCGCAGGTGCTGCATGCCACGGGAGCCGGCGTCGGTGAAGGCCAGGTACTTGCCGCGGTGCGCGGCCGGCACGCCGGGATCGGACGCCGAGAAATCGCGCACGTGCAACTCGTAGATGACCATGTCGGTCATCGATGCCGGTGCCGCGGGACGCGACGCCTGCGTCCATCCGGGCGGCTGCAGCGCCGGATCGTCCAGGTCGGCGACAGCGCTGCGGCGCGAATCCGTGGTCAGGCTGGTCGAGTACGGATCGGTCACGCGGTTGCGGACCATGCCGACGCCAGGCACGAAGACAGTGACGAGGTAGGTGTAGTAGCGACCGCGCAGGTCGACCGGCATCCGCACCGACCACACGCCCGACGCCATGTCGCGTTGCAGCGCCAGCGTGCGTGTTGCCGGCGCGGTGCCCGTATCGTGCAGGCAGAGTGACACCGCACGTGCGGTCGGCGCCCACAGGTTGAACGTCGTGGACCCGGTTGCGACATGGACACCAAGATCAAATCGCGATGCGGCCTGCATGGTCAATGCATCGAGCAGACCCGGCAATTGCACCCCGGTGGCATCCAGCACGCGGCCGTCGTCGGCTTCGCGCACCAGCAGCCATTGGCCGTCGAGCAGGCCGCGCAGGACGCTGGCGTCGCGATCGGACAGTGCGAGGCGCGGGCCGGCGCCGATGAAATGGAAACGTTGTTCACGCTCGGCCGGCAACACTGCCTGCGCCAGTGTCAGCGGCAGCCTGCGGTCGCTGCCCGCCACCCGCGCGCCGGTCGTGGCGACCAGTCGTGCCTGCGCGGAGTGGTACAGCGCGAACCGTCCGGGCTGCGCGTGCGGCCATTGCAGGTGTCGGTCGTCGAGCCAGTAGGCGCGCGCATCGGTCGCGGACCGCGCGGCAGGCGCGATCACCTGCGCGGATTCCGCAGCATCGCAGGCGAGCTCCGTCGCCGACGGGTGTCCATCTGCCAAGGCCGTGCCAGCCAGGGCCAGGCCGAGGATCACCAGCAGCGACTGGCTCCGGGGCCGCAGGCGCGCCGGTCGCGCCACGTCAGTCGCAGGTGGCGAAAAAAACGCCATGGGCGGGCAGGTGCAGCGTGCCATCGTCCTGCCGACCCGCCTGCACGCCGGGCACCGCGATCGGCTGCACGCGCATGGCGTCGGGCAAGGTCCAGTCGACAGTCGCCGCGGACAGGTTGAACACCGCCAGCAGGCTGCGTCCTTCATGCACGCGAACGAAGGCGAGCACGGGCTCGGGCGCATCGAGGAAGCGGATGGCGCCGTGCACGAGCACCGGTTGCGCGGCGCGCCAGCGCAGGAACGCGCGCACCGCGTGCAGCGTCGAGCGCGGATCGGCCTCCTGCAGGGCGACGCTGCGGATGCGATGGGACTCGGGAATCGGCAGCCACGGCGTGCCGGTGGTGAAGCCCGCGGCCTGGCTGTCCTCCCAGGGCATCGGCGTGCGGCAACCATCGCGGCCCTTGAAGCTGGGCCAGAACGCGATGCCATAGGGATCACGAAGATCCTCGAAGGCCACCTCGCCTTCCTCCAGCCCGAGCTCCTCGCCCTGGTACAGGCATACCGAGCCGCGCAGCGACGACACCAGCGCCACCAGCTGCTCGGCGAAACCATCGCCGGCCGCATCGCCGCCCCAGCGGGTGACCGCGCGCTGCACGTCGTGGTTGGAGATCGCCCAGCACGGCCAGCCCTGCGTCATCTGCTGCTCGAGGCGCTCGACGGTGCCGCGGATGTAGGCGGCGCTGAAGTCGTCGGTCAGCAGCTCGAAGCTGTAGCCCATGTGCAGGCGATGGTCGCTGACGTACTCGGCCATCGTCGCCAGCGAGTCCTCCGATGAGATCTCGCCCAGGGCCGCGACGTCGGGATAACGGTCGAGCAGCGCGCGCAGCTCCTCCAGGAACGCGAGGTTTTCCGGCTGCGTGTTGTTGTGGTAGTGGTACTGGAACGCGTACGGATTGTCCGGGCTGAAGCCGCGGCCGTTGCGCAGGGCCTCGGGCTTGGCGGGGTTGTCGCGCAGCCGCGCGTCGTGGAAGCAGAAGTTGATCGCATCCAGGCGCAATCCGTCGACGCCGCGATCCAGCCAGAAGCGCACGTTGTCCAGCGACGCGACGCGGACGTCGGCATTGTGGAAGTTCAGGTCCGGCTGGGATGCGAGGAAGTTGTGCAGGAAGTACTGCTTGCGGCGCGGCTCCCACTGCCAGGCCACGCCGCCGAAGATCGACAGCCAGTTGTTGGGTGGGCTGCCGTCGGGTTTCGGATCGGCCCAGACATACCAGTCGGCCTTCGGGTTGTCGCGGCTGGCGCGGCTCTCCGCGAACCACGCGTGCTCGGTCGAGGTGTGGCTCAGCACCTGGTCGATCATCACCTTCAGCCCGCGGCGATGCGCGGCATCCAGCACCCGGTCGAAATCGGCGAGCGTGCCGAACATCGGGTCGACGGCGCGATAGTCGCCGATGTCGTAACCGAAGTCGGCCATCGGCGACTTGAAGAACGGCGCGATCCAGATCGCATCGACGCCGAGCGACGCGATGTAGTCCATGCGCTCGCCGATGCCGCGCAGGTCGCCCACGCCATCGCCATCGGTATCCTGGAAACTGCGCGGATACACCTGGTAGATGACGGCGCCGCGCCACCAGTTGTTCGTCGTCATCATGTCGTCCGGCAGGTCCTTGCCGCTCACGGCACGACACCGCGCAGCCATGCAACTATTCCATGGCCGGCCTCCGGGCGCGGGTGCCCATCGTCGCGGACGGCGATGAATACGTTTGCATCGGAAATTGTGCAGGGGGCAGGATGTCTACCCTTGCAGTCCCGGCCACGCCTGCTGCGCGATGCCCAATCAACAAGGAACCGTGCCCGTGCGCTCGAAACCCACGTTGTCGTTCTGGCAGATCTGGAACATGTGCTTCGGCTTCCTCGGCATCCAGTTCGGCTTCGCGCTGCAGAACGCCAACGTCAGCCGCATTTTCCAGACCCTGGGCGCGAGCATCGACGACATCCCGGTGCTGTGGATCGCCGCGCCGCTGACCGGCCTGATCGTGCAGCCCATCGTCGGTTACCTGTCCGACCGCACCTGGAACCGGCTGGGGCGCCGGCGGCCGTACTTCCTGGCGGGTGCGGTGCTGGCGTCGCTGGCGCTGTTCGTGATGCCGAATTCGTCCGCGCTGTGGATCGCCGCCGGCCTGCTGTGGGTGCTGGATGCGTCGATCAACATCTCCATGGAGCCGTTCCGCGCATTCGTCGGCGACCAGCTGGCACCGGCGCAGCGTCCCGCGGGCTTCGCGATGCAGAGCTTCTTCATCGGCATCGGCTCGGTCGTCGCCAGCCTGCTGCCCTGGCTGCTGGCGCAGGCCGGTGTCGGCAACACCGCGGGGCCGGGCGGAATCCCGGACACCGTGCGCTACGCGTTCTATTTCGGCGGCGCGGTGCTGCTGCTGGCGCTGGGCTGGACGGTGCTGCGCACCCGCGAATATCCACCCGAGGTGCTCGCCGCGTTCGATGACGCCCGCCCGCCAGTCGAGGCCGCCCGGCCGGCCTCCATGGTTCCGCGCCGCAGCCAGGCACTGGCGTGGCTGGTGGTCGGGCTGCTCGGCGTGCTCGCGATCGCACGCTTCGGCCTGGACAAGCAGCTGTACATCCTGGCCGGCGGCATCGCGGCCTACGGGCTGGCGCTGCTGGCCAGCGGCTACACGCGCTCGCAGGGCATGTTCGCCACGATCATGCGCGACGTGCACGACATGCCGGCGACGATGCGCAAGCTCGCCGTGGTGCAGTTCTTCTCCTGGTTCGCGCTGTTCGCGATGTGGATCTACACCACCGCCGCGGTGACCGCGGTGCACTTCGGCAGCACCGACACCACGACGGCCGCCTACAACGAGGGCGCCAACTGGGTCGGCGTGCTGTTCGCCGCGTACAACGGCTTCGCGGCACTGGCCGCGATCGTCATCCCGCAGATGGTCAAGCGCTGGGGCCTGCGCATCAGCCACCTGGTCAACACCACCCTGGGCGGGATCGGCCTGCTGTCCTTCGTCGTCATCCGCGACCCGCACTGGCTGCTGCTGTCGATGGTCGGCGTCGGTTTCGCGTGGGCGTCGATCCTGTCGCTGCCCTACGCGCTGCTGTCCGACAGCGTGCCGTCGGAAAAGATGGGCGTGTTCATGGGCATCTTCAACTTCTTCATCGTGATCCCGCAGCTGGTTGCGGCCAGCCTGCTGGGCTTCCTGCTGAAGGTGTTCTTCGGCGGCCAGCCGCTGCAGGCGCTGGTCATCGGCGGGGTCAGCCTGATCGTCGCCGGGCTGTGCGTGCTGCGCGTCGCCGAGCCCGTGCCGAGCCTGGCCACCGCGCCGGCGGCGCGCCCATGAGGCTGCATCGCAGCGCGCTGTGGCTGGCCTGCGCGATTGCCGGCGGCTGTGCGACCGCGCCTGCAACGCGGCACGCTGCCGCCGATGCAAGCCCCAGCGTCGAATACGTCGGCACGCGCGAGCCCTTCGCGTCCAAGGCGGTGTACTTCGTCCTGACCGATCGCTTCGTCAATGGCGACACCAGCAACGACCATCGCGACCAGGGCGGCAAGCATCGGACCTTCGACATTCCCACGCCGGGCGCACCGCAGGGGCAGAGCGACAACATCGGCTACCTGGGCGGCGACTTCCGCGGCGTGCTCGACAACGCGGACTACATCCGCGACATGGGTTTTGGTGCGGTGTGGGTTTCGCCCATCGTCGACAACCCGGACGAGGCGTTCACCGGCGGCGACCCGGTGCACTGGGGCGGCATGTTCACCGACCGCGGCAAGACCGGATACCACGGCTACTGGGGCGTGAATTTCTATCGCCTCGACGAACACCTGCCGAGCCCCGGGCTGGATTTCGCCGGGCTGACCGCGGGGCTGAAGCAGCACGGCCTGAATACCGTGCTCGACATCGTCTGCAACCACGGTTCGCCGGCCTACACGATGCCGGTGGCGCAACCGAAGTTCGGCCAGATATTCGACCGCGACGGCAAACTCGTCGCCGACCACCAGAACCTGCCGCCAGGCAAGCTCGACCCGCTGCACAACCCGCTGCATGCGTTCTACAACACGCACGGCGGGCTGGCGCAGCTGTCCGACCTCAACGAGAACAACCCGGCGGTGATGGACTACCTGGTCGGCGCCTACGAGCAGTGGATCGACCAGGGCGCGGCGGCGTTCCGCATCGACACCATCGGCTGGATGCCGCAGTCGTTCTGGCACGCATTCGTCGGTCGCATCCGCAGCCGCCATCCGGGCTTCTTCATGTACGGCGAGGCATTCGACACCAATGCCGACAAGATCGCCGAGTTCACCAAACCCGAAAATGCCGGCGTCAGCGTGCTGGATTTCCCGCTGCGCGAGCGCATCTCCGATGTCTTCGGCAGCAAGCACGCGGGCTTCGAGCGCATCGCCGAGCGCCTGTACCTGGAGCACGGCCCCTATCGCAACCCCTATGACCTGGTGACGTTCTACGACAACCACGACATGGCGCGACTGGATGCGGACGACAACGGCTTCATCGACGCGGACAATTTCCTGTTCACCGCGCGCGGCATCCCGGCGATCTATTACGGATCGGAGACCGGCTTCATGCGCGGCACCGCCGAGCACGCCGGCAACCGCAACTATTACGGCCAGGCCCGCATCGATGCCGCCGCCGGCAATCCGATCCACGACCGGCTGCGCCGCATCGCGCGGCTGCGGGCGCAGTCGCCTGCGCTGCAGCGCGGGCTGCAGGTCAACCTGCTGATGCAGGGCGACCGCGCGGCGTTCTATCGCGTCTACCAGGCCCGGGGCCAGCACCAGATCGCGCTGGTGCTGCTCAACAAGGGCGATGCGGCCGCTGCCTTCGACCTGCCCGGCGTGCAGGCGGGCCAGTGGCGCGATGCGTTGCAGGGCCAGTCGATCGATGTCGCTACCGGTGGCGGGTTGTCCACCAGCGTGCCGGCGCACGATGTCGCGGTGTACGTGCTGGATGCGCCGGTGCGCGACCCGGCATTGGCCGCTGCGCTGGATCGCGCCGTGGCCGCGGCGCGGCCCGACGGATCAGGCGGGGTCGCTGGAGCGCCGCACCACGAGTGACACGGGGAGGATGGTGCCGGTGGCCGGCTCATCGCGCACCAACTGCATCAGCGTCTCGACCAGCAGCTGCCCGGCGCGCGTGGTGTCCTGCGCGATGGTGGTCAGCGATGGCCTGGCGAAACGCGCGGTGGGGATGTCGTCGAAACCGACGACCGCGACGTCTTCCGGGATGCGCAGCCCCTGCTCGCCCAGCGCGCGCATGGCGCCGATCGCGATGAGGTCGCTGGCGGCGAAGACGGCATCGAACGGCGCGCCACGCCGCAGCAGCTCGCAGGCCGCGGCATGGCCGGCTTCCTCCGAGGTTTCCGCGTCCACCTGCAGCGCGGGGTCGATGGAGCCGCCGGTCGCCGCCAGCGCGTCGTTGCAGCCGCGGTAGCGCTCGAGGAATTCGGGATAGTGGCTGGACGCATCGCCGAGGAAGGCGATGCGGCGGCGGCCACCGTCGATGAGATGTTCCGCGACCAGGCGTCCACCCTGGTAGTTGTCGCAACCAATCGAGATTCCCGGCTGGTCGGGCAACACCGCGCCCCAGCGCACGAAGTGCGTGCCGCGCTCCACCATGTCGTCGAGCTTGTCGCGATACAGCACGTAATCGCCGTAGCCGAGCAGGATCAGCCCGTCGGCCTTCATGCTGTCCTCGTAATCGGCATGCCAGTCGTCGGACAGTTGCTGGAAGGACACCAGCAGGTCCTGGCCCTGGCGCGAGCAGGCCCGCGTGATCGAACCCAGCATCGACAGGAAGAATGGATTGATGTGCGAGTCGTCCGGTGTCGGATCCTCGAACAACAGCAGCGCCAGCGTGCCGGAGCGCTGCGTGCGCAGGCTGGAGGCGTGGCGGTCGACCTTGTAGTTGAGCTCCCGGGCGACATCCTCCACGCGCTTGCGCGTCTGCGCGTTCACCAGCGGGCTGCCACGCAGCACGCGCGACACCGTCGCCTGGGACACCCCGGCGCGGTGGGCGATATCGATCGAGGTGGCCTTGGGTTTGCGCGTCATCGCCTGGAACCGGGAATCAGGCCGGCAGTGTAGGCCTGCGTGGCGGCCGCGCGGCCCGGTCGCATCGTCATGGCGTCCTCCACGGCCGGCATCCGGTCAGTGGGCCTCGTCCCAGTTGCGCCCGACACCCACGTCGACCACCAGCGGCACGCGCAGCTCCGCGGCGCCCGCCATGCGGCGCCGCACCTCGTCGCGCAGGGTGTCGATGAAGTCGCTGTCGGCCTCGAACACCAGTTCATCGTGCACCTGCAGCACCATCATCGCGCGCGCGGCATGCGGCTCCAGCCAGCCGTGCAGGTCGATCATCGCGCGCTTGATGATGTCGGCGGCGGTGCCCTGCATCGGTGCGTTGATCGCGGCGCGTTCGGCACCGGAGCGCAGGCCGGCGTTGCGCGAGGCGATGTTCTCCAGGTACAGGCGCCGGCCGAACACGGTTTCGACGTAGCCACGTTCGCGCGCCTGCTGCCGGGTGTGTTCCATGAAGTCGCGCACGCCCGGATAGCGGCTGAAGTACAGCGCGATGTAGTCCTGCGCCTCGCCGCGCGCGATGCCGAGCTGCTTGGCCAGGCCGAATGCGCTCATGCCGTACATCAGGCCGAAGTTGATCGCCTTGGCGGCGCGGCGCTCGTTGTTGCTGACATCCTCGATCGCCTTGCCGAAGACTTCCGCGGCGGTGGCGCGATGGATGTCGACGTCCGAGCCGAATGCGCGCAGCAGCGCCGGATCCTGCGACAGGTGCGCCATGATCCGCAGTTCGATCTGCGAGTAGTCCGCGGCCAGGATCAGGCGCCCGGGCGGTGCGACGAAGGCCTTGCGGATGCGGCGGCCGTCCTCGGTGCGGATCGGGATGTTCTGCAGGTTCGGATCGCTCGACGCGAGCCGGCCGGTCGCGGCGCCGGCCTGGTGAAAGCTGGTGTGCACCCGGCCGTCATCGCGATTGGCCATGTCCGGCAGCTTGTCGGTGTAGGTGCTGCGCAGCTTGGCCAGGCCGCGGTATTCCAGGATCACGCGCGGCAGTTCGTGCTGGTCGGCGATGGCCTCCAGCGCTTCCTCATTCGCCGACGGCTGTCCGGTCGGCGTCTTCACCAGTGCCGGCAGCTTGAGTTCCTCGAACAGCAGGGCGCAGACCTGTTTGGGCGAATCCAGGTTGAAGGTGCGTCCCGCCAGCTCCGTCGCCTGCTGCTGCAGCACCAGCATGCGCCGGCCCAGGTCGATGGACTGGCGGCGCAGCTCGTCCATGTCGATCATCACGCCGTTGGCCTCGATGCGTTCGAGCACGGGCACCAGCGGGATCTCGATCTCGGTATAGACGCGCTCCAGCGATGGCTCCGCGGCGAGTTTGGGGCGCAGCACGCGATGCAGGCGCAGGGTGACGTCCGCATCCTCGGCGGCGTAGCGCGTGGCGTCGTCGAGCGCGACCTGCGAGAACGCGATCTGCTTGGCGCCCTTGCCGGCGACATCGGTGTACTTGATGGTGGCGTAGCCCAGGTAGCGCCTGGCCAGCGAGTCCATGTCGTGGCGGCTGGCACCGGCGTTCCAGACGAAGCTCTGCATCATCGTGTCGTCGGCGTATCCGCGCACGTCCACGCCATGGCAGCGCAGGACGTGCAGGTCGTACTTGCCGTGCTGGCCGATCTTGCGTTTTCCGGCATCGGCGAACAGCGGCCGCAGCGCATCGAGCACCTCGGCCTGCGCGAGCTGCTGCGGGACGCCGGGATAATCGTGCCGCATCGGGATGTACGCAGCCCTGCCCGGCTCGACCGACACGCTCAGGCCGATGAGCTTCGCGCACAGGGCGTCGAGCGAATCGGTCTCGGTGTCGAAGGCGAATTCGATGGCTGCCTGAAGTTGTCCGATCCAGTCGTCGAGCTGCGCGCGGGTCAGCACGGTGTCGTACACGCCGGCCACGGCCAGCGCCGGGTCGAGGCTGTCGTCGACGACGGCCGGCGCGCGCGCATAGCCGGCCTCGGTGCCGCGCACGCTCACCCGTCCCTCGCGCGCCGGCGGCGGCGTGCCATCGAGTTCGCGCAGCGCGGCATTGAATCCATAGCGCGCGTAGAGCGTGCGCAGGGCGTCGACGTCGCGCTCGCGCAAGGTCATGGCGCGCGCCGGCAGCTCCAGTTCCACGTCGGTCTTGATCGTCACCAGCTCGCGGTTGAGCGGCAAGCGGTGCAGCGCCGCGCGCAGGTTCTCGCCGATCTTGCCGCCGATGCGCTCGGCATTGGCGATGACGCCATCCAGGCTGCCGTATTCGGCAAGCCACTTGGCGGCGGTCTTCGGCCCGCATTTGTCCACGCCGGGGATGTTGTCGACGCTGTCGCCCATCAGCGCCAGCAGGTCGACGATCTGTCCGGCGCGCACGCCGAACTTGGCGACGACGGCCTCCTCGCTGTCCAGCCGGCTGCCGCTCATGGTGTTGACCAGCAGGATGCGACCACCGCCATCGATCGTGCGCACCAGTTGCGCGAAGTCCTTGTCGCCGGTGGAAATGGTGACCTCGCTGCCATCGGCCGCGGCCTGCATCGCCAGCGTGCCGATGACGTCGTCGGCCTCGACGCCGTCGATGCGCAGCATCGGGAACCCGAGCGCCTGCACGATCTCGCACATCGGCTCCATCTGCGCGCGCAGGTCGTCGGGCATCGACGGACGATTGGCCTTGTAGTCGGCGTACATCGTGTTGCGGAACGTCGGCCCGGGCGCGTCGACGACGAACACGGCGCAGTCCGGCTGCTCCTTGAGCGTGGCCCGCAACATGTTGACCACCCCGAACAGCGCACCGGTGGGTTCGCCCGCCGCGTTGGACAGGGGCGGCAGCGCGTGGAACGCCCGGTACAGGTAGGAAGAGCCGTCGATCAGGACCAGTCGATGCATCGGTCGATTCTACGCCGCCGGCCGTTTTTCCCTCACCCGGCCGCGTCACGGTCCGGGGGCATAATCGGCCAGCACCCGCCCCAGGAGGTCCACCGTGCGAATCCCACTCGTGCTCATCGCGACGGCCCTGCTGGCCGCCTGCGCCACCACGGCCGAACCCGAGATCCCTGCCAACGCCGTCGCGGTCACCCGGACCGCGGCCAATGGCGATATCGTGTCCGAATATCGCGTGCAGGGACAGCTGCGCATGGTGCGCGTGCAGCCGGCACGCGGCCCGGTCTATTACCTGATCGACCGCAACGGCGATGGGCGGATGGACGCGTCCAAGGGCGACGTGTCGCCGGTGTACTACAAGATCTACGGCTGGTAACCGTCAGCGGACGCCGCGTCAGCCGCGCGGCCAGGCCTGCGGCCTGTGGCGGCCACCGCCACGCGCTGCCATGCTGGCCGGATGACGACGTCGAATCCGCCAGCCGTGGTGCTGGTCAACCTGGGCACTCCCGATGCGCCGACCGCACGCGCGGTGCGGCGCTATCTGTCGGAATTCCTGCACGACCATCGCGTCGTGCAACTCACGCGCTGGCTGTGGTGCCCGCTGCTGCACGGGGTGATCCTGCCGCTGCGCGGGGGCCGCGTCGCGCGCAAGTACGCGGCCATCTGGATGGATGGCGGATCGCCGCTGGCGGTGCATACGCGTGCACTGGCGGCGGCGGTGCAGCAGCGCATGCCGCAGGCCACGGTCGTGCACGCGATGCGCTACGGCTCGCCGTCGCTGGCGTCGACGCTGGCGACCTTGCGCCGATCGCACGAGCGCATCGTCGTCCTGCCGCTGTATCCGCAGTATTCGGGGACGACCACCGCATCGGTCGGCGACATCGTCGAGCGATCGCCGGGAACACCCGTGCGCATGCTGGGCGATTACCACCTGGATCCGGCCTGGGTCGCGGCGATCGCGGACTCGGTCCGCGCACATTGGGCGCGGCACGGTCGCGGCGAGCACCTGTTGCTGTCGTTGCACGGCATCCCGCAACGCCTGGTCGCCGCCGGCGATCCCTACGCCGTGCAGTGCGAGGCAAGCGCGCGGGCAATCGCCGACGCGCTGGGCCTGGGCGCCGGCGAGTGGACGCTGGCCTACCAGTCGCGCTTCGGCAGTGAGCGCTGGCTGCAGCCGGCGACGGTCGATGTGATCGATGCACTCGCCGGCAGCGGCGTGCGCACGCTCGACGTCGTCTGCCCGGGTTTCGCCGTCGATTGCCTGGAGACGCTGGAGGAAATCTCGATGATGCTGGCCGAGCACTTCGAGCAGTCCGGCGGACACCTGCGCTACATCCCCTGCCTCAACGACTCGCCGGCCCATGCCGATGCACTGGCCGCGTTGATCGAACGCGAACTGCAATGATCGGAGCCGATGCCCCGCGCGAGTGGAGCCTGGACCTGCCGACCGGGCGCATCGCCGGCCTGCGCGCCGGCGAGCCGGGTGCGCCGCGCGTGCTGGCCCTGCATGGCTGGCTGGACAACGCCGCCAGCTTCGTCCCATTGGCCGCGCACCTGCACGGACTGGACCTGGTGTGTCCCGACTTCCCCGGCCACGGCCGCAGCGCGCACCTGCAACCGGGCGCCGACTATTCCTTCGCGGCCGCGGTCCACAGCGTGCTCGACATCGCCGATGGCCTGGGCTGGGAGCGTTTCGCGGTGCTCGGCCACTCGATGGGCGCCGGCATCGGCAGCCTGGTCGCGGCCGCGTGTCCGGATCGGATCGATCGCTTCGTCGCCATCGAAGCGCTCGGTGCGCTGGCCGAGACGCCCGATCGCACCGTGCAACGCCTGCGCGAAGCGGTTGCGGCGACGCGCGCGTTGCAGCACAAGCGCCTGCGCGTGTTTCCCGACATCGCCAGCGCGACCCGCGCACGCATGCAGGCCAATGCGCTGAGCGAGCCCATCGCCCGGCTGCTGGTGGAACGCGGGCTGGTCCCGGTCGAAGGGGGCTACATCTGGAGCAGCGATCCACGCCTGACCCTGCCGACGATGCTGCGCACCACGGAAGAACAGGTACGTGACCTCGTCGCGGGCATCACCTGCCCCACGCGCGTGCTGTTCGCCGATCCAGCCCAGCCCTATCTGCCCGACGCACTGCGCCGCGAGCGCGCCGCGCTGCTGCCATGCGGGGATCTGCGCATCCTCGCCGGTGGCCACCACCTGCACATGGAAGATCCGGCCGCCGTTGCCGACGCGATCGGCGATTTCCTCAGCCGCTGACGACCGCGCCGCGATGAATTCCGGATGCGAATGTCCGCGCCGCGCCGCCGCGCGCCATGACCCCGCGCCTGCCCTGAAAGCGCACGACCCACATCAACCCAGCAGCGCCCGCAAAGTCGCCTTCAAGCGCCGGCCTTCCGTGCGGAAATAGCCGCGCTCGTCGCGCCAATCCGGGAATCGCTTCTCCACCTCGCGCCAGAAACTGCGCGAATGGTTGCCATGGATCAGGTGGCAGAGCTCATGCACCAGCACGTACTCGAACGACGCCGGCCGCGCGAGCACCAGCGACAGGTCGAGCACGACATTGCCATCGGGCGACAGCGAACCCCACTGCGATGTCATGCGCTTGAACGCGATCCGCCGTGGCGGCCGTGGCAGGGTTGCCAGGTAGCGTGGCAGCCAGTGGCCGACGTCGGCGCGCCCCTGGCTTTCGTAGAAATCACGCAGCGCACGTTGCAGCGAGGCCTGGCTGGCGCGCTCGCCTGCGGTGAAGACGATGACGTCGCCCTCCTGCTGGACCCTGGCGAAACGGCCAGGCCGCCAGTCCAGCGGCCATTGCGCGCCGCGCAAGGGCAGTTCCGCGGTGACGCCCAGCAGAAGTGGCGGCGCGGCGACATCCGCATAGTGGCCCAGCTGTGCCGACAGCCAGTCGCGGTGCTCGACCAGGAAACGCTGCCCGGAGACCAGGCTGGCGCGCGCGGGCAAGGTCAGTCGTGCGCCGCGCTCATCGACACTGAGCTTGAGCCGGCGCGCACGCGGGTTGCGCACGCGCTGCACCTCGACATCGCGCCCGTCGGCCAACGTGAACGACAACGAATCGCGCTCGATCGTGCGCGGCCGGGGTGCGAGCAGACGACCAATCAATTGCAGTGGGCCACCGTGTCGACGTTGCAGCGATGCTAGCGCACCGTCGACGACGATGTCGCCAACGCGCGCATCATCGCGATCCTGCATGCGTGGTCGTTCGTGGTTGCCGGGCGCGAAGCGATCGCCGTTCAGGCCGCCGCATCGACCTTGCTGAGCTTCAGCGCCGATTCGAGGATCGTGAACAGGCGCTTGGCCTCGCCCGCCATCAACGCGAAGCGGGCGTCGAGTTCGGCATGCAGGTCATCGCGCTCGGTCGATTCGAGCGTGTCGACGGCACCATCGAGCAGCTTGAACTTGCGCAGCACCAGGTCCTCGCCGAGCACGAAGGACACGTGGTCGTCGAGCGTCAGCGCCAGTCGCGTCACCTGCTTGCCGGCTTCCAGGTGGCGTGCGATCTCGTCGCAGGCCAGGTCGTGGCGCTGGCACTTGACGATCGCGCCGCGCTCGGCCGCATCCTTGAGTTCGCATTCATCGCCCAGGGTCAGGCCCTCGGGCAACGCCTCGCCGGCGATCCAGCCGGTGAGGATGGAGCGCGGCGCGACTTCCGCATTCAGCGGCAACGCCGGGAAGCTGCCCAGCGCGCGACGGATTTCGCTGACCACGCTCTCGGCGCTCTTGCGGCTGGCGGTGTCGACGATGCACAGGCCGTGCTCGAGGTCGAGCAACGCATCGGTGCGCGTCGGCCGCACGAAGGCGCGCGGCAACAACTCGTGCACCAGATCTTCCTTGAGCCGCTTGCGCGTGCGGCCGCCGGGCTTGCGGCCTTCCTTGCGCTCGATCTCGGCCAGTTTCTGCGCGAGCAGTTCGTTGACGACCGCCCCGGGCAGCAGCTTGTCCTCGCCCCCGACCGTCAGCCAGATGGCATCGGCGATGCGGTGGGACATCGCCTCGGTGTCGCGTCCCATCGGCGGCACGAAGCCGCGCGAGGACAGCTCGAGCGCGCCGACCGGTTTCAAGCGGCATTCCTCGAGTTGTGCATCCAGCGTATCGAAGGACAGGGACGTCGGGAAACGGAAGAACGTGAGGTTGCGAAAGAACATCGGAATCCTGCAATGGGCAAAGGCGGAAAGCGCCATCGCGCCGACGGTGCGGTCAGCGGGCTGGCCGGTCGGATACGCGTGGCACCGCGGGGAATCGGGTCGGGCCGTGGTCGCCGGTCGGGCCGCATGCGGCGGCGCCACGACAGCGGCCGCCATTCTATCGTCGCCAGCCGCGCATGACGTTGCGGCGGCGCACGGTTAAGCTCGCAGCGTGAATGCCTCGACCGATCCCACCGAACTGGCGCGCATCGCCATGCGCCTGCTGGAGTTGCAGCAGGAGCATCGCGACCTCGACGTCGCCATCGCCGGCCTGCAGGCCGCGCCCGGCGACGACCTGGCGGTCAAGCGGCTGAAGAAACGCAAGTTGCAGCTCAAGGACTGCATCGCGCGCCTGGAATCCGCGCTGATCCCGGACGAGCCGGCCTGATCGAACCGGCCTGATCGAACCGGCCTGGTCGAACCGGCCTGGTCGAAACCAGCCCGATCGCTGGCGTGGTCGAAAACCGGCGTGATCAGCCGCCGTTGGCCTCGGGCCTGACCGCTTCCGGGCTGACCTTCTCGATGGTGTGGCGCAGTTCGCGGCCCAGGATGACCTTGGCATCGCGCGCCCAGGCATCCAGGCGTTCGTCGAACACCAGCTTGTTGTTCGCGTCCGGCCACACCAGGCGCAGCTCGCGCAGCTTGAGGATGAAGGTGCGGAACAGCGACTTGTCGAAGAACTCCGGCGCGGCGGGTGCGTACAGCAGGCTCAGGCGCTGCGCGGCCAGCTGGCACAGGCTTTCGAGTTCGGACGTGCCCAGCGTCCCCGGCCCGTTCTTCGCCAGCACCGACATGGCGATGTAGTAGCGCTCGAATGCCTGCTGCAGCGCATGTCCGATCGCGCGCAGGCGGAACATCTCGTCGCTCTGGCCGGACTTGCGCCCGAGCATGCCGGGATCGTCGCCGACCTGCGCGAGCAGGCCTTCGCGCATGAACACCTCGATGGTGCGGTCGATGCGCTCGACGAAGCCGTCGTCGTCCCATGGCAGGAACAGTTCCGCGCGCAGGAACGGATACATCTCCCGTCCCAGGCGCAGCACCGTCTGCCGCGACATGCGCCGGTTGTGCAGGAAGCAGCACGCGATCCATGCCGATGCCGTGAACAGGTGCAGCACGTTGTTGCGGAAATAACTCAACAGCACCGCGGTGTCGCCATCGACGCTGAGCACGTCGCCCAGCGGATGCGCGATGCGCGTGAGCATGCCGATCTCCTCGCCGTGCGCGACGATCTGCTGCGGCGTGTGCGGGGTCACGGTGACGCGCGGGCCGTACGGCACCTCGGCCAGCAGGGTCTTGGACAGCGCGATCTGCGCGAGCAGGTCGGCCTCGCCCATGGCGTGCTTGGGCGTGGACAGCAGCGCCAGCGCCAGCAGGTTCACCGGATTGACGTCGGCGGCGCGGTTGATGTTGACCTGGATCAGCTGCGCGGTGGCATCGACGGTGTCGGACAGCCAGTCCGGGCGGTCATCGTCGTTCAACGCGGTGCCATCCCAGGCCGGCGCGTGCTTGGCCAGCATGTGGTCGAGCTTGATCGGCTCGCCGAAATTCACCACGACCTGGCCGTAGTTCTGGCGCAGCACGCGCGGGATGCCGAGCAGCAGGCGCAGGATGGATTCGTTCTGCTTGGGCTTGCCGGTCAGCTCGTCGAGATAGCTGTCGCCCTCCATCAGTTTTTCGTAGCCGATGTACACCGGCTGGAACAGCACCGGGCGCACCGGCTGGCGCAGGAAACCGCGCACCGTCATCGAGACCATGCCGCCCTTGGGCGGCAGCAGCCGGCCGGTGCGCGAGCGACCGCCCTCGACGAAGAATTCCAGCGAATAACCGCCGGCGACCAGTTGCGCGACGTACTCGCCGAGCACCGCCGAGTACAGGGCGCTGCCACGGATGCTGCGCCTGATGAAAAACGCACCGCCACGCCGCAGCAGCGTGCCGATGACCGGCAGGTTGAGGTTGATGCCGGCCACGATGTGCGGCGGCACGATCCCGCGCGTGAACAGCAGGTAGCTCAGCAGCAGGTAGTCCATGTGGCTGCGATGGCAGGGCACGTAGACGACTTCATGCCCGGGCGCCGCGGCCTTGAGCTCGTCCAGGTGATGCACCAGCACGCCGCGGAACACGCGGTTCCACACCGAGGTGAGCAGGAACGACGCCGAACGCACCACCGGGTGCGAATAGTCGGCGGCGATCTCGTAGGCGAAGGCGTGCGCTTTCTTCCAGGCTTCCTCGTGGCCCTTGTCGGTGCTGCCCCGGTTGTCGCGACGGGCCTGGTCGGCGATGGCTTCGCGCACGGAGTCCGCGGCCAGCACCTTGTCGATCAGCAAGCGCCGCGTCGACAGGTCCGGGCCGATCACCGCCTCGCGGATGCGGTGGAAATGCGTGCGCAGCACGCGCGACAGCTTCCGCACCGCGCGCTCGGACGGGATGTCCTCGGTGACGATCGCGCGCAGGTCGATCGGCGGGGAGAACCGCACCAGCGTGTTGCGGCCGTTGAGCAGGATCGCCAGCAGGCGACGGAAGCGTCCCACCAGCGTCCAGTTCTCGGAAAACAGCACCGAGAACCAGCCGCTGTTCTTGTCCGGCGCGCGCCCGACGAAAATCGAGACCGGGACCAGCTGCACGTTGAGCGCCGGATCGACGCGGTGCGCCGCGAGCAGGCGCGCGAGCGAATCCGAGTGGCGCCGGACCGGCGTCGGCGGCTGGTTGGTGGCCAGCTGTGCCGCGCGGTTGAGCGCGCTGCCAGCGTTGCGGCGCGACAGCGCCACGTAGGCGCGCTTGCGGCCCAGCGGATCGCCGGGCAATGGTTGCAGCGGCGAGGGCATGCCGGCGTCGCGGCAGGCCCGGTCCAGCACCAGCGCATTGGACAGGCCGTAGTCCTCGAGCACGTAGCACACCGGCCGGTCGTCCAGGCGCTGCGCCGGCGACGCGGGCTCGATCTCCAGCGCGATCCATGGCGCCAGCACCCTGCCCAGCAGGCTGGCCCACCAGGGTCGACGCTGCAGCGCCGGATCCACCGGTCGCGCGACCGGCAATTCGGCCTGTACCGGAACCGGATCCTGTCCGTCGCCCGCCAACGCGTCGGTGGCCGGTCGGTCCGGTCGGTCCGTCGCGCGTCGCGATGTGTCCGCGTGGTCGGGGGCGGCGGTGCCGGTCGGGGCTTCCTGCTCCGCCGGCAGGGCGGGCGGATCGGCGAACGGCAAGGTCGGCTGGGTCGGCATCGCCGGCATTATCCCCCAGCGCCGGGTTGCGGGGTCCGTCGGCCGCCGGCTATGGCGCGGCGGCGACCTCGGCGATGGCAACGGCGGCTTCGGCATGGCGCAGGAAGTCGTCCACGTACCAGAGCCCCTCGACGCGGCGGACGGTCACGACCGTATCGATGGGACGCCCGGCCAGCCGATAGCGCATGCGGACCCGCGCGCTGTCCCCGGTCTGCTGCTGCAGCGACGCGTCCATGCTGTCCAGGTCCGCATCCAGGTCCAGGCCATAGGCCGCCAGCGCCTGCTTGAAGGCGGCCTGGAACCGGCCCATGCGCTGCAGGCTCGCGGTCATGCCGGCGGCGCGGAAGTCCTCCGCCGACGCCAGGCCGGTCGCACGAGCGGCCACGGTGAGGCGCGCGATCGCCTGCCGCGCCAGTGCGGGATCGCCCAGCGGGGCCTGCCGCCCCCAGGAGGCCATCGCCTGCATCAGCTGGACGTAGTGCTCGCGCTCGTCGCTGCTGAAGTTGCCGCGGTCATGGATGTACTGCACGCCGAAGACGCCCAGCGAGGCGACGGCACCGTGGATCTGGCGATCCTGCCCGGCGAACTGATGGTCGAACACCTGCTGCAGGCGCACCGGTGCGTCGGGCGCCGACAGCGATGCCAGCAGCGCTGGCAGGCGATTGGCGAACGGCAGCTCCTGCAGCGGCCAGCGCGTGCGGCCGGCTGCCCATGCCGCCTCCAGTTGCCGATGCAGGGCCGGGGGCACCGCGTCGCGGGCGAAGGCGTCCAGATCGTTGTCGCGCAGGTGCCGGGTGAGCAGTCGCACCGCCCGCGCCGGCGTACTGGCCGTGACCGGCACCGTCGCGGGCGCGGTCGGTGGTGGCGTCGTGCGCTGGCAAGCCGCCAGCAAGCTGGCAGACAGGAGGACCGATAGCGGTGGCCGCCACTGGAACATGCGCGCGGCCCTCCACGGCCGCGCGGCCATCTTGGCCGGGCCATGACGGCGCCGGCAAGGACGCGCGTCGCCCTTCGCGTCCCTGCGCGGGCTCAGCTGCCCAGCAACGCCTTGATCGCGGCAAAGCCCGCCGTGGCGCGTTCCTGCTTGCGCTCGGCATCGGCCACCGGGTCCGCGCCGTCGCGCTGCAGTTCGGCCGCGGGCAGTTCATCGATGAACCGGCTGGGTTGCAGGCGCAGGCGATCGCCCCACTTCTGCGCCTCGCGCGCGTGCGACAGCCACAGTTGTTCCTTGGCCCGGGTGATGCCGACGTACAGCAGGCGGCGCTCCTCGTCGATGCGGCCCTCGTCGATCGAGGCCTCGTGCGGCAGCACGCCATCCTCGACGCCGACGATGAAGACGTAGCGGAACTCCAGGCCCTTGGCCGCGTGCAGGCTCATCAGCCGCACCTGGTTGCCGGCGTCGCCCTTGTCGGCGTGCGACAGCAGCGCGAGCGCGGCGGCGAGCTCACCCGCGCCGGACGTGCGTGGCCCATCGAACCAGTCGGCCAGTTCGTCCAGGTTGCTGCGACGGCGCTGGAAGGTCGCCTCGTCCTTGCACTGCGCGCGCAGCATCGCCAGCAGGCCGCTGCGCTCGTTGAGCCGGCGCACGAGTTCGGCCGGCGGCAGCCGTTCGGCATCGTTGCGCAGCCCGCGCAGGACATCGACGAAGCCGCCGAGCGCGTTGGCCGCGCGCGGCGCCAGCTGCTTGAGCACCGCGATCGATTCGGCCGCGCGCGCCATCGGCAGCTGCGCGTGCTGCGCCATCTCGGCCAGCTTGGCCAGCGTCGTCGCGCCGACCTCGCGCTTGGGCGACTGCACCGCGCGCAGGAAGGCCGCGTCGTCATCGGGATTGGCGATCAGGCGCAGCCACGCCATCGCATCCTTGACCTCGCCGCGATCCAGGAACGCGGTGCCGCCACTGAGGTGGTAGGGCACGCGCAGCAGCTGCAAGGCCTTCTCCAGCGCGCGCGACTGGAAGTTGCCGCGGAACAGCACGCAGAAATCGCTCCAGGCCGCGCTGCGCAGCTGGCTGGTGAACTGGATCTCGCTGGCGACTTTTTCCGCCTCATGGGCGTGGTCCCTGCATTCCCAGACGCGGATGCGCTCGCCATCGGCCTGGTCGCTCCACAGCGTCTTGGGATGTTCGTGCGGGTTGTGCGCGATCAACGCATTGGCCGCGCGCAGCACGCGGTTGGAACAGCGGTAGTTCTGTTCCAGCTTGACGATCTTGAGCGCGGGATAATCGCTGCCCAGCTGCAGCAGGTTGTCGGGGTTGGCGCCGCGCCATGCGTAGATCGACTGGTCGTCGTCACCGACGCAGGTGAAGGCCCCCGCCGGCCCGGCGATGGCCTTCAGCAGCCGGTATTGCGCATCGTTGGTGTCCTGGCATTCGTCGACGAGCAGGTAGCCGATGCGCTCGCGCCACGCGGCGACGCAATCGGCGTCGGATTCGAGCAGTTGCACCGGCAGCCGGATCAGGTCGTCGAAATCCACCGCGTTGAACGTCGCCAGCCGCTGCTGGTAGCGCGCGTACAGTGCCGCGGCCTCGTGTTCGCGCACGCTGACCGCCGCGGCCGCCGCCTGCTGCGGCGACAGTCCGGCGTTCTTCGCGCGCGAAATGAGGTTGCGCATGGCATCGACCGCGTCGGGCTTGCTGCCCGGTGGCAGCAGGTCCTTCACCTGCGCGGCGCTGTCGTCGCCGTCGAAGATCGAAAACCCGCGCTTGAGCCCGAGCTTGGCGTGGTCGACCTGCAGCATCCGCAGGCCGAGCGCATGGAAGGTGCAGACCAGCAGGCCCTCCGCCGCATCGCCCTTGATGCGCCGCGCGACGCGCTCGCGCATTTCGCGCGCCGACTTGTTGGTGAAGGTGATCGCGGCGATGCGCTTGGCCGGCATCCGCCCGGACGTGATCAGGTGCGCGATCTTCTCGACGATCACCCGCGTCTTGCCGGACCCGGCGCCGGCGAGCACGAGCAACGGGCCCTCGGTGTGGAGCACGGCCTGGCGTTGTGGGGGATTGAGACCGTGCATGGCGAAGGATCGGAACGGCTGCGCAGTCTACCGGCGGTGCTCGGCGACCGGCCACGGCATCGCCTCAGCCGCAGGCCCCGCGTACGGCGCCCACCGTCCGGCCGATCACGCCGCCCTCGGGTTGCGCCACGGCGATGTCCTCGCCCAGCGCGTGCAAGGTCGCCAGCGCTGCCGGTCGTTGCGTGCCGCGGCAGCGCAGGCCCGCGGCGTCGGCGCCCGCCAGCCAGGCGACCTTGCGCAGTTCGACGTCGCGTTGCGACAGGCGCGACAGTGCGTCGAGTCGCGCCAATGCATCGGCGTCGCCATGGCTGGCGTCGAACCATGCCAGCGACAGTTCCGCGCGCCGCGTGTGCGGATGGTTCGCGCCGTAACCCGCCTGGGTGGCCTGCACCGCATGCAGCAGTTCGCCGCGCGCCTGCGGGTTGCCGAGCGCCGCGTCGACCTCGCCCAGCAGGCGATCGGTGTCGCCGACCAGCGGATGCGCGGCCCCCAGCCGATCGGCGCGCAACCTGCGCGCCTCCAGCAACAGCGGACGCGCCTCGCGCGCGCGACCCGCGTCCTGCAGCACCATCGCCTTGTTGAACAACACCGCCGCGAGGTCGCCCGGGTTGTGCCGCAGGCGCCGGATGGCGATGGCCTGGTCGAGCGCCGACAGCGCCGCGGCGATGTCGCCGCGTTCCCACGCGATGATCGCCAGGCTGTTGTCGTCCCTGGCGACGCTGTCGTGCAGCGGCCCCAGGTGCGCGACCAGCCAGGCGCGGCTGGTCCGGTATGCGCGTTCGGCCTCGCGCAGGCGTCCTTCGTCGACGTGGATCCCGGCCAGCTGGCGGGTGGCATCGATCGTCGCCGGATGTTGCGGGCCGTGCACGGAGAAGGAGAGTCGCAACGCCTCGCTGCAGTGGGTTTCGGCCAGGTGGATATCGCCGAGGATGCGTTCCATTGCGCACACGCGCCGCAGCAGGTCGATCGCCAGCGGATGTCGCGGGCCGACATTGGCGCGCAGTTTCGCCAGCGCAACGCGGTAACTGGCCAGTGCGCCGCCAGTGTCGCCGCGGTCGCTCTGCAGGTCGGCCAGGTCGGCCAGGTTTTCCGGGATGCCGACGACATCGCCGAGCGGATCGCGCCGCAGCGCCAGCGCCCGGCGGAACAGCGTCGACGCCGCAGCCGTGGCACCGATGCCGCGTTCGCAGCGTCCAAGCTGCGAATCGAACTCGGCCGCCTGCACCGGCAATTGCTGCTGCTCGCGATCGACCAGCGCCTGCATCGGCCGCATCACGCCGATGCAGGCCGGCTCGTCGCCAAGCAGGCGCAGCGCACGCCCGCGACTGGTGGCCGCCTCCACCCGCAGCCCGGCCGGCGCATCGTCGCCCAGCACCTGCAGGATCGCGCCCTGCCGGTCCAGCAAGACCAGTGCCTGGCGGTAATCGCCCAGGCCGAGCCGCAATCGCGCGATGACGCCAAACAACTCCGCGCGGCCGATGGGTTGTCGCGCCAGTTCGCGGTCTCCGCGCTGGACGCCGGCATCGAGCAGCTGGCGCACGTCGAGCTTGCCGTCGCCGTTGTCGCCGCCGGCGTGTTCGAACAATCCCACCATGAAGTCCTGCAGTGCCTGCGCGCGCGCCGCCTCCTGCACGGCCTGGCGCGCCTGCCAGGCGACGATGCCCAGCGCCGTGGACAACACCAGCGCCACCAGCAGCGCGGTGGACAGCGACCAGCGGTGGCGATGCGCGTACTTGCGCAGCCGGTAGCCGGCGCTTTGCGGGCGCGCCTGCACCGGCTTGCCGTCGCGGTAGCGCTGCAGGTCCAGCGCCAGCGCCTCGACCGACGGATAGCGCTGCTCCGGGCGCTTGGCCAGGGTCTTCAGCACGATGTTGTCCAGGTCGCCACCCAGCGCGCGGGCCCGGCGGCGCAGGGCCTGCTGTTCGGCGGCCGTTCCCTCGTTGCGCGACATCGCCGCCGAGGGGCGCAGCGGATCCACGCCCAGGATCGCTTCCTCCCATTCGGCATCGGTCTGCCGCTTGAGCCGGTAGGGCCGCGTGTCGGTCAGCAACTCGTACAGCACCACGCCCAGCGAATACACGTCGGTCATCGTGGTGACGGGCTCGCCGCGGATCTGTTCGGGCGCGGCGTAGTGCAGGGTGAACGTGCGCAGCCCGGTGCGGGTGTGCTCGAGTTCGAAGTTGCCGGTGTCCAGCAGCTTGGCGATGCCGAAGTCGAGCAGTCGCACCTCGTCCAGCTGCGTGACCAGGATGTTGGACGGCTTCAGGTCGCGATGGACGATGAGGTTGGCGTGCGCATGGCTGACCGCATCGCAGACCTGCAGGAACAGCCGGAGGCGTGCGTCCAGCGACAGGTTGTGGTCGCGGCACCAGTCGGTCAGCGGTTCACCGTCGACATGTTCGAGCGCGAGGTAGGGCTGGTTGTCCTCGCTGATGCCGGCGTCGAGCAGGCGCGCGATATGCGGGTGCTCGAGCCGCGCCAGGATCTGGCGCTCGCGGGTGAAGCGCAGTCGCAACTTGGGATCCGCCAAGCCCGGGCGCAGCAGCTTCAGGGCCACCCGGCGCTGGTACAGACCGTCGGCGCGGCTGGCCAGCCAGACCTGGCCCATGCCGCCTTCGCCCAGCATCCGCTCCAGCCGGTAGGGACCGACCATCGTCCCCGCGCGCATGCCCGGCAGCGGCGCCACCAGAGGCTGCGAGAGGAAGTCGTCGCGCCCCGCGGCCAGGGCCATCAGGCCCTCCAGGTCCGCGGCCAGTTGCGGATCCTCCTCGCGCAGGGACGCCAGGCAGCCCAGGCGGGCTTCCGGCTCCAGGTCGAACATGGCGTCGAGCAGGGGAGACAGCCGTTGCCAGCGTTCGGCGTCCATCGATCGACCCTGCGCTCAGGCGTCCTGCAACGAGGCCAGCAGGAACAGGCGGGCCTTCTGCCAGTCGCGGCGGATGCTGCGCTCGGAGCGCTTGAGCAGCGCGGCGATCTCCAGCTCCGACAGTCCTGCGAAGTAACGCAACTCCACGACCTGCGCCAGCCGGGTATCGACCGCCGCCAGCCGCGTCAGCGCCGTGTCCAGGCCCAGCGTCTCCTCGTCCAGGCGCAGCCCGCCCTCAAGTTCTTCCGGCAATTCGGTCACCCGGTGCAGGTCGCCTCCACGCTTCTGCGCCAGCCGCTGGCGGGCGTAGTCGACGACGACGCTGCGCATGGCCGATGCGGCATAGGCGAAGAAATGGGCGCGATCCTCGAACCGGGCCGTCTGCCGCCCGATCAGCTTCAGGTAGGCCTCGTGGACCAGCGCGGTCGCATCCAGGGTGTGCGCCTGCTGGCCGGCGAGTTGCCGGCGCGCCATCGCGTGCAGCTCGTGGTACAGCGTGGCCAGGACGCGATCGAGCGCGCTTCGGTCACCTTCCCGGGCGGCCTCCAGCCATTGCGTGATCTCGGCAATCTCGGATGTCATGGCTTCCTGCGACTCCCCCCGGAGGCGGCGCCAATATAGCCCCACGGATTGACCGAAGTGTGACCCAGTTGGCGTTTAGCGCTGGCAATGGCCGCACCAGACGCTGGCGCGCTGGCCGATCACCGCCTGCCTGAGCAAGCGCCCGCAGGTCCGGCAGGCCTGTCCACCGCGTCCGTAGACGGACAATTCCTGCTCGAAATAGCCCGGTGCGCCATCCGGACTGATGTAGTCGCGCAAGGTCGTGCCTCCACGCACGATGGCCTGGGCCAGGATGCGGCGCACCGCCTCGGCGAGGCGGACATAGCGGGCCCGCGACACCTTCCCGGCCTCGCGCAGCGGTGACACGCCGGCGGCGAACAAGGCCTCGGCGGCGTAGATGTTGCCGACCCCGACCACGATGCGCTGGTCCATGAGCAGGTTCTTCACCGGCGTGGTGCGGCCGCGGCTGCGCGCGAACAGGTAATCGCCGTCGAATCCATCGGACAGGGGTTCCGGTCCGAGGTCGCGCAGCAGGGCGTGCGTCTGGCCGCTGGGCTGCCACAGCAGGCAACCGAAGCGCCGCGGGTCGTTGAAGCGCAGGACCTGCGCAGGTCGGTCGGCCGTGGCTTGCAGCATCACGTCGACATGGTCGTGCGGCCGTGCCGGTGTGCGCGCGGGAAGCACGCGCAGGCTGCCCGACATGCCCAGGTGCCACAGCGCGCTGCCGGCATCGGTATCCAGCAGCAGGTACTTGGCGCGACGGCGGACGGCGACGATGCGCTGGCCGGGCAATCGCCGCGGGACGTCATCGGGGATCGGCCAGCGCAGGTCCGGCCGCCGCAGCAGGACGCCCTCGACGATGCGGCCGGTCAGGTGCGGCGCGAGGCCGGCGCGGGTGGTTTCGACTTCAGGCAGTTCAGGCATGGTCGTGCAGGCGCGGATTCATGGCTGCATCTTCCCTCGCCGATGGCGGCAACGCGGCAGCTGGCGTTGCGCCGGGCGTGAATGCGACGGTGTCGCTGCCGCGCGTGGGCGCATCGTCACGATGTCCCAAAGGGGCTGAACGGAACCGGCCTTCCAGGCGCGAAAGCGGCATGAAGCTGGCATGATGACTCCTGGAGCGGACCCTCGTTTTCGCGTCGGCGGCAGTCGCCCCGCGCGTCCCTTCCCGTCCGACCGTTCCCACCGGAGTCCGCAATGCCCGCTTCCTTCCTCGGCTTCCTCGCGCACGGCCTGTTGCAGACCGGCTGGGTGGGGCTCGCCGTGTACCTGCTGGTCGCCACCCAGCTCACCATCTTCTCGGTGACCCTCTACCTGCACCGCAGCATGGCGCACCGCGGCGTCGACTTCCATCCGCTCGTCGCCCACTTCTTCCGCTTCTGGACCTGGCTGACGACGTCGATGGTGACGCGCGAATGGGTCGCGATCCATCGCAAGCACCACGCCAAGTGCGAGACCGCGGAAGATCCGCACAGCCCGATGCAGAAAGGCATCAAGACCGTGTTCTGGCGCGGCGTCGAGTTGTATCGCGAAGCGCGCACGCAGCGCGACGACATGGAGAAGTACGGCAAGGGCTGCCCGACGGACTGGATCGAGCGCCACCTGTACACGCCACACGCGACCATGGGGCCGACGCTGCTGCTGTTCATCAGCTTCGCGCTGTTCGGGTTCGCCGGCGTCGCGGTGTGGGCCATCCAGATGCTCTGGATCCCGTTCTGGGCGGCGGGCGTGGTCAATGGCCTGGGCCATTGGTGGGGCTACCGCAACTTCGTCACCGACGACACCGCGACCAACCTCACCCCGTGGGGCGTGTGGATCGGTGGCGAGGAACTGCACAACAACCACCACGCGTTCCCCAGCTCGGCGAAGTTCGCCCTGCGCAAGTGGGAATTCGACATCGGCTGGGCCGCCATCCGCCTGTTCGAGTCGGTGGGCCTGGCCAAGGTGTTGCGGGTCGCGCCGTCGCTCGACGTACGGCCGAACATCTCGGTGCCCGACGCCGACACGTTGAAGGCCTTGCTCGCGATCCGCTTCCAGGCGATGACCGATTACCAGCGCGACGTGCTCAAGCCGGCGCTGCGCGAGGAAGCCAGTGCCGCCGGCGCGAAGCTGCGCGCGCTGCTACCGCGCAAGCTGCGCAAGGGATTGGCCGACGACGGCCGCTGGCTGAAACCCGAAGCGCAGCAGCAGCTGCAGTCGTGGGTCGCGCAGCGTCCGCGGATCCGCACGCTGGTCGAGCATCGCGCCCGCCTCGCCGCCGTGCTCGAAGCCCGCAGCAACAGCGCCTCCGAGACGCTGCATCACCTGCAGGCCTGGTGCCATGACGCCGAGGCCAGCGGTAATCGCGCCCTGCAGGAGTTCTCGGCCCGGCTGAAGGGTTACTCGCTGCGATCGATGCCTGCCTGAGGCACGGCCCGATCGCCACCACGCGACCTCGCGACACCCGAAAGCCCGGCCGTCACTGGCCGGGCTTTTTTGTGGTGCTCGCGTCGCTGTCCTGCGCTGTCGCGAGCGCCGTCGATCCGGCACCCGCGGACTACCTGATGCGCATGGATGGCAATCACGATGGCCGCGTGTCGCTGGCCGAGTACCAGGACTGGTTGTGCTACGGCTTCGATGCGATGGACCGCAACCACGACGGCGTGCTGTCGCGCGACGAGTTGCCGGGCGGCCGTGGACAGGTAATCTCGCGCGATGCGCACCGCGCCCGCCTCGCCCTGGCATTCGGTCGCCAGGATCGCGACGGCAATGGCTTCCTCGACGCGCGCGAACTCGCCTCGCCGCCACGCTGAAGCGCCTGCGCGTCCGCTGGGACGGCGCGATTGATGTTGACGCGGGGACAACGGCCAAGGACGATTGACGCCAGTCCGCGCCACGTCGTCGGCCGTTCGTCATCGAACCGCCGCGCGCCCGCCGGACCACCATTCCGCCGACAGGATGTCGGCCACACGGACGCAGGGACGAGCGCGCATGCGCCAGCTGAAATTCGGTTTTGCCACGGCCATCGTGCTGCTGGCCCTGGCCTGCGGCCTGTACCTGTCGGGCGAACTGGCACTGCGCCTGCTCGGACTACCAACCACCATCGTCGACTGGCATCTGTATCCGGACTACGTGCGCGCGCTCGGCCTGCCGCAGCTGCGGCCCTACGTCGGCCGCATCGAGCTGGCGGGCGCCATCGGCTTCGGCGTGCCGATCGCGTTTGCGGGAATGCTGCTGGCGGCGGCATTCCGGCCCAGGCGCACGTCGATCCATGGCGATGCGCGCTTCGCCAATGCCCGCGACCTGCACCGCCATGGCCTGTTCCGGCGATCCGACGACGGCATCGTGCTGGGTCGGCATGGCGGCAGGCTGTTGCGGCTCGGCGGCCAGCAATCGGTGATCCTCGCCGCGCCGACGCGATCGGGCAAGGGTGTCGGCGTGGTCGTGCCGAACCTGCTGGAGTATCGCGAGTCGGTCGTGGTGCTGGACATCAAGCAGGAGAACTTCGAACTCACCAGTGGCTGGCGACAGAGCCAGGGCCACGCTGTCTTCCTGTTCAATCCCTTCGCCGAGGACGGGCGCACGCATCGCTGGAATCCGCTGACCTACGTGTCGGTCGATCCCGCGTTCCGGATCTCGGACCTGATGGGAATCGCCGCGCTGCTGTATCCGGACGGCCGCGCGGAACAGGCCTTCTGGACCAGCCAGTCGCGCAATGCGTTCATGGCCTTCGCGCTGTACCTGTTCGAGAACCGCGACGACGCCGCACGGATGGGTTTCCCGGGCGTGCCGCCGGCGCCGTCGCTCGGCGCGCTCTACCGGCTGTCCACCGGCGATGGCAGCCCGCTGCGCGACTGCATCGAGGCGCTGTCGGCGCAGGCCTTCCTCGGACCGCACGCCCGCTCCGCCTTCGCGAACCTGCTGTCGCTGGCCGAGGTGACGTTCGCATCGGTGCTGGGAAGCTTCAAGGAGCCGCTCAATCCCTGGCTCAATCCGGTGCTCGACGCCGCCACCAGTGGCGACGACTTCCTGCTGACCGACCTGCGCAAGCGGCGCATGAGCATCTATGTCGGCATCCAGCCGAACAAGCTGGCCGAAGGCCGCCTGATCCTCAACCTGTTCTTCGCGCAGCTGATCAATGCCAACACCCGCGAGCTGCCGCGCAACAACCCGCAGCTGCGGCACCAGTGCCTGCTGCTGATGGACGAATTCACCGCCATCGGCAAGCTCGACATCCTCGCGTCCGCCAGCGCCTACATGGCCGGCTACAACCTGCGCCTGCTGCCGGTCGTCCAGAGCCTGGCGCAGCTCGATGCGACGTACGGCAAGGACGTCGCGCGCACGCTCGTCACCAACCATGCCGCGCAGATCGTCTTCGCGCCGCGCGAGCAGCAGGACGCCAACGATTATTCGGAGATGCTCGGTTTCACCACCGTGCGTACCCGGCACGTCACCCGCGGCCGCGATACCTCGCACAGCGACACCATGGAGCGGCGCGCATTGCTGCTGCCACAGGAACTCAAGGCGCTCGGTGGCGAGCGGCAGGTGCTGCTGTACGAGGGAATGGCGCATCCGGTGCTGTGCGACAAGATCCGCTACCACCGCGAAGCGCATTTCACCCGGCGCCTGCTGCCTGCCGTGCGGGTGCCCGCCGTGCCCGCATGAGCCGGCGGTCGGGGCCTTGCACGGCTGCGCCGCGGCGTCCACGGATGGTTCATGCGCGGCTTCGTATGCTCGATTCCCAGCCGAGGAGATGCCGATGAACCTGCGTCCGCAAGCCGTCGCACTGCTCGCGCTCGCCCTGGCGGGCTGCGCAACCACGTCGCGGGTCATGCTCGGCCCGACCTACCCACCCATCGCCCCCGAACAGGTGCACATCTACTACCAGCCGCCCGCGCGCTATCGCGAAGTGGCCCTGCTGGAGGCCCAGAGCGGTCCGTTCACCTACGGCGAACAGAACAAGACCAATTCCGTGCTCATGAAGCTGCGGGCAGAGGCGGCCAAACTCGGCGCCAATGGCGTGCTCTTCCAGGGAGCCGAGAGCGGCTATGGCGGCAGCGCGGTCGGCGTGGGCGTCGGCGGTGGACACTTTGGCGGCCACAGCAGCTTCGGCGGCGGCGTCGGGGTGAACATCAGCCCGACCCAGAAGTACGCACACGGCATGGCCATCTACGTCACCGACGCATCGCCAGCGGTTTCCCCGCCGCGCTAGTCGCGGTCCGGTGGGATTCCGGCCGGTGGCGTTGCGGCCGGCTCAGGCCGCGTCGGCGTACCACGCTGCATCCAGCGAGCGATGGGCATCGTCGCCCGCCAGCATCGCGTCCAGTCCACGATCGTCGATATCGGCGTGCGCCCGGCGTGCGCGCGCCAGCACCTCTGCGGCGAGCCAGCGCATGCGCGCGATGTTGTCCTGCATGCGTGCGAAAAATGCCGCATCGTCCAGGTCATCGGACAGGGCGCGGTTCATCTCGTGGAACCAGCCGATCCGGTACTGGTCGAGCATGCGCTCGTCGGGAACCAGCGGCCCGGTATTGCGCTTTCCCCAGTCGCGCAGCAGGGCCTGCAGCGCGATGTTGAGGTCCGCCGCCTGCGAGAACTCGGCACGCAGCCGCCCCAGCATGCCCAGGTCGGTCAGGCGCCCGGCGAAATACAGCGGCGCCAGCAGCGCCCAGTAGAAGGTGTAGTCCCAGATGATCTTGACCGGCATGACCTGCGCATCGCCGAACAGCGGGTACTGGTCCTGGTACAGCGTGAGCGTGTTGGCGTAGAACGACTGGTACAGCTGCTGGTAGACGGCCGCATACGGCGCGATCCGCTGGCCGGCGCGGTCCTTCTCGACCAGGTCGCAGATGTATTCGTTGCTGATGGCGATGAAATCGCTGCCCGGCGAGTAGAAGGGGTCCAGGAACAGTCCGGCGTCGCCGGTCAGCGCCCAGCGATCGGCCGAAAACACCTGCTTGCAGCCGTGGGAGAAGTGCCGCAGGAACTGGAAATCCTGCAGTGCATGCCCGGGCGCGTCGAGCGAGCGAGCGACCTGCGGCTGGTGCTCGCGCAGCCAGGCCATCGCCTTGTCGTGGGTGTTCATCGTCTCCAGCGGATGCAGCGTCGCGTCGCAGACGATGCCCAGCGAATGCGCGCCTGACGCCAGCGGGATCAGCCAGAACCAGTAACCCGGACCGCACATGTGGTTGGTCGAGCGCCAGCGATCGGGTGGATCGCAGCGCTGCAGCCACGGCAGGTCGTCGGACCAGGCGTTGGGATCGATGAAGCCGTCGACGCGCCACCAGACCGCATTGACGTCGTGGTCGTTGGGCTCGGCCAGGTCGAGCTTGCGCTTGAGCAGTGCCGCGCGCCCGGAGGCATCGACGACCCAGCGCGCCGCGAGCGTTCCGGCCACGCCGGCCTGTTCGAAGCCGACCGCGTGCCCGGATGCGGCGTCAAGCTCGATCGAACGCACCACCGCGCCGTCGCGGAATGCGACGCCGAGCGCGCGCGCCTGCCCGCCGAGGAAATTCTCGAAGCGGCCGCGGTCGAGCTGCCACGATGGCGTCGGCAGCAACTGGCTCACGCCGAGCTCGGTGCAGCGATCGACATCGTCGCGACCGTCGGAGAAGAAGAAGCGAAAGCCGAACTTGCGGATCTGCTCCGCGTCCAGGTGCTCGCGCAAACCGAGCACGTGCGAAAAATAATGCGCGCCGATCTCCACCGTCGACTCGCCGACCTTGAATGCCGCTTCGCGGACCGGATGCGCGCGACGTTCGATGACGGTCACCGCGAGATCGGGTGTGCGCTGCTTGAGCTGGATCGCCAGCGTCAAACCCGCCAGGCCGCCGCCGAGGATCGCAACGTCGGTGCGGTCGCTGCCGGCCGGCGCAACCAGAGCCGTCATCCGGCGCGCTGCATGCGGGCCGCCAGCGACGGTGCGAACTCGCCGCTGGGATCGTGGATCAACGGCGGGTTGGCGCGGATGCTGCGCCAGGTTTCGAAGATGCTGTCGCCGCGCAGCGCCTGGGTGACGATATGGCCGGTGATCCGGCTGAAGTCGCGGACCGGCTTGAAGTGGCTGGCGCGGAACTCCTCGCTGGAGTGCACGCTCTTGTAGCGCGATTCGATCGGTACCGAGACGCAGCGCGAGCCGAGCATGCGCGCGGCCGAGATCAGGATCTGGGCCTCGAAGACGAAGTCCTCTCCGGGCACGTCCTCCAGCGCGGCGACGGCGGCCGGATACAGGCGCTGTCCGCTCTGGCAATCGGCGATCTGGTAACCGGTCGCCCAGGCGATGCCCCAGTCGCCGAACTCGTTGGCCAGCCGGCGGTACGTCGGCTGCTGCGAGCGTTTGCGCAGGCGCGCGCCAATCACGATGTGGCCCGGATACACGTTGCCGGCTTCGATCAGGCGGGGCATGTCGTCGGGTGCATGCTGGCCATCGCCATCCATGGTCAGCACCGCGCTGCTGCCACCCTGCAGGGCCACACGGAAACCATCGCGCAGCGAGGCGCCCTTGCCCTTGCGCTGCTCGTGCCGCAGCACGGTCACCGGCAGGTCGGCGATCCGCGCGAGTGTGTCGTCCTCCGAACCGTCATCGATCACGATGACGCGTTCGCAATGGGCCAGCGCACCCTCCACGACCCCGCGGATGCGCAGGGCTTCATTGAGCGCGGGAATCACCGCCGTGACGTTGCCGCGATCCAGGGATGTCATCGAATGCCCTCACCAGCCATGTGCTATCTCCACCCGCAATTGACGCCCGGGTCCGGCGTGCAGTGCCAACAGGTCCTGGCCGCCGGCCAGGGCCTGGAACAGGGGCAGCATGGGCGCCATCGCGTTACGACCGAGCAAATCCGCCAGCGCTCCCTGCGGCGTCCTGGCTTGGCCGTCGACCAGCGTCAGCCGCAGTTGCGGCGCATCGTCCCGCGGCTGGCGCGACAGCACCATCGCGCCGCCGAGCAGGCCGACGCTGCTGGACACCGCCGCCAGCGGCCCGGTGGACGCCGCGTCGAACGCGACCAGCAACACTGCCGGGGCACCAGCCTGCAGTTGCACCATCGCCTCGAGCAGGCCCTGGGCGAAACTGGCGTCATGACTGCTGAGCGCGGTCGCCGGCTCCACGCAGCCGGTACCGATGGTCCAGTAGCCGGCAGCCGCGTTGTGCACCGAGTTGTGGAAGCGCGTGGGCGAGATCGAGGCCGCGTCGGTCGACAGGGTCGTGCACATGTAGTCGGTGATCGCCAGATCACCGTGGGTGGAGGCGAACACCGACGGCAGCGTTTTCGGATCGCGGCCCGCCGCGGCGCAGGCGGCCATCGCCACTTCCAGCGCGACGGCGACGGACTCGGGCGCGCGGCGGCGTTCGTTGGGCGCCAGCAGTTGCGGCGCCGGGCGCAGCGGCGGGTCCTCCGGCTGCGTGCCATCGGCGACCAACGCGCGCGCGGCCTCCCAGGACGGCAGCCCGGTGGCCCAGAAACCGACGCCCTCCAGTGTTGCGACGAGACTGCTCATGCGACCGCCCATGCGGCGTGGATGCGGCTCATGCCGCCCTGCCGAACACGAGCGAGGCGTTGTTGCCGCCGAAGCCGAATGAATTGTTCATCGCATAGCGCAGTTCGCGGCGTGCGTTGTCGAAGCGGACCTGCGGGCCACAGGCGGCATCGGCCTGCTCGCTGTTGAGCGTGCCCGGCAGTTGTCCATCCTCGAGCGCGATCAGGGCGAAGACCGATTCGACGATGCCCGCCGCGCCCAGCGTGTGCCCGGTCCAGCCCTTGGTCGAACCGGCATGCAGCGTGTCGGGAAACAACGCGGCCACGGCGCGGGCTTCCACCGCATCGTTGGCGGGCGTCGCGGTGCCGTGCAGGTTGAGGTAACCGACCGCGTCGGCGCCGATGCCGGCGCGCGCCAGCGCATCGCGCATGGCCAGGCGCGCGCCCAGGCCCTCCGGATGCGGGGTGGACATGTGGTGCGCATCGCTGGATTCGCCGTAACCGCGCAATTGCAGCCCATGCCCGTCGCTGGACCGCTCCAGCACCGCGAAACCCCCGGCCTCGCCGAGCGACAGGCCGTCGCGCGCGGCATCGAACGGACGACAGGCGCGCGTGGACACCAGGCCAAGCGCGTTGAAGCCATACAGGACGCTGCCGCACAGGGTGTCCACGCCGCCGACGAGGGCGGCGTCCACCACGCCCGCATTGATCAGCCGCGCTGCCTGCGCGAAGACCTTGGCGCTGGACGAGCAGGCGGTCGCCACGGTGACGCAGGGGCCGCGCAACCCGGTTGCCTCGCGTACGAAATCACCCAGCGAATGCGGCGTATGCACGATGGACCGTTGCATCGCCGGCGGAAATTGCGGACGGCCGTCGGCGTCGCCGCGCAGGTCGGCGTAGGCCGCCTCGGTCTCCCCGATGCTGGCGGTGGAGGTGCCCAGCACCAGTGCCACGCGATCGGCGCCATGGCGCCCGCGCATCGCGGCCACCACATCGAGCATGCCGTCCTGTTGCAGCGCCAGCCACGCGAGACGGTTGTTGCGACACTCCCATTGCGCGAGTGCCGCCGGCAGCGGCGCCTCCTCCAGCCCGTCGACGCGACCGATCCAGGTATCCAGCGCAGCGTCGCCGAAATCATTGCGGCGCAGGCCACCACGACGCGCGCGCAAGGCATCGGCCTGCGCCGCGCGGCCGCGACCCAGCGCGGTGGTGGCGGTGTAGGCGCGAATGGACAGCGCTGGCATCGGGGACAACATTGGCGGCACGCACGACTCCGGTAAACTTTCGGTCGCCCGACGCATCGACAACCGCGCCAGGCCAAGGCAAGAAGTATAGCCAGCGTCCCGGAACGGGCGCCGTACAGGGGCTACAGTCCGCGCATGTCCAGCCGCCACGACCATCGCCTCGCCCTGCTCGGGGACGGCGACGTGCTGCATTCGGGTTTCGTCGCCGCGGCGGCCTGCGTGCTCAGCGCGGGCCTGGTGTACGTGGCGTACCTGGTGCACGTCATCCGCGTCGCGCGTCGGGCACCGTGCAGACCTGAACAAGGCGACTGCGTGCTGCTGTTCGGCAAGCATGCCCCGCGCGGACGCATCGATCGCGATTTCCAGGCCCGGCTCGATCGGGCGGTCTCGCTGTGGAACGAACGTCGGCCGTCCCGCGTGGTCCTGCTGGGCGGCGGCGCCGACGGCGAGGCCACCGAAGCCGAGGTCGCGCGTACCGCGCTGCTCGCCGGCGGCCTGGACACGCAGGTCCCGCTGCAGCTGGAAGGCCAATCGCGCGACACCCTGCAGAACCTGCGCAATGCGCGCGAACTGCTGCGCGATGGCGCCATCCGGCTGATCGGGACGCTGCCACTGTCCACGACGGGCGTCGGCGCGCTGCCGCGGGTGACGCTGCTCAGCAACCGCTACCACCTCGCCCGTTGCGCGCTGTTCGCCCGCCAGCTGGGCTTCGACTGCGAGCTGTGCGCGGCCGAAACACGCTTGCCGTGGAGTCCGCGCACGCTGTTGCGGCTGGCCGGCGAGGCCGCCTACGTGTGCTGGTCGGATGTCGGCACCCGCTGGGCACGCCTGATCGGCCACCGCCGGATGCTGGCGCGCGTCACCTGATTCGAGGTCCGGCGCCCAGCGCGCACCGATCGACCCGCCGCCTCAGCGATTCGATTTGGCACCGGCAATGCCGGCGACCTGCTTCTTCAACTCGACCAAAGCCGCCGCGATCGGCGCGTCGCCGTCCAGGACGTCGCCGGCGTTGCTGCCGGCCTGGCCCTCGCCGTCCCCGCGCAGGTGGCCGGGCAGCAGGGCCTCGGTGTAGTCGGCGTGGCCGCCGTTGATCGCATCCTTGGCCGGATGCAGCACCACGTCGGGCTCGATGCCGCGCGCCTGGATGGAGGCGCCGCTGGGCGTGTAGTAACGGGCGGTGGTGAGCTTGATCGAGTCGCCGTTGTCCAGCGGCAGCAGCGTCTGCACCGAGCCCTTGCCGAAGGTGCGGCTGCCGATGGTGCGTGCACGGTGGTTGTCGGCCAGCGCGCCGGCGAGGACTTCCGCGGCACTGGCTGATCCGGCATCGACCAGCGCCACCAGCGGCGCGCCGCGCAGGCGATCGCCGGGGGTCGCGCGGAACACGCTGTCACTCATGGGAATGCGTCCGCGCGTGCTGACGATCCTGCCCTTGTCCAGCAGGTCGTCGGCGATCTGCACCGCCGACGTCAGCAGGCCACCCGGGTTGCTGCGCAGGTCCAGCACCAGGCCACGCAGGCCCTTGCCCGACTGCGCCTGCAACAGCGCCAGCTGGTGTTCGAAATCAGTGGCGGTGTCGGCCTGGAAGGCGGCGATCCGCAGGTAGCCCAGTCCCGGCTCCAGCATGCGGCCGCGCACGCTCGCGACGCGGATGGTCTCGCGCACGAGGGTGACGTCGAAGGGCTTGTCGAGACCCTTGCGCACCAGGGTCAGGGTCACCTTGCTGCCAGCCACGCCGCGCAACGGTCCCTGGCTGTCGTCGTCGGCGGCGGAGACGGGCTTGCCGTCGACCCCGGTGATGATGTCGCCGGAGCGGATGCCGGCGCGCGCGGCCGGGGTGTCGTCGATGGGCGCGATGACCTTGATCGTGCCGTCCGGCTGCGGCTGCACTTCGACGCCGATGCCGGCATAGGCCCCGCTGGTCTCCTCGTCGAAGGCCTGCGCGTCGCTTTTCTCCAGGTAGGCGCTGTGCGGATCCAGGTCGGTCAACAGTCCCTTGATCGCCGACTGCATCAGTTTTTTGTCGTCCACCGGATCGACATAGGCCTCGCGCACGGTGTTGTAGACGCCGACATAGCGCCGGATTTCGTCCAGCGGCACCTTGCTGGCAGCCGTCTGCGCGGCGTCGGGATCGTCGCTGGGCGCGACCGCGGCCTGCGCCGGCACGTCCTGGGCGCGGGCGGGCAGCAGCGGCAAGCTGAGGAACAGCGCGATCCACAGGCGGAAACGCATGGCAGGCACTCCGGGAGCGAGGGTGGTTGGACTGGCCATCGGCCGGCGGGTTCAATCCGAGCATGCTGGCATGCCCGCATCGCGTTCGTGATCACCCAGCTCAGTTTTTCTGCAGCCAGCCCATGGGGTTCACTGGCTGGCCGTTGCGGCGCAACTCGAAATACAGGCCCGGCCGGCTGCCGCCGCCGGAGTTGCCGACGCTGGCGACCGCGTCGCCGCGCTTGATCGTGGCCCCGACATCGCGCAGCAGCGCCTCGTTGTGCGCATACAGGCTCATGTTGCCGTTGCCGTGGTCGACGATGACGATCAGGCCGTAGCCATTCATCCAGTCGGCGAAGACGACGCGACCGTCGGCGACGGCCTTGACCGGCGTGCCGGCGGGCGCGGCGATCAACACGCCGTGGCTGGTGCCGCCATCGGGCAGTGTCGCGCCGAAGCCGGCGAGCAGCGTGCCGGACACCGGCCAGCCCAATCCGCCCACCCGCAACGGAGCGGCATTCGCGATCACCGGCGGTGGCGGCCGCCGGGTCGTGCGCATCCCGGGCACGGTTGCCGCCGCACGCGCGGCGCGGGCCGCGGCGGCCTTGCGTTCCGCCTCGCGCGCGGCGGCGGCGCGCAACTGCGCGAGCAGCTGCTGCAGGTTGCGGGCGTCCTGGGTCAACGCCTGTTCGCGTTCCGCGCGGTCGCGGTACCGCTGGTCCAGTTGCGCAACGGCCCTGGCCTGCGCCACCCGATCGCGCTGCAACTGGACCAGCTGCGCGTGTTGTGCCGCCTTGGTCGCCGCCAGCTGGGAGCGTGTCTGCACGATCTGCGCTTCGACCGTGTCGAGCTCGCGTAGCTGCGTGGTCAGCAGGCCGATGCGCCGTGCGCGATCGCGCTGCAGGTAGCCATGCAGGGTCAGCACGCGACTGGCATCGGCGACGCGATCCTGCGCCAGCATCAACTGCAATGGCGTGCCGGGGCGCACCGTGTAGGCGTCGCGCAGCAGGCCCGCGAGCTCCTGGCGTTGTGCGCCCAGGGTCGCCTGCAGGTCCTGGCGACGCTGCTGCAGGGATGCCAGCGATGACTGCTCGCGGGCGAGGCGGGTTTCGGTGTCGCTCAGCGCACGCCCGGAATGGCCGAGCTGCTCATCGGCCGTGCGCAGCTGCCGCGATGCATCGGTGCGCTGGCCGGCGATCTCGCGTCGCTGCGTCGCGACCGCCTTGAGCTCGTGCTGGATGCGCTCGAGCTTGCGTTGCGCCTCGCGGCTGCTTTGCGCGTTGCCCATGCCAGGGCAGCAGGCCAGCAGGACGAGGACGACGCAGGCCAGGGGATATCGAGGCTGCATCAATCCCCGTCGAACAGGCTGCGGCCGGTCATTTCAACCGGCCTGGGCAGTCCCAGCAGGTCCAGGATCGTCGGCGCGACGTCGCGCAGCGAGCCGCCATCGCGCAACCGCGCGTCGCGCCGGCCGACGTAGACCAGCGGCACCGGTCCCACCGTGTGCGCGGTATGCGGCTGTCCGGTGACCGGGTCGCGCATCATTTCGACATTGCCGTGGTCGGCGGTGACCAGCATCGCGCCGCCGGCCGCCTGCACGGCATCGGTCACCTGTCCGATCGCGGCGTCGACCGCCTCGGTCGCCTGGATGGCGGCGGCCATGTCGCCGGTGTGGCCCACCATGTCGGGATTGGCGATGTTGCAGATGATCACGTCGAAACGTCCGCCTGCGATCGCATCCACCAGCCGCGCCGACAATTCCGGAAGGCTCATCTGCGGCTGCAGGTCATAGGTCGCGACCTTCGGGCTGGGCACCAGGATGCGCTCCTCGCCCGGATACGGATCCTCGCGGCCGCCACTGAAGAAGAAAGTGACGTGCGCGTATTTCTCGGTCTCGGCGATGCGCAGCTGGCGCATGCCCTGCGCGGCGAGCACCTCGCCCAGCGTGTGCGTCAGGTCGTCCGGTGCGAACGCCACCTGCACGGGAAGCGTCGCGTCGTATTCGGTCAGGGTCACGCAGGACGACAAGCGCGGGCGCCGCGCCTGGAACCCGTCGAAGCCGGGATCCACGAATGCCGCCGTCAACTCGCGGGCGCGATCGGCGCGGAAATTCATGAACACCAGCGCATCGCCGTCGTTCACCGGCATGCCGGAACCGGCGCCGTCGTCGATCACGGTCGGCGCGACGAACTCGTCGTTTTCCCCGCGCGCATAGGCCGCCGCAAGCGCGGCCTGCGCGTCGCTGGCGCGATGATCCGCGCGGGCATCGACGATGGCATCCCACGCGCGCCGGACGCGATCCCAGCGCTGGTCGCGATCCATGGCGTAGTAACGGCCGCAGACGGTGGCGATGGTGGCATTGCCGACCGCCTCGCACTGGCGCTGCAGCGCGGCCAGGCTGGGCGTGGCCGACCGCGGTGGGGTGTCGCGACCGTCCAGGAATGCGTGCACGGCAACCCGCGGCACGCCCGCGCGCCTCGCCAGTTCCAGCATCGCGAAGACCTGCCGCTCATGGCTGTGCACGCCGCCGGGCGACAGCAGGCCCATGACATGCAACGTGCCGCCGCCGTCGATCGCGGCGCGGCAGGCCGCGAGCAGTTCGGGGTTGGTGAAAAAACTTCCATCCTCGATCGCTGCATCGATGCGGGTCAGGTCCTGGTGGACGATGCGGCCCGCGCCGAGGTTCATGTGCCCGACTTCGGAATTGCCCATCTGCCCGTCGGGCAGGCCGACATGACGGCCCTCGGTATGGATCAGCGTGTGCGGCCGGCTGGCCCACAGCGCGCGCCAATGCGGCAGGTTCGCCTGTGCCAGCGCGTTGTCCCGCGGATCGTCCCGATGGCCCCAGCCATCCAGGATGAGCAGGACCACGGGTTTTGGGCGCTGGCTTGCGGCTTGCACGACGAATGGCCTCGTGACTTCGGACAGGTGCGCAGTGTAGCGAAGCGCTGCACGATGCCCCCGTGGCCGCTGCGGCTTAAACGCCGCCTGCCGTCGCCGCATCGATATCGTGGATCCCTTCGTCCGAGGCACTGCCCCATGTCCAGCACCCGCATCGCAATCCTGACCTGCTCCATCGCATTGGCCATCGCCGCCCCGCTGACCAGCGCGCATGCCGGCGACAACGACGTCGACAAGGTCAACGGCAGCATCGACGCCGAGGCCGGACACGCCTGGGGCAGCCTGGAGACCGTCAACGGCAGCATCCGCATCGCCAGCGGCGCGATCACCGGCAGCGCTGAAACGGTCAACGGCAGCATCAAGGCCGGCGACAACGCGCATAGCGGCGGCCTGACCACGGTCAACGGCAGCATCCACCTGGGCAGCCGCGTGCAGGTCGACGGCGGCATCGAAACCGTCAACGGCGGTGTCTTCGTCGATCGCGGCGGCCAGGTCGCCAAGGGCGTCACCACCGTCAATGGCGCGATCGGCCTGGTCGACGCCGACCTGGGTGGCGGCATCGACACGGTCAACGGCGACATCACCGTCGGCGTCGGCTCCCACGTCAAGGGCGGCATCAAGGTGGAGAAGCCGAGCGCCAGCTGGCTGCCGATCACCTTCGGCAAGCGCCAGCCGCCGCGCATCATCATCGGCCCGGACGCGGTGGTCGACGGTCCGCTGGTATTCGAGCGCGAAGTGAAGTTGTACGTGCACAGCAGCGCCCGCATCGGCGGCGTGACCGGCGCGACCGCCGTGCCCTACAGCGGCGATCGCCCACCGCAGGACTAAACCGCTGGCGCCGCCTGCGCGCAGCGGACGTGCGTCACGGTGCCGGGCACACAGGCAGGGGTAGACTCCGGGGTTCCGCTTTCCTCCGGATCGATCCCGCATGCAGCGACATCTCCTGCCAGGCCTCATCGCCGTCACCCTGCTGGCCGCCTGCCAGCGCCAGCCGCCGGCGCAGGCGCCCGCCGTGCCGGCCGCGCCGACACCGCCAGCCGCATCGGCGCATGACTTCGTCCCGGCCATCAATGCCGACGATTTCGTCCAGCACGTCAAGGTGCTGGCGTCCGACGACTTCGAAGGCCGCGGCCCGGGCACGCCAGGCGAGGAGAAGTCGGTCCAGTACATCAAGTCGCAGTTCGAGCGCATCGGCCTGAAGCCGGGCAACAACGGCGAGTGGTTCCAGACCGTGCCGATGGTCGAGACCACCGCCAACCCGGACACGACGCTCACGCTCACCGTCGACGGCAAGCCGCGCGAGCTGAAGATGGGCAGCGACATGGTGATCGGAACCACCAACGGCCAGCCCGAGGTCAAGATCGACGACAGCCAGCTGGTGTTCGTCGGCTACGGCGTCAATGCACCCGAGCAGCACTGGAACGATTACGCAGGCCTGGACGTCAAGGGCAAGACCGTGGTGATGCTGGTCAACGATCCCGGCTTCCACGCCAACGATCCGAAGCTGTTCGAAGGCAAGCGGATGACCTACTACGGTCGCTGGACCTACAAGTACGAGGAAGCCGCCCGCCAGGGCGCGGCCGCCGCACTGATCATCCACGACACGCCTGGCGCCTCCTATGGCTGGGACGTGGTGAAGAACTCCTGGTCCGGCGCCCAGTACGCGTTGCCGGCCAGCACCGATCCCGCACCACGCCTGCCGGCCCAGGGCTGGATCACCGGAGAGCAGGCGCAATCGCTGTTCGCCGACAGCGGACTGGACCTGGACAAGCTGCGCGCCGCCGCCAACAAGCCGGGTTTCAAGCCCGTGCCGATCAAGGCCACGCTGTCACTGGACCTCAAGAACACCATCGTCCAGAAGCAGTCGCGCAATGTCATCGGCCGCCTGGACGGCAGCACGCATCCGGATGAAGCCATGGTCTACATGGCGCACTGGGACCACCTGGGCAAGCATCCGGGCGAGACCGGCGACAACATCTACAACGGCGCCGTCGACAACGCCACGGGCGTGGCCGGCATCCTGGAGATCGCCGAGGCGTTCAAGCACCAGCAACCGCCGCCGCAGCGCTCGGTGCTGTTCATCGCGGTCACCCTGGAGGAATCCGGACTGCTGGGCTCGCAGTACTACGTCGCCCATCCGGTGGTCCCGCTGGACAAGACCGTTGGCGTGATCAACCTCGATGCGCTCGGGGTCAATGGCAAGACGCACGACCTTACCGTCGTCGGCATGGGCAGCTCGCAACTGGAAGACGTGCTGAAGGACGTCACCAGCAAGCAGGGCCTGGCGCTGCACGCCGAGTCGCATCCGGAAGCCGGCAGCTACTTCCGCTCCGATCACTTCAACTTCGCCAAGGCCGGCGTGCCGGCGATGGACGTGGGCAGTGGCGATGACCTCGTCGAGGGCGGCACCGCTGCAGGCGATGCGGCCGGCAAGGACTACAACGAGCACCGCTACCACAAGCCGGGCGACCAGTACGACGCGGCCACGTGGAAGGTGGATGGCGTGGTCGACCTGCTCAACGACGTCTATGGCGTCGGCCAGCAACTGACGAGCGACGGCAAGTGGCCGGAGTGGTATCCGGGCAATCCGTTCAAGGCCGCGCGCGACATGATGATGAGCCCCAGGATCGCCCCGGCGAAGCCGGCGACCGCGACCCCGTAATCGGCAATCCCCCGCACTGAAAGACGGCGCCCTCGCGGCGCCGTTTTTTTTGCTTTGCCGACAGCCGCCCCGCCGTGCAAAGCTGGCGCGACTTCGGGGAGACGCGCATGACAACAGCCTACTGGTGCATTCTCGTGGCGGCACTGCTGCCGTATGTGTGGGTCGGCATCGCCAAGGGCTCCGGCCCGCGTTACGACAATCGCGATCCGCGCGCCTGGCTGGCCAGGCAGGACAACCCGCGCGCGGCGCGCGCCAATGCCGCGCAGCTCAACGCCTTCGAGGCGTTCGCGGCCTTCGCTGCCGCGGTGCTGATGGCGCAGGCGGCGGGCGTGGATCCGGCGCGCATCTCGATGCTGGCGCTGGTGTTCGTCGGGCTGCGCATCCTGCACGGGGTGTTCTACATCGCCGGGATCGCGGCATTGCGCAGCCTGGTGTGGGCCGGCGCGATCGCCTGCGTGATTGCGCTGATGGTGCAGGCGGCGCAGAAGATCGCCTGACGTAGGGCGGGTCTCGACCCGCCATTGCCGAGGGTCGGCGGGTCGAGACCCGCCCTACGCCAATACGAGGCGCACGCGGGCGAAGTTGCGCTTGCCGATCGCCAGCACGCCGGTGAAGCCGGGCGCGAACACGCGTTGCGCATCCTCGATGACTTCGCCGTCGATGCGCACCGAGCGTTCCTTGAGCTTGCGGTTGGCTTCGGAGTTGCTGGACGACAGGCCCGCTGCCGTCAGCAGCGCCGCGATGCGCAGGCCGTCGGCGGGAACCACGACATCCGTCAACGGCAACGACGCGGTATCGCCTTCGCCACGCACGGCGGCATTCCAGCCCGCGATCGCGGTGTCGGCCGCGGACGCCCCGTGGAAACGCGCGACCAGTTCGCGCGCCAGGCGCAGCTTGACGTCGCGCGGATTGAGGATGCCGGCGTCGACATCGGCGCGCAGCTGCCTGGCCTCGTCGATGCCGATGTCGAAGCTCAGCAACTCGATCCAGCGCCACAGCAGGTCGTCGCCGATCTTCAGCGCCTTGGTCACCATGTCGATCGGCGGTTCGTCGATGCCGATGGTGTTGCCCAGCGACTTGGACATCTTCTGCACGCCGTCCAGGCCTTCGAGCAGCGGCATCGTCAGCACGATCTGCGGCGGCTGCCCGAAATGCTCCTGCAGCCCGCGTCCCATCAGCAGGTTGAAGGTCTGGTCGGTGCCACCGAGCTCGACATCGGCCTCCAGCGCCACCGAGTCGTAGCCCTGCACCAGTGGATAGAGGAATTCGTGCAGCGCGATCGGCTGCTGCGCGGCGTAGCGCTTGGCGAAATCGTCGCGCTCGAGCATGCGCGCCACCGTGTGCTGGCCGGCGAGGCGGACCATGTCGGCCGCCGTCATCGCATCGAACCATTCCGAGTTGAAGCGCACCTCGGTGCGGTCGCGGTCGAGCACCTTGAACACCTGCTCGGCATAGGTCGCGGCATTGGCCACGATCTCGTCGCGCGTCAGCGGCTTGCGCGTGACGTTCTTGCCGGTCGGGTCGCCGATCATCCCGGTGAAGTCGCCGATCAGGAAGATCACCCGGTGCCCGAGGTCCTGGAACTGGCGCATCTTGTTGAGCAGCACCGTGTGGCCCAGGTGCAGGTCGGGCGCGGTGGGATCGAACCCGGCCTTGACCCGCAGCGGACGGCCGCTCGCCAGCCGCGCCGCCAGCTCGTCGCGCTTGAAGATATCCACCGCCCCACGGGCGATCAGTTCGAGCTGGTCTGGGGCAGGCAAGGGCATCTCTCTTAGGCCGTCGCGCAACGGGCGTGACGCTGGTCGTGAAACATGCGTTAACCGCAAGTTAAATGGGGGCCGGAAAAAACTTCAATGCGTTCAAGGGTTTGACGCACTCTTTTCGCGCGTCTATGGTAGCCCCTTGACGTATCCATCACGCCGGCAAGGGGCACCACCGATGAGCGAATCCGGAGCTTTCCGCACCGAAAGCAGCAGCGGCCGGCGTGCCCGCCTGGAAACCCTACGCGAAGCGGCGTTGCACCGGAAGGTGCTGGCGACACGCCTGCCCGCCGCCTTCAATGGCCGCTGGACCCGCCGCCAGTGGGCGCATGCCAGCCTGTTCGCGACGATGGGCGCGCTGGTTGCCGCGATCGTTCCCGGATTGTCTCCCGACACGCACGCGCCCTCGCTGATGCCACGCACGACACTGGCCCTGGCATTGCCGGCGCTGCCGCTGGCACGACTGCGTGGCCAGGCCGGCGACAGCTGGCAGCTCGTGACCGTGCAGTCGGGGCAGACGCTGTCGTCGCTGTTCGACCAGCTGGGCATCCCGGCCGCCACGCTGCATCGCCTGCTGGCGCAGCCCGGCGCGAAGGCATCGCTCGCGCACCTCAAGCCGGGCAGCGTGCTCGGCTTCGACCTGCCGGTCGACGGCAGCCTGCGCACGCTGCGCTTTGATCGCGACCCGACCCACCGCGTGGAGTTGTCGCTGCTCGGCGACGACGTCCACGAGCAGGTCATCGAGCGTCCGACCGAAGTCCGCACCGTGGTGCTCAGCGGCGAGGTCGGACCGTCGCTGTACCGCTCGGCGCGCAAGCTCGGGCTGACGCCCAGCAACATCGCCACGCTGACCGACGATATCTTCAAGTACGACATCGACTTCAACGACGACGTCGGCGCCAACGACCGCTTCAGCGTCGTCGTCGACCAGATGTGGCGCGATGGCGAATTGGTCGGCACCGGCCCCGTGCAGGCGGCGACCTTCACCGTCGGCGGCAAGCTCCATTCCGGCTTCCGCTTCGAGCGCAACGGCAAGGCCGAATATTTCACTGGCGACGGGCGCCCGCTCAAGCGCAGCTTCATCCGCATGCCGATCCCGTATGCGCGCCTGACATCCACCTTCGGCAACCGCTTCCACCCGATCCTGGGCCGCATGCGCATGCATGAAGGCGTCGACTTCGCCGCCTCCAGCGGCACGCCGATCCAGGCCGCAGGCGATGCGCGCGTGCAGTTCGTCGGATGGAAGGGCGGCTACGGTCGCGTGGTGATCCTCGACCACGGCCACGGCTACACCACCCTGTACGGGCACATGTCCAATTTCGGCAAGGAACACGTCGGCCAGCGCGTCGCGCAGGGCGCCGTGATCGGCTACGTCGGCATGTCGGGCCTGGCGACCGGCCCGCACCTGCATTACGAATTCCGCGTCAATGGCGTGCACCGCAATCCGCTGTCGATCACCATGCCGCCGCCGGAACCGCTCGGTGGACCGGCGCTGGCGCAGTTCCGCGCGCAGACCGGCACCGCGCTGGCCAAGATCCGCAGCGTCGAGAACGTGATCTATGCCGACGCGGCGCCGATCCACTCCACCCGGCGCGGCAAGAAAGCCTGACGCATCCCGCGTAGCCGCTATCCTCGCAACCCGATGGGCGCATTCGCCCGTGGTGGGCCTGGCATGAGATCGGATGCGCAGCTATACGTGGGGTTGATGTCGGGCACCAGCGCCGACGGCATCGATGCGGCGCTCGTCCGCTTCGCCTCGGGTGACCCACACGCGCCCTGCGAACTCCTGCATGGCCACAGCCGGCCATGGGGTGACGCGATCCGTTCGCGCCTGCTGCACTTCGGGCAAGGCGGCGACTGCACGTCGCTGGACGACATCGGCCATCTCGACGTGGAAATCGCGCACGCCTTCGCCGACGCGACGCAGGAGTTGCTCGCCGCCGCGGGCGTCGACGCGGTTGCGGTGCGCGCGATCGGCTCGCATGGACAGACCATCCGCCATCGTCCCGACACGCGCTGGCCGTTCACCTGGCAACTGGGCGACGGCAACGTCATCGCCGAGCGCACCGGGATCACCACGGTGGCCGATTTCCGCCGCCGCGATGTCGCCGCCGGCGGGCATGGCGCGCCACTGCTGCCGGCGCTGCATGCCGCGCTGCTGCGATCGCCCGACGAAGCCCGCGCCGTGCTCAACCTGGGCGGCATCGCCAACCTGACCCTGCTGCCGCGCGAAGGCGCCGTGCGCGGCTTCGACACCGGTCCGGCGAATGCCCTGCTCGACGCCTGGTGCGCGCACCACACCGGCGCCGCATTCGACGCCGGTGGCGCCTTCGCCGCGAGTGGGCAGGCCGACACCGCCCTGCTGGCCACGCTGCTGGAGGAACGCTGGTTCGACCTGCCCCCGCCCAAGAGCACGGGTCGCGAACAGTTCCACCTGGCCTGGCTGCAGGCCGGCCTCGGGTCGATCCGGCGCGAGCCCGGCGATGTGCAGGCCACGCTGGCCGAACTCACCGCGGCCAGCGTGGCCAACGCCCTGCTCGCCACCCAGCCCGACACCACGCGGCTGCTGGTCTGCGGCGGCGGCGTGCACAACCCGTTCCTGCTGGCGCGCATCCGCGCGTGGCTGCCCACGGTCACGGTCGAATCCACCGCCGTCCATGGCGTGGATCCGGACTTCATCGAGGCGATGGGCTTTGCCTGGCTGGCACGCGAGACGCTCGCCGGCCGCCACGGCAACCTGCCGGCGGTGACCGGCGCACGCGGCGGCCGCGTGCTGGGCGCGATCCATCCGGCCTAGGCGGGGCTTTCCAGGCGGAAGCTGGTGTCGATGGACTGGTCTGGCTCGTCCGCGGGCTCGACGATCGGCGCGGCGCGGCCGATCAGGGCAAAGCCCGGATCATCGGGAACGTGCTCCAGCGCGGCGATGGCGGCCTCCAGCGCATGCGCCTCGGCATCCGCAAACACCGGAGTCGCCCCGCCCTCGAAGGCCTCCAGGCCATGCATGAGCACGTTCAGCAGGGTGTCCGGCACATCCCAGCCGCGCGCCTCTCCGATACGCCGGATGCGTTCGAAGAGCCGTGGATCGATCTCGCGCAGGACGATGTCGGTCATGGGAAGCCGGTGGGTCCTCCATGGTGATTCGGCAATCTAGCAGCGCCGCGTCACGTTGCCGTGCACGACGCAGGGGCCTCAGGGTTTTGCCGTCGCCGTCGCCCCCGCATCGGCCGCCCGGAATCGCGGCCACAGATACAGCAACAGGGCGGTCGCCGGCAACACCGCCAACGTGGCGATGATGAAGTAGGTGCTGTAGCCGGTGGCCTCGACGATCCCCCCCGCGAACACGCCCAGCACCTTGCCAGGCAGGTTGACCATGGAGCTGAGCAGCGCATATTGCGTGGCCGTGTACTGGCGGTTGACCAGCGACGACAGGAAGGCCACGGCGGCCGTCCCCAGGAAACCCAGGCTCAGGTTTTCCGCGGAGATCACCAGCGTCAGCGCGGCCAGGTCGCCGTGGTGGTACGTCAGCCAGACGTACAGCAGGTTGCAGCTCGCGCACAGGATGACCGAGGCCAGCAGCGGCTTGCGCACGCCCCAGCGCGCGATCGCGATGCCGCCCAGGAACACGCCGAGGATGCCGATCCACACGCCGTACAACTTGGTGATGGTGCCGATCTGGGTCTTGGTGAAACCCATGTCGATGTAGAACGGGCTCATGATCCCGCCGACCAGCGCCTGCTCCGGGATCTTGAACAACAGGATGAACAACAGGGTCAGCAGCGCCGTCTGCCAGCCATAGCGACGGAAGAAATCATCGAAGGGATCGATCACGCTTTCGCGCATCCACTGCGCCCAGCTCGCCGGTCGCGTGCGCAGGATGTCCGGCTCGCGCGCGACCAGCGTGGCCACGACGGGCACCAGCATCAGCAGCGCCATCAACTCGTAGACCCCGGCCCAGGCGATATGGTCGGCGAGGATCAGCGCCACCATGCCGGTGACGATCAGGGCGATGCGATAGCCCAGTGAATACACCGCGACCAGCGCGCCCTGCGCCGCCGGTGGCGCGATCTCGATGCGGTAGGCATCCACCGCGATGTCCTGGGTGGCACCGGCGAAGGCCACCAGCAGGGTGAAGACGATGAACGCGCCCAGCTGCGCGGGCGTCGACAGGGCCATCGCAAGCAGGCCGAGGACAACGCCCAGTTGCGCGAGCAGCAGCCAGCTGCGGCGTTGCCCCAGGCGCGACAGCAGCGGCAGGCGCGTGTGGTCGAGCAGCGGCGCCCACAGGAATTTCAGCGCATAGGTCATGCCGGCGCTGGCGATGACCGTGATCTCCTTCAACTCGATGCCGTTGTCCTTGAGCCAGTACGCCAGCGTGCCGGCGACCAGCAGGAACGGCAGCCCCGACGAGAAGCCGAAGAAGAACATCGTCCACGCCGCCGGCTGGGTGAAGGCCTTCCAGACCGAGGGCTTGGCCGGTTTGCCCTCGGCGATGGCGGCCGTCATCCGGCGCGCTCCTGCAGGGCATAGTCCACGACGAAGGGCGCATGGTCGGAGAAGCGCGGCTGCGGATGGATCGCGCATGCGCGCAGCCGGTCGCGCAGCGACGGGGTCACGATCTGGTAATCGATCCGCCAGCCGACGTTCTTGGCGCGCGCGGCGCCACGGTTGCTCCACCAGGTGTAGTCCTCGCCTTCCGCGTGCAGCGCGCGATAGGCGTCGACCCAGCCACCGTCATCGCTGCACAGGCCGTTGAGCCAGTCGCGCTCCGCGGGCAGGCAGCCCGAGTTCTTCTGGTTGGATTTCCAGTTGCGGATGTCCAGCGCGCTGCGGACGATGTTCCAGTCTCCGCACAGCACGTAGTCGCGGCCGCTGGCCAGCCACTGGTCGAAGATGGGCCGCAGCCACTCCATCACCTCGAACTTGAATCCCTGGCGCAGCTCGCCCGACGACCCCGACGGCACGTACATCGACACCACGCTCAGGTTGCCGAAGCGCGCCTCGAGGTAGCGGCCTTCCTCGTCGAACGCGGGCCAGCCCAGCGCGGTGTGGAGGGAGTCGGGTTCGCGTCGCGAATAGATGGCGACGCCGCTATAGCCCTTCTTCGTCGATGCATCGCGGAACCACGCCTTGTAGCCCTCGGGGACACAGCCGTTGCGCGCGCCTTCCTCGCCACTGAGCTGGTGCTCCTGCGCCTTGGTCTCCTGCACGCACAGGACATCGGCGTCCTGGCCGGCGAACCAGTCGAAAAATCCCTTGCTTGCGGCCGAGCGCAGGCCGTTGGCATTGAAGCTGATGATGCGCATGCGCGGCCCGCGGACAGTGTCGCCGGATGATAGCAACGCACCAGCGCGCGGCGCATTGGCTGCCGGAATAGAATCCGGTGATGGATCGATCCGTTGCAGACGTGCGCGTGGCGCCGGTGACAGCGGACATGCATGCCGCGATCGCGGCCTTGCGGGTGAAGCCCGGCCAGGAGGCCTACGCCGGCGACCCGGCGCTCAGCCTGCGCATGGCGCAGGACGATCGCTCGGGCGAGGCGATGGCGGTGCTGGATGGCGACACCGTGATCGGCTTCTATCGCCTGGATTTTTCCGCCAATGCCGTCATCGGCCGCGGCATCGGCGCACCCGGCGTCGGGCTGCGCGCGTTCGTGATCGATGCCGCGCAGCAGGGACGGGGCGCCGGTGCGCGCGCGGCGTCGGCGCTGTGCGCCGACATCGAACGCCGGCATCCACGGCGGCGCCTGGTGCTGCTGCTGGTGCATTGCCGCAACACGGCGGGCATCGCCACCTATCGCAAGGCCGGATTCGTCGACAGCGGGCAGCTGTTCGCCGGCGGCAATGCCGGTCCGCAACACCTGATGTGGCGACAGCTCGGGGCGAAGGCCGCCGATGCCATGGGACAATCGCCGCATGGATGACCATCGACGGCGGTTCCTCGAGCTGGCCCTGCGCGCCGACGCGCTGCGGTTCGGCGACTTCGTGCTGAAATCCGGACGCAGCAGCCCGTACTTCTTCAACGCCGGGCGCTTCGACACCGGCGCCGCGCTGGCCGCGCTGGCCGCGTGCTACGCCGATGCGCTGGACGCGTCGGGGGCGCAGTTCGACCTGCTGTTCGGGCCCGCCTACAAGGGCATTCCGCTGGCCACGGCGCTGGCCTGCACCTATGCCGCGCGCGGCCGCGACCTGCCGCTGGCATTCAATCGCAAGGAAGCCAAGACCCACGGCGAAGGCGGTGCGCTGATCGGGGCGCCACTGGCCGGTCGCCGCGTGCTCATCGTCGACGACGTCATCACCGCCGGAACCGCGATCCGCGAAGCGCTGGCCCTGATCACCGAAGCCGGCGGCATTCCCGCCGCGATCGTCATCGCCCTGGATCGCGAAGAGGTCGTCGATCCGGATGCCGCCGTTCGACGGTCCGCCGCGCAGGAGCTCGCCGCGCGCCAGGGCATTCCCGTGATCGCAGTCGCAACCCTGTCCGACCTGCTTGCGTTTGCGGGGGAAAGCGCGGAACTTGTCGCCGAGCACGCGCGCCTGGCTGCTTACCGCGCCACGTTCGGCTGCCACGGCGACTGAATCCCGGCCTGCGCGTGCGTCCATCCATTGCTTGCAGGACAGGGGCTGCAACCATGACCAACATCCGTCTTCTCGCGTCCGTTGCATTGCTGATGTCCGTTGCTGCCGGCGTGCGCGCGGGCGAAGGCAGCAAGAAGCTGTACTGCTGGAATGAAAACGGGCACAAGATCTGCGGCGATGCCCTGCCGGCGGAAGCCGCCCAGAGCGCGCGCACCGAATTCAGCGCGAAGTCCGGCATGCACACCGGCGATGTCGCCCGCGCACTGACGACCGAGGAGCGCGCGGCGGCTGCACAGGCTGCCGAACAGGCGCAGGTGGCGCTCGATGCCGAAACATCGCGCCAGCGTCGCGACCTGGCCATGGTCGAGTCCTACGCCACCGAGGACGACCTGCGCCGCGCCTATGGCGAACGCATCGACCTGCTGGACGACGCGCTCAAGACATCGATGCTGGGCGAGACCAACCTGCGCCTGAGCCTGGTCAGCCTGCTGGACCAGGCCAGCGACCTGGAGCTGTCGGGAAAACCGGTCCCGCCGATACTCATCGCCAAGTTGCGCGGCCAGCATGACGAGCTTGCGCGCCAGACCCGCATCCTCGGCGAGCAGCAGCGCGATCGCGCCGCACTGGATGGCGATCTCGCCGATGCCGTCACCCGCTATCGCGCGCTCAAGCAGGCCCAGGCCGACAACGCCGCCGGCATCGTGACACCCACGCCGGCCCCGCCGGCCGGATAAGGGCTGGCGGGTTATCCGCGGGTCGCGCCGGCTCGCTACTGTCCCGAAGGCACCAGCAGCAACAGGGCCGCGGCGAGCACGATCCGATACAGGGCGAAGGCCGTGAAACGGTGGCTCTGGATATACCGCAACAGCCACTTCACCGAGACGAATGCGGTGCCCATGGCGGCCACGAATGCGACCGCCAGCGCGGTCCAGTCCTCGCCCCCGATGCCGCCATCCTTGTACACCGCCAGCAACTGGTAACCGGTGGCGGCGAACATCGTCGGAATACCAAGCAGGAACGCGAACTCGGTGGCCGCCACCCGGTTGGTGGTGCCCGACAGCAGCGCCACGAAGATGGTGACCGACGAGCGCGAGGTTCCGGGAAACACGCCGGCCACCACCTGCGCGATGCCGACCAGCACCGCGGTTGTCCATGACACCTCGACCCGTTCGCCCAGCGCCTGCGCGCGGCGCGCCGCCAGCTGCTCGGCCACCAGCATCCAGATCGCGCCGATCACCAGCGCCCAGGCCACCGGCCGGATCGTCGTCGGCAATTCCCAGCCCAGTTTCTTGACCACCAGGCCCAGCACGGCGGTCGCGAGGAAGGCCACGGCGAGTTTCAGGGAATAGCTGCGCGCTTCGGGACGCGTGGCGAAGCCGACCACCAGTTCCCACAGCCGCTGCCGGTAGATCAGCACGATGGCGAGGATGGCGCCGGCCTGGATGGCGATGTTGAACAGGTCGCTGCGATGTCCCAGCCAGCGCTCGGCGATGAGCAGGTGCCCGGTGCTGGAAATCGGCAGGAATTCGGTGACACCTTCGATCACGCCGAGCAGGACGGCAGCCAGGAAGTCGGTCATGGGGCACGGGGCAGTTGGGGAGCGCGGAGCATAGCCGAGCAACGGACGTGCACCTCGACAGTGCAAGGCATCCACGACAGGCACCCAAAGTGTGCATTCGGGGCTGCCGACGTTCACCCAGCCGCGGAAATGCTGGGCCCACAGGCTGGCACGGGCCTTGCTAACACCTTGGCAGCAGCTCGTCCCGCCGTATCCAACCTCGCCGCCCGGAGTTTCCCATGTCGCTCGAAAACGTCGAAAAAATGATCAAGGACCACCATGTCGAATTCGTCGACCTGCGCTTCGCCGACATGCGCGGCGTGCAGCACCACGTGACCTTCCCCAAGTCGATCATCGATGCCAGCCTGTTCGAGGACGGCAAGATGTTCGACGGCTCCAGCATCTCCGGCTGGAAGGGCATCCACCAGTCCGACATGGTGCTGCTGCCCGATGCGTCGACCGCATTCCTGGATCCGTTCACCGCCGATCCGACGCTGGTGCTGACCTGCGACATCCTCGATCCGGCGACGATGCAGGCGTACTCGCGCGACCCGCGCGGCGTCGCGCGTCGCGCCGAGGCCTACCTCAAGTCCAGCGGCATCGCCGAGCAGGCGTTCTTCGGCCCGGAGCCGGAGTTCTTCATCTTCGACTCGGTGCGCTACGCCAATGAAATGGGCCACACCTTCTTCCACATCGATTCGGAAGAAGCCCACTGGAACTCCGCCAAGGAATACGCCGGCGGCAACAGCGGCTACCGTCCCGGCATCAAGGGCGGCTACTTCCCGGTTGCGCCGCTGGACTCGCTGCACGACCTGCGCGCGGAGATGTGCAAGACGCTCGAAGCCGTCGGCATCGAGGTCGAGGTGCACCACCACGAAGTCGCCAACGCCGGCCAGTGCGAGATCGGCACCAAGTTCAGCACGCTGGTGAAAAAGGCCGACGACCTGCTGACGATGAAGTACATCATCAAGAACGTCGCGCACCGCAACGGCAAGACCGCGACCTTCATGCCCAAGCCCATCGTCGGCGACAACGGCAGCGGCATGCACGTGCACCAGAGCCTGGCCAAGGGCGGCACCAACCTGTTCACCGGCGACGGCTACGGTGGCCTGTCGCAGATGGCGCTGTGGTACATCGGCGGCATCTTCAAGCATGCGCGCGCGATCAACGCCTTCGCCAACTCGACCACCAACTCCTACAAGCGCCTGGTGCCGGGCTTCGAGGCGCCGGTGATGCTGGCGTACTCGGCAAGCAATCGTTCGGCGTCGTGCCGCATCCCCTACGTATCGAATCCGAAGGCGCGCCGCATCGAGATCCGCTTCCCCGATCCGATGAACTCGGGTTACCTGATCTTCGCCGCGCTGATGATGGCCGGCCTGGACGGCATCAAGAACCAGATCGATCCGGGCGCGCCCAGCGACAAGGATCTCTACGACCTGCCGCCCGAGGAAGAGAAGAACATCCCGACCGTGTGCCACTCGCTCGACCAGGCACTCGAAGCGCTGGACAAGGATCGCGACTTCCTCAAGGCCGGCGGCGTGTTCACCGACGATTTCATCGACGCCTACATCGGCCTGAAGATGAAGGAAGTCACCGCGTTCCGCGCCGCGACGCATCCGCTGGAATACCAGATGTATTACGCCATCTGATACGCCTGTCGTTGTCGCAGGTCTTGGGGTTTGGGGGCGGATGCCCGGCCCGCCGCAGCGCGGCGGGCGTTCGGAAAGGATGCGCGGCGGTGCCGCGCAAACATCCTTCCCTCACCCGCTCGAGTACCAGATGTATTACGCAATCTAGCCGCGCGGACCTCCGCGCGATCCTTGATCGCACGCGTCGCCGAGGGCCTCGACCGGGGCCTTCGTCGTTTGCGCGGCTTGCCCCATAATGGTGCAGTGGAATCCGACCCCGCCCTCGATGCGCTCGTCACCCCGGTGGCCTGGGCCGCGGCCGATGGCCGGCTGCTGGGCAGCAATCGTGCATTCGCGCGCTGGCTGGGGGTCAGCGGCAAGCGCCTGGAGGGATTGCCCCTGCCCGCGCTGGAACTCGAGGGCGATGGGCTGGCGCAGGTGCTGGCGAATGGCGTGGCGGGCGAGTTCGCGCGGCTGCGACGGCTGTCGCTGGCCTTCCCCGGCAGCGTCGCGCCCTGCTTCGCCGACATCGTGGTCTCGCCGCGACCGGCCGGCGGCTGGTGGGTCGAGGCACATCCGGTCGACGAATTTCCGGGCGAAGACCCGGCGCTGGCACTGCCCTCGGCGCTGTCGGCGGCGCTGCGTGGCCTGGCCCATGAATTGCGCAATCCGCTGGCCGGGTTGAAGGGCGCCGCGCAATTGCTGGCGCGCCGGATCGATGACGAGGAAGGCCGCGAGCTCACGGCCCTGATCGATGCGGAAGTGGGGCGGCTGACGACCCTGCTCGATCGCCTGCTGGTGCCGACGCCGACGCAACCCTTCGAGCCGGTCAACATCCACGCGGTGCTGGAACGCGTGCTGCGCCTGGCCGAGAACGATGCGGGCTGGGCCGTGCGGCTGGTCCGCGACTACGACCCCAGCCTGCCCGAGCTGCCCGGCGACAGCGACCGGCTGGCGCAGGCGCTGTGGAACCTGGTGCGCAACGCGATCGAGGCCGGCGCGGCCAATGTCACCCTGCGCACCCGCGCCGAGCATGGCCTGCGCATCGGCGAACAGACGCACGCGCTGATGCTGCGCCTGGAGATCATCGACGACGGCCGCGGCGTACCCGACGAACTCAGCGAGCGGGTGTTCCTGCCGCTGGTCAGCGGTCGCGCCGAGGGCAGCGGACTGGGATTGGCACTGTCGCAACAGGTCGCACGCGAGCATCGCGGCTCGCTCGCCTATCGCTCGCGACCCGGGCATACGGTGTTCACCCTGCTGTTGCCGATGGACGCATCGGAGCCGGTCGCGTGAGCGGCGCAGGCGATCGGCCGGTCTGGGTGGTCGACGACGACCGCAGCGTGCGCTTCGTCCTCGCCGCGGCCCTGCGCGAAGCCGGCCATGCGGTGCAGGGCTTCGACTCCGCGCAGGCGGCCCTGGACGCGTTGCGCACGCATGCGGCACCGGCGCTGGTCTTCACCGACGTGCGCATGCCCGGTGACGACGGCCTGGTGTTCCTGGACAAGCTCAAGGCCGCGCATCCGCAGCTGCCGGTGATCGTGATGTCTGCCTACACCGACATCGCCAGCACCGCGGGTGCGTTCCGCGGCGGCGCCTATGAATTCCTGTCCAAACCCTTCGACCTGGACGCGGCGGTCGCCCTGGCGGCGCGCGCATTGCCTGACGTGCCGGCCGCCATCGACGTGCCCGGACGCGGCGCGGCGGCCGGACCCGGCGCGCTGGTCGGCGAGACGCCCGCGATGCGCGCGCTGTTCCGCAGCATCGGTCGCCTCGCGCAGGCGCCGTTGTCGGTGCTGATCACCGGGGAAACCGGCACCGGCAAGGAGCTGGTCGCGCATGCGCTGCATCGCGAATCCCCGCGCGCACGCAAACCCTTCGTCGCGCTGAACACCGCCGCGATCCCGTCGGAATTGCTGGAGAGCGAGTTGTTCGGGCACGAGGCCGGCGCGTTCACCGGCGCCAGCAAGCGGCACATCGGGCGCTTCGAGCAGGCCAATGGCGGCACGCTGTTCCTCGACGAGATCGGCGACATGCCGGCGGCGCTGCAGACGCGGCTGCTGCGCGTGCTGGCGGAAGGAGAATTCTTCCGCGTGGGCGGACGCGAACTGATCCGCGTGGACGTCCGTGTCATCGCCGCGACCCATCAACCGCTGGAAGCGCTGGTGGCCGACGGTCGATTCCGCGCGGACCTGCTGCATCGCCTCGACGTGGTGCGCCTGCAGCTGCCGCCCTTGCGCGAGCGTGGCGACGACATCCCGCTGCTGGCCGAACGCTTCCTCGCCGCGGCCGCGGCGCGGCTGGGCGCATCGGCGAAGCGGTTCGCGCGGCCTGCGCTGGCACGACTCGGCCAACACACCTGGCCCGGCAACGTCCGCGAGCTGGAAAACCTGTGCTGGCGCGTGGCCGTGCTCGCACCGGGCGACACCATCACCGTTGCCGACCTGGATGGCGCGCTGGCAATGAGCGGCGCGCCGGTGCAGTCCGGCGACTGGGAGTCGGCGCTCGCAGCCTGGGCGCGTCGCGAACTCGCCGAGCCCTCGGTCGGCCCGCGCGGCCCGACCTTGCATGCGCGTGCACGCGAACGCATGGACCAGATATTGCTCGAGGCGGCACTGGCGCACACGCAAGGTCATCGTGGCGAGGCGGCGGCGCGGCTCGGCCTGGGCCGCAACACGGTCGGCCGCAAGCTCGGCGCCGGACGCAAGCACTGATGCCCGGCGCTAACATGGCAGGCCCGATGCCTGCCCACGCATTGCAACAGGAGAACCGGATGCGTCCAGTCCTGCTCATCGCCGCGCTGGCCACGGTCGCACTGTCAGCCTGTGCGACCGCTCCCTCGTCATCGCGATCGGCGCCGGTGCCGCGCCAATCCTCATCGCCGACGATCCTCACCGCACCGGCTGCAAGCACGATCCCCGCGGCGGTCGTCCACCTTGCTGGCGCATCCGGCAGCCTGGTCAGCGGCACGCTGGCATTGGTGCCCCTGCATGGCGGCGTGCGCGTCACCGGTGATCTCGGCGGACTCGCGCCTGGCAGCCACGGCTTCCACATCCACCAGACCGGCGACTGCACGGCGGCTGACGCGTCGAGCGCCGGTGGGCACTTCAACCCGACCGGCAGCGGCCACGGCAGGGCCGGCACCGCCATGCACCATGCGGGTGACATCGACAACATCGTCGCGGACGCGTCGGGTGTCGCCCACGTCGACGCGCAATTGCGCGGCGTCAGCCTGGGCGGCGCCGCCGCCACCGATATCGTCGGCCGTGCGCTCGTCGTGCATGCGGCGCCTGACGACTACCAGTCGCAACCGGCGGGAAATTCCGGCGCGCGGGTCGGCTGTGGCGTGATCCTGGTGCGGCGATAGTGCCGGCAGGGACGCACGCGTATCGCATCCGCCCGGCTGACGCGGACGATTGCGAACTGCTCGCGCGCTGGGCCTGCGCGATGGCGCTGGAAACCGAACACAAGCAGCTGGATGCCGACACGGTCCGGGCTGGCGTGGCCGCCGGGCTGGCCGATCCGGCCAGGGCGAACTACTTCATCGCGATGCGCGATGACACGATGGCCGGCGGCGAAACCATCGGCACCGCCGTCGGCACCCTGATGTTCACCCGCGAGTGGAGCGACTGGCGCAACGGCGACTGGTGGTGGATCCAGAGCGTGTACGTCGACGCGTCGCATCGGCGCCACGGCGTGTTCGCGGCGCTGTATGCGCACCTGTGGCAACTGGCGCTGGCGACGCCCGGCGTCATCGGCCTGCGCCTGTACGTGGAGCGCGACAACGCACCCGCGCAGGCGACCTACGCCGGCCTGGGCATGCACGATGCCGGCTATCGGATCTTCGAAGCGTTGTTGCGCCAACCCTAACGGCGCGCGACTACAGCCCGTCGCGTTCGCCCGACGCGCAGTGCACGAACAGTACCGGCACCGCGTGCGCCGCCAGCACCGCCGCGAACTGCCGCTGCCGCGCCTGGAAGTGCGCGAAGCCGCGCTCCAGCCGCTTCCCGTCCAGGCCGGTGTCGACATTGCGCGCAGCCCACGCTGCCGGCGACAACAACGCCATCCGCGCCTCGCCGTCGGCGAAGTGCAGCAGCGGCTCGGACGCTGCATCGAGCCATTCCTCGGATGACGGTGCGAGCAGCGCGGCTTCCAGGATCGGCCACAGCACGGCCAGGCCCGCGTGTTCGTATTGCAGCGCCATCATCGCGGCGAGGTCGTGCAGGGTGAGATAGCGGGCGTGCTCGATGCGCAGGCCGAACAGGTCCTGCGCCGCGAGCGCCGTGTCGGCGCCAGCCATGCCGCTCTCGAGCAGGTCGCTCTCGAATGCCTCACCGACCGCCGCGGCGGTGTCGGCGTCGCCTGACAGCACGAACGGCAGCAGCCGCAACGGGCCACCGGCGTATTCGGCCGATGGCGCCAGCACCGGCGGGAACCGGCCGTCGTGCGAACCGAAGGCCACGATGCGGCCGTGGTCGGCATCGCGTTGCGGTGCGCCCGCAGCCAGCTGATCCAGCGCCACATGCAGCGGCCAGCCCGGTCGCAGCAATTCGACGGCATCGCAATGCGCGCCGCTCATTGCCAGCTGCAGCGTCGCCGCCGCGGGATCGAGCCTGGCCAGGTCGCGCGCGACCAGTTCGGCCAGTGCGCCGGCATCGCGCTGCGCAAGCCACTGGCATGCCGGCTCGCTGGCCGACGACAACTCCAGCGCCAGCGCGCCGAACACGCTCGCGCGCCCGTTCATCGACGATCCATATAACGACGTGCGTCGTCCGGTGCTGTGTTGGCCTGCTGCATGCGTCCCCTGTGATGGCCCTGCACCGGGGGCCGGCGTAAACTTTGTCGCATTATGCCCGTCGCTTTCGACGGGCCCGCGCGAGGTCGTCACGATGCTGCTAGGCCGTCCCGTCGCCGTCCTCGGTGGCGTCCGCATTCCCTTCTGCCGGCAGAACACCGCTTACGCCGACGTTGGCAACCTGGGCATGTCGGTCCGCACACTTGGCGCGCTGGTGGAACGCTTCGGATTACATGGGCAGCAGCTTGGCGAAGTGGCGATGGGCGCCGTCATCAAGCACAGCAGCGACTGGAACCTGGGCCGCGAAGCGACACTGTCGTCCGGCCTGTCGCCGCTGACCCCCGGCATCACCCTGCAGCGCGCCTGCGGCACGTCGCTGGATTCGATCATCACCATCGGCAACAAGATCGCGACCGGGCAGATCGAGGTCGGGATCGGTGGCGGTTCGGACACGACGTCGGACGTTCCCATCGTGTACGGCCAATCGCTGCGCCGGCGCCTGTTGCTGGCCGCACGCGCGAAGACGACGAAGGAAAAACTCGCCGCGTTCAAGGGCTTCCATCCGCGCGAGCTCAAGCCGGAATTTCCGGGCGTGATGGAGCCGCGCACCGGCAAGTCGATGGGCGAGCATTGCGAGGACATGGCGCGCGAATGGTCGATTGCGCGCGATTCGCAGGATGAATGGGCGGTGGCGTCGCACCAGCGGCTTGCGGCCGCCTATGCGCGCGGCTTCTTCGACGACCTGGTGGTGAGCTTCCGCGGCGTCTCGCGCGACAACGTCCTGCGCGCGGACACGTCGATCGAAAAACTGGCGACCCTCAAGCCGGCGTTCGACAAGGTGTCGGGCCACGGCACGCTGACCGCCGGCAACTCGACGCCGTTGACCGACGGCGCCGCCGCCTGCCTGCTGTCCACCGACGAATGGGCCGCCGCGCACGGCCACGAAGTGTTGTGCCACGTGCGCGACGCGCAGGTCGCCGCGGTCGACTTCGTCCATGGCGAAGGCCTGCTGATGGCGCCGACGATCGCGGTGGCGGAGATGCTCCGGCGCAACGGGCTCACGCTGCAGGATTTCGACATCTACGAGATCCACGAAGCCTTCGCCGCGCAGGTCCTGTGCACCTTGCGTGCATGGGAAAGCGAGGACTACTGCCGCGCCCGCCTCGGCGTCGACGCGCCGCTGGGCCGCATCGACCCGGCCCGCATCAACCCCAACGGCTCGTCGCTGGCGACGGGGCATCCGTTCGCCGCGACCGGCGCGCGCATCGTCGCCACCGCGGCCAAGGAACTCGCGCAACGCGGCGGCGGTCGCTGCCTGGTGTCGATCTGCACGGCGGGTGGGATGGGCGTTGTGGCGATCCTCGAACGCTGAATCGCGTGTCGGCGTTTGCCTGCGGCGCTGGTAAACGCTTTCGCCGTTGGCGAGTTACTTTTCTTTGCAAGCGCCCAAAGAAAAGTAACCAAAAGAAAGGGCGCTTCCCCGATCAGAGCTAACTTGATCAGGCGGAAGCAGTCGTGATTTTCCGACTCGCCATCCTGGCTCGATCGGAAAACGGCGCGCGTCCTGCGCGCCGCCCTCCGGGTCTGCGTAATCCAGCAGTGCCCGCACACCTTTAGCGTCAACGACGTCGGCAAAAATGGGTGCGGGTCGTCGCCGACTCTTGACCGATGTGCCAGCTCTTCGTAGGAGTTGCGTCAACTGCGACCGGACGATTCGATGTTCATGGAGGCCGCAACCTGCCGGGTCGCCGTCGCCGCTCACGCAGTTCCCACAGGAGCCAGTGCGCTGCCGATGCCGGCGACAAGGGCCCGACGCTCGCGGCGCCGCGCGAGCGGGGCGTGCTGCACGGACAGCATCGCCAGCTCTGGCTGCTAAAGATTTCAATCGCACCGACAACTGCGCCCACCCGGAGGGCGGCGCACATGGATGTGCGCCGTTTTCAGTCGAGCCAGGATGGCGAGTCTGAAAATGGCCGAGGAGACTCGCCAGGCGAGTCAGCCTTGATCGGGGAAAGCCGCTTTCTTTTGGTTACTTTTCTTTGCGGCTCTCAAAGAAAAGTAACTCGCCAACGGCGAAAGCGTTTAACAGCGCCGCAGGCAGACCGCACCAGCACGCAAGCCAAACGCTACCCGCGCAACCGCGGCATCCCATGCTCATCCCTTTCCTCGATGACGGCCTCGTCGTGGATGCGCTGGCGCATGTCCCGGCCAGGGAGATCGACGGATGCTTCGCCACGACTGGCCCGCAACGCATTGGCGTAGGCCAGGCGTGCGCGCGCATCGTCGCCGCTTTCGGTGAAGCCATGCCCCAGTTCTTCCCAGGCGTCGGCACCGGCGCCCTGCGCCACGGCGCGATGCAGGTAGTCCTCGGCCTGTGGCCACTGTCCTTGCGCACGCGCCAGTCGGGCCAGCGTCAGCATCAGCGCCGGGCTCGACGGATGGCCCTGCAGCCAGCGTTCGGCCTGGCTGCGTCGCTCGTCCAGTCGGCCCATCGGGAGGCTGCCGTACAAGGTGGCCAGCGATTCGTCCCAGCGCGTATCCAGTGCCTGTTCGATGGATCGCGTCGCCGCCTCGTCCCAGCGCAGTGCCGCGGCACGACGGGCGTAGGCAGCGACGATGTCCGGCGTGGCGCGCAACTCCCTGGGCAGGGTTTCCCAGCGCTCGGCCAGCACGTTGGCATCGCCGGCTTCGCGCAGCGAGGCTTCCGCCCAGCGTTCCTGGAGGCGGTCGAGATCGGCTTGCGGCAGCGCCTGTTGCTGCCGCATCGGCCCCAGCAAGCCGTATGCCTGCGCCGATTGGCCGGACGCGGCGAACGCCTGCGCGCGCAGCGCCAGTCCGCGCGGTGGCAACGGCTGTGCATCGGGTGCATCGAGCGCGACCAGCGCATCGGTCGGACGGTCATCGACGAGCGCCTGTTCCGCATTGGCGATGGCGCGTGCGGCTGGATGGCGCGAACCCAGCGCGTCGAGCTGGCCGCGTGCGGCGACCCGATCGCCGCGGGCGGCGGCGGCGCGGGCGGCGGCCAGGCGTGCGCTGGCTTCGACATCGCCGTGTTCGGCCGCCTGCGCCAGCAGCGTTTCGGCGCGCCCGTAATGACCCAGGTGCAGGGCGTCGAGACCCTCGCCCAGGCGTGCGCGGGCGCGTCCCTCGCGATGGCGGCGCCAACTGCGGAAGGGCAGCGTCACCAGCGCCCATGCCAGCCACAGTCCGGCGAACACGACAAGCAGGATGAGCAGGCCGCTGGCGACGGTGGTGGTGTAGTCCATGCCGCGGAATCGAACCAGCACGTAGCCCGGGTCGGCCAGCAGCAGTTGCGCCAGCAATGCGCCCACCAGCGCCAGCACGATCCAGAACAGCAGGTTGCGGAACAGGTTCATGGCAAACACTCCCCCCGCGGTGGCGCGGCGTCTGTCAGCAGGCTAACTGTCCCGCCGTGGCCGTGGTGTCGTCTTGCTGAATGGGTCCGTACTCAGCGGGCAGTCAATGCCTGCAACTGCGCGCGGGTACTGCCCAGCACGGGCAGGTCCGGCGCCAGCGGCAGCCGGCGCAATGCCTGCAGTCGTGCGCGACGTTGCCGCAGGCCCGGCGAGTCGGGCCACAGACGCACCAGCCAGCCATCGGCACGCGCCAGCGCGGAGCGGAACGCCGGCTGGTCGCGGCGTTCGAGCGCAGCGCGCGCCAGGGTCACTTCCAGCTGCAGTCCGGCGAAAGCCGCCACGCGATCGGCACCGGGCAAGGCCACGGCCCGATCGGCGGGACGCACCGCAACCAGCCGGGCGAATGCGCGCTGCCACCAGGGTGCATCGCCTGCGGCGGTACCTGGCCGCGGCGGCGATGCGGCCAGGCTCGCTGCGAACGCATCGAGCTGGCGGCTGGCCAGCGCGCGGGGATCCGCGCCCAGGGCATCGAGCGCGGCGCGCTCCTGCACCAGCGACTGACGCACGTTGAGCAGGCCGGCGCTGCCCAGTCGCGTGCTGTCGACCGCGGACAACACGTCGGCAGCCAGCGCATAGGCGCGCCGGGCGCCGTCGAGGTCGCCGGCCAGGCGCAGGCGTTGCTCGCCCTGGCCCAGCAGCAGGATGACTTCATCCAGGCGCAAGGCCTGCACGCCGTGGCGTTCGGGGTCACCGAGCCGGCGCACGCTGTCTTCGAGCAAGGCCGCGCGCTGGTCCAGTCCGAGCAGCTCCTCGCGCAGGACGCGGTTGGTCGCGTCGGCCTGCTGCAATCGCTGTGCCTGCGCGCGCTGGTCGATGCGCAGCGCGTTGATGCGCGATTCCAGCGCCTGCCATTGCCGGGTGAGCTCGCTGGCGTGTTCGCGCTGCGCGTCGATCCGCGCGTTACGCCATTGCCAGGCCCGCCAGCCCAGCGTGGCCAGCAGCAGGAGCAAGGCCAGGCCGAACAGCGCCGGGAACAGGCTGCGGCGTCGGGGCACGGCAGGTGCGGGATCGCTCACGTCGGAACCGGCAGGCGGGGGAGCGCCATGCTAGCGGATGCCATGCACGCCACCAGGTCGCGCGGGCTGGCACTGGCCGCGACCAGGACGTCGGCAAAACCGCGCTCGCGGGCCAGCGTGGCCAGCCGCTCGCTGGCTGCGGCAACGCGCGCCCGCAGGAAGATGCGCAACACCGCCGCGGGCAGCGCGGCCATGGCCTGCTGCAGGGCATCGCCGCTGCTCAGCGCCAGCCATGCCGGCGCCTGCATCGTTCGCAGCAGGTCGATGCTGCGTGCCGGCAATGCAACCGGCTCGCGGGTGTAGACGTCGGCGCGGACCACGCCGGCTCCCCGCTGTTCCAATGCAGGCCCGATGACTTCCCTGCCAGCGGGCGCGGTCACCAGGCCGATGCGGCTGTCGCGCACGTCACGCAGGGCCGGCAGTGCGAGCAGCCCTTCGCTGCCCATTTGCCGCGGCGCGATCGCATCGTCGATGCCGGCACGACGCAGGGCAGCGGCGGTGCCGGCTCCCACCGCAAGCCATGCCTGGCCGGGACGTGCGGACAGGCCCTGCAATGCCTGTGCCGCGCGCACCGCGGCGGGGCTGGTGAACAGCACGCGTTCGCAGTCCAGCGCCGCCTGCAGCTGTCGGCGCGTGGCGTCGTCGTCGCGCGGCAGCAGCTTCCACGGCGACAGCGCCAGCACGCGCGCGCCCTGCGTTGCCGCGGCACGGCGCAATGCGGCGTGGTCACCGACCGGTCGCAGGGAGATCACGTAGCATCCGGCGAGCGCGGTCCTGGACATGGCCGCAGGATAGCCAATGCACGTGGAAGCGGCGCTCGCATCGCTGGATGCGCTCTACCAGGCCATGCCGCCGGTGGCGGCACTGGGGCTGCGCAGCGCCGGTTTCGACGGCGACTGCCTGCGGCTGCACGCGCCGCTGGCAGCGAACATCAACGACAAGGGCTGCGCCTTCGGCGGCAGCCTCGCCTCGCTGATGACGCTGGCTGGCTGGGGACTGGTGAACCTGCGCCTGCAGCAGGCGGGCGTCCAAGCCGATGTGTTCGTCGCCGACAGCCAGCTGCGCTATCGCGCACCGCTGTATGCGGACCTGGAAGCCGGCGCACGGCTGGCCGAGGGCGCGTCGTGGGATGCCTTCCTGGCGCGGCTGCGCGAACGCGGTCGCGCCAGCATCCGCATCGCCGCCTGGGTGGCCCTGCCCGACGGCCACGGCGTCGCCGCCGATTGCACGGCGCGCTTCGTCGCCATCGACAACAGGTACGATCCGGCATGAACCGCCCACGGAGTCCGCGATGCGCCTGCTGAAGACCTGGTTTCCCCTGTTGCTGGCCCTGTTGCTGTCCGCGTGCGCGACCGCGGGCCGGATGGACCGCAACCAGGCGCTGCAACAGGCGCAATACGCCTATTCGGCGGCGATCCGCTGGGGCGACTTCGAGGGCGCCTGGAACATGGTCGAGCCGGCGTTCCGCAGCGCCCATCCCATGACCGACCTGGACTTCGAGCGCTACAAGCAACTGCAGGTATCGGGCTACACCGAACTCGGAGCGCAGGGCACCACCGACACCGCCGAGCGCGAGATCCAGATCGGCGTCATCAACCGCAATACGCTGGTCGAGCACCAGGTCCGCTATACGGAGCTGTGGCGCTACGAACCGGTCGCCAAGACGTGGTGGCTGACAGTAGGCCTGCCGAACCTGAGCCAGGCGCAGTAGCCACGGGACGACCCACGCCGGCGGCTGGCTTTGCGCCCCCGTCGGCACTGGGCGACAATCGCCGCCCCGCGTGCCCGTCGACGCGTCCGCAAGCATTCCCGTGACCCAATCCGAACTGCTGGCATTCGCCAGCGCACATCCCTACCTGTCGCTGGCGCTGGCCGGGCTGACCGTCGCCATCATCTTCAACGAGATCACCAGCCTGTTCCGCGGCTACAAGGGCCTCGGGCCTGCGCAGCTGACCGCGCTGGTCAACCAGGACAACGCGCTGGTGGTGGACCTGCGACCGTCGGCGGACTTCGAGAAGGGCCACATCCCCGGCTCGAAGAACGTGCAGATGAGCCAGTTCGACCCGGAAAACAAGCAGCTGGCGGCCGCCCGCTCGCTACCCGTGGTGCTGGTCTGCAAGTCCGGCCAGACGGCTTCATCAGCCGCCGGACGCCTGCACAAGGCCGGCTTCGAGCGCGTCTACGTACTCGATGGCGGCGTTGGCGCCTGGCAGCAGGCCGACCTGCCACTGGCCAAAGGCCGCTGACGCGCTGAAGCTGGAGGGCACGGTCAGCGGAGTGGCAAACCAAGCGAACGCCCGCATCCGGCTGCCGTGGCGCGTGGCGACGCGGCCTGACTTGTCGCGCGCCGGATGACCGCGCCGCGCCATGCAATAATTCCCGATTCGCATTTCGCTGGAGTTTCCGATGTCCGCGCAAGACACCCCCACCGGTAACGGCGCCACGCCGACCGGCCCCTCGTTCACCGTCGAAAAGCTCTACATCAAGGATCTGTCCTTCGAGGCACCCGGCACCCCGCAGGTGTTCAACGAGGAGGGTCAGCCGCAGCTGCAGATGAACCTCAACCAGCAGGTCCAGCGCCTGTCCGACGAAGCCTTCGAAGTGGTGCTGGGCGTGACGCTCACCTGCACCATCGGCGAGAAGACCGCCTACCTGGCCGAAGTGCAGCAGGCCGGCGTGTTCGGGCTGTCGGGTTTCGACGAGATCACGCTGGAAGTCATGCTGGGCACGCATTGCCCCAACACGCTGTATCCGTACGCGCGGCAGACGGTCAGCGACCTGATCACCGCCGGCGGATTCCCGCCGTTCCTGCTGCAGCCGATCAATTTCGAGGCGCTGTATGCCGAGAGCGTGCGCCAGCGCGCGGCCCAGGCGCAGGTGCAGGGCGACGGCCTGGCCGGCGCCGAAACGGCCGGCAACGCCTGACACGCGGCGCCGCGCATGACAGTGGGCATGGCGGCGCCGGTCACGCGCTCGGTCGCGGTATTGGGCGCGGGCTCCTGGGGCACCGCGCTGGCGGCGCTGATCGCCCGCCACGGGCATCGGCCGATCCTCTGGGGACGTGACCGCGACGTGGTGGAGGCGATCGACGCCCGCCACGAAAATCCGCACTACCTCCCGGGCATCCGCCTGCCGGACACGCTGCGGGCCACCACCGACCTGGCCACGGCCATGCACGGCGCCGACCTGGTGCTGGTGGTGGTGCCCTCGCATGCCTTCACCGAAACCCTGCGCGCACTGGCGCCGTATCGGCCGGCGCACGCGGGCGTCGCCTGGGCGACCAAGGGATTCGAACCAGGCAGCGGCCGCTTCCTGCACGAGGTCGCGGCCGAGGTGCTGGGTCCCGACGTTCCGCTGGCGGTCGTCACCGGCCCGTCCTTCGCCAAGGAAGTCGCCGCGGGACTCCCCACCGCGCTGACCGTGCATTCGGATGACGCGGCGTTCGCGCAGGCCGTCGCCAACGTGCTGCACGGACCGACGTTTCGCGTCTACACCGGCAGCGACATGCGCGGCGCCGAACTTGGCGGCGCGATGAAGAACGTGCTGGCGGTTGCGACCGGTGCGGCCGACGGCATGAACCTCGGCCTCAACGCGCGCACCGGACTGATCACCCGCGGACTCAACGAGATGTTGCGGCTCAATGCCGCGATCGGAGGCCGGGCCGAAACCCTGATGGGGCTGGCCGGGCTGGGCGACCTGGTGCTGACCTGCACCGGCGAGCTGTCGCGCAATCGCCGACTCGGGCTCGCGCTGGGCCGCGGGCAGTCGATCGCCGATGCGGTGCGCGAGATCGGCCAGGTGGTCGAATCGATCCAGACCGTGGATGAGGTCATGCGGCAAGCCGCGCGCCACGGCATCGAGCTGCCGATTTCCAGCGTCGTGCAGTCGGTGCTGCATGGCGAGATGACACCCGAACAGGCCATGCAGAACCTGCTGGCGCGCGAACAGAAAGCCGAATATCCGGTCGACGAAGCCGGCTGATCCGCTCAGCTGCCGCCGGCGAAGTCCTGCTGCCGCCACGCTTCGTACACCACCACCGCCACCGTGTTGGACAGGTTGAGGCTGCGGCTGCCGGCCTGCATCGGCAGGCGCAGGCGCTGCGCTTCGGGTACGGAGTCGATGACCTCCGCCGGCAAGCCGCGCGTTTCCGGGCCGAACACGAACACGTCGCCTGGACGATAGCGCGGCAGGTCGTAACGGCTGCTGCCACGCGTGCTGAGCACGAAGACCCGCGGCTCGCCGCGTGCGGCGACGGCCGACAAGGCGGCCGCCAGCGATGCGTGCACCGTGAGCGCGGCGTACTCGTGGTAATCCAGCCCGGCGCGTCGCAGCCGGGCGTCGTCCAGCGCGAAACCCAATGGCTCGACCAGGTGCAGGCGCGCACCGGTATTGGCGCACAGGCGGATGACATTGCCGGTGTTCGGCGGGATCTCGGGCTGGTGCAGGATGACGTCGAACAATGGGTAATACCTGTCGCTGTTGATCCGGCCGTTGGCTGGATAACGCCGACGAGCGCGGGCGCTTCTGAGTCAGGTCACCATGGTAATGACTGGCCGCGCCAGTCGAGGAATTTGCCGCTGTCGGCCTGCTTCAATCCATCGATCACCCGCAACATGCCGGTGACGGACGCCTGGGCGGTCACCGTCGCACCGGCACCGCCCATGTCGGTCTGCACCCAGCCCGGATGCAGCGCGACGACGATGATCCCGCGCGGGCGCAATGCGGCGGCCAGCAGCGCGGTGGCCATGTTCTGCGCGGCCTTGCTTATGTTGTAGCTGGGCGTGCCGAAACCCGTGAGCCCGGCGATCGAGCCCAGTTGCGAGCTGAGGTTGGCCACGCGCGCGCCATCGGCCATCCGCGGGGCGAGTGCCTGCGTCAGCAGGAACGGACCCATCGCGTTGATGCGGAAGCTGTCGTCGAGCGTCGCGGCCTCGACCGCGCCGAAGCGCTCGCCCGAATGCAGCACGCCGGCGCAGTTGACCAGCAGGTCCAGCCGATCCTGCTCGCCGTCGTCGCCGAGCAGCAGCAACTCGCGCTGCAGCTCGGCGATCGCGCGTGGATCGGCGACATCCAGCGGCAACACGTGCAGGTGCCCCGGATGTTCGCCGGCCAGCGCGTTCAGCGCATTGGCCTTGCCCGGATGGCGCGCGGCCGCCACCACGCGATCGCCGCGCGCGAGCAACTGGCGGACCCATTCAAGCCCGATGCCGCGATTGGCGCCGGTGACCAGGCAGTGCGCAGGGGACTTGGGCATCGACGCAGCCTGCGCGCTGTCGTGTCCATGTGCCGTCATGCCGGGGCTGCGCGGGACTTGTGGCCCTGCCCCTCGGTGCGACTGGGGGCTAGGATGCGGGTCGCGCCAAATTCCCTGCCCTGGAGTCGTCCATGCCTGTCGCCCATCATCGCTTCGCCGTTTCTGCCGGCATTCGCCACCGTTTCCGCTCCGGGGCGCTGCTGCTGGCGATTGGCGTCGCCCTGGCTGGCGGCGTGGTGTCGACGCCGGCACTGGCGCGACAGGATGCGGCCGCGCTGGATATCCCCTACCAGCGCTTCGTGCTGCCCAACGGCCTGACGGTGCTGGTGCACGAAGACCGCAAGGCGCCGGTGGTGTCGGTCGCGGTCTGGTACCACGTCGGCTCCAAGGACGAGCCGGCGCGCAAGACCGGCTTCGCGCACCTGTTCGAGCACCTGATGTTCAACGGCTCGGAGAACCACAAGGGCGAATTCTTCGCGCCCTTCGAGCAGGCCGGCGCCACCGGGCAGAACGGCACGACGTGGTTCGATCGCACCAACTATTACGAAACCGTGCCGACCACCGCGCTGGACATGGCGCTGTGGATGGAGTCCGACCGCATGGGACACCTGCTCGGCGCGATCGACCAGAAGACGCTCGACGAACAGCGCGGCGTGGTCCAGAACGAAAAGCGCGAAGGCGAAAACCAGCCGTACGGCCGCGTCGACGAGCGCATGCTGCTGCAGACCTTCCCGGCCAACCATCCCTACCACCACGACACCATCGGTTCGATGGCCGACCTCAACGCGGCCTCGCTGGACGACGTCAAGACCTGGTTCCGCACCTATTACGGCGCGGCCAACACCACGGTGGTGCTGGCGGGCGATATCGACCCCGCCACCGCGAAGGCCAAGATGCTGGAGTACTTCGGCGACATTCCCGCCGGCCCGCCGGTGGCGCACCAGCAGCAGTGGGTGGCGCCGCGCACGGCCTCGACCCGCGACCGGATGGACGACCGCGTCGCGCAGACGCGCATCTATCGCGAGTGGAACGTACCGGCACGCGGCCAGCGCGACCTGACCCTGCTCGACCTCGCGGCCGACGTGCTCGGCGGCGGCAAGACCTCGCGCCTGTACCAGCGGCTGGTCTACCAGGACAAGCTCGTCGACGACGTCTCCGTCGGCATCACGCCGTTCGAGCTGGCCAGCCAGTTCACGCTGCAGGCGGACGTCAAGCAGGGCGTCGACCCCAGGCGGGTCGAAGCGGTGATCGCCGAGGAATGGGCGAAATTCCTCGACAAGGGCCCGACCGACGCCGAACTCGCGCAGCGCCAGGCGATGGGTCGCGCACAGACCATCCGCGGCCTGGAGCGCGCCGCCGGCAAGGGCGTGGCGCTGGCGGAGGGCCAGGTGTACCTGGGCAATCCCGATGCCTGGAAACAGGACCTGGCCTGGAACCAGCAGGCGAAGCCCGCCGACGTGCTCGCCGCCGCGCGCAAATGGCTGGCCAAGGGCGATTACACGTTGACCGTGGTGCCGACCGCGACCGCCCCGAAAGAGGAGGAGGTCGCCGGCCTTCCGCCCGCGACGGACGCGCCGAAGCTGCCGCCGGCCAAGCCCACAAGCGCCTTCCACACCGTCGCGTCGACCGTCGACCGCAGCAAGGGCGTGCCGCAGGTCCTGGACTATCCGGACCTGCGCTTCCCCGGCGTGGAGCGCAGCAAACTCAGCAACGGCATCGAGGTGGTGCTGGCACAACGCCACACCATCCCGGTCGTCAGCCTGAGCCTGCAGTTCGATGCCGGGTACGCCGCCGACGCCGGTGCGAAGCCGGGCACGGCCAGCTTCACCACCGCGATGCTCGACGAAGGCACCACGTCGCTGGACTCGGTCGAGATCGCGCGCCGTCGCGATCGCCTCGGCATGAACCTGGCGACCGGCTGCGGGCTGGATTCCTGCAGCGCCGGCGCCAGCATGCTGAAGGAGAACGCGGCGCCGTCGCTGGCGCTGCTGGCCGACATCCTGCGGCATCCGGCTTTCAACACCGCCGACATGGAGCGCGTGCGCGCGCAATGGCTGGCCGGCATCGCCCAGGAAAAAACCCAGCCCACCGGGCTGGCGCTGCGCACGCTGCCGCCGCTGCTGTACGGCGCCGGCCATCCGTATGCGATTCCATTCACCGGCACCGGTACCGAGGCGGCGATCAAGTCGCTGACCGCCGACGACCTGCGCAGGTGGCAGGCGGCGTGGCTGCGTCCGGACAACGTGCGCATCCTCGTTGCCGGCGACACGACACTGCCGGAAATCACCCGCCAGCTCGACGCGGCCTTCGGTGACTGGACGCCGCCGCCGGTCGCAAAGGGCGAGAAGACGATCCCGCAGGTCGCCAGCCAGACCGCCCCGCGCGTGTTCCTGATCGACAAGCCCGGCGCGCAGCAGTCGCTGATCCTGGCCGGGCTGCTGGCGCCACCGACCACGGCGCCCAACGACCTGGAGATCCAGGCGATGAACGGTGCGTTCGGCGGCATGTTCAGCTCGCGCCTCAACATGAACCTGCGCGAGGACAAGCATTGGGCCTACGGCGCCTACAGCTTCACCCAGGAAGCCCTCGGCCAGCGGCCCTACCTGGTGTATGCGCCGGTGCAGACCGACAAGACCGCCGAGTCGGCCGCCGAACTGCTGCGCGAGGCCAGGGATGTCGTCGGCAAGCGTCCGCTGAGCGGCGAGGAGATCACCAAGGTCAAGGTCAACGACGTGCGCCGCCTGCCGGGCAGTTACGAGACCGCCGGCGCCGTGCTGGGCGCGCTGACGTCCAATGCGCTCTACGGGCGCCCGGATGATTACGTCAGCACGCTCAAGCAGCGCATCGAAGCGGAAAAGGACGTCGACATCCGCGCCGCCGCCAATGAAATCATCAAACCCGATGCGGTGACGTGGGTGATCGTCGGCGACCTGTCGAAGATCGAGGCACCGGTGCGCGCGCTCCAGCTGGGGACGATCAGCGTCATCGATGCCGACGGCAAGCCCGTGCAGACGCCGGCGGTCCGCACGGCGAAGTAAGCACCGGGCCAAGGCCGGGGTTCAGCCACCCCACGGCAGCACGGGCCACAATCCCGGCTGCCGCCGCCCACTGGAGTTGCCCATGCGTTCCCTCGCCGCAGTCGTGTTCGCCGCCCTCATCACCGGAGGCTGCACCTGGGTGCACATGGCACCGGGCGCCAGCGCGGTGAAGGTGGTGACCGGCGTGCCTGCCGGCTGCGAATCGCGTGGCGAAGTCGAGGTGTCGGTCAAGGACAGCCTGGGCCCCTACGAGCGCAATGCGCTGCGGGTGCGCGACGAGCTGGAGACGCTGGCCCGCAACGAGGCGCCCGGCCTGAATGGAGACACCGTGCAGGCGCTGGACGATCCCGGCGACGGCAAGCAGCGCTTCGCCGTCTGGCGGTGTGGACGGTAAAGGGGAGTCAAAGGAAATGGGGGTCAGAGTGCAGTTTCGGGGCGAGGGTCTGTCCGGTCCGAGGCGTAAAGGGGGTCAGAGTGCAGTTTCGCGCTGCTATTCCCCGGACCAGCCAGACCTTCGTCGCGAAACTGCACTCTGACCCCCTTTACCGCTTTACCGCTGAGAGCGGCGTCGCAGACCTGATTCAGTGTGGCGCGGTATCCTGTCCCGTTTCCCCTGCACCCGGGCCGCCACCATGCTGTTCCAACACGTCGCCATTGCCGGACTCGCCCACGTCGACGCACCGCGCCGATTGAGTTCGGACGAAATCAATGTGCGCCTGAAACCCACCCTCGACCGCCTCGGCATCACCACCGATGTCCTGCGCGACATCGCCGGCATCCATGCGCGGCGCCTGTGGGATGGCGACATGCAGGCGTCGGCGGCGGCGACGTTGGCCGGGGTCAAGGCGCTGGCCGACGCCGGCATCGACCCGGACAAGATCGGCCTGCTGGTCAATACCTCGGTCAGCCGTGATTTCCTCGAGCCGTCGACGGCATCGATCGTCAGCGGCAACCTCGGCCTGGGCGAGATGTGCCAGAACTTCGACGTCGCCAACGCCTGCCTGGCCTTCCTCAACGGCATGGACATCGCGGCGCGCATGATCGAGCGCGGCGAGATCGACTACGCCCTGGTCGTCGATGGCGAGACCGCGGACCTGGCCTACGAGAAGACGCTCGAGCGCCTGGACCACATCGACATCACCGAAGAGCAGTTCCGCAACGAGATGGCGACGCTCACGCTGGGCTCCGGCGCGGCGGCGATGGTGCTGGCGCGCGCCGAACTCGCACCCGGTGCCCCGCGCTATCGCGGCGGCGTCACCCGCGCGGCGACGCAGTGGAATGCGTTGTGCCGCGGCAACCTCGATCGCATGGTCACCGACACCCGCACGCTGCTGATCGAAGGCATGAAGCTGGCGCAGAAGACCTTCGTCGCGGCCAAGGTCGCGCTGGGCTGGGTGGTGGAGGAGCTCGACGAGTTCGTCATCCACCAGGTCAGCCAGGTGCATACGCAGGCCTTCATCCAGGCCTTCGGCATCGACCCCAAGAAGGTGCTGACGATCTTCGGCGAGCACGGCAACATCGGCCCGGCGTCGGTGCCGATCGTGCTGAGCAAGCTGCGCGAACTCGGCCGCCTGAAGAAGGGCGATCGCGTCGCCCTGCTCGGCATCGGTTCGGGCCTGAACTGCTCGATGGCCGAAGTCGTCTGGTAAGCGCGCTCGCGTGAGCGCGACGCCGGCGTTTCCCGATTACCCGTTCACCCCGCGCCGGATCCAGATCCGGCCGGGGGTGGCGTTGTCGTACCTCGACGAAGGCCCGCGCGATGGCGAGGTCATCGTGATGCTGCACGGCAATCCGTCGTGGAGCTTCTACTGGCGGCATCTGGTTTCCGGTTTGTCCGATCGCTACCGCTGCATCGTGCCGGACCACATCGGCATGGGCCTGTCCGACAAACCCGACGACGCGCCGGGCGCATCGCCGCATTACGACTACACGCTGCAGTCGCGTATCGATGACCTGGCCGCACTGCTCGATGCACTCGGCATCACCGGCCCGATCACGCTCGCCGTGCACGACTGGGGCGGCATGGTCGGTTTCGGCTGGGCGCTGACCCATGCGACGCAGGTCCGGCGGCTGGTCATCCTCAATACCGCGGCGTTCCCGTTGCCGGCGGCCAAGCCGATGCCCTGGCAGTTGTCGCTGGGGCGCGATTCGCGCGTCGGCGGATTCCTGATCCGCGCATTCAACCTGTTCGCGCGCGGTGCCGCGTGGCTGGGCACGGAGCGACGCCTGACGTCTGCCGTTCGCCGGGCCTACATCGCGCCCTACGCCGGCTGGCGCAACGCCATCGCGACGTTGCGCTTCATGCAGGACATCCCGCTGCACGAAGGCGACCGCGCCTGGCCGCTGGTGGCCGAGGCCGGCCGGCGCCTGCACACGTTCGCCGACCGTCCCGCCTTCATCGGCTGGGGCCTGCGCGACTTCGTCTTCGACCGGCACTTCCTCGACGCCTTCACGCAGGCCTTGCCTGCGGCGCAGGTGCACGCCTTCGAGGACGCCGGCCATTACGTGCTGGAGGATCAGTTCGAGGTGCTGGTGCCGGAGATCCGCGCGTTCCTCGATGCGAATCCTGTGGGAGCGACGTGAGTCGCGATTGAAAGTCGCAAGAGCATCGCGACTCACGTCGCTCCCACAAAAGCAGAGCCCTACAATCCGTCGATGCCAGAATCCTGCAACATCGCCGCGTCGCTGCCACGACTGGCGCGCGAGCGGCCCGACCAGGTCGCGATGCGCTGTCCCGGTCGCCATGGGCGTTATGACGTCACGCTGACCTACGCCGAGCTCGATGCGCGCAGCGACGCCATCGCGGCTGGACTGGCCGCGCGCGGCATCGTGCGCGGAACGCGCACGGTGGTGATGCTGCGACCGACGCCGGAATTCTTCCTGGTGATGTTCGCGCTGTTCAAGGCCGGCGCGGTGCCGGTGCTGGTGGATCCGGGCATCGACAAGCGCGCGCTGCGCACCTGCCTGGACGAGGCACGGCCACAGGCCTTCATCGGCATCCCGCTGGCCCACGCCGCGCGCGTCGTGCTGCGCTGGGCCCGCACCGTGCGCATGCGCATCACCACCGCGGCGCGGCCGTGGCTCGCCGATGCCACGCTGCGGCAGGTCGAGCGCGACGGTGCACCGTGCATGCCGCAACTCGCCGACACCGATCCGGACGATGTCGCGGCGATCCTGTTCACCAGCGGATCGACCGGCGTGCCCAAGGGCGTGGTCTACCGGCACCGCCACCTGGTCGCCCAGGTGTCGATGCTGCGCGATGCCTTCGGCATCGCCGCCGGCGGCACCGACATGCCGACGTTCCCGCCGTTCGCGCTGTTCGATCCGGCGCTGGGACTGACCTCGATCATTCCCGACATGGATCCCACGCGCCCGGCGCGCGCCAACCCGCGCAGTCTGCTGCATGCGATCGAGCGATTCGGCGTCGACCAGCTGTTCGGCTCGCCGGCGTTGATGGCGGTGCTGGCACGACACGGCGCCGCGCTGCCCACGTTGAAGACGGTGACGTCGGCCGGCGCGCCGGTACCGGCCGACGTCGTCAGCGCCATGTGCGCCCTGCTCGCCGACGATGCGCGGTTCTGGACGCCCTATGGCGCGACCGAGTGCCTGCCGGTGTCGGTCATCGAAGGCCGCGAGCTGCTGATGACGCGCGAGCGCAGCGAGCAGGGTGGCGGCACCTGCGTCGGACGCGCGGTGCCACCCAACCTGGTCCGCATCATCGCGATCGACGATGGCGCGATCGCCCAGTGGAGCGATGCGCTGCTGGTGAAGGCGGGCCAGGTCGGCGAGATCACGGTGGCCGGCCCCAGCGTCACCGACAGCTATTTCAACCGCGATGCCGCGACACGCCTGGCGAAGATCCGCGAACCGCTCGCCGATGGAAGCGAGCGCATCGTCCATCGCATGGGCGACCTGGGCTATGTCGATCGCGACGGCATGCTCTGGTTCTGCGGCCGCAAGTCGCAACGCGTGATCGTGGATGCGGCCACGACCTTGTGCACCGAACAGGTCGAGCCGGTGTTCAACACGCATCCCGAGGTGCGGCGCACGGCGCTGGTCGGCATCGGCGACCGCGCCGCGCAACGCCCGGTGTTGTGCGTGGAGTTGCACAGTGGCGTGGCCCGGCGCGAACACGCGCGCATCGCCGCGCAGTTGCGCCACATCGGTGAGGGTTTCGTGCACACGGCGTGCATCGACACCGTCCTGTTCCATCCAGACTTCCCGGTCGACATCCGCCACAACGCCAAGATCGGCCGCGAGCAACTGGCCACCTGGGCGGCACGACAATTGCGGACGCAGCGATGAACATCCTGGTGACCGGTGGCGGTGGCTTCCTGGGCCAGGCGCTGTGCCGGGGCCTGCTCGAACGCGGCCACGCCGTCGCGAGTTTCAGTCGCCACCACCACGGCGAACTCGACGCCCTGGGCGTGCGCCAGATCGCCGGCGACCTGGCCGACCGGGATGCCGTGATGGCGGCGGTGCGCGGTTGCGACGCGGTGTTCCACAACGCTGCCAAGGCCGGCGCATGGGGTAGCCATGCCAGCTATCACGCCGCCAACGTCGTCGGCACCGACAACGTCATCGCCGCCTGCCGCGCGTTTGGCATCGGTCGGCTGGTGTACACGTCGTCGCCCAGCGTCACCCATCGCGCCACCCATCCGGTGGCGGGCGGAACCGCCGACAGCGTGCCCTATGGCGAACATTTCAAAGCGCCTTATCCGGCGACCAAGGCCATCGCCGAGCGCGCGGTGCTGGCGGCCAGCGATCGCGATCTCGCCACCGTCGCGCTGCGCCCACGCTTGATCTGGGGACCGGGCGACCAGCAACTGCTGCCGCGCCTGGTACAGCGCGCGCGCGCCGGCCGCCTGCGCCTGGTGGGCAACGGCGACAACCTGATCGACACCACCTACATCGACAACGCAGCGCAGGCGCACTTCGATGCCTTCGACCGTCTCGAGCCCGGCGCGCCGTGCGCGGGTCGCGCGTATTTCATCAGCAACGGGGAGCCACGGCCGGCACGCGACATCATCAACGCGTTGCTGGCGGCAGCGGGCGAAGCGCCCGTGCACAAGACGGTGCCCTTCCCCATCGCCTACGCGATCGGCGCCGCCTGCGAAGCCGCGTGGACCCTGCTGCCGCTCAAGGGCGAGCCGCCGCTGACGCGCTTCCTGGCCGAGCAGCTGGCGACCACGCATTGGTATGACATGTCGCCGGCCACGCGCGACTTTGGCTACGTGCCGCGCGTGTCGATCGACGAAGGCTTGGCGCGACTGTCGGCGGCGTGGCTCGGCACCTGATCGCGAACGACAGAAACCGCCGTAGCCCGGGTAAGCGAAGCGCACCCGGGAGTTCATCGCGCCGTGAATCCCGGGTACGGTCTGCCGCCTTCCCGGGCGACGAAGACCCGGCGGCATGCCGGCTGCTCGCGACAGCGAATTGGCATCTCCCGGCACATCGCGATGCGACGGGATGAATCGGCAGGCGCGTGCTATCGCCACGTGGTGCCACGGCGCGGCACGATAGAATGACTTGATGACCGCCACCCCGCTCCAATGGAAGCCGCTTGCCGGGCGCACGCTGGAGGCCGCCCTGAACCGCGCGCTGGCGCTGGACCCGGGCACGCTCGGTGCATTGCGCCGGCTCGACGGCCAGCGCGTCGCGCTGGAGATCGCGCGCCCGCCGTTGGCGCTGCAGGTGAGCGTGGTCGGCGATCGCCTGGTGGTCGGTCCGGTCGACACTGCCGTCGAGCCCGACCTGAGCGTGCGCAGCACGCTGGCGGCGCTGGTCGCACAACTGCCGATGTTCCGTCGCGACGATGCCCCGCCGGTCGGACGCCTCCGCGTCTCCGGCGATGCGGAGCTCGCACGCCGGCTGCAGCGACTTGCGGAACAGTTCGATCCGGACTGGCAGCGACCGTTCGCCGCGGTGTTTGGCGACGTCGTCGGCGTGCAGGTCGCAAAGGCGATCGCCAATGCGCTGCGACAGGGCCGCGACCTGTCGCGCAACCTGGCGCAGACCGCCGCCGAATACGTCACCGAGGAATCGCGCGACGTGCTCGGTCGCGATGAACTCAATGCCTTCCACGACGATGTCGACACCCTGCGTGACGATGTCGAGCGGCTCGCGGCGCGCGTGGCGCGCCTGTCTCCGCGCATGGATGGCGGCGCATGAGTTCGGCGCTGCGGGCACTGCGCATCGGCCGCGTGCTGGTGCGTTACCGGTTGGATGACCTGCTCGACCAGACCGGCGCCGAGCGCTGGTTGAAGTTGATGCGCCCGTTCGTACCGCGCGCATCGGGCGACATCGCCGCGTTGCCGCGCGGCGCCCGCCTGCGGCTGGCCTTGCAGGAACTCGGACCGATCTTCGTCAAGTTCGGCCAGATCCTGTCCACGCGGCGCGACCTGGTGCCGACCGATATCGCCGACGAACTCACCCTGCTGCAGGACCGCGTGGCGCCATTCGACGGCGACACCGCGCGCGCGCTCGTCGAGGAATCGCTGGGCCGGCCGATCAACGAGGCGTTCGCCGGTTTCAACACGACGCCGCTGGCCTCGGCCTCGATCGCGCAGGTGCATGCGGCGACGCTGCCCGCCGTCGATGGCGTGCGCGGCCGCGACGTCGTGGTCAAGGTGTTGCGTCCGGGCATCAGGCGCCAGATCGCCGATGATGTCGCCCTGCTCAAATCCGTCGCGGCCGTCGTCGACCGCACGCATCCGGCTGCCGACAAGATCCGTCCGCGCGAGATCGTGGCGGAAATCGAATCGACGCTCGCGGCCGAACTGGACCTGCAGCGCGAAGGCGCCAATGCCAGCGTGCTGCGGCGCTTCTGGCTCGACTCGCCCGACCTCTACGTGCCGGAAGTGGTCTGGAGCCACACCGCCGAACGTGCATTGACGCTCGAGCGCGTGCACGGCATCCCGTCGGACGACATCGCCGCGCTCGATGCGGCGGGCATCGACCGCAAGCTGCTCGCCGCCAAGGGCGTGCGCGTGTTCTACACGCAGGTGTTCCGCGACAATTTCTTCCACGCCGACGCGCATGCCGGCAACATCTGGGTCGACATCGATCCGCTGCGCAAGTCCAACCCGCGCTTCATCGCGCTGGATTTCGGGATCATGGGCCAGCTCTCCAGCGAGGACCAGTACTACCTCGCCGAGAATTTCATGGCGATCTTCAACAAGGATTACCGCCGCATCGCCGAGCTGCACGTGCAGGCCGGATGGATGCCGTCGCACATCCGCATCGACGAACTCGAAGCCGCGGCGCGCGCGGTGTGCGAGCCCTATTTCACCCGGCCGCTGGCGGAGATCTCGCTGGCCGAAGTGCTGCTGAAACTGTTCCGCACCGCGCAGCGCTACGAACTCACGATCCAGCCGCAGCTGATCCTGCTGCAGAAGACGCTGCTCAACATCGAGGGCGTCGGCCGCCAGCTGGATCCGGACATCGACATCTGGGCGGTCGCACGCCCGGTGCTCGAGCGCATCCTGCGCGAGCGCTACAGCCCGCAGCGCCTGCTCACCGAATTCCGCAAGCGCCTGCCCGAGCTCATCACCCAGGCGCCGGACATGCCGCGCCTGCTGCACGCGTGGCTGACGCAGCAGGTCGAGGGCAAACATCACCTGAACCTGCATTCGCGGCAGCTGGCCGAACTGGCCGAGGCCACGCGCACCTTCCAGCGCCGCGCGGTCGGCGCAATCGTCGGCTCCGGCCTGCTGATCGTCGCCGCGGTGCTGTATGCGTTCGAGGCCGGTGGCCCGCGCCTGGCCGGCATTCCGGCGTCGGCGTGGATCGCGGGCTTGGGCGGCCTGTGGGCCTTGCTGGCGGCGTGGCCCCGCCGCAACTGACTTCGGCAACGAATGATGGAGATGACAGCGAACGGCGTGGCAGCGCAGGTCGATGCGCCGGCGACGGATGACAGGCCGGCATTGCCAGTGCTGTATCGCGACGAGTGGCTCGCCGTCGTCGACAAACCCGCGGGGCTGATGGTCCACGACAGCGCGCTGGCGCGTGGCGAGACCGACTTCGCCGCCGACCGTTTGCGCGAACAGTTCGGCCGGCCGGTCTTCCTCATCCATCGGCTGGACCGCGCCACCAGCGGCTGCCTGCTGCTGGCGTTCGATCGCGACACCGCCTCGTTGCTTGGGCACGCGGTGATGGCCAACGGCCTGCGGAAGGATTACCTCGCGGTCTGCCGTGGCTGGCCGGAGGAAGAGTTCGTCGTTGACCATCCGCTCGATGGCGGACCCGGAAAGCCGCAGAAGAAACCGGCAGTGACCGGATTCGCGCGGCTGGCGACGGTCGAACTGGCCCTGCCTTCCGCCGGCTTCCCGACGTCGCGCTACGCGCTGCTGCAGGTGCGCCCGCAGACCGGGCGCTTCCGCCAGATCCGTCGGCACCTCAAGCATGTCTCCCATCACCTGATCGGCGACAGCAGCCACGGCGACGGCCGCCACAACCGCGCCTTCCGCATGCTCGGCATCCACCGCATGCTGCTGCATGCGCAGCGGCTGGCGTTCACGCATCCGGTGACGGGCGTGGCTTGCGACACTGTCGCGCCGCTGGATGCCGAATTCACCAAGGCACTGTCGCTGTTCGACCCGGCGTAACGGTCGCCATCGCTGGCGCATGCGATGGGAACAGCACTGGTGCTCGGGCCCGCTGGCGGGTCGAACCCACCATACAATTCCGGCCATGCTCGCCATCGACGACACCCTGTCCATCCCCGACGACGAGCTCGTCGAGCGTTTCGTGCGCGCGACGGGACCGGGCGGGCAGAACGTCAACAAGGTGGCGACCGCGGTCGAGTTGCGCTTCGATGTCGCCAACTCGCCGTCGCTGCCGGACCTGGTGCGCGAACGCCTGCTGGCCAAGCGCGATCGCCGGCTGACGCTCGACGGCGTCTTCGTCATCAGCGCCCAGCGTTTCCGCACCCAGGACCGCAATCGCCAGGATGCGCGCGACCGCCTCGCCGCCTTCATCGCCTCGGGCCTGCGCGCACCCAAGCCGCGGGTCGCGACCAAGCCGACGCGTGCGTCCAGGCAGCGCCGGCTCGACGCCAAGCGCGGACGCAGTACGATCAAGCAGGGGCGCACGCAGCGCGAATGGGATTAGCCGACGCATGTGCGATCACAAGCGCGGGGCGGCAGGCGCGACGACGGCGCGGTCATGGACGGCGCCGGCATGAGCGCCACCCATCACGAGCACCCTCGCGGTGCCGGCGACGATCTCATCCTGCCGCTGCCTCCCAGTGCGCCGCGCGTGCCGCCGAACCGTTTTGGTCGCTGGCTCGGACGCAGCATCCTGCGCCTGGGCGGCTGGCGCATGGTCGGTACCTTCCCGGACATCCCCAAGCTGGTGCTGATCGGGGCGCCGCATTCGTCCAACTGGGACGGGGTCTGGGGTTTTGCCGCCAAGCTGGCGCTGGGCCTGGACATCAAGATCCTGGGCAAGCGCGAATTGTTCTGGTGGCCACTGGGCGCCGTGCTGGAGAGGCTGGGCGTGATCGCGATCGACCGCAGCGCCGCGCACGGCGTCGTCGAGCAGTTGGCGACGCTGATCGGCGAGTCCGACAAATTCTGGCTGGGACTGGCCCCGGAGGGCACCCGCAAACCGGTCGATCGCTGGAAAGTGGGCTTCTGGAAAATCGCCCGCGCGGCGGACGTGGGCATCCTGCCGGCATATTTCCATTACCCGGACAAGGTCATCGGCATTGGCCCGATCTTCGAGACCAGCGACGACATGAGCGCCGACATCGCGCGGATCCGCGCCTGGTACCGGCCGTGGAAGGGACGGCACCACGGCACGCCCTGACCCGGCTCGAGGCGCGCGATCCCCCGTGCCAACATGATCTGCACCGGCAACGCTCGCGCTCAATCGTCGGGGGAGCCTGCGTCCGGCTGCACCAGCTGCACGAAGGCGTGCGCCTGCGGCGACAGCTGCTTGCTCTTGCGCATCACCACGCCGTAGCTGCGTGACGGGAAATACCGCGCAAGCGAGCGCGCGGCAAGGCGCGTGCGGTCGGCATCGGTCAGGCAGATCGCGGTCACGATCGAGATGCCCAGGCCCATGGCCACGTACTGCTTGATCACTTCCCAGCCACCGACCTCGAGCGCCACCGTGTACGGCACGCGGTTGCGCTGGAACACCAGGTCCACCATCCGGTAGGTCGTCAGCCGCTGCGGCGGCAGGATCAGGCCGTAGGGGGAGAGATCCTCCAGCGTCAGTTCGGCCTTGTGCGCCAGCGGATGGTCCAGCGGCGTGATCAACATCGGCTCGAACCGGTACAGCGGCGCGTAGGCCAGGTCGGCCGGAACGTCGAGCATCGACCCGACCGCCAGGTCCACCGCATCCGAACGCAGCAGGTCCAGGCCGCTGGCGCCGGTGACGTTGTGAAGCCGCAGGCGCACGTCGGGGTGGCGCTGGCGGAAAGCCTCCACGATGCCCGGGAGCAGGTAGAGGATGGTGGAACTGCCGGCGGCCACGTCCAGGTCGCCGGCATCCTGCCCGCGCAGCTGTTCGCGAAAGGCACCATCCAGCCCGTCGATTCCTTCGACCAGCGGCCGCGCCAGCGTGTACAGCGCTTCCCCTTCCCGGGTCGGAACGAGGCGCCGTCCGCTGCGCTCGAACAGCTTGACCCCCAGCTCACGCTCCAGCGCCTGTAATTGCTGGGTAATGGCTGGCTGGCTGACGTACAGCGCCTCCGCGGCGCGCGACACCGAACCCAGCCGGGCGGTCTGGCAGAACGCCCGCAAGGGCTTCAGCCGATCGGCTTTGTAAGCGAAGCGCGGGGCCGCTGGACTGCGTTCGACCATGTTTCGCCACAGATATAAGTTCTTCTAATAGTACGCATTGCGAAAACTGGTTTGTCAAATACCGTACTAGAGCGGATGGTCTGGGTCCCCGACACACGGAGCAGCGCATGGCGGCAGTCCTGCAGGCAGTAGCGACGGACGGCATCGCGATCACGCGGAGCCTGCCTGGCCAGGCGGAGCTGCTGACTCCCGAGGCACTGGCCTTCCTGGCCGCGCTGCATCGGCGCTTCGAGCCCGACCGCCAGGCAAGACTGGCCGCCCGCCGCGAGCGCCAGGCCGCCTTCGACACCGGCGCATTGCCGGACTTCCGCGCCGACACCGCCGACCTGCGTGCCGGCGACTGGCGCGTCGCGCCACTGCCGGCGGCGTTGCTGGACCGGCGCGTGGAGATCACCGGCCCGGTCGATCCGAAGATGGTCATCAACGCGCTCAACTCCGGCGCCCAGGTGTACATGGCCGATTTCGAGGACTCGACCTCGCCGACCTGGGCCAACCTGGTGGCGGGCCAGCGCGCGCTTCGCGCCGCGGTCGCCGGGACGCTGGAGCACATCGCCGCCGATGGCAGGCGCTACACGCTGCAGCCGTTCGAGCGGCAGGCGGTGCTGATGGTGCGGCCGCGTGGCTGGCACCTGGACGAGAAACACCTGTGCATCGACGGCGCGCCGATCAGCGCCAGCCTGTTCGACCTCGGCCTGTTCGCCTTCCACAACGCGCAAGCCCTGGCGGGCAAGGATCGCGGTCCGTACTTCTACCTGCCCAAGCTGCAGTCGATGGAAGAGGCGGCGCTGTGGGACGCGGTGCTGGCCCACATCGAGCAGGCGCTGGGTCTGCCCGCCGCGCAGATCAAGGTCACCGTGCTGATCGAAACGCTGCCGGCGGCATTGGAGATGGACGAGATCCTGCATGCGTTGCGCAGCCGCATCGCCGGCCTCAACTGCGGGCGCTGGGATTACATCTTTTCGTACATCAAGACCTTCCGTCGCCACCGCGACAAGGTGTTGCCCGAGCGCAGCCAGGTGACGATGACGCAGCCCTTCCTGCGCATCTACTCGGAGCTGTTGATCCGGACCTGCCATCGACGCGGCGCGCACGCGATGGGCGGCATGGCGGCGCAGATCCCGATCGCCGGCGACGCTGCCGCCAACGCACTCGCACTGGATCGCGTGCGCGCCGACAAACTGCGCGAAGTCACCGCCGGCCACGACGGCACGTGGGTCGCGCACCCGGCGCTGATCGCGCTGGCGCGCGACATCTTCGATGCGCACATGCCGACCCCGCACCAGCAGCACGTGCTGCGCGAAGACGTCCGGGCCACCCGCGATGCACTGCTGGCCGCGCCGCTGGGCAGCATCAGCCGCGCCGGCTTCGACAACAACGTCGAGGTCTGCGTGCGCTACCTCGCCGCGTGGCTCGACGGCCAGGGTTGCGTGCCGATCCATTGGCTGATGGAGGATGCGGCGACCGCCGAAATCGCCCGCGCGCAGCTCTGGCAATGGCTGCACTTCGGCGATGGCGGGCACGAGCCGCTGCGCCTGGACGACGACACACCGCTGGATTTCGCCCTGCTCGAACGCGCGCTGATCGGATTGCCCGCGCGGCTTGCAGCCGTCGCGGCGCTGCCCGGCGCGGCGCGCGTGGGCGATGCCATCGCCTTGCTCGACAGCCTGACCCATGCCGACACGCTGGCCGATTTCCTCACCGTTCCCGCCTACGACCTGATCGATTGACCGCGACCCCCCCCCGCAGCGAGGGATTGCTGCACCCAACCGCGCAACATGGACGCAAGGAACCACTCATGAAAGCCACGCTTCCCACCGCCGAACAACTCAAGCTGGACTGGAGCAACAATCCGCGCTGGACCGGCATCAACCGCCCGTACGCGGCGGAAGACGTCGTGCGCCTGCGCGGCACGGTGGCGATCGAGCATTCGCTCGCGCGCCTGGGCGCCGACAAGCTGTGGCGCTCGCTGCAGGGCGAGGATTTCATCAGCGCGCTGGGCGCGCTCACCGGCAACCAGGCGATGCAGCAGGTCAAGGCCGGGCTGAAGGCCATCTACCTGTCCGGTTGGCAGGTTGCCGCCGACGCCAACCTGGCCGGCGAGATGTATCCGGACCAGTCGCTGTATCCGGCCAATTCGGTGCCGCAGGTGGTCAAGCGCATCAACAACACGCTGCTGCGCGCCGACCAGGTGCAGCAGGCCGAGAACGCCGCGAAGTCCGGCGCCGAGCGCGGCGACGACATCGACTTCCTGCAGCCGATCGTCGCCGATGCCGAGGCGGGTTTCGGCGGCGTGCTCAATGCCTTCGAACTGATGAAGGCGATGATCGAGGCGGGCGCGGCCGGCGTGCATTTCGAGGACCAGCTGGCGAGCGTGAAAAAGTGCGGCCACATGGGCGGCAAGGTGCTGGTGCCCACGCGCGAGGCGGTCGAGAAGCTGGTCGCCGCGCGGCTGGCCGCCGATGTCATGGGCGTGCCGACGCTGATCGTTGCGCGCACCGACGCCGAGGCCGCAGACCTGCTCACTGCCGACATCGACGACAACGACCGGCCGTTCTGCACCGGCGAGCGCACGGCCGAGGGTTTCTACAAGACCCGCAAGGGCCTGGACCAGGCGGTCTCCCGCGGCCTTGCCTATGCGCCGTACGCGGACCTGGTCTGGTGCGAGACCGGCAAGCCGGACCTGGCGTTCGCGCGGCAGTTCGCCCAGGCGATCCATGCGAAGTTCCCCGGCAAACTCCTGGCCTACAACTGTTCGCCGTCATTCAACTGGAAGCAGCACCTGGACGACGCCACCATCGCCAGCTTCCAGAGGGACCTGGCGGCCATGGGCTACCGGTTCCAGTTCATCACCCTGGCCGGGTTCCACTCCCTGAACTATTCAATGTTCCATCTCGCCCATGGGTACGCCCGGCGGCAGATGAGCGCGTTCGTGGAGCTGCAGCAGGCCGAATTCGCCGCCGCCGACCGTGGCTTCACCGCGGTCAAGCACCAGCGCGAAGTCGGAACCGGCTACTTCGACGCGGTCACCCAAACCGTTCAGGGAGCCGGGTCCTCGACCGTCGCTCTGAAAGGATCCACCGAGGAGGCGCAATTCCACTCCCCGCAAACCGCGGCGGCGGCCTGATCGACACTTGCGGCAGCGGCGGTGGCCGGGGATGATCGGTCACCGACCCGAACGACCGAGACGAACCGATGAAACTGCTTTCCATGATTGGCTGTGGCGTGCTCCTCGCAGGCTTTGCTGGTGCCTGCCTGGCCAGCGGCGACCAGGGCGCGACCACCGTGCCCGAGATCCTGCAGATGCAGCACGCGCTGCGCACGAAGCTGGAGTCGCCGACTGGTGAATACTCGCGCTTCGACGAGGCCTCCGTCCGCAAGATGGAAGCCGCGCAGGACCAGGTCTTCCACATGCTGTCCGGGGTGACCTCGCTGGACCAGCTCAGCGAGCAGCAGAAGGTCGATCTGTCCAACGCACTGGATCAGGTCAAGGCCACGCTGCTGGCCCAGGAAGACAAGCGCGTCATCTGCCACATCGAACGCAAGATCGGCACCAACCTCACCTCGCGGCGCTGTGAGACGGTTGCCCAGCGCGAAGCCGACACGGCCGAAGCGCGGCGCATGATGGATCACAACGAGATCGGCCGCTAAGCCGGCTCGATCGTCCCACGTGGATTGAAAACGCCCCCGCCCGGGGGCGTTTTTTTGTCCGCGCGTCAGGCCCTGCGGAGAGGGATCATCGGCCGGGAATCCAGCCGGCCGCCGCAGGCAACATCCCCTGAGGTACACGCTGGCCTTCAGGTGCCGGGCGTAGGATCGATGCACCAACCGATCGATGAGGCGCGCGATGAAACTGATTCCACTGATGGGCTGTGGCGTGCTGCTCGCCAGCCTGGCAGGCACCTGCCTGGCTGGTGGGGATCAGGCCGCCACTGCCACCACCGTGCCCGAGATCCTGCAGGTGCAGCACGCGCTGCGCGCGAAGCTCGACGCCCCCCGGGGCGAGTACTCGCGCTTCGACGCGGAGGCGGTCCGCAAGGTGGAAGCCACCCAGGACCAGGTCTTCCGCATGCTGGACGGGGTGAGCTCGCTCGACCAGCTCAACCAGCAGCAACAGGTCGACCTGGCCAACAAGTTGGAGCTGATCAAGTCGACCCTGCTGGCGCAGGATGGCAATCGCGTCATCTGCCGCGTCGAGCGCAAGACCGGCACCAATCTCACTACGCGTCGCTGTGAAACCGTCGCCAGTCGCGAACGCAACACGGCTGAAGCGCGCAAATACATGACCGATCACCCCAGTCACATCCAGCAGCCCGAACAAGGGCACTGAGCCCGATTGCCACTGCGACCCCGGATGAAGGGGTCGCGGCGGCTTCAGCGACCGGAGATCAGTCGCTCACCCATGCCGGTGAACTTCAGTCCGACTTCGGCCACGTGATCGCCATCCAGCCGCCGCACGACCAGGGTCGCGCGTCCCGCCGCAAGCCGATCACCGACCTGGGCCTGCTCGTCGAAGCGCTGGTCGAACAGTTGCGCGGCTGTCACCGGGGCAAACCGCGGGGGGATGTCCAGCCCGTAAAACGACGCCAATTCGCCCAACGGAATGTTCCCCGGCAGCGTGAACAATCCAAAGGTGTCTTCTTCCGCGGCGGTGGCATCGCCACCCTCGGCGAACAGCCAGTCCAGCCGCGCCGCCGCGCCCGCGGGCGCAACGAAGTACGCATAGTCGTTGGCGGCCAGCGACGCTTCGTGCGGGGGCAACAACACCTGCCCCTCGCGCACCACCATCGCCAGGCGCACGCGTCCGGGCAGCACGGCACCGCGCAACACCGCGCTGCCCGGGGCCACGCGATAACCGATCATCTCGTACTGCAGCTGGCCTGGCAGGTCGAGCTGGATGCGGCGCGTGTTCGGATCAGGCCGCGGCACCGCGACCCCGAACAGATGCGCGGCGCGCCCCAGCGTCCAGCCCTGCACCAGCAGCGAGACCAGCACCACCACGAAGGCGACGTTGAAATACAGGCGTGCATGCGGCAGGCCCGCCAGCAGCGGGATCGATGCCAGGAAGATGCCGACGGCGCCGCGCAGCCCCACCCAGCTGATGAATCCCATCTCCTGCCATCGGTAGCCGAACGGCCACAGGCACAGGAACACCGACAACGGCCGCGCAACGAACATGAGGAAGGCGGCGACACCCAGCGCAGGCCACAGCGCGGCGAGCAGTCCCGACGGTGACGCCAGCAGCCCCAGCAGCAGGAACATCACCAGCTGCGCGAACCAGGTGGCGGCGTCCTGCACCGCCAGCACGTCGGCGCGCGCGCGGATCGGCCGATTCGCCACCACGATCCCGGCCAGGTACACGGCCAGGTAGCCACTGCCGCCAAGCAGGTTGGTGACCGCGAACAGCGCGACCGCCGACGCCAGCGCCAGCCAGGGATGCAGGCCCGAGGGCAGATGGAGTGTGTTGAGGGCGGCGACCAACGCGCGGCCACCGCCATAGCCAAGACCCGCACCGACGCCAACCGCCCACGCCAGCTTGATCGCCACCGTCACCGCACCGGCCATGACGCCGGCATCCGCGCCGGCAGCGTTATGGCCCGCGATCCAGGCGGTCAGCGCCAGCGTCAGGAAGATGGCGGTGGGATCGTTGCTGCCCGATTCGACTTCCAGCGTCGCGCTGCTGCGACGCTCCAGGTGCAGGCCACCCGCGCGCAACAGGAAGAACACCGCGGCCGCGTCGGTGGAGGCAAGGATCGTGCCCAGCAACAGGGATTCGGCCGGTGGCAGGCCCAGCAGCCGTTGGCCCGCGAGCGCCGTCAGCCCGGCAGTCATCAGCACGCCGACGCTCGCCAGCACCAGGGACGGCATGACGCTGCCGCGCACATGGCTGGCATGGGTGCGCAGGCCGCCATCGAACAGGATGACCGCCAATGCCAGCGCGCCGACCTGGAAGGTGAAATGCGTGTCGTCGTACCGGATGCCGCCGGGGCCGTCCTCGCCGAGCAGCAATCCCAGCAGCAGGAAGACCAGCAGCAGCGGCGCACCGAATCGACGCGCGAGCAGCGACGACGCGATGCCGGCGAGGATCAGCAGTGCGCCGCCGAGCAGGGTCAGGTCGATGGCATGCAGGCTTTCCAGGCGCAAGCTCCATTACAGGCTTGCGCCATCCTAGCAAGCGTCGATGACGCGTCCTGTCGGGCCGGTCGCTTGCCTGCGCGTGCGGGCGTTCGCCCGGACATCGGCACTGCACCGCCGCTGCCGCCGCGCTGCCGATCCCGGATCGACGGATCAGGCCGCCTGTGAGGCGACGCCGCGATCGACCCGCCGATATCCCAGCGCCTCGCCCAGGTGCGCGGTGCCGATGTGCTCGCAGCCGGCGAGATCGGCGATGGTGCGCGCGACCCGCAGGATGCGGTGCATCGAGCGCGCGGACAGCTGCAGGGCGTCGATCGCGCGCTCGAGCAGCAGTTGGTCCTGCGGCGCCAGCCGGCAGTTGGCCATGGTGTCGGCCTGGCCGAACTGGGCGTTGGATTTGCCCGATCGCGCATGCTGGATGCTGCGCGCCTGTGCGACGCGCGCGCGCACGTGTTCGCTGGATTCGCCATCGGGTGCATCGGGGCGCAATTCAGCCGGTGGCAGGCGCGGCACGTCCACGTGCAGGTCGATGCGATCCAGCAGTGGACCGGAGATCCGCGCGCGGTAGCGCAGGATCGCATCGGCATGGCAACGGCAACGCGCGGAGGGATCACCGGCCCATCCGCAGGGGCAGGGATTCATCGCCGCCACCAGCTGGAACCGTGCCGGGAATTCACTTTGCCGCGCCGCGCGCGAGATCGTCACCACGCCCGACTCCAGCGGTTCGCGCAGCACCTCCAGCGCGCGCCGGTCCCATTCGGGCAACTCGTCGAGGAACAGCACGCCGTTGTGCGCGAGCGAGATCTCGCCTGGCCGCGGTTCGGCGCCGCCGCCGACCAGTGCCACCGCGCTGGCGGTGTGGTGCGGCGTGCGATAGGGGCGCTCGCGCCAGCGCGCGGGGTCCAGCCCGCGTCCGCTCACCGACACGATGGCGGCGGCTTCCAGCGCTTCTGCTTCACTTGCCTCGGGCAGCAGTCCGGCCAGGCGTGACGCCAGCAGCGTCTTGCCGCAACCCGGCGGCCCGATCAACAGCAGGTGGTGGCCGCCGGCAGCAGCGACCTCCAGCGCGCGGCGTGCGTGCACCTGGCCGCGCACGTCACGCATGTCGGGGCCGTGCACCGGCTGCAATGGCACCGCGATCGCTGCATCCAGCGTCCTGCGTCCTTCGAGTGCGGCGCACACCTCGAGCAGCGTGCGCGCGGTACTGGCATGGACATCCCGCGCCAGTGCGGCCTCGGCGCCATTGCCCAGCGGCACGATCAGCTTGCGTCCGGCCCTGGCTGCGGCCAGCGCGGCGGGCAGCACGCCGTCGACCGCGCGCAACTCGCCGGTCAGTCCCAATTCGCCGAGGAATTCGTAGTCGCCAAGCGCGTCCAGTGGAACCTGCCCGCTGGCGGCAAGGATGCCGAGCGCGATCGCGAGGTCGAAACGACCCCCGTGCTTGGGCAGGTCCGCCGGCGCGAGGTTGACGGTGATGACCCGCGCGGGGAATTCGAACTGCGCACACTGGATGGCCGCGCGCACCCGATCCTTGGCTTCGCGCACCGCCGCCTCGGGCAGGCCGACGATCGACATCCGCGGCAATCCGCCGGACAGGTGCACCTCGACGCGGACGGCGGGCGCGTGCACGCCCGTGCGTGCACGGCTGTGCACGAGTGCCAGGCCCATGGCGGGCTCAGTTCTGCGCGGAGTTGGCGGCGAGCTGCGCTTCGATCTGTGCGATCGATCGTTGCAGTTCGTTGAGCTTGTCGCGCGTGCGCAGGAGGACCGCGCGCTGCACGTCGAATTCGTCGCGGGTGACCAGGTCGAGCTTGCCCAGTCCGGTCTGCAGCACCGACTTGAAATTCTGCTGCAACTCCTCGCGGCCCTCGCGCATGCCGTTGGGCACCAGGCTGCTCAGCCGCCGGGCGAGTTCGTCGATGTGGGCGAGGTCAATCTTCATGGCTGCATTCATCCGGGTCGGCTCCTGTTGGGGTGCGGCCAGCATGGACGCGCCCCCAAGGCCGGCGCCGTCGGCGCTGGCCGCGGCGGGTCGTCAGGGAATTCCGCGCATGGTGCCACGGCGTGGCTGGCATGCGCGTCGATGCGCCCGAACCGCGGCTGCGGCTATGCTGCCGCCAGCCCAGGGAGATGTTGCGATGAAGATGGTGATGGCGATCATCAAGCCGTTCAAGCTCGACGATGTGCGCGAGGCGCTGTCCGACGCCGGCGTCGCCGGCATCACGGTGACGGAGGTCAAGGGCTTCGGTCGCCAGAAAGGCCACACCGAGTTGTACCGCGGCGCCGAATACGTCGTGGACTTCCTGCCGAAGATCAAGCTGGAAGTCGCGGTCACCGACCAGGAAGCCGACGCGGTGGTGGAAGCGATCATGCAGGCAGCGGGCACCGGCAAGATCGGCGATGGCAAGATCTTCGTCTGGGACCTGGAACGCGTGGTGCGCATCCGCACCGGCGAAATGGACGCGGACGCACTGTAGTCCGGACGCGCGCTCAGGCGGGATGTGCGTCGATCACCACGCCCGGCGCAGGCGTCCAGGTGCCTGGGTCGGCGGTGCCCGCATCCGTCATCCATCGGTCCCGCCCGTTTTCCTTGGCGACATAGAGTGCACGGTCGGCCTGCGCGATCAGGGTATCGATGGTGTCGCTGGCGTTGCGCAGGCTGGCGGCACCAATGCTGATGGTCACCTGCAACGGCGGCTGCAACCCCACGAAGTCCAGCGTGCGCACGGCCTGCAGCAGGCGCTCCGCGATCCCGCAGGCAGCGGCCAGGTCGGTGTCGGGACACAGCACCAGGAATTCCTCGCCACCAGCGCGGCCGATCAGGTCGCCCTGGCGCAGCGTCACCTTGCAGCGCTCGGCGACTGCGACCAGGACCGCATCACCGGCGGGGTGGCCATGGCGGTCGTTGATCGACTTGAAGCGGTCGATGTCGACAGCCAGCACGCTCAGCGGCTTTCCGCTCAAGCGGGCCACGGCAACGGCCTCGTGCGCGGCGGCGTAGATGCTGCGCCGATTGGCCAGCTGGGTCAGCGAATCAACCATCGCGATGCGGCGCAACTGCCGGGTGCGCCGCAACAGCGTCGCGGACAGGATCGCCAGGCTGCCGAGCAGCAGCAGACCCAGGACCAGTGCGGCGCTCTGCCAGCGGCGCACCCGCAACAACGCATCGACGCGCTGCTGCTGGAAGGCCTGCTGCTGGCGCAGCTGCCTGTTCTCCAGCTCGCCCTGGCGCGCGCTGGCCTCCAGCTGGATCAGCAGCCCCTGCTGGTGCGAGGCGAGGTCGTCGAGCGAGCGCTGCAGGACGGCGTGCCGCCGGTAGTCGGCCAGGGCCGAGGCCGTGTCGCCGAGCGCTTCCTCGGTCAGTGAACGCGTCTCGTACAGCCACGAGAGGTAGCGCGGGTTGCTCTCGCCGCGCAGCAGCGCAAGCGCCTTGTCCAGATGCACGAGCGCTTCGCGATGGCGTCGCAGGCCGGACAGTGCCTGCCCTTCGACCAGTTGGTTGACGCCACGGTCGGTGTCGTTGAGCCGTGCGCCCGGCAACGCCTGCGCCGCATCGATCGAGGCCAGCGCCGCCGTGAAATCCCCATGTCCGACCTGCGCCTGCGCCAGTCCGGCCAAGGCAGCGGCACGGTCGCTCGCGGTGCCTTGCGCGCGCGCCATGGCCAACGCCTGCGCGAACGCCTGCAGTCCGAGTGCCGGCTTGTCCCCCTCGGTATAGAGGAAGCCTTTCTGCATCGCGATCCCGTAATGATCCTCCCAGCTCGCATCCGGTGGCAGCAGCACTTCCAACTGCTGGAACTGCTGCAGCGCGCGCGCGTACTCGCCCATGCGCCGGTAGATCATGCCGGTGCCGGTCAGCAGCTGCCGCGCCAGTGACTGCAATCCGGCGCGCTGGAGTACCTGGCGGGCGTGGTCATAGTCCAGCAACGCCACCGCCTGGTTGCCGAGCAGCGAATGCAGGTCACCGCGATAACTGAGCACCTGCATCGTCAGCAGCGGATCGCGCGCGTCCTCGGCCAGTGCCAGCGCCGTGCCGAGCGTGGTGATTGCCGCCTGTCCGTGGCCGCCCAGGTCCTCGAACGCCGCCTGGCAGATCGCCAGGCGCGCCTGCGAGCCGACGTCATGGGCGTCCACCGCGGCGCGCCTGGCGGCATCGATATATGCGACCAGCGCCGGTGACGTCCCCCAGCGGCTGTGGCTGCAGTCCACCGACCGCAACTGGATGTCGCGCCGCGCGTCGCCGACCGGCGCCAGTGCGGACAGCCGTTCCAGCGCGCGATCCCAGGTCGACGTGGTCATGTCGAGGGATGCGGGACCGTTGAGTTGTGCGAACAGCGCGTCGAAGGCGGTTGCCGATCGGGCCGGGGCCGGCATTGGTGCCTGCGGCGCGGGCGCAGCCGGGCAAACCCCGCTGAACAGGGTGCAGGCGATCAGTAGCGCGAGTCCCCGCATATCCCCGCTGTACGGCCTTGGCCGCCCCGTGGCCCAAGGCCACCTGATAGCTCTGGAGTATAGGCGGGCGGCCGACCGCCGAAGCAGGTCCCGCACGTGCACGATCGCGATAATGCGACAGTGAGACGCACGTCGCGCTTTGCCCCGATGTCGCAGGGGACGCGATACCGCTATCCGGGCCCAGGACCGCCGGTTTCCCTCCAGGCGCCGCTCGCCCGATGTACCAGCAGCACCACGGCCCAACTGACCCACAGCGACCACAGCGTGTGCGACAGGAAGTGCGCGCCGCGCATCTGCTGCACCCAGCCCAGGCCGAAGGCCAACGCCAATGCCGCAAGGCCGACGACGGCGCTGCGCCATTTGTGTTCCGGATACCAGAGCAGCGCGAAACCCAGCAGCCATGAGCCCGATGCGACAAAGGCGGCGGGGAAACAGTGCCCGGCGCGGATGCCCGCCGGTGCCGCGGACCACAGGTCCACGTACGGGGCGTAGCCGCCGAAATCGCTGATCTCCCATGGGCAGTGCATCGGGCTGAGCCGGCGCAGGATGCCGATCACGATCGGCACGGCGACGAAACACCAGGCGACGAACCACCAGCGGCGCCGGTGGCTGGCGAGGAAGCCGGATTGCGGCCGTCGCCAGCGCGTCCACAGCGCGACGATCCAGACACTCGCGCCGACCATCAACAACACGTACTTCAGGTAGCGATGGACGAAGTACTTGCTGATCCAGGCATAGCGCCACGGGAACGTGTGGTTGATCGGGTCGTAATACGGCGTCGCCAGCTGCAGGTCCAGGCGGGTGACGTGGAAGACGATCGACAACGCGAGCGCCGACACCGCCAGCAGCAAGGCCTGGCCGAGGTAGAACCGACGTGGCAACCGGGTTGCCGCTGGCGCGCCGCTCACCGCAGCGCGGCGGCGACGAAGGGCGGCAGCGTCAGCGCACCGCGATGGATGTCCGCGCTGTAGTACTTGTGCGCGAACGTGGCCGCCTGCGCGTCGCCTTCGCGGAAACCGAAGCCCTCCGACTTGCGCGCCAGCGTGCACGACCACCAGCCGGTCGGATAACACGGCTGCGGGAACGGCAAGGTCGCGAACGTGCTGAAACCGGCCTTGCGCATTTCATCTCGCATGGCGTTGATCAGGTCCAGCAGCACCAGCGGCGATTCGGACTGCTGCACCAGGATGCCGTCGTCCTTCAGCGCGCGGAAGCAACTGGCGTAGAACGCCTTGTTGAACAGCCCTTCGGCCGGGCCGACCGGATCGGTGGAATCGACGATGACGATGTCGACGCTGCCCGGCGCGCAGGCGGCCATGTAGGCGATGCCGTCGTCGAACAGCAATTGCGCGCGCGGGTCGGCGTTGGCGTCGCACAATTCCGGGAACCACTTCTCGGCCATGCGCGTGACCTGTTCGTCGATGTCGCACTGCACGGCGCGCTCGACGCCGGCGTGCTTGAGCACCTCGCGCAGGGTGCCGCAGTCGCCGCCGCCGATGATGACGACATTGCGCGGATCGGCATGGCTGAACAGCGCTGGATGCGACATCATCTCGTGGTAGAGGAAATTGTCGCGGCTGGTCAGCATCACCGCGCCGTCGATCAGCATCAGGTTGCCCCAGTCGGTCGTCTCGAAGATCTCGATCTTCTGGAACGGCGACTGCACCTCATCGAGCTTGCGGGTGATGCGAAAGCCGATGGCGGAACCGGCGGGCTCGAAATTCTCGTATTTCCACGTCGCGTCGCTCATCGCCAGCCCTTTGTCGAAGCATCACTGCGCGGACCGGCCTGGGCCGGACCGCGGGGCGGCAGAGTGTAGCGGAAGCCACCCGGCGGGACCCTCACCGCGCGAACGCTAGAATGCGCGTCCTGCCGCAGCCGACGCCACGCCGATGACCGCCTGGTCGCTCGATCAAGCCCGCAAGACCTATTCGATGCCGCACTGGTCGGAAGGCTATTTCGACATCGACGCAGCCGGTCGCGTCGTCGTGCTGCCGCGCGCCAGCGGTCCGGCGATCGCGCTGGCCGACGTGGTCGACGCCGCGCGGGCGAACGGCGCCAGGCTGCCGCTGCTGGTGCGCTTCCCGGAGATCCTCGGCGATCGCCTGCACCGCCTGCAGGCGGCCTTCGCCCAGGCGCAGGCGGACTGGGACTACGCCGGCGGCTACACCGCCGTGTATCCGATCAAGGTCAACCAGCACGAAGGCGTGGCGGGCACGCTGGCGTCGCACGCCGGCGAGGGCTTCGGCCTGGAAGCCGGCAGCAAGCCGGAGTTGATGGCGGTGCTCGCGCTGTCGCGGCCGGGCGGGCTGATCGTCTGCAACGGCTACAAGGACCGCGAGTACATCCGCCTCGCGCTGATCGGCCGCAAGCTGGGGCTGGACACCTACATCGTCATCGAGAAGCCCTCCGAGCTGCCGCTGGTGCTGGAGGAGGCGCGCGCACTGGGCGTGCAGCCGGGCATCGGCGTGCGCATGCGGCTGGCGTCGCTGGGCGCCGGCAAGTGGCAGAACAGCGGCGGCGACAAGGCCAAGTTCGGGCTGTCGCCGCGCCAGCTGCTGGACCTGTGGAAGCGCCTGCGCGACGCCGGCATGGGCGATGCGCTCGGGCTGCTGCACTTCCACATGGGCTCGCAGATCTCCAACGTGCGCGACATCGCCAACGGCATGCGCGAGGCGGTGCGCTATTTCGTCGAGCTGTCGCGGCTGGGCGCCAACGTGCGCTACATGGATGTCGGCGGCGGCCTGGGCATCGATTACGAAGGCACCCGCTCGCGCAGCTACTGCTCGATCAATTACGGCGTCGACCAGTACGCGTCGAACATCGTCCAGCCGCTGGCCGAGGCCTGCGAGGCCAACGGGCTGCCGCAGCCGCGCATCGTCACCGAATGCGGCCGCGCGATGACCGCGCACCACGCCGTGCTGGTGGCCAATGTCGCCGAAGTCGAGATGGCGCCCGAAGGCCGCGTGCCGCCACCGCATGCCGACGAACCCGCGGTGATCCGCCACCTGCGCGAGGTCTACGCCGAGCTCGACGCGCGCCCGGCTGTGGAACTGTTCCACGAAGCCCAGCACCACCATGGCGAAGGCCTGTCGCTGTATGCGCTGGGACAGCTGGACCTGGCCCACCGCGCGCGCATCGACGACCTCTTCTACGCGATCGCGCATGCGGTGCGCACGCGCCTGGACCCGGGCGAGCGCAGCCACCGCGAACTCATCGACGAGTTGAACGAACGCCTGGTCGACAAGTACTTCGTCAACTTCAGCGTGTTCGAATCGATGCCGGACGTGTGGGCGATCGACCAGGTGTTCCCGATCGTGCCGATCGACCGCCTCGACGAGGCACCGACGCGGCGCGGCGTGATCGCCGACATGACCTGCGACTCGGACGGCAAGATCGATACCTACGTCGAGAACGAAGGCCTGGACAGTTCACTGCCACTGCATCCGCTGCGCGCGGGCGAAAGCTACCGGCTCGGGTTTTTCCTGGTCGGCGCCTACCAGGAGATCCTCGGCGACATCCACAACCTGTTCGGCGACACCGATTCGGTGTCGGTGCGGCTGGGCGACGACGGCTTCGTCATCGGCCAGCAACGCCGCGGCGATACCACCGACGTCATGCTCGATTACGTCGGCTACCGTCTGGACGCGCTGCGTGCGGCGTACCGCGACAAGGTCGCCGCGGCCGGGTTGTCCGCGGACGAGGCGGCGGGCCTCGCCGCTGCGCTGGAAGCGGGCCTGACCGCCTACACCTACCTGAGCGACGAGCCCTTGCCCGCCGACAGCGGGGCCTGACCCGGTTCAGCCTTCGCGATGGATCTGGAAGCCGGCGAAGGACTGGCTGGTCGGCATCAGTTCGAGTCGGTTGATGTTGAGGTGCGGCGGCAGCCCGGCGATCCACAACAGCACGCCGGCGATGTCCTCGGCCGTGATCGGCCCGGCCCCGCGGTAGAGCGCATCGGATGCGGCCTGGTCGCCGTGCGTGCGCACCAGCGTGAACTCCGTCTGCGCCATGCCCGGCTCCAGCGTGGTCACCCGCACGCCGGTGCCGTGCAGGTCGGCGCGCAGGCCCAGCGAGAACTGGCTGACGAAGGCCTTGCTGCCGCCGTAGACGTTGCCGCCGGCATAGGGATAGTTGGCCGCGGTGGAGCTGATGTTGATGATGGCGCCGCGTTGCGCGATCAGGGTCGGCAGCAGCAGTCGCGTCAGCGTCACCAGCGCGGTGATGTTGGTGTCGATCATGGTGCGCCAGTCGTCCAGGCTGGCCTGCTGCGCCGGCAAGGTGCCCTGCGCCAGGCCTGCGTTGTTGACCAGCAGGTCGATGGCGCGGAAGCCTTGCGGGATCGCGTCGAGCATCGCGGCGGTGGCGTCGGCGTCGCGGATGTCGAACGCGGCGACATGGATGCGTTCGCTTCCCGCCTCGTCGGCCAGCAACTGCAGGCGGTCCGCGCGCCGGCCGGTGGCGATCACGCGCCAGCCGGCGGCGAGGAAACCGCGCACGGCCGCACGCCCGAAGCCGGACGTGGCGCCGGTGACCAGCGCGGTCCTCACGACTTGATCGCCAGCACGACCACGCCGATGCCGATCAGCGCGACGCCGAGCCATTCGCGCGCCAGCAGCCGCTCGCCGAGGAAGACGAAGGCGAAGATCGCCACCAGCAGCAGGCTCATCTTGTCGACCGCGGCCACCTTCGACGCCGGGCCGATCTTCAATGCGCGGAAGTAGCAGACCCATGACGCACCGGTGGCCATTGCCGACGCCACCAGGAATCCGAGCGTGCGCGGCGACAAGCTCGCCGGATTGCGCCACTTGCCGGTCGCCAGCACGAATGCGGCCAGCAACGCCACGATGACGAAGGTGCGCAGCAGGGTGGCGAAATCGCTGTCGACGCCGACCAGGCCGGCCTTGGCGAAGATGGCCGTCAGTGCGGCGAACCCCGCCGACAGCGATGCCCAGAGCAGCCATTGCGTCGTTGCCACGTTCCGATCTCCGCGTGCCGCAGGGTCGGCCATCGTCACCGAAGCCATGCGCGCATGCAATTGCGCCCGCTAGTCCGGCAAGCCGTTGGGCGGCTCGTTGCCGAGCAGCCACGCGATGGCCTCGTCGCGGTCGATGAAGCGGGAAAACGGGTAGTGATGGGCGTCGACCAGCACCTCGATCAGGTGGTTGGTGTAGTGGATCGGCGGGGCGACGAATGCCGTGCGCGACTGCAGGAACAGCGGCTCGCGGGTGATGCGCGCGGCGAATGCGCGGAAGTCGTCGATCGTGTCCGGCGCGGCGGTCGCCTGCATCAGGTCGATGAGGATCCTGCGGATGCCGCTCTCGCGCAGCAGCGGCAGCGCTTCATCGGCGGCCTGCATGCGCTGCGCGATGGACACCACGCCGTGGTAGCGCAGGTCGAGCAGGCCGAGGGATGGATCCAGTTGGAGGATGTAGGGCACGAGGTCGATCCGGCGTAGGGCTGATGGCAGGCGGCAGGTGGCGCGATGGCGCGCTACGAGGCCGGCTCGCCCGGCAGCCATTGCAGCGCGTCCCCGCGCCGGTTGGATCGTGCGACCGCCTGATGCCGGATCGGCAGCAGCATGGCCCCGTCTTCGAGCGCGCCAATGCGGGTGCTGATCGTGATCGGCCCCGGATGGACGACATCGACGAGGGCGTGCGTCCCATCGACGCTGACCAGATAGGGCATGTCCAGCCGCTGGATGTTGTCAACGGCCGATTGTGCCGGTTGCGCGCGATGCCGCCAACCCGTCGATGCCCCAACCGTGCTCGTCTACGTTAACCGGACCTGGTTCCCTTGCGCGTGGGCGTCTTTTTCGCCGGCGCCTTCGCCTTTGCGGGCGCTTCGGGTTCCGCCGTGGCGGTGGCATCCGCCGCGCGCTTGCGTGAGCCACCGGTTTTCCCGCGCGTGCGCACGCGGGTGTCGCGATGCCTGCGCAGCATGTCCTCGGCCAACACCACGTCCTCGGAGAGGATGCCGGCCGCCTTGGCGATGGCGATGCGTGCGGCCGCCTTGTTCTCGTCGGGATTGGCCAGCAGCAATTCGCGGATGGCTTCGCGCAGCGCGGCCTCGGCGTTGTGCTTGAGCTGGAGGTTCTGGCCCTGGCGGAACAGGCCCATCAGGGCATCGACGACGGGCTTGATCAGGGCGGCTTCGATCGGCATGCGGCAGTTCTCCTCGAACCGCAGTGTCTGCCGACAGGATCTCACCGGCAGCGACGCGCAGGCGACACCGCATTCAGCGACGATGTGCCTACGACGCGCCGACGCGCGCCCTGACACGCGCGCACGGCTGCTGCGCACTCACTTCACCTTGATCGCCATCGCGGGCAGGCCGCCGTTGGCAAGCTTGCGCTTTGCCTCCGCCAATTCCGACGCAGTGCCATAGGGACCCATGCGCACCCGGTACACGGTCTTGCCATTGATGGTTGCCGATTCGACGCGCGCGCCCAGACCCAGCAGCGCGACCTTGGCCTTGGTGGCCTCGGCGTCGCCCGACGCACCAAAGGCGCCTGCCTGCAGCAGGTACGGTGCGTCGTTGCCGCTGGTCGCGGCAACGCTCGGCGACGGCGTGGATGCAGGCGCCTGGTTCGGCGTGGTGCTGCCGGTGTTTGCGGCGGTCGGGGTGGTCGCGACAGTTGCGGCCGGCGCCTGCGCCGATGCGTTTTTCTGCGCGCTCGCCTGGCGCGCGGATTCCTCGCGCGCGGTCGCGGCCAGTTCGGCGTCCGACATCACGACTTCATTGCCCGGCAGCATCGTGTAGAAGTCGTATTGGGTCGGCTTGGCCTTGTCGGCCGGCTTGCCCGCAATCGCAGCCGGTGCGTCGGCGTCGTCATCCGGTGCGATGGCATCGTCGCTGCCGCGGGTAGCGGCAGGCTGCGCATCGGGATTGGGCTTGGGGCGGAAGAAGCCGTCGCCACCGCCGGACTTGAGCAGCCGTGGCGCGGCCATCACCACCGCGATCGTGAGCAGGACGCCGAGCACGAGCCAGGCCCATCCGGGCAGTCCGCCGTCCCTGCCGCTGTTGCGTCGTGCCTGCGATTTGCCGCGCTTTGCCGCCACTACATTGCCTCCGGCGCCGAGACGCCAATCAGATCGAGCCCGTTGGCCAGCACCTGCCGGGTGGCTTGCGCCAGGGCCAGCCGCGCATCGCGCAGGTCGGGATCATCCACCAGGAACTGGTGGTCGTTGTAATAGGACTGGAAGGCCTGCGCCAGCTCGTGCAGGTATCCGGTGATCAGGTGCGGCTCCAGGTGCTCGCCCGCCGCCGCGACCACATCCGGGTAGCGCGCCAGCTCGGTCAGCAGGTTGCGCGTCGCCGCGTTGTCCAGGTCCAGCGGCTGGGTCAGGCCATTGTCGGCATCGAAGGCCAGGCCGCGCTCGCGCAGCTGCCGCCACAGCCCGCAGATCCGCGCATGCGACAGCTGCACGTAGTACACGGGATTGTCGAGCGATTGCGAACGCGCTAGGTCGATGTCGAACACCAGCTGCGAGTCGGGCTTGCGCGCGAGCAGGAACCAGCGCGTGGCGTCGCGGCCGGCTTCCTCGACCAGGTCGCGCAAGGTCAGGTAGCTGCCGGCGCGCTTGGACAGTTTCACTTCCTCGCCGCCGCGCATCACCGTCACCATCTGGTGCAGCACGTACTCCGGCCAGCCCTGCGGGATGCCGGCATCGAGCGCCTGCAGGCCGGCGCGCACGCGCGCGAGCGAGCCATGGTGGTCGGCGCCCAGCTCGGTGATGGCGCGCTCGTATCCGCGCTGCCATTTCGACAGGTGGTAGGCGACATCGGGCACGAAATACGTGTAGGTACCGTCGGACTTGCGCATCACGCGGTCCTTGTCGTCACCGAAATCGGTGGTGCGCAGCCACAGCGCGCCGCCTTCCTCGTAGGTGTGGCCATGCGCGACCAGCCCGCGCACGGTTTCCTCCACCTTGTGGTCGGCATACAGCGAGGACTCGAGGAAATACACGTCGAACTGCACGCCGTAGGCGGCCAGGTCGGCGTTCTGCTCGCGGCGCAGGTACGCCACCGAGAAATGGCGGATGGCATCCAGGTCCTGCGCGTCGCCGGTCGCGGTAACGCCGTGGTCCTCGAACTCGACTGTCTCGCCGCGCAGGTAGGCGCTGGCGACGTCGCCGATGTATTCGCCGCGATAGCCGTCCTCGGGCCATCCGGCATCGCCGGGCACCAGTCCCAGCGCGCGCGCCTGCACCGAGCGCGCGAGGTTCTCGATCTGCACGCCGGCATCGTTGTAGTAGAACTCGCGCGTCACGTCCCAGCCGTTGGCCGCGAGCACGCGCGCGATGCAGTCGCCGATGACCGCCGCGCGACCATGGCCGACGTGCAGCGGACCGGTCGGATTGGCCGACACGTATTCCACTCCCGCCCGATGACCGCGGCCCGAGTCGTTGCGTCCGTATCGACCGGCCTGGCGATGGATCTCGCGCAGCTGGTCCTGCCAGGCGCCCGCCGCCAGGCGGAAATTGAGGAAGCCCGGCCCGGCGATGTCGATCGCGGCGATGTCGTCGCCCGTCGGGATTGCATCCACCAGTGCCTGGGCGATGTTGCGCGGGCTGGTGCGGGCGGGCTTGGCGAGCAGCAATGCCGCGTTGGTGGAGAAATCCCCGTGGCTGCGATCCTTGGGCCGCTCGACCACGAAGTCGGGCAAGGTCACGTCGGCCGGCACGATGCCGCGGTCACGCAAGGTGTCGATGCCCTGCTGGATACGGGCGCGGAGCTGGGTTTTCACGAGGGATTCGGCGGACAGGACAACAGCCGGCATTGTACGGTGCCGCGCCGCAGGATCATCCGGCCGCGGCGCTGGATGTGCAGCGATACCGGCATGCGATCACCGACGACGAAGTGGTCCGCAGGCGGATGGTGACCGCGCCGCAAGGCCATCCGTGCATTTCAGGGCCACGACGCGCCGCCGCGCGCGACGCAACACGCCTGCAGGCGGCCCTGCCCTCAGACCCAGCCGCGCGCCGCCAGCGAGACCGGCGTGCCATCGCCGATGACGAAGTGGTCCAGCAGCCGGATGTCGACGAGTGCCAGCGACTGCTTCAGTCGCGTGGTCACGGCGCGATCGGCGGCGCTGGGCTCGGTACTGCCGCTGGGGTGGTTGTGGCCGACGATGATCGCGGCCGCGTTGTGCGCCAGTGCGCGGCGCACGACTTCACGCGGATGCACCTCGGCGCCATCGACGGTGCCGCGGAACAGTTCCTCGAAGGCCAGGGCGCGGTGGCGCGTGTCCAGGAACAAGGCGGCGAAGACTTCCTGCGGATGGCCGCGCAGGCGCTGGGCGAAGTAGCGACCGGCCGAACCCGGATCGGTCAATGCCTCCCCGCGCTCCAGCCCCGCGGCCAGGTAGCGGTTGCACAGTTCCAGCGCGGCCGACAGTTGGCATGCCCGCGCCGGGCCGATGCCGGGCAATGTGGCCAGGTCGCTGGCACTGCGCTCCAGCAGCGTGCGCAGCGGGCCGTGCGCCGCCAACAGGGCGCGCGCGGTGGCGACCGCGTCCTGCCCGCGCAACCCGGAACCCAGGAACAGCGCCAGCAGTTCGGCGTCCGACAGCACGGCCGCACCGCGCGCGAGCAGTTTTTCACGGGGACGTTCGGGCGCTGGCCAGTCGCGGATGTGCATGACTGCAGCCTGCGCCGCGCCCGTCGATGCCGGAGTCGGCTGCCGGTGGCGCTTCGGGTAAGCTAAACCCCGCACCGGCGGTAGGGAAATTCCGACCCACATGGCAGCGTCCGGCCTCCATCTGCAAGGCAGCCGCATCGTGTTGTGCGTGTGCGGCGGCATCGCCGCCTACAAGGCGGTCGAACTCGTCCGCCGCCTCGGCGACGCCGGCGCCGAGGTGCAGGTGGTGATGACCGCGAATGCCCTGCGCTTCGTCGGCACCGCGAGCTTCCAGGCGGTGTCCGGGCGCAGCGTGCGCAGCGCGCTCTGGGACGAGGCGGCCGAGGCGGCAATGGGGCACATCGAACTGGCCCGCTGGGCCGGTCAGGTGCTGGTCGCGCCCGCCACGGCCAACACCCTGGCCAAGCTGGCGCATGGCATGGCCGACGACCTGGTGACGACCCTGTGCCTGGCGACGACCGCGCCGGTCGCCGTGGCCCCGGCCATGAACCACCGCATGTGGTCGCATCCGGCGACGCAGGCCAACATCGAGACCCTGCGCGCGCGCGGCGTGCAGGTCATCGGGCCCGACGCCGGCCCGCAGGCCTGCGGCGAATTCGGCCCGGGCCGGTTGCGCGAACCCGACGCGATCATCGCCGAACTGGCGCAGACGCCTTGACGGTGTCGCTGGGCGGGCTGCGGATCGTCGTCAGTGCCGGTCCCACGTTCGAGGACATCGATCCGGTGCGCTTCATCGGCAACCGCAGCAGCGGCAAGATGGGCTTCGCGATCGCCGCCGCCGCCGCGCGCCGCGGTGCCGACGTCCTCCTCGTGGCCGGGCCGGTGGCCTTGCCCACTCCCGGCGGCGTGCAACGGGTCGACGTGCGCTCCGCCGCGCAGATGCGCGAGGCGGTGCTGGCGGCACTGCCCGCCGACGTCTACATCGGCGCGGCGGCCGTCGCCGACTTCACGCCGCGATTCCCCGCCACGCACAAGCTGAAGAAATCCGCCGGCGGCGACGCGATGCTGCTCGATCTGGTGCGCACGCCCGACATCCTCGCGCAGGTCGCCACGCAGGCCCGGCGCCCGCGCCTGGTGGTGGGATTCGCCGCCGAAACCCAGGACCTGGCGCGGTCCGCGCGCGGCAAGCTGCACGACAAGCGCGTGGACATGATCGTCGCCAACCAGGTCGGCGTCGCCGGCAGCGGATTTGAGGCCGACGACAACGCACTGACGGTGTTCGATGCCGATGGCAGCCACGCGCTGGGCGCCGGGCCGAAGACGCAACTGGCCGAACGCTTGCTGGACCTGGTCCACGCACGCCTGCAGCGCGCCGGAGCGGCGCCGGCACCGAACCCCACCATCCCGGGACCCACGCAAGCATGATCCACACACTGGAAGTCCGGGTGCTGGACCCGCGCTTCGGCACGCAATGGCCGCTGCCCGAATACGCGACCCCCGGCAGCGCCGCGCTGGACCTGCGTGCCGCGATCGACGCCCCGTTGCGGCTGGAGCCCGGTGACGCCGCGCTGCTGCCATCCGGGTTGGCCATCCACGTCGCCGACCCCGGCCTGTGCGCGCTGGTGCTGCCGCGCTCCGGCCTGGGCCACAAGCACGGCATCGTGCTGGGCAACGGCACCGGCCTGATCGACGCCGATTACCAAGGCCCGCTGCTGATCAGTATCTGGAACCGCGGCATCGCCGCGTTCGTCATCGAGCCGGGCGACCGCATCGCGCAATTGCTGCTGGTGCCGATCGTGCGCGCGGCCCTGCAAGTGGTGGATACTTTCGAGCACAGTGCACGGGGCAGTGGCGGCTTTGGCCACACCGGCGTGCGCTGACAGGGGATGACGATGACCGACCGAACCAAACCGCGCCTGCAGCTGCCGATGGCGCAATTGCGCCCTGCGCTGCCGGTGCTGGCAGCTGTGCTGGTACTGCTTGCCCTGTGGGTGGCGTGGGGCGGCTGGCAGCAGATGCAGGACGCCAGCCTGAGCCAGTCGCTGCAGGCATCGCGCGACCTCGTGGCAACCGGCACGCAACGGGAATTGCAGCAACAGACCGACCGCCTGCGGCTCAAGCTGGCCTCGCCCGACGTGCAGATCGCGCTTGCGGCGGGCGACCTGGGCAAGGCCGCCAACCTCATCAAGACGGGCTGGCCTCACATCGAGGAGGCGCTGATCCTGCCGGCTGACCTGGACGCGGCGTACGGCACCCTGCCGCAGGGCGGGTTCGGACGCCTGGCCGCGGCCGAGGCCGCGCTGGTGGCCAAGGGTCCGGTCGCGCGGATCGGCAAGGACGGGGGCGCGAAGTTGCTGCTGGCGGCTCCGGCCAAGGCCGGCGAGCGCCTGGTCGGCGTCGCCTATGTGCGCCTGCCGCTGTCGCTGGCCACCGACGCCCTGCAGTCGGCGAATGTGGAAAGCAGCAGCTACCTGGCACTGCGGGAGGGCAACTACACCGTGCTCGAGCGCGGCGACCCCACCCTGTCGAACGTCGCCGAGGCGATGGCGGTCAAGGTTCCGGGCAGCGACCTGCGCATTGCCGCGGGCCTGCCGGACACCACCAGTGGCGCGTTCGGACTTGGCGCGCTGGCGTCCTTCATCGCCGCCGCGGTCCTGCTGGGCCTGGGCGTCCTGGCCTGGCTGGCGCACCGGCGCGGCTTCGGCATGGGCCATGGAGCCTTTGCCGCCGCCGACGACAACGAGCCCACGCTGGCGCAGGCCATGCAACAGGCGCCGGTGATGCCGCGCCCGGTGGCCGAAGCACGCGCTGTCGAGGAGCCCGCCAAGACCGCGGTCAGGATCGATCGCGGCATCTTCCGCGCCTACGACATCCGCGGAATCGTCGGTCAATCGCTCGATGCCGGCGTCGCCGAGTTGATCGGCCACGCGGTCGGCACGCTGATGTTCGAGAAAGGCCTGAACGACATCGTGGTCGGGCGCGACGGACGCCTGTCCGGGCCGGACCTGGTCGCCGGCCTGACCGAAGGCCTGCGCAAGGCCGGCCGCAACGTCATCGACATCGGCATGGCCCCATCGCCGGTGGTGTATTTCGGCAGCTTCCAGTTACGCACGGGTTGCTGCATCGCCGTCACCGGCAGCCACAATCCGCCCGACTACAACGGCTTCAAGATCGTCGTCGGCGGCGACACGCTGTCGGGCGATGCCATCCTCGACCTGCATGCGCGCATCGCCGAGGACCGCCTCCACGTCGCGGCCAGCCCCGGGTCGCTCGCCCATCGCGACATCGGCGAGGAGTACGTGGCGCGCATCGCCGGCGACGTGCAGATCGATCGCCGCCTGAAGATCGTGGTCGATGCCGGCAACGGCGTGGCTGGCGTGCTCGGTCCGCGCGTACTGGAGGCGATCGGAGCCGACGTCACGCCGCTGTATTGCGAGATCGACGGCAACTTCCCCAATCACCATCCCGATCCGAGCGAGCCGAAGAACCTGGTCGACCTGGTGCAGATGGTGCAGCGGCTGGATGCCGACCTCGGCATCGCCTTCGACGGCGACGGCGACCGCCTGGGCGTGGTGACACGCGATGGCGAGACGATCTATCCCGACCGCCTGCTGATGCTGTTCGCCGCCGACGTGCTGGAGCGCAATCCCGGCGCGGTGATCGTGTACGACGTCAAATGCACCGGCCGCCTGCCCGGCCACATCCTGCGCCACGGCGGCAGCCCGCTGATGTGGAAGACCGGGCATTCGCTGATCAAGGCCAAGATGCGCGAAACCGAGGCCGAACTGGCCGGCGAGATGAGCGGCCATTTCTTCTTCGCCGAGCGCTGGTATGGCTTCGACGACGGCATCTACGCCGCGGCACGCCTGCTGGAAATCCTTGCGGCGCGGCCGGAATCGGCCACCGAGCAGCTCAACGCGCTGCCCAACGGGGTGTCGACGCCGGAGATCAAGGTCGATGCGCCCGATGGCGATCCGCACAGCTTCGTCGAACGTTTCCGCGCGGCGGCGCGCTTCGAGGGCGGGCGCAGCTCGACCATCGACGGCTTGCGCGTCGACTGGCCCGACGGCTGGGGACTGGTCCGTGCGTCCAACACCACGCCGGTGCTGGTGCTGCGCTTCGATGCCGACTCGCAGGCGGCGCTGGTCCGCATCCAGTCGGCATTCCGCGAACAGCTGCTCGCGCTCAAGCCCGACCTGGTGCTGCCCTTCTAGTCCACGCGTCGATCGCAATCGGCGCGCGGGATCGCGCGCCGCCGTCGTCAGGCGGCGACGGCGGGATTGAGCGAGTAGCGGCCCCAGACGGCGGTTTCGGCCAGCACGTGGCCATGCATCGCGCGCCACACATCGGCCACGCGGAACCCATCGCCGACCGGCAGGGGCGCGATGTCCAGCGCGAACAGGCGGAAGAAATACCGGTGCATGCGCAGGTCGTTGAACGGCGGGTACGGGCCGTCATAACCGGAATACTCGCCCGCCATCTCCGGATCACCGGCAAACCATCCGGTGTAATCGTTGAGGCCCTGGCGCGAGCCGGGCGGGCCCGGCGGCATGCGCTTGCCGTGCGCGGTGACGCCATCGCTGCAGCTGCCGGCCTCGATGGCGCGCAAATCAGCCGGCAGGTCGACGAGCACCCAGTGCACGAATTCCGCGCGCGGTTGCTCGACCGGTATCTGCAGGTCGCTGCGACCGACGGTGGCGGCGTCGGTCGGCGCATCGGTGTCGATGCACATCAGCACGAACGAACGCACGCCTGCCGGCACGTCGTCCCAGTGCAGCTGCGGGTTGCGGTTGCCGCCGAAGCCATCGGCGACTCCCATCGCGAATTCGGCCGGAATGCGCTCGCGTGGCGCAAAGCTGTCGCTGGCGATGTGCATTGGTGCGCTCCGGTCGAAGTAACGGGGTTGGTGCCGTGGTGCTGGCTTATTCGTAACCCAGTCGGCGTGCGGCCGGCGTCAGCACCGCGAAGGCGTCGCCGAGCACGTCGGCATAGGCGCGCCAATGGCCGGCGGGGAATCGCTTCGAGGCCATGGCCGTCGCCGGCTGCAGGGGAGCGTCGATCGCCGCCGTCACGGCGCTCGCCAGTGCGGCCGCGTCGTCGACCGCCGCGTCCAGGCGCAGCAGCCGGTGCGGATGCAGGTTCTGCTCATGCAGCGTCGCGACCTGGCCAAGCACGTCAGCCAGCCAGGTCGCGGCGGCCTGGACCGTGTCCATCGCCAGCGGCGGCACCGCGCCGAACGCCAGCCAGTCCAGCAGCATGTCGCGCGGATCGCGGATGGCGATCAGCAGCAGCGCCTCGGGCAGGTGCGGTCGCAAGGCCAGCAACAACTGGTTGTCCCAGAACGGCAGCCAGTCGACGACCTGGTCGTTGCCGATGCCGCGCGCGGGCAGCCCGGCGCGCCATTGCGCGGCGACATCCGCCGGCGCGAGGCGGCCCGCCTGCAGCGCGGCGATGGTGTCGAACTGCTGCAGCGGATCGCGCGGCGGCGACTGGCCGAAACGATCGGCGCGGAATCCAGGCAGGCCGGCGCCGAGCACGGCGGCGACACGTTCAACCGCCGAGCCCGGCGCGCCCCACAGCAGGGCGACCGCCGGTGTTCCGGCGGCCACGGTGCCGGGTTCCGGCCAGCTCTCCGGGGACGGGCCCGGCTGCCAGAGCGGCAGGCGTTGCGACGCTTCCCCCGCGCGCAGCTGGCTGAAGGTGGCGACCGCCGCGGCGGCCTGGCCGGCGCGGTCCTGCGCAAGGCCCAGCCATCCGGCCAGCAGTTGCTGGCTCTCCGGCGCCGTTGCCTTGGACAGCAGCTGCTCGACACGGGCGATGGCCGCAGCCGGGTCGCGCTCGATCAGGCCGTTGAGCAGGCGCATTTCGCCGCTGCTGCGGCCCGGCTCGATGGCGACGATGCGTCGTGCGATCGCCTCGGCGGCATCGCGTTCGCCGGCGCCGTCGTGCAGCGCCATGCGCGCTTCCAGCGCCGGCAGCGCATCGGGTGTCGCCGCCAGCCAGCGGGTCACCACGGCCTGCGCCGGTTCGCTGCCGACCGGCTCGACCGCCAGCCGCGCCTGCCACAGGTCGGCGACATCCGGCGCCATGGCGACCGCGGCATCCAGGGTCGAGCGCGCCAGCTCACGATCACCCAGTTGGCGCAGGGTTTCCATCAGCCCCGCCAGGGTGCGGCGATCCGTCGGCTGCGCGGCCAGTGCGTCGCGCAACCAGGGCAGCGCGCGCGTGGGCTGGCCGGCCGCCAGCTCCAGCTCGCCGGCGATGCGCCGCAGTCCGGGCGTGGCGCGGGCCGGATCGGCCAGCAGCGGTGCGATCTCCTGCACCGCCTCGCCCGGCCGCCCCTGCTGCCGCACCAGGTCGGCGATCAGCGCGCGCAGGTTGGCCGCATCCGGATGCCGCGCCAGGACATTGCGGAACACCTGCTCGGCGAACGCGAGGTGGCCCTGGGCCATGTAGACGAATCCGAGCGCGTACCCGATCTGCGCGTCATCCGGGTGGCGCTGCAGGGCGGTGGCGAGGATCGCTTGCGCGCGCGCGGCATCGCCTTCGCGCAGCGCCAGGGTGCCCTCGATCGCGGCCAGCTGCGGGTGGTCCGGCGCGATCCTGGCGGCGAGGCGTCGCAGTCGCGCGGCCTCGCCCAGGTCGCCGCGACCCAGCGCCAGCTGCGCCTGCAGCACGTAGGCGCCGAAGAGATTCGGGTCCAGACCGATGCTGCGCGCCAGCGCGGCCTGCGCCGCATCGAGCTGGCTGTCGCCGAGCAGCAGGCCGGCGCGCTCGAAGTGCGCCTCGGCGTCGTCGGGGGCCAGCGCGATCGCCCGGTCGATGCTGGCCAGCGCCTGCGCCGGATCGCCGGACGCGCGCTGCGCGGCCGCCAGCAACCGATGGGCCTGCGCGCTGTCGGGACGCGCGGCAACCGCCGCCGTGGCAGCGGCGAGCGCCTGTACATGGTCACCGCGATCCAGGGCAGCGCGGATGTCCGCGGGAAAATCGGTCGATTCCATCACGCGTCCATCGGCAAAAACGAGCCCGCGATTGTAGTGGACGCCGCCGCCGCGGACGCGCCTTCGGCAATCCGGTGCCGCGGCACGCGCTAATCCGGGATCGCGGCCAGGCGATCGGCCACCCAGCTTTCGGCGAAGCCGTCCATGCGGGCGTTGAGCAGGAAACCGCAGTGGCCGCCACGTTCGGCCATTTCCAGGCGCGCATTGGCCGGCAGGCGCAATGCGGAAAACTCCGCGACCGGGATCACCGGATCGTCGGCGGCCATGAGCACGTCCGCCGGCACCTGCAAACGCGCCAGCCGGTCCCCGGCGATGGAATAGCCGTCGAAATACGCGTCCAGGCTGCCGAAGTCGGTGTGGCGCTGCACCAGCCATTCGGTGAGCTGGCGCATGTCGAGCTTGAGCGTGCGATCGTCGAAGTCGTGCTGCTGCGGGAACAGCGCGCGCTTGCGCTGCAGCGATTCACGCCAGCGGTTCTCGAAATGGCGCAGGTACACGCGCCATCCGCGCTCCATCTGGGTCATGGTCACGGCCGGGTCCAGCACCGGGCAGACCGCGGCCACGCGGACCAGATCCAGGCCCGCGGCCGGCGCGCGCAGGGCCAGCCGCAGCGCGAAGTTGCCGCCCAGCGAATACCCGGCCGCCACCAGCGGCGCACCGGCGTGCGGAAGCAGGCGGCGCGACATGTCGACCGCCGCGTGCACGACTTCATCGATGCGGTTGGAATGGAACAGCGCCTCGTTGAGGTGGTGGCTGTCGCCGTGGTCGCGGAAGTTCAGGCGAAACACCGCGAAGCCGCGGCCCAGCAGGTGCGCCGCGGTGAGCCGCATGTAGCTGGACTCGGTGCTGCCTTCCCAGCCATGCAGCAACAGCGCCAGGCCGCGTGGCGCGACGCCCGGCACGATGCTGTGCAGGCCATGCAGGCGCACGCCGTCGCCGCCGTCGAGCAGGTGCCCGGTGGTGACGGCGCCGGTTGCGGCCAGCAGCTCGGCGCCACGATGTCGGCGCCAGGGACTGGAGCCGAGCATGGTCTGCAGGTGGGGGCTGCGCAGCCACCACGGCGGGCGGTACGCCGACGCGGTCAACATCGCGACGACGGCATCGACAATGTCAGCCGCCCATGACCTGGACGATGCGCTCGCGCGCCAGCACCGCGATGCCGCGGCGCCCCTCGGAGTCGCCTGGCGTGATCGGCTCGAGGAAGACCACGTCGGCCCGGCGCGCGGGCTCGCCGAGCAGGCGCAGGACATTGCCGACGAAATGCTCGCCGCGCTGGAAGGCGACCAGCGCCTGCGCATCGCCCTGCTCGCCGTAGCGCAGCGCAACCGGCTGCACCGGCGTGCCGGTTTCGACCGCCGCCAGGAAGATGCGGGCATGGAACGGCCCGATCTCGCGGCCACTGCCGGTGCGGCCTTCCGGGAACACCGCGACCGAGCGGCCGGCGCGCAACCGCGCCAGCATCTCGTGCAGCACGCCGCCCAGCGACTCGGTGTTGCCGCGCTGGTGGAAGATCGTTTCGGCGCGCGCCGCCATCCAGCCCACGACCGGCCAGGAGGCGATCTCATGCTTGGCCACGAAGCCCATCATCCGCTGGCTGTTGAGCACGACGATGTCGGCCCAGGTGACATGGTTGGCGACGAACAGCGTCGCGCCCGGCAACGGCGTGCCGATGCGGCGCAGCCGGAATCCGCATATCCGCACCAGGCCCGCCGACCAGAGCCGGATCACGCGGTGGTCCAGCCGTTCGCTGCCAAGCCGCCAGCCCGCGGTCAGCGGCGTGAGCAGCAATGCCGCCAGCGGCAGGTCGACCAGCAGGTGCCACAGCAGCAATGGCACGCGGTAGCCGTAGCGCAGCGCGCGTGCAAGCGGGTTCGCGCGTGGCGCGGTCTGGTGCTGGGGCGCGCCGACAGGCTGCGCGCCGATCGGGGGCGACGGCTCTTTCATGCGTGCACGATACGGGATGCCCCGGGCGGACATCGGTCCGGGAAACGAGCGGCCGGGCAACCGGCGGCGACCTGGCTCAGCGGAAGGTGAACAACCCCGGGCGCCAGGTGCGCGTGTAGCTGCGGGCCGCGCCATAACCGCTGCTGCTGCCGTAGCCCACGCCCATGTCGCGCTCGCGGCGATCGTGCATGCGCTCGACCAGTTCCTCGCGACGGCTGGACAGCCAGTCGGCACGACCGACCTTGTCCGGTTGCAGCCCGCGGCGCTCGGCCTGGTGCTGGCGGAAATCGCAGAAGTCGTCGTAGGCGTCGATCTCGTGCTTGAGCTCGCGCACCGACAACTCGATCATCACCGCGTCGTCGAGGAAGCCCAGCACCTGCACGTGGTCGGGGATCACGTCGTCGGGATCGCAGAAGTACACCAGCGCCGACAACACGCGGTCCTTGTCCGCCTGCTGCATCGCCCAGCCCTCGTCGCGGACCATGGCGATCATGTCGTCCAGGCGCAGCAGGCGCTCCTGGATGAAATCCGGGATGCGCACCTTCTTGGCGTCGGACAGCAGCTTGAGGGCGCAGTCGAGGATCTCGCCCTCGGACTTGCCCTCGGCCGCCTTCTTCGTCCTGGCCATCGCCTCGTGGAAATGCTCCAGGTCGCGGTCGTTGAGTTCGAAGTTCAGCGAGATCGACATGGGCGTTCCGGATATGGGAGAGGGAAGACGCGAAGCCTAGGGCGCCAGTCGCGGCCGGTCAATTCAAGTCACGTCGCAAGCAACCGGGCGCGGCCATGCCGGGAATGTCAGCGCGGCCGTTGCGGCACCACGGCCAGGGTCAGTCGCGAAATGCACACCAGCCGGCCGGCGGAGTCCTCGATGCGCGTCTCCCACACCTGCGTCGTGCGGCCGACATGCAACGGTCGCGTGGTACCGGTGACGAGACCGTCGCGCACGGCCGCCAGATGGTTGGCGTTGATCTCGATGCCGACGCACAGCGAATCCGCATCCACGCACAGGTTGCCGGCGCTGCTGCCCAGGGTCTCGGCCAGCAGCACCGATGCGCCGCCATGCAGCAGCCCATACGGCTGCCGGGTCCGGGCATCGACCGGCATGGTCGCGCGCAGGAAATCCGGGCCGATTTCGGTGAAGACGATGCCCAGGGGCTGCATCGCGGTGTCGCGCGACAGGGCGTTCAGGGCTTCCAGGGTGGTCGCGCGGCGGAACACGCGCGACCGTGATGCGGCGGTACTGGGTCCGGTCATCGCGGCACGATAACCGACCGGCGCCGGGACGACACGGGAGAGGGGCGCGTCGCCCCGGCGCGGCAGCTCAGCCGCAACGGAACCGCGGCTGTCCGTTCCAGCCGGAGACGTACTGGCGCTGGGCGGCGTAGCCGCTGCTGCGGCCGTAGCCGATGCCGAAATCACGTTCGCGGTACTGCCGCGGGAACGCACTGGCGTGCTCGGCCGGCGGGAGACTGAAGGGGCGCAGGGTCAGCAGCGAGGTGGGCATGGGAATGGTGTTCATGGAGGGCTTCCGGGGCTGGGTGGGTCGGTGTGCTGGTAATGTACAACACCACACCAAAACCGCATGGGCCGGAAGTCACCCCTCTGATGGCATGGGCCATTGTCGAGTCCCGGCAGCCGGATTGGCCGAGCCAGCAGATGGCCGTCGCAAGCGGCCCGGACCGCCCACGGTCGCTACAGGACCGGAGCGAACCCGGCGCCGAAGGCGGTGAAGATGCGGGTCAGCACGCTCTTGAAACCGAGGTTGACCTCGGGGAAATCGCCGACCGGGCGATAGCAGGCCTGGAACCTGGGGTCGGTCGGCGGCAGCGGCAGCGGACAATCCGGCCCGGGCTGGAATTCATAGCTGGTGGCGTAGCGCACCGGCCACAGGTCGAAGATCGGCAGGCGTTCGGACAGCTTGGCCAGCGAGTACTCCAGCCCGGAGAACACCGGCGCCTTGTCGCGCGGCGCGATGGTCCAGCTGTTGGCCGGCGCGATGTCGCGGCGGATGCTGTCGCCAAGCTCGCGCGCGAAGGCCGCATCGGCGATGACGACCGCACTCTCGGTGTTGTAGTGGTCGCCGCGCGGATCGAAGTTGTGCGTGCCGATCACCGCGATGCTGTCGTCCACCACCATGGATTTGGCGTGCAGGCCGGTGCGCACGCCGGGATGCTTCAAGGGCATGCGTTCCAGGTTGCGACGGCTCGCGGCGAGCGCGGCATATTCGCTCTGCAGCGGATTGCGGTAGCGGTCGACCACGGAGCCGTCGTGGCCCAGGCGCGAATCGCGCGGACGACGCGAGCTCGAGGCGTCGAACAGTCGCCCGGGCGGGATCGCCGGCTGCCTGGCGGCCACCGGCGGCGTCGCTGGCACGTCGACCGGGGCATCGACTGGAAAGGGCTTGTATTCGTGGATCTCGAAGCCGAAGTCGCGCAGGTAGCGCCGCTTGTACTTGTACGACAGCGCGTAGGTGATGAACGAGTCGGTCGACGCCAGGCTGCTGGTCGAGACGATCACGCGCGGCGCTTGCTGGCGCCGGTGCATGCCACGGAACAGGTCCTGCGCCGATCGCGACAACACCAGGTAGGGCGTCTGCAGCAGCACCTCGCTGCGACTGGAGTCGATCAGTTCGCGCAGGCCGCGCGAGGCCGTGGCCGGGCCCGGATTGGGCTCGCTGTGTTTCTGCGGCAGGTCGGCAAGGTAATCGACAACACCCACCGGCAATGCCTTGTCGGCCAGGCGGGTGCGGATCAGGTCGGTGTCCGCGGCGTCGCGCGACATCGCGGCGACGCGTTGGGGTTGCTCGAAGTCGTCCCTGGCGAGCGGCGGCACGCCGGAATCGAGGATGCGCCGGCCGACGTCGGTGAGCTGCTCGGCCGGCCAGCTGCGCACGTTGGTCCAGAACGCGTCGAAGTTGCGCTGCATGTCGCGCGCCACCGGACCGGCGACGAGCACGTCGCGATCGCGGAAGTTGTAGTCGGCGCTCCAGTCGAAATAGTCGTCGGCATAGTTGCGGCCGCCGGTGACGCCGACCGCGCCGTCGACCAGCAGCATCTTGGTGTGCATGCGCTGGTTGAGCTGGTGCCAGCAACAGGTGGCCGCCAGCAGGAATTCGGGATAACTGATGTGCGCGCGGCGCAGCACCGGGTTGTAGATGCGGATGGAGAAGTTGGCGTGCGCGCCGGCCAGCGCAGCCAGGGTGTTGACACGTTCCAGTGCGGAGAGCTGGTCGATCAGCAGCCGCACGCGGACCCCGCGGCGAGCGGCGGCGAGCAGCTCGTCGAGGAACAGGTGGCCGGCGTCGTCCTCCTCGAAGATATACGTCTGCACGTCGACCGACCTGGTGGCGCTGCGGATCAGGCTGATGCGCGCGAGCATCGCGTCGGCGCCGCGATCCAGCATCAATGCGTAATGCCGCGGCGCGGCCGCGGTGCTTTCCGCGAACGCGCGCCCCGCCAGTTCATGCAGCGGCGATGGCTGCGCGCAGGCATCGGGCTGGTCGCAACCCACGACCGTGGAGCGCGCGGTGACCGTGATCGCCTCGGCGCGCGCGCGCTGGCCCGACGTCATCGTGACGCAGGCGCTGCAAGCCAGCGCCAGCATGGCCGCCGCGCACGCCTGGAGCGCGTTCACCCGCCTGGCCCGCGCACGCGAACCCGCAACGCGAACCGCACCCGGTCCGACAACGCGACATTCCAGCGACCCATGCCGTAGTCGCCGCGATGGATCGTGCCGCTGGCGACCACGTCGCAACCGTGCCCCGGCGCGTCGCAACTGCCGGGGCTGATGGTGAACACCTCGCGGCGGCGGACGTTGCGGATCGTCAGCATCCCCGGCAGCTCACCGCCGTCGCGCAGCAAGGCCGGTGCATAGGCGTCGGAGAGGAATTCGACCTGCGGGTATTCGGCGGCATCGAAGAACCCGCTGCCGCGGGTGAAGCGCGTGTAGGAAGGATGGTCGACGATCTCCACGGTCGCCGTCTTCAGTTTCAGGCGCACCTGGTGGCGCCCGTCGGCAAGTTCGGCCACCTCGCCACGCGGATCCGGAAAATGTCCCAGCAGCGACTGCCCCCAGCGCGTCTGCAGGGTGAAGCCGATGCGCGAGGTCGCCGGATCGATTTCCGCGGGCCGCGCGACCGACATGCCCAGTGCCAGCAACATCGTCGCCAGCATGATCCGATGCAGTGCGGGACGACGGTGCGCGGTCACGGCCACCAGAAGGCGGACAGGGTGGCGACGCCAGGCTCGATCGATGCGTCGGCCGGCAGCGACAGCACCACGATGCCGCCGGGCGGCATGCCACGGAAGTCGCCCGATTGGCCGCTGTGCATGAGCGCGGCCAGGTGTTCCAGGCCCGGGTTGTGCCCGACCAGCAGCAAGCGGTCGGCGTCGCGGTGGTTGTCGGCCAGCTCCGCCAGCATCCCGGACGTGCCTTCGTAGATGGCCGGATCCAGGCGCTGGTCGACGTAACCCACCGCGCCCAGCACCGCTTCGACGGTTTCGCGCGTGCGGCGCGCGGGCGAGCACAGCACCCGGTCCGGGATCAGCTTGTTCTGGGCCAGCCAGCGACCCGCGGCCTCGGCCTCGGCCAGGCCTTCGGGCGACAACGGACGGTCCAGGTCGGACTGGCCGGCACTGGCCGGTTCGGCGTGGGCGTGGCGCAACAGGATGAGTTCTCTCACGGTATGGACTCTCTCACGGCCAAGGTGGTGTCGCGGACGGGCGCCGCTGGGCAGCCACCCTGATTGCAGCAGCGTAACGAAGCGGCCGTGCGACGGCGTGAGTCCTCCCTGTGCGGGAAGCTGCCTGCGTTCAGGGCGCCTTCTTCAACCAGCGCAGCAGCGGCTGCCAATCGGCCTGGTGCTCGCGCAGTTGCGCGGAGTGATAGTCGAACAGGCTTTTCCCCAGCCCTGCCAGCATCGCGTAGGCCTGGCTGTCGCGCAGTTGCGCCACCAGTGGATACGGCCATTGCCCGAGCAGTTCGAGCGCCTGCTGCGAACTGTTCGTCCACGGCTTGAGCTTGTTGCCGACCAGCCCGACGCGCAGTTCGCCGCGGCGCACGCGCGGATGCCTGGCCAGGGTATCGAGGAACGGCACGGTGGCCTCGATGTCCAGCGTGGATGGCAGGATCGGCACCACGATCGCGTCGGCGCGCTCCAGGAACTGGCCCAGCTCGGCGGCCATGGAGCCGGCGGCGGCATCGATGATGACCATCCCGGTATCCGTGGGCAGCTGGCGCCGCCAGCCCTTGCCGCCGGTGCCATCGAGCGGCAGCACCGCACTGGCCATTCCCGCGCGTCGCTGCGCCCAGCGGGTGGAGGAACCCTGCGGGTCGGCGTCGACCAGCGCGGTGTGGTGCCCGGCCAGCGCCGACTGCGCGGCGAGATGCGAGGCGATCGTCGTCTTGCCGACGCCACCCTTGGAACTGGCCACCAGGATCGTCTTCATTCGGCCCCCGTCATGCGGCGATTTGCCCCAGCCCGCAGCCTACACCGGAACCGGCCGCGCAAAGCCGGGGGTCGGCACGATTAAGATCGCGACACGACAAGGAGCCATCGCGTGCCCAAGATCCAGCCCCTGTTCCCGGTGCCATTCGCCTTCGACCAGCATCCCGACCCGGCGCGGCTCAATGCCGCGCTGCGCGAATTGTTCCTGGCCCACGACCGCGATGCCGATCGCAACCCGGTGCCCTACACCGAGCGCAACGCGGCCTTGTTCGAAAGCCGCTTCGACCTGTTCCGCTGGCCGCAACCGGAGGTCGCCGAGCTTCGCGAGTTCTGCCTGTCGCGCACGCTGCAGCTGGTCCAGCAGCTCAACAACCATCCGCCCGAGCTCATGCGCCAGTTGCGCGTGGGCGTGGAATCCTGGTTCCACGTCACCCGCAGGCATGGCTGGTTCGGCACCCACAACCATCCCAATGCATCGTGGTCCGGCGTCTATTGCGTGGATGCGGGGCGCGCGGACGCGGGCAGCGAGGACAGCGGCAAGTTGACCTTCCTGCATCCCAACCCGGAGGCGGGAATGCACACCGACATGGGCAACGAGTCGCTGGTGCCGCCGTTCAACGTCGCCCACGCCGGTTACCTGCTGCAGGCGGGACAACTGGTGCTGTTTCCGTCCTGGCTGATGCACCACGTCACGCCCTTCGTCGGCGAAGGCGAGCGCATCACGGTGGCGTTCAACTGCAAGTTCACGCGCTAGCGGTCGGCGCGCGCCAGCCGATCAGTCCACGGCGCCGGTCGCGGCTCCCGGCCTGGGGCCGCGCGGCGGCGACTGCCCCGATAGCGGCAGCGCCTGTCCCGCGCGCTGGGCGTACTGGTCCAGCGCGCCGCGGCCGGCGCAATGCGCATCGGGAAAGCCGAACCGCTGTTCCAGATCATGCCCGCACGCCTGCATCGCCTCGGCGCCTTCGCCCGGCTTCATGCAGTTGCTGTCGAACGCGCGCATGAACCGGTCGCGCCGGCGCACGAAGTCGTCTCCGCACTGGCGCATCAGGGTGATGCGATCCAGATCGTCCTGCACGGCATTGGTCCCCGACAGGCCGAAGCCTGCGAGCTCATCGGCGGTCAACACGCGCAGGTCGCGGTTGGGGATCGTCATCATCTGGTCGGCCAGTGCGCTGGCGGCGCCGTTGCGCGCCAGGTAATCGCGCACCTGTCCGGTGATGTCGGCGAGTTCGGCGCTCAGTTCGCGCCGCGTGGTCGCACGCGATTGCTGGCGGATCAGCCGATGGATGCCGACCTTGCCGGCGATCGAGCGGGTGTCGCCGGCCGCCAGCACCAGCACGCAGGCGCTGTGGCAGACGGAGCGCTCGCGCACCCAGATCGCCCACTGCGATCCGGCGATCACGTCGCCGGCGCGGATGGCTTCCTCGACTTCGCCGCCGGTTGAATCGATGTCCAGGATGCGGTCGCGGATATCCATGCGCCGGGCGATCGCGCCGACGCGTTCGACCAGCGCGGTGAAGCCGGGCCCGATGTTGCCGCGATAGCGCAGGCGCAGCAGGCCGGTGTCGCGGCACGGCGACAGCGTGTCCACCAGCACCAGGAAATCCAGCGACTCGACCGGGCGCCCGTCGCCCTGCGCGGCGTAATCGTCGGTGCAGCTGACCCAGGCGGCACCGTCGTGCAGGCGAGCAGTCGGCCAGTGGGTGCCGGAGAGGTAGTCGGCCGGCGGCGGCGCGATGCGCGCGCGCTCGTGCGTGCTCGTGGTCTCACCCTGGTTGCCCAGCGTCACCACGTCGGTGCCGGATCGTGGCGCAGGCTGCGCACGCTCGCAGGCCGGCAAGCCCAGGCACAACAGCATCAACAGCAACAACCTGGACATCAGTCGGATCCATTCCCGCCCATGGCACGCATCGGCCGCACCGATCTCCCGCGCCTCGTGCCGGCAATTGGCGATCGGGGGATGGAGTGTCGCCCCTGCGTCGTGAACCACGGGTGGTGCGCGCACCTCATGCACATCAATAGCCGGCGGCCTGTCCATCCTTGCGTGACTCGCTGGCGCCGATGTAGCCGCCCTGCGGATTCACCATGATCGCCTGGTAGCCGCCGTAGGGGCCGTCGGCAAAACGCACCGAATGTCCCTTGCGCATCAGCGCACGCACCGTCTCGTACGGGAAGCCGCTTTCCAGGTCGACTTCACCGCCATCGGCCATCGGCTGGTACTGCGCCTCGGGTTCGGTGGAACCATCGTGCTGGATGCGTGGTGCATCGCCGGCTTCCTGCAGGTTCATGCCGAAATCAATCAGGTTCATCAGGATCTGCGCGTGACCCTGCGGCTGCATCGCCCCACCCATCACGCCGAAGCTCAGCCACGGCTTGCCCGCCTTGGTGACGAAGGCCGGGATGATCGTGTGGAACGGCCGCTTGCCGGGTGCGAATGCATTGGGGTGGCCTTGCTGGAGCACGAACTGCTCGCCACGATCCTGGAAGATGAACCCCAGCCCGGGCGGCGCCATGCCGCTGCCCATCCCGCGATAGTTGGACTGGATCAGCGACACCATCATGCCGTTGGCGTCGGCCGTGGTCAGGTACACGGTATCGCCCTCATCGAGCGCCTTCGGCGTGCCCGGGGCCACCACGCGCGCGGCCTTGTCCATGTCGATCAGCTTGCGGCGCTGGTCGGCATAAGGCTTCGAGATGAGTTCGGCGACGGGCGTCCGGTAGAAATCGGGGTCGGCATAGAAGCGCGCGCGGTCGGCGAAGGCGAGCTTCTTCGCCTCCACGAACAGGTGCACGTGCTCGGGGCTGCCAAATCCGTAGTGCTTGAGGTCGTAGCCCTCGAGCAGGTTCATGATCTGCAGCGTTGCGATGCCCTGGCCGTTGGGCGGCAATTCCCAGATGTCGTAACCGCGGTAGTTGGTCGAGACCGGCTCGACCCAGTCTCCGTGATGCGTCGCCAGGTCTTCGTAGGAAAGGAAGCCGCCGTTGGCCTTGAAGTAGGCGTCGATGCGATGCGCGATCTCGCCCTTGTAGAACGCATCGCGGCCGCCATCGGCGATTTTCTGCAAGGTATCGGCCAGCGTCGGCCGCTTCCACATCTCGCCGGTGCGCGGGCCGCGCCCGTCGCGGGTGAACTGCTCGCTGAAGCCGGGGAATTTCGACAGCCGCGGCACCGACGCGCTCCAGTAATACGCGATCACCTCGCTGACCGGGAAACCTTCGCGCGCATAGCGGATCGTCGGCGCGAGCAGGTCCTGCATCGGCAGCTTGCCAAAGCGGTCGTGCAATGCGAACCACGCATCGACCGCGCCAGGCACGGTCACCGGCAACGGCCCATAGGGCGGAATCGCGGTGAGCCCGCGCTTGCGGAATTCCGCCAGCGTCAGCGATTTCGGTGAGCGGCCGGAGCCGTTGTAGCCATAGAGCTTGTGGGTCTTCGGGTCCCACACGATCGCGAACAGGTCACCGCCCACGCCACTGCCGGTCGGCTCCATCAGTCCCAGCGCCGCATCGGCGGCGACCGCCGCGTCCAGCGCACTGCCGCCCTGCTTCATCACGTCCAGCGCGATCTGCGTCACCAGCGGCTGCGAGGTGGCCGCCATGGCGTGTGGCGCATAGACCTCGCTGCGGGTGGCGAAGGGCTTGCCGGTGATCCGGTCGGCACCGCTGGCGGCACCCATGGCGAGCAGTGCGAACAGCAATCCGCATCGCGACGCCATCGCGGGACGCAGTCTTGTGCAGCAGGAATTCAACATGGCAGGGCCTCCGAAGCCGACCATACTGCATGGAACGCGCGTGGTTTGCGGTCGCAGTCGCGTTGTCGGCGCCACAGGTGACGTGCCGGGAATGTCGGCGCGCATTCATGCCTGGCGACGGCAGGCACCCGTCGCAGCCGTCCGCCCGGACCTCGACCGCACGGCACGGCGTGGCCGCCATGTACCATTTGCGGCCCGCGCTCCCCCGCAGTGGCCGACAACCGGCCTGCGGCGCCCTGTCCCGACTCCCCTGACCATGACCGGATCGACCCTGACCGCTGTTGCAGGCGCCCCTGCCGCCGGCATCCCGCAGCTGGACGACAGCTACACGCTCGAGCATCGGTACAGCCGCACGACCGGCCGCATCTACCTCAGCGGCGTGCAGGCGCTGGTGCGATTGCCGTTGATGCAACGGCTGCGCGACCAGGCCGCGGGCCTGCACACCGGCGGTTTCATTTCCGGCTATCGCGGCTCGCCATTGGGCGGGTTCGACCTGGAACTGTGGCGGGCGAAGAAACACCTCGAGGCGGCAGGGGTGACATTCACCCCCGGCCTCAATGAAGACCTCGGCGCGACCATGGTCTGGGGCACGCAGCAGACCAACCTGTTCGAGGGCGCCAGCGTCGATGGCGTGTATGCGATGTGGTACGGCAAGGGTCCCGGGGTGGATCGTTGCGGCGATGTCTTCAAGCACGGCAATGCCGCCGGCACCTCGCGTTTGGGCGGCGTGCTCGCGCTCGCGGCGGACGACCATGCGTGTCGCTCGTCGACCCTGCCGCACGGCTCGGAAGGCGAGTTCAGCAGCGCGCTGATGCCGATCCTCAATCCGGCCGGCGTGCAGGACATCCTCGACATGGGCCTGCTCGGCTGGGCGATGTCGCGTTTCACCGGGCGCTGGATCGGCTTCAAGACCATCGCCGAAACGGTGGAGTCGTCGATGTCGGTGGACGTCGACCCGTTCGCGCTGCGGATCGTCACGCCAACGGACTTCGAACTGCCGCCGGGCGGACTCAACATCCGCTGGCCCGACCCGCCGCTGGACCAGGAAATGCGCCTGCACCGGTACGCGGTCACGGCCGCGCAGGCATTCGCGCGCGCCAACGGCATCGATCGCGTGGTGATGGATTCGCCGGATGCGCGCCTGGGCATCGTCACCACCGGCAAGTCCTACCTGGACGTGCTGCAGGCGCTGGAAGTGCTCGGCCTGGACGAGCGCGCCTGCCGCGACCTCGGCATCCGCGTCTACAAGGTCGGCATGACCTGGCCGCTGGAGCCGGTCGGCATCTCACGCTTCGCGCGCGGGCTCGAGGACATCCTCGTGGTCGAGGAGAAGCACGCCTTCATCGAAAGTCAGATGAAGGAACTGTTCTACAACTTCGCCGGGCGCCGGCCGAGCATCGTCGGCAAGTACGACGAAAGCGGCGAATGGATCCTGCCCTCGACCAACGAGCTCACGCCGGCGCGGATCGCGCGCGTGATCGCTGGACGCCTCGCGCGATTCCATACCAGCGAGCATATCCAGCAGCAGCTCGCCTTCCTGGCGTCCAAGGAAGCCGAGCTCGCGCTGCCGCGGGCGAACTTCCCGCGCGTGCCGCACTACTGCTCCGGTTGTCCGCACAACACCTCCACGCGCGTGCCCGACGGCTCGCGCGCGCTGGCCGGCATCGGTTGCCACTACATGGTCACGTGGATGGACCGCAGCACCGACACGTTCACCCACATGGGCGGCGAAGGCGTGACCTGGTCCGGGCAGGCGCCCTTCACCACCACCCCACACGTATTCCAGAACCTCGGCGACGGCACTTACTTCCATTCCGGTTCGCTGGCGATCCGGCAGTCGGTCGCCACCGGCGTCAACATCACCTACAAGATCCTCTACAACGACGCGGTCGCGATGACCGGCGGGCAGCCGGTCGACGGCACCCTGTCGGTGCCGCAGATCGCGCACCAGGTGCGCAGCGAGGGCGTGCAGGTCATCGCGATCGTCAGCGACGAGATCGGCAAGTGGAGCGATGCGTCGCTGTTTCCCGCCGGCGTGGAATTCCACGACCGCGGCGAGCTCGACGCCGTGCAGAAGCGCCTGCGCGAGGTCAAGGGCGTCAGCGTGCTGGTGTACGACCAGGTCTGTGCCACCGAGAAGCGCCGCCGCCGCAAGCGCGGCAGGATCGCCGCGCCGGCCAAGCGCGTGTTCGTCAACACGCTGGTGTGCGAGGGCTGCGGCGACTGCGGCAGGAAGAGCTTCTGCGTGTCGGTGCTGCCGAAGGACACCGAGTTCGGACGCAAGCGCGAGATCGACCAGTCCGGCTGCAACATGGACTACAGCTGCGTCGAAGGTTTCTGCCCCAGCTTCGTCACCGTGCACGGCGGCAGCGTGCGCAAGGGCCGCAAGGTTGATGCGACCGACCTGCTGGCGAACCTTCCCCAGCCCACGTTCGCGACCGACCTGTCGCAACCGTGGAACATCCTGATCACCGGCGTCGGCGGCACCGGCGTCGTCACCATCGGCGCGCTGCTGGGCATGGCCGGGCACCTGGAGGGCCGCGGTTCGAGCGTGCTCGACCAGACCGGCCTGGCGCAGAAGGGCGGCGCGGTCACCACCCACATCCGCATCGCGCGCTCGCCGGCCGACATCCACGCCGTGCGCATCGCCGCCGGCGAAGCCGACCTGGTGCTGGGCTGCGACATGGTCGTGGTCAACGACTACTGGGCGCTGTCGAAGATCCGCGCCGACCGCAGCCGCGTGCTGCTCAACACCTACGAGGCGATGCCCGGCGCGTTCACCACGCGCCCGGACATGGAATTCCCCGCCGCGGACATCATCGCCGCGGTGCGCACCGCGCTGGGCGGTCGCGAGCCCTTGCTCGTTGATGCGACGCAGCTCGCCACGGCGCTGCTGGGCGATGCCATCGCCGCCAACCTGTTCATGCTCGGCCATGCCTGGCAGCAGGGCCTGGTGCCGCTGTCGCTCGAGGCGCTGATGCGCGCGGTGGAATTGAACGGCGCGGCGGTCGAGATGAACAAGACCGCGTTCGCATGGGGTCGCGTGGCCGCGATCGACATCGATGCGGTCGCCGGGGCGGCCGGCGTGGTGCGCAACGCGGCGACGATCGCCGAGCGCACCCCGCACGAACTGCCGCTGCTGGCGCCGCGTCCGTCGGAGGGCCATGAGTCCGGGCTGGTCGACGCGCTGCTGGCCACGCGCGAGGAGGACGAGTTGCGGCACGTGCCGGCACACGGCAGCGACGTCGCCTTCCTGCCGCTGGACGATGCGCGCCTGTCGCGATCGCTCGACGAGGTGATCGCGCGCCGCATCGCCTTCCTCACCGACTACCAGGACCAGCGCTATGCGCGGCGTTATGCCGACCTCGTCGCCAGGGTGCGCGCCACCGAGCAGCAGCGCGTTCCCGGCAGCACCGACCTGACCGAAGCCGTCGCCCGCTACTTCTTCAAGCTGATGGCCTACAAGGACGAGTACGAAGTCGCGCGCCTTTACACCAGCGGCGATTTCCGCCGACGGCTCGAGCAGCAGTTCGAGGGCGACTACACCCTGCGCTTCCACCTCGCGCCGCCGTTGTTGTCCAGGAAGAATGCCGACGGCGAGTTGCGCAAGCGCGCCTTCGGCCCCTGGGTGCTGACCGCGTTCAAGGCCCTGGCATCGCTGCGGCGCCTGCGCGGCACACCCTTCGACGTCTTCGGCCATACCGCCGAGCGCCGGATGGAGCGCCAGCTCATCGCCGATTACGAACGCCTGGCCGGTGAGCTGCTGGAGACGCTGACGGACGGCAATGTCGGCCTGGCCGCGGAAATCGCCAGCATCCCGGAACACATCCGCGGCTATGGGCACGTCAAGCACGCCCACCTGCAGGCCGCCAGGGAGCGCGAGGCAGCGTTGCTGGCGCGATGGCGCGAGCCGCCGGCAGTCGCCGCCGCCTGAGGGTCCGGCCGGGGAGCTTGCGGGCAATGCGTGCCCTGTCACGGCTTGGCGCCGTGGCGGCATGCTAGAAGTCAATGCATTGGCCTGCGGGGGACGCTGCTGCTTGGACATCGCGCTGCCTGCAGTGGCCGTCGATACCGCGCCGGTGCCACCGTGGCTGGACCGGCTGGTGGCCGGCGGCACGCCCGCCGAGATCGCCGAGGTGCTGCTGCAACTAGTGCAGGCGCGACCGGAGTGTGCTGCGGCCAGCGTGCTGCTGTGGCTGGACGGGGAGCCCACGCCGATGCTGCTGGGCGCGTCCTGTCCGGATCCGGACGGCGGAATCCTGGCCCGCGCGGCACTGGCATCGGGCAGCCACGCCTGGGATGAAGACCACCTGCGCGTGGCCGTGCCGCTGGCGCCGCCGGTGCGGGCGGTACTGCTGGTGACGCTGATCCAGCCGCGCATCGGGCCGTCACTGCTGGCGGCGCTGGATCCGCCGTTGCGCGTCGCCGCGCCACTGCTGACGCGCGCGCTGAAATGGACCGACCTGGAAAGCGCCAACGCACGCCTGTCGCACTCCGAGCAATTGCAGCGCGCGCTGTTCGCGATTTCCGACCTGGCCGGCTCCGAGCGCGACATGCCGGACCTGTTGCGCGGCATCCACGCGATCGTCGGCTCGCTGATGTACGCCGAGAATTTCTTCATCGTGCTGCACGATGCCGAGCGCGACACCATCCGCTTCCTGTATTTCGCCGACGTCGAGGACACCACGCCGCGCGATCCGGCGCGCGAGATCCCGTTGGCCTCGCGCGAGCACACGCTGACCTGGTACGTGATCCGCGATGGCCTGCCGCTGATGGGCCGTACCAGCGAGCTGCAGCAACAGGTTTCGGGACCGTTGCTGGTCTATGGACCCGACAGTTACGACTGGCTGGGCGTGCCGATGCTGCGCGATGGCCAGGTGCGCGGCGCGCTGGTCGTGCAGAGCTATCGCGCCGACGTCTGTTACACACCCGCCGACCGCGCACTGCTGTCCTTTGTCGCCAGCCACATCCTGACCGCGCTGGACCGCAAGCTGGGCCAGGACGAACTCGAAAAGGTGGTGCGGCTGCGCACGCTGGAGCTGGCCGACGCCAACCGGGGACTGCAGCTGGAGATCCTCGAGCGCCAGCGCGCCGAGCGGCTGCAGGCGGCGCTGTTCCAGATCGCGCAGCTGGCCACGGCCGACATCAGCCAGGTCGCGTTCTACGAGCGCGTGCACGGGGTGGTTGGCCAACTGCTCAACGCGACGAATTTCTTCATCGCACTGCTGTCGGAGACCCGCGAGGCGCTCGAGTTCCCCTATTTCGTCGATGGGCAGGCGCGCGGCAATCCGGCGCGGCCGCTGGCGCGTGGATTGAGCGAATACGTGCTGCGGCATGGACAGCCCTTGCTGGGCGCAACCCGCGACATGGAGTTGCTCGCCGAGCGGGGCGAGGTCGAGTTGATCGGCGTGGGGCCGCCGGCCGTGTGCTGGCTCGGCGTGCCCTTGATCGTCGGCGACGAGGTGATCGGCCTGGTGGCGGTGCAGAGCTACACGCCATCGGTCGTGTATGGCGCCGCCGACCAGGAGCTGCTGAGCTTCGTCGGCTCGCAGATCGCCAACAGCCTCAATCGACGGCGTTCGGCGCTGATCCAGCAACGCGCCTTTGCCCAGCTCGAGCAGCGCGTGCAGGAACGCACGACCGAGCTGCGGCGCGAGATCGGCGAACGCGAGCGCATCCAGGAGCAGCTCAAGCACCAGGTGATGCACGACGCGCTGACCGGCCTGCCCAATCGCGGCTACCTGCGCGAACGGCTGGAACGCGTGCTCGGCCTGCTGCGGCGCGAGCCGACCCGCCATGCCGCGTTGCTGTACCTGGACGTCGATCGCTTCAAGGTGATCAACGACAGCCTGGGCCACCTGGCCGGCGACGCGATGCTCAAGGAAGTCGCGGCGCGGCTGCAGGCCTGCGTGCGCGATCCCGACCTGGTCGCGCGGCTGGCCGGCGACGAATTCGCCATCCTGCTGGAGGACGTGCCGCAGCCGGAAACGGCGATCAAGGTCGCCCAGCGCATCCTCGCCATGCTCGGCATGCCGATGCTCATCGCCGGCAAGGAAATCGAGCCATCGGCGAGCATCGGCATCGCCATCGCCGATGCCCATTACCAGCAATCGGACGAAGTGCTGCGCGATGCCGACGTCGCCCTGTACCGGGCCAAGGCGCAGGGACGCAAGCGTTTCGAGATGTTCGATGCCTCGCTGCAGAAGCGCGCGATCGACGTGCTGGCCATGGAGCACGACCTGCGCATGGCCCTGCACAACGACCAGTTCGAGCCCTATTTCCAGCCGATCCAGCACCTGGACTCGGGCGAGGTGATGGGCTACGAGGCCCTCATCCGCTGGAACCATCCCCAGCGCGGACTGCTGGGCCCCGGCGAGTTCCTCGAGATCGCCGAGGAGAGCGGCAGCATCGAGGCGATCGACTGGTGGATGTTCGAGCACAGCTGCACGCTCGCGGCGCGCGAGCTCAGCGGCGACAGCTACCTGACGATCAACGTATCGCCACTGCACTTCCGCCGACCCGACCTGTGCGAGCGCCTGCGCGAGATGCTGCGGCGTACCGGACTGCCGCCGTCACGGCTGGTGCTGGAAGTCACCGAAGGCTCGCTGCTCGACGATCCCGAAGGCGTACGCCGCATCCTGGCCACGCTGCGCGAGGATGGCGTCGGCGCCGCGCTGGATGATTTCGGCACCGGCTATTCGTCGCTCAGCTACCTGCACACCTTCCCGCTGCGCATCGTCAAGATCGATCGCAGTTTCGTCGCGCGGCTCGGCATCGCGGACGGCAACAGCGACGCGGTGGTGGTATCGATCCTCGCACTGGCGCGCGCGCTCGGGATCGAAGCGGTCGCCGAGGGCATCGAGACCGCGACCCAGCGCGACACCCTGCTGGCGATGGGCTGCCGTTACGGACAGGGCTACCTGCTCGGGCGCCCGGCGCCGATCGGCGCGTGGGGGAACAAGGGGAAACAGGGGTCAGAGTGAAGTTTCGTGCCCGTTATTGCCGGGACAACGGACGACGTCAGCACGAAACTTCACTCTGACCCCTGTTTTTATTTCCGCGCGGCGTAGATCGCGCCGAGGTGATCGGGCGTGCCCGCGATCCGCTGCAGGTGCGGATAGCGCAGCCCGTCGTGGTAATCCAGCGCGATCGTGCGATAGCGATCGAAGTCCTTCACCAATAGCGTGATCGGCGCGGTGCCGCCCTTGGCGGCCTTCACCGCATCCTCGAGCGTCACCTTTTTGTACTCGCGGCCGTCGACCGCCACCAGCTGCATGCCGCTACCGATGCCGGCGCGGAAGGCCGGGCCGTCCCAGCGCACCTCGCCCAGCTTGCCGTCCTTGTCCACGGTGAAGCCGAGCGAATACAGGAAGTCGGCACCGCCGCCTTCCTTTGCCGCCGCCTTGGCGTAGTCGTTGGGCTTGTCCAGGTACACCAGCTTCCAGCCGGCGGCGGCGATGCCACCGGTGATCGGCGTCGCGCCGTCCAGGCGCGCGCGCAGGAACGTCGCCCAGTCGTCGGCGACCACGCCATCCAGGGTGCGGACGACGTCATCGAACGTGTAGGGATGCACCGTCCAGCTGCCGTTGTCGACGCCGAAGAACGCACTGGCGAAATCATCCAGCGACTTCCGGCCGCCGGTCTTCGCGCGGATGCGTGCGTCGACCTCCAGCCAGATCATCTGTCCGCCGGAGTAGTAATCCTCGCTGAGCTGGAAGCCGCGGTAAGGCTTGGGCCGGCGCTGGGCGATGATCGGATCGTTGGTGGTGTCCTGCAGCGCGCGCCAGGTGAGCCCGGCGCGATTGTCGGTGTAGGCAGCCGCCACCAGCGCGAGCGCATCGCGCGACTGCTCGGCCGTGCGCAGGCCGGAACGTCCGGCCAGCACGTTGCCCCAGTACTGGGTCTGGCCCTCGTACACCCACAGCAGGCTGTCCTGCATCGGCACGTTGAAGTCGGGCGTGGTGAGGTCGGCGCCGCGGCGGAACTTGCCGTTCCACGAGTGCGTGTACTCGTGCGGCAGCAGGTCGCGTTCGCCGGCCTGGGTATCCCACTCGGTGAAATACCCGGTGCCGACGCCGTCCTCGCTGGAGCGGTGGTGCTCCAGTCCGTTGCCCGCCATCTGGTCGGACAGCGAGAACAGGAAGTCGTAATGGTCGTAGTGGTGCGAGCCGAACAGCTTGTAGGCCTGCTGCACCAGCTTGCGATGCGCGGCGATCTGTTCGGGCTTGGCCTCCAGGAAGCGCGGATCGTCGGCGAACACATCCATGTGCACCGGCACCTTCGCGCCCGGGTCCAGGTCGATGCGCTTGAAATACTGGCCGGCATAGATCGGCGAATCGATCAGCGTGTTGAACGCCACCGGGGCGTAGCGCACCGTGTCGCCGCTGCGCACCGCGCCATCGAGCGCGGTCGCCGCCTGCCACTGCGGTGGCAGCTTGACGCTGGGGACGACCGTGATCGCGCTGGCCGCGTGCCCGGCCGGATACAGGACGACCGTATTCCACTGCAGGTTGAGCATGGCCGGGGTCATCACCACCCGGCCCTGGCTGCGATCGGTGGGGCTCAGGAAGTCGAAGTCCACCTCGAGCGTGGTCGCGCCGGCTGGGATGTCGAGCCTGAAGGCATAGACGTCGAGCGGATCGCGCGTCCACGCCAGACGTTGCCCGTTGGCGGTGAACACGATCCCGGCGATCTTGTCGATCGGCCCGCTCGGCGAATGATGGCCAGGCAGCCAGCGTGGATACAGCAGCGTCAGCGGTCCGGGCTGCACCGGGATGCGCTCGTGGGCGCGGAAGATGCGATGCGAGAGATCGGTGGCGTCGATGTCCAGCGCCAGCGTCCCGGGATACGCCGCCGTATGCGGCGTGGCGTCCTGTGCATGGGTGGTGGCGGCGAGCAGCAACAGCGGCAAGGCGAGACGGACAGGCGACACCCCGGTCAAACGCGACATTCGGCACTCCAGCGACAGGCGATCGCCAAGCCTAGCGCGCCCTCGCGACGACGCATCCCCCAGATGGCATGGGCGCTGCCGATGCGATCACGTTTCCAGCCCTGCCACCGTCCATCGGCGCGTGGCCGGGTCGACCGCCACCGGGCGTTTGTCCCTGCATCCGCGCGTGACCGGCGGCCGCGCACCGGAGCGTCGCATGGTCTTCAATTCCCTTACGTTCGCGGTGTTCTTCGCCTGCGTGCTGGTGATGCACAACCTGCCGTTGGGCTGGACGACGAAGAAGGTCAACCTGCTCCTCGCCAGCTACCTGTTCTACGCGGCCTGGAACCCGCCGTTCGTCGCGCTGCTGTGGATCTCGACCGTCGTCGACTGGTACGCGGCGCAGAAGCTGGTGCATGCGCACAGGCAGAACATGCGTCGCGCATGGATGCTGCTGTCGGTGGTCGCCAACCTGGGCATGCTGGGTTACTTCAAGTACGGCAACTTCCTGCTCGACAACTTCAGCGCGTTCATGGCGACGCTGGGCGTGGCCTACACGCCGGCCAAGCAGTCGATCGTGCTGCCGGTCGGCATCTCGTTCTATACCTTCGCCACGATGTCCTACACGCTGGACGTCTACCTGCGACGCGCGAAGCCGGCGACCAGCTTCCTCGACTACGCGCTGTTCGTGACCTTCTTCCCGCACCTGGTCGCCGGGCCGATCATGCGGCCGACCGAGCTGGTGCCGCAGTTCGCGCAGCCGCATCGCGCCAGCGCCGACCAGCTGCGCTTCGGGCTGGCGCTGATGACGCTGGGCCTGTTCCAGAAGGTCGTGCTGGCCGACACCTTCCTGGCCGGCGCGGCGGAGATGGTCTACGACGGCCAGGGCGCACCCGGCGCGCTGGATGCGTGGATGGGGACGCTGGCGTTCAGCGGACAGATCTTCTGCGACTTCGCGGGTTATTCGACGACCGCCATCGGCGCGGCGATGTGCCTGGGCTTCGCCATGCCGGACAACTTCCGCTTCCCGTACGCAGCCGTGGGCTTCTCGGATTTCTGGCGACGCTGGCACATCACGCTGTCGGCGTGGCTGCGCGACTACCTCTATATCCCGCTGGGCGGCAACCGCCATGGCCAGGCACGCACCTACCTCGCGTTGATGGCGACGATGCTGCTCGGTGGGCTCTGGCACGGCGCCAGCTGGACCTTCGTGGTGTGGGGCGGCCTGCACGGCACCTACCTTGCCGGTGAGCGCGTGCTGCGGTCGCGCTTCGCCGGCTGGCGCCCGGGTCCGCTGTCGCTGGTCGGGCTGGGCCTGCTGACCTATGCGCTGATCAACGTCACCTGGGTGTTCTTCCGCGCGAAGACCTTCGAGCAGGCGTGGGTGGTGTTGCGCGGCATGTTCGGCGGCAACGCCGACGCCGTGCCGATCCTGCCAATGGCCTATCTGCTGCCGGTCGCGTTGATCGTCGGCGGACTGGTGTTCGCGCACTGGCAGATGCGCAACCGCACGCTCGAGTCGGTGGTCGCGCGCGTGCCCGCGGCGACGATCGCAGTCGCATGGGCGGTGATGGCGTTCTCGATCGTCATCGCACAGGGAGAGGGCAATGCCTTCATCTACTTCCAGTTCTGATGCCATGACGGCGGCCATGGCCGCCGTCGTCGCGCCGGATGCTGCGGCCATCGCCGATGGCGCGGCGTTCGAGCGTCCGGGCTTCGTGCGCCAGACCGCCTCCGACCGCCCCGGGGTGGCGCAGCCAGTCCCGGTGCGCGACATCCCCGTGCAGCCCTGGGGCCCGATCCTGCTGGCCGCGCTGGTGATGACCGCGCTGCTGCTCGGCGGCTGGGAGGCGTACTGGCGCGCATTCGGCGCCACCCCGGGCTACCGCAACAGCAACGGCGCCTGGGCCGAACAGCGCCGGCGCATCGACAGCGGCGAAGGCGGCAGGACCGTGCTGATCGGTTCCTCGCGCGTGTTGTTCGACGTGCAGTTGCCGGTCTGGGAACGCATCACCGGCGAGCGTCCGATCCAGCTCGCGATGGAAGGCACCTCGCCGGTGCCGGTGCTCGAGGACCTCGCCGCCGACCCGAACTTCACCGGGCGCCTGCTGGTCGGCGTCGCACCGGACATCTTCTTCACCGGCTTCGCCTATCGCGGCGACATCGTGCCGTTCTACCACCAGGAAGGGCCATCGAAACGCAGCGGGCACTGGCTGTCCAGGCACCTGCTGGAACCGCTGTTCGCCTTCGACGATCCCGACTTCGCGCTGGGCACGGTGGTGCGTCGCCAGGCATGGCCACCGCGCCCGGGTCTGGAGGACCACGTCTCCGTGCGCAAGCTGATGGTGATGCAGGAGCCGGATCGCAACGCGCACATGTGGCGCAAACTCGAGACCGATCCCGCGTACAGGGCGCTCGCGCGCAGCATCTGGGCGCAGCGCTTCAATGGTCCGCCGCCGCATGGCCTCGACACTCCGCAGAAACTGCAGGCGGCGATCGACACGCAGATCGCCAGGGCTGCCACCGCCATCGCCACCTTGCGCGCCCGAGGAGTGCAGGTCCTGTTCGTGCGACCGCCCAGCACCGGCCCGTATTACGCATTCGAGCAGCGCGTGCTGCCGCGCGCACGGACCTGGGACGTGCTGCTGCAGCGCACCGGCGCGCCGGGCATCCACTTCGAGGACTACCCGCAATTGCAGGGCTACACGCAGCCGGAGTGGTCGCACCTGTCGGCATCGGAGGCGATCCGGTTCACCAATGCGCTGGTGCCGATCATCCGGCGCGAGTACTGGCGCAAGCCCAAACCGGTCGTCGACACGATCCCGGCCGACGACATCAGCGCGCCCAGGTGAGGCAGCGGTTGTTGGCCGGCATCGCAACGTCGTCGACCAGTCGCAACCCGATGTTGCGCGCCAGCGCATCCGCCGCCGCGGCGTCGCGGATGCCCGAGCGCGGATCGCGCGCCTTGAGCCAGCGGTCGAACTCGCGGTTGCTGTCGCTGCTGTAGCGACCGTCGTCGTTGAATGGTCCGTACACCACCAGCACCGCGCTGTCGGCGAGCGCCGCATCGAGGCCGTCGAAGCACGCCTCCACCGCCGGCCATCCCATGATGTGCAGGGTGTTGGCGCTGAAGGCCGCATCGAAGCTGCGAGCAGGCCACGGCCCCGATTCGACATCCAGCATGATCGGCGCCGGCGTATTCACCAGCCCCGCCTCGTCCAGCCACATGCGGATCCCCGGCAGGTTCTCCGCCACGTCCGAACACTGCCAGGTCAGCCACGGCATCGCCGCGGCGAAGTGCACCGCGTGCTGCCCGGTCCCGCTGCCGATCTCCAGCACCTGCCGGCGGTCGGCGAAGCGCTGCCGCAGCACCGCGAGGATCGGGTCGCGATTGCGTTCGCAGGATGGCGAGAACGGCTTGTTGATCACGCGCCGGCCCGGTCCAGCGCGCGCACGTACAGCGTCCTGCTGCCACCGGCGCCGCCGCGCTCGTCGATGCCGAAGTGGCGCGCGTGCGCCTTGAACAGATCACTCAGCTTGCGGTGCCCGTACAGGCGCGGATCGAAGTCCGGCCGGATCTTGGTCAGGTAACTGCCGACCGCGCCCAGGTGTGCCCAGCCCTGCTCGTCGGACGCCTCCTCGATCGCGCGTCGCAGCAGTTCCAGCGGCAGCGGCAGCACGGCGGCTTTCGCCACGACGGGCGCTGCGGGTGTCGAAGGTGTCGGCGGCGCCTCCTGCTTGGCGCCAGCTGTCGTTTTCTTCGGGGCCTGCTTCGCCGGTCGCGCCTTGGCCGGCGCACCGGGCGCGACTTCCGCACGCAACACCTCGGTGTAGATGAACTTGTCGCAGGCCTGCACGAACGCGTCCGGCGTCTTGCGCTCGCCAAAACCATAGACGGTCAGGCCTTCCTCGCGCACGCGCTGCGCCAAGCGGGTGAAGTCGCTGTCGCTGGAGACCAGGCACATGCCGTCGAAGCGCCCGGTGTACATCAGGTCCATCGCATCGATGATCAATGAACTGTCGGTCGCGTTCTTGCCGCTGGTATAGGCGAACTGCTGCACCGGATTGATCGAATGCTCCAGCAGCTTCTGCTTCCACTGGGTCGCGCGCGTCGATGTAAAGTCGCCATAGATGCGCTTGACGCTGGCGACGCCGAACTTGGCGACCTCGGCCAGCAGGCCTTCGATCACCGAGGGCTGCGCATTGTCGGCATCGATCAACACCGCGAGCCGGCGCTGGCCGTCGTCGGGTTCGGGCCTGCCGTTGTTCCTGGGTTTCATGTCGACTCCATCCGATCAGCGATGGCGGCGATTGTGCACGCGGCCGCGCGCAGGCGCCGTCACCCGATCGCGTGCGCCTGGCCAGCCGCCACCAGTGACCGCGCCACCGCCTCGGCCATGCGGATGCCGTCCACGCCCGCCGAGAAGATGCCGCCGGCATAGCCCGCGCCTTCCCCGGCCGGGTACAGGCCGCGCGTATTGAGGCTCTGTCCGTCCTCCCCGCGGGTGATGCGCAGCGGCGACGAGGTGCGCGTCTCCACGCCGGTGAGCAGGGCGTCGTGCATGCCGAAGCCGCGGATCTGCCGGTCGAAGGCCGGCAAGGCCTCGCGGATGGCATCGATCGCGTAGCGCGGCAATGACGCATCGAGATTGCTTGGCCGCACCGCAGGCGTGTACGAAGGCTGCACCGCACCGAACTGCACGGACGCGCGGTTGGCGAGGAAGTCGCCGACCAGTTGCCCCGGCGCGGTGTAATCACCGCCGCCCAGCTCGAACGCCAGCGATTCCCAATGCCGCTGCAGGCCGATGCCGGCGAGCGGGCCATCGCCGTATCCGGCGTAATCCTCCGGCGTGATGCCGCAGACGATCGCCGCGTTCGCATTGCGCTCGTTGCGCGAGTACTGGCTCATGCCGTTGGTGACCACGCGCCCGGGCTCGCTCGCCGCCGCGACCACGGTGCCGCCGGGACACATGCAGAAGCTGTACACCGAGCGCCCGTTGCGGCAGTGATGCACCAGCTTGTAATCGGCCGCGCCCAGCAGCGGATGCCCGGCCTGTGGACCGAAGCGCGCCTGGTCGATCAGCGACTGCGGATGCTCGATGCGGAAGCCGATCGAGAACGGCTTCGCCTCCATGAACACCGCGCGATCGTGCAGCATCGTGAAGGTGTCGCGCGCGCTGTGTCCCAGTGCCAGCACCACATGGTCGGCGCGCAGCTGCGCGCCATCGGCCAGCACCACCCCGCGCACATGCCGCGTGCCGGCGGTGTCGCTCTCGACCAGCAGGTCGTCGACGCGCTGGCTGAAACGGATCTCGCCGCCCAGCGACTCGATCGTCGCGCGCATGTGCTCGACCATCGACACCAGCCGGAAGGTGCCGATGTGCGGCTTGCTGACGTACAGGATCTCCGCCGGCGCGCCGGCCGCGACGAATTCCGCCAGCACCTTGCGCCCGTGGTGGTGTTTGTCGCTGATCTGGCTGTAGAGCTTGCCGTCGGAAAAGGTGCCGGCGCCGCCCTCGCCGAACTGCACGTTCGATTCCGGGTTTAGGATTTTTTTCCGCCACAGGCCCCAGGTGTCCTTCGTGCGCTCGCGCACTTCCTTGCCGCGCTCCAGCACGAGCGGCCGGAAGCCCATCTGCGCCAGCACCAGCGCCGCGAACAAACCGCAGGGTCCCATCCCGATCACGATCGGGCGCAATGGCAGATGCTCCGGCGCACGCGCCACGAACCGGTAGGTCGTGTCCGGCGTCTTCATGACCTTGCCGCCATCGGCATCCCGCGCGAACTGCGCCACCTCCGCATCGAGTTGCAGGCGCCACAGGATGTCCGCCTCGCGCGGCGTGTCCACGTCCACCGAATAGATCCAGCTGATCGCGCCGCGCTTGCGTGCGTCATGGCTGCGCCGGGCGATGCTGTAGCCGGCCAGCTCGTCGGCATGGATCCCCAGCCGCGCGACGATCGCCGCGGGCAGCGCGGCGGCGTCGTGGTCGAGGGGAAGCTTGATGTCGGTGAGTCGGAGCATGGCCACGTCGCGGCTGGGGCGGTCGATTCTACCGACCGCCCACCGCCCCCATGGGGCCGCGCATGCTGCCCGTCTGGATGAAACGCTCGTGCCAGCTGAGCGCTTCGGTCAGCAGGTGCGGCGTGTGCTTGCCATAGCTCGCCCGGCAGGCGCGATCGAAGTAGTCCTGCAGCAGCGGCCTGTAGTCGGGATGCGCGCAGTGGGCGATGACCTGCCGGGCGCGCTGCTTGGGTGAGAGCCCGCGCAGGTCGGCCAGGCCCTGCTCGGTGACCAGGACCATGACGTCGTGCTCGGTGTGGTCGACGTGGCTGGCCATCGGCACCAGCGACGACACGGCGCCGCCCTTGGCCGTGCTGGGCGCCATGAAGACCGACAGATAGGCGTTGCGCGCGAAGTCACCGCTGCCGCCGATGCCGTTCATGATGCGGCTGCCCGCGATGTGGCTGGAGTTGACGTTGCCGTAGAGGTCGGCCTCGATCATGCCGTTCATGGCGATGCAGCCCAGGCGGCGGATCAGTTCGGGATGGTTGGAAATCTCCTGCGGTCGCAGCACGATGCGCTCGCGGTAGAAGTCGACGTTGGCGTTGAATTCGGCGAGCGCCGCTTCGCTGAGCGAGAACGATGTCGCCGACGCGCTGCGCAGCACGCCCTGTTTGAGCAGCGCGAGCATGCCGTCCTGGATGACCTCGGTGAAGGCGCTCAGCCCGCGGTAACCGCTGTCGGCCAGCCCCGCGAGCACGGCATTGGCGATGTTGCCGACGCCCGACTGCAGCGGCAGCAGTTGCGCGGTGAGGCGGCCGCGCTGGACCTCGTGCGCGAGGAACTCGAGCAGGTGGCCGGCGATCCGGCGCGAAGTGTCGTCGGGAGGATTGAAGACGGTGTGGCGGTCCGGCGCATGGGTCTCGACCACGGCGACGACCTTGGCGGGATCGCAGCGCAGGGTCGGCTCGCCGATACGGTCGTCCGGCCGCAGCAGCGGGATCGGCACGCGGTGCGGCGGCAGCGCGGTGCCGTAGTAGATGTCGTGCATGCCCTGCAGCGCCGCCGGCTGCCAGTGGTTGACTTCGAGGATGACCTTGCTCGCGCGGTCCAGCCAGGTCTTGTTGTTGCCGACCGACGACGCCGGCACCAGGCTGCCGTCCTCCAGGATGGCCGTCACTTCCACCAGCGCGATCTCGACGTCGCCAAAGAATCCGAACCAGGTGTCCTGCGCGACCTGGCTGATGTGCAGGTCGATGTACTCCAGCTCGCCGGCGTTGATGCAGTCGCGCACGGTCGGATCGGACTGGTAGGGCAGCCGCAGTTGCATGCCGCGTGCGCGTGCGAGCACGCCATCAAGTTCCGGTGCGGTCGACGCGCCGGTGAGCACCTGCACCTGGAAGGCCTCGCCGGCGGCGTGCGCGCGCTCGATGCGCGCGGCCAGCGCCCGTGGCACGGCCTTGGGGTAGCCGGAACCGGTGAAGCCGCTCATGGCGATCGTGTCGCCGGGCCGGATCAGCGCCGCCGCGGCGTCGGCCGACATCAGGCGCTCGCGCAGGCTGGCGTTGTGGATGCGGTCGGACATGTGGCCTCGTTGGTGCCGGGACGTCGTCAGTCTAGGCCGGCCGGCGGGCGCCACTGCCGTGTGGCACGACGCCCGCGCGACACATCCGGCGGCATGCTGTCGCCATGTCGAAGGCCTCCACACCCCGGCTCAGCCCGCAGCACACGCTGGTCCTGCCGATCCCGCCGCGCGCGTGGCCACCGCCACCGCAGGCGGTGACACTCGACGGCCTGGTGTTCGTCCCGAAGCGCGAGCTGCACATCACGCTGATCGGATCGGTGCTGGGGCGTGAATTGCGCGCGGCCGTTGCCGGACCGCTCGACGCCGCCATCGCCGCCGCGCTCGCTGCGCAGGATTGGCGCTTCGCGCGCAGCGGTCGACTGCTGCGCCTGCAGAAGTCGATCGACGACGATGGATCGACGCAGACGGTCGGATCGATCATCGAGCTGGTCGACCTGCCGGCGATGGCACCCTTCCACGCCGCGCTGTCGCGCCTGCTCGGCCGTCCGCTGCCGGTGCCGCCCGCGCACGTGACGCTGTACACGCAGGGCTCCGCGAAGGGCATCAGCGTGCCCGGTGCTGCGGACCTGCAGCGCTTGACCGTGCGCGCGGTCGCGGCGGCGGAGCTGCAGGCGTCGTAGGACGACATCACGCCGCGCCACGTCAGCGCAGCCGCACGCGGTCGCCATCCGCAAGCGCGCGATCCGGGTGGACGATGACTGCATCGCCGGCGGAGAGTCCCTGGATCACCTGCGCGAAGCCGCCACCCTGCACGCCGACCGTCAACGGCGTCAGCACGGAGCGGCCGCCGACCATGCGGAACACGGCGTCGCCGCCGGCATGGCGGAACACCGCACTGGCCGGCACGCGCAGGGCGTCGTCGACCGCGCGCAGCTCGAAGCGCGCATTGACGCGATAGGCCTCGCCCAGCCGCGCCCAGTCCGCACGCGGGCTGGTGAGTACGACGATGACCCAGACGCGTTGTTCCTCCACGCCCAGTGCCGACACCTTGGTGAAGCCGCCCGGTTCGATGCGCTGCACGCGTCCTGCCAGCGGTCGCGTCTCGCCCCAGCGCAGCAGCGTGACGGGCATGCCGGGTCGCAGGCGCACCGCATCGGTGGAGAGCACGTCCACTTCGACCTCCAGCCCCTGCGGGTCGCCAACCTCGAGCAGCGCCTCGCCCGGCTGCACCGGTTTCGCGCTCTCGTAGTGGCGACGCAACACGACGCCGTCCGCCGGCGCGGTCAATTCCAGCGCGGCGTCCTTGCCGTCGTCGCGACTGCCGACGCGCAGCACCGCCTGCGCGGCCTGCAGTTCGTGTTCGACGGTGGCGACCAGCGCATGCGCGCTGGCGGCCTCGCGTGCGGCACGCTGGCGCGCGGTCGCGGCGCGCTCGGCGGATTCGGCGGCGACGAGGCGATCGGCCGCGAGTGTCTTCAGCCGTGCGGATTCGGCAGCGGCCTGGCGGGAAGCGGCATCGGCTGCGCGCGCATCCTCGCGTGCCGCGGTCAACCGGTCTTCGGCGGCATCGATGCGCGAGCGGGCTTCGGCGCGCGCGCGCGCATCGAGCGTGGGCGCGGCGCCGGGATCGAGCAGCACCAGCACCTGCCCCGCATGCACGCGATCGCCGGGCTGCAGCGCCAGCCGGCGCGCGGTGGCGGCGATCGGCGCGGTGATGACGTAGCGGTCGCGCACGCGCGTTCGGCCCTCGGCATCGATGGTCTCCGCCACGCGGCCACGGTCGACGCGAGCGGTGTCGACCAGCTGCGACTTCGGCCACAGCACCAGCGCGGCCAGCGCGGCGACGACGACGATCACCAGCAGGTAGCGGATCACGCGTGTCCGGTTCAATGCGGTCATGGTCGTCATCACTCCTTGGTCTTGAGCACGGACACGAGGTCCAGCCGGTCCAGCCGCCGCTTCACCAGCAGCCCGGAGAGCAGCGTCGCGGCCAGTATCACCAGTCCGGCGAAGGCGAATCCCGATGGCGAGATGCTCAGCGGCACGCGGTAGATCTCCGAGCGGAAGCCGAGCACCAGCAGCGCGGTCATGCCGTAGCCCAGCGCAAAGCCGGGCAGCAGCGCGAGCAGGCTCAGGGTTGCGAGTTCGCCCAGCAGCAGGCCGCGGACTTCCGCGCGGGTGTAGCCGAGCACGCGCAGGCTGGCGAGCTCGCGCCCGCGTTCGGCCAGGGTGATGCGTGCGGCGTTGTAGACCACGCCGACCGCGATGCTGCCGGCCAGCAGGGTCGCGACCAGGGTGAAGGTGACGATGCCCTTGGCCATGGTGTCGCGGAAGCTGCGCACCATCGCCGCGCGATCGGTGACCGCGATGATGCGCGGGCGTCCGCGCAGCGCCTGGATGACCTCGGCGCGCGCATCGGGCGCCACCGACAGCCACGCGCCGGTCACCGCGCCGTCTTCATGCAGCAGGCGGTTGACGACATCGCGGCGCGCATAGGCACCGACGCCCATGTATTCGCGCACGGTGCCGGCGACGGGGACGTCGATGCGGCGGCGTGCGCCTTCGAGGAATTCGACGTCGAGCCTGTCGCCCGCGCGGACGTGGAGCATGTCGGCGAGGTAATCGGTCAGCAGCAGGCCGTCCGCCGGCAGCGCCGCCGGCTGCAGGCGCGCATCGAGCACGCGCTTGAGGTCGCCGCCGGGCGTCAGTCCCTGCAACGCGGTGCGGTATTCGCGGTGGCCGTGGCGGAGCAGCACGCCGGCGACGCGGTAGGGCTCGACCGCGCGCACGCCGGGCAGAGCCGCCAGCTCGTCGATCGCGCGCGCCGACGTGGGCTCGGCGAAGGTCACCGCGAGGTCGTCGCGCTGGGCGAAGCCGAACTGCACGTCGATCATCCGTTCGATGGCGCCGGCCTGCGAGCGCGACATCACCAGGATGCCGCAGGCCAGGCCGATCCCGATCACCGACATGACCGAGCGCAGCGGGCGGCGCTCCAGGTTGCGCAGCACCATGCGCGCGGCGGGATCGAGCAGTCCGCCCAGTCCGAGCCGCTCGAGCAGGGTGCGCCGGTACACCGCGGGGGACTCCGGCCGCATCGCTTCGGCCGGCTGCAGCGCGAAGGCGCGACGCAATCCGGTGACGGTGCCGAGCGCGGCGGCGGCCAGTGCGAACGCGAACGCCAGCGCCACCACCGACGGCGGGACCGACCAGACCAGGAAGGGAAACCGGTAGAAGTCCATGTACAGGTCGGCCACGCGCCGTCCCATCCACGCACCCAGGGCGAGCCCCGGCAGCACGCCGACGCCGACCATCATCAGCACCAGCTGCGCGTAGTGCACGCCGACTTCCCAGCGGCTGTAGCCGAAGGCCTTGAGCACCGCGATCTGCTCGCGCTGGGTGCTCACCAGCCGGCCGACGACCACGTTGAGCAGGAAGGCCGACACGCCGAGGTAGATCGCGGTGAACAGCCGCGTCATCACCTGCAGCTGCTTGAGTTCCTCGTCCAGGAAGCGGTGCGACTGCTGCAGTTCGCGTCCGTACGCGCCGACACCGCCGTAGGGCGCGAGCAGCGTGTCGAGCGCGTCGATGACGTCATCCTGGCGTGCGTTGGGCTGCAGCGTGAGCACCAGGTCGTTGAAGGCACCGTCGAGGTCGAAGGCGCGCGACAGCGGTGCGCGCGCCATCCACAGCACGCCGAAGCGTTCGAAATCCGGGAACACGTCGCCTGGTCGGATCTGGTAGACGAACTCCGGCGACAAGCCAATCCCACTGATGCGCAGCGATTGCCGGCGTCCATTGAGGATGGCCGTGATCGTATCCCCGGGCACCAGCGCGTGCGCCTGCGCGAACGGCTCGCCGACCACGACCTCGTCGTCGGCCACCGGCAGCCGCCCCTGGCGCAGGTACAGGCGATTGAGGCCGGCATCGCCAGCGTCGGGCAGCGACATGATCTCGCCGGTCATCGGTTCGCCGTAGCCGTCCAGCTCGAGGTTGACCATGCCGACGATGCGCGCCTGCGCATCGCGCACGCCGGGCAGCGCCCGCACGGCATCGAGCAGCGGCAGGGGTGCGCGCTTGGCCTGCGCGAACACATCGGCGAAGCGGTAGTCGGCATAGAACAGCGCGCGCGTCTGCGACAGCGCGTTGTAGTTGCTCAGCGCCATGACCAGCATGCCGATGCCGCCGGCCATCACCATCGCGATCGCGATCGCCTGCCCGCGCAGCTGGCGGAACTCGCGCAGCAACTTGTGGTGCAGCGCGCTCACCAGCGCAGCCCCGATGCCGGCAGGCGCACGGCGTTGCGCTCTTCGCTGGCGATGCGGCCGTCGCGAAGGGTCAGCACGCGATCGCCCATGCCGGCGATCACCGCGTTGTGGGTGATCACCACCGTCAGCGCGCCGGTTTCGCGATTGGTGCGTTCCAGCGCCTGCAGCACCAGCACGCCGGTCTGCGAATCCAGCGCGCCGGTGGGCTCGTCGCACAGCAGCACGTCCGGCCGCTTGGCGATGGCGCGCGCGATCGCGACGCGCTGCTGTTCGCCACCGGACATCTGCGCCGGGAAATGGTCCAGGCGCGTGTCCAGGCCGACCAGCGCCAGCGCCTGTTCCGGCGCCATCGGCGATGTCGCAATGTCGGTGACCAGCGCGACGTTCTCGCGCGCGGTGAGGCTGGGGATCAGGTTGTAGAACTGGAACACGAAGCCGACGTGCTCGCGGCGGAAGTGGGTCAGTGCCGTGTCGCCGGCGCCGGTGAGCGGATGGCCGCGGCATTCGACGACGCCGGCCGTGGGCGCGTCCAGCCCGCCGAGGATGTTGAGCAGGGTCGACTTGCCGCTGCCCGACGCGCCCAGCAGCACCACGAATTCGCCGGCGAACAGGTCCAGGTCGACGCCGCGCAGCGCATGTACTTCCACTTCGCCCATGCGATAGACCTTGGTCAGGCCGCGTGCGCGGAACACGGGCTGCGCGGACTCGTTCCGGGCGTCGGGGAGCGGCATGGCGCGACTGTAGACGCTGCCCGTGAGCACCGGCTTGATCCGCATCAGCTTCCCGGCCCGGGCGGGCCGCGCCGCCGGACGCCGGGTCGCAGGGCCTGCGATGTCGAACCGGCCCACTGCGCGCTCACGCATGGGGAAGTCCGGATACGCACTGGCGCGGCGCGGGCACGACGAGGACCGGGCCCTGTCCGTACACGAGGACGGTCCCCGGCGCGGCAATGGGGCATCGCTCACGCGGGCATTGGCGCGTCGCTACGGCGACCGCATCACCGGCAGCTTCACCATCCCCGGTCGCGAGGGCGACTACGCGCCGATCCCGGACGACGTCCCACCCGCGTTGCGGCGCGCACTGGCGGCGCGCGGCATCGACCGGCTGTACCGACACCAGGCCGAAGCCTGGGCTGCGGCGCAGCGCGGCGAGCACGTCGCCATCGTCACCCCGACCGCCTCGGGCAAGTCGCTGTGCTACACGCTGCCGGTGTTGGCCGCGGCGATGACCGGACGGGCGAAGGCGCTGTACCTGTTTCCGACCAAGGCACTGGCGCAGGACCAGGTCGCCGAACTGCTGGAGCTCAATCGCGCCGGCGAGCTCGGGGTGAAGGCGTTCACCTTCGATGGCGACACGCCCGGCGATGCACGCCAGGCGATCCGCCTGCACGGCGACATCGTCGTCTCCAATCCCGACATGCTGCACCAGGCGATCCTGCCGCACCACACCAAGTGGGCGCAGTTCTTCGAGAACCTGCGCTATGTCGTCATCGACGAGATCCACAGCTACCGCGGCGTGTTCGGCAGCCATGTCACCAACGTGCTGCGCCGGCTCAAGCGGATCTGCGCGTTCTACGGCGTGCGCCCGCAGTTCATCCTGTGCTCGGCGACGATCGGCAATCCGCGCGAACACGCGCAGGCGCTGATCGAGGATCGCGTGCACGCCATCACCGAGTCCGGCGCGCCAACCGGCGACAAGCACGTGCTGCTGTGGAACCCGCCGGTGGTCAATGCCGACCTCGGCCTGCGCGCGTCGGCGCGCTCGCAGAGCAACCGCATCGCGCGCATCGCGATCAAGTCGGGCCTCAAGACACTGGTGTTCGCGCAGACGCGGCTGATGGTCGAGGTGCTGACCAAATACCTGAAGGACGTGTTCGACCACGATCCGCGCAAGCCGCCGCGCATCCGCGCCTATCGCGGTGGTTACCTGCCCACCGAGCGGCGCGCCGCCGAGCGCGACATGCGCGACGGCCGCATCGACGGGATCATCAGCACCTCCGCGCTGGAGCTCGGCGTCGACATCGGCAGCCTCGACGTCGTCGTGCTCAACGGCTATCCGGGCACGGTCGCGGCGACATGGCAGCGCTTCGGTCGCGCCGGCCGCCGGCAGCAGCCGTCGCTGGGCGTGCTGGTCGCCAATTCGCAACCACTCGACCAGTACGTGGTGCGGCATCCGGATTTCTTCGCCGACGCGCCGCCCGAGCACGCGCGCACCGCGCCGGACCAGCCGCTGATCCTGTTCGACCACATCCGCTGCGCGGCCTTCGAGCTGCCGTTCAGCATGCACGAGCTGTTCGGCCCGATCGAGCCCGAGGTGTACCTGGCAGCGCTCGCCGAGACCGAGGTCGTGCACCGCGAAGGCGAGCGCTGGGAATGGATCGCCGACAGCTATCCGGCCAACGCGGTATCGCTGCGCTCGGTCGCCGACGGCAACTTCGTCGTGGTCGACCGCAGCAACGGCAAGCAGGTGATCATCGCCGAGGTGGACTATTCCGCCGCCGCGCTGACGCTGTACGAAGGCGCGATCCACATGGTGCAGTCCACGCCCTACCAGGTCGAGCATCTCGACTGGGACGGACGCAAGGCCTACGTCACGCGCACGCACGTCGACTACTACACCGACTCGATCGACTACACGAAGCTCAAGGTGCTCGAGCGCTTCGATGGCTGCGCGGCCGGGCACGGCGATGCCAACCACGGCGAAGTGCACGTCGTGCGCCGCGTCGCCGGCTATAAAAAGATCCGCTACTACACCCACGAGAACATCGGCTACGGCCCGGTCAATCTGCCCGACCAGGAACTGCACACCACCGCAGTGTGGTGGCAGTTGCCGCAGGCGGTGCTGCTGGCGTGGTTCGGCAATCGCCAGGATGCGCTCGACGGTTTCCTCGGTGCCGGCTACGCATTGCACATCGTCGCCACCGTCGCGGTGATGGCCGACCCGCGCGACCTGCAGAAGGCGATCGGCAACGGCGACGGCGCGTGGTTCGCGGCCAGCGACCAGGGCGGTCGCGGCTCGCTGAAAGGCGTCGAAGGCAAGGAGATCGCGTTGGCCGAGGTGCAGCAGTTCGTGCCGACGGTCTATCTGTACGACAACTTCCCCGGTGGCGTCGGCCTGAGCGAGCCGTTGTGGGCGCGCCAGGCGGAGCTGCTGCAGCGCGCGCTCGAACTGGTGCAGCGTTGCGATTGCACGTCCGGTTGCCCCGCCTGTGTCGGCCCGGTGCTGGCGGTCGATGAAGGCAAGGCGGAGGCGTCTCCGAAGGTGCTGGCGTTGCGGGTGCTGGGGCTGTTCCAGGAGGTCGCGTGAGCCGCGACGCACCCTGTGGGAGCGGCTTCAGCCGCGAGCTTTTCAGTTGCAGAGAATTTCCTCGCGCATTCGCGGCTGAAGCCGCTCCCACAGGCGCCACTGGGGCGCCGGTCGCGGCCGGTCGTTCGCGAATGGATGCATGAGCGTTTCCCTCGACAAGCTGCGCGCACTGCGCCGGCAGGCGGGCCACGCAGTGCCCGCCCCCATCGAAAACCGGCCGCCAGCAGCGTGCGATGCGCAACCGGTCGATCCGGCGTCTCCCGTCTCCCGCGCGCGGGAGACGGTGCCCGAAGGGCGGATGAGGGCCGCTTTTCCCGACGCAACGTCGCTTCCCGCCGCCAACGATCCGCTTCCCGCCGTCGACGCCATTGCCGCGCTGCGTCGCCTGCTCGGTGTGCGCGAGCGACGTCCGCTCGCCACGCCGCCGCGCATTCCCGTCGACCGCACCCTGCCCGGCGACGAGATCGCGCCCGGCTTGCGCCTGATCGTGTCGCGGATCCCGATCGCGGCGCCGCAGGCGTCGCTGCAGCTGGCCTTTGCCAGGCGCGAGGATCACGTCGATCCGCGCGCGCTGCTGTTCTTCGACACCGAGACGACGGGTCTGTCCGGCGGCACCGGCACGCGCGCCTTCATGATCGGCGCGGCCGACTGGCACCACGATCCGCTGCAGGGCGACGGCCTGCGCATCCGCCAGCTGCTGATCACCACGCTGGCCGCCGAGCCCGCGATGCTGCGGACGTTCGCCTCGTGGCTGGCGCCGCACACGGTGCTGTCCAGCTACAACGGCCGCTGCTACGACGCGCCGCTGCTGAAGACGCGCTACCGGCTGGCACGCCTGGGCGACCCGATCGGCGGCCTGGATCACGTCGACCTGCTGTTCCCGACCCGCCGGCGCTATCGCGGCAGCTGGGAGAACTGCCGGCTGGCGACGATCGAGCGCGAACTGCTGCGCATCGTGCGCGAGGACGACCTGCCGGGGTCGGAGGCGCCGGCGGCATGGTTGTCCTACCTGCGTGGCGGCGCCGCACGCAACCTGCGACGCGTCGCCGCGCACAACCACCAGGACGTGGTGACGCTGGCGCTGCTGCTGTTGCGCCTGCATGCGGTGCATGCGGCCGATACGCCGGCCGACGGCGGCGTTGACGCGACGGCAACGGACAGGGCCTGATGCTCGGGCTCCCATCGCCTGCTGGACCGCCCATGGCATTCGTGCGTTTCGCCTTCCCGGTCGCCCTGCTGCTGGCCCTGCCGGCCTGCGCCGGGACGCCGCCACGGCACAGCGATCCCATGCCACCGTCACGCATGACCTGCAACGCCGATGCGGCGCAATGGGCGATCGGCCAACAGGCGACGACGGATATCGTCGAGCGGATCCGCAGCGACAGCCGCAGCCGCGTCGTGCGCATGCTGCATCCGGGCCAGATGGTGACGATGGAATTCAGTGCCGAACGGGTGGATATCCGCGTGGACGGCAACAACGGCATCCTCGCGGTGACCTGCGGCTGATCGATCGCCGCTTCACGCACCACGCGGTGCGCGGCACACCGGGTCAGATGCGATCGTCGATGCCGACGATGCCCGACTGCTTGGCGCAGTGCGCGCAGCAATAGAACTTGCCGTCGTGCTCGGCGCCGTGGCCGATGATCCGGCAATGGCAGTGGCTGCAGGTCGGCGCCAGGGCGTGGATGGCGCATTCGAAGGAATCGAACGTGCCCGAGCCGGCCGGCGTTTTCACCGTGAAGCACTTGTCGTAGTCGTTGCCGCAGACATCGCATCGCGCCATGGCCTGGTCCTCGCTGGCAGTTGCCGCGAGTATCGGCATGCCGCTGGCCACGGCTGGTGAAACCGGGTCAGGCGCCGACGCGGCTGGCCTGGAGCAACAGCGTGGCCAGGGCGCGATCGCCATCGGCCAGCAACTTCGCCGGACTGAGCGCGAAGTGGCTGCGGACAACCGCTTCACCGATGCACCACTCGCGCTCCTCGTCGCTGAATGCGCGCGAGCCGCTGCTGACCTGCTGCAGCCTGGTCGTGCTCGGCGCGATCTCACCGGGCGCCTCCGGGCGCGCCTTCGGCAATCCGCCGCCGCGCTGGGCGGCCTCGACCAGCACGCGCAGGCGCCGCTGCGCCAGCTCGACCTCGCTGCCATGCGCGTCGGCACCGTCCAGCGCCACCGCCGCCGAGAGCGCCTGGCGCAGGGTCGCCAACTCGTCCTGCAGGTCCGCAAGACCGGCCTGCAACTCGCGGTGCGCGGTGGCGAGCGTCGCGGTCAATGCATCCTGCGCGGTGTCGCGCTCCGCCTGCAGCTGCCTGAGTCGTGCCTCCAGGCGGACCAGTTCGGCATTGGGATCGACGAGCGTGTCGGCCTGCAGGCGCTCACGCACCTCGCGCCCCAGTTCCGCGTACAGCTGCGGATGGGTGAAGTGCAGCTCGCGGGCCGCCTGCTGCCAGGCGTAGGCGACCTGCTGCGCGGAAAAGGTCTGCGGCGCGGCGGCGACTTCCTTCGGCGTGTCCTCGGCCTTGCTCATGCCGATGATGTTCTCGTCCATGCGCGCGCGCAGCGGGCTGTTCTCGAAGTGCGGATCCGCACGGCGCAGCGCGGCACGACAATCCAGCAACAGGTTGCGCAAGTCCTTCATGGTGACAATCCCTGTCGTCCTCCGGGACTGCTATCAGGCCACATCGGCGGTCGCTTGTCGCTGCCGCCGCGCAGACGCGCGACACGCCTGGCCGCCGGCCACGATTCACCCGACCTTCGCGCGATGGCCACCGATCATCGGTTGATGAGCTGCGCCATCACCACCCGTTGCATGCCATGGACACCGGCTTGCAGCCCGTGACCGCCGCCCCGCCCGCGGGCGGGGCCGGGTGGCTGCGCGTCACCCTGTACGACGCCGACGGCGCCGACCGCACGCTCGATGCCGATGCGATCGATGTCGCGTCCCTGTCCGAGCGGCAACTGTTGTGGATCGACGTCGACATCGGTGATGCGGAATCCATCGACGACACCACGGTCGCGCGCTGGTCAAACCTGGCACAGCGGCTCGATCTCGGCGCGGATGGCGCGCAGCTGCTGCGCGAGCTCAACGGCAGCGCGCGCCTGCAGAACTTCGGCGAGTGGTTCCTGGTGCAGGTGATCGCGGCGGAGCACAGCGGCGGGCTGAAATTCCGCGGGCGACGGCTGGCGATCATCTGCGGGGACAACCGCGTCGTCAGCATCCATCGCGGGCCGGTCGACTTCATCGAGCGCCTGCGCGAGCGCGAACGCGCGCAGACCCGCATCGGCAGCCTCAGCGCCGAGGGCTTCACCGCCTCGCTGCTGGACTGGATGGTCGAAAGCTACCTGCACGCGGTGTCGGATTTCGAGGCCGCGGTGGATCGCCTCGAGGTCACCGTGCTGGCACGCGCGGTCAATCCCGACAGCCTGCCGGAGCTGGCCCGGCTGCGACGCGGCGCCTCGCGCCTGCGGCGGATGCTGGCGCCGCACCGGCACGTGTTCGGCGCGCTGGCGCGGCCGGATTTCCGACCCGACGAGAGCGGCATCGCCGACCGCCAGTTCCGCGCGCTGGAGCAACGTTTCGAGCGGGCCATGGATGCGGTGGAAAACACCCGGGAGCTGGTGGTCGGCAGCTTCGAGCTGTTCACCACGCGCATCGCGCAGCGCACCAACGACACCATGCGCACGCTGACCTTCGCCACCGTCCTGCTCGGCTCGCTGGCAATGATCGCCGGCGCGCTGGGCATGAACTTCAAGGCGGGATTCTTCGACACTGCCGATGTCGGATTCTGGACCGCGATCGGCGCGATGGCGTCGATCGTGCTGGTCGCGGTCGGCATCGGGCGCTGGCGGCGCTGGTTCTAGGACGCTGTTTTCAGGAAGTGGGTGAGGCGTCAGCGCAGCGCTTCGAGCGGCTGCACGGGGGTGCTCGGTGCGCGCGCATAGCGCCACGCGATCAGCCAGCCGCAGCCCAGCAGCAGCGCCGCGATCAGGAACGGCGCGCCCGGAAGATGCAGTGGCGCACGATCGCCGATGAACAAGCCGAAGGAGCCGGCGAAGATCGCCGGGCCGATGATGCCGGCCAGGCTGACCAGACTCATCAACGCGCCCTGGATGCGTCCCTGCACGTCGCTGCCGACCTGGCGCGTGATCAGGGCCTGCGTCGATGGCGAGGCCAGTCCCCAGATCGCCGACACCGGGATGCCGAGCAGGAATACCCAGCCGCTGCCCGCGAACGCATAGATGCCGAATCCGACCACGCCGCAGGCCAGGCCCAGCAGCAGCGTGCGACGTTCGCCCAGCCGCGGCACGATCCGGCCGACCAGTCCGGCCTGCACGATCACGCTGCACACGCCCACCGCCGCCAGCACCCAGCCGACTTCGCGCGGGCCCCAGCCGTAGCGGTAGTCGGCGAACAGCACAAAGATGCTCGGGTAGACGTAATGCGCCAGGTTGGCCAGGAACACCACCGCCGCCAGCCCGAACACCTGCGGGTAGCGCCGCAGCAGCACCATCGAGCCCAGCGGATTGGCGTGCGACCAATCGAAGCTGCGCGCGCGTTTTTCCGGCGGCAGCGACTCGGGCAACACGAACAGGCCATAGCAGAAGTTCAGCAGCGCCAGCCCCGCGGCGAACCAGAACGGCAGCCGCAGCGAGATCGCGCCGAGCCAGCCGCCCAGCAGCGGACCGATGATGAAGCCCACCCCGAACGCCGCGCCGATCAGGCCGTAACTCTTCGCGCGCTTGTCGGCGCTGGTGATGTCGGCGACATAGGCATTGGCCGTGGTGAAACTCGCCGAGGTGATGCCGGAGATCACCCGGCCCACCAGCAGCCACGGCAATGCGTTCGCCAGCGCCATGAAGCAGAAATCCAGGCCCAGGCCCAGGCACGACAGCAGGATCACCGGACGTCGCCCGTAGCGATCGGACAGGGCGCCCTGCACCGGCGAGGAAAAGAACTGGATGCCCGCGAACACGGTGCCGAACACGCCGATCCAGTACGCCGCGTGCGCGGTGTTGCCACCGGTGAAATCCTCGATCAGGTGCGGCAGCACGGGAATGATCAGCCCGAACGACAGCACGTCGATCAGCACGGTGAAGAAGATGAAGACGAGCGCGGCGTTGCGCCCGCGCTGGACGGCAGTGTTCAAGATGCGTCCGCGGTCGACGGTGGGCCGCGCATTCTAGCCGGCGGGATGCTGTGGCTGCCGCCCGTCCCACGCCTGCCCGAAGCGCTTGCTCAAATCGCCTGCAGCAGGCGCAGGCCGAAGCGGTCGTCGTCGTCGTTCCAGCGCGCGCTGACGCGCAGGCCCGCGGCCAGCGCCAGGTCGGCGAAGCCGGGGTCGGTGTACTTGTGGCTGTACTCGACCAGCATCTGCTCGCCGCGGGCGAAGCCGAAACGCCGCCCGGCGACGTGCACGACCTGCGCGCGCTCGCTGACCAGGCAGGTCTCGATGCGGTGGCGCTCGCGCGCATACACGGCGCGATGGCGGAAGCCATCGAGGTCGAAATCGCTGCCGATCTCGCGATTCAGCCGCGCCAGCAGGTTGAGGGTGAACGCAGCGGTGACGCCGGCCGCGTCGTTGTAGGCAGCCTCGAGCGTGGCCGTGTCCTTGTCCAGGTCGATCCCGATCAGCGCACGCCCCTGCGCGCCCATAGTCTGGCGCATCGCCGCCAGCAGCGCGACGGCGTCGCCGCGGGCGAAATTGCCCAGGGTCGATCCGGGAAAGAACACCAATGCGGTGCGCGGTCGCCGGCATGGTTCGGGCAGGTCCACCGGCTGGGTGAAGTCGGCGCAGACCGGCAGCATCTCCACCCGTGGAAACTGCCGTGCCAGGCGCGCGGTCGTGTCCAGCAAGGTCGCGCGCGAGATCTCGATCGGCGTGTACGCGACCGGATCGTCCAGGCCTTCGAGCAGGCGTTCGGTCTTGCGCCCGCTGCCGCTGCCGTACTCGACCACGTGCGCGCGCGCGCCGATGGCGTCGGCGATGCGCTGCATGCGCGCATCCAGCAACCGCGTCTCCACGCGCGTGAGGTAGTACTCGGGCTGGCGCGTGATCTCCTCGAACAGGGCCGACCCGCGTGCGTCGTAGAAATACTTCGATGGCAGCCGCCGCGGTATCCGCGACAATCCCGCGAGGACATCGGCGGTGATGTCGTCGGTGGTCGGCCGCAGGTCGGTCAGGCGGACCTGGACCTGCTCCAGCGCGACGTTCATGGCGCGTCCCTGGCCAGGCGCAGCCCGGAGAACTGCCAGCGATCCTGGGCATGGAAGAAATTGCGGTAGCTGGCGCGGACATGGTTGCGCGGGGTGGCGCAGCTGCCGCCGCGCAACACGCACTGCGCGCTCATGAACTTGCCGTTGTATTCACCCAGCGCACCGGGCATCGGGCGGAATCCGGGATACGGCAGGTAGGCGCTCGCGGTCCACTCCCACACGTCGCCGAACAGCTGCTGCAGGCGTGCACGCGGGTTCGGCGCCGGCTGCGGCTGCAGCACGCCACTGTCGAGGAAGTTGCCGGCGACCGGTTGCGCGCTGGCGTGCGATTCCCACTCGGTCTCGGTCGGCAGGCGTGCACCGGCCCAGCGCGCGTAGGCGTCGGCCTCGTACTGGCTGACGTGGCAGACCGGTGCATCGGGATCGATCCGACGCATGCCGGACAGGGTGAAGGCGTGGGTGAGGTCGGCGTCCCAGTACAACGGTCGCGACCAGCCCCGTGCCTGCACCGTCGCCCAGCCATCGCTGAGCCATGCGGCCGGATCGCGATAGCCGCCATCCTCGATGAAGGCCCGGAACTCGGCATTGCTGACCGGACGCGATGCCAGTGCGTGCGCGGGCACCAGCACGCGGTGCCACGGCGACTCGTTGTCGTAGGCGAACGCGCCCGCGTCGGGCCATGCCGCCGCGCCGACATGGGCGAGGTGTTCGTCGCTGTCGATCCAGTGCAGCGGCGCTGGCGACCCGGTCGCCTCGCGCAGGTCGTCGCGATAGGCCGGGCGCAGCGGGTTGCACCACAGCGCGTGCTTGATGTCGGTCAGCAGCAGCTCCTGGTGCTGCTGCTCGTGGTGGGTACCGAGCAGCACGCGCCGCTGGGCGTCGTCGTCGAGCTGGCCGGTGGTGAATGCGCGCTCGATGCGCAGGTCGATGCACGCGCGGTAATCGAGCACCTGTTGCAGCGACGGCCGCGACAGCAGGCCGCGTTGCGGACGCGGATGCATCGGCCCGACCGACTGGTAATAACTGTTGAACAGTGCGTCCCAGGCCGGTTCCAGCGCGCGATAACCCGGTTGCAGCGCCAGCACGAAGCGCTCGAAGAACCAGGTCGTGTGCGCCAGGTGCCATTTGGCCGGGCTGGCGTCGGGCATGCTCTGCACCATCGCATCCTCGGCCGAGAGCGGGGCGGCCAGCACCAGGCTGGTGGCGCGCACCGCGCGATAGCGTGCGAGCAGCAGCTCGACGGACAGGCGCGCGGACGTGTCGTGTTGGGTGGCGGATGCGAGCGGACGCGGGAGCGGGTTCATCGGGGCGAGGATACTGAGCGCCGCGATTGGCGACGTGACGCTCGCGTGACGCGCACGTGCCCAGGATGGCGCGATGCACGATGCGACCGCAGTTGCCCCCTCCGACGCCGCGCAGGCGGATGCCTTCTGCCTGCCCGATGGCATCGTGTACCTGGACACCGCCACCCACGGGCCGTGCCTGCGCGTGGTGCAGCAGGCCGCGCAGCGCGCGCTGGATGAGGGTGTCGCGCCGTGGCGCCTGGGTGATGCGGACTGGGAAGCATCCATCGAGCGCGTGCGCGCGCTTGCCGCCGACTGTTTCGATGGCGATACCGATGCGGTGGCGCTGGTGCCGTCGGCGGCCTACGGCATCGCCATCGCGGCACGCAACCTGCCGCTCGCGCGCGGCGAGGCGGTGCTGGTGACGGCGGGCGCGTTTCCCTCGCAGGTGCTGGCCTGGCAGCAGCGTTGCCATGTGGTCGGCGCCCGCCTGCTGGAGGCGCGGCAGTTGCCGGGCGAGTCGGCGAGCGATGCGGTGCTGCGCGAATTGGACAGCGACTCGACGATCCGCGTGCTGTCGCTGGCGCATGTCGACTGGCGCGACGGCAGCGTGCTCGACCTCGACCGGATTGCAGCGCATGCGCGCGCGCGTGGCGTGGCGCTGGTGCTCGACCTGAGCCAGAGCCTGGGCGCACTGCCGGCACGCATCGCACGGTGGAAGCCGGCGTTCGCGGTGTCGGTGGGCTACAAGTGGCTGCTTGGCCCCGGCGGGATGGCGTACCTGTGGGTGGATCCGTCGTGGCGCGCGCGTGGCATCCCGATCGAGCAGCATTGGCTCGCGCGTGATCCGGTCGCGGTGTGGCGTGGGGATGCGCAACGACCTGCCGCATGGCGGCCAGGCGCGCGTCGCTTCGATGCCGGTGGCGTCGCCGATCCACAGCGGCTGGCGATGGCGGAAGCGGCGTTGCAGCAGGTCGCACGCTGGCAGATCGAACGCATCGCGCCGGCGCTGCGGGCACGCACGGCCGCGCTTGCCAGCGCGTTGCGTGCGCAGGGCCTGTCGTCGTGGCTGGCACCCGATGCGCAGGCACACATCCTCGGCGTGCGCCCGCCCGTGGCCCGCCTGGATGCCATTGTCGCGGCGCTGGCGCAGGCCGGTGTGGTCACCGCCGTGCGCCAGGGTTGCGTGCGCCTGGCCCCGCACCTGCACGTCGGCGTCGAGTCGGCCGGCATGGTGTCCGATGTGTTCGACGGCGTTGCGCGCGGCTGATGCCCGCGTCGACACCACATCACGAGGTGGCGGGCTGCCCGGGTGCCGGCAGCGATTGCGCGGCCTCGTGCTGGCTGTCCGGATCCTCGCGGAAGTTGTGCGGCAGGCTGTTGTGGATCGCCGTCGCCGCGATCGCCGCGTGGCCGACGGCAACGCTGATCTGGTTCAGCGCGCTGACCACGTCGCCGATCGCGTACAGGCCCGCGATGCTGGTCTGCTGTTTGTCGTCGACGATGAGTTCGCGGTTGTCGTCCAGCTGCGCGCCCAGCGCTGCGGCCAGCTGCGATTGCGCGATGCCGCCCAGCACCGGATACAGGCTGTCGTAGCGGTCCTGGCTGCCATCGGTGAATTCCACGACGCAGCCGTGGCCGTCGTGGCGCATGCGCCTGGCGACCGGTCGCACCGCGACCCGCGCCGTGCGCGCCAATGCGGCGCAATCGGCGGATGCGTCGCCGGCCTGCACCGGGATCGCGTCGACCCGTCGCGAGAATGTGCGCAGGAACACCGCGTGCCGGATCGCATCATCGACCGGTGCCAGCACCGCCAGGCGCTCGTCGCTGGCTTCGTAACCGTCGCAGACCGCGCACAGGCGCAGCGCGCCATCGGCGATCGCCGCTTCCACCCCGTCGTCTTCCAGCGCTGGCAGGCGATCGACGATGCCGCTGGCCAGCAGGACATTGCGCGCCTGCCAGCGCTGGCCTTCGGCGTCGCTGGCGATGAATCCGTCGCCATCGCGTTGCAGCGACACGATGCGGCCGGGGGTGATCCGCGCGCCGTATCCTTCGGCCTGTTCGCGCAGCCTGCGCAACAGCGCCGGACCGGCGACACCGAACGGAAACCCGGGGCAATTGTGGCTTTCGGGAATCCAGCGCGCGCGGCTCTGGCCGGCGTCCACGACCGCAATGCGCCGCAGGAAGCGCACCAGGTAAGTGGCGGCGGTCAGCCCCGCTGGGCCGGCACCGATGATCAGGCAGTCGAGCGCGCCGGGCTCCGGTGCGCGGTCATTCGGAGGATCGCGTTGGGGCGGAGCATTCACGGTGCGCAGTGTCGATGCGGCATCGCCACGCCGACGTGACGGCCACTACCCGCCCAGCGACGGTCAGCGGCCCGGGCCGACGTCGATGAACTGCAGGAATTCCATGCGCGTGCGCGCGTCCTCGCGGAACGTGCCCAGCATCTTCGACGTGATCATGCTGACCCCGCGCTTGTGCACGCCGCGCGTGGTCATGCACTCATGCGCGCCCTCGACCACCACTCCGACGCCACGTGGCTGCAGCACGTCGTTGATGCAGTCGGCGATCTGCGCGGTCATCTTCTCCTGCACCTGGAAACGGCGCGCGTAGGTTTCCACCACGCGCGCGAGCTTGCTGATGCCCACGACCTTGCCGTCGGGCAGGTAGCCGACATGCGCCTTGCCGATGATCGGCGCCATGTGGTGCTCGCAATGGCTTTCGAACTCGATATCGCGCAGCACGATCAGCTCGTCGTAGCCGGCGACTTCCTCGAAGGTGCGCGCCAGGTAGTCGCGCGGGTCCTGGCCGTAGCCGCTGAACCAGTCGCGATAGGCCTTGACCACGCGCTTGGGCGTGTCCAGCAGGCCTTCGCGCGCCGGGTCTTCTCCGGCCCAGCGCAACAAGGTGCGCACGGCCTCCTCCGCGGCGGCGGGCGTCACGCGGTCAGTGTCTTCGGGCAACGGGGCGTCGCGCATGGCGGCATCCGGTGAAGGGGGTCCGGCATCGTACTGCAAGCGCCGACGCCGGCCCTGGAGCGGCTGTGCAAAGCAGTCCCGGCGCGCGCCGGCGGCGGTCAATGCGCCTGTTCGGGCACCGACCGGTCGCGTCCGGCTTCATCGAGCGATTGCCAGGCATGCAGCATGGCCGGCCGCGCACGTTCCCAGTCCAGACGCGACCCGAACCGCGCCGCGGCTTCCCAGCCACCGTGCAGCTGCGTCTCCACCTGGTCGAAGGCCGCGCCATGGAGGCGCGCATGCGCATCCAGTGCGTAGCGGTAGACCGGCGCGTAGTCGTTCCAGTCGTGGCCTTCGACGAAGTACGGCATCGAATGGTAGATCTGCTCGAAGTGCCCGAGGTCGCGGCCGCTGTCGGCCGCATCGGCGATGCGATCGCCGACCAAGGCACCCAGCGCGCCACCGGCAACCGCACCGATCGCCAGCCCCGGCGGGCCGCCGACCACGGCGCCAATGGCCGCGCCCGCGACGCCCGCGGCCAGGGCCGCACTGCCGGCACCCATGACGTGGTCCTTTTTCAGCGCACCCATGGCAGCCTCCCGCGGTTTAACCTCCACGCTACGACCGCCGCCGTTGTCCATCGGTGAAGGATCGCGGCGCACCAGCGACAAAAAAACGGGCCGCATTGCAGCGACCCGGGGAGAGAAATGCAACGGGCGCCACCGTCGTGCGACGGCGCCTCGTGTTGTGGCTCAGCGACCGTCGTTGTCGGCGTCGCCCGGCATCGCGCGCTCGATGTGGTGCCAGCCATCGCGCACGGCGCCCTTGGCTTCGTTCCAGCCCAGGCGTGAATTGGCCTTGGTGGCATTCCAGTCGCGCTCGAGCTGCGGCTCGACGTCCTCGAAACGCTGGCCGCGGTACTGGCCGTAGGTGTCGTAGCCGTACTTGTATGCGGGCTGGTAATCGTTCCACTCGCGGCCGGCGGTGTAATACGGCGCGGTCTTGTAAGCGGTCTCGAAATGGCGGGAGTAGTCGGTCGGGTTGATTGCTTCGGCAATGCCACCGCCGGCCTTGGAGCCGAGCGCGCCACCGACCACCGCACCGACAACGGTACCGACCGGACCGGCAACCGAACCAACCGCCGCGCCCGTCACTGCGCCTGCAACAGCGCCCGTACCTTCACCAATGCTGTGGTCCTTCTTGATATCGCTCATCGTGCCGTTCTCCTGTTGGTGCCCCGCTGCAAACCAGCGGCGGCGTGTGTGGTCACCTTAGGAAGGTTGGCGTTGCCACTTCGTGAAAAGACAGGCATGCGCCAACCTGCAGTGCGGCATGGTTCGACACCGTTCATCCAGTAGCGGAAGCGGCGTCCGCTGCACCCGCGAGCAATCGCCCCTGCAGTCCCGACACGCGCATGACGTGCCGCGCAAGCGCCGCGCGCAATGCGTCCTCGCCGGCGCAGACATGCAGCTCGCTTCGCGCACGGGTGATCGCGGTATAGACCAGTTCGCGCGACAACGTGCGCGCGTCCTGCCGCGGCAGCAGCAGCCACACGCTGTCGAACTCCGAACCCTGCGCCTTGTGCACCGTCATTGCGAAGGCGCTGGCGTGCGCCGGCAACGCGGACGGATGGAAACCGCGCATGCCATCGCCGCCACCGGCGAACCATGCGGTAACCGCGCCGTCGTCGCCGCGCCCCCCAAGGGGACTTCCTTCGGGGCGCAGGCACACGCCGATATCGCCGTTGAACAACTGGTGGCGATAGCTGTTCTCGGTGACCAGCAGCAGGCGGCCATGGAAATAGCGTTCGCGCTGCGCGCCGGCGAGGGCTTCCTCGATGCGCGCGTTGAGCACGCTCGCGCCCTGCGGGCCATCGCGCAAAGCGGTCAGCAGGCGCAGGCGCATGCCCAGGGCGAGCGCGTCGATGGGATCGGTCGCGGCGGCGATCCCGCGCCAGGCATCGAGCAGCCGTGGCCGGGTCGGGCCGCCCAACGGATCGTGCAGGCCATCATGGAAGTGCACGCCGGCAAGCGCATCGTCGCGCAGCAGCGCGAGCGCGGTGTCGGCATCACCGTCGCGCACGGCCGTGGCCAAGGGCGCCAGGTCCAGCGCATCGGACTGGCGATAGCCGCGTTGCAGGTGCACGCGATGACCCGCGAGTGCGGGGCCTGCCATCGCGCAGACCGTGGCTTCGCCCAGCAACGGCGCCAGGCGCGTGGCGAGTTCGCCCGGCACGCCGGCATCGTCGCCGGCGGCGTCGACGATCGCGGCGAGCACGTCGCCAGCCTCCACCGACGGCAGCTGGTCGCGATCGCCGAGCAGCACCAGGCGCGCGCCTTCGGCGACGGCATCGACCAGCTTGCACATCAATGGCAGGTCCACCATCGACGCCTCGTCGACCACGATCACATCGAAGGGCAGGGGACTGTCGGCGTCGTGGCGGAAGCGCGGACTGTCCGGGATCGTTCCGAGCAGGCGATGCAGCGTCGCGGCCGTCTGCGGCAACGCGTCGCACGGCGCCGGATCGATTCCCGCGGCACTCAGCCGCACACGGATGTTGGCGACGGCATTGCGCAGGCTTGCGGCCATGCGCTCGGCGGCGCGACCCGTGGGCGCCGCGAGCGCGATGCGTGGCGATGGCAACGACGCTTGCCGCGCCTGCGCGACCAGCAACAGCAGCACGCGCGCGATGGTCGTGGTCTTGCCGGTGCCGGGCCCGCCGGTGACCAGCAACAGCGGACGCAGCAAGGCCACCGCCGCGGCACGGGCCTGCGCATCGCCTGCGCGCGCATCCGGGAACAACGCGGTAAACAACGGCGCGAGCGTGGCGAGGTCGGTTGCAGCCGCCTGCCCTGCGGCGATGCGTTGCAGCCCGCCCGCCAGGCGTTGCTCGTATTCGCGGTAGCGCCGCAGGTACAGGCGCCCGTCCTCGAGCACCAGCGGCCGCGCGGGATCGGATGTCGCGTCGAGCGTCGGTTGCGAGACCCATGGCGACGCGGCCAATGCATCGCGCCAGTGCTCGGGATCGGGCCAGTCGTCCATGTCCGGCAGCAACAACGCCGGGCATGCGGGATCGAAGGCGGCATGGCCCAGCCCGACCGCGAGCGACGCCAGCGCCGCGGCGGCGAGCACGCGTTCGTCGGTGGCCGCGCCGTGCAGGGCAAGGTCGCGACGCGCCAGCGTGTCGGCGAGTGCGAGGTCGACCCTGCGCAGTGCGGGTTGCGAACGCAGGCGCGCGATCAGGCCCATGCCGGCTCCGCTCGCGCCTGTTCGGGCATCGGTGATCCGAGCAGGGCATCGGCGGCTTCGACCAGCGTGCGGGTCAGCCGCGGCACGCTCACGCCCAGGGCCGGATCGCGCGGATCCAGGCCGCGGCTGAACACGTAGCGGGCGCCGCCGAAGTGGCGGTCGAAGTCGTAATCGGCCAGGCGCACGCGCATCCAGCGATGCAGCGCGACCGCGTACAGCAGCGCCTGCAGGTCGTACTCGCTGGCCGCCATGCGCGCGGCCAGCGTCGCCGGATCGTAGGCCGGCAGCAGGTTGGACTTGTAGTCGAGCACGTACAGGCGCCCGCCGACGCGGTAGGTCAGGTCGAGCTTGCCGGTCATCAGCCCGGACAGGCTGTGCCAGATGCCGAAGTCCCCGCGCTCGCGCAGCAGCCCATGCCGCTGCAGCAGTGCGACGAAATCGCGCGTTGCCGCATCGCGCAGGGTGAAGTGGAATTCGAGCTCGGCGATGCGCGCGCTGTCGGCCAGTTCGCACAGGCGGATGTCCGGCTCGCCATCGGTGGTCGGCAGCGGCGCGTTGAGCGTGCGCGCGACCAGTGGCGCGAGCGCGCGCACGCCGTCGTCGAGATCGGCATCGCGATAGTGCTCGTGCCGCAGCGCGGCCAGCAGGACCGCGCGTTCGCCATCGGGGATGCGTCCGCCGTCGATGCCGGCCCATGCCCCGAAGTGCGCATGCTCGAGCGCGTGGTGCAGCGCATTGCCGAAGCGGATGCCGCTGAAGCGCGGATCGCTCGGGATGGCGACGTCGGCATTGCGGCGCTCGTCGTCCGCCGGCGCCTCGTCGGCCAGCACCTGCGCGCCCTGCGACTGCTGCTGGTGCAGCTGGCTGAAACTGTGGATCCACCAGTCGCGGCGCAGCACCCGGGTGGCGATGCGCGCAGGCGGCACGCGCTCACCGGGCAGCGGCGGCAACCGGCGCAGCTCGGTGGAGGGCAGCCCCTCGCTCCACGTCGCGGCAGCGGCGAGCGCCCCGTGCAGCTGCGTGCGTTGCGCCTGGTCGCCAAGCAGCCGCGCCAGTGCGGTGTTGTGCTGGTTCGCGAACGCACCGCAGGCCAGCCACAGGGCGTCGCGTGCGCGGGTCAGGCCGACGTAGAGCAGGCGCATGTCCTCGGCCTGTTCCTCGACCACGTGCAGCGCGCTGGCCTCGCCCCACGACGGCGCGCCGGCATGCGCATCCACCGTCTTCCACTGGCGGACACGCCCCGCGTCGGTCGGGTACATGGCCCAGGTCCCGGGTTCCACCGAGCGGCGACCGATCCCGCAGAACGGCAGGAACACCAGCGGGAACTCCAGGCCCTTGCTCTTGTGCAGGGTCAGGATCTGCACGCGACCGGCATCGGATTCGAGCCGCGGCTGCTGCGCCTCGTCGTCGGCATCGGCATCGGCGATCGCCGCACGCAGGGCATCGAGCTGTCCCTGCGTGCCGAGGCTGCGGGCGCCGGCCTCCTGCATCAGCTCGGCGAGCTGCATCAGGTTGGCCACGCGGCGTTCGCCGTCGGGCTCCGACAGCAGGCGCGCGGCATTCGCGGCGACGACTTCGCTGAGCAACGCCTGCGGCCCGTGCCGCTCCCAGCGCGCGCGCCAATCCTGGAACCGCTGCTGCCAGTCGCGCAGCGCATCGCCATCGGCATCGAGCGCGGCGATCGCCGCGGCATCCTGGCCGAGCAGTCGGGTGGCCAGCGCGGCGCGCAGGCGGCGGTCGTCGCCGGCGTTGCGCAGTGCGAGCAACAGCGTCAGCAACGTCGTCGCCTCGTCGGTCTCGAACAGGCTGATGCGGCCGCCGGCGACCGCGGGCACGCCGCGTCGCGACAGCGCGCGACGCATCGCCTCGGCTTCGCGATGGGTGCGTACCAGCACCGCGCAGTCGCGAGGCTCCAGCGCGCGCGTCGCGTCGCCGTCGCGACGCAGCAGGTCGCCGTCACGCGCGGCCTGCAGGCGCTCGCGGATCGCGTCCGCGCACAGCGACGCCGCGATCGCGACCGACTCGTCGCGATTCCAGTCCTTGGGCTTGCCGGACCGGCGGTCGATCGCCGGCGGCACCACGTGCACCTCGATCGCCGGCGCCGCGACGCCATCGTGTTGCAGGTCGTCGTCGCGCGCGCGGCCACCGGGCCGCACCGGCTGGAAGGCGATGCCGGCACCCATGGCATCGGCGGCCGATTGCGCGAACAGGGCTTCGACCACGCGCAGCACCAGCGGCCGCGAACGGAAGTTCTGGTCGAGCGAGGCGACGGCGTCCGCGCTGGCACGCGCGCCGAGGTAGGTGTGCACGTCGCCACCGCGGAAGCGGTAGATCGCCTGCTTGGGATCCCCGACCAGCACCAGCCCGCCGCTGCCGAACAGGGTCCGGAAGATCGTCCACTGGCGCGCGTCGGTGTCCTGGAACTCGTCGACCAGCGCCAGCGGAAACTGCGCGCGTACCGCGTCGGCCAGCGCTTGCGCATGCCGCGGATCGGTGACCGCGGCATGCGCGGCGCCGATCAGGTCGTCGTAATCGCGCAGGTGGAAGGCCTGCTTGCGGGCGATGTCGAGCGCGCGCGCCCGTGCGCGCAGCGCATGCAGGCATTGCAGGTCGCGCGCCTCGCGGTAGGGCACCAGCCTGGCCAGCGCATCCACGAAGCCGGAGAACGCCGCGAACAAGGGCGCGTCCGGGGTGCGTCCGACGCCGCCCTTGCTGGTGCCGGCGAGCAGCGCCTGCGGCAGGTACTTGGCGAGGCGTTCGTGGCATTCGGCCGGCGGCACGTCGTGCGCGTGGCGTGCGCACCACGCCCACAGCGCGTCGACATGCTCGGGCTTGTATTGCCCGTTGTGCAGGAACTTCGCGGCGATCGCGTCGTGCAGCGCGGCGTGGGTGTCTTCGCCGTGGTCGTCGAACGCCGCGCGCACCGCGCGCCACGCGGCGGCGACGCCGGGGCGCGGGTCATCCGGCAACGCGTCCGGAGCAGGCGGCAGCAGCGGCTCGTCGGCGAGCAGCACGCCCAGCTCCGCCGCCAGGCCAGCGGGATCGCGGAAGTGCATCTGCAGGAAGGCCACCACATCGACGTCGTCGAGCGACGCCCGCCACAGGTCGACCGCCAGCCGCATCCGCGCGGCGCGGTTGCGCACCTCCAGGTCGGCGGCGAGCAGCGGCTGCCCGGTATCGACCGCGTGCTCGGCCAGCAGGCGCTGGCAGAAGCCGTGGATGGTGTGGATCGCGGCCAGGTCGATGTCGCGCGCGGCCGCCTGCATCCGCTGGCGCAGCGCCGGCAACGATTCGCCGCCCGCCGCCAGCGCCGCGTGCAGCAGCCGGCGCAGCAACGCGGCTTCGGCATCGTCGCCGTCGCGCAGCGCCGCGTCGCCCGGCTGCCAGTGCAGTGCGAGCGTCGCCGCCTGCTGCAGGCGCGCACGCACGCGGGTGCGCAGTTCGCGGGTGGCGGCGACGGTGTAGGTCACCGCGAGGATGTCCGGCACGCGGCGGCGGCCGACGATCACCGCGCGCACGAACAGGCCGGCCAGCGCCCAGGTCTTGCCGGTGCCGGCGCTGGCCTCGAGCAGCGTGCGCGCATCCAGGCGGGTGTCGAACACGGCGTCGCTCATGCCAGCACCGCGTCGGCATCGAACGGCGTGCCGTCGACCAGGGCGGCGAAGATCGCACGCGATGCCGCCTCGAACGCGGCGCGCGATGCGCCGTCGCCATCGACGAAGGGTTCGCGTCCGCGCAGCGCGAGCTGCGTCGCCATGTCCGCTTCGGCATGCACGTAGTCGCCGCCGATCCATTGCGTCCGCGCGGCGCGCATGCCGGCGTCGGCGTCGGTATCGGCCACGGTCCAGAAGGCAAAGCCGCTCTTGGGCAGGAAGGCCAGCGGGGATTGCCGCATCCGCCGTTGCAGCGCCAGCAGCGATTCCAGCGCGGCGCGGGCGACGTCGGGCGGCAAGCGTGGCAGGGCGCCCAGGTGCGGCGCTTCGCCCTTCCTGCCGTCGCGCAGTTCGTACACCGTCAAGCCGAGCGTGGATGCGACCAGTGCATCCAGGCGATGTCGCAGCACATGGCCGCCATGCAGGCCGCCACTGCGCAGCGCCACCCGCAGCAGGCCCTGCGGATAGGCGCCGCGCAAGCGCCCGACCAGGGTGGTGTCGCCCAGCGCGACCTCCACCGGCACGGTCTGCCCGGCGCCGCGGAATCCGCTCGCCAGCGCCAGCCCGGCGAACGGCGCGATCGCATCCAGCAGCCGGGCCAGCGTCGCGCGGCCATCCGCACCCGGTGCGACCTGCGCGCGGGCGAGCAGCCGCGCGTGCAGCGTCGCGACGTCGGGCCGCGCGCCGTCGCGCAACCAGGCCTCGAACACCTGCGCGCGCAGGCCGTGCATGCCGAGCGCATCCGGCGCGCCGAAGGGCTCGTGCTCGTCGAGCGGCGGTTCGTCCTCGGGCAGGCGCAGGCCGAGGCCTTCGCGCAGGTACAGCGCCTGCGGCTGCACCAGCGCGCGCCGCAGTGCGTCGAGCTCGATCCGGCCACCCGCTGCAACGACGTCGCGCGCGGTGGCGGCATCGACCGGCGCGAACACGGGCAGCTCCTGCACGGATGCCGCCTGCGGGACCCGCCAGCGCGCATCGAAACTGAAGCGGCGCGGATCGCCGACGCGCTCATCCACGTGCGCCGCACCAAACGCGGCCGGCGAGAACGGCTGCAGCGCGTGGCGAACGACGAGGGCTTCGCGGACGCCATCGCTGTCGCCCGCGTGCTGGCGCGCGGCGGTGTCGAGCAACTCGGCGACCACCGACGCCGGCGCGCGCGCACTGCCGTCGCGTGCATCGAAACCCTGCCAGCTGAGGTAGAACGTGCGCGACGCCGACGCGAACAGCTGCAGGAACAGGTAGCGGTCGGCATCGCGTCGCGACGGATCCCCGACCTGGCGCTGGTCCGTCGCCAGCGCCTGCACGATGCGGTTCAGGGGATCGCGCGCATCGCCGCCGGGGAATGCGCCGTCATCCATGCCCAGCAGGCAGATCACCTGGAAGGGGATCAGCCGCATCGGCACCATGCGCCCGAAGCAGATGCCGCCCGAGAGGAACGGCGCGCGCGCATCGCCTTCGCGCAGGTCGGCGAGCAGCTGGTCGCGCACGAGCGCGTATTCGACCGCATCCTCGAAGCCGGCTTCGGCCGCGCCCTCGGCGAAGGCCGCGACCGCCTGCCGCAACCGCGCCAGCGTGCGTGCGTCGCGTGGGTCGCGCGGCTCGTCGCCGAACAGCGCGACCAGCAGGCGTTCGAGCCGTGCCGCCCACTCGCGCGGCGGATGCGGACCGGCAAGATCCCGCCCGGCAGCGCGCAGCAGGTCGAGCACGCGCAGCAACGCGTCCAGTGCGAGCGCCGACTGGCCTTCCACACCCGGCCACGGCGCGACGCCGGCGATGTCGGTCTCGTCACCCGCGGCGTAGCCGAGCAGCAGCCGGTCCAGGGCGAAGGCGAAGGTGTAGGCATCGCCGTCCCCGCGGCCGTCGCGCGCGCGATCGGCGGCATCGAAGCCCCAGCGCGCGCCCGCGGCCTGCAACCAGCCCTGCAGGCTGCCGCGCATCGCATCGTCGATGCCGAAGCGCGCGGCGACGGCGGGCACCGCGATGAGGTCCAGCACGCCGGCCAGGCCCGGCGCGCGCAGCGGCAGGTCGAGCAGCCGCGCGAAGGCGTCGGCCATGGCTTCGCTGGCGAGCGGGCTGGTGTCGGCGATGGTGTACGGCAGTTCGCGCGACGTGCCCATCGCACCGCCGAACACCGCCTCGATGTGCGGCGCGTACAGGTCGATGTCGGGTGCCAGCACCGCGATCCCGCGCGGCTGCAGGCGGCTGCCGCCATCCGGCGCGTCGGCTTCGAGCAGTGCGCGCAGCTGGTCGTGCAGCACCTGCACCTCGCGCAGTCGCGTGTGGCAGGCGTGGAACTGCAGGCTCGCGTCGCCACGATCGACGGCCTGGCGTGGCCACATGGCGGGGTCGACGCGCGACTGCGGCGGATCACTGCCGCTGGAGTCACCGACGCTGGAGTTGCCGCTGCTGGAATCCGTGTTGTCGAGCACGTCGGCCTGCAGCTGGCCGAGCAGCGTGGCGCGCGAGGGCTCGACGAATGCGGGCGCCTCGTAGCGCGCATGCACGGCGTCGCCGCTGCCCAGCGCGGCGACGAAGTCGCGCTCGGCCTGGCCCCAGGCCGCGAGCAGCGGATTGCCGCTTGCGAATGCGGCATCGTCGGCCGGCACGTAGTCGCGCGCCCAGCGACCCAGGTCGCCCCAGAACGCGCGGCTGGGCGTGTGCAGGTAGAACTCCTGCAGGCCGGCGCGGGCCTGGCTGGCGATGACCTGCAGCACGTCGGGCGACACGTTCTGGCAGGCGAACACCGACAGCCGCGGCGGCAGGCCGACCGGCACCCGCGCGACCTGCGCACCGAAGCGCGCGAGGTAGGCGCCGATCCGGCGCGCACGATGCGCGCGCCCAGCGGCGACCTGGCGCCACAGCTGCGCCTGCGGGTCGTCGGGTTCGGCGCCGGCTTCCCAGCGCAGCAGCAGGTCGCGGCGCCAGGCCTGGTATTTCTCGAAGGTCCCCGCCAGCGCGCAGGCCAGCGACCACGCCTTGCGCCCGCCGTCACCCGCCGCGTCGCCGCCGGCAACGAATCCGCGCCAGGCCTCGGGTGGCGCGTCGCGCAGCAAGCGCAGCAGCGACCAGCGCAGGCTTTGCGGACGCAGGCGCTGGCCGCCGTCGACGGCGCCGAGATTGGCATCCAGGGCAAGGTCGACGAACTCGCCCGGCGTCAGGAAGCGCACGTTGGCGCAGATGCCGGTGCGTTCGGCCAGGGACTGCTGCAGCCAGCGACGCATCGAGAACTGCGGCACCAGCACGATCTCCGGCCGCAACCAGTCGTCTCCCGGCAGCGGCGCGCGCAGGCGTTCGGCAAGCACCGCGGCCAGCACGTCCAGCGCATTGGAGTGGTAGAGGCGGAAATCGGTGGGGGCCGGCATGCGGTCATCTTGCCGGAGCGGGGTCGCAACTGCCGAGATCGCCGCAGGCGAACGCGGCATTCGTCTTCGCTTACCTCGGCGCCCCGCGCCTGGGGCCTTCGCATGCAGGCGGTCGCTCCGGCCAGAGCGGCCAATCGCCAAGCTGCGACAATATCCGGTCGCGGCTGGGCCGCCATTCAGCGGCCACCAGCCAAGCTGCCCCGCTTTTTTCGTAATCCGGACCAGGTCCCCCATGACGACCGACTCGCCCGCCGTGCGCCTGACCGATGTCCGCCTGGATCGCGGCGGCCACACGGTGCTCGCGCACGTCGACCTGCTGGTGCCGCGCGGCAGCATCACCGCGGTGCTGGGCCCGTCGGGCAGCGGCAAGTCGACCCTGCTGGCGGGCCTGACCGGCGAACTCCAACCCGCGGCCGGATCCATCGAGGTGCTCGGCGCGCCGTTGCCGCGCCACAAGCGCGCGCTGCTGCAGCTGCGCAAGAGCATCGGCGTGCTGCTGCAGGGCAATGGCCTGCTGACCGACCTGAGCGTCGCCGACAACATCGCCTTGCCGCTGCGCGCGCACACGCGCCTGCCGGCGGCGGTGATCGATCGCCTGGTCGCGATGAAGCTGCACGCGGTCGGGCTGCGCGCGGCCGGCGAGCTGTATCCGCGCCAGCTGTCCGGCGGCATGGCGCGGCGCGTGGCGCTGGCGCGGGCGCTGGCGCTGGACCCGCCGCTGATGATCTACGACGAGCCGCTGACCGGCCTGGATCCGATCGCCAGCGGCGTGATCATGGGCCTGATCGCGCGGCTCAACGCCACCCTCGGCCTGACCAGCATCATCGTCACCCACCACGTCCACGAGACGCTGCCGATCGCCGACCGCACGATCGTCATCGCCAATGGCCGCATCGTGTTCTCCGGAACGCCGGCGCAACTGCAGGCGACGGATGATCCGCTGGTGCTGCAGTTCCTGCGTGGCGATGCGGATGGCCCGATCGCCTTCGACGCGACCGCGCGCGAGGAGGCTGCCTGATGCCATTCGTCGCCGCGACGCGTTCGCTGGGCCGCGCCGGCCTGTTCTCGCTGTCGGTGCTGCGCGCCTCCACCCCGACGCGCGATTTCTTCGCCGAACTCACCCGCGAGATCTACAAGATCGGCGCGCGCTCGCTGCCGATCATTGCCGTGGGCGGCGCCTTCGTCGGCCTGTCGGTGACGCTGCTGGGCTACCGCGCGCTGCAGACCTATGGCGCCGCCAACCAGATCAGCGCGCTGGTCGGCCTGGGCCTGTATCGCGAACTCGCCCCGGTGCTGACCGCGCTGCTGTTCATCGGCCGCGCCGGTTCGTCGATCGCGGCGGAGCTGGGCCTGATGCGCGCCACCGACCAGATCACCGCGCTCGGGCTGATGGCGATCGACCCGATCGCCAAGGCGGTCGCGCCGCGCTTCTGGGCAGCCGTCATCTGCGTGCCGCTGCTGACCGGGATCTTCTGCAGCCTGGCGATCAGCGCCAGTTATTTCGAGGCCGTGCACGTGATCGGCATCGAAAGCGGGACCTTCTGGCAGGTGCTGAAGGACGCGGTGGATTTCCGCCACGACTTCCTCGTCGCACTGGAGAAGTCGGCGGTGTTCGGCGGCACCGCCGCACTGGTCGCGTCCTATGTCGGCTACCACGCCGAACCCACGGTCGAGGGCACCTCGATCGCCACCACCCGCGCGGTCGTCAATGCCTCGCTGCTGGTGCTGATGTTCAATTTCGTGTTGTCCGCGTTCCTGTTCGGCAGCTGAGCTGCCTCGTTCGTATTCCGGAGTCGAGCCATGTCCGTCCGCGGTCCCCGTCTTGAATTTGCGGTTGGCGCCTTCCTGCTGCTGGCGCTGGCGTCGCTGCTCGTGCTGGCGCTCGCGTCGACCAATGGGAAGTTCAGTTTCGGCCAGCACACCTATCCGCTGAAGGCGCGATTCACCAACCTGGGGCAGTTGCGCACCTCCGCGCCGGTGAAGATCGGCGGCGTGGTGATCGGCAATGTGGCCGACATTCAGCTGGACCCGGTCAAATTCGACGCCGTCGTGACGCTGGCCATCGACGACCGCTACAAGGACCTGCCTGCGGATACCTCCGCGGGCATCCTGACCGGCGGCCTGCTTGGAGACAGTTATATCGGCCTGCAGCCGGGCGGTGACGAGACCAGCTTGAAACCCGGCGAAGAGATCGCATTCACCACCCCGGCCGTCGACCTGATCCAGATGGTCGGCAAGTACATGTTCGGCGGCGGCGGCAAACCAGCCGCTGCCGGAGACGGCGACACCGCACCTGCTGGCACCACCCCGCCCCCCACGGAAACACCAAGCCCATGAAGCGCACCGTCCTCTCGTTCCTCGTCGCCTCCGCCCTCGCGACCGGCGCGATCGCCGTCACCAGCGCCCCGGCGCTCGCCGCGACCGCAGCCGCCGCGACCCAGGGTTCGCCCAGCAAGCTGGTGCTGGACAACAGCCAGCGCGTGCTGGCGACGCTGGAACAGCGGCGCCCGGAGTTCACGAAGAACCGCGCCGCGCTGCGCCAGTTCATCTCCGGCGAGTTCAGCCAGATGTTCGATCGCGACTACGCCGCGCGCCAGGTGCTGGGCCGCCACGGCCGCGGCGCCGACGATGCGGACGTCAAGCTGTTCGCCGATGCGCTGGCCGACAACCTGATGCAGCGTTACGGCTCCTCGCTGCTGGACTTCAATACCAAGCTGCGCGTGCGCGTGAAGTCGGAAACGGCGTTGCCGCGCGGGCTCGGCGTCAAGGTCGCCAGCGAGTTGATCCGCAGCGGGGGCGAGCCCATCCCGGTCGACTACCTGATGCGCCAGTCCGGTGGCACCTGGAAGGTGTTCGACGTGATGGTCGAGGGCGTGTCGTTCGTGCAGACCTTCCGCCAGCAGTTCGATGGTGAGCTGACCCACAAATCCATTCGCCAGGTTGCCGCCGACCTGCGCACCGGCCAGCTGCAGGCCGATGCCAAGCGCTGAGCCGACGGCACCCAGCCTGGCGCGTGACGGGGAGATCCTGCGACTGCACGGGGATCTCGTCGCCGACTGCATCGACGCCCTGTGGCCGCTGGCGCTGGAGCAGCTGGCGGGCGTCCGCCAGATCGATGTGGCCGGCGTCGGCCGCGTCGACAGCAGCGGCGTGGCATTGCTGGCGGAACTGGCCGAGCGCGCCGGCGGCGCGGACATCACCGGCGACCCGCCCGGACTGGCCGCCTTGCGCGCGGCCTATCGCCTCGGCCCGAACCTCGGCTACGTGGCCTGACGGCCGCGGCGCTCCCGCCCGAACCGCAGCCACTACAATTTCACCCATGAATCCACTTCCCCCCCGCCTGCTGCTGGTGCTCGCACTGCTGGCAGCGGCCAACAGCGTGTCCGCGCAGGACGCCCCGGTCGTCATCGACGCCCCGGCGACAGCGGCATCGACCGTCGCGCCCGCCCCGGCAACCACGCCTGCCGACATGGCCAGCGACGGCCCCGTGGGCACGGCCGCCGCCGCGCAACAGGCCCCGTCGCAGGCGCCCACCACGCCGTCGCCGCCGCCCGACCTGCGCACGCCCGCCGAGCAGGACTACGACGCGCTCTACGGAAACGCCACCGGCGACTACAACCCGGTGGCGGACCCGACCCTGCCGCCGGCGGCCGAAATGCCGGCCAGCTACGACCCATGGGAGCCGATGAACCGTCGCGTGCACGCCTTCAACAACGTCGTGGATCGCCGCATCGCCAAGCCGCTGGCCCAGACCTACGTGAAAGTGGTGCCGCGCCCGATCCGCCTGGGTGTCAGCAATTTCTTCAGCAACCTCGGCCAGCCGATCAGCGCGATCAACGCCCTGCTGCAGGGCAAGCCCACGCAGGCGGCGCAGGCGCTCGGTCGTTTCGCACTGAACGCGACCCTGGGCATGGGCGGCCTGCTGGATCCAGCCACCGATGCGCACCTGCCCAACCACAGCGAGGACTTCGGGCAGACGCTCGGGGTCTGGGGCTGGCAGCGCTCGCGTTACGTCGAATTGCCGTTGTTCGGCCCGCGTACCGTGCGCGATGTGGTCGGCCTGATCGGCGATGCGCCGCTGGCGCCGCTGAGCCAGATCCACGATGCGCCGGTGCGCGACTTCCTGCAGGGATTGCAGCTGGTCGACATCCGCACGCAGCTGTTCGCGATCGACAGCATGCGCGAGGGCGCCACCGACGAATACGCGCTGTTCCGCGATGCGTGGCTGCAGCGTCGGCGTTACCAGATCTTCGGCGACCGCACGCAGACCGACAACGAGCTGCCCGACTACCTGCGCGAAGACCAGTCCAATCCGACCGTGCCCGCGGACGCGATGCCGGGCATCCAGGGCGTGCCCTAGGCTTTCGACCGGCAGCATGCGCAGCGGACGACCATCTCTCAGGTTTCGTCCACTTGCTTGTCCAGCAACTCGATCATCGCGACATCCTCAGGATCGAAGCGATCCGTCTTGAGCTCCTCGGTCAGCGTCTTTTTGCCCTGAACACCGAGTGCCGCCAGCCTTCGAGCACGTGGAATCACCGACTTGGACGATTCGCTCAATCGATTCCGCGCGGCGTTGAAAGCATCACTCGCGTTTTCCAACCCTTGGCCTACCTTGTTGAAATCAGCAAGGAAGCTCATGAGTGCATCGAGAACCAGTCCACCACTCTTGGCAATGTCGACCGCTTCGCGCTGAATCTTGTCGCGGGTCCACAAGCGCTCGATAACGCGTAAAAGCGCCATCAACGTGTTGGGCGAGGCGAATACGATCTTGCGATCGAAAGCGTCGGTCTGCAGTGACGCATCAAATCCGAGTGCCGCCGACAGGGCGCCCTCGATTGGCACGAATGCAATGGTGATTTCCAATGCGGAGTCCCCAACCGCCTTGGGGTAATTCTTTTCGCCAAGCTCCTTGATGTGCTGCCGCAAACCGGCGGCATGGCGACGCATTGCCTCGTCCTGGTCCTCGGGAGTCTGCGCGTTCATCGCTTCTTGCCAGGCGACCAGATTGACTTTGCTGTCAACGACCACGCGGCGCTCATCGGGCAGATGCACGACGACGTCAGGGTGTAGGCGTGCGCCCTCGTCGTCGAATGTCTTCTTCTGACGGTCATAGTGCCTGCCCTCTTCGAGGCCCGACCCACGCAGGACGCTTTCAAGCATCAATTCGCCCCAGTCGCCGCGCACTTTTGCGCTTCCTTTCAGCGCGCGAGTCAGGGCGGCCGTATGCCCCGCCATGTCCTGATTGAGCGTCTTCAGCTCATTCACTGCGCCCAGCAGCATCGAACGCTCCTTCGCCTCCTCCGAATACAAGGTATCCACCCGGGTACGGAACTGCCCCAACTGATCGGCGAAGGGCTTCAGCAGGGTTTCGATGTCGGTCTTTGATTGCGACGTCGCATGCCGGACATTTTTCTCGAACAGCTGGCCGCGCTCCTCGAAGACTTTTCCAGCGAGCTCCGAGAATGCGCTTGAGAGGCGTGCCTGCGCTTCCGTGAGGAAAGCCTGCGTGTCCGCGTTGGCCTGCCTGGCGTGGACCAGGTTGGCGCTCACGTTGGCATGTTCGACCTGTAAAGACTCGTTGTGCTCGCGCAATCGCGCGGTCTCCGTCTCGAGTGCGACGATGCGCTCGCGAAGTTGGGCAATCGTCGCCTCACGGTCGGCCAGCGCGGCCGCGGCCGTGCGGCTTCGAACGTTGTCGTCTTCGCTGCGCTGCTGGTATTGGGAGCGGGCAGTTTCCAGCTGCGAAACCAGCTCGATGCTGCTGGTCAATTGGACCTCCAGTGCACCCAGCCGCCCGTTCATGCGCCCGATCTCCACCGCTTGGGTGCGACTGTTCTCGCGCTCGCGCTCCAGATCGGCCCCCAGCCGAGCTCGCTCGGCCTGGAGCGCGGCGTTGTCGGAGGGAGTCGTTCCTTGCGTGGCTCGACGCAGGAAGACGACCACCAGTGCCATTCCTGCCACCAAAAGGACAGCGAGAACGGCCAGTAACAATGCGGATTCGGTCATGCCGCCAGTGTAGCGGCCCGCGTCTCAGCGGCTGCGCCACTTCATCGCACGCACACTTGTGCCTGCCTAGGATCGGGCCGATGGAAGCAGCAGTCGCGCCAAGGAAGCCGCCATTCCGCCGCTATGCCAACCTGGGAGGCCATTCCCCGGTCGCGGCCTACGCGCTGCTGCCCGACGGCATCGAGCTGCAGTTCAGCGACGGCCGGATCGTGCTCTACAACCACGATTGCCCGGGTCGCAGGCATGTCAGCCGGATGAAGGTGCTGGCGCGTGAAGGGCGCGGGCTGGACGCGTATGTCGTCCGCCACGTCGGCAAGCGGTTCGCGGCGCTGCTGGACGCGGGCCACGGCCGTGCCCCGCGCGTCACCCGTGCGACCGCGACGCCTCAGTCGAGCACCCGGCAGAACGCCGCCTTCAGGTAGCGCGATTCCTGCACGTGCGCCAGGAACGGATGGTCGGCGCCGGCGCCGGCGACCTTGAGCACCTGCAGCGTGCGACCGGCGTAAAAGGCGGCGCGCCGCAGCATGCCGAGGAATTCCTCCTCGCTGACCAGGCCGGTGCAGGAGAACGTCGCCAGCAAACCGCCCGGCCTGAGCACGCCGAGCGCGAGCTTGTTCATGTCCAGGTATTTCTTCAGCGCCGGGATCACCTGGTCGCGATCGCGCGTGAGCTTGGCCGGGTCGAGGATGACGACGTCGAACAGGTCGCCGCGGTTGCCGGCATCGCGCAGCCACGGGAAGATGTCGGCCTGCACGAACTTCACATGCGCGTCGTTGAGCTTCGCATTGCCCTTGGCGATGTCGAGGACGTCATCGTCGATGTCGATGCCGATGACCTCCGCCGCGCCGCGCACCGCGGCATAGACGCCGAAGCCGCCGGTGTTGCAGCACAGGTCGAGCACGCGCTGGCCTGCGACGAGCTGCGAGAGCCACTGCCGGTTGTCGCGCTGGTCGGCGAAGAAACCGGTCTTGTGCGCACCGGCGGGATCGGCGCGGAAGCGGATGCCGTTCTCGGTGATGATCGACGCCGTCGTCGGTTCGCTGCCGCTGCTGTTGAACGGCTTGAAGTCGAAGCTTTCCTGCTTCTGCACGTGCTCGTCGGCGAAGGCGTGGAAGCGGCAGCCGGGGAACTGCGCGCGCAGGGCCTCGTAGATCCATTCGCGATGGCGGACCATGCCGGCGCTGAAGAATTCGACGACCAGCAGGTCGCCGTAGCGGTCGACCACCAGGCCGCTGAGGCCGTCGCCTTCGGAGTGCACGACGCGCCAGGCATCGGACACCGCATCGAGTCGCAGCACCTCGCGGCGCAGCGCGACCGCGGCGGCGATCCTGCGCGCGAACCACTGCGCATCCACCGGCATGTCGCGGTCGGTCTCCAGGATGCGCAGCGCGATGCGCGAATGGCCGTTGTAGAAGCCGCGCCCGATCCACTCGCCATCCACGCCGATGATGTCGACGATGGAGCCCGGCCTGGGCTTGGATGCGGGCTTCTCGACCAGCTTCTGGAAGATCCACGGATGGCTGGACCGCCACGGATTGCGCAGGCGGACGCTGGGGATTTCTGCATTCATCGGCGCAGTTTACGCGGCCGCCGTCACGGGCCGGCGCGCGCCGGACGCGGCGACGCCCGGCAGGCCTTGCATTGGCGCAGCCAGCCGCCATTCCTCGGTGATGCACCTGCCCATGCCCGAAGCCGTCCCCGACACGCCGCAGCAACGCAGCGCCGACCGCCGGCGCCTGCAGCGCGCGCTCAACGCCAGCCTGGCCGGCGTGCTGCTGCTGGCGGCGACATTCGTCGCGCAGCATGGATTCGACTGGCGCGCGCTCGCGATCGCCCCGCACGCCTGGTCGGGTCTGGTCGGCATCCTCACCGCGCCCCTGCTGCATGGCTCGCCCGAGCACCTGGGCGCCAACGCCGTGGCCCTGCTGTTGCTGGGGACGCTGGCCGGCACGGTCTATCCGCGCGCCACGGTGCGCGCACTGCCGCTGTTGTGGATTGGATCCGGGCTGGGCGCATGGCTGCTGGGCGACGTCGGCACCCGCCACCTGGGCGCCAGCGGCGTCGCGCATGGATTGATGTTCCTGGTCTTCGGGCTGGGCCTGCTGCGGCGCGACCGGCCGGCGATCGCGGCCGCGATGATCGCTTTCTTCCTGTATGGCGGGATGCTGCTGACGGTGTTGCCGCACGAGCCCGGCGTGTCCTGGCAGGCGCACTTCGGCGGCGCGGTCTCGGGCCTGCTCGCGGCATGGCTGTTCCGCCACAGCGACGCGATGGCGCCGCGCCGGCGTTACTCGTGGGAGCTGGAAGACGAAGACAGCGCCGGCGAGGCGGACGCCGCTGCCGACGATCCGCTGGAATTGCCGCGACCCGATGCGGTGCCCGTGCTGTGGACACGCACGCCACCACCAGTCGGACGCGTGGTGGTGCGGCTGCCGCGACGCGACTGAGCAGAAGTTCCGCAACCCGGTTCGCGCGGCACAGTGCGGTTCATGCGCACCGGGATAGCCTGCGCGCGCCCATTGAACGGGCCTCACGACAACAAACAGGAATCCCCCATGAAAAACACCCTCATCCTCGCCTCCGCGCTGGCGCTTGCCGGCCTGTCCTCGGTCGCATCCGCGGCCGACGCCGGCGGACAGTGGTTCGTGCGCGGAGAAGCCGGACGCAGCCACGTCAACGCCGACGTTTCCGGCGTGGGCAGCAACAGCAACAACGACAGCACGTACTCGCTGCGCTCGGGTTATTACTTCAACCCGAACTTCGCGGTCGAAGGCTTCTACAGCAACCTGTACGACAAGAACTTCACCTACGCGACCCCGAACGACGGCAACACCAAGCTCAGCGCGATCGGCCTGGGCGTCGTGGGCAAGAAGAATTTCGGTGCCGACGGCAACGGCTTCTTCGTCGACGGTCGCGCCGGCGTGACCCGCGGCAAGGTCCAGGACTCGATCGCGGGCCTGGGCAAGGACAGCGCCACCTCGACCAAGCCCTACGTCGGCGTGGGCGCGGGCTTCGATTTCTCGCGCAACTTCGGCGTCAGCCTGAACTACGACCATCACAAGGGCAGCGGGCAGAACATCGACGTCACCGCCAATACCCTGACCGCCGGCGCGGAATACCGCTTCTGATCCACGCGTGCGCTTCACCTAAAAACGGCCACCTGCGGGTGGCCGTTTTTTCATGTCCGAAGATCGAGATAGCCCGATGGCACCAAGCTGGTGGCCAGCATCACCGCGTTGATGTCCTCGTGCGCACGCCACGTCGCCAGCTGTCGCGCGGCCGGCTCGCACCAACTGGCGTTGATGTCCGCGGCGAGCGCCGCATGGCGCGCGAGTTCCCGCAGGCGCGGCTCCAGCGCCGCAGCGTGCGCGGTGCCCGGCGCGGCCGCCTGCATGCGGTCGACGGCTTGCAGGCCGATCGCCAGCCCCAGTTCGCGGAACGCCAGCCGTTGCGACAACGGCCGCTGCCACGGGCGCTGCCGTGCATACGCCGCCAGCCCCGCACTGGCCGCATCGAGCATGCGTTCCAGCAGCGGTGACGGCATGGCGGCGGTGGACGGCAGCTGCATCAGCCGCCAGGCATCGGCGAGCAGTCCACCCAGTCCCAGCGGATCGTCGGTCCGCCAGTCACCGACATCCGCCCACGCCGCCAGCTGCGCGATCGCATCGGTCAGGTCCGGACCACCGACGGCCGCGGCGCGACGGGCCTGCAGCTGCAGGCAGGTGACCAGGCCGTCGAGCGCATCGTGCTGGCCGGTCGATGCGACCGTGGCGTGGCCCAGGTCGATGGTCATCTTCCAGACCAGGCGCGCGCCGTGGGTCGGCCGGCTGAAGCCGACCACGGCGGCCTGTGCCAGTTCGCAGGCCCAGCGCTCGGCATCCGGATGGCCGCTGGCATGCGCGAACTGGTCCAGCGCGTGCATCCAACGCGTCAGGTAGTGGAAGTACTGGCCGTCGCGCTCCCATTCCAGCTCCGCGTCGTAGGGCTGCCGCGGGCCGCGTTCGGACAACGGCTTGCCGATGCGCAGGCCGCCCACGGTCGGCTGCGCCTCGCCGGCCGCATCCGGCAGGCCGCTGATCCATCCCTGGCGGGCGTCGTCGGGACGATGGTGTCCCAGCACGTGGTGCACCTGGTCGACCAGCTGCGCGGCCAATGCCTGGAATGCCCCGGCGTCGGGGCCGCGCGCCAGCGCCAGGCAATTGCAGACCGCGAACGCATCCGTCCACAGATAGCGTCGCGGCTCGACGGTGGCCGACGACAGCCCGGTGCGCTCGGCGAAGGCGAGCATCAACTCAGCGGCCAGGCGGTTGTCGGCGGGCTCGACGGCGCGCAGTGCGGACATGGTCGTCGCTCCGGTTGCGGTGCGCGCATCGTGATCGCCGCCCGCGCAGCGGGCCGTGAATCGCGCGCGTTGATGCGCACGGCTGTGCTAGCGTCGCCGGGCACTCACGGGAAGCCGCCATGTCCGCTGTCGATCGCGCCCCGGCGCGCCAGTCGCTGTTGATCACACTGTCGTTGTCGGTCGCACTGTCGCTGCTGGCCGCGCTGTCGGCCTGCAAGCGCACGTCTGCACCGCCCGTGCCGCCGCCGGTGGCCGATGCCGCCGCCCAGCGCATCCGCAACGACGTCGCCACGCTTGCCGACGACGCGATGCAGGGGCGCGAGACCGGCACGCCCGGTTTCGAGCGCGCCGCCGACGTCGTCGTCGCGCGCTTCCGCGCACTCGGCCTGCAACCCGCCGGCGACAACGGCACGTTCTCCCAGCGCGTGCCGCTGCTCAAGGCGGTCCGCCTGGCCGACGGCGCGCGGCTGGACGTGATCCGCGCCGATCGCACGATCCACCTGCGTTTCGCCGACCAGTACCTGCCCGAGCCCGACTTCACCGCCGCCACCAACGCGGTGCAGGCGCCAGCGGTGTTCGTCGGACAGGGCGTGTCCGCAACGGACATCGGCCACGACGACTTCGCCGGCCTGGACGTACGCGGCAGGATTGCAGTGGTTCTGGGTGGCGCGCCGGCACGACTGGAAAACGACCGGCGCGCCGTGCTCGGGTCGCAGGTCGAAAAACTGCGCACGCTGGCTGCGCGCGGCGCGGTCGGCGTGATCTTCGTGGACACCGCGGAGGACGAGGCGCAGCTGCCCTGGGCGCGGCGCGTCGCGCATCGCGATCGTGCCGCCATGCGCCTGCGCGATGCGGACGGACACGCCATCGACGCGCTGCCGCAACTGCGCGTGGTGGCGCGCGTGAGCGCCGCCGCCGCGGACCTGCTGTTCGACGGCAGCGGCCATACGGCGGCCGAGCTGGCCACCGCCGCACGCAACGGCGAACTGCACGGATTCGCGCTGCCAGTGAAGCTGGCGCTGGCGACACGCACGCGCATCGCGCCGATCGACAGCCGCAACCTGCTCGCCACGTTGCCGGGCAGCGATCCGGCGCTGGCGCGGCAATACGTGGCCTCCAGCGCACACCTGGATCACCTCGGCGTTGCGCCGGAGGCCGCCGATGCGACCGGAGACCGCATCTTCAACGGCGCGCTGGACAACGCACTGGGTGTCGCCATCGTGCTGGAAGCCGCGCGCCAGCTGCATGCCACCGGACATGCGCCGCGCCGCTCGCTGCTGTTCGCCGCGCTGACCGGCGAGGAACAGGGCCTGCTCGGCGCGCAGTGGCTGGCGCTGCATCCGCCGGGACGACTGGTGGCCGACATCAACCTCGACATGCCGATGTTGCTGGCACCCACGCGCGACGTGGTGCCGATCGGCGCGTCGCATTCGACCTTGCAGGGCCCGCTGCAGCGCGCCGCCGCCGACACCGCGCTGACGCTGTCGCCGGACCCCTTCCCCGAGGAGTCGGTGTTCGTGCGCAGCGACCAGTACGCCTTCGTGCGCGCGGGGATCCCGTCGCTCTACCTGGACGGCGGCGTGGTGCCGGCCGCGTCCAGTGCCGGCAAGCCGGCCGACGCGACGACGATGCCGAAGCTGGCGCAACGCGATTTCCTGCGGCGCTGCTACCACCAGGCCTGCGATGACGTGCACCTTCCGATCCAGTACGGCGATGCCGCGCGCCTGGCACGGCTCGATGCGCGGCTGGCGTGGCTGATCGGCAACGACGCCGACGCGCCGCGCTGGCAACCTGGCGACTTTTTCGCCACCCCGGCGACCCCGGCCGCCACGGCCGCCACGGCGAAATGATCGCGGGCTTGGAGTTACCATCGGCCGCATGAACATCCAGCCAGACCCTGCCGGCAAGCACGTCGAGCACCAGCACACGGACAAGGGCTACGTGCCGGTCTACACGACCGCCGTGGTGGAGCAGCCGTGGGACGCCTACACCGCGGTCGACCACAACGTCTGGGCGCAGCTGTTCGAGCGCCAGCGCAAGCTGCTGGTGGGTCGGGCGAGCGATGCGTTCCTGGTCGCCCAGGACGCGATGGGGATGACGCCCGACGCGATCCCCAGGTTCGACGAGCTCAACAACATCCTGCAGAAGGCCACCGGCTGGACCATCGTCGGGGTGGAAGGACTGCTGCCGGAGCTGACGTTCTTCGAGCACCTGGCCAATCGCCGTTTCCCCGTGACCTGGTGGATCCGCAGGCCGGAGCAGCTGGATTACCTCGCCGAGCCGGACCTGTTCCACGATCTGTTCGGGCACGTGCCGCTGCTGATGAACCCGATGTTCGCCGACTACATGGCCGCCTATGGCCGCGGCGGGGTCAAGGCGCACGGCATCGGTCCCGAAGCGCTGGTCAACCTCACCCGCCTGTACTGGTACACGGTGGAATTCGGCCTGATCCGGCAAGCCGATGGCCTGCGCATCTATGGCAGCGGCATCGTGTCGTCCAAGGGCGAGAGCATCCATTGCCTGGAATCCAGCGCGCCCAACCGGATTGGTTTCGATCTCGAACGCATCATGCGCACGCGTTACCGCATCGATACCTACCAGAAGACCTACTTCGTCATCGACAGCTTCGAGCAGTTGATGCAGGCAACGGCGCCGGACTTCGCGCCGATCTACGCGCGGCTGGCGACGCAGTCGTCGTATCCGGCCGGCACCGTGCTGGACACCGACACCGTCTACCACCGCGGCAGCGGCGAAGGCTGGAGCCAGGACGGCGACGTCTGAACGACGGCGTCGGGCCTACACCGGGCAATCACCGGGGCCGACCGATCATTGGGTTCCCAATCCCAGCTGGTGCGACCCACGTGCACCAAGGTCAGTCCATGGACTATGCCGCCGACGAACTCATGGAAGCACTCGCGCGCATCGACACGCTGCTGCGCGAGGCGAGCCGGCGCGCCGGGGAGGGCTGCGATCCGGATTTCGATCGCAAGCTCGATGCCTGCGTGCGCGGCCTGCGGCCGATGCTCGGCGAGGACGACCTGACCGCCGCCACCGACGCGATCGAGGCCGCCAGGCGGGTGATGGTGTCGGCCGATCCGTCGGCGCCATTGCTGATGCTCGCGATGGCGCAGAAGACCCTGGGCGGGGTGATCCGCCGCCAGGCCAACACCCAGCGGTTGCGCTCGGCCGCCTGAGCGCACGGAGCTGCGGGCGCGCGGCGGAATGCCGGCACGGGCGACAATGGGCGCCCTTTCCGCCCGCACGCCTGCCATGACCAACGCCGATCTCCCGCCTGCCCATTCGTCCGGCCCGTGTTCGCTGACGCGCTTCCTGATCGAGGAAAAGCGCCAGGGCCGCATCAACCCGGACCTGCGCCTGCTGATCGAAGTCGTCGCCCGCGCCTGCAAGACGATCGCCGTGCACGTCGGCAAGGGCGCCCTGGGCGGCGTGCTGGGGGATGCCGGCACCGGCAACGCCGCGTCGATCAACGTCCAGGGCGAGGCGCAGAAGAAACTCGACGTGATCGCCAACGACGTGCTGCTCGAGGCCAATGCCTGGGGCGGCCATCTCGCCGCCTGCGCGTCGGAGGAAATGGACGAACCATTCCCGATCCCGGACGCCTATCCGCGCGGCAACTACCTGTTGCTGTTCGACCCGCTGGATGGCAGCAGCAACATCGACGTCAATGTGTCCGTCGGCACGATCTTCTCGGTGCTGGTCTGCCCCGGCGACGCGCAGCAGGTGGACACCCAGTCCTTCCTGCAGCCGGGCACCGCGCAGGTCGCCGCCGGCTACTGCATCTATGGGCCGTCGACGATGCTGGTGCTGACGATCGGCCACGGCACGCATGCATTCACCCTGGATCGCGAGCAGGGTTCGTTCGTGCTGACCCAGCGCGACATGCGCGTGCCGGAGCACACCCGCGAGTTCGCCATCAACATGTCCAACCAGCGCCACTGGGAAGCGCCGATGCAGGCCTACGTGCAGGACCTGCTGGCCGGGTCCACCGGCCCGCGCGGCAAGGACTTCAACATGCGCTGGATCGCGTCCATGGTCGCCGACGTGCATCGCATCCTCACCCGCGGCGGCATCTTCATCTATCCATGGGACCGCAAGCTTGGCCACGCCAGGCCGGATGACAACGTGGATCCGACCAAGGCCGGCAAGTTGCGGCTGATGTACGAGGCCAACCCGATGTCGATGCTGGTCGAGCAGGCCGGCGGCGCCGCGACCAACGGCCGCGAGCGGATCCTCGACATCGTGCCCACGCACCTGCACCAGCGCCTGCCGGTGTTCCTGGGATCGAAGGCCGAAGTCGCCGAAGTCACCGGCTGCCACCGCGCGCATGACGCCGCGATGGCGACGCAGGCCGCGCAGGCATGAACCGCTGCCGCGCCTTGCACTGACATCCATCGCGGGACGTTCGATTGCGCGTGCGCGGGATTCCCGTGCGGGCGGGCACCGAAAGCAGCCCGGGCGTGTCGGTAGCGGGAATCCGCCCTGGCCGGTCTGTTCCAGCAGCGCCAGGTGGCGCCACGCGATGCCACTTCGCACCGACGGCCCATCACGCGGCAACCGGCTGCCGTGCTGCGAGGCGGTGATCGCCGGCGGTTGAAGCCTGGTCCGGGGAGCGGCCGGATGGATCGCGTCGCCGCGGCGCATGCCGGTGACTTCACGCGCATGCCCCACAATGCGCCCGTTCATCTACCGCCCACCAAGGACGCCATGTCGCTGGACCTGGTCACGTTCCACCAGACGCTGTTCCTGCTGATCCTGGCAGGCGGCCTGTACCTGTTCGTGAGCGAACGCCTGCGCATCGACGTCACCGCGATGCTGGTGCTGCTGGCGCTGGTGCTCAGTGGCGTGCTCGACGCCGACCAGGCGCTGTCGGGATTCTCGAGCGAGCCGGCGATCATCGTCGCCGCGGTGTTCGTCATCTCCGGCGGCCTGGCCGCCACCGGCATCACCGAGCGCCTGGGTCAGTGGATCGGGCACGCGGCGGGGCGCAGCGAGGCGCGCGGGGTGGCGGTGCTGATGCCGGCGGTGGCGGCGCTGGCGGCCTTCACCCACCACGTGATGGTCACCGCGATGATGTTGCCGATCACCCTGCGGCATGCGCGCGAAGTCAACCTGCCCGCATCGCGGCTGCTGATGCCGATGTCGCTGGCCGCGTCGCTGGGCACGACCCTGACGCTGGTGAGCGCGCCGGCATTCCTGCTGGCCAGCGACCTGATCGAGCGCAGCGGCGGCAAGAGCCTGGGCATCTTCTCCATCAGCCCGATCGGCATCGCGCTGGTCGTGGTCGGCATGGTCTACATGCAGCTGACGCGCTGGCTGCTGCCGCGGCACAAGGGCGCGCATGGCGACGACGGCTACCTGCGGCTGGATCGTTACCGCACCGAGTTGCTGGTGGTCGACGGCTCGCGCTGGAGCACGCGGCCGCTGCTCGAGTTGCAGAATGCGTTGGGCGATCGCTTCGTCCTGCGCGGCTGGCTGCGCGACGGCAAGTTGCGCGCCGACCTCAAGCCGAGCAGTCCGCTGCTGGCTGGCGACGTGCTGCTGGTGGAGGCATCGGCCGACGACCTGATGTCGCTGCACGACGATCCGGGCCTGGACCTCAACGCGATCGCCCGCTATGGCGCCCGGGTCAATGGCGAGGGCGAGTCGCAACTGGTGCAGGCCGTGGTGGCGCCGGGTTCGGAGTTCATCGGCCGCTCGGTGCGGGCGCTGGATTTCTCGCGGCAGTTCCAGGCGGTGATCGTCGGCCTGTGGCGGCGCTCGGGCGAGATCGGCGAACGCTTGGCCGACGCGCGCCTGCGCGAAGGCGACCTGCTGGTGCTGTACGGCCAGCCGGCGCATTTCGGCGATCTCGCCGCGCACCACGGCTTCCTGATGCTGGTGCCGTTTGCCGGGGAGGCCAAGCGCCGCCTGCGCGCACCGCTGGCACTGGGGATCCTGGTGGCGACGATCCTGGCTGCCGCCACCGAATGGCTGCCGGCGCCGCTGGCCTTCCTGATGGGCGCGGTGGCGATGGTGGCCACGCGCTGCGTCGACGTGAACCAGGCCTACCGCGCGATCGACGTGCGCATCTTCGTCATGATCGCCGGGGTGATCCCGCTGGGGATCGCCATGGAACAGACTGGCACCGCGCAGTTGTTCGCGCGCGGCCTGCTGCATGTGGTCGCGCACTGGCCGGTACTGGGCGTGCTGCTGGTGATGTTCTCGGCGGCGGCGCTGCTGACGCAGATCCTGTCCGACGCCGCGACCACGGTGCTGCTGGGGCCGATCGCGGTATCGCTGGCCACGTCACTGGGATTGCCGCCGACGCCGTTCGTGGTGTGCACGGCGCTGGGCGCGGTGGTGGCCTTCCTGACCCCGATCGGGCACCACGGCAACCTGCTGATCCTGGGGCCGGGGCAATACCGCTTCAGCGACTTCCTGCGCGTGGGACTGCCCTTGACCGTGCTGATCGCCCTGGTCAGCGCGTGGATGGCGCAATGGTTGTGGCTGGGCGGGGCGCTGGTCCCGCACTTCGGTCGCTGAGCCGGGCAGTGCCCGGCGGGCAACTCAGCCGGCCGAACCGGTCGCCGGCTGCCGCGCGCCTTCGGCCAGCACGTTGGCGAGCATGGATTCCAGCATGGCCGGATCGTAGGGCTTCTGCAGCATCGGGCAGCCGTGGAACTCGCCCGGCAGGCCACGCTCGCCGTAGCCGGACGCGAACAGGAAGGGCACGCCGCGGCGGCGCAACTCGTCGGCCACCGGGAAGACTTCCTTGCCGGCCAGGTTGACGTCCAGGATCGCGGCGTCGATATCCTCGACCTCGGCCAGCGCCAGCGCCCCCGGAACCCGCGCCGCCTTGAGCACGCGATAGCCGGCTCCCTCCAGCACGTCCTGCAGCATCATCGCCAGGCATGCCTCGTCCTCGACCAGGAGGACGCACTGGGTCGCCGGGTTGGTCATGGCGCTGCCTCGGAAAGTGGGACGTGGATCACGCAGCTTACGCCCGTTTCGACGTAGTCGAGCGTCGCTTCGCCGTTCAGTTCAAAGGCCAGCCCCTCGGTGATCAGGCGGGTGCCGAATCCACGCCGGGCGGGCGGGGTGACGGGCGGACCGCCGGATTCGGTCCAGGACAGGTGCAGCCACGGCTGCCCGCCCTCGTCGCGGGCATGCCATCGGACCGTGACGTCGCCCTGTGCGCCGGACAGGGCGCCGTACTTGCTGGCGTTGGTCGCCAGCTCGTGGATGGCCATGCTCAGGGCCAGGGCCATCTTCGGGTTGAGCAGCAGGTCGCCCCCGGCCAGGCGTGCCCGCGCCTGCTCCTCTGAATCCCGATCGCGCAGGTACGGCGCCAGCTCGCTGGCGATGATGTCGCGCAGCTGCGCACCAGTCCAGGCATCGTGGGCCAGCAGGTTGTGGGTGTTGGACAGGGCCAGCAGGCGGGCGCCGAAGGCCGTGCGGAAGGCTTCCATCGAGGTCGACTGCGTCAGGGTCTGCATCGCGATCGCCTGCACGGTCGCCAGGGTGTTCTTCACCCGGTGGTTGAGCTCGTCCAGCATCAGGTCCACGTGCTGGGAAGCGAGCTTCTGCTCGGTGATGTCGAGCACCGCCGAGATGATGTGCCGGGGAGCATGGTCGCCACCCAGCATCGCGGTGACGCTGTTGCTGGTCCACACGAACCGGCCGTCCGGTCGCACGAAGCGCAGGTCGAGCTGGAAGTGGCTGCGCTCGGCCAGCAGCGTCCGGACCAGGTCGAGGTTCTGCTGCACGTCGTCGGGATGCAGGATGTCCTGCACGCGCAGCCGGTAGAGCTCGCGTGCGGTGCGGCCGACGATTTCGCAGAAGCGCGGGTTGACCAGCTCGAAGCGGCCCTCGACATTGGTCTGGGCCAGTCCCATCGACGTCTGTTCCAGGATCGCGGCCAGCCGGAATTCGCTGTCGTGCAGGGCGCGGTCGGCGCGGCGTCGATCGGTGACGTCGCGGGCGATCGCCGAGCCGGAGACGACCTGGCCGGATGCGTCCCTCACCGGCGAGCACGACAGGTCGATCGCAACCGTTGAACCATTCTGGCGACGCCACGTCGCCTCGAACTTGGTCACGCCCTCGGGATCCGCGCACGCCGCCAGCAAGCGCTGGAGCTGGTCTTCCTGCCCGGCTGGCAACAGCATCGCCAGCGAATGCCCGATCACGGTCCCGGGCTTGTAGCCGAGCACGCGCTCGGCCCCTGAATTCCAGCTGGTGATGGTGCCATCGAGCGCGTAGCCGACGATCGCGTCCTTGGACCATTCCACGATCGCCGCCAGTCGCGCGCGCTCGGTTTCCTGCGCTTCGCGCTCGGTGACGTCGATGAAGGTCAGCACGGTGCCATCGATGACGTTGTCGACGGTGCGGTACGGCCGCACCCGCAACAGGTAGGACGGCACGCCGTCGCCGCCGCGCAACACGCGCTCGACCGGCGCCAGGGTGCGCAGCACCTGCCTCACGTCGTCCTGCAGCTGCGGATACTGCACGCGCGTCGCGATCTCGGTGATCGGCCGGCCGCGATCGCCCTCGCGCAGGTGGAAGACCTGCCCCATGCCGGACGTGAAACCGGTGACATGCAGCGCGGTGTCGAGGAACAGGGTCGCGATCTGCGTGCTTTCCATCAGGTTCTGCAGGTCGTTGTAGAGCCTCGCGAGCGTCTCGTTCTTGCCCTGCAGCTCGGCATTGATCGTCTGCAGTTCCTCGTTGATCGACTGCATCTCCTCCTTGGAGGTTTCCAGCTCCTCGTTGGCGGACTGCAGCTCCTCGTTGACCGACTGGTATTCCTCGTTGGCCGACATCAATTCTTCGTTGGCGGTTTCCTGCTGCTCGGTGGCCGCCTGCAGTTGCTGGCGCGTCTGCTCCAGCTCCTGCTCCAGCGCCGTGATGCGTGCACTCTCCGTCGCGCCGCCGCCAGCCTGCGCACCGGGAGGCGCCCGCTCGACGGCGTCGAAGGCGATCACGTAAAGGTCCTTGCCGCCATCGGCCTCGTGCAGCGGCGCGGCGATCAGGCGCAAGGGCTGGCGCTGGCCCTCGACGTCGATGTCCAGTCCCTCCTGCACCACCATGCGGTGCTGCGAGGACGCCTGCTGCACCGACGTGCGGGCGGCGCTGCGCAGGCCCTTGTGCAGCAGGCTGAAGAGATTGAGGCTGGCGCTGCCGGTCGAGGGACCGAGGTAGCGCGCGGTGTTGCCGGAAAACCGCACGATGTCGTGGTTGCCGTCGATCACCACGTAGGCGGGCGAGTACTTCTCCAGCGCACGCCACACGCCGCGATCCAGGGCGTCATCCACCTGGGCGCGGCTGCGTGTGGTCGCCGACCGCGAGGCGGCGGTACCCGGGTGGGCGATGCCGGCGGGGCTGCGGAAGATCGGCACGCCATTGGGGATGTTGTCGTTGCGGCGCTGGTACAGGCGCTCTTTCTTGTCCAGCACGGTGAACAACGCTGCGCTGCGCGCCAGGCTCTCCGACGGTCCCAGCAGCAGGTAACCGCCGGGGCGCAACGCGTAATGGAAAACCCGCAGCAGCCGTTGCTGCAATTCTGCATTCAGGTAGATCAGCAGGTTGCGGCAGGAGACGATATCCAGCTGCGAGAACGGCGGATCCTTGATCGCGCTGTGCACGGAAAACACGCACATCTCGCGGATCGTCTTGGCCACGCAGCGATCCTCGCCGTCGGTGGTGAACCAGCGCGATTCGCGCTCCGGCGTCACGCCCACCAGGGGACCGCTGTAGCGACCGGCGCGCGCGGTCGCGATCGCGCGGTCGTCGATGTCGGTGGCGAAGATCTGCACCTTCGGCGCGCCGCGACGATCGCCGACGACCTCGCAGATGGCGATGGCCATCGAGTAGGCCTCCTCGCCGGTGGAGCAGCCCGGCACCCAGACACGCAGGGTGTCGGCGGCGCCTTTCTCCGCCAGCAGCGCAGGCAGTACCCTGGATTTCAGCGCCTCGAAGGCCGCGGGATCACGGAAGAATTCCGTCACCCCGATCAGCAGGTCGCGGAACAGGGCCTCGATTTCGATCGGGTCCTTGCGCAGCCGCGCGATGTAGTCGGTCACGGCGTCCAGCTGCAGGACCTGCATGCGCCGCTGGATGCGGCGCACCAGCGTCTTCTCCTTGTACTGGCCGAAGTCGTGCCCGACCTCGGCCCGCAGCAGCCCGGTAATCGTCTGCACATGCGCCGGCAGGTCCTGGCGGATGCCGTCCGGCGCCTTGCGGTCGCGGGTCGCGCGCAGGTGCGCCAGGTGCGCGATGAGCAGCGCCGGGATCTGTTCGACCGGCAGCACGTGGTCGACCAGTCCGGTGGCGGCGGCGCTGGCCGGCATGCCGCTCATCGGGGTGTGGTCCTCGATGGCCTGGGCGACCGTCAGGCCGCCGTATTCCTTGACCGTGCGCAGGCCGCGGGCCCCGTCGCTGCCGCTGCCCGACAGCACCACGCAGACGGCGTTGTCGCCCTGGTCCTCGGCCAGCGAACAGAAGAACGTGTCGATCGGCCAGCGATGCTGGCGCGGCGGTGCGGGCGTATGCACCTGCAGGGTGCCGGATTCGATGGTCAGGGTGGCGTCGGGCGGGATGACATACACATGCCCGGGCTGGACCGGATCGCCATCGGCCGCCTGCACGACCTCCATGCGCGTGCTGCGACCGATGAGTTCGGCGAGCATGCTGTGGCTGTCTGGCGCCAGGTGCTGGACCAGCACGAATGCCATGCCGCTGTCCGCGGGCATGTGGCTGAAGAAACGCTTGTAGGCCTCCAGGCCGCCGGCTGAGGCGCCAATCGCCACGATCAACTGCGGTCCGGCGGGAACCAGCGATGTCGATTGTTCCACCGGCACCGCCGTCGCGGTGGCGTCGGCAGGTGCAGGCTGTGTGTGATTGCGTGCCATGGTCCCCGGCGGATGTTGTCCGTGGCCCGAGTATCGGCCCACATCCATGACCGGGCAAACGCGACAGTGCAGGCGCGACGGCCATGCAACCGCTGCATCAGCGACTCGCGAAAAGATCCCCCTGCGGCGAGGGCGGAACGGGTGCGACGAAGCGGCTGCTGTTCAGCGCGGGCAGGCGGCCGTAACCCAGGCGGGCATGCGCCTTGTGGAAGCGCTGCGCCAGCAGTTGCGCGAACGGGCCTTCGCCGCGGGACCGCAGGCCGAAACGGCTGTCGTAATCCTTGCCGCCGCGCATCTGCTGGATGAGGCTCATCACGTGCGCGGCGCGGTCGGGATGGTGCAGCTGCAACCATTCGCGCCATACCTGCTTCAACTCGTGCGGCAGCCGCAGCAGCACGTAGCCGGCGGCACGCGCGCCGTGGTCGTGCGCGGCGTGGAGGATGTGCTCGAGTTCGTGGTCGGTGATCATCGGGATGACGGGTGCGACCATCACCCCGACCGGCACGCCAGCGTCCGCAAGAACCCGCATCGCCCGCAGCTTGCCGTGCGGCGCGGTGGCGCGCGGCTCCATCTTCGCCGCCAGGTGGTTGTCGAGCGTGGTGATCGAGAAATACACGGTGACCAGCCGCTCGCGCGCCATCGCCGCAAGCAGGTCGAGGTCGCGCGTGATCAGCGCGCTCTTGGTGACGAAGCTCACCGGATGGCGGCACTCGGCCAGCAACTCCAGCACCTCGCGGGTGATGCGGTAGCGGCGCTCGATCGGCTGGTAGGCGTCGGTGTTGATGCCCAGCGCGATGGCGGACGGCACGTAGCCCGGCTTGGACAGTTCATGCCGCAGGCGCTCGGCGGCGTTGGTCTTGGCATACAGGCGCGTCTCGAAATCCAGCCCCGGCGACAGGTCGAGGTAGGCGTGCGAGGGCCGCGCAAAGCAGTACACGCAGCCGTGCTCGCAACCGCGATACGGATTGACCGACTGGCTGAAGCCGACGTCGGGCGAGCTGTTGCGGCTGATGACCGAGCGCGCGCGTTCCTCGGTGACGCGCGTGTCCGGATGCGGAGCAACGGGCGCGACGTCGTCGTCTGCCGCGTTGGCGTACACCGAGCCCCAGCCGTCGTCCTCGCCGTGGGCGACGGTCTTCTCGAAGCGGCCATGGACCCGGGAGGCCGCGCCGCGGCCCTTGATCGGCGCCCGTGCCCTGCGGGCGTCCTCGCGTGCATCGTTCACCGCGACAGCCTACGCTGCAGCCGTCGCAACGCCCGCGACACGCCGCTGAATCCTTCATGCTCGACGCATTGCACGCCGACTGGTTGTGGCTCCATCACTTCCCCCACTTCGCGCTGTACCTGACGCTGGGATGGATCGGTTACCTGGTCTGGCTGGGCGGCTGGATCGTGCTGCAGAAGCGCGCCCCGGCGGCGACGCTCGGGTGGCTGCTGGCACTGGCCGCCCTGCCCTACATCGGCTTCCTCATCTATTACGTGCTCGGACCGCAGCGGATCAAGCGCCAGCGCCTGCGTCGCGCCCGCTCGCGGGTCGCGCTTCCGCAAGCGCAGGGCACGGTCGAGGAAGCGGAGACCCGTGAACTGTCGCGACTGGCGCAGGCGACCACCGGCCTGCCCATCACCACCGCGACCAGCGTGCGCCTGCTGGTCGACGGCGCGGCGACCTACGACGCGCTGCTGGCCGACATCCGCCAGGCGCAGCACCAGATCCATCTGGAGTACTACATCTATTCGCCCGACGTGACCGGCACCCTGCTGCGTGACGCGCTGGTGGAGCGCGCGCGCAACGGCGTCGTCGTGCGCCTGCTGCTCGATGCGCTGGGCTCGTCGCATTGCCCGCGCCGCTTCTTCGCGCCGCTGCTGGCCGCCGGCGGCGAACTCGCGTGGTTCCATCCGATGCGCTTTGGCCGGATCTGGAAACGACCGTGGCTCAACCTGCGGTCGCACCGCAAGATCGTGGTGATCGACGGCCGCGTCGGCTTCACCGGCGGCATCAACGTGACCGACGAGGAGAACGAACGCCTGCGCAGCGACGCCTACCGCGACCTGCACCTGCGACTGGAAGGCGATTCGGTGCGGTCGCTGCAGCAGGTGTTCGTCGAGGACTGGGCCTACGCCACCGGCAAGCGCGACTTCATCGCCTCGGTCGCGAAGGTCATGCCACCCGCGCAGCACGGCGCGATCAACGCGCAGGTGCTGACCTCGGGACCGGATTCGCCGTGGGAGGCCATCCATCGCCTGCACGTGGGCGCGATCAACGCGGCGCGCAAACGCCTGTGGCTGGTGACGCCCTACTTCGTGCCGGGAACGGCCGCGATGATGGCGCTGACGTCCGCGGCGCTGGCCGGCCTGGACGTGCGGATCATGGTCCCGCGCAGCAGCGACAGCCGGGTTGTCACCTATGCGGCGCGCTCGTATTTCGACGACCTGCTCATGGCGGGCGTCAAGATCCACGAGTACGGGCCGCGGATGCTGCATACCAAGGCGATGCTGGTCGATGACGACGTGGCGATCATCGGCAGCGCCAACTTCGATGCCCGCAGCTTCCGGCTGAATTTCGAGGTGTCGGTGATGTTTGCCGACAGTGGCATCGCGGGTGAATTGGCGGCGTTGATCGCAGCCGAGTTCGCCTCGGCCCCGCGTGTGCGCGAGCAACGCGGGCGGTCGCTATGGACGGTACGGCTGCCCGAGGCCCTGGCCCGCCTGCTGTCGCCGGTGCTGTGACTGCGCTGCGGGGCGCGGGCGTTCCACATTCGGGGGATCGCCCTTAGACTGGCCGTGATCGCAGCTGGGGCTGCGACGCTGGCGCGAGGAGCGTGCGATGCCTTGGGTGTACCTGCTGTTGGCACTGGTCGCCATGGCGATCGCCTTCAAGACCACATCCCTTGCCCTCGCGGCAATCTGCCTGCTGGCTGCGCTCGGCCTGCTCGTGGCATGGACGTTGGGCCTGTTGGCCCAGCGCGTCGGCAGCCGCAGCCGTGACGAGGCCATGCTGCTCGATCCGCAGGAGCTGCGCCGGCTGCGTGAACAGGCCGAGGCGAGGCGCACGCAGGCCCCGCCGGAACCACCCGCCGCTTGAGACGGCAGGAACCGCCGCGATGACGCTGCTCAGCGTCAACGTCAACAAGATCGCGGTGTTGCGCAATTCGCGCGGCGGCAGCGCGCCGGACGTCGTGCGGGCCGCGCGCGCATGCCTGGACGCCGGCGCTCACGGCATCACCGTGCATCCGCGCCCCGACGCACGACATATCCGCAGCGACGACGTGCTGGCACTTGCGGCTTTGTGCCGCGATCGCGGCGTCGAGTTCAACCTGGAAGGCAATCCCTTCGCCCCGCCGCGCGCGGACTATCCAGGCTTCCACGCGTTGTGCGCGCAGGCGCGGCCGGCGCAGGCCACCCTCGTGCCCGATGCGGACCAGCAGCTGACATCGGATCACGGCTTCGATTTCGCGCGCGATGGCGAGCGCCTGCGCCCAACTGTTGCCGCGTTGCGGGCGCTGGGTTGCCGGGTCAGCCTGTTCGTCGATGCGGATGACGCCAGGGTCGCCGAGGCGGCGGCCGTGGGCGCGGATCGGGTCGAGCTGTACACCGGGCCCTTCGCCGAGGCCTTTGCGGCCGGCGACCCCGGCGCGGCGCTGGCAGCCTGCGCGGCGACGGCTCGGCGCGCGCAGGCTGCAGGCCTGGGCGTCAACGCCGGGCACGACCTGAGCCAGGCCAACCTTGCCGCTTTCCTCGGGGCCGTGCCGCGGGTGCTGGAAGTCTCCATCGGCCACGCCCTGATCGACGAGGCGCTGTACGCCGGCCTCGATGCAACCGTGCGCGCCTACATCGCCATCCTGCAGTCGGCTGGCTGACAGCGCCGGTCGCACGGGCCGTCGCGCAGGCACGCCTCGGCGCAGCAGTCCGCACCTGTTGCGGATTCCAGCGTGCCCGGGCCAGCGCCAGCGCATCACAGACGCCCGACTCGCCGCCATTGGCGTCGGTGCGCGCTTTCCGCCCGCGGGCGATCCCGCATCACGCTGATCAAGCGGCGTTGTCGACGCCGGGTGTCACTGGCATTGCAGCGCGTGCCTGGCGCCAATGAAAAACGCCGCCCGGGGGCGGCGTTGTCCAGTCGGTCCGGCGAGATGCACCGGCGGCGCGCTGCAGGAGCGCCGCAGGTTACTTCTTGACGAAGCCGATCTTCTGCATGTTTGCATTGCGCGCGGTCGCGAGCACCTTGGCCAGCACGCCGTAATCGGCGTCGTCGTTGGTGTCGATCTCCAACGTCGGCTGGTTGTTCGGGTCGCGCTCGACCTCGCTTTCCATCATGTTGCGCAAGGCCGACATCGGCGTCGGGCTTTCGTTCCAGAACACCTGGCCGGAAGCATCGATGCGCAGTTTGATCGGCTCCGGCGGGGTGGTGTCCGGCGGCGGGGTGACGCTGCGCTGCGGCAGGTCGATGTCGATCGGATACGACAGGATCGGTGCCGTCACCATGAAGATGATCAGCAACACCAGCATCACGTCGACGAGCGGCGTGACGTTGATGTCGGCCATCGGCGCGCCGGTCGCGGAGTTAGAACTGAAAGCCATCCTCGGTGCTCCCTACGGGCGTTCTTTGGTGGCGATGAAGCCGACCTTGGCGATGCCCTGCTGCTGGGCGATGTTCACCACGTCACTGACGATGCGGTACTTGGTGGTCGCGTCGCCGCGCACGTTGACCTCGGGCTGCGGTGTCTTCTGCGCCTCGACGGACAGCTGGCTCTCCAGCTGGTCGCGGGTCACCGGGGCGTCGTTCCAGTACAGATGGCCATCCTCCTGCACCGTCACCGTGATCGGCGGCGTCGGCGGCACCTTGTCGGGCCGCTTGTCCAGGTTCGCCTGTGGCAGCTCGACCTTGACCTTGTGCGACATCAAGGGCGCCGTGATCATGAAGATGATGAGCAGGACCAACATCACGTCCACGAGGGGCGTGACGTTGATCTCGGACATCGGGGCCCCGTTCTGGGTGCCACTGCTGAAGGCCATGGGCCGGACTCCGTGTTTCTGTCGTTCGCTTGGACTTACTGCTTCGCCGGGAGTTCGCCGACGCGGGCGCCGGTGGCGAAGAAGTCGTGCAGGTCGTGGGCGAAGGTGTCGAACTTGTTGTACGTCACGCGGTTCAGGCGCACGAAGAAGTTGTAACCCAGCACGGCCGGGATCGCGGTGAACAGACCGATCGCGGTCATGATCAGCGCTTCACCCACCGGACCTGCGACCGCATCGATCGATGCCTGGCCGGTGGCGCCGATGCGGATCAGGGCGCCGTAGATGCCCCACACCGTACCCAGCAGACCGACGAAGGGAGCGGTCGAACCGACCGTCGCCAGCACCGTCAGACCCGACTCCAGCCGCATCGATTCGCGGGTCACGGCCTGACGCAGGGCGCGATCGACGAACTCCGAGCGGTTCAGCGATTCCACCAGGCGCGAGCCTTCGTGGCGCTGGTGGTGGGCGGCGGCCTGTGCGGCGTCGAGCGCGATCTTGGAGAACGGCTCGCGGCGCGGCTGCTCTTCCATGTAGCGGATCGCGTCCTGCGCGTTGGTGGTTTCCCAGAACGTGCTGACGACGCGGTCGGCGCCACGGCGCAGGGCCATGTTCTTGAACAGGTTGATCACGATCCAGTAGATCGACATCGCGGACATGATCAGCAGGGTGAGCAGCACCGCCCACTGAACTGCGTAGTTTCCAGGCGTGCTCATCATTTCGCTGAGCAGATGGTCGACGCCCATCTGGGTCAGCGCGGTGGCAGCGTTGGTGCCCCCGGTCGCAGCGGCGTTAGTGGTTTCCTGCAGCATGACGCTTACCTTTGGATGTGGTGGTTTGGGAGAGACGTTTGGAGCTGTGCGGCGGTGGTGATCGTTGGATATGGATTACTGGAGCTTGAAGTCGACCGGGACGCGCACCCGACCGGCGGACTTGACGCCGTTCCTGACAGACGGGTTGAAGCGCCACTTGCGTGCGGCCTCCATGGCGGCCCGGTCAAGATCGCGATTGCGGCTCGACTTTTCTACGGACACCTTCGTGACGTTGCCGTTGGCGTCCACGTCGACGATCAGGACCACGACTCCCTCGATGCCCTCGCGGAATGCCGCGGGAGGATAGGTCGGGGGGTTCATGTTCTTGGATGAGATATCCACGCTGGCGCCAATGTCGGAAACCTGCGCGGGCGGGGACGGCGGTGACGGCGGCGGCGATGGCGTCGACATCGGCGTGGGGGTGTCCATCACGACCGGTGGCTCATCCGGCGGCGGCGGCACGGGCGTCGGCCGCGGTGGCGAGAGCTGCTTGATCTCGACCGGCTTCTGTGGGGTCGGCGGCGGCGGCGGCGGTGGCGGCGGCGGCGGCGGCGGCTCGATGACCACGACCCGGGTCACGTCTTCGTCGGCCTTGTCGGTGCCTGGCGGCGTCACCGGCGCGAGCAACAGCAGCAATGCTGCGGCATGCACGGCGATCACGAAGGTCATGCCGGCGATGCGCGGCCAGTTCAGGCCGTCATCTTCGTTCTTGTCGGTCGTCGGCAAGCGTTGCGTCATGCGAGGGGAACTCGGGTGTGGCCGGGCGCCATCGCGCCGCGGAAGGTGTCGAATAACCGCGACCAATCAGATCGCGGGAACCTCTAAGCTTATACCAATCACGCGGATGTGCACCAACCGCGCTTGCGCTTGGTTACTTGTGCCCTGGCTTGGCGGCGAGCTTGTTGGCCTCGGCCGCGTTTGCGGGGCTCACGCCCTTCTTCAAGGCAAGCTGCGCCGCTACCCGCGCCTCGCCAGTGCGCTTTTCATTCCACAGCACGCGCGCCAGGTTGAGCGCCGCCAGGCCATCGGCAGCCATCGGCGCGGCCTTGCCGTACATGGCAATGGCGGTGGCGGCGTCCCCTGCGGCATAGGCGTCCTGCGCAATCACCGAGTAGGCCTTGGCCAGGTCCGGGGATGGCTGGATGACGCCCTTGGCGACGCCCTCCTCGATGATCGCCCGCGCCTGCGCCGGTTTGCCGTCATTGATGTAGCCCGCGTACAGGGCCCGGTACTGGGCGGCATCCTTGAGCGCGCCCTTGCCTTGCGCGGCGGCGAGCAGCGCCGTCGCCTTGGCCGGCTCGTTGCCCTGCTGGTAGGCGGCGGCGGCATTCATCAGTGCCTGCGTGTTCGTCGGGTCGGCGGCGTAGATCTGTTCGTAGAGCCTGGCGGCTTCATCCGGGCGGTGCACCTGCGCGAGCAGGCTCGCCTTCATGCCCAGGTATTCGGGTGCCTGTGACCTGGTTTCCGTCATCAGCCGCTCGACAGTGGCCAAGGCCTCGGCCGGATGCTGGGTCTGGTACTGCATCACCGCCAGGTTGTACATCACCTGGAAATGCTCGTCGTTGTCCAGGCCATTGCTGTCGACGGCAAGCTTGAAGTCGGCGGCAGCCTTGTCCTTGTCGCCCGCGTCGGCCGCTGCGGTCGCGGCAAGCTGATAGGCGAAGCTGCGCTCGTAGGCGTTGCTCGACGTCGATCCCAGCGCTTCGGCCTTCTCGATCGCCGGCGTGTATTGCTTTGCCTGGTAGAGCGCGACGACCTCGGCCAGGACCTTGCCGCCGGATTTCGTGGCCTCCAGCTCGGGCGAGATGCGGGTGGCATTGGGGAATTTCGCGTCGGCGGCGACCTTGCCCTTGGCAGCCTGTTCCTGCTTGTGGTGGGCGCGAACCTCTTCCGCGTCGTAGCGGCCAACCTGCGCCGAGGCGACAGTGGATGCCAGCACGGCGATGGCAAACAGCGCGATGGAAGCGCGCGGGCGAGGAGCTGTATTCAATGGATGATCCTGGTGGGGTTGGAGCCGAAACGCTGGCGCGGCGTCGAGGCCGCGCGCAAATTAGCAGAAAGTTCGCCAAGCGGCTGTGTCGGTCGTCTCGTTCAACCGCAATGCGGCTTGCGCCCGGACGCAAGCGCCTGCTGGTACGCCGGCATCAAGCCAGCGGATCGCGTGCTGAGTTCCCCCAGCCGGCTTTGTGGATCCGGATGGGTTGACAGCCATTGCGGCGGGCGGTTGCCGCCGGCGGCGATCATGTTCTGCCACAGGTTGACCGCCTGCCGCGGATCGAATCCGGCCCTGGCCATCAGCTGCTGGCCGACGACGTCGGCTTCGCTCTCCTGCGCGCGTGAACCCGGCAGCAGGAATCCGGTCTGTGCCAGCACGCCGCCGCCCTGCACGGCGGCATCCGCAGCACCCTGGCCATAGCGCGAGCCGAGCAGGGCGCCAACAAGCTGCAGCACGCCCTGCGCGCCGGCCTGTCGCGTCAAGCGTTCCTCATGGTGGCGCGACACCACGTGGCCGATCTCATGCGCGATCACCGCCGCCAGCTGGTCCTGGTTGCGGGCGACATTGAAGATCCCGGTGTTCACGCCGACCTTGCCGCCGGGCAAGGCGAATGCATTGGGTTCCTTGTCGACGAACACCGCGGTTTCCCAGCCGGTCGACTGCCAGCTCGCCGGCAGTTCGCGCACCAGCGACGCCACCACGCAGCGCACGTAGCCGGTCTGCTGCGCATTGGTGCTCTGCGGCGTCTTGGCCTTGGCCTCGGTGAATGCCTGGGCGCCGAGCAGGTTGAGCTGCTGCTGCGAGACGGCGCCCACGTACTGGGTACGGCCGGTCGGCGAGGTCGTCGTGGCGCAGCCGGTCACGGCGGCGGCGAGGGCAAAGCTCAGCAACAACGGTTTCATCGGCAGCTCCATTCAAGTCCGGCCTTTGTAGGCACCAGTGGCTGAAGGTGGCGTCAAGCACCCGCCTGCCTGCTGGTTGCCATTCAGCAGGGCCGCGCGATGCGCGAGCAGCGTCACAGCTGCAACTCAGACGTCGAGGTTGGCGACCTTGAGCGCGTTGTCCTCGATGAACTCCCGACGCGGCTCGACCACATCGCCCATCAGCGTCGAGAAAATCTGGTCGGCGGCGACGGCGTCCTCGATGCGCACCTGCAACAGGCGCCGGGTTTCGGGATTGACCGTGGTTTCCCACAACTGCTCCGGGTTCATTTCACCCAGGCCCTTGAAGCGCTGGATCTGGCGACCCTTCTTCGCCTCTTCGAGCAGCCACGCATGCGCCTGGGCGAAGCTGGTCACCGGCTGCGTGCGATTGCCGCGCACGATCTGCGCGCCATCGCGCACCAGTCCGTGCAATGCCGTGGCCGCCTCGCGCAGGCCACGCAACTCACCGTGTTCGAACACCGACAGGGGCAGGACCTGCGTCAACTCCTCGCCCATGTGGCTGCGGGTGACCAGCAACGCGGCCGGACGCGACTCCGTTGCCGCCTGCAGCAGCAGCCGGTAGCGCGGCCGGCCCAGGCCGCCATGGTTGAGGCGCGCCTGCAAGGCATCGAGTTCGATCCGCTCGCCGGTGGCACTGGCGAACGACTCGACATCCAGCGGGGTGAAGTCGATCAACGCTTCCAGCACCGCAGGCTCGTAGCGGTGTGCGTTGCGCGCGATCGTGTCGCGCGCGCCGGCGAAGACCAGCAACAGCTTCTCGAGCGCTTCGCCCGTGATCGGCGGCTCGCCTTCGGCCGGGATGAGCGCCGCGCCTTCGACCGCATTGCCGGCCAGGTACACGTCCAGCGCCGCGTCGTCCTTCAGGTACAACTCGGTCTTGCCCTGCTTGATCTTGTACAGCGGCGGCAGGCCGATATAGATGTGGCCGCGCTCGATCAATTCCGGCATCTGCCGGTAGAAGAACGTCAGCAGCAGCGTGCGGATATGCGAGCCGTCGACGTCCGCGTCGGTCATCAGAATGATGCGGTGGTAGCGCAGCTTGTCCGGGTTGTACTCGTCCTTGCCGATGCCGGTGCCGAGCGCGGTGATCAACGTGCCGACCTCGGCGCTGGCGAGCATGCGGTCGAAGCGCGCGCGCTCGACGTTGAGGATCTTGCCCTTGAGCGGCAGGATCGCCTGGGTCTTGCGGTTGCGGCCCTGCTTGGCGGAACCGCCGGCCGAGTCGCCCTCGACGATGAACAACTCGCTCAGCGCCGGATCTTTCTCCTGGCAGTCGGCGAGCTTGCCGGGCAGCCCGGCGATGTCCAGCGCGCCCTTGCGCCGGGTCAGGTCGCGGGCCTTGCGCGCGGCCTCGCGGGCGCGGGCGGCGTCGACGATCTTGCCTGCGATGGCGCGCGCCTCGTTGGGGTGTTCCTGCAGGAACTCCTCCAAACGTGCACCGAACGTGCTCTCAACGACAGGACGAACGTCGGAACTGACCAGCTTTTCCTTGGTCTGGCTGGAGAAGCTCGGATCCGGCACCTTGACCGACAGCACCGCGATCATGCCTTCGCGCATGTCGTCGCCCGAGAGCGAGACCTTGGCCTGGCGGGCGATGCCGTTCTGCTCGATGTAATTGGACAGCGTGCGCGTGAGCGCCGCGCGGAAGCCGATCAGGTGGGTGCCGCCATCCTTCTGCGGGATGTTGTTGGTGAAGCAGAACATCGTTTCCTGGTAGGCGTCGGTCCACTGCAGCGCGACGTCCACGGTGATGCCGTTCATTTCGCCCGACACCGAAATGACGTTGGGGTGCAGCGGGGTCTTCAGTTGCGCCAGGTATTCGACGAAGGAGCGGATGCCGCCCTCGAACTGGAACACGTCGCGGCGGTTCTCCTCGGCTGCGCCATGCGCACGCTCGTCGGACAGCGTGATGCGCACGCCGGAATTGAGGAACGACAGTTCGCGCAGGCGCTTGGCCAGGATGTCGTAGTGGAATTCGACGTCGGTGAAGATCGCAGCCGCTGGCTTGAAGCGCAGCAGCGTGCCGCGGCGTCCGGAGGCTTCCAGCGTCTTCAGCGGATACAACGGCTCGCCCAGCGCGTATTCCTGGCGGTAATGGAAGCCGTCGCGCCAGATGTCGAGCCACAGGTGTTCGGACAGCGCATTGACCACCGAGACGCCGACGCCATGCAGGCCGCCCGAGACCTTGTAGCTGTTGTCGTCGAATTTACCGCCGGCGTGCAGCACGGTCATGATGACCTCGGCCGCGGACACGCCTTCTTCCTTGTGGATGTCGACCGGGATGCCGCGGCCGTTGTCGGACACCGACACCGAGCCATCGCCGTGCAGGGTGACCATCACCTCGTCGGCGTGCCCGGCCAGGGCCTCGTCGATCGCGTTGTCGACCACCTCGAACACCATGTGGTGCAGGCCGGTGCCGTCATGGACATCGCCGATGTACATGCCCGGGCGCTTGCGCACCGCATCGAGCCCGCGCAGGACGGTGATCTTGCTCGAGTCGTAATTCAGGTTGGGGGTGGCGGTCGTCGACGTGGCGACGGTATCGGTCAGATCGGCATCGTGTTGCGGCATGCGCTGGAAGGCTCCCGCGACGCGCGTCGGGACCGGTGGTCCGCACGCGTCGTGACTCATTAGCTATGGATGCGTGAAGTATACCAAGCCGGTCGCGTCGCCGCCGGGTTCGCGGGCCGTGTCAAAGCCCTGCTTCAGCCCGGATTTGTCCGTGTTCCACGTGGAACGCAGTCACCCCGACCCCCAGCGCCCCCAGCATCGCCGGCGCCTGGGTCCCGGTGATGAAAACCTGCGCCCGACTGTCGCGCAGGCGCTCCAGCACCCGCCGTTGGTGGTCCAGATCCAGCTCCGACGCCAGGTCATCCAGCGCCACCACCGGCCACTCCCCGCGGACGCCGGCGTGGTGTTCGGCCTGGGCCAGCAGCACCGACAGGGCCGAGAGTTTGGCCTGGCCACGCGACAGGGCATTGCGCCCGGGAATCCCCGCGCAATCGATCTGCCAGTCGGCCCGATGCGGGCCCACCGAGGTGAAGCCGGCCAGCAAATCCCGGTCGCGCGCCAGCAGCAGGGCGTCGGCCAAGGTCATCTCGTCCCGCCGCCAACCGGGCTGGAAGACAATGCTCGCGTCACCCGCCGCCGGCAGCAAGGCCGCCAGCAGCCGCGAAACATAAGGTTGCAGGTCATCCAGGTAGCGTTGCCGCTGCTCGGTAATGACTTCCCCTGCCAAGGCCAACTCCTGCTCCCATGCGCCCAGTTCGCCGTCGGCCCGCCGACGCTTGAGCAGCGCGTTGCGTTGCTTGAGCGCCCGCGCGTAGCGTCGCCAGACCGGCAGGAAGGTCTGTTCCACGTGGAACAGACCCCAGTCGACGAACCGCCGCCTGACCTCGCCGCTACCGGCAATCAGGGCATGGCTACCGGGCTCCACCGTCACCACCACCAGCGCGGCGCACAGATCACCCAGGTGGCCGACGTCAGCCCCATCGAGCCGGCCTTGCCACTGCTGGCCGCTATGACGCAGGCCCGCGCGGCGGAGGCGTCCGCTGTCGGGTAACGCGGGGTCCAGGGCGCCGCTGCCGGCCTCCTCGCGCCACTCCACGTAGATCTCCAGGGCTTCGGCCCCACTCCGGACCAGTCCATCCCTGACCCGGCCGCGGAAGCTGCGGCCGTAGGCCATCAAGTGCAGCGCCTCCAGGACGCTGGACTTGCCGGCGCCATTGGACCCGGTCAGCAGGTTGAGCCCCGGGCCCGGCAACAGGCTGGCGCGCTCGAACCGGCGCAGGTTGCCCAGGTCGAGACGGGTCACGCGCAAGCGGCAGCCACTCCAAGGCAAAACGCCCGGCGGTGGCCGGGCGTCGCTGTTCCACGTGGAACTATTGAACCCGCGGGGTTCACAACCGCAGCGGCATGACCACGTGCCGCGACTTCTCGCTGCCGGCCTCGCGGACCAGCGCCGAGGAATTGGCGTCGCGCAATTGCAGGATGACGTGCTCATCGCGCAGTGCCGACAGCGCATCGAGCAGGTAATTGACGTTGAAGCCAATCGCCAGGTCATCGACCTTGGTGTCCGCTTCGATCTCTTCCTGGGCCTCTTCCTGTTCCGGGTTGTGGGCGTTGATCTTGAGTTGCCCCGGTGAAATCTCGACGCGCACGCCACGATACTTCTCGTTGGACAGGATCGCGGCGCGCTGCAATGCGGCGCGGAATACCTCGCGATCGATCCGCACCTCGCGGTCGGCGCCAATCGGGATCACCGCCTCGTAGTCGGGAAAGCGCCCATCGATCAGCTTGGAGGTGAAGGTGACATCGTCGCGCTTGACCCGGATGTGGTTGCGCCCGACCTCAAGCTCGAGTTCGCGATCGCCACCCTCCAGCAGGCGTTGGAGTTCCTGCACGCCCTTGCGCGGAACGATGATCTGGCGCTTGGTCTGCGCGCCGGCCTGCAGGGTGACCTCGCACAGGGCCAGGCGATGGCCGTCGGTCGCGACACAGCGCAGCGTGGTATCGCGCAGGTCGAACAACAGGCCGTTGAGGTAATAGCGAACGTCCTGCTGCGCCATCGCGAACGCCGTGCGTTCGATGAGTTCCTTCAGCGCGGCCTCGGGGACGCGGACCCGCTCGGTGGCCTCGACCTCGTCGACCGACGGAAAGTCGTTGGCCGGCAGGCTGGCAAGGGTGAAACGGCTGCGACCGGCCTGGACGGTGACCTTGTCGCCGCTCTGGCTGACGGTCACCTTGCTGCCATCAGGCAACGCCCGGACGATTTCGAACAACTTGCGGGCGGGAATGGTGATCTCGCCGTCCTGGGCATCATCGACGGCCTGGCGGGCGACCATTTCCACTTCCAGGTCGGTACCGGTCAGGGACAACTGCCCCTCGCGGACCTGCACCAGCAGGTTGGCCAGGACCGGCAGTGTCTGCCGTCGCTCGACGACGTTGACGACTTGCGCGAGCGGCTTGAGGAAGACTTCGCGTTGCAGGCTGAAACGCATGCGGACTGTTCCCGTGCTCAAGCTTGGAAAGAGGGATAAATCTAGAACGGGGTGGTGCTTGGTAGGCCGAAAAACCGGTGATAAGGCAGCTAACTTGTTGAAAAATATATATTAAATCGTTCATTCACGGCCTGTATAAGGCTCGCCGATGTGCTTGTGAATCTTGTGGATAACTTTACGTCCCCCAAACCGCATGCAATCTATCCACAGCTTGTACGCAAGTCATTCACTGAGCTTGCGGATGAGCTTTTCCCAATCCTCACGCAATTTCCCGTCGGTTTCCATCAGCGTCCGGATCTGCCGGCAGGCATGCAGGACGGTCGTATGGTCGCGGCCGGCAAACGCGTCACCGATCTCGGGCAGGCTGTGCTCCGTGAGCTCCTTGGCCAGCGCCATTGCCGTCTGCCGCGGCCGCGCCAGCGAGCGCGTGCGCCGCTTGGACAACAAGTCCTTGATCTGCAACCCGTAGTAGTCTGCCACGGTCTTCTGGATGTTGGGGATGCCGATCGCGTGCTGCTGCGCGCGCAGCAGGTCGCGCAGGGTTTCCTGGGCAAATTCCGCGGTGATCGGTCGGCCGGTGAAATTGGCCCGCGCCGCGAGCGTATTGAGCGCGCCCTCCAGGTCGCGCACGTTGGAGCGCATCTTCTTGGCGATCAGGAACGCCACGTCCTCGGGGATGATCGTCCCGCGCTCATGCGCCTTGGACAGCACGATCTGCGCCCGCGTCTCGAAGTCCGGCGGATCGATCGCCACCGACAGTCCCCAACCCAGGCGCGATTTCAACCTGGGCTCGAGTCCGTCCACTTCGCGCGGATAGCGATCGCAGGTCAGGATGATCTGCTGCTTGCCGTCGAACAGCGCGTTGAAGGTATGGAAGAACTCCTCCTGGGTGCGGTCCTTGCCGGCGAAGAACTGGATGTCGTCGATCAGCAGTGCATCGATGCCCTGGAACTGCCGCTTGAACGCATCCATGCCGCCGGACGTCTTGTCGTAGAGCGCCTTGGTGAAGGCGTTCATGAACTGCTCCGAGCGCATGTACATCACCCGCATCCCGGGATTCTGCGCACGCATCGCATTGCCGGCGGCGAACATCAGGTGGGTCTTGCCCAGGCCCGTGCCGCCATACAGCAGCAAGGGGTTGTGGGTGCGGTCGCCGGGTTTCTGTGCCGCCTGCCATGCGGCCGCGCGGCCGAGCTGGTTGCTGCGACCCTCGACGAAATTGTCGAAGGTGTAATGGCTGTCCAGGTTGCCGTGGAATGGCTCACCGGACGTCGCGCGCATCGACGGCATCGCATTGCCGAATGACGGCGCCGCACTGCCGGCGAGCGACGGCTTGCGCAGCGATCCGACCTCAAGGCTGACGTCGCCCGCACCGGCGAAATGGGCAATGAGTTCGCGGATGCGGGCCAGGTAGCGCGTGCGCACCTCCTCCATCACGAAGGCGTTGGGCGCGTACAGCACGAAACTGCCGTCGCGCGCGTGGGCCTGCAGCGGCTTGAGCCAGGTGTGGACATCCTCGGCCGGCAATTCGGCTTCAAGGCGTTGCAGGCAGCTGGGCCAGGCATCCATGTGTGAGCGTTACCGAAAGGCTGGCCGCGCGACGGCTGGCGCCGCGATGCGAAAAAACGATGGGATGGACCAGACTACCACCGGCCCCAAGCAGGCGCATCGACGTCGGTTCCGATCCGCCGAGGCCATGGCGGGCGGGCCCCGCGCAATGCGCGCCGCCAACGGTGGGTTGACCGCGGCCGCCGCGCTGATAGAATGCGCGGTTCTTTCTGCCGCTTAACCGCACGAGCCCGTCATGGCCACCAAGCGCACGTACCAGCCCAGCAACCTCAAGCGCAAGCGCGATCATGGCTTTCGTGCCCGGATGGCAACGGCCGATGGCCGCAAGGTGCTCGCCCGGCGTCGCGCCAAGGGTCGCAAGCGCCTCTGCGCCTGACCGCCCGGCCGCCCAGGCCGCGGCCGCAGTGATCCCCGATGACCTTCCGCGCGCGCGCGCCACGTTTCCGCGCAGCGCCCGCGTGCGTGCGCGCAGCGAATTCACCCGCGTGTTCGACGGCGGTCGTCGCGTCGCGCACCCGCTGTTGAGCCTGCACTGGCTGGACGACACCGCGCCCGCGCGGCTGGGGCTGGCCGTATCGCGCAAGGTCGATCCGCGCGCGGTTGGCCGCAATCGCATCAAGCGCGTGCTGCGCGACAGCTTTCGCAAGCTGCGCGGCGATTTGTCGCCTGGTGCCTACGTGGTGGTGGCGCGACCATCGGCACGAAACACCGCCCCGGCGCTGCTGCGCGCGGCATTGTTGGGTGTGCTGCAGCGCACCGGCGCGTTGCCGCTGGTCGCCTCGCCCGGCACAATGCCGTCCACCGGCGCCGTGTCGGCGCCTGCAAATCCCCCCCTCTCGTCCTGAGTGCCGCACGTTGGCACTGGCCGGGCCTGCCTGCACGATGAATCCGCTTCGATGAGCACGTCTTCGATGAGCATGTTTCCATGAACCAGACCCGCACCTTCCTGGTCGTTGCCTGGATGGCCGTCGCGACGATGCTGTGGATGGCATGGAGCAAGGACCACGAGACGCCCGAGGTCGCTTCCAGCAGCAGCGCCGCCGTCGATGCCTCCGGACCCAGCGTCGCGGTGCCCGCCATTCCGGCGACGCCGACCGCGGCCGGGCAATCGACTCCGCAAGCGCCGGCCGCGCCGGGCCCAGCCGTTGCGGCCACGACCGGCAGCGCGCCCGTCATCGCGGTCACGACCGACGTGCTGCATCTCACCCTGGATGGCGGATCGATCCACAGCGCCGACCTGCTGCGCTACCCGGAGACAACCCAGCCGGGCAGCCCGATGGTGCGCCTGTTCGCCGATGATCCCGCGCATTTCTTCGAGGCGCAGAGCGGCTGGGTGAGCGGCACCGGCGCGGCCCCCAGCCACCTGTCCGGATTCGTCCCCGCCACGCCGGCGCGCCAGTTCACCCTGGCCCCCGGCCAGCAGACCCTGCAGGTGCCCTTCGTCTGGCAGGGACCGGATGGCGTCAGCATCCGCCGCACCTATGTCTTCACCCGTGGCGATTACGTCGTGCAGGTGCGCGACGAGGTGATCAACCAGGGCAGCAAGCCCTGGCAGGGTTTCGTCTACCGGCAGCTGGCGCGCGTGCCCCCGCAGATCGCCAGCGGCATGATGCATCCGGAGTCCTACAGCTTCCTCGGCGCGGCCTGGTTCAGCGCCAAGGACAAGCTGGAGAAGCGCAAGTTCGCCAAGTTCAGCGACGATCCGCCGCTGAGCAAGCCGGTCAGCGGTGGCTGGATCGCCATGCTGCAGCACCATTTCTTCGCGGCCTGGATCCCCGGCGCGCAGGACGCGAGCACGTTCTCCACCGCGGTGCCGCAGCCGGGCCAGGCCCTGGTCCGCGAAGTCGGCCCCGGCCTGTCGGTTGCCCCGGGCGCCACGGCGACCACGCAGGCGCGCCTGTGGGTCGGCCCGAAGCTGGTCAGGCAGATCCAGGCGCAGGGCGTGTCCGGCCTGGAGCGCGCGGTGGACTTCAGCAGCTTCAGCATCATGGCCGTGCTCGCCGGCTGGCTGTTCTGGGTGTTGCAGCACCTGCACCAGCTGCTCGGCAACTGGGGCTGGTCGATCGTCGGCCTGGTGGTCGTGATCAAGCTGGCGATGTATCCGCTGTCGGCCGCGCAATACAAGTCGATGGCGAAGATGCGTCGCTTCCAGCCGCGCATCGAGCAGCTCAAGGAGCGCTACGGCGAGGACAAGCAGAAGTTCCAGCTGGCGCTGATGGAGCTGTACAAGAAAGAGAAGATCAATCCGGTCGGTGGCTGCCTGCCGGTGCTGGTGCAGATGCCGGTGTTCCTGGCCCTGTACTGGATGCTGTCGGAGTCGGTCGAGTTGCGGCACGCGCCCTGGATGGGCTGGATCACCGACCTCACCGCGCGCGACCCGTTCTTCATCCTGCCTGCGATCAACATCGTGGTGATGTGGGGCACGCAGAAGCTCGCGCCGACCTCGCCGGGCATGGATCCCATGCAGCAGAAAATGATGCAGTACATGCCGCTGGTGATGGGCGTGATGTTCAGCTTCATGCCGGCTGGCCTGGTGTTGTACTGGATCACCAACGGCAGCCTGGGCCTGCTGCAGCAGTGGTGGAACACGCGGCTGTACGGACACCAGGCGGTTCCCGCCAAGGTCTGATCGACGGCCGTCGGCACTGCAGCCGACTGGCCTGGAGCGAGCGATGACGCAGCCCGGCGACACCATCGTGGCCATCGCCTCGGGAGCTGGCGGCGGCGTCGGCATCGTGCGCTTGTCCGGCGCCCGCGCGCTGGCGATCGCCGAATCCGTCATCGGCCGACCCTTGTCGGTGCGACACGCGCACCACGTGCGCTTCCACGACGGCGACGACGAGGCCATCGACGACGGCATCGCGCTGTATTTCGCCGCACCGGCCAGCTTCACCGGCGAGGACGTGGTCGAACTGCAGGCGCACGGCAGCCCGGCGGTGTTGCAGCAATTGCTGGAGCGCTGCTGCGAGCTGGGTGCGCGCATCGCACGCGCCGGCGAATACAGCGAGCGCGCATTCCACAACGGCAAGCTCGATCTTGCCCAGGCCGAAGCGCTCGCCGACCTGGTCGCCGCCGCAGACATCCGCACCGCGCGCGCCGCGCGTCGTTCGCTGGATGGGGAGCTCTCGCGGCGTGTCGACAACGTCGCCGCGCAGCTGCTGGCGGTGCGCGTACAGGTCGAGGCGGCAATCGATTTCGCCGACGAGGCGCTGGATACGCTGGCGGCGGCGGCGCTGCACGAACGCTTGCTCGCCACCGGCCGCGGCCTGGACGCGCTGTTGCAGTCGGCGCAGCGGGGACAGCGCCTGCGCGACGGATTGCACGCGGTCATCGTCGGCCCGCCCAACGTCGGCAAGAGCTCGCTGCTCAATGCGCTGGCCGGCAGCGACAGCGCGATCGTGACCGATATCCCCGGCACCACCCGCGACCTGTTGCGCGAGGTCGTCCACATCGACGGCGTCGAACTGACCCTGGTCGACACCGCCGGATTGCGCGCGAGCGGGGATGCGATCGAACGCGAGGGCATGCGGCGCGCGCGCGTCGAACTGCAACGCGCGGACCTGGCGATCGTCGTGCTCGATGCGCGCGATCCCAGCGCCGGCCGCGGCGAGGTCGACAGTGCGATCGCCGCGGTCCCGCAACGGCTGTGGCTGCACAACAAGGCCGACCTGGCGTCGGCACCGCCATCCCCGCACGATGGCGACACGATGCTGGTCTCCGTGCGCACGGGCCAGGGCCTGGAGGCCCTGCGTGCGCGCCTGCGTGGCCTGGCCGGCGCCGATGAACAGGGCGATGGAACATTCACCGCGCGCGCGCGGCAGGTGGACGCGCTGCGCCGGGCCGCCGCCGAACTCGACGTCGCGACCGACGCACTGGCCGCCGATGCGCTGGACCTGTGCGCCGAAGCGCTGCGCTGCGGCCACGACGCGCTCGGTGAAATCACCGGCAGGGTGGTGCCCGATGCCCTACTGGGTCACATTTTCTCCACCTTCTGCATCGGCAAGTAGGCTGCAAGCCCCGATCGGGGCACGCGACAGTTGACAAACGCCGCGCGCTGTCGCGTGCTACGCACACGTGCGTCCACGCACACCCAGGGGAGTGCTCCAATGTTCGTTGCGAAACCTTTGTCGTCACGGCCGGCCGGGATCCGGCTGCTGGCCGGCCTCGTGCTGTTGTGCGCGTTTGCCGGCTGCAAGAAGAACGATGCCGACACCACCGCGCCCGCCGGCGCCACGTCGGCGGCTGGCCAGGCGGCGGCTCCGCCGGCCGAGGCGGTCTCGGCCCAGGTGGCCGGTATGAGCGCGGATGCATTGCGCACGGCCGCCAGCAGCGCCCAGCGCGAACAGCGCCTGTATGCGCCGGCCGGCAACAACGCCATGGAGTACTACCTGGCGCTGCGCGACAAGGCACCCAACGATGCGGCGGTGACCAGCGCGCTCAGCGACCTGATGCCCTATGCCCTGATCGCCACCGAGCAGAGCATCAGCCGCGATGATTTCACCGAGAGCCAGCGCCTGTACGCGCTGATGGCGAAGGCCGATCCGAACGCCCCGGCGCTGCCACGCCTCAAGCAGGCCATTGCCGACGGCCAGGCCTCGCTGGCGCAACGGACCGCCGCCGCGGCGACCAAGACCGTCGATGACGCCAAGCGCCAAGCCGACCTGGAGAAGCAGCGACTGGCCGACCAGCAGAAGACCCAGCAGGCCACTGCGCAGCAATTGGCGACGCAGCAGGCCGCGGCACAGGCCGCCGCCCAGCAGGCGGCCGCGCAGAAGGCGGCGGATGATCGCGCCGCTGCGGCGCGCGCGGCAGCGGCATCCTCGCGTCCGCAACCTGCGTCGCCAACGCCGGCACCAGCGCAGGCAGCCGCCCAGGCGCCGGCGGCCGCGACCACGCTGCGCGCGATCAGCACGCCAGCACCGGCCTATCCGCCCGATGCCTATCGCTCGGCCACCGCGGGTGAGGTCGTGGTCGAACTGACCGTGGGCAGCGACGGCTCGGTGACTTCGGTGCGGGTCGTGCGCTCGACGCCGCCGCGCGTGTTCGATCGTGCGGCACTGGCGGCGGTCAAGCGCTGGCGCTTCCAGCCTGTGAGCGCCCCGATCACCACGCGCCGCACCATCGGCTTCAACCCCGGCGGTTGACTGCCGACATGCAACGAAAAAGCCCGGCACTTGCCGGGCTTTTTTGTGGGCGTCAGGCCGAGATCGCCAGTTTTTCCTGGTGGTAACGCCGGGTCGCCGCGAACCACAGCGCCGTGGCCAGGCCGAAGCCCGCGCACAAATACACGCCCCACTCCATGGGCGACACCACCTCGCTGCGGATGACCTTCAGCAACATCTGGTTCTGCGCCAGGAACGGTACCGCCATCATCCACAGCTGGTTCTTCACCGGGCTCACCATCAACGCGATGGTCGGGATCATCGGCAGCAGGAGGAGGAAGGTCATGTAGCTCTGCGCCTCCTTCACCGATTTGGCGCCCGCGGCGATCCAGGTCAGCAGCGCGGTGCCGATGAACAGCATCGGCAACAGGATCACGAGCATCTTCCCGATCGCGGCGATCGTGACATCCATCTGCCGGCCGATGCCGGGTGACAGCTGCGCGCCGATCTTGAAGGCAATCAGCGTCATCAGCAGCGAGGCCAGTCCGACCGCGCATGCCGCCGCGATCTTGCCGCTGACGATCGCGCCGCGCCGCGCCGGCGTCGCCAGCAGCGGTTCCAGCGATTGCCGTTCGCGCTCGCCCGCGGTCGCATCGATGATCAGGTGCGCGCCACCGAGGAAGGCGCTGAGGATCAGCAGGTAGGGCAGGATCGACATCGACAGGCCCTTGCGCGCCTCCGGCGTCGACAGGTCCTTGTGCGCGACCGCCAGTGGTGCGGCGACGCCGGGGTTGATGCCGCGCGCGAGCAGGCGCAGCGCGCCGGCCTGTTGCCGGTACTGGTTCAGCGCCGCCTCGACGCGCTTGACCGGGATGTCGGCGTCCTGGCGCGTCGAGTCGTGCACGATCTCCACCAGCGCCGGCGTGCCGTCGTGCCAGTGCGCGGCGTAGTCCTTCTCGATGCGCAGGTAGACGTCCTCGTCCTGGTCGCGGATCGCGTCGTCCGGATCGCCCGCCAGGATCTTGCGGCTGATGCCCTGCCCGCCGAGCCAGGCGACCAGGTTGGGCGCGCGCTCGGCGCCGACCATGGCGATCGCCAGCGGCTTCTCGATCTGGCTCTTCGCGCGCGATTCCGCCATCGCGCCCATGCCCAGGAGCAAGGCCGGCGTCAGCAGCGGGCCCATCACCAGCGCCAGCACCAGCGTGCGGCGGTCGCGCGACAGCTCGCGCAATTCCTTCTTCATCACCGTCCACAACGAGGCGATGCTGGTCGACCGTGTGGCGGTCGTTGTCGTGCGCGTCATGCGTGCAGGCCCTCCTCGGAGCCGATCAGCTGGACGAAGGCGTCCTCGAGGTTGGATTCACCCGTGCGTTCGCGTAGTTCATCAGCCGTGCCCTGCGCCACCACGCGACCGTGCGCGATGACGACGATGCGATCGCACAGTGTGGCGACCTCCTGCATGATGTGGCTGGAAAAAATCACGCAGCGGCCTTCGCCGCGCAGGTGGCGCAGGAAATCGCGCAGGCCGCGCGTGGTCATCACGTCCAGCCCGTTGGTCGGTTCGTCGAGGATGACGTTGCGCGGATCGTGCACCAGCGCGCGTGCGATCGCGGTCTTGGTGCGCTGGCCCTGCGAGAAGCCTTCCGTCATGCGATCGAGGACGTCGTCCATCTGCAGCGCCGTCGCCAGCTCGCGCGTGCGCTGCTCGATCAGCGCCGCCGGCATGCCGTGCAGTTCGCCGAAGTAACGGATGTTCTCGCGCGCCGTCAGGCGCTTGTACACGCCGCGCGCATCGGGCAGGACGCCCAGCGCGCGCCGCGCGATTTCCGGGTCCATCGCCACGTCCGCGCCATCGATCAGCACGCGCCCGCTTTCCGGGCGCATCAGCGTGTAGAGCATGCGCAGCGTGGTGGTCTTGCCGGCGCCGTTGGGACCAAGCAGGCCGGTGATTTCGCCATCGCGCGCGATGAAGCCGACATCATCGACGGCCACGACGGGCGCGCCCTTTTCCTTGCCGGGGAAGGTCTTGCGCAGGTGTTCTGCAACGATCATGGGTTGGTCCTGTCAGGAGCGCGCCGCGCTCAGGGTTCCCAGCCGTTGAAGCTGGTGAAGGGCGGCGTGTAGGGCAGCGTGCGCAGGCACGCGGCGTCGAGTGATCTGGCATCGGCCTTGTCGATGAACTGCGCGAACAGCTTCGGCATGCAGCCGGCGCCAATGACGTTGTGGCCCTGTCCGCGCACCACCAGGTGGCGGCCATTGGGCAGCGTGCGCACGACTTCGGCGCCGTATCGCGGCGGCGTCACCGGATCGAATTCGCCGCTCATCAGCAGCGCCGGCACCGTTGATCGCAGCGGCGCGTGGAAGTCGGCGGGCATCGCACCCCTGGGCCACAGCGCGCATTGCGCGGCGAAGTCGTCGGCGAACTGGTTGCCCATCAGCGTGGCCGCATCGTCGGCATTGGCCTTCAATCCGTACGCGTCCTCGCTGCAGATCACCGACAGCTGCATGCCCATTGCCATCTGCCCGGCCATCGTGCTGCCGAGCATCTTCGCCAGCGCCATCAGGCCGTCATAGCGGCCCTCGGAGGCTTCCTTCAACTGCAATGGCAGCAGCGATGAGGCCAGCGGCGTGTACGCATACATGCGCATCAGCCCGGCGACGTCATCGGGTCGCAGGCGCGCCTCATGCAGCGCGCCGGTACTCGGGTCGCGATAGCGCACCAGCGGTGGGCTGGAGCGCAATGTCGTCATCAGCGCATCCAGCCGCGAACGCGGGTCGCCCAGCGCACGGGCGCAGGCGGGTACCTTGCGGCACTCGCCAAACTGCAGGTCCAGTGCCTGTTCGAGGTTGTGCGCGAATTCATTGCCGACGATGAGCGTGTTCGGCGCCACTGAATCCAGCACCAGCGTGCGCGTGCTGTGCGGGTAGCGCATCGCGTACTGCTGCGCCACGCGCGTGCCGTAGGAGATGCCGACAAGGTTGATCGTCGGCGCGCCGATTGCCTCGCGCACCGCTTCGAGATCGCGGATCGCGTCGGTGGTGGTGTAAAAGCGCAGGTCGGCCCGCGGCGACAGCGCATCCCGGCAACGCTGCGCGAAACGCCGCGCGGCATCGGGGCCCGTTGGCTCCGTCGCCGGGTCGGCAGCGGTGTCCTTGTGCTCGGTATCCGGGCAGGTCAGCGGATTGGACTGGCCAGTGCCACGCTGGTCGACCAGGATCACGCTGCGTTTCTTCAGCACGTCGGCGAAGGCCGGCGCGACCTGCGGATAGCTTTCCGTCGCCGCCTGCCCGGGGCCGCCGGCAAGCATGAACACCGGATCAGGCTCGCTGGTGCCGGTATCGCCCGCCGGTACCCAGGCGATGTGCAAAGCGATATGGCGGCCCTGTGGCAACGCCGGGTTTTCCGGGACCGACAGCGAGCCACATTCGGCCTCGACGCTCGCCATCGCCGATTGCGACGACAACGTGCAGGGGACGAATGCCAGGCGGCCGTACCTGCGCACCGGCGCCGGGCTGGCCGCCACCGTGCGCCGGTGTTTCGCCGCCCCGGGGCTGGCGTGGTCGCGCACGTAGCGGTAGCCGAACAACGCGACCAGCAGCAGGGCGGCGACAATCGAGCGAAGCGTGCGTGACATGTGTGGCGGGTCTCCGTGGCGCGTTTGAGTCGACAGGAAAATCTGCGGATGGATCAGTCCGCGGGCTGGAAGATCGCCTCGATCGGCTCGCCGAACAAACGCGCCAGGCGGAAAGCCAGCGGCAGGCTCGGGTCGTACTTGCCGGTCTCGATTGCGTTGACGGTCTGGCGCGACACGTCCAGGCGCTCGGCCAGCTCGCCTTGCGACCAGCCACGCTGCTCGCGCAATTCGCGGATGCGGCTCAGCACCGCGCGGTCACCAGTAGCGGCGCGTGACCGCCACCTTGGCCACGCCATACGTGAAGCACACCAGCGGGAACAGCCACAGCATCGCGATGCCCGCACCGATCTCGATCACCCGCGCAAATTGCAGGAAGCCACCCGCCAGGTACAGCAGCGACACGAGCGCGGTGGCGATGCTCACCGCCTCCAACTCGATCCGGCGCTGCAATTCGTCGGCGTCGCGGATGTACCGCACGATGGCGCGCATCGCCAATGCGATCGGCGGCAGCGGCAGCAAGGCGACGATGCCCCGCAGCCACGCGGACTCGATCTGCTTGAGCAGCCACAACGACAGAAACAGCGCCACGACGTAACCGAGCATGGGCGGCATGAATTCACGCAGGTAGCGGCGGCGCAGCGCCGGCGTGCCGGTGGCGCAGTCGTCCGGCATGCGCGACCTGAGTGCCGCAACCAGCAACAGCCCGACCGCCAGGCCGTACAGCAGTCCCTGCAGCGTGTCGGACAGGGCCAGCACGCGTGGCAGGCCGACTGCCGCCGCCAGCATCAGCGTGCCGGCCACGGCCATGATTTTTGGTTTCTTCCCCACCAATGACTCCTGTCAAGCAAACTTGACAGGGACGATAAGCGAGGCGAATTGACCTGTCAAGCGACCTTTACACCGCGATCGTTCGAAACTACTTGCTGCTGACGTATTTCTCGCGGCGGATCTGCGACACGGCCAGCCCGCTTGCCTTCAGCGCCTCGAAACAGGCGTCGACCATGTTCGGATTGCCGCACAGGTAGGCGATGTCGGTGGCCGGATCCGGCGCGAACTCGGCCAGGAACTGCTGCACGTAGCCGTGGCGCACGTCGGGATGCGGATCGGGCGGCAGCTCGCGCGACAGGCAGGGCACGAAGCGGAAGTTGCGCGGATGGCGGTCGGCGAACGCGCGGAATTCATCGCCATACAGCAGCTCGGCCGGGGTCCGCGCGCCGAACAGCAGCACGACCTGGATGTCGCGCTGCGCGATCTGCCGCTCCAGCAGCGGCAGCATCGCGCGATAGGGCGTCACCCCGGTGCCGGTGCCGATGAGCAGGTAGCGCTGGTTGGCATCGGCCGGCGTCAGGCAGAAACGACCGTATGGGCCGCTCGCATCGACATGCCCGCCTTCTTCCAGGCCTTCGAACAAGGCCGTCGCCGCGCCGCCGGCGACGTAGCTCACCGCGATCTCGACGGCCTCGCCAGGCCCCAGCGCATGGTCGTGGATGGTGGCCAGCGAGTAGCTGCGCTTGGTCGCGGTGCCATCGGCGTAGTGGAAGTGCACCTGCAGGAATTGACCCGGGATGAAATCCAGCGGCTGTCCATCGTCGCGGACGAAGGACAGGTGGGCGACGCTGGGGGCCAGCATGCGACGACCCACGAGCTTGAGCGGAAAATGCTGGATGGCCACGGGTTCTGCGGTGCCTGCAACCAACTGTGGCCAAGTGCCGCCACGGGGCCGCCTATACTAACGGCATCGCCGCGGCGGCTGCGGCCCAGGTGTGCAATGACCCAAGACCAATCTGGCGCCGATGCGCCCGCGCGTTCCATTCCCGCGTCATCCAATCCCGTCGCCGTGGCGGCCGGGCCCGCATTGCCGGCGTTGTCGGTGCGCGACCTGCGCAAGACCTACGACACCGGCGTGGAGGCGCTCAAGGGCATCTCGCTGGACGTGCGGCCCGGGGATTTCTATGCGCTGCTCGGGCCCAACGGCGCCGGCAAGTCGACGCTGATCGGCATCGTCAGTTCGCTGGTCAACAAGACCTCGGGCGAGGTGCGCATCTTCGGCGTCGACCTGTCCGCCGATCGCGATGCCGCGATGCGGCTGATCGGGCTGGTCCCGCAGGAAATGAACTTCAATTTCTTCGAGACGCCGTTCGACATCCTGGTCAACTACGCCGGTTTCTACGGACTGCCGCGCGCCGAGGCGCTGGTGCGCGCCGAGGAGGAACTCAAGCGCGCGCAGTTGTGGGACAAGGCGCGCACGATGTCGCGCACGCTGTCGGGCGGCATGAAGCGCCGGTTGATGATCGCCCGCGCGATGATGACGCGCCCGCGCCTGCTGATCCTCGACGAGCCGACCGCCGGCGTCGACATCGAGATCCGCCGCGGCATGTGGAAGACGCTCAAGGAGATCAACGCGAGCGGCACCACCATCATCCTGACCACGCACTACCTGGAAGAGGCGGAGAACCTCTGCCGCAACCTGGCGATCATCGATCGCGGCACGATCGTCGAGCAGGGGCCGATGCGCACGCTGCTGGCAAAACTCGACGTCGAGGGATTCCTGCTCGACATCGAAGGCCACCTGCCGGCCACGCTGCCGACCATCCAGGACACCGCGCTCATCGCGCACGATGACCACACGCTCGACCTGGAGATGCCGCGCAACATGGACCTCAACCGCGTGTTCGCCACGCTCGACGCGGCCGGCATCCGCGTGCGCTCGATGCGCACCAAGTCCAACCGCCTGGAAGAACTCTTCGTGCGCCTGACCGGCGACGACGCGGCCGCGCGCCGGGAGCAGGCGGCATGAGCGCGCAGCCCATCGCCGAACACGAGCTCGCGCAACGCACCCCCGCCCAGCGCAACCTGACCGCGCTGGCGACGATCACGCGCCGCGAAGTCGCCCGCATCCTGCGCATCTGGGCACAGACGCTGGTGCCGCCCGCGATCACGATGACGCTGTACTTCCTGATCTTCGGCGGCCTGATCGGTTCGCGTGTCGGCCGGATGGACGGGATCAGCTACATGGATTTCATCGTCCCCGGGCTGGTGATGATGGCGGTGATCCAGAACAGCTACGCCAACATCTCCTCGAGCTTCTTCGGTGCGAAGTTCGGCCGCCACGTCGAGGAACTGCTGGTCAGCCCGATGCCGAACTGGGTGATCCTCGGCGGCTACGTCGCCGGCGCGGTGCTGCGCGGCCTGCTGGTCGGCGTCATCGTACTGCTGATCGCGATGCTGTTCACGACCGTGCGCATCCCGCATCCGCTGATCACCTTCAGCACGGTGCTGCTGGGCGCGACGATCTTCTCGCTGGCGGGTTTCATCAACGCCGTGTACGCGAAGAAGTTCGATGACGTCGCCATCGTGCCGACCTTCATCCTGACCCCGCTGACGTATCTCGGCGGCGTGTTCTATTCGGTCAAGCTGCTGCCGCCGTGGGCGGAAGCCGCGACCCATGCCAACCCGATCTTCTACATGGTCAACGCCTTCCGTTACGGCCTGCTCGGCGTGACCGACGTGCCCGTGTGGGTGGCCTACGCGCTGATGCTGGGCTTCGTCGTGGTCATGGCGACGCTGGCCCTGTGGCTGCTCAAGCGCGGCGTGGGATTGCGCTCGTAGGCAAAACGTAGCCCGGGGTACGCGACCCTGCCGGTAGCAAGCGCAGGTTAGTCGCGCGCGGCGGCGCGGCGGGCTTCAGCGGCAAGCGCGTTCAATCGCGGCGCGGTAGCCCGAAGAACGCGCGCGCATTGGCCGTCGTCTGCGCGGCCGTGACCGCGACATCCTCGCCGCGGTCGCGCGCGAGTTCGCCGGCGATGTGCGCCAGGTACATCGGCTCGTTGCGTCGGTGCGCGGGTTGCGGCTTGACCGTGCGCGGCAGCAGGTAGGGCGCGTCGGTCTCGATCATCAGCCGCTGCGCCGGGATGTGCGGCACCAGTTCACGCAGGTGCTGGCCGCGGCGCTCGTCGCACAGCCAGCCGGTGATGCCGACATGCCAGTCCTGGTCGAGGATCTCGAACAGCTCCGCACGCGAACCGGTGAAGCAGTGCACGACGACCGGGCCGAGCTGGCCCTGGAAATTGCGCATGACCGCCATGAAGTCCGCATGCGCATCGCGCTGGTGCAGGAACAGCGGCTTTCTGGTGTCGACGGCGATCTGCAGCTGGCGCTCGAAGGCGCGGCGCTGCGCCGGCCGCGGCGAGAGGTCGCGGTAGTAATCCAGGCCGCACTCGCCAACGGCCACGACTTGCGGGTGCGCATGCAGCGCGCGCAATTCGGCGTCGCACTCGTCGGTGTATTCGCTGGCGTGGTGCGGATGCACGCCGGCGGTCGCGTACAGGAATCCCGGATGCTGGCGTGCCAGCTCCAGCGCGCGCGGTGAGCCTTCGCGCGAGGCGCCGGTGACGACCAGTTGCACGACGCCCGCGTCGCGTGCGCGCTGCAGGACCGCATCCAGGTCATGGTCGAAGCTGTCGTGGCCGAGGTTGGCGCCGATGTCGATGAGTTGCATGGCGGGCATTCTAACCATCGCTATCGACGGCCCTTGTGGGAGCGGCTTCAGCCGCGACAGTTGATGTTGGTCGCGGCTGAAGCCGCTCCTGCAGGAACGCCCATCGCGCCGCGTATGCTTTCGCAGTGACACGAGCCGACTTCCCCATCACCGAACTGCTGCCGCAGGTGCGCGCTGCGCTGGCGCGACATCCGCGACTCGTGCTCGAGGCGCCGCCCGGTGCCGGCAAGACCACGCAGCTGCCGTTGGCCCTGCTCGACGCCGAATGGTTGCAGGGCCGTCGCATCATCGTGCTGGAGCCGCGCCGCGTCGCCGCGCGCGCGGCCGCCGCGTTCATGGCGGCGCAGCTGGGCGAAGCCGTCGGCGCGACGGTGGGGTATCGCATCCGCGCCGACAGCAAGGTCTCCGCGCGCACGCGCATCGAGGTCGTCACCGAGGGCATCCTGACCCGCATGCTGCAGGACGATCCCACGCTGGGCGAGGATCGGCCCGACGCCGTCGGCGCGTTGCTGTTCGACGAATTCCACGAGCGCCACCTGTCGGCGGACCTGGGCCTGGCGCTGGCGCTCGACGTGCAGGCATCGCTGCGTCCGGACCTGCGCATCGTGCTGATGTCCGCGACATTGGATGGCGAGCGCATCGCGCAGTGGCTCGATGCACCGCGACTGGCCAGCGCCGGACGCAGCCATCCGGTCGAGATCGCGCATTTCCCGGAACGTCGCGGCGAATCGATCGAAGCGCAGGCGCGGCGCGCGATCGAACACGCGCTGGCGACACACCCGGGCGACGTGCTGGTGTTCCTGCCGGGACAGCGCGAGATCCACCGGCTCGCGCAGGCGCTGGCGCCGATCATGGCCGCGATGCCGGTCGACATCCTCGCACTGCATGGCGAGCTCCCGGTCGAGCAGCAGTCGCGCGTGCTGCAGCCGGGGCCGGCGGATCGCCGGCGGGTGGTGCTGGCGACCAACGTCGCCGAATCGAGCGTGACCCTGCCCGGCGTTCGCGTGGTCATCGACGCGGGCCTGGCGCGCGAGCCGCGGCATGACCCCAACTCCGGTTTCTCGCGACTGGATGTCGTCGCCATCGCGCAATCCTCCGCCGACCAGCGCGCCGGTCGCGCCGGTCGCGTGGCTGCCGGCTGGGCTTATCGGCTGTGGCCGCAGTCACGGCGGCTGGAGCCGCAGCGGCGTGCCGAAATCGTCCAGGTCGAACTGGCCGGGCTCGCGCTGGAGTTCGCCGCCTGGGGCAGCGACGCGCTGCGCTTCGTCGACCCGCCGCCTGCCGGTGCGCTGGCCGCGGGACGCGACCTGTTGCAGCGGCTGGGCGCGGTGGATGGCGGCCATGCCATCACCCCGCGCGGGCGTCGCATGCTGGCGCTCGGCACGCATCCGCGACTGGCTGCGATGCTGCTGGCATCGGTCAAGCCCGCCGCGCAGGCGCTGGCCTGCGATCTCGTCGCATTGCTGGAAGCACGCGATCCGCTGTCGGGATCCGCGCGCAGCGATGCCATCGCCGATCGCTGGCAGGCGCTGGCGGCATCACGACAGGGGCGCACGCCGGCCGATGCCAACCGCGGTGCATTGGCCGCCATCGATGCCGCGGCCAGGCAATGGCGACGCCGGCTCGGCATCGGACAGGCGCCGCCAGCGCAGGCGTCGACGCACGCCATTGGCGACCTGCTGATGCATGCATTCCCGGATCGCATCGCGCGCCAGCATCCGGCTGATCCACAGCGCTACCAGTTGGCCAACGGCCGCATGGCGCGATTGCTGCACGACAGTGCGCTGCATGGCGAACGCTGGATCGTCGCCAGCGAATTGCGCCTGGATGGCGGCGACTCGCTGCTGCTGCGTGGCGCGCCGCTGGACGAGGCGTCGCTGGCGCGCGACTTCCAGCATCGATTCAGCGACGCGGACCGGGTGCGCTGGGATCCGGCGCAGCGCGCACTGGTGGCGACGCGCGAACGCCGCTTCGATGGCATCGTGCTCGACAGCAGGCCCGCTGGCCGCGTCGATCCGGCGCAGGCCGCGCGCGCGCTCACCGATGCCGTGCGCACGCTGGGCCTGGACGTGCTGCCGTGGAGCGATGCGCTGGCGCAGTGGCGCACACGCGTGCGTGCGCTGCGCGCGTGGATGCCGGAGCTGGCAACCCAATCACCGGCGCTGCCGGACCTGTCCGATGCGGCGTTGCTGGCGACGCTGGAGCAATGGTTGCAGCCAGCCTTCGTCGGCAGCACGCGGCTGGACAGCCTGGACAGCGGCGCGCTCGCCGATGCGCTGATGGCGCTGCTGGATGGCAGCCTGCGCCGGCGCGTCGACCAGCTTGCGCCGGCGCGGATCACGGTGCCATCGGGCATGGAGCGCGCACTGCACTACGCCATGGCCGGCGACGCCGAGCCGGAGTCACCGGTACTGGCGGTGAAGCTGCAGGAGTTGTTCGGGCTGGCCGAGACGCCGCGCATCGCCGATGGTCGCGTGCCACTGACCCTGCACCTGCTGTCTCCCGCCGGACGGCCGCTGCAGGTGACCCAGGACCTGCGTGGATTCTGGGAGCGCACCTGGCCCGAAGTACGGCGCGAAATGAAGGGACGCTACCCGCGCCACCCCTGGCCGGAAGATCCGTGGAGCGCGCCTCCGACCCATCGCGCGAAGCCGCGTCCGCGTTGAGCGGCGCATGGATCGGGTCGGCGTGCGTGTTGCGGTTCAGCCTGGGCGCTTGCACTCACGTGTCTTGAACGGCGCGCTGCCGACACTGCGTGTCTGTCCACACCGCCGAGGCGACACCCGATGAATAACCTGACCCGACTGCCCGAACGTGCGATGGAGCTGGCGTCCCATGTTGGCGACGGCATCAAGGATCGCGTGCCGGATCGTGCGATGAAGTGGATCGAGACCGGCGCCGCGCTCGGCGTGCTGAAGACCGGTTCGCGCGTGGCCACGCGCTTCGTCCGCCGCAACCCGGTGGTCGCCGTTGCCGCCGCAGCTGGCGCGGGACTGCTTTGGTATGCCGCGCACCGGCGCGCGAAGCAGGCCGAGGATGGCGCCATCGAAGGCAAGGCGACGCGCGTGGAAGCCAAGCGCGTCAACGGCAATGCCAATCGCCGCCGCAGCAGCAGCCGCCGCACCCGCGCGCAGCCCGCCGAAACCTGAGTGTTGGCGCGCGATGGCGGCACCCGATCGGGGCCGTCATCGCGGACTGTCGTTACTTCGCGGCAAGCGCCGTTACGACGCTGGCGCCACCGGCAGTTCGACCACGAAGCGCGCCCCGCCGCCTTCGCGATCCTCGTACCACAACTGGCTGCCGCTGCCGGCGAGGATCTGCTTGGCCAGGGCCAGGCCCAGTCCGCTCGACAAGCCATCGGACGGGTCCGTCTCCGACAGGCGCGTGAACGGCTTGAACAGTTCGCGCTGTCGCGCCGCTGGGATGCCCGGGCCGCGATCCTCGATGTACAACTGGCGGAATCCCGGCGACGCCGTGCGGACGTAGAGCTCGACCACGCTGCCCGGCGCGTACTTCATCGCATTGCTGATCAGGTTTTCGACGACCTGGCGCAACACCAGCCCATCGATCGCCACCTTGCTGCCGTCGTCGGCGCCGCGGATCTCCAGGCGCATGCCGCGGCTTTCCAGTTGCAGCTCGTAGCGCCCGGCCAGCCATGCCAGCACTTCCTGCAGCGACACCGACGCCGCCACCTGCGGGGCGCCGCTATGCGCGGCCTGCATCTCCAGGTAACGGCGGATATAGCCGATCGCGTCGGCGGCGCTCTCGTGGATCATTTCCAGGTAGCGCGGGATGCGCTCGGGCTTGCAGCCGTCGTTGCGCAGCACGTCGCTGGCGAACAGCACGCTGCTCAGCGGATTCTTCAGGTCGTGCGCGACCAGGTTGACCAGCTCCTGGCGTTCGCGGGCGACGCGCTCGAGTCGATCGCGGGTCAGCTTGAGTCCCAAGTGCGCGTGGACGCGCGCCAGCAACTCCTCCGGCATGAAGGGCTTGGTGACGTAGTCGACCGCGCCGGCGTCGAACGCGCGCAGCAGCAGCTGTCGATCCTGCGCCGCGGTCAGGAAGATCGCGGGCAGGCGCGTGAGTTCGGGATGCTGCTTGATCCGACCCAGCAGTTCGAATCCATCCATGCCGGGCATCATCATGTCCAGCAGCATCAGGTCGGGAATCTGTTCCAGCGCCAGCGCGAGCGCGGCTTCGCCGGTGCCGGCGGTGATCACCTCATAGCCGAACCGGCTCAACAGGGTGCTGACCGCCCGCAGGTTGGCGGGCTGGTCGTCGACAACCAGGATGCGGCCGGAGCCAGGGCCGGAATTGGGCATGGGTCAGGTGATGTCCGGTGATGTGGCCGTGAAACAGTACGCCGGCGGAGGGCGAAACGTATCAGGTTCAGTCTGAATCCCGCAGGCCCTCCGGCGCCAGCGCTGAATCGTTCAGGATGTTCTGACCTCCGCCCAGGCGCCCGGTTCCAGCGATCCCAGTTGCCAGGGACCGACCGCCACGCGCACCAGCCGCAAGGTCGGCAGGCCCACGGCAGCCGTCATCCGCCGGATCTGGCGATTGCGACCTTCGCGGATCGTGAGCTCCAGCCAGGCCGTGGGGATGTGCCTGCGCTCCCGGATCGGTGGCTGTCGCGGCCATAGCGCCGGCGGATCGATCTGCCGCGCGAGCGCCGGACGGGTCAGGCCGTCCTTGAGGGCGATCCCGTCGCGCAGCGCGGCCAGCTGCGCCGGGCTCGGACTGCCTTCGACCTGCACCCGGTAGGTCTTGGGCTGTTTGTGCCCGGGATCGGTCAGCCGGTGCGCCAGCTCGCCGTCATCGGTGAGCAGCAGCAGGCCTTCGGAGTCGAAGTCCAGCCGTCCGGCCGGGTACACCAGTGGCGGCAGGCCGAAGCTGGCCAGTGTCGGCCGCGGCGGCGTGCTGCGGTCGGTGAACTGGCAGAGCACCCCGTAGGGCTTGTTGAACAGGATCAGCATGTCGGCGGCAGCGGGCGCTGGCGGGATTTCGCCTGGGGCGCGGCGACCCGGGACGGGCCCCGCCGGGCTCGCGGCCGGGGCCCGACTGCGGGATCGGCGGCCACGGCCGCCTCGGCCAGCAGCCACTCGCGCAGCGCAAGCAGGCCGGCATGGGTCGCCGAGCGCGCCGGGTACACCAGGTAGTGCGCGAACTCGGCCTTCAGCCGTTGCGCGAATGGCAGCAGCAGGCGCCCGGAGTCGACCAGTGGCCGTGCCAGGGTCAGCCGGCCCAGGGCGATGCCGAGCCCTTCCGACGCCGCGCGATGCAGGGTGTCCGAATCATCGAAGGTGGCGACGAAGCGCCGGGGCGGCGTGCCGCCGAACTGCGCGAACCACTCGCTCCAGCGTCCGCCCGGCGCGCCCAGCAGCGGGTAGCGGTCGAGCGTCTCCAGGGTCGGCATGCCAAGCCGCTCGATCAGAGCCGGACTGGCGGTGGGCGTGACCCAGTCGTCGAGCAGGTGCACCGCCTGCAGCCCGGGATATTGCCCGCGGCCGAAACGCACCGCCGCATCCACATCCGTCTCCCTGTCGAAATCCACCAGCGTCGACGTCGACTGCAGGTTGATCTCCAGCTGCGGATGCGCGGCGAGGAAGCGCGGCAGCCGCGGCACCAGCCAGCTCGCGGCGAAGGACGGCATCAGCGACAGCGTCAGCACGTCGTCGCGCCGCACCCCGAACGGTTGCAGCGCGTGTTCGAGCGCATCGAAATGCACCGCGACGCGATCGAACAACTGCCGCCCGTCGCCGGTCAGCGCGACCCCGCGCGCCGAGCGCACGAACAACCGTCGGCCCATGCGCTCCTCGAGGCCGCGGATCTGGTGGCTCAGCGCGCTGACCGTGACATGCAGCGAATCCGCGGCGCGGGTCAGGTTGCCGCTGCGCGCGGCGGCGACGAAGCCCTGCAGCGCGTGCAGCGGCGGACGGCTCATCGGCGGACCTCAGGTTGAGGGAAATTCAAGGCTTGCTTGCAGAATCGTCGCTTTTCCCGGCGAAAGCCTGCACCTATCTTGTGCGCACTTCAACAAGGCAGTGCACACGCCACTGCCCACAACCCACACGGAGTCGACCATGAACCTCTTCAAGGGCTTGCTGTTCCTGCACGGGCACCTCACCACCGTGGAGCGCACCGAAGCCACCGCGCGCGAGGAATACGGCGCCCGTACCGCCGCGGCCGAGATCGCGCCGGCGCTGGGCAATCGGGTGCTGTCGAGGCAGTGGTTTGGCGACGGCGCGAACGATGCGCAGTCGCTGCCGTAGGTGGGGTGTGTGGCGGGGCGCTGCGGTTGAGGGATGTAGTTGCTTGCCTGCGGCGCTGTTGAAACGCTTTCGCCGTTGGCGAGTTACTTTTCTTTGCAGGCGCCCAAAGAAAAGTAACCAAAAGAAAGGGCGCTTCCCCGATCAGGGCTCACTTTGGTTGGCGAGTGGCTCGGCCATTTTCAGACTCGCCATCCTGGCTCGACTGAAAACGGCGCACATCCATGTGCGCCGCCCTCCGGGTGGGCGCAGTTGTCGGTGCGATTGGCATCTCTAGCAGCCAGAGCAGGAATGCTGGTGTCCGGGCACCTCGCCGCTGGCGTCGACAATACACTGGCTACTGCAGGAACTGCTTGAGCTGCGACGGCGATCCGGCAGGTTGCGGCCTCCATGAACATCGAGTCATACGGTCGCAGCTGACGCAGCTCCTACGAAGAGCTCGTACATCGCCAAATCCGGCAACGCCGCATATGCGTATCCGTTGACGCCGTTGACGCCGTTGACGCCGTTGACGCCGTTGACGCTAAAGATGCGCAGTCACTTCCGCATTCCGCAGACCCGGAGGGCGGCGCGCAGGACGCGCGCCGTTTTCCGATCGAGCCAGGATGGCGAGTCGGAAAATCACGACTGCCTCCGCCACGTGAAGTGAGCCCTGATCGGGGAAGCGCCCTTTCTTTTGGTTACTTTTCTTTGGGCGCCATCAAAGAAAAGTAACTCGCCAACGGCGAAAGCGTTTAAAGCGCCGCAGGCAAGTAACCCGCGACTTCCGTCAACTCACAAACGTTCCGCGCAAAAAAATTGGCGAGTGGTCCGCAAACCACCCGCCAACATTTCAAGCGATCAGCGCAGGCAAGCGCGAACTTACATCATCGCAATCATCGTATCCGCGAACTCGCTGCACTTCACTTCCGTCGCCCCGTCCATCAGCCGCGCGAAATCGTAGGTGACGTGCTTGCTGGCGATCGCCTTGTCCATCGCGGCGATGATCGCGTCGGCCGCTTCGGTCCAGCCCATGTAGCGCAGCATCATCTCGCCCGACAGGATCAGCGAGCCGGGATTGACCTTGTCCAGCCCGGCGTATTTCGGCGCGGTGCCATGGGTGGCCTCGAACACCGCGTGGCCGGTGACGTAGTTGATGTTGGCACCCGGCGCGATGCCGATGCCGCCGACCTGCGCGGCGAGCGCGTCGGACAGGTAATCGCCGTTGAGGTTGAGCGTGGCGCAGACGTCGTAATCCTTCGGGCGCAGCAGGATCTGCTGCAGGAAGGCATCGGCGATCGCGTCCTTGATGACCAGGCCCGCGCCCGGCTTGCCTTCCGGGATCACGTGCCAGGGTCCGCCGTCCAGCTCGACCGCGCCGAAGAAATCGCGCGCGACCTGGTAACCGAAGTCGCGGAACGCGCCCTCGGTGAACTTCATGATGTTGCCCTTGTGCACCAGGGTCACCGACTTGCGCTTGTTCTCGATCGCGTAGCCGATGGCCGCATGCACCAGGCGCTCGGTGCCCAGGTACGACACCGGCTTGATGCCCACGCCGACCTGCACCGGCAGCTCGCGGTGCGGCGCGCCGATGCCTTCGAGCGTCGCCAGCCACTCGGCGTTCTTCTGCGCGGTGCCGAAGCGGATCTTGTCGAAGGGCTTGGGAAAGTTCTGCTGGAGGAAGTCCAGTACCTTCTGCGCGTCGGCGCTGCCCGGCTCGAACTCGATGCCGGCGTAGATGTCCTCGGTGTTCTCGCGGAAGATCACCATGTCGACGTCGCCGGGCTTCTTCACCGGCGAGGGCACGCCTTCGAACCAGCGTACCGGGCGCAGGCACACGAACAGGTCGAGCATCTGCCGCAGCGCGACGTTGAGCGAACGGATGCCGCCACCGACGGGCGTGGTCAGCGGGCCCTTGATCGACACCAGGTATTCGCGGCAGGCGGCGACGGTCTCATCCGGCAGCCAGTTGCCGGTGGCGTTGAAGGCCTTCTCGCCGGCAAGGACTTCCATCCATTCGATCTGCTTTTTCCCGCCGTAGGCCTTGGCCACCGCGGCATCGAGCACGCGCACGCTGGCGCGCCAGATGTCGGGACCGGTGCCATCGCCTTCGATGAAGGGGACGATCGGGCGATCCGGCACGGACAGGCCGGTCGGGGTCTTGCGGATGCGGTCGCCGGCGGCGGGGGGAACGAGGCTCATGGGGTCTCCGAGTGGAACGCCGGGCAATGCGCGGCAAGTCGGCCATTGTCGCGGTTCGCGCCGGTCGCCGCAAAATGCGTCAGCGGCAAACCGGGATCAGCGCGGGGCAGTGCGCCTCAGGCGCCGCAGCATTTCTTGAATTTGCGGCCGCTGCCGCAGGGACAGGGCGCATTGCGCTCCGGGGTCGCGTCGCGGCGCAGCGGCTCGCGCGGCGTCAATGCATCGATCCGGTGTCGCTGCAGGTCGGCCAGCATCGCCGGCAGGCTGCCGATGATGTCCAGTCGCTGCCGGTAGCTGATCGGCGTGGGCGTGACCGTCGGATCCTCGGCCAGGATCTCGCCGCTGGCGAGCTGGTCGAGCAGCACGAAGATCGCATCGACCCAGTCGTTCGCGTCGAGCCAGCGCTCCCAGGCCGCCTCGCGCAGCTCGACGCCGCGAAAGAACCCGAATGCCCAGTCGCGGCCGACGTCCAGCGCATCGTCGTCCTCGGCCTCGGGATCCTCCGGCAGCCACAGCAGCGGCGCCAGCAGTTCCGGCAACTCGTCGCCTTCGAAGCACACGCGTTGCGTGGCCAGGTGCCATTGATCCTGCAACAGCGCATCGACCTGCGCGGCTTCGTCGGCACTGTCCCAGCGCGGCGGCGAACCCCACACCGGCGGTTGCCATTCGGCCGCCGGCACCGGCTCGGGCGACAGCACCAGCGCCGACAGGTAGCCGTCGAGCGCCTCCAGGTTGAATCCGCGGAAGGGCACGGCGCGCTGCTCGAGCAACTGCGCCAGGCGCTCGATCGCGTCGTCATCGGGAAGGCTGGGCACGGTGGAACTCCTGTCGGCAGCCGTCCATGGTAGCGGCAGGTTGCCGCCCGCTTGTTGCGTGTCGCGATCGGGCCGTCTGTGCGGCCACAAAAAAAGACGGGCGCGACCAGTGGCCGCACCCGTCCTTCGAGCAATCGCCTGCGTGTCCTACTTGATGTCGAACTCGCGGGTCTGCAGCGAGTTGCCATCCGATGACACCTCCAGCTTGTAGTGGCCGACCGGCCAGCCATCGGGCTTGCTGATGCTGAACTCGGTCACCTGCGGGCCGGCGGCAACGGTCTTGCTCTGGGTGTCGACCACCTTGTCGCCCATCGTCCATTTGCCGGTGAGGTTGCCGCCCGGGCCATCGGTGGCGACGGATGCGTGGATGGTGTCGGTCTTGGCGAAGCTGGTCATCGGCATCGCGATGCGGTTGTCGGCGCCAATGGCGTTGCCCAGGTCCACCGTGGTGACGGCAAGCGTGGTCGCGGCCGATGGCATCGCCGTGGTGGCGGCGGGCATCGGTTCGGCCATGGTTGCAGCAGGCGCGGGCATGGTCGCCGTGGCACTCGCGGCCGGTGCGCCGGCGGTCTCGGCGGGTTCGCGTTTCTTGCAACCGGCCACTGCCAGCGTGGCGAACAGCGCGGCTGCGATCGCGAGATGCAGTGTCTTGTGTGTCATGTCGGAACTCCAATGGTTGCGGGAAAAACGTTGCGGCGATTCCAGGGCGACATCAGCCGTCGAGGGGCGGCAGCTTGAGCACCTGGCCGGGGCGGATCCTGTCCGGATCATCGAGCTGGTCGCGATTGGCCTCGAAGATGGCGTGCCAGTGGCTGGCCTTGCCGTAATGGTGCTGCGCGATGTGCGACAGGGTGTCGCCCTTCTGCACGGTGTAGCTGGCGCCGCCGCCGCTCCCGCCGCCCGTTGCCGGCACGGTGTCGGCATGCCCCTGCACGTTGGCGAACTCGGGGCTGCGGCCAGCCGCCGGCACCGTGTCGGCGTGGCCCTGCACGTTGGAGAAATCAGGGCTGGAACCAAGGCCGCTGCTCGGCTGCAACGACAGGTCTTTGGGATTCTGCGGGGACATGCTGGACTCCTGCGCGCGTGGTTGCGCATGGCAGGCTCCCACGTCCCCTGTTAAGCCAGCATCGCTTCGGCGTGAAGCACGCCGGCCTACTGTCGGGGATCGCGTCCCCAGGCGGGAACCGCATGGTTGGCGGTGGCCCGCCAGGGATTGATGTCCAGTCCGCCGCGACGCGTGTAGCGCGCCTCCACCGACAGCGACTGCGGCCGGCAACGCTGCAGGAGGTCGATGAAGATGCGCTCGACGCACTGCTCGTGGAATTCGCAGTGCTCGCGGAAGGACACCAGGTAACGCAACAGTCCGGCGCGGTCGATCCGGGGTCCGCGATAGGCGATGCGCACGCTGGCCCAGTCGGGCTGTCCGGTCACCGGACAGTTGGACTTGAGCAGGTCCGATCGCAACGTCTCGGTGGCGACGTCCATGTCGCTGGCCGCGAGATGGCCCGGGTTGGGGGGGCCGTAGTCGCTGACGTCGAGCTCCTGGGCGTCGATGCCGATGCTGACGTCCGCCGTGATCGGCGGCAGCCCCCAAGCGACGTGGACCTCCGCACCCGCGCAGGCAGCCAGGTCCCCGGCAATGCGCGCGCGCGCTGCTTCGGCGGAATCGAAGTGGGCCGCGTTGAGCGAATTCAGGTACAGCTTGAGCGACTTGGACTCGATCAGGTTGGGTGAATCGGCCGGCACCTCGACGGTCGCGGTTGCCACGCAGGGCTTGCCGCGCGGATCCAGCCAGCCAAGCTCGTAGGCATTCCAGCGATCCGCGCCGGTGAACGGCAATGCGCCGGCGAGGCCCAGTGATTCGCGTCCCGCCGCGCGCGCGATGGCGAACAGCAGGCCGGGATCGTAGGTGCGGGGGTAATCGACGCTCTGGCCCAGGCGGGAGCGTTCGGGAGTGCTCATGCGCGCATTTTAGCGTGGCCCGCGCGTCGATCCGGATCCATCGCCTCAGCGCTTGCGCTTTGCACGCGGATGCGCGGCATCGTAGACCTTGGCCAGGTGCTGGAAATCCAGGTGCGTGTAGATCTGGGTGGTGGCGATGTCGGCGTGCCCGAGCAGCTCCTGCACGCCGCGCAGGTCGCCGGAGGATTCGAGCACGTGGCTGGCGAAGGAATGCCGCAACAGATGCGGGTGCACGCGCTTGAACAGGCCCTGCCGCTGTGCGAGCTGGCGCAGCCGCAGCTGCACGGCGCGCGGCCCGATCGGCCCATTGCGGCCGGGGAAGATCGGCGCGTCGCTGGTCGGCTGTTGCGCGTCGCGCCACGCGGCCAGTGCCGTGCGCGCATGCGATCCGACCGGCACGCTGCGCTGCTTGCGGCCCTTGCCCAGCACCGTGACCAGCCCGTCGGCGAGGTCCAGGTCACGCCAGCGCAAGGCGCACAGTTCGGACAGGCGCAGGCCCGACGAATAGAACAGCTCCAGCAGCGCGCGATCGCGCAGGCCAAGCGGCACGTCGGTTGGAACTTCCACCAGCCGCGCGGCCTCGTCGGCGTCGAGCACATGCGGCAGCTTGCGCGGCGCCTTCGGTGCACGGATGGCGGCGGCCGGGCTGGCGGCGATGCGGCCGTGGCGCAGCAGCCAGCGGTAGAAGCTGCGACAGGCCGACAGGCGACGCTGCAGGCTTTTCGGCGCGAGCCCGCGCCGGTGCTCGCTGGCGACGAACGCGCGCAGGTGTTCGGCATCCAGCTGCGTCAACGACTGCTGCTGCGCCTGCGCCCACTGGTCCAGCGCGCAGAGATCGCGGCGATAGGCGTCCAGCGTGTGCGCCGACACCTGGCGCTCGACGGCCAGGTGACCGAGGAATCCATCGACCAGCGCAGGCGTCGCCGCAACGGCCGTCGCCGCGACGGACGGATCGGATCCCACCCGCTGCCGCGATTCAGCCATCGAACCGGTGCAGGGCGGTCGCCAGCGCTTCGCCCATCATCCGCAGGAACAGCGTGCCCATGCCGGGGAAGAAGCGGTTGGGATCGTGGCTGCCGACGGCCAGCAGGCCGATGCCGGGCAAGGGCAGCAGTGCGCTGGACTGCACGTCGCCGGCGCGAACGCCGTACAACAGCGCGTTCTTGTCCGGGTGCAGGCGGCCACAGATCGGCTCGTCGGTCGCCAGCGCATCGCGGAAGGGCGCCAAGCGCGCATCGTCCGCCGCGATCACCTGCAACCAGTCGGGTTCGTCCAGCCCTGCGATTGCCTCGAACAGCACGATGCGCACCAGGTCGCCCTGGAAATCCTCGGCCAGCGACGCCGCCATCGCGCGGACGGTGCCGGCGGCATCAGCCTGCTTGAGCAATGCCAGCGTGAGCTGGTGGGTGCGCACCGCGAGGCGTTCGTTCTCCTGCGCGGTCGCGAACAACTCCTGCAGGCGCCGCGACAGCTCGCGGTTCTTGTCGCGCAGCACGTCGAGCTGGTAACTGGCCAGGGATGCGGCCGGACCCTGCTCGCGCGGCACCACCATGCTGATCGCCAGATCGGGGAACTGCTGCAGGAAGGCCGGATGCCGGCGCAACCAGGCGGCGATTTCGTGCGCGCCGAGCTTTTCGGTGTCGCTCATGCCGGCCTCGCGTGCAATGGATTCATGCGGGAAATTCCCCTTCGTAGACGAATGCGGCCGGTCCGGCCATTGTGATCGGCGCCCGTGCGTCGCGCCAGCCGACCTGCAGCGTGCCGCCTGGCAAATCGACGGCGACGTCGCGATCCACACGGCCACGACGCACGAGGATCGCGACCGCGGCGCAGGCGCCACTGCCGCAGGCCAGCGTCTCGCCGGCGCCGCGCTCGAACACGCGCAGGCGGATGCGGTCGCGCGCGACGACCTGCGCGAAGCCGACGTTCACCGATTGCGGGAACGCGGCGTGCGCCTGCAGCGTCGGACCGAGCGTGGCCAGCGGCGCCGTCGCGATGTCGGCGACCTCGACCAGCACGTGCGGATTACCCATCGACACCGCGCCGAATTCCACGCGCGTGGCGCCGATGTCGAGTGTGTAGGCGTCCTGTTCGCGCTCGAAGCCCAGCAGCGGCAGTGCCCGCGGCGCGAAGTCCGGCACGCCCATCGCGATGCGGAAGCCGGCGTCGCCGATGCGTTCGACCGCATGCGTGCCCGATGGGCTGTCGAGCAGGAAGCGGTCGCCGGCGACGGCGCCATCGCGCACCAGCCAGGCCGCGATGCAGCGCGCGCCATTGCCGCATTGGCCGGCGGCACTGCCGTCGGCATTCCAGATGCGGTAACTGGCGACGGCCTGTGCGCTGCGCGCCGGCTCGATCGTCAGGATCTGGTCGCAGCCGACGCCGGTGTGGCGGTCGGCGAGGACGCGGCTGCAGTCGGGCGTGGGTGGCGATTGGCCGTCGCGCAGGTCCAGCACGACGAAGTCGTTGCCGGCGCCATGCATCTTGCTGAAGCGCAGCGCGCGTGGCGCGGGCATCGGTCAGCCGTTGCCGCCGCCGGCGGGTGGAGACGCAGGCGGCACCGCGCCAGCCGGGTCGGCACTGGGCGGCGGCGTGGAATCGGCCGGCGGCAGGGTGTCGGTCGCCGGCGGCATGGGCACGGCCGTGGACGTGGCCGGCGCCGGGACGGCCTCGGCCTGCGGCTGCGATGGATGCACCAGCGGACCCTTGTTGCCGCAGGCGGCAAGGCAGGCCAGCAGCGCGGCGGCGGTGACGATGCGGGTGATGGCGGTCATCGGCCGAGTATAGCGGCCGCTCATCGCGACGGCGCGCTGGTGACGGCGAGCTGGTCGAGCAGGAACGCGTACATCTCGGCGAGTTCGCGATAGCGGCGGAAGCGTCCGGACTTGCCGCCATGGCCGGCATCCATGTTGGTGCGCAGCAGCACCGGATGCGGCGAGGTGGCCACGTCGCGCAGGCGCGCCACGTACTTGGCCGGCTCCCAGTACTGCACCTGCGAGTCCCACAGCCCGGTGCCGATGAACATCGCCGGGTAGTCGCGTGCCGCCAGGTTGTCGTAAGGCGAGTACGACAGCATGTAGTCGTAGAACGCGCGCTGCTCCGGGTTGCCCCATTCGTCGTATTCGTTGGTGGTCAGCGGGATGCTGGCATCGAGCATGGTGGTGACGACATCCACGAACGGCACCTGCGACAGCAGCGCGCGATAGCGCTCGGGCGCCATGTTCGCGATCGCGCCCATCAGCAGTCCGCCGGCGCTGCCGCCGTAGGCAGCGACGCGGTCGGCGGCCGCATAACCCTGCTGCACCAGGAAGCCGGTGACATCGATGAAGTCAGTGAAGGTGTTCTTCTTGCGCAGCAGCTTGCCGTCGTCGTACCAGGCGCGGCCCATTTCCTCGCCGCCGCGGATATGCGCGATGGCATAGACCATGCCGCGATCCAGCAGGCTGACCACCGGCAGGTTGAAGGCCGGGTCGGTCGAATGGCCATAGCTGCCGTAGGCGTATTGCAGCAGCGCGGCGGTGCCGTCCTTCTCGAATCCCTTGCGGTAGACCACCGACACCGGAACCCGCACGCCGTCGCGCGCCGTCGCCCACAGCCGCTCGGTGACGTAGCGCGCCGGGTCGTAGCCGATCACCGGCTGGCGCTTGAGCAGGCGGCGCTCGCCGGTGCGGGTGTCGAGCTCGTAGGTGGTGGCAGGCGTGGTGAGCGAGGTGTAGCTGTAGCGCAACAACGCCGTGTCGGGCTCGGCATTGATGTCCAGGCCCATCGCGTACGCAGGCTCGTCGGCGCCGACGAATTCCCCGGCGCTCGCGTCGTCGCCCACGCGCAGCAGCCGCAGGCGTTCCAGTCCGCCCGAGCGCTCGGCGATGGCGGTGAATCCGTCGAACAACTCATAGCCGTCGACGTAGACGTCGTCGCGATGCGGCACCCACTCCTGCCACTGCGCGCGCGTGCTGGCATCCGAGGCCGCCGTGACCAGCTTGAAGTTGGTCGCACCGCCAGCGTTGGTGCGGATGACCCAGCGGTCGTGCAGATGGTCGGCCTGGTATTCGACGTCGCGCGCGCGTGGCGCCAGCACGCGGAACTCTCGTGGGTCCGCCGCCGGGGCATAGCGCACTTCGCTGGACACCGTGCTCTCGACGCTGATGCAGATGTAGCGGTCGTCGCGACTGCGGTCGATGCCCATGTAGAAGCTGTCGTCGCGCTCCTCGTAGACCAGCGTGTCGCTGCCGGACGGCGTGCCCAGCACGTGCTTTTTCACGCGCACCGTCAGCAGCGTGAGCGGGTCGTTCTCGACATGGAAGATCGTGCGGTTGTCGTCGGCCCAGATGATGTTGGCCGAGACGCCGGTGATCGTGTCCGGATGGTCCCTGCCGCTGGCCAGGTCGCGGAAGCGGACCGTGTACTGGCGGCGGCCGACGTCGTCCTCGGCCCACGCCAACTGCATGTTGTCCTGGCTGACGGCGTAGTCGCCGACGCTGAAATACTCCTTGCCGCGCGCCATGGCATTGACGTCCAGCAGGATTTCCTCGGCGGCATCCATGCTGCCCTTGCGACGCGCGTGGATCGGGTAGTCCTGGCCGGTCTCGAAGCGCGTGTAGTACCAGTAACCGCGCTCGCGATACGGCACCGAGCTGTCGTCCTGCTTGATGCGGCCGACGATCTCCTCGTACAACGCCTCCTGCAGCGGCTTGAGCGGCGCCATCAGCGCATCGGCGTGGGCGTTCTCGGCCTGCAGGTAGGCCAGCATCTCCGGTTGCGTGCGGGTGTCGTCGCGCAGCCAGTAGTACTCGTCCTCGCGCGTCGCACCGAACGGCGCACGCACGACGTGCGGTTTCTTCTCGACATCCGGAGGCAGGCGGTCGGACGGGATCAGGCTCATGGGGCGCAACCGGTTGGCAGTGGGGGTGTCACGCAGGCAGGCATCGTGGGTGACGGTGTCAGCTTAGCGGGTGGCTGGTGATTGGGGAAAGCCGGTTGGGTTTGATGTTGCCTGCGGCGCTTTAAACGCTTTCGCCGTTGGCGAGTTACTTTTCTTTGCAGGCGCCCAAAGAAAAGTAACCAAAAGAAAGGGCGCTTTCCCGATCAGAGCTAACTTTATCTGTCGGAGGCAGTGGCGATTTTCCGACTCGCCATCCTGGCTCGGTCGGAAAACGGCGCACATCCATGTGCGCCGCCCTCCGGGTGGGCGCAGTTGTCGGTGCGATTGGCATCTCTAGCAGCCAGAGCAGGAATGCTGGTGTCCGGGCACCTCGCCGCTGGCGTCGACAACACACTGGCTACTGCAGGAGCTGCTTGAGCTGCGACGGCGATCCGCCCGGTTGCGGCCTCCATGAACATCGAGTCATACGGTCGCAGCTGACGCAGCTCCTACGAAGAGCTCGCACATCGGCCAAACCAGGCAACGTCGCATATGCGTCTCCGTTGCCGGCTTTGACGCCTTTGACGCTAAAGATGGGTGGGCACTGCTGCACTCCGCAGACCCGGAGGGCGGCGCGCAGGACGCGCGCCGAGCACTCATATAGGTGCGCCGACCGAGCCAGGATGGCGAGTCGGAAAATCACGACTGCCTCCGCCAAGTGAAGTGAGCCCTGATCGGGAAAGCGCCCTTTCTTTTGGTTACTTTTCTTTGGGCGCTTGCAAAGAAAAGTAACTCGCCAACGGCGAAAGCGTTTAACAGCGCCGCAGGCAACAGCCCCCGCACGGAGAAAGAAAGATGAGTTGAATCGCCTACTTCAACTCCTTCCACAAAAACGCATACGTCAACGCCCACACATGCGCCGCCTGCTGGTTGGTGGCGCCGGCGCCATGTCCGCCTTCGGTGTTCTCGAAATAGCGCACGTCCTTGCCGGCGGCCAGCATCTTCGCCGCCATCTTGCGCGCATGCGCGGGATGCACGCGGTCGTCGCGCGTCGTCGTCCACAGGAAAGTCGGCGGATAGTCTCGCGCGGGGTCGAACAACTGGTAGGGCGAGAACGTGCGGATGTAATCCCAGTCGGCGGTATCCGGATCGCCGTATTCGGCCATCCACGAGGCGCCGGCGAGCAGGTGGCTGTAGCGCTTCATGTCCAGCAGCGGCACCTGCACGACGACGGCGCCGAACAGTTGCGGGTATTGCGTGAGCATGTTGCCGACCAGCAGGCCGCCGTTGCTGCCGCCCATGATGCCCAGGTGCGCGGGCGAGGTGATCCTGCGCGCGACCAGGTCCTGCGCGACCGCGGCGAAGTCCTCGTAGGCCTTGTGCCGGTTCTGCTTCAACGCGGCCTGGTGCCAGCGCGGGCCGTATTCGCCACCGCCGCGGATGTTGGCGACCGCGTACACGCCGCCGCCGCCGTGATCGGTCTGTTCCAGCCAGCCCTTGCCGACGGTTCCCGAATATCCCGGCGTCAGCGAGACTTCGAATCCGCCATAACCGTAGAGCAGCGTCGGCGCCGTGCCGTCCAGCGCGAGATCCTTCGGCCGCACCAGGAAGTATGGCACCCTGGTGCCGTCCCTGGACACCGCGAAGTGCTGTTCGATCACGTCGCGCGATGCGTCGAAGAACGTCGGCATCGTCTTCAGCACTTCCGGCGCCTGGCCGTGCGTGCCGGCCGACAGTTCGGCCAGGGCCAGCGTGCTGGGTGTCAGGTAGTCGGTCGCGGCCAGCCAGACCGCATCGCTGTCGTCGGCATCGACCGCGCGCACGCCGAGCGTGCCGAATGCCGGCGCGCCGACGAAGGCGCTGCGCGTCCAGCCGTCCGCGCCCGGCGTCAGTACCGAGAGCCGGTTCTTGACGTCGTCCAGCACGTTCAGCACGAGGTGGTGCCGCGTCCAGGTGACGCTCTCCAGCGAGGTCGACGCACTCGGCTCGAACAGCACCTCGACCGCGCGCCTGCCGGCCATGAAATCGTCGAAGCGCGCGACGAGCAGCGAGCCGGCGGCGTAGGTCCTGTCGTCGAGCGTCCACGGATCGCGCAGCTGCAGCGTCAGCCATTCGCGGTGCACGGCCTTGATCACCGAATCCGGCACGTCGACCTTGGCCAGGATGCCGTCCTTGCCGCGCAGGTAGAGCTCGTCGCTGTAGAAATCCAGCGCGCGGCTGACGAAGTCGCGCTCGAACCCCGGCGTCGTGTCGTGGATCGCGCTGATCGCCAGGTCCGATGGCTTGCCGGCGTAGACCAGGCTCGCTGAGGACATGGGCGTGCCGCGTCGCCACTGCTTGGCGATGCGCGGATAGCCGGAGGCCGTCATCGCACTCGTGCCGTCAGCATCCGGGCCGAAGTCGGTGCCGACGTACACGCTGTCCTTGTCGATCCAGCCCAGCGAGCCCTTGGCCTCGGGGCGGAAGAAACCGTCCTTCACCCACTGCTTGCTGGTGAGGTCGAACTCGCGGGTGACATCCGCATCGCTGCCGCCGCGCGACAGCGCGACCAGGCAGCGCGCGTACGCCGGCTTCAGGCAGTCGGCGCCATGCCAGACCCATTTCTCGCCCTCGGCGGCGCCGAGCGCGTCCAGGTCGATCACGGTCTCCCACTGCGGCTGCGGCTTGCGGTATTCGTCCAGCGTCGTGCGTCGCCAGAGGCCGCGCTCGTGGTCGGCGTCCTTCCAGAAGTTGTAGTAGTACGCGCCGATCTTGTCGACGTCGGGGATCTTCTCGCGCGAATCCAGGATCGCGCGCAGGCTCGCCTCGGATTGCGCGAAGGCGGGCGTGCCGGCGAGTTCGGCATCGGTGCGCGCGTTCTGCGCGTGCACCCACTCCAATGGTTTTGCGCCGGTGACATCCTCCAGCCAGGCATGGGGATCGTTGCTGTTCGCGGGCATGGTGTCCTTGGGCTGGGGCAGGGCCGCGGCTGCACCGCAGGCGATCGACAGGCCCAGCATCAGGGCGGGCAGGCGACGGAGTCGATCGGGTGCTGGCACCGGCAGCTCACATTGTCGTGGTCGCCGCAAACGCTAGCACGCGCCTCGCCCAGTCGCCCGCCTTGGGCCTATGCGGCGCGCGCCAGGCGGCCGGCCTCGCGATTGCCGCCGTACCGACGTGCCTGCACCGTGCGACCGCGGCGTCGGCTCATTCCAGTCGCGGCTCGCGGCGGGCGCGGCAAGCGGAACCGGTGCAGCGACCACCAGCTCACCAGCGGCATGCCCAGCAACCACAACGGGATCGATCCGAACCAGACGCTGTCCCCGCGCGCCAGTGGAACGCAGAGCACGAGCACGCCGGCGACCAGGACGCTCCGACGCAACAGGTGCTCCAGGCGCGGATCCGGCGCACGGGTCGATTGATGGAAGACAGGCATGGCGGTCACTCCCGGGTCATGATGTGCCGCCAGAATGGCCGTCGGGTTTCTCATGGGCTGCGATTGCCACCAGGCCCGCGCGTTGACACCATCTTCGCCTGCTGTCGACACATGCTTCCGGACCTGAATGGAGTCAACGTGGCCAATTCCCGCAACCTGTCGCTGCTCGCCCTGCTGATGCTGTGCACCCTCGCCGGCTGCGCGTCGGCGCCACCGGTCGCAACGGGCCCAGACCTGCCGCTGCAATCGGTGATGGGCACGTGGTACGTGATCGGGCACGTGCCCTACTTCACCGAGCGCGGGCATGTCTGGTCGCACGACGACTACGCGCTGCGGCCGGACGGCAGGATCTCCGTGCATTACACCTACCGCACCGGTTTCCACGCGCCGGTCAAGACGCTGGAGGCGGTGGCCACGGTGATCCCGGGAACCGGCAATCGCGACTGGCGCCTGCGCTTCTACCGCGTGGTGCCGGCGACCCAGCGCATCCTCGAGGTCGCCCCCGATGGCGCGTGGATGCTGGTGACCACGCCCAAGCGCGACCTGGCCTGGATCTTCGCGCGCAGTCCGGCCATGGACGACAGCACCTACCAGGGCTTGCTGCGCAAGCTGTCCGGATATGGCGTCAATCGCGACCGGTTGTGGCGCGTGCCGCAATCGCCCGACCAGGTCGGCGCGCTGGGCTTCGAGCGGCCCAACGACGAGTGATGCCGGCTCAGTAGCCGGCGGCGTCCAGCGCTTTTTCGGCCTGCATGCGCCCGATGTCGATCAGTTCGGCGGCGCGCCAGAATTCGTAGAACAGGCAGGCATCGCGCGGGATGCGGATGACCATCTCGGGCGGATCCAGCGCCATCTGCACGCGCGCGATCTGCGCCTGCATCGTGTCCAGCGCGCGCGCCATCATCTCGCTCAGGCCGATGCCGTGATCGGGCGCATCGCCGTTTCCCAGCGTGCGCTCGAACCAGTCGCCGACGCGGTCGCCGACGGACTCACCGCCGCTGTCCTCGCCGTTGGCGCGCGCCGGCTCACCCGGTGGTCGCTGCGGCCAGCCGTGCATGTCCACGGCGATCAGCCGATGCGCATCGGACAGGCGCGTGGCGGCGATGGGCAGCGGCGCCAGCAGGCCGCCGTCGACGAGCTCGCGGCCATGCACCGCGTGCGGGGTGAACAGGCCGGGGATCGCGAACGATGCGCGGATGGCATCCCACAACGGCCCGCGTTGCAGCCAGACCTCGCGCTGGCGTTGCAGGTCGACCGCGACCGCGGTGAACCGGATCGGCAGCGATTCGATGTGCGGGTTGCCAACGAGCTCGCGCATGCTGTGCACCAGCCGGTTGCCGCTGAACAAGCCGGCACGCCCCAGCACCGGGTCGAGCAGGCGCAGGAAATGCCGTCGCTGCATCCGCACCAGCTGCTCGCGGAACTCCGGCAGCTTGCCGGCCGCGTAGATGCCGCCGACCAGCGCGCCGCTGGATGAACCGGCCACGGTGGTGATCTCCAGCCCGCGTGCCTCGAGCGCCTCGATCACGCCGATCTGCGCCCATCCACGCGCGCCGCCGGCACCCAGCACCAGCGCCACCTTCTCGCCGGCATGCGGCGCTGGCGCGATGCCGCCGACGTCGGTGGTCATCGGTCGTAGTGGCTCAACGCCAGCGACAGCAGCGAGCGCGCCTGCTCGCGCAGCGACGGCGGTTCGACGATCTCGGCATCGCTGCCGTAATGCAGCACGTCCATCAACAGTTCGCGGGCCGCGCTGTACGGCACCTTCAGCTCATAGCGGCCATCGGGCAGGAAGCGCCCCTGCTGCTGCGAGTGCCAATGCTCGTCGGCGACCCAGCGCGCCGACTTGGCGCTGAAGACGATCGTCGCCCAGCCCTTGGGCGGGCCGGAAAAAATGCCGTAGCTGCCGGACAGGTGGGTGTCGAGCTCGGACTCTGCGATGTCGCGCGCCGGCGCATCGAGCACGCGCGCGGCGCTGATGCGGTCGACGGAAAAGCTGCGCAGCGCCTCGCGGTCGTGGTCCCAGGCATCCAGGTACCAGTTGTCGCGGTAATGGGTGACCCGCTGCGGCGACACCGTGCGCCGGGTGCGCTCGTCGGTGGAGCGCGCGCGGTACTCGAAGGCGAGCTGCCTGCGCTCGAGCACGGCCGAGCACACCGCGCGGAATGCATGCTCGTCCATGCGCCGCAGGCGATGCGGGATGACGCGCACGCGCTCCACCGGCCAGCGCTTGCCGGTCGAATGCTCGTCGAGCAGCTTCTCGATGCGCTGCTGCAATGGCGCCAGCGCGCTGGAGAGCATGCCTTCGCTGCTGCGCGACAACAGTTGCTGGGTCGCCAGCAGCGCATGCAGCTCTTCCGAGTTGAGCCACAGGCCGGGCAGCTCGAAGCGATCGCCTTCGCTGGCGTCGTAGCGGAAGCCCGCCTCGCCATCGCCGACGACCGGCGCCATCAGCGCGTCGCGCAGGAAGGCCAGGTCGCGATAGACCGTGGCGCGCGAACACCCCAGTTCTTCCTGCAGGCGCGGCACCGTCACCGGATAGCGCGCGGACTTCAGGGTGCGGTGCAGGGCGAGAATGCGTTCGTAACGGTCCATGCGGGCGATTATGGCGCGTCCGCGCAAGCTCCGTGTCCGGTTCCGGTGCCCGCGCCGCGTTGGTATCCGGCATCGACCGCCATCGGAGCCGTGCATGATCAGCCGCGCCCTCACGCTCTCTCTGATCGCCGCCTGTGCGCTGGCGGCCTGCAAACCGGCGACGCCGCCGGCCAGCGACGCCACCGGCGCCTCGCCCGCTGCGCCATCGACTGCACCGTCCGCTGCACCGCCGGCAGGCAAGCCATCGACGCTGGCGCGGATCGCGGGGGACCTCAATCCACTGCCCGATCCCAGGGATGCGATCAAGGCCTCGATGGACCGCTTCGTGGCCGTGCGCAGCTATCACGCCACGATGGACTTCGAAGGCGGTCCGGGCGGCATGATGGGCCGCCACGAGATCGACTTCGTCGCACCGGATCGCTTCCGGATGCAGACGCCGATGGGCACGCAGATCATCATCGGCGACACCATGTACATGCACGTGCAGGGCCGGACGATGAAAATGCCGATGCCCAAGGGCACGCTCACGCAATGGCGTGATCCGGCGAAGCTTGCGCAGAGCGAGGCCGGCATGACGGTGCAGGCGCAGGGAAGCGACACGATCGACGGGGCGCCAGCGCGCAAATACCTGGTGCACCACGAACAACCCCGGCCCACGGACGTGACGATGTGGCTCAATGGCGACGGCCTGCCGGTGCGGATCCAGGTCGCCAGCCTGATGCAGGGCAAGACCGTGACCAGCACGACCAATTACTCGCGCTTCAACGATCCGACGATCCAGGTCGAACCGCCGCAATAAGCGCACGCCAACCGGCACCACGAGCCGTCGCGTCGTCGTCGCGCCTGCACGGGCGTCGCGGGCTGCACGAAGATCGCCGACGCCATCCGTGTCTTTGCCCGGCGCGGCGCGGCACAATGCCCGCATGCGCGAACCCCAGCTCAACCTCTCGCCGTCGCCCGGCGACGAGGTCAGGACCACGACGTGCTACATGTGCGCCTGCCGCTGCGGCATCAAGGTGTGGCTGGCCGACGGCCGGATCCGCTACATCCAGGGCAATCCCGAACACCCGGTCAACCGCGGCGTGCTGTGCGCGAAGGGCGCGGCAGGGATCATGCAGCACTACTCGCCGGCGCGATTGAACAAGCCGATGCTGCGCGTGGGCGAGCGCGGCAGCGGCGAGTTCCGCGAGATCGAATGGGAGGACGCGCTGCAGCTGGCGACCGACTGGCTGGCGCCGGTGCGCGCGCGCAATCCGGACGAGCTCGCGTTCTTCACCGGACGCGACCAGTCGCAGGCGCTGACCGGCTGGTGGGCGCAGCAGTTCGGCACCATCAACTACGCCGCGCACGGTGGCTTCTGCTCGGTGAACATGGCCGCCGCCGGCCTCTACACGCTGGGCGGCAGCTTCTGGGAATTCGGCGAGCCGGACTGGGAGCACACGCGCTATCTGATGCTGTGGGGCGTGGCCGAAGACCACGATTCCAATCCGATCAAGCTCGGCCTGGGCAAGCTCAAGGCGCGCGGCGCCAAGGTCGTCGCGATCAACCCGGTGCGCAGTGGCTATGGCGCCATCGCCGATGAATGGATCGGCATCCGGCCCGGCACCGACGGCCTGTTCGCGTTCGCGCTGATCCACGAACTGCTGCGCCACGACCGCATCGACCTGGACTACCTGGTGCGTTACGCCAACGCGCACTGGCTGGTCGTGCGCAATCCCGGCGCAAGCGACGACGGCCTGTTCGCGCGCGATGCGGCGGGCCAGCCGCAATGCTGGGACAACGGTGCGGGTGCTGCATGCGACGCCGGCGCAGTCGACATCAACCCGGCGATCGTCGGCGAATTCACGTTGCCCGACGGCCGCAGCGCGGTGCCGGTGTTCCAGCTGGTCGCCGATCGCTATCTCGATCCACGGTATTCGCCCGACGCCGTCAGCGAACGCTGCGGCATTCCCGCCGACACCATCCGCCGCATCGCGCGCGAGCTGGCTGCCGCCGCATTCGACAGCAACGTCAGCCTGCCGATCGCGTGGACCGACAGCTGGGGACGCGAGCACGCCGAGATGGTCGGACGCCCGGTGTCCATGCACGCGATGCGCGGCATCAGCGCGCACAGCAACGGCTTCCACACCTGTCGCGCGCTGCACCTGCTGCAACTGTTGCTGGGCGCGGTCGACACGCCGGGGTCGTTCCGCTTCCAGCCGCCTTACCCCAAGCCGATTCCGCCGGGCAACCGTCCCGGGCGCGCGCGCGGGGACAACGGCGCGCTCGACGCCGGCCCGCTCGGTTTCGTGCATGGACCCGAGGACCTGCTGGTCGATGCCGACGGTGGCCCACGCCGCATCGACCATGCGTTCTCCTGGGCCTATCCGCTGGCCGCGCACGGCATGCTGCACACGGTGATCCGCAATGCGCACGCCGCCAATGCGCAGGCCGACGGCGCGCAACGCATCGACACGCTGCTGCTGTTCATGGCCAACATGAGCTGGAACTCCGCGATGAACCCGCGCGAGACGATGCACTGGCTCACCGACAAGGATGCCGACGGCGCGTATCGCATCCCGCACATCATCTACTCCGACGCCTACGCATCGGAGATGGTCGCGTATGCCGACCTCGTGTTGCCGGACACGACCTACCTGGAACGCTTCGACGCGCTGTCGTTGCTCGATCGTCCCATCACCGATGCCGACGGCGTCGCCGATGCGATCCGCCACCCGATCTTCGATCCCGCCACGCAGGCTGAGGGGCGCGACGTGCGCGGTTTCCAGTCGGCGCTGCTCGACCTGGGCGCGCGACTGGGACTGCCGGGGATGGTGCACGCGGACGGCTCGCCGCTGTACGCCGACTACGCCGATTACCTGGTGCGCCACGAACGCTCGCCGGGCGTCGGCACCCTCGCCGGCTGGCGCGGCGTCGACGGCAGCCAGTCCGGCAAGGGCGCGCCCAATCCGCGCCAACTCGACGCCTACATCGCCAACAACGGCTACTGGCGCGAGGAACTCCCCGCGCATGCGCGCTATTACAAGATGGCCAATCGCGGTTACCTGGAATGGGCCCGGCGATTCGGCTTCGTCGGCGGCACCGAGCCGATCGTGATGCAGCTGTATTCGGAGACGCTGCAGAAGTTCCGGCTGGCCGCCAACGGCCACGGTGCGGTGCAGCCGCCGGCCGAACACCGCACGCGCGTGGCGACCTATTTCGATCCGCTGCCGATCTGGTACGAGCCCTTCGAGGGCGAACAGACCGGTGCGGATGCGTTCCCGCTGAGCGCGGTGACGCAACGCCCGATGTTCATGTACCACGCCTGGGGTTCGCAGAACGCCTGGTCGCGACAGATCGCCACCCGCAACTGGCTCTACCTGCACCCGGATACCGGCATGCGCTTCGGCATCACGGACGAGGACTGGATCCACGTCACCTCGCACCACGGCAGCATCACCGTGCAGGCGAAGTTCGCCGCCAACGTGCAGCCCGACACCGTGTGGAGCTGGAATGCGATCGGCAAGCGCAAGCGTGCGTGGGCGCTGGCCAAGGACGCGCCCGAGGCGGGCAAGGGTTTCCTGCTCAACCACCTGATTTCCGACATCACCCCGCGCGGCGATTACGCCAATGCCGATCCGGTGACCGGGCAGGCGGCATGGTTCGATCTGCGCGTGTCCATCGGCAAGGCGACGGCGCCAGCCGGCGGCGAGAGCGCGCCGCAGTTCGCACCGCTGGCGTTCGCCACGGCCAAGGATTCGCCGCTGCGTTACGGCGCTGGCATGCGCAATCGCCAACACGCCAGCAAGGCGCGCCCGGACAGGAAGCGTCCATGACCAGCCTGCCGCCGCCATCGCGCAAGAAGCTCGGGCTGGTCATCGACCTGGACACCTGCGTCGGCTGCCACGCCTGCGCGGTCGGCTGCAAGGAGTGGAATGCCGGTGGCATCGCCGGCCCGCTGACCGACAGCGATCCCTACGGAAAGGAGCCCAGCGGCGTCTGGTTCAACCGCGTGCACAGCTACGAGCTGGAAGCGACCAGCGCCTGCGGCGGCGCGACGCCGGTGGCGGCACAACCGGCACAGACCCTGCATTTCCCACGTTCCTGCCTGCACTGCGAGACGCCGGCCTGCGTCACCGTGTGCCCGACCGGCGCCAGCTACAAGCGTGGCGAGGACGGCATCGTGCTGGTCGACGAGGACAAGTGCATCGGTTGCGGCCTGTGCGCGTGGGCCTGTCCCTACGGCGCGCGTGAGATGTCGCCGGTCGAAGGCGTCATGAAGAAATGCACGCTGTGCGTGGACCGCATCTACAACGAGAACCTGCCCGAAGCCGAGCGCGAACCCGCCTGCGTGCAGGTGTGCCCGACGCGCGCGCGGCACTTCGGCGACCTCGGCGATCCAGATTCGGCGGTGTCGAAGCTCGTCGCCGAGCGTGGTGGCGTCGCGCTGATGCCGGAACTGGGTTACCAGCCGGTCAACCGTTACCTGCCACCGCGAACGCGGCGAGTGGGCGGCGAGGAGGCGGTGGTCGAGACAGCGGACAATCCAGTGGCGCCGAGTTGGTTGACCCGGATCCTGCGTCGATGAACCATTCGGTGTCGGCGCAACGCCATGGCGCGCGGCGGCGCGGCGAAGAAGATCGCTTCGTTGGACTCCATTCGGCGCGGCGCGCGGCGGCGTGGCGAAGGGGATCGCATCGTTTGACTTCGGTCGGCGCGGCGGCGAAGGAGATCGCTTCGTTGGACTCCGTTCGGCGACATGCAGCGCCCTGCCGGGTTCCGGGTCGCACCGCATGAACCCCGCGCTGTCGGTCATCTTCTTCACCACGCTGTCCGGCGCCGGCTATGGCCTGCTCGCGTGGACGGCGCTGGCTGCGCTGCTGGGGCAACCCGCGCGGCCGCTGCTGGTGTCGCTCGCGGTGGCGCTGGCGCTGGTGAGCGCCGGCCTGCTGAGCTCGCTCGCGCACCTGGGCAAGCCGCGGCGTGCGTGGCGTGCATTGTCGCAATGGCGCACGTCATGGCTGTCGCGCGAAGGCGTGGCATCGCTGCTGACCTACGTGCCGGCGCTGCTGCTGGCGGTCGCCTTGCTGCCCGGCATGATCAGCGCGGACGCCAGCGGCAGCGTGGTCGCACTCAACCTGGTGGGACGGCTGGTCGCACTGGCATTGATCGCGAGCGCGCTGGCCACGGTGGCCTGCACCGCAATGATCTACGCCTGCCTCAAGCCGATACCGGCCTGGCGCCATCGCCTGGTGGTGCCGATGTACCTGCTGTTCGCGCTGTTGTGCGGCGGATTGAGCGCGCTCGCCCTGCTGCATGCGCCGACTCGCACGCCTTGGCTGATGCTCGCCGGACTCGGGGCGATCGGCCTGGCAACCTGCAAATGGCTCTACTGGCGCGACATCGATCGCACGGCGCTGCCGGCAACGCGCGGCGACGCGGTGGGTCTGCCGGCGCGCACGGTCACGGTGTTCGAGCGACCGCATACCGAAGCCAATTACCTGACCCGCGAAATGGCGTTCGTGCTGGCACGCCGGCAGGCAACGCCCTTGCGCTGGCTCGCCACGGTGTTGTTCGCGCTGTTGCCGATCGCCTGCCTGCTGTTCGTCTGGTTCAACGGCGGCGGTGCGGCCTGGTTCGCTGCCGCCGCGGTGTCGTCGATGGGCGGCGCCTTCGTCGAACGCTGGCTGTTCTTCGCCCAGGCCCGGCACCTGGTCACGCTGTATTACTGACACGCTCCGTCGCGTGCGCAGTTGCGCAGTTGCGCAGTTGCGCAGGCGTTGCTCAGGACAGATAGGGGCCGGTATCGGCTTCGGCGGCAACCAGCAGCATCTCGCGCGCGCCCAGGGCCAGCAGCTGTGCGGCGACATCGCGGCCCAGTGCCGCAGGTGCGTCGCGCTGTCCGGTTGCCTCGGCGCGCACGCAGCGACCATCGGCGGCGTCGCCGACCAGGCCGGCCAGATGCAGCTTGTCGCCATCGAGTCGCGCATAGGCCGCGACCGGGACATGACAGCTGCCATGCAGGGCGCGGTTCATGGCGCGCTCGGCGTCCACGCAGATACGGGTGGATGCATCGTCCAGCGCACTGCACAGGCCTTGCACCACGCCATCGTCGTCGCGGCATTCGATCGCGATGGCGCCCTGCGACGGCGCCGGCAACCAGTCCGGCGCCTGCAGGCGCGCGCGGATGCGCGGGCCCAGGCCCAGGCGTTCGAGCCCGGCACAGGCCAGCACGATCGCCTCGTAGCCGCCGTCATCGAGCTTCTGCAGGCGCGTGTTGACGTTGCCGCGCAGGTCGAGCAGCTGCAGGTCCGGCCGCCGCGCACGCAGTTGCGCCTGGCGCCGCAACGATGACGTGCCGACGCGCGCGCCCTGCGGCAACGCCGCGATGTCGGCATGGCGACTGCTGACGAACGCGTCGGCGTAATCGGCGCGCGCGAGGATCGCCGGCAGGGTGAAGCCCGGTTCCAGCTCCATCGGCACGTCCTTGAGCGAATGCACGGCGCAATCGGCCTCGCCGCGCTGCATCGCCAGTTCGAGCTCCTTGAGGAACAGTCCCTTGCCGCCGATCGCCGCCAGCGAGCGGTCCAGCACTTCATCGCCGCGCGTGCTCATCGGCACCAGCTCGACGCGCAGGCCGGGGTGGGCCAGGCGCAGGCGTTCGGCGACATGCTCGCTCTGCCACAGGGCGAGCGGACTCTTGCGGGTGGCGATGCGCAGGCTGGGCATGCCGTGATTATCGCCGCTGCGACCTGCTGGATGCTTGCCCGGGGCCCGCGTGCGGTTGGCCGGGACGCGTGGCGGCGCGCCGTCACAGATGGCGGATGGTCTCGCGCAGGTGCGACACGCAGCGGCGGCTGACTTCCAGCGGTTGCTTGCCATGGCGCAGCACCGCCTGCACATGGCCATCGGGGGAGCGCTTGAGCTCGAGGATCTCGTGGCGCGCGACCAGGCAATTGCGATGGATGCGGACGAAGCGCTCCCCGAATTCGTCCTCCAGCGATTTCAGCGATTCCTCGATGAGGTCTTCGCCGCGCGCATGGTGGACGACGACGTATTTCTCTTCCGCCTGCAGGTAGTGCACGTCCTCCACCGGGATGAGTCGCAGGCTGCCGCGCATGCGCGCGCACAGGTGGGTGCGCTGGGCACCGCGGGCGGTGGTGGCCTGGCCACGTCCTGCGGCGAACGTGCGCACCCGGTCCAGGGCCGCGGCCAGGCGCTCCGGCCGCACCGGCTTGACCAGGTAGTCGATCGCCGCCGCATCGAAGGCCGACAACGCATGCGCGTCGAATGCGGTGCAGAACACCACTGCCGGCCGCGGCTCGAATGCGGCCAGGTGGCGAGCGGTCTCCAGGCCATCGATGCCGGGCATGACGATGTCGAGCAGGACCAGGTCCGGGCTCAGTTCGGCGCAGGCATGCAGCGCGGCATGGCCGTCGGCCGCCTCGGCGACCACGGTGACGCCGGGCTGCTCCTCCAGCAGCTCGCGCAGGCGCGCGCGTGCCAACGGCTCGTCGTCGACGATGACGACCTTCACGCGACACCCTGCGCGCGGCGCGGCGTCATCGGTGCGACCAGCTCATGGCTGCCGGCTCCATCGTGCGGACCTTTCGCCCTGGACGGGAATGGCGACTTCGCAGCGATAGTAGCCCTCGTGCCATTGCGACGTCATGCGCGCGCGCGGGCCGAAGGCATAGGCCAGGCGGTGCCCGATGCTGGTGGTGGCATGGCGCGCGCCGTTGCTGTCCTGGCCGCGTGGCGGCGGCGACGGATTGCCGACGATGATCCGCAGCAGGTCCTTGTCGGCAACGATGCCGATGTCGATGCAGCCGCCTTGCGGCAGGCGCGAGATGCCGTGCAGCACCGCATTCTCCAGCAGCGGCTGCAACATCAGTCGCGGCAACGGCAGCGCCCACGGCAGCGGCTCCGTTTTCTGCCATGCGACCTGCAGGCGGACACCCAGGCGCAGCGCCTCGATCGCCAGGTAGCGTTCGGCGAGTTCGACTTCCTCGCGCAGGCTGGAGTCCGATTCGCCCGCGCCCAGCGCGGCACGGAACAGATCGGACAGGTCCAGCACGGCGCGTTCGGCGACGACCGGATCGTGGCGGACCAGGCCGGCGATGGTGTTCATGCTGTTGAACAGGAAATGCGGCTTGATGCGCGCCTGCAAGGCGTCGGCCTCGGCGCGCGCGCTGGCGCGCACCTGCGCCTGCCAGCCATCGATCACGAACAGGTAGCGCAACACCACCGCGGTGATCAGCGCCGCGATCGCCGCGCTGCCGGAGGCGAACTGCAGCATGTGCACGCTGGCGGGGATCAGGTCGTAGCCGAGGCTGCGATCGAGCTGGTGCAGCATCGCCGCGCCCAGCAGCGCGATGAGCGCGGCGGACATCACCGCCGCCAGCGAGCCCAGCGCGAGCGGCAACCGCGACAGCTGCCGTCGCGAGGCACACAGCAGCACCGCGATCGTCAGTGCCAGCCACAGCGCGAAGCCACTGGCCGAGACGAAGCGCTGCGGATTCCAGGGCGCGCCGCCATCGGGTGCCAGCGCCAGCACCAGCACCACCAGTTCCGCCACGCCGAACATGGTCGCCAGTCGCGGCAGGCGACACAGGTCGGGAAGCCAGGGCTCAGCGGTGCGCATGCATCCCTAGCCGGCAGCGAGGCGTCGCGACAGCCAGTCGCCAAGGTCGCGGATTTCATCCGGACTCACGGCATGTGGAATCGGGTAGGAGTGCCAGTCGACGGTGAATCCGGCTTGCCGCAGCAACGCCGCGCTGTGCATGCCGGCGGCGTGCGGGATCACGGGATCCATCAGCCCATGCGCCATGAACACTGGTTGCATGGACGCGGTGGGTTCCGCGCTGCCGAGGCGATCGGACATCGGCAGGTAGGTCGACAGGGCGATCAACCCGGCCAGGGGCTGCTGGCGGCGCAAGGCGCACGCGAGCGTGATCGCGCCACCCTGGGAGAAGCCGGCCAGGATCACCCGCGATGCCGGGATGCCGCGCGTGGCCTGGTGCGCGATCAACGCGTCGACCTGCCCGATCGATTCGAGTACACCGTGCTCATCGGCGCGCGCGCTGCCGGCAGCGGTGAAGCCGGCGTCGCGGATGTCGTACCAGGCGCGCATGCGCATGCCGCCATTGATCGTGACCGCGCGCTGCGGGGCATGCGGGAACACGAAGCGCACGGCGGGCCAGTCGCGGCGGACGAGCTCGGGCACCATCGGGGCGAAGTCGTTGCCGTCCGCGCCCAGCCCGTGCAGCCACACCACGGCCCACGACGGGTCGGGTCCGGTTTCGTGTTCGATCGTCTGCAGCAGGTCGGGTGTGCTCATGCCGGCATTGTGGCGGCGACCACGACCCGGGCGTCAACTCCGGTCCGGCTCCCCGCGCCCGCGCGCAGGCTCGGCATCGATCCGGAACCGGCAGACGTGTCCGCCGCGCACGATGCATTCCATGTGGTGGATGCGGCGGCCGGTGGTCGCCTCCATGTAGGCCAGGTCGAACTTGCACACCTGCGGATGCTGGCGGGCGAGCGCGTGGAAGACGCAATTGAAGGCTTCGACCTGCCAGTCGTCGCCGTGGCGCGCCGGTACCGCCTCGTAGCCCAGGCCATCCAGGCGCTGCGCCAGCGCACGCGCCATGCCATCCGGACCATCGCCCGGTTGCAGCGCCGGTTGCGTCGCCGCGACGGTGGCGCCGAGGTCCTGCAACAGGCTGCCGACCTCCGCCTCGCCCATCCGGGTGTGCAGCTGCGCCAGCAATGCACCGGCGATCGCACCGTAGTTGCGCGGAAACAGTTCACGCCCGGCGCCGGTCAGCGCGAACCGTGCCTGCGGTCGCCCGCCCGTCGCGCGCGACTGCACGCGTTCGACGCAGCCATGGCCGAGCAAGGCCGTCAGGTGCTGGCGGACCGCGTTGTGGCTGACGTGCAGGCGCTCGCACAACTCCTCCACCGCGCAGCCGTCGGAGGCCTGCAGCAGCTGTCGCAACAGCCGCTGCTGGGTCTCGCCGAACCGGGCCAGGCCCTGCGCCATCGTCAGCTCCTCACAATCGTCTGGAAAAGCACGAGCCAAGCTCGCATGCGGAAGCTCTGGCGCGCGGCGGCGCGGCCGATGGTGTCGTCAGCCAGCATTTGCTCGGCGCGGAAACTGCTTGGCGATCGCGCCCGCCAGTGCATCGGCGATCGCATCCATGTGCGCCTGCATCGCCGTCCACGTGGCGGCTTCACCCACGGTGTCGCCAGCCATGATCTGCTGGATCTGCTGCGCATGATGCGCGCCGTGGGCGAGCAGCAATCCACGCACGGTGTCTTCGGGCAGGTTGGGATTGGCGCCGGCGAGGAACCTGGCGATCTCGCCGGCATTGGCGGCCAGGTCGGCCATCGCCTTGTCGGCGGCGGCGCTGTCGTTCTTGGCGCGCGCATCGGTCAGCGCCTTGACCGCGCCCCAGTGGCCACCGAGCAGTTCCAGCATCCGGTCGCCGCCGGCCTTGCCGTAGAAGCCCGCCACCACGCCGCTGATCTGTCTGGCGTTGGCGACGACGGCATCGGCGGCTTTGCGTGCCCCGGCAGCGTCCTTCGCATGCATGGCGAGGGCGTACTCGCGGGCGTGGACGATATGGCCGTGCCACAGATCGCGCAGCGCGGCCTGCAGTTTCGGCGCGGGGACGCTGGCGGCAACCGGTGCCGCGGCCGTGGTGTCGACTGGAGGCGGTACCGGAGCCGGCATCGTGGCGTCGGCGGCAGGTGCCTGCGCCATCGTGGCGTTGCTCGTGGGCTTGTTGCAGGCGGCCAGCACCAGCAACAAGGTGGCGAGGCCGATGGGCTTGATCGAGGGATGCATGGATGACTCCGTGGGCGTCGCGGGATGCGGCCAAGCCATCCTGCGCGCCCCAGTGTCAGTCACAAGCAAGACATGTGTAAAGCCGGCTAAAAGACGTCCAGCCGTCGAGTCCGCCCTAGTCGGCCAGCGGGGAATCCATCCAGTCCGCCTCACCGATCGGCTCGCCGGGCGGCACGCTGACGCTGCGCGGCCGGTCGGCCAGCAGCGCTTCACGCTCGCGCGGATCGAGCAGCTTGCGCGACAGGCTTGCGCTCCAGGCGCGCTCGGCACCGCTGCCACCGCGCCTGCCCAGGGCGAGGGCGATGTCGTGCACGCGCTGGTCGAGCAGCGCGGCGACTTCGGGTGTCGTGCCGGGCATGCGCGCCACCTGCGCCATGCTGACGATGGCGCGGTAACCGATCCGGCGCGAGACGTCATCGGCGTGCGCGGGCAGCGCGACCGCGGCGATGCGGTCAAGCAGGTCGGCCACGCCCGGCAGCGATGGATCGACCGCATGCTGCGCGGACAGCCGCGCCAGCCGCGCCGGCGCCAGCAGCGCACGCAGGCTGATCGTCGCGGCGGTATCGGCCGCGACCAGCGGATCGAACACCGGGCGCGACGGGCTGTCCATCAACTCGATCTCGTACTGGCGGTTGAACGAGCCGTTGCGCGCTGCCGTGAGCAGCGGCAGCAGCTGCGACGGCACGCGCAGCGCGTCGGGCGCGAGCGTCGCGACCACCGCATCGATCGCCGCGCGCTGTCGCGCGGCCGACACCGGCGCCGAATGTTCGCGGCCATCGCCCTTCACCGCATACGCCAGCTCGACGCCGCCGATCGCCTTGGCCGCGGCGGCGACCTGGTAACGATGCAGCAGCCAGATCGGCACGAAGCGGCGTTGCAGGTTCGCCATCGGCTCTCCCGGCTCAAGCGCGTCGAGGCCGAAGCGGTCCACCGCCACGCGACGCACCTGCATGATCCGTTGCAGCTCCGCGGTCGGATCCGCGCCGTCGTCCCATAGCGCGGCCCACGGCTGCGCGGTGTCGACCGCGCGCGCGTTGTCGTCGGAGACGTAGCGCTGTCCCGCGGCGACGGCGGCGCGGGCCTTGGCCAGCGCGGCGGCCTGTGGATCCATGCCCGGGCCGGGCTCGCCGTACAGCCAGTCGACGGTGCTGCGATCCCACGCGCCGATGCCGCGGTCGTAGGCATCCGAGAGATCCAGGTGTCCGTCGATGAGGCCGATGCGCGGTGCCGGATAGTCCATCACCGACGCGCGTCCCTGCGTGCTGGCCGCGAAGTTGTGCGCGAAGCCGAGCGCATGGCCGACTTCATGGGCGCCGAGTTGGCGCAGCCGCGCGAGCGTGACCTGGATCGGGTCGTTGGGACCGCCGGTGCCGACCTTCGCGGCACCGACCAGGCCTTCGAAGATCTCGATGTCCTGGCGCGCGCGCAGCGAACCCAGCACCACCATGCCCTTGACGATCTCGCCGGTGCGCGGGTCGACGATCTCCTGCCCGAACGACCAGCCGCGCGTGGCGCGGTCCACCCAGTTGATGATGTTGTAGCGCGCGTCCATCGGGTCGATGCCTGGCGGCAGCACCTTGACCTGGAACGCGTCGATGTAGCCGGCGGCGTCGAAGGCCTGCGACCACCAGCCGATGCCTTCGACCAGGGCCGACCGGATCGGCTCGGGCGCGCGCGAATCGACGTAGAACACGATCGGCTTGGCGACGCGTGACCGCGCGGCGGCGGGATCGAGCTTCACCAGCCGGAAGCGGTTCGCATAGTCGCGCACCACGTCGCGGCCGAGCGGCGCGCCGAAGTCCGCCACCTGCGTGGAGAAGCCGCCCATGCGCGGATCGAACGTGCGCGGGGTGAAGCCCGGCTGCGGCAGGCGCACGAAGCTGTGGTGCACGGTGAAGCTCACCTGCTTCAGGCCGTCCGCGATGTTGTCGACCTCGGCGCCGGGCGTGTCCGACGCATAAGTCTGCACGGCATCGACTTCGAGGTTGTCGGGGAACAGCTTCAGCGACGTCGGGTCCACGGCGCTCAGCGCCGCATCGAGCTTGAAGGCCTTGCCCGCGCCCTGCGGCGCACCGCCCGCTCCGAGCGGATCGGACGACTGGTTGAGCGATTCGACGATGCCGAGCGTGTCGGTGGCGAGGAAGCCCGCGATGTCCACCACGCGGCGTCCGTCGGGCAGCACGTCGGCGACCTCGCCCATCCAGACCACGGAGGTGGCGAAGTCGGGACTCGCGCCGCCATCGACGGGACGGAAGCGCGGGTTCTCGAACTCGACCGCGATCTTCTTCCCGTACGCCCGGAACGCGAGCACGCGCGTCGAGCCGATGCGCCCGCGATCGAGCATCGTCGGCGCCGCGCCCAGCCCGGTGCGCAGCGCGACCGAGTAGAGGAAACGCGCCGACACCCCGTCCGCGGCCGGCGCCGGCAGGGTGACCAGGATGCGGCCGGTCGCGTTGTCGACCTGCACCGGGAGCAGGCCATCGAGCGTACGCAGTTGCGCGGCAGCGGCCGGCGCGGCATCCGGCGTTGCCGCCTGCGCTGGCGGCAGGCTCGCGAAGGTCATCGCCAGTGCCAGTGCAATGGCGAACGAGCGCGAAGCCGTCGCGCGAAGGACGCAGGAGTGGGATGACCGGATGGAGCGCATGGACGGATTCCTGCGTTGGACGTGCTGCCGATCGTGGGAAGCGGCGTGCGCGACGGACGACATGACATTACAGCGAGATGGCATCGATTCAGCCGCCGGCACGCGGGACGTCGATCATCGGATCGCCGGCGCTTGCGTGGTGGGCCCAGCATCAACCGAGTTGTTGGCGTAATTCATGGCACGAGGCTCCAGTTCGTCGAATAGGTGGTCGTGCCCGGGCCGTGTCGCGACGCGGGTTGTGATTCAGGATATCCCGCATGGCGTTTTCTCGCAGTGCGCTTTCATCGTGTCTGTCAGGCATGCCAGCCACAGTGGATGGCTGCTGCGGCCGCAGCAGCATCAACTGTGCTCCAGTCCCCAGACCAGATGCGCGTCGACCAGCAGCCGGTAGTACGACTTCAAGGCCATCACCCGTGCGTCGAGCGCTGTATCCACCGCTTCCACCGCCTGCCGGCGAGCCAGCAGCAACGTTTGCAGATCCACTTCGCCCAGGGAGTAGGCGCGCTGGGTCAGACGGGCGCTCTCGCGGGTCTTGGCGGCACTTTCCTCGGCCAGGCGCCAGCGCTCGAAGTTGCCGGTGGCGTCGGCATAGCCATCCGCCACCTCGATCTCCATGAGGCGTTGCTGCCGGTCGCGTGCCGCGCGCGCCATGTCGACCTGGGCCAGGGCTCGGGCCAACTGAGCATTGCGATACCGGCCGGGAATCGGAATGGTGACGCTGACGCCGACGACGTTCTCGTTGGAGTACACCTCGGACGCAGTGAAGAGACCGATGGTCGGGTCCGGCAGCCGGTTCGCCCGGGCTCGCGAGGCGGTCAATTCGGCCTGGTCCAGTTCCACCTGCGCGATCCGCAGCGGATCGCTGGTGCTGAGGATGCGGGCTTCCCAGATCTCCTCGGCTTCGTCGATGGGCCCCGGTTCGGCGAGTGCCAGTGCGTTGAGGTCCGCGCCGGGGAAGCGGATTTGAAGTCTCGCCAAGGCTTTGCGCTCTTCGGATACGGCGGCGCTCAACCGTCCGCGGATCCCCACGGTGTCGGCTTCGATCGCGTTGACTTCGAGGCCGGATGCGTCACCGGCGCGCTGCCGCAGTCGCGCCACGCGCAGGCTTTCCTCGCCGAACTTGACCTGCTCGGCCATCAACTCGCGCGCCCGCACGGCACCGGTCCACTGCGTGTAGACCTCGACCAGATCCCGCGCGGCCTCGTGCATGGCCTCGCCATAGCGGGCCTGCGCAAGTTCGTTTTCGGCGCCGGCCAGACGCTGGTCCAGCGAACGCTTGTTCGGCAGCCGCAGGGTGCGTTCGAGTTGCGCGGCCCACTCGTCGGAGTCCGGTCCGGAGGCGTAGCTGCGCCGTTGCGAACTGAGCCGGACATTCCACTCGTTGGGCGACACCCGCAACATCCCCGCCGTGCGCGCGGCTGCTTCCAGCCCGGCGGACGCCTCCTGTACGCCGGGGTCCTGCTGCAACCAGGTTTGGGCCAATTCGGTCGGCGGCAACCCCGCAGGCGTACGAGGGGCAAGTTGCGCATAGGCCGGGATGGCGAATGCAGCCAGACAAACGACAACCAGCGGCCTCATGCAATTTCTCCGTCAACGATCAGGGGAATCGCCCAGAACCGGATTCCGGTTCCAGTGAAGTCACGTCGCAACAACTCCTGCAACGCATCGGATTCCTCCGCGCCGACCAGGATCTGCACGCAGACCGAGCCACTGCGACCGATCACCTGCTCGATCGCGCTCATGTGTCCAGGCAAGGTGCCGTGACTGGAAATCGGCATGCTGGTGAATACATCGTCTGGAAAACTCGTGAGCATCAGGTCCAACAGTTTTTCTTCGATCTCCGACGTGCAGATGATCGAGAAGCAAAGCTTAGCCATGTTGTTTCTCCGGCTTGGCATGCGCGAAGCGCAGATAAAGGATGGGCAGCAGAATCAGGGTGAGCGCGGTGGCCGTAATCAGGCCGCCGATCACCACGATCGCCAGCGGGCGCTGGATCTCGGAACCGGGTCCAGACGCGAACAGCAAGGGCACCAGGCCGAAGGCGGTGATCGATGCGGTCATCATCACCGGCCGCAGCCGTCGCTTCGCGCCTTCGGTGACGCACGTCATCAGGTCAAAACCTTCGGCATGCAGCTGGTTGAAGTAACTCACCAGCACCACACCGTTGAGCACGGCGATTCCGAGCAAGGCGATGAAGCCCACCGACGCCGGTACCGACAGGTATTCGCCGGTGACCCAAAGCGCGACGATGCCGCCGACGACCGCGAACGGTACGTTGCTCAGTACCAGCAAGGCCTGGCGCACCGAGCCGAAGGTCGAGAACAGGATCAGGAAGATCAGCCCCAGCGCCAGCGGAATGACCAGAGTCAAGCGCGCAGCGGCGCGTTGCTGGTTCTCGAATTGACCGCCCCAGGTGATGCGATAGCCGGTCGGCAGTTGCACCGATTGCGCGATCTTCACCTTGGCCTCCTCGACGAACCCCACCAGATCACGTCCGACGACGTTTGCGATCACCACGCTGTAGCGGCTGCCCATCTCGCGATCGATCTTCACCGGCCCGCTGTCGCGGCGCAGCTGGGCGATGCTTTCCAGCGGGACGTCCTGGCCATCGGGCGTGGCGATCCGCAATGCGGCGAATTCGGCCGGGGAGAACTTGACCCGGTCCGGCCCGCGAATGACGATCGGCACACGCTGGTTGCCCTCGATCACGGTGCCGGCGCGCTGTCCTTCGATCTGGATGCGCAGCGCGTCCTGCACGTCTTCCACCGACAGGCCGTAACGCCCCGCAGCGAGCCGGTCGACAATCACGCGCAGGTACTGCACGCCGTCGTTCTGCACGGTGTACACGTCTTGGTTGCCGGGCACGGTCTTCATCAACGCCTCGATCTGCAGCGCGAGTCCATTCAAGGTGGCCAAGTCCGGGCCGAATACCTTGATCGCGATATCGCCGCGCACGCCGATGATCATTTCCGATACGCGCATGTCGATCGGCTGGGTGAAGCTGTACTTGATGCCCGGCAAATCATCGAGAACCTCGCGCAGCCTTGCCATCAGCGCGTCCTTGCCACCCGGGCGCCATTCGCCGCGCGGCTTCAGGATCAGGAACGTGTCGGTCTGGTTCAGGCCCATCGGATCGAGCCCGATCTCGTCGGAGCCAGCCCGCGCGACCACACCGGTCACCTCTGGCACCCGGGACATCAGCGCCTGCTGGATCTTCAGGTCCAGTGCTGCGGTCTCCTCCAGGCTGACCGAAGGCAGCTTTTCTATCCCGACGATGATGTCGCCTTCGTCCATGGTCGGCATGAACGTCTTGCCGACCAACAGGTAGATGCCGAACGCCACGACCAGCATTGCGCCGGCGGCGATGACGACGGCGCGTTGATGTCCCAGCGCCCAACCCAGCACCGGCTCGTAGCGACGCAGCAACTGCCGGGGCAGCCACGGCTCTTCATGCGATACCTTCTTGAGCAGGAACGACGCCAGCACCGGGATGACGGTCAAGGACAGCAGCAGCGAACTGGCCAGCGCGAACGCGATCGTGAGTGCGACCGGCACGAAGAACTTGCCCTCCAGTCCCTGCAGCGTCATGAGAGGCAGGAACACGACGACGATGATCAGGATGCCGGCCGTCACCGGCACGGCGACCTCGCGCACGGCACGGAACACGATGTGCAGGCGTGGCAACTTGCCCGCTGCCTTGTCGTGGCCCAGGTGCTGGACGATGTTTTCCACCACCACCACCGCCGCATCCACCAGCATGCCCAGCGCGATCGCCAGACCGCCCAGGCTCATCAGGTTCGCCGACATGCCGGTAAAGCGCATCAGGATAAAGGTGCACAGCGCCGCCAACGGCAGGACCAGCGCCACGGTGAGGGCCGCGCGCAGGTTGCCGAGAAACGCCCCAAGCAGTACCAGCACGATGACGGTAGCTTCCAGCAAGGCCCGGGAGACGGTGCCGACGGCCTTGTTGACCAGTGCCGCGCGGTTGTAGAACACCTTGATCTCGACGCCTTTCGGCAGCGTGGGCTGGAGTTCTGCGAGCTTCGCGGTCACACCGTCCACCACATCGCGCGCATTGGCGCCGGCCAGGCCAAGCACCAGGCCTTCCACCGCTTCGCCGCGGCCATCTTTGGTGACGACGCCGTAGCGAGTGGTCGAGCCGGTTCGCACTTCGGCGACATCGCCAAGGCGCACCGGGATGCCGTCGTTGCGTCCGACCACGACTGCACGCAGGTCGTCCTGCGTCTGGATATTGCCTTCGCTGCGGACCAGCAGCACCTCATCGCCTTCACCCAGGCGGCCCGCGCCGTCGTTGCGGTTGTTGGCTTCGATCGCTGCCTTCAGATCCGCGGTCGACAGCCCCACCGCCGCGAGCTTCACCGCATTGGGCTCCACCTCGTAGCTGCGCACCTTCCCGCCGAGCGCATTGACGTCGGCCACACCCGCCACCGATCGCAGCGCCGGGCGGATCACCCAGTCCAGCAGGCTGCGGCGCTGGTCGAGCGACATGGCATCGCTTTCGACCGTGAACATGAACATCTCGCCCAGGGGCGTGGTGATCGGCGCCATGCCGCCACTGATGCCGTCGGGAAGGTCGCCGAGGATGCCGTTGAGGCGCTCCCCGACCTGCTGCCGCGCCCAATAGATGTCGGTGCCGTCCTGGAAGTCGATGGTGACGTCGACCAGCCCGTACTTGGTCACCGATCGCAGGATCCGCTGCTGCGGAATGCCGAGCATCTCGACCTCGATCGGGATGGCAATGCGACTTTCGATTTCCTCCGGGGTCATGCCGGGCGCTTTCATGATGATCTTGACCTGCGTGCTCGACACGTCGGGGAACGCATCGATCGGCAAGGTGCGGAATGCGTACCAACCGGCACCCGCCAACAGCGCGGCGAGCAACAGCATGAACAGGCGCTGCGAGAGCGCGAACTGGATCAGTCGCTGCATCTCATTCGCCTCCGCTTTCGCCGAGCCACGCGGCTTTCAGCGCGATCACGTTGCTCACGGCGATCTCATCGCCCGGCTTGAACGCGCCATCGACACTGACCGATTGCGCGGCACTGGCAACGACCTTCACTGGCTTGGCCGAGAAACCGGAAGGGGTCCGCACGAACACGTAGGCATCGCCGTCCTGGCGTACCACCGACGCGATCGGCACCGCCCACGCACCGGCGCTGTCCGCAAACGGCACCTGCGCCTGCACGAACTGGCCCGGGTTGAGTTCCTGTGTCTCGCCGGCATCGACCCTCGCGCGCAATGTGACCGTCTGGCTTTCGCTGACCAATGCGCTCACGCTCATCGGCGTTGCGGTCAGCTTGCTGCCGACGATCGCGATGGTCTGGTCTTTCGACCATGCGTTGGCGCGGTCGGCCGGGAGCTGGATGTCCAGCCACAGTTCGGAAAGATTGGCGACCCGCAACAACGGATCCGCACCGCTGACGCGTTGGCCGGGCTTGACATCGAGTGCGAGCACCGTGCCAGCTTCCTGGGCACGCAGCAGCAGGCCATCCATCAATGCGCCGCCGCCGGCGATCCGGCTGATGCTGCCCTGATCCAGGCCTGCCAGCCGCAGCGCGGCCTGCGATTGGCGCAGGCGCGCCTGGCTGTCGTTCGCAGCCAACTCAGCCTCGAACACACGACGCTGCGGGATGACGCCTTCGTTGAACAGATTGCGCTCACGCGCCAGGGTCTGGCCGGTCAGGCGCGCGCTGTTGGCCGCTTGCATCAGCGCCAACTGCAGCTCACCGAACTCGGGACTGTTCAGGCGCAGCAGGGGATCGCCGCGCCGCACGGTCTGATGTTCGGCAACGAGGATGCGGTCGACCAGACCCGCCACCGGCGCACTCAGGATCTGCTCCTGTTGCGGTGGCACGACGACTCTTGCCGGGTAGGTCAACCCGCGGATTTCCGTGGGCGAATCCAGTCGTTGCAGCTTGATGCCCAGCGCCTGCATCTGCGCGGCGGTCACGGCGAAATCGCCCTTGGGCTGAGCGCTGTCGCCAGCGGGTTCGCTGGCAGGTTCAGCTGCGGGGTCGCTCGGGACGGTGGACGCGGTGGACCCATCGGTGTCCTTGCCACCGCAGCCGACCAACACGGCGGCAGTGAGCAGGACGCTGAGCAAGCGGATGGTCATGGTTGAAACTCCAATGGCTTTGAATGGAAATGAGCGGAACGCATGTGCGCACGGCAGCGGCCCCGCTCATTGAAATCGGCGTTTTTTGCTTAGGTTCGTCACAGCAGCCGGCGCTTCGCGAGCATCACGTGCGCATCGAGCGTGCCGTCGCGTTCGAGCACCGAGGCGAGGCCGAGGGTGATCCCCGCCCGCTTGAAACCGCTGGCCTCGCCGCCGCCCGAGACGTTCTCGACGCCCACGCCTGCGACCGGGGGTGGCCGCAACGCGGCGCGCTCCAGGTCGGCATCCAGTACGGCGCGTTGGCCCTGCGGCAAGCGCAGGTCGGGATCGAACTGGTCAACGTGCGCGAACGCATCGTCCAGGGTCAATACAGCACGCGACTGTGCGTGTGCGGGAATGCACAGCACAGCCGTCATGGCGGCCAAAGCCGCCAGACGCAACCACATGGGGAATTCTCCGATTCGGGGTGACAGCAAGCCGGCAGCGCCGGCGACAGCGTCAGGCCGAGATCGGTGGTCGTAAGGCGACCGGGTGGGCGCTCGGCCGGAACTCGACCGACCATTGCGGCAGCGGATCGGTCGCGGCCGGGGTGATGGAACCCAGGTTCATCAGCGCCAGCAGCGCCGGGGCCTGGCCACAGCAGTGGCCGAAGTGCATCAACGCATGCCACGGGCTCTTGGGATCGGCAGGATCGATCGGATCCGACGATCCGTCGTCGGCATCGCCGTTGTCACCGGTCAACTGTGCATGCTCGACTTCGTGCAACTCGCCGGCGAACGCAATCACCGGCTTCACCAGCACACCGGCCATCAGCAGGCAGAGAATGAGGATCCGTAACACGGTCGGCATTGAGGTCGGCGCGGGCATAGTCGTCAGGGTAACCGACGCAGGGCTTCGCAAACAATTTCCTTGCCTCAGCAGCAAATCATTGCCAATGACGGCTGTGGGTCGAAAGCTGACAGCAAGGCGACCTCAACCACTTCAAGCCTTTCAATGATCAGTACGGCTATTTCCGTGGCGACCGGATGATCCTGCTTGCGCAGTCCGCTCTGCGCAATGTCGAATCGTCCGTGGATTTCATCGGCCACATTGGCGGGGACGATTTCATCGCGCTATTCCACAGCGACGATTGGGAGAATCGTTGCCACTCGATCGTCGACATGTTCAACGAGGCGGCACGCCCGCCGGCACCATCGGATCGGCGAAGGAAATGGCCTCGCTCGCCGCAGCTGCCAAGCGCCAAGCCAAGCGCGGAAACATCGGCGGCGCTTGGTGGCCTTATCGCAGATCCCGGTTCATGACCGACACCCAGGCTGTTGCGAAGTCGCGCACGAATTCCTCACGGCCATCAGCCGATGCATAGACTTCGGAGACTGCGCGCAGTTCCGAATTCGATCCGAACACCAGGTCAACCGGGGTTGCCGTCCATTTAAGTGCGCCGCTGTCGCGATCGCGCCCTTCGTACAGCCCTTCGCTTTTTTTCGACTTCGACCACTGGGTCGACATGTCGAGCAGGTTGACGAAGAAATCATTGGTCAGGGTGCCGGGGTGCGCTGTCAGGACACCGTTGGCCGAACCATCGGCATTGGCATTGAGCGCCCGCATGCCGCCGACCAGTACGGTCATTTCGGGGACCGTCAGGTCAAGCAGGTCGGCGCGTTCGACCAGCATGGCGGCTGGGGAAGATCGACTCCCCGGCTTGTAGAAATTGCGGAATCCATCGGCCGCGGGTTCGAGCGGCGCGAAGGAGGCGGCATCGGTCTGCGCCTGCGTTGCATCAACACGCCCCGGAGTGAAGGCCACTTCAATATCCGAACCGGCTTGCCTGGCCGCCTGTTCGATGGCCGCGCTTCCGCCCAGCACGATCAGGTCGGCCAGCGACACTTTCTTTGCGTTCTTCTGCGGCCGGTTGAAGTCGGCCTGGATGCCTTCGAGCTTCTTCAGGACCGCACGCAATTCTGGAGGGTTGTTGGCGAGCCAGGTGACCTGCGGTTCCAGGCGCACCCGCGCACCATTCGCCCCGCCACGCATGTCGGTTACGCGATAGCTTGCCGCGGATGCCCAGGCGGTCCGCACCAGTTGCGGGACAGTCAGGCCCGATCCCAGGATGCTCGATTTGAGCGCGGCGACATCCCCGGGTTCGATCTGGGCGTAGTCGGCCTTGGGCAGTGGATCCTGCCAGATGAACTGCTGCTTCGGAACGTCCTTGCCCAGGTAGCGTGAGCTCGGCCCCATGTCGCGATGCGTCAGTTTGAACCAGGCCCGGGCAAAGGCATCGGTGAACTGTTGCGGGTTGTCCTTGAAGCGCAGCGCAATCGCCCGATAGGCGGGGTCTTCCTTCATCGCGATGTCGGTGGTGAACATGATCGGCGCGTGGCGCAGACCGTCGACGTGGGCGTCGGGGACCAGGCCCGCCGCGCCGGGATCGCTGGGGATCCATTGGGTTGCGCCAGCCGGGCTCTTGGTCTTGACCCAGTCGAAGCGGAACAGGTTGTCGAGATATTGGGTGGTGAAGGCAACCGGGTTGGACGTCCATGCCCCCTCCAGCCCGCTGCTGACGGTATCTTCGGCATTGCCCTTGCCGCATGTGTTCTTCCAGCCGAGTCCTTGCTGTTCGATCGGTGCCGCCGACGGCTCGGGGCCGACGCATTTGCCCGGATCGTGTGCGCCATGCGCCTTGCCGAACGTATGGCCGCCGGCAATCAGGGCGACGGTTTCCTCGTCATCCATCGCCATCCGTCCGAACACTTCACGAATGTCCTTGGCCGCCGCGATTGGATCGGGATTGCCGTTGGGTCCTTCCGGATTGACGTAGATCAGGCCCATCTGGACGGCAGCCAATGGACGTTCCAGTTGGCGATTGCCGCTATGGCGCTGGTCGGCAAGGAACTTGTTCTCCGGGCCCCAGTACGTCGTGTCCGGCTCCCAGTCATCGACCCGTCCGCCGGCAAACCCGATCGTCTTGAAGCCCATCTGTTCAAGCGCAACCGTGCCGCTGAGCGCCATGAGGTCCGCCCAGGAGATCTTGCGGCCGTATTTCTGCTTGATCGGCCAGATCAGGCGCCGTGCCTTGTCGAGGCTGACATTGTCAGGCCAGCTGTTGAGCGGCTCGAACCTTTGTTGACCCCCGCCTGCGCCGCCGCGACCATCAGCGACGCGATATGTTCCGGCGCTGTGCCATGCCATGCGGATGAAATAGGGTCCGTAATTGCCATAGTCCGCGGGCCACCAGGGCTGGGAGGTCGTCAGGACTTTCGCAATGTCCGCCTTCACCGCATCAAGATCGAGCGTCTTGAATTCCTCGGCGTAGTTGAAATCCGGCCCCATCGGATTGGATCGAGCCGTCTCCTGACGAAGCGGGCTCAGATCGAGTTGGTCGGGCCACCAGTCCTTGTTGGTCATCGGCTTCTGCTGGGCCATGACCGGGGCCGAAAGCGCCAATGGCGCGAGCGCGACGATCGCCATGAACTTGATTGAAGCGGCAAGTGTTGCCATCCCGACACGCATAGCGTCTCTCCGGTTAGCACGCCCCTGGCCCGCCGAGAACTCTTACGCAGAACCAATATTCAAAATGTGAAACGCCTGATCGCGCGCTGCTATTCAGAAATTCAACTGGAGCGACCCGGCGTCTGAGGCGACCCGGCCCGATTCCGCCTGCCAACGAGAGCTAGACGGGACGGGACGCCGGGCATTTCATCGACCACCTGTCGCACGAGCAAGCTCGACCGCGGGGACTAGGACGGGCGTGCCTATGCAGGTTTATCCCGGACTCCAGCTTCGTGCCTGGGCGCCGCGGAATAGTGCATGCCACGCGAAGCAATCCGTCTCCAGACTCCGATGTATCCAGTGGTCGGTCCCCAACCCCCGCGCCCAGCGCCCAGCGCCAGCAACCAAACTTGGACGCCGTATTTAGTTGATTGTTAAAAATTATGCGAGCACGGAATTTTTCGCCTTACTCGCATTCTTACTCGTGTCCGCGGACCTATGGATATGGATCGTTGTCCGGATCCGTTGGATTGATTCAACAACGATCGCAGCCTTTGATGCGCGACGCGAAGCGGCCGCTCCCTCCGCTGTAGCAAGCCAAGTAACTTTGGGTCAAGCGCCGTCTTTTTCTGCTCTTGGACTGGCCGAACTCAACATTCTTTTTCGAAAGCACTGATAGCGGGCCCAGTCCGTGTGCGCACCTTCCACGGGGCGTCGATCGGTTGATTGGCCGAGAGCATGTTGCTAAGTCCCCGCCATGGCCTCAGCGCGTGAGCCATTTCACTAGCGCAAGTTCGACTCCTTAAAAACGGGCAACGTCGATAGCGTTTAATTGCTCGGCTGCGGGTCAAATGTGCCGCTCTCGCAAAACGCGCGCGCCTCACAAGCCATTCAGGATTGTGCTACGGTCCGGGGCTGGCGCCACGGGGGGAGCCGCAATTGACAGGGACGCGATTGCTCACCGCACTGGCGGCGACTGTGCTCGGCTGCGCGCCGCTGATGGCCATGGCGCAGGCTGGCAGGTCAGTTTATTTCGCCGGCTTCGCCTATACGGGCAACGCGGCCGATGTAAGCAGCACCTTGCCGGTGACAACCCGCGTTCTCGACGACGCCGGCGGTGCGGCATTGAACGCACGCCTGAAGGCGGCCCTCGCGGGGCGGACGTTCCCCGGCTACACCCTCGTCTTCGACCACTACGGGACGGTCGGTGACGCGGACAACGACACGGCCCTGGCGCTGTCCATCGATCGCGAAACCGCGAGCTCCGAGCAGATCGGGGACCAGTACAAAGTGCTGGTCGAACTGGGGACGCAGGCGCTGTTCTTTGACTTCGACGAGAAACAGGTGCTCGGCGCCTACCCGATCACGCTGCAATCCATCGATGTCATGTCGCATGCCCCCACGCCAGCGGATTTCGAGCGGATGGTGCGGCATCTGATCACCGGGACCGACGCGACATCCCTGGTCCCCGCGTTCGCCAATCGGCTGGCGACAATTGCCTTGCCTAATCCGGCGACGCGGCGGCTGCGCGTGACGCACGTCGATGTATCGCCCGAGGCTTTGAAGCTGGCCCCGGCTGCCTACCAAGCATCCCCGGATCGCCTGGGTGGCCAGGTTGCCTTCGAATTCGGCAAATTCCTTGCGGAAAACCAGCATGTGGCACTGCTGCCTTACAGTCAGGGCAATGCCATCGGCGGCGCCATGGCGGCCCGCTTCGCGGATGGCCGGGTGTACCAGCTGCAAATCCCGGATGCGGACTATGCGATTGCCTTGTCGCTGCGCGGATTCAAGCGTATCGACCAGCCAGGCACCGCGGTCGGCCGGGCCATCGTGTACGGCGCCTTCGTCGATGTCAGCGTCACCGAGCCGATGTCCGGCAAAACCTACTTCAACCACCCGATCAAGTATGGCGCGACCAAAGTCGTGCCTGTGACGCAGGTCAACGTCGATGACTGGGCAGCCAGCTACGAGACGCTGCTGCTGCTGTTCGACGACTTTAGCAAGGCGATCGGCAAGCCCGATGCCGGATGGGCCGCGGTCCACCTGGGCGATCGCAATGCACGCAATGACCTGACCCACCTCAAGGAGCTGATCGAGCAATGTCGATGATTTCGCGTTTCGTGGCCTGCGCGCTGTTGCTGGCTGCCGGCTGCAGCCCGGCTTTGGCGGAGACGCCCTCGGTGAAGGGCATGGCCAGCGTCCCCTACCAGCGCAAGCTGGACAGCGGTGTCCGTCAGCAAGCGCTGGCTTCGGCCAAGCTCAATGCGCTTGAGCGCTACGTGGCGGACAGCAACGCGGCGCGGATGCGCGTGTTCGACGAAAAGCGCACCCAGATAGCCGGCGCCGTTGACAGCTACATCCTCGGCGCGACGGTGCTATCGGAGTCCGACGATAAGGATGCCCACACCTATTCGGTGGTGATCCGGGCCGACGTCAACGGAACGCGGCTGCAGAACGCGCTGGGCGCCAGCGCGTCGGCGCCCGCCGCATCCCAGGGCCAGGGCAACCTGATCACGTTCCTGTTCATGGCGCGCATGCAGGACTCGGTCAAGTCCTTCCAGGACCGCGTCTACCAGCGCGCGGATGTGCACGGCTCGGGCAGCCACGCCTCGAACAAGCATGAGCAAACCACCGAATCCGAATCGATCGGAGCCTCATCGATCGGCACCGGCGACCGCATCCGCTCCCATACCTCCGAGCGTTCGGACTCGACGATGGTTGTCGAGTCCGGCGGCAGCGTCACGCGCAAGGCCGACAAGATCGACTGGACGGTCACACCTTCGAGCGAGATCAACACGGCCATGACCGGTGTGTTCTCCGATGCGGGGTTCCAGGTGGTCGAGGCCGAATACGTGGAGTCCGAAAGCCACGGACTGCTGAGCATCGCGGCCGTACGCAAGGATTTCAGCAAGGGCGATGAACTGGCGCCGGCGACGATGCGCAACACCGCCAACGGCGTCCGCGCGGCCGGCATTGGCTACCTTGCCGAGGGCACGCTGGACGTCGGCATTCGCGACACCGATCCGGTCAGCGGAAATGTCCGCGTGTTCGTGACCGTCACCGGCAAGGTGCTTGACGTTGGTGGGCGCTTTCCACGCACGCTCTCGTCGGTCGGGCCGGTGCAGTACGCCGGACTCGGTCCCACGGAAACCGTCGCACGGACAAACGCTCTCAAGCTCGCCGCCGAGAGCGCCGCGCGGCAGATGGCGGACGAGTTGACGGCAAAAGGCATTCGTTGAGTTTCCTGGTTTCAACCTCGCTTGATCATCCATTGGAGCCCTTCCATGAAGAAGCACCTGCTTTGCGCCACGATCACGGCATCGCTGTTGGCAGTTGCCACCCCCGCAATGGCGGTTGGCCTGGGTGGCCTGTTCAAGCAAGCCACCACGCCCGCGGCCACCACGCCGGCCGGGGCGACTGGCGCACAGCCAGCTGATCCAGCTGTTCAGCAAGACGCCCTGGTGAGCAGCTTTGTGGCCGCCCAGGCGGAGACGCTGGTCGCGCAGATCGCGTTCTCGAAGGCGTTCGGACTCAAGGAGCAGGCGGCCACGCTGCAGGCCGAGCACGATGCGCTCGGCAAGGGTCCGCTGGACAAGGACGGCCTTGCGAAGCTGACGTCAACGACGTCGGATGCCAACACCGCGCTGAACGCGAAGCTTGCCTCGGAGACCGTGGTGTCCGCGGAAGGCAAGAAGGACTACGCCACCGGCTTGGGGCATTACCTGCGCGCCGTAGTGCAGACGCTTGCACTGACCAAGCAGGTGCAGGGATTCACTACGAGCCTGACGCAGGGAAGCATGTTCCAGAGGGGCCAAATGTTGACCAAGCTTGCCGTCGGTGCCTACGTCGCCAAGGCGACTCCGGGTTTTTCGAAGGTGCTGTACGACACGAGCAAGAAGGCCGTGACGTTCGCCACGAAGAACAAGATCCCGGTGCCGAAGGATGCGACGTCCGCCCTCGGTAGTCTGTGAGGTTGCGGCCCATGTCGCTTCAGCCAGCTAGGCTCCTGCATGCAGCCGCACTGGGACTCGCGCTATGCGTCGGCGCGTGTCATGGCAACGACGGTCCTCCGGTCCCTGCGGCGGCATTGGTCGCCCCTGCTGCCGGGCCGGGTGCGCCGGGGCGCAAGGCTCCTGACTTTGGCGGCGTGGAAAAAGTCCGTATCGAAACCACTGCGACCGGCCCGACACTGCCGGCCGCAGTCGATGCCGCCCTGCGCATGGCGGTCGAACAGGTGAACGGCAAGGTGGTGTCGGCATCGCATACAAGCATCACCAGTGGTATCTCCGTGGCAACGCAGGGCGAGTCCGTCGACGTCACGGCGTCGTCCTTCGCCGATGTCGTTGCCTCGCAGTCGGGCGGTGCCATCAGTGATTTCAAGATCCTGCGCCAGCGCCAGATCAGCCGCCCCCTGGAAACCACCGAGGAAAAGTTCGACGGGTCCCAGGGCGAAAGCTATAGCCGCGGGAACCTGTCGGCCTCTGAGTCGGCCGAGGCGCATGCGGGCGATGCGTCGGCGGAAGTCGCAGCGGAGGCGCAGGGCAATTGGGACCAGAAGCAAGGTGCGGTCGATGCGCACTGGTCGCGAAAGCAGCAGCGGATGCAGAACGAATGGGAGGTGACGATCGCCGCCCGCGTTGCGCATTACCGCGAGTCGGCGGACGCCAAGCGGCCGCGGTTGGTCGTTGCGATGCCGCGCACCGCAACCGACTCGTTCGTCGTGGGCGATCGGCCCATCGACTCTGCCCAGTTGGCGGCGCAGATTCGAGGGCGATTGTCCGATGCGTTGACCCAGACGCAGCGGTTTACCGTGCTCGACCGTGAGTTCACCGGCGAGATTCGCAACGAGCTGGATTTGATCGGCTCAGGCATGGTCAAGTCCGAGGACATGGCGCGCGCGGGGCAGATGCTCGCAACCGACCTGATCCTGATTCCGACCATTGAGCGGTTTGAGTACCGCCGCTCCGAGCGCAAATTGCGGCTGGCCGACCGCACCTTGGTGTCGTATGCGGGTGGTGGTGCGATTTCACTGAAGTTGATCAACGCCGTCACCGGCCAAGTAGTGATGTCCCAGACGTTCGAGGCCGGCCTACCGAGCACGGCGCCCACGACGCTGGGTAACTTCGTCGACGGCGGCAAACTCGCCAACACCTTGATGGATTCGCTCGGCAAGGACATGGCGCGGGCCTTGTTACTGCACACGTTTCCGGTGGCCGTCATCAGGTTGTCGGGTAATGACGTGGTGTTGAACCAAGGCGGCCAGGCGGTCTCGATCGGAACTCGTTACCAGGCAGTGACGCTTGGCGAGGACTTAAAGGACCCACAGACAGGACAATCGCTAGGCCCGATGGAATCGCCATGCTGCGTCATTGAAGTCACGCGCATGGGCCCAAGCGTTGCTTACGGACGCATCGTCGACCCTGGGTTCAATCTGCCGAATTTCCATCCGGGAATGATCGAGTTGCGCGAATCGATACAAGCGCAGCCTTCTCCCGCACAAGCCAAGCCTGCGGTGGTCGCGAATGCAACACCGGCGCCCGAACGGCACGCCTCCAACAAGGTCAAGGCGCAGCCCGCGAAAGACGACGACTGGTGAGGGCGCCAAACAAGGAACCGGCGTCACGCCGGTTTCCTTGGGGGTCGCGCCCAACATTCAGGAGAGCCCGGTGCCGCTGTTCTCCACGCCCCGCGCCGTTGACTGGCCACCGGTAACGTCCGCGCAGCGGCGGATAGACTGATGCATGAGGTCAGCCCCACGGCACCCTATGTCAATCAACGACACCCGCCTTCGCCACAATGACAAGAATTCCAGCTACCGGCGAATGGGCAAAGCGACTATCCATTCCCGCCGGAACGGACTTGAATGTGGTGGGCCCACCAGGACTCGAACCTGGAACCAAAGGATTATGAGTCCTCTGCTCTAACCATTGAGCTATGGGCCCGCGCCGGCATTATCGCCGCGCGGGGCTCAGCGGCGGCGAACGATGTTCTTCTCGACGATCGCCCACAGGATCAGGCCGTACGCCAGCAGCCGGACCAGGTAATACAGGGTGGCTTCTTCGCTGCGGGCGCCGTTCCAGGCAAACAGCGCGCGGTTGATCGCCTCGAGCAGGAATGACGCGCCGAAGTAGAGGAACAGGCGGTCCCGGGTCCGGCGCCAGAAGCGCAGGAACAACAGCGCGGCCACGGCCGAACCCATCGAGATGGCGCCGAGCAGGAACAGGTTCACGTCAGTGCTCCTCGAAGATCAGGCCGTACAGCAACAGCGCCACCGCCAGCAGGCCACTGCACAAACGCAGCGGGCCCAGGTCGACCTCGCGGAACAGGTAGTGGTCGGCGATCACCAGCAGGTTGGTCAGGGTCAGGCCGGCAAAACACAGCCCGCTCCAGAAGAGCATGCGCGAGCCGGTGCGGCGCGCGCCCAGCAGCAGCAACACGCTGCATGCCAACGCGGTCGATGCGCACAGCGCATAGATCAGCAGCACCATCTCAACTCTCCTTGCGCAGGCGGAAGGCGTCGGCGAAACGCTGCGCCTTGCGGTCCGAGGTGGAATGGATCAATTCGGCGATGACGACCATGTGGCGCGCGTACAGCGCGGCGACCGCGTCGACATCGGTCGCGACAGCGGGGTCCCGCGGCGCGTAGCGGCACCCGTCGTCGTCGCACGCCACCAGGCCGACAGCGGCAAGGTCGCCGATCAGGGTGGTTGCCGTGCCCGCGTCGATGTACAGGCGCGCCGCCAGCTGCGCCGGCGTCCAGTGCTCCGGGCGCTCGCGCAGCAGCAGCAGCGCCTCCAGGTGCGGAACCGTTGGAATCGTCGCCAGCAGGAACCTGCGGACATCCCCGGGCAATTGCGAAACAGTCATCGAGACGAAGCTTCCCTGATTTTGTCCGCTGCGGCAAACGCGCTAGCGCATGATCCCGGCGTTCCAATCAAAAAAAACCCGCCTTTCGGCGGGTTTTTTCCGGGTGCGCGCTGCCTTCCCGTTATTCGATGTCGAGAAAGCTGCGCAGCTGTTCGGAACGCGATGGATGCCGAAGCTTGCGCAATGCCTTGGCTTCTATCTGGCGGATGCGCTCGCGGGTGACGTCGAACTGCTTGCCGACTTCTTCCAGCGTGTGATCGGTGTTCATGTCGATGCCGAAGCGCATGCGCAGCACTTTGGCCTCGCGTGGCGTCAGCCCGGCGAGCACGTCGCGCACGGTCTCGGACAGGTTGATGTTGGTGGTGTTCTCGATCGGGGACTCGACGTTGGTGTCCTCGATGAAATCGCCCAGGTGTGAATCCTCGTCGTCACCGATCGGCGTCTCCATCGAGATCGGTTCCTTGGCGATCTTCATGACCTTGCGGATCTTGTCCTCGGGCATGTCCATCTCTTTCGCCAACTCTTCCGGCGTCGCCTCGCGGCCGAACTGCTGCAGCATCTGCCGGCTGATGCGGTTGAGCTTGTTGATCGTCTCGATCATGTGCACCGGGATGCGGATGGTGCGCGCCTGGTCGGCGATCGAGCGCGTGATCGCCTGGCGGATCCACCAGGTCGCATACGTCGAGAACTTGTAGCCGCGGCGGTATTCGAACTTGTCGACCGCCTTCATCAGGCCGATGTTGCCCTCCTGGATGAGATCCAGGAACTGCAGGCCGCGGTTGGTGTACTTCTTGGCGATCGAGATCACCAGGCGCAGGTTGGCCTCGACCATTTCCTTCTTGGCGCGGCGGGCCTTGGCTTCGCCCGTGGCCATCTGCCGGCTGATGTCCTTGATGTCGGGCAGGGTCACGTGCATCGCGTGTTCGATCGCGATGGTGGCTTCCTGCTCGGCGACGATCTGGTCCTTGACGTCGCGCAGGGCCGATGACCATTTCTGCTTGCGCTTGAGAACCTCGTCAACCCACTGCAGGTTGGTCTGGTTGCCTTCCCAGGCGCGGATGAAATCCTTGCGCGGCATCTTCGCCACGCGCGTGGTCAGGTCGAGGATGCGGCGTTCGTGGTCCTTGATCTGGCCCAGCACCTCGCGCAGCTTGCGCACCAGCGTGTCGGTCAGCGGCAAGGGCAGCTTGAGCGTCATGAACTGCTCGGCCATCTCCTCGCGCAGCTTCAGCACCGGCTTGGCGCTGGGACCGTTCTTGGCGAAGGATTTCTGGAACTTGACGTAGGACGCGGCCAGCGCCTCCATGCGGCGCGCGACTTCCAGCGGGTCGGGGCCGGTCGGGCCGGCTTCTTCCTCGGCGGTGTCTTCGTCGGCATCCTCGTCTTCGACGTCGTTCTCGGCGGCTTCGGCGAGCGCGGCGGCGGCCTCGACCTTGAGCGCCTCGGCGGCGGCCATTTCCTCTTCGGTCTCGACGAAACCGACCACGATCTCCGCCAGGCGCTTCTTGCCGGCCTTGTGCAGTTCGTAGTCTTCCAGCAGCAGGTTGATCGACCAGGGGAAGCTCGCCAGCGCGGCGCGCATCTGGTTCAGGCCTTCCTCGATGCGCTTGGCGATCGCGATCTCGCCCTCGCGGGTGAGCAGTTCGACCGTACCCATCTCGCGCATGTACATGCGCACCGGGTCGGTGGTGCGGCCGCCCTCGGCGTCGAGCGCCGACAGCGTGGCAGCGGCTTCCTCGGCGGCGGTGTCGTCGACCTCGCGGCTGCTGCCGGAGGTGCCGGCGAGCAACAGCGTCTCGGCATCGGGCGCGATTTCATGCACCTCGATGCCCATGCCATTGATCATGCCGATGATGTCTTCGATCTGCTCCGGGTCGACCATGTCGTCGGGGAGGTGATCGTTGACCTCGGCGTAGGTCAGGTAACCCTGTTCCAGGCCCTTGCTGATCAGGATCTTGATATCGGATTGCGGAGCCTGACGTTTTTCGTTGGCCATGGGAGGCATGTCACCGGAAAGGGTGTAGGGAACCCTGCATTATACTGCGCAGGCAGGGGTTGCGCCCGTGTTGCTGCGCGCCGCCGCGCCGCGCGGGAGCAGCGAGACTCTCGGGCTGCCAACGGCGACGCAAGCCAAAGCCAGCCAGGGCTCAGGCCCGCAGCAGGAAGGTCACCGGGCCGTCATTGATCAGGCTCACCGTCATATGGGCGCCAAATCGGCCGATTTCCACCCCCGGCGCGTGTTTTTGCCGGCACGATGCCACCAGCCTGTCGAACAGCGGTTCAGCTTCGGCGGGCGCCGCGGCCGTGCTGAATCCCGGGCGCATGCCCGACGCGGTGTCCGCGGCCAGAGTGAACTGGCTGACCAGCAACAGGCCGCCGCCGCAATCGGCCAGCGAGCGGTTCATGCGCCCGGCGTTGTCGGCGAAGACGCGATACCCGAGCAGGCGCTCGGCCATGCGTGCGACCTGGGCCTCGCCATCGCCGGGTTCGATGCCGACCAGAGCCAGCAACCCCGGACCGATCGCCCCCACGGTGTCGCCGTCCACCTCGACGCGGGCTTCGGTGACGCGCTGGATCAATGCGAGCATGGATCGATCGTCCGCGTTCGCACCGCGCGCAGTCAATCCGACACTGCCCTTAGACTGCGCCGATGTTCGCCGACCGCATCGCTGGATTGCTCTTCGCGCTCGCCGCGGCGGCCGCGAGCCTGCCGCGGCGATGGCTGGATGCGCTCGCCGATGGCATCGCCGCGCTATGGCGCAGGCTCGATGCGCGCGAGAGCCGCGTCGCGCGTCGCAACCTGGAGCTGGCGCTGCCCGCGCTCGCGCCCGATGCACGCGACCGTCTGCAGCGCGCGGTCCTGCGCGCCACCGCGCGCCAGGCGCTGGAGACGCTGCGGTTCTGGACGCGCCCGCATGCCCGCAACCTGGCGCTGATCCGGGAGACGCACGGCGCCGAGCTGTTCGACGCCGCGCTGGCCAGCGGGCGCGGCGTGATCGTTGCCGCGCCGCACTACGGCAACTGGGAATTGCTGAACCAGTGGCTGGCCTCGCGCACGCCGCTGGCGATCCTGTACCGGGCACCGGAATCACGCATCGGCGAGGCCTTCCTGCAGCGCGTGCGTGCCGATGCCGGCGATCGTGTGACGCAGGTGCGCGCCGAAGGTCCCGCCGTCCGCCAGTTGTTCAAGCGACTGAAGGATGGCGGCGTGGTCGGCATCCTGCCCGACCAGCAGCCCAAGGCCGGCGAAGGGGAATTCGCGGCGTTCTTCGGGGTGCCCGCGCTCACCATGACCCTGCTGTCGCGGTTGGCCTCGCGCAGCGGCGCGGTGGTGTTGTTCGGGTATTGCGAACGCATCGACGGCTCGGCGGATTTCCGCCTGCGTTTCGAGCCGGCGCCCGACGCGCTGGCGTCGAGCGATGCGGCCGTCGGCGTCGCGGCACTCAACGCCGCCGTCGAGCGCATCGCCCGGCGCGACCTCGCCCAGTACCAGTGGACGTACAAGCGCTACACGCTGCAGCCGCCGGGCAGCGCGGTGGACAACCCCTACCGCGACCTGGAGCGGCACTGATGGCGGCACCGCTACCGCTGTCGGGTGTCGTCATCGCGAAGGATGAAGGCGATCGCATCGGTCGCTGCGTCGCCAGCCTGGCCGCGATCTGCAGCGATGTCCTCGTGCTGGATTCGGGATCCACCGACGACACCGTCGCCGCTGCCACCGCCGCCGGCGCCCGCGTGGAGCAGCAGCCCTGGCTGGGTTTCGCCGCGCAGAAGAACGTCGCCATCACGCGTGCGCGGCAGCCGTGGGTGCTGTTGCTCGATGCCGACGAATGGCTGGATCCGGGCGCGCCGGCAGTGCTGCGTGGCTTGTTCGACAGCGGCAAGGTCGAGGATGCCGATGTCTGGCGCCTGCTGCGGCGCACGCATTTCCTGGGCACGGCGCTCAACCATGGTGGCTGGGGCAGGGAGAAGGTCGAGCGCCTGTTCCGCAATGACCTGCGCTATCGACCGGCTGACGTGCACGAACGGCTCGACCTCGACGGGCGCCGCGTCGCCGACCTGCCCGCGCGCATCGAACACGACACCGCGCGCAGCGACGGCGAGTACGCCGCGAAGCTGCAGCGCTACGCCCGCCTGTGGGCGCAGCAGCAGCGCAGCGAAGGCCGCCGCGCCGGCGCGCTCGCCGCGCCGCTGCACGCGGCCGCGTATTGGCTGAAGAACGTCGTGCTGCGCGGTGGATTCCTCGATGGTCGCGGTGCGCGGCGCTACCACGCGCTGCACGCGCGCTACGTCCACGACAAGTACCGGCTGCTGCGCGACGCCTCGAGCGCGGTTGCCTAGAGCCGGCACGCGTCCGGCAGGCGTTGCCGGAACGCGCGGTCGTTGTCGAGGAAGAACGCGCGCGCCCGCGCACCCAGTTGCGCGCACTGCGCCGCGTCCAGCGCCAGCGCCTGCTCGACCGCCTGCTCGATCCCGTACCGGTCGACCAGCGCATGTTCGACGAGGCCTTCGCGACGCGTGCGCGCGACCCGGATCAGCAGGCCGCGATCGGGCGTCACCAGTTCGTTCATCGGTGCGGCATCGGTGGCCAGCACCACCGCGCCGATCCCGAGGGCTTCCACCAGGTGGTGGCCGAATCCCTCGGCTTCCGACGGGCAGAGGTGGAAGCGGTGCGCATTCTGCAGCCGCCGCAAGGTCGCGTCGTCCAGGTAATCGATGCGATGGTCGATGTTGTGGGCTGGCGGCCCGGGCCTGGCGACCTTCGGATGCTGCAAGACGGTCAGGCGCGGCCACTCCGGATGCTGGCGCCAGGTCTCCAGCAGCACCTGCGTGCCCTTGGCCGAACTGCGTCCGGCCAGGTGGAAGAACGCGTCCTCGCGCGCGATCGATGCATCCAGCCGGTCCTGGCTGGTGAAGCCGGTGAACACGGTGCGGCAACCCAGCGCCGCGAAGATGCCTTCGGCATGCCGGGTCTTGCACAGCACGCGCTCGAAGCGCGGCAGCCATGCCTGCCATTTGGGCAGGAACCATTCCGGATTCGGCATCAGCAGGTTATGCCGCGCCAGCGGCAGGCAGCGCTGGTAGACGCGCTCGACGAACAACTGGGTCTGCACGCGCCCGCGCAATCCGCGCGCGGCCCACAAGCTGCCCTCGCGCAGGCGGTTCACCAGCTGGCTGCCGCCGAAGCCGACGGCCTGCACGTCGTCGCCGCCATCGCGCAATACCTGCGCGATGAGGTGCAGGTCGCGGCTGAGGCCGACGCCGTTGTCGCGGCTGATGACGCGCACGGTCATTTCAGTCCGCGCAGTTCGTGGTGGCCGCGGCCGGCAGCAGCCACCAGGCGCGCCGGTTGGCCAGGCCGATCGGGCTGGCCTGGTCGCGCTGCACGCAGGGCGGCAGCGCCACGTCCTGCACCATCAGCCAGCGGCGTTGTGGCGCCTGCCGCTGCCACGCCACCGCGCGCTGCATCTGTTGCGGCCACGGCGCGGAAAAACCGAATGTCGCCGCCGGGCGGTCGGCCATCAGCAGGTTCTGCTCCTTCCACGCGACCAGGCCGAGCTGCGCGTCGGCGGGGATGTGGCTGCCGACCTGCTGCATCAGGCCGCGCGCGGAACTCGAATCGGTGAGCAGCGGATACGCGACCAGCCCGTACAGCACCCAGATGCCGGCCAGCATGGTCGCCAGCGCCTGCGGCGAGCGCCTGCGCCCGAACCACAGCAGGCTGCCGGCGCTCCACGCGGCGATGGCGATCAGCAACCACGCGCCGGCATGCGCCTGCGCCAGGCTCAAGCCACGCTCCACGATCAGCGTCTGCTCGAACCGCGGTGTCGCCGACAGCATGGCGATGCCGGTGGCCAATGTCGCCAACGCCAGCGCGCAACCGAAGACCAGTGCGAGCCATTGCGCCGATCGCCTGCGCACGATGCCCGGCAACAACGGCGCCAGTGCGAGGCACATCATCGGCAGCGCCGGCATGATGTAGACGTCGCGCTTGCCGCTGGGGATCGAGAAGAACAACACCACCAGCGCCCACCACGCCAGCGGCAGCAGGTAGCGTGCGTCGCGGCGGCGCAGGCGTCGCGCCCATGCGGGCAGCGCCCACGGCAGCGCCAGCGCCGTCGGCAGCCACGCGGTCAGCATCACTTCCAGGTGGTACCAGTGCGGCTGCGGGTGATCCCAGGATTTCGCGTAACGACCGGCGGTCTGGTGGAACAGGATGTCGTCGACGTAGGCGTGATACGCCGGATCCGCGCTCGACAGCGCGACAGCGAGCATCGGGACGAGCCACAGCGCCATCGCGACGAGGAAAGCGAGCGGGCCCAGCAGCACGCGCCACGCCAGCAATGGTGCGCGGATGTCGCGCCAGCCACGCAGCGTCGCGAACAATGCCGGCACCAGCATCACCAGCGCGAGCACGCCCACGCCCTTGGTGATGGTTCCCAGCCCGGCGGCGAACCAGCCCAGCGTCCACATCCGCCAGTCGGGTTCGGGGTCGTGGCGCGTGCTGAGGAAATGCCGCAGCAGGCCGTAGTTGGCCAGCGTGATCCAGAACGTCACCAGCGGATCGATCTGCGCTTTCTTCGACTGGTAGGTGAACTGCAACGCGAACAGCAGGGCCCAGCCGGCGTACAGGCCGACCCGCCGCGTCCACAGCCGCCTGCCGAGGTCGACCACGCACCACAAGGTGCCCAGCGACGCCAGCAGGGATGGCAGCAGGAAGGCGACGCGCCAGTTGCCGAAGACCATGTAACCGGCCGCCTGCAGCCACATCAGCAGCGGCGGCTTGTCGGCGTACAGCTCGTTGCCGCGATGCGGGAACAGCCAGTCGCCGCCATCGACCATCATCTTCGCGGCCAGGGCGAAGCGGGGTTCGTCGGCGGGCCAGGGATCGCGCAAGCCCAGGCCGGCGCCGAGCACCAGCAGCGCGACGATCCAGAACAGCCAGGTGTCGCGGGCCGCGCGGGAGGCGGGGTGCGGGGTCCAGGTCAATGCGTTTGGCATGCGGCGAATGATAGCGGCGCGCGCTTGCGTCACGCGGTGCTATGCGGCCTTGCGCAGTCGTGCATAGAAGAATCCGTCCATGCCGTCGTCGCCGGGCAGTCGCTGGTGGCCGTGGCCGCCTGGCGCCCCTGGCAGCGGCCGGCCGAAGCGGGCACCCAGCGCGTCGACGCGCGCATCCGGCGTGCGGGCGAGGAACGCCGCGACCTGTCGATCGTTTTCGCAGCGCAGGATCGAGCAGGTCGAATACAGCAGCGTGCCACCGGGTGCGAGCGTCGGCCACAGCGCATCGAGCAGCATGGACTGCGCCTGCGTCAGCGCCGCGATGTCGGCCTCGCGTCGATGCAGCAGGATGTCGGGTTGGCGACGCACGATGCCGGTGGCGCTGCAGGGCGCGTCGAGCAGCACCGCGTCGAACGGTCGACCATCCCACCAGGCGCCGACATCGGCGGCATCGGCCGCGCGCAGCGCCGCCGTCGCGCCCAGTGCGAGGCGATCGAGCGTGGCGCGCACGTTGCGCAGGCGTGCGGGGTCGACATCCAGCGCTAGCATCTGCAGGGACGGATCGCGTTCGAGCAGATGCGCCGCCTTGCCGCCGGGCGCGGCACAGGCATCGAGCACGCGGGCGCCGCGCGCAGGCGCCAGTGCGTCGGCGACCAGTTGCGCGCTGCCGTCCTGCACCGACAGCTCGCCGTCGGCGAACCCGGGCAGCGCCGACACCGGCACCGGCGCATCCACCCGCAGTCCATCGGGGCAGCGCGGATCGACGACCGCCTCGATCCGGCTGTCGTGCAGGCGCTGGCGACAGGCCTCGACCGAAATGCGTTGCGTGTTGACGCGCAGCCACAAGGGCGCGGCCTGCAGGCTGGCGCGCAGGATCTGGTCGATGTCCTCCGGCCAGTCCGTGCGCAACTGCTGCAGCAACCACGCCGGCCAGGCCGCGGCGGGATCACCCGCGGGCAGCGGCTCGCGCAACGCGCGCCGCAGCAGTGCGTTGACCAGACCGGCCTGGTGCGCATGCCCGAGCACGCGGGCGGCATCGACCGTCGAGGCGACCGCGGCATGCGCAGGCAATCCGAGCGCGTCCAGTTGCGCGAGGCCGGCCAGCAGCAGCGCGCGCAGGACGGCGTCGCGCCGCCCCAGCGGCTTGGGCATCCACGCCGACAGGGCGGCGTCGTAGCGCGTGCGCTGGCGCAATCCGGCGAACACGATCGCCTCCACCAGGGCGCGATCGCGCGGATCGGGCAAGGCCGGCAAGGCGGTCGCCAGTTCGCCGCGCAGCGAGCGGCCGCGATGCAGGACGGCGTCGAGCACACGCGTGGCGGCGACGCGGGAGGCGACGCCGGGCACGGCATTCATCGTGTTTTCAACTGCGGGTTGGCGTTGAGGAAATCCGCGGCGGTGATCGCCTTGCCGCCCTCGCGTTGCAGCACGCGCAGTCGCAATGCGCCCTGCCCGCAGGCGACGTCGATGCCCTCGCGTCCGGCCGCCAGCACCGTGCCGGGCAGCGCATCGTGCGCCAGCGGCAGGTCGACGGCGCCATGCACCCGCACGCGCTCGCCGCCCAGCATCGCTTCGGCCATCGGCCACGGATTGAACGCACGCACCTTGCGCGCCAGCGTGGCTGCCGGTTGCGACCAGTCCAGCCGCGCTTCGGCCTTGTCGAGCTTGCGGGCGTAGGTGGTGCCGACTTCGTCCTGCGGATGCGCCACCGGCTTCAGCCCTGCGCGCAGCAGCCCCAGGCCATCGGACAAGGTCTGCGCGCCGAGCGCGGCGAGCTTGTCGTGCAGTTGGCCGCCGGTTTCCGCGTCGCCGATCGGGATGCGCTGCGAGAGCAGGACCGGCCCGGTGTCCAGGCCTTTTTCCATCTGCATCAGGCAGACGCCGGTCTCGCTGTCGCCGGCCTCGATCGCGCGCTGGATCGGCGCGGCGCCGCGCCAGCGTGGCAGCAGCGACGCATGCACGTTCCAGCAGCCGAAGGTCGGGATGTCGAGGATGGACTGCGGCAGGATCAGGCCGTAGGCGACCACCACCAGCAGGTCCGGCCGCAGCGCGCGCAATGCATCGCGCGACAGCGCCGATTTCAGGGACTCGGGCTGCAACACCGGCAGCCCGCGCCGGACCGCTTCGAGCTTGACCGGCGACGGACGCAGGTCGCGGCCACGGCCTGCAGGGCGATCGGGTTGGGTGTAGACCGCCACCACTTCATTGCGTTCGGCCGCCGCGCGCAGCGATGGCACGGCGAAGTCCGGCGTGCCGGCGAACACGATCCTCAATGGCATGCGGTGGTTCCTTGGATGTCAGCGGGATCGCGGTAAACAGGAAGACCGCCCGCAGCGGTCATCGCGTGGCCATGGGCATTGCGGGGCAGCGGCGGCCCGCGGGTTCCGCACGCCAGGTCAGGCGGCGTCGGTCTGCTTTCGCTGCTTGGCGAGCTTCTTGCGGACCATCTCGCGCTTGAGCGGGGAGAGGTAGTCGACGAAGAGCTTGCCCTCCAGGTGATCCATTTCATGCTGCACGCAGACGGCCAGCAGGCCCTCGGCCTGCAGCGTGAACGCCGCGCCGTGCCGGTCCAGCGCCTGCACGGTGATGCTGTCGGCGCGGGCGACGTCGGCGAAGATTCCCGGCACCGACAGGCAGCCTTCCTGGTAGACCTGCTCGCCGCTGCGCCCGGTGATCAGCGGGTTGACGAAGACCAGCGGCTGGTTTTTCTCTTCGGAGATGTCGATCACCATGAAACGCCGGTGCACGTCGACCTGGCTGGCGGCCAGGCCAATGCCGGGCGCCTCGTACATGGTCTCGAACATGTCGTCGAGCAGTTGCTGGGTGGCCGGCTCGGCCAGCCAGCCCGGGTCCACCGGCGTCGCCCTGGTGCGCAGCCGTGGATCGGGGAATTCGAGGATCGGGAGCTGGGCCATGGCGGAAAAATGGGGGCGGCGGTCACATCCGCAAGCGGCACGGACGGTGGGCGGGCGATTGTAACGCCGCCGGCTTGCCAAGACGCATCGCTTGTGGGCTATATTGCCCCGGCAATACGGGGAAATCTCCAAGGGGAGCGGGTAGATGGACGCAATGCTTGAGCGCGCGTCGAAGGGGCTTCGCACGGCCGGGATCTTGACCAAGATCGTTGCCGTCGCGCTGCTGACCGTCGCGACCTATTCCGCCGCCGTCGAGATGCGCGGTGACCATCCGGATACCTATGTCGTGCAGCGTGGCGACACGCTCTGGGACATTGCCGGCCGCTTCCTCAAGCGGCCCTGGCTGTGGCCGGAGATCTGGCAGGCCAATCCGCAGGTCCGCAATCCGCACCTGATCTACCCGGGTGACGTGCTGAGCCTGGCGTACCTGGACCGGATGGCGGTGCAGCCCGGCCCCCGCGTCGGCTCGCCGATCAATGCGATCCCGCTGGCGGACGTCGAACCGTTCCTGAAGAACCTGCGCGTGGTCGACCAGTTCGACCAGATGCCCTACGTGGTCGGGCTGGAAGACGATCGCCTGCGGGCGAGCGAGGGCCAGGTCGCCTACGTCCGGGGCATCGCCGGCGCCCCGACGGGACAGCGGTATGCGGTGCTGCGGCCGACACAGCGCTTCACCCACCTGGACCGGACGCAATGCTGCGACCTGTTCCACAAGGACGACCTCGACTTCCGCGGCCGCCGCCTGATCGACTTCGAGAATTACTGGACCAACGTCGAGACGCCGGACAAGGGCAACGAGTTGCTCGGCTTCGAGCTGATGCAGGTCGGCGTCGGTACCGTCACCCGCGGCGAGGTGGGTGGCATCCAGGCCAGCACCCTGGTCCTGGACGCCGAAGGGCGGGAAGTCCGCATTGGCGATCGCCTCATCCCGGTCGACGCACAACCTTACGACCTGCAGTTCATCCCGCATCCGCCCAGGCAGCAGATGGACTACGGACGCGCGCGCGTCCTCGCGGTGGCTGACATGCTCAGCGCCGGTGGCCCACGTGACGTGGTGGCACTGTCGGTGGGCTCGCGCGAAGGCGTCGACAACGGCACCGTGTTCTCGATCTGGCGCGTGGGCAGCAATGCCGTGGACCGCGTGCGCGATGGCGACACGCGTAGCGAAGACACCATCGCGCGCGGAGCCAAGGTCCGCCTGCCGGATGAGTTCGCTGGCCATGTCATGGTGTTCCGCACCTTCGACAAGATGAGCTACGGGCTGGTGATGGACAGCATCAAGCCCAGCCGCGTGGGTTACGAACTCAAGCATCCCGACGCGCCGTACTGAGTCGCGGGAAAACCTGACACTGCACGACGACGGCGCCCGAGGGCGCCGTTTGTCGTTGCGGCCCACGCTGGCGCGATGATCGATCCAGCCACCGATTCCCTGCTGCGCCTGGTCCACGCCGGTGGTGGCGTCGCAGCGCGTCGTCGCCTGCTCGACAGCCATTCCGGCCCCCTCGCCGCGCTGGCGGCAGGTCCGCGCAACTGGCGCTCGCATGGCCTGGATGACGCGCAGGTGCTCGCGCTGGGCGACGACGACACCGAGCGCCTGGACTCGACCCGGCAATGGCTGGCGCAACCGCGGCACCACCTGCTGGGCTGGCACGACCCGGACTACCCCGCGCTGCTGCGCCGGATCCCCAGCCCGCCGCTGGCGCTGTTCGTCGCCGGCGATCCTGCCTGCCTGTGGCATCCGTCGGTCGCGGTGGTGGGCAGCCGCTCGCCCAGCGCGGGCGGCCGCGACAACGCGTTCGACTTCGCCCAGGCACTGGCGACATCCGGGCTGGCGGTCACCAGCGGGCTGGCCGCGGGCATCGACACGGCCGCGCACGAGGGCGCGCTGGCGGCCCAGGGCCGCACGATCGCCGTGCTCGGTACCGGCCCCGACGTGCCCTACCCGCGTGCCAACACCGCCTTGTACCAGCGCATCGCCGCCACCGGGGCGGTGGTCAGCGAGCACCCGCCGGGGACGCCGGCGCGGCGGGAATTCTTTCCCGGGCGCAATCGCATCATCGCCGGGCTGGCACTGGGCACGCTGGTGGTCGAGGCCGCGGAGCGCTCCGGCGCGCTGATCACCGCGCGCATGGCCAGCGATTGCGGCCGCGATGTCTTCGCGGTGCCGGGCTCGATCCACAACCCGACGGCGCGTGGCTGCCACCGCCTCATCCGCGAGGGTGCCGGGCTGGTGGAAAGCGCGCACGAGGTGATCGACGCCATCGGCTCGCTCGCCGCCGAACTGGCCGAGGCCTTGCGCGGGCGGCTGGCGGCCCCCAACTCGGCGGCCAGGGCGGGCACGGATGCTTCAGTCCCCAGCAGGCAAGCGATGGATGACGACCACCAGCGCTTGTGGCAGGCGCTGGGTCACGACCCAACGGGTATTGATCGGCTGGTCTCGCGAACCGGATTGACGGTGGCGGAACTGTCCTCCATGCTGCTGGTCATGGAGCTGGAAGGCCGTGTCGCGGTCGAGCATGGCCGGTATTCCCGCAAGCGCTGAGGTCGGGCCTGGTCCGGTCCCGGCGCGGCGACGCAGGACGCGTCGCAACCGTCACCGCGGGGGATCTGGTGACGGCGGTACCGGGCGCCATCCGGGTACCACGACGTCGGCGGGCAGGGAGCCCGACGACGACAACCGGCGCAAGCCGGTTCCTCTCCACAGCGCCACGCCGGCGCAGGCCGAGGGAAATGAAAGAGAGCATCCTGGATGTCCTGCTTTACCTGTTCGAGCACTATTTCACCGAAGACGTGAGCCCACCGCTGGGCGATCGCGCCGCGCTCAGCAGCGGTCCGCTGTTCCAGGAACTGAACCAGGCCGGCTTCAGCCCGGCGGAAATCAACAAGGCATTCGACTGGCTGGATGCGCTCGCCGAGCAGCGTCCCAGCGCCGGCATCCCGCGCGCGAACGGCCCGATCCGGGTGTATTTCGGCCCGGAGCTGGAGAAGCTCGACGTGCAGGCGCGTGGCTTCCTGCTGTTCCTGGAACAGCAGGGCATCCTCGATGCCGGCCAGCGGGAGCTGGTCCTGGACCGCGCGATGGCGCTGGACCAGGACGAGCTGGACCTGGAGGACGTGAAATGGGTCGTCCTGATGGTTCTGTTCAACCAGCCGGGGTCCGAAGCGGCCTATGCCTGGATGGAAACCCAGATGTTCCTGGACGAGCCGGAACCCGTGCACTAGCGCGGGTCTGCCGGACGTCGCGGCGGACACCGGCGCGGCCGGCGCTTGACAGCGGCGGCCGCGCCGTGATTCCACTGTAATAAGGAAAACCCAACGCCTGGAGTCCCGCTCCGGGCGTTTGCCTTCTCTGGAATCCCCCTGCGCTGCCATCCGGCGCGCCCCGCTGCAGACGAGACCCACCGCCGCCATGGCCAAGAACCTCCTGATCGTCGAGTCGCCGGCCAAGGCCAAGACGATCAACAAATACCTCGGCAAGGACTTCACCGTCCTGGCCTCCTACGGCCACGTCCGCGACCTGGTGCCCAAGGAGGGCGCGGTCGACCCGGCGAACGGCTTCGCCATGCGCTACGACCTGATCGAGAAGAACGAACGCCACGTCGAGGCCATCGCCAAGGCCGCCAAGTCCGCCGACCACCTCTTCCTGGCGACCGATCCGGATCGCGAAGGCGAGGCCATCAGCTGGCACATCGCCGAGATCCTGCGTGAGCGCGGCCTGCTCAAGGACAAGTCGCTGGAGCGTGTCGTCTTCACCGAGATCACCCCGCGCGCGATCAAGGAAGCGATGAACCACCCGCGTGCCATCGCCGCGAACCTGGTCGACGCGCAGCAGGCGCGCCGCGCGCTGGACTACCTGGTTGGCTTCAACCTGTCGCCGGTGCTGTGGCGCAAGGTGCAGCGCGGCCTGTCGGCCGGCCGCGTGCAGTCGCCGGCGCTGCGCATGATCGTCGAGCGCGAGGAGGAGATCGAGGCGTTCGTCGCACGCGAGTACTGGTCGATCGAAGCCGAATGCACCCATCCCGCGCAATCTTTCACCGCCAAGCTAAACAAGCTCGATGGCAGGAAGGTCGAGCAGTTCACGGTCACCGACGGCGACACCGCCGAGGCCGCGCGCGAGCGCATCGTGCGCGCCGCCAATGGCGCCCTGCATGTCACCGACGTCGCCAGCAAGGAGCGCAAGCGCCGGCCGTCGCCGCCGTTCACGACGTCCACGCTGCAGCAGGAAGCCTCGCGCAAGCTCGGCTTCACCACCAAGCGCACGATGCAGGTGGCGCAGCGCCTGTACGAAGGCGTGGTCATCGGCGACGAAGGCGCGGTCGGCCTGATCAGCTACATGCGTACCGACTCGGTCAGCCTGTCGGCGGAAGCGCTCAGCGAAATCCGCGACGTGATCGCGCGCGACTTTGGCACGCGCGCGCTGCCGGACAAGCCCAATGTCTACCTCACCAAGGCCAAGAACGCGCAGGAAGCCCACGAAGCGGTGCGCCCCACTTCGGCGTTGCGCACGCCGACGCAGGTCGCGCGCTATCTCGGCGACGACGAGCGCCGCCTGTACGAGTTGATCTGGAAGCGCGCGGTGGCCTCGCAGATGGTCCCCGCCACCCTCAACACGGTCTCCGTGGACCTGGCCGCCGGCAGCGAGCACAGCTTCCGCGCGTCCGGCACGACCGTGATCGATCCGGGCTTCCTCGCCGTCTACGAGGAAGGCAAGGACACGGTGAGCAAGGACGAGGCCGACGAGGCGCGCAAGCTGCCGCCGATGAAGACCGGCGACCGCATCCCGCTCGAACGCATCCACGCCGACCAGCACTTCACCCAGCCGCCGCCGCGCTTCACCGAAGCCGCGCTGGTCAAGGCGCTGGAGGAATACGGCATCGGCCGTCCGTCGACGTACGCGTCGATCATCCAGACGCTGCTGTTCCGCAAGTACGTCGAGATGGAAAGCCGCAGTTTCCGTCCCAGCGACGTCGGCCGCGCGGTGTCGAAGTTCCTGTCCGGACACTTCACCCAGTACGTCGACTACGACTTCACCGCCAAGCTCGAGGACGAGCTCGATGCGGTCAGTCGCGGCGAGGAGGAATGGATCCCGCTGATGGAGCGCTTCTGGGCGCCGTTCAAGCAGCTGGTGGACGAGAAGACCGAGTCGGTCGATCGCAGCGAAGCCTCCGGCGCGCGCGAACTTGGCACCGATCCCAAGACCGGCAAGCCGGTCAGCGTGCGCCTGGGTCGCTATGGTCCTTACGCCGCGATCGGCAGCACCGCGGAAGACGAGGCGGAAAAGCCGACCTTCGCATCGCTGCGCCCCGGCCAGAGCATGCACACGATCTCGCTGGCCGACGCGCTGGAGCTGTTCAAGCTGCCGCGCAAGCTCGGCCAGAGCAACGGCGAGGAGGTCAGCGTCGGCATCGGCCGCTTCGGCGCGTTCGCCAAGCGCGGCAGCGTGTATGCCTCGCTGAAGAAGGAGGACGATCCGTACACGATCGACCTGGCGCGCGCCGAGGCGCTGATCGACGAGAAGGAAGAAATCGCGCGCAACCGCATCATCAAGTCCTTCGAGGACTGCGACATCCAGGTGCTCAACGGCCGCTATGGACCCTACATCAGCGACGGCAAGCTCAACGGCCGCATCCCCAAGGATCGCGAGCCGGCGTCGCTGACGCGCGACGAGGTGATCAAGCTGCTGGAGGAAACCGGCAAGCCGATGCGTGGCCGCTTCGGCAAGAAGGTCGCCAAGAAGGCGCCCGCGAAGAAGGCCGCGGCAAAGGCCCCGGGCGACAAGGTCGCGGCGGCGAAGAAGGCCCCGGCGAAGAAAGTCGCGAAGAAAGCGGCGAATAAAGCCGTGAAGAAAGCCGCCGGCAAGGCGGTGAAGAAGACGTCGGCGAAACCCGCGAGCGGGAAGGCGGCCGCGAAGAAGACCGCGACCGCGACGCGCAAGGGCGCCGGCGCCGCTGTCGACGACGCGCCGTTCTAGGAGCGCCGGGCCGCGCGGTGCGTCGGTTGGCGCCCGCGCGCTAAGCTTGCGGCATGCCTGCAGCACTGACGCCGTCCGCGGCCGCCGATGTCCTCCACCGTGGCGGCGTGATTGCCTATCCCACCGAGGCCGTGTGGGGCCTGGGCTGCGATCCCTTCCATGAAGCCGCGGTCCTGCGACTGCTGGCGCTGAAACAGCGCGAGGTCGACAAGGGCGTGATCCTGATCGCGGGCGCGCTCGAGCAATTCGCGGCGCTGCTGGACTGGGACGTGCTGCCCACCGATCGCAGCGAAGCGGTCTTCGCGACATGGCCGGGCCCGCATACCTGGGTGGTGCCGGCCACCGGCCGCGTGCCGCACTGGATCACCGGCCGGCACGATGGGGTCGCGGTGCGGGTCAGCGCACATCCGGTGGTGGTGGCGCTGTGCGCGGCGTTCGGCGGGCCATTGGTCTCCACCAGCGCCAATCGCGCCGGCCTTCCCGCGCCCCGGCAACGCGCCGACATCGAGGCCGCGCTGCTGGACGGCACCGATGGCTGGGTCGTCGGCGACACCGGCGACCTGGCGGCGCCGACCATCATCCGCGATGCGCGCAGCGGCGCGCTGCTGCGCGGCGGCTGAACCGGCAGGAACCACGGCCGCCGCCTGCTTGGCGCGCGGCGACATCCGCGTGCAAGATGCGCCATGCGTTTTCCGGTCGTTGTCGTCGCCCTGTTGCTCGCCACTGCGGCGCCGGTCACGCGTGCGGTGGGCGAAGTCACCATCTACCGCTGCACGGACGCTTCCGGCCACCTGACGCTGCGCGATACGCCCTGCCGCAAGGGCGAGAAGCAACAGGCCCGGACCATGATCCGGCCAACGGATGCGCCTGCGACGCCGCCCGCTCCTGCCGCGCGTGCACGCCCGGTCGACGACGACGCTGCGTTGCAGCGGCAGCGCACGGTCTACATCACGCCGCCGCGTCCGTTGTACGAATGCGTGACGCCCGATGGCGCGGTCTATACGAGCGACAGCGGCGAGGGCAATCCGCGCTGGGTCCCGCTGTGGACGCTGGGCTATCCCATCGCGCGGCCGCGGCATGGGATGACGGGCGACACCGACCTTGCGATCACCGACGGCCGGGTCCGCATCGACGACCACCACACCCGGCTGTACCCGCCCCTCCATGGCGCGGCCGCCTGGGGCGCCGGCACCTGGGTGCGCGATGACTGCCATGCGCTGCCGCAGGACGAAGTGTGCTCGCGCCTGGTGGACCGTCGCGACGAGATCCGTCGTCGCTTCTTCAACGCCATGCCCAGCGAGCGTGACGTGTTGCGGGTGGAGGAGCGCGGCATCAACGCGCGCCTGGCCAACGATTGCGGAAGCGACTGATGCGGCAATGGCGCGCACTGGTCCTGGTCTGCGCCGTGGCGCTGGCGCACGCGCATGCGCGCGCAGCCGCGCCCAGCGTGGTGATCTATCGTTGCACCGATGCATTCGGTGCGGTCACGCTGCAGAACAATGCCGCCTGTCCCAAGGGCACCCGCCAGCAGAGACAGGTGATCGAATCGCCGCCGCCGATGCCGGCGTACCGCCCGGTGCCCATGCCGATGCCCGCTCCCGATCCAGCACCGCCGGCGACGGTTGCCGACAGCGTGCCGGCGACACCGGTCATTGCCGACAGCGAGCGCCTGCCGCCACCGGCGCTGTACCAGTGCAACACCTACGACCACGACAGCTACCTGAGTGAAACCAGCACGCCGGAGCCGCGTTGCGTGCGGCTGCAGACCACCAACCTGGAGGGCGCGGCGGATGACGCTGCCGGCGTCGCCTGCCAGATGGTGACCGACCAGTGCCAGCGGGTCGGTGACGGCGCCGCCTGCGACAGCTGGAAGCAGCGCCTGCGCGAAACCGAAGCGGCGTGGAAATTCGCGCGCCCCGATGATGCCGAGGCCAACAAGGCCGAGTTCGAACGGGTCCGGAAGATCGTGCGCGAAAGCACCTGCGGCAAGTGACCGCAGTGACGGCCCGTCGCCGCAGCTAGAACCCGTTGCGCAGGAAGCCCCCGTCGACCGCGATGCATTCGCCGGTGACGTAGGCAGCCGCGGGCAGGCACAGGAAAGCCACCGCCGCGGCGACTTCCTCGGGCTCGCCGATGCGCCCCATCGGCGTGCGCAGCAGCACCTCGTCCAGGTAATCCGGATCGGCGAGCGAATCCGACGTGCGTCGCGTGCGGATGTACCACGGCGCCACCGCGTTGACGCGCACGCCATCCTCGGCCCATTCCACCGCGAGGTTGCGCGTGAGCTGGTGCAGCCCGGCCTTGGCCATGCCATAGGCCGCGCCGGTGCGCACGTGCGTGAGCCCGGAGACGCTGCCGACGTTGACGATGCTCGACGCCGCGTGCCGCGTGAGCAACGGATGCGCATAGCGCGACAATTCGAAGGCGGAAAACAGGTTGACCTCGAAGATCTCCCGCCACTCGTCGTCGGTGTAATCGACCGCGGCGCGCCTGCGGTTGCCGCCGGCGTTGTTGACCAGGATGTTCAGGCCCTCGCCGCGGTCCTCGACCCAATCGAGGATCTCCCGGCGCTGTTCCTCGTCGGCCACGTCGGCGACCAATGCATGCACGATGCCGTCGGGCACTTCCTCGGCGAGTTCGTCGCGGGTGCGATCCAGCGCCGCCGCGTCGCGCGCGACGATGAGGACTTCCGCGCCGAATCCCAGCAGTTCGCGTGCGATCGCGCGGCCGATGCCGGCGCTGCCGCCGGTGACCAGCGCCAGTTGCCCATCGAGTCGCCAGCGGTTGGGATCCATGCGCCGTCTCTGGTCGGGGTTGCGCGTAGCATAGCCCCGGGTCGATCGGCCACGTCACCGGAGAACGCGATGGACGTCCTGCTGCGCTGCTGCGCGCTGTCGTTGCTGCTGGCCTGCAGTGCCTGCAGCAAGCCCGAACCGCCGAAGAAGGAACGTCCGCCCGAACCGCAGGCGCAGCACGACACGCAGCTGCGCGATGCGATCCAGGCGCCGATCGATCGCGCCAAGGCGGTCGAGCCGCAGGTGCTGGATGCGGCCAAGCAGGAACAGGACGCGATCGACGCGCAGACCGACGGCTGATGCCGCCAGCGGCGGCATCGCGTCAGGCCATGCTCACAAGCCGCAGAAGCAGTACGCCAGCGCCTGCACCGGCGCAGCATGGCGCGCTTGCAGTGCGTGATCCAGGAACGCCAGGTCATCGCGCGTCTGCGGCAGGGCGTGCGCCATCAGCGTCCCCGCGATGCCCGAATCCTTCAGCCATGCGGCGGCGATGCGGTTCTGCGCGAAGCGGTTGAAGAAGCGTTCGAACGGCGTCGCCTGCTTTTCCACGTAGCGCACCTGGTAACGGTCCGGCGCGCCGAGTTTCGCCCGCGACGCTGCGTCGGCGACCGCATCCTCGATGCCGCCGAAGCGGTCGACGAGGCCGCGGTCCTTCGCCTGCGCGCCGCTCCAGACGCGCCCGCGCGCGATCGCATCGATGTCGGCGACGCTGCGTCCGCGCGCGCTGGCGACGCGCCCGGTGAAGTCGCGGTAACCCTTGTCGATCACCGACTGCACCATCGCGCCGACGTCCGGATCCAGTGGCCGGGTGACATCGAAGGCGCCGGCGAAGCGCGTGGTGCCGACGCCGTCGGTGTGCACGCCCAGCTTGGCCAGCGTGCGCGGAATGGTGGGGATCAGCCCGAAGATGCCGATCGATCCGGTGATCGTCGACGGATCGGCATAGATGCGATCGGCATTCATCGAGATCCAGTAGCCGCCCGATGCCGCGACGTCGCCCATCGACACCACCACCGGCTTGCCGGCTGCCTTGAGCGCGGCGACCTGGCGGCGGATCTGTTCGGAGGCGAAGACTTCGCCGCCGGGTGAATTCACGCGCAGCACCACGGCCTTGACCCGGTCGTCGTCGCGCGCGTCGCGCAGCAACGCCGAGGTGGATTCGCCACCGACGCTGCCCGGCGGCTGCTTGCCACCGGCGATCTCGCCTTCGGCGACGACCACCGCGACCTGCGGACGCGCCGCGACGCTCCCCAGCGCGTTGTCGATGTGCCCCAGGTAGCCATCCAGGGAGATTTCGCGGAAGCCGTCCTCGGCATCGTCGTCGGCGACGCCGCGCCTGGCGAGCAGGTCGTCGAGTTCGTCTTCGGTCTTCAGGCCATTGACCAGGCGCTGGCGCAATGCGAATTGCGCCAGGTCGCCCTGCGCCGCGGCCAGTCCCTGCGGCAAGGTGTCGATGCCGTTGGCCAGCTGCTGCACGCTCACGCCGCGCACGCGCGCGATATCGCCGAGGTAGCGCTGCCAGATGTCGTTCATCCAGAACAGGTCCGCTTCCTTGGACGCCGGCGAGGCGGCATCGAGGATGTAGGGCTCGGCGGCGGACTTGTATTCGCCGACCCGGAACAGGTGCACGTCGACGCCGAGCTTGTCCTGCAGGCCTTCGCGGTAGTACTGGCGATAGCGGCCCAGCCCCTCGAGCATCAGCCCGCCCATCGGATCCAGGTAGACCTCGTTGGCCTGCGCCGCGAGCAGGTACTGGCCCTGGTCGAAGTTGTCGCCGAACGCCACCACCTGCTTGCCCGATGCACGCAGGCGCGCGATCGCGGCGGCGACTTCGCGGATGGATGCATAGCCGGAAAACTGCATGCGATCGGTGCGCAGCAGGACGCGCTCGATGCGCTTGTCATCGCGGGCCGCGTCGATCGCCCGCAGCAGGTCGCGCAACTGCACTTCGCCGGCACCGGTGTCGCCAAGCGCCCTGGCCAGTGCGCGACTGGCCGGATCGGAGGTGTACTGCTCGACGAGCTTGCCTTCCGGCGCGATCACCAGCGTCGTGCGCGGCAGCAGCGGGCGGCCGTCATCGCTCATGATCGCCCCCGCCACCAGCAGCAGCACCAGCACGAAGACCAGGTTGAACACCAGCCGGCGCGTGAAGTTGACGGCATCCCACAGGCCCACGAAGAAGCGGGCGATGGGGCCGCGGCGGCGGGTGTCATTCATTGAACGCGGACTCCGGAACGTAGCGTGGCAGGGTAACGGCCCCACGCCGCACAGTCATGCGCCACAGGTCACTGCGGAAGGTGTCCGGCCACGCGCGTGCGGCTGCTGTATGCGAAGCGCCAGCACAGCAGCACGGCGGCGACGCTGAGGCCCGCGATCAGCCCGACCCACATGCCGCGCGGTCCATGCGCCGCGGTCACGCCCGGCCAGCCCAGGCCGAGACCGGCGCCCAGCGGCATGCCGATCCCCCAATACGCGATCGCCGCCAGCAGCATCGGCACGCGCGTGTCCTTGAGCCCGCGCAGGGCGCCGGCCGAGAGCACCTGGATGCCGTCGGGAAACTGGAACGCGGCCGCATACAGCAGCAACGAGGCCGCCAGCGTCGCCACGGCGGCATCGTGCGTGTAGAGCGCGACGATGGCGTGGCGACCCAGCAGCAGTGCCAGCGCCGACAAGGCCTGCGTGCCGAGGACCAGGCTGTAGCCGGCCAGTGCCGCCCGGCGCATGTCCTCGCGGCTGCCGCGACCCAGCGCATGGCCGATGCGCACCGTGGTGGCCTCGGCCAGGCCCAGCGGGATCATGAAACACAGGCTGGCGACGTTGATCGCGATCTGGTGCGCCGCCACCGGCACCGCGCCGAGGTGGCCGATGAGCAGCGCGGTGACGATGAACAGGCTGCCCTCCATCGCCACCGTCACCCCGATCGGCAGGCCGTTGGCCAGCAATCCGCGCAGCACCGACCAGCGCGGCCGGTCGAATCGCGCGAACAGCTCGAGGTCGGCGAAGCGGCGCGAACGCCGCAGGTACAGCGCGAATGCGATCGCCTGTGCCCACATCATCACCGCCGAGGCGATGCCCAGGCCGCCGGCGCCGAGTTCGGGAAAGCCGCCGACGCCGAAGGTCATCCCGTAGCCCAGCGGCACCAGAAGCAGCAGGCCGCCGAAACCCAGCAGCATCGTCGGCATGGTCCAGTGCAGGCCGTCGCTGAGGTAGCGCATGGTCAGGTACAGCGTCAGCGCCGGCACGCCCCAGCGGATGCCATGCAGGAATGCCAGCGTGCCCGGCCGGATCGACGCATCGATGCCCATCGGCGCCAGCGCGACACCCACCACGCTGAGGAAGGCGAACAAGGCCGCGCCCAGCATCAGCGCCAGCCACAGTGCCTGCCGGAACAAGGGTCCGATCGCGTCCCGGCGGCCGGCGCCGTCGAGTTGCGACACCGCCGGCGGCACCGCCATCAGCGTGCCCATCGGCAGCATCATCGGCAGCCAGAACAAGGCCGTGCCGACCGCAACCGAGGCCAGCGTCGTGGTGCCGTGGTGGCCGGCAATCACACTGTCGACGAAACCGATCAGCCCGGTCGACAGGTGCCCGGCGACCAGTGGCGCGGCAAGCACGGCACTGGTGCGCACTTCATCGACAAGGCGCGGGACTTGCGGCATGGGGCTGGGAACCGATGGACGAAGGTGGCCGTCGGCCGATGGTGCTGGCGCCGGATCGGACACGGTCCTATCTTAGCCAGCGCACTCTCCCGCCGTGGCAACGCATGACCGATCCGTCAGCCACTCCCGCCATGCCCGGACCGCTCGACGCGCAGGCGCGGCCCGCGGCCTGCCAGAACTGCGGCGCGCCGCTGCTCGGCCCGCATTGCTATCAGTGCGGCCAGCCGGTGAGCGGCCTGGTCCGGCACTTCAGCAGCATCATCGGCGACGCGCTCGACACCATCCTCAACATCGATGCACGGGTGTTCCGCACGCTGTGGCCGCTGCTGGCGCGTCCCGGCTACCTGACCTGCGAATACTTCGCCGGCCGCCGCGTGCGCTATGTCAGCCCGGTGCGCCTGTTCGTGTTCCTGAGCATCCTCACGTTCTTCGTGGCGCGGCTCACCATCAACATCCCCGGCGACGCGGTGCACTTCGACAGCAACGACGCCATCGGGCGGGCCACCACCGTCGCCCAGGTCGAGCGGTTGCGCGACACTGCGATCGCCTCCGTCGCGCGTGGCCGGCAGGACGCGAAGCAACGCGTGCCGGGACTGGATGCCCGATTGGCGGTCGCGCAGACCGCCATCCGCGCCAAGGCCGATCGCCGGATCGCCGAGTTGACCGGCGCCGCCGCGCGCGGCGAGCCGCCACCGGAATCCAAGCCGGAGATCATGTTCGACGGCAAGCCCTGGGATCCGAAGACGCACCCGCTGGCGCTGCAGTGGTTGCCGGATTTCGGCAACGACTGGCTCAACCGCCAGGTCGCGCGCGCCGAAAGCAACATCGCGCGCATGCAACGGGATCCGTCGCTGTTCAAGGATGCGGCGCTCAGCGCGATCCCGTCGACGCTGTTCGTGCTGCTGCCGGTGTTCGCGCTGATGCTGGAAATCCTGTACGTGTTCAAGCGCCGGCTGTACATGGAACACCTGATCGTGGCGCTGCACAGCCATGCCTTCCTGTGCCTGTCGCTGCTGCTGGTCTTCCTGGCCATGGCGTTGCGGCAATGGCTCGCACCCGCGTCGGGCGCGCTGCACTCGTTGCTGGGACTGGTCGAGGGAGTCCTGTTTGCCTGGATGCCGCTGTACCTGCTGTTGATGCAGAAGCGCGTCTACGGGCAGGGCTGGCCGATGACGCTGACCAAGTACGCGGTGTTGGGCTTGAGCTACACGATCCTGTTGTCGCTGGGCGCGGCGTTCACGATCATCGCGAGCCTGGTGTCGGCCTGACCGCCGCATCCCGCGCGCGTGCTGGCACGGCTGTCAGCGCGCCAGCTCGGATTGCAGCCAGGACGCGCGGTTGCCATCGGCGGTGGACAACAAGGCGCGCCGCAGGGCATCGCGTTGCTGGGGCGGCGTGCGTTGCGCCAGCACGCCAAGATCGATGCGCTCGGACGGCGTCAAGCTGCGCAGCGCATCGAGCAGCGGCGTGCGCTCGACCGCCGGCACCTGCATCAGCAGCGGCTGCAGCGCCGCGAAGCTGGCGCCCAATGCCGGACCGAGCAACCATCCGCGACGCTGGCTGGCGTCTTCCTGCGCGAATTGCGCGCGCAATGCCTGTTGCCGCGCGCCGTCCAGCGCCGCGAACGCCATGGCGGCCGCCCGCACCTGCACACGCTGGTCGGCGGGCAGCGCGCGCCAGGCCAGCCACGACTCGCGTCGCTCGCGCCGGATTGCCAGCGGCAACGCATCCCATGCCGCAAGACGCTGGCGGAATGCCTGCTGCTGCGCGGGTGTCATCGCCTGCCATTGCGCGTCGCGCGCCAGCAGCATCCGCTGCGTGGCGGCTGGCAGCTGGGGCAAGCGGTCGCGCAACGACGGCGGCAGCGCGAGCGCTGACGCCGCGACCAGCAGCAGGGCCAGGCCCGCGCGGGCCGCGTCAGCGCGACGCACCGGGCGCCTCCACGTTGCCTGCGGTACCGGGTGCCGGGGCCGCGGCGTCGGGGAAGACCAGCGGAGCGGCCTCCGGTGCGCCTGCCATCCGCGCGGCGTACCAGGCGTAGAAATCCAGGCTCTCGACCAGCGCCTGCTCGCGCGCATCCGCCAGCGCGTCGAAATCCGGGTGGGTCAGCACTGCGGTCCCGGCGTCGAAGGTCGAGGCCGGATCGGAGGCCGCGGGCAGCGCCATCGCCCGCACCGAAGGGTCGTCGCCCGCACCGGCGCGGTGGATGAGCCATGCCCCGGCCAGGGCCAGGACGCAAACGCCGCAGGCCAGCCACAGCGCCGGAGCGAACCAGGCGGGTCGCAGGCCGGCGGGCGTCGGCTCCGGCCGCGCCGCCATCGCGAACAGGCGGTCCAGGCGGCCGGAACGCGGATCCGTGCCGGCGCGCACGGCACGCTCGCAGGCCGCCAGCAGGTCTCGCCACGCCGCTGCATCGACCCGGCCGTGGGCATCGCGCGGCAATGCCCGGCGCAGGGCGCGTCGCTGGAGGCTCAGCGGGATGCCGAGCACGGCGGCCGCCTCGGCCTCGTCCAGTCGCGCGACTGCGCGCAGCAGGACCGTGGCACGCAGGCCGGCGCTCATCGGCGCCAGCGCCCGCAGCTCGGATGGCCACTGTCGGTTCGGCTGGCGACGCCGGAGCGGCGGCGCCGCAACGAGCAGGGTCCAGAAGTGTTGCGTCCAGTTGGCGACCGGGGCGCGCACCAGGTCGCGACCCAGTGCCTGCACCGCTGCCGACATCGCTGCATCGGCCTGCCGGCCTTCGCCGCAGAGCAGTTCGGCAAAGACGAGCGCGCGCGGGCCGGTCTCCCGCAGGACGGCAGTCAGCGCGGCGGACGCGCCGGTGGCCTGGGGCAGGGTTGGAGCAGTCATTGACGCCGATGGTTGCCTGCGAACGCGTCGCATCATAGCCGTCCGCGGCGGGCCGGGAGGCGCTTGACACGGCCGAAAATCCCGCCCGGGCCAAGCCGGGCAATGCTTCCAGCCGCAAAGGTTGTGCACAGCAATATTCCGGCCGCTTCGACGGTGCTTTCACCGCGCCCACTACGCGATCCACGAACGACGTTCCACGCTTATGTCTTTGAAATTAAAGGACTTATGCAGTTTGACCATTTTTTGACCATTCCGCATTGCCCGCTTGATGGACCGCCGTTGCGCAGTGCTGGCGCGAGAGCATGCACAGGCTTATCCACAGTTGGTGTGGATAAGGTTAAAAAACGTTTAAGGTCCGTTAGTTGCGTCATTTTCGTCGCCTGCGTCACAGCTAGTCGCTGCAAGCGATGGACGCCATTCACAGTCATCGGCCTGTCGCTAGACTTGGCCCATGCCCGCGCCTGATTCCGTTCCGATCCCCGCCGCCAGCACGCGGGTGTTGCGGGTCGCCCTGCCGCTGCCGCTGCCGCGCTTGTTCGACTACCGGTCGGCCGACGGCCCGGCCGATCCCGCGGCGATCGGATGCCGGGTGCGGGTGCCCTTCGGGCCGCGCGAGCTGGTGGGGGTGGTCGCCGACGTGGGCGCGCCGGCCGACGGGATCGACGGCCTGCGCGAAGCCATCGCCGTCCTCGATGCCGCCCCGCTGTTGCGGGGGGAGCTGTTCGATTCGCTGCAGTGGCTGGCCCGCTACAACCACGCCCCGCTCGGGGAGGTCTTCGCCACCGCCCTGCCCTCGATGTTGCGGCGGGGCGAGCCGCTGCCGGAGACCGACACCTGGGCCTGGCAGCTGACCGAGGCCGGCCTGGCCGCCCGCACGGGCCTGCGCGCCGGCAGTCGCCCGCGCCGGCTGGCGGACTGCCTGGCCGACGGTGGGCGCGACGAGGACGCCCTGGCCGACACCGTGGACGGCTGGCGTGCCGCGGCGCGATCGCTGGCCGTGCGCGGATTGATCGAGCGCGTGCCGGCGACCACCGCCAGCCAGGCACCGACACCGATCCCGGGCCCGATCGCGAATGACGAGCAGGCCGCCGCGATCGACGCACTGGTGCAGGCGCGCCAGCAGTTCGCGCCGATGCTGCTGGACGGCGTGACCGGCAGTGGCAAGACCGAGGTCTACCTGCAGGCGATCGCCGACTGCCTGGCGCGGGGCAGGCAGGCGCTGGTGCTGGTGCCCGAGATCGGCCTGACCCCGCAGATGCTGGCGCGGTTCCGCGCACGACTGGGCGTGCCGGTGCATGCGCTGCATTCGGACCTGGGCGATACGCAGCGCGCGCGGGTCTGGGCCGCGGCCTGGCGCGGCGAGGCGCGGGTCATCGTCGGCACGCGCTCGGCGGTGTTCACGCCATTGCCCGACGCCGGCCTGATCGTCGTCGACGAGGAACACGACGCGAGCTACAAGCAGCAGGACGGCATCCGCTACAACGCCCGCGATTTCGCCCTGGTCCGCGCCAAGGCGCTCGGCGTCCCGGTGCTGCTTGGCAGCGCGACGCCCTCGCTGGAATCCCTGCACAACGCCACGCTCGGGCGTTACGCCCACCTGCGCCTGCACAAGCGCGCCGGCGTCGCGCAAGCGCCGTCGGTGCGCGTGATCGATGTGCGCAAGCGTCCCTTGCAGGCGGGCCTGTCGCAGCAACTGCTGGATGCGATGGCCGCCGCGCTTGCCGCTGGCGGCCAGGTACTGGTGTTCAAGAACCGCCGTGGCTACGCGCCGGTGCTGCTCTGCCACGACTGCGGCTGGACGGCGCACTGCCAGCGCTGCAGCACGCCGGCCAACAGCACCGCGATGACGGTGCACGCCGGTGGCCGCCGCCTGCAATGCCACCATTGCGGCGCGCGCCGCCCGGTGCCGCCGGCGTGTCCGGATTGTGGTGCGCTGGCGCTGCAGCCGCAGGGCAACGGCACCGAGCGCATCGAGGAGTTCCTGGCGCAGCATTTCGCCGACGTGCCGGTGTTGCGCGTGGACCGCGGCAGCACCCGCCGTCGCGACAGTTTGGAAGCGCTGCTCGACGGCTTCGGCACGCAACCGGGGATCCTGGTCGGCACGCAGATGCTGGCCAAGGGCCACGACCTGCCCAACCTCACGCTGGTGGCGGTGGTCGGCATCGACGAAGGGTTGTTCTCGGCGGATTTCCGCGCGCACGAGAAAGTCGCGCAGATGCTGGTGCAGGTCGCCGGCCGCGCCGGCCGCGCCACGCGTCCGGGCGCGGTCTGGCTGCAGACCCACCATCCGCAGCATCCGTTGCTGCAGACCCTGATCGAGGGCGGTTACCACGCCTTTGCCGGGCAGGAACTCGCACAACGCGAGGCAGCGGGTTTCCCGCCGTTCGCGCACCTGGCGCTGCTGCGCGCCGAGGCCGCGTCGGCGGATCCGCCGACCGCATTCCTGCAGGCGGCGCGCGGCTTGCTTGGCGATGCCGCCGGGGTGGACCTGCACGGTCCGCTGCCCGCCCCGATGCCGCGCCGCGCCGGCATGCAGCGCGTGCAGCTGCTGCTGTCCGCCATCGAGCGCCGCAGCCTGCACGCGGCGCTGGATGCGATCGTGCCGCGGCTGCATGCACTGCCCGAGGCACGCAAGGTGCGCTGGTCGATCGACGTCGATCCGCTCGACCTGTACTAAGCCGCGCTGAAACGAAAAAGGCCCGGATTCCCGGGCCTTTTCCTGATCATGCAGCCGCGTGTCAGGCGACGAACAGGCCCTTCATCTTCTTCAGCGCGTTCGCCTCGACCTGGCGGATGCGTTCGGCCGACACGCCATATTCGGTGGCCAGGTCCTGCAGCGTCACCTTGCTGTCGGCGTCCAGCCAGCGACGCTTGATGATGTCGCGCGAGCGCGCGTCGAGTTGCAGCAGGCCCTCGCGCAGCAGTTCGAGCTGGTTGTCCTCGCTGTCCGCGCGCTCGTAGGCCTGGGAGGGATCCTCCTCGTGCGTCATCAGGTAGGCCGCCGGAGCCGGAGGCGCGTGTTCGTCGTCCTCGTCCGCGCTCAGGTCGAAACCGATGTCGCGGCCGGAGAGTCGCGATTCCATTTCCACCACTTCGCGCTCGGACACGTTGAGGTCGGCGGCGACCGCGCGCACCTCGGCGGCATTGAGCCAGCCCAGCCGCGTCTTCGACTTGCGCAGGTTGAAGAACAGCTTGCGCTGCGCCTTGGTCGTGGCGACCTTGACGATGCGCCAGTTCTTGAGGATGAACTCGTGCATCTCGGCGCGGATCCAGTGCACCGCGAAGCTCACCAGGCGCACGCCGATGTTGGGATCGAAGCGCTTAATCGCCTTCATCAGGCCGATGTTGCCTTCCTGGATCAGGTCGCCCAGCGGCAGGCCGTAGCCGTTGTAGCCGCGGGCGACATGCACGACGAAGCGCAGGTGCGAGAGCACCAGCTCCTGCGCCGCGTTGAGGTCGTCATGGTCGCGCAGGCGGCGCGCGAGGGCCTGTTCGTCCTCGACCGACAGCACCGGGATCTGGTGCACGGCGCCGATGTAGGCGTCGAGGGATCCCAGGGCGCTGGGGATCGGCAGGCTGCTGGAAACCAGGGCGTTGGACATGGCGAGGTTTGTCATGGGAAGGATTTTAGCAATGGCTACCTGTGACTGCTAACCCGGCGGAAAGTTCTGCTGTGTTCCATTCATGGGACGCCGCTCATCCATTAGGCGCCGGCCGGGTGTCAACCGGGTGTGCAAGCAGGGCGCCCGGACCGCCGGCCGCCCGCGCCCACTGGTCGCATCAGGCCAGGACGCCGTCGCTGCCGCCGCAAACCGCCCCGAGCGCAGCGCGCGGCGGCAGCGACCAGTCGATCGGGCTCTCGCCGTGGCCGACCAGATAGTCGTTCGCCGCCGAGAAATGCCCGCAACCCATGAACCCCCGGTGTGCCGACAGCGGCGAGGGATGCGGCGCCCTGAGCACGCAATGGCGCGTGGCGTCGATGCGCTGGCCCTTGGCCTGGGCGTAGCTGCCCCAGAGCATGAAGACCAGATGTTCGCGTTCGCGGTTCAGGACGTCGATGACATGGTCGGTGAAGCCTTCCCAGCCCTTGCCGGCGTGCGCCCCGGCGCGGCCTTCCTCGACGCTCAGCACGGCGTTGAGCAGCAGCACGCCCTGTCGCGCCCACGGCAGCAGGCAGCCATGGTCGGGGCGGGCGATGCCGAGGTCGCGCTGCAGTTCCTTGAAGATGTTGTCCAGCGACGGCGGCACCCGCACGCCGGGCTGCACCGAAAAGCACAGGCCGTGCGCCTGCCCGGGGCCGTGGTAGGGATCCTGTCCGAGGATCACGACCTTGACCTTGTCGAAGGGGGTGGCGTCGAGCGCGGCGAAGATCCGCGCCGGCGGCGGATGGATGCGCGCGCCAGCCTGTCGGCGCTCCCGCAGGAATGCCGCCAGCTGCTGCATGTCGTCGCGCAGCAGGTAGGCACCCACCCGCGATTTCCACGACGCTTCCAGGCGCAGGTTGCGACCCGCGTCGACGGCATCCGGGCTGGCCGCGCCCGGGCTCATTCGTGGAAGTTGCGCTGCTCCGGCAGTCGCGCCATGCGCAGCTGGAACAGCGTCTTGGTGACCAGCAGGCGTTCCTCGATGGGCTTGAGCACCAGGTCGTTGGCGCCCTCGCGCAGCAGGTTGCTCTGGTTGTCGCGGTTGGCATCGCCGGTCATCACCAGCACCGGCAATCGCCGCTTGCTGTAGCCGAATGCGCCGCGCACCTGGGAGAGCAGTTCGCGACCGCTCAGCGCGCCCTTCAGGTAGACGTCGGTGAGGACCAGGTCGGCGCCGATGTCCTCGCTGCCCAGCGACGCGTGCAGGTGTTCCAGCGCGCCTTCGACGTCGGTGAAATGATGCACCGCCATGCCGTGGCGCTCGAGCATGCGTTTGGTCGCCGCCGCCACCACGCGGCTGTCCTCGACGAACAGCACGCGCGCACCGGGGACCGGCTCGGGTTGCACGTAGCCGCGGATGAAGGCCGCCAGCGCACTGTGCCCGAGCGCCTTGTCGAAATAATCGGTGACGTCGTCGCTCAGGCTGCGGTTTTCCAGGCGCGACTGCACGTCGCCGGAGACCACGATGACCGGAACGTAGCGCTGCCCACCGGCCTCGCGAACGGTGCGCGCGAGCGCCAGGCCGTCGCCATCGGGAAGCAGCAGCGACGTGGTCACCAGGTCGACGGTGCCGGCAGCCAGTGCCGCGCCGGCCTCGGCCAGGCCGCCGCAGGCGATCACCTCGACGTTCGGCAGCTCGCGCAGCAGTACGTCGCCGATCAGCTTGCGCACCAGCCGCGAGCCGTCGACCACCATGATGCGCGGCGAATCATTGACGACGTGGCGCAGGTCGTGGGCGTCCATCAGGATTCCGTGGGGCGGGTCTGTCGCAGGTAGTGGCCGGTGACAATGCCGGCGCCGAGCCAGCCCAGCACGGTGGCGCCGAGCACCACGCCGGCGGCGGTGGGCGGATCGAATCCTGCCAACTCGAAGTGGCTGCCATAGCTGGCTGCCAGGTCGGCGAGAGGCTGGCGCAACGCGAGTGCGGCAAGCGTCAGCAAACCGATCGCCAGCGCGCCCGCAGCCAGACCGTACCACGCGCCCAGATACAGGAAGGGCCGCCGGATGAAGCCATCGGTGGCGCCCAGATGCTGCAGCACGCCGATCTCCTCGCGCCGCGACTGGATATCCAGCCGCACCGTGTTGCCCACGACCAGCAGCGCGCCCAGGCCCAGCAGCGTGCCGAGCACCAGCGCCACGCGGGTGCCGAAACGCAGCCAGCCATCCAGTCGGGTCCGCCACTGGGCGTCGTGCTGCACCAGGTCGGCTTCGGGCAGGCGCTGCAGCGAGGCCGCCAGCAGCGATTCGTCGCCACGCGGCGTGACGACGAGCAGGCTCGGCAGCGGATTGGCGGCGGCCGCGTCGATGGCTTCGCCCAAGCCGCCGGCGCGCAGTTCCGCGAGCCCCTGCTCGGGCGTGCGCAACTGCACCGCGCCGATGTCGCTGCGCGCGCGCAGGGTCGCGGCCAATGCCTGCGCGCGAGCGACGTCGACGTCGGGTTTGAGGAACACACTGATCTCGCGCGATTGCTCGACGTCACCGGAAAAGCGCGCCACGTTGGCCAGTACCAGCCACAGGCCCAGGGGCAGGGCCAGCGCCACGGCCATCACGCCGACGGTCAGCGCGGTCGACCAGGGCTTGCGCGCCACGCGGCCGAGGCTGGCGATGAAACTGTAGAGATGGTGGTCGAGCCAGGTGCCGATGCGACCCGGCGGCCGCGACGGCGGCGCTCGGCGCGTGGCCGGTTCCACGGTGCCGGCCTCACGCATCGGCCAGGTCCTCGGGCGAGATGTCGTCGGCCAGGCATCCCTGTTCGAGCACCAGCACGCGCTTCTTCATGCGCCGGACGAGGCCAAGGTCATGGCTGGCCACCAGCACGCTGGTGCCGCGCTCGGGCAGCGAGGCGAACAGGGTCATGATTTCCGCCGACAGCGCGGGATCCAGGTTGCCAGTCGGCTCGTCGGCGACGAGCAGGCGCGGTTCGCCGACCAGCGCACGCGCGATGCCGACGCGTTGCTGCTCGCCGGCAGCCAGTTGCGTGGGCAGCGCCCGCTCGCGCGCGGCCAGGCCGAGCCGGTCGAGGATGCTGCGCACGCGCTTGCCGATCTCCGGCCGCCGCATGCCGCGCAGGATCAGGGGCAGGGCGACGTTCTCGAAGACGGTGCGGTCGGCCAGCAGGCGATGGTCCTGGAACACGACGCCGACTTCGCGCCGGTGCAGCGGCACGCGCCGCCCGCGGACCTTCAGCAGGTTGCGCTCGCCGAACAGGACGGCGCCGCGGCTGGGCCGCTCACCCAGGTGGATCAGCTTGAGCAGCGTGCTCTTGCCGGCGCCCGAGTGGCCAGTGACGAACAGCATCTCCCCGGCCTGCACCTCGAAGCTGACGTCCGACAACGCCACATGTCCGCCCCGGTATTGCTTGCTGACATTGTCGAACCGCAACACGCTCATTCGCTCTTGCCCATGTGACGCGGGTGCCCCCGGAAAGCCGCTGGAAACCGGCGCGGCCGTGCAGACCTGGCCGCTGTCCCAGTATCTGCGGCGCGACCGGCATTGGCTAGCGCCAGCCGCGGCTGGGGGCGCCCCCGATGCCCACAAAAGCAAAGGCCCGGCATTGCCGGGCCCCTGCAATCGCGATGACGTGGACGCTCAGCGAACGCGGCCGCGACGGAACAGGTTGACGATCGCCAGCAGGATGATGGCGCCGATCAGCGACGCGACCAGGCCCATGACGCTGAAGTCGCCGGTATTGGCGGTGCCCGAACCCAGCAGCGGGGCAATCAGCCAACCACCGAGGAACGAACCGACGATACCCACGACCACATTCAGGATGATGCCCTGCTGCGCATCGGTCTTCATGATCATGCTTGCCAGCCAGCCGATGATGCCGCCCACGATTAACCAGATAATGAAGTTCATGCACCACTCCTTGTAAAAGGGATTCCCGAAAGCTCCCCTCAGGTGGGGGCGGAGTCAGTCTGTATAGGCGGACGTGATGGGAACGTCAGCGGTTCAGCCCGGTGAAGCCGGGGCCCAAGGCGCCTCCCCCGGCCATCTGGAGTCATAGTCGATCAATCGGCTGAATGCACGTCGCCCTGCAGCAATTGCAGCAGCGCGGCCCGCGGCAGCTTGCCGGTGTCGTTGCGCGGCAGGCAGGCCACCCGCTTCAGCGGGCGTGGCAGGAATACGGGGTCGATGGCGCGCCGCAGCGCGTTCAGGATCGTGGCCTCGTCGATGTCCGGGGCGACGACGAGCGCGGCGATCCGGCGGACGCCGCCGGCGTCGGGCGTGTCGAGCTGGAACATCACCGCGTCGCGCACGCCGGGCACTGCCTGGAGCTGGCGGGTGAGGTCGCCCAGCGAGGCGCGCTTGCCGGCGATCTCGAGCAGGTCGGCCTGTCGACCACGCAGGTGGAAGCGGCCATCGGCGGTCAATTCGACCAGATCGGCCAGCCCGACCGGCGCCGGCAGGTGCGGTGCCTGCACCAGGCTGCCATCGGGCTGGGGTTGCAGCTGCACGCCGGGCAGCGGCGTCCACGCGCTGTCGCGGGCGGTGCGCCGCCGCGCGATCACGCAGGTCTCGGTGGAGCCAAACAACTCGCGCACCTCGCAGCCAAAGCGCGCCTCGGCCGCGGCGGCGACCGTCGCCGGCAACGGTGCCGTCGCCGAGACGATCCCGGCCAGTGGCGGCAACTGCACGCTGGATTCCACCAGCGCGCGCAGGTGCACCGGCGTCGTCACCAGCAGGCGCGGCGCCGATGCGCAGCGCAGTGCCTGCGCGATGTCCTCGGGGAAGAACGGCCGCGCGGCATGCACGGCGACGCCGCCCAGCAGCGGCAGCAGTACCGACATCTCCATGCCGTACATATGCTGCGCCGGCACGGTCGCCACCAGGTGCGCGGTGGCGCCTGCGGGCCACAGGTCCTGCAGCGCCGCGAGGTTCTGCGCGGTGCTGGCGCGGAAGCTGCGCCATGTCTTCGGATTGGGCCTGGGCTCGCCGGTGCTGCCCGAGGTGAAGCCGATCGCGACCAGGGCGTCGTCGTCCACCAGCAACGGATCGCCATCGAGCTCCGGCAGGACCTGCGGCATGCGCCAGTAGCGCGGCGGGGTTTCGTCCAGGTCGGCGTCGCCGATGCAGTAGCTGTCGGCATGCCGGCGCAGTTCGTCGCTGATCACCGCCGGCGCCCGTGATGGCGGCAGCAGGGTCGTCTGCCCGCGCACGGCCACGGCGCAGAAGGCCACCAGGAAGCGGTAGCGGTCATCGCACAGGTTGATCGCGTGGACGCCCGCGGGGAGCAGGGCGGCCACGGCGCGGACCTGGGCCTGGAAGGTCGCGAGCGTGACCTGGCGGCTGCCATCGAAGGCGATCGTGCGTCCGCCGATGCCGATCGCCAGCGGCGACGAGGCCGCGAGGCCGCCCTTGATGACTGCAGACATAATCCCGATCCGTCCTCGCGGCCACGGCCGCTTGCCTGTGGATACTTTACGCTGCGACCCCCGCCCGCCTCCAAATCGAACCGATGGTGACAACTCCCCCGCTGCCGCCCACCGTGCGCCATGCATGGCTTGCGCACCCCCACGGCACGCCGTCGGAGCCCGTCGTCCGCGAATGGCTGGGCGCGCAACTGGGCTGCGCGCCGGATGACGTCGCGCTGGTCCGCGACGTGCTCGGACGCCCGCGGCTCGGCGCGATGCAGTCCCGCCATGACGTCAACTGGAGCCACAGTGGCGACGGCCTGCTGATCGCGCTGGGCGAAGGAGTCGCCATTGGCGCCGACCTGGAGCACCTGTGCCCGCGGCCGCGCGCACTGGATATCGCCCGGCGTTTCCTCGCCGGCGCCGAGGCCGATTGGCTGGCCGCGTTGCCCGAGCAGGCACGACCGCTGGCCTTCACCCGGCTGTGGTGCGCCAAGGAAGCCGTGCTCAAGGCGCATGGCCGCGGGCTGGCGTTCGGGCTGGACAAGCTGGCCTTCGCCGAAGCGGACGGCGCGCTCGCGCTGGTCGAGTGCGACCGCGCGCTGGGCGTCCCGCAGGACTGGTCGCTGCACGAGTTCGAGCCGCATCCGGGCTACCGGGCGGCGTTGGCCTGGCGCGCGCGGACATGAGCGACGCGGCCAGCATCGAAGCCGGTCTCGCCACCGGACTGGTCGCCCTGGGCCTGCCGCCGTCGCTGGCAGCGCCGCTGCAGGCCTACCTGGCGCTGCTCGATCGCTGGAACCGCACCTACAACCTCACCGCCATCCGCGATCCGCGCGAGATGGTGACCAAGCACGTGCTGGATTCGCTGGCCATGCATGGCTTCGTGGATGACGGCTCGCTCGCGGACCTGGGAACCGGCGCCGGCCTGCCCGGCATCCCGCTGGCGATCGCGAATCCCGCCCTGCAGGTGACGCTGGTCGAATCCAGCGGCAAGAAGGCGCGCTTCCTGCGCGAAGCGGCGCGTTCACTGCAACTGGGCAACGTGCGCGTGGCGGAGTCGCGCATCGAGACGCTGGGCGAAGCTGGCGCCTACGACGCCATCACCGCACGCGCCCTCGCCACGTTGCCGCTGATCCTGGAACTGGGCGGACACCTGCTCAAGCCGGATGGCCGCCTGCTGGCGATGAAAGGCGTGGTGCCGGACGACGAGATCGCGGCATTGCCGCCGGGATGGCGGGTCGAGGCAGTGCATGCGCTGGCGGTGCCGGGCCTGGACGCCGAGCGCCACCTGGTGGTGGTCGTCCGCGATTGAGCCGCAGCAACTGCGGGCGCGCCGCGGTATTGGCGCCCGGCGCAAGCGCGTCGTTTCGCGGCGCGGCATAATCGCCCGTCCGGTGTCGCATGGCCGGCTCCTTCGCATCCGAGGCACCATCGCGCCCATGGCCCGCATCATTGCTGTCGCCAACCAGAAAGGCGGAGTCGGCAAGACCACGACCGCCGTCAACCTGGCCGCGGCGCTGGCACGCACCCCGCAACGCGTGTTGCTGGTCGACCTGGATGCGCAGGGCAACGCGACCATGGGCAGCGGCATCGACAAGCGCGAACTGGCCGCGTCCAGTTGCGACGTGCTGATGGAGGAACAGACCGCCGACGTCGCCATCGTCACCACGCCCGAAGGCTTCGACCTGCTGCCGGGCAACAGCGAGCTGACCGCGGCCGAGATCGAGCTGATGGACGCCGAGGGCCGCGAGCAGCGGCTCAAGCGCGCGCTGGATCCGCTGCGCGACCGCTACGACTTCATCCTCATCGATTGCCCGCCGGCGCTGTCGCTGCTGACGCTCAACGCGCTCACCGCGGCCGACAGCGTGCTGGTGCCGATGCAGTGCGAGTACTACGCGCTCGAAGGCCTGACCTCGCTGCTGCAGACGATCGACGCGCTCAAGGGCCGGCTCAATCCGCAGCTGGAAGTCGAAGGCGTGCTGCGCACGATGTTCGACGTTCGCAACAACCTCGCCAACGCGGTGTCGGCCGAACTCATCAAGCATTTCGGCGACAAGGTCTTCCGCACGATCGTGCCGCGCAACGTGCGCCTGGCCGAGGCACCGAGCCACGGCCAGAGCATCGTGGGCTACGACAAGGCATCGCGTGGCGCGGTCGCCTACCTCGGCCTGGCCGGGGAAGTCCTGCGCCACCAGCGCGAGCGCCAGCAGCGCGCGCCGACCACCGGGAAACGCAACACGATGGAGACCACCGCATGACCACGGCAAAAGGCGCGCCAGCGAAGGCCGCGCCGGCGAAGAAGCGCGGCCTGGGTCGTGGACTGGAGGCGTTACTGGGGCCCAAGGGCGCCGCGCAGGCACCGGTGCTCGAGGCCACGCCCGCCGACACGCTGCGCAACCTGCCGGTCGATGCGCTGGCGCCGGGCAAGTACCAGCCGCGCAAGACCATGGACCAGGACAAGCTCGCCGAGCTCGCCGAGTCGATCCGCGCGCAGGGCGTGATCCAGCCGATCGTGGTGCGCGACCTGGGCGGACAGCGCTACGAGATCATCGCCGGCGAGCGTCGCTGGCGTGCATCGCAACTGGCCGGGCTGACCGAGATCCCGGTGGTGCTGCGCGAGGTCGACGACCGCACCGTCGTCGCCATGGCGCTGATCGAGAACATCCAGCGCGAGGACCTCAACCCACTGGAGGAAGCCAGCGCGCTGCAGCGGCTGATCGACGAATTCGACCTGACCCACGCCCAGGCCGCCGATGCCGTCGGCCGTTCGCGCGCCGCGGTGTCCAACCTGCTGCGCCTGCTCGAACTGCCCAAGGAAATCCGCGTGCTGGTCGATACCCGCGCGCTGGAGATGGGCCATGCGCGCGCGCTGCTGACGCTGGCGCCTGCGGCGGCGATCGCGCTGGCGCGACAGGCCGCCGACAACGGCTGGTCCGTGCGCGAGGTGGAACACCGCGTGCAGCAATTGGCGTCCGGCAAGCTTCCGGCCAGCAGCAGGGCCAAGCCGGCCAAGGCCCGCCCGCACGCCGACATCGTCACGCTGGAGCGCGAGTTGTCCGAGTCGCTGGGCACCAGCGTCAACGTGCTGCACGGACGCGCGGGGCGCGGCCGGCTGGTGATCCACTACAGCGACCTGCAATCCCTCGATGGCGTGCTGGAGCGGCTGCGTGGCACCAAGCCCTGACAATGGGGCAGGCGCCAGCTGACATCGGCTGCATGATCCATCCGGCACCATGGCGCTGGACCCGGCGCGCTGCCGGGTCGTCTTCGAACAGGCAGGAGCAATTCGCATGACCATCCTGGTCACCGGCGCCGCCGGTTTCATCGGGTCCTACGTCTGTCGCGCCCTGCAGGCGCGCGGCGACGCGGTCGTCGGCCTGGACAACTTCAACGATTACTACGATCCGCGGATCAAGCGCGATCGCGTTGCCGCGCTGTGCCCGGACGTCGACATCCGCGCGCTGGACCTGGCCGACCGCGACGGACTGGCGGCCCTGTTCGACACGGTCGCGCCGACCCGCGTCGTGCACCTGGCGGCGCAGGCCGGCGTGCGCTATTCGATCACCAATCCGCACGTGTACATCGAGAGCAACCTGGTGGGTTTCGCCAACCTGCTGGAACTATGCCGGCACCACGGCGTCGAGCATCTCGCCTATGCGAGCTCGTCCTCGGTCTACGGCGATTCGGCGACACCGCCGTTCTCGGAGGACCAGCGCGTCGACAAGCCGCGTTCGCTGTACGCGGCGACCAAGGCCGCGAACGAGTTGATGGCGCACACCTATGCGCACCTGTACGGCCTGCATGCCACCGGCCTGCGCTTCTTCACCGTGTATGGGCCCTGGGGTCGCCCGGACATGGCGCCGCTGCTGTTTTCGCGCGCGGTGCTCGCCGGGCGGCCGATCGAGGTGTTCAACTTCGGCAGGATGCGGCGCGACTTCACCTGCATCGACGACATCGTCGCCGGCGTGCTGGGCGCGCTCGACCACCCGTCGCCGGAATCACCGCCGCATCGCGTGTTCAACCTCGGCAACCACACCCCGGTCGAACTGGAGCACTTCATCGACGTCATCGCGCAGGCGGCCGGCAGGCCCGCGGAAAAGATCTACCAGCCGATGCAGCCCGGTGACATGGTGGAGACCATGGCCGATACCTCGCGCGCGCACGCGGCGTTCGGCTTCGAGCCGTCGACGCCGATCGAGGTCGGCCTGCCGCGCGTGGTCGACTGGTGTCGTGACTACTTCGGTGCGGCCGCATGAGCACTCCACAGCTGTCGGTCGTCGTGCCGGTGTTCAACGAGCAGGACAATGTCGCCCCGCTGGTCGGCGAGATCGTGTCCGCGCTGCGCGGCAAGGCCGATTTCGAGATCGTGTATGTCGACGATCATTCGCGCGATGCCACGCTGGCGACGCTGCAGCGGTTGCGCGCCGACGTTCCCGAGCTGCGCGTGTTGCGGCACGGGGTGCAGAGCGGGCAGAGCACGGCGATCCGCAACGGCGTCAAGGCCGCGCGCGGCGCCTGGATCGCGACCCTCGACGGCGACGGGCAGAACGATCCGGCCGACATCCCCAAGCTGCTCGACGAACGCGCGCGCACCGACGGCAACGTGAAGCTGTTCGCCGGCTGGCGCGTGCACCGCCAGGATTCGGGCAGCAAGCGCTGGGCATCGAAGCTGGCCAATGCCATCCGTGCGCGGATGCTGCGCGACGACACGCCCGATACCGGTTGCGGGATCAAGCTGTTCGAGCGCGCGGCCTTCCTCGACCTGCCCTACTTCGACCACATGCATCGTTACCTGCCGGCGCTGATGCAGCGTGCCGGCTGGACGACCGTCAGCGTGCCGGTGCACCACCGCGCGCGCTCCACCGGCGTGTCCAAGTACAACAACCTCAATCGCGCGCTGGTGGGCATCGCCGACCTGCGCGGCGTCGGCTGGCTGATCCGCCGGGCCAGGGTCACCGCGGTCGAGGAACTGCCGTGATCGCGGCCAGCTTCATGAACGAGCCGCTGGCGTGGCTGGCCTGGACCGGCCTGCACGCCAGTCCCTGGAAGCTCATCGGCTGGGCCGGGGCCCTGATGTTCAGCGGCCGCTGGTTCGTGCAGATCATCGCCTCGCGCCGCCACGGCAAGCCGGTGGTGCCGCGCGTGTTCTGGTACATGAGCATCGTCGGCAGCCTGATGACCCTGGCGTACTTCGTGTTCGGCAAGAACGACTCGGTCGGGGTCCTGCAGAACCTGTTCCCGGCCTTCACCGCCGGCTACAGCCTGTACCTGGACATCAAGCACCGCGGCTGGCACCGGGACCGGGCGGGGCACTAGCCCGCAGACCCGGGCGTTACCGGGATTCGCCTGCCAAGGTCATAGCCCCTCTCCCGCTTGCGGGAGAGGGGTTGGGGTGAGGGCACGGCTGTTCAGCAGACCAGGAGAAGAGCGCCCTCATCCGCCCTTCGGCACACCTTCTCCCGCAAGCGGGAGCAGGGATCAGCATGGCCCAAGCGTTTGATTCCACTCCAATCTGCCCGCATAATGCGCGGCTCGCTGCGTCCGGCCCTGGGTCCGGACCGTTCCCGGAAGCGCGATTCCGGCCGGTTCGAGCAGCGAATCCACGCCCGTACCGCGCGCCAATGCACCGGCGGGGCCGCCGTTTCCCTGGCCAAGGGCGACAAAAAACCAATTCGAGGTGCGTCAATGTCCCGCGTATGCCAAGTGTCCGGCAAGCGCGTGCAGACCGGCAACAACGTCTCGCACGCCAACAACAAGACCCGTCGTCGTTTCCTGCCCAACCTGCACGAGCGCCGCTTCTGGGTCGCCAGCGAGAACCGCTGGATCAAGCTGAGGGTTTCCGCGCACGCGTTGCGCACCATCGACAAGAACGGCATCGACGGCGTTCTGGCCGAACTCCGCGCTCGCGGCGAAAAGGTCTGAGGAGGACGACATGGCAACCAAGCGCGACAAGATCCGCCTGATCTCTTCGGCCGGTACCGGTCATTTCTACACCACCGACAAGAACAAGAAGAACACGCCCAACAAGATGGAGGTCAGCAAGTACGACCCCGTCGTGCGCAAGCATGTGCTCTACAAGGAAGGCAAGATCAAGTAGGCCTTCCGGCTTGTCGACCACGGAAAGCCCGCCGCAAGGCGGGCTTTTTCGTTGCCGCGGCCCGGGGCTGACTTCCTGCACCTTGCACGCTCGTGGCCCGACGCTATGGTGGCGGCTGGTTTTCCTCCGGTCATGCCCATGCAAACCCTGCGATCCGCGTTGCTGCTGGCGATGGTCTGTGCCTGCGGCGCATGCCAACCCGAAACGTCCGCACCGGTGGCGAAGGCGCCTGCCGCCGCTCCTGCCGCGACCCCGACCTCCGGCGTGGACCCGGCCGGCATCGACCATGGCGTGCAGCCAGGCGACGACTTCGACGGCTATGCCAACGGCGCATGGCGCAGCAAGGCGGTGATTCCGGATGACCGGTCCAGCACCGGCGTGTTCTTCCAGGTGTTCCAGAAGGCCGAGAAGCGCAATGCCGACCTGATCCAGGGCCTGGCATCGAGCCATCCGGCGGCGGGCACCGATGCGGCGCGCATCGCCGGCTACTACACCGCCTTCATGGACCAGGCCGGGATCGAGCAGCGCGGCCTCGCGCCGCTGCAGCCCGAACTCGACACAATCGCGGCGATCGCCAGCACCACCGACCTCGCCCGCGTGCTCGGCGAAGGCCTGCGCGCCGACGTGGATCCGCTCAACGCCACCAACTATTCCACCGAGCAGCTGTTCGGCCTGTTCGTGGCGCAGGGACTGGACGATCCGCAGCACAACATGCCCTACCTGCTGCAGGGCGGGCTGGGCATGCCCAACCGCGATTACTACCTCTCGTCGGATCCGGCGATGGTCGCGATCCGCGACAAGTACAAGGCGTATGTCGCGGCCATGCTCAAGCAGGCCGGCATCGCCGACCCCGACGCCAAGGCTGCGTCGATCTACGCGCTCGAGGAGAAGATCGCCAGGGCGCAGGCCTCGATCGTCGAGACCGAGGACGTGCACAAGGCCAACAATCCGTGGCCGATGGCGGACTTCGCGAAACAGGCGCCGGGCCTGGACTGGGCGACGTACTTCAAGGCCGCGGGCCTGGATGCGCAGCCGGTCGTCGACGCCTGGCAGCCAGCCGCGATCACCAGGCTGTCGGCGCTGACCGCGAGCCAGCCGCTGGCGACGTGGAAGGACTGGCTGGCGTTCCATGCGCTCAACCGCAATGCGTCGGTACTGCCGAAAGCCTTCGACGACCTGTCGTTCGGCTTCTATGGCACCGCGCTCACCGGCACGCCGAAGCAGCGCGACCGCTGGAAGCGCGCGCTGTCGGCCGTCAACGGCGCACTCGGCGATGCCGTGGGCAAGCTCTATGTGCAGAAGTACTTCCCGGCGTCGTCGCGCGCGCAGGTGCAGCAGATGGTGTCCAACCTGCTCGCCGTGTTCCCCGAGCGCATCGACAAGCTCGACTGGATGAGCGCGGACACCAAGGCCAAGGCGAAGGCCAAGGTCGCCGCGACCGAGGTCGGCGTCGGTTATCCCGATACGTGGCGCGATTACTCCGCGCTGGACATCCGCGCCGACGACGCACTGGGCAATGCCGGGCGCGCGCGCCTGGCCGAATACCACCACCAGCTCGCCAAGCTCGGTGCCGCGGTCGATCGCAAGGAATGGTGGATGACGCCGCAGACCGTCAACGCGGTCAACCTGCCGCTGCAGAATGCGCTGAATTTCCCCGCGGCGATCCTCGAGCCGCCGTTCTTCGATCCGGCCGCCGACGCCGCCGCCAACTACGGCTCGATCGGCGCGACCATCGGCCACGAGATCAGCCACAGCTTCGACAACACCGGCGCGGAGTTCGATGCGCAGGGACGCCTGGCGAACTGGTGGACGCCGGCCGACGCCGCGCATTTCAAGGCTGCCGGTGCCAGGCTCATCGCGCAGTACAGCGCGTACGAGGCATTGCCCGGGCTGCACCTCAACGGCGAGCAGACCCTGGGTGAGAACATCGCCGACCTTGCGGGTTTGTCGGTTGCGCACGATGCCTACGTGAAGTCGCTGGGCGGCAAGCCCGCGCCGGTGATCGATGGGCTGACCGGCGACCAGCGCTTCTTCCTTGCGTTCGCGCAGAGCTGGCGCACCAAGACCCGCGACGCCGCGCTGCGCGCGCAGATCGTCAGCGACGGCCATGCGCCGGGACGCTTCCGCGCGCAGACCGTGCGCAACATCGACGCCTGGTACGACGCATTCGCGCCCAAGCCCGGCCAGGCGCTGTACCTGAAGCCGGATGACCGCGTCCGCATCTGGTGAAGCAAGAGGCCCGCTCGGTCCAACGTGATGTCGTAGCCCGGGTCAGCGCAGCGCACCCGGGGGCCGTTTCCGCGGATGCGGCCCGCGGCCTTGTCCGGGCTGCGGACTGACAGCGCCGCTAACGCACCAGCCGTTCGCGAACCAGCGATTCGACCACCGACGGATCCGCGAGCGTCGACGTATCGCCGAGCTGTTCCGGGCCAACCTCGGACGAGCCCGCCTCGGCGATCTTGCGCAGGATGCGCCGCATGATCTTCCCCGAGCGCGTCTTCGGCAGGCCCGGCGCCCATTGCAGGTGATCGGGCGTTGCGATCGGTCCGATGATCCGGCGCACGTGCGCGATCAGCTCCCGATGCAGCCCGTCGCTGGGCGTGATGTCGGCGATCAGGGTCACGTAGGCGTAGATGCCTTGCCCCTTCAGGTCGTGGGGGAAGCCGACCACCGCCGCCTCGGCGACGTGCGGGTGCGCGACCAGCGCGCTTTCCACCTCGGCGGTGCCGATGCGATGCCCGCTGACATTGATCACATCGTCCACGCGCCCGGTGATCCAGTAATCGCCATCGGCGTCGCGCCGGCAACCGTCGCCGGTGAAATACATCCCGGGATACGCCGTGAAGTAGGTCTCGATGAAGCGGCGATGGTCGCCGTACACCGTGCGCATCTGGCCGGGCCAGGAGTCCAGCAACACCAGGTTGCCTTCCGCGGCGCCCTCGAGCACCTCGCCGTTGGCGTCGACGATCGCCGGCTGCACGCCGAAGAACGGTTGCCAGGCCGAGCCGGGCTTGGGCGCACGCGCGCCGGGTAGTGGCGTGATCATGATTCCGCCGGTCTCGGTCTGCCACCAGGTGTCGACGATGGGGCAGCGACCGTCGCCGACGACGTCGGCATACCAGCGCCACGCTTCGGGATTGATCGGTTCGCCGACGGTGCCGAGCAGGCGCAGCGATGCGCGCGACGTGCGCTTCACCGGCGTGTCGCCTTCGCGCATCAGCGCGCGGATCGCGGTCGGCGCGGTGTAGAAGATCGATACCGCATGGCGGTCGATGACCTGCCAGAAACGCGATGCGTCCGGGAAATTCGGCACGCCCTCGAACAGCACCTGGGTCGCGCCGTTGGCCAGCGGGCCGTAGACGATGTAGCTGTGGCCGGTGATCCAGCCGACATCGGCGGTGCACCAGTAGACGTCGTCGTCGCGCAGGTCGAACACGCAGGCGTGGGTGTAGGCGGCATACACCAGGTAGCCGCCGGTGGTGTGCAGCACGCCCTTGGGCTTGCCGGTCGATCCGGAGGTGTAGAGGATGAACAACGGATCCTCGGCGTTCATGCGTTCCGGCTCGCAGCTTGTCGGCTGCTGGTCGACGACGGCGTCGAACCAGCGGTCGCGCGGCATCTGCATCGCCACGGCGGCGCCCGTGTGCCGCACCACCAGCACCGTTTCCACGCTGCTGGTCCCGGGCAATTGCAAAGCGGCGTCGACATTGGACTTGAGCGCGACCCGGCGGCCACCGCGCAGGCCTTCGTCGGCGGTGATGACCAGGCGGCTGCCGCAATCGGCGATGCGATCGGCGATCGACTGCGGCGCGAAGCCGCCGAAGACGACCATGTGGATCGCGCCGATGCGCGCGCATGCCAGCATCGCGACGACCGCATCGGGAATCATCGGCAGGTAGATCGTCACCCGGTCGCCCTTGCCGATCCCCAGGTTGCGCAGGGCGTTGGCCAGCTGGCACACGCGTGCGTGCAGCTGGCGATAACTGATGTGCTCGGCCGGCAGCGATGGATCGTCGCGCTCGAAGATCAGCGCCGTCCGGTCGCCGCGCGCCGGCAGGTGCCGGTCCAGGCAATTGATGCTGGCGTTGAGTTCACCATCGGCATACCAGCGGATGTGGAAATCATCGATGGCGAAGCTGCTGTCCTTGATGCGCGTCGGCGGCGTGATCCAGTCCAGGCGCTGCGCGACCGCGCCCCAGAAGCCTTCCGGGTCGCGCAGGGATTCGGCGTACAGGCGCGCATGATCGGCGCCGCACTGGCGGGTGCCTCGCGGCGCGTCGTCAGGCGCCGGCGTGGTCGACTGGCTCATCTGGGTTCCTTGCGATCTGCCCGGCTCCAGTGTGCATCAGCCTCGTCCCCGGGACGCGATGGGGGCGTCAACCACTGCGGGATGCGCGCCTGACTGGCGCACGTCCCGCACACCGGATGACTCTACGGACGCGAGAGGTGCGCGATCGCAGCCGTCGCGGCATCGCGATCGCCGTCGTCGAACGCAGTCACGGTGCAGGAGGCAACGGTGCCTGCGTCCAGGCAACGCACGTTGACGTCGACACCATCGGGATGACTGCGGGGACTGTAGAAACCCTTGATGCCGCAATGCCGGCAGAAGCGATGCACGGCGACACCGGTATTGAACCGGTAGTCGACCAGTTCGTCGGCGCCGGCCAGCAGCTGGAAATGCCGCGACGGCACGATCAGGTGCAGGAATCCGCCCATGCGGCAGATCGAGCAGTTGCACTCGAGGACCTGCAGCCGGGCCGGTGCACGGACGGAAAACCGCACGCGTCCGCAATGGCAGCCGCCGTGGTGCGTCACCAGCGCCGGCGCGGACATCGACGAGCCGGTCATCGCGGCTTGCGCGCGCGCGGCGGCTTATGGTCCTGCGACGTCGCGCGCTTGCCGCCCGCCGTGACGGATCCGGGCGGTGCTGACGTGGCAGCGGCGACGCCGGCTGCCGGCGCGCGGCCGGGAAAATCCGCGCGCAGGCTGTCGTCGATCTCGAGTGGGCGCCCCCAGCGCTCGTAACTGCCGACCAGGCCGCGCTTGAGGCGATGGAAGGGCTCCGAGCCCGGCTCGACACCGTAGCGCTGGGCGATGGCGCCCCAGCCCTGGGCATGGTCGCGCGTCCATGCGTCGGCAACGGCGCGACAGGGCTGGCCGGCCACCTGCGCCAGTGCGCAGGCGTAATACACGTCGCCCGGCGTCCAGTGCGCATCCAGCAGGCCGGTGACCAGCGCGCGCGGCGCACCGAGGTAGCGGGTCAATTCATCGACGAAGGCATCGGGGTAGCGATTGCCGTAGCGATTGACATCGTCCAGCGTGCGATCGACCCAGGCGTCCCCCGTGCGTGGATTCCAGGCCGCGGCCTGCTGGGCGATCGCGCCCGCCATGGCCGCAAGCAACAGCAGGAACAGCATGGTCGCGGCGGACAGTCGTCGCATGGTTCGCTCCGTCAACGCGTCGGCAGTGCGCCGATCATACAAAGCCCATGACGCCGCGCCACCCATCGCGCCCCGTCATTGCTCAGTTGCCGCTGGAGACCGCCACCGGAAACAAGGTCTCGTCGGTGGCATTGGGCAAGGGTTCGCCGTGGCTGCCGCATGCCTGCAAGCGGCCGCCGGGCAACAGCGCATAGACGCGCACGCTCGCGGTGTCGCCGTGCAGCCGCAGCAGGCCGGCGCTGCGTTCCCAGTCGCCGTGTTCGACGAAGCGCTCGCTGTTGCTGCCGGCGATGTAGTTCTCGGTGAGGGCATAGCGCCGCTTGCCGTTGGCCTGCTCCAGCACCAGGTCGACCTGGATGCCGTCGCAATCGGCACAGGCCACGATGCCCTGCCACGCGATGCGGTCGCCCGCCGCAGCCGTGACCGCCGGGCGTGGGGCCTGATCGCCACAGCTGGCGATGCACAGGGCCAGCAGGCAGGCCTGGACGATCGGCCGGCTCATCGATGCGCGTCTCGTTTCCGGAGATCCACGCAGTCCAGCATGGCGATGTGCACGCGGCCGTGACAGGCGCGGGTCCAGCTTGATCGCGGGAAATTCAATCGCGGGAAACCAGGGGAAACACCATGCCGTCCACGTCGCCGCCCGCACCAACCGCCTTGCCATCCACCCGGCGCCGTCGCTGGTGGATCGGCGTGTCGATCGCCGTTGTCGTGCTGGGCCTGTACGCCGCTGCGTTGACATGGACCACGCGGCGGCTGGAAATCGACATCCAGAAAAGCATCCGCGCCGTGCCCGTGGCCGGCGCGACCCATCGCGAGAACGACTGACCAGCGATCGCCGGATGGCACAACGGCGCCATCGGCGCCGTTGCGTGGGAAACGGTCGGGCAGCAGCCCGCACGATCAATCAATCGTCATCGTCGTCACGCTCACCGCGACCCCGCCACTCGTGCTCGCGGTCGTCGCGGTCACGCCGATGCTGCTCGCCGGACCAGCCGTGGCGGCGATCGCTGCCGGGGCCATTGCGATAGTAGCCATAGGCATTGCCGTACGGAGGCGCGCCGCGATAGCCGCGACGTGATTGGTATCGTCCGTCGCCGTCGCGATCATCGTCGCGATTTCCGTTGCGATAGGCGTACGGGACCTGGCGGTAGTAGATCGGACGTCCATACGCGTCGCGACCGACAACCAGGCGATCGCCCGGGCCGTCATTGCCGTAACGGTAATAGGGCGTGCCGCCGTTGAACACGACGTCGGCGACGTCGACCAGCACCCGGGCGAGGCTGTCCTGGGCCTGCGCGGGCGCTGGCGCCATCGCAGCGAAGCCCAGGCCGGCGGCGAGCAGTGCCGGGGCAAACCATCGAGTCAGGATCTGCATGCGCGTTCTCCAGTCGCCGCATCATTGCGGGTACGACGCCAAGATGCCCGCGCCGTGGTGAACCTGTTTCTAACCCCGCTACGGCATCGACATCGCGTCAATCCCGCATTCATCCTTGAGCCCGCCTGTCGCCGCAAACGAAACGGCGACCCGAAGGTCGCCGTCCGTCATTGCAGGAGGCAGCGCGCAGGCGCGGCTTATTTCTTGTTCGGCGACATCTTGCCGTTCATGGCCAGGTAGGCCTTGTACTCGTCGGTGGACAGGGCGCCATCGGCGTTGGCGTCGGCCTTGTCGAAGACCTTGCTCAGGCTCTCGACGCTGGCGGTCTCGGCCTTGCTCAGGGTGCCGCTGCTGTCGGTGTCCAGTGCGGACCAGCTCACTTTCCTGGCGGACGAAGCAGGCGTTGCCGGAGTCGCTGGCGTGGCGGCGGTGGCGGCCAGGCCGTCAGTGGCCGGAGTCGCAGGCGTCGCAGGCGTTGCCGGAGTGGCTGCCATGGCGCCCGCAGCCTCGGTGGTTGTCGTCGTCGCTGCCGGCGTCGTCGCCTGTGCAGCCGCGTGTTCCTGCGCGGTCATGCTGGAATGCGCGCTCTGCGCGAAGGACAGCGGCGCGGCGAGGGCGGCGGTGATGGCGGTCAACAGGATCAGGGACTGGCGGTTGTTCATCGTGGGAACTCCAGGGAAACGGGGAAGCACGATCCTTGCCGTGCCGGGGCAATGTGCCGCCCGGGCAGTGAACCGAAACCCGGTTGCGATCCCCGCAGCAACGCAGCGTTAACCACCAGCGGTGAAAAAACCGCTAGGGCATCGGTGCAGCGCGAGCGCAGACGCCGACGCCATGCGGCCTCGATGCAGTGCCCTGCCGGATGGGTGGCTGAACACAACACAACGTTTACAAACACGTGCGTCCCATCACGCGTCGTTTTCCGCACGCGCGGCGACCTCGACCTCACCATCGTCGGCAAACGTCAGCGTGAGGACGATCGGGCGACAGCACACCTGGCAATCCTCGATGTAGGACTGGTCGCCCGCGGAATCGTCGACGACCACGTCGATGGTTTCGCCGCAGTAGGGGCACTGGATGTCGACGCTTGGCAGCATGGATGTTGTCCTCATTGCGGTCTCCAACGAGACGGGTGCGTCCGTGCACCTGGCGTGAGTGCGTGCAATTCGCGCGCCGAGTGCGTGTTGCGCGGGAAGTTCCCCAGCCGCACGACCGCGGGGCAAGCATGGTTCATTGGGGAGTGACTACGGTGGCGGCGCCTGTTCGGGCATTGAAACAGACAAAAGGAAACAATCCATGCGATCCATCCTGACCCTGACTCCCCTCGCCGTCGTTGCCGGAATGCTGGCGTTCGCCCCCGCGGCGTTCGCGCAGGACAGCAGCAGCGTGCCGGCGTCCGGCCGACACTTCTCCGTCGTTGGCGGCGTCGCCGCGCAGAAATCGACCGGCAGCGGCACCATCAACGGGCAGCGCGTCGATTTCGGTGGCGAAGCCTCGCCCACGCTGAGCGCGAGCTACAACGTCAACGACAACATCGCGATCGAAGCCTGGGGCGCCGGCAAGTCCGGCCATCGCGTGCGCACGGCTGCCGGCAAGGTGGCCAGCGTCGATTCGCAACCGATCGCGGTCAGCGGGCAATACCACTTCCGGACGGCTGAGAGCACCGTGCGGCCGTTCGTCGGCCTGGGATATTTCGAGTCCAACATCGACAACGAAAAGACGCAGGACGGCGCTGCGCTGGGCGGGCAGCGACTGGGCATGACGACCCCGAAGGGTCCGATGGCGACCGTTGGCGTCGACCTCAACCTCAGCCCGACCTGGTTTGCGCGCGCCGATGCGCGCTACCTGCACGGCGGCTCCAACATCGCACTGGATGGCGCCAAGGCCGGCGATGCCAACCTCGATCCGGTGGTGGTCGGGGTCGGGCTCGGTGCCCGCTTCTGATCCACGCAGCACCTTGATCCACGCAACATCGACGGGGCCCCGGGTGGGCCCCGTTTCCTTCTGGTACGACTGGAGCGGCGATGTCATGGCCGATGCCTGGGATCCCGCCAAGGCACGCCGCCAACTGCGATCGGCGCCCGGCACGCTGGTCGCGGACGCGCTGCTCGACCAGTCGGTCGTTGCCGGCGTCGGCAACATCATCAAGAACGAGGTGCTGTTCCGCATCCGCGTGCACCCGGAGAGCAGTGTCGGCGCATTGTCGGCGCGCAAGCCCGGCGAGCTGGTCACGCAGGCGCGCGAATACAGCTTCGACTTCCTGCGGTGGAAGAAGGCCTGCGTGCTGCAGAAGCACTACCAGGTCCACACGAAGACGATCTGCCCGCGCGACGGCAATTACCTCAGTTACCGCAAGCACCTGGGTCGGGCCCGGCGCCGCGCGTTCTTCTGCGAAGACTGCCAGCGCTTGTATGGCGACGAGGCCTGATCACACTTGCCGGATGCGTGCGCGCAAGCCCCACGTGCAGGCCAGGTAGTGACCCAGCAGCAGTCCGCGCATCAGGCGTGCGTCACGGATGCTCTGCTTCCACATGCACGCGTTCGCGGCGCAGCAGGTACAGCCCGCTGGCGACGATGATCGCCGCACCGGTCCAGGTGATGGCGTCGGGCACGACGCCCCACAGCGTCACGTCCAGCAGCACGCCCCAGACCAGGGCGGTGTATTCCAGCGGTGCCAGCAGCGATGCCTCGCCGATGCGGAAGGCTTCGGTGATGGTGTATTGGCCGGCGGCGCCGGCGATGCCGACGCCGGCAACCAGCCATGCGTCCTGCATGCGCAGCTCGACCCAGTGCGGCAGCGCCAGCAGGCCGGCGCCGATCGCCATCATGGCCATCAGCCAGACCACCATCGCCTGCGTGCTGTCGCTGCGCGCGAGCACGCGCACGGTCATCGCGCTGACGGCGTACATCAGTGCCGACAGCAACACCGAGAGCGCTGCCAGGCTGAGCATGCCCTTGCCGCTGGGCCTTAGCAGCACCACGACGCCGACCAGTCCGATCGCGATCGCGGTCCAGCGCCGCGGCCCCACGCGCTCGCCCAGCAGCGGACCCGACAAGGCCGTGATCAGCAGCGGGGCCACGAAGAAGATGGAATAGGCGGTCGTCAACGGCAGCGTGCGCAACGCGGAGACGAAGCTGGCCATCATGGTGACGCCAAGCACCCCACGCAGCAGGTGCAGCGACCAGCGCACCCGCAGCAACGGCCCGGGTCCGGTCGTGAGCAGCGCCCAGGCCAGCACCAGCGGCAGCGACGCCGCTCCGCGCAGCGCGGCCACCTGGAACGGCGGGTAATGCGCCGACAGCTGCTTGAGCCCGGCGTCCATCAGCGAGAAGGTGACGACGGCCAGCAGCATCATGGCCATCGCGCGCAGGCGATGCGGCTGGGAGGCGGGGGGATGCAGCGCAGTCATGTGCACAGGATGCGGCATTGCGGTGCCATCGCGCACGCCGCCCCGCGACGCGGTGCGTTACCCTGCGCACCCCCGCCATCGGCCGCGCCCGCATGCCCTCTTTCGATGTCATTTCCGAAGTCGACACCCACGAGCTGACCAACGCCATCGACCAGGCCAATCGCGAGCTGACCACGCGTTTCGACTTCAAGGGCGTGGATGCGAGCTACGAGCGCGAGGACAACGCGATCAAGCAGTCGGCGCCCAGCGAATTCCAGCTGCAACAGATGGCGGACATCCTGCGTGCACGACTGGTGGCGCGGAAGATCGACGTGCGCTGCCTGGAGTTCGGCGAGGTCGAGACCAACCTGGCCGGCGCGCGGCAGACGATCACCGTCAAGCAGGGCATCGAGCGCGAGCTGGCCAAGAAGATCCAGACGCTGCTGAAGGACGCCAAGCTCAAGGTCGACAGCCAGATCAACGGCGACAAGCTGCGCGTCAACGGCAAGAAGCGCGACGACCTGCAGGCGGCGATGGCGTTGCTGCGGGCGAACGAGTTCGAGCGTCCGCTGCAGTTCGACAACTTCCGTGACTGAGGCCGCGTTGGTGCAGGATCCGGTCGCGGCGACGCGCCTGTGGCTGGAGCGCGCGGTGATCGGGCTCAACCTGTGTCCGTTCGCCAAGGCGGTGTTGGCGAAACAGCAGCTGCGCTTCGTGCTCAGCGATGCGAGCACCCCGGACGCCCTGCTGTCGCAGCTGGGCGAGGAGCTGTTGCTGTTGCGCGACACGCCGGCCGACCAGGTCGACACCACGTTGCTGATCCATCCGCACGTGCTCGCGGATTTCCTCGACTACAACGATTTCCTCGACAAGGCCGATGCGCTGGTCGACGCGCTTGGGCTGGACGGCGTGCTGCAGGTCGCCAGCTTCCATCCCGACTATCAATTCGCCGACAGCGCGGCCGACGCGGTGGAGAACTTCACCAACCGCGCGCCCTTCCCGACGCTGCACCTGCTGCGCGAGGACAGCGTGTCGCGCGCGGTGGATGCGTTCCCGGATCCGGATGCGATCGTCGAGCGCAACATCGAGACCTTGCGCGCCCTGGGCGTCGATGGCTGGCGTTCGCTGCTGGAATGAGCGGCGGGCTTCTCTTGTGGGAGCGACGTGAGTCGCGATAGCGGCCACCCATCGCGACTCACGTCGCTCCCACAGGAACTGCGATCAGCCGACAAACAAACGCCGCAGCTCCTCTTCGTCCAGCACGCGCCATTGCCCCGCTGCGAGATCACCCAGTTCCAACCCGCCGACGCGACTGCGATGCAGCGCCGTGACGTGGTTGCCGACGGCGGCGAACATGCGCCGGACTTGGTGGTAGCGGCCTTCGGTCAGCGTCAGCCGCGCATGCCGCGGGTCGATCACCTCCAGCACCGCTGGCGCCAGCGGCGTGGTGTCGGATTCCAGCAGCAGGGTGCCGCTGGCGAACAGCGCCGCCTCGTCGCCACGCAGGTCCTGCGCCAGCGTGGCGTCGTAGACCTTGGCCAGTCTGGATTTCGGCGCGACGATCCGGTGCAGCAGCGCGCCGTCGTCGGTGAGCAGCAGCAGGCCGCTGGTCTCGCGATCCAGCCGGCCGACGCTCGACAGCAGCGGCGAACGCAGGCGGAAACGCGGCGGCAGCAGGTCGTTGACGATGCGGCCGGGATCCCTGGTCGAGCAGGTCACGCCCACCGGCTTGTGCAGCATCAGCGTCAGTCCGGGCGGCGGATCCAGCGGCTCGCCGTCGATGCGGATGTCCGCATGCGCCACCTGGTCGTCGGCGTACAGCACCTCGCCGTTCGCGTCGGTGATCGCGCCGCTGCGGAACAGTTGCGTCACCTGCTTGCGGCTGCCGTAGCCCAGGTTGGCGATCAGCTTCACCAGTTTCATCGGCGGCTGTGCCGTCTGCGCGGCGCCGGCGTCGGCGCCTGGATCGGCACGTTGCTGGCCAGGATGACCTTGAAGCCCTGTTGCTGCGCCAGGATGCGGACGTCGCCGAACTGCGTGGCGAGTTCCGACTCGTAAGGAAGATGGCGATTGGCGACCAGCAGCAGCCGGCCGCCCGGTCGCAGCGCCTGCGCGGCGGCGGCAATGAAGGCGCGGCCCAGGTCCGGGCGATCGGCCTGCCCCAGCCCGTGGAACGGCGGGTTGGTGACGATGAAGTCGACCGGTTGCAGCAGGCCGGTGGTGACGTCGTGCCAATGGAAGGCGATCGCGGCGCGTTGCGCGAAGGGGGCGAGGTTGATGCGCGCCAGCTCCAGCGCGCGGGCCTCGGCCTCGTACAGATCCAGTGCGGTCACGCCGGGACAACGCGCGAGGATCTCGGTGGCCAGGTAGCCATGACCCGCGCCGAGATCGGCGCCGTGCCCGGCCAGGTCGGACGGCAGGTGCGCGGCCAGCAGGGCCGAGGCCGGGTCGATGCGGTTCCAGGCGAAGACGCCCGGCCGGCTGAAGCGGCCGTCGCCGATGGGCCGCGGTGCGTCGGCGGCGATCCAGTCGGCAGCCAGCGCGGCGTCGTGGTCGCCGTGCATCGGCGCCGTCCAGAACACCCGGCAGTGCGCCCGCGACAGCGTCTGCAGCGGCCCGGCCAGCCGCGCCAGATCGGCTTCGCCGGACCTGGCGCCCTCGGCATTGGGCATCGCGGCGACCACGATCCCGCCCGGCGCCACATGCGCGATGGCGCGCGCCAACAGCGCGCGCGCCTCGTCGCGCTGGCGCGGCGGCAGCACCAGCACCAGGGGAAAGCGCGTGCCCGGATCGGCTTCGACGACGACGTCCAGGCCGGAACGCTGCAGCGCGTCGGCCTCCGGCTTGAACCCCTGCTCGCACACCAGCCCGGGCCGCGGCGCATCGAACAGCGCCGCCCCGCACCGGGCGCGCAGGAACAAGGCGCCGCCAGCCGCCGGCCACGTCAATGCGCCCTGGGCGAAGGGCAGCAGCAGGGTGTCGAGCGCGGGATCGCCGGCAGCGGGCATGGTTGGGCCTGGAGGAATGATGGTCTGGAGCAGGCGGATGTTACCGACTGCGCCGCGGCCTCCGGCGCGACTTGACCGGATGGCAACATCGCAGCGGCCATGATCGCCTGCACTGAAGTCGTGGAGTCGAACATGCGGGCACTCTTCGTGGGTGGCACGGTGGACAACAGCGAGCTGGACATGGACGGCCAGCAACCGCCGGCGCACTACCCGCCGGATGGCGGAACCGGGCGTTCGCGCTATCGGCTGCACCACATCGGCCGCAACGATGGCGGGATCGCCTACGTGGTGTATGCCGCGCCTGGCCTGGCCGACGCCGAGGTTGCACGCATCGCCGGCGAACGCGACTACGCGCGCCGGTTCGAGGCGACACCGACGCCAGCACCGGCCTGAGTCGTCACTCCACCACCGGCGCGTTGGGATCCGCCGGTCCGCTGCGCAGCGATGGCTCCGGCGGCGAGGGATTCGGCAGCCGCGTCACCGCGTCGATCTCATCCAGCCAGATGTTGAACAGGGTCGCGGGGTGCGGACGGCCATCATCGAGGAAGGCTTCCAGCCGCAAGGTCGCATTCATGCCCTCGCGTCCGTCCGGGTCGAAGAACACCAGCATGCTTGGCGTCAGTTCGACGATGCCTTCCACCGTGCTGCCATCGGCGAGGACGACGCGGACACGCTCGTTCTCGAGCAACTGGTTGGCGATCGCCTGCAGCCGGGCGATGTCGCCGGCCTGCTGGTAGACGCGCGGGGCAATGCGGCCCATGGCTCAATCTCCGGTGGATGCAGGGCGGTTGCCGGCTGCCGATGCGGGCGTCACCCGCCAGATCCGGCCGCCGACATCGTCGGCCACCAGCAGCGCGCCATCGGCGGCCACGGCCAGGCCCACCGGGCGACCCTGCGCGTGGCCGCGGGCGTCGAGGAAACCGGTGAGGACGTCCTCGGCTTCGCCGCTCGGGTGGCCGTCGACGAAGGGCACGAAGATCACCTTGTAGCCACTCTGCGGGCGCCGGTTCCACGATCCGTGCTGTCCGATGAAGGCGCCGTTGCGGTAGTGCGCGGGGAGCAGGCCGGCGTCGTAGAACGCCAGTCCCAGCGACGCGGTGTGCGGGCCGAGGGCGTAGTCGGGAACCAGTGCCGTGGCGACGCGGTCCGGGCGTTGCGGCTGCGGTCGGGTGTCGACGTGCTGGCCGTAATAACTCCATGGCCAGCCGTAGAAGCCGCCATCGCGTACCGCCGTCATGTAGTCGGGCACCAGGTCGCTGCCGAGCTCGTCGCGTTCGTTCACCGCCACCCACAGCGCGCCGCTGTGTGGTTGCCAGTCCATCCCGACCGGATTGCGCAGGCCCGACGCGTAGACACGGCTCGCTCCGGTGGCCACGTCGATCTCCTCGATCAGCGCGCGCCCGGCCTCAGCGGCCAGGCCGTTGTCGCCGGCATTGCTGTTGGAGCCGATGCCGACGTACAGGTGGCGGCCGTCGCGGCTGGCGACCAGGCTCTTGGTCCAGTGATGGTTGATCGCCCCGGCGGGCAGCGTCGCGATCACGCGCGGCGCGGCGTCGATGTGCGTCTCGCCCTCGCGGTAGGGATAGGCGACCACGGCATCGGTGTTGGCGACGTAGAGCGTCCCGCCGACCAGCGCCATGCCGAAGGGTGAATTCAGTCCACGCAGCAGCACGCTATCGACGTCCGCAACCCCATCGCCGTCGCGATCGCGCAGCAGGCGGATGCGGTTGGCGCTGGGTGCGCCCGACCCTGCCCGGCGCATCACCCATTTCATCACCAGGCCCCTGAGTCCCTTGCCGTCGGCGGGCTTTGGCGGCGCATCGGTTTCGGCAACCAGCACCCGGCCGTCAGGCAGCGCCAGCAGCCAGCGCGGATGCGCCAGTCCACTGGCGAAGGCGTTGACCGCCAGGCCCGATGCGGCCGTGGGCATGGCCCCCGCCGGCCAGCCCTGCGCAGGCGCGATCGCCACCGTCGGAACCAGGCGGGTGACCGGCGGCGGCAGGACCGGATCGGGGCCCATGCCCTGGCGCACCAGCAGCCGCGCGTGATCGCCACAGCCGGCTACTGCAAGCAGGAGCACGACCGCGAGCGCTGCCGTTGGGCGCGACCGGGTGGGCGTCGCTGGGGCGTCGGCAACGCGAGCCGCGGGGACTCGCGTCACCGGCAGGCTCACCGTGCGGGTGACGGGTTGCCGCGCGCCGCGTTGAACTCCGTCTCCGACAGCTTGCCGTCGCCGTTGGTGTCGGCGCTGGAGAAGTTGCTGCTGATCGAGTCGCTGCTCGACAGTTCGTCGCGCGTGATGCTGCCGTCCTGGTTCTTGTCCAGCTGCGAGAACGACGCGCTGCTCGAATCCATGCTGCCCATCGTGCCGGTGCTGGTGGTGCTGGAGCCGGATGTGGTCGCGCCCATGCCGGTGGATGTCGTGCCGGTGTCGGCAGGCATCGTCGAGGACATCGACGGCGAAGTGGCCGCGGTCCCCTTGTCGGTGGCGCAAGCCGCGAGCATGGCGATACCCGGTGCCAGCAAGGCAAGCAGGACGGTGGTCTTCTTGGTCATTGGAGTCTCCTTGTTGCGGCGGGCGCCGTGCCCGCGTGGTGGAGCGCGTCCCGCGGGAACGTGCGCCGGGGATCCCCCTGCAATGGCGAGGGTCACAGCGCAACCGTAAAGGCGTGGTGACGTGCGCGACGCACTGTCGAGCTTGTGGAGCGCATTCGTCGGCTTCAGGTTGGCATCCCTGTCGCAGGCCTGAATGTCATCGCCGGGTCGCGTGCGACCGCTTGATCGGGGGGCGCTGGCTACAGGCCGAGTGCGCCGGCTTCGCCAGCGCGCGCGGCCTCGCCGGACAGCACCGCACTCGCGGGTTGCGCCTGTCCGATCAGGTAGCCCTGCGCGTAACGCACGCCGAGTTCGCGCAGGTGCTGCAGTTGCCGCGGTGTTTCCACGCCCTCGGTGATCACCTCGGCGCCAAGCCCGTGGGCCATGGCGATGATGGCTTCCACCAGCGCCATCGCACGCGGGCTGTCGAACATGTGGCGGGCGAATGCCTGGTCGACCTTGACGAATTCGAAGTCGAGCTTGTACAGGTGGGTGAGGTTGGAATAACCGGTGCCGAAGTCGTCCAGCGCGAACGGCACGCCGTGCTCGCGACAATGCAGCATCACCGCGTGCACGGGCGCGTAGTCGAGCATCCGGCTTTCGGTGACCTCCAGCTTGAGTGCGCCCGGCGGCAGCTGCGCGCGCTCCACCCGCGACACGATCTGCCGCGCCATCCCCGGCTCGACCAGCTGCTTGGCCGACAGGTTGACGGCAATGCTCGGCAACGGATCGACGCCGGCATCGCGCAGGCCGGTGAGCACCTCGAGCACGCGATCGAGCACGTATTCGCCGACCGGCACGATCAGCGACGTCTCCTCGGCCAGCTTGATGAATTCCGCCGGCGATACCGTGCCGCGGTCGGGCAGTTCCCAGCGCACCAGCGCTTCGTAGCTGGTGACGCGCCCGGCGGGAATGTCATACAGCGGCTGGTAGCGCACCTCCAGCGTGCCGGTGTCCAGTGCATCGCCCAGTTGCGCCTCGAGCCGGATCTTCTGGATGCCGCCGCGCTCGGTCGCATCGCTGACCGACACGTCCTCCGCCGGCAGCGCCGTGTCGGCGGGAAGGCTGGCGATGATGCTGCGGGTGCGGCGCAACAGGCTGGCGACCAGCGTGCGCACGATCGGATCGCCGCTCTCCAGGCGATCGAGGAACTGGTCGTGTTCGATCGCCAGCAGCACCGCATCGCCGCGCGCGATCGCGGTCGCGCTGCGCGCCGCGCCATCGAGCATTCCCAGCTCGCCGATCAGCTCGCCCGGGCCGAGCAGGCCGTGGCTGATTTCGCGCCGGCCCTGCACCGAAACGAGTTCGACGCTGCCGCGTTCGACCAGCCATGCGCAGTCCGACGGCTCGCCCTGCCGATACAGCACTTCGCCTGCAAACAGTTCGCGCCGGATCGCCATTGCTTCCCCAGGTCCTGACGTTGCTCGGGCGCGGCGCTTGCTGGCCGCCGCCGCTGACCGCAAGGGTAGTGCAATCCATGCGTCGATGACCTGCCGTTGGTGCCGGCAGCCACGCGGTCACGACGGGCGGTCGCGCCGGTAGGTGCCGATCAGCAGGCCGCTGGCGAGCGCATGCCCGCGCAGCAGGTCCAGCAGCTTGCCGCGACCGGGTGCCTCCCCCCGGCTGGGTGCGCAATCCAGCGCGAAGACCTGGAAGGCATAGCGGTGCCAGCCATGTCCGGGCGGCGGATCGGGCGGCAGGTAGGCATGCTGCAGGTAGGAGTTGCGCCCCAGGTCGGGGCTGCCGGTCACGGCCATGGCGTTCAGGACTCCTTCGCCCAGCACGCCATCCTCGCCGGGCAGGTTCCAGACGATGCCGTGCACCAGCGGCCGCGGCGTCGGGCTGTCCGCATCCTCGATCAACACGGCCATGCTGCGGGTGGCGTCGGGCACCCCATGCCACTGGATCGGCGGTGACAGGCCCTCGCCGTCGGCGGTGTAGCGCAACGGCAGCGCCGCGCCATCGGCGAATGCGCGACTGCGCACCGCCAACGCCTGCGCGCCGGCGATCGACGCATCGTTGACCAGGAGCTTGTCCAGTCCGGGACGCAGGCCGCGCAGGGCGTGGCCGACGCGTGCGGGAAGACGCTCGAGCATCATCGGTTCCCTTGCAACAGAAGCGGCACAGTAGGGCGCGACGCCGTCAACGAAGCGCGAAGCATGCGCACGGCGACCGTTGCATGCGCGGTCACGATGGGTGCGTTTGTCGTCGGGCTTCGCCACGCACACCGGCGCGCGCGTGGTGCACGGGATGGGCGGGCTGCTCGTGCAGCAGCTTGCGCGTCACAGCCGTTGGGCTGGTCCCATGGGCACCGACCCGCAACGGCACGTGACCGCCGAGCGCGACATGCCGGCAGGCCGCACTGTCGATTCGCGCACGGTTCGGCCATGCGGGCATCGGCCGTGGAGCCTTGCTGTGGTTTACTCCGGCGGACCGGCGTGGACCGACGGAACGACCATGAGCACATCATTCGACCTGACCCCGCCCACCGACGCGCAGCGCCAGCAGCTGGCTGCCGGGCTGACGCGCGACGAACGCCGGGTCCTGCTGGAGCACGGCACCGAGGCGGCGTTCTGCGGGGTGTTCCTGGACAACAAGCGCGATGGCGTCTACACCTGCCGTTTCTGCGGCCTGCCGCTGTTCCGCTCCAGCGCCAAGTTCGACTCCGGCACCGGCTGGCCGAGCTTCTTCCAGCCGATCGCACTCGACCACATCCGAATCGTGCGCGACACCAGCCACGGCATGGTCCGCGACGAGGAAGTCTGCGCGCGTTGCGGCAGCCACCTCGGGCACGTCTTTCCCGACGGTCCGCCACCGACCGGCGAGCGGCATTGCCTCAACTCGGTGTCGCTGTCCTTCGTCGACGCGGGCGAGGCCTTGCCCGACAGGTTCGAGCGCGGTGCACCGGAAGGGCGCGCCCTATGAACATCCGATTGCGAAAATCCGCAACGCGCCGCCGCGCGCGTGAAGCTGGCAGCAGGCGGCTTTGCGTGTCTCCACCCAGCGCATTCCCATTCCCCGAAACCGCATGACGACCCTGACCGACGACCAGGCTCACGCCTACATGCTCAAGCTGTTGACGGCGATGAGCCAGGCCGGTGGCTCGGACCTGTTCATCGCGCACGACTTCCCGCCGAGCATGAAGGTGCAGGGCGCGATGACGCCGCTGACGCAGCAGAAGCTCACCGGCGAGATCACCGCGCAGCTGGCGCGCGCGACGATGAACGAGCGCCAGCGCGAGGAGTTCGAGCGCGAGATGGAGTGCAACTTCGCGATCGCGATCCCCGGGCTGTCGCGGTTCCGCGTGAATGTCTTCATGCAGCAGAGCCATGTCGGCATGGTGCTGCGGACGATCGCGGCGGAGATACCCAACTTCGAGAAGTTGCGGCTGCCGGAGATCCTGAAGGACGTGGTGATGAACAAGCGCGGGCTGGTGCTTGTCGTCGGCGGTACCGGATCGGGCAAGTCGACCTCGCTGGCGGCGATGATCGACCACCGCAACCGCACGTCCGCCGGGCACATCATCACCGTCGAGGATCCGGTCGAATACGCGCACATCTCGCAGAAGTCGCTGATCACCCACCGCGAGGTCGGCGTCGACACCCTGTCCTGGCACCACGCGCTGAAGAACACCCTGCGCCAGGCCCCCGACGTGATCCTGGTCGGCGAGATCCGCGATTCGGAAACGATGGAACACGCGATCGCGTTCGCGGAAACCGGTCACCTGTGCCTGTCGACGCTGCATGCCAACAGCGCCAGCCAGACGATGGAACGCATCATCAATTTCTTCCCGGAAGAGCGCCGCACGCAGTTGCTGATGGACCTGTCGGCGAACCTGCGCGCGATCGTGTCGCAGCGGCTGGTGCGCACCGAGGATGGCAAGGGCCGCGTGGCCGCGATCGAGATCCTGATCAACACCCCGACCATCGCCGAGAAGATCTTCAAGGGCGAGTTCACCGAATTGAAGGGCGTGATGACCAAGTCGCGCGAGCTGGGCATGCGCACCTTCGACTGGGCCTTGTTCGAGTTGTACAACGAGGGCCTGATCGGCTACGACGAGGCCATCCGCAACGCCGACTCGGCGAACGAGCTGCGACTGAACATCAAGCTGCGCAGCCAGCGTGGCGAGCCGACCGCGGCGGCGGGCCTGTCGCTGTCCATGGACGACGCCCCGTCCCCGGCCGAGGCCGAGGCCATCCGCAAGGAGGAGCTGCGCAAGCAGCAGGAAAAGCGCGAGGAGATCGAGCTGGCGCGGATGCAGGCGGCCAAGCTGCAGGCGCAGGCGCCGACAAGCTGAATCGGCCGTCCGCGTTCACCCTTCGGCCTTTTGGCATTCGCAATCCCGCCCCGGAGGTCGCATAGTGGGCCAGCGCACCCACCGCTGGTGGCGTGTCGCACCTTTTTCGCGACCAGGGGAGCTCACATGACAGCCGCCAAGGGCAGCAGCGGCACCGCTGCGGCCAAGCGCAAGCCGGCAAAGGCCACCGGGCCGGCGAAGGCCCCGCCTGCACGCGCGCAACCCAAGGGTGCCGCGGCCAAGGCTGTCGCGCCCAAGTCGCCTGCGTCGCGCGCCGCCGTGAAATCCCCGCCGCCCAAGGCCGCCGTGGCTGCCAAGGCGCCGTCCAAACCCGTGACGGGAGCCAAGCCGGCCGCCAAGGCCACGACATCCAGCAAAGCCGCGGCGCCCACCAAGACCGCTGCGACCAAGGCAACAGCAGCAAAGGCGTTGCCGGCCAAGGGCACGGGTGCGGGTCGCAAGGGTCGCTCCGACTCCGGATCCGAAGCCAACCTGCATAAGCGGGTGGACAGCGAACGCATCGCGCTGCATATCGCGGCCTTCGAGAAGTCCGGCGGACGCGTGGAGAAGCTGGGCGTGACCCGGGTGTTGCAGAAGGTCAGCGAAGTGGCAGCCACTGCCCCCGCACAGGCCGTCAAGAGCGGCAGCCGCCGCCGCTAGGCGCTACCCCGACCGCGCGACGCGCGGTCGGTGACGGCAATCGAGTCCCCCTGTTCCGCTCATGCCGGGCGCTGCGCGTCGTCGTCGGCCATGGGACCGGCTGACTGAAAGATTTGCCGCGGCAAGAATGTTTTGCAGCGACACGGTCGCTCGCCAGTCCGGCTGGCAGGGACTGACTGTGGAGCTGCCATCGCCAGATGGCGTCCTGATCGGCGTGCCATCACCGCCGAAATCGCGCCCGACCCCTTGCGCTGGATGCCCTTCTCGCCGCTGGGCGCATGCCCTGCCCGCGAGTGCTCAACGCCGTGGCACGCGCCTTGCGTCACTCCTGGCGACGTCGGGTGGAAACCACCCGTGCGCGCGCAAGGTCGCCAATCCGCGACCAAGGAGAGTGACGTGAGGGATCCCCATGCGCCGAAGCCGCCAGCCCGCCGGGCCAAGGCCACCGACGCATCCCGCCAGCAACGCAGCGCCAACGGCGTCATGAGCGTGCGCGAGGCCGGCCGCCTCGGCGGGCAGGCGCGCAAGCAGCAACTGGGGCCCGAAGGCTATTCCGAACTCGGCCATCGCGGCGTCGATGCCCTGCGCGAACAACGCGGACCCGATGCGATGGCGGCGATCGGTCGCGAAGGCGGCCAGGTCCGCAGCCGCGAACTCGGCAGCGAGGGATACGCGCAGCTGGGCAGGCAGGGTGGCCGGCGCGTACGCGAGCTGGTCGAGAAGGGCCGGCAGGCCGAAGACGGCGACCCGGCACGGGAGTGATGGCGGGATGGCGGCAAATGGCGGCATTCGACACGACCAGCGCCCGCAAAGCGGTGGCATGAGCGTGCGCGAGGCAGGCAGGAAGGGCGGCGAAATCCGCAAGGAGCAACTCGGTCCGCAGGGTTATTCCGAACTGGGCCGCAAGGGCGGCAAGGCGACGGCCTCCACCCACGGCCACGCGTTCTACCAGCGGATCGGACACAAGGGCGGCGCAAAAGGCGGGCAGCGCCTGCGCGAGCTCATCGAGCAGGGCAGGCAGGCCGAAATCGGCGACGGCAGCTGATTCGACAGCAGCTGATTCGGGCAAACGACCAACAAGGAGTCACGCATCCATGGCACGGAACCAGAACAACGACAGTCGCGGCACGGGAAACGGTCGCAACGGCGAGATGAGCGTCCGCGAAGCCGGACGCATGGGCGGACAGACCCGCAAGCAGCAGCTGGGGCCGGGAGGTTATTCCGAGCTCGGCAAGCTGGGTGGGGAGACCCGCAAGGGCCAGCTGGGCCCGGAGGGCTATGCGCAGCTGGGCCGCATGGGCGGCCAGGCGCGCAAGGAGCAGCTGGGATCGGAAGGCTATGCGCAGCTGGGCCATCGCGGTGGCCAGCGCGTCCGCGAGCTGGTCGAAAAGGGTCGGCAGGCCGAAGACCGCAGCAGCCCCTGAGCCGATGCGTGCAGCGATGCGTCATCGCCAGCATGCGTCATCGAAGTAGCGGCACATGGCTTCCAACGACAAACCGGGCGGCAGCAGGCACGGCGCCATGAGCGCGAGGCCGGAAGGATGGGGATGGCGAAGCCCGCCGGGAACAGCTCGGTGCGGCCGGCTATCCCTGGGCTGGGCAAGCTCGGCGGGGAAGCCCGCGAGGTGGCCAGCGCGTGCGCGAACTGGTGGAAAAGGGCAGGCAAGCCGACGACGGCGCTGGCCGCAGCGACCGTAGCCGTTGATTGCCAACGGCGTGGTGCGCGCCGCTCGTATTGCCGGATCCTCGTTGCCGGCAGCGCGGGCGGCGCGTTTTTCGTGGCTGCCGGCCATCGCAGGCGGTGATGCACCCCGGTGATGGGGCGGCGCTGGCGCCACGCGGCAATGGCGTGCGAGGCTTGCGACGGTTCCCCTCGCACATGCCGCCCATGAACGACGCCACCCGTCCCGATCCCGTGGCGCCGTTGCGCGGAGAAGCCGCGCTGGTGCGCGTCGTTGGCGGCTTCGCGCTGACCGCCGCGGTCATGAACATCATCGTCGGCGGCGGCATCTTCCGCATGCCGGCGGCGCTGTCGGCGCAGATGGGCGCAGCCGCACCGCTGGCGCTGGTGGCCGGTGCGCTGGCGATCATTCCCGTGGCCCTGTGCTTTGCCGCCATCGGCAGCCGCGTCCAGGTCACCGGGGGTCCCTACAGCTATCTCGCGGCGACCTTTGGCCCGTTCGCGGGATTCCTCGCCGGCTCGCTGATGTGGATCAGCAACTTCACCTCCAGTGCCGGCGTTGCCGCGGCGCTGTCGGTGCAGCTGGCGAACCTGGTGCCCGCGCTGGCGCCGGCGCTGCCGCGCGCACTGCTGCTGACCGGCATCTACCTGCTGCTGTTCGCGCTCAATGCATTCGGCGTTCGCCTGGGCGCGCGCGCCATCACCGTGCTGGCGGCGCTGAAGCTGACGCCGTTGTTCCTGCTGGCCGGAATCGGTGCGTTCTTCGTCGACTGGGGCCAGGTCAGTTTCTCGCCGGGCGCCGTGCCCTCATGGGCTGCGCTGGGCGCATCGATGGCGCTGGTGATGTTCGCGTACTCGGGCATGGAAACCGCGCTGGTGCCATCGGGCGAAGTCACCGATCCCGCGCGCAGCGTGCCGCGCGCGACGCTGGTCGCGATCCTGCTGGTGGTATTGCTGTACCTGGGCCTGCAGATCGTCGGCCAGGGCGTGCTTGGCGCCGCGCTGGGCCGCAGTGGCGTGCCGGTCGCCGATACCGCCGGCGCGCTGTGGCAGCCCGCACGCGTGCTGCTGCTGGTGACGGCGTGCATCTCGATGACCGGATTCCTGATGGGCAACCTGCTGGGGACGTCGCGACTGGTGTTCGCGCTGGGTCGCGACGGCTACCTGCCGCGCAGCTTCGGCACGGTCAGCCCGACCCACCGCGTGCCCTTGCTGGCACTGGCCGTGCACGCCGGGCTCGCCTGGCTGCTGGCGCTGGCGGGGAACTTCGACACGCTGGCGCTGATATCCGGCGGCGCGATCTGCCTGGTCTACGGACTGGTCAGCGTCGGCGCATGGCGCGCGCAGCGTCGCGACCTGCGCGAACGCGGCGCGCCGTTCAATCTTCCCGGCGGCATGGCGATCCCGCTGCTGGCGGTGATCGCGATGGTGTTGATCGTCGCCACGCTGAGCACCCAGGAGTGGGCCGCGATCGGCATCGCGCTGGTGCTGCTGATGATCGTGTACGGCGTGCTGCACCTGCGGCGCGTGCGCGGCGGACGCAACGCCTGACGCCGCTCAGCCGCGATGCTCCGATGCCAGGTAGTCGGTCGACTGCATCTCGACCAGCCGTGACGCGGTGCGCTGGAAGGCAGCGGCGAGGCGATCGCCGGCATATAGCGATTCCGGTGGCGCCGCGGCGGTGCAGACCAGGTTGACGTGGCGGTCGTACAACTCGTCGACCAGGGTCACCAGGCGGCGCGCGGCATCGTCATGGCGGGCGTCCAGCAGCGGGATGCCGCCAAGCAGCACGGTGTGGAATTCGCGCGCGACCTCGATGTAATCGGCGGCCGCGCGTGGCCCCTCGCACAGTGCGCTGAAGTCGAACCAGGCGAATCCCTCGGCCAGCGCGCGCGCCGGGATCGCGCGTCCGTCGACCTGCAGGGGACCGCCCTGTTGCACGCAGCCGGTGGTGAGCGCCTGCCAGCGTTCGGCCAGCCAGGCGTCGGCGCGCGCGTCGAGCGGCTGCCGGTAGACGGGTGAACGCGTCAGCGTGCGCAGGCGGTAGTCGCGCGGGCTGTCCAGGTGCTGCACCTTGCAGTGCTGCTCGATCAGTGCGATCGCGGGCTCGAACCGCACCCGTTGCAGGCCGCCGTGATAGAGGTTCGCCGGCGGCGTGTTGGAGCTGGTGACCAGCACCAGCCCGGCATCGAACAGGTGTTCGAGCAAGCGTGCCAGCAGCATCGCGTCGCCGATGTCGCTGACGAAGAATTCATCGAGCACCAGCACCCGCAAGCGGGCCCGCCACTCGCGCGCGATCGCGGCCAGCGGGTCGCGTTCGCCGGCGTGGTCGCGCAGGCGCGCATGCACGGTGCGCATGAAGCGATGGAAATGCGTGCGGCGTTTTTCCTGGAAGGGCAGCGATGCGTAGAACAGGTCGATCAGGAAGGTCTTGCCGCGCCCGACCCCGCCCCACAGGTACAGGCCGCGTGGCGCCGGCGGACGCTGCCCGGTCAGGCGCGCGAGCAGGCCCGGTGGCGGCGCCTGCACCAGCGCGGCGTGGATCCGGTCCAGTTCGTGCAGCGCGGCATGCTGGGCAGGGTCGTCCAGCCAGTCGCCGAGCGCGACGCCGTCCGCATACGCCGATGAGGGCGACAGCCGCGCAGCATTCAATCCCGTGCGCGACGTCACGCGGCCGCTGGCAGGTATGGCCGCACGGCGTGCTTGATCGCGCCGCGCAGGTCCAGCAGCTTGCGATGGAAGAAATGCCCGGCGTCCGGCATCGGCACCAGCACCGGCTTGATCGCCAGCGTGTCGATCCAGGCGCGCACGGCGTTGGCATCGACGATCTCGTCGGCATCTCCCTGGATCACCACCCACGGACCGGTCGGCGGCGTCAACGCGGAGAAATCCCAGCTGCGGCCCACCGGCGGCGCGATCGAGAGCATCAACCCCGGATGCAGTGAGGGCGCCGCCCGCAACGAGACATAGGCGCCGAAGCTGAAGCCGGCCAGCCACAGCGCCATGCCCGGGCGCTGCAAGCGCACCCACGCGGCGACCGCGCGCAGGTCGTCGGTCTCGCCATCGCCCTGGTCGAAGCTGCCCTGCGAGGCGCCGGTGCCGCGGAAGTTGAAGCGCACGGTGTCGATGCCCAGTTCGCGAAAGGCGCGGGCCGTCATCGTCACCACCTTGTTGTGCATCGTGCCGCCCTCGGTCGGCAACGGATGGCAGACGATCGCCACCACCGGTAGCGCGGCATCCCCGGCGCGATCGACGGCGACTTCCAGCAGGCCGGCCGGGCCGTCCAGCGACAGGGTGGCGGAGGCGTCGGGGAAGGCGGGCACGGACATGCCGGCATGATACCGGGCACCGAGCGGGCCCCCGGAAACGACGACGCCGCCCGAAGGCGGCGGCGTCGCAAATTCAACAGCCTCATCCGTACTCTTTCCGATGCGCGCAGCGGCGCGGCGGATTGAATCGTCAGCGCAACGTATCGCGGCGCTATTTGACCTGGCTGACCATCCAGTCGACGGTGGCCTTGACCTGGTCCTCGGACAGCGCCGGGTTGCCACCCTTGGGCGGCATCACGCCAGCCGCGCCATGGAAGCCTTCGATCGCATGCTTGTACAGGGTGTCCTTGCCCTGGGCGATGCGCGCGCTCCAATGCGCCGCATCCAGCGTGGGTGCACCGCCGGCGCCGGACGTGTGGCAGCCGGTGCACAGGTTGCCGAAGATCACCGAGCCATCCTTGGTGCCACCGTAAGCCACCTGCGATGCAGCCGAGGCGGCAGCGGCCGACGCGGCTGCAGCCTGCGCGGCGGCACCGGTCGCGCCGGCGTAGACCGCGCCCAGCGGGGCGATCCGGCTCTGGGTGCGCTGCAGCGCCACCTGGGAGACTTCCGGTGGAATCGCCTTGTTGAGGTGATATGCGAGGAACTGCAGGCCCAGGGTGACGAGCACCAGGAAGCCGATCACCAGGGAAAATTTCTTGAGGAAATCGAGGTCGTAGTTGCGCACGATCCACCTTGTGGCGGCCAGGCCGCTGAGTCTCTGGGAGTCCTGCTGCCCGGGCCAGCGGCGGCAAGACACTGGTGCGCCCGGAGGGATTCGAACCCCCGACCAATGGCTTCGGAAGCCACTACTCTATCCGGCTGAGCTACGGGCGCATGGGCCGTTTCCCCGGACGCCGAACGCACGCCGTGGGGCCGCGCATTCTCGCATGATTGCGCGAACAGGCGCGAGCCGCCTAGCCTGCAGCCCATGAGCTACGAGCGTTACATCCCGCGCGACCTGCCGCCCGCGCGCCGGCGCCTGTCCTTGTACTGGGCATTGGTGCGGGGCGATCGACCCATCGGCTGGCTGCTGCTGCTGTGGCCGACCTGGTGGGGACTGTGGCTGGCCGCCGGCGGGGTGCCGCCGCTGTGGCCGCTGCTGGTTTTCAGCGCGGGGGTGTGGCTGACGCGCTCGGCGGGCTGCGTGATCAACGATTACGCGGATCGCTGGCTGGATCCGCAGGTGGCGCGAACGCGCGACCGTCCATTGGCGACGGGCGCGGTCTCCGGGCGCGAGGCGCTCATCGTGTTTGCCGTGCTGATGCTGGTGGCGTTCGCACTGGTGCTGACGCTCAACCGGCTGACGATCGCACTGAGCGCGGTCGGCGTGCTGCTGGCGGCGAGTTATCCCTACCTCAAGCGCCATACCGACCTGCCACAGGTGTACCTGGGCATGGCCTTCGGCTGGGGCATCCCGATGGCGTTCGCCGCGCTGCAGGGACATGTCCCGCCGCTGGCGTGGCTGCTCTACGTGGCCAACATCTTCTGGGCGACGGCCTACGACACCTGGTACGCGATGGTCGACCGCGAGGACGACATCCGCGCCGGCGCGCGATCCACCGCCATCCTGTTCGGCGAGATGGATCTGGTGGCGCAAGGGCTGTTGTACGGACTGATGTTCGCGGCGCTGGCGTTCGTCGGCCAACGCGCCGGCCTCGGCTTGCCCTACTGGTCCGCACTGGGCGTGGCCGCGCTGCTGGTTGCCTGGGAGTTCCGGATCGCGCGCCACCGCGAACCGGCCGCCTGCTTCCGCGCATTCCTGCACAACCACTGGGTCGGCGCGACCATCTTTGCCGGCATCGCGCTGTCGCTCTGGCAGCGGACGTAAGGCCAGCCACGTAACGTCGGCTATTGGCGCCCCTTCAGGGCACCCGCGCGCAGACCCAGGCGTCCACCCGCTGCACGCCGGCTCGCCGCAAAGCCATCGCCGCGGCATGCAGCGTAGCCCCGGTGGTCATGACGTCATCGACCAGGGTCACGTGGGCCGGCAGCCGGTGATCCGGACACACTGCGAAAGCCTGGCGCACATTGCGCCGGCGCTGCATGGCGCTCAATTCCGATTGCGGCGCGGTCGGGCGGCTGCGCAACAGCGCATCGGCGCGCAGGGGCAGGTCGAAGGCCCGCGCGAGCGGCCGCGCCAGCTCCAGCGCCTGGTCGTAGCCGCGCTTGCGCAGTCGCGCGCGATGCAGCGGCAGCGGCACCAGTGCGCCGGGGCGGGGCATGGCTGCGCAGGCCTGGATCATCAATTGTCCGAGCAGGCGTCCCGCCGCGAGGTCGCCGTGGAACTTGAAGCGCGGCAGCAGCCGGTCGAGCGGGCGCGCATAGACGCAGGCCGCGATGACCCGTTCCAGCGGCGGGGCGCGTCGCAGGCAGCTGCCGCAGGCCTGGGCGGGCTCCGGTAGCGGCAACGCGCACGACGGACAGGCGATCCGGTTCCACGGCAGGGCCGCCGAACACGCCAGGCACAGGTCGCGGTCGCCGTGGTCGCCTTCGCCGCAGGCCAGGCAATGGGTGGGCCACCGCGACCGCAGCCAGCGCCGCAACGCGCCGTCAACCGCGCGGGGTGTCATCGGGTTGACAGGGTCGGGCATGCTTTCCAGACTGCCGCGGGTACCCACCCGCCACAGTCGGAAAACGCCCTTGCCTGTCGTCAGCCTGCCTCCCGCCAGCGATGCACCCGCAGCCCCGCTCCGCCATGACTGGTCGCGGGACGAGGTCCTGGCGCTGTTCGTCCTGCCGTTCACCGAGCTGCTGCATCGCGCCGGCACGGTGCATCGCCAGCATTTCGATCCGTGCGAGGTGCAGGTCAGCACGCTGCTGTCGGTCAAGACCGGCGGCTGCCCCGAGGATTGCGGCTATTGCCCGCAGGCCGCGCGCTACCACACCGGGGTGGACGCGACCAAGCTGATGGAAACCGATGCGGTGGTCGAGAAGGCCAGGCAGGCCAAGGCCGCCGGCGCGTCGCGTTTCTGCATGGGCGCCGCGTGGCGTTCGCCCAAGGACCGCGACATCCCGAAGGTCGCGGCGATGATCCGCGAGGTCAAGGCGCTGGGCCTGGAGACCTGCGCCACGCTGGGCATGCTCAGCGACAGCCAGGCGCATGCGCTCAAGGCCGCCGGCCTGGATTACTACAACCACAACCTGGATACCGCGCCGGAGTTCTACGGCGAAATCATCCACACGCGCGAATTCCAGGATCGCCTGGATACGCTGTCGCACGTGCGCGACGCCGGCATGAAGACCTGTTGCGGCGGCATCGTCGGCATGGGCGAATCGCGCGCGCAGCGCGCCGGCCTGTTGCAGGCGCTGGCGACATTGCCCGCGCATCCGGATTCGGTGCCGATCAACCGGCTGGTCAAGGTCGAGGGCACCCCGCTCGCGGATACGGTCGAGCTGGATCCGTTCGAGTTCGTGCGCACGATCGCGGTGGCGCGCATGCTGATGCCGAAATCGATGGTGCGGCTGTCCGCCGGTCGCGAATCGATGTCCGACGAATTGCAGGCGCTGTGCTTCGCGGCTGGCGCCAACTCGATCTTCCACGGCGAGAAGCTGCTCACCACCGGCAATCCCGACACGGCGCACGATCGGGAGTTGTTCGAGCGCCTGGGCCTGCGGCCGATGGCGGTCGCCGTCGACACCGCCGACCACGATCACGCCGGCACGGTGCACGCGGCGATTACTGATCTGCCCGCCGACCAGCCCGCCGTCGGCGCACCCGCGCACGCGGCCTGACCGATGCCACGCATCCAGCTGCGCGATCGCGTCGAAGAGTTGCGCCTGCAACGCGAGGCGCTCGGGCGCCAGCGCGTGCGGCGCACGGTCACCCGCCGCGATGGCGTGCGCTGCGAGGTCGACGGCCGCTGGCTGGTCAATTTCTGCAGCAATGATTACCTCGGGCTCTCGCAGCAGTTCGCGGTCACCGGCGCGTTGCAGCACTCGGCTGCCAGCGAAGGCGCCGGCGGCATCGGCTCGCACCTGGTGTGCGGCCACCACGCCGCGCACGAGGCGCTGGAGCGGGCACTCGCGGACTGGCTCGGCGCGCCGCGCGCGCTGCTGTTCGGCAGCGGTTACCTCGCCAACCTCGCCGTCGTGCAGGGACTGCTGGGCGAGGACGACGTCTGCGTGCAGGACAAGCTCAACCACGCCAGCCTGATCGACGCGGCGCGACTGGCCGGATGCCGGTTGCGGCGTTACCCGCATGCCGATCCGGAAGGCGCCGTGCGGCAGATGCGCGCGTCGCCCGATGGCGCCGCACTGCTGGCCACCGATGGTGTGTTCAGCATGGACGGCGACATCGCTCCGCTGCGGCAGCTGTCGCTCGCCGCGCGCGTGCAGCAGGCCTTGCTGTATGTCGACGACGCGCATGGCATCGGCGTGCTCGGCCCGGGCGGGCGTGGCAGCGTCGCGGCTGCGCAGCTGGACGTCGCCCAGGTGCCGCTGCAGCTGGCGACGCTGGGCAAGGCGCTGGGCGGTTACGGCGCCGTGCTGCTGGGCGATGCGGCGTTGATCGACCACCTGGCGCAGACCGCGCGTCCGTATCTCTACACCACCGCCTTGCCACCGGCGCTGGCGGCGGCATCGCTGGCCGCCGTGTCGCTGGCGCGCAAGGATCATTGGCGCCGCGAGAAACTGCGGGCGCTGGTCGCGCGATTCCGCGAGGGCGCGGCCGAGCGTGGACTGTCGCTGTTGCCGTCGCAAACCCCGATCCAGCCGCTGTTGTGCGGCGACAACGCGCGCGCCGTGGCGCTGGCGCAGGCCCTCGAGGCGCGGGGTTACTGGGTTGCCGCGATCCGCCCGCCGACGGTGCCGGAAGGTTCCGCGCGCCTGCGCATCACCCTGAGTGCCGGACACGGCGACAGTGATGTCGACGGCCTGCTCGACGCACTCGCATGGACATCCGACGCGGTCGGTGCCAGCCGGTCGACGCTGGGCGCAGCGCTCACCACGCCATGAACGCGGGCCTGCAATGCCGCCGCCTCGCCGGGTGGCGATGTGCAGCGCGCGCGACGTGGACGTCGCGCCGATGAGCGCGTTGCACGTCGAGGTCACCGGCAGCGGTCCGCCGCTGGTGCTGCTGCACGGATGGGCGATGCACGGCGGCGTGTTCGCACCACTGGTGGCACGCCTGCGCGATCGCCACACGCTGCATGTCGTCGACCTGCCAGGACATGGCTACAGCCGCGACAGCGCCGTGCCACTGGACTTGCCGGCCTGCGCTGCGGCCATCGCCGATTGCGTGCCGCCGGCGCCGTGGTGCGGATGGTCGCTGGGCGGCTTGATCGCGCTGCATGCCGCGTCGCGCGATCCGGCGCAGGTGACGGCACTGGCGATGCTGTGCGCGAGTCCGCGCTTCGTGCGCAGCGAGGATGCCGCCGACCCGTGGCCTTACGCCGTGTCGGCCGACGTCTTCCGCGATTTCGCCACGGGCCTGCGCAGCGATTACCGCGGCACGCTCGATCGCTTCGTCGCGCTCGAGGCGTTCGGCTCGGATCATGCCAAGGATGAGATGCGCGCCATGCGCGATGGCCTGTTGCTGCGCGGCGAACCGGCTGCGGATGTCCTCGCCGACGGCCTGGAGTTGTTGCAGACCAGCGACCTGCGCGGCGTATTGCCGACCCTGCCGGTGCGCAGTGCGTGGCTGGCTGGGCGTCGCGACCGCCTGGTGGATCCGCGCGCGATGCGGGCGGCCGCGGCGCTGGCGCCGCGATCGCGCCTGCACGTCGTCGAACACGCCGGGCACGCGCCATTCCTCACCCATGCCGACGAGGTTGCGGCGCAGCTGGTGGCCTTCATGGATGACCGTGCCGTCGACCCTGGGCGCGCGGCATGAGCGGCGCCGTGTTCGACCGTCGGCACATCCGTCGTGCATTCTCGCGCGCGGCACGCAGTTACGATGCCGCCGCCGCCCTGCAGCACGCGGTCGAAGCGCACCTGCTGGATTCGCTGTCCTACCTGGAGCAGCGCAATGGCGCGGGCGTGGCGCCGCAGCTGGTGGTCGATGTCGGCTGCGGGCCGGGGCGCGCGGCGGCACGGATGCAGCAGCGCTGGCCGCGCGCGCGCGTGCTGGCGCTGGACCTGGCCTTGCCGATGTTGCAGTCGCGTGCGGTGAAGCCGGACTGGCATCCGCTGCGACGCGGCGTGCAACGCGTGTGCGCCGATGCGGCCGCGTTGCCGCTGGCCGACGGCTGCGTGGACGTGCTGTTCTCCAACCTCTGCCTGCAGTGGGTCGAGGACCTGCCGTCGGTGCTGGCCGGTTTCCGCCGCGTGCTCAAGCCCGGCGGCCTATTGCTGCTGTCGAGTTTCGGGCCGGACACGCTGCATGAACTGCGCAGTGCGTTCGCCAGCGCCGATGCGATGCCGCACGTGAGTCCGTTCGCCGCAATCGCGCAATGGGGCGACGCCTTGATGGCGGCCGGCTTCCGCGATCCCGTGCTCGACCGCGACGTCACCATCAGTCGCTATCCGGACCTGCCGACATTGATGCGCGAGCTGCGGGCCATCGGCGCGACCAATGCCCTGCGCGCGCGGCGGCATTCGCTCACCGGCAAGGCGCGGCTGGCGCAGGCGGCCGCGGCTTATGCGGCGGCAAGCGGGGATGGTCCGCTCCCCGCCACATGGGAAACCATCACCGCCATGGCATGGGGGCCGCCGGCCGGCGCGCCGATCCGCGACGACGGTGGCGAGATCGCGCGCTTCCCCGCCGACAACATCCCGGTGCGCCGACGCTGAGCGACTTCGTGGGTTCAGCCGTGGTCGGTTACAACGGTCCGCATCCTCGAGGAACACGGCATGCGCAGACCAGGCTTTCATCGCATCGTGCTGGCGGCACTGTTGCTGCCGTCGCTGTCCATGGCACGGCCGGCAGCCGACCTGTGGGGCTTTGACCCGGGCGTGCTCGCAGCGACCGGCGGCGACCTGCTGCAGCGCGCGCCGGACCCGCAGGTCGATGCGCTGTTCCAGGCGGTGCACGCGGTGGCGCGCAACGACAACGAGTCGGGGGCGCTGTGCGCCTTGTTCGAGCCAAAAGCCGACCGCAGCATCGCAGGCCTCGATGCGTTCGCGTCGCAGCTGGGACCCGCCAGCCGCTCGCGCTTCGCCGATGCGCTTGCCGACCTGCTGCTAGCCGCCGTGCAGTCGCCGGCGCAGGCCTTCGACCGTGCCGCGGCGAAGCAATCGCTGAAGGGCGCCGCCGTCACCGCCGCGCTGCTGCACGACGGTTTCACGACGGGCCTGCAGGCCGGCGACGATGCCGATGGTCGCAGCGCGCGCTGCCAGTCGCTGCGCTGGCTGCTCGATGCGATGCAGTCGCGACCGCCAGGCGAGCGTGCCGCCATGACCCGATTCCTGCTGGACGAAGGCCTGTCGCGGATCGCGACCGGCGCGTCCTGACTCTCAGCGCGTGCTGGTTGCCGCGCGTCGCACGCGGAACAGCACCCGGCCCTGGTACGGCGTGCCCTGGGCCACGGCGACCATGTCCTGCGTCGCGATCAGGTCACGCACCGTGGGCCACTGCTCCTGCTTGGTGATCCAGAGGCTGTCGGGGTCGAAGTCATCGCGCAGTTCGTCGGTGACGCTCTCGTCGAATTCCGGATTGAAGCGCGCGCCGGCCTGCGGCTGCAGCGAGAGCTTTTCCACGTCGACGCCCAGGTGCAGGTGCAGGCCGTAACGCGCCATGTCGTCGACGAACTCCACCTGGCTGACCGGCCCGGCAACGCGCTCGTGGATGGCGCCGGCCCAGGCGGAGGCATCCTTGTGCGTCGGCCAGCGTGCCGCGGCCAGCTGCAATCCCAGTGCGCAGGCGCACCACAGCAGCAGCCAGCGCCAGCGTGGCAGCGGCAAACCCTCCGCGAAGCGCTGCCGGGTCGCGATGACGGCGAGCGGCACGAACAGCGGCAGGATGTACAGCGGCAGCCGCGAACGCGAGATGCAGAACACCAGCAACGGCAGCAGCAGCCACAAGGCCAGCAGCAGCCCGGCGGCGTCCTCGCGGCGACCCTGGTGCGTGCGCATGTGGCGCAGCTTCGCCGGTAGCGCCGTCGCCCAGCGCAGCAGCGAGGGCGTCCACGGCAACGTGCCGATCAACAACGTCGGCAGGTAGATGCTGATCCAGCCATACCACTCGCCATGGCGACTGAAATCATTGCTGGCGACGCGGTCGACCACTTCCTTGCCGAGGAAGTAATCGAGCAATCCCGGGTTGCGCGCCATGGCCGCCGCATACCACGGTGCCGAGACGGCGAGGAACAGCAGCAGGCCCCGCCACTGCAATGCACGCGGACGCACCTGCCGCGGCATCGCGATGTCGAATGCGATCACGGCCAGCAGCGGCAGCAATCCCGGTGGCCCCTTGTCGAGGAAAGCCAGCGCGAATGCCGCCCACATCAGCAGCAACCAGCGTTGCGCGCGGCCATCGTCGGCGAATCGCGCTTCCACGAAGGCCCACATCGCCAGCGTCTCGCAGGCGGCGAGCAGGTAGTCGGTGGTGATGAACTGCGACACGCCGATGGGCAACAGCATCGTCGCGTAGACCAGCGCCGCCTGGTGTCCGCTGCCGGGAGCCAGTCGCCGCGCGATGCGCCATGCCAGCCAGATGCACAGCAGGTAGGACAGCGCGGATGGCAGTCGCGCCGCCCAGGCGTTGTGTCCGAACGCGGCGATGCTGGTCGCGATCGCCCAGTAGGTCAGCGGCGGCTTGGTCCAGTGGCCGATTTCCTGGCTGCGGTGCGGCTCGATCCAGTTGCCGCTGTCGAGCATGTGCAGCGCGACATTGGTGTAGCGCCCTTCATCGGGATCCCAGATGCCGCGCAGCCCCAGGAACAGGAACCCCAGCGCGAACGCCAGTGCGGCGATCCGGAACGCCTGGGATTGCAGCAACTTGCGCATGGGCGTCCGCGTCGTAAGGGGCCGGCAATTCTAAAGGGGCGGGTGGCGGGGTCCGTTATCGGCGCGATCGCGCCACCTGCGGACGGGCGGTCAGCTCAGCTGGAACAGCTGCGACAAGTCGTCCAGGTCGACGTTGCCGCCGGACAGGATCACGCCGACGTGCAGGCCGGCGAACTGCTCGCGATGGCGCAGGATCGCCGCGAGCACCGTCGCCGAGGACGGCTCCACCACCTGCTTCATGCGCGTCCACAGCAGTCGCATCGCCGCCACCGTGTCGGCATCGTCGACCACCAGCGCATGCGCGCCCTGCGCGAGCAGGATGGAAAAATTGGGCGCACCCAGCGTCCCGCGCAGGCCGTCGCAGATCGTGTCGGGGACGAAGTCGACCAGCCGCTCGCCGGCGGCCAGTGAGCGCGCGGTATCGGCGGCCCCCGCCGGCTCGGCGATGAAGAGCCGGCAGCGCGGCGCCAGCCTGGCCATGGCCAGGGCAGTCCCCGATGCAAGGCCGCCGCCGCCGACCGGAACCACCAGCGCATCGAATTCCCCGCAGGCGTTGATCAGCTCCAGCGCGGCGGTGGCCTGGCCCGCGATGACGCGGGCGTCGGTGTAGGGATGCACGAGCGTCGCGCCGGTCTCGCGTTGCACGGCATCGCAACGCGCTTCGCGTGCGGCGATGGTGGGCTCGCAGCGGTGCAACGTCGCCCCGTATGCCTCGATGGCCGCCAGCTTGGTCGCCACGGCGCCGGTCGGCACGACGACATGGCAGGCGATCCCGCGCGTGCGCGCAGCCAGCGCCAGCGCCGCGCCATGGTTGCCGGAGGAGTGCGTGACCACGCCGCGCGCGGCGACGGCGTCGGGCAACGCCCACACCGCATTGCAGGCGCCACGGAACTTGAATGCGCCCGTGCGCTGCAGGTGTTCGCACTTGAACGCGATGCTGCAGTCGGCCAACGAGTCGAGCGCGTGCGATCGCATGACCGGCGTGACATGCGCCAGCCTCGCGATGCGCGCGGCCGCGTCGAGCACGTCGTCGAATGTCGGCAGGGTGGCGGCTGCGGTATCCATGCGCGACATGCTAACGCCCGGCGCGCGCGCCAAGCAGGCTCACTGCCGCCGAACCGGCGACGACCAGCGCCGCCCCGGCATAGCCCATGGCGCCGATGTGCTCGGGCGCCAGCAACGATGGCCAGCGTGCATGCACGAGCGCGGCCGCGACGATGCAGAGCAAGGGTGTCGTGGCGAGGATCGCCGACACCCGCGATGCCTCCCAATGCGCAAGCGCTTCGGCGAAGGCGCCGTAGGCGCCGATCGTGTTGAGCGCGCAATAGCCCAGCATCGCCCAGTGCAGTCCATCCAGCCGGGCGAGTTCACCGGCATGTGCGAACGGCAGCAGCACCAGGCTGGCGGCGACGTACAGCAGCAGCAGGATCTGCATCGATCCCAGCCGCGACAACAGCTGCTTCTGCAGCAGCGCGTAACCGGCCCACACCACGGCGCCGAGGATGACCAGGGCCGAGCCGACGCCGTATCCCGTGGAGTGCCGGGCCGCCAGCAACTGGTCGCGGAAGAAGAGCAGCAGGCCGGCGACCGTCAACGCGAACCCGATCCATTGCGCCAGGCGGAAGCGTTCGCCGAAGACCCAGATGCCGCCCAGCGCCATCAGCAGCGGCGCCAGCTGGATCAGCAGCTGCGCGTTGGCTGGCGTGGTGTGCTGCACGCCCAGCAGGTAGAACACGTAGTTGCCCAGCAGCAATAGCGCCGCCAGCGCGAGCATCAGCCAATGGCGGCGGCCGAGTCCGCGGTAACCCTGCAAGCCGCCGCGCAGGCCGAGCCATGCAAAGGTCACCGCGGCAGCCACCACGAACCGGAACCAGGTCAGGGTGATCGGATCGAGGATCTCCAGCGCGACCTTCAGCGCGATCGGCAGCGTCGCCCAGAACAGCGCGGTGGCCAGGGTCAGGCCCAGTCCCAGGCGCCAGCGCCCCGACGCTTGATGCAGTGCCATGTGCGTTCCGCTGGTCAGCAGCTGTCATGCTGGCACGTCCCTGCCGCGCGGCATAACGGTTCAGTTTTCCCGGGGCGCTATTCCAGAAAGGTTAAGCACCGATTCAATGCCTGCAGCGGATGCTGCCGATGGAAACCACAGGGGTGTCGCCATGATCCGGAATCTGCTTCTTCCCGCCCTTGCCGCAGCGCTGCTGGGCGGCTGCGTGACCGGTTACGACTATCGTGGTGGCGCCGGCGACTACTACTACGGCCAGCCGTCGGTCGACTACCAGGATGACGGCTACTACAGCCCCTACGGCTACGGCGGATATGGCTATCCCGGCGGCTGGAGCGGGATGATCGGCTACGGCATGGGCTATGGCGGCGGTTACGGCTATGGCGGCTACCCCTATGGGTATCCCTACGGATACGGCTATCCCTATACCCCGCGCCCGCCGGTCATCGTGGTCCGTCCGGATCCGCGGCCGCACCCGCACCCGCGTCCGCACCGCGACGACGACGACAATGACCGGCTCGTCCAGCCCGGCCCGTTGCCGAGCGGGCCCGCCCGCCCCCGGCGACCGTTCGAACCAGACGCGCGGCCGATCGGCGAGCGCATGCCGCTGCCGCAGCCGTCGGCACCCACCCGCTTCCCGAACCCCGACCGCATCCAGCGGGAGCCGCAGCGGGGCACTTCGCAGGACAGCCCGCCAGCCATGCGCCAGGAACGCGACGACGGTCTCAAACGCCACCATTGAGGTGTTGCGTTGCCCCACCGCGGGTCGCAAGCTAGTGTCCGCTCTTGACGAGCTGCGTCGTTTTTAGACCTGAGTTGCAGTGCGTTTCAATGTCGGCACCCGACGGGGAAACACGGATCCCCCCTGTTCCGCTCCTCGCCGGGTGTCGGCGCCCAAGCGCTTTCGCTGGATCCTTCAGCCAGCCGGGCCCATAGCGCCTGCGTAGCGCGACCTCCATCACAGTTCCCAGCTGCGGGCCGCAAGTCCCGCGGCCTTGGCATGCTTCCTGCGTATTCATTCCTGCACCCGACGTGGCAGGCGTCAGGGGCGTCGACCGGAATTGGAACAGGGGCTGGTCGCGCGCATGTCGGGGATGCCAGGGGTCGAATGTCGGGGGACATTCGACCCCTTTTTTTTGCGCGAACCGATGCTGACGGGCGGCGCGCGATAATGCGCGGATGGATCACTCCTTCTATCGACATGACGTGATCGTGGTCGGCGGCGGCCATGCCGGCACCGAAGCCGCGCTCGCGGCGGCGCGGGCGGGCGCGCGCACGCTGTTGCTGACGCACAACGTCGAGACTGTCGGCGCGATGAGCTGCAACCCGGCGATCGGCGGGATCGGCAAGGGCCATCTGGTCAAGGAGATCGACGCGCTCGGCGGCGTCATGGCCAGGGCAGCGGATGCGGCGGGCATCCAGTGGCGCCGGCTCAACGCCTCCAAGGGGCCGGCGGTGCGTGCCACGCGTTGCCAGGCGGATCGTTCGCTGTATCGCGCCTTCATCCGCCAGGCCGTCGAATCCGCAGGCAACCTCACCGTGTTCCAGGCGGCGGTCGACGACCTGGTGTTCGAGGACGGTTGCGTGCGCGGAGCGGTCACCCAGACCGGATTGCGCTTCTTCGCGCCGGCCGTGGTGTTGACCGCGGGGACCTTCCTGGCCGGCAGGATCCATGTCGGGGAGACCCGTTACGCGGCCGGCCGCGCCGGCGATCCGCCAGCGACCGCACTCGCGCAGCGCCTGCGCGAAGGTCCCTTCGTCGTCGATCGCCTGAAGACCGGCACGCCCCCGCGCATCGATGGACGCACCCTCGACTACACGCGCATGGAAGCCCAGCCCGGCGACGACCCGCGTCCGGTGTTCTCATTCATGGGTTCGCGCGCGGACCATCCGCGCCAGCTGCCGTGCTGGATCACGCATACCAGCGAGCGCACGCACGACATCATCCGCGGCGCACTGCATCGCTCGCCGCTGTACAGCGGGCAGATCCAGGGCATCGGTCCGCGCTACTGCCCCTCGATCGAGGACAAGGTCGTGCGCTTCGCCGACAAGGCCAGCCACCAGGTCTTCGTCGAGCCCGAGGGCCTGTGCACCACCGAGATCTATCCCAACGGCATCTCCACCTCGTTGCCGTTCGACATCCAGCTGGAGCTGGTGCGCAGCATCCGTGGCTTCGAGCAGGCGCACATCACCCGGCCCGGCTACGCGATCGAGTACGACTTCTTCGACCCGCGCGGGCTGAAGGCGTCGCTGGAAACCAAGGCGATCGCCGGGCTGTTCTTCGCCGGGCAGATCAACGGCACCACCGGCTACGAGGAAGCCGCCGCGCAGGGGCTGATCGCCGGCCTCAATGCCGCGCGCCTTGTGCAGGAGCGCGAGGCATGGACGCCGCGGCGCGACCAGGCCTACATCGGCGTGCTGATCGACGACCTGATCACCCAGGGCACGCTGGAGCCGTATCGGATGTTCACTTCGCGCGCGGAGTATCGACTGCAGCTGCGCGAGGACAATGCCGACCTGCGCCTGACGGCGATCGGGCACGGGCTGGGCCTGGTCGACGATCGACGCCTCGCGGCGGTGGAAGCCAAGGGCGAGGCGATCGCGCGCGAAACCGCGCGCCTGTCGGCGCTCCGCGCCGGGCCCGGCAACCCGCTGGGCCAGGAAGTGGCCGACGTCCTCGGGATCGTGTTGACCAAGGAGGGCAGCGCGCTGGATCTGCTGAAGCGGCCGGAGATCGACTATGCGCGCCTGCTGACGCTGCCCGCGCTGGCCCCGGCAGCGGACGACCCGATGGTCGCCGAGCAGATCGAGATCGATGTGAAGTACTCCGGCTACCTGGATCGCCAGCGCGACGAGATCGCGCGCCAGCAGCGCCACGAGACCGCGGCCATTCCCGACGGCTTCGATTACGCGCAGGTCCGCGGGCTGTCGGCGGAAGTCCGGCAGAAGCTCGAGCGCGTGCGGCCGGAAACGGTGGGGCAGGCGCAGCGGATTCCCGGAATGACGCCTGCCGCGATCTCGCTGTTGCTGGTGCATCTGTCGCGCGCCCGGCGATCCCGCGTCGCCTGAGGGCGGCGGTTCAGGGCGCGCGCAGTCGGCGCGGCGCGGCTGACGGTACGTCATGCCGGCGTGGCGCGTGCGCTCCTACAATGCGAACTCCCCAAGGCAGGACCTGACCATGCGATTCACCGGCACGCTGGCCTTGTGCGCAATGGCATTGCTGTTGCCCGGCTGCCAGCGCGCGGCCCCGCCCGTGGCCCCGCCCACGGCGACCCGCGCCGACCATGCACCGCGACCGTGGCAGCTGCCGACCGGGCCCGCCGCGGCGCAGCCGGCCCTGGTGGCCACCACTGATGGACGCGTGCTGTTGAGCTGGATCGACAGCACGCCGGGCCGGCGCAACGCGCTGCAGTTCGCCGCCTGGGATGGCAGTGGAAACTGGCAAAGCGCCCCGCGCACGATCGTGGTCGGCGACAGCCTGCTGGTCGACGCCAGCAATCCGCCGCAACTGATGGCCACCGGCGACGGCGCGCTGTGGGTGCAGTGGATCCAGAAGATCGGCGATGCCGCCAGCGAGTTGCAGCTCAGCCGATCGCTGGATGGCGGGTTCAACTGGAGCGCACCGCTGCAGGTCAGCACCGCTGTGCGCGGAACGGAACTCGGCTCCGCGGTGCTGTGGCCGCAATCGCGGACCGACGTGGGCATGGCATGGCTGGATGGCAATCCGCCGGCGGGCGGCGCGCAGGCGGCATCCGCGCCACAGGCACCGGTGGCGGACACCAGGCTGCATGCCGCCGTTTTCGACGCCGGCCTGCGCCGCAGCGCCGTCAGCGACGTCGATACCCGCGCGTGCGACTGCTGTCGTGTCGCCGCTGCGGTGACGACGCGCGGCGCCGTGCTGGCCTATCGCGACCGCAGCGCGTCGGAGATCCGCGACATCGCGGTCGCGCGCTTCGAATCGGGCCGCTGGAGCAAGGCCGCGCCGGTGCATGCGGACAACTGGAAAATGACCGGCTGCCCGGTCAATGGACCGGCGATCGCGTCGCGCGACACGGATGTGGTCGTCGCCTGGTACACCGGCGCCGGTCCGCAGCCGCGCGTGCAACTGGCGCGCAGCGGCGATGCCGGCGACAGCTTCGGCGCGCCCGTGGTCGTCGACCGTGGCGAGGCCGTGCTGGGTCGCGTCGCCGTGGCGCTCGATGCCAGCCAGGCCTGGGTGCTGTGGCTGCGCGAGGATGCCGATGGGCAATCGCTCTGGCTGGCGCGCTACACGCCCGACCTGTCGCGGCAGTTGCAGCGCGTCAAGCTCGCCACGCTGCAGGGGCGCGGTCTCGTCACCGGATATCCGCAACTGGCGCTGCAGGCAGGCAACGCCTACGTCGTCTGGACCGACATCGCCAACGGCATGACGCTATTGCAGGGCGCGATGCTGTAGCAGCGGGCGCGCCCACGGGGCGCCCGACGCCAAGCGCGATCAGGCCAGTTCGAATCGCGTGCGGCGCGTGGCCACGTCCGCTTCCACCAGCCGTATCGTCACCGTGTCTCCCAGCGGCAGGTCGGCGGCAGCGGTCAGCGGCGCCTCGATCGCGGGATCGCGCAGCATCACCACGCCCTGCCGGCGGTCGTCGCCGCGCACCTCGACAATGTCGCCGCTGAAGGTGTCGCCGACGCGGCTGGACAGGGCGAACGTTTCGGCAAGGTCGAGCACGGCATGCTCGAAGCGGCTGGCGCGACGGCCGGCATCGGCCATCGTCTGTGGCAGCGCGGGCAGCGCCTGCTGCACCCAGTCGGGCACGGGCTGTCCGCCGCACAGCGCGACGCAGGTTTCGCCCACGTAGCGATCCACCAGGCGCCGCAACGGCGCGGTCGCATGCGCGTACTCCGCCGCCAGGCCCCAGTGCATCGGCTGCGCCGGCGCGGCGCCGTCGAAGGCCGCGTAACCCGCGCCGCGCAGCACGGTGGTCGACGCCACCATCATGGCCACGTTGCGCGGTTGCGCGGGATCCAGCGAATCGATGAACTGCGGATAGGACATGTCGGATGGCCAGGCGATGTCGAGTGCCTTGGCGGTGCGACGCAGCCGGTCGATCGCCCACGGCTCGGGTTTTGGCAGCGTGCGCAGCAGTCCCACGCCGCCCTTCAGCATGATGTCGGCGGCCGCCATGCCGGTCAGCAGCGACACCTGCTCGTTCCAGTCCTCCGCCGGCTTGCGCGCACGGAACTCCAGCAGCCAGCGACCTTCCTCAACGCACACTTCCTGCTCGGGCAGCGGCAGGCTGATGCCGCCGCGTGCGCGCTCGCGCTGCTTGCGCAACTCGCCGAACGCGCGCAACACGTCCCACATCGGCTCGCCCTGGCCGGCATCGATGCGTGCCTGCATCGCGGCGTAATTGAGCTTGGCGCGGCTGCGGACCAGTGCGCGGCGTACGTCGCTCGACGTGCATTCGCCGGCGGCATCGACATCGATCGTCCACAGCAGCGCGGGACGCACCTGGTCGGGCAGCAGCGACGCGGCGCCTTCGGACAGCACGCGCGGATGCAGCGGGATCTTCGCATCGGCGCCGTACAGCGTCTCACCGCGCTTGTTCGCCTCGATGTCGATCGCATCGCCAGGCGCGACGAAGGCGGCCACGTCGGCGATGGCATAGAACACGCGGAAGCCGCTGCCATTGCGCTGCACATGCAGTGCCTGGTCCAGGTCCATCGAGCCGGGTGGATCGATGGTCACCAGCTCGATGTCGGTGCGGTCCAGCGTCGGCAGGCGCGGCGCGGCCGCGGCGTCCGCCGCCGCGATTTCGACCGGCGGCGGAAACGCGGTCGGCAGCGCCTGTTCGCGCTTGATCGCGGCCAAGCCCGCGGCGATGGCCGGGGCGTCGGGCGGCTGGATGTGCAGGCGGCGGGTGGTCGACATGGGGTCATTTTTCCTTGCGAAGATTCAACGATGCGCGATTCTCGACCGTGCTCGATTCGATCTCGATGTCCACGCCCTTGCGCAGCAGGTATTTCAGCGTGAGCACTTCGCCGGTACCCAGCAGCGACACGCCGTAGCTGACATAGAGTTTCGGCGACAGGTACTTGCCGATGCCCAGCACGCTGCCGCCCAGCGCGCGCGATTGGCTGACGCCGGCATTCTCCAGCCCCAGCCGCGCGCCCAGTTGCGACGCCAGCAGGTTGCCGCCGGCGGTCAGTGCCGCGCTGGCGGCGCCGAGCTGGCGGCTTTCATCGGCGCTGGCGCTGGACAGCGGCCTGCCCAGCGCGAGGTAGGCCAGCGCCTCGGACTGGTCGCTGGCCGGATCCGTCCACACCTGCGCCTGCGGGCGCGTGGCATGGCCGGTGACGTCGATGCCGGCGGTGACGTCGCTGACGTGGCGCTGTGCACGGATGTCGAGCAGCGGGTCGCCGATCGCGGTGTCGCTCCACGACAGCCGCCCGCGGGTGATCGCAAGGCGCTGGCCATACGCAAGATAGTTGCCGCCGATGTCCAGGCTGCCGTTCGCGACCATCTCGCGACCGGGTCGTGTACGCACCCGCAGGTCGCCTGCGAGCGTGCCGTCCAGGCCGAAGCCGTGCAGGCGCACGTCATCGCCAAGCGCGAGCGTCAGGTCGAGCACGCTCGGCGTGGAGATGCCCTGCGTGGAATCGACCGGATCCAGCACGACGACGTCCGGCGAACTGGCCACGCCGCGATCCAGGCGCTCGAGGTCCAGGCGCGCACTGGGCACGCCGACGCGCCCGCTGATATCCAGCGGCTGGCCCGGCGCATAGCGCACGACCACGTCCGGATCGATCACCGCACGCAGGTCGCGCGTATCGGCGGCGAGCACATTGCTGCCGCGCACGTTGAGCACCAGCGGCGCGGTCGATGCGCCCGCTGCTGCGCGCCACCCCAGCGTGCCGTCGAGTGCGAGCGTGCCGTCGCCGGATTGCACGCTGCCGTGGATGCGTGCGCTGCCATCGGGCTGCGCATCCAGGCGCAGCGAGCCGTTGCGCAGGGTGATCGCGAGCGCCGGCAACTCGGTGCTGAAGTTCGACAGTTGCGCCTGTCCGCCCAGCGCCGGTTGCGCGCGGCTGCCGCCCAGCACGAGACGGGCCTGGATGTGGCCGGTAGGGTCGACGATGTCCGGCGACAGCAACTCCATCCATGTCAGCGCATCGGTTTCCACCGCGATGGTCCCGGACAAGGGCGCGTATGCGTCCCAGCCGCTGCGCACGCGCGCGTCGATGCGGCCGCCGCCGTCCAGTCCAGCACCCAGCGTCGCATCGACGTGCCGCGCATCGAATGTCGCCGCCAATGTCAGGTTCTCGTATCCGACCAGGTCGCGGCGCGACGTCTCGCTGTTGCGCAGGCCACCACTGGCCGATGTCGCGTGGACGCTGCCCTGCCATGCGGATCCCGCGCTGCGCAGCCGCGCATCGAGGTCGACTTCACCGTGCGGCAGCCAGGGTCGGCCGTCGGTGCGCGCGGGCAGGTACGGGCTTGCCAACGCCAACGGCAGCGCATGGCCGTCGATGTCCACGCCGCTGTTTGGCCAGTCCGCGCGCGCGCACAGCGAGCCGGCGCCTGCCGACATGATGCAGCCGTGCGACAGCGTCCAGCGCGCACCGTCCTGCACGACGCGCACCGGCGCCTGCAGTTGCCAGGCCGCTCCGCGCGCGGGCGCCAGGTGCAGGCGATCGAGCGATCCCGACCATCCCGCGGTGCGCTTGCCTGCGCTGCCGGCAAGGTCGACCGCGCCGACCGCGCCCGTCGCCTGCGCCTGCAGCTGCAGCGCTTCCACCGCGCCGCGCGCGTCGATGTGCAGGCGATCGAGTGCGACGCCGGCGGCGAGTCCGCGTGCATCGACCGTCAATGCACCACTGCCACCGCGCCAGGGCAGGCGTCCACGTGCCTGCAGGGTGTCGGCCCGGTAGCTGCCGTAGGCGAGGCCCTGGCCCGCCAGGTCGACGTCGATGTCGGGAGCGCGACGCGCGCCGGTCAGCCGTAACGTGCCGCGCAGCGAGCCGGTGCCCTGCGGCAGCAGGTCGTCCAGGTGCAGCGGCGAGAAGCGTGCGGTGACATCCAGCGCATCGGCGATGCTGCCGTGTGCATCGATGCGGCTGTCGCCAAGCGACACCACGACATCACCGCCGTATTCGTTGCCGTGCACGGTCAGCGCGCCATGGCCCTGCAGCGCGCGCCCGCGCAGGCGTCCCGCGAGCGTCGGCACCTGCACCTGCGCGTCGACACCGCCGCCGCCGTGCGTGCTGCCGGTGCTGCTGATGCGGCCCTGCAGGGCGCCGTCCCAGCCGGCGAACAGATAGCCGGGATCGAATCCCGCCAGCGTCGCCTGCATGTCCCAACCCAGCGTGGGCGACCAGTGCAGCGTGCCGTTCGCGTCGAGCCGGCCTTCGGGCATCGCGACCTGCAGGGATCGCAGCGCCAACTGGTCGCGGTTGCCGCGCCCATCCACTTGCACGGACGCGGTGCGCGCGCCACGGCGCAGTGTCGCCCGACCGATGGCCGCCCACGCGTCCAGGCTGCCGGCGATGCCCAGGTCGGTATCCGCGCGCAACGGCACACCGGTCGCGGCGCCCCAGGTCACGCCACGCGCATTGGCCGCGATGCGCAGGCTGGTGTGGCGCGGGTCGCGCATGTCGACCTGGCCGCGCAGCGTTGCCCGACCCTGCAGGACATCCAGCACCAGCGGTTGCACGCGCAGCACCTGGTTGTCGAGTCGAACCTGCGACGGCTGGATGGCGACGTCCAGCGCACCGCGCGCGACGTGTCCGTGCAGGTTGGCGCTGCCACCGCGCCCGTCGGCGCGCAGGTCGAATGCCAGCGGTGTCGACGGCGCGGCGCCGGTCAGCAATGCCGGATCCAGCGCGGCGGAGTGCGCACGCGCCGACCATCGCGGCAGGTCGCGTCCGCGCAACGCCAGGCTCGCCTGCAGCGGTGCCGGCGCGGAACCCCCGATCGCCACGTCCATCGCGTCGAGGTCGCCGCGCGCGACCAGTGCGAGGCGCGCCGGCGCGCGTGCGCCGGTCGTCGGCAGCACGGCGGTCGCGGTCATGTCGGTGCGGTAGGCATCGGCGGGCGCGTAGTCGCCGTGCGCGGTGAAATCCCCACGGTCGCTGTCGACGACCAGCCGCTCCAGGTGCAGGCGTCCGCGCGACGCCTGCAGGCCGCCGCGCGCATGCCGGATCAATACCAATGGCAGGCGATCGCGCGTCACCCGCAGGCCATCGATGCGGATGGCGTCCGCGCGCAGCGCCAGCGGCGGTGCGATCTGCGGCAGCGAATCCGGCCATCGCGGCAACTTGAACGGCTGCGTGCCGATGGGCAGGTCGAGGGTCGCATCGGTGATGTCGAGCGCATCCAGACGCAGGCTGCGACCGAGCAGCGGGCGCAGCGCGGGATCCAGCACGATGATCCGCGCGGTGAACACGATCGTGCCGGCGGCGCAGGGCTGGGTCGCGGTGCGGACGCAGGCGGGATCGGCCGCGCGCGGCATCGTGAAGCGCACGCCCTGCAATGTCATCGGGCCGGAGGCGGGTCCGCTGGCCTGTTGCCACGTGAGCGTGGTGCCTTGTGGCAGCCGCGCGACGATCTGGCGCAGCAGCACGTCGCGGCCGCCGACCGTCGTGAGCAACCACCAGGCGATCACCGCGAGCAGCAGCACCAGCGCCAGCGTCGCCAGGGCCGAGTGCAGGGCCACGCGCCGCGCCAGCGCCTTGCGCGCCGCATTGCGCGCGGCACGCTGCTCCGGCGTCAGCGGAACGCCCCTCACCGCGCGCCGCCTGCGCGGGTCGCGGCACTGCGCGCGCTCACAGGTCGGCTCCGATGTTGAGATACAGCCCCAGCGCCGAATCCGGACTGTCGAGACCGCGCGCGATGTCGACGCGCACCGGTCCCACCGGCGAGCGCCAGCGCAGTCCGATGCCGACCCCGGTGTGCCAGTCCGGGGTGCGTCCGTTGAACGCACTGCCACTGTCGACGAAGACCGCGCCGCCCCATTGCGCGGTGAAGTCATGTTCGAACTCGGAGCTCGCCGTCACCAGGTTGTTGGCACCCAGGCCGAACGTGCCCAGGCGCGGACCGACCTCGCGGTTGTTGTAGCCGCGGATGCTGCGGTCGCCGCCGGCGTAGAAACGCAGGCTGGGCGGCAGGTCGACCACCGTTCGGGTAAAGGTGTGGCCCAGTTCGCCGCGCAGGATCAACCGGTCACGCGCGCCCAGGCCATGGAACCAGCTGGAACGTGCGTGCACCTGGAAGAACGTCGCATCCGACCCCAGGCCCTTGCTCCCGCCGCGCAGTTCCAGCGACGTGGCCATGCCACGACGCGGATACAGGCGATCGTCGACGCCGATGTATTCGCCGCGCAACGCCGGGAAGGTGAAGCTGCCGTAGCGATAACCCGGATGATCGATGTCGCCGGTATAGGCCCAGCGTTCGCGCAGGGCGTGCAGCGACGCCGCCGCGGTCAGCCGTGTGTTGATCATGCCGGTGCGGCTGCCGACCAGTTCCACCCGCCGCGTGTCGATGTAGTCGGTCTGCTCGTCGGCGGCCTGCAGGCTCGCCGTGTACCAGCCGTCGATCCAGGCGAACGCGGGGATGCGGTATTGCAGGGTGAGCGTCTTGCGCCGTTCCGCGTAATCCAGTTGCGCCAGCGCCTTGTGTCCGCGCGAGTTGAGATAGCGACGCTCCACGCCCAGCCGCACGCCGGCGCCGCTGTCGCTGCCGTAGCTGGCGCCGGCGGTGTAGACGCTGCGCTTGGCGGGCGTGAGCGTGACCAGCACCGGCACCTGGTGGTCGGTCGCGTGTTCGGGTTGCGGCTGGATGTCGATGCGACTGAAGTCGTCCAGCGCGACCAGCGACTTGCGCAGCTGGTCGATCTTCTCCTGCTGGTAGGCGCTGCCGGGGGTCCACTTCACGACCTTGTGCAGCAGTGAATCGCGCAGGATGCGCGTCGGCGCCTGCACGAAGCTCGCCGGCCCCATGGTGTAGCGCGCGCCGCTGGCCCAGGCCAGGTCGATGTCGGCCGCATTGGCCGCGCGCGTGACCTCGACCCTGCGGCTGAGGAAGTCGGCGTCGAAATATCCGCGTTCGGCCAGGCGCCGGCTGATGCGCGCCTTGCTGTCCTCGTACACGCCCTGGTTGAAGACGTCGCCGATCGCCGGCGTGAATGCCGCCACCTCGCCCCGCAGCACCTGGTCCGCGCTGCCCTCGCCATCGATGGCGACATGCGAGGCGCGCACGCGCACCGGCGCGCCGGCGTCGACCGTGATGGTGACCGTGATGGTGACCGTGATGGTGACCGCCAGCGCGGCGGACCCTGGCGCGGCGTTGGCGGGGCCGCGCTGCACCTGCACCTGCGGGGAGAAATAGCCGAATGGCGCCAGTGCGTCGCGCGTTTCCGGCGTCGCCTGGCGCAGCAGGTAGGACAGCCGCCGTTCGGAGACGTCCTTGCCGATGGCGTCCACCAGCGACAGCGCATCGCGCACGTTCCGGGTCATCGGTGCATCGATGCCGCGGATGTCGACCGACGCCAGCGTGGCCGCATGCACGCCGGTCGCCGCGGTCAGGCACAGGGCAGCGGTCAACAGGCGGGAAGCGATCGGCATCCGGGCGAGGATACGCGCCGGGCGTCAACGGCCGTGTAACGCCGCGCGATCTACGTCGACAGGTGCTCGATCGCGGCGACGCTGCCCAGGCGATTGGCCAGGCGTTGCAGCAGGGCGAGGCGGTTGTCGCGCACGGCAGCGTCGTCGACATTGACCATCACCGCGTCGAAGAACGCATCGACCTGCGGGCGCAGCCGGGCCAGCCGGCCCAGCACGGCGACGTAATCGCGGCGCGCCAGCGCATCGTCGGTGTCGGCGATCGCCGCGTGCACGGCGTCGGCGAGATCCTGTTCGGCCCCAGGCGTCAGCAGCGCGGGATCGACATCGTCCGGGATGTCGCCTTCGACCTTGCGCAGGATGTTGCGGATGCGCTTGTTGGCCGCGGCGAGCGCGTCGGCTTCGGGCAGCCTGGCGAATTCGCCGATGGCCGCCAGGCGCCGGTCGAAGTCGGGCAGCGAGGTCGGTCGAAGGGCCGCAACGGATTCGAATTGTTGTGGTTCGATCCCTCGCTCAGCGTAGTAACTGCGAAGGCGGTCTGTAATGAAGTCGCGAAGTTCATCGCTTGCTTTGCGAGCAAGCTTTTTTCCGTCGTCAGAAATGGTGGTCCATTCGGATGCTATATCGCTAATAAGCTCCTGCTTATTAGCAACTTTCACGCTCTCTGAGCTGGCCTTTTCCATTTCTCTGCTCAACTCGTGACTTCGTAACGCAATGAATTGGCCTTCAAAAAACTCACAAGCTCTGTAGAGAGAAGTGGTCACATCGAGATCTATCTCGCCTTCGATCAGCGTGCGCGCCAGCCCCAGCGCATTGCGCCGCAGCGCGAACGGATCCTTGTTGCCCGTCGGCTTCAATCCCGCGGCAAAACCGCCGGCGAGCGTATCCAGGCGCTCGGCGATCGCCAGCACCTGCCCGAGTGTCGACGGTGCGATGGCGTCGCCGGCGAAGCGCGGCATGTAGGCCTCGTCGATTGCATTGGCGATCGCGACCGGTTCCTGCTCCACGACCGCGTAATAGCGGCCCGCGATGCCCTGCAGTTCGGGGAATTCGTTGACCAGCCGCGACTGCAGGTCGGCCTTGGACAGATCCGCGGCACGCCGCGCCTGCGTCGGGTCGACGCCGACTTCCGAAGCGATGGCTTCCGCCAGCGCGGCAACCCGCGCGACCTTGTCGGCGATGGTGCCGAGCTTGGCCTGGTAGGTCACGTTGGCAAGACCGGCCGCCATCGACGCGAGGCCCTGCTTCATGTCCTCGACGAAGAAGAACTTCGCATCCGAGAACCGCGGACGGATGACGCGCTCGTAGCCGCGGCGGATCTCCGCGACGTCCTTCGACTCGATGTTGGCGATGCCGACGAAGCGATCGACCAGGCGACCGGCGTCGTCGAGCAGCGGGAAGAATTTCTGGTTGGTTTCCATCGTCGCGATCAGCGCTTCCTGCGGCACCGCCAGGAACTCGCCCTCGAAGCCGCACGACACCGCGCTCGGCCATTCGACCAGGCAGTTGACCTGCTCCAGGTTGAGCGCATCGATGCGGGCGACCGCGCCGGCCGCGGCTGCATGCTCGCGCACCTGGCGCACGATGCGTTCACGGCGCTCGTCGGGATCCACCAGCACCTTCGCCCCGCGCAGCGCGTCGACGTAGGTGCCGGGCGCATCGATCCACACCGGCTTGTCGTGCAGGAAACGATGGCCACGGCTGTTGCGGCCGGCCATCACGCCAAGCACGCCACCTTCGACGACGTCCTTGCCCAGCAGCATCACCAGCCAGTGCACCGGTCGCGCGAACGCATGCGCGTGGTTGCCCCAGCGCATCGGCTTGGGGATCGGCATCGCCGCGATGGCTTCGTGCAGGATCTGCGGCAGCAGCGTCGCGGTCGCCACGCCGGCGCTGACCGCGCGATGCACGAAGCGCTCGCCCTTGTTGTCGGTGGTGCGCGCGAGCTGCGTCCATTCCACGCCGGCTTTCTGCGCGAATCCCAGCAGCGCGCGGGTCGGTTGCCCATCCGCGTCCAGCGCGATGTTGAGGTAGGGGCCCAGCACTTCGGAAGCCTGCTCCGCCTGCGCGGTGCCGACGCCCGGCAACAGCACGGCGAGGCGACGCGGCGAATACAGCGGTTTGGCCTCGCCGCGCTGCACGGCGATGCCGCGCTTCACCAGCCCGTCGATGACGCCATCCAGCAGGGCCTGCGCCAGGCCGGGCAGTGCGTTGACCGGTAGCTCTTCGGTGCCGAGTTCGATCAGCAGCGGATTCATCGTCATGCCACGGCGTCCTGCGCTGCTGCATCCAGCCCGAGTGCTTTGCGCTCGTCGGGATCCCTGACGCCTGGGAATCCGAGTGCCTTTCGCGCTGCAAGCGACGCTTCGGCCACGGCCTGCGACAACCTGCGCACGCGCAGGATGTAGCGCTGGCGTTCGGTGACGCTGATCGCGCGGCGTGCGTCGAGCAGGTTGAAGCTGTGCGACGCCTTGCACACCTGCTCATAGGCCGGCAGCGGCAGGCCCAGCGCGACCAGCTTCAGCGCTTCGGCCTCGCACGCGTCGAAGCGATGGAGCTGTTCGGCGACATCGGCATGCTCGAAGTTGTACGCGCTCTGCTCGACTTCATTCTGGTGGTAGACATCGCCATAGGTGACCGGCGTGCCATCGGGTCCGCGCGTCCACACGATGTCGAAGACGTTGTCGACGTCCTGCAGGTACATGCACAGGCGCTCGAGGCCGTAGGTGATCTCGCCCAGCACCGGCTTGCATTCGATGCCGCCGGCCTGCTGGAAATACGTGAACTGGGTGACTTCCATGCCGTTCAACCAGACCTCCCAGCCCAGGCCCCAGGCGCCGAGCGTCGGCGACTCCCAGTTGTCCTCGACGAAGCGCAGGTCGTGCACCAGCGGGTCGATGCCCAGCGCGACCAGCGAGTCGACGTAGAGCGCCTGGATGTCGTCCGGGCTGGGCTTCATCACCACCTGGTACTGGTAATAGCGCTGCAGGCGATTGGGATTGTCGCCATAGCGCCCGTCGGTGGGACGGCGGCAGGGCTGGACGTAGGCCGCATTCCACGGCTCGGGTCCGAGTGCGCGCAGGAAGGTCGCCGGGTGGAACGTGCCGGCGCCGACCTCCAGGTCCATTGCCTGCACCAGCACGCAACCCCGCGCGGCCCAGTAGGCGTTGAGGGTCTGGATCATCTGCTGGAAGGTCAGGCCGGCCATGTGTGTCGGTGTTCTCTTCGGGGGCGCGGAAAAGCGGGCTAGTATACGTTTGCGGCCACACCGGGCCGCCGACGCCACCCGTTGCCAGCAGGTTGCCGCGGACTTGAACGCGACGAATCCCACAGCCTTCCACAAACCCTTCCTGATCATCGAAACCGGCCAGCCGGTGCCTTCGATGCGTCGCCATGGACGCTTCCCGCACTGGATCCGCGTCGCCGCGGGCCTGCATGCCGACGCCGCCATCGTGGTCAACGTCGAGCAGGGTGAGTCACTGCCGGATCCGGACGGGTTCGCCGGGGCGCTGATCACCGGCTCCGGCGCCATGGTCACCGAGCGCCGTGAGTGGAGCGAACGCACCGCGCAGTGGTTGCGGGACGCGGCCAACGCCGGCCTGCCGCTGTTCGGCATCTGCTATGGCCACCAGTTGCTGGCGCATGCGCTCGGCGGGGAGGTCGGCGACAACCCCGCCGGTCGCGAGATGGGCACGGTCGGCATCGACCTGCATCCGGGTGCGACCGATGACCCGCTGTTCCAGGGCATGCCGGCGCAGTTCATTGCCCAGGCGACCCATGTCCAGAGCGTGCTGCGCATTCCGCACGGGGCGACGGTGCTCGCCCGCTCGGCGCAGGATGGCTGCCATGCGTTCCGCTGGGGGCGGGCGACGTGGGGCGTGCAGTTCCATCCCGAGTTCAGCATCACCCACATGCGTGGCTACGTGCACGCCAAGCATGACGCGCTTGCCCGCGAGGGCCGTTGTTCACGGCAGCTCTCGCGTACGATCAGCGCCACGCCCCACGCGCGCCGCGTGCTGCGCCGCTTCGTCCGCCACGCACGGGCGCTGCATTCGCCGCCGCCCAACCGATAGTTTCCAGAGGAACAGGGATGAAGGATGTACTGAAAGTGCCCGCTTCGGCCGGTGCGGAATGGTTGCTGGGCGGATTCCGGCTGTTGCGGCAGGCGCCATTCGGACTGGCCTCGCTGGGCGCGATCTACGGCGTCATCGCGCTGCTGGTGCCACTGAGCATGCAGGTCAACACGACGCTGTTCCTCATCCTGGAGTTGCTGCTGGTGATGCTGGGGCCGGTGCTGACGGCCGGCATGATCTACGCCGCGCAGTGCGTGGATCGTGGCGGGCGTGCCTTGCCGGTGCACCTGCTGCAGGGCCTGCGCGAAGGCAAGGCGCCACGCCTGCTGGCCACGCTGATCCCGCAGCTGCTCGCGGTGCTGGTGGGCGCACTGCTGCTGGTGATGCTGATCGGCGGCGAATCGCTGGCGCAGATGGCGCAGGCGGTCCAGGCCATGCAGAACCAGGCCCATCCGGACCCGGCGCTGGTCAGCGGCCTGCCGGTCGGCCGCCTGTTGCTGTGGATGCTGCTGGCGCTGTGCATCGGCGTGGTCACCAGCTTCTTCACCTTCATGGCCGTGCCCGAGATCATGCTGACCGACAGCCACGCCTGGGACGCGATGCAGCGCAGTTTCCGCGCGTGCATGCGCAACCTGCCGGCGCTGATCGTGTTCCTGGTGCTGGCCGTCATCGCCGTGTTCGCGATCTATGTCGCGGTGATCCTGGTCGCCGCGGTGCTGCGACTGCTCGTGGGCGAGTGGGTGATGCAACTGGTGACGCAGTTGCTGGCCACCGCGGTGCTGATGCCGGTGCTCACCGGCGCGATGTACCTGGCCTGGAAGCAGATGTTCTCCGGCGGCGGCGCGATCGCCGCGCCGACCATGGGCGGCTTCGAGGCCTGAGCCCGATCTCAGCCCAGGCTCGCCTGCAGCGCTGAGACATCGCGCTGCACGAGCCACGCCAGGGCCACGACGATCACCAGGACCTGCAGCCACAGCCACGCCCTGGCCCAGGTCGGCAGCGGCGCCGTGGCATCGCTCGACACGACGCGCGCACCGGCCATGTAGTCGTGCAAGGCGCGCCGTTGCGGCGGCAGGGCCGCGAGTGCGTGGCCCAGGTTGAGGGTCAGCCACGACAGGGCGCCGCCGACATGTCGCATGACCGTCTGTCCCGGCGTCGTGGGGCCGTCGGTGCGCGCATCGACCACGCGCAGCGCCAGCGCGTGCTTGCCGGGCGAGCCTTGCCACCCCGAGCGCTCGAATGCGATGTGGTACAGGGCGGCGATCACGGCGTAGGTGGCCAGCCACGGCAGCAGCATCGCCAGCAGCCCGGACTGCACGGCATCGGCGCCGGATCGCACCGCCGGATCCTGCAGGAGCGTCGTGTAGAGCTGGTCGGGTTGCGGGCCTTGTGCCATCGCCTGCACCAGGGAGTCGCGCAATGTGTTCGTCAGCGCGGTGGCGGCGCCGGTACTGGCGTGCCAGCCGGCGAGGAGCCATGGCCAGGACAGCAGCGTGGCGCAGGCGCCCAGTGCGGTGAAATCCAGCGTATAGGCGGCATAGCGGCGCCAGAAACCAGCCGGCGCCGCCGGCGTCATTCCAGCGAGACGTCCGGCTTGGTGGCTGGACGCACGGCACGCGAGGCGATGATGCCGGCCTCGTAGAGCAGCACCATCGGCAGGGCCAGCAGCATCTGCGACACCACGTCCGGCGGGGTGATCACCGCGGCCAGCACGAAGATGCCGACCACCGCGTAGCCGCGCGACTCACTCAGCTGCTTCGGCGTGACCCAGCCGAGCAGGACCAGGATGACCAGCGCCACCGGCAACTCGAAGCTGGCGCCGAAGGCCAGGAAGATGATCAGCACGAAGTCCAGGTACGCGGCGATGTCGGTCATCATCGTCACTCCCTGCGGCGTCACCTTGTTGAGGAAGGTGAAAACCGCCGGCAGCACGACGAAGTACGCGAACGCGCAGCCGGTGTAGAACAACACCAGCGCCGAACCCAGCAACGGCAGCGCCAGCTTGCGTTCGCGTTTGTAGAGGCCCGGCGCGACGAAGGCCCACAGCTGGTACAGCAGCCACGGCATGGCCACGACCACCGCGACGAAAAAGGCGAGTTTCAAGGGCGCGAAGAACGGGGAGGCGACCTCGGTGGCGATCAGCTGTCCGCCCTTGGGCAGCTTGTCGAGCAGTGGTTGCGCCAGGATCGAGTACAGGCGGTTGGCGAACGGCAGCAGCGCGACGAACAGCAGCAACAGCCCAGCGACCGCGCGCAGCAGGCGCGAGCGCAATTCGATCAGGTGATCGAACAGTCGCGAGCCGGTGTCGTCGTCAGCGCTGGGGAACTTCATCGTCGATGTCGGCGTCGTCGGGCGGCGGTGGGTCTTCCATGGGCGCGTGCATGGTCTGCTCCTCGCGCTCGCGTTCGGCTTCCTCGGCAGCGGACAGCGGCTGCTCGCTCGACGGCGCAACTCCTGCGGGGGCGTGCTCGACCAGCACCGGCGTCGTCGCGATCGCGGCACCGGCGGCACCGGCGGCACCGGCGGCGGGCGGCTGCGGCCCCCGCATCACCGACTCGCGCGCCTCGTGCATCTCCCGCTCCAGGCCACTGCCGGCATTGCGCAGGGATGCGTGCGCGTCGCGCAGTGCGTCCTGGGTCTCGCGGAGGCTGCGCTTGAGGTCCTCGTCGGCGAGGTCGTGCTCGAATTCGGCCTTCACCGAATTCCACTGCGCGCGCGCGCGCCGCACCCACAACCCGGCGAACCGGGCGGCCTTGGGCAGGCGCTCGGGGCCGAGCACGAGGAGCGCGACCACCGCGATGACCAGCAGCTCGGAGAAGCCGACGTCAAACATCGCCCGGATCCTCGCGCGTTGCGGTCAATGCGTACCGGGGGGGGTGCGGTCGTCGTCGCGCTGCTTGGCGGCGATGTCGTCGCGCAGCGGATCGCGCACGGCCTGGTCGGGCAGCTGCTCTGGCGGCTTGCCATCGTCATGCATGCCTTTCTTGAAACCCTTGACCGCCTCGCCGATATCCTGGCCGACGTTCTTCAGGCGCTTGGTTCCGAACACCAGCACCACGATGACCAGCACGATCAACCAATGCCACAGGCTCAAACCACCCATGTGCCTTCGCCTATTCTTGGGGGAAACGACAGGATAGCGCAGCGACCCGGGATCGGTGTTCGGATTGCGTCACGGAGTCGGTGTCGGTGTCGGTGTCGGCGGCAGCGGCTGCGCGGTCGCGGGAGCGTCCTGAACGGGCTCGAACGAGCCCGGGACGGCCGGCGCGACCGGTGCCACCGTCGAACCCGTCGTCGCCGGATCGGCTGAATGCGACGTCGCCGGAAGGACCGTCGCGGCAGCCGCCGGCGTCGGTGCCCGCGCGGCATGCGCGGCGGCCGTGGTTTCCTCGAGCCGGTCGCGGAAACCGACGACCGCGTCGGAGGGCCGTTGGGGTGCGCGGCCTTCGAAGATCATCCGTGGCGTGGTGTCACGACCGTAGACCGCCTCGTTGGCGGCATCGTCGATCGACAGGACCGCGCCGTCGAGCGCGACGCCAGCGAACAGGCCGCGCGCCCGCGACCAGGACCAGATCTCCGCTTTCATTTCGCCGTCGGTCTGGGCAGAGGCATTGCGCCCGACCGGGCCCGCCGCGACGCCCGCATCGGCACCCAGGGTGAACTTGCCGTTGACGATCGATTCCAGGCCGCGATCACTGCGGAAGACCAGCACGATGTCCGCCGACTGCACGCCGGCCTGCAAGCCGATGCTGCCGCCGGTGAGGCTGATGAAGCTGGGGTTGGACCAGCTGCCGTCGGGACTGCGCACCGACAGCAGGCCGTGGCCGCGACGCCCGCCGATGATGAAGCCGGCCTTGATCGCGTCGGGCACCACCACTATCGCGCGCGCCTCGTCGAACAGCTTGTCCGGTATCGCCGACTCCGGAATCGCCTGGATGTCGGTCAGCACGCGGACCGCATTGCGCGCGCGCTCGTCCTCGGCGACGCCGGCGAGGGCCGCCCCGGCCAGCACCAGCAGGAACAGCAGGGCGCCGAGGCGCGGAAGCAGGCGATGACGCGGGACGCGGGTGGACATGGGTGCTCCGGGGGGGAAGACAGCTGGAATTCAGGCTAGTCGTCGCTGGATGAATCGCCGGTGAGTCGCGGCGACGCTACCATCCGATGGCGGCGGGGAGCCGCGACATCAGCCAGGGGTAAACGGAATGGATTGGTACCTGAAGGTCCTGAAGAACTATTTCAATTTCGAGGGCAGGGCGCGACGCAAGGAATACTGGATGTTCGTGCTGGTCAACCTGATCGTGTCATTCGGCCTGAGCATGGTCGACGGCATTGTTGGCCTGAAGTCGGCCAGCGGCATCGGCACGCTCGGCGCGATCTATTCGCTCGCCGTGCTGGTTCCGAGTATCGCCGTCGGCGCGCGTCGCCTGCACGACCTGGACAAGAGCGGCTGGTGGCAGTTGATCGCATTTGTCCCGATCATCGGTTGGATCGTGCTGATCGTGTGGGCCGCCAGCGCAGGCCAGGCTGGATCCAACCGATTCGGCCCCGATCCAAAACTGGACGGCGGCGCGCCAGCGATGGCCTGAGCCAACCGCCTCGATCGCCAACGGCGCCTGCGGGCGCCGTTTTTCATCGCGCTGCGGCGATCCGCCCCTATGCGGCCGACAGGTTGGCGTAGGCCAGCACCAGCCATTTCGACCCCGCGTCGTCGAAGTTCACCTGCACGCGCGCGTGCGCGCCGCTGCCTTCGTAATCGGTGACGACCCCGCGGCCGAACGTGGCGTGCAGCACGTTCTGGCCGAGCTTGATCGATGGCGTGTCCACCTCGGCATGTCCCTGCCAGGCGCGAGCGCGGGGCGGCGCCGACATCGGGCGCGACACCTGCACGCGCGGACGCACCTCGTTGATCAGCGCCGGCGGGATCTCGCGCAGGAAGCGCGACGGCACCCCATACATGTCCATGCCATGGATGCGCCTGGCCTCCGCATAGCTCAGCACCAGTTTCTGCCGGGCGCGGGTGATGCCGACATAGGCCAATCGACGCTCCTCCTCGAGCCTGCCGGGTTCCTCCACCGACTTGGCGTTGGGGAACAACCCTTCCTCCAGGCCGGCGAGGAACACCAGCGGAAACTCCAGGCCCTTGGCGCTGTGCAGCGTCATCAACTGCACGCCATCCTCGCCCGATTGGGTCTGGCCCTCGCCGGCCTCGAGCGAGGCGTAGGCGAGGAAGGCCACCAGTTCCGTCAACGCGGCGGCTTCGGCATCGTCGTCGCGCTGCACGAAGCGCGATGCCACCGACACCAGTTCGTCGAGGTTGTCGGTGCGCGAATCGAGCGAGCCCTTCGACTCGGCGGCGTAATGCGCACGCAGGCCGGACCGCACCAGCACGTGGTCGACCTTGTCCTGCAGCGACAGCTCGGTGGTCTCCGCCGCCAGGCCGTCCACCAGCGCGTGGAAGCCGATCAGCGCATTGCGTGCGCGTGCCGCCAGTGTCGATTCCCGTGCGATCCGGATCGACGCCTCCCACAGCGAAATCGAGTCGGCGCGCGCGCGCTGGCGGACTTCGCCCAGGGTGCGCTCGCCGATGCCGCGCGTGGGCGTGTTGACCGCGCGCTCGAATGCGCTGTCGTCGGCGCGGTTGGCGACCAGGCGCAGGTAGGCCAGCGTGTCCTTGATTTCCACGCGCTCGAAGAAGCGCATCCCGCCATAGACGCGATAGGGGATCTGCGCAGCGAGCAGGGCCTCCTCGAAGGCGCGCGACTGCGCGTTGCTGCGGTACAGGATCGCGCAGTCGCGATGGCTGCCGCCGTCGCCGACCCATTGCGCGATGCGCTCGACGACGAACCGCGCCTCGTCGATCTCGTTGTAGGCCGCGTACAGGTCGATCGGCTCGCCTTCGCCGGCCTCGGTCCACAGCTGCTTGCCCAGGCGATCGGGGTTGTGGGTGATCACCGCATTGGCGGCGCCCAGGATGTTGGCGGTCGAGCGGTAGTTCTGCTCCAGCCGCAGTGTCTGTGCGCCGGTGTAGTCGCTGAGGAAACGCTGCACGTTTTCGACCTTCGCTCCGCGCCAGCCATAGATCGCCTGGTCGTCGTCGCCGACCACGAACACGCGGCCGCTGTCGCCGGCCAGCAGCCGCACGAATCCGTACTGGATGGCGTTGGTGTCCTGGAACTCGTCGATCAGCAGGTGCCCGAAGCGGTGCCGGTAATGCGCCAGCAGCGCGGAGTTGTCGCGCAACAGCTCGTGCGAGCGCAGCAGCAGCTCGGCGAAATCGACCAGGCCGGCGCGGTCGCAGCGCTCCTGGTAGAGCGCGTAGGCGCTGCGCATGACGTCGGCCCAGGGATCGGTGCCGGGCTGCAGGTGTTGCGGCCGCCGGCCTTCGTCCTTCTGCGCGTTGATCCACCAGGCGATCTGTCGCGGCGGAAAGCGCGCCTCGTCGATTTCCAGCTGCTGCACGACGCGCTTGACCAGTCGCAGCTGGTCGTCGCTGTCCAGCACCTGGAATCCTTCGGGCAAGCCCGCGTCCTGCCAGTGCAGCCGCAACAGTCGATGCGCCAGGCCATGGAAGGTGCCGATCCACAGCCCGCGGCTGCCCGGCTGCGAGCCGCCGCGCTGCAGCAGCGCCTCGGCGCGCGCGCGCATCTCGCCCGCGGCCTTGTTGGTGAAGGTGACGGCGAAGATGCCGTGCGCCGGCACCCCGAACACCTCGTTGAGCCAGGCGATGCGATGGGTAAGCACCCGCGTCTTGCCCGACCCGGCCCCGGCCAGCACCAGGTGGTGGCCGGGCGGGGCGGTGACGGCATCGCGTTGCGCGGGATTCAGGGCGTCGAGCAGGTACGAAACATCCATCGCCCCATTCTACGTGGGGCGCCGGATGGCACCCGTCGTCTATCCCATCGACGCGATGAAGCCAGGCTCCAGCAGTTGCGGCAGCAGGGCCGCGAATGGCTGCGGTCGCCCGAGCAGGAAGCCCTGCAGCTCGTCGCAGCCGCGCTCGCGCAGCCATGCCAGCTGCTGCTCGGTCTCCACGCCCTCGGCCACGACCCGCAGTTCCATGAGATGGCCAAGGCCGATGATCGACGCGCAGATCGCGGCATCGTCGGCATCGTGGCCCAGGTCCTGGACGAAGGAGCGATCGATCTTCAGCCGGTCGATGGGAAGCCGCTTGAGGTAGGCCAGGCTCGAGTAGCCGGTGCCGAAATCGTCCACCGAGATGCAGACGCCGAGCGCGGAAATCCGTTGCATGGTCTCGATCGCGCGCTCGGGGTTGTCCATGATCACGCTCTCGGTGATCTCCAGCTCCAGCACGCCTGCGGGCAGCGCGAAGTCGCGCATCACCGCCGCGACGTCGCGGTACAGCTCATGGCCGAACTGCGCCGCCGACACGTTGACCGACAGGCGCACATGTCCCAGCCCCACCGCGGCCAGCAGCGCGTGGTGGCGGGCCGCCTCGCGCAGCACGAAGCGCCCGAGATCGACGATCAGCCCGCTCTCCTCGCAGACGCCGATGAATTCCGATGGCGGCAGCTGGCCCCGCTCCGGATGCTGCCAACGCGCCAGCGCCTCCAGCGCCAGCAGCCTGCCGGCCGGATCGAACAGCGGCTGGAAAGCCAAGTGGAATTCGTGGTTCTGCAGCGCTTCGCGCAGGCGCGACACCAGCTGCAGCCGTTGCGACACCGCCATGTCGAGTTCCGATCGATAGGCGACGGCGCGGTTGCGGCCCAGGCGCTTGGCTTCGTACATGGCAAGGTCCGCATGCTTGAGCAGCGTCTCCGCGTCGTGGCCGGCCTGCGGATAGCGGCAGTACCCGATGCTGGGAGTCAGCACGTGCGGGGTTCCCGCCAGCTCGATCGGCTGCACCACCGCGGCCGTGATGCGTGCCAGCGCGGCCTCGATCCCGTCCTCGTCGGTCTGCTCGGTGAGCACGATCACGAACTCGTCGCCGCCGAAGCGGCCGACGGTGTCGGTGTCGCGGACCGCGCCCAGCAGGCGTCCGGCCACGGTCCTGAGCGCGATGTCGCCGGCGCCATGGCCGAGGCTGTCGTTGACCAGCTTGAAGTCGTCCAGGTCGACGAACACCACCGCCGCTTCCCGCCCATAACGCTCGGCGCCGTAGATCGCCTGTTGCAGGCGATCCTCCAGCAGCTGCCGGTTGGGCAGGCCGGTCAGTTCGTCGTGGGTCGCGCGGTAGGCCAGCTGCTCCTCGTAGCGCTGGCGCTCGCTGACGTCGCTGATCACGCCGACGAAATGCGACAGGACGCCGTTCTCGTCGGACACCGGCGCGACGTGGAAGTCGTTCCAGAACAACGCGCCGTCCTTGCGATAGTTGCGCAGCAGCACCCGCGCCTCGCGTTGCTCGCGCAGCGCGCCGCGCACCGCCTCGATGCCGGGCTGCGCCTGGTCGTCGCCCTGCAGCACGCGGCAATTGCGGCCGATGATCTCGGCCCGGGGATAGCCGGTGATCTCCTCGAATGCGCCGTTGGCGTAGACGATCGGGAAGTCGGGCTGGCGCGCGTCGGCGATCACGATGCCGTTGTCGGTCGCCTCGACCGCGCGCCGCAGCAGGCGCAGGTTGACCTCGTCGCGATTGCGCTGGGTGACATCGAGCATGCCGCCGAGCGCGCGCACCGCGCGGCCCTCCATGTCGCGCACGATGAAGCCACGATCGCGCACGTCGGCGTAGCTGCCGTCCTTGCGTCGCAGGCGGTAATCGCATTCCCACTCGGTGTCGCCGGATTCCGCGGCCCGGGTCACGCTGTCCATGACGCGCACGCGATCGTCGGGGTGCAGCAATTCCTCCCAGGCCTTCAGGTTGGGCCCGAATTCACCGGGTCCATAGCCGAACAACGCATAGACGTTGTCGCTGCGCCAGGTGGTGCCGTTGATGAAGTCCCAGTCCCAGACCGCGTCGCTGGTGGCGCGGGCGATCAGCTGGAAGCGCTCCTCGTTGCGCTCACGCTCGCTGACGTCGTTGCAGACGCTGACCATGTGGGTGACGGTGCCGTCCTCGTCACGCACCGGTGCCATGTAGAAGTCGTTCCAGAAGCTGCTGCCGTCCTTGCGCAGGCTGCGCAACAGCACGCGCAACTCGGCACGCTCGCGCAAGCCGTCGCGGATCGCCATCCGCTGCTCGGTGTCGCGCGGATCGGATCGCAGGAAGCGGCAGTCGTGGCCGATGATGTCGGCGGCGTCGTAGCCGGTCATCGCCTCGAAGCCGCGGTTGGCGTACACGGCCGGCAGGTCGGCGCTGCGCATGTCGACGATCAGGATGCCGCTGTCGGTGGCTTCGACGGCACGGCGCAGCAGGCGCAGGTCGGCTTCGTCGCGCTTCTGCCGGGTCACGTCCAGCATGCCGCCGGCGGCGCGGACGGCCTTGCCATTGGCATCGCGCAGCAGGAAGCCGCGGTCGAGGACCTCGGCATAGCTGCCGTCGCCGCGGCGGAAGCGATAGGTGCCTTCCCACTCATCGGCCGCGGACACGATCGCCGCGGTGATGCTGGCGTGGATGCGGACGCGGTCGTCGGGATGGACCAGCGCCTCCCAGCCCTCGATCCGCGGCGGAATGGCGTCGCGCGCATGGCCGAACAGGGCGTAGAACGAATCGCTCCACCACAACGCGCCGGTGGCAACGTCCCAGTCCCACACGGCATCGCTGGTCGCGCCTGCGATCAGCTGGAAGCGCTGTTCGCTGCGCTCGCGCTCGGTGACGTCCACGGCCAGCACCAGCCGGGCCGGCACGCCTTCGAAGCTGATGTCGCGGGTGTGGATGGCCGCGCTCAGGCGGCTGCCATCCTTGCGCAGATGCGTCCAGACCTGGCCCTGCGGATGCTTGGTGCTGTCCAGCGCCATGGCGGCGAGCACCAGCGCTGCGTCTTCCGGCGGCCGGATGTCGAGCACCGTGAGGGTGAGCAGTTCCTCGCGCGGGTAGCCGTAGCTGGTGATCGTCGATGTGTTGGCGGCAAGGAAGCGCAGGCTCTCCCGATCGAACACCCACATCGGCAGGGGATTGTGTTCGAACAGGAAGGCGTACTCCTCCTGTGCCGCGTGCAGGCGGTCGCGGACGGATGCCAGCGCGGTGATGTCCTGCTGGATGCCGCGAATCACCCGCTGTCCCGCGGTGCGGTCGACCCATTCCGCGCGCGTGTAAACGTTGCGCACCTCGCCGTCGGGGCGGACGATGCGGAACTCGGTCTCCGCCGGCTCCCCGTCGGCGAGCAGCCTGGCGAAGAGCGCGCCGATCCGGTCCTGATCCTCGGGGTGGATCCAGTCGGCGATGTCCTCCAGACGCAGGGCCGCGGTGCGCGGCGACTGGCCGTAGATGCGGAAGACTTCCTCCGACCAGTGCACGCGTCCGCTGTCCAGCTCCCAGGTCCAGTCGCCAATGCAGGCGATCCGGCGCGTCTCCTGCAGCAACGACGCCTGTGCCTGCATGTCCTGCAGCAGGCTCGCCTGGCGCCGGTGGCTGCGGACGAACGCGCCCAGCAACACCGCCCACAGCACGCCGAGCACCAGCACGAGCAGGGGCGAGGCGACCGTGGCCAGCCGGTCCCCATGGCGGAACAGCAACAACGCAGTGGCGACGGCCGCCAGCAGCGAGGCGGCCAGGCCAGCGCTCATGCGCCAACCCCAGCGTGCAAGCCGCGGCGGCAGGACAGGAGTGGTGCCGTCGCTGGATGGATGCATGCGGGAGTCCGTGGCCTGTTACGCGGGGTCGATCGCGTGGCAGGCACGCGACGCGGGATCAATCCGTCGGTGGATGCATCAGGTACTGCGGCGGCGGCGTCGCCCCCATCAGGTAGCGCACGAAGTAATCCCAGCGCCGACGCATCATGTACGGCGCGTCGACGCCATAGCCATGGCGCGCATTGGGCAGCACGACCAGGTCGAAATCCTTGTTGGCCTTGACCAGCGCATCGACGACCAGCAGCGTGTTGGATGGCGGCACGTTGTCGTCCATCAGGCCGTGCGCCAGCAGCAGGTGGCCCTTGAGGTTGGCCGCGCGGGTTTCATTCGCCTGGGCGTCGTAGTTGCTGCTGCCGTCCTTGCGGCGCTGTTCGAGTCCCTGCCACTTCTCGGCCCAGTCGTCCTCGTAATTGCGGTTGTCGTGGTTGCCGCTTTCGCTGATGCCGACCTTGAACACGTCCGGGTAGGTGAACATCGCATCGGCGGTGGCATAGCCGCCGCCCGAGTGTCCCCACACGCCGATTCGGTCCAGGTCGATCCACGGATAGCGCGCGCCGAGCTGGCGCAACGCGGCGACCTGGTCGGGCAGGGTGTTGTCGCCGACATCGCCGCCGAATGCATCGTGGAAGGACTTCGAGCGCCACGGCGTGCCCATGCCATCGATCGCCACCACGATGAAACCCAGCTCGGCCAGCGCCTGGTGGTCGACCCGCGCGGCAACGAAGCTGCGGCTGCCGACCGAACCGGTCTGCGGTCCCGGATAGATGTAGTCGACGATGGGATAGCGCCTGGCCGCATCGAAGTGCGAGGGCTTGAACATCAAGCCGTACAGGTCGGTCCTGCCGTCGCGCGCCTTGACCATGATTGGAGTCGGCGGCATCCAGCCCGCGGCCTTGAGGCGGGTGATGTCGGCGGTGGCGATGGTGGCGGCGCGATGGCCGTCGCGCGCGTCGCGCAACACCGTCACCGGCGGTGCCGTGGGCGTGGAATACGCGTCGACGAACCACTTGCCGTCCGGCGACAGGCTGATCGTGTGATCGGCCGCCTCTGGCGTCAGCAGGACCGGCTTGCCGCCATCCAGCGACACCCGGTAGAACGACTGGAAATAGGGATCCTGCCCGGGCTCGCGGCCGACGCCGCGAAACCACAGCGTGCGCGATGCCGGATCCACGCGCAGCACCTGGGTGACATTGCCGACGCCGGTCGTCACCGCATGCTTGAGCCGTCCGCTGGCCAGGTCGTACAGATACAGGTTGCCCCAGTCGCTGCGCTCGCTGAACCACAACACCTCATTGGACTGCGGCAGGTAGCGCCAGTTGACGGCCCCGTTGCCGCTTTCGAAATAGGTCGGCACGCGCTCGTCCAGCACGTCGCGCACCGCGCCGCTGCGCGCATCGGCCACGCGCAGCCACACCTGCTTGTGATCGCGCGAGGACGCCGCGAAAGCCAGCGTGCGTCCGTCCGGCGCCCATTGCACGTCTTCCCAGCCGCCGTCGCAGCTGACGTCGTCGCACAGGGTGGACCGATGCTGGTCGGGCGGCGTCTGCAGCCGCACGACGGTCTTCGTCGGGACATCGATCACCACGCGCTCGATCAGCGTCACGTCCTTGTCGCCGACCAGCGGGTACTTCCAGGTCTTCACTTCCGGATGGCCGACGCGCGTGCTGACGAGCGTCATCGAGCCGGTCGCGCGCTGGTCCTGGCGGAAGGTCGCGATCTTCGTCGAGTCGGGCGACCACACGAGGATCGCGCGATCGCTGTGGATCCAGCCGGCGTTGTCGGTGGCGTATCCGTAGTCGGTGACGCCATCGTGCGTCAGCTGTGTTTCCCTGCCACCGTCGACATCGCGCAGCCACAGGTTCCAGTCGCGGATGAAGGCTTCGCTGTGGCCATCGGGGGACAGCACGCCCGGTGCCTGCGGCGCCGGAAGCGCGGTGCAGGCGGCGATGACCGGGTCGCAACGATATTGCCGGCCATCGACGGTGACTTCGAACCCGCCATCGGCACGCACCCGGTACGCGGTGAGCGGCAGCTTGTTCGCCGCGACCGGCTTGCCGGTGGCCTTGGCCAGCGCCGCGGCCAACCTGGGCGTGTCGATCCGTTCCGAGGTCGCGCCGGTGGCGACGTCCATCTGCAGGAACCGATCGCCATTGGCGTCGTGGTCGCGGTACCAGAAGTGGGTCGGGTCGAGCCATGTGACGGTCGTGACCGCATGGTCGACCAGCGGGGTGGCGTTGTAGCCGACGAGGCGTTCGGCCCGTGCGTAGTCGTCCGCACTGACTGTCGGCGCTTGCGATAGCGCCAGTACCGGCCCGGCGAGCATGCCAAGGAACCCCGCGACCAGCAGGCGCGCGCCGCCATTCACCACACCCATGCGTATCCCCCTGATTGCGCCACTCGAAACATGTCGCGATCCGCATGCTAGCGCGCTTGCGCCACCATGACCTTCGGGGCTTGGCGTGCCTGTCCGCCAACGCGATGCTGGTCACACTCCCATTGCCTGGTATCGCGCATGAAGCCCCTGGTCCTTGCTGTCTCGCTGGCGCTGCTCTCGCCGATGCCGGCCTTCGTTCATGCGGCTGAGGCCGTTGCAGCCGCACCAGCACCCGCACGAAGCCAGGCGCCAGCCTGGATCGCCGCCAGCAACGCCCATGCACAGATCCTGTTGCGCGCGCAGGCGGAATTCTCGCCGGAGATGGCGTCGTCGGTCGGACTGCCCGGCTATGACGACAAGGTCAGCGACCTCGGCCCGGGTTACGCCGCGCGCGAACGCGACGCGCTGTCCGCAGCACGCACAAAACTGCAGCAGGCGCTGGCGACGGAACGCGATCCCAACGTGCGCCAGGACCTGCAGATCATGATCGACACCGCGTCGCGCCGGATCGAAGGCAGCGAGCTCGGCGAACGCCTGTTGCTGGACTGGACCGACGCGCCGTCGATGGTGTTCCAGAGCGAACAGGACCTGTTGCAGGACCAGAGCCCGCCCGAGCGCCGCGCCGCGGCGTTGCTGCGACTGAATCGCTACCTCGGCCTCGCTCCCGGCAGCCAGTCGATTTTCGCGCAGGCCAAGGCGCGTTTCGATGACAGCCTCGCCGGCGGCAAGCGCCTCGGGCCGGTCAAGGCCGAAGTCGAGCAGGCGATCGCCAATGCGCCGACCTACGCCGCCGGCATCCGCAAGTTGTTCACGCAATTCCATATCGCCGGTGCGGACGCATCGCTGGCGGCGCTGGACCAGCAGGTCGCCGACTACGTGGCCTGGCAACGCTCGACCGTGCTGCCGAAGTCGCGCGCGGATTTCCGCATGCCGCCCGAGCTGTATGCCTTCAGCCTCAAGCGGGTGGGCATCGACATCGACCCGATGCTGCTGGTGCAGCGCGCCGAGGTCGAATTCATGGAAACGCGCGCAGCCATGCAGCAGATCGCGCCGATCATCGCCAAGGAGCACGGATTCGCATCGGGCGACTATCGCGACGTCATCCGTGCGTTGAAGAAACAGCAACTGGGTCGCGACGCCGTCGAGCCCTACTACCGCAACGAGGTCATCCCGGCGATCGAGCGCGCCATCGCCGCCAACCACGTCGTCGACCTGCCGCAGCGGCCGATGATCATGCGCCTGGCCTCGGACGCCGAAAACGCGGCGCAGCCGGCGCCGCACATGGATCCGCCGCCGCTGATCAACAACAACGGCCAGCGCGGGCAGTTCGTCCTCACCACCGGCAATCCCGATGCCAGCGGCAAGGCCGAGCAGTTCGACGACTTCACCTACAAGGCCGCCGCCTGGACGCTCACCGCGCACGAAGGCCGGCCGGGACACGAGCTGCAGTTCAGCGCGATGGTCGAGCGCGGTGTGTCGCAGGCGCGCAGCCTGTTCGCGTTCAACTCGGTCAACGTCGAGGGCTGGGCGCTGTATGCGGAAGCCGAGATGGTCCCCTACGAGCCGCTGGACGGACAGCTGATCGCCTTGCAGCTGCGCCTGTTGCGCGCCGCGCGCGCCATGCTCGATCCGATGCTCAACCTGGGCCTGACCGATCGCGACACCGCATTCCGCGTGCTGACGCAGGATGTCGCGCTGTCCACGCCGATGGCCAAGCAGGAAGTGGACCGCTACACCTTCCGCATGCCCGGCCAGGCCGGCAGCTACTTCTACGGATACAGCCGCATCCTGCAGCTGCGCGCGGAAACCGAAGTCGCGCTGGGGCCGAAGTTCGATCGACTGGCCTTCAACAACTTCCTGCTCGACCAGGGGCTGTTGCCGCCGGACCTGCTGGCCAAGGCCGTGCGCGAGCAGTTCATCCCCGCGCAGAAAGCGAAGTAGCGCTTACTTCTTCCCCGCCTGATGCAATCCCCCTGCTTGAGCAGGGGGGTGCTGATCCTCAACAGCACGCCAGACAGATGTCCTTGCGCGTGGCGACGCGGCAAGGTCCGCCGCAACTGAATGTCTGCGCGGCGCGTGGCGACGCGGCAAACTCCGTCGCGTCTAGGTGTCTGCGCGGCGCGGCAGCGGGAATGCCATCACCACGCTTTCGCCGGTGGCGGCATCGCGGATGGCCGATTGCCCCTTGCGCTCGACTTCCTCGATGCGGATCACGCTCTGCATCGGCAGGTGCAGTACCTGCGTGTCGCCGAACTCGTCGCGCAGGCGTTCCTCGGTGGGATCGATCACCACGCCATCGTTGACGTCGAACTGCAGGTCGGCGACCTCGGTGAATCCCCACAGGCTGCTGCTCGCGACGCGCCTGGCGTACAACGAGTAGACGCGGCCGTGGTTGAGGAAGGTGACCTTGTATAGCTTCATGGCGCGATTATGGGGGGTCGGTCAGCACGTGGATGTCGGCGCGAGCTGAATGGCGGCGTTCGCATCGCTTTCAATAGCCACGGCGCCTGCGCAGGCGCCGCGCGATCGCCGCGCGCACCACCAGCGCGAACAGCACGCCGAAAGCGAAGCCGGCGATATGCGCGACCCACGCCACCGCACCGAAGGCCGGTCCGATGTAGGCGAACACGATCTGCAGCAGTGCCCAGATCCCGATCAGCAGGGAAGCTGGTGCGCGCACGAATTCCAGGAACAGGCCCAGCGGCACCACCACGCCCAGCGTGGCGCGCGGAAACAGCGCCAGGTAGGCGCCAATGACCGCCGACACCGCGCCGCTGGCACCGATGATCAGGCGGTGCGGGGCGCCGATGACGAGTACCGCGGCGAGGTTCGCCACCATGCCGCCGAGCAGGAACAGCAGCAGGAACCGCCACGGGCCCATTACCCGCTCGGCTGGCAGGCCGAAGATCAACAGGAAGATCAGGTTGCCCAGCAGGTGGGTCCAGTCCGCATGCAGGAACAAGGCCGTCAGCAGCCGCAGGCCGCGGCCTTCGGACCACAACGCGGCAAGGGTCTCCGTCAGTGCCGGGCCTCCGGTCAGCGCGCCCCAGTCCAGCAGCAGGTTGCGCTGGGCCGCGTCCGAGCGCGTGCTCGCCCACAGGTAGGCCAGCCACAGCAGCGCGAACAGCAAGGGAGTGGCCCAGCGCAGGGTCGAGCGGGAGCGGGTCGGCAGGGAAACGAACATGCCACTGCCCAGTCGGAGAAGGCTGGAAGATTACGTGCCTGGCGTCACGCCCGCTCCATTCAGGGAAAACGGGCCTTTTGGCCTATTGTTATAAATTGGTGAAGCGGCGTTATAGTTGGATACGGCAACGTACGTCGATGCCCGTCGGCACGCCCTGGATCGAGGCGGCACGGGCATCGCCTGCTGAAACACACGCGAACAGACCACTCCGGAGACCCACCCAATGCTGACCGCTTCCAAGTTCCTGACCACCTCCATCCAGTTGTCCGCACTGGCGCTTGGTATCGCCGGCGCGCTCGCCATGGGCCCGGCCAATGCCTCGGGCTTCCAGTTGCGCGAAAACAGCGTCAAGAACCTCGGCCGTTCCAGCTCCGGCACCGCCGTGGCCAAGGACGATGCGTCCGTGGTCGCCAACAACCCGGCGGCGATGGTCAACCTGGACAAGACGACCGTGCAGGTCGATGCCACCGACATCAACCTCGACGCGACGTTCACCGGCGGCGGCACGACCGCGCTGGGCACGCCGCTGAATGGCGGCAACGGCGGCGACCCGGGCCACCCGCAGGTGGTTCCCGCGATTGCCGTGGTCGTTCCTGTCGGCAACCTGCGCTTCGGCGCCAGCGTCAACGCACCGTTCGGCCTGAAGACCAAGTACGACGCGGACTGGGTCGGTCGTTACAACGCGGTGACATCCGACGTGAAGACCGTCGACTTCACCTTCTCCGCCGCATGGGCGATCAATGATCGCTTCTCGGT
>NZ_VKHQ01000005.1 GCF_009792795.1 Cognatiluteimonas profundi
TGGTGTACCGCCTCTCCCCACACGGCGCCCTTCCGATCTGGTCGTACGCCTTGAACTCACCACCAAAACGCTCCGCTCCGATCTTCGTCAGCGCCGCCGTCAGCGTCGTCTTGCCGTGATCCACGTGACCGATCGTGCCCACGTTCACGTGGGGCTTGGTGCGCTCGAATTTACCCTTTGCCATGGCGGTGTCTCGGTTTGCGTGAGGTTGCGGAAGTGGGACTGGCGATTGCTGCAGCGTTGGATGGCCTGGAACTGGTGCTCACGAATGGAATCGAACCATCGACCTCCTCCTTACCAAGGAGGTGCTCTACCGACTGAGCTACGTGAGCGATTTGTTGCAGTGGCCCCGGCAGGGAAGCAATGGAGCGGAAGGCGGGAATCGAACCCGCGTAATCAGTTTGGAAAACTGATGTTCTACCATTGAACTACTCCCGCGCCGGGATCACTCGTTGTTGTCTGGCTTATCTGGTGGAGGGAGGTGGATTCGAACCACCGAAGGCGTAAGCCAGCAGATTTACAGTCTGCCCCCGTTGGCCGCTTGGGTATCCCTCCGGTGACAATGCCTTGGAACGTGAAACAGCCAGCGATTTTGACTTGCGCGGGAATTGATGTCAACGCCGGGTGGGCGGATGCAGCCCGCCGACGGCGGCCGAGAGCCCTGTCGCCGGCGCGGGGTCAGACGTTGAAACGGAAATGCAGGACGTCGCCTTCCTGAACGCGGTACTCCTTGCCTTCCAGTCGCAACCGACCCGCATCACGGGCGCCCGATTCGCCGCGGTAACGGATGAAGTCCTCGTAACCGATCGTCTCGGCCCGGATGAAGCCCTTCTCGAAATCGGTATGGATGACCGCCGCCGCCTGTGGCGCGGTCGAGCCGCCCTTGACCGTCCAGGCCCGGACTTCCTTCACGCCGGCGGTGAAATAGGTCTGCAGGCCAAGCAGCTTGTAGGCCGCCCGGATGACCCGGTTCAGCCCCGGCTCCGCCAGGCCCAGATCGGCCAGGAATGCATCCCGGTCCTCGTCATCGAGCTGGCTGAGCTCCTCCTCGATGGCCGCCGAGACCGGCACGACTTCCGCGCCCTCGGTCGCGGCCCGGGCGCGGACGGCGTCCAGGTGCGGGTTGTTCTCGAAGCCGTCCTCCAGCACGTTGGCCACGTACATCACCGGCTTGAGGGTCAGCAGGAAGAGGTCGCGCACGGCCGCCTTGTCCTCCTCCGACAGGCCCATCGCCCGGGCCGCGGTGCCGGTATTCAGGGCCGCGCTGATCCGGCCCAGCACTTCGGCGCGGATCTTCGCTTCCTTGTCGCCGGTCTTGGCGGAACGTTCGGCCCGCTGCAGGGCGCGATCGACGCTGTCCAGGTCGGCCAGGGCCAGCTCGGTATCGATCGTGTCGATGTCGGCCAGCGGGTCGACCTTGTTGTTGACGTGGATGACGTCGGGATTCTCGAAGCAGCGCACCACATGGGTGATGGCATCCACCTCGCGGATATGGGCCAGGAACTTGTTGCCCAGCCCCTCCCCGCTCGCGGCACCCGCGACCAGGCCGGCGATATCGACGAACTCGACCGCGGTCGGAATGAGCTTCTGCGGCTTGACGATCTCGGCCAGTGCATTCAGGCGCGGGTCCGGGACCGGAACCACGCCCACGTTGGGCTCGATCGTGCAGAAGGGGAAATTCGCGGCAGCGATGCCCGCCTTGGTCAGCGCGTTGAAGAGGGTCGACTTGCCGACGTTGGGCAGGCCGACGATGCCGCATTTGATGCCCATGGGGCCTTGACTCCAGCTTTGCGCGACTCCAGCCGGAGCCGCGCGTGATTAGGCCTGCTTCCTCGGAAGTCAGGGTTGCGGCGTGTGCAGCCGCTTCATCGCCTCGTTGAAATCGCCCGAGACAGCCAGCGGCAGCACGTCGATCGCCGCGTCGATGGCGCGGCCGATCAGGATGTCGTCGGCGGCGCTGGGGCGTCCCAGCACCCAGGGCGTCACCTTGTCCTTGTGGCCCGGATGCCCGATGCCGATCCGCAGGCGATGGAACTGCCCGTGGCCGAGCAGGCGCATGGTGTCGCGAAGGCCGTTCTGGCCGCCGTGGCCGCCATCGAATTTCAGCCGCGCGGTACCTGGCGGCAGATCGAGGTCGTCATGCGCCAGCAGCGCCTCGTCCGGCTCGATCTTCCAGTAACGCAGCGCGGCGACGACGGACTTGCCACTGAGGTTCATGAAAGTCGCCGGCTTCAACAGCCAGACGGTCCTTCCCGCAATCTCGACCCGCGCGGTCTCGCCGAACAGCTTGGACTCCAGCCCGAAGCGGACCCCGGCCTGCGCAGCCAGTTCGTCCACAAAACGGAACCCGGCGTTGTGCCGGGTCCGTGCGTGCTCAGGCCCGGGATTCCCGAGCCCGATGAGAAGTCGCAATCCGGCCATTGCTGCCGATGCAGCGCGGTCGGACGCACCCGCTCCAGCGGGCGCGCCCGGACCGGCGCTTACTTCTCGTCCTTCTTCGCCGGCTTGGCGGCCGCTGCCGGCGCCTCGACGGGCTCTTCGGCTTCAGCCGTTTCCTCGGCCTCGACGCGACCATGCTTGGCCACGACCACCGCGACGTCGTGTTCCTTGCCGAGCTTCAACTCGGGGATCTCGATGCCGGCAGGCAGCTTGATCTGCGACAGGTGGATGATGTCGCCAACGACCATCTGCGACAGGTCGACCTCGATGAACTCCGGCAGGTCCCTGGGCAGGCAGCTGACGGCGACTTCGTTGAGCTCGTGGGTGACGACGACATCGGCCATCTTGCCGGCCGGCGACACGTCGACGTTGATGAAGTGCAGCGGCACCGAGACGCGGATCGCCTCGTTCTCGCTCACGCGCTGGAAATCCAGGTGCATGATCTGCTGCTTGTACGGGTGGCGCTGCATGTCACGCAGCAGCACGCGCTCGGTGGTGCCGTCGATGTCCAGCGACAGGATCGACGAATAGAACCACTCGCTCTGGCTGATGACCCAGGTCTTCTCGTGCGCCAGCTGGATGCTCTTCGGCTCGGCGTGACCGCCGTAGACGATGGCCGGGATCTGACCGGCATGACGCAGGCGGCGGCTCGCACCTTTCCCCTCGTCCTTGCGGCCAGTGGCCTTGATGGAATGATCGGACATGTTGTGTTTCTCGCTGTGTTGCAATGAACCGCCTCGCGGCGGCAGGTTCACTCACCCGCGACCAGGTGAGCGTTGGACGTCAGTGGCCCGATCGACTGGATTCAGTCGACATAGAGCGAACTGACGGATTCACCGAATGCGATCCGGCGAATGGTTTCGGCCAGCAGCTCGGCGACGCTGAGCTGCCGGATCTTCCTGCAACCGCGCGCGGCGTCCGACAGGGGAATCGTGTCGGTCACCACCAGCTCGTCGAGCTGGGAGCGGCTGATGTTCTCGATCGCCGCGCCCGACAGCACGGGATGCGTGCAGTAGGCGACGACCTTGATGGCGCCGGCTTCCTTGAGCGCGGCGGAGGCCGCGCACAACGTACCGGCGGTATCGACGATGTCGTCGACCAGGACGCAGATCCGGCCGCTGACGTCGCCGATGATGTTCATCACCGTGGCCACGTTGGCCTTCGGCCGGCGTTTGTCGATGATCGCGAGGTCGGCGTCGTCCAGGCGCTTGGCGATCGCGCGCGCGCGCACCACGCCGCCCACGTCCGGCGACACCACGATCAGGTTGTCGGTGCCGTACGCGCGCCAGATGTCGGCCAGCAGCAGCGGCGAGGCATAGACGTTGTCGACCGGGATGTCGAAGAAGCCCTGGATCTGGTCGGCGTGCAGGTCCACCGTCAGCACCCGGTCGGTGTCGACGGTGGAGAACATCTGCGCGGCGACTTTCGCCGTGATCGGCACGCGCGCCGAACGCGGGCGCCGATCCTGTCGCGCATAACCGAAATACGGCACGACCGCGGTGACGCTGGACACCGATGCGCGCTTGAGCGCGTCGATCAGCACCAGCAACTCGACCAGGTTCTCCGCGCTCGGCGCGCAGGTCGGCTGCATCACGAACACTTCCTGGCGACGGACGTTTTCCTCGATCTCGACCTGGACTTCGCCGTCGGAAAACCGGCCGACCTGGGCCTTGCCCAGGCGGATGCCGAGTTCCTTGCATACCGCTTCGGCCAGTGGCCGGTTGGCATTGCCGGTGAACACCAGCAGGTTGCGATCCTCTTGCACCGTCTTCTCCGAACTCTGGGGCGAATCGCCTGCGAATCCTGCTGTCTCAACAACCCGAACTGGCAGGGGCGGCAGGATTCGAACCTGCGAATGCCAGGATCAAAACCTGGTGCCTTGGGCCACTTGGCGACGCCCCTGCATTGGATCTACGCATTCCTGCCTGACACCGCCCCGCTCCATGCATCCATTGCCACGTGCAACGGCGACCTGGCCGCTCCTTCCGCCATCCATGCATGCAAGTCCGGGGGTAACGCAGCGAGTCCGGCCTGGGCGGCGGCCCGCTCGTCGAACTCGACGAAACAGCCGCTGCCGCTTCCGGTCAGGCGGGGCGAACCGATCCTTTCCAGCACCCGGAATGCAGCGTCGATGGCCGGCTCGCAAGCCCGCAGCACCGGCTCGAATGCATTGCCCAGCGTGGCGCCCGAAACGAAGTCCGCCATTGTCGCGGGCACGGCATCCCGCGTCAATTCAGGGGCTTGGAACATCCTGGCGGTCGGGACGTGGACGCCGGGGTCCACCAGCACGTACCAGGCGGGCGGCAGGCGAAGCGGAACCAACTGCTCGCCGACCCCCTCGGCCCAGGCGTTGCGGCCGCGCACGAAGACCGGGACATCGGCCCCCAGCGCCAGGCCCAGCGTCGCCAGCGCATCCTCGTCCAGACCCGCGCCCCAGAGCAGGTTCAGTGCCGACAGGACGGTTGCGGCATCGGAAGAGCCGCCACCGAACCCGGCGCCGGCCGGGATGCACTTTTCGACGACGATGTCCGCTCCTTGCTGCACATTCGCCGCTCTTTGCAGCAACAGTGCAGCGCGAACGGCGAGATCGTCGGCGGGGGCGACGCCAGCCACGGACTGCCCAACGCGGATGATGCGGCCGTCGTCACGCAGCCGCAGGCGAATCCGGTCGCCCCAGTCGAGCAGCCGGAAGACGGTCTGCAGGTCGTGGTAGCCATCCGGCCTGCGCCCGGTGATCCGCAGGAACAGGTTGAGCTTGGCGGGGGCCGGCCATTCGCTCCAGCCCGACAGCTCGACGCTCACGATCCGCCGCTGCCGTCCTGCCACTGGTCGACCACCAGGCGGACGCGGGCGTCGCCCTGGCTGGCCTCCACCCGTGCCGGCAGATCGATCCCGAGGGCGGGCTGCGACTGCCAGCCACTGTATTCAATGGTCCAGCCGCCTTGCTGCAGGCGTGCCAGATGGCCGTCGGCGCCGAATTGCAGCTCGCCCGGCGGCAGGCTGCGGTCGACTGACCCGCGAACCCACGACGCCAACGCCCCGACCGGAATGACCCAGCCGGTGGCGTCGCGCAACAAGGCTTCGGGATCGCTGCCCTCGCGCGGACCCGCGGCGAGGCCTTCGAGCTTCGCGGAAGCGGCATCGCCGGTCATCCGCCAGCTCTGGCGGGTGATGGGGGCGCTCAGGGACACCACGTATTGCGGGCCGTCCTGCCGCCATTCCACCCGACCGCTCCCGCCGTTCTGTCCGTTGGTCAGGGCCACGCGACCCTGCAGCGCCCACTGCGGATGGGCGAGCAATACCGCGTCGCGGGCGTGCTGCATCTGCTCGGCCAGCGCCGCCGGCACGGCAGGACCCTTCCGGACCGGCTGCCCGACGCAGGCGGCCAGCAGCACCAGTCCGGCTGCAGCGGCCAGTCGAAGGACGCGGGTCATGCGCCGGTCCTTTGCAGCGCGCGCAGCAACGATCGATTGTCCGGCTCCAGCTTGCGGGCCTCGTCGAAATACCTGCGCGCCTCGTCCTTGTTGCCCATCACCCACAGCACCTCGCCCAGGTGGGCTGCGATTTCCGGATCCTTCTGCAGTGCGAATGCGCGCCGCAATTCGACCACGGCCTCGGTGGCGCGCCCCAGGCGGAACAGCACCCATCCGTAACTGTCGATGATCGCGGCGTTGTCGGGCTCGGCCACGCGCGCACGGTCGATGAGCTCCAGTGCCTCGGTGTAGCGCGTGGTGCGATCGGCAAGGGTGTAGCCGAGGGCGTTCAAGGCCGCGACATTGTCCGGATCCGTCGCCAGCACCTTGCGCAGGTCGGCCTCGGCGTGGGCGATGTCGTCGCGCCGCTCCCAGCTCAGCGAGCGCGAGTACAGCAGCGCGCTGTCGTCGGGGAAGGCCGCAAGCCCACGCGCGAAGGCGTCCAGCTCACCGGCATCGTCCTTGTCCTTCTGCCGCAGGTCCGCCTCCATCAGGTAGGCGTCGCGCCTGGCGTCTTCGTCCTCGGCCGCGTCGGTCTGCATGGCGCGCAGGTCGGCGTAGGCCTCGGGTCCGCGCTTGAGTTCGCGCAGGACGCCGGCCGCGCGCAACCTGGCCTGCGCACGCTGTGGTCCGCCGGGAACGCTGCGATACCAGCCCAGCGCCTCGTCCATGCGCTTGAGGAATTCGGCGGTCTGGCCGAGCAGCAGGCGACGCTGGGGATCCGGATCGCTCGACTCCTGCTTCAACTGCGCATACAGCGCCTGCAGGGCTGCGGTGTCTTCGGCCTTGGCCAGCAATGATGCCCGCAACGCATAGCTCTGGTTGTCCTGCGGCCCGCGAGCCAGGACGCTGGCCGCCATTGTCGGGTCGCCCAGCGCGTCATACTCGGCGGCAACCGCAAGCCGCAGATCCGCGACCTGGCGGGTGTCCTTCTCCAGGCCAGCGAGCACCTGCTTCGCCTCGTCGGTCTTGCCTGCCTCGCGCAACTGGCTCGCATGCAACAGCGCCACGCGCGGCTCATTGGGGAACCGGGCGACGACCTGATCGATGATGCGTGCGGCCAGCGGTGGCTGTTCCAGCTTCTGCGCCAGCCCGCCGAAGGCCAGCCAGGCCTGCAGGATGTTGGGTATCGCCCGGGCATCGACGAGTTGCTCGAGGACCGTCGCCGCCGTCGCTGGATCCTTGGACCCGCCGGCGAGCGCGGCGATGGCGTATCGCCAGCCATCGGCATTCCTGTCGCGCAACAGCGCTTGCAGTTGCGTCCGTGCCGCGGCGGCGTCGCGCCGATTCAGGGACAAGGTCGCCTCCGCCGCGCGCATTGCCAGCGACCCCGGCGCGCGCTGGCGCCACAGGGCCAGCGCTTCGCCCGCGCGGACGTCGTCACCCGTCAGCAACGCCAGGCGGGTCGCGCGTTCGGCCAGCCCGGCATCGCCCGCCGATGCCCGCGCAGCGTCCAGGTACCAGCGCGTGGCCTCGTCCAGCTTGCCGGCCTGCAGCGCGAACTCGCCCGCCATCGTGGCGGCCACCGGATCGGGGCCGCGCGCAGGCCTGGTCGCCGCATGGGCCGGCGTGCCGGCACACAAGGCGGCGATGCACAGGGCGGGGAGAAACCAAGGGACGAAAAATGAACGCAACACGACGGGCATCGGACGCAACCGGGCCGTAAAATGGCGGCCCATTGCGTTGGAAGCTTAGCGCAAGAGCTGTAAGCGGCCGTCCCGTTCGGCGCCGCCACAGGCTTCCCGATGCAACCGCCATGGAGCACGCCGCCATCCCGATGACCCTGCTCGCGCTGGGTATCAACCACCAGACCGCGCCGGTCAGCCTGCGTGAACGCGTTGCCTTTGCCGACGACAGGTTGCCGTGGGCCTTGTCGACCCTGCGATCGCTGCCTTCCGTGTCCGAGGTCGCGGTGCTGTCGACCTGCAACCGCACCGAGCTCTACGCGGTGACCGACGACGAGGGTCGCGCGCTCGGCCAATGGCTGGCCAGCCATCCCGGCGATGCCAGCGGGCTGGAGTCCTATTTCTACTGGCACTACGACGCCAATGCCGTGCGCCACCTGTTCCGGGTCGCGACCGGACTGGATTCGCTGGTGCTGGGCGAGCCGCAGATCCTCGGCCAGGTGAAACACGCCTGGGCCGCGGCGCGGGCCGCCGGCACGATGGGTACGCAACTGGATCGACTGTTCCAGCAGTCCTTCGTCACCGCCAAGCGGGCCCGGACCGACACCCGCATCGGCGCCAATCCTGTATCCGTTGCATCGGCGGCCGTCCGGCTGGCGCAACGCACGTTCGCGCGACCGGAAGACGCCTCCGTGCTGCTGGTCGGCGCGGGGGAAACCATCGAACTGGTCGCCCGCCACCTCGCCCAGGCGCAGGTGAAGCGCCTGCTGGTCGCCAACCGCACGCTCGCCCACGCGCAGGAACTCGCCAGCCGGCATGGCGGCATGGCATTGCCGCTTGCCGACATCGATCGCCACCTGGCCGACGTGGACATCGTGTTCTGCGCCACGGCCAGTCGCGAACCGATCCTGCAGCGCGCGCAGGTCGCCGCCGCCCTCGCCCAGCGTCGACACCGGCCGATGCTGCTGCTCGACCTGGCAGTGCCGCGCGACATCGCCGCCGACGTCGCCACGCTGAAGGACGTGTTCCTGTACACGGTCGACGACCTCGAGCGCGCGGTCGAAGACAACCGTCGCAGTCGACGCGAGGCCGCCGATGCCGCCGAGGCGATCGTCGAACTGCAGGTGTCGCGATTCATCGAGACACTCGCCGCCAGCACGCGGACCGCGCCACTCAGGCGGCTGCGCGCGCACGCCGATTGCGCACGCGTCGACGTGCTGGCGAAGGCGCGGCAGCAACTGGCCAACGGGCAGGATCCGCAGGCCGTGCTGGAGTTCCTCGCCCATACGCTGACCAACCGGCTGCTGCATGCGCCGACCATCGCGCTGCGCGAGGCGGCGCTCACCGGCGATACGGACCTGGCGCGCGCCACCGCCCGGATGTTCCCCGCCATGGGCGATCCGCACGATCCGGCCGACGACAGCGACGCATGAATCCCAGCCTGCGTCGCAAACTGGAAGCGCTGCTCGAGCGGCGCGACGAACTCGAGCGCCTGCTTGCCGATCCCGGTGTCGTGGCCGACAACGAGCGCTTCCGCAACCTGTCGCGCGAGTTCTCGCAGCTGCAGCCGGTCGCCAACGGACTGGCCGCTGAAGATCGCGTGCGCCGCGACCTGGCCGCTGCCGAATCCATGCTCGACGATCCGGAACTGCATGCACTGGCCGAGGAAGACATCCGCGCCGGCAAGGCCCTGCTGGAGCAGCTCGACTCGGAATTGATGTCGCACCTGGTCCCGCGCGACGTGCGCGACGAAGGCAACGTGTACCTCGAAGTGCGCGCTGGCACCGGCGGCGACGAGGCCGCGATCTTCGCCGGCGACCTGTTCCGCATGTACACGCGCTATGCCGAGCGCCAGGGCTGGAAGGTCGAAGTCGAATCGGCCAGCCCCGGCGAGCACGGCGGCTACAAGGAAATCGTCGCGCGCATCGAAGGCCGCGGCGCGTACTCCCGCCTGAAATTCGAATCCGGCACGCATCGCGTGCAGCGCGTGCCGGAAACCGAATCGCAGGGCCGCATCCACACCTCCGCGGCGACCGTGGCCATCTTCGCCGAGGACACCGGCACCCTGGCGATCGAGATCAATCCGGCCGACCTGAAGATCGACACGTTCCGCTCGTCCGGCGCTGGCGGACAGCACGTCAACAAGACCGAATCGGCGATCCGCATCACGCACGTCCCAAGCGGCGTGGTCGTCGAATCGCAGACCGAGCGCAGCCAGCACGCCAATCGCGACAAGGCGATGAAGCGGCTGCAATCGATGCTGGTCGAAGCCGAGATCGCCAGGCGTGATGCCGCGCAGGCCCGGGACCGCAAGTTGCAGGTCGGCAGCGGCGATCGCAGCCAGCGCATCCGCACGTACAACTTCCCGCAGGGTCGCATCACCGATCACCGCGTCGAGGGACTGACGCTGTACGACCTTCCCAACGTGCTCGAAGGCAACCTGGATCCGCTGGTGGAGCGGCTCACCCGCGAGCACCAGGCCGACGAACTCGCGCGGCTGGCGGAGGCGTCATGAGCATCGCCATCCGCCGTGTCGCGCTGGACGACGTGGGCGACGTGGTTCCGCTGTTCGATGCCTACCGGCAGTTCTATGGCCAGCCATCCGACGCGCAACGCGCGCGCGATTGGCTCGGTGAGCGCCTGCAGCGCGATGAGTCCGTGATCCTCGTGGCGCTGAATGACGGTGCGCCTTGCGGCTTCGTGCAGCTGTACCGGATGTTTTCGTCGGTGCGCACGGCTCGCCTGTGGATCCTCAACGATCTCTATGTCGCGGCGGATGCGCGGCGCAAGGGCGTGGCGCGGATGCTGCTGGACGCAGCCGCGCAGTTCGCGCGCGACGACGGTGCCGCCGCGATCATGCTGGAGACCGGGCGCGGCAACGCCCCGGCGCGCGCCTTGTATCGCGCGGCCGGCTGGCACGAGGACGACAGCCAGTGGTATTCATTGCCGCTGTGCCAGGCTCCGCCGGACGCCTAGGCCATTGCGGCATCGTCCACGGCGATACTCGAACCATCCAGGAGCGTGATGTCTTCCAGCGACGCCAACTTCGTGCCATTGCGCCTGTGCGTGCTGACGGTGTCCGACTCGCGCACGCTGGCCGACGACACGTCCGGCGATTACCTCGCCGCCGCGCTCACCGATGCCGGACACCAGCTGCACGAGCGCGCGTTGCTCCCCGACGAGCGCTATCGCCTGCGCGCATTGGTATCGCAATGGATCGCCGACGACCGTGTCGACGGCATCCTGGTCACCGGCGGCACCGGCTTCACCGGCCGCGACTCCACGCCCGAAGCGCTGTTGCCGCTGCTCGACAAGCAGATGCCGGGCTTCGGGGAAATCTTCCGCGCGATCTCCTTTGCCGAGATCGGCTCGTCGTCGCTGCAGTCGCGCGCCTTCGCCGGGCTCGCGAATGGCACGTTCCTGTTCGCCCTGCCGGGCTCGACGTCCGCCTGCCGCACCGCGTGGGAATCGATCCTGCGCCTGCAACTCGATGCCCGGACCCGTCCGTGCAACCTGGCGCTGCTGCGCCCACGCCTGCACGAGTGAACCCACGTTGAAACGACTCAAGCGCAAGCAATACGACAAACTGCTGGAGCCGCTGCAGCTCGAACTGGCGGCGATGGCGCGATGGGTCCGCGTGACCGGGCAGCGCGTGGTCATCCTCTTCGAGGGTCGCGATACCGCCGGCAAGGGCGGCGCGATCAACGCCATCCGCGAACACCTCAATCCGCGCCAGTGCCGCATCGCCGCGCTGCCGACACCGGCCGAGCGCGAAAAGACCGAGTGGTATTTCCAGCGCTATGTCGCCCATCTCCCGGCCGCGGGCGAAATCACGCTGTTCGATCGCAGCTGGTACAACCGCGCCGGCGTCGAGAGGATCATGGGATTCGCGAGCCAGGCGCAGGTCGATGCGTTCCTGCGCCATGCGCCGCTGTTCGAGAAGCAACTGGTCGACGACGGCATCCTGTTGTTCAAGTACTGGCTGAGCTGCGACCAGGCCCAGCAGGAAGAGCGCTTCGCCGAGCGGCTGGACGATCCACTCAAGCGCTGGAAGCTCTCGCCCATCGATCTCGCGGCGCGCATGCATTACGCCGACTACACCCGCGCGCGCGACGAGATGCTGCAGGCGACGCATACGGACGCCGCGCCATGGACGCTGGTCGACTTCAACGACCAGAAACGCGGGCGGCTGACCCTGATCCAGGACCTGCTGAAGCGCCTGCCCGACACCAGCGTCCCGGAACAGCCCCTCGACTACCCACCGCTGGCAGGCGAACCGAAGACAGAACATTTCAGCGTGCTGAAGCCCATCCTGGATTTCGACGACTAGCCATCGCTGCGATCAGCGGACGTGGAATGCATCCGCGTCGATCGATCCGGCAGGAATCGCGGCCGGCTGTCGCTCCACCGCATCGACCCGCGCCATCGGCGGCCCGCGGCGCAGCCAGTGTTCAAGCTGGTCCAGCGCGTCCTCGCTGCCGCAGGCCAGCACCTCGACACAGCCGTCCGGCAGGTTGCGTGCATGACCGTTCAAGTGCAGGCGTCGCGCCTGCTGCTGCGTGCTGGCACGGAAGCAGACGCCCTGCACCTTGCCGACGACGATGAAGCGGGCCGCGGCGTCCATGTCGCGATCAGGCCGGCTTCGGCCCGCCGGCGGCGGCGATCGCGGCATCGATGTCCCTGGCCGTCACCGGACCCAGGAATTGTTTTGCCACCTTGCCGTCGGGCGCGATGAGGTAGGTCATCGGCAAACCGCGTGGCGACGCGAAGTCGGGCGGTGGCGCATACACATCGATGATGGCGATCGGGTAGACGACCGGGTGCGTCTTCAGGAAGGTGGTCATCTCCGCCGGCTTGATGTCCTCATAGGCAAGGCCGATGACTTCGATGTACTCGCGCATCGCGTCCAGCGCGGAGAGTTCCGGCATTTCCTTCAGGCACGGGCCACACCAGGTCGCCCAGAAATTGACCACGACCCACTTGCCGCGATGCGCAGCCAGGTCGTACTGCGCGCCGTCCAGCGTCTTGACCTTCAGCGACGGAATCGCCGGACTGGCAGCCTGGGCGGGCCCCGGCGGCGTGGTGGGTGCAGTTGCCGGCGCGGAACTTGCCGGCGCAGCCGGTGCCATGGCCGGTTGCGGGGCTTGCACCGGTTGGGGCGCATTGCGATTGCAGCCGGCGAGCAGCAGGGCGGCACAGGTCAGGGCGAAGCGTTTCATGCAGGTTCCGGCGGGAGGTTGTCGTAGATGGTGGCCACGCGGCGTTTCAGCAGGTCGCGCAACGGCAGGCGCAACTGGTCGAGCTCGGCAATCGCGGCGGCGCCCAGCGCGTCGTCGCGGCAGGGAAGTCGGGCCTCGGCAACCGGGATGCGCAACCGGCATGCCTCATAGAGATCGGACATCGTCAGGCTGTCGAGGTCGCGCGCCAGCAGCCATTCGCCGGTTTCCGCCCGCTTAAGGACGTCGATCGCACACAGTTCCGCCAGCATCTGCTGCACCAGCTCGTCGGTCAGCATCGGCTCGAGTTGCTGGATCTCCACGCTGTGCAGCCCCCTGCCAGTCTGCCGGCGTTCGGCGAAACGGCCAAGCATGCGCAGCAGTCCGTAGATCTCGTAACCCTCCGGCAAGCGCACCGAAACGGGCTGGTAGCGGAAGGCAGCCAGCGATGCGGCCGACGACGCGCCGAACAGGATCGAGACCCAGCCAAAGAACACCCACAGCAGGAAGACCGGGACGAACGCCAGCGGGCCGTAGATCTTCTGGTAGGAACCGAAGTTGCCCAGGTACAGGCCCAGGCCCCACTTCACCAGTTCGAACATCAACACCGACAGCAACGCGCCCACGAATGCATGGCGCCACTTCACGGTCCGATGCGGGACGACACGGAAGATGCCGGCGAAGGCCGCCAGTTCGATCAACATCGGCGCCAGCCACAACATCACCGATTCCAGCGCGCGACCGACCCCGGTGGAGAACACCGACAGCGCGAAGAATCGCGCCGACAGGGCCAGGCTGGCTGCCGCGACCAGCGCACCGAGGGTCAGCACGGTCCAGTACACCAGGAAGCGACTGAACTTCGGACGCGCGGTCTTGACCCGCCAGATGCGGTTGAACGTGGCCTCCACGCTGGTCAGGGTGATCAGCAGCGAGATCACCAGCGCGATGACGCCGATCGTGGTCAGCTTGCCGGTGTTGGCGGAAAACTGGCGGAGATAGGTTTCCACCGCGCGTGCCGAGCTCGGCACGAAGTTGGAGAAGATGTAGTCGCTGAGCTGGTTGCTCCACTGACTGAAGACCGGGAACGCGGACAGCACCCCGAACACCACCATCGACAGCGGCACCAGCGCGAAGACCGTTGTGAAGGACAGCGCGCCAGCCGATTCGAACAGGCGGTCATCGAGGAAGCGTCGCCCGACGAACCGAAAAAACGAATGCGCGCGGGCCCGGTCGCGCAGACGGTTCGACAGGTGGTCGCGAAGGCGCGCGAAGGGGTTGGTGGTCTCCATCGCCGAAGCGTAACCGAAGCCGTGTCAGCGGCGAGCGGCAGCGGTTGCTGGCGCGTCCCACGGCACCCGCCGTCCTGCGGCCGCCACATCCCCTATCCTTGCGCGGGGACAGGAGCGCTCAATGGCCGAAATTCTGGTGTTGTATTACAGCCGCGGTGGTTCAGTGGCGAGGTTGGCGCGGCACATCGCGCGCGGCGTCGGCGAGGTCGACGGCATGCGCGCGCGCGTGCGGACCGTGCCGCCGGTTGCCGCCACCACGCTCGTGGCGACGCCGCCGGTACCCGACGAGGGCGCGCCCTACGTGGAGCGCGCGGACCTGGCCGAGTGCGCCGGCCTGCTGCTTGGCAGCCCGACCCGCTTCGGCAACATGGCCGCCCCGCTCAAGCATTTCATCGATGGATTGGGCGCGGAGTGGACCAGTGGCACGCTGGTGGGCAAGCCGGCGGGAGTCTTCACGTCGACGGCGACCATGCATGGCGGCCAGGAAGCGACGCTGCTGTCGATGATGATTCCCCTGCTCCATCACGGCTGCGTGGTGGCGGGAATTCCCTATACCGAGCCGTTGCTGAGCACAACCAGGGGTGGCGGCACACCCTACGGCGCGAGCCACGTCGCCGGGACGCGCGACGACATCGAGCCCACCGACGACGAAGCCGCGCTCGCACGGGTGCTGGGCCGCCGCATCGCTGCCCTCGCCGCGAGGCTGGCATCGTGACGCGCGCACGCAAGGTGCTCGCGGTCGCGCTGCTCGCGCTGGCCGCCTTGTACGCGCTGTGGTTCGGGCAACAGGCGCAGTGGGTCGCGGTGGTCGTGTTCGCCATGCCGCCGCTGGCGTTCGGCATCGCGTTGCTGCGCCACGCCGGCGCGCGGACCGCGTTCTGGGCCGGCGTGCTGGCGCTGCTGTGGTTCTCGCACGGGGTCATGGTGGCGTGGACGCGGCCGCCGGAACGCGCCCATGCGCTCGCGGCGATCGCGCTGTCGCTGGTGATCGTGTTCGCGGCGAGCATCCCGGGCTTGCGCGCGCGCTTCTCCAGGAAGCGCTGATCGCCGCCGGTATACTTCCAGCCCATTTGATTGCACGGACAACCACGATGGACGAGCTTCTTGTCGTCACCACCGGCGGCACCATCGACAAGGTGTATTTCGACGACAAGTCCGACTACCAGGTCGGCGAGCCGCAGATCGGGCGCATCCTCGAGGAACTGGGCGTCGCGTTCCGCTTTCGCGTGATCCCGATCCTGCGCAAGGATTCGCTGCACATCGACGCCGCCGACCGCGAGCTGCTGCGCGCGACGATCGCATCCCAGGATGCACGCCACGTGCTGGTGACGCACGGCACCGACACCATGGTCGACACCGCGCACGTGCTCGCGAGCATTCCCGACAAGGTCATCGTGTTGACCGGCGCGCTGAATCCGGCGCGGTTCCGCGGCTCGGACGCGGAATTCAACATCGGCACCGCGGTGGGTGCCGTGCAGTCACTGCCGGCCGGTGTCTACATCGCCATGAACGGCCGGGTCTGGGATCCGGCGCGGGTCCGCAAGAACGTCGCCGCGAACCGCTTCGAGGCGATCTGACGGCAGCATGTCCTGACGGCCCCGCGCCGCCTGGTCAGGATCCGAAGTCGTAACGCACGCTCGCCCAGACCGCACGCGCGGGCAGGCGGTAGTACTGCGATTCGCCGAGTTCGCTTTCCGCGATCGGATCGCGCCGATTACTCAGATTGGTGCCGTCCAGTCGCACTTCCCATTGTCCACGGCGATAGCCGATGCCCGCGTCCACGGTGGTGTAGGCCGGGGCAGTCGCGGTGTTGCGCTTGGTGAGATAGCGCGATCCGATCCGGCCGACCGTCGCATACGCCAGGAATCCCTCCGCAGGCGCGAACATCAACCCGAGGCTGCCGACCTGCGCCGGCGACAGCTCCAGGTGCTTGCCATCGAGTTGCGTCGGCGTGCCGTCGAACAACTGCACGTAATCTGTAAAGCGCGCGTCGTGGTAGGCCCAGGTGCCGATCGCACTGAAGCCATCCGCCAGTTGCAGGTGGACTTCGGCCTCGGCACCCTTGAAGTGCTCGTTGCCGGCGTTGGTCAGTCCCGGCAAGCCGCCGACGTCCTGGGTGACGACGAGGTTGCGGAAGTCCATCGCGAACATCGAGACATCCCACTGCAGCCGTCCATCGAGATGCTGGCCGCGCATGCCCAGTTCGCGACTGCGCGCGGTCTCGGGCTGGAGGATGTCGGACTCGGCTTCCGGGCCGAAATCGATTGCCGCCGGCTTGAAGCTGTCGCGATAGTTCGCATAGGCGGTGATGTAATCGCAGCCGTCCTGCCACAGGCGGTAGCTGGTGCCAAGCGCATTGGACCAGCGATGATCCGTGCGGTGCCGCGTTTCCCGATCCCCCACGACCGGTGTCGGCCCGGTGAGATCGGTCTCCTGGCCACTGCGGGTCTCCCGCGTGCTGTTGTATCGAAGGCCCGCGTCGATCCGCCAGGCATCGGTGATCCGGTAATCCAGCGACGCATACACTCCGCTGAAGTCGCGGCGATCCTCGAGTTGCGTGCGCTCGTCGATGTGCAGGCCGCGCCAGTCCGGCGCATTGGCGCCGTCCGGACGCACGGCATACTCGAAGTTCGCGCTGCGCTGCTCGCCCTGTCCATGCATGTGGTCGGCACCCCAGACCAACGTCAGTGCGTCGCCGAGCGTGCTCGCCACGTGCGTATCGAAGTACACCTCGCGGGTATGGCGATCCTGCTGGTAGCCATCGGCATTGACCGTGGTGCCATCGTCCGCGAAGCCCGGGCGCAGGAAGCCCCGCACCGTGCGGCCCCGGTTGCTGGCGTAGGCGAGTTTCGTGCTCCATTGGCCAAGACCGGTCTGCAGGACATAGCCGAGCGAGAGTTGTCCGCGATCCTCGTCCTGTCGCGCGCCGCCTGGATTGTCATTGGCGTCCAGCGGCACGCGATCGGACAATGCGGCGCCTTCGCGCGGATGCGGGCTGACCGGCTGCTGCTTGACCTGCGATGCATCGAGGTCGACGGTGAAGTCACCGCCGCCGAGCGTCGTCGCACCGCGATACAGCGCGTGCGATCGCGACCAGCCGGAGCGGTCGGCGGAAAGCCCCTGGTGCTCGCCGTCGAGGAACAGCGATTGCTCCCAGCGGTCGCCGGGGGACGACAGCGGCATCGCCAGTGCGGCGCGCGCGCTGCCGCGGCTGCCAACACCGAGTTCCACGGTCGCGTTGCCCTGGCCCGCCGCCCGGTGCAGCACGTGGATCACGCCGACGAAGCTGGTGGCGCCGTAGCTCACCGGCGCGGCGCCCTTGACGACTTCGATCCGCTCCACGTTATTGAGGTTGAGGGTCGCCAGTGCGGGAGTGAATGCGCCGCCCCACGGCACGCCATCGACGACGAGCAGGAATGCGTCGAATTCGCGCAGGCCCCACAGCGCCGGCACCGATCCGGCCGGACCGCTGTCGCCGCCGGGCGCGATATCGACACCCGCCACCAGCGACAGGGCCGTGCGCAGGTCGGTCGCGCCGCGCGCGCGCAGGTCGGCGCCGCTGACCACGGTGACGGTGGCCGTCGAATCCCGCAGGTTGACCGGGATCTTGGCACTGGTGACCTCGACGGTTTCCAGCTCCACGGCGTCCTGCGCCCAGGCGGGAGCCGCGGCCGCGACCAGCAGGGAACACAGGATGACGCGCGTGGGCATGGATCGGGAATGCGTGGATGGCACGATTGGGTCTCCGGTTGATGCGCAATGAACCCCGGTTGGGGCGGGGTTCGTCGCCATCCAACGCAGCGCTGCGCGGACGGCTGATTGGACAGTCTATTGCCAGAGGCACTGGCGGCTGATGTGCCGGGCGTCACCCCTGCCATTTGGCGACAGGCCATCAAAGCCGTCGTGGGTCTGCGGCGGGGCACCAGGCCCGGCTGGCAGTGATCAAACGCCCACCAAAAAAAGACCCCGGCACGAGGCCGGGGTCTTCGGGTGTCGCATCCTCAGGTGGCAAGGATCAGAACGTGATGCTCCAGCTGTTGAGCGTGCCGACGTCGCCGGCGGCAACGTCCTGCACGCGCAGCTTCCACGCACCGTTCAACGCTTCGGTCGACAGGTTGACCGTGTAGGTCGCGACCACGTTGTCGGCACTGTCGCTGCCGCTGCTGGCCTTGAGTGCATACACGCTGCCATCTGGAGCCAGCAAGTCGATCTTCAGGTCGCCGCGGTAGGTGTGGGTGATGTTGACGGCCACCTTGCTGGTGGTCGGCGCATTGCCCGTACGGCCCGAGACGTTGATCGTGCTGGTGATGGTGCTGACGTCCGGGATCGACGTTGCCGTCGAATTGGTATACGTCTGCGTGCCACCCGTGCCGCCGGTGGTGTAGTCGCCCTTCAGGCTGACGCCGGAGAAGGTCGAATACGCCTTGAGCCGCACATAGTACGTACCGGCCGACGGAGCTGCGAAGCTGCAGGTTTCCGCATTGCCCGAGACATACGGACGGCAGTCATAGACCGTGTCGGTCGGCGCGCTGCCGAACTTCACGTACATGTCCGAATCACCCGTACCGCCGGACTGCGTGAACACCAGGTTGGTCGCACCGGCCGGAACCACCAGCGTGTAGTTGACCGTGGCACCCGTGCTCGCGCCGATACCGGTCACCGTCACGCCCTTGGTGAGCGGACCGCCCGTGCTGCCACCACCACCGCCGCCACCGCTGCAGCTGCTCGTGCTGACGCCGACCGTGTTGAACGCCGCGGTCACATCCGCCGTGCTCAGGCCCAGGTCGGTCGCCGCCGTCACCACGCCGCAGGCACCGGTGATGAAGGTGCTGCTCGGTGTCCAGTACAGGGCGTTGGCGCGCGCCATCACCTTGAACGCCGTCGGGGTGCTCCAGCCAGCGGTCTTGGCCAGGTTGCAGAACGCCTTGTTATAGACGCCGGAGGAGTAATGGACGTCCAGGCTGCTGGTGTAGTTCGCGGCGTTGTCGATCGAGCCGCCGTCCTGGGTCGGGTTGCACATGTACCGCAGCGCGCCGGTGGACTTGAAGATCTCGGTGCCGACGTTGAAGTCGTTGCTGCCCTTCCAGTAATACTCGGTCGCCTCGCCACCCATGTCCGAGAAGGCCTCGTTCATGCCGCCCGACTGGCCGGAGTAGGTCAGGTTGGAATGCTGCTCGGTGAAGCCATGCGAGACCTCGTGGCCGGCAACGTCGGCGCTGACCAGCGGGTAGAACGTGCTGGCACCGTCACCGAAGCTCATGGTGCTGCCGTCCCAGAACGCATTCTCGTAAGCCGAGCTGTAATGCACGCGCATGACCAGCTGGAACGTCAGCGCGTTGTAGCCGGTGTACGCCGGGTACATGTTGGTGATCACGCCGCCGAAGTAGTGGGCGTCATTGATCGGCGCGTAGCCGCCGTTGATGGTCTTGTAGGTGTTGCGCGGGCAGGTGTAGGCGTACGCCGTGGTGCTGGTCGTGCCGCCGTTGAGGTTGACCGACTTCACGTTGGTGTTGTTCATGGTGCAGGTGGTGCCGCTCTGGGCGACGTCCAGGTAGCCGTACTTGCCACCCGAGCCCCACTCATACTGGCCGGTCTTGGTGTTTCCGCCGGGGCCGGTGCCGACCAACGCCGTGGTCAGGCCGTCCCACTGCTTGAGCACCCTGCCGCTGTTCGCATCGATGATGACGAACGGTCGGCTCGGATTGCCGCCCTTGACGCTGTCGGCGAAGAACGACACCACGTAGCTCATGTGCGCGTGGTTGGCATCATCGATGTAGATCATCTTTCGCGCATCTTCGCGCTCGGTGCGGCTCGCGGCTGCGCGGCTGCCCAATGCCGCCGCCTTGGCGATCGACAGGGCCTGCGCCCGTGCGACCTTGCTCGTCGTTGCCGGCAGTTCGCCGGCCAGGCCGTTGACCGCGCGGCCGAACATGTTGCGGACCGTACCGGCCTTGTCTTCGCTGACGACCACGTGCTCGCCGAAGATCGGCACGCCGCGGAAGGTCTGCTGATAGCGGTAATGCACGGTGCCATCGGCATCGCGCAATGCGGAAAGCTGCTGCAACGCGGAATTCGCGTCCAGGCCAAGCATTTCCGCATGCTTCTGGCGCGCCTGCGCGGCGACACCAAGGGTGGCGCTGGCAAGTGCGTACTGGTGGTTGACCTGGGCCACGTCGAGCCTGTGCAGGTCGACGCGGGTGGCGGCCTGTGCGGACATTGCGACGAGCGCGAGGGCCAGCGGCGTGAGCGCGACAAGATGACGGTTACGGGTGCTGGAATGCATCACGATGCGTGTTTCCTTGGTTGCGGTTGGACTACGAAATCGCCCGGCAGGGCGACCCATTGAGGGTGTCTCCGACATTCGCGCCGGCGGGGCATGCAGCCCCGACGACTCCGCACGGGTACCAGGCCAATCACTCATTGGCCGGGCATCAGTATCGACCTCACTTCCCGAAGCTATGGAATGGCCCGCGATCGCGGGACGATATCCGGGGTTGGATCCGGATCCAGGAGGTGGCAACGGTGTGTTGTGGCCACGGATGTGACGCTATGCGACACCCTGATGGCAGTCACGCTGCAGGCGCAGCAAAAATCACGCCAGATGTGTGGGCTGGATCACAGTTTCGATATGAAACCGGTTACAGCTTCATGACTTTCGGCCTAGACGCTGTCCGGCAGTCCATTCCGCCCTAGGGTAAGCCTGGCTCAGAGCATTCCGGTTTCCAGCCGCGCCGCTTCGGACATCATGTTGCGGTTCCATGGCGGATCGAACACGAGCTCGACGTCCGCCTCGGCCACCGTCGGAATGAGCTCCAGCTTGGTGCGCACGTCGTCGACGAGGATGTCGCCCATGCCGCAGCCCGGTGCGGTCAGGGTCATGCGGACCTCCACCAGGCGCTCGCCGTCCTCGCGATGGGACACGACTGCCTCGTAGACGAGGCCCAGGTCCACCACGTTGATGGGGATTTCCGGATCGAAGCAGGTGCGCAACTGCTTCCAGACCAGTTGTTCGACGGCGTCGTCGCTGGCGCCGGCAGGCAGCTCCAGCGGCTCCTGCGGCTCCTTGCCGATCGCATCCGCATCGATCCCGGCGATTCGGAACAGGTTGCCTTCGACAAAAACGGTGTAGCTCCCCCCCAACGCCTGGGTGATGTAGCCCACGCTGCCAGCCGGCAGGTTCACCACATCGCCCTGCGGCACCAGGACGGCGGCACAGTCGCGCTCGAAGCGCACGGGTTCGCTGCTGCGGGAGTACATGTCCACGAAAGGAAACGACGGCAAGTCCGGCCGCCCATTCTAACGCCGCAGCCACCAGCACTCCGGGCGGCTATGCTGACCGGCTCGTCGACACCAGGTTGCCATGGACACTCCCGCAGCGCCGCCGGCCCGGTGGCTGGCCCCCGTCCTGCTGCTCGTGGGCAGCCTGGGCTTCGCCGCCGCCTGGATCCTGCTGGCATTCGCGCGCGATCGGCAATGCAGCTGGATGGCCATCCTGGCGGCGCTCGACGCCGCGGTGCTGTTGCGCCTGTCGCGGATGGATCGTGGCTGGCGCCGCGCCGCCTTGGCGGTCGCGTCGACGGTGGCCACGATCGTGCTGGCCAACTGGGGCATCGCCGCGGCGCAGATGGGGCGCGTCATGGGCCTGCTTCCGTGGGAATCGATGACCCGGCTGGGACCTTCCTTCGCATGGACCCTGGCAAACCTGGCCAATCCGCCGGTCGACCTGCTGTGGCTGGCCCTCGCCCTGGTCGTTGCCGCGGTTGCCTCGCGCTGAGCGATTCGCGCCGCGTCAGTGGCCGCCGCCCAGCGCCTTCAGTTCGCTGACCAGCGCCCCGGCCATTTCGGCGCCGTCGCCATACAGCATGCGGGTGTTGTCGGCGTAGAACAGCGCATTCTCGATACCGGCGAAACCGGTGCCCTTGCCACGCTTGATGACCACCACGTGCCGCGCGTTGACCACGTCGAGGATGGGCATGCCGTAGATCGGTGAGGACGGATCGGTCCGTGCGACCGGATTGACGACGTCGTTGGCGCCGATCACCAGGGCGACGTCGGTGTTGGGGAATTCGGGATTGATGTCGTCCATGTCCGCGATCAGGTCGTAGGGAACCCCCGCTTCGGCGAGCAGCACGTTCATGTGTCCGGGCATGCGGCCGGCGACCGGATGGATGGCGAACTTCACCCGCACGCCGCGCTCGATCAGCTTCTGTGCGAGTTCCCAGACCTTGTGTTGTGCCTGCGCGACGGCCATGCCGTAGCCGGGCACGATCACCACGCGCTCGGCGTAGGCCATCATGGCCGCGACATCGCCGGCTTCGATCGGTTTCTGGGCACCGGCGATCTCCTGTGCCGCTCCACCGGTGCCGCCGAAGTTGGAGAACAGCACGCTCTTGATCGAGCGGTTCATCGCCTTGGCCATCAAGCGCGTCAGCAGCATGCCGGCCGCGCCGACCATCATGCCGGCGACGATCAACGCCTGGTTGCCCAGCACGTAGCCTTCGAATGCCACCGCCAGTCCGGTCAGCGCGTTGTACAGCGAAATCACGACCGGCATGTCGGCGCCGCCGATCGGCAGCGTCATGGCGACGCCAAGGACCAGTGCGACGGCAAAGAACGCCAGGATCATCGGCACGCCGAGCGAACTGACGACGATGCCGCCCAGGACCACGGCCAGTGCGAACAACGCCAGGTTCACCACCTGCTGGCCAGGGAAGGTGTAACGCTTGTCCATGCGTCCGTCGAGCTTGGCCCAGGCGATGATCGACCCGGCCAGCGACACCGCGCCGATCAGCGCACCCACCACGCCCAGGACCAGCGTGATCATCGGCGGCGCGGCGGCATCGGCCGAGAAACGCAGCAACTCCACCGCACCGATCGCCGCCGCCGAACCGCCGCCCATGCCGTTGTAGAGCGCGACCATCTGCGGCATGTCGGTGATCGCGACACGCTTGCCGGACACCCACGCCAGCCCCACGCCGATGACCAGCGCGACGACGATCAGCGCGATGTTGCCAAGTCCCGGCAGCAGGAACGTCGCCAGTGTCGCCAGCAGCATGCCGGCGCCGGCCCAGTGGATGCCGCTGCGCGCCGTCACCGGAGACGCCATGCGCTGCAGCCCGAGCAGGAACAACGTCGCCGCGATGAAATAACTGGCCGCGGCGATCCAGCCGAAGATCTCCGGCATCGCGGGCGTCATGCGCGATCGCCCGATGTCGCCGGCTTGCGCGAGGACTTGAACATGTCGAGCATGCGTTCGGTCACGACGTAGCCACCGGCGGCATTGCCGGCGCCCAGCAGCACGGCGAAGAATCCGATCGCGGTTTCCAGCGGCGTGGTCGCGTGTCCCAGCACCACCATCGCGCCGATCAGGACGATGCCGTGGATGAAGTTGCTGCCCGACATCAATGGCGTGTGCAGGATCACCGGCACGCGCGAAATGATCACATGGCCTGCGATCGCGGCCAGCATGAAGATGTAGACCGCCATCACGCCCAATGCCACCGCGCTGTCGCCCATGTGCTGCTCCCGGTCGTCGCGGGCATCATAACCGCGGCTGAATCGGATCCGCCGGCCGTCAACCCGTCGCGTCCCAGGACGTTCTCCTCCCGGCAGGACCGATCCTGCACACGGAGATCTTTCCATGCGACCGATCCTGTCCCTGGCGCTGACTGGCGCCCTGTTCTTCCTGGCGGCCGGTACCGCTATGGCGACCACCCACGCCGATCGTGTCGAGCAACGCCTCGACCGGCGGGGCGATCGCATCGAGCATCGCCTCGACCGTCGCGCCACGATCGTCCAGCGTCGGTTCGACCATCGTGGCAACCGCATCGAGTCCCGGCTGGACCAACGCGCCGCCCGCCAGGCGCGGCACGGCCACCCGCGCCGTGCGGCCGCGCTGCAGCGGCGTGGTCATCGCTTGAACGCGCGCCTGGATCGGCGCGGCGAGCACATCGCGCAGCGCATGGCTTTGCGTGGCGACCGGATCGATCGTCGACTGGATCGACGCGGCGAGCGGCGCGAAGGACATCGGGCGCGACCACGCTGACCCGGCGTAAGCTGCGTCCGTGCAAGCCGATGACGGCCACGATGTCCCCGGGCAAGCTGCCATCGCGACGGCGGTCGATGCCGTCGTCGGTGCCTCCATGGAGCAGGCCTCCATGGAGCAATTCCTGGCAGGCATCGCGCCACGCGCGTATCGATTCGCCGAGTCGGGACTGCGACAGCGCGACGATGCGCTGGATGCCGTGCAGGACGCCATGATGCGCATGCTCGGCTATCGCCAGCGCCCGCCAGCGGAATGGACGCCATTGTTCTGGAGCATCCTGCGCCGCCGGATCATCGACCTGCAGCGGCGGCGGATTTTCCGCTTGCGCTTCATGACCGACTCCACGCCATCGCGCGACGACGATATCGCGATCGACTGGGCCGATGACGGCCCGGGACCAGCGGGGTCGCATGAGAACCGCGAGACCTGTCTGCGCATCGCCGCCGCGGTGTCGGCGTTGCCGCGACGACAACGCGAGGCGTTCACGCTCCGTGTCCTGGAAGAACTCGACGTGGGCGACACCGCACTGGCGATGGGTTGCAGCGAAGGCTCGGTCAAGACGCATCTGTCGCGCGCACGCAACACGCTCAGGCAGCAGCTTGAGTCCCTGTCGACGAGGATCGAGCGATGAGCGAGCTGCGCGGCGGATTCCAACCTGACCCCGATGGCGACTTTGATCGCGCGATGCGCGCCTGCCATGCCGAGGCGGTGTCGCACCTGTCGGCGCGTACACAGGCGCAACTGCGGCAGCGCTTGCGGGCGGCCATGGCACCGCCGCCATCAAGGCGCCATGGGTGGCGGTTGGCCACCGCTGCGCTGCTTGTCGTGGGCCTCGCCGGCGGCCTGTACTGGCAATCGTCGATCCTGCCCAGCGCGACCCCACCCCCGCCTGTCGTGGCGAGCGAACCGGCCGACGGCGGCGGCCTGGTCGCAGTCATCGATGAAACACCCGATCTCTACCTCTGGCTCGCATCGGACGATGCGGACCGCCTTGCTTCGGAGTAAGCCATGCACCCCTCTCGCTTGTTTCCCCTGCTCCTCGCGTTGTTGGCTGGCCCCGCATTCGCCGGCCAGCCGCTCACGCTGCCGCCGTGGGATGGCCTGACGCCAGCACAGCGCGACATGCTGGTTGCGCCCCTGCGCGAACACTGGAACGCCGATCCGCTGGCACGTCCGCGCTTGATGCAGCGCGCGCAGCGCTGGCAGCAGTTGACTCCGGAACAACGCGCGCGCGCCCATCACGGATTCGATCGCTGGCAGTCGATGGATCCGGCCAAACGCCAGACCATGCGCGCCTTGTTCCATGCCATGCGCGGCATGAGTCCCGCGCAGCGGCAAACGCTGCGGCAACAATGGCAGGCCATGACGCCCGCGCAACGCGAGGCCTGGGTCCAGGCACACGCGCCCTCAGGCGACTGACGCGGTCTCTGCTGGAGCCGTACTTGCCGGTGGCGATGGCCATACGGTGCTGGCGAGCAGTTCATCGCTCCAGTCGAAGGCCAGCGCGCCGTCCTTCAGCAGCAACGCGACGAAGTTGAAGACGTTGCGGGCATACATCTCGCTGGCATGGAGTGCGCCCTGGCTGGCGAGGTTGAGCGGGCCGGAGACGATGACGCCACCCACCTCGACCGTTTCACCCGGTCGGGTGCACTCGCAGTTGCCACCGGTTTCGGCGGCCAGGTCGACGATGACGCTGCCCGGTTTCATGCCAGCGACCATGTCGGCATTGATGATCCGCGGCGCGGGCCTGCCCGGCACGGCGGCCGTGCAGACGATGACATCGACACCCTTGAGGTGTTCGCCCAGGCGGCGTTGCTGCTCCAGGCGCTCCTCGTCGCTCAGTGCGCGGGCATAGCCGCCCTGGCCGCTGGCGGTGACGCCAAGGTCGACGAATTTCCCGCCAAGCGACTCGATCTGCTCGCGTGTTTCCGGACGCACGTCGAAGCCCTCCACCTGCGCACCCAGCCGGCGCGCGGTCGCGATCGCCTGCAACCCGGCGACGCCCGCGCCGACGACGAACACTTTCGACGGACGGATCGTGCCAGCGGCGGTGGTCAGCATCGGAAAGAAGCGCGGCGCCAGTTGCGCTGCGGCCAGCACGGCCTTGTAACCGGCCATTCCCGCCTGCGAACTGAGCACATCCATCGCCTGCGCACGGGTGGTGCGCGGCAGCCGCTCGAGCGGGAACGCGAGGATTGCGTGGCCCCGAAGTGCCTCCGCCCGGCGCGCATCGGCATCGGGCTGCAGGATGCCGACGATGGCGGTGCCGGTCTTCAGGCGCGTGATGACATCCGCGTCGGGCGACTGCACGCAGAGCACGAGGTCGGCGTCGGCCAGCGCGGACATGGCGTCATCGACGAGTTGCGCGCCGGCCTCGACATAGGCGGCATCGGGAAAATACGCCTTGGCGCCCAATCCGCGTTGCAGTCGCACCCGGCCTCCAGCGGCGACCAGCTTCCTGCAGGTCTCCGGCGTGACGGCCACGCGGCGCTCGCCCACTGCCGTCTCGCTGGCCACGCCGATGACAATTCCGTTGACCATGTCCTGCTCCGACGCGTGAATCCCCGCATCGTAGCGAATGCATGGCCGCGGCGGGCTCAGGCGGCTGCAGCGACCTCGGACAGGCGGTGCCGGACATGGCGCATGGCCTGGTCGAAGGGAAGATCGGCTGCTTCGTCCATCAGCTTCCCGGCCTTGACCAGCGCCGCCAGTTGCTGGGGCGAGGCGACCAGCTTGCGCACGCCGCGACGGTTGACCAGCAGCAGGCGCGACGTGAGCGGGCTGATCCACGCGACCTTGACCGAGCCCTCTTCGCCGTTTTCATCCGCCAGCCGCATCCAGCTGCCCGGACCCACGGCCGCCAGGCGCTCCGCAACGGCAGGATCGTAATCCAGCGCCGCGTGTCCACCGACAACCTGGAGCAAGCGCGTGTCGTCGCCGTCGTCCGCCAGTTGCGGCATCGCCGACAGCGGCCGCACGACGCGACGGGCATCGGGGAAGCCCAGTGCACGGGCCAGGCTCGCCATCCATTCGTTCGCGACCTGGTCGTCTAGACCGGAGCTGGACAGGCACTCGACGAGTCCGGCGTGCAGCCGCAGCACCCGCTCGGCGACGCGTCCGCCATCGGCACGTGCGGCGGCCTCGTCGATGCCGACGAGCTCGTCGGCCAATGCCAGCACCTGGTTGCAGCGTTCCGATCCCTGGCCATCGCGCAACAGCATCTGCACGTAATGGTGTTGCCAATGGTCCTCGAGGAATTGCGCGATCACCGGGCTCAGCGGGCGAGCCGAAACCCGCTGCGCCAGCGCCGCCGCAGCCTGCAGGCGGGCCTGCAGCAGGCGTTCGCGACCATGCACGGTTTCCGCGGAACGACGCTCGACCACTTCCGCGCGGCGACGCTGCTGCTGCAGGAGGTCCTGCAGTTCGCTGGCAGCCAGGTCGAAGATCGCCAGGTCCTCGTTGTACTCGGCGACCACCCGCGACACCGCCGCCGCCGCATGCTGCAGCAGTTCGCGATCCTGCGGGGATGCGCCCTCGTTGCTTTCGCAACTCAAGGTCAGTGCGTCCAGCAGCCGGCGTGCCGGATGGTCCGCGCGCACGAAGAGGTTTTCGTCGGTCAGTGCGACGCGCACGTAGGACATCACCAGCCGCGCGAACAGCTTGCGGGCCTGGCCGATCAGTGCATGGGTGTCGAGCAGGGATTCGAACATCAGACCGACCAGGTCGACGGAGTCCTCGTCGTGTTCGCTCAGGCAGGCCTGCTCGGGGTCGAGTCCGAGGCTGCGCGCGCCCTCCAGCAATTGTTCGCGGATGGCCAGGCACAGCCCACCGTCGCCGGACAAGGCGGCATCGAATCGCCTGGCGCCATCGCGCTGCACCAGCGCGGCAACGCTGAGCAGTTCCTCCGGACGGATCGATCGGCGCACATCGGCCGCCGCCCCCTGCGATGACTGCTGTCCCGATGGGTTCGGATTGGCGCGGTGTCCCGACTGGGCGCGGCTGGCTTCGCGCCAGGAGTGCAACTGGTCGCGCAGTCGCTGGTGGTGGACGCGAGCCTCTGCGGATACCCGGAACACGTTGATGCCCGCATTCGCGGCAGGCTGCGGCGGGAGGTGCGGCACGCTGTCATGGAGCGCAGCCTGCGACACTGGCGGCACAGGTCGCACCACGGGCGGCGGCGGCGCATCCTCCGCATTGCGCCGCAGGTCGGCGTGGAAGCCGCTGGCCGCCAGCTGGCTGTTGAGACGCGCATACAGATCGCCCAGGACCTTCGACAATTCCTGCTCGTACTGCCGGAACAGCATTGGCTGCAGGGTGTCGGACAGGTCTGCATCGTGATAGGTGCGCAGGAATGCGCCCGCCAGCCGGACCGCACCGACCGGATTGGTCGATGCCGGCGCGCCCAGTGCACGCGACAAAGCCTCGAAACGCAGGCCAAGCAACTCCAGCGGTTGCTGGTAGCGGCGGCCGATTTCCTCGGCCAGGCGCTGGCCCGCCAGGTGGAACTCGAGCTCGCCTTCGCTGACAAGGCCAAGGGGAATGTCGCTGCGCGCGGGCATCGCCCGCCCCAGGAAATCGTCGAAACTGCGGCCGATCAACTCGCGGAAGCGCATTACGTGCGTGGCATTGCGCTGCCGCAACGCCAGCACCGACATCAGGTCCCTGCGTTGCGCGCTGCTGAAGCCGAGTTGCAGCTTGTCCTGCAGTTGCTCCTCGATCGGCCGGCACAACCCACCGGGAACCGCCGCGAGTTGCTCGACCGCAATGCGCTTGAGTTCGTCGACCAGACGCGCGGGCTCGACGCCGTGCACGCGAGCGTTGTCAAGAGAGTGGATGGACACGGGGACCCCCTCACGCCAGTGCGGGGGCACCGGATCGCTACGGGCCCGAGCATAGTGGCACCATGGGCAGCGTCCACAACCCGGATTGGATTCTGTGATGCCCCTTCCATTCCCCGCCCAGTTGGCTGACAGCCGGCGTCATCCATGACGGCTGCATTCTTCTGCCTGGATTCGCGCCGCTCGACGCCGTCGCGCCAATTGTCCGATCCCGGCCCCGATGATGCGACGCTGCTGCGGATGCTCGCGTCCGCGGTGCGGGTGCCCGATCACGGCAAGCGCGTTCCATTCCGCTTCCTGCGGATCGGCGGCCAGGCACGCCATGCGCTGGGTGAGATGCTGGCCGAACGTGCGCTCGCTCGCGACGCCAACGCCAGCGCGGCGGTGCTGGACAAGGACCGCAACCGTTTCAGCCATGCGCCGGTCGTCATCGCGGTCATCGCCCGACTGGGCCCGGACGACAAGATCCCGGCGTCCGAACGCGCCTCGACGGCCTCCTGCGTGTGCTTCGCGCTGCTGCAGGCGGCACAGGCCGCCGGTTTCGGTGCGCAATGGCTGACCGGATGGCCCGCCTACGACGATGTCGTCCTGCACGCGCTCGGGCTCACCGCGGACGAACGCATCACCGGCTTCGTGCATATCGGCACGCCCGTGCAGCAGGCGCCCGAACGCGATCGCCCCGATCCGCGTGCGCTGCTCGACGACTGGGCGCCGGCATGAATCGCGAACGCATCGACGTGGCCGATCACGTCAGCACGCAACCCGCCCTGTACCTGGTCGATGCCAGCCTCTATGTCTTCCGTGCGTGGCATTCGATGCCCGACACGTTCCGCGACGATGACGGCTGGCCGACCAACGCCGTGCACGGCTTCGCGCGATTCCTGCTGGAACTGCTCGAGCGCGAGCAGCCCAGCCACATCGCGGTCGCCTTCGACGAGGCGCTCGACAGTTGTTTCCGCAACGCGCTGTACCCGGCCTACAAGGCCAATCGCGAACCGGCACCGGAAGAGCTCAGGCGCCAGTTCGGACAGTGCAAGGCACTGTGCGTCGCACTCGGCCTGGTGGTGCTGGCGCATCGTGAATACGAAGCCGACGACCTGATCGGCAGCGCCCTGCACGTCGCGCGCAAGCGCGGACACCACGGGGTGATCATCTCGGCCGACAAGGACCTGTCGCAGTTGCTCGAGGGGCTGGACGAGCAATGGGACTTCGCCCGTGGCCAGCGCTGGGGCGCCACCGGGGTCAAGGCACGCCACGGCGTGCACGCGCACCAGATCGCCGATTACCTCGCGTTGTGCGGGGACGCGGTCGACAACATCCCCGGCGTTCCTGGCATCGGTGCAAAGACCGCAGTGGTATTGCTGGCGCACTTCGGCAGCCTCGACGTCCTGCTCTCGCGGATCGAGGAAGTCCCCTACCTGCGCTTTCGCGGTGCCGCCCAGGCAGCGGCCAGGCTGCGCCTGCACCGTGAGCAGGCACTGCTGTGCCGGCAACTGTCCACGATCGCACTCGACGCGCCGCTCGATGGCGCGCGCGACTTCACGCGTGGCCAGCCCGACGGCGTCGCGCTGGCGGCGCTGTCCCAGGCACTGGGCTTTGGACCCCTCACGCGTCGACGCCTGCATGCCGCTGCCGGCACCGAGTTCGTCCCGGGCTGACGCCTTCGCGGCCCGTGCCCGTGACCGACGATGCATGTCGGTCGGCCGGGTAAGCTGTTTGAACAATGGAGATCCACGAGCATGAGCCAGCGCAACGTCGTATACGAAGGCCGCTACCTGCGCATGGTCGTCGATGGACACTGGGAATACGTCGAGCGCGTCCACGCGCAGGGCATGGCCGTCATCATCATCGCGGTGACGCCGGATGACGACGTGCTGTTCGTCGAGCAATACCGCATCCCGCTTGGGTGCCGGACCATCGAGATGCCAGCCGGACTGGTCGGCGACGACCACGACAGCGACACGCTGGAAGATGCCGCGCGGCGGGAACTGATCGAGGAGACCGGCTGGAAGGCGACGGACGTCGACGTGTTGCTGACTGGACCGACATCCGCCGGCCTGACCAGCGAGCGCATCGCCTTCGTCCGCGCAACGGGACTCATCCGTGTCGGCGCGGGCGGCGGCGTCGCCGGCGAGGACATCACCGTGCACGCGGTGAAACGCGATGCGGCACCGGCCTGGCTGATGCGGAAATCGCGCGAGGGGTTCGAAGTCGATCTCAAGCTATGGGCCGGCCTGTGGATGATCGACCACGATCCCGACGGCAGTCCTGCGCCGCGGCGGTAGTTCGACAGAGGCAACGACCGCGCCACGACGGCGCGGCCTGCATCACCGATCAGCCAAACCGGTCCGTCGCCAGTACCAGCGAGGCGACGTTCTCGGCCTCGAACGCCGAATGCCCCGAGGTTGGCGACACCATCAATTCGGCGCGCGGCCATGCACGGTGCAGGTCCCACGCGTTCTGCACCGGGCAGACCACGTCGTAGCGGCCATGGACGATGACGCCGGGGATGTCGGCGATGCGCGGCGCATCGCGCAACAACTGGTCGTCGACCTCGAAGAACCCGCGATTGACGAAGTAATGGTTCTCGATGCGGGCGAATGCCAGCGCGAAGGCCGCGTCCTCGTGTCCGCTGACGACACCGGCATCCGCCTGCAGGAAACTCGTGGCGCCCTCCCACACGCTCCATGCGCGCGCCGCGGCCAGCCTGGTCGCCGAATCATCGGAGGTGAGCCTGCGATGGAAGGCGCTGATCATGTCGTCGCGCTCGGCTTCCGGGATTGCGCTGACGTACTGTTGCCAGGCCTCCGGGAACAGCCGCGACGCACCTTCCTGGTAGAACCACTCGAGTTCCCAGCGACGCAGCATGAAGATCCCGCGCAGGACGAGCTCGGTGACGCGCTGCGGATGGACCTGCGCGTATGCCAGCGCCAGCGTCGACCCCCAGCTGCCGCCGAATACCTGCCACCGATCGACCTTCAACGTTTCGCGCAGGTGTTCGATGTCGGCGACAAGGTGTCCGGTGGTGTTGTCCACCAGGTCCGCGTGCGGCGTGGATCGGCCGCTGCCGCGCTGGTCGAACAGCACGATGCGGTATCTGCGCGGATCGTGGAATCGCCGCATCTTGGCGCTGCATCCGGCACCAGGCCCGCCATGCAGCAGGACCACCGGCTTGCCATGCGGATTGCCGCACTGTTCGTAATACAGCGTATGGCGGGCGTCGACGGCCAGCATGCCGCTGTCGTACGGTTCGATCTCCGGGTACAGCGTTCGCATGTCGGGCGTCCTTGTCGGGCCTGGCGTCATGTTAGCGCCGGCGCCGATGAGCGACACGCCCGCCCCACCGTGACCCTGTCCCGATGCTCGAGGTCCTGCTCGGTGGCGACATCGACGAAGCCGGCGTCGATCAGCAACCGGCGCACCGACTCGCCCTGCTCCCATCCGTGCTCCAGCAACAGCCAGCCGCCTGCGGCCAGGTGCGCCGGTGCGTCGCGGACGATGGTCCTCAGCGCGTCCAGGCCATCGCTGCCCGAGACCAGCGCCGCCACGGGTTCGAAGCGCAGGTCGCCCGCCCAGCGGTGCGGATCGGCGTCGGCGAGGTACGGCGGATTGCTCGCGATCAGGTCGAACGTCGCCGCTCCGAGCGCTTGGCACCAGTCGCCCTGCGCAAAGGTGATCGACTCGATACCCAACGCCGCTGCATTGCGACGCGCGACCGCCAGTGCGGTATCGCTGGCGTCGGTGGCCAGCACCGTCGCGCGCGGGCGTTCGCTTGCCAGTGCAAGCGCGATGGCGCCACTGCCGGTTCCCAGGTCGGCGATGCGAATCGCACGATCGCCGGGCAGTCGCGCCAGCGCCAGTTCGACCAGCAATTCGGTTTCGGCACGCGGTATCAAGGTGTCCGGCGTCACCTGCAGCCCGAGCGTCCAGAATCCACGCGAGCCGGTCAGGTACGCCACCGGCTCCCCATCGGCCCGGCGCCGGATCAGCTCTGCGTACCGCGCGCGAGCCGCCGGATCGACGACGGCATCGCCGTGCGTGTGGATCCAGGTGCGCGAGCGGCCGAGCGCATGCGCGAGCAGGTACTCGGCATCGATGGCATCGACGCGTGCCCGCGCGTCGCGCAGGACGGCGTCGACGCGTCCTTCAGCAGGGGTTTCCATGCGCGCATCCTAACGGCTGGTGGATGGCGGCAGATTCTTCGGACATCGCCGGAACCGGACAACGGTCGATCACGGATCCGCCTGCGCGCGCTGCAGGGAGACGGCCAACGTCCAGCCCCGTCCCGGCGCCGGCTCGAAGTACCGGCCGTTGCTGTCGTTGACGATCACCGAACCAACGCTGCGTCGGTCGAGGATGTTGTCCACCCGCGCGAATCCCTGCACGGACAGGCCTCCCACGGTCCAGCGTCGTTCGACGCCGACATCCAGCGTGGCATGACCGGGCGCCCAGGAGGTGTTGGCATCGTCGGCGTGGATGCGGCCGACGGCACTGCCCTGCACGAACCAGTCCACGCCTGCGCGCGGATGCCAGCGGAGCTGGGCCCATGCCGATCGTGGCGCGGTCGCGGGGATGCGGTTGCCGCTGGCGACGACGGTGTCCGGCCGCGCGCAGGGCGGTGCACGACAGGTGGTGAACGCATTTGCGTAGCGCGCATCGAGCCGGCTGTAGGCAATGGCATAGTCCCAGCGCGTCGCCAGCGGTCCCGAGGCCGACAGCTCCCAGCCACTGCGATCGCTCGTGGCGGCGTTGGCATAGGTACTGCGGCCACCGTTGTTGCTGGCGACGACGAGTTCGTCCCGGGTGCGGCTTGCGAAGACCGCCAGCGACAGCGACTGACCGCCGCGGTGCAGGCGCGCACCGACCTCCGCGCTGTTGCTGCGCGCTGGCCGCAACGCGGTGTTGAGTCCGCTGCCACCATCCGTGCGATAGGCCAGCTCGCTGAGCGACGGCGTCTCGAATCCGCGACCGGCATTGGCATACACCTCGAGTCCTTCGATCGGCTGGTACAGCAGGCCGGCAACCGGCGTCGTCTGCCGGTAACGCAGTGCGCCGCTGTCATCGGGATTGCCGGCAGCGATGTAGGCATCGCGCGAGTCGAAGTCGACGCGGCTGCGGCGCATGCCCAGGGTCGCGGTCCAATGCGTGCGGAACATCCAGCGCGCTTCGGCATAGGCGTCATGGCTGGCGACGCTGTCGCGCTGGTCACGCCGCAGCGCACCGACCACGCCCAGCTGCGCGCCCACGAAGTTCTCGAATCCGCGCCGGTGCTCGCGGGATTGCTGCGACTCCACGCCCAGCGTCAGGCTGGCGGGATGGCCGCCGAGCATCGTGTCGCCACGCCATCGCAGGTCGGCGCCGTTGTAGTCGCGCGCCAGGTCGACGACGCCGCCACCACTACCCGGCGCTGCCTGCGCGGCGACCGGCACCGACAGCATCTGGAATGTCGTCCGGGTGCCACTCCATGCGCTCAACGTGACCCTGTTGCGGTCGCCAAATGCCTGCTCCACGCGCAGTCCGGCCTGCTCCTGCCGCGCGCGCTTGCGCGTATCGAACGCAATCGCGCCCGCGCTGGCCATGCGCGGGGAATGCTCGGCTTGCTCGCGCGTCAGCCCCTGCGGATCGTCGGCGCGCAGGTCGAAACCATTGAGCGTCAGTGCCACGCGGGCGCCCGAGCGCGCCGTCGCCAGCAACCGCGCCTGCGCGATGTCGCGGCGGGCGCGGCTGTGTTCGCGGTAGCCGCCAAGTTCCAGCCGATCGGCATCGATGCGGAAACCACCATCGCCGTTGGCCGTCCACGGGCCGCCCACCCATGACGAGGCATCGACCATGGCATCGCTGCCGATGGCGACGTGCAGTCCGGCGTCGGCCCGCGGCGGTGGGTCGCTGCTGGAGAACTCGATGACGCCACCCGACGCGTTGCCATACAGCGCCGAAAACGGTCCGCGCAGGATCTCCACGCGCGCCAGCGCCGCCAGCGGCACATGCGACACCTGCCCTTGTCCGTCCGGCATGGTTGCGGGAATGCCGTCGACGAATACCTGCAGCCCGCGCACGCCAAACGTCGAGCGCGCACCGAAACCGCGAACGGTCAGCTGCACGTCCTGCGCCAGGTTCTGGCGGTCATGCGCAGCCACGCCGGGAACAGCGCCCAGCCATTCGGAAACGCTCAGGCGGGCGCGTGCCGGCACTGCGTCGGCCCGAACGCTGTCGATGGATCCCGGGGTGCCAGCGGGTTGTCGCTGGCCGACCACCACCACGCCCGGGAGCGTGGAAGGCGACTGCGCCGATGCGTTGGCGCAGGCCGCGCAACACACAATGAGCCCTGCGGCCGCCACCCGGCGGGACCCGACCCGCTTCGGCATTCCCCTCTCCTCGCGCCCTCACGGCTGCGGCACCTTGCGCAAGCGGCAGTCGGCACCGCGTGACCGGCGCCAGCTCCAAGCCGCCTGCCAGCTTGCATGCTGAATGCGTAATACGCCGATTTTCCGGCTGTTTATGCGAGTTTCCTTCACCGCGAGCGACGCGTTGCTGGACTATAAGTCGCGTCATGAACGAGCCTGTCCTGGTGATCGTCGATGACGATCGCACCTTCGCAGCGGAAGCCGCCACCCTGGCCCGCAGCCGCGGCTTCGCCACCCATGTGGCCCACTCGGTTGCCGAGTCGGAACGATTTTCGTGCATGCCGCGCGACCTGAGCCTGCTCGACACCGACCTTCCCGACGGGTCCGGTTTCGACGTGCTGGAGAAATTCGAACTCGACGACTACGGCAAGATCGTCTTCGTCACCGGGCAGCCCACCGTGGAGTCGGCCGCGCGCGCGGTCTCGATGCCGGTCTCGGACTACCTGACCAAGCCGCTGGGCCTGGGCAAGCTCGACCAGTTGCTGCGCGAAGTCTCCCTGCGGGTCTCGCGCCGCAGCGCCGCCACCGGCGATGCCGACCTGGGGCTGGTCGGCGAGAGCCGCGCCATCCGGCGGCTGCGCCACGAAATCGGCAAGGTCGCCGCATGCGATGTCCCGGTGCTGCTGACCGGGGAAACCGGTACCGGCAAGGAAGTCGTGGCGCGCGCCCTGCATCGCGCCAGCGGCAGGCGCGGACCGCTGGTCGCCGTCAACTGCGGCGCGGTTGCCCCCGACCTGCTCGCCAGCCATCTGTTCGGCCACGAGCGTGGCAGCTTCACCGGCGCCAATGCGCGGCATATCGGCGTGTTCGAGCAGGCGCAGCACGGAACGCTGTTCCTCGATGAAATCGCGGAGATGCCACTGCAGTTGCAGGTGTACCTGCTGCGGGTGCTCGAATCGGGCGCGGTGACGCGCGTGGGAGGCAACGCGGAGATCGCCGTCGCCGCCCGCGTGATCGCGGCGACCAACCGCTATCCGCATGCGGCCATCGGTGATGGCCTGCTGCGCGATGACCTGTATTACCGGCTGGCGGGATACGAGATCTCGCTGCCGCCATTGCGCGATCGCGACGAGGACATCCTGTTGCTGGCGCAGGCGTTCCTCGACGAACTCAATGCCGGAAACGGCACCGGCCGCAAGCTCGACCCGCGTTGCCACGCCGCCCTGCGCCAGCATCGCTGGCCGGGCAACGTGCGCGAACTGCGCAGTGCGATCAACCGCGCCTACCTGATGGCGGACGGCGAGCGCGTGACCCTCTACCCGCAACGGGCGGCGTCGGTGACGGATGAAAGCACGCAACTCGTCTTCCGCGTCGGCATGAGCTTCGCGGAGATGGAAACGGCGATGCTGATGAAGACGCTCGAACACTTCGATGGCGACAAGCGCGCTGCGGCAGCTGCGCTGGGAGTCAGCACCCGCACCATCCACAACCAGCTGGCACGCATGCGACATGGCGCCGCGCGACCGCCCGCCACGCTGGACCAGCGGCCAGGCGCCAGGGATCGTTTCTAGCGCTACGCGCGAACCATGGCAGGTGGCGCCCTGGCGATCGCACCGTCATCCCAACGCGGCGCCTCGCTGTCGTCGTCATGCAGTTTTTGCCAGACCCGGCGCGCGGCGGGCTCGGCGCGCGACCACGGGATGCGCGAGCGACCCCGTATCCGCTGGTAGGCAGCCAGGATCACCGGCTCGATGCTGTCGAACTCGCAGTTCGGATACGCGAGGTAGGCGTGGATGCCGACGCGGATCGCCGGCTCCCACTCATGGAACAGGAACACCAGTTCGCTGGTCGCCGTGCCTTCCAGCTGGCGCCAGCACGACAATTCCGCATCGATGTCGATCATGACCGCGCCGGTCAGGCCGCTTCCGTCCATTTGCGTCCTCCAAATGCGTGCCGTCGGATGCAACTCGGCTGGATCGCTGCGTCAGTGCCCGGTTCGGCCACGACCGCCGCGCTGGCCTTCGCTGGCGTCGCCCTGGATGTCGCGATCGGTGCTGGAGGAATTGGAGGACCGGCTTTGCGTGTTGTGGCTGCGGGCCTCGCCGCCCTTGCGGCCGGCGGCGCGGGCTTCCTCCGAGGTGAACTCGTGGGCGTGGCCACTGGCGTGCGCCGCCCGCCCGCCCTCGCTGGCGATTTCGCGCTGCTGTTCGGGATTCATGGCGGCGAATCCGCGACCCTTGGCCTGTCGCGTGGCGGCCTGCGAGACCTGCTCGTGTTGCTGTCCCTCGCGGCCTCCCTGTTCCTGGTTGTTCTTGCGATTGGGCACGTCGTGCTCCTTGGTTGGCTGTTGGTCGACATGGAACACGAAGGTTCCATGCGGAAGCAGCAGCAACCTTCGTGCCAACCGCAAGTCCGCGTCGTTGCGGCCGCTGCGAGCCAACCAGTCGGACGAATTTTCCCGTCGGGGAAAACATTTCATCGGTGCACCGCGCTCATCCGTCGTCGCGAATTAGGCAGGCGTGAAAAATGCATTCGGCCGGACGGAGGCGATGCACGCAGCCGATGCAGCCAGGCAACCAGGCGGCGGTACCGGTCGATGGCACGGGAATTGCGGCCGTGCCTGGTGGTTGTCACCGAGAGGACTACGCCGTGCAGGACCAACCCGCTGCTTCAGCTGCAAGGGAACTCAAGGCCGCCGCCCGCGACGTGCTGCGGATGGGTACGCAATGGGCACACAACGCCCTGGATTGGGTCGACGAAAGGAGGAACCACATGAGCGATCGCAATGAGCGCGATTTTGACGAGCAACAGTACGCACAACGCCACCGGCAGGAGAGCCAGGGTTACGAGCAACAGATGCGCGAGCGCGAAAGCCGCGACCGGGACATGCAGGGCGGCTTGAGTTCGCGCAACTACACGCCGGGCTACGGCCCGCAGCAGATGGGACCCGGTGCAGGCCATGGTCAACAATCGCGGTCGAGCTTCGGCGAACGTGCATACGAGCCCGAAGCCCATGGATACAGCGAGTCCTACCTGTCGCAGGGATATGGCGCGCAAGGCAGCGCGGGCGCACAGGGGTTCGGGCCGGAAGGCCATGGCATGCATGGCGGCTATGGGCGACCGGGTTGGGGAGGCCAGGCTGACGAGGGCAGCTACCAGTCGACGGAAGTCGGCTCGCAAGGCTACGGGCAGCGCCAGGAACAACCTGGGTACGGCTATCAGGGTTCGGGCCAGCTGGGCGTCTCGCGCCAATTCGGACCGCAACGGCAGTACGGCCCGCAGGGCAGCCTCGGTGCGCGGCGCTACCCGTACGGCGAACCGCCCGAGCGCTCGCAGCTCGGTGGTCGCCAACCGACAGCGCAGCAATGGGACAGCGCCCAGCAGTGGCATGCGCCCAACGAGGAGCGGCATGGCGAGCAGGCAGTCGCACAGCACTACGGGCAGCAATACGGCCAGCAGCTCTACGGCCAGCAAGGCTTGGGACAGCAATATGGACAGCAGGGCTACACACCGGGAATGCGCTCCAGTCATCGCGGACTGGGCCCGAAGAACTACTCGCGCCCCGATGAACGCATCCGCGAGGACATCAACGAGCGCCTGACCGACGCCGACGACATCGACGCGCGCGGCCTCATGGTGGAGGTGAGCAATGGCGTCGCGACGCTCACCGGAACGGTCGAGCAGCGCTGGATGAAGCATCGCGCCGAGGACATCGCCGAAGCCTGCAGCGGCGTGCGCGACGTCCACAACCAGATCCGCGTGCAGCAGCAGGACTCCGCCGGCACGACATTGGGCAGCCGGACGTTGAGCTCGGGCCTTGGTGCAGGCGGCGGATCGGGTAGCGCTTCGACGTCCACGGGGTCCGGCACCAGCACATCGACGTCCGCCGGTTCGGGTTCGTCGAGCACGTCGACGCGCTCCGGCAGCACCCCGACCGGGCACTGATCGGCAGCGGTGCATCGCGACCGGCCGCATGACGGCCGGTCGCTCCAGCGACACCACGGAGACGCGACATGAAAGCCAACACGACGATCACCAGCACGACCCTGGCGGCAGCACTGTTGACGGGATTGGCCCTGCTGTCGGGCTGCAACCGCTCATCGGAACGCACGGCAGACAGCAGCATCCCGCCGGCAAGCACGCCTGCCGCCACCGATGCCACCAGCGGCGCAGCAGACACCACCGCCGCGACGACGCCACCTTCCTCGGCGCCCGCCACGACCATGGGCAACGCCGATCCTGAAATGGGATCCGACACGACGAGCGACCTGTCGTCCACCGACGAGACCGCTCCGCCGAGCGACACGATGGGAACGGCTCCCACGACGAGTGGAAGCGGGACGACCGATGCCAACACCACCGATGCGAACCAACCAACCAACGCCACCGGCAACACGACTGGCGAGGACAAGGGCCAGGTAGGCGACAACCCGCCCAACCCACCCGAGCATCCCTAGGAACAGCCGTCCTGCAACCGTGGCCTGATCCTTCACCCCACCCACGCATGGATGTTCCATCAACGCGCAGTGCCTGCAGGCGAGTGCGCAAAGAGAGCAGCGTTGAAGACGTGATCGACGATCCGAACATGGACGCTCATCGCGACTCCCGCTGCAAACCGCGTGTTCATCCGGGTGGTGGGCGCGCGTCGGATAATCACCCGATGTCGCCGTCCCCCCACCTCGCGGGTTTCCATCCCGCGGTTGCCGCGTGGTTCACCGCGGCCTTTCCCGGCCCGACGGACGCCCAGGCGCAGGCATGGCCCGCGATCGCGTCGGGACGCAATACGCTGGTCGCCGCGCCGACCGGTTCGGGCAAGACGCTCACCGCGTTCCTGGCCGCCATCGACGGGCTGGTGCGCGATGGACTGGCACAGGGCGGCTTGCCCGACGTCACCCAGGTGGTCTACGTCTCGCCACTCAAGGCGCTGTCCAACGACATCCACATCAACCTGGAAGCCCCACTGGCGGGGATCCGCGCCGAGCTGGCACGACAGGGCCTGCCGGACGTCGAGATCAGGACCGCCGTGCGCACCGGCGACACGCCGCAGTCCGAGCGTGCGCGCCTGCGCAGGCTGCCGCCACACATCCTCGTCACCACGCCGGAATCGCTGTACGTCCTGCTGGGCTCGGACTCCGGGCGCGCGATGCTCGCCGGGACGCGGACCGTCATCGTCGACGAGATCCACGCGATGGTCTCCAGCAAGCGCGGCAGCCACCTGTCGCTGTCGCTGGAACGGCTGGAAGCGCTGTGCGGACGACGACTGACGCGGGTCGGCCTGTCCGCCACCCAGAAGCCGATCATCGACGTCGCCCGATTCCTGGTCGGGTCGGCCGCCGTTGCAACCGACGGCACGCCGGATTGCGCCATCGTCGATATCGGCTACACCCGCCGACGCGACCTCGCGCTGGAACTGCCACCGGTGCCGCTGCAGCCGGTGATGTCCAACGAACAATGGGACCTGGTGTACGCGCGCATCGCCGAACTCGTCCAGGCGCATCGCACCACGCTGGTCTTCGTCAATACGCGGCGCATGGCCGAGCGCGCCGCACGTCATCTGGCCGAGAAGCTCGGCAAGGAGGCGGTCGCCGCGCATCACGGCAGCCTGGCCAAGGAATTGCGCCTGGACGCGGAGCAGCGGCTCAAGCGGGGCGAGCTCAAGGTACTGGTCGCCACGGCGTCGCTCGAACTGGGCATCGATATCGGCGACGTCGACCTGGTGTGCCAGATCGGTTCGCCACGCTCGATCGCCGCGCTGCTGCAGCGCGTCGGCCGCGCCGGCCATCAGGTCGGCGGCGTGCCGAAGGGCCGCCTGTTCCCACAGTCGCTCGACGACCTGGTCGAATGCGCGGCGCTGCTGGACTGCGTGCGCCGTGGCGAACTCGACGCGCTGGTCATGCCGGTGGCGCCGCTGGACGTCCTTGCGCAGCAGATCGTCGCCGAGGTGTCCGCCACCGAATGGGACGAGGACGCGCTCTACGACTGGAGCCGTCGCGCCTGGCCGTATGCGCGACTCGCGCGCAAGGACTTCGACGCGGTCGTGCGCATGCTGGCCGAGGGCTTCAGCACGCGGCGCGGACAGCGCGCGGGTTACCTGCATCGCGACGCCGTGCACGGGCGCCTGCGCGGACGCAAGGGCGGGCGCATGACCGCGGTGATGTCGGGCGGGACGATTCCCGACACCGGCGACTACACGGTCATCCTCGAACCGCAGGCAACGATGATCGGCACGGTCAACGAGGATTTCGCCATCGAGAGCATGGCGGGCGACATCTTCCAGCTGGGCAATGCCAGCTATCGCGTGCTGCGGGTCGAGGCCGGACGCATGCGCGTGGAGGATGCGCAAGGCCAGCCGCCGAGCATTCCCTTCTGGCTGGGCGAAGCGCCCGGACGCAGCGACGAACTATCGATCGGCGTGTCGCGCCTGCGCGCGGAAGTGGCCGAACGCCTGCCCTTGGGCGAGGACGCGGTCGCCGCGTGGCTGGTCGACGAGGTCGGCATGGTGGCGGAGGCAGCGCGGCAGATCGCCGCTTACTTCGCCCGCCAGGTGGCGTCGCTCGGGCTCATGCCGACGCGCGAGACGCTCGCGATGGAGCGCTTCTTCGACGAATCCGGCGGTACCCAGCTGGTGATCCATTCGCCCTACGGCAGCCGCATCAATCGCGCCTGGGGGCTGGCGCTGCGCAAGCGCTTCTGCCGCAAGTTCAATTTCGAACTGCAGGCGGCGGCGACCGAGAATTCGATCGTGCTGTCGCTGTCGACCAGCCACAGCTTCCCGCTGGTCGACGTCGCGCATTACCTGCATTCCAACACCGCCGGCGACGTGCTGACCCAGGCCCTGCTCGATGCGCCGCTGTTCGGCGCGCGCTGGCGCTGGAACGCGACCACGGCGCTCGCACTGCCGCGCTTCATCGGCGGCAAAAAAGTCGCACCGCAATTGCAGCGGATGAAATCGGAGGACCTGCTCGCGTCGGTGTTCCCCGACCAGGTCGCGTGCGCGGAGAACCTCGTCGGCGAGCGCGAGATCCCCGACCACCCGCTGGTTGCGCAGACGCTCGACGACTGCCTGCACGAGGCGATGGACGCCGAGGGCTGGCTGGCGTTATTGCGCGATCTCGAATCCGGCGCGGTCCAGATCGTGGCCCGCGACCTCACGGCTCCCTCGCCCTTCGCCGCCGAGGCCCTGAACGCGCGCCCCTACGCCTTCCTCGACGACGCACCGCTGGAAGAGCGGCGCACGCAGGCGGTCATGAGCCGTCGCTACAGCGACGCCGACAGCGCGAGCGACCTTGGCCGCCTGGACCCGGCCGCGATCGACGCCGTGCGCGAGCAGGCGTGGCCGCAGGTGCGCAACGCCGACGAGATGCATGAGGCCCTGATGGGACTGGGCTGCATCACGCAGGACGAGGCGCAGGCCTGCGACTGGATGGCATGGCTCGATACCCTGGCGACCGCGCACCGCGCGACGCGGATGTCGGTCGGCGACGGCACGGGATTGTGGGTTGCGGCCGAGCGCCTTCCGCTCCTGCGCATGCTGCATCCGGATGCCGCGTGCATTCCCGCGATCGAAGCGCCTGCGGAATTTGCCGCGCAGGCCTGGTCGCGCGAGGATGCCGCACTGGAACTCGTGCGTTCGCGCCTGTCCGGTTTGGGGCCGACCACCGTGGCGGCACTCCGCGCATCGCTGGGCCTGCCGCAATCGGATATCGACGGCGCCCTGCTGCGGCTGGAAAGCGAGGGCTACGTCATGCGCGGCCGCTTCACGGCGGATGCGGCCGTCGACGAGTGGTGCGAGCGGCACCTGCTCGCGCGCATCCATCGCTACACGATCGGCCGGCTGCGTCGCGAGATCGAACCGGTCGAACCGCGCGACTTCATGCGCTTCCTGCTGGACTGGCAACGCGTCAAGGCAGGCAGCCGTGTGAGCGGGCCGGACGCGCTTGCCAACGTGCTCGCGCAGCTCGAAGGCTTCGAGGCGCCGGCGGGCGCGTGGGAAACCGAACTGCTGCCGGCACGGGTCAGCGACTATTCCATCTCCTGGCTCGACGACCTGTGCACCGCCGGGCGGGTGGCATGGACGCGCCTGCGCGGCGCCACCACCACGTCCGACGGCGCGGGACGCACGGCTCCGGTGCGGGCAACCCCGATCGTGCTGCTGCCGCGTCGTCAGCTGGCGTTGTGGACGGGGCTGGCCGCGGGCCAGCGCGAGGACGATCCCGAACTCTCATCGCGCGCGCAGAAGGTCGCCACGCATCTGGCCGAACATGGCGCATCGTTCTTCGACGAACTCGTGGATGGCGCGCATCTGCTGCGCACCGAACTGGAGGACGCCCTCGCCGAGCTCGTTGCACGCGGACGCGTGCACTGCGACAGCTTCGCCGGGTTGCGCGCCCTGCTCGTGCCGCAGTCCAGGCGGCCATCGGCGCACCAGCGCCGCGGTCGGCGCACGGCACTGTTCGGGATCGAGGACGCCGGGCGCTGGACGCTCACCCGCCGTGCCGCGTCGGCTGCGTCATCACCGAAGCCCGGTCCCGAAGCAATGGAGCACATCGCGCGCACGCTGCTGCGCCGCTATGGCGTGGTGTGCTGGCGGATGCTCGAGCGCGAAGCGCCATGGCTGCCGCCGTGGCGCGACCTGCTGCGCGTGTACCACCGGCTCGAGGCGCGCGGAGACATCCGTGGCGGTCGCTTCGTCGCCGGCCTGAGCGGCGAGCAGTTCGCATTACCCGAAGCCATCGCCGCGCTGCGGCAGGTGCGCAGGCAGGCCCCCGATGGCGCGCTCGTCGGCGTTTCCGCGATGGACCCGTTGAACCTGGTCGGCACCCTGCTGCCCGGGCCAAAGGTGCCACGCCAGCCGGGCGCACGCTTCGTCCTGCGCGATGGCGTCGCGCTCGCCGCACTGGTCGCCGGCAAGGTCGAACTGTTCGTGCCGCTGGCGCCGGATGACGAGCGCGATGTTCGCAAGGTGCTGCTGCGCGAGCCGTCCTCGCAATTCGAGCCCGGCCTGCACGCGACTGCCTGAGCAGCCTTTCCCGGATCCACGTTCGATCCCGGCTGCGCTCGGGGCGCAGAACAGCGGGTCAATACATCTCGTACTCGACCTGGAAGCGAAGCGCCGCATCGGGAGCGCCACTGCTCAGGCCCGCGAGCAGCGCCGCGTTGTAGCGGATCTTGTCGCGTCCCGGCAGACGGTGCATGCCGAACACGGCTGGCCCGGCCGAATGCCAGTCGCCTTCTCCCAGATGGCCGATCACGCCGAGCTCGCCAAAGCCCTGCGCGCCCCATTCCAGCGCCTCGTTGCCACGCCAGCGTAGCTGCCAGCGGTAATCGAGCCCGGTGTCGTTGCTGGCACCGGAGCCGACTTCATGCTTGAAGCGGAAGTTGAGGTTGGCGACGGCTGGACCGATCTCCTTCTGCAGCAAGGGTCCGATCTTCACCTCGTCCGGGCCGTCGGCGAAGGTGTGTTCGTATTCGGCCAGCAGGCCAAGGTCCATCCAGTATTTACCGGGCTCGGTCAGCACGAACACGTTTTCCCACTCCAGCGCTTCCAGCTTGCCCCGCTCGCCACCTTCGGCCGCGTACTCCAGGACCGCCTCGGTGCGCCAGCGGTTGGTGACGCCGTAGCCGACATCGAACACGAATGCATGTTCGTTGGGGCCGTTGCCGAAATCGCGGTAACCACCGCGTAATTCGAATTCGGTTTCACCCTGCTCCACGGTCGGCGTGTAGACGGCATCGGCGGCGCCGGCGAACGCGGCGCTGCTGGCCGGGATGAGCGAGGACAACAACAGGGCACGCAGGATCCGGCGCGCGGGCAAGGACAGGCTGGACGAGGTCATCGGTTTCTTCAAGGTGAACGGAACGGGAGGCTGCATCTGCATGCAGCCCGAAAGGGTTGGACGGAAAATCGGAACGACGCGGACTATTGCGCGAGCAGAACGCCCTGCGCGGTGTCTGGATGGAAATCGCCGAAGAACGGATAGCGACCAGGTTTCAGCGGGCCGACGTAGACGGGAATGGTGCCGCCACCCAGGACGACCTTCTCCCGGTTGAGCTGGTGGCTTTCGAATTCCTCCGGCGTCGCGTCCTCGTTGACCACGATGAGCTTCACCTTGGTGTTGGCCGGCACGATCACCTGCGCCGGAACGAAGCGATGGTCGCGGATCACCAGCCTCACTTCCGGCGGCTCGCCGGCGATGGCAACGGAACTGGCCAGCGACAGCAGCAGGGCGAGCAGGACGGGACGATGATTCGACACGGGATTCGATCCTCAGGTGGAAGGATTGGAGACGGCGCGGATCGATGGCAGGCGCGGAGCGGCAAGTCGCGCGCCGCCGGCCAGTACCGCCACGACGGACAGATACAGCAGCACCTGCATGCCACTGGGCTGTGCGGTGTAGCCGACCAGCGCATGCAGGGTGCGGCCGAGCCATGACTCGTCCGACAACAACCAGCTGCTGTCCCACAGCGGGTTGGCCAGCGTCGGCAACACATCCGCCTGCGCCAGGAAACCAGCCGCCGCCGCGGCAAGGCCGGCCGCCAGCAGGATCAGCAGGCCATTGGTGGCGCGGAAGAAATGCCGCATCGGGATGCGCACCAGGCCGACGTACATCGCGACGCCGGCGGCCACGCCGCTCAGCAGCCCGAGCATGCCGCCCGTGACCAGGTCGCCCGTGCCGGAGCCACTGGAGACCAGGCCGTAACCGAACAGCACGACTTCCGATCCCTCGCGCAGCACCGCCAGCGCGACGACGATCATCAATGCGGTCAGCGGCCGGCGGCCTTCGGAGACGTCATTGCCGAAGCGCCCCGCATCCGCGGCGAGCACGCGACCGTGGCGTGCCATCCAGACGACGTGCCAGCCGATCATGGCGGTGGCGGCAAGCAGCACGCCGGCGTTGAACCACTCCTGGCCCATGCCGCTCATCGCATCGGCAAGCCGTCCCGCGCCTGCCGCGACCAGGGCCGCGCCAGCGCAGCCGAGCGCCAGGCCGGTGCCGATCCAGCGCCAACGGCTCTCCACGCCACGGGTGGCGGCCGCGACGATGCTGACGATCATCGCTGCCTCGAGTACCTCCCGGAACACCAGGATCCAGATGGCCAGCATGGTTGTCTCCATTTCCGATGCGGCAATGATAATGGTTCTCATTGCCTTTGCAAGGGGGGGCTGTTCGTCAGCGGGCATCCGCTTTGGTCCACAGCAGCTGAAACCGGCTCGGGGCGCGGCTTCATTGCCATTCGGCGGCAACCCGGGCCCAATGGCGCGGCCCATCGACCGGTTGCCACCATGCCCGCAATGCCCCGGCAGGACTCATCGCAGCGCGCCTGGTGGTTCCCACCGGCGGGGAGCTGGATCGGCATCGCGTTCATTGCCCTGGTCGCGCTCGCCTGGTTCGCCGGCATCGGCAGCCGCCCGCTGAACGAACCCGATGAAGGTCGCTACGCCGAGATCGCCCGCGAGATGTTCGTCTCCGGCGACTGGGTGATGCCGCGATTCAACGGCCTGCGCTTCTACGACAAACCGCCGCTGCACTACTGGATCACGACGGCGTCCTACCACGCGTTCGGCATCACGCAATTGACTGCGCGGTTGTGGAGCGCGCTGGCTGGACTGATCTGTGTCGCAGCGGCCTGGTATGCCACCCGCCGCGTCTGGGATGCGCGCCGTGGACGCCTGGCGGCACTGGTCTGCATCAGCCTGTTGCTGGTCGCCGCCGGAGGGCACCTCAATACGCTGGACATGGGGGTGACGGCCTTCCTGACCGTCGCGCTCGCCACGTTCATGATCGCCGAGCACGGCTGCACCGATGCCGTCGCACGACGCCGCTGGATTCTCGCCACCTGGGCGGCCATGGCGCTGGCCATCCTGTCCAAGGGTTTGATCGGCATCGTGCTGCCAGGCGCGACGCTCGTCGGCTACATGCTCTGGCAGCGCGACGGCAGCCTGCTGCGACGCCTGCACATCCTGCCGGGACTGCTCATCCTGCTGCTGGTCGCTTCGCCGTGGTTCGTGCTGCTGGCGCGCCGCGACGGGAATTTCCTCTCGTTCTTCTTCATCCACGAGCACTTTGGCCGCTTCCTGTCGCAGGTGGCCGATCGCAACCACGCGTGGTGGTATTACCTGCCGGTGCTTGTCGTCGGGACGCTGCCATGGACCGGATTCCTGGTGACGTCGCTGCGCAGCGCGTGGCGCCGCTCCACGAGCGAACGCGACGCCCCGACGCGATTGCTGCTCTTGTGGGCCGCGATCGTGCTGCTGTTCTTTTCCGCGGCGGGCGCGAAGCTGCCGCTGTACGTGCTGCCCGTGCTCCCGGCGCTGGCGATGCTGATCGCCGGCGCCATCACGCAACTGTCGCCACGGGCGATCGCACGGCGCCTGCTGCCGGTCGCGGCCCTGGCCATCATCGGCGCTGCCTTCGTCGCCTGGTTGCCGCATACGCACCTGCTGGGCGGCAAGAACGCGACGTATGTGCCGATGTGCAATCCCGTCGCCCTGTCGATGCTGTTGCTGGGCGCCGGAACCGGTGCCGGGGTCGTCCTGGCCCGGCGTGCGAAGGTCGACGCCGCCATCGCAGCCGCGGCGCTCGGAGGGCTGTTGTTCGTGCAGGGGATGTTGTTTGCGTACCAGCGCCTGGCCCCGGTGGTGTCGGCGCAGTCGATCTCCGCGCTCGCGCGGCCCTATCTTCGAGACGACGCGCCGGTCTACGCGGTGCAGAGGTTCCAGCGCGGGATGCCGTTCTACCTGCAGCGACGCATCACCCTGGTCGACGAGCGCCCCTACGACCTGCGGGCCGGCATGGCGTGGGATCCGGACCTGTCGCTGCCGGACCTGGCGTCCTTCACCAGCGACTGGAACAGCCATCCGGGCGCGCTGGCCTTCATGCGCATGGGCACCTTCACGACCTTGTCGGCCCAGCAGCTGCCCATGCGGATCGTCGCCAACCAGGCCGGCACCCTGGTCGTGCAGAACCCGCTTCCGCAACGAGCACCGATCGACTCCATGGCCACGCCGGCGCAATAGACCGGCGCGGCTGGCATCGCGCCCTCAGGCGGCCGCGACACCCTGTTCGAGCACCACCGCGACCGCATGCACCACGGCGGCGATCTTCAGGGTGCTCTGTACGCCCTGCGCGGAGACGTCGTGTTGGCGGACGGCGCGTTCGTGCGAGTCCAGGCAGGAGCCGCAGCCGTTGATCGCCGACACCGCCAGGCACGCCAGCTCGAACGCCACCTTGTCCAGGCCGGAGTTGGCGATCACGTTCATGCGCAGGCCGGTCCGCAGCTGGCCGTACTCGTCGTTGTGGATCAGGTGCGTGGCGCGGTAGTAGATGTTGTTCATGGCCATCATGGCCGAGGCCGCCTTCGCGCCGTGCAGTTGCTCGGGCGTCAGCTGCTCCGATGCGATTGCCTCGATGGCGGCGACCAGCGGCGCATGGCGGGCGGCAATCGCCGATGCCAAAGCGATCGCGTGCACCTGGTGTTCCTCCAGGCCGACGGCGCCGGTCGGGCTCAGCACCGAGTCGAGGTTGAGCTTGAGGTCGCGGGCGTAATCGGGAAGCGCATTGCGCAGTTCGGACAGGTTCATTGCTTTCTCCAGTTAAAACAAAGGCGGCCGAAGCCGCCTTTGCACCCGCGCGACAGGGGGAGGGATTGCCGCCGGGGGAGCGGCATGTCGCGACGAGAGGGGACGGTTGGTTACGCGACTTTCAGCGTCTGCTCGCCCTTGTGCCAGTTGCACGGGCACAGCTCGTCGGTCTGCAACGCGTCGAGCACGCGCAGGACTTCATCCGGATTGCGACCGACGCTGCCGGCGGTGACGTACACGAACTGGATCACGCCATCGGGATCGACGATGAACGTCGCGCGCTGCGCAACGCCGTCGTCGCCGAGGATGCCCAGCGCGGACGTCAGCTCACGCTTGATGTCGGCCAGCATCGGGAACGGCAGGCTGTTGAGGTCCTTGTGGTGCGTGCGCCACGCGTGGTGGACGAACTCGCTGTCGGTCGACCCGGTCAGCAGCTGCGCGTCGCGGTCGGCGAACGCCTGGTTGAGCTTGGCGAAACCGGTGATCTCGGTCGGGCAGACGAAGGTGAAGTCCTTCGGGTAGAAGAACACCACGAGCCACTTGTTCTTGTAGGTGTTGTTGTCGATGTCGACGAACGCGGTGTTCAGGTCGTTGGAAACGGTGGCCTTGAGATTGAAGGCGGGAAACTTCTGGCCGACGGTCAGCATCTGCGGAACTCCTTGTCAGGATGGGGAAGTGGGTGGACGGCGCGTGGCAGCCCTGGAACGCCGCCAATCTTGCCTGCGGCGAATTGATTCGTGAAATGAATTGTTCCTATGATGTCGATAGCCTGTCCTTATGACGAATCGAGCATCCGATGAACCTCCGGGACCTTCGATATCTGGTCGCGCTGGCCGATCACAAGCATTTCGGCCGCGCGGCGAGCGCCAGCTTCGTCAGCCAGCCGACGCTGTCGACCCAGATCCGCAAGCTGGAGGAGGAGCTGGGCGTGTCGCTGGTGGAGCGGGCGCCGCGACGGGTGATGCTGACCCCGATCGGGCGGGAGATCGCCGAACGCGCGCGCAGGGTGATCGCCGAGGTGGCCCAGATGGGTGAGCTGGCCCGTCGCAGCCAGGATCCCGAAGCGGGCACGGTGCGGCTGGGCCTCTTCCCGACGCTGGCGCCCTACCTGTTGCCACATGTCCTGCCCGGCATCCGCGCGCGATTCCCGCGACTGGAACTGCTGCTGGTCGAGGAAAAGACCGATGCGCTGCTGGCGCGCCTGCACGAGGGCCGCCTGGATGCGGCGATCCTCGCGCTGCCGCTGCATGACGACCAGTTGCACGTGGAGCCACTGTTCACCGAGCCATTCCTGCTGGCGGTGCCGCGCTCGCACGACTTCGCGCGTCGCAGCCAGCCGCTCGCGCTGCACGACCTCGACCACGAGCGCCTGCTGCTGCTGGAGGAAGGCCACTGCCTGCGCGACCAGGCACTTGACGTCTGCCGACTCGCCGGCGCGGAGGAGCGCGACTTCCGCGCGACCAGCCTGGAGACGCTGCGGCAGATGGTCGCCGCCGGCATCGGCATGACCCTGCTGCCGATGCTGTCGGTGCAGCCGCCCGTGCCGCCTTCGGCCGACATCCAGTTGCTGTCGTTTGCGGGCAAGCCGCCGAGCCGCGAGATCGCGATGGCCTGGCGACGCAGTTCCGCCATGGGTGGTTTTTTGCAGCAGCTGGCCGGGGAGTTCAAGGCGTTGCCGCCGGAGTTGCTGCGCAGTGCGCCCGCGACGGCGACACCCCAGGCACGCCGGGTGTCGCGCGGAGCCGCGACATGAGGCCCCGCAACTGGGGAGCGCTGGCATTGCTCGTGGCGATCGTCGGTTGGTGGTATTCGCCGGCATCGCCGCGTGTCCCGGCATTCGCCGTGGCGGCGCACGGCTCGCAACCGCAGTGCCCGATGCCGCCCCGCGTGGCCGCCGGCGATCCACCACTGCAATCCGCCGTTCCGTCGAACGTGGCGTCATTCCAACTGGCTGCCGCGCAGTTGCAGCCGCTGGCCGGATTCAGCGTCGACGCACGCGTCCTGTCGCGGCGCGACTACAGCCTGGGCCGCGAAGCCCAGCTGTCGCCAACCGATCTGGCCCTGGGCTGGGGCCGGATGCGCGACGACGCCGTGCTGTCGCAGCTGCAGATCAGCCAGTCATCGCGCTGGTACCGCTATGGCTGGAGCGGCGACCCGCCCTTGCCGCCGGAAGAAATCGCTCGTTCCAGCGCCAACATGCACCTGATCCCATCCGACGCCGAAAGCGCAGCGGAGCTGCACCGCGTCCGCGACGGATCGCACATCCGCATCGATGGCTGGCTGGTGGAAGCGACCTCGCCGGACGGCTATCACTGGCGCAGCTCGACAACACGGGAGGATACGGGCGCGGGGGCGTGCGAGGTGGTGTATGTGTGTGCGATCACGCAGCTGTAGATATTCCCAACGCTTTCGCCGTTGCCGGCACTGCAAACTGCTTGCCTGCGGCGCTTTAAACGCTTTCGCCGTTGGCGAGTTACTTTTCTTTGCAGGCGCCCAAAGAAAAGTAACCAAAAGAAAGGGCGCTTTCCCGATCAAAGCTAATTTTGGTTAGCGAGTCACTCGACCATTTTCAGACTCGCCATCCATGGCTCGACTGAAAACGGCGCCCATCCATGGGCGCCGCCCTTCGGGTGGGCGCAGTGCACGGTGCGACGGGTATTTTTAGCAGCGAGAGACGGAACGATGCTGCGGCGCACCTTGTCGCTGGCATCGACAAAGCACTCGCGACCGCGACCCGCCCGGGTGCGGTCGTCATCAACATTGAAGCGCCCGGTCGCAGCTCACGCAGCTCCTACGAAGAGCGGGTACACGGTCGACGTCGCGTCTGCTGTCGCTGTCGCTGTCGCTGTCGCTGTCGCTGTCGCCGTTGCCGCCGCTGCCGCCGCTGCCGCTAAAAATGTGCGGAAACTGCTGCATTCCGCAGACCCGGAGGGCGGCGCGCAGGACGCGCGCCGTTTTCGGCCGAGCCATGGATGGCGAGTCCGCAAATCCGCGACTGCCCACACCAATACCAGCTGTGCTCTTGAGCGGAAGGGCCTTTCTTTTGGTTACTTTTCTTTGGCCCCACAAAGAAAAGTAACTCGCCAACGGCGAAAGCGTTTAAAGCGCCGCAGGCAGAACAGTCACCAGCACCTTATGCCTCCACCCCAACAGCACAACTCACCCCCGCCCCTCCGATCCCGCAATACCCCATCGGGTTCTTCGCCAGGTATTGCTGGTGCTCGTCTTCGGCGTAGTAGAACGCAGGAGCCGGAAACACGATCTCCGTGGTGATGTCGCCAAGGCCTGCCGCGCGCAATCGTTGCTGGTAGGCATCGCGACTGGCGCTCGCCATCGCGTATTGCGCCGGCGTCTGGCAATGGATCACCGAGCGGTATTGGGTGCCGGTGTCGTTGCCCTGGCGCATGCCCTGGGTCGGGTCGTGGCTTTCCCAGAACACGCGCAGCAGCTGCTCGAATGACACGACGTCCGGGTCGTACACCACGAGCACGACTTCAGAATGTCCGGTCAACCCGCTGCAGACTTCGCCATAGGTCGGGTTCGGCGTATGTCCACCGGCATAGCCCACCGCGGTGGTCACCACTCCGGGCATCGACCAGAACTTGCGCTCGGCGCCCCAGAAGCAGCCCATTCCGAAGTGCACCCGCTGCATGCCGTCGAAGGCATCGCGCAGCGGCCGCCCATGGACGTGGTGCGCGTTGCGCAGGGGCATCGCCGTGTGGCGGCCCGGCAACGCATCCTCCGGGCGCGGCATGCGTTGCTTGTGCGCACCGATGCCCAAGCGTGGGAATCCAGCCATCCTGTCTCTCCTGCCCCGTTCGATACCGATGGATGGGGGTTCGCGGCGCGCCCGTCAAGTGGCCCGTGCTAGCGGGGATCGTGCGCGCGGACATCCGCACCAGCGGGCCAACGCGATGATGGCGGCAGGCGCTCCGCTACACTGGCGGCCGTTTTCAGCGTGATCCAGACCTGTGTCCAATCCTTCCGCGCCCTCCCCCGCCACCCCTGCCGCCGCCGGCACGCCCGAGGCGCCACATCGCCAGGATTTCATCCGGCAGATCGTGCGCGAGGACCTGGCGAGTGGCCGGATCCAAGCGCCGCGCACCCGGTTCCCGCCGGAACCCAACGGTTACCTGCACATCGGGCACGCCAAGGCGATCTGCCTGGATTTCGGCATCGCCAGCGAATTCGGCGGCAGCTGCAACCTGCGTTTCGACGACACCAACCCGGCCAGGGAAGATCCCGAATACGTCACCGCGATCCAGGACGACGTGCGCTGGCTCGGCTTCGAGTGGCACGCGTTGCGGCATGCGTCGGACTACTTCGACGTCTTCTACCTGGCGGCCGAGAAGCTCATCCGCAATGGCGACGCGTTCGTCTGCGACCTCAGCGCCGAGCAGGTGCGCGAGTACCGCGGCAACCTGACCCAGCCCGGTCGCAACTCGCCGTTCCGCGACCGCACGCCCGCCGAGAACCTCGAACTCTTCCGGCGCATGCGCGCGGGCGAGTTCGCCGATGGCGAGCGCACCGTGCGCGCGAAGATCGACATGTCCAGCGGCAACATCAACCTGCGCGATCCGGCGCTATACCGGATCAAGCACGTCGAGCACCAGAACACCGGCGCCGCGTGGCCGATCTATCCGATGTACGACTTCGCCCACTCGCTCAGCGATGCGGTCGAAGGCATCACCCATTCGCTGTGCACGCTGGAGTTCGAGGACCATCGCCCGCTGTACGACTGGTGCGTGGACAAGGTCGACCTCGCCGGCTCGCCGGAACTGCTGGCGCCGCTGCTGGCCCGCGGGTTCCCCAACGAAGCCGGCAAGCCGCGACAGATCGAGTTCTCCCGCGCGAACCTCAACTACACCGTGATGAGCAAGCGCAAGCTGATGGCGCTGGTGCAGGCCGGCCTCGTCGATGGCTGGAACGATCCGCGCATGCCGACGCTGCAGGGCATCCGTCGCCGCGGCTACACGCCGGCATCGCTGCGCCTGTTCGCCGAACGCATCGGCATCAGCAAGCAGAATTCGCTGATCGACTATTCGGTGCTCGAAGGCTGCCTGCGCGATGACCTCGACGCCACCGCACCGCGACGCATGGCGGTGATCGAGCCGTTGAAGGTCGTGCTGGACAACCTGCCGGCGGATTTCGAGGAATCGCTGGCGTTCTCCAACCATCCCAAGGACGAGAGCCTCGGCAAGCGGCAGATCCCGTTTTCACGCGAGTTGTGGATCGATCGCGAGGATTTCGCCGAAGTGCCGCCCAAGGGTTTCAAGCGCCTGATCCCGGGCGGCGAAGTCCGCCTGCGTGGCGCCGGCATCATCCGTTGCGACACGGTCGTGAAGGATGCCGATGGCGAGGTGGTCGCATTGCATTGCACGCTCGATCCGGAATCGCGCCCGGGCATGGAAGGCGCCAATCGCAAGATCAAGGGCACGATCCATTGGGTCAGTGCGCGGCACGCGGTGCCCGCCGAGATCCGCCTGTACGACCGTCTCTTCCTCGTGCCCGATCCGGACAACGATGAAGATGGCAAGACCTACCAGGACCACCTCAATCCGGCATCGCGACGCACGGCACGCGGTTATGTCGAACCAGCGGCGGCCGGCGCCGCGCCCGAGCAGTCCTACCAGTTCGAACGGACTGGTTATTTCGTCGCCGATCGCTACGACCATCGCGCCGATGCGCCGGTGTTCAATCGCAGCGTGACCCTGCGCGACACCTGGACGGGATAAGCGGCAATGCGGCGTTCGTCCATCCGGTGCCTGCGCTGATGCTGCTGGGACAACTGCACCTGACGCTGCCGGTGTGGGTGCACGAGATCGCCGATCGCGCCATCTACGCCAGCGACGACGACAAGATGGCGCTGGCGATCCTGCTGGCGCGCAACAACATCGAGGCGGGCAGCGGCGGGCCGTTCGGCGCGGCCGTGTTCGACGACAACGGGCGCCTGATCGCGGTGGGCGTCAACCGCGTGCTGCAGCAGAACTGCTCGCTGGCGCACGCCGAGACCATGGCCTGCATGCTTGCGCAGCAGCGCCTGCAGCGCTCGCGCCTCAACGAGGACGGCGGCCGGATCACGCTGGCGACATCCGCGCAGCCGTGTTGCCAGTGCTATGGCGCGACTTTCTGGGCCGGCATCGACCGCCTGCTGATCGGGGCACGCAGCGAGGACGTGATGACGCTGACCGACTTCGACGAAGGTCCGTTGCCCCAGGACTGGATCGGCGAACTCGAGCGCCGCGGTATTGCCGTGGTCCGCGACCTGCAACGCGAGGCGGCCTGCGCCGTGCTCGAGGCCTACGCAGCGCAGCAAGGCCCGGTGTACTGAATGACGGCCAGCGGCGGACTGCTGTGTTACTGCCGCGCCGGCTTCGAGCCGGAGCTGGCGGCCGAGCTTACCGAGCGCGCGGCATACGCCGGGCAATCCGGCCATGCGCGCGCGGACCGCGGCACGGGTTACGTGGTGTTTTCCGCCAGCGACAGCGGGGCGATTTCACGATCGCTGCCGTGGCGCGAGCTGATCTTCGCGCGGCAGAAGCTCGAGCTCGTCGCCGAACTGCGGGCGCTGGATCCACGCGACCGGGTGACGCCGATACTCGACGCGCTGCGCGGCCAGGGCGGCTTCGGGACACTGCTGGTGGAGCATCCCGATTCGGATGCCGGCAAACCGCTCGCCGGGCTTGCGCGCAGCTTCGGCAATGCACTGCGTCCGGCCTTGCGCAAGGCCGGGATCCTGTCGCCGCGCGACGATGAATCCGCGCCGCGCCTGCATGTCTGCTTCATCGACGGCGACCATGCCTTCGTCGGCGTCAGCCGGCCGCGCGACAGCTCGCCATGGCCGCTGGGAATCCCGCGCCTGCGGATGCATGCCGATGCGCCATCGCGATCGGCGCTCAAGCTCGACGAGGCGTTGCTGGTCCTGCTGGATGCGGACGAACGCAGCCGCCTGCTGCAGGCCGACATGCGCGCAGCCGACCTCGGCGCCGCGCCCGGCGGCTGGACATGGGTGCTGACCCGCCATGGCCTGCGCGTCACCGCCATCGACAACGGGCCATTGCGCCCGCAGTTGCTGGAAAGCGGTCGCGTGGAACACCTGCGCGCCGATGGCTTTGCCTGGCGGCCACCGCAGCCTTTGGACTGGATGGTGTGCGACATGGTCGAACAACCCAGCCGTGTCGCCGAACGCATGGCGACGTGGATGCGCGAAGGCTGGTGCCGGCGGACGATCTTCAACCTCAAGCTGCCGATGAAGAAACGCTGGCAGGAAACCCGGACCTGCCTCGACCTCTTCGCCGAACAATCGCAACGGCCGATGACGATACGTGCCCGCCAGCTCTTCCACGATCGCGAGGAAATCACCGTCTACGCCTCTGCTTGAGGCAACGCGGCCGTATTCAGCTGGCGTTGGGGCGGTTGACACCGGCTTGATGGGGAGGGGGCTACGTTCGGCGGGTTCCCCGACCCCCATGAGGCACGCACGATGCAATCGCCCATCAGAATCCAATTGACCCTGGCCATCCTCGCCACGCTGGCATTCGCCGGAAGCGCCATCGCCCAGGACAGCGGCGTGGCCAAGGCCAAGACCGTCAAGAAGACCGAAGCCGCCGTGAAGTCGGCGACGTCCAATGCCATCCAGGCCGATACCGAAGCCGAAAAGGCCAAGGCCGCGGCTGATGCCGCACTGCGAGCCAGCAATGCCCCCGCCGTGACCAGCGAGGGCGAGGCCGCCGCCGACACGCATGCGTCCGCCGCGACATCCGCCGCCGAGCAGGCGCAGGATGCCGCCGTCCAGGCGCAGACCGGGGTTGCGCAGACGCAGTCCGCCAATGCCATCGCCAACTACGGCATCAACCGCGGTGGCACCGAAGCCACGGCCGCACAGGGTGCCGCGACGGCCAGCATGGCCGCCCAGAGCGCGGCCGATGCTGCAGCCCAGGCGCAGGCGGCAGCCGGAGCGGCGCAGGACGCGTCGCAGATGGCGCCACCGCCACCGCCGGCAGCACCTGCCCCGGACGCCTCCGCAAGTGGCGAGGTCAACGTCACCTCGCATCCGGGCAACTCGATCTCGAGCAACTACCACGTCGATTTCGACGCCATGGACAGCAACCATGACGGCAACATCAGCCGCGCCGAAGCCAAGGGCAACGCCGACCTGATGCGCGAGTTCCGCGTGGTCGACAGCAACCACAACGGTCGCCTGAGCAAGCAGGAAATGAGCGGCTGGCTCGACTGAGCTGCAGCTGGCTGAACCCGACAACGCCCCGCTAGCCGGGGCGTTGTCGTTTGTCGCGTCAGAGTCCCGACGCGCGACGCCAGAGCAGGTGTGCCAATGGCGGAATGCGCCCAGCCGCGCCCAGCAGCCGGCCCCGCAACAGGGTGGGGACCACCGCATCGCTGCCGAAGACACGATTGATGCCGTCGAAGGCGTGCGCCGCCACCGCGTTGTCGCTCTTGCGGGCGCGCGCCCAGCGCGCGAGGCGCGCGGGGGCGCTCCAGTCGGCGCGCGCGGATTTCGCAGCGATGACGGCGTCGCGCAATCCGGCGACATCACGCAATCCCAGGTTGACGCCCTGCCCGGCCAGCGGATGCACCACGTGCGCGGCATCGCCGATGGCGAGGATGCGACCGTGGACGTACGCATGCGCAAGCTGGCGACGCAGCGGAAATGCCGCCCGTGCCGACTGCATCCGCACCCGCCCCAGGCGGGCATCGAACGCACGCGTCAGCGCATCGGCGAAAGCGTCGTCGTCCAGGCCGAGCAGCCGCGTCGCTTCCTCATCGGGCACCGTCCAGACGATCGAACTGCGATGGCCTGGTCTGGCAATCGCGCCGGCCGGGTCGGGACACGGCAGGAAGGCCAGCGGGCCGCCCGGCAGGAATCGCTGCCAGGCCGTGTCGCCATGGGGCTGCTCGGTCTGGACATAGGCGACGATGCCGCGCTGGCGGTAGTCGTGTCGGCTGACATCGATGCCCGCGAGCCGGCGTAAGGTCGAGTCCGCGCCGTCGGCGGCGATGGCGATGCCCGCGTCGATCCCCGAACCGTCCTCCAGCTGCAGGCGCACGCCGGCGTCGTCCTGCTCGCAGCCTGCGATGCGGGCCGGACAATGCATCCGCACGCCGGCAGCAATGGCGCCTTCCCACAGGCGGTCGACCAGCAGGCCGTGCTCGATGATCCAGCCCAGCTCCCGTCGCCCGAATGCGTCCGCATCGAACAGCAACTCGCCACCGCCAGCGGCGTCCCACACGCGCATGCGGCGGTAGGCCTGCGCGCGAGCACTCGCGATGGCGGTCCACACGCCCAGCGAATCCAGCAAACCGGCGTTGTCCGGCGCGATCGCATAGACGCGCAGGTCCGGTTGTCCTGCCTGCCACGTCGACGGCGCCGCAGCCTCGACGAGGACGACGTCCAGGCCGGCCCGTGCCAAAGCCAATGCCGCGCAGGTGCCGACCACGCCACCACCGACGATGGCGACATCCGCCCGTCCACGCCGGTTCATTGCTGCACGCTCCGGCACAACAGCGGCACGCTGCCGCGATATCCCATCGCGCCGCCGACGAGCCATCCCTGCAGGATCGGCAGGCGGTCGGCAGCCAGCATCCCAAGCGATCGCAGCGGGCGCAGCAGCGTTCCGGGATTGGTTGTCAGTCGCGCCAGGCCATCGGAGAACGCCAGCGTGCGTTCGCGGTCCTCGCGCCGACGGTCGGCATGGTCGGACAACAGCGCATCGGCGCCGGGATCCTGCTGCCCGGCGACGAGTTCGGCGAGGGTCAAGGCATCCCGCAAGCCGAGGTTGAAGCCTTGGGCGCCGATCGGGTGCAGCGTCTGCGCGGCATTGCCGACCAGCACCGCACGACGGAGCACCAGTTCGCGCGCCCACAGGCTGGTCGCGGCATAGCGGCTGCGATCTCCGACCGTCAGGAAGCGGCCGACGCGCCAGCCGAATGCCCGCTGCAGCCGATCGAGGAATGCAGTGTCGTCCAGCGCCTGCACGCGGTCGGCATCGGCGTCCGACACCCCATGCACGACGCCGAAGTGGCGGTCGGCGCGCGGCAGCAGGGCAGTCGGGCCGGATTCGCCGAAACGTTCGTACGCGGTGCCATCCGGCGCACGCTCGGTACGGACGCGGGCGACGAACAACGTCTGGCCATAGTCGTGTTCCTCTGCGTGGATGCCGAGCGCGCCGCGAACCGCACTGCGGGTGCCGTCGGCAGCGACGAGCAGCCGCGCTGCGATCGTGCGTTCGCCGGTGTCGTCGACGATGCGGACATGGCGCGCGTCGTCATCACCCTCGCCAAGCCCCAGGAAACGCGCCGGCCGGTAACGCGTCACATGGGTCGTTTCCGCCAGCCGCGCTTCCAGCGCCTGGCCAAAGTCGCGAGCCACCACCACCTGTCCGAACGCATCGCGGCCGTACGTCGTCGCATCGAGGCGAACGCGTCCGAAGTCACCGCTGCGGCTGACGTGGATCCTGCGGATCGGCGCCGTGGGTGTCCGCAGCTTCTGCAGGACGCCCAACGCCGACAAGGCATTCACGGTGGCTTCGGCAAAGCTGAGGTTGCGCTGGTCGAATACGGCCGGCAGTGCCCCGGCCGGGCTCGCTTCGATCAGGGCGACATCGATGCCGCCAAGGTCCAGCGCGATCGCAAGACTGGTGCCGACCAGCCCGCCACCCACGATGGCCACGTCATGTCGTGTCGACACCATGCTGATGAGAGGCCGGATGGGTGGGTGCGTTATGCTACCGGTTCCCGCCGAACGACTCGCGCGCACTCAATGAATCGCCCTGCTGCTTCCGTTGCCCCCGGCCCGCTGGTACTCGCGGGACTGATCGTCGTCGCCGCGCTGACGCGCCTGCTGCCGCATCCGCCCAATTTTTCGCCGGTCGAGGCGATCGCATTGTTCGGCGGTGCGTACTTCGCCTCGCGGCAATGGGCGGCCATCGTGCCGCTGCTGGCCATGCTGGTGTCCGACCTGGCGCTTGGCGCGCTGCATGGCGGCGATTACACCAGCTACCTCGGCGGTGCCAGCTTCTGGTCGGTCTATGCCTGCATCGCGCTGACGGTCGTGCTCGGCCTCGGGCTGCGCGGGAAGGTCACCGGCGCCCGCGTGCTGGGTTACGCGCTGACGGGGTCGATCATCTTCTTCGTGGTGACCAACTTCGCCGCCTGGCTGTCCGATCCGATGTATCCGCGCACGTCCGCTGGCCTTGCGGCCGCCTATGTTGCCGGCATTCCCTTCTTCCGCTGGACGCTGCTGGGCACCCTGTCCTACAGCGCGGCGCTGTTCGGCGGTTTTGCGCTCCTGCGCGGCCGCGTGCCTGCGTTGCGGGCCCGGACCATCTAGCGCCCACAGGTTTCCACGGTGGGAAATCGCCTCAGCAAGATCTACACCCGCACCGGCGATGACGGCACCACGGGTCTGGGGGATGGCAGCCGCGTCGCCAAGGATTCGGCGCGCGTCGCCGCCTACGGCACTGTCGACGAAGCCAATTCCGCGATCGGCCTGGTGCTCGCCGCGAATCTTCCAACCGACATCGCCGGCCTGCTGACGACCGTGCAGCACCAGTTGTTCGACCTCGGCGGCGAGCTGTGCATCCCGGGACACGCGGCGATCTTCGATGCGGACATCACCGCGCTCGAGGCGGCGCTGGACCATCACAACGCGCCGCTGCCGCCGCTGAAGGACTTCATCCTGCCTGGCGGCGGCGAAGCGGCGGCGCGCTGCCACCTGGCGCGCACCATCGTGCGACGCGCCGAGCGCGAAACCGTGACACTCGCGCGACACGATGCGGTGCGGCCGCAGGCGATCCAATACCTCAACCGCCTGTCCGACCTGTTGTTCGTGCTGTCGCGCGTCCTGGCCAGGGCCAGCGGCCACGGCGAAGTGCTCTGGAACCATGATCGCCGCAAGCCCTGAGCAGCGGGTTGCGACGGTGCACGTGTACACGCATCCCGCGTGCCTCGCCCACGACACGGGTCCAGCACATGCCGAGCGCCCGGAGCGACTGGCCGCCGTGACCGGAGCGCTGCACGACGCATTTCCAGACCGGCTGCAGTGGCACGAGGCGCCGCGTGCCACCCACGAGCAGTTGTCACGCGCGCATGTTCCCGCGTTGTTGCACAGCGTGCTGGACGCCGCGCCGTCGCAACGCATCCTGCTGGATCCCGACACCGTCCTGTCGCCAGGCTCGGCCGAAGCCGCATTGCGAGCCGCGGGCGCCGCCGTCGCCGCCGTCGACGCGGTGCTGTCAGGCGCGTGCACACGGGCCTTCTGTGCAGTACGTCCCCCTGGCCACCATGCGACCGCGGATACCGCCATGGGGTTCTGCCTTTTCAACAATGTCGCCGTCGCGGCCTTGCACGCTCTCGATGCACACGGCCTGCAGCGCGTGGCGATTGCCGATTTCGATGTCCATCACGGCAACGGCACCCAGGCCATCTTCGAAGGCGATGCACGGGTGCTGTTCCTGAGCTCGCACCAGATGCCGCTGTATCCCGGTACCGGCGAGGCCTCTGAAACGGGAGTCGGCAACATCCACAATGCCCCGCTGCCACCGGATACCGGCAGCGATGGATTTCGCCATGCCTGGGAGACGCGCCTGCTTCCGGCCATCGACGGATTCAGGCCGCAGCTGGTGCTGGTGTCGGCGGGCTTCGATGCGCATGCCCGCGATCCCCTGGCACAGATGGGACTCGTCGCCGACGACTACGCGTGGCTGACCCGCCGGCTTGTGGCGCTGGCCCAGCGCCATGCCGATGGCCGCATCGTGTCCCTGCTCGAGGGTGGATACGACCTGGCGGCGCTGCGCGAGTCCAGCGTGGCGCACGTGGCCGCCCTTCTCGACTGAATGCCACCGCGCGGCTGAGGCGGCGGAGCCGGATTCCCGTTTGCATTGCCGCTACCCCATGGATACGGCAAGCTAACGGCCGATTTCCGCTGACGGATGCCCGCGTGCGCCGAACCCTCCGCTTGCTGCCCTTGCCCTTGTGCATTGGCCTGTCGCTCGCAGCACATGGCGCCGAAAATCGACCGGACGAATGGCGCCTGTGCCCGATCCAGGACGCCGTCCCCGCCTTCTCCGATGCCCAGCAGCCAACGGGCAGCCCGGCGACGCGCATCCAGCAACCGACCGACATCGAGGGCGACCAGCTCTCCGGCACCGAGTCGAATCCGCAGTTCCAGGGGAATGTCGCGTTGCGGCGCGGCGACCAGTTCCTGGGCAGCCGCAAGCTGACCTACGACAGCAGCACCGGCAAGTACGTGGCCGAGGGCGACGTCCGCTACCAGGACTCGGGCATGCGCATGGTGGCCGATCGCGCCGAGGGCGACCAGAACGCCGACACGCACAACGTGCAGAACGTGCACTACCAATTGATGTCGCGTCGCGGCAACGGCGGTGCCGAGCATATCGAGATGCATGGCTCGCAAGGCAGCTTGTACGGCGCCACGTATTCCACCTGCCCGCCCGAGGATCGCCGGTGGGAGCTGCGCGCGCAGCGCATCGACGTGGATACCGACGCCGGCACCGGCGTGGCGCGCAACGCCACGCTGCGTGTCGGCCGCGTGCCGGTGCTGTACGTCCCGTGGTTCCCGTTCCCGATCGACGATCGTCGGCGGACGGGATTGCTGTCGCCGAGCATCGCCTTGTCCGGTCGCAATGGCTTCGACTACCGGCAGCCGTACTACATCAACCTGGCGCCGAACTACGACGCCACGCTGACGCCACGGCTGATGACCAGCCGCGGCCTGCAGCTGGGCGCGCAGTTCCGCTATCTGACCTACACCGGCCGTGGCGTGTTCGATTTCGCCTTCCTGCCCAACGACAAGCTCACCGACCGGGATCGCCAGAAGGAGATCGACGAGGGCGTGCCCGAAGCCAACCGGCGCAAGGACAACCGCGGCTTCTTCCGTTTTGTCGGCAACCAGAACATCAACAGCACATGGCAGGCGCGCGCGAACCTCAACTGGATCAGCGACCCGCGCTACCTGGAGGACTTCAACAACAACCTCAACGGGCTGACCCCTTTCTCGGTGACCAGCGACATTGGCATATACGGCCACAGTCGTTACTGGGACGCCGGAATTTCAGCTGACCACAAGCAGCTGGCCGACTACACGGTCAATCGGGTTTTCCTTCCCTACAACCGCCTGCCGCGCGCCTACCTGCGCTGGGACCAGCCGCTGACGCAATGGTTCGACGTTGGCGTGGATGCCGAGGCCGTGCGCTTCCAGGATCCGGTCAAACCCGGCGGCAGCCGCGTCGATTTGAAGCCATTCGTCAGCATGCCGCTGCAGGGGGCCAGCTGGTTCGTCACGCCCACGCTGGCGTGGCGCTACACCGGTTATCGCCTCGACCAGGGCATGGCGCCCGGCGGCGGCAGCACCACCCCCAGCCGCAGCATGCCCATCGCCTCGGTCGATGCGGGCCTGTATTTCGACCGCAACATGACCTGGGGTGGCGAGACCTTCCTCAACACGCTGGAGCCGCGCCTGTTCTACCTGCGCGTGCCCTATCGCGACCAGAGCGGCCTGCCACTGTTCGATACCCGCCCGCTGACCTTCAGCTGGGGCCAGCTGTTCCGCGACAACCGCTACACCGGAGCCGATCGCCAGACCGATGCCAACCAGCTGACGCTGGCGCTGACCAGCCGCTTCATCCGGCAGTCCGACGGCCGCGAAAAGCTCTCGGCAAGCATCGGCCAGATCAAGTACTTCGATCCCTCGCAGGTCACCGTGCCGGGCGAGCAGCCGGTGGAACGCGGCAGTTCGGCCTGGATCGCCGACAGCACCTGGAACGTCAATGATCGCTGGACGATCGGCGGCTCCTACCAGTGGGATCCCAAATTCCGACGGCAGGACCTGGCCAGTTTCCGCACCCGGTACCTGATCGGCGACGAGGGGATCGTCAACCTCGGCTATCGCTACCGGCGCAACCTGCTCAAGCAGGTGGACCTGTCGTTCCTGTACCCGCTCAACGATTCCTGGAGCGTGGTGGGGCGTTATTACTACTCCCTGTACCGCAAGGCGAGCTCGAATCCACTGCTGGACCAGCAGCCCAAGCTGCTGGAGGGAATCCTTGGGGTGCAGTGGGACAGCTGCTGCATGGCGGTGCGGCTCGTCGGCCGCCGCTATATCCAGAACCGCCAAGGCGACGTCAACTCGGCGATCCAGCTCGAGATTGAATTCAAGGGCCTTGGCTCCGCCGGTCCGGACACGGAGAGCCGTTTGCGCCGTGCTATTCTCGGCTACTACCGCGAGGACCTCTACCTCGTACCGCCCTCCGAAGTCACCGGCAGCGGCGATGACTCCAACCCCCCCGAAATCACACCATGAACAAATTGTTCGCCTGCCTCATCGTCTTCACTGCCCTGCTCGGCGGCGTCCTTGCGCCCGCGCAGGCGCAGCAATCCGCACCGCAGCCCCTGGATCGCATCGTTGCGGTGGTCGACGCCGACGTGATCCTGCAGAGCGAGCTGGATCGTGCCGAGCGCAATATCCGCTCGCAGTACGCCAATCGCCAGGACCAGTTGCCGCCGTCGGACGTCCTGCGGCGCCAGGTCCTGGAGCGCCTGATCCTGGTCCGGCTCGAGGTCGCCCGTGCGGCTGAGATGGGCGTGCGCGTCAGCGACGAGGAGGTCGATGCCGCCGTCGCCAACATCGCCCGCCAGAACAAGATCACGCCGGAACAGTTGCAGGCGCAGCTGGCCCAGCAGGGACAGTCATCGGCGGATTTCCGCAATTCGCTGCGCGACGAACTGACCGCGCAGCGCCTGCGGCAGCATTTCGCGCAGAGCCGCATCAGCGTCAGCGACGCGGAAGTCGATGCAGCGCTCGCGGCGCAGGCCAGCAATGGCCCGCAGTACCACATGGCGAACATCCTGATCGCGCTGCCCGAGAATGCAACGCCGGAAGAGATCAAGACGGCGCAGACGAAGATCGATGGCATCAAGGCCTTGCTCGACAAGGGTGGAATCGACTTCCCGGCAGCGGCCGTCCGCTACTCGGACAGTGCCAATGCACTGGAGGGCGGCGACCTGGGCTGGCGCAGCCTGGATGAGGTTCCCAGCGCCTTTTCCGCCACGCTCAAGGACATGCAGGTCGGACAGGTGATCGGGCCGACGCGCGGGCCCAGCGGGTTCCAGCTGCTCAAGCTGATCGAGACGCGCGACGCCAGCAAGGCGGCGCCGCAAATGGTCACGCAGTACCACGCCCGCCATATCCTGGTGCGCACCGGCGACAACATCAGCGACGAACAGGCCAAGGCGAAGATCGACACGCTGCGCGCGCGCCTGACAGGCGGTGCCGATTTCGCGACCGTCGCCAGCGACAGTTCGGAAGACGTCAACAGCGCAGCCCGTGGTGGCGACCTGGGGTGGTTCACCCCGGAAACCTTCGGCCCGGAATTCGGTTCGCAGGTGACGGCCTTGCAGGATGGCCAGGTATCGCAGCCCTTCAAGTCCGAAGCCGGCTGGCACATCGTGCAGCGCATCGGCACGCGACAGGCCGATGCCGGCGAAGAAAACCGCCGCGCGCAGATTCGCGAAACCATCGGACAGCGCAAGCTGGAAGAAGAATGGACGCGCTACCAGCGTGACATGCGCAACGAGGCCTACGTCGACATCCGACTGGCCGACAAACCGTCCGATGGCACGACACCGCCAGCAGGCGCTACCGGCAACGATTCCGCCAGCCCGGCGCAGCCAGCGCCGAACTCCGGCGGCTGAATGTCACGGCCACGGCTGGCGCTGGTACCGGGCGAACCGGCCGGCGTCGGCCCCGAGTTGTGCGTTCGTGCCGCCCAGCAGGCTTGGGAAGCCGATCTGGTTGCCTTCGGTGACGGCGACAGCCTGCTGAGGGCGGCCGCGGCGCTCGGACTTCCGCTTCGCCTGACCAGCGCCGACGCACCGTCGAGCCCCGGCTCGTTGCCGCTGGTGGACGTGCGCAGCGCCGTCGCCACGGTTTTCGGGCACCCCGACCCTCGCAACGCAGCCAGCGTGCTGGATGCCATGACATTGGCTGCCGGCGCCTGCCTGGCCGGGGACTTCGATGGACTGGTGACCGGCCCGGTCAACAAGGCCGTGATCAACGCCGGAGGCCTTGCCTACACAGGCACCACGGAATTGCTGGCCAGGCAGGCCGGCTGCGACGTGGTGATGATGCTGGCCAATGACGTGGTGCGCGTCGCCCTTGCCACCACCCACCTGCCCTTGCGCCAGGTGGCCGATGCGATCGATGCATCCTCATTGACCCGGACCCTGCGCATCCTGCATGCGGCCCTGGAAGCCGACTTCGGCGTCATCGACCCGGTGATCGCCGTCCTCGGGCTCAATCCACATGCCGGCGAGGAAGGCCACCTGGGCTCCGAGGAGATCGAGATCATCAGCCCGGTGATCGCGCGCCTTCGCGCCGGGGGCATGCGACTGGTCGGGCCGCTGCCAGCGGACAGCGCGTTCCTGCCAGCGAAGCTGCGTGACTTCGATGCGGTGCTGGCGATGTACCACGACCAGGGATTGCCGGTCCTCAAGTACAGCGGCTTCGAACACGCGGTCAACATGACGCTGGGCCTGCCCTACCCGCGCGTGGCCGTGGACCACGGCACGGCGCTGGATATCGCCGGTAGCGGCTGCGCCGATCCGTCGAGCCTGTTTGCCGCGATCCAGGCCTGCACCCGGATCGCGCACGCCAGGCGCGCCGCATGAGCCGCTCGCCGCCCCGCCGCAACGCAGCTGGGTTTTCCGAACTCGCGAAAAAGCACCTCGGCCAGAACTTCCTGCACGACCGCGCGGTGGTGGACAAGATCGTGCTGGCGGTCAACCCGCAGCCGGGCGACAGGCTGGTGGAGATCGGTCCCGGGCAGGGGGCGTTGACGTTTCCGCTGCTCGATCGCATCGGTGAGATGACCGCGATCGAGTTCGATCGCGACCTGCTGCAGCCACTTGCGCAAGCGGCAACGGCGCATGGCACGCTCACCCTGATCGCGGCCGACGTCCTGAGTGTCGACTTCACCGCGCTGGCAGGCGACGGGCAGCTGCGCCTGGTCGGCAACCTGCCGTACAACCTGTCGTCGCCGATCCTGTTCCACGCGCTGGACCACGCCAGCGCGGTCCGCGACATGCACTTCATGCTGCAGAAGGAAGTCGTCGAACGCATGGCCTCCGGCCCCGGCAACAAGGTGTACGGCCGCCTGAGCGTGATGCTGCAGGCCTACTGCACGGTGACGCCGTTGTTCACCGTCGCGCCCGGTTCGTTCCGGCCGGCGCCGAAGGTGGATTCCGCGGTCGTGCGGCTGGTTCCGCGACCGCCGCAGACCATCGGCATCGATGATCCCCGCCGCTTCGCGGCCGTCGTTCGCGCCGCCTTCGGACAGCGCCGCAAGACGCTGCGCAATGCGCTGGATGGTGTTGTCGACAGCGAGACCATGATGGCCGCCGGTGTGCGCCCGGACCTGCGCGCGGAGCAGCTGGCGGTGGCGGATTTCGTCCGGATCGCGAACGTCCCCGTCGCGGCGTAGCCCATGCGTTCACGTTCGACGCTTACACTGGCGTCATGAACACGAATCATGACTTCGACATCGACGTCGCAACCCGTTACCTGGACGAGCAGTCCGAGCCCGACCAGGACCGCTATGTCTTCGCGTATACGGTCCGCATCCGCAACAACGGCAGCGTTCCGGCGCAATTGCTGGGTCGCCACTGGGTCATCACCGATGCCAACGGTGTCGTGCAGGAAGTGACCGGCGAAGGCGTGGTCGGCGAGCAGCCCTGGCTGCGCCCGGGTGAAGACTTCTCCTATACGTCCGGCGCCGTGCTGCAGACCCACCTGGGCACGATGCAGGGCAGCTACGAGATGGTCGCGGACGACGGCACGCATTTCGAGGCGCAGATCCCGGCCTTCACCTTGTCCGTCCCGCGCACGCTGCACTGAGCCGATGCACGCGGCGGCAGGCAGCGCATGAGCATCTGGGCGATCGGCGACCTGCAGGGCTGCTATGGACCGACCCAGCGGTTGCTCGAGCGCATCCGCTTCGATCCGGCGGTCGACACGCTCTGGTTCTGCGGCGACCTCGTCAACCGTGGCGGGGAATCACTGGAAACCTTGCGGCTCGTGCACTCCCTGCGTGCCAGCAGCATCGTCGTGCTGGGCAACCATGACCTGTCGCTGCTTGCCATCGGCGAGCGGCACCACGACGAGAAGATGAAGGTCAATGTCGACCTGCAACGCGTCCTGTTCGCCGACGACAGCGACACGCTGCTGGCCTGGATGCGGATGCAACCACTGGTGCACGTCGACCGCGCGCTCGGATGGATGATGGTGCACGCGGGACTTGCGCCCAAGTGGACGACATCGCTGGCCGAGCGCCACGCGCGCGAAGTCGAGCAGCGACTGCGTGGCGACGGATTCCGCAAGCTGCTGAAGAACATGTACGGCGATCGCCCCGCCTGGTCGCCGAATCTCGTCGGCCTGGAGCGCGATCGCGCGATCATCAACGTGTTCACGCGGCTGCGCTACTGCACGCCGCGCGGCCGGATCGCCTTCGATGCGAAGGGCGCGCCTGGCACGCAGCCGGCGGGTTTGTACCCCTGGTACGAGGTTCCGGGGCGCGTGGAACGCGACCTCAAGATCGTCTGCGGACACTGGTCCACGCTCGGCCTGTTAATCGGCAACGGCGTGCACATGATCGACACCGGCGCGGTCTGGGGCGGCAAGCTCACGGCCCTGCAGCTGGACACCGACGAGCTACGCGTGGTGCAGGTGCCGGGGCGCGACGTGCCGGCGCCACGGCCACGTCCCGGCGCGTCCGCTCCGCATGCGCGCCCCGCGCGACACGCGTCCGCTCAGCGGGCGTAATCCACGAATTCGAACGCGAACGCGTGCCGGTCATCGGCGGCGTGCGATTCGCGGCCGACGACGCGCCATTGCGTCAGGTCCAGCGTCGCGGGGAAATACACATCGGGCGACTCGACCTCGCCGTCGACCCAGGTCAGATGCAGTCGGGTGGCGATCGGCAGCGTCATCGCGAACACCTGCGCACCACCGATCACGCACAACTCGCCAGCATCCCTGGCCAGGTCCAGTGCCTCGTCGACGCTGGCCACGACTTCCATTCCGGGAAACGGCGCTTCATCGCCGCGCGTCAGTACCAGGTTGCGTCGCCCGGGCAGGGCGCGACCGAGCGACTGCGCGGTCTTGCGGCCCATGAGCATCGCCTTGCCCAGCGTCAGCGCCTTGAACCGGCGCAGGTCGTCGGGCAGGTGCCATGGCAGGTCGTTGCCCTTGCCGATGGCGAGCTTGCGATCCAGCGCCGCAATCAGGCTGACCTGCATCCCTAGACCGCCACCGGCGCCTTGATCGCCGGCAACGGCGCGTAGCCCTGCAACGCGATGTCGTCGAAGGTGAAGGCGAACAGGTCCGTGACCGCGGGGTTGAGCACCAGGGTCGGCAACGGCCCCGGGGAGCGCGACAACTGCTCGCGCGCCTGTTCCATGTGGTTGGAGTACAGGTGCGCGTCGCCGAGGGTATGGATGAATTCACCCACGCCCAGGCCAGTCACCTGCGCGACCATGTGGGTCAGCAGCGCATAGCTGGCGATGTTGAAGGGCACGCCCAGGAAAATGTCGCCGCTGCGCTGGTACAGCTGGCAACTGAGCTTGCCGTCGGCGACATAGAACTGGAACAGCGTGTGGCAGGGCATCAGCGCCATCTGCGGCAACTCGGCGACATTCCACGCGCTGACGATCAGCCGTCGCGAGTCGGGATTGCGCTTGATCTCCTCCACCACCCAGGCGATCTGGTCGATGGTACTGCCGTCGGCGGCGCCCCAGCGGCGCCATTGCTTGCCGTACACCGGACCGAGCTCTCCGTGCTCGTCAGCCCACTCGTCCCAGATCGACACCTTGTTGGCATGCAGGTAGGCGGTGTTGGTGTCGCCTTTGAGGAACCACAACAGCTCGTGCACGATCGACCGCAGGTGCACTTTCTTGGTCGTGACCAGCGGGAACCCCTGGGCCAGGTCGAAGCGCATCTGCCAGCCGAAGACGCTGCGCGTGCCGGTGCCGGTGCGGTCCGCCTTCTCCGCGCCGTGTTCGAGGACGTGCCGCAGCAGGTCGAGATATTGCTTCATGGCGCCAAGGGCTTGCCCTGGGATGCCGGAACGGCCGGTGCCGGCTCGACGATCGGCGATCGCCGCGACAGCCACAACCAGTAAAGCCCGACGAGGATCACCGGGACCTCCAGCAACTGGCCCATCGTCAACCAGCCGAAGGCGATGTAACCCAACTGGACATCGGGGATGCGTACGAACTCCACCGCGAACCGGAACACGCCATACATCACCGCGAACAGGCCCGAGACGGCGTAACGATGGCGCGGCTTGCCCGAGTAGGTCCACAGCACTGCGAACATCACCAGGCCTTCCAGCGCGACTTCATACAGCTGCGAGGGGTGCCGTGCGAAGGCATTCAGCGCCCCCGACTCGAATTGCGCACGCAACGCCGTGGTATCCAGGATGTCCAATGGCGCGGGAAGCGCGCGCGGAAACACCACACCCCAGTCGCCGCCGGTCAGTTTTCCCCACAACTCGCCGTTGATGTAATTGCCGAAGCGGCCAAACGCCAAGCCCGGCGGCACCAGCGGCGCCACGAAATCCATCGTGTCGAACAGGCGCACCTGGTGGCGACGCGACCACCAGGCCGCGGCGACGAACACGCCGATCATGCCGCCATGGAAGCTCATCCCGCCCTGCCAGACCTTGAAGATGTCCAGCGGGTTCTGGATGTAGGTCTGGAGATCGTAGAAGAGGATGTAGCCGACCCGCCCGCCGAGGACGACGCCAAGCATTCCGTAGAACAGCAGGTCGCCGTAGGCGGCCTCGTCGATTCCCGGCAGCCGGCCCTGGCGGATGCGATGCCTGCCCAGGAACCAGCAGGCCGCGAATGCCAGCAGGTACATCACCCCGTACCAATGGATCTGCAGCGGACCGAGCTGCAGGGCAATGGGGTTCATCTGGTGCAGGATGATCATGCGGCAGGCAGGCTCTTTGGGAAGGGATGACCGCAGTGGCCGGGCGGCGTCGAGGAGCGGACGGCGCGCTCGTCATTTTGCCCGACGCCGACGCTTCCGTGCAGCGGCATCCGACTCTAATCGAACACGTGGGGCCGGTCCGCCAGCTCGTTGCGCGCAGCGTCACCGCTTCCGCGCGGAAAATGGTCCGCGAGCAACGCCGATACCGCGTGCACGCCGGTGATCGCGGCGGCTTCTGCGTCGCCGGCTTTCAGGCGTTCCTCCATCTGCTGGCACACCGCCCGCCATTGCGCGTCCCCGATGCGTCCGGAAAGCCCACGATCAGCCAGGATCTCGATGCGGTGATCCGCCATCAGCAGGTAGATCAGCACGCCGTTGTTGGCCTCGGTGTCCCAGACGCGCAACTGCGAGAACACGTGGCCGGCGCGATCTCGTGCGGCGTGGCCACCGAGCGCGGCGAGGAATGGCAGTGCCGGCTCCACGGCAAACACGACCTGGCCGCGATGGCTGGCCTCGCCTTCCGCGATCGCAGCCGCGATGCGTTGCAGGCTGGCCTCCGGATAAAGCCGGCCGGCGGAGCCCGCGAACAGGTGGCGCAGCGCGCGCGCCAGGCCGCCGGCCATCACCAGCTCCCCGAGGCGCCACCGCCTCCACTCATGCCGCCGCCCCCCGACCAGCCTCCACCGCCACCGAATCCACCGCCGCCAAACCCGCCACCACCCCACCCGCCAAATCCGCCGAGCCGGCCGCCGCGGGCAAAGCCGCCAGCCGATGGCCTCGACAAGCCGAGGAAGAATCCGATGACCGCCCCCAGGCCGCCAACCAGCAGCAGCGACGACAGCAGCCACGCAATGAAACCTGCCGCGCCCGCGCCGACAACGCCGCGCAGCAGGGACGGTGCGCGCCCGAAGATGCCGCGAACGACCTGCGCGACCATGAAGGCCGCGAACAAGGCGAACAGCCAGTTGCTACCCGTGTCGGTCGGCGGCTGCGATTCGGCCATCGGTTCGGGCAGGGGTTCGCCATCGATCAGTTTGACCAACGCGGCGGAGGCGTCGTTGAGCCCGCCGGCGTAATCGTTGGCACGGAATTTCGGCACCAGGTATTCCTGGATGATGCGGTTGGCGATGGCATCGGGAATGGCGCCCTCCAGGCCGTAGCCCGGCTCGATGCGGGCGCGGTGGTCGTCCTTCGCCACGACGATGAGCACGCCATCGTCGACGTGTTGCCGCCCCAGCTTGTACTGGTCGAATCCGCGCGTCGTGTACTGCTCGATCGTTTCAGGCTGCGTGGTCGGCACCATCAGGACCTGCAGCTGGCTGCCCTTGCGTTGTTGCAGGGCAAGGGCCTGCTGCACCAGCGCCTGCTTCTGTTCGGCGGTCAGCGTGCCGGTGGTATCCACCACCGGCGAGTCCAGCGCGGGAATCGCCGCAAGCGACTGCGCCCAGGCCGCATGCCAGCCAATGCACAGCAGGCTGGCCAGCAACCACCGGCCGACCAGCGGACGCATCAGGCGCTCACCGATGGCGGGCGATCGGTCATCCCTGCGCCGGCGCGGGAGCCTGTGGCTGTGGCTTCGGTGCAGGCTGCGCCGGTGCGGCCTGTGGCTGCGGCTTGCTGAAGTCCACGGCAGGCGGCGCCTGGATCTGCCGCTCGTTCTCGACGGTGAAGTTGGGCTTGGTCTCGTAGCCGAACATCTTTGCAACGAGGTTCTGCGGGAACGAGCGGATGTAGGTGTTGTAGTCCTGCACCAGCTGGATGTAGCGTCCGCGCGCGACGGTGATGCGGTTCTCGGTGCCTTCGAGTTGCGCCTGCAGGTCGCGGAAGGACTGGTCGGATTTCAGGTTGGGATAGTTTTCCGTCACCACCAGCAAACGCGACAACGCGCTGGACAGCTCACCCTGCGCCTGCTGGAACTGCGCCAGCGACGCCGCATCATTCGCGTTGACGTTGATCTGGCTGACCTTGGCGCGCGCCTCGGTCACGCCGATCAGGACCTGCTGCTCCTGGGCGGCGTAACCCTTGACCGTGTTGACCAGGTTGGGAATCAGGTCGGCGCGGCGCTTGTACTGGTTGATGACCTCGGACCAGCCGGCCTTGACCGCTTCGTCCTTTTGCTGGATCTGGTTATAGCCGCAACCACTGAGCATGCAGGCCAGGACGAGCAGCAGGAGCAGGCGCACGGGAGACAGGATTCGCATGGCAATACTCCAGGTGAAGAAGACACGACAGGCTGGCGGCATTGCAGCATCCCCGATCCGTGCGTGCAAATGCCGTCAATCCTCCACTGATCTCAGCCGCTGGCGGCGCTTGGCCCACAGGTTGAGCGACTCGACGACCGCCGAGAAGGCCATTGCGACGTAGACGTAGCCACGCCCGATGTGCACGGAGAAGCCGTCGGCGATCAGCACCACGCCGACGAGCACGATGAAGGTGAGGGCCAGCATCTTGATCGTGGGGTTGCGATCGATGAACTCGCCCAGCGCATTGGCGGCGAACAGCATCAGCACCACCGACACGAGGATCGCGGCGACCATGACCGGGATCTGCGACACCATGCCTACCGCCGTGATCACCGAGTCCAGCGAGAACACGATGTCGATGATGGCGATCTGCAGGATCACGGACATCACCGCCTGGGCCGGTTTGGAATGGACGTCCATGGCGTCCTCCTCACCGACGATGAGGTCACGGATCTCCATCGTGCCCTTCACGACCAGGAAGACGCCACCCAGGATCAGCACGAGGTCGCGGATGGAAATACCCAGCCCGAACAGCGTGAAGAGGTTGGTCTGCATGCGGGCCAGGTAGGCCAGCGAGACCAGCAGGCCGATGCGGCTGACGCACGCCAGCGCGATGCCGAAACGGCGGGCGCGACTGCGCTGCGCCGGTGGCAATTTGCTCACTGCGATGGAGATGAAGACCAGGTTGTCCACGCCCAGCACGATTTCCAGCGTGCTCAACGTGACCAGTGCGATCCAGATCTGCGGATCGGTCACCCATGCCAGGCTCATCGGGCCACCATCACAGGTAGCGCGGCCCGAGGATGAGGGCCCACGTCATGACGACGTTGATCATCAGCACGAACACCGCCGCCGAGCCCATGTCTTTTGCGCGCCCCGCCAGTTCGTGATGCTCGGCGCCGTAGCGCTCGATCACCGCTTCCACCGCGGAGTTCAGCAGTTCCGCGCTCAACACCAGCAATCCACTGCCGACCAGCAGTGCGCGTTCGACACCGGTCTGCCCCAGCCACAAGCCCAGTGGCCCGAGCACGGCCAACAGGTAGACCTCCAGCCGGAACGAGGATTCGTACAGCCAGCAAAAACGCAGGCCCTGCAGCGACCACTTGGTCGCCAGCAGCATCCGCCGCGGACCGCGCGGCAAGTGGCCTTGGCCGTCCGCCATCCTAGGCGGCCGGCCGGAACGCGACGTCGAGTTCCTTGACGGCCTTGACATCGTCCAAGCGCCGGACGGGCATCGTGTACGGCGCACCCTTCATCTTCTCGGGCGATTCGCGCGATTCGGCCAGCAGCTGCGTCATGACGGCGATGAATTCGTCGAGCGTCTCCTTGCTCTCGGTCTCGGTCGGTTCGATCAGCAGGCATTCGGGAACCAGCAACGGAAAATAGTTGGTGGGCGCGTGGATGTTGTGGTCGAGCAGCGCCTTGCTGAAGTCCAGCGCGGTGATGCCGGTGGCTTTTTTCTGCGGCTGCACGGTGACGATGAACTCGTGCGATGCGCGGCGCTCCGGATAGGCCAGCGTGAAGCCGGCCCTGCTCAACTGCGCGGCAAGGTAATTGGCGTTGAGCGTGGCGAATTCGGCGACGCGGGTCATGCCTTCGCGACCCAGCATGCGCGCGTAGACATAGGCGCGGATCAGGACGCCGGCATTGCCCGCGAAGGCGGACAGCCGACCGATCGACTGCGGGCAGTCCTTCTTGCGCAGCCAGCGATAGGTTCCCTTGTCGTCCCGGGCAACCATCGGGATCGGCAGGAAGGGTCGCAGCCGCTCGCTGACGCCAACGGCTCCGGCGCCAGGACCACCGCCGCCATGTGGCGTGGAGAAGGTCTTGTGCAGGTTCATGTGGATGGCATCGAAACCCATGTCGCCGGGGCGCACCTTGCCGAGGATCGCATTGAGGTTGGCGCCGTCGTAATAGAGCAGCCCGCCAGCGGCGTGCACCAGTTGCGCGATCTCGACGATGCGTCGCTCGAACACGCCGATCGTCGACGGGTTGGTCAGCATGATGCCGGCCGTCTTCGGACCGAGCACCGACTTCAGCGCCTCGACATCCACATCGCCATTGCCCAGCGTCGGGATCTCGCGCACCACGCAGCCGCACATGACGGCCGTCGCGGGGTTGGTGCCGTGCGCGGCGTCGGGAACGATGATCTCGTTGCGCCCCAGGTCACCACGGGACTTGTGGTACGCCATGATCATCGCCACGCCGGCGAACTCGCCCTGCGCGCCAGCCATCGGCGCCAGCGAGACGCCACCCTTCATCCCGGTGACCTCGGCGAGGATCTGCTGCAGGTCGAACATGCACGACAGGAATCCCTGCGACAGCACGTCCGGCGCATACGGATGGCGGTTGGCGAACCCGTCCATCAACGCCACCGACTGGCAGGCCCGCGGGTTGTATTTCATCGTGCACGAGCCCAACGGATAGAAGTTGGTGTCGATCGAGAAATTCTTGCGGCTCAGGTTGGTGAAGTGGCGCACGACCTGCAGCTCGGACACCTCCGGCAGCCCGACCGGCGTGGTCCGCAACAGCGCCGCGGGAATGTCCGCCGGCGCCGGATGCGCCGCCGGATGCTGGGCGCTGGCGCTTCGGCCGGGCCGTGACTGCTCGAAAATCAACATGGGTCGGAAGGGTCCGTTGGCCGCAGGCCGTGACTAATGAGGGGAATTTTGCCACAAGGCCCCGGCAGGCGGAGGGGCAGGCACACACCCGTACCGTGACTTTTGGCAGGGTGGCATTCCCCGTTCACGTGCTATCGATGCGCGATCGCCTCGAGCGCCCGGGAAATGCCATTGAACACCAGTGCCGGTTCCATCCGCAGCAGCGCGCCCGCGCCACGCCCCAGCCAGACCAAGTCGTTCAGCACGATCTTCCTGATCGAGATGTGGGAGCGCTTCGGCTATTACGGCATGGCGGCGCTGCTGGTGCTGTTCATGGTGCAGAAGCTGGGCTATGACGACGACCGCGCCAACCTGACATGGGGCGCCTTCACCGCGCTGGTCTATGCCGCGCCGGCCATCGGCGGCTGGATCGGGGACAAGGTGCTCGGCGCGCGCCGCAGCATGACGATCGGCGCCTGCATCCTGGGCCTGGGCTACCTGCTGTTGTCGATCCCATCGGACAACGTCCCGTTGCTGTACGGCGCGCTCGGCGTGATCGTGGTCGGCAACGGCCTGTTCAAGTCCAATGCCGCCAATCTCGTGCGCCGCATCTACGAGGGCGACGACGCCAAGATCGACAGCGCGTTCACCCTGTACTACATGGCGGTGAACATCGGCTCGACGTTCTCGATGCTGCTGACGCCGTGGATCGCGGCGAAATGGGGCTGGCACGCTGCGTTCGCCGTGTGCTGCGCGGGCATGGTGCTGGGCCTGCTCAACTACCTGCTGATGCGGCGCACGCTCGACCACGTGGGCTCGGTGCCGGACGACGCTCCGGTGAACTGGGGCAAGCTCGCCGCGGTGCTGCTGGTGGGCGTTGCGCTGGTGTTCGCGGTGTCGTTCGTGCTGCAGCATCGTGAAATCGCCCGCGCCCTGGTCTGGGTCGCCGGTGCCGTCATCCTCGGGATCTTCGGGTACCTCATTGCCAAGAGCGGCCCCGGCGAACGTTCCGGCCTGCTGGTGGCGTTGATCCTGATCGTCGAGACGATCCTGTTCTTCATCTTCTACCAGCAGATGTCGACCTCGCTGACCTTGTTCGCGCTGCGCAACGTGGACCCGAGCCAGACGTTCTTCGGCGTGCACCTGTTCAACTGGATCCCGGCGCAGTACCAGGCGCTCAATCCGATCTGGATCTTTGCGCTCAGCCCGATCCTTGCCTGGGGCTATACGCGCATGGCGACGCGTGGTCGCGACCTGCCGATCGCCGCGAAATTCGCGATTGGTTTCATCGTCGTCGCGATCGGGTTCTTCATCTTCGGCATCAGCGGGGGCACGGCCGTCGCCGGCAAGGTGTCCTCGTGGTACATGGTCTGGGGCTATGGCTTCTATTCGCTCGGCGAGCTTCTGGTCAGCGGACTGGGCCTGGCGATGATGGCGCGCTACGTCCCGGCGCGGATGGGTGGGTTCATGATGGGCGCGTACTTCGTCGCCACCGGCATCGCGCAGTTCCTCGGCGGGCTGGTCGCCAACTACGCCAGCATCCCCGACAACATCACCGATCCGCTGCAGTCGCTGCCGATCTACACCAGCCTGTTCAACAAGCTCGGGTTCGTCGCCGCCGGTGGCGCCGTGCTCGCCATCGCGCTGCTGCCGATGCTCAAGAAGCTGTCGCAGAGCCACCGCGACAACAACCAGGCGATCGACCCGCACCTGGTCATCGCCGAGGAGCGCTGATCGATCGGAGCGACAGGAAAAGCCGGCCTATTGGCCGGCTTTTTTTTGGCCCGCGCCGCTAGCTGTCGCCCTTGAACACGGCAACGCCGCGCGAGCCATCCGGCCGGATCCAGCCGCGATACATGCCCGGCGTGTTGAATGGCATCGCGATGTTGCCGTCGCGATCCAGCGCGATCGCGCCACCATCGCCGCCAGCCGCCGGGATGACCCGGTCGATCACCTCCGAGGCCGCGGCGGCCAGCGTATCGCCGCGATACGCGATGCGCGCGGCGATATCGTGCGCGACGGCATGGCGGATGTAGAACTCGCCCCAGCCCGTCCCCGACACCCCGCAGCGGTCGTCCGCCCATGTGCCCGCACCGATGATCGGCGAGTCGCCGATGCGGCCGTGGCGCTTGTTGGTCATGCCACCGGTGGACGTGCCGGCGGCGATGCGACCCGAGGCATCGAGCGCAACCGCGCCGACCGTGCCGAAGTAGCCGCCCGCCATCGCCGGCAGCGCACCCGCGCTTTCCGCCGCCTGCGCAGCTTCCAGCTGCCTGCGCCTCACGTCGGTGTCGAACCAGCTGTTGGGCACGCGCTCGAGGTCGCCACGGGTATCGGCGAATTGTTCGGCACCATCGCCCGCCAGCATGACGTGCGCCGAATGCTCCATCACCGCGCGCGCCAGCCGGATCGGATGACGGACGGTGGTCACGCCAGCCACGGCGCCCGCGCGCCGGCGGTGGCCGTCCATGATCGCCGCATCGAGTTCGTGTCCGCCGCGCGCGGTGAACGCCGCGCCCTTGCCAGCGTTGAAGCGTGGCGAATCCTCGAGCACGAGGATGGCAGCCTGCACGGCATCGATGGCGTGGCCGCCGATCGACAGGACCGCGTTGCCGGCGTCGAGCGCGCGATTCAATTCGTAGCGGATGTCGCGCTCGTCCTGCGCGGACAGCAAGGCTCGCTCGACGACGCCCGCCCCGCCATGGATGACCAGCGCGGTGAGCGGCGTATCGCGCGTTTGTGCCGGGGACAAGCTCATGGCGCGCGCTCCGGCGTCGGCAGGTGGATGCACATGCGGGGCAGGATAACGCCCCGCCGCTATTGCTGGCGCAAGGCTTCGATGGGATCCAGCAGCGATGCCTTGCGCGCCGGGTAGTAGCCGAAGAACAGGCCGGTGGCGATGGAAAAACCCGCCGCCAGCCCCACGACCCTGCCGTTGAGCGCCACCGGCAGCGACCCGAACCTGCCTACCAGCAGCGCACCGACCACGCCCAGCAGGATGCCGATGACACCGCCGATCAGCGAGATCAACATCGCCTCGGCCAGGAACTGCTTGCGGATGTCCCCGGGGCCCGCGCCCACCGCCATGCGCAGGCCGATCTCGCGGATCCGCTCGGTGACCGACACCAGCATGATGTTCATGATGCCGATGCCGCCAACGACCAGCGAAATGCCGGCGACCGCGCCGAGCAGCAGTGACATCAATCGCGTCGTCTGCGTCCGCGTGGCCACGATCTGCGCGATGTTGCGGACGCTGAAGTCATCGTCGTCGCCGGGCTGGATCCGATGGCGCTGCCGTAGCAGGGCTTCGACTTCGCCCTGCGCATAGGACAGGTCCTCGGCGCGGCCGACGCCCAGCGAGATCTGCTGGACGGCGCCTGGTGGCAAGGCGGTCGCACCGGACAGGCGTCGTCGCGCGGTTTCCAGCGGCACCACCACCAGGTCGTCCTGGTCCTGCCCGAAACCGCCCTGGCCTTTTGGCTTCAGCGTCGCGACAACGGTGAATGGAACCCGACCCAGGCGGACCGATTGCCCGACCGGATCCTGGTCGCCGAACAACTGCTGGCGGACGGTGTTGCCCAGGATCACCGACTTTGCCGCACCGCTGTAGTCGCGCGACTCGAATGGCTGCCCGCTGGCGATCACCCAATCGTTGATGTCGAACCAGTCCGGCTGCACGCCCTGCCATTGCGTGGACCAGTTGCTTTCGCCATAGACCACCTGGATGCCGCCGCGCATCGATCCCGCGACGTATTCGACTTCCGGGATCTCCTTGCGGATCGCGTCGGCGTCGGCCTCCGACAGCGTGTAGCGACTACCCGCCGCGAGGCGCACCGCACCACCGCCGAAGCCGCCGCCACCGCTGATGTCCAGTCGATTGGAGCCCAGGCCGGACACCAGCTTGTCGATTTCCGCCTGCGTGCCCTGGCCCACCGAGACCATCACGATCACGGCCGCGATGCCGATGATCACGCCCAGCGACGTGAGCGCGCTTCGCATCCAGTTTCCACGCAATGCGAATGCCGCGGTCCGCAGGATCTCCATGAAGTTCATGCGTGCACCGCCTGCTCGTTCAGGGCGCCATCGCGCATCTCGAACCTGCGGTCGGCGTGCGCGGCGACATCGGCCTCGTGGGTGATCAGGATCACGGTGAGCCCGGCATCGCGCAATCGCTCGAACAGCGCGAGGATTTCCATCCCGGTCCTGCTGTCCAGCGCGCCCGTTGGCTCGTCGGCGAGCAGGATCGCGGGATTGTTGATCAGCGCGCGGGCGATGGCGACGCGCTGCTGCTGGCCACCGGACATCTCGCTGGGCCGGTGCGCGGCGCGCTCACCGAGGTTGACGGCCTCCAGCGCGGCGCGCGCCCGCTGCATCCGCTCCGGGTGCGGCACGTTGGCGTAGCCCAGCGGCATGGCGACGTTCTCAAGCGCACTCATGCGCGGCAGCAGGTTGAATCCCTGGAAGACGAATCCGATCTTCTGCAGGCGCAGCTCGGCGCGCTGCTCGGCATCGAGCGTGGCCACGTCGACGCCGTCGCACAGATAGCTGCCGGACGACGGCGTGTCCAGGCAGCCGATCATGTTCATCAGCGTCGACTTGCCCGAGCCCGACGGCCCCATGATCGCGACGAATTCACCGCGCCCGATGCGCAGGTCGACATCGCGCAACGCGACGACCTCCGCGGCACTGCCAGGGGCATACACCTTGCACAGCTTGCGGGTTTCGATCACCGCAACCGCCTCGCCCGGGACGTTCACGGCGCCGTCGTCGCGCGCTCGCTGCCGACGATCACCTTGTCGCCGGCATGGATGTCGCCCGCAACCTCGGTGTTGGTGCCATCCGACGATCCGATGCGAACCATGACCTGCTTCGGCTTGCCGTCGGCGAGGAGATACAGCGGGGCGCGGCGCGCACCGGCCAATGCCGCGACATCGCGATCCCACTGCTGTTGCTGCTGCGTGCCCAACGTTGCCCGGAAGCCGGCGAACTGCTGGTTCATTCGTTCCAGCATCCGTTGCCGCATCGCGCCCTGGTTGGCCGTGTTCGCGCCGCCATTGCGCTGCGGCTGCCCTGTGCGCCCACCGAACAGGCTGCTGCCGGAAGTCGAACTGGCGGCGGCCGACGCACTGCGACGTTGCGCCGCGCGGGCCTGCATCGCGGCGATGGCGGTATCGAAAACCGCGCGCTGGCTTGCGTTCAACTGCAGCCGCTGCGCAATCGCGGGCAGCTCGCTGGTGGGATCGGGACCGCGCGCGGATGCCGTCGTCGCCGTGGGACTGGCGGCTTCCTCGTCGGGCTTGTAGCGCAGCGCACTGTTGGGCACGCGCAAGACGTCGGCGCGACGGCTGACTTCGATCTCTGCGTTGGCCGTCATCCCGGGCAGCAACGTGCGGTCGCTGTTGTCGACCGCGACGACCACCGGATAGGAGATGACATTGCTGGTATTGGTCGCCGACAGGCGCACCTGCTGCACGCTGCCGCGATATTGCTTGTCGGGAAACGCATCGACGCTGAAGGCAACCGCCTGGCCCGGCTTGACCTGGCCGATATCCGCCTCATCGATGGCGAGGACGATTTCCATCTTCGACAGGTCCTCGGCGATCTGGAACAGCACCGGCGCCTGCAGGCTGGCGGCAACGGTCTGGCCCGGCTCGATGGTGCGCGTCAGGACCACGCCGTCGACCGGGGAACGGATCACCGCGCGCTGCAGGTTGAGCCGTGCGGTCTGGGTCGACGCCTGCTGCTGGATGATCTGCGCCTGCGCCGCACGCACCTGCGCGCTGGCCTGGTCGCGGGCCGCACGGGCAAGGTCGGCGTCGCTGCGGGCGACCAGCTGCTGCTGCGCCAGCCGCGACTTGCGCGAGAAGTCGGCGTCCGCGTTGCGCAGCGTCGCCTGCGCGCTGCCCAGGTTGGCGCGTGCGCTGGCGACAGCCGCCGCGCCTTGCGCGATCTGCGCCTGGTAGGTGCTGGGATCGATGCGCGCGAGGACGTCGCCCTTGCGGACGTGGTCGTTGAAGTCCGCCAGCACCTCGGTCACCTGGCCGGAGATCTGGCTGCCGACATCGACCGTCGAGATCGCACCGAGGGTGCCGGTGGCGGAAATGGCGACGCGGATATCGCCGCGATCCACCGCCGCCGTGCGGTAGCCCGCCGAAGCGGACGAGGCCTGGTGCCGCGACCACCACAGCCACCCGCCCAGCACCAGCACGATGATGGCCGCCAGGGTGGCCGCCATGCGGGCAAGGCGTCGATGATCTGGATGCGGCGTCGTACTCATGTCGTCCCGATCGGTTGTCTGTCAGTCAACGCCGTCGGATCGAGGAAGGTTGACCCGTCCGTCCGGCAGCGATGGTTGCCGTTCAGCTGGAGAAACGGATCGTCGCGGTCGTGCCTTGGCCCGGAGCGCTCTCCAGGTGCACGGGCCAGCTGAAGCGTTCGCCAAGCTGGCGCACGATCGCCAGGCCCATGCCGCGGCCGGCCGGATTGGCCTGGTCGCCGCGAAAGAACGGCTCGAAGGCGCGCTTCAGGGTTTCGCCGCCCATGCCGATGCCGGTGTCGCGAACCACGATGCGATCACCAAGGATGACCACCTCGATGCGCCCGCGCTCGGTAAAGGTGCAGGCGTTGGCCAACAGGTTGCCCAGCATCACCCCGAGCACGCGAGGCGATGCATGCAGCTCCGGCGACGCGCGCTCCTGCACCGACAGCTCGATCGGCTTGCCCGCCAGAAGCGGGCGAACCTTCTCGACTTCTTCGTCGACGACATCGCGCACCGCGAAATCCTCGCGCTGGGGTTCGACCTCGCTCTCGCGGGCCAGCAGCAGGAATGCGTCGATGACGGCTTCCATGTCGCGCGCCGCACGCTGGATCCGCGCAAGCGACCGGTGCGCGCGCTCGGGAAGGTCCGGGTCGCTCTGCATCAGGTCACTGGCGACCCGCACCACCGTCAGTGGCGTGCGCAGTTCATGGCTGGCATCGCGGGTGAAGTCGCGTTCGCGGTGCATGTACGAACGCGTGCGATCACCCATGCGCTGCAGCGCGCCGGCGAGCTGCCGGGTTTCGACGCCGGCATCGCCCGGCAGCTTGTCCGGCGCCAGCACGCTGGTGTCGGGATCGCGCGGATCCCATCGCCGCACCTCGTTGGCCAGCCAGTGCAGCGGTGCGGTGAGGCGGCGCGCGCGGCGATAGGTCAGCCAGGAACTGCCAAGCAGCAGCAGGACCGCCAGCAACACCGGCGCCATGACCAGCCGTACCGCGATGCGATCGATCTTGGACCGCGGATAGCTCAGGTACAGGCGCACGTCGTCGCGCTGCTCGACCAGCACCAGCAAGTCGGGCAGGTCGTGCAGGCCGGGCTTGAGCACCCGCAACGAGGGCGGCAAGGCTTCGGGCGAGGCGCCGACCGGTAGTACATAGCCGTGCAGGATCGCGCTGTCCGGGGCGCTGTGCGCCGGATTGGCAGCGCGCTGCTCCCAGAAATACGCTGCCTCCTCGCGCAGTGCCGTGGCGGCCACGTCCTGCTCGGCGGTGTACATGGCAATGGCCGCCCCCGCAAGCAGGATCAGCGCCGCGATCACGCCCTGGATCAGCAGGGCGTTTCGCAGTTTTTCGGGCAGGCCGCCGTACATGGTGCGCGGCGCTGTTCTCACACCGGTGGCTGTTCGATGTCCGCGATCCGGTAGCCGGCACTCTGGACGGTGTGCAGCAGGGGCTTTTCGTAGGGCTTGTCGATCGTCTTGCGCAGGTTGTACAGGTGGCTGCGCAGGGTGTCCGAATCCGGCAGGCCATTGCCCCAGATCTCCCGCTCGATCTCCTGGCGGCTGACGACGCGCGGCGATTCGCGCATCAGGATCGTCAGCAGCTTCAGGCCGATCGGCGACAGCTGCAGCTCCACACCGCCGCGCGTGGCGCGCAGGCTGGCCGGATCCAGCACGAGATCGGCGACCTTCAGCACCTCGGAGCCGACCTGGCGGCGTTCGCGCCGGATCAGCGCACGCAGGCGGGCTTCGAGCTCCTGGATGGCGAAGGGCTTGGTGAGGTAATCGTCGGCGCCGGCGGACAGACCAGTCAGTTTTTCATCCAGCGTGTCGCGCGCGGTCAGCATCAGCACCGGCGTCGACTTGCGCGCTTCCTCGCGCAACCGCTTGCAGACTTCCACGCCGTCCAGGCGCGGCAGCATCAGGTCGAGCACGACCACGTCGTAGCTGTTTTCCGCGGCAAGGCGGTATCCGTCGAGGCCGTCCGAGGCATAGTCCACCTCGAACCCGCGTCCCTCCAGGTATTCACCCACCATTTCCGAAATGTTGCGGTTGTCCTCGACAATCAGGACGAGGCCGGCCGGTTCTTGTGATGCGCGCATTGCAGTCCCCTCTCAGTCTTCAGCTTTGTGAAAGGCTGCCCGTGTGAAGGTGCATGGGCCGTGAAGACGCCTCGTTCAGCTTGGTTCTTCCGCCGCAGCCCTCGCCAAGGGTCTGACGCATGGCGATATCTCGACGCAATTGGCACCTGGCCAGCGATCCGCCAAACTGGATTCTTGACCGCCCACCACTCCCGCCCGCTCTTCTCCGACCCTGCCCCACCGAAAGCACCCGGTCGCGACCTCCACCGCTTGGGCGCGGATCACTCAGGGCGAGCCGGACGCCGCCCTTGTGACCCCCTCCGAACGCAGGCCTGGCCAACAACGTCGCCGACAAGGCCGGGGCTCGCGAAATGACTCCGGTCAGCCTTACCCAGGCCGCAACGTGGTCGATCGGTGCGCTGGCGATAGCAGGCGTGATCGTGAGGCCCTGGCGTGTGCCGGAAGCGGCCTGGGCGATCGCCGGCGCCTTGGCGCTGGTCGTATCGGGCTTGTTGACCTGGCGAGACGCTGCGTTCGCGGTCGGCGAAGGCACCGATGTTTACCTGTTCCTGACCGGCATGATGCTGCTGTCCGAACTGGCCCGCCGCGAGGGACTTTTCGATTTCCTCGCCGCGCTCGCTGCGCGGCGCGCCAACGGTTCGCCCCAGCGTCTGTTTTTGCTGGCGTATGCCATTGGCACGCTGGTCACCGTCTTCATGTCGAACGATGCCACCGCCGTGGTGCTGACGCCAGCCGTCTACGCGGCTGCCAAAAAGGCCGGCGCGAATCCCCTGCCGTATCTGTTTGTGTGCGCATTCATCGCAAACGCCGCGAGCTTCGTGCTGCCGATATCCAATCCGGCGAACCTGGTGATCTTCCGCACCCACATGCCTCCGTTGCTGCAATGGATCGGACTGTTTGCATTGCCATCGTTCTTCGCGATTGCCGCAACCTATGCCATGCATCGCTTCCTGCAACGCGGTGCCTTGCGCGGATCGATCGTTTCGGACATCGACATCCCGAGGCTGTCGCGCGCCGGAGCGACGAGCGGCTACGGCATCCTCGGGGCTGCGGTGGTCTTGCTGGTGGCGTCCTTTTTCGACGTGCCGTTGGGGCTACCGACCCTGCTGGTGACCAGCCTGGTGGCAGTCATCGTGCTCGTCGGCAAGCGTGAGGCGCCGTGGGGCATGCTCAAAGGCGTTTCCTGGGGCGTATTGCTCCTGGTGGCCGCATTGTTCGTGCTCGTGCAGGGTCTTGCCCAGACCGGTGTCGTGCATGCACTGAGCGTCCTGCTGCAGGCGGCGGCGCAGCGGTCGGTCGTCGGGACGGCCCTGGGCGCCGGTGGCGCCGTCGCAATCGCATGCAACCTGTTCAACAACCTGCCAATGGGATTGATTTCCGGATCGGCCATTGATGCGGCAGCAACTGTTCCCGTCGATGTCCTCATCCAGAGCGCCATCACGGTTGCCGTCGATCTGGGTCCCAACCTGTCGGTCACCGGATCGCTCGCGACGATCCTGTGGCTGACCGCCATCCGCCGTGAAGGAGTCGATGTGTCGGCGTGGCAATTCCTGCGGCTGGGGATCGTCGTGATGCCGGTGGCGTTGCTGCTCGCGCTGGCGGCGTTGCTCATCAGGCCAGCGATTTGACCAGGGCAGATGCGCTCGTGACCATCAGTCAGCGGAACTGAAGCTCGAAATCCGTTCCCGGGCCTTACCGCGATTACAAGGGAATGCAGGAAGTGATCACCCTGCTGGTGTTCGCGGGTTGTCGGTCTGCTACCTGGACAAGCACTGCGCTGGAACCGATGCCGCCGCCGCATCGACTTTGGCATTGTTCGCAGTACCGGCTAGAACGGAATCCTGCCGATGAGGACGTCCTTGAACATCACCCAGTCGGCCATGAACGAATACACCGGGTGGCGGAATGTCGCCGGCCGGTTCTTCTCGAAGAACACATGCCCGGTCCACGCAAATCCGTAGCCGCAAACCAATGCCGCGAGCAGCCAGCGCGCATCGCCCTGCAGGCCGGCAACGGTCGCGAGGACAACGACGCCCGCCGTGCCGATGACGTGCAGGCGGCGGCAGGTGCGATTGGCATGCTCGGCCAGGTAGAAGCGGTAGAAATCCGCGAAGTCGTGGAAACGCCGGCTCATTGCCGGCCCGCCTTTTCATCGGCCTTGACCCGGTTCCAGTAGGCGTCCTGCGCATCCAGGCCGAGTTCGGCCAATGCGATGCCTTCGGCGGCGGCCAGCGTTTCCATCGCGCGGAAACGGCGCTCGAACTTGCGGTTCGCGCGCCGCAGCGCGGAGCCCGGATCGACCTTCGCATGGCGGGCGAGATTGGCGCAGACGAACAACAGGTCGCCGATCTCGTCTTCCAGGCGATCGCGTGCGTCGGCATCGTCCGGCGCCAGCGCGGTCGCCGAAAACTCCGTCCGCACTTCGTCGATCTCTTCGTGCAACTTGGCGATCACCGGTTCCGGACCCGGCCAGTCGAAGCCGACACGCGCGGCGCGCTGCTGCAACTTCAATGCGCGCTGCCATTCCGGCAGCCCGCGCGCGATCCCGGCAAGCGCGGACGCATCCGGATCGCCGGCGGCCGTGCGTTCGGCCCGCTTGTGGCGGTCCCATGCCTGCGTCTGCGCCTCGGCATTGCCGACCGTCGCATCGGCGAATACATGCGGATGCCGGCGCGTCATCTTGTCGGAGATGGCCTCCACGACGTCGTCGAATGCGAATGCGCCAAGCTCCTGCGCCATGCGTGCGTGGAAAACGACCTGCAACAGCAGGTCGCCCAACTCGTCGCGCAGGTCGGACATGTCATTGCGATCGATGGCGTCGGCGACCTCATAGGCCTCCTCGATGGTGTAGGGAGCGATGGTCGCGAAGGTCTGCGCGACGTCCCATGGACATCCGGACTGCGGATCGCGCAGGCGAGCCATGATCTCCAGCAGCCGGTCGATGCGGCCGCCGGAATCCAGCGCATTCACAGCCATGACCGCCAGGGCAGGTCCGGATCGCCCAACGCGAGGAAATCGCCGTTGAGCACCGTGTCGCGCTGGTTGTAGCGCAGCGGTCGACCCTGCGGGTCGATGACGCATCCACCGGCCGCCTCGAGCACGCACTGCCCTGCCGCGGTATCCCACTCGCTGGTGGGGCCGAATCGCGGATACACGTCCATGCCGCCTTCGGCAAGTTCGCAGAACTTCAATGACGAGCCGCGCGACACTGGCTCCGTGGGGCCCATGCGCTGCATCAATGCGACCGTGCGCGGGTCCAGGTGCGAACGACTGACCGCGACGCGCAATGGCGCTGTCGCGGGCCGGCGGCAATGCAGCGCGGATTCGCTGTCGCCATCGCGGCGGAATGCGCCGACGTCGCGATGCGCGTGCCAGACCGTGCCCGTGACGGGCGACTGCACCACCGACAGGATCGGGACGCCATTGTCGATCAGGGCGATGTTGACGGTGAATTCGTCGTTGCGCTTGATGAACTCCCGGGTGCCATCCAGCGGATCGACCAGCCACAGCCGCGTCCACTGCCGGCGCACCAGCGCGGGCACGTCCTCGGCGGACTCCTCCGACAGCACCGGAATATCCGGCGTCAGGCGCTCGAGGCCTTCGACGATGCAATGGTGCGCGGCCATGTCTGCGGCGGTCAGCGGCGAGCGATCGTCCTTGTGGCTGACGTCGATGGCGCCGGCATAGATGTCCATGATGCGGGCGCCGGCGTCGTGCGCCAGCGCAATGATGTGTTCCCGAAGCTCCCGCAGCTCACTTGTCGGCATGGCGCAACCATTCCCTTGTGATGAAGAGTGCCGCGATGGAGCGGCCTTCCGAGCAGTCCTCGCGCTGGACCAGCGTGTGCAGGTCCGCCAGCTTCCACGGCACGACTTCCAGCTCCTCGGGTTCGTCGCCGGGCAGTCGCTGGGGATAGAGGTCGCGGGCCACGACCAGGTGCGTCTGGTGGCTCATGTACGCCGGCGCGAGGCTGATCGATCGCAGTTCCTCCAGCATCCGTGCGCCGTACCCGGCTTCTTCCTGCAGTTCGCGGTCGGCCGCCTGCAGTGGGGTTTCGCCAGCGTCGATGTGTCCCTTCACCAGCCCCAGCTCGTAGCGATGCATCCCGGCGGCGTATTCACGGACCAGCAACACGGTGTCGTCGTCCAGCAACGGCACCACGATGACCGCGCCATGTCCGCGGCTGTGCAGGCGCTCGTAGCGTCGACGCTCGCCATTGCCGAATTCCAGGTCGAGCCGCTCCATGCGGTAGGGGCCGGCGTCGTGCTCGGTGATGCCATGGATGGTCGGCAGCCGCTGCGTCACGGCCGTACCTCCGGCGCGAAGGCAAGCGTCGATGGCCCGGCCGCGAATGCGACGATAATGGCGGGATGCGCGAAGATCTCCATAGGCCAGCGATGATAACGGACGCCGATCAGTGGCGGTCGCGCGACCTGGCGGTGCTGTGGCACCCCTGCACGCAGATGCGCGAGCACCCGGGCACCCTGCCGCTGGTGCCGATCGAACGCGGAGAAGGCGCGTGGCTCATCGGCCGCGACGGTCGCCGCTACCTGGATGCGGTCAGCAGTTGGTGGACCAATCTGTTCGGCCATGCCGAGCCACGCATCGCGGCAGCCATCGCCGCGCAGGCCGGACAGCTGGAACAGGTGATCCTCGCCGGGTTCTCGCACCAGCCAGCGGTGGAACTGGCCGAACGCCTGCTGGCGATCGCCCCACGCGAGACCGGACGCGACCCGCTGGCGAAAGTCTTCTATGCCGACAATGGATCGGCCGGAGTGGAAGTCGCGCTGAAGATGGCGTTCCACTGGTTCCACAACCGCGGCGAGCATCGCCGGCGCAAGTTCGTCGCGCTGGAAAATGGCTACCACGGGGAAACGCTGGGCGCGCTGGCAGTCGGCGACGTGCCGCTGTATCGGCGCGTCTATGCGCCACTGCTGGCCGAAGCGCTGTTCGCGCCGTCCCCCGATTCCTTCCTGGCGGTGGAAGGCGAATCGCCCGCCGATTGCGCGCGACGCGCCGCCGATGCATTGGGCGAACTCCTCGAGCGCCACGCCGGCGAAGTCTGCGCGCTCATCCTGGAGCCGCGCGTGCAGTGCGCCGGCGGCATGCGCATGCATGACCCCGCCTATCTCGCGCACGCGCGGGCGCTGTGCGACGCGCACGGCGTGCTGATGATCGCCGACGAGATCGCAACCGGCTTCGGGCGCACCGGCAGCCTGTTCGCCTGCCAGCAGGCCGGCATCCAGCCTGACCTGCTGTGCCTGTCGAAAGGCCTCACCGGTGGCTTCCTGCCGCTGGCGGCGGTCCTGGCGACGCAGTCGATCTACGATGGCTTCCTCGACGACAGCCGCGAGCGCGCGTTCCTGCATTCGCACAGCTATACCGGCAACCCGCTGGCGTGCGCCGCGGCGCTGGCATCGCTGGACATCTTCGAGACCGACGACGTGCTCGCGCACAACATCGAAACCGCCGGCCACATGGCGCGGCTGGCCGCGCCATTCGCGGAGTTGCCGCACGTGGCGGACGTCCGCCAGGCGGGAATGATCGTCGCGTTCGAGCTGACCCGGGATGGCGACCGGCGCACGCCGTTCGAGGCATCCCGGCGCGTCGGCCTGCGCGCCTATCGCAGTGCGCTGGACCAGGGCGTCGTGCTGCGGCCGCTGGGCGACATCGTCTACTGGATGCCGCCGTACTGCGTCACGCCACAACAGCTGGAGTTGCTCGCTGACGCGACGCGCACGGCGATCCTGGAGGCAGCCGCATGACCACGCGCGGCGCAGGCAAGGTCCCATGCGCCTGACGCGCGTCCATGTCGATGCGCACCTGGCCGTCGGTCGCGTGGTCACGCTGCCCGAGTCGGCCGCCACCCACCTGGCGCGCGTCCTGCGCCTGAAGGCCGGCGATCCCTGCCTGCTGTTCAACGGCGACGGCAACGACTACGCCGCGCGCATCACCGTGCTTGGGAAGCGCGAGGTCATTGCGCAGGTCGACTCAAGCTGTGAAGTCGACAACGAATCGCCCTTGGCCATCACCCTCGTGCAGGGCATCGCGCGTGGCGACAAGATGGACTGGATCCTGCAGAAATCCACCGAACTGGGCGTGAATGCATTCGTGCCGACCAGCAGCGAGCGCAGCGAAGTCCGCCTGGAAGGCGATCGGGCGGACAAGCGGCTGGCGCACTGGCGCAGCGTGGTGATCGCGGCCTGCGAACAGAGTGGCCGCGCGCGCATCCCGACGATGACGGCGGTGCATCCACTGCAGCGCTCGCTGTCGGATCTTCAGGTCGAAACGCGATTCCTGCTCGATCCGCAGGCATCCGGGTCCATTGCCGACCTGGATGCGCCCGGCGGCGGTGCCTGCGTGCTCGCCGTCGGTCCGGAAGGTGGCTGGTCGCCACGTGACCGGGCGATGCTCGAAGCGGCCGGATTCACCGGATTGCGGCTTGGGCCACGCGTGCTGCGGACGGAAACCGCCGGCATCGCCGCGATTGCGGCGCTGCAGGCGGGATTCGGAGATCTCGGCCAGGCCAAGCCGGCCTGAGCGACGCTGTCAGGCGGCCGCGGCCAAGGCCCGGCCGATCAGCGCCTCGATCTGCTCCAGGTCCGGCAGCAGCGCGGCATCCTCGTTGAGCAGGACCCGGGTGCGGACGCCGAGCGGCAACGGCTCCTCGCCTTCCTCGGCCACGAGCGCGTCGCGCGATACCGTCACCAGGCGCGGGAAGCCCTGGGTCAGCAGCGCGAAGAACGGCGCCTTGGCATCTCCGCCGAGTGCCTTGAGCACGATCACCTTGCTGCCCAGTCCGCCTTTTTCCTCGGCGATGCCGGACAGGCGCGAGAACGCGATCAACGGCAATTGCCAGCCGCGCCAGCGGATGCGACCCAGCAGCCAGTCCGGGGCGTTCTCGACCGGGTCCGGATCGGCGAACGACAGGACCTCGGCGATGGTGGCGTTGGGCAGGAGCAGGCGCGCGCCCGCAACCTGGATCAGGACACCGCGGATATCGTTGCTGGGAGTGGAGCTCATGGAGTGACCTTCAGGACGGCCAGCGCGCGGCCAGTTGCTCGGCGATTTCGGCGGGTGCGGCCGATGTCCCGCCGCGAGCCACCAGCGCTTCGGAAGCGGCGGCGTCGAAACAGCCGTCGGGTGATTGTCCCGCGACCAGCGAACCACGAATGCCCAGCGCCAAAGCCGCGCCGACATGGGATACGTCCGCGCCACTAAGCAGCACAACGGCGCTGTCGGTGGCCGGCAGGCGCGAAATCAGTTCGTCGCTACCAGCATCGAAATACAGGCTGCCAAATTGGGCGACGATTCCCATGCCAGTGGGTAACACATAGACGTTGCCACCCTCGAGCATGGCGCCGGCTTCCGCAAGCCGGACCGGCATTGCGGTGGCGCGCTGCATCTGCCGCACCAGGTTGTCGTGGCGGGCGCCTTCCAGGCGTTGCTGGATGAGTACCGCGCGTGGAAAGGTCGCGGGCAACCCGGCGAGCAGCTGTCGCACCGCATCCGGTCCGCCGATTCCAGCCATCACCAGGATCGCACCACTGGTGCTGACCGGGGGCGGTGGACGCAATTCCTCCAGCTGCATGTCGGCGATGCGCAACTCCAGCGCATCGAGGTCCATGCGAAAACGATCCTTCGTGGCCTTGTTGTCGGCCTGGCCCGGCGCCGCGCCTTCGCTGGACGCAATCGCGGAAGACTGCTCCCGTTCGAAGGCGGGGACATCGAAATCAATTGGCGCCAGCCTTGTAGAACTGGTGTCGGGCACCGCGTCGAACTCGGCGAGCGTCGGGTCGAAAGACAGGAACGTCTCATCCATGGAGACGGTCGCAGGCACATCCCCGGGCATATCCAGCTGTCCGATCGTCATCTCGTCCAGGAAGGCGGGGCCCGACGCTGTTCCGGCGTCATCCGGAAGCTCCAGCCCATGCGCATCCGCACCGATCGCGATCTCGTCCAGTAATGCAGCCAGGTCGCCGTCGTCCGGCATGTGCACGTCGTCCTGCACGGCGGGCGGCGCCTGCGTCTGGCCGGCAGGTGCGATCGCGTCAAATTCGGGGTCGGCGCCCGGAGGCAGCACTTGCTGGTGTCGATTGAGCTTGGCGGCGAGATGCCGCGTCCAGCGCGCCGCATCCCAGCCTTCGCGATTGGCAGCGAGCTCGGCCTCGTCGAAAATGACCGTGATCTCCGGATCGGCCAGCAACGCGTCGTAGCGATCCAGCGCTTCGTCCACGAGTGGCTCGAGTGCGATCAGGATGGCCTGGGCACCCGCGGCGCGAACGCCCGCCGAGTCGGTCTGCGAAGGGTCGGCGACCAGCACGACGTCGGCCCCCGCCTCCGCCAGCGCCGCCTGCAGACGCTCGCAGGCGACACCCGAACGCGCCAGCAGCGCGACGCGCGTGGACGCGCCGGCATCGATGGATTTCATGCGGGTTCCCGTCCAGCCGGCTCGCGGTTGGCCTGTTCCTGCTCCTGCTCCAGCAGCTCGAAGACGTTACGCAGCAATTCGTGTTCCTGGTACGGCTTGCCGAGGTAGCGCTGCACGCCGATCTCGAATGCCCGCTGCCGGTGCTTCTCGCCGGTACGCGAGGTGATCATGATGATCGGCACGTCCCGCAGGCGCGGATCGGCCTTCATCTGGGTGGCGAGTTCGTAGCCGTCCATGCGCGGCATCTCGATATCCAGCAGCATCAGGTCGGGCACGCGGTCGGCCATGCGCTCCAGTGCATCGATGCCGTCCTTCGCGGTGCCGACTTCGAAGTTGTTCCGCTCCAGCACGCGTCCGGTGACCTTGCGCATCGTGACTGAATCATCGACGACCATGACCAACGGTATCTTGCGCGCCTCGACCACGGGCGCAGGGGCCACGTCGCGCGGCAGCGCCGCCTGGCGACGCACGAGTGGCGCCACGTCGAGGATCACGACAACGCCACCGTCACCCATGATGGTGGCGCCGAAGATTCCGGGAACGGACGCCACCTGCGGACCGACCGGCTTCACCACGATTTCGCGGTTGCCGATGACCTGGTCGATGGTGACGGCCGCGCGCAGGTCGCCCGATCGCACCAGCAGCAAGGGCATCTGCAGCTGGCCTTCGGCCTTGGCCGGGGCGTGTCCCAGCAGCGAACCGAGATCGTGGAGGACATAGTCCTCACCGCCGTATGGATACACCGCGCCGGGCGTCCCGAGCTGGTCGCGCGCGATCCGGCCAACGCCGCGAACCGATGCGATCGGCACGGCGAAGCTGGTGTCGCCGATCCGCACGAACACGGCCTGGGTAACCGCCAGCGTCTGCGGAAGGCGCAGGACGAAATTCGTGCCCTCGCCCGCCTTGGAGTGGATGTCGAGCGCACCGCCAAGCTGGCGCACTTCGCTGGCCACCACATCCATGCCGACGCCGCGGCCGGCCAGTCGACTGACCTCGTCGGCGGTGGAGAAGCCCGGCTCGAAGATGAGCATGTCCAGGTCGCCATCGGCCATGCGCGCATCGCTGCGGATCAGCCCGCGCTCGACGGCGCGCTTGTGGATTGCCTGGCGATTGAGGCCCGCACCGTCGTCACCGACTTCGAGGACGACTTCAGAACCTTCTCGCCGCACCACGATGCGGACGATGCCCTCCTCGGGCTTGCCGGCCTTGCGCCGTTGTTCCGGCGATTCCAGCCCGTGCGCGACGGCATTGCGCAGCATGTGTTCCAGCGGAGCCGTCATGCGCTCCAGGACGTTGCGATCGAGCTCGCCCTGCGCGCCTTCCAGCTTGAGCTGGACCTGCTTGCCCGTATCGGTCGCCGCCTGGCGCAGCACCCGGCGCAGTCGCGGCACGAGGCCATCGAATGGCACCATGCGCGTGCGCATCAGCCCTTCCTGCAACTCCGAGCTCACGCGCGACTGTTGCAGCAACAGGGTTTCGTACTGGCGCGTGAGGTCGTCCATCGACCCCTGCAGCGACGTCAGGTCGGCCGCGGACTCGGCAAGGCCGCGCGAGAGCTGCTGCAGGGTGGAGAAACGATCGAGTTCCAGCGGATCGAAGGTCTCGTCGGCGTTCTCGTTCTCGCGCTGGTAGCGCGCGATGATCTGCGCCTCGGTCTCACTGTCCAGTCGACGCAACTGGTCGCGCAGGCGCAGGTTGGTCTGCTCCATCTCGACCATGGCGCCGCGGAACGCACCGAGCTGCTGCTCGAGGCGGGCGCGATAGATGGCAACTTCGCCGGCGTAGTTGACCAGGCGATCCAGGAGGTCGGCACGAATGCGGACCTGCTCCTGTGGCGCACGGACCCCGATGTCGTCGTCGTCGAGCGAGCGCTCATCGCTGATCGGCGCGGAGAGCGGCTTGAGGTCGAGCGACTTGAGGTGTTCCACCCGCGGAGCCGGCACCGGCGTCGCCAGCCCTTCGCGTTCGCTCGGCGGGCGTGCGCGGCCTCGAACGCGATCCTCGAATTCGGCGATCAACTGCACGGGCAGGCCGATCGCCCGCCGCTCGGCAACGCGCGTCAGCATTCCGTGCAGACGATCGAACCCGCGCTCGAGCAGCGGGATGCCATCGCGACCCAGTTCACTGCGATGCTCGACGACGGCTTCCAGCAGCGATTCCATGACATGGCCCAACTCGCCAACGGCCATGATGCCGGCCATGCGCGCGCCACCCTTGATGGTGTGCAGGTCGCGCTGGAGGCCGATCAGCGGTTCGCGCTCGGACGGCGCATCGCGCAGTTGCGCGAGCAGGCCATCGGAGTGGTCCAGCAGATCGACGCTCTCCTCGATGAAGATGTCGACCAGTTCTTCATCCAGGTCGGTCAGGTCGAGGGTCTCATCCGGATCCTCGGCCGACACCAGAGCTTGAGCCAGCAGGCGTTCGACTGCCCGTCCGCGTTCGACTTCGGCGCTTGCCGCGTCGTCCAGTTCGGTGGCGGCAGCCTGCGCTTCCGCGGCCACACGCTCGGCTTCGGCACGTTCGTGCGTCTGGCGCGCCTGTTCTGCGTATTCCAGTTCGAGCCGCTCGTACTCCAGCCGCTCCTCTTCCTCGATGCGGGCCGCTTCGAGTCGCGTCGCTTCGTCGCTGTCGAGCGCGGGCGTCTCGGCCACAACTGCCTCGTCGACCTGCCCCGTGGCGGCTGCATCGACTTCAACCCGCTCCGCATCGCCAACCGCTTGCAGGACTTCAAGCCCTGCCGCGGCCTCAGCGGACTGCGGCTCCGAGACGTCGAGCGTCGCAACCAGCGGCTCGCCAAGCAGCGGCTCGACCGACCCGGTTTGCACATCGTCGGCGGCAGCGACCTCGAGGTCGCCATATGCGCTGAGGTCGAAGGCGGAAATTTCTTCAGCGGAGGTACCCGCAGGAACCATCCGCGCGTGCGCGCCGCCAATGGCGCTGTCGGACAGTGCCATGTCCTGCAGGCTCGCCTCGGGCAAACTGTCGCGCAGTGCTGCCAGGCGTGCGGCAAGCAAGGTGTACCGCGGTACGCGGGGTGCTGGCGCATGCAACGCAGCAACCGTCGCGCGGGCTGCGGCGGCCAGTTCGCTGATCGCCTGGATGCCTGCAGCCGTCGCCACGGCGCGCGCGACAAGCAGGCGCTTGACGTAGGCTTCGGCAGGCGTCATGGCGTCGGTGATCGAGGGCACCTCGGTCATCGCGAACGCGCCGTTCATCGTGTGGATGGAGCGCAGCAACAGATCGTCGGCGATGGCTGGCGCAGCTTGCGCGGCGGTGATCCAGCGTTCCACGGTGCCCAGATGGCCGGTCACCTCGGTGTCGAGGATCTCCAGCAGCACCGGGTCGATCGATGCGGGCACGGTATCCGTGACCGGCTCCACCACGGGCGCGACGGCTTCGATTTCCGCAGCGCCAACGGTGGCCCCGACAGTCGCGTCCGGCGTGGCCTCAACGATGCTCGCGGCATCGGGTGCTGCGTAGAAAACGTCCTCGCCAGCGGCGATGCGGTCGGCCAGCGCCTGCATGCCCTCGAGGTCGGCGTCGATCGCCGTTTCACCGCGCAAGGCTGCCTGCAGTTGCGGCAGCGTGTAGAACGCCTGGTCGACCATCGCGATGACCGCCGGGCTCGGCGGCCGCGAGCCGTCCAGCACGCGGTTCAACATCGTTTCGACTTTCCAGCTGAACTCGCCCAGCGTCTTCGCGCCGACCAGGCGACCACTACCCTTGAGCGTGTGGAACACGCGGCGGATGGGCCGCAGTCGCTCCATGTCGTCGGGCGCTGCGCGCCATGCGGGGAGCATCTTGTCGAGGTTGTCGATTTCCTCTTCGAACTCTTCGAGGAAGACTTCGCGAATCTCGTCGTCGATCTCGTCGCCGGTGACCTCGAAGCCACCGCCACCTGCGCCGACAGGCGCTGACGCGGCGGTTGTGGCAACGGCGGGGGTTGTCGCCGCCGCGGTGACAGGCGCCAGCGGCTCGATCGGCTGCGGGCTAGCAATGTTCGACAGGCCGCCGGCGGCTTGCTCGGAAAAATCAGGGACGTCCACGTCCACGTTCACGTCTTCGGCGCCCGGCGCCGCGACGGCCGGGCCCGCGACTGTCGGGGTCACGTCGCCAGTCGGGAGCGGCCAATACGCGAGGGACTCCAGGCTGTTGCGCGCGATGTCGAGGATGTCGTCGCGGTTGGCGCGCTGCTCGCGCAGCGCCTCGAGGTAGTACTCGAGACTGGCGAGTGCGTCGGCCAGGGTGTCGAGCTGACGGCCGTTCGGAACGCGGTGGCGACCGATCAGTTCGCGCTCGGCATACAGGCGCACACCGGTGAGATAGTCGGCCGGAAGCTTGAGTTCCAGCATCCGCAACGCGCCCGAGACTTCGTCCAGCAGACGCGGGACTTCCGCCAGTTCGGCATGGTCCCAGCTGGTTTCGACGAACGCGACGAATGCCTGGCGGGCGTCGGCGAAGTTGGCGATGGCTTCGCGCACCACCACTTCCAGCACCTTTCGGGACTCACTGGCGAGCATGCTCTCGTCCGCGCCGGTATCCGGCCCGCCGAGATGCGCCACCTGTTCGTCCAGCGAGGCATCGACGTACAACAGCGCGCCGGCGATATCCAGCAGCGCGCCTTCATCGGCGGGACGCTCGCCATGGACCATGGCCCGCACCGCATCGCGCTGGTCCTGGATGACCTTGCGCGCCATGCCCAGGCCAAGCATGCCAAGGGTATCGGCGACACGACCCAGCGCCTCGACCTGCGGCTGCAGGCCTTCAATATCGGAATGGCCGCTGCGAAGGTACAGGTCCAACACGTCCTTCACGCGCAGCAGGTCTTCCTTGATCGCCGCCGACACCGTATCCAGGAGGGCGCGATTGCGGCCGGTGAGGCTGCCACGCGCGTGCTCGAGTTCCGATGCGGTCGGCCCACGGGCGTCCAGGTCGAACGTGTCCCGCAAGCGTTGCAGCCCGGCATGCGTGCCGGTGGCATGGGCGACGTGGTAAAGCAGTTGACGTGTCGGTTCCAGCGGCGCATCGGCGCGAGGCAGGCCAAAACCATCGTCTTCGAACAGGCGCCGGGTCTCGCGCTCCACGCTGGCGAACGCCTGGCGCAACGTCGGCGTAGGCGGCAACGCGCCATCTGCCAGCGCCGAAGCGACGGAGGATGCGACCCACAGCATGCGCCGGTCGGATTCCCCGGTGGTCTGGCCGAGCAGGCCATCCAGTGCCGTGGCCAGCGCCGATGCGCTATCCGGCGCACCGTCTTCGGGCCATGACGAGAGTGCGTTGCGCAATTGCAGCAACAGGGGCGCGGCGAGGGTTTCGCGCACCGCCCGTGACGAATTTCCCCGGTCCGCCGACGAGCTTGCCACCGCATCGGGCAACGGGCGCTGCAGGTCCGGAGCGAACAGGACGCTTTCGCTCAAGCCTGTTTCCCCGCGAGCCGCGCGCAACTCGTTGAGCAGCGGCAGCAGGACGATCGGGATGTCCTTGTGGCCGCCTTGCAGCCGCTCCAGGTAATCCGGCAGCAGCACCACGCCGCGCATCAAGGTCGCGCAGGCTTCCTCCTGCACGGGAACGGTCCCGGCTTGCAGGGCCCGCGCCAGCTGCTCCATTTCCTCGGCGACCATCGCGGGCGCATACAGTTCGACCATGCGCAGCGTGCCCTGCACCTGGTGCAGGGAGTCCACGCACAGTCGGATCTGGCTGTCGTCGCCCGGATCTTCGGCGAATGCCTCGATCGCCATTCGCGCCTGGCGCAGGGTTTCATCGAGCTCCGGCTTGATCCAGCCAAGCGTCGTGTAATCGATCGCGTCGCGCAGGACACTCATCGAGTGCCTCCGACAAACGCGGAGGCGCGCGCGGCGCTGCGACCGGAGACGGGGATGTTCATCCTGGCGATGGTCCTGTCGATCAGGCCGGGAGCTTGAAATCGGCGACCGAGCGACGCAGGTCCGCCGCAAGTTGCGCCAGGTTGCCGATGGACTCGGCCGTCTGGTTGGCGCCCTGCGTGGTTTGCGAGGTGATCTGCTGAATCGTGTTCATCGCCTGGGTGATATTGGCCGCCGCGCCGGACTGCTGCTGCGAGGCCGCCGAGATGCCTTGAATGAGTCCCGACAGGTCGGACGACACCTTTTCAATTTCGCCCAGCGCGGTACCCGCGTCCTCGGCCAGTCGGGCACCGGCGACCACTTCGGACGTCGTCTGCTCCATGGAGCTGACGGCTTCGTTGGTATCGGATTGAATCGTCTGTACGAGCGCCTCGATTCGCTTGGTCGCGTTGGAGGCGCGCTCGGCGAGTCGCTGCACTTCGTCGGCCACGACCGCGAACCCGCGACCTGCTTCACCGGCCGAGGCCGCCTGGATGGCCGCGTTCAGCGCCAGGATGTTGGTCTGCTCGGAGATGTCGTTGATCAGTTCGACGATCGAGCCGATTTCCTGCGAGCTTTCGCCCAGTCGCTTGATGCGCTTGGACGTTTCCTGGATCTGGTCACGGATGTTGTCCATGCCCTGGATCGTCTGGCGCACCACACCGGCGCCGTTGGTCGCGATCTGCACCGAGCGTTGCGCCACTTCCGCGGACTCGGCGGAGTTCTTCGACACCTGGTTGATGCTCGCCGCGATCTCGCTGATGCGGTCGGATGCAGAGGAGATTTCCTGCGCCTGGTGTTCGGCGGCTTCGGCCAGGTGCATGGCGGTGGCCTGCGTTTCCTGTGCGCTGGAAGCAACCTGCACCGAGGTGTCGTTGATCGTGGTGACGAGGCTGCGCAGCTGCTCGACGGCGAAGTTGATGGAGTCGGCGATCGCGCCGGTCATGTCTTCGGTGACCGTTGCCTTGACCGTGAGGTCGCCTTCGGCGAGCGAACCCATTTCGTCCAGCAGGCGCATGATCGCCTCCTGGTTCCGGTTATTGAGTTCCATCGTGGTCTGGTAGCGCTTGCGCTGCGCGCTGTTCAAGCTGAACAACAGGCCGACGATCGAGGCCAGTGCGGCCAGGCCGGAAATGATGCTGATCCAGATGTTGCCGAGCAGGCTGGTGTCGCGCAGCGAGCCAAAGGCGGTGAAGGCGCGGAACAGCCCTTCGCTGTCGGTCAGCAGCTTGTCGGACCCGGCGGTGAGGTTGGTCGCGGCTGCCTGCGCGCGGAACAGGTCCTGCGAGCTGGCCAGGATGGCGTCCAGGTCGGTTTTCATCTGCAACCACAACGTGTTCGCCTGGTTCAACGAACCGGCGGCCGCGGCCGATGTCACCTTCTGGGCTTCACCCGCGCCACCATTACGGAAGCCGGCGAGCACCTGGGTGAAGACGCCTGCGTCGCGGGCAAGCTTGTCGCCGGACATCGCTGCGCCCTGGCCGCCGGCCTGGATCTCGGTGACGCTGCGGGCCATGGTCGCTGCCAGGATTCCTTCGCGGACCGCAAGGTAGACCTGCGAGGACGGGGCGCCGCTGGCCAGCATGCCGCGCACCACTTCGTCGAGCTGCGCCTGCAGCTGCGGGACGCGCTGCACGAAGCGGTCCGCGTTACCTGCCAAGCCGAGCACGGCTTTTTCCGACGAGATCACCTGGTCGGCGTTCTTGCCCAGTGGCGCCCACGTTTCGGTCACCGTGGCGATCGGGCCGGAGACGCCGGCAGCCTGGCCGAAGCGCTCGTTGAGCTGCTTGATGTCCTGGTCGATCTGCGCGCGGGTCGCCTTGAAGTCCGCGAACGAACCGGCCTTGCCGCCAATCGCTTCACGGCCCTGGTTGGCGAGCTTCTGCGAGTTCACCTGCAGGTCCGACGCGGACGTACTGGCGCCGCCCAGGCGCGCGGCCTTCCAGGTGGCGTAGCCGGTATTGGCGGCGAAGACGATCACCGAGGCGCCCAGCAGCATCAGCCAGACGTTGGTGCCCAGGTTGCGGCCCTTGCCGGCCACGTTGTCCATCACAGTGCTCATCGTTCGACCTTCGTTGCTGTTGCGGCTCAGGCCGCGGCTTGTCTGAATTCGGGCGTGCGGGCCAGCCGTTCCAGGCTGAAGATTCCCCACGAGTGATCGGCCAGGGCATAGGCCCGGTCGACGAAGTGCGCGTAACGACCTGCCGCCAGCACACTCTGTGCCAACGCTTCATCGGGTTGCTGCTGTGACTGGTTGAACGTGCGCTGGCCGAACAATTCATCGATGGTGACGGCAACATCGCCGCCCGGCTGTCGCACGATCAGCACGCGCTGACCTTCGTGCAGCACGGTGCGCTCGCCTTCCAGGAACTGCTTGAGGTCCACGATCGGCAGCAGGTTGCCGCGGATGTTCGCCACACCGAGCAACCAAGGCTGCGCGCCGGGAACCGGCGTGACCTGCGGCATGGGCATGATTTCGACGACTTCGTCGAAGCCGGCTGCCAGCCGTTTGTTGCCAATGCGGAAGCCGACACCGCGCCATAACCCCGGCGCATCGAGTTGCTCGGGAAGACCGACCACGTGCGCAAGGCTGCGGCGCTCGTAGTCGTCCAGGATCTCGAACGGCGGCAAGTGCGGCGAAGCCGGGATGGCCATGGCGACGGCCGGGGACGGCTCGTCGGCGACCATCACGTCGGCCTGTTCCGCCTGCTGCTGTCCGGACACCGCGCGCGGCTTGCCGGCGTTACGGGAAGGACGCCTGGACATCTCAGGCGCCCAGCAGCTCGTTGATGCGTCCGATCAGGGCGCCTTCGTCCGGTGGCTTGACGATGTAGTCCTTCGCCCCCTGCCGCAGACCCCACGCCCGATCGGTTTCCATGGCCTTGGTGCTGACGATCAGCACCGGAATGGCACTGGTCGCCGCATCGCGCGACAAGGCGCGGGTGGCCTGGAAGCCATTCATGCCGGGCAGGACGACATCCATCAGCACAAGGTCCGGAAGCTCGCGCCTGCAGACCTCGATGCCGTCCTCGCCACTGCCCGAGGACAGCACCTGGTGGCCGTTGCGCTCGAGCAACTGGGTCAGGACGGCCGTGTCGGTCGGTGAATCCTCAATCAACAAAATGCGTGCCATGGATGCCCTTCCCCCCGGTCAGGCGGTGACGTGCTTGCGGATCGCGTCGAGGAGTTCCTCGCGCGTGAATGGTTTGGTGACGTACTGCTCGGAGCCGACGATGCGGCCGCGGGCCTTGTCGAAGAGACCATCCTTGGACGACAGCATGATCACCGGCGTCGATTTGAACAGCTGGTTGTTCTTGATCAGGGCGCAGGTCTGGTAGCCATCCAGGCGCGGCATCATGATGTCGACGAAGATGATCTGCGGCTGCTGGTCGGCGATCTTGGCCAGCGCCTCGAAGCCATCGGTCGCCGTCACCACGTCGGCGCCTTCACGCTTGAGCAGCGTCTCGGCGGTCCGGCGGATGGTCTTGGAGTCGTCGATGACCATCACCCGCAGGCCGTCAAGGCTGCCGGTGCGGCTTTCGTCTGGCGTCATGTCGTTGCTCCCCTATGCGCGATGCTTCGTGCTCGCCGGCACCGCTGCTGTATCCCTATATCCCAGTACGCGAAGTCACTGTCAAGCTTCGGCCTCATCGGGCCTCGCCGGCGTCGCATTCACGCGAACCGGCGCGCCGCCGCCCCCTGCTACCATTTGTCGGAATCTGCCGTGGACCGCCACATGTCGCTGGATATCGTCACCGTGATGGACCCGATCGCCTCCATCAGGATCGGCAAGGATTCGACGTTTGCGATGCTGCTGGAGGCGCAACGACGCGGCCACCGCCTGTTCTACGTCGTGCCGGGCGGCTTGTCCGTCGTCGACGGGACGGCGCAGGCGCGCGTCGCCGCGCTGACCGTTCGCGACGATCCCTCGGGCTGGTATGAACTGGGCTGCGAATCACCTATTGCGCTGGGCGACGGGCACGTCGTGCTGATGCGCACCGACCCGCCGGTGGACCCGGACTACGTCCATGACACCCAGATCCTGGGCCTGGCCCAGCGCGCCGGCGCCTTCGTCGTCAACGACCCGCGCGGCCTGCGCGACATGAATGAAAAGCTGACCGCCCTCGAATTCCCCCAGTGCTGTCCGCCGACGCTGGTCAGCCGGGACGCGGCCGCGCTCAAGGCCTTCATCGCCACGCATGGCGAGGCGGTGCTGAAAACGCTCGACGGGATGGGTGGCCGATCGATCTTCCGTGCCCGCCACGGCGATGCCAACATCAACGTCATCCTGGAAACGCTGACCGAAAACGGTCGCCACCTGGCCATGGCGCAACGCTACATCCCCGAAATCACCGCGGGCGACAAGCGCATCCTGCTGGTCGATGGGGAACCGGTCGACTATTGCCTGGCGCGCATTCCGCAGGGCGACGAGTTCCGCGGCAACCTCGCCGCCGGTGGTCGCGGCGAAGGCCGTCCGCTGACCGAACGCGACCGCTGGATCGCGCGGCAGGTCGGCCCCGAAATGCGCCGCCGCGGCATGCTGTTCGTCGGCCTGGACGTCATTGGCGATTACCTGACCGAAGTCAACGTCACCAGCCCGACCTGCATCCGTGAACTCGACGCGCAGTTCGGGCTCAACATCGCCGGGATGCTCTTCGACTGCATCGAAAGCCGGTACGAACAGGCGAGGCGCGCAACCGCCTGATGTCCGCCGTTGCTGCACCCAGGCCACCGATCGGCGAGAAGGAGCGTTTCCGCGCCACGCTGGTGTTGTCCGTCCTGCTGCACGGCATGCTGCTGCTCGGCCTGGGATTCGCGATGCAGGACGCCGCCCCGGTGCTGCCGACGCTCGACGTGATGCTGACCCGGACGTCGAGCCCGCTGACGCCCAAACAGGCCGATTTCCTCGCCCAGGCCAGCAACCAGGGCGGGGGCGAAAGCGACAAGGCACTGCGTCCGACGGAAATCCAGAGCGGCCTGCTGCCCCGCCCGGACAGCGGCGTCGCCCCGCGCGAGCTGCAGGCACAGTCGCCGGCGCCGCAACCCCCGCCGCAGGCGCGGGTGGTCAGCAGCGTCCGTGGCGAGCAACCGACGCCACAGGTCCAGGCGACGCCGCTGCCCGACCCGCTGGCGTTGCCACCCGGCCGGCTGAAAGTCGAGCACGACATGGAAATGGCGCGCCTGGCTGCCGAAATCCACCTGCGATCCCAGCGCTATGCCAAGCGGCCGTCGCGGAAGTTCGTTTCCGCCAGCACCCGGGAATATGCCTGGGCCGCCTACCTGCGGGCCTGGGTCGATCGCGCCGAGCGGGTCGGCAACCTCAACTATCCCGATGAAGCACGCCGGCGCCAGTTGACGGGAATCGTCGTCATCAATGTCGGCATCCGCCGCAATGGCTCGGTGGAACGGGCCGACATCGTCCAGTCCAGCGGCATTCCGCTGCTCGATGCCGCCGCACTGCGCATCGCCAAGCTGGCACAGCCCTACCCGCCGCTGCCCAAAACCGAGGAGGATCCGGACATCCTCAATGTCGTGCGCACCTGGCGTTTCCTTCCGGGCGGCAGCCTGGTCGACCAGTGAGCGTCGCGGCTTTTTCCCCGCGTTTGCGCTGAATCAGCGCGCCGCGCGATTGGCTGCTTGCTGCACCAGCGTCAGCGCGACGTCATTGCGCAGGTAGGCCGGTTCGACCTGCTCCGGCGCGAGGACGTCACCACGCCGGAAGGCAAGCGCGGCGAGCCGCGCGACATCGGCGGCATGCGGCAATGCGGCCGCATCCACACGCAGCAATTGCGAGCCCAGGTGATCGGCCAGTGCACCGTCGGCGGCCGCGAAGCCTGTTCCCACTGCGGCCCACGTGCCCGCGTCGGGAAGTTGCACGGATCCGGGCCGCATCACCGCCTCCGCCGATACAGCCGTCAGGTCATCGCCGATCCGCTCGAAGGCGCCGACATAAATCTCACCCATGCGCGCGTCGATGGCGGCGATCGTGCGCTCGCCGGTCGACTGCATGGCCAGCGCCGCCAGCGTCGAGATCGCCACCACCGGCTTGTCCAACGCCAGCGCGATGCCCTGGGCAAGCGCGATCGCCAGGCGCACGCCGGTGAAAGCGCCGGGACCGCGACTGACGGCGATCGCGTCGAGCTGCGACCTCGCAATGCCGGCCTCGGCGAGCAACTGCCCGGCCCATGGCAACGACAACTCGGCATGGCGCCGGGGCGCGATCTCGAAGCGTTCGATGATCTCGCCATCGATCCACAGCGCGACCGAACAGGCTTCCGTGGCGGTTTCGAAGGCGAGCAGTTTCATGGTGGCGGCGCGGGTCGGGATGGCGGGGCCGGGGATGGCGAGTGTTGCACCGGTGGCGCGCAATTGGCGAAAAACGCGTGCACGTCCTCGATCCGGCGCGTGCGCGGCAATGGTGGCAGCGAGTCGAGGAAGATGCGACCGTAGCTTTTCCCGAGCAGGCGCGGATCGCACAGCATCAGCACGCCACGATCGCGTTCGCTGCGGATCAGGCGGCCGGCGCCCTGCTTGAGCGCGATGACAGCCTGGGGCAACTGCTCATCGCGGAATGGATTTCCACCAGCACGTCGCACGGCATCCAGTCGCGCCTCGAAGACGGGATCGTCCGGGGCGGCGAACGGCAGCTTGTCGATGATCACCACGCTCAAGGCATCACCGACGACATCGACGCCTTCGCGGAAACTCGCCGTGCCCAGCAGGACGCCGTTGCCCGACTCGCGAAAGCGCTGCAACAGCACCGGACGCGGGGCATCGCCCTGGACGAACAGCGGCCAGGGACAGTCGCGCAATGCATCGGCGGCATCGCGCAACGCACGGTGCGAGGCGAACAGCACGAAGGCGCGGCCAGCCGACGCGTGCAGCACCGGCAACAATGCATCCACCAGGGCTTCGTTGTAGCCGCGCGAGTTCGGCTCGGGCAATGCCGGCGGCAGGTAGCACAGCGCCTGCGTGTCCCAGTCGAAGGGGCTGGGCTGCAGCAGCGTGGTCGGCGCGTCCAACCCCAGTCGCTGCGAGATATGCTCGAAATCACCGGCGACCGCCAGCGTCGCCGAAGTGAATATCCAGGCCGCGCGGGATTGCTCGCGATGGGTGCGCAGCGGCGCCGAGACATCCAGTGGGGTGCGTTGCAGGCGGAAGCCGCGCGGTGACAATTCATACCAGCGCACGTCGTCGCGAAGGTCGGCGCTGGAACCGTCGTGCTCGTCGCCGCCGGTGTCGGCGTCGCCATCGCCTGTGTCGACCGCATGGCCTTCCAGCAACCAGCGTCCCAGGCGGGCGGTGAATTCGCGCGCGCGGGCATGGCAGCCATCGAATCCGGGGGATGCCTCGCGCAGAGTGGCGAGACTGTCGGTGAGATGCAGCAGTGCCTGCGCCATCGCATCCAGCGCCTCGCGCACCGCGGTCGCATGCAGGGCACGCTGTTGCGTGCCGCGCGTGGGCAGGGATTCCATCGCCGCGCGCAGGGCGCGCGTCGCGTGTTCGAGCTGCTGCGCGGGTTGCTGCACGACCGCGAGCGAACCGGTGACGTCCTTGCATTCGGCCAGCGCATCGCGTGCCAGTTCGACCAGCGGGCGGGCACCGAGGCCTTCGCCGAAGAACTGCGCGGCAAGTTCGGGCAACTGGTGCGCCTCGTCGACGACGAAGACCTGGGCGCCCGGCAGGATTTCGCCGAAACCTTCCTGCTTCAGCGCAAGGTCCGCCAGCAGCAGGTGATGGTTGACCACCACCAGGTCCGCCGACTGCGCGCGCTGCCGCGCCTGCACGACGAAACACTCCGACCAGAACGGGCATTCGTTGCCCAGGCAATTCTCGGTGGTGCTGGTCACCATCGGCAGCAGCGGCGAATCCTCCGGCAGCGCCTCGAGTTCGGCGAGGTCGCCCATGCGCGTGCGGCCGCCCCAAGCGACGATGCGCTGGAATTGCGATGCCTGTTCGCGGCTGCCGAACATGCCTTTGACAAGCTGCGGCTCGCCCTTGCTCTGCTCCAGGCGGTACTTGCACAGGTAATTGGCCCGGCCCTTCAGCAGCGCGGTCGACAGGCCGATCCCCAGCGCATCGCGCACGCGCGGCAGGTCGCGGTGATACAGCTGGTCCTGCAGGGCCTTGGTCCCGGTCGAGATGATCGTCTTGAGCCCCGACAGCAGCACGGGCACCAGGTAGGCGAAAGTCTTGCCGGTTCCGGTTCCGGCTTCGGCCAGCAGCACGTCGCGCTGTTCGAATGCAGTCGCGATCGACGCGGTCAGCTGCTGCTGCGACACCCTGGGGACGAAACCCGGAATGTTGCTTGCGAGCGCGCCGCCCTCGGACAACGCGGCGCGGCTGTTGGCGGCCAGTTCGCCCACTTCAGCGCCTTGGGCGACAGGCAACCCTGCACGCTGCGAATCCCGTCGACACGTCCATTCCACGGGCGGGCGCGGAACGCGCAAGGGCATCGATGGCGGTGCGGCTTGCGACTGTCATCACTGCTGCGGCTCCGGCGCGGGCGGCGGAGGCGGTGGCGGTGGTGGCTGCTTGGCAGGGTCGCCGTGGTTGCCGATGCCCAGCCAGTCGCGCCAGCCGCCGCGGGTTTCCTCCGGCGGGGCCGCTTGCTCCTGGTAATAGGGATCGGCTTCGGGTGCGGCGTAGACACAGGGCTGGTATGGCGGCGCAAACCCGGCGACGAAGGCGAAGCGACGCGCGCCGGGACAGGCGGCGTCGGTGCTGTTGGACTGCACCACCCATTGCCAGTCCAGCCCCTTGTCGGAGAGCTGCAGTGGCGCGCTGGGCAGGCGCGAGAAAATCCCCGACCACACCCGCATCGCACCCGTCGCGCCATACAGGCCTGTCGGCTGGTTCTGGTCGTTGCCCACCCAGATCACCGCCAGGTGATCCCCGGTCCAGCCGGCGAACCAGCTGTCGCGACTGTCGTTGGTCGTGCCGGTCTTGCCCGCGGGCTGCAGCCGGCCGAGTCCATCGGCGATCAGCTGGTGCCCGGTTCCACCGATGACGGCCTGCTGCAGGGCGGTCGTCACCAGCCGCGCGGCGATCGCGTCGCCTTCCTGCGCGGGCGCGGGCGCCTTGTCATAGCGATTCACCGCGTTGCCGTCCGGATCCAGCACGCCGCGCACTGCGTGCAATGGCTGGATTTCACCGTCCGACGCCAGGAACTGGTACAGCTGCGCAATCGCATAAGGGCTCTGGTCGACCGCCCCCAGGATCAATGCCGGATTGGGCTTGGCGACGATGCCCGCGAGCGTGTGGATCAGGTCGGCCAGCCGCTCCGGGCCGACCTGCATGCCGACGCGCACGGTGGCGATGTTGTACGAACGCGCCAGCGCATCGATCAGGCGGACGGTGCCGTGGCTGCGGCCTTCGTCATTGCCCGGCGTCCAGTGCCGGCCGTTTCCCAGCGAGACGGTGATCGGCGAATCATCGACCCAGCTGGCCAGCGACCACTTGCCGGGCTGCGCCAGCGCCAGCAGGTAGACGAATGGCTTGAGCAGCGAGCCGACCGGTCGCTGCGCTTCGACCGCACGGTTGAAACCGTGCTCGACGAACTCGCGACTGCCGACCACCGCGCGCACTTCGCCGTCGTGCACGTCGGTCAGGATGACGCCTGCCTCCAATGACGGGCGTCGCTTCGTGTCGAGCGCCTTGAGCGTGCGGGTGACGGAGCCTTCCGCATACGCCTGGGCGGCCGGCGACATGGCCGTCATCACGCTCAGGCCGGCACCCTGCAGGGCATCGGCGGGATAGTCGCGCGCCAGCTGTCGACGCACCAGGTCGACATACGCGGGGAAACGATTGGCGGCCAGGCTGCCCGGCGCATTGGTGACGCCGAGCGGAGCCTTGCGCGCACGCTCGTATTCGGCATCGTCGATCAGCCCGGTCTCATGCATCTTGGACAGGGCGAAATTCCGGCGATCGGTTGCACGCTCGGGATTGCGTCGTGGGTCGTAGTAGGACGGGCCCCGGATGATGCCGATCAGCAACGCGACCTGCTCGGTGCTCAGGTCGCGAAGATCACGTCCGAACCAGTACTCGGCGCCGGCGGCGACACCGCGGATCTCCTGCGACCCGCGCTGCCCGAGGTAGACCTGGTTGAGGTAGGTTTCCAGGATCGTGCGCTTGTCGTAGCGCGCCTCGATCAACAACGCATACAGGATTTCCTTGGCCTTGCGGCTGATGGTCTGCTCGCGGCCGATTCCCAGCAGGCCGCTGCGGGCCAGCTGCTGGGTGATGGTGCTCGCACCCTGCTTGTTCTCGCCGCCCGAACGCACGGTGACGAAGGCCGCGCGCAGCATGCCGCCCAGGTCGATGCCGTGGTGGTGGGCGAAGTCGCGGTCCTCGACCGCCTGCAGTCCGGTCACCAGGAGTTCGGGAACCTCCTCGATGCGCACCAGCCGCCGCTCTTCCTGTTTCTGTCCATACAGGGTGGCGATGCGGGCGGCATCCAGCCGCACCGACTTGATCGGACGACCGCGCGCGGCGTCGCGCACGCTCGCGACCCGATCCCCGGAGAGCGTGACCTCGACCCGGCTCGGACCGATGTTGCCGTCGACGTCGTGGAAGCCGCGACTGGCGATGCGCCAGACGCTTCCGGATCGCTGGTAGGTGCCGGGACGCAGGCCGCCATCCTCGCGATACGACGCCGCGTCCAGTTCGGTCTTCAGGGTCTGCGCGTCCATGGCGAGCCCCGCGCGCAACTGCAGGGGCCGGGCGTAGACGCGTGTCGGGATCTGCCAGCGCAGCTGGCCGAAGCGCTGGCCGACCTGGTGGTTCAGATACAGCGTGTACGGGATCAGGAAGCCGAGTCCAATGCCGATCGCGGCCAGTCCCCAGGTCAGCAGGCGTCGCCGCCAGGCTGGCGGAAAGGCGTCGTCGTCGTGATCGGTGTCGTCTTCGTCGTAATCGATGCGGGGCATTGGCGTCGGCGGCAAGGGAGTAGCTGCGCCTGCCAGCAGGCGTTCGAGGAATGCGACAATGGCGGCATCGCCAGCGCAACGGCGAGTCTAGCGCAGACCCCGCCACACCCGCCGCGCGCGCCGCCCTTCAAGTCAGCCGGAGTTCCGTTGCATGTCGTTGTTGGCTGATGCGCGCTTCCTGTGCATTCGCGCGCTGGGCCTGGCGCGGCGCGGATGGATCAGCCTCCGGGTCCGCGGCTGGCGCGCAAGTTGGGGACGCGTGCAGGACCACGCACGGGTACGCCCGATCGCCGAGGCCGCCAGCCTCTATCGGCCGCCGGCGACGCCATTCCAGCCGTTCAGCATCGCCACCAGCGCATCGCCCCGCGCCAGCGTGGTCATCCCGGTCTACAACCATTTCTTGCATACGCTGGCCTGCCTGCGCGCGATCGCGGAACATCCACCTGCCGTCCCGTTCGAGATCATCGTGGTCGACGATGGCTCCAGCGACGACACCGCGGCGTGCCTGCCGCAGGTCGCCGGCGTGCGCTACCACCGCCGCGCCCAGAACGGTGGTTTCATCGCGGCCTGCAACGACGGCGCATCGCTCGCCCGCGGCGACATCCTCGTGTTCCTCAACAACGACACGGTCCCGCAACCCGGATGGCTGGACAGCCTGGTCGGCACGCTGGATGCGGAGCCCGAAGCCGGACTCGTGGGCGCGCAGCTGCTCTATCCCGACGGCCGCCTGCAGGAAGCCGGTGGCGTGGTCTTCGCCGACGGCAGCGGCTGGAACTACGGACGCTTCGAATCCACCGGCGATCCGCGGTTTTCCTACCTGCGCGACGCCGATTACCTGAGCGGCGCGGCGATCGCGATCCCGCGCGCGCTGTTCGCGCAGCTGGGAGGATTCGATGCGCGCTATGCGCCCGCCTATTACGAGGACACCGACCTCGCATTCGGCGTGCGCGCCGCGGGCAAGCGCGTGATCTACCAGCCGGCCGCGCGCGTCGTCCATGACGAGGGCACCACGTCCGGCACCGATATCGGCAGCGGCGCGAAGGCGTACCAGGCCCGCAACCGCGAACGCTTCGCCGAGCACCGGCGCGATGCGCTGTCCGCCCAGCCCGCCGCCGGCACCGTGCCGTCCCCGGCAATCGTCCATCGCAACCAGCAGCAGATCCTGATCATCGATGCGTTGACGCCGCAGCCGGACCACGACTCCGGATCCGTGCGCCTGGTCAACCTGATGCGGATGCTGCGGGCCGAGGGCGCGCACGTGGTCTTCGTGCCCGCCAACCGCGAACACGGCGGGCGCTATACGCAGGCCCTGCAGCAGCTTGGCGTGGAAGCCTGGTATGCGCCGTTCGCGCGGCGCGCGCCCGCGTGGCTGCGCGAACACGGGCCGCGTTTCGACGCCGTGCTGCTGTGCCGGCATTACGTCGCCAGCGAATTCCTGCCACTGGTGCGACGGCACGCGCCACAGGCACGCATCGTGTTCGATACCGTGGACCTGCATTACCTGCGCGAGCAGCGGGCCGCGGAACTCGCCGGCGACCCCGCCCTGGACGCTGCGGCACAGCGCACGCGCACTGCGGAACTCGGCGTGATTGCCGGCAGCGACGTCACCCTGGTCGTGAGCGAGGTCGAGCGCGCAATGCTGGCGCGCGATGCACCACTGGCGACGGTCGAGGTGCTGTCCAACCTGCACCGCATTTCCGGCCCGGGCCTGCCGTTCGCCGATCGCCGCGACCTGGTGTTCGTCGGCGGCTTCCGCCACCCGCCGAATACCGACGCGGTGTCATGGTTCGCCAACGACGTCTTCCCGCTCGTCCGGGAACGGCTTCCCGAGGTGCAGTTCCATTGCATCGGCAGCGACATCACCCCTTCCATCCAGGCGCTCGGCGCGCGTGATGGAATCCACGTGCACGGGCATGTGCCGGATATCGATCCCTACATGGATGGCTGCCGGATCGCCATTGCGCCGCTGCGTTATGGCGCGGGCGTCAAGGGCAAGATCAACCTCAGCATGGCGCACGGGCAACCGGTGGTCGCGACCTCCTGCGCCGTGGAGGGAATGCACCTGCGCGACGGGGTCGATGTGCTCGTCGCCGACGATGCCGGGTCGTTCGCGGCCCAGATCGTCAGGCTGCACGAGGATCCAGCCCTATGGCGGCAACTGTCCGTCGCGGGGCTGGAAAACGTCAGCCGGCATTTCTCGATCGACAGCGCGCGCGACACCGTCCGGACCCTGTTCCTGCAGGACTGACGCCGGCTAGTGCGCGCCGGCCAGGCGCAATCGCTCGCTGAATTGCGCGATGCCCGGCGTCTGCGGATCCAGCGCGCGCGCATGGTCGAGCGCCGAGACGGCGCCGTGGCTGTCGCCCGCCGTGAGCCGCTCGTCGCCAACGGCCAGCCAGCGTTGCGCCAGCCGCCGCCGGTCCTGGGCGATGCGCCGCCCCTCGCCATCCAGCGCGATCCGCGCATCCAGGCACGATCCTGCCCCGGCGAGGTTGTTGTTGCGCAGTTCGCGCTCGAAACACTGCCGCGCGATGACAAGCATGTGCATGCTTTCCTCGCGCACGGCATGATCGGTGGGCGCCAGCGCACGCGCTGCACGCAATTTGTCGAAGGCACTGTCGCCCGGCGGCGTCAGCAGGTCGCCCTTCTTCTCCGCCGCTGCCGCCTGCTCCAGCAACTGCCGGACCCTGCGCGTGCGCTCGCGCCCACCGACCAATGGTTTCAGCGTGGCCTTGGCCTGCCTTGCGCGGGCGATCGCATGGCCGGCGTTGCGCACCGCGACCGCATCGGGTGCCAGCAGGCGCGCCTGCGCCAGGGCATGGTCGGCATCGGCAAACTGGAAGTCCGACGCGGCCCGCTCCGCGCGCCTGGCCCAGGCGACGGCAACGTGCTCCAGCCCGCGTTGCGCAGCCGTGTTGGCGCTGTCGATCCGGAGCACGGTCTGGAACCGTGCGGCCGCGCGATCCAGGCGACCGGCGCGCAGGTCTCGCATGGCGCGTTGACCCTCCTGGTCCAGTTCGCTCGACAGGCGCGCCTGCGCATCAGGCAGGTCGGCGTGGCCGGCGTCGTAGGCGCGCGCGGCCGCGACCAGGCGCGCGCCCTGCTCGAGATCCTGCTGCTCCAGCGCCCGGCGTGCCTGCTGCAACAGGTCCGACAACGCGTCCTCGCGGCCTTCGAGCGCTTCGACGCGATCGGGCTGCATCGCCAGGATGCGTTGGTAGAGCGGCAAGGCCGCATCGGGGCTTCCGTCGAGGCGGTGCGCCGCGCGCGCGCTCGCGGCCTGCGCGAGCAGGCGTTCGATGCCGGCGTGCCGGGCTTCCTCCTGCCGCAGTCGTGCCGCGACCGCATCGGCCTGCGCCGCGGGAACGGACAGCGATCGCGCGAGCTGCAAGGCACGATGGGCCTCGGCATAGCGGCCCGCGCTGATGGCATCCGCGGCCTGACCAAGCGCAGCCTGGGCGACGCGCATCAGCCCCGTGCGTGCATCGTTGCCATCGGGATCGATGGCCAGCGCGGCCTCGTAGAGTTCACGGGCGCCAGAGCCATCGGCAGCGGTCAGGTGTCCGCGCGCCAGCGCCAGCGCCGCGCGATCGCGCAATGCCGGCGCACTCGCCTCCGGCCAGATGCGATCGGCAAGCGGTCGGCGGAACACCACCAGCAGCAGCGCCAGCAGGATCACGGAAGCCATGACCCACCGGATCCATGCCGACGAAAGCAAACGTGCCATGGCCGTTGCCTGGCGCCGCCCGCTGGTTGGCTTGCCGCTCACGGCGACGACACCCCTGGCATCAACTGCACGCTGGCCAACGCCCAGTCAGGCACGGCACGCCCGTTCGACGCCAGGCAGTCCGTCAAGCTTGCCAAGCAGGCGCGACAGTTGTCCGTAATCGGCGACCCGCAATCGCAGCCTGAGGCGGACGCGGCCATCGCGGCGCGTCGGTTCGCTGTGGATGTCGAGCACGTGCGTGTCTTCCTGGGCGATGAGGTTGGTCACATCCTTGAGCAGCCATTTCCGGTCGACGGCATCGACCAGCACATCGGCTTCCGATCCGCTGCCCTGGCGTCCCCACTCCACCGGCAACACCCGCTGCGGCTGGGCCGCGGACAGGCGCTGCAGCGTCGCGCAATCGACACGATGCACGCTGATGCCGCGTCCCCGCGTGAGGTAGCCGGCAATCGCCTCGCCCGGCAAGGGCTGGCAGCACCGGGCGATCTGCACCAGCAGGTTGCCGACGCCGACGACCGTGAACGACGAAGTCTGTGTCGCGCGCGAACGTGGATATGCCGGCTGCCGCACGACCTCGCGCGGCGGCTCGCTGCGCGCGCGCTCGTGCTCGAGCAGGGCACGCGCCACCTGGTGCGGGCCGACATCGCCCAGCGCCACCTGCACCTGCAGGTCCTCCAAGGTCGCGGCATTGAATTTCTGCAGCGCCGGTGACGGATCCGCCTGTTGCAGGCCGACGCGCTTGAGTTCCTTCTCCAGCAGTTCGCGACCGGCCTGCACGTTGCGCGCGCGATCGAGTTTGTTGAACCAGTTGCGGACTTTCTCCCGCGAGCGCGTGCTGGCCAGGAAGCCGTTGGAAGCGACCAGCCAGTCGCGACGGGGCTCGCCGGCCTTGGCGACCATGATCTCGACCCGGTCGCCGCTATGCAGCTTGTGGTCGAGCGGCACGATGCGACCGTCCACCTTCGCGCCGCGGCAACGATGGCCGACCTCGGTATGCACGTGGTACGCGAAGTCGAGCGGCGTCGCGCCATGCGGCAGGTCCACGACCTCGCCCTTCGGCGTCAGCACGTAGATGCGATCCTCGACCAGCTCGCTGTCGATCTCGCCCAGCAGCCCGGCGTTGCCGTCGTCGCGCTCGGCATGGCTGTCGAGCAGGCGTCGCATCCACTCGATCTTGCGATCCAGCGCGGCATCGGCCGCCGCCGACCGGTGCTCGACGCCGCGTCCTTCCTTGTAGCGCCAGTGCGCGGCGACGCCCAGCTCGGCCTGCGCATGCATGTCGAAGGTGCGGATCTGCACTTCCAGCGCCTTGCCTTCCGGCCCGATCACGGCCGTGTGCAGCGATCGGTAATCGTTGCGCTTGGGCCGCGCGATGTAGTCGTCGAACTCCCCCGGCACCGGCTGCCACAGCGCGTGCACCGTGCCCAGCGCGGCGTAGCAGGCGGGAATGTCGTCGACCAGCACGCGCACCGCGCGCAGGTCATAGAGCTCGCCGAAGGGGATGTTCTTCTTCTGCATCTTCTTCCAGATGCTGAAGATGTGTTTCGGTCGCCCGGCGACTTCGGCGTGCAGGTCCTGCGCGGCGAGGGCGGCTTCCAGCGTCCGTTTCACCTGCTCGATGTAACGCTCGCGGCCGCTGCGCTTGTCGTCGAGCAATCGCGCGATGCGCTGGTAGGTGTCGGGTTCCAGGTCGCGGAAGGCGAGATCCTCCAGTTCCCATTTCAGCTGCCAGATGCCCAGCCGGTTGGCGAGCGGCGCGTGGATGTCGCGCGTCAGCTGCGCCAGTGCGCGACGCTGCTCCGGCGGCAGGCGGCCGGCATGGCGCATGCGCGCCAGCTGCCGCGCGAGCAGGATCGGCACGACGCGCAGGTCGCGGACGATGGCCAGCAGCAGCCGCCGCAGTCCCTCGCTGCTGCCGCCGGCCTGGCGCTCGGCGTGCAGGGCCCAGACCTGGCTGGCCGCCTTCTGCCCTTCCAGCAACATCGCAACGGCGGGGAATTCGCGCGCGATCCGTGGCTGCAGGCGTTCGCGCACGCCAGAGGCGACATGCAGGATCGCCGCCGCCAGCACGTCGCCATCGGACTCGAGCATCGCCAGCGCGGACACGGTATCGGCCAGCACGTCCGGCGCATCGCGCAGCGTGTCGCCGTCGCCGGAGTCGATCGCGGACTGCAGTGCCGCCCGCATCGCCGGCCGGATGGCGGCGCACGCCGGCATCGCCAGCACGGCATTCAGGCCATCGGGAAGCTCGCTCCGGGGGGACGCCACGTCGGTCATGGTTGGGATGGGAGCGTCTACACTAGCCGCGCCACGACCCAAGGAACAGACCATGCTTTCGATACGTTCGCTCGCCGTTGCCGTGTTGCTTGCCTGCATGGCGCCTGTGTTCGCCCAGACCGCGCAGCCGGCGATCGAGAAACAGATGACGCCGGAGCAGTTCAAGGCCGCCGGGCTCGACAAGCTCAGCGCCGACGAGCTGGCAAACCTGAACACCTGGCTCGGCCGCACCCTGGAGACGCAGACGGCCAGGGCCGCCGCGGATGCCAAGCAGCAGGTCGTGCACGAGAACCGCGGGTTCCTGAGCTTCGGATCGGACGAGCCGATCAATGGACGCATCACCGGCGAGTTCGACGGCTTCAAGAAGGGCCGGATCTACACGCTCGACAGCGGACAGGTCTGGAAACAGATCGACGATGCGCAATTGCCGGGCGTGCGCCTGACCAACCCGGAGGTCAGCATCAAGCCGGCGCTGCTCGGCGATACCTGGTACATGGCGGTCGGTCGCTACCACACCCGCGCGCAGGTCAAGCGCGTCAAGTAATTCCGCGGGCCATCGCCGTCACCCGCCCAGGCGCGCCAGGCGGGTGGCGAGCTTCTTGACCGATATGCCCGATCGCGCGCCCAGTTCCTGCGCGAACAGCGACACCCGCAGTTCCTCCAGGTCCCAGCGCAACGCCTGCCAGTCGTCGTCATCGCGCCCTGGCGTACGCGCGGCCTGCAGCGCATCGGTGAATGGCTTGAGTTCGAGCATGCGTGCCTGGTCGCGGACCGGATCGCGCAGCGCGCGCTCGGCACGCAGCGCCAGCGCCTTCAGGTAGCGCGGATAGTCCGCAAGCACGTCCGCGGGCACGTCGCGCAGGAATCCCGGCGGCGTCAGCCCCGCCAGCTGCCTGCGCATGTCGTCCAGGTTGCCGCTCGCCCAGCCGACCAGGCGCGACTCCAGCTTCTCGCGCACCTCGGCGACCAGCGTGAGGATGACCTGCGCCTGCGCAAGTCGCTCGACGGCCGCGGGAAACAATTCGCGCGCGATCGCCTCGCGGCGCTGCCCGAACGCACCCACATCGCGGATGTCCTCCAGCGCATCGGCCGCCAGTTTGGCGAAGACACCATCGACCAGGTCGGCGCGAAGGCGATCATGTCCCGCCACGCCGTCCGACCGCGGCGCGGCCGACTCGATCGCCGCATACAGCAGTGCGGTCCTGGGCTGCACGGGCAACTGCTTGCGCGCCTGCTTGATGCGGTCGGCCAGCGCCAGCTCGAGCAGCCTGCGCACGCCGCGCGGATGCCGGCGCAGCGCCTGCGCACGATCGGCGTGCACGTCCAGCGACACCACGCCATCGATGGCATCCAGTGCCGGATATGCCGGGATGCCACCGGCGCCAGCGACGGAAACCGGAATGGGCGTGTCCGGAAACCGGGTCAGCCCCTTGCGCGCCATGCCCTTGGCCGCATGCGCCGCGAACGCCTCCGCGGCACGCGCGCCGAATTGCTGTCGCAAGGCGTCCAGGTCGCGTGACTCGGCCAGCACCGTACGACCGTCGGCATCGAACAGGCGCAGGTTCACATGCAGGTGCGGATCGATCGCGGCGGGATTGAATTCGGTGGCGGGCAATACCACGCCGGTGGCCTTCGACAGGAAGCGCGCGAGGGTGCCCTCGATGGCATCGGCGTCCGGCTGCGGCCAGGCTTCGGCGAATGCGCGGGCGAAATCCGGTGCCGGCACGACATTGCGCCGCAGGTTCTTCGGCAGCGTCCTGATCAGTGCCGCTGCCTTGTCGGCGACGAATCCCGGCGCCAGCCACGACAGGCGCGCCGGATCCAGCGCATTGAGCAGGTGCAGCGGCACGGCGACGGTCATGCCGTCGTCGATCGCACCCGGCTCGAAGCGGTATTGCAGCGCCAGGCGGGAATCGCTGAGTGCGAGATACGGCGGAAATCGCGCCGCGTCGGTTTCGTCGCCGACCAGCAGTTCGTCGCGCGACCATTCGATCGACTTCTTTTTGGCATCCGGCAGCTTGCCGTACCACGCATCCAGCGCCTGCACGTTGTGGACGTCGGGCGGCAATCGGTCGAGGTACCAGCGCGCCTGCCAGTCCTCGTCGACCACGATGCCGGCGCGGCGTTGCTTGGCTTCTTCTTCCCGCGCCTTGTGCAGGGTCGCGAGGTTTCGGGCGAGGAACGCACTGCGGGTGTCGATCTCACCGGTGACGAGCGCATCGCGGACGAAGATGTGTCGCGACTCATCCGGATACAGCGCGCCGTAATGCACCGGACGCTTGGGCGCGAGCACCAGGCCGAACAGGCTGATCTGCTCGCTGCCGATCACGCGACCCTGGCTGCGCGACCAGTGCGGGTCATGGTGCCGGCGCACCAGCAGGTGCGGCAATTCCGCGATCGCCCAGTCCGGCTCGACCGCGGCATTGGTCAGGGCCCAGACGCGCTCGGTGTCGAGCAGGGTCGCCGACAACACCCAAGGTGGTGGTTTTTTCGCCGGCGTGGAGCCCGGGAACAACTGGAACTTGCGTCCACGCGGACCGTCGTACTGGCTTGCCGCCTTGCGGTCGGCGGACTGCACGCGATGCCCCAGTTGCGTCGGCAAGCCCGCAAGCAAGGCGCGATGCAGGCTCACGTACGCGCGCCGTGCGTGGCCGTCGCCACCGACCACGGGCGCGGGCGCATGCGGCCAGCCGAGGTCGTCGCACAGCAGCTTCAACTGGCGGTGCAGCTCGCGCCACTCGCGCAGGCGCAGGAAACCCAGGAAGTGCCGATCCGCCCATTTGCGCAGTTGCGATTGCGTCATGTCCTCGTGGGCGACGCGATAGGCCTCCCACAACTTCAGGATGCCGACGAACTCCGACTGCGGATCGGCGAAGAGCGCATGCGCCGCATCGGCCGCGCCACGCTGGTCGGCAGGACGCTCGCGCGGATCCTGGATGCCCAGGAAGCTGGCGATCGCCAGCATCTCGTGCAGGCACCCGTGCGTATTGGCGGCGACCAGCATGCGCGCCAGCTTGACGTCCACCGGCATGCGCGCCATCAGCTTGCCGACCGGCGTCAGCGTCCGCTGCCGGTCAGCGTCCGTTGCCAGCACCGCACCGAGTTCGACCAGCGTCTGCCAGCCATCGGCAACGGCGCGCGGATCGGGCGGCTCCAGGAACGGGAAATCCTCCACGCGCCCGAGGCCGAGCGACAGCATCTTCAGGATCACGCCGGCAAGCGCGGCACGGCGGATCTCGGGGTCGGTGTAGGGCGGCCGCGATGCGAAGTCGGTTTCGGCATACAGCCGGTAGCAGATGCCCGGCGCGATGCGCCCGCAGCGCCCCTTGCGCTGGTCGGCGCTGGCCTGGGAAATGACCTCGACGTGCAGCCGATCGAGTTTCTGCCGTGGGCTGTAGCGCTTGACGCGCGCATATCCGGGGTCGACGACGTAATGGATGCGCGGCACCGTCAGCGAGGTTTCCGCGACGTTGGTCGCCAGCACGATCCGGCGCTGGCTGCCCGGATGGAACACGCGATCCTGGTCGCGCGCCGACAGTCGCGCGTACAGCGGCAGCACTTCGGTATGCCGGTATTTGCGCCGCTCCAGTGCCTGGTGGGCATCGCGGATCTCACGCTCGCCGGGCAGGAAGATCAGCGTGTCGCCCGGGCCTCCGGAGCCCGGCCGCTCGTGCGCGATCTCATCGCAGGCGGCGAGGATGCCCTCGAGCACCGAGCGCTCGCCTTCGTTGTCGGCGTCGCCTTCCAGCGGCCGGTAGCGCAGCTCGACCGGATAACCGCGGCCCTCGACGTCCACCACCGGCGCATCGCCGAAGTGTTGCGAGAAGCGCGTGGTGTCGATCGTCGCCGAGGTCACGATGACCTTCAGGTCCGGCCGCCTCGGCAGCAGCTGCTTGAGGTATCCCAGCAGGAAATCGATGTTGAGGCTGCGTTCGTGCGCCTCGTCGATGATCAGCGTGTCGTAGCGCGACAGCCAGCGATCGGACTGGATTTCCGCCAGCAGGATGCCGTCGGTCATGAACTTGATCGCGGTCTGCTCGCTCACGCTGTCGTTGAAGCGCACCTGGAAACCAACCGCGCCGCCCAGCGGCACCTGCAACTCCTCGGCCACGCGGCGGGCCACCGCGCGCGCGGCGATGCGGCGCGGCTGCGTGCAGCCGATCAGGCCGGCGGCGCCGCGACCGGCCGCCAGGCACAGCTTCGGCAGCTGGGTGGTTTTTCCCGAACCGGTCTCACCCGCGACGATCAACACCTGATGGCTGCCCAGCAAGGCCACGATGCGATCGGCCTGCGTCGCGATCGGCAGGCTCTCGTCCAGCGTCGCTTGCGGCAAGGCAGCGGCGCGGGCCGCCCTGGTTGCAACCGATGCCTGCAGCGCCTGCTCGAAGGCCGAGCGGGCAGCCGTGTCGCCGGCTTTCGCGCTCCAGCGCGACCACAGCCCCTGCAGCCGGCCGCGGTCGCGCGTCAGCGCGCCATCGACGGCGCGCCGCGCGGCCGCCAGCGCGGCCTTGCCCGGGACCTCAATAGGTTGCGTCAATGGATCTGTTAGTGACAATTCATTTCCATCGCATGATTCCGCCGCCTATTGTGGCGGCAACCCCCATCCGGAGCAGCGGCCATGACATCAACAACCACCGGGTCGGCAAAGGGCGCCGCCGCCAGCACGGCGCCACTCATCGATATCGGGATCGGCGCCGGGGATCGCAAGCAGATCGCCGACGGCCTGTCGCGCTTCCTGGCCGACGCCTACACGCTGTACCTGAAGACACACAACTTCCACTGGAACGTCACCGGCCCGATGTTCAACGCGCTGCATGGGATGTTCGAGACGCAGTACACCGAGCAGTGGACGGCGCTGGACGAAGTCGCCGAGCGCATCCGCGCGCTCGGGTTCAATGCGCCGGGCTCCTATGCCGAATTCACGCGGCTGTCGTCGATCGCCGAGGAACCCGGCCTGGGCGACACCGCCGACTGGCGCGAGATGGTGCGCCAGCTGACCGTCGGCAACGAGGCGGTCTGCCGGACCGCCCGCGCGGTGCTCAAGGTCGCCGATGCCGCCGGCGACGACCCCTCGGTCGACCTGCTGACGCAGCGCCTGCAGGTCCATGAGAAATACGCCTGGATGCTGCGCTCGCTGCTGCAATAGGTCCGGCCCGGCGGTTGCCGCGGCCCGCCAGCGCAATCGCATTTAGGGGCCTGGAAGGCTCCTGCATCGGCCTGGGCGACGCGGCGCTCCCTGGGCCAGCCTCGAGCTGGCCGCCACGGGATGCATCCCGCGTGGGGAACATCATGGCAACCCCTCCGGCGACCGCTGCGTTGCAGGCATTCGATGAGGATGCCTGGGACGATCTGCTCAATTACATCGAAGAACGCCGCGTCATCCCGATCATCGGACCAGACCTGCTGCGCGTCCAGACCGACCGTGGCCTGCGTCCGCTGTATGAATGGCTGGCGGAGAAACTCGCTGCCCGCCTGTCGGTGGATGTGGTCGGCCTGCCGCAGCCGCTGACGCTCAACGATGTCATGTGCTGCTTCCTGGGCCAGCACGGTCGACGCGAGGAAGCCTATACGCGCCTACGCTCGATCCTGCGTGAAGTGCAGTTCGAGCCGCCGCTGGCACTGCGGCAGCTGGCCCAGATCACGGATTTCGACCTCTTTGTCACCACCACGTTCGACCCCCTGCTCGAACAGGCGATCAACCTGGAGCGCCATGGTGGCCAGCCGTCGACGGAAGTCATCGCCTATGCGCCGAACCGCGTCGCCGACCTGCCGGCCGAGCGCAGCCAGCTGCAGCGCACCGTGCTGTACCACCTGCTTGGCCGGCTGTCCGCATCGCCGACGTACGTGGTGTCCGATGAGGACATGCTGGAGTTCATCTGCGCATTGCAGTCCGAACACCTGACGCCGGAAAAACTCTTCCACGAACTCGAGCACAACCACCTGTTGTTGATCGGCAGCGATTTCTCCAACTGGCTGGCGCGCCTGTTCCTGCGAATGGCCAAACGCAAGCGCCTGTCCGACCCGCGTGACGTCAGCGAAGTCTTCGCCGACGACCACACGATGCAGGATGGACGACTGGTCGCATTCCTGCAGCAGGTCAGCGTGCGCACGCGCGTGTACGGCGGCGCGGAGGCCTTCGTTGCCGAGTTGCACGCGCGATGGTCAGCGCGCCAGCGTCCAGCGCAGGCTGCCGACGGCGGCAGCGCACCACGGCGATTCCTGCCGCCATCGCGCGAGATGCCCGAGAACGCCATCTTCATCAGCTATGCGCGCGAAGACCTGCCCGCCGTGCAGCGCCTCAAGGCCGCGATGGACGCCACCGGACTGACGACATGGTTCGACCTCGACCGGCTCGAAGGCGGCGACGACTACGATCGCAAGATCCGCGCGAACATCACGCGTTGCAGCTTCTTCCTGCCGGTGATCTCGGCAAACACACAGCGCCGGCATGAAGCCTACTTCCGCCGCGAATGGAGTTATGCGGTCGATCGCATGCGCAACCTGGCCGACGGCGCGAAATTCATCCTGCCGGCCTGCATCGACGACACACCCGAATCCGAGGCACTGGTGCCGGAGCAGTTCAAGGCGTTGCACATCATGCGCGTGCCGGGTGGCGAGCCGACGCCCGAATTCCTTCGTGGACTGCAGAATCTCTTCAGCGGAACCCGCCAATGAGCGCGACGACCGGCGACACCGACGTCACCATCGATCCGCAAAACCCCTGGCTGGGCCTGTTCTCCTACTCGGAGGAGACGCGCGCTTATTTCCATGGCCGGGACGAGGAAACCGGGGAACTCGCGCGTCGCGTGCAGCGCAAGCTGCTCACGATCCTGTTCGGCCAGTCGGGCCTTGGCAAGACGTCGCTGCTGCGTGCCGGCATCGTCCCGCGACTGCGCGTCGAAGGCTACTGCCCGATCTATGTACGCGTCGATTACGCCCCGGAGTCGCCGTCACCGTCGGAACAGATCAAGCAGGCGATCCTGCGGGCAACCGATGCGGCTGGCGTCTGGACGCGGCCCGGTGCGGCGATCGAAGGCGAGTCGTTGTGGGAGTTCCTGCACCATCGTGGCGACCTGCTGCGCGATGCCGATGGCCGGCCGCTGATCCCGCTGCTGATCTTCGACCAGTTCGAGGAGGTTTTCACCCTCGCGCAGGCGGATGACACCGGGCGAATGCGCGCGAAGCAGTTCCTCGACGACCTCGCGGACCTGGTCGAAAACCGCCCGCCCGCGGCGCTCGAGGCGCGCATCGAGCACGACGACAGTGCTGCCGAGGACTTCGACTTCGCGCGCGCCGATTACCGCGTGCTGATCGCGTTGCGCGAGGATTACCTCGCGCACCTGGAAGGCGTGAAAGGCAGCATGCCGTCGATCACGCAGAACCGCATGCGGCTGGCGCGCATGACCGGCCCACAGGCCTTGAATGCCGTGGTCGAGCCCGGCGGCCAACTGGTGTCGCGGGAGGTCGCCGAGGCGATCGTTCGCTTCGTTGCCGGCGGCTCCGAGCTTGCGAACGCCGAGATCGAGCCGTCGCTGCTGAGCCTGGTGTGCCGGGAGTTGAACACGGTGCGGCTTTCGCAGGGACGCGATGAGATTTCCGCAGACCTGCTGGCAGGTTCGCGCGACACGATCCTGTCGGAATTCTATGAGCGCGCGCTCGCCGACCAGCCGGCCGGCGTGCGCCGGGTGATCGAGGACGAGCTGCTGACCGAGTCGGGCTACCGCGAAAGCCTGGCCGAAGAGCGCTTGATCAAGGCGCTCGCCGCCGCCGGTGCCGCGCCTGATTCGCTTGCCAAGCTGGTCGACCGACGCCTGCTGCGTATCGAGGAGCGCCTCGACATGCGCCGCGTCGAGCTCACCCACGACGTGCTGTGCAGCGTGGTGCTCGCCAGTCGAACGCTGCGACAGGAGCGTGAGGCCCGCGACGCGGCGCAAGGCCAACTGGCCGCGCAACAGTCGCGCGAGGCAGCGACCCATCGCGCGCTGGTGCGCGCACGCATGGTCGCGGGCATCTGCGCGGTCCTGATGGTGCTGGCGATCAGCAGCGCGGCCTTCGGCTGGATCAACCTCGGCCGCGCGCGCGCCGCCGAGGTCGAGGCGCAGAAATCCCGCACCAATGCCGAAAAGCTGGTCAGCTTCCTGATCGAGGATTTCTACAACGAACTGGAGCCGACCGGCCGGCTCGATACGCTGGGCAAGCTTGCGCACATGGCCGTCGTTTACTACGACAGTCTCCCGCCGAAACTCGTCACCCCGCAAACGCAGATCAACCGCGCGATGGCGCTGGTCCGCGAAGGCGCGGCGCTCAACTCAAGCGGCGGGACCGATGCCGCCTACCGTAATTTCGGCAAGGCCCAGGCGGTATTCGAGCAACTGCGCGGGGGCGGTCACGCCAGCGAAGCGGTGCTCTACGGCCTGGCACTGACCGACTACAACCAGGGATACCTTGGTGTCGTGGCGGGCGGAAATGGTCGCGGTACGGCTGGCCAGTTACGCGCGGCGACGGACCTGCTGCGTCCGTTGGCACGTGCACCCGGCGCGTCGCGAAGAGTCCGGCAGCTGTACGCGGACACGCTGAACGTCCTGAGCCACGCCCAGCCGCTGGAAACGGCGGTGGCGACGTGCGACGAAGCCCGGAAGATCCTGGTGGGCCTGGGCGCGCTCGATCTGTCGGATCTGGCGGCCGCCTCGTCCTATGCGGATACCGCCGACTCCCAGGCGCGTCACCTGACGTCGCTTGGTCGCCTCACCGAGGCACGCGCGCTGGAAGAGCAGGTCTATGACCTGGCCGACAAGATCCTGGCGCGTCGTCCTGGCGACCTGCATTCACTGGCCGACCGATCCTGGGCGGCGCAATTGCTCGGAGAGCTCGCCCAGCGCCAGCACGATGACGTGACCGCCGCCGATTTCGCGAACAAGACGGTACAGGCGGGCGAAGACGAAGTCCGATTCAACCCGTCGGACCTGAGTGCCTGGCAACGCTGGTCGACAGGCCTGCGGCAAACGGCCGACCTGCAATTCGAACGTGGCGAGGTGAGGCGCGCCATCGGCACGCTCGGCTCGCTGGTAGCACTGGAACAGGACAAGCGCCGTCCGTCCAGCCTTGGCCCCACGCTGTGGTACCAGTGGATTCCACTTGCGAGACTGCAGGCAAACGTGGGCAATGCCGGAGGGGCAGCACAGTCGTTGCGGGCTTATGCACGCGATGCCGCCGAGGTCGCCGCCCAATCGGCACCAGGAAATCCACGGCGCCTGCTGATGGGCGAGGTGGCAAGACAACTTGCCAGTTCCATGCAATTGCTTGGCGGTTCATCGCAAGCCGCTTTCGACACTGCAGTGGCAAACGCCAATCGCGTCGGCGCCATCGTCGTGCCAGCGGACGATTCGATCGGGAACACCACGAAGCACAACATCCTGACCGGCAACCTACGCACCGCAGCGGCAGCCGCCATTCGGCTTGGCCAGTATCACCAGGGTGAATCGCTGGCGCGCCGCTGGCTGGCCCTGCCGTTGGATCCCCGGTCGGGGGATGATCCGCAGATCGGGGCCTCCCAGGCCAGGGTGGCTCTTGCGCATGCAGTTGCCAGGCAGGGTCGTGCTGGGGAGGTGCGGAACATCCTGCAACCCGCACTGGCCTACTACGAGCACGAGCAGCAGGCCGGCGCCAAAGGAACCTCGTTCCGGCGTGACTATGCCTACGCCCTGTACGTCAGCGCCTTGGGTTACCCGTCTGATCGCACGAAGCGCCAGTCCGCGCTGGACAAGGCAGCGACCCTCATTGCCGGCGCATCGGCGGAAGCCAAGGCGCTACTGGACATGCGCGAGGTGTCTGGCCTGGTCGCGACAACGCGTTCGAATCCGGCAATGTAGGTCCCGGATCGCCGAGCCTGCCCGGCCCGCTGCAGCGATACCCCGCCTGCGCCCCGCTCAAGTTGCAGGAAGTGGCGCCTCCGCGCCAGCCCTACATTGATGCAGGCGTTTTTCCCAAGGCCCTTCGCGCGCCGGCTGCTAACCTAGTCGCATGTCCGACGCCGCACTTGCCCAGCTCCGCCACGTTTTCGGCTACGACAGTTTCCGCGGGGAGCAGGCACGCATCGTCGACCACGTCACCGGGGGCGGTGACGCGCTGGTGCTGATGCCGACCGGCGGCGGCAAATCCCTGTGCTACCAGCTCCCGGCCCTGCTGCGCGACGGCACGGCGATCGTCATCTCCCCGTTGATCGCGCTGATGCAGGACCAGGTCGAGGCCCTGCGCCAGCTGGGCGTGCGCGCGGCCTTCCTCAATTCCAGCCAGGACGCCGCCGAGTCGGCGGCAACCGAGCGCCAGCTGCTCGATGGCGCGCTGGACCTTGTCTATGTCGCTCCGGAGCGACTGCTGACGCCGCGGTTCCTGTCGCTGCTGGACCGCGCGCCGATTGCCTTGTTCGCCATCGACGAAGCCCACTGCGTGTCGCAATGGGGGCATGACTTCCGTCCCGAGTACCGGCAGCTGACGATGCTGCACGAGCGCTGGCCGCAGGTGCCGCGCATCGCGCTCACCGCCACCGCCGATGCGCCGACACGTCGCGAGATCATCGAGCGGCTGGCGCTGGAGGATGCGCAGCAGTTCATCAGCTCCTTCGACCGGCCCAACATCCGCTACACGGTCGTGCAGAAGCACGACAGCCGCCGCCAGCTGGAGGATTTCCTCGAGGGCCACGCGGGCGCCTCCGGCATCATCTATTGCCTGTCGCGCCGCAAGGTCGACGCGACCGCGGCCGCGCTGGCTGCACGCGGCATCACCGCCCTTCCCTACCATGCGGGCCTGGATGCAGGCGTGCGCGCCGCCAACCAGCGGCGCTTCCTGCGCGAGGACGGCATCGTCATGGTGGCGACCATCGCCTTCGGCATGGGCATCGACAAACCGGACGTGCGCTTCGTCGCGCACATGGACCTGCCCAAGTCGCTGGAAGGCTATTACCAGGAAACCGGACGCGCCGGCCGCGATGGCGAGCCATCCGAAGCATGGCTCGCCTACGGCCTTGGCGATGCCGTGCTGCTGCAACGCATGATCGAGCAGTCCGAGTCGGGCGAGGAGCGCAAGCGCCTGGAGCGCAGCAAGCTCGACACGCTGATCGGCTATTGCGAATCCACCGGCTGCCGTCGGCAGACGCTGCTCGGCTACTTTGGCGAATCGCACCCGGGCGCATGCGGCAGTTGCGACAACTGCATGCAGCCACCACGCAGCTGGGATGCCACCGTCGCCGCGCAGAAGGCGCTGTCCTGCGTGTACCGCAGCGGCCAGCGATTCGGCGCGGCGCACATGATCGACGTGCTGCGCGGCGCCGACACGGTGAAGATCCGCCAGCACGGACACCAATCGCTGACCACCTATGGCATCGGCACCGACCTGGATGCGCGGCAGTGGCGCAGCGTGTTCCGGCAACTCGTCGCCTGCGGCTTGCTGGACGTCGACGTCGAAGGCCATGGCGCCTTGCGGCTGACCAATGACAGCGCCTCCGTGCTCAAGGGCGGACGCACGCTCCAGCTGCGTGCGGAGCCCGGCGCCACGCCGCGTCGACGCGACAGTACGCGGCGACCCGATGCCAGCGTGCCCACGCTGCCTGCCGACGCCGCCAACCGCTTCGCGTCGCTACGCGCCTGGCGCGGCGAGACCGCGCGCGTGCAGGGCGTCCCGGCCTACGTGATCTTCCACGACAGCACGCTGCGCGAGATCGCCCTGCGCAAACCGCGACACCTGGACGACCTGGCCACGGTCACCGGCGTCGGCGCCGGCAAGCTGGAGCGCTACGGATCGGCGGTGATGGACGCGCTGGCGGATGTCGGCTGAGTGGCCGACCGGCGCCGGACGCTGCCGCTGTCAGCGCGCTCGGCGATAGGGGCTCGTCCCAGCCAGTTCACGCGGCCCTGCCTAGGCTGATTTCCCCAACATCGGGACAGTCGTGCACGGTCAGCAATGCACCGGCGACCACAACGCAGACGTCATAGGAGGCGAGCGATGGCAGGTCGGTCCGGCAAGGCAGCCGCGGGCGGAGGCGCTGGCCTGGTGCTGCGCGCCGGTGCCCGCCTGGCCGGGATGCGACATCATGGACTGGCTGCTTCCCACCGATGGTGGACGACGGCATCGTCCACGCAGGGAGTAAGCCGGGGCATGGAGATCACCTGCCAACCAGATGACAGGCTGCTCGTGTTCGCGCCGCACCCGGATGATGAAAGCCTTGCGTGCGGGGGCCTGATCCGGCGGGCCCGCAATGCCGGCGCGGATGTGCGGGTCGTGGTCGCCACCAACGGCGACACCAATCCCTGGCCGCAGCGACTGACCGAGCGGCGCTGGCGACTGGATCGCGACGCCGTCGACCGATGGGCCGCGTTGCGGACCAGCGAAGCGCGCGCCGCCCTGCATGCCATGGGCGTGCATGCCGACCATGCGCACTTCCTGCAGTGGGCCGACCAGGGCCTGACGACACGCCTGGTGCACGACGGCGAGGCGAGTGTCGCGGAACTGGCACGGATCATCCGCCTGCATCGTCCGACGCTGGTGGCGATGCCGAGCATCCACGACTCGCATCCCGACCACAGCGCGCTCGCGATCCTGCTCAATGCCGCACTCCGGGCCGAGTCCAGCCCGGCACGGCTGTTGTCGTACTGGCTGCACGGTCGCGGAAGCAGGACAGCCGATGCGCCCATGTGCGTGACCCTGACGGCCGATGAATTGGCGACAAAGCGCGCTGCGGCACTCTGCCACGACAGCCAGACGCACTTCGGCAAGTCGCGCCTGTTGAATTTCGTGAATGCAACCGAACGCTTCCTGCACCCGTCGATGGCGATGCAGGCGACCGGACAACCGTGGTGCTGGCAATTCAATGCCGCTGTTCCGCTCGCGCTGGCGTCCGCACGCCGCCTGCGTGTCGTGGGTATCTCCGCGGGCGGGGCGCTGCGGGCCGAAAGCCTCGAACTGCGCACATCGACCGACGCCGGCCTTCGCATCACGCGGCGCGGGCCGCGCAGTTTGCAGGTGGAGCTTCAGCCTTTGTGGACCGAGCCGGGCTGGATCACCGCCAAGCTCGACACCGATCACCGGATCAACGTCTACGACGCCTTTGGCTGGCTCGACCGCCATCCGCCGCCGCGCGACATGTCGCAACTGGCCTGCGAAGCGCCGGCGCAACCACACACGGTCGGCGCCGGGAACGGCGTGATCCATGGCACGGAAACAATCGAGCCGTAAGCAGAAGAAGCCGGTCGCCGCGGCAGCACGGACAACTGTTGCGTCATCATCGCGCCACGCGCCGCCGCAACGATCACTCGACGCGGAAGTGCCTGACGCGCTGGGTCTTGGTGTCCAGGCCGACCAGCTTTCGACCCAATGCCTTGGGCACCGTCGCAAAGCCCTGTTTCGCGATCTCGTCGATGATTCGTTCCCACAGCCCGGGGATCGCCTGCTGGTCCGAGTAGACGGTGCCCCAGCCGAGCAGCGGGCCGTGGCTCAGCACATGGTCGTCGGACGCCGTCCCGTTTTCCGGGAAGATCAGGAACACGTCGTCCTTGCCCGAGTACACGTTGAAATTCATGTTGCACGCCGGGAGAGAAGTCGCTTCGGCGCACTCTACCGAATCATGTCGACAAAGGGTGTCAACGACGTCCGCGGAAAACTCCCTGCGCTCCGTCACACCTGGCGTGGCTGAACATGAACAGCCCGGCGGCTGCAATCCACTGGTATTCGCCACCCGGATTGGTTGACGAGCACGCCTGCGATATTGATGCGGATCAACATCGGCACGAAGCCCTGGCACTACGGTTCCTCCATCGCATTGACGGGAGGTTGCCATGGTTCCGACGTGGGTTCTGGTCGCTGACGGTGCCAGGGCGCGCTTGCTCGCCCTGGACAAGGCCACGCATGCAGTCGCCGAGATCGAGGATTTCGCAAACCCCGACGCACGCGGGCGTGAACCGGCACGCGATCGCCCTCCACGCACGCATGATCGGCTCGGCGACAGCCGGCACGCGATCGAGGCGCATACAAGCGAGCGCGAGAAGGTGCTCAAGGCGTTTGCGCGCGAGCTCACCGCCGTATTGCAGCGCGGGCACGCCGACCATCGTTACGACGATCTCATCCTGGTCGCGCCGCCGCATTTCCTCGGGACGCTCAATGCCGAGCTCGACGCCCAGGTGCGCGACTGTGTCTCGCTGGCGTTGCCCAAGGACCTCACCAGCGCCGATACGCGGGTGATCCTCGAACATCTCCCGTCCGGGTCGGCATCGACGAGACATTCCTGGTCGCCGCCAGCGCGATAGCCCGCACCGGCATTGCGAGTGGACAGCAGCGCGGCGGTCGGCCACGTCCTGGGCTTGCTGTACTTCATGCTGCCGGCGTATGCCGCGAACATGAGTGCGCCATTCGCGCGTTACTGGCGTGGCCGCAATCCGCCGATCAACGCGCGCCTTCTGGGCAGCCACAAGACGGTGGTCGGTTTCGGGCTCGGTGTCCTTGCCGCAACCGTCGTGACGGCGCTGCAGGCTTGGCTTGCCCTGCCCGGCACCGTTGTCGACGACGCCAACTGGCCTTGGTTGGGCCTGGGCTTCGGCATCGGCTCCATGGGCGCGGATGCATTGAAAAGCCTCGCCAAGCGCCGCCTGCGGATCACTCCGGGCTCACCGTGGATTCCATTCGACCAGGTCGATTTCGCCATCGGGGCGCTGCTCTGCGTGGCTCCGCTGGTGCGCGTCCCATTGCTGGACGTCGGCATCATCCTGCTGATGACCTTCATCGGCGACCTTGCCATCAACCGGTTGTCGTTTCGCATGGGCATCAAGCGCACGCCTTGGTGACGTCGCCGCGTGGCGAAGGCTTGTCGCGATCACGGATACCAGGCGCACGGTTCGTCGCGCATCCGGCGGGCATGCCTGGGTCGGCCACGACGCCGAGGTGCTGGCTGAGAGTGCGGCTGCGTGTCGGCTGCAGCGTCCGCGCTGCCTGGCGGCAGCCAGCGGCCATCACGGCAACTCGGCGGTGGAATGCGGGTCGAGTGAATAGGGATGCACCGTCGCCAGGAAGCCGTCCTGCGCCTGGATCCGTGCAATCCAAACCCTGAAGTGCGGAAATGGATCCAGCGACAGGCCGGCCTCCTCGGCGCGGCTGGCATAGGCGAAGACGCTCATGTCGGCGATGGTGTAATCGTCGCCGGCGATGAACGGGCGCAGCGCTAATTGTCCGTCGAGGATCTGCAGCGTGCGCTGCGATGCGACGCGTTTGCCGTCGACGATTGCCTGGGGACGCGTCGGGAGCTTGCCGGCCATCGTCCAGTAGCGCAGCGAGCCGATGTTCATCTCGACGTGTTCCTGCTCGAACGACAGCCACTGGTGCACCTTCGCACGCGCGAACGCATCGGATGGCAGGTACGCGGTCCTGTCCGCAAGGTAAGCCAGGATCGCGTTGGATTCGGCCAGCGTGCGACCGTCGTCCAACTGGATCGCAGGAACCTTTCCCGTCGGGTTGACCTGCCTGTATGCAGCCTTACGGCCCTCGCCTTCGAAAATCCCGACGATGACGGTGCGGTATGGCCGGCCCAGGTGGTTCAGCAGCTGCCGCACTTTCCAGGCGTTCTGCGAAGGCAGGTAGTCGAACAAGGTCAGCATGGCGAACATCCACGGGGCAAGGGATGCCGACTATCCGCGACCGTGACCGCTGCTTCTATCCGATTCCTGCCGAGGCCCCGCCCCGATGATCCGTGGTCGATGCAGGCAGTGCGACCCGGCCCAGGCGCAACGCGTTGCTCACCACCGAGACCGAACTCAGGCTCATCGCCAGCGCCGCGATCATCGGGCTGAGCAGCCAACCGAATACCGGATACAGCACGCCCGCCGCGAGTGGGACGCCGAGCGCGTTGTACAGCAGTGCGAAGACCAGGTTCTGCTTCATGTTGCGGACCGTGGCCTGGGAGATCGCACGCGCCCGCAGGATGGCGTGCAGGTCGCCCTTGACCAGCGTCACCTGCGCGCTGGACATGGCGACGTCGGTGCCGGTGCCCATGGCGATGCCGACGTCGGCCGCGGCCAGTGCGGGCGCGTCGTTGACGCCGTCGCCCGCCATCGCCACGCGGCGCCCTTGCGCCTTGAGCCTTTGCACCAGCACCAGCTTGTCCTGTGGCCGCACTCCGCCATGGGCTTCGGTGATCCCGAGACTGCGCGCCACCGCATCGGCCGTGGCCTGCGCGTCGCCGGTCGCCATCACGATCCGCAGGCCGGCGTCGCGCAACCCATCCAACGCAGCCGGCGTTGTCGGTTTGATGGCATCGGCGACTGCGACCGCGCCCGCCAGCCGTCCATCGACGGCAAGCAACATCACACTGGCGGCCTGCTGCCGCCATGCGTCGGTCGCATCGCGCACCGATGCCGCGTCGGCACCGACGTCCGCCATCAAGGCCGTGTTGCCCAGGGCCAAGGTGCGACCATCGATGGTCCCGCGCACGCCACTGCCGGTCACCGCGTCGAATGCATCCACATGCGAGAGCGGCAACTCGCGACGCCTGGCTTCTGCGAGGATGGCCTCGGCCAGTGGATGCTCGCTGCCCTGCTCCAGGCTCGCGGCCAGCTGCAGCACCTGGTCCGCGGTGAAACCGTCGGTGGCGACGACATCGCGAAACGTCGGCCGGCCTTCGGTCAGCGTGCCGGTCTTGTCGACGACCAGCGTGTCGATCGCGCGCAATGTCTCGATCGCTTCGGCATCGCGGAACAGCACGCCGGCCTGCGCGGCGCGGCCGGTGGCGACCATGATCGACATCGGCGTCGCCAGCCCCAGCGCGCAGGGGCAGGCGATGATGAGGACGGAAACGGCGTTGAGCACGGCGTAGGTCCAGGACGGTTCGGGACCGAACAGCCCCCACGCGAAGAACGTCAGCACCGACGCCGCGATGACCGACAACACGAACCAGTGGGCGACGTGGTCGGCCATGCGCTGCATCGGCGCCCGCGTGCGCTGCGCCTGCGCGACCAGCTGCACGATCTGCGCCAGCACCGTCCCCGCCCCGACCTGGTCGGCGCGGATCACCAGGCTGCCGGTGCCGTTGAGCGTGGCGCCGATGACGGTCGCGCCCGGAGCCTTCTCCACGGGTAGCGATTCGCCGGTCAGCATCGACTCGTCGACGCTGGAGTGGCCGTCGAGCACGGTGCCGTCCACCGGCACCTTCTCGCCGGGCCGCACGCGCAGGCGGTTGCCGACGTGCACGTGCTCCAGCGGGATGTCCTGCTCGCTGCCATCGTCGTCGATGCGCCGCGCCGTCTTCGGCGCCAGTCCGAGCAGCGACTTGATGGCCGCAGACGTCTTCGAGCGCGCACGCAGCTCCAGCAACTGACCGAGCAGGGTGAGCGAGACGATCACCGCTGCGGCCTCGAAGTAGACGCCAACGCGTCCGTGTTCCATGAACGATGCCGGGAAGATGCCCGGCGCGATGGTCGCCACGGCGCTGTAGGCGAACGCCGCCGCGACGCCGATGCCGATCAGGGTGAACATGTTCGGATTGCGCGTGCGGATCGAGGCGATGCAGCGCACCAGGAATGGCCAGCCCGCCCACAGCACCACCGGCGCACTCAGGGCGAACTCGATCCACGTCCGCGCCTGGATGGAGAGGACGTGGATGCCATGTCCGAACATGGCCAATGCCAGCACGAGCGCGCTGAGCGGCAGCGTCCACCAGAAACGTCGGCTGAAATCGCGCAGCTCCGGGTTGTCGTCCGCGTCGAGGTCCGGGGTCTCCGGCTCCAGCGCCATGCCGCAGATCGGACAATTCCCGGGCCCTAGCTGCCGGATCTGCGGATGCATCGGACAGGTGTAGATGGTGCCGGCCGGTGCTTCTGGCGTCGCTTGCGCCGGCGCCGGCGCCAGGTATTTCGCAGGATCGGCGACAAACTTCGCGCGGCAACCAGCCGAACAGAAGTGGTATCTCGTGCCGGCATGGTCGGCGTGGTGCGTGCTGCGCGCGGGATCGACCTGCATGCCACAGACGGGGTCGAGTGCGGTGGCGGCCTGCGTTGGCGACGAGGGCCCGGGTGGCGAAGGACTGTTCATGTGTCGTCCGATCGAAGGACTGCACCAAGAATAGGATATCGATCGGGAAGGCGGCGAGACGGGGCGCCGCCGTTCCTGGAAGCCGTATTCGCCGCCGCCGTCATGGCTGGTGATTTCCCGGCGGCGACGGTTTATTGCGTGTCATGCCCCGGCGTTGCAACAGTCGATACGCGGCGGGGATCACGAGCATCGAGAGCAATGGCGCGGTGATCATGCCGCCGACCATCGGTGCAGCGATGCGCTGCATGATTTCCGAACCGGCGCCACCACCGACGAGGATCGGGAACAGACCCGCGAGGATGACGGCCACGGTCATGGCCTTGGGTCGAACCCGCTGGACGGCGCCTTCGCGGATTGCGGCGTCGAGTTCCGCCTCACCTGACTGCGGATTCGCCGCGAGCTGCTTTTCCCAGGCATGGCGCAGGTACAGCAGCATGATGATGCCGAATTCCGCAGCCACGCCCGCCATGGCAATGAAGCCGATCAGCGTCGCGACCGACACGGCGTGTCCGAGTAGCCAGATCAGCCACAGCCCGCCGACCAGGGCGAACGGCACGCTGAGCATGACGATCGCGGCTTCGGCTGCACGGCGAAAGACCAGGAAGATCAGGGCAAAGACGATCACCAGCGTGATCGGCGCAACGACCTTCAGCCGGGCCGTCGCCCGCTGCAGGTATTCGTACTGGCCAGACCAGCTCACCGAGTAGCCGGCTGGCATCTGCATCTGCGTCGTAACGGCGTGTTGCAGGTCCTTGACGACGGATCCGAGGTCGCGGCCGGCGACGTCGACGTAGACATAACTGGCGAGGCGACCGTTCTCGCTCTTGAGCATCGGCGGGCCGGTGGTGGCCGACAACACGGCGACCTGCCCCAGCGTCAGCTGCACACCGCCCGGCGCGACCAGCGGCAGCTGCGCCAGAGCCTGCGGCGTATCACGCAAATTGCGCGGGTAGCGCACGACGATGGGATAGCGTTCGCGCCCCTCGATGGTTTCGGCGATCGGCTCGCCACCCACGACGGTACCGATGAGCCGTTGCACCTGCGCCTGGCTCAGCCCATAGCGTGCCGCCGCGTCGGTGCGTATCGCCACATCGAGGTAACGTCCACCGGTCACGCGCTCGGCAATCGCCGAATTCACGCCAGGGACCGTGCGCGCGATCTGCTCGATGCGATCACCAAGTCGTGCCAGCACGGCGATATCCGGGCCCATCACCTTGATGCCGATCGGACTCTTGACGCCGGTGGCGAGCATGTCGATGCGATTGCGGATCGGCGGAACCCACAGGTTGGTCAGGCCCGGTACGTGCACGGCGCGATCGAGTTCACCGCGCAGTTTCGCCGGTGTCATGCCGGGCCGCCATTGGCTGCGCGGCTTGAACGTCACCGTGGTTTCGAACATCTCCAGCGGCGCCGGATCGGTCGCACTGTCGGCGCGTCCGGCCTTGCCGAACACATGCGCGACCTCGGGGACGGTCTTGATCATGCGGTCGGTCTGCTGCAGCAATTGCGCCGCCTTGCCTGCCGACAGCCCGGGCAGCGCGGTCGGCATGTACAGCAGCGTGCCCTCGTCGAGTGCCGGCATGAACTCGCTACCCAGCCGCAGCAGCGGTAATGCACTCAGCAGCAGCGCGAGCCCGGCCAGCAGCAATGTCACGCGGGGGTTGCGCAGCACGACGTCCAGTGCGGGCCGGTAGATCGCGACCAGCGTGCGACTGACGGGATTGTCCTTCTCCGCGCGAATGCGGCCGCGGATCAAATAGCCCATCAACACCGGCGCCAGGGTGATCGCCAACACGGCGGCGGCCGCCATCGAATAGGTCTTGGTGAATGCCAGCGGGGAGAACAGCCGGCCTTCCTGTGCCTGCAGCGCGAACACCGGCACGAACGACAGCGCGATGACCAGCAGGCTCACGAACAGGGCAGGGCCGACCTCGGTTGCGGCCTCACCCATCAGCAGCCACCGCTCCTGCCCTTCGGGATCACGTCCGGTGCGTTCTCGGAAATGCTCCAGGTGCTTGTGCGCGTTCTCGATCATGACCACCGCCGCATCGACCATGGCGCCGACGGCAATCGCAATCCCGCTCAATGACAGCAGGTTGGCGCTGATGCCCTGGTAGCGCATCACGATGAAGGCCGCCAGCACGCCGAGCGGCAGGGTGATGACTGCCACCAGTGCCGATCGCAGATGCCAGAGGAACAGCGCGCACACCAGCGTCACGATGAGGAATTCCTCCCCGAGCTTGCGGGTGAGGTTGTGGACCGACGCCATGATCAGTTCGGATCGGTCGTACACCGGCACGATCTCGACGCCGGCCGGCAGGCTTGCACGTAGGCCCTCGATGCGCTGCTTGACCGCCTTGATCGCGGCCAGAGCATTCTTGCCGTTGCGCAGGATGACCACGCCACCGGCGACTTCGCCTTCGCCGTCCAGTTCGGCGACGCCGCGACGCAGGGCGGGTCCGCGCCGCACCGTGGCCACGTCCTGCAACAGCACCGGCACGCCGTCGGCGCCCATGGCAATCGGAACGCGCTCGAAATCCTGTCGATTGCGCAGGTAGCCTTCGCTGCGCACCATGACCTCCGCTTCGGCCTGTTCGATGACCGAGCCGCCGGTGGCGCCGTTGGCGTCGCGGATCGCTTCGACCAACTGATCGATGGTGATTCCGCGCGCTGCCAGCGCCTGTGGATCGGGAACGATCTGCCACGCCCGCACCATGCCGCCGATGCTGGCGACTTCGGCAACATCGGGAACGGTCTTGAGTTCGTAACGCAGGAACCAGTCCTGCAGCGCCCGCAACTCGCCCAGGTCATGGCGACCGGTGCGATCGACCAGCGCGTACTCGTAGATCCAGCCCAGGCCCGTCGCATCGGGGCCCAGCGTCGGACTGACCTGCGCAGGCAGCTTGTCGCGCGCCTGGCTGAGGTATTCAAGCACCCGCGATCGCGCCCAGTACAGATCGGTCTTGTCGTCGAACAATACGTATACGAAGGAATCGCCGAAGAACGAGTAACCGCGCACCGCGGTCACGCCCGGCACGGAGAGCATCGTCGTGGTCAACGGGTAGGTGACCTGGTCCTCGACGATGCGCGGCGGCTGACCCGGCCACTCGGTGCGGATGATGACCTGGGTGTCGGACAGGTCGGGCAATGCGTCCAGCGACGTGCCGGCCACCGACCAGATGCCCCAGATCGCAACGACCAATGCGCCGATCAGCACGAGTGCGCGGTTGGCAATCGATGCACGGATGATGCCGGCGATCATGGCTGTCGTTGCCGGTCGGGACTGTTGCGCGGCGCTGGCGCGTCGCCACGCGCAGGCGCGCCCGCTTCGGCGTCGGATGTCACTGTCGGACTGCCAAGTCGATCCAGTCCACCGGACAAATTCGCTTCGGAATCCAGCAGGAATTCGCCCGACGCCACGACGCGTTCACCGCCCTTCAATCCCGACAGGACTTCGGTCATGCCGGCGCCGCTGCGGCCTGGAACCACTGCCACGGGATGAAACCTGCCGTCATCGCCGAGCACGATGACATGCGACTGTGCGCCGGCACCGATCAGTGCGTCCGAAGGCACCAAGGGATGGTCAGTACCCGCAGCCGGCTTCAACGTGACCTGCGCGAACATGCCGGGCGCCAGCAAGCCATCGGGATTGTCGATGACGATGCGCGCACGTTGCGTGCGGCTGCCCACATCGACCTGGGGAAGCAACGCCTCCACGCGCCCGCGGAATACGTGGCCTGGCACGGCATCGACGGAGGCTTCGACCGCCGTGCCGGTCGCGATGCCACCCAGGCCGGCCTGCGGCACCGCGGCTTCGAGCCAGACCGTCGTGCTGCCATTGATGCGGAACAGCAGCGTGCCCACCGGAGCGGACTGGCCTTCGCGGACACCGATCTCGCTGACGACCCCGGTGATTGGCGACGTCAACGTGATGCTGCCGCCATGGCCACCGCCGGTTCCCACTGGCAAACCCAGCACCCGCAGGCGTGTGCGTGCGGCCGATTGCAGGTCACGCGCTGATGCGGACTGCGCGTGGCCCAAGGCGTGCGCTTCGGCCAGCGCCGAGCTCCATGCAGGCGCCAGCACGCTGGCCAACGGTTGGCCAGCGTGTACTGATTCAAACGGCGTCCTGACGTAAAGCCGTTCGACGATTGAATCCACGCGCGCGCTCACCACGCGTTCCTGGCGCAGATCCCAGCCAATGCTGCCGGGCACATGGATCGTGCTTTCAAGGCTGCCTCGCGCCACCACGACCGTGCGCATGCCGAGGCTCTGGCGGAGTCCCGGCGCGACGGCAACACCTCCGTCATTCGCATCGCCCGCATATTTGGGAATCAGCTTCACGTTCATGGACGACTTGCCGGGCTTCGCGTAGCGCTCTTGCGGCATCATCGGGTCGTACCAGTACAGCACTTTGCGCTGAGCCGGCGCGACTGACGCGGCTTGGGTGGTGCCACGCGAGTGGCCCATCCAGTAGCCAAGTCCGACGCCGCCCAGTAGGAACAACGCCGCTGCGGCGACGAGATGGATGCTCCTCATGGCTGCTTCTCCATCGGGAGCAGATACGCCAGCGCAATCCACGCCTGCGCCAGTGCCCCCAGTTGTTGCGCATACACCAACTGTGCATCGAGGTCATCGCGCCGGGAGTCGAGCCAGGGCTGCAAGGCCCCGCCCGCCCGATAAGCCGCCAGCGTCGCCTGGCTGCGGTCGTGCGCGAGGGGCAGCAGCGAATCCCGGTAGAGCGCGATCTGGCGCTTGAGTCCTTGCCATCGCGCGATGTCAGCGCGGACACGGGCGACCTCCTGCCTGTGACGATCCTCCCGGCTCGCAAGCGCAGCCTGGTAATCCGCTTCGCGCGCGGCCACGCCCCGATCCTGGCGGTCGCGCGTGAACAGTGGCAGGCCGACGCCAATCTCGAACGTCAGCATGTCGTCGCGACCATGCTCGCGCTGACCGTATGACGCACCGACGCTCCAGTCCGGATGCCTTTCCGCGCGTGCAACGTCGACGGCAGCCGCGGCTGTCTCGAGTTGCGCGGATGCCGTCAGCAGTGGAGCAAGCCGATCGATGCGCGCCAGCAGTCCCGCTTCCGAAACCGGCAGTTCGTTGAAACCGACAGCGTCCGTCGTGGCGTCGACGTCCGCATCCCCGATCCAGCGCGCCAGTCCCGCCTGCGCGCTTTGGCTGTCGGCGCGGGCGGCTTCGATCCGGCTGTCCAGTTCCAGCAACGCGGCCTTGCTGGCCAGCGCATCGCCGGCCGATCCATCGCCACCAGCCAGCCTGGCCTTGGCGAGCGACACCACCAGCGCGGCTTGCTGGCGCAACCGCTGCAGGCCCAGCAGCTGCTGCTGCGCCGTCCACAATTGCGTCCATGCATCGGCGGCACTGCGCCGCACGTCGAGTCGCTCGGCTTCCGATTGCGCCACCGCTTCGTCCACCTGCCGTGTCGCGAGGCGCTGGCGCGCATCGCGCTTGGCGCGCGCCGGGATCTCCTGGCGCAGGCCGATCTTCTTCATCGTCATGAAGTCGGCGCCGGTGTTGAACGCATCCGATCCGGTCACCGGCAGGTTGTCGATGCCTACGGTCAACATGGGATCGGGCAAGGCGCCTGCGCGTGCGGCGTCCTGCTGCGCGGCCGTTACGCCGGCACGGCGCGCATCGAGCATCGGCGCCTGGTCGACGGCCAGGCGCACGGCGTCCTGCAGGGAGATCTCGCGAGTGGTGGCCGATACCGGCAACGACACCGTGAACGACAAGCACAGGCACAGCGTGCAGGCCGTGCGGCGGGCAACGCCACGATGGGATTCGATGGTCAACATGAAGCCTCCGAAACGACAGCAGTACGAACGGGCGACATGCAGTCGCCGCCGACTTATGAGGTCATTTGGAGGCCTAGATCAGGAGGCTGCAGTACTGCAGGCGCGGTGGTGGATCCGAACGGGCGATCGGGATGTCGGTACACACCGCGATGCGGGATAGCGGTTGCAGACCCGATGCGGAATAGCCTGGCGATGGCAACGCCAGCGGGGGAACCGACAGCTTGGCTGCATCGGTTGCCGCCGTCTGGTCGGGATGGCAGTGCTTCGTACAAAGTCCCAGGTCGGGCTGCACGTGCGCGATATCCATTCCGGCGCAATCGCCGGCCATCGCCGACATGGCGACGCGGCCAGTGTCCGTGGGGCACAGGTAAGCGGCCAACGCGGCTTGCTGCAACAGCAGGCAGAAGATGGCCATCAAGGCCACCCTCATGCGCTTGCGGACGTATCGGGACATTACGGCGATACTACTCCGGGCTCGTCCGGCAGAGTCTGCCGATCTGCCTTCCGCCGCGTTGATCCAGGTCAATCGGGATCGCATCGCCGGCCTGCGGACCTCGTTGCGGAACCTCCTCGCAGAGCGGGGGAGTCGCTCGCATTGCCGGAACCAGTTCGCCGATTCCCGCTGCCATCATTGCGGCAGCTCTTGCGACGCCCACTCGACCTTGGTGATCAGCCACCCCGTCGCCGTCTTTTTCAATGTCAGCATTTCAGTGTTCTGCAGTGAGATCGGCTTTCCGTCACGACTCGTGTGGATGTCGCTGCGGCTGGCGACCATCGCGGTCTCGCCCATCGGCATCGAACCCCGCGACAACAACTGGACCCGAGCATCCTTCAGGAATGCGATGTCCTCGCCAAGGTGCAGGGCCGCGTATTGCTCCCGCGACTGTGTCTCATTGCCCTCACTGATGGTGGCTCCCGGCGCAAGCAAGGCCAGCGCGGCAGTGCGATCGCCCTTCTGCAATGCGGCACGGAACGTGTCGGCTGCCGCTTCCGCTGCTGGTTCGGCTTTCGGCTCGAAGCCTGGCAGCGATGGTGTTGCTTCAGCCTTGCCGACAGCCTCTCCATGACTATGCCCGGCTTCACCGGTGCTGTCGTGAACTGCGGCGGAGGCCGCACCGGCCATGGACATGCCCCGCATTCCGGCCCCATGACCTTCTTCCGCCTTACCCTGGTGGTGACCACCTTCCATGTCTTCATCTGGCGGAGCCCTTGCAACGATGTCCGCGTATTGCGCGGGCGTCAGGTTCGGCAGTTTCTGCAGGAAAGCGACCATGCTCCAGATGGTCGCATCGTCGTGGGTCAGTCCCCATGCCGGCATCGCGCTCATCTTGACGCCGTGCTTGATCACCCAAAATGCGTCCCGCGGATCAATCCGAAACGTGGACAGGTTCGGTGGCTGCGGATACAGGCCAGGCCTGATTTCGGAATCCTCCACGCCGGGTGCGAGATGGCAGCCGGTGCACATGGCCGCATATTGACCAGCTCCCTTGAGGACGAGTTGTGGATCCTCCAGGTTGGGCATCTTCAGATCCTGCGCGCGGACGTGGATGGAACGCGCCCGCAACGTTTGCATCAACATCAGCATCGGGCGGGTGTGAGGGTCGTCGGCGCCGACGTTGTAGATGCCAAACCAGACATAGCCAGCGAACAAGGCCATCGCCGCTACCAGCAGCAGCGCCCCACGAACGATTGATTTGCGAGTCAAGAAAGCCAATGTCGAATCCCTTTGTCAGAACCAGAGCCGCAGGCCCGCCACGAAGCGGGTGTCATTGCTGTCTTCCCCCGAGGCCCTGCGAAAGCCGGCTGTGGGCCCAAACGCACGCTCGCGCGTGAGGCCGATGTAGGGCGCGAGGCGGCGCGTGAATTCGTAGCGCAGCCGCAAGCCCACCTCGGCGGTGCTCAGACCCGAACCATTCCCGCGGCGGGGATCATCCTGTCCAAACAGATTGACCTCGATACGCGGCTGCAGCACCAGGCGATTGGTCAGCAATGTTTCGTACTCGACGTCCACACGTGCGGCGGTCTGACCGCCCTGTCCCATGTAGGCCGTGGCGTCGACCTCGAACTTGTACGGCGCCATGCCTTGGATGCCAATTGCGGCGAAATCCTGCGATGCACCTGGCTTGAAGTCATGGCGGACGCCGGCGACGACGTCCCACCATGGCGCGACGCTGTGACCGAACAGGATTTCGAGATCGGCTGATTCGGTGCGGCCAGCGATGCGCGCGCCTTCGCTGCGCAGCCAAACGCGATTCATGTCAGTGCCGATCCAGGCCCTGCCATCCCATTGCAGTCCGACCCCCTTGTCTGCGTTCCAGGCTTCCAGTCGATCGAATAACGTGAAGCTCTGGATGCTGTCGTCGTGCACGGGATGATCGTGGGCCGGCGGCCGTGCGGCCGCGCGATCAGCGTCCGTGAGCGGAGGGATCGCGGTATGCGCTTGCGCTGACGGCGCCTGGGTCGCGTGATGCATCGCGTCGTGGTCCATCGGCTCCATGCCCGGCATCGCACCCATGTCCATCTCGCCCATGGTCGCGTCGTCCGCGCCCCCGGAATTGCCGGCGGGCACGACCATGTCATGCGAATGCGCGGATCCCCCCGGCGTTGCGGCGGCCTTCCGTGCTTGCACGGGTCTCCGCGGTGTCGCCGCAGGCGGCTTGATCGCTTTCTCCGACCCCACCTGCTTCCTCGTTGCCTTGGGCTTCTGCGCCGGCATCGGCGTGGACATCGGCATGCGCATGTTCGGATCCATCTGCTGCGCGGCAGCCGGGCCGGACAGCCATCCCGTCGCTACCGCTGCGACCAGCGCGATGGACACGAATGTGGGCTTCATGGCAGTCATTCCGCCACCTCCACTTCCCGCATCATTCCCGCTTCCATGTGATACAGCAGGTGGCAGTGGTAGGCCCAGTGGCCCAGCGCATCGGCACGCACGCGATAGCTGCGCCTGGTGCCCGGCGGCATGTCGATCGTGTGCTTGCGCACCTGGAAGTTGCCCTGCTCGTCTTCCAGGTCGCTCCACATGCCGTGGAGGTGGATCGGGTGGGTCATCATCGAATCGTTGACCAGCACGATGCGAAGGCGCTCGCCGTAATTGAAGCGGAGCGGCTCCGCGCTGGAGAATTTCTGGCCGTTGAACGACCATGCGAACTTGTCCATGTGTCCGGTCAGGTGCAACTCGATGTCGCGGCCGGGATCGCGGCCATCAGGATCCTCGAATGCGCTCCTGAGCATCGCGTAGCTCAGCACCATGCGACCGTTGTCGCGCAGGCCGATTCCGGGATCGTCGAGTCTTGGTGTTGGCGAGGGGCTGCGCATGTCGACCAGCGGATTGCCGCTGGCAGGCCGCATGTCCATTTCGCCCATGTCCATGGTGGACATGTCCTGCGACTGCGCTGTAGACCCCGGAGGCGCGGACACGGCGGCTTGCGGCATGTCCATTCCGGCCATTCCGTCGTGGCCGGTTGCCGCCGTCGCATGGCCTCGCTCGACAGAAGCGCGGCTGGCGTGCGCCATGTCACCCATGCCCATGTCAGCCATCGTCAGGATCGGTCGCGGATCGACCGCCGGAACCGGAGCGCGCAACCCTTCGCGGACTGCCAGCGTGCCACTGACGTAGCCGGTGCGGCCCAGGTCCTGGGCAAAGATCGTGAAGGCATCCTGGCCGGAAGGTTCGACGATCACGTCGTACACCTCGGCGGTGGCGATGCGGAACTCATCGATCGTCACCGGATGCACGTACTGCCCGTCGGCGGCGACGACCGTCATCTTCAATCCAGGGATGCGCACGTCGAAATGCGTCATCGACGAACCATTGATGAAGCGTAGGCGGACTTTTTCGCCGGAGCGGAACAACCCGGTCCAGTTTCCCAGCGCCGTCGTGCCGTTCATCAGGTAGGTATAGGTATTGGCGTTGACGTCCGACAGGTCGGTCGGCGTCATCCGCATCCGGCCCCACATCCTGCGGTCCGCAAGCGTGGGCTCGAGGCCGTTGCGATCCACGTCGTGGATGAAATCACCAACGGTGCGTCTGTAATGGTTGTCGTAGCCCGACATTTTTTTCAGCCGCGAGAACAGCGCGGCGCCATCCAGGTCGGTCCAGTCAGTGAGCATCACGACGTAGTCGCGGTCGTAGGCGAAGGGCTCCGGATCGATCGGATCGATCACGATCGGCCCGTAGAGTCCCATCTGTTCCTGGAATGCGGAATGGCTGTGGTACCAGTAGGTGCCGCCTTGGCGGACGGTAAACCGGTAGTGGTAGGTCTCGCCGCGGCCGATGCCGTCAAAGCTGATGCCCGGCACGCCGTCCATGTTGGCTGGCAGCAGGATGCCGTGCCAGTGGATCGACGTCTCATGGCCGTGGACGGAACCCATCGGCAATGCATTCGTGACGCGAAGATTCACGGTCGTGCCTTCTCGCCAGCGCAGCAACGGTGCCGGCAGCGATCCATTGACCGTCACCGCCGGTCGCGTGCGGCCGGTGAAATCCATCAACGTCTGTCCGATCGTCAGGTCGAACTCCGTGCCCGACATCACGTTCGGGGTGCCGCCCTTTGTCGCCCAGCTCGATCTTGGCCACAGGCCCAGGCCGGCAATGGCCCCCCCCACCGCCAAGCCCTGCACGAAACGCCGTCGGGATGGCTTCGGCAGCCCGTCGGCTCCCGAGTCGAAAGAATCAGATGACATGTTTGTCTCCGTACCAAACGTGAAAGGCGGCAACGGTGAACGTTGCCAGGCCTTGCGGCGCGCGAGCTGGAAACGCCCGGCGCAGGCGATGGGCGCCCGAAGGCGCGTTGCACGCCTAATTGATCGGAGGTCGGATGAGACTTGGCAGTGCAGGTTCAGCGTGCCTGGACTTCACGTGGCCAACCGCTGCCATCACTTGCCCGAGAGCGGCATGGAAAACGTTCGACGCCATTTGAACCTGCGCCTGGTGCATGCACATGGAACTGCAGGTCCCCGCATGGCAGCAATCCGGGGTCGGCTGCCCGGTCTTTCCCGGCAATGAACCTGGCAGCACGGACTGATCGGCCATGGGCTTGGCAACGCCGGTCAATTGATGCCCATGGCACGGTGGATGGTCCGCACGTGCGTCCGATTGCGCAGCATTGGGTTGGCCCGGCTGCTGCAGCGACATCGTCGCGGACGTCGCTGCATAGACTGATCCGTTGAGGATCAGGCTGATGCACAACAACACGCGCCAAATGGCAGTCCGTAGAGACATGCCGTTACCTTACCTCACTTGGGGCGACTCGCGCACCCGCGTGGCGGCTTCGTGCGGCCCGAACATATCGCGTGCCGGGCTCATTTCCGGAAGGATGTAGACCACGCCGCTGTTATGCGTGAACGCGGGATTGACCACGGTGTCGTAGAACTTCACCGGGACGTTGATGCACCCATAGGAGATGCGGTTGTCATCGGCAGTCGCACTGGCCAGTCGTTGCGCGCGTCGCTCGACGGGCGTGCCCTTGACGACGCGATGCAGCGCAAGGGCGTTGGCGTAGTCCACCCACAGGATGTCCTTGCCGTGCAGGTCGGGGCCCAGTGACGCGACGAAACGGCCTGCGGGAGTGGTGCGCTCCTCCGGCCGGATGGCCGACAGCTTCTGGTCGCCGATACCGGCGACCGTTCCGTCACCCGGGACCATGCCAAGCAATGCAGGCGCAGTGCCCTGCAGGCGTCCGTGGACATCGAGCACGAACACCTTCGCGTTGACCTTGTCGATGATGATGTAGGGCATGCCGGCGTTGTCGCCGGAATCAGCCACCCATTGCGCGACGTACTGCACCTCCTGCGATGCGGATGCCTGCTTCAGATCCTGCATCCCGGCATGCGGCGCAACGGCCACATGCGCTGTCGATGCGGCGCCTTCCACCCCGGATGCGAGCGCACGCCCCGGATGCAGGGCGATAAGAATCGCCACGACGACGCCTTGCGCCGCGATCGCGCCGGCCAGGCGCTGGCGCGCACCGGGCCGGCGCATCACGAAGGGCAACTGGCTGTGCATCGCCTAGTTGCGGTAGGGCTTGGGCACGCGGACCGGCGCGACATACGGGGTCACCACGGGCGGCGGCGGCGCCGTCACTGCGATCGTGACGGGCGGCGGCGAATCAGGCGTCACCACGACCAGCGTGGTCGGCGGCGGCACGTACACCACACCCGGCGGCGGGACGCCGAAGATCGGCGTACCCGGCGGTGGCGGCGTGGTGATCGGCGGTGGCGGCGGTGTCGTTCCCGGCGGCGGCGGCGTCGAAGTAATGGTTCCCGTCGTCTGCGACAGCGCAGGTCCGCAGCAATTGAATGCAAGCGCATACGCACCGGCCGCAGGACCCGCCAGCGTGTAGCCGGTATAGCCGATGCGCTTGTTCGCCCCGATATCGGGCGAATCGTAGTTGGCGCTGCTACCCGGACCCGCGACCAGGGTGACGCCCAGCGGATTGCCCTTCAAGCCGGACAGGGTCGCGGTGGTGTTGCCGTCGTAGGTCTTGTCGCCGCCGTCGGCGAACACCAGCATGTACTGGTGCAGCACGGCACCCTCGGTCAGGGTGAACTTGTTGTGGTAGTCCGTCGGCGCCGTGTAGGAAATCGGGTTGTAGTAGATGTTGACCGGCGCGGCGGTCACGGTGGCGCGCGGTGCCAGCGAATCGAACGTCACCGTTCCGCCCGCAACCCCGGGCCCGGTGCCATCGGAGTCGGCATTCAGCGTCAATCCAAGCGGCAGGCCGAGGCTTCGCGTCGGATCGGCCGTACCGCGCGTGAGGGTGATGGCCCCGGCGATGTTGACGTCATTGGCCGCGCACATCATCAGGTTGCCATCGGTCACGGTGATCGCCGCATTCTGGTTGACGTCACGCCCGGCGCTCAGGAGCACGCTGCCATTGGTCACGGTGATCGCGGCATTGACGTTGACGTCCTGGCTGCAGCATGTCGCCAGGTTGCCGTTGGTGGCCGTGATGGCCGCGTTGATCTCGACGTTGCGATCGGCATTCAAGGTCAGCGTGGTCGGTCCGCCGCTTGCGGACCACGCCACCGCATCGTTGACGAAAATATCGCCATTGTCGGTGCCGGCGCCGGTCGTGGTGATGGTGATGTTGTTGGTCACCAGCTGCGCCGCAAGCGTCGAGCCGGCGATGTTGTCGCCAACTGCGCTGCCGATCGTGAAGTCCTGCGGATCGATCAGCCATTGCCCGGTGGTTCCACCCGGCGCCGCCGTGCTGACGTGGATGCCCTTGTCGATGTTGACGTGCGCCGCGGACGTTTCGACGAACCCGCCGTTGCCGCCATTGGGCGCGCTGGCATCCAGCGTGCCGCCAGCATTCACCGTACCGGTCTGCTTGTCGGCCAGCAGCAGGATCGTGCCATTGCGGTTCTGGATCGCCTGCGCCTGGATGACGCCGGTGTTGTTGACGACGGTGTTGAGCAGGTCGCCAGCGGCCTGCGCCGTGAGCAGCACGCGTCCACCATCGGCCTGGATCAGGCCGCCATTGCTGGCCAGCGCGTTCACCGCGCCGCGCGACACGGCGACGTTCAACAAGCCGTCGCCGGCAACGTCGAGGGTCACGCCCTCGCCCGCCGCCAGCGCCACGCTTCCAAGCCGGGCCGAAATGACGCCCTCGTTGCTGACGCTGCGGCCCATCAGCGCGACATAGCCACCGTCGGCGGCACGGATGTGTCCCTTGTTGACGATCGACCCGGCGCCTGCACCGGTGAAGGCGTACTTGCCGGCCATGAAGTCGGCGTCGGTGATGCCCATGGTCGATGCGACCAGGCTGCCGACGTTCACCGATGAGCCGCTTCCGAAGAAGATGCCATTGGGATTGAGCAGGAAGACCTTGCCGTTCGCATCGAGGTTGCCGAGGATCACGGAGGGGTCGGTCCCCAGCACGCGGTTCAATGCGACCGAGTTGCTGTTGGGCTGCACGAACCGCACCGTCTCGCCGCTACCAATGCTGAAGCTGTCCCAGTTGATCACCACGTTCGCAGTGGTCTGCGTGATCGTCGTGTTGGCGCCATTGCCGGCAATGGTGGCGCCACCATTCGTCACGACACCGCCAACCGGCCCCGCGGCGTAGCTGGCAGTGGCAAAGGCCAGCATCATCGATCCGGACAGCGCGCTGAGCGCCAACCGCCTGGCGCCGGATGGCTGTCTGGCAAGGCCGGCGTTGGTGTCACGGCTGGAACGGTATTGGGTGTTCATGGGTCGATCCTCGAATGCTGTTCGGGCCCGCGCAGGGGCTGGGCAGATCAGAAATATTTAATCGCCTGGATCCAGAAGCGACCCGACTTGTCGGGCGCCGACATCGCATCCTCGTTGCCGAGCTTGCGTGCGTAGTACGTCCTCACCGCGAAGTTGCCCGGGTCATCCCAGGTCATCCCGACGCCAGCGCTGCTCAAGGTCCTTTCGTTGTCGCCGACATACCAGGGATTCTTGTTGATCGTGACGCGGCCGTTATCGACGAATCCGAGCAGGTGCACCTGGCCGGGAACGTGCCCGGAAAGACCGGCAAGCAGCAGGCTGGCTTCGACGCTCGCCAGGTATCCCTGGTCGCCGAATGCCTCGCCTTGCGGATATCCGCGAACGCCGTCCATGCCGCCGAGGACCATCTTTTCGGACGGGTCCAGGTTCTTCGACGCGACTTGTCCGCTGACGCCAGCGCGGACCGACACGATGTCGGTGATGCGCTGCACGCGCGATGCGTTGAACCAAAGCTTGCTGTACGACCCGTTGGTCCGCGCGCTCGTTGCATCGACCGCCAGCGCCGCGGGCGTCTGGATATCCAGTGATCCCGCAGACAGGGCCAGGAAGAATGAATTCATCCCGCCGCCACCGATGCCGTCGTGGTGGTTGCCGTACAGGCTGGCAATGGCGACGTGCGCCTTCTTGTCGGTCACCGAATCGAACAGGTCGATCCGGTCCTGGAAGGTCCTGTCCTCGTATGCCAGTCCCGCGTAGAGATTGCTGTCGCGCGAACGGACCAGGGTCGCCGTGCCGAACACGCTGGCAACCTCAGCGGTGCCATGCGCGCCGAGAACCTTGAACTGCTTGCCCAGCTCGTAGTCGAGCTTGCTGTATGCCACGCCTGCCGCGAAACGGCCGAAGGGCATCTGGTATGACGCGCGGCCATAGCGCAGGCCAGGGCCGGAAGTCAGCAGGCGCAGGCTGGCGAGATCACCGCGCCCCAGGGGATTGTTGAGGTTGAGTGTCGCGCCAAGCCGGTACTCGCCGGTGTACGGATTGCCGGCGTTGTCCGCATCGATGCTGCCGGTCACGCGGCGGCCCGGGGTGACGTCGACCACCAGGTCCGAACTGCCTGGCGTGGCGCCGGGAACCAGCGTGGAATTCACCTTTACGCCGGGGATATCGGAAAGCAGCAGCAGGCGGCTTTCCAGCGGAGCGATGGTGATGGGATCGCCGCTGCCCAGCCCGTCGAGGCGACCGCGCGCCACGCTGTCCGACAGGTGGCTTTGATTGCGCAGGGTCACCTTGCCGTAGCGGCCTTCGGCGACGGCGATGGTCACGACGTTGTCGGTGACACTTTGCGCAGGCAGGTACGCGCGCGCCACGAAATAACCGCGGCGGCGGTAGTACTCGGTGATGCGCGCAGCCATGGCCTGCAGGTCGGGCAGGGTCAATTCCGATCCGGGCTTGAATTGCGCGACGGCGACCAGGTCGGCCTGCGTAAAGACGCTCGCGCCCGTGATCCGCAATTCCTTGACCAGGACCTTGACCGAATCGGCACCCGGCGCAGGCGCGGTCGTCGCTTCCTCGATGCGGATTTCCGGCTGCAATGCTTGCGGCGCCGGAGTTTGCGGAAGCTGCTGGAGCTGGCTGCCCGCACCCGGGATCTGCTGCGCCAGGACACCCTGGCTGAGCGTCAACAGCACCAGCGGTAATAGTTTGGTTTTCACGATGAATCCTCTGTGTGTCGGGTCCGCCAACACACATCGCCAGCGAGCCTGGGCAGCTCGATGGTCATGTCGTTGGTCAGTCAGGCAGCAGCGCTGCTCGTCGACCGAAGCGGCGACGAGCCCGGAAAGTAGAAACTTGGAAAGTAGAAAATCGCGGGTGGATCAGTGGCTCGCGTCGAGCGACGCAGGTGGGTCGGCCACAACCCGGGAGCCTGCGATTTCAGGATCAGTATTTAGGGAACCGCTGCCCTGACAGACGCAGGCAATGCGCATGCGACGTTCTCGTCATCCTCGATCGATCGCTTTCTTGCCAGTTGCATGATGTCCCCCTATCCCACGGGCATCAGGCACGCATTCATCTGAACCCGTCGTGAAATGACAGGTCGGCGCTGCGCTATTGGAACCGGACGCACACCCTATGAGGAACACATCGTCAGGCGTGACGCGCGACGCGGGTATCAGTCGTCCTCAAGGGTAAAGCCCACCTTGACGGTGACCTGCCAATGCGCCACCTCGCTGCCGTCCACGTAGCCGCGTGTTTCCGTCACCTGGAACCACTTGATGTGGCGCATGGATTTCGAGGCGCGTGCAATCGCCGTGCGGACGGCATCATCGCTGCTCTTCGTGGATGAGCCGGTCAATTCCAGTGATTTGTACACATGATTGGTCATGTCGAGCCTCCGGGCTTCAGGTCGCCTTGCTTCAGCCAACGACGCGAGCCTGCATGACCGGTCAGCAGGAATCATTCCTGAACGAATCCCTTGATGGCCACGGAACTGTGCCGAACCAAATGCACAAGCGCTGGTCATATCACTCGCGATGGGTTCAAGGTCCGTCGCAGATCTCTCTTCCCCTGGAGTGATCCCCGGAACGGAACCTTTCCCCAAGGTCCGTTCCCTCGCCCCGCTAGCCCTCCCCTGGTTAGCGGGGCTTTTTTTTGGGGAGCATGCGAATGCCCCGCCAGCAGGAGCGTCCCGACCCTGCCGGAGCTTGCAGTAGCCCGGTGCTGACCGCGCTTGGTGGAATCAACGCAATAGACAGCAGTTCGCCACGACGCCGGGCCAAGCTCGACTGGCGACAAACCTCCCGCCCAGTGGCGCCAGTACCGCATCGGCCCGGGCGTGGGGCGGCAACCGTTATCGCAGCCAGTGCAAGCCGTGCTGCAATTGCATCGTCACAGCGACTGCCGGCACCGATGACGTCACAGTCCTGGCGCGCGTTGCGCTGAGCCGCGCACCGCGACGCACCATGGCAGTGCCATGGCTCTTCACTGGGCGCCCATCCTGCTGGTCGCCTGCCGCAGGAGCTTCACGGAAAGATCGCGGGTCGGCGTCATGACGTAGACACAGCCCGAGGACGTCTTCGCACCTGCACGCGCGCTCCCCAACCATGGGCCGACAAAGGCTTCCAGGCCGATGCCTGGCAGTGACTCACCGCCACTGGACTTCGCCAGCGGCTCCCAGTCATCCGCGGCAACCTGCTGGACTTGGACAGCATCGCCCCCTGAACGCCATTCGCAGCCGCCGGCACTCCAATCGTGGCCCTCGTCGACAGGTTTCCCCAAGGCTTCGGATATCTCCGCGCGCGTCAGCAGCTTGCAGGCCTTGTTCGACCCTGCGGTGCTGGCTTGCATGGTGCTGCTGATGCCTGCAGCGACGTCCTGCGCGTCGGCGCGATCGTCGGTCTTGGCGCATCCCGCGATCGCGAGCAGGACAACGATCGCCAATGCGGACGCAATATGCCTTGTGGATCCGGACATCGAATCTTCTCCCTTGCGTTGAGTCCCCCAGCGTGGCCCTAGGGCGTGCCGCCCGCTGCACGACATTGCGTCTCCAGGCTTGGCGCCGCAGGCGAGTTGCGCGAGCGCGCATCACGCGCCCGGGCGCAGATCGGTGGATCCGCGAACTGGATGCCCTGCACTTTGCTGGACTGTCGTTCGAGCACGCTGCGGGCAGTGACGTCGCTCTTCACCGCGCGCTCGGTGAAATCGCCGCCAGCGGCCTGGCATTGCGCGGTCAGGCTGGGCGCGGCCGGGGAGTTTCGCGCTCGAGCGTCGCGGGCGCGGGCGCAGATCATTGGTTCGTTGCCCATCCGATGCAGCGGTGGCGGTGGCGTCGTCGATTGCACCCTGCCCAATGCCACCGCCCTCGGGGTGGTCAGTGACGCCAGGGATTTGCCCAGGTGCGTGCAATCCGCGTTGTTGCCACCGGCACAGGACTGCAGGTCCTGTGCGCCCTGCGGAATGCCACCCATGGGGGCCTGTGCAGCCGCCGCCTCCTTGCCCAGCACGGTGCAGGCCTGGTTGTTGCCGGCCAGGCAGTCCTGCGCATCGACGAAACTCCCGTTGCCCAGCCCCGGTGGAACCCCACCGGCATCGGCGGCGGACTTGCCAAGGCGCATGCAGGCTGCGAAGTCGCCGTCATCGCACAGCTTTGCGTCATCGGCGACCTGGGCCGGATCCTTGCCCGGGATCGTCAGCCCGGCGACTCGCGCGCCGCGCACGCCGATCTTGGCGCAGGACACCAGATCGCCGTCGCTGCACTTGGGCACATCGGCCGCGATGCCGATGGCCTCGCCCGCCACCCCGGCAATCGGCACCCCGGCGGCATCGGAAATCTCGAGCGCCAGCACCGCGCAGGCGTAGATCTGTCCGTAGACACAGGCAACGCCCGAGACGGCCGCGCCGACGAACGGCACCGCGGCGATGAACGCATCGGCCACTCCCTGGGCGATGCCCGTCGCGAGATGGACGAACTGATCCCCAACGGAATCGGGGTGGGAATAAGGCGCGCAGACAAGATAGCGATAGGTCTGGTCGCGGTCGTAACCGACAGCAACGAACGAGTCGTGCGCCGCGCAGTACTGGTTGATGCCCATGAGATTCAGGCAGACATCCATCTTGGCGTCGTCGTCATGGAACGCCCGCCACGCCCGGAACAACCGGGTGCACGCGCCGGGATTCGGAAATGCCTGCGAGGCCGCATCGCTGGCCATGGTGGCGAGCATCGTTCCCGGCATGGCCTGCGCCCTGGACGGCGGGGACAAGGGCAGCACCAGCAATGCAACGAGCAATGGAAGCAGGTAGCCGGACCACGGCCTGCGCGGCGCCGGGCGGCCGTTTGCGGAAGACTTCATCACGTGATCCCTCTTGGCGGTCTCGCTGACTCGACAGCGACGGCATGTCCGCCTTGGGGCGGGCGCTCCTAGCGGTAACGGGCGGACACACGCGAACCGGACAGTGGAGCGCGGAAGAGGGCTCAGGTTCTTGATTCAGCGCCTGTCGTGCCGGGCCGGACGCCCGAGTGGCCGGACGGCTGCAACACGCCCGGTCAATTTTCGACGTAACGTCTTCAGGTCAGCACACGCCTGTCGCTGGCCACCTGCCCTGACTTCAAGCGGCCTTGCCACCGCCCAACACAGGGGTCACCCCCAGAGCACCTTCCGGCGAAAAAGGGCAAATAATCCTTCCAGGGGTTTCACGTTCCGTTGCAGCCGTTCCGTCGTCCCATGGCTGCACTTCGTTGCCGACTGTGGTCAAGACCCGTGACCATGCCGGTGGTGTAAGTCCGGATAGTGGGGATGCGAATGGCGCATCGGCGTATGCGTATGCGGGTGGGAATGTGGCTGCGTTTCATCAAATGGAAAGTCATGCGCATGTTGATGATGATCATCGTGCGTATGGAGATGTTCGTGTTCCAGCGCCTCGTGTTCGTGCTCGTGTTCGTGCCGCTCACTCACGTGGAGCCAAACGCCCAACGCCATCAAACCCCCGGCGATCCAAAAGCTGAGAGTTGGGACTTCGCGCAGGAGCAACAGGGATAATCGGGCGCCGACAAAGGGAGCGGTCGAGAAATACGCACCGGTTCGCGCCGCGCCCAAGTGACGCAGAGCCAGCACGAAAGCTACCAGGCTGATCCCATATCCCGTCAGCCCGATGGCGCCAGCTGCCATCAGGTGAAGCCCGTTTGGCAGCCGATGACCTAGCGCAAGCGCCGCTGCAATATTGATTGCCCCGGCAAATCCGCCTTTGATCGCTGCGACCTGCACCGGATCACCGCCGGATACCGCGCGCGTCAGATTGTTGTCGATGGCCCAGCATGCGCATGCCCCAGCTATGGCCAGCGCACCCCATGGCAGCCCGGCCGCCGGGGTCTGCGTCCATGACAGCAGGACGCCGCCGGCCACGATGGCCACCATTCCGAGGAAGATCCGGATATCGACGTTTTCGCGAAAGACAACCCACGCCACGACGGCGGTGAGGACACCTTCCAGATTCAACAAAAGGGAAGCCGCTGATGCCGGGGTGGTGGCCAGTCCGATCATGAGCAACACCGGTCCAAGCACGCCGCCGAACAAGACGGCGCCCGACAGCCAGGGAACGTCGCGACGTTGCAGGCCGGCTTCCGCATCGGCCTCGCGTGGCCGCAGTCGTCGAATGAGCAGCCAAAATCCTAGCCCCAAGCCCGAGCCGGCGTAGAGCAAGCCAGCGAGCAGCACCGGAGATATATCTGCTACCAGGAGTTTGGCCAGCGGCGTGCTGGCGCCAAACAGTAGCGCGGCCAGCAGGGCGGGGCCGATCCCTGGAGCCCATTCAAGGCGTGGTTTTAGCCGCAACATGATCGGTCCTGCTGGATTGGTGGGCATGGCACTGATCCATACGAGCAGAACACACAGCAATCGCCGGGCCTGGGTTGCAGCAACACACCACAACCCGCGCACTCATAAAAGAACTGGCAAGCCGTCGTCGGCATCGTCTCGGTTGCCGCGTGTCGACACTGCGGGCAGGTGATCGTGCTTATAAGTTGCAATTCGGTCACGCACGGCTCCGTTACCGCCAACGACTCGACTGAGTTGATCGACGTGATAGGTCAAGGTTAGAAGCAAGCATAGTGCGCCCTCTCGCAGACCGAACATTTCTACCAAAGTGGCCTGATGAGATTTAAACAAACCGTTGTATTCCGCGATCAAAAATGAGCAAAAACGCCGAGAAAAGCTTTCTCTGATGTTTTGCGTGTTTGGGCGCCCACGCAGATCGACGCTCGAGAGCTGAAAACAAGTGGAAAACCGATCTTTAGGTCGAGCAGAACGCACGCCAGAGAAAGGCGGCGCCGACTTCGCATATGTGCGGCCCCCAGTTACTCTCAGACCAAAACGAGCCCGCCAAGCCTTTGATAGTTAAAGGACTTTTTAGCGAAACAGGGGAGAGAAACGAGGATGCCAGACTAGGTGGTGGTGGATGGAGTCATTTGCGGACTTCTCTCTGGCCGAAATTCCCAATTACAGGGTAATAAATAGCGAAAATTTCAAAATGGACAGGCGACATGGCTTCGAAAACGGTCATTTTCGCGCAAACAAACTCCAGGTGGTGTCTATCCGCATCTTTCGAAGCAGCGAAAACCATCAGGGAAATTTGGCGGGCAACAGGATGTTCGCGGCCGCAATCTGCGCGCAAAATTTCAAATATTGCGCAGGCGGCCTAGGGCCTGTATCAATTTGCCGATTCGCCCGCCTGTGTCGTCGTCATCAGTTGATGTTGGTCATCAGCAGGTAGGCGTGTACCTGAATTGAAACCTCGGCGACGCGTCGTGCAGGGCCTGCCAGTAACACTGTTAATCGGCTTCACAACAAAGCAAAGTGCCGATCGTTGCCCCGCTGTACGACGTGTTGCGCAGCGCCTGAAAGATCCAACCGTTTTGAAGCCTACGCGCGATTGACGATCCGTGTGAGTGGGCTGCGGCGGTCCTGAATCGCGCGGCCACGCAGTGCATTTGCGACCCGCAATTGCTGGGCGGCACCCAAGCCCAATTCGCGCGGATGGATGATGCTGCACTGAGGCAGTGCGCGATGCGCGCGATGGGCGCCGCGTGCCGAAACATCAACACTCTTGCAGCTTCGCGACGCGGGCTTCGGACCGCCGTGCGCTTGTGACCGCCTCGGGATATAGGCCCCGATTGGACCTGGACAACGGACTCGGGCCGATTGAGCTGCAGGTCCCGCGCTGAACGCAGATCACCACCGTTCTAAAAAAGCGGTCCACCCTCCCCAGGACCCAGCGGGCAGGTTGCGATCGAAGACCCTCCAACCAATCTTTCCAATCTTTGCGGCGTTGCACAAATTGCGGCGACGCGGCGGTTTTCGTCGCCACATAACCCCCTTCATGTTGGGATTCAACCAAAGATTACAAAACCGTAATCTTGCCCCAGCAAAATATGAGACTTGCGTCACACATATGTCCCCGTTTCATGCTGCGCCTGCAACGTGACTAAGTCTCATGTGACGCTTACCGTCACATTCGCGGCGCAGGAACATCTGTTACCGCCCTTGTCCAGTTTTTGGGCCGGCGCCGCCGCTACTCAGCGGATCCTTCCGCGACGGGGAATCACCAAAGCATCGATGCAGGGCCTCCTGTGGAGGTCATGTATCCGTGCGGCGTCGAGGGCCGCCAGGCTGTTCGGCGTGTCTGTTGGAAGACCACGCGTCGCCCTCCGGGGCGTCATCCGTAACCAACCGCCTGAAAGCGGGACCACATTTTCCTTGGGGAACTACAACGTGATCCGATCAAGCAAGCTCACCATGGCGAGCATGAGACTGATGTTCGCCTTCGCTAGTCTTACCGCCGGGGCTGGTTTCATCAGCTTCGACGCGCACGCCGCAGTCCCGGGCCACCCTGAAAAAGCCAACGGCGTGCCCAGCCCTCGAGTGACCAACCCGTATTCGCCGCGCTACAAGCATGAATACCGCCACGGCGCCTTGCCGACCATCGGAACCGCCGAGTTGATGAAGCAGTGGGCGCATTCGCACGCGACCCAGAATGCCCTCACAGCCGCCACAAACGCGAAAACGCTGTCGTACGGCGGCGGTGTCGGTGGCGTCGGCGTCATGAGCGGGCAGAACAAGGTCTACCTGGTGTTCTATGGCAACCAATGGGGAGGTTCGAGCACGGATGCCAATGGCAACCTGAAATTCGCAAACGACGCCGCAGGGGCTGCCGGCGCCGCCCAGCAGATGTTCAAGGGCATCGGCACCAACGGCGAAACCTGGCAGAACGAACTGACCCAGTGGTGCAATGGTGCGACTTCCGGCGCAACCTCCTGCGCCTCCGGCCTGCAGCGCATCCAGCGTCAGAGCAACATCGTCGCAGGCGTCTGGTACGACAATCTCGTCACGTCACCGGCCGCGGCCACCGGCACGCAGTTGGCCCAGGAAGCGATCCGCGCCGCCGCGCACTTCGGCAATACGGCAGCCGGCTCCAACACCTCCGCCTATTACGTAATTATGTCGCCAAAAGGCACCAACCCGGATAACTACCAGGGCCAGTACTGCGCTTGGCATGATTACACCGGCGACGGTTACGGTGTCACCGCCCCGGGCGGCGACTTTGCCTTCAGCAACCAGCCCTACAACATCGACTCGGGCGCGGGCTGCGGTGTGAACTTCGTCAATTCGGGCGCGGCCGGCACGCTCGACGGCTACACGATGACGCTCGGCCACGAATGGCACGAGATGATGTCCGACCAGTTCCCGGCTGGCGGCTGGACCAACCATGACACCGGTACTTACGCCGGCCAGGAAAACTCCGACGAGTGTGCCTGGATCGCTCCCGGGTCCGCTGGCGGCGCAGCTAACGTCGCCTTCAGCACGGGTACTTTTGCGCAGCAAGCCAGCTGGTCCAACGACACCAATTCGTGCGCGATTTCGCACGCAGACGTGAGCGGCGGTGGCTCTGGAGGTGGCGGCGGTGCGACTGCACTGTCCAACGGCGTCACTGTGTCGAACTTGTCGGCGGCAACGGGTGCCTACATCAAGTTCACGATGTCTGTCCCGGCTGGTGCGACGAATCTGGTGTTCACGCAATCCGGTGGCACCGGCGACTCGGACATGTACGTGAAGTTCGGCAGCGAGCCGACCGACACGTCCTACGACTGCCGTCCGTACGTCAGCGGCAATGCCGAGACCTGCACCTTCGCCGCACCGTCCGCGGGGACGTACTACATCAACCTGAAAGCCTACTCGGCCTTCTCCGGCGTCAGCCTGAAGGGCAGCTACAGCACCGGCGGCGGTGGCAGCTGCGGTGGCACGGTGCTGTGCAGCGGCACGGCGGTGGCGCTGCCATCGGTGGCAACCGGTGGGGTGTCGTCGACCTACACGATGAGCGTTCCGTCGGGCAAGACCAGCGTGGTGTTCAACATCTCCGGTGGTACCGGCGATGCGGACCTCTACGTCAAGCTGGGTAGTGCACCGACCTCGTCGAGCTACAGCTGCCGTCCGTACCTGACGGGCAACAACGAAACCTGCACGTTCAACTCGCCCACCGCTGGCACTTACTACGTCAATGTGCGCGCTTACGCGGCTTATTCGGGCGTGAGTCTGAAGGGCACCATTTCGCCGTAACGGCAAGCGCAATCCCTGAAACAGGAAAACCCCGGCTTCGGCCGGGGTTTTTTTGCCTTTCAACCGCGCAACTCGACGCGCCAAATCCTGAACTCAAGTCAAGCCCTCGTGACCTTCCGATCACACTCTCCTATGATCGCGTAGCCCTACTTGGCAACATCTCAGCAGCGACCTGCTTACGAAGGCAACATCAGCCGCAACTGTAGGCCAGCACCTTGCGTGCGTTGTCGATGCGAAGATTCAAGCGCGTGGGATTGACTTCGTTGGTAATCATCATCCCTGGTCGCAGCACGCGGACGGTGGTCGCGCCCGCTTCTATGCGCGCCCGTTCGATGAGCGCATCGTCGGCTACGAGCCCCACTGTCCACGAAAGCGTTCGAGCATCGCACGCGCTCGCCGGAGCATGGTTTGTATGGCTGCCGTCGACGGGGGTTATTGGTTCCCGCGGCGCAGCCGCGCACGCCGACAGAGCGAGGGCCATCAGAAAAATAGCGCATCGGCAACAATTCATCACAGCTCCTTGGGGCAAATGGGAACGCCATCCTTGCGGCCACCGGCTGGAGCATCTCGGCGCTTGGATGACGCGTCTTGATTATGGAGCGGAAGTCGCTGGTCGAGGCACATCTAACGAAATAGGGGTCAGAGTACGTTTTCCGAGGCTGGGGGCCTCCAATTCCCTATGGCGGCCTCCAGCAATGCATTGAAGCTCGCTTCCAGGTCAGGGAGCGCAGGAAATGCCAAGGACGAAGCGTCTGGATCTGCGGGCGTGGCACAGCATGTCGTCCAGCGGGGCAACCGTAAGCTTTTGCGTCCCACAATCGCACTTTGACCAGGTCGCCGAGAAGCTGGGCTATTACTACGTTCGCAACGGTGATTACTACGCAGGCAAGGATCACCTCGCTGAGCAGCTAGGGACGCGGCATTGAGGCAAGTGTGGTTGGAGTGTGTTTAAAGCAAAGGCCCGCGCGATGCGGGCCTTTGCTTTCAATGGATTACTGGGCCTTACCAACAGATTGAATGTCGGGCGGCTACCAGGCGTTGGAACTTTCAGCCTTGCCAATGCTCGCCACCAACTGTGGCCCGAACTCCAATAGCTTCGCGCGAATGTTGTCCATGTCTTCGCGCCTGCTCACCGCCTCGTCGCGCGCAGGCAAAGATAGGCCAACATTGCTGTAGGGCGGCAACTCTAAGTGCACGTTCGTGAAGCTGAGCCTGAACCTTCCGTCCTTACCCTCAACTTTCATCGTGAACCCAACGTGCCAAGCCTCGGCCCTGATATGACAGGCAAAGCCGCCACTGCATGGGTACGCCATGTTGCCGTTGCCGATGATGACGCCATCGTCCTTGCTCTCGTACTCGATGACGGCCTTCGCTGATTTGAAGTGATCGGCGATCCACATGCGGCTTGCAGTAAAGATCTCGTCCTTGTTGCTACCTGGCGCCTCGAAGACCTGGACGACAGTGCGGTCCTCGTCGGTTAAATCGGGTTGCCTCGCTGCTACGTAGCTCGGAGTCGCGAAAAAAAGCATCGCGACGGTGAGTGCCTTGATCGACTTCATTCGCGTCCCCCCTGTTTTGAGCCCCGACACATATGACACGCACAGCCACGATTTTCAGCATCACCGACCTGTCTAATCATTGCCGTCCTCGAAACTTATCGATGCAGACCAGCTGATCGAATGTCCGAAGCCTTAAGCCCTACTTCAGCTGAGCCAGCGTGACTAGCTCTTGGACGATGATCCGAAGATCAACCATGAGTTTGTCTATGTCCTGACGCTGTGCGATGAATCGACGGCTGTGTGCAGACATGTCTCCCACGTCTTTGAGCCGGGGAAGTGCGCCCTTGGAGTTCTTGCTGAGGTTCCAAGACTTCTCAGCAGCCAGCGTGTTTATTAGATCCTTCAGATAGAAGAAGTCGCCGTTGGCATTCTGGATCTTGGATGCAATGCCATGCTTCTCGAATACCTCAATGATCAGTGTCTCCACCAGCCTGCGAATCATGACGGCCGACGCGTCATACCAGCCGTTGGCGTACGACCCGTTTATCTGGTGAACGATCTTTTCGAGATAGCCTCTGCTGTTCCGCACGAGCGAAAAGTAGATGACGGGTTCGTCTGGACTCGGGGCCCCCTCCTCAGGAGGAGGATTCTTGGAACGTATGCTGTCCCTGAGCTGCCTAACCCCGAGCAACGCAGTTTCGATGTCCATCGGCCGGCTCAACCCTTAAGCGGCAGGTGTTTTGCCATGCTCTCGAAGATCTTGTCTATCTGCTCTGGGCTACTGTCGGGCGAAATGTGGATTTGAATGTCTACGTGGAGCTGGGGACTGAAGCCGCGCTTGCTATTGTCTCCCTCATCATTTTGACCGTGACCACGGTCGCCGGCTGTTCCCTTCTGTTCGACAGAAGGTTTCGCGGACCTAGCGGGCGCTGCGGACTTTGCAGGAGTGGCTGCGCGCACCGTGGTGGACGCAGTGGTCCTGGGCTTGGCAGAGCCCGCTTCCTTGGCCTTCGCAAGGTCTGCCTCCAACAGCATCATGTAGGTTGCTGCATATCCGCGGGCAGCAGATTCCCCGACCTTGGCGCTTCTGGCGAACCAGGTAGAGACGTCCTTGAAATCGACATCAGCGCTATGGAAAAGGTCACGAAGCTCTTGCGGGTAGGTCGCCTCAAGAATCGTCTTGCAGACCTCGGCGTACTTCCGGTCATCACGCCAGTCGTAGGCAAGATCGCTGGGCTTCCCGGCCTCGTCTATCAGACCGAAGGCCCTTAGGGGCGGGATGATGTTCGCGCTGGCCGAGGCTTCGCCCATTGCCAAAGCCGTTGCAATGTAGCTGGGCGACACTCTTTCCGGCGTCCTTTGCTTGAACTTTTCCCGCAGCAAAAACCAGTTGTTGCGCGGGATCTTCGGGTATCCCTTCTTCTTGTCGTCCGCCATTTCCTTTCCCCTGTATAGGCATCGTGGACCTCCAGTTCGCCGGAGGTCTTCGCCCAGCTTTCCAGCTCGGAAGGCGATATTTACCACATCGGGGTCGGTTGATCCGAGCTCCAAGGGCGCTCCCTTTCCCAGCAATGCGCGACATATTGCTTATCCCCAAGCCCGGAGGATGAGCAACATGAAGCTGGAAGACATGCCCACCAAGGCCCTGCTCGCGATGCACAACGAGCTGGCAGACAAATCCGCAGGGCCCAAGTCCTTCAAAACCAAGACCGACCTGATCGCCCGGATACGCAAGCTGCAACCGCCCCAGATTGCGCCCAGGCAGCCGTCAATGCCCGAGAAGACCAAAGCCGAGCCGACCAGGAAGGCCGAGGTCGCCTCAGCGACAGATGCGCCTAAGAAGCCTCGCGGCTCGGGAGTCGGCGAGCGTGCCAAGCAGCTGATCCTGACCACCGCCCTGCCCTACGACGCCATCGCCGCACGCATCAACGCGGAGATCTACGGCGCCACGGCGACGAAGGCGTCGGTCGGCTGGTACGCGAGCAAGATGCGCAAGGACGGCGTCGAGGTGCCACCTCGTGCCCCCAAGGAGAATGTCGATGCCACATAAGGACGACGAGCACTGGCTGGGCAAGATGGACTTCGCCCCCGGCATGCCGGTGGACATATCCCAGCTGCCGACGTTGCACTACCAGGCGATCGAGGGACGGGTGTTCACGCTGCTGCGGTTTCCCAACGAGTCGGTCGCACATGGGGAGGTGCCGCTTAGCCAGTTGGAGGACCTGGTCGGCGCGCCGATCGAGGAAGGCTGGTACTCGGCATCGGGCGCCTACCTCGGAGCGGAACTGCCCGGATCGCTTTACTAGCTGATGCCGGATCGAGCTCAAAGGAAAAGGCCCGCGCAATGCGGGCCTTTTCCTTTTAACCCGTGGTGGATTCCGGGCGATGGCCGATCAGGCCGTCTTCTGCACTCATGCCGCCACCATCAGTTTGTTGGCGTGGTATCGCGCCTCCGCTTTCTTCACTACCGCGGAAGCGACGGCGTAGGGATCGCAGCAGGGAACCTCACTGAAGTGCGTGAGGTAGTCGGCGTAGGCCAAGCGGAGCCAGTCATCACCGTAAGCGAGGGACAACGTGATGCAGGCCTCGATCGCTGGGATGCCGTGCAGGCCCTCGACGTCATCTTCGTCAGCCAGCTCGTCCCCGACATCATTCGCGACGTCACCGCGCACCTCATACGCGGCGTCGGTCGTATCCCAGCCCACGAAACCGTTTGGCATCTCCGACACGATCCGCGCGACCGACGTGATGCGGATGTCCCTGCCTTCGTCCAACTCCTCGGCCAAGGTGGTGACGTGCGGGCGGGCGAGCTCGAGGATGCCACTGGTGATGCTGATGCTGTTCATTGATTGAGTTCCATTTATGAGGGTGGGCAACTCCGCCCCCTGCAGGAGAGCGGAGTTAGTCGTGCCGGCCCGCGTATGAAACCAAGCAATGGCGGATTACGGATATCCTCATTTGTCGGAACTGCGGCCTCAAGCAGTTTTGAGAAACGAGGATATCCAGCGGCCTAAGGACGTGTTACCGCCTGCGTAGACACGCCCCTTGCGACGTTTCGTGACTAAACCGTGTTTAGACCTGTCCAGAAACGACGAAGGCCGACGCGAAGTCGGCCTAAGTGCATGATCGGTATGGTGGGCCGTGATGGATTCGAACCATCGACCAAAAGATTAAAAGTCTTCTGCTCTACCAACTGAGCTAACGGCCCTGCTTGCCACACTTGCGGGTGCCGCGCGGTGCGCGGGAGGCGAATTCTAGCGCAACCGGGCGCGGGGCTGGCTCACGCGACGTAGCGGGTCGGGTCGGGCACCCCGGCGGCGATGAAGCCTTCGGCGCGCAGCCGGCAGGCGTCGCAATGCCGGCAGGCGCGACCATGCGCGTCTGCCTGGTAGCACGAGACCGTCTGTGCGAAGTCGACGCCCAGGCGCAGGCCTTCGCGCACGATCTCGGCCTTGCTCATGTGGATCAGCGGCGCATGCACGCGGAAGCCGGCGCCTTCGACACCGGCCTTGGTCGCAAGGTTGGCCAGTTTCTCGAATGCGGCGATGAACTCCGGGCGGCAATCGGGATAGCCCGAGTAGTCGACGGCGTTGACGCCGCAGAACAGGTCCGCCGACCCGATCACCTCGGCCCAGCCCAGCGCCAGCGACAACATGATGGTGTTGCGCGCGGGTACGTAGGTCACCGGAATCGCGGGACTGCCGGCGTGCTGGTCCGAATCCAGCGGCACGTCGATGTCCGCGTCCGTCAGGGCCGACCCGCCCAGCGTGCGCAGGTCCACCGTCACGATCTTGTGCGAGGCCGCATCCAACGCACGCGCAACCTTGTTGGCGGCGTCGAGCTCGGACGTATGCCGTTGTCCGTAACGCACGCTCAAGGCGTGGCAGGCATAGCCCTGCTCCTGCGCGATGGCGAGCACCACCGCGGAGTCCATGCCGCCGGACAGGAGCACGACCGCCGGATTGCTGGCCCTAGCGTCCAGGTTCGTCATTCCAAAGGAGTTTGTGCAGCTGCAGCTGGTAGCGCACCGGCAGTGCCTCGGCGACGATCCAGTCCGCGAGTTCGCGCGGCTGTATCTGGGCAAAGCTTGGCGAGAAGATCACGTCGCAACGCTGCTGCAATTGCTGCGTCGCGACCAGGTCGCGCGCCCACTCGAAATCCGCGCGATCGCAGATCACGAACTTCAGCTGGTCGTGCGGCGTCAGCAACGCCAGGTTCTCCCAGCGGTTGCGCGAGGACTCCATCGATCCAGGCGTCTTGATGTCGACCACCCGCGAGACACGCGCGTCGACCTCGCCGATGTCGATCGCGCCGGACGTTTCCAGCGACACCGTGTAACCGGCGTCGCACAGCTTGCCGAGCAGCGCGATGCAGCGTTTCTGCGCGAGTGGTTCGCCGCCGGTGACGCAGACATGGCGCACGCCATGGCGGGCGACTTCGGCCAGGATCGCGTCGATCTCCCACCAGTCGCCGCCATGGAAGGCGTAGGCGGTGTCGCAATACTGGCAACGCAGCGGGCAGCCGGTCAGGCGGACGAAGACGGTCGGCCAGCCACTGTCGCGCGCCTCTCCCTGCAACGACAGGAAGATCTCCGTGAGCTTGAGGCGCTCGGCCGTCGAGGCGGGAGCAACGACACCTGGAGCATGGGCGACTGGGGCTGGCATCCGCACAGTTTAGCGAAGCGGCCCGATCGACCCCGTGCGGGCGAGCTGGCGACGTTCAGCGAGCCTGCTGCAGCTGGATCGCACGGAGCCGGTCGTCCGCGGTACGCGCGGCGTCGGTGCCCGGGTAGCGCTTGATGACCTGTGCCAGGGTGGCCTGCGCGGCGTCGAGCTGCTTCAGGCCGTATTGCGACAGGCCGATCTTCAACAGCGCACCGGCGGCCTTGTCGTGGGTGGGGTAGCGGTCGAGCAGCGCCTGGAACTGCTGCTGCGCCAGTGCGTAATTCTGGGTGGCGTAAAAGCTCTCGCCCAGCCAGTAGAGGGCATTCGGGGCATAGGCTCCGGCCGGATAGCGCTGCAGGAAATCCTGGAACTGCCGCGCGGACTCGGCGTAGCTGCCCGACTTCAAGGTGTTGAACGCGGCGTCGTAGCTGCTGCGCTCGTCGGCGCCCTGGGCCAGCGTGCCGGCATCGCCGTGCACGGCCGGGGCCGTGTCGCGGAGCACCGTGGCCGGTGGGTTCGGAGCTGGCGCGGCGGCGGGTGCCGGCGCGGCGCCGCCTTCAAGCCGGCTGACGCGGCCGTCGAGGTCCAGGTACTGGTCGTGGCTGGAGCTGCGCAGCTGTTCGTTCTGGTGCTGCAGCTCCTCGAGCTGGGCGCGCAGCGCCTGCACGTCCGAGCGCAACGCGGTGATCTGGTTGAGCAGGTCGACGTTGCCCTGGTTGCTGGCAGCCTGTTGTTCCAGCGACGCCACGCGTTCGGCCAGGCTCGCGCGCTGTGCCAGCGCAGTCGCGGGGACCAGCAGGGAGCCTGCCAGCAGCAAAGCAAGTGGGAGTCGGGTCATGTGATCTGATTGTCGAAAGCGGGGTATTGCGGACAACCCTTCCCCACCGGCATCGCCGGCGGGGAAGGAGCGCGGTCACTTGGCCGTGTAGACGATCTCGACGCGGCGGTTCTTGGACCAGCAATCCTCGCTGGACTGGGTGCAGGTGGGGCGTTCTTCGCCGTAGCTGACGACGGTGACCTGGCTGCCCGAGCCGCCGTTGGCCTGCAGCGCGGAGGACACCGAATTGCCGCGGCGTTCGCCCAGGCCCAGGTTGTACTCGCGGCTGCCGCGCTCATCGGTGTTGCCCTCCAGCGACATGCGCGCGGACGGGCGATCGCGCAGGTACTTGGCGTGGCACGCCATGGCTGCCTGGAACTCGGGCTTCAGCGCGTCCTGGTCGTAGTCGAAGTACACCACGCGGGTGCGCAGGCAGGCATCGGTGTCCAGGTCCGCAGGGCCGTAGGCGCCGGCAACGGCCGGCCCGGTTTCCGGCACTGGAGTCGTTGGCGTGACGACACCCGTGGGCGGCGCTTCCTTCACCTTCTTGGAGCAGGCGACAGCAGCCGTGCAGAGCAGCAGCGCCACAAACACGCGTGTGGTCACAGTCATCTTGGCGTTCATTGGAGCCTCGTTGGTCGGGGGAATGCTGAATGCGTCGCGCGAACTTTACAGACTAGCGTTGCTGGCGGTAGGGCCCCCAGGCGGGCTCCCTGACATCACCGTCGGCCAGCACCAGGCGCTGGCGAACCCGACCATCGGCTGACACCGCGTAGAGGACTCCGCGACTGCCTTCCCTGGCCGCATACAGGATCATGCTGGCATTGGGCGCAAAGCTGGGTGATTCATCCAGCGAGCCCGGCGACAGGGTGCTCCAGCGCGGCGAGCCCAGGCTGCGGTCGAGCATGGCGATGCGGAAGTTGTTGCCGTTGCCCTGCGCCACCGCGATCTTCTTGCCGTCATAGGAGACGGTCGCCGAGGCGTTGTAGCTGCCCTGGAAGGTCAGGCGGGTCGCGCTGCCGCCATTGGCCGACACCTGGTAGATCTGCGGCTTGCCGCCACGATCGGAGGTGAAATACAGGCTGCCGCCGTCCGGCGACCACACCGCCTCGGTGTCGATGCCGAACTGGTCGGTGACCTGGCGCAGCGCCTTGCTGCCCAGGTCCATGACATAGATCTCGGGATTGCCGCTCTTGGACAGGGTCAGCGCCAGGCGGCGTCCATCCGGGGAAAACGCGGGCGCGCCATTGATGCCGCGGAAGCTGGCGACCGGGGCCGGCAGGCTGGTGTCGCGCGTCGCGTCGATCACGTAGATCGCCGAATTGCCGCTGTGGAAGCTCACGAAGGCCAGGTGGTGGCCGTCCGGACTCCATGCCGGCGACAGGATCGGCTGCGAATCGCGGAACACGGTGCGCGGGTTGAAGCCGTCGGAATCGGCCACGACCAGTGCGTAGCGGCTCGATTTGCCCAACCCCGACGCGGTCACGTAGGCGATGCGCGTCCAGAACGCGCCGCGCACGCCGAGGATCTTCTCGTAGATCGCGTCGGACACCTGGTGGGCGACATCACGCATCGCATCGCCGCGCGCGGACAGCGCGAAACCCAGCAGACGCTGCTGCTTGGCGACATCGAACAACTCGTATTCGAGCCGGTAGTTGCCGCTGCCGGCATCGAGCACGCGGCCGACCACCAGGAAGTCCTGCTTCAACAGGCGCCACGTCGGATAGTTGACCTGGCTGCTGGAGGTCGGTCGCTCGACCATGTCGCGGTCCGGCAGCGTGCGGAACTGGCCCGAGCGGGCGAGGTCCGCGCTGATGACGGCCGCCACGTCGGTCGCTGGCGCGGCTCCCGACCCCTGGTAGGGCATCGGCACCACGGCGATCGGCAATGCGGCCGCGTTGCCGCCAACGATGTCGATTTCCAGGCCCTGTTGCTGGGCCATGGCCGCCAGCGGCAACAAGGCCAGCAGCAGGGATGCGAACGCAGGCGCCCAACGGCGCAGGAGTCGGTTCATTCGGGGGATCCGTCGGGGGAATGAAATTTTTACCAGCTTGGCTGTTAAGGCTGTCTCAAAGATGAATGGCGGCCGACCCCGGGACCGCTCACCTAGCGATCCTGTGCCTCGAAATTGACCGTCAGGTTGCGGTTGAAGACCGCCTCGAAACCGGCATAGGGCAAGGGCTGCGCCTTCAGCACCGCCGCTTCCACCGATCGCTTCCCCAGGTCGTCATAGGGGCAGCTGGCGGCAACCTGCACGTCGATCACCTCGCCGCCGGGCAACTGGCGGATGTTGAGCTTGCAACGCTGGCCCTGCGGCACGGAGTCGGGCCGGGTCCAGTTGCGCAGGATGGCTTCCTGCAGGGCCGCGGCGTATCGCGCCGCAAGATCCCTGTCGACACCGTTATTGCCGGCCGGCGGACTGGCGCTGGCCACCGACTGCGCCGGATTGCGCGCGCGCGCGTCGGCGAGCTGCTGCAGCTTCTGTTCGGCCAACTGCGCCTCCTTCGACGCCTGCGCGCGTTGCTTGCGGATGTCGGCCAGCTGCCGCTGGAGATCGGCCTGCCGGGCGAGGCGCTGGCGTTTCTCGGCTTCGTCCTGGCGCTCGCGTTCGGTCAGGTCGATCTGCTCCTGCCGGCGCTTTTCCTCCTGCTCGCGCTCGCGCGTCTGCGCCGACAGCGCATCGCGATCCACGCGCTCCTGGTCGATGGTGTCCGGCACCGGCACCGGCTCCTGGGCCTTCACCTGGCGCTGGACCGGAGCGTCCTCGGGGCGCGGCTCCGGAAGTGGCTGCGGTGGTGGCGTGGCCGCTTCCACCGGCGGCGCCGTGACCGGATGGCGACGCAGGGCGCGTTGCATCGGCGCGGAGAGCGCATTGGCATCGACGACGTCGGCTTCCACCGGCTCCCCTGCCGCGGACACCACGGTATGCGTGCGCGTCCACCACATGCCCATCACCACGAGGACAACCAGCGCCACGTGGAGCGCGACGGCGTACAGGATTGCCTGCGCGGTATCGGCGCGGGTTTCCCTCACTGCTGGACGGTCCCCGCCGGCTGGCTGATCAGGCTGATCCTGCTGATGCCGGCCGCATTGATCCGGTCGATGCCCGCCATGAGCGCCTGGTAGGTGGCGCTGCGATCACCACGCACCAGCACCGTCGCCTCGGGATTGTTGCGATGGATCGCGCCGAGCTCGTCCTGCAACTGCGTGCCGGTGACGGACTTGTTGGAATCGGGACCTTGCGCCATGAGCGCGTAGGCGCCGTCGGCATAGATGCTGACGACGATGGGCTCCTTCGGCGTGCTCAGCGCCATCGCCTTGGAATCCGGCAACTTGATGTCGGTGCCCAGGTTCAGCAGCGGCGTGGTCACCATGAAGATGATCAGCAGCACCAGCATCACGTCGATATACGGCACGACGTTGATCTCCGCCTTGAGCTTGCGCTTGCGGATGCGGCGACCGGTGGCGGTCACGGCCATGATGGGGAAACTCCAAAACAGGGGTCGGAGTGGAGTTTTGCGACCCATTTGATCGGCTGCATGTGCTGCTCCAACGCAGAATTCACTCTGACCCCTTTTTCATCAGGCTTCGTCGAGGTGGGCCTGGCGCTGCAGGATCGAGGAGAACTCTTCCGAAAACGCGTCGTAGCGGACATTCAATCGCTCGACCTTGGTCGCGAAGCGGTTGTAGGCCCACACCGCGGGGATGGCGGCGAACAATCCCATCGCGGTCGCGATCAGCGCCTCGGAAATGCCCGGCGCGACCGTTGCGATCGTGGCGGACTTCATGTTGGCCAGGCCCTGGAAGGAAATCATGATGCCCCAGACGGTGCCGAACAGCCCGACGTAGGGACTGATCGAGCCGACGTTGGCGAGGAATTCCAGGTTGTGCTCGAGGCCGTCGAGTTCGCGCGATGCGGTGGCGCGCATGGCGCGCTGCGCGCCCTCGAGCTGGATGCGCGATTCCACGCCGCGCCGCTGGCGGATGCGGTTGAACTCGCGGAAGCCGCCTTCGAAGATCGCCTCGAGCCCGCCGATGTCGCGGTTGCGCTCGGTGGCGCCGGCATACAGCTTGGACAACTCGGCGCCGGACCAGAAACGCTCCTCGAATCGCGTCGCTTCGCGCTCGGCGCGATCGAGCACGCGCTTCTTGCGGAAGATGATCACCCACGACGCAACCGATGCGAACAGCAGCAACAGCAACACGAGCTGCACGGGAATACTGGCGTGCAGCACCAGCTGCATCATGTCCAGGCCATTGGATCCGGCGGCAGGCAATGCATCCGCCGCGCCTTGTCCGAGTTGCGCAGCCTGCGCCGGTGCGTCCTCGGGCAGTGGTTGGACCGCGGTCGCCTGCAGTGCGGCCAGCAAGGGCGTCATGCGTTGTTCTCCACCAGGCTTGTCTCCAGCGATTTGAGTTCGTCGTACAGCGCGTCAGGGATGGCGCGCGGGCGGAAGTCCGATGCGCCCAGCGCCGCCACCCTGACCTCGGCATCGAGCAGCAGCAGCCCGTCGCGAAGCACGGTTTGCGCGAGCACCAGGCTGGCACGACGGCAGTGCCGCAGCGACACCGTCACATCCAGCGCATCGTCCAGGCGCGCGGGCTGGCGAAAGTCCACGCGCATGGCACGGACCGCGAATACCAGGTCGAGTTCCTCGCGCAACCGCTGCTGGCCCTTGCCGCGCGCCCGCAACCACTCGGTGCGTGCCCGCTCCAGGAAAGCCACATATTGCGCGTGGTACACCACCCCGCCCGCGTCGGTATCTTCCCAATACACCCGTGTCGGCCAACTGAACACCGAAAAGGGGTCAGAGTGAATTTCGCTCACATCTGAGCTCCTTGTGTTAGGTCCTCCAGGCGAAACTTCACTCTGACCCCTTTTCGGCGACGGCATTGGGGTCGAACAGGTCGACCACCGGTGTCCGTGGCTTGAGCCCGAGGTGGCGATAGGCCTTCGCGCTGGCCATGCGACCGCGCGCGGTGCGGATCAGATATCCCTGCTGGATCAGGTAGGGCTCGATGACATCCTCCAGCGTGCCGCGCTCCTCGCTCAGTGCGGCGGCCAGCGACTCCACGCCCACCGGTCCGCCATCGAACGAGTCGACGATGGTGCGCAGCAGGCGCCGGTCGAGTTCATCGAAGCCCTCGGGGTCGACCTTGAGCATCTGCATCGCGGCGTTGGCGACATCGGAATCGATCCTGCCCTCGGCGCGGACCTGCGCGAAGTCGCGCACGCGCCGCAGCAGGCGGTTGGCGATGCGCGGGGTGCCGCGCGAGCGGCGCGCGATCTCGCCGGCGCCCTGCGGCACGCAATCGATACCGAGGATCGCGGCCGACCGGCGCACGATGCGGGCCAGTTCCTCCGGACTGTAGAACTCCAGCCGTTGCACGATGCCGAAGCGGTCGCGCAGCGGCGCGGTCAGCAAGCCGGCGCGCGTGGTGGCACCGATCAGCGTGAATGGCGGGAGGTCGAGCTTGATCGAGCGCGCCGCCGGGCCCTCGCCGATCATGATGTCGATCTGGTAATCCTCCATCGCCGGATAGAGGACCTCCTCGATGGCCGGCGACAGCCGATGGATCTCGTCGACGAACAGCACGTCATGCGGCTGCAGGTTGGTCAGCAGCGCCGCAAGGTCGCCGGCCTTTTCGATGACCGGTCCGGAGGTCTGGCGCAGGCCGACGCCGAGTTCGTTGGCGATCACATGCGCCAGCGTGGTCTTGCCAAGGCCGGGAGGCCCGAAGATCAGGACGTGGTCGAGCGCTTCACCGCGCTGTTTCGCCGCCTCGATGTAGATGGACAACTGCTCGCGGACCGGCTGCTGGCCCAGGTATTCATCCAGCCGCCTGGGCCGGATCGAAGCCTCGATCGCGTCGTCCTCGCGGGTGGCGGCGGTGGCGATGATGCGGTCTTCATCCATCGTGGATATGGTCGCACGGGGCGGGGGCCTGTGCATGGCCCGATGCCCTGTTTTGCCGGCTCTGGCGCGGTGACGGTCGGACCCGCACTGCCTTGCCTGCGGCGCTGAAACGCTTTCGCCGTTGGCGAGTTACTTTTCTTTGCAGGCGCCCAAAGAAAAGTAACCAAAAGAAAGGGCGCCTCCCCGATCAGAGCTCACTTAATTTGGCGGAAGCAGTCGTGATTTTCCGACTCGCCATCCTGGCTCGATCGGCGCACCTATATGAGTGCTCGGCGCGCGTCCTGCGCGCCGCCCTCCGGGTCTGCGGGGTGCAGCAGTGCCTGTACATTTTTAGCGTCAACGGCGAACGATTGTGCGTCGTTGTCAGGCCGGACCGGGTGCTCGCTCTTCGTAGGCGCTGCGTGAGCTGCGACCGTGCGCTTCCATGTTCATGGAGGCCGCAACCCACCAGATCCCGTCGCTGCGAACTCGCGGATCCTGCCGGGGCGAGCCCTTTGCCGATGCTGCGAGGAATTGCGCGGACAGCATCGTTCTTGCTCTGTCTGCTAAAGATTTCCATCGCACTGCGCGTTACGCCCACCCGGAGGGCGGCGCACATGGATGTGCGCCGTTTTCAGTCGAGCTAGGATGGCGAGTCTGAAAATGGCCCGGGAGACTCGCCAGGCGAGTCAGCCTTGATCGGGGAAAGCCGCTTTCTTTTGGTTACTTTTCTTTGCGGCTCTCAAAGAAAAGTAACTCGCCAACGGCGAAAGCGTTTAATCGCGCCGCAGGCGAACAGACATCAAATCTCGACCTGCGCCCCCAGCTCCACCAACCGATTGCCCGGAATCCGGAAGAAGTTCGTCGCCGGCGCCGCATTGCGGTGCATGACCGCGAACAGCTTGTCGCGCCACACCGGCATGCCGCGGTGCTTGGTGGCGACGATGGTTTCGCGGCTGGCGAAATACGTCGTGTCCATCGGGTCGAAGTAGATGCCGCCCTGGTCGCACGAGCGCATCAGCGCCAGCGGCACGTCCGGCACTTCCATGAATCCGAAGCGGACCAGCACCTGGTAGAAGTTGTCGCCGATCGCGGAAATCTTCAGGCGTTTGTCCTTCGGCGCGTAGGGCACGTTGAGGGTCTCGGCCGTCAGGAACACATTGCGCTCATGCAGCACCTTGTTGTGCTTGAGGTTGTGCAGCAACGCGTGCGGGACCACGCCGGACTGCGCGCTCAGGAAGATGGCGGTACCGGGCACGCGCGTCGGCGGCGCCAGCATCAGCCCCGGGAGGAAGCTGTCCAGTTGCAGGCCTTCCTTGCGGATCTCGGCGTGCAACAGCACGCGGCCGTGCCGCCACGTGCGCATCAGGGTGAACACGAGCACGCCAAGCGCCAGCGGGAACCAGGCGCCGTCGAGGAACTTCACGCCGTTGGCGACCAGGAACGCGATTTCGACGATGGCGAAGATCGCGCACAGCGGCAGCACCAGGCGGCGCCACTGCGGCCAACTGGCCCTGGCGAACATCACCAGCAACAGGGTGTCGATCAACATCGTGCCGGACACCGATACGCCGTATGCCGATGCCAGCCCGTTCGAACTGCGGAACAGCAGCACCACCGTGATGACGGACACCATCAATACGCGATTGATCCACGGGATGTAGATCTGGCCGATGGTCGTGTGCGACGTGTGCTGGATCACCATGCGCGGGATGTATCCCAACTGCATCGCCTGGCGGGTCACCGAATACGCGCCGGTGATGACCGCCTGCGACGCGATGATCGCCGCGGCCGCCGCCAGCACGACCATCGGGATGCGCCCCCATTCCGGCACCGACAGGTAGAAGGGATTCACAACCGCCTCGGGATGGCCGAGCACCAGCGCACCCTGCCCCAGGTAATTCAGCATCAATGCCGGCAGCACGAAAAAGTACCAGCCGTAGCGGATCGGCCTGGCGCCGAAGTGGCCCATGTCCGCGTACAGCGCCTCGCCACCGGTGACGGCGAGGACGACCGCACCGAGGATGAAGATGCCATGCATGCCGCGTTCGGCGAAGAATCGAATGCCCCAGCGCGGGTCGAGCGCCTGGATGACCTGGGGGTACTGGATGATGTTGTACACGCCGATCGCCGCCAGCGACACGAACCAGAACAGCATGACCGGGCCGAAGACCTTGCCGACCCTTGCCGTGCCGAAACGCTGGGTCATGAACAGCAGGACCAGCACGCCGATGGTCAGCGGCAGGATCCAGTGGTGCAGTTGTGGCGCGGCGACGCCGAGACCTTCGATCGCCGACAAGGTGGTGATCGCAGGCGTGATCACGCCGTCCCCGAAGAACAGCGAAGCGCCAAAAATCCCGAGGATGCCCACGATATAGCCGGTGCGGGACGTCCTCGGCAGGCTGCGTTGCACAAGCGCCATCAGCGCCATGATGCCGCCCTCGCCCTCGTTGTCGGCGCGCATGATGATCGTCACGTACTTCAGCGTCACCACGATCATCAACGCCCAGAAGATCAGCGACAGCACACCGAGCACCGTCGGGTGATCGGGCGTCAGGCCGTAATGGGGCAGGAACGCTTCCTTGAGCGTGTAGAGCGGGCTGGTACCGATGTCGCCGAAGACCACGCCGACGGCCCCGACGATGAGCCCGGTCAGACCGATCTTGCCGTGGCCGGGATGCTCGGCATTGGCGGGCGTGGGATTGGGGCGTTGCATGGGATTCCTGGAGGACGTACGGCTCAACGCAGCGCGGACTGTAGCGCTCGACGGATGATGGCGGCGGTGTCGTCGCCCTCGGCCATGGCTTCACGCGCCATGCGCACGGCTTCGGCCGGCTTGTAGCCCAGTTGCTGCAATGCGCTCACCGCCTCGGACTGCGGATCCCCCGGCTGGCCCGAACCGATCGGACCGCCACCACCGAAATCGGCGGCGCGATCGCGCAGTTCGACCACCATGCGCTCGGCGGTCTTCTTGCCGATGCCCGGGATGCGCGTCAGCGCGGTCACGTCGCTGGACTGCACCAGGCGCGCGAATTCGTCGACGCTGGTGCCGGACAGCACGGCCAGCGCGATCTTCGCGCCGATGCCGGTGACCTTCTGCACGTCGCGGAACAGGCGCCGCTCGGATTCGCGCAGGAAGCCATACAGCGACACGCTGTCTTCCTTCTGCGCGTAATGGGTGAACAGCGACACCTCGCGCCCGACATCGGGCAGGTCGTAAAAGGTGCTCATCGGCGCTTCGAGTTCGTAGCCGACGCCGTGCACGTCGATCACCAGCCAGGGCGGCTGCTTGTGCGCGAGGATGCCTTTCAGGCGGCCAATCATGGGCGTGTCATCCGCGACGCCTCCGCAACTGGTCGGTGCTCAGGCCGCTGCGCATGGCCGTCGCGCTCATGTGCGCGTGCGTCAGCGCGACGGCAAGCGCGTCGGCGGCATCGGCCTGCAACTTCATCGCCGGGACATTCAGCAACAACCGCACCATGTGCTGTACCTGGGTCTTGTCCGCCGCCCCGCGACCGACCAGCGATTGCTTGATCACGCGCGGCTCGTATTCGCTGATCGGGATCCGGCGTCGCACGACCGTCGCCAGGGCGGCGCCGCGCGCGTGGCCAAGCTTCAGTGCGGACATCGCCGACTTGTCCATGAAGACCGTCTCGATCGCGACCTGCTGCGGCTGCCATTCGTCGAGCAAGGCGTCCAGCCCCTCGCACAGCAGCCCCAGCCGCGACGGGAAATCGGCGGCGTCGAGCAGCACCAGTGCCTGCGCATGGACGTAGGTGCAGCGGCCGTCGACGGCGACGTCGATGACACCGACGCCGGTCCGCTGCGAGCCCGGATCGATCCCGAGGATTCTTGTCACGGCGTCAGCTTACGCGCTTAGGCGTAGGCACCCTCGCCCAGGTCGGCATTGGAATAGACGTTCTGCACGTCATCCAGGTCGTCGAGCCAGTCGAGCAGCTTGGCGACCTGCTGCGCCGTCTCCCCGGCGACGGGGACGTCATTGTCGGCGCGATAGGTGATTTCGGCGTGCCCGACAGGCAGGCCGGCAGCCTCCATCGCGGCCTTCACGTCGACGAAGGCATCCGGCGTCGTCAGCACGTCGATGGCGCCATCCTCGGGATACACGACGACATCATCGGCGCCGGCCTCGATCGCCACGTCGGTGATGCGGGCCTCGTCGGCCCCCGGTGCGAACGACAGCACGCCGAGCTTCCTGAACATGAAGGCGACCGAGCCGTCGGTGCCGAGGTTGCCACCGAACTTGCCGAATGCATGGCGGACGTCGGCGACGGTGCGCACCTTGTTGTCGGTGAGGCAATCGACGATGACGGCGACGCCGCCAGGCGCATAGCCTTCGTAACGGATTTCCTCGTATTCGACGCCCTCCAGCTCGCCGGTGGCCTTGCGGACCGCGCGTTCGATCACATCCTTGGACATGTTCGCGCCCAGGCCCTTGTCGATCGCCGTGCGCAGGCGCGGATTGCCGCCGGGGTCGCCCCCGCCGGCACGCGCCGCGACGCTGATCTCGCGGATGATCTTGGTGAAGATCTTGCCGCGCTTCGCATCCTCGGCGTTCTTGCGGCCTTCGATGGACGGTCCCCTACCCATGCAGATCCTCGAGTGATGCAACCAGAGCCGGAAATTTTACCGCGCCGCGAGAGCACACACATCCGAACCAGCCCCGCCGCGCCGCCGCGCGCAGCGGAATCCCGTCAACGAGCGGTTCCAGGAGCCGCCCGCCCCGCCGCGCCGCCGCGCGCAGCGGAATCCCGTCAACGAGCGGTTCAAGGAACCTGGCCCAACCACGCTCCGCTCCCGTCATACCCGCCGAAACCGGCCTTCCAGCAGGAAGGCGATCGCCTGCTCCACCGCCTCGGCCGAAAACAACAGGCCGCTGTGGCTGGCATCGACGATGACGTGGTCGGCCAGCCCGGGAAGCTCGGTCTCGGCGACGGCGACGGTGCCGTCATGTTCGCCATCGAAGCCGGCGAACAGCGCCCCGAGGCCATGCGGGACGCGACCGGCGATCACGCCGACCTCGGCCTCGCCCTCCCAGCAATCCACGCCCTGCTGCAGCAGCGCGGCACTCCGGCCGAACATCGCGGCCGCCGGCGCCCAGCGCATCATCATGCCGCTGACCGCGCCGCTGCCCTTGAGCGGCGAGCCCAGGCAGACAACCCGCCGCACCGCCACCTGCGGCGCATCGCACAAGGCCTGCAGCGCGATCAGGCCGCCCAGGCTGTGCGCGACGACGTCCGCGCCGCTGTCCCTGAGCCGCTGCACCAGGCGCGGAACGGCGGTATCCGGGCCGTCGGTGACGCTGTGGTAGGAGAAGATCTCGGGCGTGAATCCGGCTGCGGACAGCTTCGCGGCGAACCAGTGCATCGAGGCACCGGGCATCCACAGGCCGTGCAGCAGGATGACGCGGCGGCTCACCGGTCGGCGCCGCGGCGCAGGATGAATTCACGATCGCGCACGCGGCCGACCGGGAATTCGTACTCGCCCGCCTTCTCGAACCCGTGCCGCGCGTAGAAGCGTTGCGCGCCGACGTTCTCCGACCAGACGCTGATCCACAGCGTGCGCGGGCCATTGCGCTCCAGCCAGTCCATCGCCGCCTGGAACAGCCTGCCGCCCCATCCGCTGTTCTGCATGCCGGGCAGCACGTACAGGCGCTTGAGCTCACCATCCTGCGGCGAGACGTCCGCCAGTGGCAGCCCGCAGGGGCCAGCCAGCGCGTAGCCGACCGCGTCGTCGCCGTCCTCCAGCAGCCACAACGCGTAGGCGTCGTCGGCCAGGTAGCGCGCATACGCCTGCGGTGCATGGCTGTCGTCGAGGAATGCCTCGAGGTCTTCGGCCGGATACAGGTGCCCGAAGGTGTCGGCGAACGTGCGCCGGCCGATGCGACTGAGCGCTTCGGCATCGGCGGGGACGGCACGACGGATCGCCGGGGAAAGGGGGTCAGAGTGAATTTCGCCCGATTTCCTTCCGTCGCCTGCCTGGCCCGAGCGAAACTTCACTCTGACCCCTTTTCCTTCGGCCGGATCGACACGTGCACGTCGGCTAGCTGTACATCCGGAACCGGCGACGGCGCGCCGGTCATCAGGCATTGCGCGGTGGTCGTCTTGGGGAAGGCGATGACGTCGCGGATCGATTCGGTGCCGGCCATCAGCGCGGCGATGCGATCGATGCCGAAGGCGATGCCGCCGTGCGGCGGCGCGCCGAACTTCAGCGCGTCGAGCAGGAAGCCGAACTTCGCCTCGGCCTCTTCCGCGCCGATGCCGAGCAGTTCGAACACCGCCGACTGCATCGCGGAATTGTGGATGCGGATGGAGCCGCCGCCGATCTCGTTGCCGTTGAGGACCATGTCGTAGCCGCGCGATACCGCGGTCATCGCATTCGCGCGCAGGTCGGCGACGTCATCCACCGCGGGCGCCGTGAACGGGTGATGCAGGGCGACGAATCGATTCGCCTCCTCGTCCCATTCGAACATCGGGAAGTCAGTCACCCACAACGGCGCCCAGCTGTCGGTCACGAGGCCCAGATCCTTGCCAAGCTTCACCCGCAAGGCGCCCATGAAATCCGACGCGACCTTCCAGGTCGACGCGCCGAAGAACACCAGGTCGCCGGACTGCGCGCCGGTCGCGGTGAGGATCGAGGCCAGCGCGGCGTCATCGAGGAACTTGGCGATCGGCGAATTGATCCCGTCGCGTCCCTTGCCGGCGTCGTCCACCTTCATCCACGCCAGGCCCTTGGCGCCGAACTTGGCGGCATGCAGGCCGTAGTCGTCGATCTGCTTGCGTGAGAGCGTTGCGCCGCCGGGCACGCGCAGCGCGACCACGCGACCGTCGGCGTGGTTGGCCCAGTCGCTGAACACCTTGAACTCGCAGCCCTTCACCAACTCGGCGATGTCGGTGAATTCCATCGCGATGCGCAGGTCGGGCTTGTCCGATCCATAGCGGCGCATCGCCTCGGCGTAGGTCAGCCGCGGGAAGGGATTCTCCAGTTCGACACCCATCACCTCGCGGAACACGTCGCGGATCAGCGTCTCGGTCGTGTCCTGCACGTCGCGCTCGGATACCCAGGCGAATTCCATGTCGAGCTGGGTGAATTCGAGCTGGCGGTCGGCGCGCAGGGCTTCGTCGCGGAAGCAGCGCGCGATCTGGTAATAGCGGTCGAAGCCCGCGACCATCAGGATCTGCTTGAACAGCTGCGGCGACTGCGGCAGCGCGTAGAACTCGCCCGGGTGCATGCGTGCCGGCACCAGGAAGTCGCGCGCGCCCTCTGGCGTCGCCTTGGTCAGGATCGGCGTCTCGATGTCCTGGAAGCCGCGCGCATCCAGCCAGCGACGCAGCGCCTGCACCAGCTTGATGCGGGTGCGCATCATCTGCTGCATCTTCGGCGTGCGCAGGTCCAGGTAGCGGTACTTGAGGCGGATGTCCTCGCCTGGATTCTCGTGCGCGTGGAAGGGCAGCGGCTCGGCCTTGTTCAGCACCTCGATGCGCGTGGCGACGACCTCGACCTGGCCGGTCGGGATCTTCGGGTTCACCGACTGGCGCCGGCGCACCACGCCGGTCACGCGCAGGCAATCCTCGTAACCGACCTTCGCGGCGGTCGCGATGACGTCGGCATTGCCATCGACGGCGGCATCGGGCTCGGCGACGATCTGGACGATGCCCTCGTGGTCGCGCAGGTCGATGAAGCACAGCCCGCCAAGGTCGCGGGCGACATCGGCCCAGCCGCACAGGGTGACGGTCTGGCCGATCAACGCTTCGTTGACCAGGCCGCAGAAATGGGTACGCATCGCGGGCAACTCCGGATCGGGTCCGGCAGGGCCGGAAAGCCGGCTAGTTTACCGGCTGGGGCGCGCCGGGCGCGGTCAGGCGGTGCCGCTGGCCGGCTTCGCGGCGGGCGCCGCCGTGCTTGGCGCCGGCGTTGCCGGCTTGGTCGCGACCTTGGCGTCGCCGCCCTTGGCCTCGACCGGCTTGGCGGGCGCGGGCTCGGCCTTGGCGCCGCCGGCACTGGCCGTCTCGGACTTTTCGGTCAGGTTGCGCTTCCTGTCGCCGTCCTTCTTGAAGTCCGTTTCGTACCAGCCGCTGCCGGACAGGCGGAAGCTGGGCGCGGTGAGCTGGCGCTTGATCGCGTCCACGCCACACACCGGGCAGGCGGTCGGATCGGGATCGGACAGCTTCTGCAGCCGATCGAAGTGATGGCCGCAGGCGGAACAGGCGAAGGCGTAGATCGGCATGGCAGGAATACGGACTGGAAACCGCTACCAGTGTGAGGCCTGCGTGGCCGCTTTCAAGCCGCCATGGCGTCAGACTGCGATGCCAGCCATGCAGGAAGGTCGACAACCATGCCCACATCCGACTCCCGCTCCGTCGTCGCGGCCCTCGTGATCGCCCTGGGCCTGGTTGGCGCCGGCTGGTTCGCGGCACGCGGCATGGCGCGCCTGAAAACCGCCGATCGCTACGTCACCGTCAAGGGATCGGCCGAGAAGATGGTCGATGCCGACCTCGTCGTCTGGCCCTTGCCGCATTCGGTCGGGGGCAACGACCTGGCCGATGTGCAGGCCAAGCTGGACGCCAACAACGCCACCATCCGTGCGTTCTTCAGCCGGGCCGGCTTCAAGCCGCAGGAAATCGTGATGTCGCCGCCGCGGCTGGAAGACCGCTGGGCGTGGTCCTCGGGCGAGAACCGGCCAGCCGAGCGATTCCGCTACTCGACGACGGTCATCCTGCGCACCACCGACGTGGCCAAGGCGCTGGCGGTGCTGGATCGCAGCGGTGAGCTGGTGTCGGGCGGGGTGATGCTGGGGACCGGCGAAGGCGGCGAAGGCAGCCGGCCGGACTTCGAGTACACGCGCCTGAACGCGATCAAGCCGGCACTGATCGCCGAGGCCACGGCCAATGCGCGCAGGTCGGCCGAGCAGTTCGCCAAGGATTCCGGCGCGGCGATCGGCGGTATCCGCAGCGCCAACCAGGGCGTGGTCGACATCAGCGACCGCGACCAGGGCAGCCCGCAGGTCAAGAAGGTGCGGGTGGTGACGACGGTGGAATATTTCCTGAAGGATTGACCGGCGGCCGCGGCGTCAGGCGGCGGTGGCCTCGTACAGCGCGAGCAATTCGAGTTCCGCGGTTTCCAGCGACGCCCGCAACTCGCCAACCTGCTTGCCCAGCGACGCGGCACGCGCGCCGCCGTCGGCATACACGGCCGGGCTCTCCAGCTCGGCTTCGATGGCGGCGATGCGCTGCTCCAGGTCCGCGACCCGCGCTTCGGCCTTGGCCAGCTTGTGCGGATTGATGCGCACGGCGGGCTTGGGCGGTGCGATGGGCACGGCAACAGGCGCCGCTTTCGCCGGCTTCTCGGCCTTGCCCGATTCGCTGCCGGCGCGCGAACGCAGCCACGCGGCGTATTCGTCCAGGTCGCCATCGAACGGTTCGACCCGGCCGTCGGCGACGCGCCAGAAGGTTTCGCAGACCAGGCCGATCAGGTGCCGGTCATGCGAGACCATGACGATCGCACCTTCGAATACCGACAAGGCTTCTGCCAGTGCCTCGCGCATCTCCAGATCAAGGTGGTTGGTGGGTTCATCCAGCAACAGCACGTTGGGTTGCAGCCACGCGATCAATGCCAATGCCAGGCGCGCGCGCTCGCCGCCCGAGAATCCGTTGATGCTTTCGAACGCGCGCTCGCCGGCGAAATTCCATTTGCCGAGGAAATCCCGGAACGCCTGGGTCGATCCATTCGGCGCCATGTCGCGCAGGTGGTCGATCGCCGACGTGCCGGCTTTCAGCGACTCGACCGTGTGCTGGGCGAAGTAGCCGATGCGCAGGTCCGGATGCGCGTTGCGCTCGCCGGCCAGCGGCGCGAGTTCGCCGACGAGGGTTTTCACCAGCGTCGATTTGCCCGCGCCGTTGATGCCGAGCAATCCGACGCGATCCCCGGCTTCCAGGCCGAAATTGACGTCGTGGAGGATGGTGATCGCATCCGCTCCGGCAGCGTGATAACCGCAATCCACGTGGTTCAACCGCAGCAACGAATTCGGCAGTTTCAGCGGTTGCGGGAAATCGATGCGGACTTCGCGCTCGGCACGCACCGCTTCGGTGCCCGTCATCTTGGCCAGGCGCTTGACCCGCGATTGCGCCTGCTTGGCCTTCGCCGCGCTGGCCTTGAAGCGATCGATGAAGCTCTGCAGGTGCGCACGTTCGGCCTGCGCCTTTTCATGGGTGATCTGTTGCAGGCGCAATTGTTCGGAACGCTGCCGCTCGAACGCGGTGTAGTCGCCCGTGTAGAGCTTGGCCTTGCCACCGTGCAGGTGCAGCGTGTGCGTGCAGACGTTGTCGAGGAATTCGCGATCGTGCGAAATCAGCAGCAACGTGCCCGGATATTTCAGCAGCCATTGCTCCAGCCACAACACCGCATCCAGGTCCAGATGGTTGGTGGGCTCGTCGAGCAGCAGCAGGTCCGACGGTGTCATCAGGGCCCGCGCCAGGTTCAACCGCACCCGCCAACCACCGGAAAACGTGCTGACCGCGCGTGAATGCGTTTCCGCGGGGAATCCCAAGCCGTGCAGAAGCTTTCCGGCGCGCGCGCTGGCGTCGTAACCGCCCACTTCCTCGAGCCGGTGATGCGCTTCGGCGACGGCCTCCCAGTCTTCGTTGGCAAACGCATTGGCCTCGGCCTGCAAGGCCGCATGCACGACCACGTCGCCGGACAGCACGAAATCGATCGCGGCATCGGGCAGCGACGGCATCTCCTGCGCGATGCTGGCGATGCGCACGCGGTTGGACAGGTCCAGGTCCCCGCGATCGGCCTCGATTTCATTGCGAACCGCGGCGAACAGCGAAGACTTGCCGGTGCCGTTGCGGCCGACCACGCCCACGCGCCAGCCCGCCTGCAGGGTCAGGTCGACATCGGACAGCAGCAGGCGTTCGCCGCGACGCAGGGCGAAATTGCGAAAAGAGATCATCCGCTGATTTTACGGGAAAAAGGCCGGCCTCCCGGCGTTGTCGGGCGGGAAATCATGGGCGTCACGGCGATGGTCGCGGTTCAGGCAATCGGTTAGCGTTGTCCCCGGGGCGCCGCCGGGCGCGACGGGATGGAGCGTGTGATGGGCCTGATCAGCGTGCTGTGGGGCATTTTCGCCATGCTGTGGATGCTGCTGGCGCTGGTGCCGCTGCTGGGCTGGGGAAACTGGTTCCTGATCCCCTTTGCCGCCGTGGGCGCGATCATCGCGGCGGTCGGCATGGTGGTCACCGCGCCGGCCAACCGCGGCCGCGCGAAGACCGGCCTGCTGCTCAATGCCATCGTCATCGTGGTGGCGGTGGTCCGCCTGCACCTTGGCGGCGGCGTGATCTGAACGGCCGTCGCCCCGCGGCGACGGCCCGTGCTCAACCCTTGTGGAACACCAGGTGCCCGGCGCTGGCGTCGACCTGGATGAGGTCGCCATTGCCGAATTCACCCGACAGGATGCGTGAGGCCAGCGGATTCTCGATCTGCGCCTGGATCGCGCGTTTCAGCGGGCGCGCACCGTAGACCGGATCGAAGCCGACGTTCCCCAGCAGGGTCAGTGCGTCGTCGGACAGGGCGATCCGGATGCCGCGCTCGGCCAGCCGCTTTTCCAGCCCATGCAGCTGGATCTTCGCGATGTCGCGGATCTGCGCCTTGTCCAGCGGGTGGAACACGACGATGTCGTCGAGCCGGTTGATGAACTCGGGCCGGAAATGCGCCTGCACCACGCCCATCACCGCGGCCTTCATCTGGGTGTAGGCCTCGGGCGAATCGGCGTCGGTGCCACTTTCGTCGAACATCGCCTGGATCTGGTGCGAGCCCAGGTTGGACGTCATCACGATCACGGTGTTGCGGAAATCCACCGTGCGACCCTGGCCATCTGTGAGGCGCCCGTCATCGAGCACCTGCAGCAGGATGTTGAACACATCCGGATGCGCCTTCTCGACTTCATCGAGCAGGATCAGCGAGTACGGCCGGCGTCGCACCGCTTCGGTCAGGTAGCCGCCTTCCTCGTAACCGACGTAGCCCGGAGGCGCGCCGATCATGCGTGCGACCGAATGCTTCTCCATGAATTCGCTCATGTCGATGCGGATCATCGCGTCGGGCGAATCGAACAGGAATTCGGCCAGCGCCTTGCACAACTCGGTCTTGCCGACACCGGTCGGGCCGAGGAAAAGGAAGGAGCCCGACGGCCGGTTCGGATCGCTCAGGCCGGCGCGTGAACGCCGCACCGCATCGGACACCGCCTTGATCGCTTCGTCCTGCCCGACCACGCGCTGGTGCAGGTGCGTTTCCATCTGCAGCAGCTTCTCGCGCTCGCCCTCGAGCATCTTGCTGACCGGGATGCCTGTCCAGCGCGAGACCACCTGCGCGATTTCCTCCGCGGTGACCTTGTCCTGCAGCAGGGTGAAACCCTTGTGCTCGGCTTCCTGCGCGGCATTGAGCTGCTTTTCCAGCTCCGGCAGCGTGCCGTACTGGATCTCGCTCATGCGCGCGTAATCCTGGCGGCGCTGCGCGGCCTCGAGTTCGAGCTTGGCGGCTTCGATCTGTTCCTTGAGCCTGGTCGCGCCCTGCAGCATCGCCTTTTCGGCCTTCCACACTTCCTCCAGGTCGTTGAACTCGCGCTCCAGGGTGGCGATGTCGCTTTCCAGGTCGGCCAGCCGTTTCTTCGACTCGACGTCCTTCTCCTTCTTGAGCGCCTCGCGCTGGATCTTCAGCTGGATCAGGCGCCGCTCCTTGCGGTCGAGTTCCTCGGGCTTGGAGTCGATCTCCATGCGGATGCGCGACGCGGCCTCGTCCATCAGGTCGATGGCCTTGTCGGGCAGCTGGCGGTCGGCGATGTAGCGATGCGACAGCGTGGCCGCGGCAACGATGGCCGGATCGGTGATCTCAACGCCGTGGTGCACCGCGTAGCGCTCCTTGAGCCCGCGCAGGATCGCGATGGTGTCCTCCACGCTCGGCTCGCCGACCAGCACCTTCTGGAAGCGCCGCTCCAGCGCGGCGTCCTTTTCGATGTACTTGCGGTATTCGTCGAGCGTGGTCGCGCCGATGCAATGCAGCTCGCCGCGCGCGAGCGCCGGCTTGAGCATGTTGCCCGCATCCATCGAGCCCTCGGCCTTGCCGGCACCGACGACGGTGTGCAGCTCGTCGATGAAGAGGATGATCTGGCCTTCGTTTTTCGCCAGGTCGTTGAGCACGCCCTTCAGTCGTTCCTCGAACTCGCCGCGGAACTTGGCGCCCGCGATCAGCGCGCCCATGTCCAGCGACAGCACGCGCTTGCCCTTGAGGCCTTCGGGAACCTCGCCGTTGACGATGCGCTGCGCGAGGCCTTCGACGATCGCGGTCTTGCCGACGCCGGGCTCGCCGATCAGCACGGGATTGTTCTTGGTCCGACGCTGCAACACCTGGATGGTTCGGCGGATCTCTTCGTCGCGACCGATGACCGGGTCGAGCTTGCCCTTCTCCGATCGCGCGGTGAGGTCGATCGTGTATTTCTCCAGCGCCTGGCGCTGTTCCTCGGCATTCTCGGATTGCACTTTCTCGCCTCCGCGCATGGCTTCGATGGCCGTCTCGAGTTTCTGCCTGCTGGCGCCGGCCGCCTTCAGCGCACGCCCGGCATCACCACTGTCGTCGACCGCGGCCAGCAGGAACAATTCGCTGGCGATGAAGGCATCGCCACGTTGCTGCGCCAGCTTGTCGGTCACGTTGAGCAGGCGGCCCAGGTCGTTGCCGACGCTGATGTTGCCTTCCTGCCCGGACACCTTCGGCAAGCGGTCGAGGATCTCGCCCAGTCGCTCGCGCAGCACCGGCACGTTGACGCCGGCCTGCGCCAGCAAGGGGCGCGTCCCACCGCCTTGCTGGTCGAGCAGCGCCACCAGCAGGTGCGCCGGTTCGATCAGGTTGTTGTCGCGGCCGACCGCAAGCGATTGCGCATCGCTGAGCGCCTGCTGGAATCGCGACGTGAGCTTGTCCATCCGCATTGGATCTTCTCCGGAGACCGGCAACCCTGATGGTCGCCATATCCCGAAGATGCGGGCGTGAAGCGATGATGCAAGGCACCAGCCGGCGTGGGCGGCGCATGCACCCCGGGTCCGGGGCCTGCCTTGTGACCCGGCGCTAACGGGTCGGACGGCAGACTGGCACGATGCCATCCCGTCGCACGCCGCAGCGTCCGCCGCCTCCCGCGCCCGCCGAAGACTGGGCGCTGTTCCTGGACGTGGACGGATGCCTGCTGGACCTGGCCGGGGCTCCGGATGCGGTGGTGATGCCGAGGAAGTTGCCGGCCGTGCTCACCGCGCTGTCGCAGCGCCTGGATGGCGCGGTGGCCCTGATCAGCGGGCGCGCGCTGGAGAACGTCGAGCGCTTGTTCGTGCCGCTGCAGCTGCCGATCGCGGGGCTGCATGGCCTGGAGCGGCGCAGCGCGGCCGGTGTCGCACCCATGCTGCCCATGCCGCCGACGTGGGACGTGGTGCGCGAGGCCGCCGCGAGCGTCGTCGCCAGTCATCCCGGCACCTTGCTGGAAGACAAGGGGGTTGCACTCGCGTTGCACTGGCGCAATGCGCCACGCGCCGCCGGCGAACTGCTCGCCTTTGCAGAAGCGACGTTGCCACGCCTGCCGGGTTACCGCCTGCAGCACGGCGACCACGTGGTCGAATTGCGCCCGGCCACGGGCGACAAGGGCACCGCCATCGTCGCCCTGCTCGATGAGCCGCCATTTCGCGGACGCATGCCGGTGTTTGCCGGTGATGACGTCACCGACGAAGCCGGGTTTGCCGTGGTCAACGCGCGCGCCGGCCTGAGCGTGGTGGTCGGCAAGCGCGAACCCACTTGCGCGCATTACGCACTGCGCGACCCGACCGCGGTGCGCGCCTGGCTGGCGGGCCAACATCCATAGGAGGAGCAATGACTCCCACGACGCCCAACCTGGACCTGGGGTTGATCGGCAATTGCAGTTTCGGCGCGCTGGTGGATGCGTGCGGACGGGTCGTCTGGGGCTGCGTGCCAACCTTCGATGGCGACCCGGCGTTCTGCGCACTGCTGCAGCCGCACATCGACGGCGGCGACTGGACGCTGGAACTGGAGGACTTCGACCACGCCGAGCAGCACTACGTCAGCAACACCGCGGTGCTGCGCACGGTATTGTTCGACCGCCGCGGCGGCGCCGTGGAACTGATCGACTTCGCGCCGCGCTGGCGCCAGCTCGGGCGTTTCTATCGGCCGGTGATGTTGCTGCGGCGAGTACGTCCGCTGGCCGGCAGCCCGCGGGTGCGCGTGCGCCTGCGCCCGCTGTGCGACTGGGGCGCGCGTGTTCCCGAGCGCACCTGGGGCAGCAACCACCTGCGGTTCCTGTTGCCCGGCATGACCTGGCGCCTGACCTGCGATGCGCCGCTGCGGATGGTGCGCGATGAATTGCCGTTCCTGCTGGACCGCGACCTGCATTTCATCCTCGGCCCCGACGAGACGTTGACGCAGCCGATCGACGTCTTCGTGCGCGGCGCCGAGCAGCAGACGGTCCATTACTGGCGCGAATGGGTGCGCTCGCTGTCGATCCCGCTGGAATGGCAGGACGCCGTCATCCGCAGCGCGATCACGCTGAAGCTGTGCCAGTACGAAGACACCGGGGCGATCGTCGCCGCGATGACGACATCGATTCCCGAGGCGCCGCACACCGTGCGCAACTGGGACTACCGCTACTGCTGGCTGCGCGACTCGGCCTTCGTGGTGCGCGCGCTCAACCGGCTCGGCGCGACCCGCACCATGGAGGAATACATCCGCTACATCACCAACCTGGTGGCGGGCGAGGACCGCGAACTGCAACCGGTGTACGGCATCTGCTTCGAGCCGACGCTGGCCGAGGATGAAGTGCACAGCCTGGCCGGGTATCGCGGCATGGGCCCGGTCCGGCGCGGCAACCTGGCGTGGCTGCAGAAGCAGCACGACGTCTACGGCAGCGTCGTGCTGGCGTCGACGCAGTTGTTCTTCGACCAGCGCCTGGAGAATTGCGGCGACGTCGCGATGTTCCAGCGCCTCGAGCCACTCGGCGAGCGCGCATTCGCCCTGTACGACCAGCCCGATGCCGGGCTGTGGGAATTGCGCGGCCGCGCGCACGTGCATACCTATTCCAGCGTGATGTGCTGGGCCGCCTGCGATCGCCTGGCCCGGATCGCGTTGCGCTTCGGGCTGCAGGACCGCGTCGCCTACTGGCGTGATCGCGCGGCCATCATCCGCGAGCGCGTGCTGCGCGAAGCCTGGAACGAGGCGCACGGTCACTTCGCCGACGCCTTCGGTGGCGAGCGACTGGATGCGAGCCTGTTGCTGCTGGCGGACCTGGGCTTCATCGCCGCGGACGACCCGCGTTTCATCGCGACGGTCGAGGCGATCGGCCGCGACCTGCGACGCGGGGATGCGCTGTTCCGCTACATCGCCGCCGATGATTTCGGCATGCCGGAGACCAGCTTCACCATCTGCACGTTCTGGTACATCGATGCGCTGGCCGCGATCGGACGTCGCGACGAGGCGCGGGGGATGTTCGAGCGACTGCTCACGCGTCGCAACCACCTGGGCCTGCTGTCGGAGGACCTCGCCTTCGACAACGGCGAGGCCTGGGGCAATTTTCCACAGACGTATTCGCACGTCGGCCTCATCATCGCGGCGATGCGCCTGAGCCGGCCCTGGCAGGACGCGACGTGATCGCAACCGCGCATATCCGACCCGGTCCCAGCATGGGATGCGGCCGATGAGTCGGCTTGTCGTCGTCTCCAACCGCGTCGCACTCCCGCATAACAACGATCGCGCCGGTGGCCTTGCGGTGGCGCTGCGGGCGGCGCTGGCCGAGCGTGGCGGCATGTGGTTCGGCTGGAGCGGGCGACGCATCCGCGGGGAATCGGGCGAGCGCCATGTCGAGCAGGACGGCAACATCACCTATTGCACGGTGGACCTGTCCTACCGCGATTTCGATGCGTACTACAACGGCTTCGCCAACCGCACGCTGTGGCCGCTGCTGCATTTCCGCATGGACCTGGTCGACTACAACCGCGAGACCTGGGCGGCCTATCGGCGCGTGAATGCATTGTTCGCCGAGCGCCTGGTGCCCGAACTGCGCAAGGACGACGTGCTGTGGGTGCATGACTACCACGTCATCCCGCTGGCACAGGAGCTGCGCGAACGCGGCGTCGACAACCGCATCGGCTTCTTCCTGCATGTGCCGATGCCATCGTCCGACCTGCTGGCGGCGCTGCCGGCACACCGCGAGGTGTTCGCCGCGCTGTCGTCGTACGACCTCGTCGGCTTCCAGACCACGCGGGACCTCGAGCGATTCCAGGATTACGTGCGCCTGTTCGGTGGCGGCCGCCTGATCGGCCCGGGCCAGCTGGAAACCGCGGGGGGCCGACGTTTCCGCGCGGGCGCCTTCCCGATCAGCATCGACACCAAAACCATCGCGCGGCAGGCGGCCGTCGCATGGAGACGTTCGGCGGTGCAGACGCTGCGTGCCAGCCTCACCGGCCGGCAACTGGCGATCGGCGTCGACCGGCTCGATTATTCGAAAGGCTTGCCGGAGCGGTTTCGCGCCTTCGAGCGCCACCTGGAACGCCATCCCGACCAGCGCGGCAAGCTGACCTACCTGCAGATCGCGCCGCCGTCCCGCGGCGAGGTGCCGGAGTACCAGGCGCTGCGCCGCGAACTCGAAGGCCTCTCCGGCCACATCAATGGCCTGCATGCCGCGCCCGACTGGACACCCGTGCGCTACGTCAATCGCAATTTCCCGCACGACGTGCTGACTGGTTTTTTCCGGATCGCGAACATCGGGCTGGTGACGCCCTTGCGCGATGGCATGAACCTGGTCGCCAAGGAATATGTCGCCGCGCAGGATCCGGACAATCCCGGCGTGCTGGTGCTGTCGCGTTTTGCCGGCGCCGCCAGCGAAATGACCGAAGCGCTGCAGGTCAATCCCTACGACCTCGATGGCGTCGCCGATGCCATCGCCCAGGCATTCGAAATGCCCCTGGCCGAGCGCAGGCAGCGCTGGCGCGCGATGATGGATTCACTGGAGCGGCACGACATCAACGCCTGGCGTCGCAGTTATCTTGGCGCGCTCTCGGCGGCCTGACGCAACGCGTTCACTTCAACCAGGCCAGCGTCGCCATGCGACCGGTGACACGGTCGCGCCGATGCGAGAAGAAACGCGCGGGGTCCGAGATCGTGCACAGGTCACCACCATGCACGTGCTGCAGGCCGGCAGCCAGCAAACGGCGGCGAGCCAGCGCAGGCAGGTCGACGAGCCAGTGTCCCGGGCGTGTCGCGACGAATGCCGATGCCGCGCGCGGCTCGCCTGCTGCGAACGCGTCGTACACGTCCTCACCGACCTCGTAGGCCCGCGGCCCCGCGGCCGGGCCCATCCACGCGACGATGTCCCGTGGCGATGACCACATCGCGGCGATCGTCGCCTCCAGCACGCCGCCCGCCAGTCCACGCCAGCCGGCGTGGGCCAGGGCGACTTCGCCGCCATCGCGCGCCGCCAGCACCACCGGCAGGCAATCGGCGGTAAGGATGGCCAGGACCAGGCCGCGGGTGCGGCTGATGGCGGCATCGGCTTCGGGCTCGTCGCCCGCGGGTTCGACGGCGACGCGGTTGCCGTGCACCTGCCGCAACCAGCGCGGCACTCCGGGAAGCGCAAAGCGGGCGGCCAGTTCGTCGCGATTGCGCGCCACCGCATCGGGCGCATCGCCGCAACGCGTGCCCAGGTTGAAGTCGTCGAATGGCGCCTGCGACACGCCGGCGCCATGGCGCAGCGTGGTGAGCGCAGCGACGCCCGCGATGCCACCGAGCTCGGCCTGCAGCACCGCGGTGTCGTTCATCGACGGCTCACCGGCACCGGCACGGCCGGTCAGCGGCGTGCGGCCGCCGCGGCGGCGTCATCACGCAGCGCCTTGAGCAGGTTCAGCATGTCCTCCGGCACGGGCGCGCTGCAGCGCACCGGCTCGCCGGTTGTCGGATGCTGGAATTCCAGCGTCTCGGCATGCAGCGCCTGGCGCCGGAAGCCGCGCAGCGCCTCGATCAGCTCGGGCGTCGCGCCCTTGGGCAACTTGAGCGAGCCGCCGTACACCGGGTCGCCCACGATCGGATGCTTGAGGTGCGCCATGTGCACGCGGATCTGGTGCGTGCGTCCCGTCTCCAGCCGGCATTCGAGCGCCGTGTGTGCGCGGAATCGCTCGCGCAGGCGGTAATGGGTGACGGCATCGCGGCCGTCGTCGCGCACCGCCATGCGGATGCGATCGTGCGGATGGCGCTCGATCGCCCCGGTGGCGGTGCCGCCGGACACCAGTGCGCCGACCACGATCGCCAGGTACTGGCGATGCACGCCGCGCGCGGACAGTTGCGCCACCAGCGCGGCGTGCGCCTGCAAGGTGCGCGCGACCACCATGACGCCCGACGTGTCCTTGTCCAGGCGATGGACGATGCCGGCGCGCGGCAGCGCCTCCAGCGACGGGTCCCGGTGCAGCAACGCGTTGACCAGCGTCCCGGTGGGATTGCCCGCGCCCGGGTGCACCACCAGTCCGGCTGGCTTGTTCAACACGATGACCTGGGCGTCCTCGTACAGGACGTCCAGGGCGATGTCCTCGGGCTCGGCCCGGGTCTGGACGTCGAGCACGGCGGTGAGCGACACCGCCTCGCCGCCGCGGACGAGTTCGCGGCCGCGCACCGTCCGGCCGTCGAGCAGCAGGTCGCCGGACTTGATCCACAGGCTCAGCCGGGACCGCGAGAATTCAGGGAAGAGTTCGGCCACGACCGCATCGAACCGACGGCCGGCCGCGGCGTCAGGGACGCAGGCTGCGCGGGTTTCGGTGGCGTCGGGCGACGATGCGGGCATTGCGGGGGAACTCCGGGAGGTTAAGGGAGGCGGGCCTCCGGCTGCTATTATCGGCGCTTCGTGCCTCCGGCGCCTTCGTCCCAGCCCCATGACCCCACGTTTGTCTTCCCCGAGCATGCCCATGCAGCGTTTGCCGTTCGCGCGTCGCCTGTCGTCGCTGTTGCTGCTGGCCCTGGTGGCGGCGTTTGCCGTTTCCGGGTGCTCCTCCGTCAAGGGCATCTTCAAGCACGACCGCAAGGACGCCAACGAGGGCGTGCCGGCCGAACAGCTGTATGCCAAGGGCCACAAGCAGATCGAGCGCGCCAACTGGAACGGCGCGATCATCGTCTACAAGCGCCTGGTCGCCCAGTACCCGTACGGGGCGTATACCGAGCAGGCGCTGGTCGAGACGGCCTACGCGCAGTACAAGGCCGGCAGCAACGATGACGCGATCTCCACGATCGACCGTTTCATCCGCACCTATCCGACCCATCGCAACACGGTCTACATGTACTACCTGCGCGGGCTGGTTGACTCCAACCGCGACACGGTCTTCCTGCAGCGGGTGTGGAAGCTGGATTCCAGCCGCCGCGACCTGGCCACGCCAATGCAGGCCTACAACGACTTCAAGACCGTCGCCGAGCGCTACCCCAACAGCCGCTATGCCACCGATGCACGCGCCCGCATGGCGACGCTGCGCGACCTGTTCGCGCGCCACGAGCTGGAAACAGCCCTGTACTACCTGCGCCGTGGCGCCGACGTGGCGGCGGTGGACCGCGCCAAGTACCTGCTCGAGACCTATCCGCAGTCATCGCACCAGAACGATGCGGTTGCCGTCCTCGCCGCGGCCTACACCCACATGGGCAACCAGACGCTCGCGGCCGACGCCAAGCGCGTCCTGCAGCAGAACGACCCCAACCATCCGTGGCTGCGCGGCGACTGGCCGAACTACCCCTCGAAGATCCGCACGCTCAATCCGTTTGCCGGTGACGCGCCCGCTGCGAAGTAAGCGGGTGGGCCCCATGCAAAGACGCCGCCTCTGGGCGGCGTTTTTGTTTGGCGAGCCCGAAAACGTCGGCGCTATTCCCGATACCCGTTGCTGATCGGGTAGCGGCGCTCGCGTCCGAACGCGCGACGCGACACCTTGGGTCCGGGCGCGGCCTGGTGCCGCTTCCATTCACCGATGCGCACGAGGCGCAGCACCTTGTCGACGGTCTCGGCGTCGAAGCCGGCAGCGACGATTTCGGCGCGCGACTGCTCCTGGTCGACGTGGCGCAGCAGGATCGCGTCGAGCACGTCGTAGGGCGGCAGCGAATCCTGGTCGCGCTGGTTCTCGCGCAACTCGGCCGACGGCGGACGCTCGATCACCGCCGGGGGAATCACGGGATTGCCGCCGACGGTATTGCGCCAGCGCGCCAGCTCGAAGACTTCGGTCTTGTACAGGTCCTTGATCGGCGCGTAGCCGCCGCACATGTCGCCGTAGATCGTCGCGTAGCCGACTGCGTATTCGCTCTTGTTGCCCGTCGTCAGCAGCATGCCGCCGAACTTGTTGGACAGGGCCATCAGCAGCGCGCCGCGCGTGCGCGATTGCAGGTTTTCCTCGGTGGCGTCGGACGGCTGTCCCTCGAACAAGCCGGCCAATGTATCCAGGTAGCCCTGGAAGGGCTTCTCGATCGGCAAGGTGACCAGCTTCACGCCCTGCGCCGCGCACTGTTCGGCGGCAAGCGCGTTGGACAGTCCGGCCGTGTAGCGCGACGGCATGCTGACGGCGGTGACATTCTCCGCGCCCAGCGCATCCACCGCGATCGCCAGCACCACCGACGAGTCGATCCCGCCGGACAAGCCCACCCACACCTTTTCGAAACCGTTCTTGCGGCAGTAGTCGCGCGTGCCGCGCACCACCGCACGCCAGGCGAGCGCATCGCGACTTTCATCCGAATCGACCATCCAGTCGACCGGCGAGAAGCGGCGCGACGCGATGTCGAAATCGGCGACCAGCCATTGATCGAGGAAGGCCGACGCGGCCGGATGCACGATCCCGTCGCCATCGGCCAGCACCGAAGCGCCATCGAACACCAGCGCATCCTGCCCGCCGACCAGGTTGAGATAAGCCAGCGCCACGCCGCGGCCATCCACGATGGATTCGTTGACCCGCTGCGCGATCAGCGCATCGCGCTGCGCATGCTTGTCGCGCTCATAAGGCGATGCATTGGGCACCAGGACCAGTTGCGCGCCAGCCGCGACCGTCTGCGCCAGCGGTTCCGGGAACCACATGTCCTCGCAGATGACCAGGCCGACCTTCACGCTTTCGCCGGGAACACTGCCGTCGACGTCGAACACGCAGATGCCGCCGTCGGGATCGACATCGAAATACCGCCGCTCGTCGAAGACCGCGTAGTTGGGCAGCTCACGCTTGCGATAGGTCTGCTCCACCTGTCCGTCGCGCAGGACACTGGCGGCGTTGTACACGACCGCCCCGGCCGATTGCGGCCAGCCGACGATGGCGACGATCCCACGCGTCTGCGCGGCGATGCGCTGCAACGCAGCCTCGCACGCCGACAGGAAAGACGGCCGCAGCAGCAGGTCCTCGGGCGGATAGCCGCTGAGCGCGAGTTCGGGAAACAGCACCAGGCCGGCGCCAAGGTCGTCGCGCGCCTGGACGATCATCTCCGCGATGCGGTCGGCATTGGATTCGACCGCACCGACGGGGAAGTCGAACTGGGCGAGTGCGATGCGTAGGGTCATGTTGGTTCCGTGTTCGTCGTCCTGCAGACGGTGTTCGCCATTCTGCCTCCCACACTGTCGAGGGAAGGATCGGGGCAAGGACCATCAACTGCCGCGAGTGCATCGTAAATGACTGCCAGCACGGCTTCGGTGTTGGTCAATGCGTCATTGTCCCAAAATCGCAGGACGCGATAGCCGTGCGATTCGAGTTGGGACGTCCGGACGGCATCCCGTGGATCCGACAGGTGTTGGCTGCCGTCCAGTTCGACGATCAGCTTGCTCTCGACGCAGGCGAAGTCCGCGATGTACGGGCCAACCGGGTGTTGTCGCCGGAATTTCCAGCCCATCAAGGAACGGTTCCTGAGGTGGTGCCATAGGTTTCGCTCGGCATCCGTGAGCCCACCGCGCAGGCGACGGGCGAAATCCTTCTTCTGTCCCGTACGCATCCTTGCGTCCCTGCGGCCCTCAACATGCAGGCTCGCAGCCTTGATGCGGCGGATCAAGAGCGCCCTCATCCGCCCTGCGGGCACCTTCTCCCGCAGGCGGGAGAAGGGAGACAAGAGCCACGGTCGCGAGGGACTAGCCCCTCTCCCGCTTGCGGGAGAGGGGTTGGGGTGAGGGCGCTCTTTGCTAAAGGATTTGATCAAGAGCGCCCTCATCCGCCCTGCGGGCACCTTCTCCCGCAGGCGGGAGAAGGGAGACAAGAGCCACGGTCGCGAGGGACTAGCCCCTCTCCCGCTTGCGGGAGAGGGGTTGGGGTGAGGGCGCTCTTACCGCGCGAGGCGCTTGGCGATCGCCGCACCCAGGTCGCCGGGCGACTTCACCGTGGTGATGCCCGCGGCTTCCATCGCGGCGAACTTGCCAGCGGCGGTGCCCTGCCCACCCGACGCGATCGCGCCGGCGTGGCCCATGCGCTTGCCCGCGGGCGCGCTGGCGCCGGCGATGAAGCCAACCACCGGCTTGGTGACGAATTCGGCGATGAACGCCGCTGCTTCTTCTTCCGCACTGCCGCCGATCTCGCCAACCATGATGATGCCTTCGGTCTGCGGGTCATCCTGGAACAGGCGCAGGCAGTCGATGAAGTTCATGCCGTTGATCGGGTCGCCGCCGATGCCGATGACGGTGGACTGGCCCAGCCCGACATCGGTCGTCTGCTTGACCGCTTCATAGGTCAGCGTGCCGGATCGCGACACGATCGCGATCTTGCCGGGCATGTGGATATGGCCGGGCATGATGCCGATCTTGCATTCACCGGGCGTGATCACGCCGGGGCAGTTCGGGCCGATCAGCACGACGTCGTCGTAACCGGCGAGCACGTTCTTGACGCGCAGCATGTCGAGCACCGGGATGCCTTCGGTGATGCAGACAATGACGCTGATGCCGGCATCGGCAGCTTCCATGATCGCGTCGGCCGCGAATGCCGGCGGCACGTAGATGACGGATGCGTCGGCGCCGGTTGCAGCGACGGCATCGGCGACGGTGTCGAACACCGGCAGGCCGAGATGCGTGGTGCCGCCCTTGCCCGGGGTCACGCCGCCGACGACCTGGGTTCCGTAGTCGACCATCTGCTCGGCGTGGAAAGTGCCCTGCGTGCCGGTGAATCCCTGCACGATGACCTTGGTGTTTTTGTTGACGAGAACGGACATTGCGTTGAGTCCTGTAGGGCGGGTTTTAACCCGCCGCCAAATGGTTGGTTGACGCTGGCGTACGAAGAGCCGGCGGGTTGAAACCCGCCCTACGAAATCACACGGATTTCGCGGCGGCGACCGCCTTCTTCGCGCCATCGTTGATGTCGTCGGCCGCCGTGATGGCCAGGCCGCTGGACTTCAGCAGCGCCTTGCCCTCGGCGACGTTGGTGCCTTCCAGGCGCACGATCACCGGCACCTTGACGTCGACTTCCTTGACCGCGGCGATGATGCCCTCGGCGATCATGTCGCAACGCACGATGCCGCCGAAGATGTTGACGAAGATCGCGCGGACCTTGTCGCTCGACAGGATCAATTTGAACGCCTCGGTGACGCGCTCCTTGGTGGCGCCGCCGCCGACATCGAGGAAGTTCGCCGGCGTGCCGCCGTTGAGCGCGATCACGTCCATCGTCGCCATCGCAAGCCCGGCGCCGTTGACCATGCAGCCGATGTTGCCGTCCATGGTCACGTAGTTGAGGTCGTGCTGGCTGGCGAGGACTTCGGTCGGGTCTTCCTGGCGGATGTCGCGCATCGCGGCGAGATCCGGATGCCGGAACGTCGCGTTGTCATCCGAGTTGACCTTGCCGTCGAGCACCGCGAGGTTGCCGTCGGTGAGGATCGCCAGCGGGTTGAGCTCGACCAGCGCCAGGTCCTTCTCGTTGAACAGCTTGTACAGGCCCAGCATGATCTTCGTCAGCTGGTTGACCTGCTTGGCGTTGAGGCCAAGCGCGAAGCCGAGCTCGCGGCACTGGTAGGGCTGCAGTCCCTGCACGTAGCTCACGTGCAGCGTCTTGATCGCGTCGGGATTCTCGACCGCGGTCTTCTCGATCTCCACGCCACCATCGGAGGACGCGATGAAGGTCAGCGTCTTGCTCGACCGGTCCACCAGCATCGACAGGTACAGCTCGCGCGCGATGTCGGTCGCCTGCGCGACCAGCACGCAATCCACCGGCAGGGCCACGCCAGCCGACTGGTAGGTCTCCATGCGCGTGCCGAGCATGGCCTTGGCGTACTCCTTCACCTCGGCCAGCGTCCTGGCGAACTTGACGCCGCCCGCCTTGCCGCGCCCGCCGGCATGGATCTGCGCCTTCACCATCCACGCCTCGCCACCGATGGTCCTGGCGGCCTCGACGGCCTCGTCCGCGGTGCGCGCGACGCGCCCCGTGGGAACGGCGATGCCGTAGCCGGCAAAGAGTTGCTTGGCCTGATATTCGTGGAAATTCATGGGTCACCAGATGGGGAGAAGTCGTTCGCGCAAGCCATGCGGGCCGCCTGGGCCGCCGGAAGCCTGCGGCGCGAAGCCCGCCATTGTCGCCGATGCGCCGGCCGGGGACAAAACGCCCGGTCCCGTCCCGCCGCCAAAACCCCGCGATTGGCGTTGCGTCGCGCCGGCTCCGGCAGCGCGCGTGTGCCTATACTCGGCGGGATTTCCCCCGATCCGGCCGCCCGCTTGCCGACCCGTCCCGACCCCGCGATCGCGGCACCGCCGCTGTCCGCCGACGCCGCCCTGCGCCGCGAGCTGTACTTTTTCGGCTTGTACCGGATGCTGGAGGCGTCGCTGCTGGCGCTGATGGTCTTCAGCCCGGTCGGGGCCTGGATCGGCGTCGCCGAGCGTTCGCGGCTGGGCCAGGCCACGACCGTCTTCTACCTGGTCGCCAGCGTGCTCCTGCTCGGCTGGGCGCAACGCCAGCGCGCACTGCGCGCGCAGGTGATGGTCGCCACCCTCATCGACATCACCGTGGCGACGCTCGCCATCCACGCGCTGCCCCTGGCCTCGCCGGGCATCGCGCTGATGCTGCTGTTCAATATCGGCGCCGCTGCCCTGTTGCTGCCGCTGCGCTACGGCCTTGGCGGGGCGGCGCTGGCGGCCCTGGCGATGATCGGCGAGCTGGTCTGGACCTCGCTGCACGGCAACGAGAGCGCCATCTCGTTCGCCGAGCGCATCATGTTTTCGGTCAGCTTCCTCGCCATCGCCATGCTGACCTACCTGCTCGGACGGCAGATGCGGGCCAGCCAGGCGCTGGCCGAGCGCCGCGGCCTGGAGCTGGCCGACCTGGCGGAAATCAACGAACTGATCATCCGGCGCATGCGCAACGGGGTGGTCGTGGTCGATGGCGAAGGCCGTCTGCGGCTGGCCAACGAGGCGGCCCTGCAGTTGCTCGGTGAAGCCGGTGAAGGCGAACGCAACCTGGCGGTGGCCGCGCCGGAGCTGGCGCGCCGGCTGGCGAAATGGCGGGAAGACGGGCAAAACGACGATACCCCGCTGCGGCTGGGGGCCGAGTCCGAAGTCCTGCCGCGATTTGCCCGGCTGCTGGCCAACAGCGATGCGGTGCTGGTGTTCCTGGACGACACCTCGATGGTGTCGCGTCGCGCCGAGTCGATGACGCTGGCGACCCTGGGCCGGTTTTCGGCCAGCCTGGCCCACGAGATCCGCAATCCGCTGGCCGCGATCAGCTACGCGACCCAACTGCTGGAGGAATCGCGCGACATCGTCGACGGCGACCGGCGCCTGCTGGAAATCGTCGGCCAGCAGTGCGCGCGCACCAATGGCATCGTCGAAAGCGTGCTGGGCATCGCCCGGCGCGAACGCGCCAATCCCGAGCACGTCGACCTCGTCGCCTGGGTCCGCCGGTTCATCGACGACTACCAGCAGATGCTGCCGCCCGAGTCGGGCACGGTGCACGCGACGCACGCGACCGCCGCGATCCCGGCGCTGGTCGATCCGCGCCACCTGCAACAGGTCTGTACCGTGCTGCTGCAGAACGCCCTGCACTACGGCCGCCTTCCCAGCGATCCCGCACGGGTCACCCTGGTCGTCCACTCACTGGGCGGCAAGCCGGCGATCGATGTGGTCGATCGCGGCCCGGGTATTCCCGAGGCACTGCGGCCACGATTGTTCCGGCCGTTCTATACGACGTCCGAGCACGGCACCGGCCTTGGCCTGTATATCGCCCGCGAACTCTGCGTCGCCAACGAGGCGACCCTGGACCATGTCCCGGTCCCGGGAGGCGGCAGTTGCTTTCGCGTCATCCTTCCGGCTCCGCATGCCTTGCTCCGGGCATGACGATTCACGTTCAGGTGAAATGACCAGGAGCATTGGCTCCTCCGCCGCGCATCCGCTAAGGTGCCCCGATGAGTGATCCCCAAAGCGCTTCCCCCAGCGCACTGATCGTCGACGACGAGCACGACATCCGCGAGTTGCTGGTGCTGACCCTGGGCCGGATGGGACTGCGCACCGATACCGCCGCCACCGTCGCCATGGCCCGCGCGCAACTGGCGCAGGGCAACTACGACCTGTGCCTGACCGACATGCGCCTGCCCGACGGCACCGGCATGGACGTGATCGCGACGATCGCAGCCAACCACCCCGACACCCCGGTTGCGATGATCACCGCGTTCGGCAATGTCGACGCCGCCGTGGAGGCCCTCAAGGCCGGCGCGTTCGACTTCGTCAGCAAGCCGGTCGACCTCGCCGTGCTGCGTGGCCTGGTCAAGCAGGCGCTCGAGCTCAACCAGCGCCGCCGCGAGGGCCTGGGCAAGATCCGCGCCGATGCCGGCCTGGGGCGGCTTGGCGGAAATTCCGCGGCCATGCAGACCCTGCGCGAGACCGTCGCCAAGGTCGCGCGCAGCCAGGCTCCCATCTCGATTTCGGGCGAGTCCGGCGTCGGCAAGGAGCTCGTCGCGCGCACCATCCATGCCGAGGGCGGCCGCGCCGGCGGGCCCTTCGTGCCGGTCAACTGCGGCGCCATCCCGGCCGACCTGATGGAGAGCGAATTCTTCGGCCACAAGAAGGGCAGCTTCACCGGCGCCCACGTCGACAAGGCCGGGCTGTTCCAGGCAGCCGATGGCGGCACCTTGTTCCTCGACGAAATCGCCGAGCTGCCGCTGCCGATGCAGGTCAAGCTGCTGCGCGCGATCCAGGAAAAATCGATCCGCCCGGTCGGTGCATCGACGGAACTGTCGGTCGACGTCCGCATCCTGTCGGCGACCCACAAGGATCTTGCGGGGCTGGTCGCCGATGGCCGCTTCCGCCACGACCTGTACTACCGCATCAACGTCATCGAACTGCGCGTGCCGCCTTTGCGCGAGCGCATCGAGGACCTGCCGATCCTGGCCGAGACCATCCTCGTGCGACTCTCGGCCGGACAGCACCGGACCCCGCCGTCGCTGGGCAGCGATGCCCTGGCCGCACTGCAGGCCTACGCCTTCCCCGGCAACGTGCGCGAGCTGGAGAACATCCTCGAGCGCGCGCTGGCGCTGGCCGATGGCGACGTCATCAACGTGGCCGACCTGCGCCTGCCCACCGCTGCTCCGGTCGCGCCCAGCGCACGCCCGGCCGCGGCCCCCGCCGAGCCCCGCGACCCGCGCACGATGAGCCCGCGCGAGAGCGCCACCAGCGCGCTGCCCTCCTTCATCGAGGAAATCGAGCGCGCCCAGATCCAGCAGGCACTCGTCGAGAACCGCTACAACAAGACCCGCGCCGCCTCGGCACTGGGCATCACGTTCCGCGCGCTGCGATACAAGTTGAAGAAGCTCGGGATCGAGTAGCGGGCCGGCTCTCAGCGTGTCTCCAATTCAACCCAGCGCACGTTCCCGCACCTGGCTGGCGTACGCCGTCCTTGCCGGCATCCTGGCCCTGTCCGCATGGTTGCAGTGGACGACCATTCGAGAGACGCATGTGGTGGCGCCGGCCCGGCCCGATGCGGCGTCCTACGTATCGTATGCCTACAACCTGCGCACGTTTTCAGTGTATTCCCGCGCGCACACGTGGCTGGAGAAGGCACCCGGCATTCCCGCTGCAGACGCCGTCAGCACGCCCGGATACCCGTTGTTCCTGACCGCGTTCATGCGCGACAAACCGGATCTTGGCTTCATGTATCGCGTTGTCACCGCGCAGGCCATCCTTGGCGTCTTGACGACACTGCTCGTCTTCCTGCTTGCCCGAATGGTGTTGACACCGCCGCTCGCCTGCGTCCCGGCGTTGTTGACGGCGCTGACTCCGCAGATGGAAACCATCAGTACCTACCTGCTGACCGAATCTCTCTTCACCGCACTGCTCGTGCTTTCAACGCTGCTGTTTGCAGCAGCGATCCGATCTCGCAGGCCGTGGCAATGGGCGTTGGCGGGGACCGTTTTTGCGCTGTGCTGCCTGGTGAGGCCGACCCTGCAACTACTGTTGCCGCTTACCCTTGTCCTCATGTTTTTGGTCAAGGGCTGGCGCCGATTGATCCGCCCCGTCGCCTTGGCCACTGCATGCTGGGTCGTGTTGCTGCTCCCGTGGTTTGCCTACAAGGAGTCGATACCGACCAGCCAGGAAAACCCGAACCTGTTGCGCGCGTCGCTGTACCACGGGTCATTCCCCGACTTCATGTATGAGGGACAAAAGCTGAACTTCGGCTACCCCTACCGCGACGATCCGCATGCGGCGGAGATCATGGCGAGCTATGCCGGCCTGGAGAAATGGGTCGGCGCAAGGGTGCGCGCAGAACCATTGCATTACCTGCAGTGGTACCTCATCGGAAAGCCGCGTTACTTTCTCTCGTGGTATCCGGTTGCGGCTGCCAGCGACATCTTCATTTACCCGGTGGATGCATCGCCGTTCATCAGCCGCCCATCATTCCAACTGATGCACGCATTGATGGTCGGACTGCACTGGCCGCTGATGCTGTTCGGCATTGGTGGTGCATTGCTGTCCTGGGTGCGACCGCAATCCCTGGGGCTGTCGACGGGAGCATTGGGAACGGCACGCCTGACTGGCTTGATGTTCCTCTCAGCCATCCTGCTGCACATGATCGGGGCACCCTTCCCGCGCTACAGCATTCCCTTCCGGCCATTGGCATTCATTCTGGCCGTGGCCGCGGCGGTCGCCGCGACGCGGACGGCTAACGCGCTTCGCGGCGAGGCGGTTCGTCGGGCCGCAGCGCGGGCGTGAATGCCTCAGCGGAACTGACGCATCGCGTCACTTTCCGCGCCATGGTGACGTCTTGCGTCAGTTCTCCTGGGCCACGCGGGCCGTTCAGTGACGTTCCGCACATTTTCGCAGTGACGTCACGCTCTTGGCCGTATTGGCACGCGTCGTGCGTATGATTCCCTGCACGTGCATCGTTGCACGGCTACCCGACGGATCCGGAATGCCGGCCGCGTGGGCACGTGAAGTTCAACACTCCTAGGGGATACACCATGAAGAACATGAAGAAACTGCAGCAGGGCTTCACCCTGATCGAATTGATGATCGTCATCGCGATCCTCGGCATCCTGATGGCCATCGCGATCCCGGCCTACCAGGACTACGCGGTCCGCGCCAAGGCGGCGGAAGGCATCAACCTGGCAGGTGCCACCAAGCTCGCGACGGCCGAGACGTACTCGTCCACCGGTCGTCTGCCTCCGAACAACACCAGCGCAGGCATGCCCACCGCAGCGTCGATCAACGGAAAGTATGTAGCGTCCGTTTCGACCGCTTCCGGCGTGGTCACGATCACGTACAACGGCACCGAGCCGAAGCTCACTTCGAGCAGCACGCTGCTCCTTTCGGCAACGACCCAGGCGGGTTCGATCAAGTGGAAGTGCAAATCCGCGAACATCTCATCCAAGTATCTGCCGTCCGAATGCCGCTGATCGACTAGCACGATCCGTTACCAGAGGGCCGCCACGTGCGGCCCTCTTTTTTTGGGTATCGTCAGCGGATTCCAGCTTCGTGATTGCTCTCGAATGCGCATGCCCCGCCGCCCCGCCTTGCTGCTTGCGACTTGCGCGACCTTGCTGGCGATCACTTGGGCGTACTGGCCGGGGTTGAGCGGCCCATTCCTGTTCGATGACCTCGGCAACCTCGATGCATTGGGTGCCTATGGCCGCATGGACCATTGGGCCAATTTTCTCTACTACATCAGCTCGGGAATCGCCGACCCCACCGGCCGCCCCATTGCGATGTTGAGCTTCCTGCTCGATGCCCACACCTGGCCTGCGCCGCCATGGCCGTTCAAGCGCACCAACCTCGTGGTGCACCTGGTCAATACAGCACTGCTTGGCTGGACGGTCGCGACACTGCAGGCCGCAGCACAGCGCCGGCGACCAGCGTTGCGGGTTTCGCCGCTGACGCCCTTGTTGGCCGCTGCACTGTGGGGTGCGCACCCGCTTTTCGTGTCCACGACGCTCTACGTGGTTCAGCGCGAAGCGATGCTGCCGATGATTTTCGTGTTGCTGGCGTTGCTGGCCTGGCAACGGGCGGTGTGGTGTTTCGAGCGTGGCCGCGCACGTAGCGGATGGGCATGGGCCGTCGCCGGAATGGGTGGCGCGACGCTGCTGGCCGGCTTCTCGAAGGCCAACGGGTTCCTCGCGCCGATGCTGGTGGGCCTGGCGTACCTGTGGTTCCTGAGACCGGGAGAACGCCCGGCCGCGGAGCTGCGCCAGATGGACCACGCAGCATGGTGGTGTCTCGGCGTGCCGAGCCTGTTGGTACTCGCCTACCTGGCCATGGTCGGCTGGAAGTTTTGGCCAATGCCACGAATCCCCGGCCGCGAGTGGTCGTTGTCGGAACGCCTGCTGAGCGAACCGCGCGCGCTCTGGAGCTACGCATGGCGGCTCGTGCTGCCGCGCGCGGGCGGAGGCGGGCTGTTCGTCGACGATTTTGTTCCGTCCCGCGGCTGGTTGCAGCCTTGGGTCACCTTGCCCGCCATGCTGGCGCTGGCTGGAAGTGCGGTGGCTGCGATTGCCTTGCGACTGCGCTTCCCGATCGCGACGTTTGCATGGTTGTTCTACCTCGCCGCCCATTTGCTCGAAGGCACCACGATCCCCCTCGAATTGTATTTCGAGCATCGCAATTACCTGCCGGCCATGTTCCTCGGCTGGCCTTTGGCGCACGCCGCGTTGCGTCCCGGCGCCTACGGTCGTTACCGCTCCGCCACGGCGGCCTTGTTGCTGGCGGCGCTGCTGCTGCTCACACACCAGCGCGCGCTGGTCTGGGGCGACGCGGCGTTGTTGGGTGCACTGTCGGCAACCGACGGTAGCGAGTCGGCACGCGCGCAGGTGGATTTCGCCGCGCAGCAGGTCAGGCAGGGCAACATCGCCGCTGGCCTGGACCGCATCCGCGCCGTGCAGCACGCGCAGCAGGATTCGGTCGACATCGCGATCTCGGTGATCGGCATGGAATGCGCGGCCACAGGTGCATTGCAGCCCCGGACGCTGGACCAATCGATGCGCACCCTGTCCACGGCATCGAAGTGGAATTACCGCCTGTATCAATGGCTGCAGAATGCCGCGGTCGATCCTGCGACGCGACAGTGTCGCGGCCTGGGCTTGGCCGGCCTGGGCGACCTGATCGCGGCAGCGGAGCGGAACCCCCAGAACGCTGCGCCGCGACGGCGGCGTGATCTGTGGCACGCGCGCGGACGCATCGCGCTGGCCGCAGGGAATCCTGCGCTTGCCCTGCGTTGGTTCAATGCAGCGCTGCTGATCGCCCCCGATCCGGAATACGCCCTGGTCCAGGCGGCGGCGTTGGGCGATGCCGGCATGCCAGCCCTGGGCATTCGCCATCTGGACCTGTATTCCCATCTCGAATCCCGACGATCCACGCCGCCGGTGCGCGACATGGCTTCGGCGCATGTCTGGCTGTTGCACCATTACGGCTACTACTCGGACGAATTGTCCAACCTGCGCGAACGCCTTCGCGCGGATGCGGCGAAGTCGACTGCCGCCGCAGTGCAACCCGACGACAAGGATCGACGATGACGATGGCGACCGATCGAATCCCGCAGTCGGGGGACAACCAGGAGACTGCCGCGAGATGGAGTAGTCCAATGATGCTGGCAGGCGTGCTGGTACTGGTAGCGCTTGCGTACTGGTCGGGCCTGCACGGCGGCTTTGTCTTCGATGATTTCCCCAACATCGTCGACAACCCCACGCTGCATGTGACGCTCCAGTCGACTGCGTCGCAATGGCTTGCCGCCATGTTCTCCTCACCAGCCAGCGATCTGCAGCGACCGCTGGCGATGCTCAGCTTCGCGATCAACCATGCGCTGACTGGGCTTGATCCGTTCTGGATGAAGCTCACCAACCTTGGCATCCACCTGGTCAACACCTGCCTGGTGTACGGCCTGGTCCGACGCTTGCTGCAGGCATTTGACAGCCAACAGCCGCAACATCTTCGCCGTGAGTGGATTGCGCTCTGGATTGCGGCGGCATGGGCATTGAACCCCATCAACCTGATGGCGGTGTTGTTCGTGGTCCAGCGCATGGAGAGCCTGTGCCACATGTTCGTGTTCGCCGGACTCTGGCTGTACCTCGACGGGCGTTCGCGCTTGCTTGCAAACGGCCGTGGCTGGCCGCGGATGCTCGGCGGATTGATCGGCGGTACCGCACTGGGCGCCCTCGCCAAGGAATCGGCCGTCCTGCTGCCGCTGTATGCGCTGGCACTGGAATGGGCGCTATCCGGATTTTCAGGCCCCCGGCACCTGGGCCATCGTCGCGTGGCCAGCGTCTTTGGTGTCCTGCTGGCACTGCCGGCGGTGACCGGTTTGGCGTGGCTGTTGCCCAAGGTGCTGGCGCAGAATGCCTATTCCTCTCGCGATTTCAGCCTGGCCGAACGCCTGCTGACGGAATCGCGCGTGGTCGTCGATTACCTGCACTGGACATTGCTGCCAAACCTAGGCCGCCTCAGCCTCTACCACGACGACTATCCCATTTCCCGCGGCCTGCTCGATCCGCCATCGACACTGGCCGCGATCGCGCTGATCGCCCTGCTGATCGGTGCACTGTCCTGGCTACGCAGCCGAAGGCCGTTGGCCGCACTTGGACTGGCGTGGTTCCTGTCGGCGCAGCTGCTGACGGCCACGATCATTCCGCTGGAGCTTGTGTACGAACACCGCAACTACTTCGCCTCGTTGGGGCTGTGCCTGGTCATGGCCGACATCCTGCTGTGCCTTCCCAGGCGCGACCTGGCGCGCAAGGTGGGCAAGCTCGCAGCCGCTGGATTGTTGCTGTTGTACGCCGGCGAAACGTCGCTCCGCGCACGCGAGTGGAGCGACCCCGTGCGATTTTCCATGACCGAGGCCGCCAAGCACCCGCAGTCGCCGCGCGCGGCCTACGACCTCGGGCGCAACCTGGTCATCCTGACGCGCTACCGGCCGGATTCACCATTCGTCGCACCGGCGTTCGCCGCGCTGGACCGCGCCACGCGCGTGCCCAATGCAAATACGCTGCCCGAAACCGCGCTGATCTTCCTGGCCGCCCGTCTCGGTGCCCCGCAGCGCCCAGAGTGGTGGCAGGGCCTGCAACGCAAATTGCGCAGCCAGCCGATCGGCCCCCAGCAGACGTCGTCTCTGGCGTCGCTGGTGGACTGCGTGTTGAAGGATGGCTGCCGATTGGCCCAGCGGGACATGATCGACACGTTTCTCGCGGCGCTGGAACGCGGCCCCAACGCGGAAGTCCTGAACATCTATGGCAACTACGCCCTCAACGTACTGCACGATCCGGGGCTTGCACTGCGGCTATGGCAGGGCGCGGTGGAGCAGGCGCCCAACGTGGTGCAGTACCGGGAAACCCTGGCGAGACTGCTGATCGCCGAGGGCCAGCTTGATGCGGCAAGAGCGCAGATTGCGCAGGTCCGGCAATTGGGCCGCATGGGCCAGAATGAGGCGGTGGCGCGCGAACTGGATCGGCTCGCTGGGATGATGCGGCAACGAGCCATGCAACCGGAACCGGCGGGCGCGCCTTTGAAGCAGGGCAAGGACACCGGCACTCCCGGTGAAGCTAGACTGCCCCCATGAAGCGCGCACTCATCACGGGCATCACCGGGCAGGACGGCGCCTATCTGGCCGAATTCCTCCTCGACAAGGGCTATGAGGTCCACGGCATCAAGCGGCGCGCCTCTTCCTTCAATACCGAACGCATCGATCACCTGTACCAGGATCCGCATGAAAGCGGTCGCCGGCTGGTGCTGCATTACGGCGACCTCACCGACGCGACCAACCTGATCCGCATCCTCCAGCAGGTCCAGCCGGACGAGGTCTACAACCTCGGGGCGCAGAGCCACGTGCAGGTGTCGTTCGAGACACCCGAATACACCGCGAATGCGGACGGAATCGGAACACTCCGCCTCCTGGAGGCGATCCGCATCCTCGGCCTGGAACACAAGACACGGTTCTACCAGGCATCGACATCGGAGTTGTTCGGAAAAGTACAGGAAACCCCACAGCGGGAGACCACGCCGTTCTATCCGCGTTCGCCCTATGGCGTCGCCAAGCTGTATGCGTACTGGATCACGGTGAATTACCGCGAGGCCTATGGCCTGTTCGCCTGCAACGGAATCCTGTTCAATCACGAATCCCCGATCCGGGGCGAAACCTTCGTCACCCGCAAGATCACCCGCGCCCTGGCACGCATCCACCTGGGGCTGCAGGATTGCCTGTATCTGGGCAACCTCGATGCCCGCCGCGACTGGGGACACGCACGGGACTTCGTGGAAGCGCAATGGTTGATGCTGCAGCAGCCGACGGCCGAGGATTACGTGATCGCGACTGGCGTCCAGCATTCGGTGCGCGACTTCGTCGAGCGGGCTGCCTCGGAGATCGGTATCCGGATGGAATGGCGCGGCCACGGTGCCGATGAGCATGGCGTCGTGGCCAATGCCCCAACGGAATCGAGAATCGCGTCGGGGCAGACGATCCTAGCCATCGATCCGCGCTATTACCGACCAGCTGAAGTCGACACCCTCTTGGGTGACGCCAGCAAGGCTCGAGCGAGCTTGGGATGGGCGCCGCGCACCAGTTTCGCCGAACTGGCGGCCGAAATGATGCGCGCCGACATGGCATTGGCACGACGCGATGCGCTGGTCGCCGATGCTGGATATCGAAAGCATCCGCCACTGGAATGAGCGGACTCGATCTACACCGCAATGTCCATTTCGCCGATAATTGCGGGCTGATCGGAAACGCATCCGTGCGAGGGCTTGGCGCCGGGGCCGCTGGCAATTTGCTCACACCGCAATTGCCGGAGGGTGCCCTATATGCAAGCAGGCTCTGCGAACTCGGGTGCAACAGCCATGTCGGCCCAGAACCTGGAATGGTAAATACCACCCGCTGGGTCGTCGCCGCGGTAAGGCGTGCCCATTATCCGGGTTCCGTGAACCAACTGTCGTGCTGAGGAAGTTCGCCAGTCCCGCTTGGGCGATGCTCGAATATGGCTGGTATCCGCTGCTGTTGTTTATGGCAACACCTTGGTTCCTGCATCGACTTGGGACGGAGCAATACGGCAATTGGATGTTGCTCACGGCTACTGTCGGCTTCGGTGGGGTACTTAATGCGGGCACCGGAGCGGCAACGATTAAAGCCGTCTCTGCAGGTGTTGGCCGAGCCGCAAGCCACGATGCCGAGCGCGCAGTCAGGACAGCACTAGGAATCGCGCTGCTCGGCGGAGGCGGGTTGGCGTTGCTGGTGTTCTGCGTATTTTGGCTGGCTGGTGGCGAATTGCTTGGCAGAATGGGCAGCCCCATCCTCATAAAGCTGACCGGCGTCGCGGCGGCGCTCTTGATCTGGGTCGAACAACTGGACAATGTCTTCAGCTCGGCAATGAAGGGCGCCGAACAATTCGGGCAGGCCGCCCGCGTGGAGATCGCCAGCAAGACTCTGCAAATTCTTGCAGCCGCTGCAGTACTGCTGCCATGGCCTAATCTGTGGGCGCTATATGTAGCGCTACTGCTCGTCTCAATATTGCGACTGCTCGCCAAAACCATCATTGCGAAACGGGTACTGGGCTTGTCCGATCTACATCCCTCGTTGTCAGGCACGGGAGAAATACTCCACTTCGCCAAATGGGGCTGGCTGCAAGGTGTTGGCGGCGTCCTATTCGGCGTCGCGGACCGCATGCTGGTGGGCTCGCTACTTGGCGCGGCCAGCCTTGCCTATTTTTCGATTGCTTCGCAATTGGCGATGCAGGTCCATGCCGTCACAGCCGCTGGCTTGAGTGTGATCTTTCCTAAAGTGAGCCGAAAGCTGCAAGATGGAGGGTCATTTTCGCTTTGGCGCGTTACGAAACTGACTATGGCGGGCAATTTGTTGTTGAGCACCTTTATTGCCTTAATCCTGGTTCTTCTTGGCCCGATGCTCCTAAATACCTGGATTGGCGCAGAGCGTGCCGCTCCAACCGCGCAAATTCTTCCTTGGCTGGTCATTGCCTATTGGGTGCTGGCGCTGAACGTCGTGCCGTATTACGTCTTGCTTGGAATGGGTCGAATCCGATTCGTCGGTCTCACCGCCCTAACAGCCGGTACTGTCGCCGTGATTGCGATGTACATGGCCATCTCTCGCGCGGGTCTGGTTGGCGCACCAGCAGGCAGGGGCGCCTATGCGGTGCTGTCGCTCGCGATGGTAGTTCCTTTGGCACGGCACTTCATGCGCGAACGCAGTGCCCGGCTAACGGGACAACCCACCGCACCGGATATTGAGGATCTGCCGTGAATGCCTTTCTCGCGGCCCGTCCCCGCTGCGGGGAGTGTCACTTCGAAACCTCGGGTACGTTGTCCGACATCCAGCGGGTTGCAGGCAGATTTCTTGCACGGCCATCGTTTGCCCTCCCCGGAAACGGGGCCAGCGCGGAACACCTGTTGATCGTTCTAACTCAAATGACTGAATCATGAGCACTTTCGATCTCGAACGATTGGTCCGCCGAACAGCTAATCGCCTCGGCGTGGATGTCCACCGCCACCGACCCAAAAATTCGGAAGTCGGGCGGCTGACCATGATGCTGGCTTGCCATGGCGTTGATGTCGTATTCGACGTCGGAGCGAATATCGGCCAATTCGCCCAATCCTTGCGTGAAGCGGGCTATCAAGGCCGCACGGTGTCCTTCGAGCCATTATCGGCCGCGCACGCGCAGCTGCTGCGCGCAAGCGAAGGCGATGTCCAATGGCAGGTCGCTCCGCGCACCGCCATCGGCGATCACGAAGGCGAGGTCGAGATGCACATCGCCGGAAATTCGGTGAGTAGCTCCGCACTGGGCATGCTTGGCAGCCACGCCAAGGCCGACCCCGCTTCGGCCTACGTCGGCACGGAACGCGCGCGTCTATCGCGCTTGGACGTGCTGTCGCGTGACTATCTTCGTACGGGCTCGGTGCCGTTTCTCAAGATCGATACGCAAGGATATGAGGATCGGGTTCTGGCTGGCGCAACGGAACTGCTTCGCAACGTTGCCGGTCTGCAGCTGGAGTTGTCGTTCGTCCCACTGTATGAGGGCCAGCAACTGTTCGATACCCTGGTCAATCGTCTGAACGCTCTAGGCTTCTCGATCTGGGGTGTATGGCCAGGATTTTACGATCCATCCAATGGACGCATGCTCCAGGTAGACGTCGCCTTTTTTCGCGACTGATCAACGATGGAAATCCACCGCAGCCTTGCTGAAGCTCGCCATCCCACACCACGTCTATCGATCATTATCGCGACGTGGAACGCGGCGCGTACGCTCGAACGCTGCCTGGATTCTCTCTTCAGCCAAAGCTTTGCGCGGTGGGAACTGCTGGTTGCAGATGCAGCATCGACGGATGGCACGACTGACATCATTCGCAAAAATACGGATCGGATTGCGTGGTGGCGAAGTGAGAAAGATCGCGGCATCTACGATGCCTGGAACCATGCTCTGGTTCACGCCACCGGTGATTACGTTACTTTTCTTGGCGCAGACGACGCGCTTCATTCCGAAGACGTTCTCGAACGAATGTTCGCCGCCATTGGCAGCACTCAGTACGACTTGGTGAGTTCCCGTTGCCTGCTGCGTGACGCTGACTGGCATCCGCTGGGTGAAGCAGGCAAGCCATGGAATCATGCGAGGCTGCCGCGGCGAATGGGCATCACTCACCCGGGGCTCTTGCATCGAAGAGAGCTATTCGCTCTATATGGCGAATTCGACGCGAGCTTGCGGATCGTTGGCGATCTCGAATTCCTGCTTCGTCTGCCTGATGACATTCGAACCTTGCACATTCCGTTTGTTTCAATTGACGTTCAGAATGATGGCGTCAGCCGCAAGCAATTCTGGTGCCGCTTGCGCGAGCGACGATTGGTCCATGCGCGATGCGCGCGCGTCGGCCGTTTCCGTGCGGACCTTTACTGGCTGGACAAGGCGTGGCGCATGCCGATCGCGCGACTGCTCGGATTGCAGCACTGATTTCGATGCGAATTCTTTTCCTTGGCAAGCGCTACTACACCAACAAGGATGCGCTGCGCGAGCGCTACGGGCGTATCTATCAATTGCCGTTTCGGTGGCATGCCGCCGGTCAATCCGTTGAGCTAGTGTTGATCGATTACCGCGGAGTGCGGGCTGAGCACACTGACGTCGATGGTTTCCCGGTGCACTCCCTGCCAATGTTGACTCCGATGACGTGCCTGCGCCTGCGGTCGTTGGCGCGCCAGTTACGGCCCGATGTCATTGTCGCCAGTGGCGACTGCTTCATTGGCCTTGCCGGGCTGCGGCTGGCACAGCAGTTCGGGGCATCGTTCGTCTTTGACGCCTATGACGACTACCGCACGTTTGGCGCGTATCGCGCATTCCTCGGTTGGGATGCATTCGGTTACCTGCGTCGCCATTCGACGCTGGTCCTATACGCAAGCAGGGTCTTGGCGGATGAGCATTGTGCAGCGGCAGCGGTGCATGTCGTTCCCAACGGGGTCGATCCCGGTCAATTCCGACCCATCGACCGCAACGTTTCGAGGGGGCGCGCGGCTCTGGTCAACGGCGATGCGGCGTTGGTCGGTTACTTCGGTGGCATGGACGCAGAACGCGGCGTCGAGGACCTTGTCGAGGCTGTTGGCATTCTCAATGCGAATGGCCAATCCGTACGCCTGGTGCTTTGCGGCCCCATGCGGCGAGGCCTGACGATTGATCATCCATGGGTCGATTGGCGTGGCGCCGTGGAGCACGCGGTGATTCCGGACTTCATCAATGCGTGCGACGTGGTCGTGCTGCCGTACCGCCGCGGACCGATCATCGACATGGCATCATCATGCAAGATCGCCGAATACCTGCTCTGTGAACGGCCGCTGGTAGCGACCGACACCCCGAACTTCGTCAGGAACTTTCCGCGGCAGGCCGGCGAGTTGGGGGCGGCGTTGTGTCGCCCCGCTGATCCGGTAGACCTGGCGCGCGCCATCGCTATGCAGCTGCAACGCCAGCTACTTGTCAGTCGACCCGACGAGCACACGTGGTCGCGAATTGCCGGCGATGCCCTGGTGGCGCTCGAGCGCGTGACCGGGCTGCGCTAGGTCGCGAAGGCCTTGCAGACAAAATACACTTGGTACTGCCAGCGCAACGACTAAAGCGCCAGCGCCTGTACGAGGCGCAAGGGCTTGGCCAGCACCGGCCCCTGCGCAATCCACGCCACGCTCAATGGGTTCAGATCACGCCACCGCGCACGCACTCAAGGCCGGCGCCACGTGGCAGTGCCATCCATTCGTGCAGCGGGCGGACGGTTTCGCAGATCGCGGTCTGACTGCCCCGCCATATAAGCCCAACCGGCGCGAGGAAATCAGCGTTCGGCAGCATTCGATGGCTTTCACGGAAATATCGATTCCGGAGGCACACGCACCTCGACGCTGCAGTTCCGAAAGCCACGCGCCTGTGTCGCAGGCGATGTGAGCACCGCGCGGCCGTCCAGCCGGCCCAGTCGATGGGCGGCTCGCTTGACTTGCCATGGCACACCACTTCGTCGAAGCCTGCACGGAGTAGTACTTCTCATCGTGGACCTGTGCACTTGGTCATGGCCGATAGCGCTCTGGTCGAGTTCCGTCATGCCCTGCTCCGGTCCAGGTCGCGCAAAGCGACATGCAAGTTTTGCGAGAAATGATCCCACCCATACGCAGATGCAGCGCCCACACAACGCGCCCGCATCTGCGCGTCACCTCGCTTGGAGATCCATCGCTGCACTTGCGTAGCAAATCCGGTGTAATCACCTGCCGCCACCAGGCTGCCCGTGACGCCGTCCACCACAGCATCAGGTACGCCGCCAACGGCAAAGGCGACCGTGGGCAGTCCATGCGCTGCAGCCTCAATGGCGACCATGCCGAAACCCTCGACATCACCAGGCAGGTCGACGACTGGGAAGACGTGGACATTAGCGGCGCGATAAGCGGCCGCGAGCGCATCGTCGTCGCAATGTGGAAGCATGCACACGGCAGAGGCGACGCCCGCGAGCTCCGCTTGGCCGAGGATGCGTGCGTGTTCGGAGTCAGCGGCGGGCCGAACGGCATCGCTCGCGTCGGCCCCGATCACTAGCAAAAGCACGTCCGGGCACTGCGATACGATGGCCGGGAATGCTTCGCGGATGAATTCCGCCAGCCCCTTGCGCCGGGTGAGTCGACCCACCGACAGCAACAGCGGCCGGTCGCCCCAGCCACGCTGCGTTCGCTCGCGAACCGCCGCATCACTGTCCAGTGGCGGCAATTTCGTGCCCGGATGCAGGATGCGGATGGTATTTTCGGCAACGCCACGCTCGATTGCCAGACGTCGGGTATTCGCGCTGTTGACCAGCACGAGATCAGCGCGCCGGATGAAAGGCAACCAGATGCGCTGATAGATGACACTTGGCGCGATCAGGTCTAGCCCATGCAGGTAGACCGCGAAGTGAGCGCCCGAGCGCCGGGCTGCCCACCACGCGAATGGCGCTGTCAGCCCACTGCCAGCCACGACCAAGGCAAGGTCCTGCTTGGTGAAATTCCCGGTCGCGTGTGCGGCTGCCAGGAGGAATCGAAGTAACGGGTGATGGGGGACTTCGCGGGTGCGCGTTCCGCGGGGCAGGAACACCGCGCACCCCTCCGGACCTATTGCGCGCAGGTCGTAGACCTTGGCCAGCGACTGCGCCAGATGCTCGACGAGACGTTCCATGCCTCCGCGCAGTGGCGGCAAGTTGCGGGTGATTAGAAGTGCCTTCGGCCGCGGATCTGCCGACTTATCCATCGCGCCGATACGTCAGGTTGGTGATCTGCTCGGAGATCAGTCCGATAAGGAAGACGATCACCGCCGCACTGAGCAACAACGCGCTCATGTTGGTGAAGCGGTGCTCGAAATAAAACGTATACGCGTAATAGCCCAGGCCGAGCAGGCCGAATACGAAGGCCGCCGGCGCAAACAACTTCAGCGGCGAATACAGCGTCGCGATCTTGAAGATGATCAGCAGGAAGCGTACGCCGTCGCGCAGCGGGCGGATGTGGCTGCCCGTGCCCACGCGCCTGGCGACCGGGATCGACACGTAGGCAACCGGATAGGCGCTGCGGAAGAACGCCATGGTGCTGGTCGTGGGATAGCTGAAGCCGTTCGGCAGCAGGTGCAGGAATTCACGGAATTTGTCGGCGCGGACCGCGCGGAATCCGGACGTCAGGTCGGCGATGTGGTGGCCGGTCATCCAGCTGGCGAGCCGGTTGTAGAAGGCATTGGCGGCGCCACGGCCGCGATTGGCCTGGCCATCGGCATTGCGTGCGCCCACCACCATGTCGTAGCCGGCATCGAGCTTGTCGAGCAGCGACTGGATCAGTTGCGGATCGTGCTGGCCATCGGCGTCCATGAAGACGAGGACATCCCCGGTGGCGGCCCGGGCACCGCGCTTGATCGCCGCACCATTGCCCATCGAGTAGGGGGAATGCAGCGTCCGCACCCCGTTGTCGGCGGCGACCATCGCTGTCGCATCGGTGGAGCCGTCGTCCACGACGATGATCTCGGCGTCGGGAAACCGCGCACGCAGGGCCGGCAGCGTCCGCTGCAGGCCCTCGGCTTCGTTCTTTGCGGGCAGGATGACCGAGATGCGCATGGAACTCCCCTTTCGGGGCGAAGCGTAGCGTGAAAGCGGATGGCGGGGTCGGGACGTCGTGCTCCATGGAGGAGATCGGTTGGCGTGCCCCCATCCGCCTTAGGCACCTTCCCCTGCTTTGCAGGGGAAGGGAGGGAGCGGGAGCAAGTCAAAGGCCGCGGGAGCCGTGCATTCAGATTCCGCAGCTTGGGGCGGGCGGAATCGGGAATGCGAAGGCGCTTCCAGTTTGGCGGCGCCGGGTTTCACCTTGCGTTCGCGCGCCGCGGACTTTGGGGTAAAGTCGGGCTGGGGAATACCGAGAGGATGATCATGGCAACCGTGGCGACCGCCAACCTGGTGGGCATCACCGGCATCGCACGGCGCCTGGTGCTGGACGGGGCGCTGGACGAGTCGGTCGCGCGCGAGGCCATGGCCGCGGCGACGCAGGAGCGCCGGCCGCTCGCCGGGTACCTGCTCGAGAAGAAGCTGATCGCGCCCGCCGACCTGGCCGCCGCCAACTCGATCGAGTTCGGCATGCCGCTCTTCGATGTCGCCGCGCTGGATCCCGCGCAATCGGCGATCAAGCTGGTCAGCGAGGACCTGGTCCGCAAGCATTCGGCGCTGCCCCTGTACAAGCGCGGCGGCAAGTTGTTCGTCGGTATTTCGGATCCCACCAACACCCGCGCGCTGGACGAACTCAAGTTCCACACCAACCTGGTGGTGGAAGCGATCCTGGTCGACGAAGACCGCATCAAGCGCACCATCGACCTGTGGCTGGAAACCGCCGACGCCCTGGCCGACGCCGTGGCCGACAGCGAAGGCATGGAAGGGCTGGAGGTCAGCGGCGGCAGCGACGACGACCTCGCCGGCGACAGCGGCGTCGACGCCAAGGGCGACGACACGCCTGTCGTGAAGTTCATCAACAAGGTGTTGATCGACGGCATCCGCAAGGGCGCGTCCGACGTGCACTTCGAGCCATACGAGACCGACTACCGGGTGCGCCTGCGCATCGATGGCCTGCTCAAGCAGGTCGCCAAGGTGCCGGTGAAGCTGGCCCCGCGCATCGCCGCGCGCCTGAAGGTCATGGCGCAGCTGGATATCGCCGAAAAGCGCGTCCCGCAGGACGGGCGCATCAAGCTCAACCTCAGCAAGACCAAGCAGATCGACTTCCGCATGAGCACCTTGCCGACCTTGTTCGGCGAGAAGATCGTGCTGCGCATCCTGGATGCGGGCGCGGCGAAGCTCGGCATCGACAAGCTCGGCTACGAGGAAGACCAGAAGAAACTGTTCCTGGACGCCGTCGAGAAACCCTACGGCATGGTGCTGGTCACCGGGCCAACCGGCTCGGGCAAGACCGTGTCGCTGTACACGGCGCTGAACATCCTCAACGACGAAAGCCGCAACATCTCCACCGTCGAGGATCCGGTCGAAATCCGCGTGCCCGGCATCAACCAGGTGCAGATGAACGTCAAGCGCGGCATGACCTTCGCCGCGGCCCTGCGCAGCTTCCTGCGACAGGATCCGGACGTGATCATGGTCGGCGAGATCCGCGACCTGGAGACCGCCGAGATCGCCATCAAGGCGGCGCAGACCGGCCACATGGTGCTGTCGACGCTGCATACCAACGACGCGCCGCAGACCATCTCGCGCCTGATGAACATGGGCGTGGCGCCATTCAACATCACCTCGTCGGTGACCCTGGTCATCGCCCAGCGCCTGGCGCGCCGCCTGCACGACTGCAAGCGCCAGCAGGTGCTGCCGGAGCATGCGCTGCTGGCCGAAGGCTTCACGGCCGATGAGGTCCATGCCGGCCTGACGATCTACGAAGCTGTCGGCTGCGCTGATTGCACCGAGGGCTACAAGGGGCGCACCGGTCTCTACCAGGTGCTGCCCATGAGCGAAGAGATCCAGAAGATCGTGCTGGCCGGCGGCAACGTGCAGCAGATCGGCGAGGCCGCCCAGCGCGCCGGTGTCCGCGACCTGCGCCAGTCGGCTTTGCTGAAGGTCAAGAACGGGCTGACCAGCCTGGCCGAAATCAACCGCGTCACCAAGGATTAACCCATGGCCGTCACCCGAACCGCAGCCAAGCAGACCGCGCGTCGTGCCGATGCACTGGAGATCTTCGTCTGGGAGGGCAAGGACAAGCGCGGCATCAAGATGAAGGGCGAGCAGCCCGCGAAGAACGCCGCGCTGGTCAAGGCCGAGTTGCGGCGGCAAGGCATCACGGTCACCGGCATCAAGCCCAAGCCCAAGGCGCTGTTCGGCGGCGCCGGCAAGAAGGTCAGTCCCAAGGATATCGCCATCTTCAGCCGCCAGCTGGCGACGATGATGAAGTCGGGCGTGCCGATCGTCAGTTCACTGGAGATCATCGCCGGCGGGCAGAAGAATCCCAAGGCGAAGGAACTGATCAATGCGCTGCGCTCGGACATCGAAAGCGGCTCGTCGATGTATGAGTCGCTCGGAAAGCATCCGGTCCAGTTCGACATGCTGTACCGCAACCTGATCAAGGCCGGTGAGTCGGCCGGTGTCCTGGAGACGGTGCTGGACACCATCGCCAGCTACAAGGAAAACATCGAAAGCCTGAAGGGCAAGATCAAGAAGGCGTTGTTCTACCCCGCCACGGTGATCGCGGTCGCCGTCCTGGTCAGCGCCATCCTGCTCGTCTTCGTGGTGCCGCAGTTCCAGCAGGTGTTCGCCAGTTTCGGCGCGGACCTGCCGGCATTCACCAAGATGATCATTGCGGCCAGCGACTTCATGATCGGCTACTGGTGGCTGGTGCTGGGCGTCGTCGTCGGAACGATATTCGGGCTCATCGCGCTCAAGAAACGCTCGCAGGGTTTTGCCGACTTCCTCGACCGGATGATGCTGAAGATCCCGGTGGTGGGTCAGATCCTGCACAACTCGGCGATCGCACGGTTCGCGCGGACGCTGGCGGTGACCTTCAAGGCCGGTGTTCCGCTGGTCGAGGCGCTGGACATCGTGGCAGGCGCCACCGGCAGCGTTGTCTACGAGAAGGCCGTCAAGCGCATCCGCGACGATGTCTCGGTTGGCTACCCGATGAACATGGCGATGAAACAGGTCAACCTGTTCCCGCACATGGTGGTGCAGATGGTCGCCATCGGCGAGGAAGCCGGTGCGTTGGATGCCATGCTGTTCAAGGTCGCTGAATTCTATGAAAGCGAGGTCAACAACGCGGTCGATGCGCTGTCGAGCCTGCTCGAGCCGATGATCATGATCATCATCGGCCTCGTCGTGGGCAGCATGGTGATCGGCATGTACCTGCCCATCTTCAAGCTGGCCGCAGCGATCTGACGACGCCGCGACCGCATTCGCCGACAATGGTGTGCAACGCGCCGCCGCGCACACTGGTGCAGCGCATGCGGACTGTCGGCCTGTGACCAGGGACTTGCATGTCTTTTCTTGACCAGAACACCGGCCTGGGCTATCCGCTTGCGGCCGGCATGGGATTGCTGCTGGGCAGCTTCCTCAACGTCGTGATCCTGCGCCTGCCCAAGCGGTTGGAATGGGAATGGAAGCGCGACAGCCGCGAGGTGCTCGGCGAGCCGGAGCTGTACGATCCGCCGCCGCCGGGCATCGTCGTCGAGCGCTCGCATTGCCCGACCTGCAAGCACCAGCTGACATGGTGGGAAAACATCCCCCTGCTCAGCTGGCTGGCGCTGCGCGGACGCTGCCGCTACTGCAGGACGCCGATCTCGATCCAGTACCCGCTCGTCGAGTTGTTGACGATGGTGCTGGTGGTGGCCAGCGTCTGGCGATTCGGTTTCGGCTGGCAGGGCTTCGGCGCGATCCTGCTTTCGTGTTTCCTGGTCGCGATGTCGGGCATCGACCTGCGCACGCAGCTGTTGCCGGACCAGTTGACCCTGCCCTTGCTGTGGCTTGGCCTGGTGGCAAGCATCGACGGGCTGTACATGCCCAGCAAACCGGCCGTGGTCGGCGCCGCCGTCGGCTACCTGTCGCTGTGGTCGGTGTGGTGGCTGTTCAAGCAGCTGACCGGCAAGGAGGGAATGGGCCACGGCGACTTCAAGCTGCTCGCCGCGCTCGGGGCATGGGTGGGACTGCGCGGCATCATTCCGACGATCCTGTTGTCGTCCCTGGTCGGGGCGATCATTGGTTCGATCTGGCTGGCGATGAAGGGCCGCGACAGCGCCACCCCAATTCCCTTCGGCCCGTATCTCGCCGCTGCCGGCTGGATCGTCTTCTTCTGGGGCGGCGATCTCGTCGACGCCTACCTGCGCGTGTCCGGACTGCGCTGAGGCGCCGCGATCGCAGCCGTTCGCGGAAATGACCACAGCGCCGCCGCGCGCGGAGGACAAGCGCGCGGCGATGCCGGTGGCTCGTCGACTTGCCATAATCCATCAATGAGCGATTACATCATCGGCCTGACCGGCGGAGTGGCCTCAGGCAAGAGCGTCGTCGCACAGGCCTTCCGCGACCTGGGCGTGGCGGTTGTCGATGCCGACATCGCAGCGCGCGAAGCAGTGGCTCCCGGAACCGATGGCCTTGCTGAGGTGGTGAGCGCATTCGGCGTGGAAGTGCTGGATGCCCATGGCGCGCTGGACCGCGTCGCGATGCGCCAGCGGGTCTTCACCGACACCGACGCGCGACGCCGGCTGGAAGCCATCGTGCATCCACGCGTGCGCGCGGCACTGCAGGCGGCCAGTGCGGCGGCACCGGGGTCCTATGTCGTCGTTGCAATCCCCCTGCTTGCCGAAGGCGGCGGTCGCGACGGCTATCCATGGCTGGACCGGATCCTGGTCGTCGACACGCCGGTCGCGACGCAACTGGCGCGGCTGCTGCAGCGCGACGGCATCGACGTGGCGCTGGCCGAACGCATGGTCGCCGCGCAAGCCAGCCGTCGCGATCGGCTGGCGATCGCCGACGACATCCTCGTCAACGACGGGGAGATCGCCGCATTGGACGGGCCGATCCGCGCGCTCGACAACCAATATCGCCTGCTCGCTTCCGCGATCGGCTCCTTGTAAGAGCGGCTCGTCCTTGGCACGCGGTCGCGGCTGAACCCGCTCCTACAGCGATTGCGTCCACAGCGCACGGATCGCGGCGATGCCCTGCCCGCCATGCGTCCGTGCGATGGCGATGTCGTCGGATGTCATGCCGCCGATGGCGTAGATCGGCAGCGAGACGGATTCCCGCAGCGCGGAAAAAGCGTTCCAGCCCATGCCGGGAACACCCGGATGGGTGGTGGTCGCGGCGACCGGTCCGAGCACCACGAAATCGCAGCGCAGTCGTTCCGCGCGCGACAGGCCTTCGACGTCATGGCATGACGCGGCCACGGGAAGCCCTTCGGGCAGCGGTCGCTGACTCAGCTCGCGCAACTGCGCGTCGCGCAGGTGCACGCCAGCACCCAGTTCCAGCGCAAGTTCGATATCGGCATTGAGCAGGACGTCGACACCGGCAATGCGGCAGCGCCCCACCGCGATGCGCGCCAATGCGCGGAACGACTCACGGTCATGCGCCGGCGCCGGCCGCAGCTGGATGCGGCGGATGCCGCTGTCCAGCGCGACCTGCAGCGTGGACAGCCAGGACGCGGTATCCCGCCCAGGGTCCGGCGTCACCAGGTAACGGTCCGGCTGCACCAGCGCGGCGACGACCGGGCGGTCCGCCGGCGGCATCGCGTAGCTGGCGAGCATGTGCGGCGGCGCCCAGGCCAGGGCCTGTCCCTCGTGGCCGCGCGGTGTCCCGTGCCACGAGGCGATGCGGCGCACGTCCAGGCGCAATCGCTTGTGCGGGTACTGCTGCGGAACGCTGATCAGCGGCGCGCCGACTTCGACGTCGATGCCGAGTTCTTCGTGCAGCTCACGGGCCAACGCTGCTTCGGATGTTTCTCCGGGCTCGCGCTTGCCGCCGGGAAATTCCCACAAGCCGGCCAGGTCGCGGCCCTTGGTGCGACGCGCGAGGAGGATGCGGCCGCGCGCGTCCTGCAGGACGCCGGCGACGACGTCGACGGGTTTGGCATCCGTTGCAGTCACGTCAGCGCACGCCGTCCCTTCTCCCGTTTACGGGGTGAAGAGGAGCGCTCGCGAGCCACCGGCTCGCGCGACGATGAACGCCTGGGCGCTGGCGCGAAGGCCGGGGCGCGGAGCGGGGTGCCGAAGGCGAACGAGGGCGCTCTTACCTGCCGCTGGCCTCACCCCAACTCTCTCCCGCAAGCGGGAGAGGGGATAACAGCGCAAAGAGCTACGCAAGCTGCCCATGGCAGTGCTTGTACTTCTTGCCGCTGCCGCAGGGGCAGGGATCGTTGCGACCGACCTTGGGCATGTTCGATTGCAGTGCGGTCGCCATCGCCGCCGCCTGGACTTCCGCGGCTTCCTCGTCGGCACCGAGCCCGCCGACGTTGGCGTGCTGGAACTGCAGCTGGCCGGCGATCGCCTGCGCCTGGCGCCGCTCTTCGGCTTCCATCGCCGCGACTTCGGCCTCGTTGCGGATGCGCACGCGCGCGAGCAGCGTCACCACTTCGCGCTTGACCTTGTCCAGCATCTCGCCGAACAACTCGAAGGCCTCGCTCTTGTATTCCTGCTTGGGCTGCTTCTGTGCGTAGCCGCGCAGGTGAATGCCCTGGCGCAGGTAGTCCATGCGCGCCAGGTGCTGCTTCCAGTTGTCGTCGAGCACGTTGAGCATGATGTGCTTCTCGAGCATGCGCATCGTTTCGCCGCCGACCTGCTCCTCCTTCTCCTCGAACAGCCGCGCGACCTGCTTCTGCACCTCGGCGGCGATCTGTTCGGCGTCGATCTCGGTCTTCTGCTTGACCATCTCGGCGACCGAAGTCTGCACCCCGAACTCGCTGCCGAGCTCGGCGTCGAGTCCCTGCAGGTCCCACTGCTCGTCGATGGAGTTCAGCGGCACGTGGCGCGCGACGATGTCGGCGACGACGTCGTCGCGGATGCCCTCGATGTTGTCATGCACCGACTCGGCCTCGAGCAGCTCGTCGCGCTGCTGGTAGATCACCTTGCGCTGGTCGTTGTTGACGTCGTCGAAATCGAGCAGGTTCTTGCGGATGTCGAAGTTGTGCGCCTCGACCTTGCGTTGCGCGTTGGCGATCTGCTTGGTCACCAGCGGGCTTTCGATGATGTCGTCTTCCTTCAGGCCCATGCGCGCCATGACGCGCTGCACCCAGTCGGCCGCGAAAATGCGCATCAGGTTGTCTTCGAGCGACAGGTAGAAACGCGACGAACCCGGGTCGCCCTGGCGTCCGGAACGACCGCGCAGCTGGTTGTCGATGCGGCGCGACTCATGGCGCTCGGTGCCGACGATGTGCAGGCCGCCCGCGGCCTTGACCGCATCGTGGCGCTGCTGCCAGTCGGCTTTCATGCGCGCTTTGGTGACTTCGTCGACCGGGGCGCCGGTTTCGGCTTCCAGCGCGGCGAGTTCGGATTCCAGCGAGCCGCCGAGCACGATGTCGGTACCGCGACCGGCCATGTTGGTGGCGATGGTGACCGCGCCCGGGCGACCGGCCTGGGCGACGATGGTCGCCTCGCGCTCGTGCTGCTTGGCGTTGAGGACTTCGTGCGGAACGCCGGCCTCGCGCAGCTGGTCGCTGAGCATTTCCGACACTTCGATCGACGTGGTGCCGACCAGCACCGGCTGCATCCGCGCGTGCGCGTCCTTGATCTCGTTGACGACCGCGCGGTACTTGCCGGCGCGGTTGAGGAACACCTGGTCGGAGTGGTCCTTGCGCACCATCGGCTTGTTGGTCGGGATCACGATGACTTCCAGGCCGTAGATGGACTGGAATTCGTAGGCCTCGGTGTCCGCGGTGCCGGTCATGCCCGACAGCTTCTTGTACATGCGGAACAGGTTCTGGAAGGTGATGCTGGCGAGCGTCTGGTTCTCGCGCTGCACCGGCACGCCTTCCTTCGCCTCGACCGCCTGGTGCAGGCCATCGGACCAGCGCCGTCCGGCGAGCGTGCGCCCGGTGAACTCGTCCACGATGATGACTTCGCCATCGCGCACGATGTAATCGACGTCGCGCTGGTAGATGCCGTGCGCGCGCAGCCCGGCGTTGAGATGGTGGACGACGTGGATGTTGTGGGCGGCGTACAGGCTGTCGTCGCCTTCCAGGATCCCGGCGGCGCGCAGCAGGTCCTCGGCGTGCTGCTGGCCGGCTTCGGACAGGTGCACCTGCTTGCCCTTCTCGTCGACCCAGTAATCGCCCTCGCCTTCTTCTTCCTTCTGGCGGGTGAGCTGCGGGACGATGCGGTTGACCTTGATGTACAGCTCCGGCGACTCGTCGGCTGGGCCGGAAATGATCAGCGGCGTGCGCGCCTCGTCGATCAGGATCGAGTCGACTTCATCGACGATCGCGTAGTTCAGACCGCGCTGGAAGCGGTCTTCCTTCGCCAGCGCCATGTTGTCGCGCAGGTAGTCGAAGCCGATCTCGTTGTTGGTGGCATAGGTGATATCGCTGCCGTAGGCCTCGTGCTTGTCCGAATGCGGCATGCCCGGGTAGACCACGCCGACGCTCAGGCCGAGCCAGGTGTAGAGCTTGCCCATCCACGCGGCATCGCGCCGCGCGAGATAGTCGTTGACGGTGACGACGTGGACGCCCTTGCCCTCGAGCGCATTGAGGTACACCGGCAGCGTGGCCACGAGCGTCTTGCCCTCGCCGGTGCGCATCTCGGCGATCTTGCCCATGTGCAGGATCATTCCGCCGATCAGCTGCACGTCGTAATGGCGCATGCCAAGGACGCGGTTGCTGGCTTCGCGACAGACGGCGAAGGCTTCGGGGAGGATCTTGTCCAGCGATTCGCCCTTGGCGATGCGTTGCTGGAACTCCGGGGTCCTGGCCTGCAGCTCGGCGTCGCTGAGCGCCTGCATCTGTGGCTCGAGCGCGTTGATCTTCTTGACGAGGCCGCCGAGCTGGCGAAGCAGGCGTTCGTTGCGGCTGCCGAAAACGCTGGTGAGCAAACGATTGAGCATTGAGGGTCCGGAGCTGGGTAATGGGATTGCCGGAGCGGTTTGCCAGGATCGGAATGGCGAAGCCGGGCTCCAGCAATGAAAAAGGGCGCTGGGCGCCCTTTTTGTTGGCAACACGCATTGTAGCGTGGGGGTGAGCCCCCGCGCTCACAAGGCACCGCCTTGTGCGGGGGCGAACGCCCGTAGCGGCTGCGCCGCGCAGGGCCGGATCACCAGTCGTGAATCAACGCGCCTCGCCTCCCCGCCGTGCGGGAGCGACACCCTCAGCCGCGCGTCACCGCCGCCCGCCCCAGGAACTTCGACGGATTCACCACCCGTCCGTCGGCCCAGACCTCGAAATGCACGTGCGCGCCGGTGGAGCGCCCGGTCGAGCCGGCCCTGGCAACCTGCTGGCCGCTGCGGACCAGGTCGCCGACCTGGACCAGCAGGCGGGAATTGTGCGCATACCGGGTGACATAGCCGTTGCCGTGGTCGATCTCGACCACGTTGCCGTAGCCCGAGCGCGTGCCGGCATAACTGACCACGCCGTCGGCGACCGCAAGTACCGGGTCACCCATCGCGGCGTGGAAGTCGATGCCCTTGTGGAAGGCCGCGCCGCCGCCGAACGGATCGGCGCGCCCGCCGAATCCGGACGTGATGTAGCTGTTGGCGATCGGGGTGCGCGAGGGCGTGGCCTCGGCGTCGAGCTTGCGGTTGAACAGCAGCGACTCGAGCACCGAGAGCTGCTCGCCCGAGGCCTTGAACTGTGACTCCAGGCGATCCAGGCCGCTGCGCAGCTGCGCCGGCGGCATGTCGTGGACCGGCCCGGCGCCGCCGATGCCGACGGGCTGGTCGAAGTCGAATTCGCCATCGGCCAGCTGGCCGGTGCGGGTCAGGCGCTCACCGAGGGCATTGAGGCGGTTGGCCTCGGCCTGCAATTCGCCCAGGCGCGCGGCCAGTGCGTTGACTTCGCGCTGGGCCTGGTCGCGGGTCGCATCGAGCTGCGCCTGCTGGGTTGCCGCCTGGGTCCGCAGGTGCGCCATCCCGGCATAACCGGCACCGGCGCAGAGCATTGCACCCAGCGCCATGCCGACGCCCAGGATCATTGCTGCGGTTTTGGTCGGCCGCTGGGTCGCCGATGCCGCCGCCTGCCGCGCCAGATGGCTGACGCGTGCGCGCGCGTGACTGAGCAGGCGGTGGAAGGGATTGTCGCGGAAGCTCATGCTGTAGGCAGTCATGCGATGGAAAGGTCCTGCAATGTCTGGTTTGCGTTCATCCGGTCCGCCGCGCCCGAAGGCTCCGAAGGGACCACGTGTTGCGCTGGACGCGCTGATGGAGGGCACTGCCGCCGATCCGGTCCGTCGTGCCCTGTGGCTCGACGCGCTGGAACAGCGACTGCGATCGCACTTGCCTCCTTCACTGGCCGCGCACGCGCGGCTGGCTAACGTGAATGGAGCGGAGCTGGTGTTCGTCGTGGACTCACCGGTATGGCGTGCCCGCTTGCGGCTTGCCGCGCCGGAGCTGCTCGAAGCCGCTCGTCGCGTCGGTCTGGCGGTCACCGATGTGGCTGTCAGGACGACGACCCGGCCGCCGGAAACGCCGGCACCCGCGCCGCGACCACCCAAACCGATGTCGGCCGCCTCGCGCGATGCCCTGCAGGCTGCATTGGCGTCGCTGGCCATCGAACCTGCGGCGGGGGCACGCAAGCCAAAGGGCGAAGCTCCCTGATCGAGCAGCCTGGCCACGGCCGGGCTCCCCGAGGGGAGAGGCATCCTAACGACGCCTTCCGGGCCAAGGGTTAAGGGTCCGCTAGGCAGACCGAAAGAATTCGTTAAATCCGCGTGAAGGATTCACCAACGTTTCACTCGGGAAACGCTGCCTGCTTTCAGGCCAGGTAAGGGGCGCCATAGCCGATTGGCGGACGCTCGTCCTCGGGAAAGGTCACTTCTTCCCAGGCAGTCTGGTCGGCGAGCAGGGCGCGGACCAGTCTGTTGTTGAGCGCATGGCCGGACTTGTGGCCCTCGAAAGCCCCCAGGATCGGGTGGCCGGCCAGGTACAGGTCGCCGACGGCGTCAAGCAGCTTGTGGCGCACGAATTCATCGCCGTAGCGCAGGCCGTCGTCATTGAGCACGCGGAACTCGTCGAGCACGATGGCATTGTCCATCGAGCCGCCCAGGCCGAGATTGCGCTCGCGCATGAACTCCAGGTCGCGCATGAATCCGAACGTGCGGGCGCGGCTGAGCTCGCGGATGTATGCGGCCGTCGAGAACTCCACCTCGGCGCGCGACAGCGTGGACGGGATCATCGGATGGTCGAACTGGATGGTGAAGCCCAGCTTGAAGCCGTTGTAGGGCTCGAAGCGCGCGATCTTGTCGCCGTCGCGGACTTCAAGCGCGCGCTTGATGCGGATGAATCGCTTGGGCGCCGCCTGCTCGACGATGCCCGCCGACTGCAGCAGGAACACGAACGGACCCGCAGAGCCATCCATGATCGGCACTTCGGGCGCAGACAGTTCGACGTAGGCGTTGTCGATGCCCAGGCCCGCACACGCGGACATCAGGTGCTCGACCGTCATGACCTTGCCGCCGTCGCGCGAGAGCCCGGTGCACAGCATGGTCTCGGTCACCAGTTCGGCACTGGCGGGAATCTCGACGACCGGATCCAGGTCCACGCGGCGGAATACGATCCCGGTATCGATGGCGGCCGGACGCAGGGTGAGAAACACCTTCTCGCCGCTGTGCAGGCCGACGCCGGTCGCACGGATCACATTCTTGAGGGTGCGTTGCCTGGGCATTCGGTGTCGTCGGATGCGTCGGGTCTCCGGCAATGGACGCCTGCCGTTGACTCCGTAGCGGTCATGAAGACCGGTGAGATTAACACGTGACCGGCTGAACCTGAACGGAAGTGACACCCCGTTCCACGGCTGGAACAACGATAAAACGGCCGACTGGCTGCCAAGGCAGCCAGCCGACCCAAATCCCGCCATGCCGGCGCAGGCCGGCGGGTGAGGACGTGCCTGGCCGGGTCAGTCGGCCTGCCGGCGCAGGAACGCCGGGATATCCAGGTAACTGCTGTCGTTGCCGAAATCGGCGACGGCAGGAGTGGCGGCATCGCTGCCGCCGCGGCCGCGCAGGCTGGCTCCGATGCCCTGGTTGGGCGACGGCGCATAGGCATCGACGACTTCGTCGATCAACATCCCGGTGGTGCCGTCGCGACGACCCTGGGTGTGGATCAGCTGCACCTGCGGCTTGCGGATCGGCTCGTGGCCATGGTCGCGCTCGCTGCCACGGATCGACTGACGGGTGACGGCACGGTTGAGTCCGGTCGCGACCACGGTGACGCGGACCTCGTCCTGCATGTCCGGGTCCAGCACGGTGCCGATGACCACGGTCGCATCCTCGGCGGCGAAGTTCTCGATGGTGCGACCGACTTCGTCGAACTCGGCCATCGTGAAATCCGGACCCGCGGTGATGTTGACCAGGATGCCGTTGGCGCCGGACAGGTTGACGTCGTCGAGCAGCGGGTTCTGGATCGCGGATTCCGCGGCGGCGGACGCGCGGTCGTCGCCACGCGCACTGCCGGTGCCCATCATCGCCAGGCCCATTTCCGACATCACGGTGCGCACGTCGGCGAAGTCGACGTTGATCAGGCCCGGACGCACGATCAGGTCGGCGATGCCCTGCACGGCGCCGAGCAGCACGTCGTTGGCGGCGCGGAACGCCTGGATCATGGTCGCGTTGCGGCCGAGCACCGTGATCAGTTTTTCATTGGGGATCGTGATCAGCGAATCGCAATGCTGGCTCAGCTCCTCGATGCCCTTGAGCGCGACCTGCATTCGCCGGCGGCCTTCGAACGGGAATGGCTTGGTGACGACGGCCACCGTGAGGATGCCCATCTCCTTGGCCAACTGCGCGACGACGGGCGCCGCACCGGTGCCGGTGCCGCCGCCCATGCCCGCGGTGATGAACACCATGTCCGCGCCACTGAGCGCGTCCATGATGCGTTCGCGATCTTCCAGCGCCGCCTGGCGGCCGACTTCGGGATTCGCGCCCGCGCCCAGCCCCTTGGTGACATTGCTGCCGAGCTGCAACTGCAGCTTGGCGCCGCAGTTCTTGATGGCCTGCGCGTCGGTGTTGGCGGTGATGAACTCCACCCCGTCCACGCTGCCGTTGACCATGTGCGCGACGGCGTTGCCGCCTCCGCCGCCCACGCCGATTACCTTGATGACCGCATTCGGGGCCATCTTTTCCACGAGTTCGAAATGCGCCATGACACGTCCTCCGTTATGAATTGCTATGTGCCGCTTCGTTGTCGGTTCTGTGTTGCCAACAATCGCCGTCCCTCGCCTGCCTGCAGCGTCCGTTGCGCCATCGCAACGTCGCCCTCATCAGCTCAAAATTCGCCGCGATACCAGTTCTTCACCTTGTTGAAGAAACTTCCCGCGCGGCCGGCCGGGATCACCGGGCGGCGCGGATGCTCGATCTGGCTGCCCATCAGCAGCAGGCCCACGCCGGTGGCATGCACCGGGTTGCCGACCACTTCACCCAGGCCCGTGACGTGCTGCGGGATGCCGATGCGCACCGGCATCTGCAGCATCTCTTCGGCCAGCTCGACCACGCCCTCCATCTTCGAGGCGCCGCCGGTCAGCACCATGCCGGCGCGCACGAGCTCCTCGAATCCCGAGCGGCGCAATTCGGCCTGCACCATCTCGAAGATTTCCTCGTAGCGGCCCTGCACCGCCTGCGCCAGCGCGTGCCGCGGCAACCGACGTGGCGGGCGATCGCCGACGCTCGGCACCTGGATCGATTCCTCCGCCGTCGCCAGCTGCGCCAGCGCGCAGGCGTAGCGCACCTTGATCTGCTCGGCCTCCGGCGTCGGCGTGCGCAGCATGTGCGCGATGTCGTTGGTGACATGGTCGCCGGCGATCGGCAACGACGCCGTATGGCTGATCGAGCCCTGCACGAACACCGCAAGGTCGGTCGTGCCCGCCCCGATATCCACCAGCACCACGCCGAGTTCGCGCTCGTCGGCCGTCAGCACCGCGGTCGCCGAGGCCAGCGACGACAGGATCAGGTCGTCGACCTGCAGGCCGCAGCGCTGCACGCACTTGCTGATGTTGGCCGCGGCCGATTGCGCGCACACGACCAGGTGCGCGTGCACCTCGAGCCGCACGCCGGTCATGCCGACCGGGTTGCGGATGCCTTCCTGCGAATCATCCAGGACGTACTCGCGCGGGATGGCGTGCAGGATCTTCTGGTCGGCGGGGATGGCGACGGCCTTCGCCGCCTCCAGCACCCGATCCAGGTCCGACCACGTCACCTCGCCATCGCGGATCGGGACGATGCCAGGCGAGTTGCGGCACTGCACGTGGTTGCCCGAGATCGACGCGTAGACCGAGCGGATCTCGCAACCGGCCATGAGCTCGGCTTCCTCGACGGCACGCTGGATCGACTGCACGGTCGACTCGATGTCCACGACGACGCCGCGCTTGAGCCCGCGCGATTCGTGCGAACCGATGCCGATGACCTCGATGGGGTTGCCCGGCGAATATTCGCCGACCAGCGCGACGACCTTGGACGTACCGATGTCCAGGCCGACGATGAGCGCTTTGTCGCCTTTCCGATTCATATCGTTGCCTGTGTTTCCTGCCCTGCCCCGGTTGCGGGGGAGGGCTGTGGTGGGGGCGCGCCGCGCGTTGGCGTCGCGTTGGATGTCATGCGTGGATCCGGCCAGCTCAGGGCGAACCCATTGGTGTAGCGCAGGTCGGCGCGTGTCAGCGGCAGCTGCTTCTGCGACAGCAGTTGTGGCAGCAGGCGCGCGAACCGGGCCAGGCGCAGGCGCGCTTCGCTGCTGCCGATCACGACCTGGGTGCCACTGGACAGGGAGAGCGACCAGCTGCCACGTCGATCGAGCGTCACCGCGCGCACGCCGATGCCGCTGGGCGAAAACAACTCGCTGGACTGGTTGTAGAGCGCGACGACGTCCGCGACGCGCGAATCGGGCCCGTCGAGCAGTGGCAGGCCATTGGGCACCGGCGCGCCCTGCGTCGGGAACAGGCGCCCGTGCTGCGACAACAGCCGATCCTTGCCCCAGCGCGCGAACGGGCGGTGCTCGACGATGCTGATCTCCAGCACGTCGGGCCAGCGCTTGCGCACCTCGGCCCGCTCCACCCACGGCAACCGCGCGACTGCTGCCTGCGCATCACCCAGGCGCACCGCGAAGAAACCCTTGGCGGCGAATGGCAACACCGTCGCGCGCAGCAGCGCCGGATCGACCCGTCGCAAATCTCCCTGCACGCGCAGCGTGCGCAACGGCCAGTGGCCGGCACCCATCCAGCCATTGACCGCCGCGACCACCGGCAAGGCCACCAGCGCGAGCGCCAGTGTCCAGGCCAGCATGCGAAGGATCGCGTTCATGCGCGCGCACCGCCGGGCATGGTCATTTCCAGGATGCGCCAGCACAGCTCGTCGAATTCAATGCCCATCTGACGCGCCGCCTTGGGCACCAGCGAATGGCTGGTCATCCCGGGCGCGGTATTGACCTCGAGCAGGAACAGGCGGCCGCTGCGGTCGCGCATGACATCCACGCGGCCCCATCCGGCGCAATCCAGCGCATCGAAGGCGCGCAATGCCAGCGCGCGGATCGCGTCCTCCTCGTCGGCCTCGAGACCGGGACACAGGTACTGCGTGTCTTCAGCGACGTACTTGGCGTGGTAGTCGTACCACTGCCCCTTCGGCACGATCCGGATGGACGGCAGCGCGGTGTCGCCGAGGATGGCGACGGTGAGTTCGTCCCCCTCGATCATCTGCTCCATGAGCAGTTCGCCCGGATATTTCCCGGCCAGCGCGACGGCGTCGTCCAGGTCGGCCTCGGTGAGCACGCGGCTGACGCCGACGCTGGAACCTTCGCAGGCCGGCTTGACGATCACCGGCAATCCGAGTTCGCGGGCAGCCGCGTGCACGTCGCCGGCGGCGCGCTGGCCGCGCGGCGCCAGGCGCACGTAGCGCGGCGTGGGAAGCCCGAGCGACAACCACACCTGCTTGCTGCGGATCTTGTCCATGCTCAACGCCGATCCGAGCACGCCCGATCCGGTGTACGGCATGCCCATCGCCTCCAGCAGGCCCTGCAGGACGCCGTCCTCGCCACCGCCGTGGTGGCCATGCAGGATGTTGAAGACACGGTTGAAATGCTTGCCCTGCAGTTCGCGGATCATGCTCGGAATGCCGTCGACGGCATCGGCGGCAATGCCACGCGAACGCAATGCGTCGAGCACGTTGCGCCCGGAATCCAACGACACCTCGCGCTCGGCACTGGTGCCGCCCATCAGCACCGCGACCCTGCCGAATTCGGCGGGGTTGGTCACTCTCAACGCGGGGAATGCGTTGTTTGAAGCACGTTGCGTGGTCATGCCTGTGCTCCTTCGAATCCATGGGCGGCCAGCTGCTGGGCGACGTGGCCGATGTCGCCGGCGCCCATGAGCAACAGCAGGTCGCCGTCCTGCAGCACGTCGGGCAGCACCGCCGCCAGGTCGGCTGGCGAATTGACCAGCACCGGATCGATGCGGCCGCGTGCACGTATCGCGCGCGCCAGTGCCTTGGTGTCGGCGCCAACGATCGGCGCTTCGCCCGCGGGATAGACCTCGGTCAGCACGAGCGCGTCGACGCTGGACAGCACGCTGGCGAAATCGTCGAACAGGTCGCGCGTGCGGCTGTAGCGGTGCGGCTGGAATGCCACCACGAGACGCTTGTCCGGCCAGCCACCGCGGGCAGCGGCGAACACGGCCTCCAGCTCCTTGGGATGGTGTCCATAGTCGTCGACCAGCTGCACGGTCGCGCCCTTGCCGGTGTGCAGTTGCGCGAGCAGGTTGAAGCGGCGGCCGATGCCGGCGAACTTGCGCAGGGCTTCGGCGATCACCGCCGGATCCACGCCGAGCTCCCAGGCGACCGCTGCCGCGGCAAGCGCGTTCTGCACGTTGTGCCGGCCAGGCAGTGCCAGCTGGATCGCGGTGCGCGAGCCGTCGGGCAGGCATAGCGCGAAACGCATGCAGGCGCCGTCCTGTCGCACATCCTCGGCACGCACGTCCGCCTGCGCTGCGAATCCGTAACGCAGCAGGTGTCGTGGCGTCTCGGCTGCCAGCGTGGCGACCTCGGCGTCGTCGATGCACAACACCGCCAGCCCATAGAACGGGAGGCGATGCAGGAACTCGGCGAAGGCCGCCTGCACGCGGGCGAAGTCGCCGCCGTAGTTCTCCAGGTGGTCGGCATCGATGTTGGTGATGATGGCGACCAGCGGGTTGAGCCGCAGGAAACTGCCGTCACTCTCGTCGGCCTCGGCCACCAGCCATTCGCCACTGCCCAGGCGTGCGTTCGCGCCCGCGGCGAGCAATTGCCCGCCGATGACGAAGGTCGGATCCAGTCCGCCTTCTGCCAGCACGCTGGCCAGCAGGGACGTCGTGGTGGTCTTGCCGTGCGTGCCGGCGACCGCGATCCCGCGCCGGAATCGCATCAACTCGGCGAGCATTTCCGCCCGCGGCACGATCGGAATCCGCTGCGCGCGCGCTTCGATCAGTTCGGCGTTGTCGGCCTTGATGGCGCTGGATGCGACCACGCAGTCCGCGCCCTGCACGTTCGAGGCCGCATGGCCGCGGTGGATGCTGGCGCCCAGCGCCGCCAGGCGACGCGTGCTCGCACTGTCGGCATTGTCGGAACCCGACACCTTGTAGCCAAGCGTGCACAGCACCTCGGCGATGCCGCTCATGCCGACGCCGCCAATGCCGACGAAGTGCACGCATGTCGGCGCGCCATCGGCGCCGGAGCGGGCGACATCGGCCTTGGCCACGTCACGCATGGCGAACAGGCGACGCAGGCTCATGGCGCACCGCCAGCTGCGGCGTTCGCCGCTCGACCAGGCCGTGACGGGCGCGGCTGGCTGACTTCGAGCACGATGTCGGCAACGCGTTCGGCGGCGTCGGGCTTGGCCAGGCGTCGCGCGGCCATCGCCATCGCCAGCCGGCGCGCGGGATCGGCCACGAGCGTGGCCAGCGTGAGGCGCAGGTCGTCGGCAAGACCGTCGCCTTGCGGCAGCAGGACCGCCGCCTGGCGTTCGACCAGGTACTCGGCGTTGCGCGTCTGGTGGTCGTCGACCGCCAGCGGAAATGGCACCAGCACGCTGCCGATGCCGGCCGCGCAGATTTCCGCCAGCGTCAATGCCCCGGCACGGCAGACGACGAGGTCTGCCCATGCGTACGCATCCGCCATGTCGGCGATGAATGGCTCGACGGACGCAACGATGCCGGCATCCGCATAGGCGCGGATGGCTTCCTCGCGCAGGGCTTCGCCGCACTGGTGTCGCACCTCGACCGTGCCACCCAGGCCCGCGAGCGCCCTGGGCACGGCGTCGTTGAGCGCGCGCGCGCCCTGGCTGCCACCCAATACCAGCAGGCGCAGCGCGCCGGCGCGTTGCGAGAAGCGTTGTTCCGGATCGGGCAGCAACGCGATCTCGCTGCGAACCGGATTGCCGACCAGCACTTCGGGCACGTTGCGGAAGGTCTGCGGAAAGCCGGTCAGGACGCTGCGCGCGAATCGCGCCAGCACGCGGTTGGTCATGCCGGGCGCGCGATTCTGCTCGTGCACGATCAGCGGCGTGCCACGCAGGCGCGCGGCAATCCCACCTGGCCCGGCGGCATACCCGCCGAAGCTCACCACCGCGCGCGGCTTGCGCTTGTCCAGCACGCGCGCCGCGGCGCGGACGGCGGCCAGCACGCGCATTGGCGCCGTCAACAACGTGGCGACGCCCTTGCCGCGCAGGCCCTTGATCGCGATCGTGTACAGCGCGATGCCGCGCGGCGGCACCAGCCGCGTTTCCATGCCGCCCTCGGCGCCGAGCCACAACACCGGGATGCCGCGGGCCTGCAGCGCCGCCGCCACCGCCAGTCCGGGAAAGATGTGTCCGCCCGTGCCACCGGCAAGGATCATCACCGGCGCCTCGAGCGCAGCGCCGGCCGCGTGGATGTCGCTCGCGCTCACCGGCCTTTCCTCAGGGCGAGAGACGGCACGATGGCCGCGCTGACCTGCGCCAGCACCGGCTCGGCGCGCGCGCGCGGCCGCGATGCGTTGCGCGGAGGATTCACGGGCTGCGCGACCGGAGCGGCAGCCGGAGGCGCCGTCGATGCAGCAGGCGCCGGCGCTTCACCACGCAACCTGGCGACCTGGCGCTCGGCGCGATCCAGTTCATAGGACACCCGCAACAACAGTCCCATCGCGGCACAGGTCATCAGCACGCTGGACCCGCCCGACGAGATCAAGGGCAGGGTCAGTCCCTTGGTCGGCAGCAGCCCGAGGTTGACGCCGATCGAGACGAAACTCTGCAGGCTCATCCACAAGGCGATGCCGAATGCGCAATAGCCGGCGAAGTGGCGCCGCATCTCGACGCAGCGCAGCCCGACCCAGAACGCACGGCCAGCCAACAGTGCGTACATGCCGATCACCAGGCACACGCCGACGAAGCCGAGCTCCTCGGCGATCACCGCCAGGATGAAGTCGGTGTGCGCCTCGGGCAGGTAGGCCAGCTTCTGCACGGACGCACCGAGGCCCACACCGAACCATTCGCCGCGGCCGACGGCCATCAGCGCATTGGTCAGCTGGTAGCCGCTGTTGAAGGGATCGGCCCAGGGATCCATGAACGAGGTGAAGCGGCGCACGCGGTAGGGCTCGGCGATCGCGATGGCGGCCAGCACGGGCAGCCCGACCAGCACCGGCCCGAACATGCGCGGCATGTTGACGCCGCCGAGCACGAGCATGCCGGCGGTGATGGCCAGGATCAGCGACAGCGAGCCGAAGTCCGGCTGCGCGATCAGCAGGGCGACCAGCAGCACGGCGACGCCGAGCGGCTTGAGCATCGCGCGCCACGTGGCGGTCACCTCTTCGCTGAAACGCTTGAGGTAGCTGGCCAGCCAGATGATGTAGAGCAGCTTGACCGCTTCGACCACCTGGAAGTTGGCGACGCCCAGGTTCACCCAGCGCCGTGCACCGTTGACCGTGCGACCGATGCCGGGCACGAACACCAGCAGCAACAGGACGAAGCACGCCAGCAGCAACCACTGGCCCTGCTGCTCGATCGACTTGAGTTCGGTGCGCATCAGCCACAGCGCCAGGCCGACGCCGATTGCGAGGAACAGGATGTGGCGCGTCAGGAAGTAGAACGGGCCGACACCCAATCCCTCGCCGATGGAGATGGAGCTGGAAGCCACCATCACCAGGCCGAAGCAGGCGAGCGCGATCGACACGCCGAGCAGCCACGGGTCGAAACGGCCGCGCAACGCATCCAGGCGGGTGGCCTGCTGGGTGGTGCCGACAAAGGGCGCGTTCATCAGCGCACCTTCAACGTGGCAAGGCCGACGAGCACCAGCACCACCGAGATGATCCAGAAGCGCACGATCACCCGTGGCTCGGGCCATCCCTTCAATTCGAAATGATGGTGGATCGGCGCCATCCGGAACACGCGCTTGCCGGTGAGCTTGAACGAGCCGACCTGGATCATCACCGACAGCGTCTCGATGACGAACACGCCACCCATGATGACCAGGACCAACTCCTGGCGGACGATGACGGCGATGGTGCCGAGCACCGCGCCAAGCGCCAGCGCGCCGATGTCGCCCATGAACACCATTGCCGGATAGGTGTTGAACCACAGGAAGCCGAGTCCGGCACCGGCGATCGCCGCGCAGATGATCACCAGCTCGCCCGCGCCGGGCACCTGCGGAATCTGCAGGTAAGCCGAGAACACCGCGTTGCCCGACGCGTACGCGAACACGCCAAGCGCGCAGGCGACCAGCACCGTCGGCATGATCGCCAGGCCGTCGAGGCCGTCGGTGAGGTTGACCGCGTTGGAGAAGCCGACGATCCACAAATAGACGATGGCGACGAAGCTCACGCTCACCAGCGGCAGCGCGACGGCCTTGAAGAACGGGATGTAGAACGTGGTCGCGGCCGGGACGTCGGCGGTGTAGTACAGGAACAATCCGGCGCCCAGTCCCAGCAGCGACTGCAGCAGGTATTTCCAGCGCGACTTCATCCCGTTGGGATCGCGCTTGACGATCTTCAGCCAGTCGTCGTACCAGCCGATCGCACCAAACGTGACCATCACCACCAGCACCAGCCACACGTATTTGTTGCGCAGGTCGCCCCACAGCAGGACCGACGCCAGCACCGTCACCAGGATCAGCGCGCCGCCCATCGTGGGCGTGCCGGCCTTGGAGAAATGCGTCTGCGGACCGTCGGTGCGGATCGGCTGCCCGCCCTTGAACATGGCGAGCTTGCGGATCACGGCCGGACCCCACCACAGCGACAGCGCCAGCGCGGTGAGTGCGCTGAGGATGCCGCGGAAGGTGAGGTAAGCGAACAGCCCGAAGTGCGACTGCAACTGCTCCAACCAGCGGGTGAGTTCAAGCAGCATGCGTCGTATCCCCTGCGGCAGGCAGCAGTGCCTGCACGACCTTGTCCATGGCACTGCCGCGCGAACCCTTCACCAGCACGCGGACGTCACTGCGAAGTTCGGCCGCAAGCGCGCTGGCGAGCGCCGCATGTGTGTCGAAATGGGTTGCGCCGGGGCCGAAGGTCTCCGCCGCGGCCGCGCTCAGGGATCCCAGCGTGAACAGGCGCGCGATGCCGGCGGCGCGCGCGCGGCGACCGGCTTCGGCATGCAGGGCGCGCGCGTCGTCGCCGAGTTCGCGCATGTCGCCGAGCACCAGCCAGCTCTCGCCGCCGGCGCTGGCGAGCGTATCGATCGCCGCGTTGAGCGAGCCCGGATTCGCGTTGTAGCTGTCGTCGATCAGGATCGCGCCACCGGGCAGGTGGTGCGTGACCAGCCGACCCGCGACGGCACGCGCTGCCGCCAGGCCGTCGCCGATCGCCTGCAGCGACGCGCCGGCCCCGAGCGCCATGGCGGCGGCGGCCAGCGCATTGAGCACGTTGTGACGCCCGGGCAGGGACAGCACGACGTCGATGTCGCCATCGGGCGTGACCAGCTTGAACCGCGTTCCGTCGCTGTCGGCGACCAGGTCGCGCGCGCTGACGTCGGCCGTCGCCTCCAGCCCGAAACGGATCAGTCGGCGGCCATGCGCACGCTCGGCAAAATAAGGCGCGAAGGCGTCATCGGCATTGATCACCGCCACGCCACCGGCGGACAGCGCGTCGTAGATCGCACCCTTGGTGTCGGCAATGCCCAGCAAGCTGCCCATGCGCTCCAGGTGCGCCGGCGCCACGTTGTTCACCAGCGCGATGTCGGGACGCGCGATCGCGGTGAGGTAAGCGATGTCGCCCGGCTTGCCGGCGCCCATCTCGTAGATGAAGAAGTCGGCATCGTCCGGCGCGTCGATCACGGCCATCGGAAGCCCGATCTCGTTGTTGCGGTTACCGGGATTGGCATATGCCGAACCAGTGCGCTGGAGGATCCCGAGCAGCAGGGTCTTGACGCTGGTCTTGCCATTGCTGCCGGTGATCGCGACGACCTTGCCAGCGCGCGAGGCCTGCACGGCCGCAGCGAATGCCGCCAGTGCACGCTCGGTGTCGGCGACGACGACTTGTGGCAGCCGGACATCGATCTGTCGTGCGACCAGCGCAGCGCTTACGCCAGCCGCGGCGGCATCGGCCACATGCGCATGTCCGTCGAAGCGTTCGCCCTTCAGCGCGACGAACAGGCTCGCCGGGCCGGCATCGGCGGCCAGCGTACGCGTGTCGGTAGCCAGCGTGTCGACGAGCAGGTCCTCGCCCAACAGGCGCCCGCCCGTCCACTGCGCGACCTGGCTGAGCAGGATCGGCTTCATGCGCGTCGCTCCGGCCACGCGCGCGCCAACGCCGCGGCGGCCACCTGCGTGTCGTCGAACGGGTGTCGCACGCCATCGATTTCCTGGTAGAGCTCGTGTCCCTTGCCGGCCACCAGCACGCTGTCGGTTTCACCGGCGTGCTGCACCGCGCGGGCGATGGCAGCAGCCCGGTCGCGCTCGACGATCACTTGCGCCGGGCGCTCGAAGCCGGACAGGATCTCGGCCACGATCGTGTCGCCGCTTTCCGAGCGCGGGTTGTCGTCGGTCACGATCACCACGTCGGCAAGCCGTTCGGCGATCGCCGCCATCTGCGGGCGCTTGCCGCGATCGCGCTCGCCACCACAACCGAACACGCAGACGAGGCGACCGCGGACATGCGCGCGCAACGACGTCAGCGCCTGCTCCAGCGCATCGGGCGTGTGCGCGTAGTCGATCACCACCAGCGGCTGGCCGAGGTTCCCGCCGAGCCGGTTCATGCGCCCGGCAACCGGCTGCAATTGCGTGAGCGTCCGGGCGATCGTTGCCGGCGCCTCGCCGAGCGCATGCAGCGTTCCGGCGACCGCAAGCAGGTTGTCGACATTGAAGCGGCCCAGCAGCGCGGACTGCACCGCGAACCGCGCATCGCCGATCACCAGGTCGAAGGCCAGGCCATCGGAGTCCAGCGAGATGTTCTCCGCGCGCACGTCGGCCTGCGCGCCCTGCGAACTCAGGCCGATGGCATGCGTGCTCGCCGGCAGGCTCGCGCACAGGGCGCGGCCGAAGGCGTCGTCGAGGTTGACCACCGCCGACTGCAATCCCGGCCACGCGAACAGGCGCGCCTTGGCATTGCCGTAGGCATCCATGTCGCCGTGGTAATCGAGATGATCGCGCGTGAGATTGGTGAAGACCGCCACGTCGAAATGCACGCCATCGACGCGGCCCTGGTCCAGTGCATGCGAGCTGACTTCCATCGCCACGGCCTGTGCGCCGTCGTCGCGCAGCGAAGCGAGCAGCGCATGCAACTGCAGGACCAGCGGCGTGGTGAATCCGGTGGGGACGGTGTGACCGTAGAGGCCGGCACCCAGCGTGCCGATGCTGCCGCTGCGCACGCCGCACCGGGCCCAGGCCTGCGTCAGCAACTGCACCGTCGACGTCTTGCCATTGGTTCCGGTGACACCGACGGTCGTCATTGCGCGCGAGGGCTGGCCATGGAAACGATCGGCGATCGCGCCGATGCGCGCCTGCAGGTGTGGCACGGCGATGGCGCCTGCCGGCGCGGGGAGGCCGTCGGGCGCCGGTGGCTCGAACAGGATCGCCGCCGCACCCGCTGCCTGCGCCCTCTGCGCAAAGCGCAGCCCGTGCACGGACATGTCGTTGGCCACCGGCCCGATCGCGACGAAGGCGTCGCCCGGTTGCACGGCGCGACTGTCCTGCACCAGCCCGGTGATCACCAGGTCGGCGGGCACGCCGGCGACATCCGGCAGCAGTTCGGACAGCAGCATGGCGGCGCTCATTCGGCCACTTCCGGCGTGGTCGTGGCTGGCGTCGTTGCCGGCGCTGTCGTGGCCGCCTTGGCGGGCGCCTTGCCGACGCGCTTGGCCTCGTCCGCGGCCTGCGCCGCCAGCCATGTGTCGATGTCGTCCGGCGGCACGTCCATCAGTCGCAGCGCGCCTTCCATGACGTTGTGGAACACCGGGCCGGAGACCGAGCCGCCGTAATAGCCGTGCCGGCTCGGATCGGGTTCGCTGATGACCACGACCATCGAGAAGCGCGGGTTGTCGACCGGCACCACGCCGGCGAACAGCGAGATATAGCGTCGCGCATAGCTGCCACCGCTGGCCTTGCGCGCGGTGCCGGTCTTGCCGGCCACGTGGTAACCCAGGATGGCCGCCGCCGTGGCGGTGCCACCAGGCTCGGTCACCGTCTGCATCATCTTCATCACTTCATGCGCGATGTGCGGGTCGAGCATCTGTTTGGCTTCGTTGCGCTGGCCCTTGACGAAGGTCGGCGCGATCAGCCGGCCGCCGTTGGCGAAGGCTGCATACGCCTCGGCGATCTGCAGCGGCGTGGTCGACAGCCCATAGCCATACGAAATCGTCTGCTTGGTGGTGCCGCTCCAGCGCGACGGAGCGGGTAGGACGCCGGCGGACTCCCCGGGAAATCCGCTGTGTGGCGCGCTGCCATATCCGAAGCGGCGGATGAATTCGTAGAACGCCGGACCCTGCAGCTTCATCGCCACTTTCGCCGCGCCGACGTTGGAGCTCTTGGTGATGACGCCGGTGACCGTCAGCACGCCATGGTTGGTGGTGTCGGTGGTGCGGTAATGCCCGTTCGGGATCCAGCCGGGATTGGTATCCACCAGCGTATTGGGCGTCACCACGCCGGCCTCCAGCGCAGCCGCGATCGTGATCGGCTTCATCGTCGAGCCTGGCTCGACCACGTCGGTGACAGCCCGGTTGCGATGGGCATCGCGCATGCCGCCGTCGACGGCATTGGGATTGAACGAAGGCAGGTTGGCCATCGCCAGCACTTCGCCGGTGTGGATATCCAGCACCACCGCCGACGCGCTGCTGGCGCCGGTTTCCTGCAGCGCATTCTTCAGTTCGCGATAGGTCAGGTACTGGATGCGCCGGTCGATGCTGAGCGTCAGGTCCTTGCCGGGCTGCGCCGGACGCACCAGGTCGACGTTCTCGACGATGCGGCCGCGACGGTCGCGGATGACCTTCTTGGCGCCCGGCGTCCCGCGCAACCAGTCGTCGAATGCCAGCTCGACGCCTTCCTGTCCGCGGTCGTCGATATTGGTGAAGCCCAACACGTGCGCCAGCGCTTCGCCCTGCGGATAGAAGCGGCGGAATTCGCGCTGGGAAAACACGCCGGGGATCTTCATCGCCAGGATCGCGTGGGCCTGGTCGGGGTTGATCCGGCGCTTGAGGTAGACGAATTCCTTGTCGCTGCGCTGGCCGAGCTTCAGCGTCAGCTCATCCACGGAGACGCCCAGCGCCTGCGCCAGTGCCGGCAGGCGATCCGGGTTCTTCAGCAGTTCGGGCGGGTTGCCCCAGACCGACTCGACCGGCGACGACACCGCCAGCGGCTCGCCATTGCGGTCGGTGATCATGCCGCGCGAGGTCGGGATCGCGATTTCGCGCAGGAAGCGCTCGTTGCCCTGCGCGCGGTAGAAGGCGTTGTCGATCAGCTGCAGGTCGACCGCGCGTCCGACCAGCGCCAGCGAACACAGGCCCAGCGCGCCGGTGACCAGCAGCAGCCGTCCGCGCAGGTTGAACTGCGTGCGCTTGCGCGACCGTGGCGCCTTCGAGGGCGTCCGTCCGTTCATTGGCGCACCACCACGATGTCGCCGGTTTCCGGGAACTTCATCCCCAGCCGCGTGCGGGCGACCTGGTCGATGCGGTTGCTCTCGGCCCAGGTGGCCTGCTCCAGCTGCAGGCGACCGAATTCGATGTTCAACTCGTCACGCGCCTTCTCAAGCTTGGTCAGCGCAATGAACAGCTGGCGGTGTTCGTGGCGCGCGAAGACGACACCGATCGCCGACAGCACGTTGGCGGCGATCAGTGCGGCCAGCAGCAGGCGCGCGCTCACGGCGACACCTCGACGCCGTCACCGGCCAGCCGTTCGGCGATCCGCAACACGGCGCTGCGCGCGCGCGGGTTGGCGGCAAGCTCGGCTTCATCGGCGCGCTGCGCGCCGTCGATCTCGCGCAGGGTCGGGATGAACGGCTGTGGCACCGGCATCCGCCGGTTGCCGGGCGGCGCCTTGGCGTGTCCGGCGATGAAGCGCTTGACGATGCGGTCTTCCAGCGAATGGAAGCTGACCACCACCAGTCGTCCGCCGACCTTGATGCGCGCATACGCGGCATCGAGCCCGACTTCGAGGTCCGCCAGTTCACGGTTGATGTGGATGCGGATCGCCTGGAAGCTGCGCGTCGCGGGATGGATCTTCGATGCGCCGCGCGGCACCGCCGACGCGATGATGTCCGCCAGCTGCGCGGTGCGCGTGATCGGCTGCTCGGCGCGGCGCGCCACCAGCGTGCGTGCGATCCGGCGCGACAGGCGCTCCTCGCCATAGGTCCACAGCACATCGGCGATCTCGCGCTCGTCGGCGCGCGCGAGCCACTGCGCGGCGCTCTCGCCAGCGGCCGGGTCCATGCGCATGTCCAGCGGGCCGTCCTTGCCGAAACTGAAGCCGCGCTCGGCGACGTCCAGCTGCGGCGAGGACACGCCAAGATCCAGCAATACGCCGTCCAGGCCCGCGTCCGTCGCGTCCCACTGCGCGAGCTCGGCAAAGCTGCCCCGCCGGATCGATACGCGCGCATCGCCGCCGAAGTCACGCTCGGCCACCGCGATCGCCTCGGGATCCTTGTCCATCAGCAGCAACCGCCCATCCGGGCCCAGACGCTCCAGCACGCCACGCGCGTGTCCGCCGCGGCCGAACGTGCCATCCAGGTAGACGCCGTCCGGGATCACGCGCAGCCCTTCGATCACCTGCGCATACAGAACCGGAAGGTGGGCGGACCGCGCATCCGCGCCACCGGCTGTCATAACTGCAGGTCGAGCAGCCCATCGCCCAGGTCGGCATCCGTGAGGGTCTGCCGGATCTGCGCGTGGTGCGCCTGCTCGCTCCATAACTCGAACTTGTCGCCCATGCCCAGCAGCACGGCCTTCTTCTCGATGCCGGTCGCATTGCGATGGCTGGCGGGAATGCTGATGCGACCGCTGCCGTCGGGCTCCACGAAGGTCGCCGCGCCGACCAGCTTTAGCTGGAACATGCGGCTGGTCTGGCGGGTGCGCGGCAGCGCATTGACCTGGTCGCGGACCCGCTCCCAGACCGGCTGCGGGTACAGGTACAGGCTGCCGGCCTCGAACGGGTTGTAGGTGATCACCAGGCGATTGCCGCAATCGCGGGCGACAAGATCCCGGTAGCTGGTTGGGATCGCCAACCGGCCCTTGTCGTCAATGGTGATAGCGGTCTCGCCCTGGAACATCGGCTACCCTGAGTGACCCGTCTCTGCGGGCTTGCGACCCATGGAAAACCACTAATTTCCCGGTTTCCCCACGAGTCGCCACCTTAGGAGCCGCCCACAGGGTTGTCAACAGGTTTCGGAAGCAATTTCGCCTTGAAGGTCAAGGACTTGCGACGAACTTCAGAGACTTGTTCAAGCCTTATCCACAAGCTGCTGTTTCGTCTCAAATTTTAAGATTTGGCCTCGGGACCCGTCCGGCCAGACCCGCTCCTCCGTTCAGCCAACCGCGCCTGCTGCACCGCAACAGAAAGCAGCCACAGTCGGACTGAAGACGCGCCTGATGACAGCCCCCTTGAGTCAAGGGGGCGCCGCGACAGCGGCGGGGATGTGGGTGTACAGAGAGGGACCCGCGATTCGGGGCTTGCGTCAGCAAGACCTGAATCGTGGGCCGCCCTTGCGAAGCAAGTGGCGGAGCCGGCCGATAAGCCGGGTTCTGTCGTGGACAGTCATTCCTCTAGGCGCATCGTCGCCGATACGCTCGAGCAGCCTACCCGGACCTGACGCGGGCCGCGTCGTGGGGTCCCTATTTGGCCTTGCTCCCGGTGGGGTTTGCCGTGCCGGCCTGTTGCCAGGCTCGCGGTGCGCTCTTACCGCACCATTTCACCCTTGCCTGTGTCCTTGCGGATCATCGGCGGTATCTTTCTGTTGCACTTTCCGTCGGCTCGCGCCGCCCAGGCGTTACCTGGCACCGTGCCCTGTGGAGCCCGGACTTTCCTCGGCATCCGCCCTGCGAACAGGGAAGATGACGCGACTGCCTGGCCGACTCCGCCACGCGCATTGTCGCATGGTGGGCACGGCAGGCCTTGCCCTACGCAGGGCCTTCCTGCTGGTCGGGCAGCGTCCCGGACAGGACGCGCCTGGCGAAGGCCTGGGCCGCTTCTCCATCTGCCGGCGTCATGGGCTCATCGCCCACCGCGACGAAATACAACGTGGTGTCGCGGTACTCGAGCAGCGGCACCATCGCCGCGACCCCGGGCATCGCCGCGATGGTGCGTGACAGGGGTTCGTGGAAATAGGTGATGTGCGAACCGATGCCGGGATCCCGGTCAAAGCCCGAGACCAGCGCTCCGCGGCGGGCCCGCCCGAGCAATCGCCCGACCAGCGCGCGATAGGCGGCGGGGTCCGGCTGGTGGATGAGGACGTCGAGGCACAGCACCACGTCGCGACGATGGTCGACCCCCGCATCGAAGTCCGCCGGAGTGGCGAATGTCCATGAAGGCTGCTTGGCCGCGGCGATCCGCAAGGCTTCGATCGACAGATCCACGCCGACGTAGTCGCGGCATGGCAGGTCGCGCGTTGTTTCCAGGTCTCCGCAGCCCCAATCGAGGACGGACAACTCCCGCGGAATCAGTGCGGCCAACAATGCGCGCTTGCGTTCCAGGATCTCGCCGCGCGACCCCTGGCCGCTGCCCAGCGCCGGGTGGTGCGCATAGCGGTGGTTCCAGAAACCGCGGTTGTCGAAATACCGGCGCTGGAATTGCTCGATCGTGCGGTTGACCCGTGCGATCGCGGGCCTGGCCTGCGGCGCGTCGACTTGCTGGAGGCGCATGTGGGCATCGAGCCGTCCATGGTGGTGCAGCAGGATCGGCTCATCGGCACTGGTGTCCACCGGACGATGCGTCGGGAAATTCCACGCGTCGGAGAGTATCTGGAACGCCTTCCCCGCTTCGGCCAACGCCAGGCAGAAGGACACCTGGTCGACGTGCACGCGCCATTTGTCCAGCAATTCGACGCGATCCAGCAACCAGTGCGCCCAATGCGCCCAGCGCGCCCCGAGCGCGGCGAGGAGCGGCGCATCGACGACGTACAGGCCGCCATTGAAATTCCCGCCAACGGTTTCGAACGCGATGCGTTGCGACTGCGCGTTCCAGGAGCCGCATGCAAATCGTGCAGGCACGGCCATGCCAGCTTCGGCGAAGATGCGCTCAAGGACGGCGACAGGTGGATTCGGACCATCGACCAGCTTGCCCGCAACCGGCGCGGTGATCGTCGCCAGCGGAACGTCCCGCGCGAACACGATGTCGACATCGGTCAGCGCCACGCGATCGGCGTCGCCATAGTCGCCCTGGCATTGCCGGATCTTGTTGGAATGCGGGCTGCGCGCATCGAACGCCGGCACCGCGACGACGTTGACGCCCAGGGCTGCGCACAACGACGCGACCTCCGGCCGCAGCGGACAGACATGGTGCACGTACATCCGCGTAGGATCGATGCCCGCCAGGCCGACGGCGGTTGCCAGCCATGGCGTGATGCTCGACCAGATCTGCGGGGTATCGTCGACCAGGCAGGACCAGGCGACCTTCGACCCGCCGCCCGCGCGACCATCCGATCGGACTGCGTCAACCGCCATACAGCGCCTTCCGCGGCGCGCCGCTGAGCTCGGCCGCCAGCTTGGCGGCGGTGGACGGCGGCAGGTGCTGGCCGAGCACCGCATACAGGCGACGGCCTTCCACGATGCGGGCGTCGGCATCCTCCGCGGCGCCCTGCACCAGCACCACGAATTCGCCCTTGCGCTGGTTGGGGTCGGCAACGATCGTCGCGTGCAGGTCGCCCAGGCCGCCATCAAGCACCGTTTCGAAGAGCTTGGTGAGCTCGCGCGCAATCACTGCGGGCCGATCGCTGCCGAAGGCCAGGACCATGTCGGCCAGTGCATCGGCGATGCGGTGGGAGGACTCGTAGAAGGCCAGCGTGCGGGTTTCGGCCGCGAGCTGCCGCAGCCGCTCGCGACGGGCGCCGGCCTTCGCCGGCAGGAAGCCTTCGAACACGAACCGGTCCGATGGCAAGCCTGCGGCACTCAGCGCCGCGATGAACGCGCAAGGCCCGGGCAGCGGGCTCACGCGGATGCCAGCGATGCGGGCGGCCCGCACCAGCCGGAAACCGGGATCGCTGACCAGCGGCGTGCCCGCGTCGGAGACCAGGGCCAGCGATTCGCCCGCGACCAGGCGCGCGACCAGGCGTTCGGCCAATGCGTCCTCATTGTGCTCATGCAGGGCAACCAGCGGCTTCTCGACGCCGTAATGCGCCAGCAGCTGCCGCGTATGCCGGGTGTCCTCCGCGCAGATGGCAGCGACCGACTTGAGCACGTCCAGCGCGCGCGGGGACAGATCGCCGAGATTGCCGATGGGCGTCGCCACCACGTACAGCGTCGCCCTCGTGCCCGGCGCTGCATGGGCCGCGACGGACGTCGTGCCGGCTGTCGTCATGTTGCGTGAATCCTGCTGGCGGGGACGGGGCAGGTAGAATCCTAACCGGTCCCCTGCAAAAGCCGTCGCGGCTGAATCCTGATGAGCAAGCGCGTCAATTCCCGGTTCGCCAGAGGCATCCTGCTGTTGCTTGCCACGTCGCTGCTGGCCAGCTGCGGGACGGTCACCACGCGAACCACGCCGGACAGCGCCAGCGCACCGGTGGCTGCCGCGTTCGCCAGCGCCGAGGAGCTCGCCCATCGCGACGCCACGCTTTCCGGCCAGGCCCGGCAGGACAATCGCGCGCAGATCGATCGCCTGCTCGCCGGCATCGACAACGCCGGCCTCGCCCGCCAGGCGGCTGCGCTGCCGGTTGGCGACCCGCTGTACAACTTCGTCGGCCGGGCACTGCTCAATCGGGGCCTGGCCCTGCCGCGCCCATTCGATCGCGAAGACCTGCACTTCGATGCCGGCAATCGTCCGCCCGCGGACAGCGACGGATATCGTCCGCCGGTCAAGCTCGCGGTGCTGCTGCCGCTGACGGGCGATCTGTCCAAGGCCGCGGTGCCCGTGCGTGACGGCCTGCTGGCCGCTTATTACGGCGAACACCGACGTCGCCCCGACATCCTGTTCTACGACACCACCGGCACGCCCGCCGGTGCCATTGCCGCCTACGGGCGCGCCGTGACCGAGGGCGCGGACGCTGTCGTCGGTCCATTGGGCCGTGACGAGGTCAGCGCCCTGCTGCACGAGCGCCTGACGGTGCCGGTGCTCGCGCTCAATCGCGGCAACGTCGCGCCACCGGCAGGGAGCAGCAGTTTCTCGCTGGCGCCGGAAGATGACGGCATCGCGGCAGCGGAGTTCCTGCTGTCGCGCAACGCCAGGCGCGTGCTGGTGCTGAACGATGGCGGACTGCAACGCGTCGTCTCGGCGTTTCGCGACCAGCTGAAAGGTCGCGGCGGCGTCATCACCGACACGCTCGTCGTCGCCGACAAACCCGGCGACATGGGCACCGCGCTACAGGCGGCGATGCAGAAGCCCGGTGGCGTCGATGGCGTGTTCCTGGCGCTCAACCCCGCCCAGGCGCGTGCGATCGCGCCACAACTGGCCGCGGCCGGCCTGGCATCCAGGCCGCGTGTCATGACCACGTCGTCGGTATCGGCCGAAGGCGCCGGACTGGATGGCATCGCATTCCCCTCCGAATCCTGGGGCGTACAAAGCGTCGCCGGCCTGCCCTCCCCGGAAATGGCGGCAAAGATGCTGCCCAGTACGCGGGGGGGTGGCGCCAGGTTGTTCGCCTTCGGCCATGACGCGTGGTTGCTCACGGCCTATATGGAGCGCCTGGCAACGCGCGCCGACGGCAACGTCCAGGGCGCCACCGGCACGCTGCGGCTGGATGGCTTCGGCAACGTGATGCGCACGCCGGCCTGGTCCACCTTCAGCGGTGGCACGGTCGTGCCACTTGGCGGCAATCCGTAATTGACCATCGCGAGCGTGGATCGGCGCTCGCGCGGGGCCATGGTCGAGGCAGCCGCGCGACGCCACCTGCTGGCGGCGGGGCTGACGGATGTCGCCAGCAACGCCAGCTATCGCGGCGGTGAAATCGACTTGGTGATGCTCGATCGCGATGGACGCGCTGGCAGCTGCCTGGTCTTCATCGAAGTCCGCTACCGCAGCGCCGCCGCATTCGGCGGCGGGCTGATGTCGATCGACGCACGCAAGCGGCGCAAGCTCGTGCACGCCGCACAGTTGTTCCTGGCATCGCATCGACAGTTCGCGCTCAGCGCGTGCCGGTTCGACGTGGTGGTCGCCGATGGCGACGCATCGGCGCCGAACATCACCTGGCTGCGTGACGCCTTCCGCGCCGACGATCCGGCCTGACTACGAAGCACGCGCTCGCGCGCCTGGACGTCATCCGCGGTTGAAGTGATCGAAGCCGGTTTGCGGCGACTGCCACGCCTGTCCGGCCGCATCGACGGCCGCGACGCCGCTGCCGTCGACCACCGCGCCGATGCGGGTCATCGCGATGCCGAGCCGTGCCGCGATCGCGGCGATGGCGTCGCGCTGCGATGGCGCGGCGGTGAAGCACAGTTCGTAGTCGTCGCCGCCAGAGGCCTGCAGCACGCGCCGGGTTTCGGCGGTGAACATCGACCGCAGCGTCGGTGATGCCGGCAGTCCATCGATGTCGACGCGCGCCGCGACGCCACTCGCGTCGCAGATATGCCCCAGGTCCGCCAGCAGACCATCGGAGACGTCGATGCAGGCATGCGCGATCGGCGCGAGCGCGAGGCCGGCCTGGACGCGGGGTTCCGGGTGGTCGAGGCGCTCGCGCAGCGCGGGCTCGGCGGCACCGCCCGCGCGCCATTGCGCCAGCGCGGCACTGGCATCGCCGAGCGTGCCGGTGACCCAGACATCATCACCGGCGCGCGCGCCGTCCCGGCGCAACACCTGCGCCGGGTCGACGACGCCATGCACCGTGACGCAGACCGACAAGGGTCCGCGGGTGGTGTCCCCGCCGACCAGCGCGACGCCATGCAGCGCCGCGAGCGCCAGGAATCCATCGAGGAAGCCGTCCACCCACGCCGGATCGGCATCGTGCAGGGACAGCGACAGCGTGCACCACGCCGGCTGTGCGCCCATCGCCGCGAGGTCGGACAGGTTGACCGCCAAGGCCTTCCAGCCGATGTCCGCGGCCGCGGTCCCGGGCGGGAAATGCACGCCATCGTTGAGCGTATCGGTTGCAACGACCAGCAACTTGCCTGGCGGCATGCGCAGCAGCGCGGCGTCGTCGCCGATGCCCAGGACCACGCCATCGCGGACGACGTCGACATGGCGTGCGCGCGATGCGATGCGCGCGATCAGGTCGAATTCACCGCGCGCGCTCACCGTGGTCGCGCGGAGCTGAACTCCACCGCACGCCGCGCCGTGGAAATCTTCAGTCACGAGACTCTCCAGCGCGCCGCCGCGCGCAATGGACCCTGGTTGCCAATCCTTTCAGGATTTCTTCGACGATTGGAACTCAACCGCGCGCCATGTCGCGGCCGCCTGGTCGAGCACGCCATTGACGTAGGTGTGCCCGTGCTCCGACCCGAAGCGCTTGGTGGTGTCGATCGCCTCATTGATGACGACGCGATACGGCACGTCCGGGCGATGCAGCAACTCATAGGCGGCAATCCGCAGGGCGGCGCGCTCGATCTGGTCGACTTCCTCGACGGTGCGGTCGAGAAAGCCCGACAGCGCCGCGTCCAGCTCGCGATGGTGGCGCAACACGCCGCGCACCAGGTCCTCGAAATATTCCAGGTCGGCGACTTCGTGCGCCTGTTCGTGCGCGAACTGGGCGATCAGGCTGTTGGCGTCGCCACCGGACACCTGCCAGGCGTAGATCGCCTGCAGGCCACGCCGGCGCGCGCGCGAGCGCCGGACCGGATCGATGCCATCGCGACGCGGGGCGTGCTTCATGGCAGCTGCTCCAGCAGATGCGCCATCTCGATCGCCACCAGCGCGACTTCCTCGCCCTTGTTGCCATGCTTGCCGCCGGCGCGCTGTTGCGCGTCATCGTGCGCCTCGACGGCCAGCACGCCATTGCAGACCGGCAGGCCGTAATCCAGAGACACGCGCATCAGGCCATCGGCGCAACCGTCAGCCACGTGTTCGTAATGCCGGGTCTGGCCACGGATGACGCAGCCCAGCGCGACCACCGCCACATGCGCGCTGGCGGCGGCGACGCGGGCAGCCGCCACGGGAATGTCCCAGGCGCCCGGTACGCGGATCACGTCGATCGACGCGTCGGCGACGCCGTTGTCGACGAAGGCCTTGCGCGCGCCGGCCACCAGCGCATCGGTGATGCGGGGATTCCAGCGGCTGGCGACAATGGCGAAGCGGGCGCCTTCGGCGGCACGCAGGTCGCCTTCGTAATGCGGCATGGTCGGGTCGATCGGCAGGGAACGCCAGTTTAGCGCCTGCCCGCTCCGGTGGCGGTCATGGCAGCGACGACGGCTCGAGGTACTCGACGACTTCCAGCCCGTAGCCGGCCAGGCCGACCTGTCGTCGCGGCGTGCCCAGCACCCGCAGCTTGCCCAGGCCCAGGTCGGCCAGGATCTGCGCGCCGGCACCATTGCGCCGCCATTCGGCGAAAGCACCACCGCGGCGCGGCTCTTCGGGCTGTTCGCGGATCCGGGCCAGTAGTGCATCGGCGCCCTGCGACTCCCCCAGCAGCACCAGCGCGCCACGGCCTTCCGCCGCGATCCGCGCCAGGACGTCGCCGACCGCCGGGCCGAAATCCGCGCGGCGCCAATGCAGGGCGTCGGCGAGCGGATTCTGCATGTGCACGCGGACCAGTGTCGGCGTCGCGGCATCGGCGTCGCCACGCAGCAGCGCGAAATGCAGCGCGTGGCTCAGGCGGTCGCGATAGGTGTGCAGCATGAACGGACCATGCTCGGTGTCGATCGCGCGTGCGTCGACCCGCTCGATGGTGTGTTCGGTGGCCAGCCGGTGGCGGATCAGGTCTTCGATCGATCCGATCTTCAAGCCCTGCTCGCGGGCGAAGACTTCGAGCTCCGGGCGGCGCGCCATCGAGCCATCGGGATTGAGGATTTCGACCAGCACGCCCGCCGGCTCCAGGCCCGCCAGCAACGCCAGGTCGCTGGCGGCCTCGGTGTGCCCCGCGCGATTGAGTACGCCGCCAGGCTGCGCCTGCAAGGGAAAGATGTGCCCGGGCTGGGACAGGTCGCGCGCACTGGCATCGGGCCGCACGGCCGTGCGGATCGTATGCGCGCGGTCATAGGCGGAGATGCCGGTGGTGACGCCTTCGGCGGCCTCGATCGACACGGTGAAGTTGGTGCCGTGCGACGAGGTGTTGTCGCGCACCATCGGTGGCAGGCCGAGCTGCCGGCAGCGCTCGCGCGTCAGCGACAGGCACACCAGCCCGCGCGCATGCGTGACCATGAAGTTGATGTCCTGCGGGCGCACCATCTCGGCGGCCATGATCAGGTCGCCTTCGTTCTCGCGATCCTCGTCGTCGACGATCACGACCATGCGCCCGGCGCGCAATTCGTCCAGCAGTTCGGGAATCGTCGCGAAGCTCATGCGGTGTCTCGTGTCGTCAGCAGTCGCTCGACATAGCGCGCGACCAGGTCCACTTCCAGGTTCACGCCATCGCCTTCGCCGGTGCCGGCGAACGCGGTGTGCGCGAGCGTATGCGGGATCAGCGCCACGTCGAACCCGCCGGCATCGACCGCGTTGACGGTGAGGCTGACGCCGTCCACGCAGATCGAACCCTTCTGCGCGATGTAACGCAGCAAAGGCGACGGCGCGGCGAACGTCCAGCGTTGCGCGCGGGCGTCGACGACGATGCGCCGGACGTGTCCGACGCCATCGACATGGCCGCTGACCAGGTGTCCGCCCAGGCGCTCGTCCGCGCGCAGCGCACGCTCGAGGTTGAGCAGCGCACCGGGCCGCAGGCTGCCCAGCGTCGTCAACGCCAGCGTCTCGTTGGAGGCGTCCGCCTCGAACGCGTGCGCGTCGAACGCGACCACGGTGAGGCACACGCCGTTGACCGAGATGCTCTCACCCGGTTCGACCCGCTCGAAGGGCAACGTGCCGACGTCCACCCGCAGGCGCGCGTCGCCGCCACGCATGTCGCGGGCGGCCAAGCGGCCCACGCCCTGCACCAGGCCAGTGAACATCAGGAATCCTTGCGCCGCGCGTGGACGAACAACGGCCAGCGCACGGACACGATCGCGTCCGGATCGTTGCCCAATGCCGATGCGAACCGGTCGGCATGTTGCGCGACCGGATCCCGCCCGGTCGCATCGCGATAGCGCTTGCTGGCCGAATAGCTGGAGAAATAACCGAGCAGGCGCGGTAGTGGCCATTGCGCCTCGAGCTGGAAGTCGGGGACGGGAACGGCGGCGAATGGCCACGCGAAACCAGCGTATGCGGCATCGATCAGCGCGCGCTCGGGCGGCCAGTAAGCGGCAATGTCGTGCTGCAGCGAGTCGTTGACCGCTGCCAGGGCCGGGGTCAACTCGATGTCCTGGTAACCCCAGGCGACCAGCAGTCCACCCGGCTTGAGCACGCGGGCGCATTGTGCGAAGAACGCATCGCGATCGAACCAATGCAGCGCCTGCGCCACGCACACGGCATCGACGCTGGCATCGCCGAGACTGCAGTCCTCGCCGCCCTCGATGGCGAACGTCACGTTGGTCGGACCCGTCGCGTGCGCGATCTGTGCCGCGGCGGGATCGGTTGCGAATACGCGCTCGAAGTACGCCGCCAGGCCGCGGCTGGCCTGCCCGCTGCCGCAGCCCGCCTCCCACGCGGCAGTGCGCGACGGCGCCGTCGCCGCGATCCATGCGAACAAGGCATCGGGATACTCGGGCCGCGCATCCGCGTATGCCGATGCGACGTCGGAAAAGTGATCGGCGAACGGCAGGTTCATGCCAATGTCGACCGCGGCTGCAGCAGCAGGCGCACGTCCTCGCCAATGCGGCGTGTCTCGACGATGGACATGCTCAGCCGCTCGGCCATCGTGTCGATCGGCAGGCCCTCGAACATCGGCCGTGCATGTTCGCCGAGCACCACGGGCGCGACATAGAGCAACAACTCGTCGACCAGTCCGGCAGCCAGGAACGCCCCGGCCAGCGTGGCCCCCGTCTCGACCTGGACCTCGTTGATGTCGCGGGCCGCCAGCAGCGACAGCACGGCGTGCAGGTCGAATCGCCCGGCCTGCACCGGAACCGGCGCGTGCGCGGCGTCGATCCCGCGCGGCATGCGCGCGTCAGGCGCATGGATGTACAGCGTGGGCGCATTGCCTTCACGGACGCGACCGCGCGCCACCGTGGCCAGGCCTGGGTCCAGCACGACCCGTACCGGCGGCACGAAGTCGCGCTCGTACTCGGGCGCATCGGCTGGCAGCCGCACGGTGAGCAACGGGTCGTCGATGAGCACGGTCCCGGCGCCGGTCAGGATCGCGCCGCTGCGCGCGCGCCAGCGCTGCACGTCCTGGCGCGATGGTTCGCCGCTGATCCATTTGGAATCGCCGGACTTCAGCGCGCTGCGCCCGTCCAGGCTGACGGCCAGCTTGATCCGCAGCCACGGGCGCCCACGTTCGATCCGCGACAGGAACGCGCGGTTGAGCTGTCGCGCCAACGCCTCCATCAATCCGATCTCGACCGTGATGCCGGCCGCCAGCAGGCGATCGAACCCGGCCCCGTGGATCAGCGGATTCGGGTCGCGCATCGCCGCCACGACGCGGACCACGCCCGCCGCGATCAATGCATCGGCGCAGGGGCCGGTGCGGCCGATGTGCGAGCACGGCTCCAGGGTGACGTAGGCAGTGGCGCCGCGCGCCTTCTCGCCGGCTGCCTCCAGCGCGAAGACTTCGGCATGCGGCCCACCAGCGCTGCGATGCCAACCCTCGCCCACCACGACGCCATCCCTGGCCAGCACGCAGCCGACCATCGGGTTGGGCTTGGTGGTGAACGCGCCGCGCTCAGCCAACCGCAATGCGCGCGCCATCATTGCGTGGTCGCTGGCGCTGAAGGCAAAGGCGTCGGTCGTCATTTATCCTTGCTCCCCGTCGCACGCTGGGAGGTCCGCGCCGGCAACGGCTCGGGATGCTTCCGGTCCTGCAGCAGCGACAACTGGCCCTCGTCGGGCAGTTCACGCTCCAGCCGGTCGAGCTCGTCGCGGAAATCAGCGACGTCCTCGAACGAACGATAGACCGACGCGAAGCGCACATAGCCGACGTGGTCCAGTCGACGCAACTCGGCCATCACGAATTCGCCCACGCGCAGCGAGGCGATTTCGCGCTCGGTGGTCATCCGCAACTGGTGGACCACGGCGCGCACGGCGGCTTCGATCTGCTCCTCGGACACCGGGCGCTTCTGCAGCGCGCGATCGAAGCTCACGCGCAACTTGCGCGCATCGAACTGCTCGCGGCGGCCGTCACCCTTGATGATCACCGGCAACTTCAGCTCGATCGTTTCCAGCGTCGAGAAGCGCTCCCCGCAGGCCTCGCATTCGCGGCGGCGACGGATGGTCACGCCATCGTCGGACACGCGCGAATCGATCACGCGGGTGTCGACATGCTGGCAGAAGGGGCAATGCAACGTGGCTTATCCGTAGACGGGGAATTGCCGGCACTGCTGCGTGACATTCCCGCGCACGCCGGCGATGACGTTCTCGTCGGCCGGGTTGTCGAGCACGTCGCAGATCCAGTTCGCCAGCGCGACGCAGTCGGGCTCCTTGTAGCCGCGCGTGGTGACAGCCGGCGTGCCCAGGCGCAGCCCGGAGGTGACGAAGGGCTTCTGCGGATCGTTCGGCACCGCGTTCTTGTTGACCGTGATGTGGGCCTTGCCCAGCGCGGCTTCCGCGTCCTTGCCGGTGATGCCCTTGCCGATCATGTCGACCAGCATCAAGTGGTTCCGGGTCCCGCCCGACACGATCTTGTAGCCGCGCGCGGTGATCGCATTCGCCATGGCCTGGGCATTCTTCACCACCTGCTGCTGGTAGGTGGTGAACTCGGGCTCCAGCGCCTCCTTGAAGGCGACCGCCTTGGCGGCGATCACGTGCATCAACGGGCCGCCCTGGATACCGGGGAAGACGATCGACTGCAGCTTCTTCTCGAGTTCCGCGTCGGCCTTGGCGACGATGATGCCGCCGCGCGGACCGCGCAGCGTCTTGTGTGTGGTCGAGGTGACGACGTGCGCGTGCGGCACCGGATTGGGATACACGCCGGCGGCGACCAGTCCGGCGACGTGCGCCATGTCGACGAACAGGTAGGCGTCGACCTTGTCGGCGATCGCGCGGAATCGCGCCCAGTCGACCACCTGCGAATACGCGGAGAAGCCCGCGACCACCATCTTCGGCTTGTGCTCCAGGGCGAGGCGCTCGACTTCGTCGTAATCGATCAGGCCGTGCTCGTTGACGCCGTACTGCACGGCGTGGAACAGCTTGCCGCTGATGTTGACCTTCGCGCCGTGGGTGAGGTGTCCGCCGTGCGCCAGCGACATGCCCAGGATGGTGTCGCCCGGCTGCAGCAGCGCCAGGTAGACGGCCTGGTTGGCCTGCGATCCCGAATGCGGCTGGACGTTGGCGTAATCGGCGCCGAACAACTGTTTGGCCCGATCGATCGCCAGCCGCTCGGCGATGTCCACGTACTCGCAACCACCGTAATAGCGCTTGCCCGGATAACCCTCGGCGTACTTGTTGGTCAGCACGCTGCCCTGGGCCTCCAGCACCCGCGGGCTGGCGTAGTTTTCGCTGGCGATCAGCTCGACATGGTCTTCCTGGCGCTGGCGCTCGTCGGCGATGGCCTGGGCGAGTTCGGGGTCGTAGCCTTCGATGCGGGCATCGCGGGGGAACATCAGGCGCTCCGGGCAGTGCGGAAAGACGCAAATTGTAGCCGCAGCGCGGGTTTACGGCCATTCAACTGGCATGGAACCCGCCGTTCCGGGATAATCCACAGCCATCCAGCGAACACATCCGCGGCCCTGCCCAGCGCAGGCCTGCCGCTGCCCCCTGCGGAGCATCCATGCAATACATCTACACCATGAACGGCGTCAGCAAGACCGTGCCGCCGAAGCGCCAGATCATCAAGGACATCTCGCTGTCCTTCTATCCCGGCGCGAAGATCGGCCTGCTCGGCATCAACGGCTCCGGCAAGTCCACGGTCCTGCGGATCATGGCCGGCGTGGATGCCGACTTCAACGGCGAAGCGCGCGCCGCCCCCGGCATCAAGGTCGGCTACCTGCCACAGGAGCCGCAACTGAATCCGGATCACACCGTCCGCCAGGCGGTGGAAATGGGCGTCGGCGAAGTCCTCAGCGCGCAGGCCGAACTGGACAAGGTGTACGAAGCCTACGCCGAGGACGGCGCCGACTTCGACAAACTCGCCGCGAAGCAGCAGCGCCTCGAGGCGATCCTCGCCAGTGGCGACGCCCACACGCTCGAGCACCAGCTGGAGGTCGCCGCCGATGCGCTGCGCCTGCCACCGTGGGACGCCGTCATCGGCAAGCTGTCCGGCGGCGAGAAGCGTCGTGTCGCGTTGTGCCAGCTGCTGCTGCAGAAACCCGACATGCTGCTGCTCGACGAGCCGACCAACCACCTGGACGCCGAGTCCGTCGAATGGCTGGAACAGTTCCTCGCGCGCTACACCGGCACCGTCGTCGCGGTCACGCATGACCGCTACTTCCTCGACAACGCCGCCGAATGGATCCTCGAACTGGACCGCGGCAAGGGCATCCCGTGGAAGGGCAACTACACCGACTGGCTGACGCAGAAGGACGCGCGCCTGAAGCAGGAAGAATCCGGCGAAAAGGCGCGGCAGAAGGCGATCCAGCGCGAGCTCGAGTGGGCGCGCAGCAACGCACGCGGCGGCCGCAGCAAGGGCAAGGCCCGCCTGGCGCGCATCGAGGAACTGCAGGCCGTCGATTACCAGAAGCGCAACGAGACCAATGAGATCTTCATTCCGCCGGGCGAGCGCCTCGGCCAGTCCGTGGTCGAGTTCAGGAACGTGTCGAAGTCGTTCGGCGATCGCCTGCTGATCGACGACCTGAGCCTGATCGTGCCGTCGGGCGCGATCGTCGGGATCATCGGTCCGAATGGCGCCGGCAAGTCGACCCTGTTCAAGATGATCACCGGCCTGGAAAAGCCCGACAAGGGCGAGATCGTGATGGGCCCGACGGTGAAGCTCGCGTACGTCGACCAGAGCCGCGAGAAGCTCGAAGGCAACCACAACGTCTTCCAGGAAGTCTCCGGCGGCGCCGACATCCTCAACATCAACGGCGTCGAGATCCAGTCGCGCGCCTACATCGGCCGCTTCAACTTCAAGGGCCAGGACCAGCAGAAACTGGTCGGCACGCTGTCGGGTGGTGAACGCGGCCGCCTGCACCTGGCCAAGACGCTGCTGCAGGGCGGCAACGTGCTGCTGCTCGATGAGCCGTCGAACGACCTGGACATCGAGACGCTGCGCGCGCTGGAAGACGCCATCCTGGAATTCCCGGGCAACGTCTTCGTGATCTCGCATGACCGCTGGTTCCTGGACCGCATCGCGACGCACATCCTCGCGTTCGAAGGCGACAGCCACGTCGAGTTCTTCCAGGGCAACTACCGCGAATACGAGGAAGACAAGAAGCGTCGCCTCGGCGAGGAAGGCGCGCAGCCGCATCGCCTGCGGTTCAAGGCGTTGAAGTAAGCGGCCCGGCACGACAGCCTGTCGCCATAAGGGAGCGAACCTTGAACTTCATGCAGGCGTTGCGCGATCGCTGGAACACGTCCGACTCGCTGGTGTGCGTCGGACTGGATCCGGAGCCGGCACGGTTCCCGGCGCATGTCCGCGACGACCCCGATGCGGTGTTCGCCTTCTGTCGCGACATCGTCGATGCGACCGCCGCGTTCGCCTGCTGCTTCAAGCCGCAGATCGCGCACTTCGCCGCCCTCGGGGCCGAAGACGCGCTGCAGCGCCTGATCGCGCATGTGCATGCGGCGCACCCCGGCGTCCCGGTGATCCTGGACGCCAAGCGCGGCGATATCGGCAGCACCGCGCAGCATTACGCGACGGAAGCCTTCGACCGTTTTGCGGCCGATGCGGTCACCGCCAATCCGTATCTCGGCGGCGATGCGCTGCAGCCCTTCCTCGACCGGGCGGACAAGGGCGTCGTCATCCTGTGTCGCACATCCAATGCGGGAGCCCAGGACCTGCAGGACCTGCTGGTCGACGGGCGACCGCTCTACCAGCGCGTGGCCGAAACCATCGCCTCGCGCTGGAACGCCAATGGCAACTGCGCGGTCGTGGTTGGCGCGACCTGGCCGGCGCAGCTGCGCGAGGTCCGCGCGATCGTCGGCGACATGCCGTTCCTGGTGCCCGGCGTCGGTGCGCAGGGCGGCGATGTCGAGGCAGTCGTGCGCAATGCGAAGACCGCCGACGGCACCGGGCTGATCGTCAGCTCCTCGCGCGCCATTTTGTACGCGTCCGATGGCCGTGATTTCGCGAAGGCCGCCGGCGCTGCCGCGAAAGCCCTGCGCGACGAGATCAATCGCCACCGCTGACCTGCTCTTCGCAGGAGCGGCTGATGGCGAGCTCTCGCCTGCATCTCGACAAGGACCAAGAAGCTCGCGGCCATCAACCGCTCCTGCAAGAGCTTCAGCGCAGCACCGCGCGCAGCGCGGCGAACGGAAACCGACCCCAGATCATCGCGAATACGGCCGCGCACATCGCTGGCCCGCGTCGCGACGCCTCGAACTTGCGGAAGTAGCGCCACAGCCCGCGATGCTTGTGCCATTCCACGAACAGCGGGCGCGAGCGCGAGGACACTCCGCGCGCGTGGACCACGCGCACGTCGTTGGCCACCGCGACCACCGCGCCGGCCTCGCGCACGCGGCGGCACAGGTCCAGGTCCTCGGCATGCAGGCGGTAGCCGTCGTCGAATCCGCTGATGCGCCGGAACAGGATGAGCGGCAGCAACATCAGCGCGCCGGAAACGGCCGCGACCTGCTGCAGCGAGCGCGTCGGATCCATCGGCACCCCGAGCCGCGTCGCGGCCGGCGACCGCAGCATGGCGCCGAAGTCGGGATCGCGCCGCCGCGCCGCCGCATCGCGCACGCCGTCCTCGTCGACCAGGTCCGCACCGATCAATCCATTGCCATCGAACTGCCTGGCATGGGTGCGGATGTGCGACAGCGAGTCGGCTTCGACGAAGCAGTCGGGGTTCACGAACGCCAGCCAGGTCACGCCCGCGTCGTCAGCCAGCGCGGCCACGCCCTGGTTGCAGGCAACGGCGAAACCCGGGTTGTCCGGATTGGCGATGAAACGCAGGCGCGGATCGGCGGCCGCATGGCGCTGGACGATCGCCAGCGTGCCGTCGTCGGAGCGGTTGTCGACCACGCGGATTGCGGCGACCCCATCGGCAGCGCGCAACCGCTCCAGGCATGCCTCGATGGTCGATGCACTGCGATGGGTGACCACGACCACGCCGATGTCTGCATCCATCGCCAGCGGGCGCGCATCCTCATCGGTGCCGCTCATGCGAACAACTCGCGCTGTGGCGTCGCCGGCGCCGTTGCCGCATATGCCTGTGTGAGCTGCGCGCGCATCGCATGCAGCGGGTCGTTCATCAGGAACTGGGCGAGGCGCTCGTTCCAGCCCGGCCAGCGCGCGGCCAATGCGTCGAGGTCGCCATCGGCGGGCGCGCATTCGTCCAGGCAGCCGACGAAGGCGGTCTCGCACAGTGCATTTCGCCAGCCCAGGCCGGACAGGCGCAGGGACAGATCCACCAGCGCCGCATACCAGGAACCATAACTGGCGCTGTCGAGCCCACCGGCACGGCGGCGCGCGCTGCCGCGCAAGGCGACCGCATGCGGGACGGCTGCCGGCAATTCGGGATGCAGCGGCGCAAGCGAGGCGCAGGCACGCGCGAGGCGTTCGCGATCCTCGGGCAGCGCTGCGATTTCTCCGCAGCGCGGCCAGGAAGCCGTCTCGCCGGCGTTGGACCATGGGGTCGCCGTGGCGATGGAGGCATCGCGTGCGCAGCAGGCCGCCAGTTGCGCGATGCAGCCGGGCGCGGGCAAGGCGCCAGGCGCGAGCACCACGACATCCGCATCGCCGCATGCCGCCAGCAATTCATCCAGGTGCGCGACCGGTCCGATGGGATGCTGGCGACGGCTGTAATGCGCGGCGAGCGGGGTCTGCCGCAGCCAGCGCTCGATGATCGCGCGCCCGCGAGGACCCGCCTGCGCATCGTCGGCCAACCACACGCGGCCGCCGGACTCGATTCCGGCATCCAGGGCCGCCAGGCAGACATCGAGCGCGTTGTCGTCGACGCCCACGGGGACGAGCACGACCGGCGCGTCGCCACCGTTCGCGGCCGCGCTGCGGTCGATCACCGGCGCTTGGGCGCCGCCCGGTTGAGCGGTTCGAGCGCGCGGAAACGACGGCCGTATTCGTCGGTCAGGTCACGCGCATCCTGCGGGTTGCGGATCACCGTCGGGGTCAGCAGCACGATGACTTCGCTGCGGCTGGTGCCCGATCCCTGCGTGCCGAACAGCGAACCGATGATCGGGATCCGGTTGAGCCCCGGGATTCCCGACGAGGACCGGTTCACCCCGTCCTGGATCAGGCCGGCGAGCATGACCGTCTCGCCGCTCTGGATGGCGGCCTCGGTCTTCAGGCGGCGGGTATTGATGCGCACGTTGCCGTTGCGATCGGCAACGCTACCGGGCGTGCTGACCTCCTGGACGATATCCAGGAACACCATGCCGTCCTTGGTGATGCGCGGCCGCACCTTGAGGATGGTGCCGGTATCCAGGTACTGCACCTGGCTGTAGGTCGTGGTGCCGTTGCCGGTCCCGGGATTGACCGTCACCGAGGAAATCGGAATGCGGCTGCCGACATTGAACGTCGCTTCGGCGTTGTTGCGCACGATGACCGACGGCGTCTGCAGCAACTGTACGTCGGTGACCTGGTCCAGCGCGGTGATCACCGCCGCGGCGTTGCGGCCCAGGAACGTCCACGCCAGGCCGCCGGTTCCCGCAGCCACGTCCGCCGGCGTGATGCTGCCGGCGATGTCGCCCCAGATCGTCCGGTTCACCGCGCGGGTGTGCAGGTCGGCCGCCGTGCTGCCGGCCAGGGCCGGGATGGCGTTCTCGAAATACCAGTTGACGCCGTACTTGAGATCGCCGGTCAGGTTGACTTCGGCAACCTGCGCTTCGATATGCACCTGCAGCGGCATCACGTCGAGGCGTTCGATGACTTCCTTGATGGATCGCCAGGCCGCGCCCGTGGATCGCACCAACAGCGTGTTGGTCTCGTCCACCGCCGACACGCCGACCTTGTCACCGCCAACCTCGAGGGTGACGGCGCCGTTGCCCTGCGCGGCCTGGTTCAGCGACAGCTGTCCACCGCCCAGGCCACCGCTGTCCGAACCGGTGTCGGAGCCGCCGTTGCTGCCGCCGATCCCGGCCGAACTGGTGCCACTCATGTCGTCGACACCCGAATCCTTGATCTCGGTCGGGTTGGTGCCCGGCATCAGCGAGGTTCCGCCCTGGCCGCCGCCCTGCGAGCCGCCGCCGGATCGCCCGCCGAAGGCTTCCGCCAGCCGATCGGCGAGGTCCTTGGCCTTGATGTATTTCAATTCGTAGGAGAACAGCTGCACGCCGGCGCCGGCGCTGTCCACGCGCTCGAGCCATTGCTGGATGTCATCCAGGTAATCGGCCTGCGAGGTGATCACCATCACCGCATTGGCGCCTTCCAGCGGCAGGAAGCGGAACATGCCCGCGACCGGCGACTTGCTCTGTTCGCCGAACACCTTTTCCAGGTCGGCGACCACCTGCGTCGCCTTGCCCGTCTGCAGCGGATACACGCCCACCGACATGCTCGACATCCAGTCGACGTCGAAGATCTCGACCGTGCGCAGGTAGTTTTCCAGCTCCGCGCGCGTGCCGGACAAGGTGATCAGGTTGCGGCCATTGTCGACGTTGACGATGGCATTGGGTCGCGCATACGGCTTGAGGATCTTCTCCATCTCGGTTGCCGAGATGTAGCGCAAGGGCACCGCGCGGACCTCGAAGCCGCGCGCGGTCGCCGCCGATCCGGTGCGCGGCGCGACGGTGCCGGCCAGGGCCTGGTCGGCGGGCACGATGTTGTAGCGGCCATCGCTGTAGACCATGCGGGCGTTGTTCCAGCCCAGCACCATCTCCAGCAGCGACATCGCCGATGCCGGGCTGACCGGCTTGGGCGTCGCGAGCGTCACCGTGCCCTGCACGCCCGGCGCGATGACGTAGTTCTGCCCGAGCATGTCGCCCAGGATCGCCTTCACCACCGCCTGCAACGACTCGCCTTCGAAATTGAAGGTCGCCGCGCCACTGCTGGCGCCGAGGTTGGGCGGCGGCGCACTGGCGGCGCTGCGATTGATCACCCGCCCGGTGCCGCGCCGGATGATCGCCTGTGGCGCGGCCTCGTTGTCATTGGACAGCGCCTGGGTGCGCACGCCGTTGACGATGGCCACCGGCCCCTCGGTGCCGGCGGCACTGGATGTACCGGCTTGCGGCGCGTGGGCAAGTGCACCCTGCCGCTGGATGGTCGGGGGCGGCATGCTCGCGCACGCCGCGACCATGGTCGCCAGGAGGGCGGCAATCAGGCTGCGGAAGGGGAGGCGTCGTGTCATTGCGAAGGCACTCTACGGGTTCTTGGCCGGTGCTGCGGGCGGTTGGGCTTCCTGGCGCAGTTGCGCGCGCCGCTCCTCGATGCGCTTGCGGATGCTTTCCATCTGGGCATCGGCATTGGGGGCGGCATCGGGCGTGGCCTCGGGAGTCGCCTCAGGCGTCTCGGGCGCCTGCGGCGAGGGCGTCGCTGTCGGTGGCGACGCCGGCCGGGTCACGGCTGGCTTGGTCGAGGCCGGTGCGCGCGATCCGGCTTCCGGCTGGTCGGCGCTGCCCACGGCGGTGGGTGGCTCGCCGCCGGTGCCGTCGAACACGCGCAGGTCCAGGCTCTTGCGGCCGTCGGGGCCCTCGAAGACGGCGCTGCGCGGATTGAGCTCGGTCAACCGCCAGGAGGGCTGCGATTCGGCGGCCTCGCCAAGCTTGATGCGGATCGACTCGCCGCCCGCGGACGGTTGCACGATCGCCATCCGCAACACTGGCGTCAGCAGGACGCTGGTCAGCACGAAATCGAATGCCGGGGCGGCGGCCTCGTCGCCCTCTGGCGTCAGCGAGAACGGCTGCGGGCGGCGATCTTCCGAGAACAGCGGACGCGTGCCGATCTCGGCGTATTGCGTCAGCGGCCCGAGGCGTTCGGGCGGTGCCGGCGCGAGCTGCGGCAGTCGCCCCTGCAGGCTGGCATCATCGGGCAGCAGTCGCACCTGCCCGCCCATGCCGAGCAGCGCAAGCACCCAGAGCAGCAGCGCCCAGCCGGCAACGGTGGCCAGCACCCAGGTCCGCGCCGCGATGCCCTCAACGCGCACGCGGCACCACCGGCGATGGACGAAGGTAGCCGTACAGGTCGAAGCTCACGTCCAGGCCGCCGGCCTGCGAGCCCTGCCCGGGCGCAAAGAAATACCGCTGCGCCAGCACGTTGAGGTTGTCGACGAACAGCCGCGGGGTGCCGGCTTCCAGCGCGTGCAGCACAGCCGCCAGCTCCGGGGTTCCGCAGCGCAGGCGCACCTGCACGGTGACCTTGCGGAACCGCTCCTTGACCGCGGTGTCATCGGCCAATGGCGAGCGGTTGGTGATCGCGCAGCTGCGATTGCCGGGGCTGGCCTGGGCCACCACGGACTCCAGCCGCTGCACGAGGGTCGCGGTGGCGAGCTCGGTGGTGCTTTCGGCGAGGAAACCCGGGCGCCGCGCTTCCGCAACCCTGACCTCCTGCAGTCGGCGCGCGACCTCCGGGCCTTGGCGCAGCTGCATGCGCTGGCGCAATTCGCGCTGCTGCAGGTCCGCGATGCGATCCTGGGTGTCACGCATGGGCACGGTCCACCACGGGTGCACCAGCAGCAGGTAGGCCAGCAGCAGCACCAGCAGCAGCAGCCCCAGTGCGAGCCAGCGGTCGCGATCAACGACTGCGCGCGTCATTCGCGGGCTCCTTGCCGGCACCGGGCCGGATGGCCAGGTCGGCGGTCAGGGTGAACCGGTCGCGATGCGTGCGCGGGTCGGGTTGCAGCGCACCAGTCAGCGCCGGGGATGTCCACAGCGGCGAGCCTTCCAGCCTGGCGATCAGTCCCGATGCTTCCGGACTCAAGCCGATCAGCAGCAGGTGGTCATCCTCGACCGCGAGCTTCTCCAGGTAGGTGCTGTCGGGCAGGCGCCGGCTCAGCTCATCCATGAGTTCCACCATGGTCGGGCGCCCACTGCGCGCCCGATCCAGGAAGGCCGCGCCCTGCACCGCATCGACCAGTTGCTGGCGTTGCATCGCCACCTGGCGCGCCGCTTCGCTGCGGCTGGCGACCTGTTTTTCGAGCAGGTCGGCGGCGATGCGCCGGTTGTCCAGCATCTGCCACATCCCGGCCGCCAGGGCCAGCGCGGCACCCGCGACCAGCGCCCAGTTCCACGCGCGCCAGGGATCGGAAATCCGCACGCGGCGCTCGGCCGGCAGGAGGTTCACGCCCAGCGGCGCGCCACCGGGTCCGGCAATGTCCACGCCGGCCAGTGAACCGGCCAGGGGGCCCAGTTCGGCGAGGGCCGCGTCGAAACTCGCCTTGGGCACGACGACCAGTTCGATGTCGGCCTGGCCGTCCGGCCGCCGACCGAGCAGCAGTGCATCGAAGAGGACATCGCCAGCCTCGAACGGAGTCTGGCGTTCGACCTCGAAGCGCAGCACGTCGCGCAGGCGGTCGACCGCCGCGGCGGGCATGAGCATGCGGCGACGCAGGCCGCGATTGGCTGGCAGGACCAGCCATCGCGGCAGGTCGACGATGCGCGGTCCGAGCACCGTGGCCAATGGATCGGCGGCGGACCCGGGTTCCGCCAGCGGCAGCCGGCCGAGGTCGAGTATTTCGCCGATGCGATCCAGCCGCAGCTCGACCGCTTCACCGTCGCAGGACAGCAGCAGGCGGTCGCGCGCCCAGCCGAACAGGGACTGCCAGCGCAACGGCAACCAGGCAGCCAGCGACGTCCGCCACCAGGCGAAAAATCCTCCGGCACCCAGTCCGATTTTGGCCCCGTACGCGCCGAGGCTGTCGCGCAGGATCATCGCGCTGTCGTCCCTTCTTCCCAGTCCAGCGCCGTATATGCCGAGCCAGGGGCACCATTGCCGCCCGAGCGAACGACACCCCTGATGCCTGCGGTGCGGCCTTCCCGCAGTCGCGCCACGCTCTGGATACTATACGTGCCGCTGCCACCACCGCCCATTGCCGCCGGGTCCAGCGCAGCGCCCGTGGCGGACCGCTGCGCCTGGCGCGCCTTCACCAACGCATCGCCATCCAGTCCCATCGCGGTCAGCACCGGGGCGGCCGCGAACGCCTGGTCCGGCGTGCCCTGCCCCGTGTACACGGTCAGGTAATCCCGCACGCGGGCGTAGATCGCCGGCGTCATGCCGAGTACCTGCTCGGCCTCGGCAATGGTTTCGAACGGCGCATCCTTGGCGCCGTATGGCAGGCCGGCCTCCTCGTACTGGGGATCCTCGGCGCCGCCTTCGGCCTGCGTCAGCGAATCGGCGTCGCGCCAGTCGACCATCGCGGCGGCGAGCCGGTCAGCCTGGTTGCCAGGTACTTCGACCGCCTTGAACAGCGCGGCCAGCAAGGCCGGATCGGCCGCATTGATGTCGACCTTGCCCTGCTCGTCGGTGACCTGCACGTCGACGGGGATGCCGTCGTACTGCCAATGGTAGGTGCGGCCATCCGGCACCCAGCGCCGACGCTGGTCCGGATCGCCGACGCGGACGAGCGCCATCTCCAGTCCCGCCCGGGCCGCCTCGCCGGCGATGACGCCACGGCTGAGCACGCGTTCCTGCAGGCGCTCGACCCGCGCGCCCAGCGCGAATGCGCCGATCAGCGACGCCAGCAGGGCGATCAGCCACATGACCAGCAGCAGCGCAGCGCCATCCTGTCGTGCGCGCGCCTTCATTGCGCCTGCTCCCCACCGCCGGCGCCACTGGCCACCGGCAACGCGATGATGATCTCCGGCCACGCGGGACCATCGGCCGGCGTGACCCGGATCGACACCTGCAATGGCAGCCGGTCGACCTGCGTCCATTGCTCCTGCCACCCGCCCAGCGCGCCGGTCGCGTCGATCGCGCGATAGCGGAACTGCACATCCTTCAGCTTGCCGGCCAATGGCTCGGGCTTGCGTGGCGCGTCCTCGGCGATCTGGGTGGAGTTCTGCACCTGGCTGAAGGCGACAGTGAGCCCGAGCTGGCCGGGCGTGTCGCCGGATACGGAAATGTCGTGCAGGTAGGGACCGCCGCGCCCGAGGTAATCGGGCAGGTCCGCCACGAAACGCATGCGGCCGCGCTCGCCGACGAACAGGATCGGGGTGCCGCCTTGGGGGTCCAGCGCAAACGCGATCGCACGGGCCGACCCGATCCGGGTGCGCAGGAAACCCGACACCGCGCGCATCAGCGTGTTCCGCTGCGACAGCACCTCGCCGCGATTGACTGTCGCCGTGGCTGCGCTGAGCACCGCGAAGCCCAGTGCGAGTGCGGCAGCCAGCAGCGAGGTCGCGAGCAGGACCTCGATCAGGGTGAAACCGCGCATCGTGGCGCGACCCGGCGACACGCTGGCCCGATCGGACGCGGTCATTCCTGCGGCGCCGTCACGATCGCGGGGCGACTGAGCCGCAGCGTCTGCAGGTGCAGGCGTTGCGCGGGCGACTTGCCCCAGTCCATGTCCAGCACGATCTCGTACAGCTGCGCGCCATCGGCGGTCACCGCCGCCGTGGTGGCACCCGCCTCGGTGTAGGGGCGGGTGACCAGCGTCCAGTGGTAGCGGTCGTCCTCGAAGGCACCTTGGCGCGTGCCGCCCTGCAGGGGCTCGGCGACACCGGTCTGGGCAAGCAGGGATTGCGCATACAGCGTCGCGCGTCCGGCGCCGTCGGCCCAGTGCACCTGCTTCGATGCGTTGGCCAGGCTGCCCAGCAGCAAGGTCAAGGCCATTGCCAGCAGAGCGAAGGCGACGATGACCTCGATCAACGTATAGCCGCGCATCGAGGAACGCCGTCCCGCGACCCTCCCGAAGCCGTCGCCACGGCCGCGCCTCGAGGAGACCCGGCCCGCGACCTTACACAAGCCGTCGCCACGGCCGCGCCTCGAGGAGACCAGGCCCGCGACCTTGCACGAGCCGTCGCCACGGCCTGAGGAGTTCCGACAAGGCGCTTTACCCATCACTGATCAACCGCTCCATGCGTGACCTGCACCTGGCCGGTCAGCCAGGCGACGTCGACCGTCCAGATCGCCTTGCCCGATGTCAGCTGGATGCGTCCGCCGGTCGACGCGCCGTCGGGAAAGAACGCGATGGCGCCCTCGCCCGGATGCGCTTGCACTTCGCGCGCGCCGATGAAGGCGATGCCGAGCTTGGCCGGGATCTCCCCGTGATGCGCCTTGGGCGCGTGCCACTCATGGGCGCGCGGATCGATGACGAAGCGCTGCGGCTGTCCGGTGGAAATCGCCTGCGCGCGGGTGAAACGCAGGTTCGACGCGATCTTCTGCGCATTGGCGCGCAGCTGCATGCCCCGGAACCCGCCGCCCATCGCGGCCGCGGCGAGCACGCTCGCCAGCGCGATGATGGCCATGACCAGGATGATCTCGAGCAGGGTGAAGCCCCGCTGCGCTGGTCTTCGCCTCACCGCATGGCTCGCGCCGTCGGCACGGCCTGGATCATTCGCCTGCCGAGTGCTGTTGTCGGCCACCAGTCCGGCATCGCCTTACTGGTACTTGATGTCGGCGTCGACGCTGGTCCCGCCGGGTTTGCCGTCCTTGCCCAGGCTCACCAGGTCGAATGGCTGGCCGTCGCCCGGCATCGTGTACTGGAACGGATGGTTCCAGGGATCCTTGAGTTCGGCCGTCTTGGAGTAAGGACCGAGCCAGCCGGTCGCGCTTCCCGGCGCCGACACCAGCTCATCCAGCGAATTGGGCAGGTTGCCGGTGTCGTTCTCGAACTGCTGGACCTTTTCCGCCAGCGTCTGCACCTGCGCCTTGGCCAGGTTGACCTTGGCGCGATCGCCACCGCCGAGGATGCGCGTCGCGGCAAACGCCACGATGCCGCCGATCAGCACCACCACCAGGATGATCTCGATCAGGCTGAAACCGCGCTGCGCGGCGCGACCGGGGGCACGGGTTATCGAACGGGATGCTTTCATGATCAGCCTATGACGTTGGTGAGGTCGTATATGGGGGTCAGCACGGCCAGGATGACGATGCCGACGATGCTCGCCAGCAACAACGTCACCACCGGGACCAGCGCGGCCAGCATGCGATCCATCGCGAGCGACGTCTCCTGCTCGAAGGTGTCCGCGGTCCGCAACAGCATCGCATCCAGTGCGCCGGATTCCTCGCCGACCTGGATCATCTGCAGCGCCAGCCGTGGGAAGCGCTTGCCCTTGGCCAGCGCCGCCGACAGGCCGATGCCATTCTTGACGTCGTCCGCAGCGGCTTCGACCGAGTCGGCGAGCGCGCGGTTCCCCAGCACGTTGCGGCCGATGCCCAGCGCCGTCAGCAAGGGGACGCCGTTCTTCAGCAAGGTGCCAAGCGTGCGGGCCAGGCGCGCGGTCTCCAGCTTGGCGATGAGCGGGCCGGCGAACTTCTGCCGCAGGATCCATTCGTCAAAGCGCGCGCGGAACACGGGATCACGGCGCTTGCGGTCCAGCCACCACAGCAGCAGCGCGGGAACGGCCAGCAGCACGAACCACCAGTTGCGGACCAGCAGGCCCACGCCGAGCACGATTTTCGTGAACCACGGCAGCGGTGCGTCCAGGCTCTCGTACATCGCCGAAAACTGCGGCACCACGAACCCGAGCAGGAACAGCAGCGACAGGCTCACCATCACCAGCAGGATCGCCGGATAGATCATCGCGTTGATGACACGCCCGCGCATGGCACGGCTGCGTTCGAGGTAATCGGCCAGTCGCAGCAGGGTCTCGTGCATGCTGCCGCCGGCTTCGCCGGCACGCACCATGTTGATGTACAGCCGCGAGAACGTACCGTGCTGGCGTTCCAGCGCGGTCGACAATGCGGTGCCGCCACGCACCGCGTCGCGCACGTCGGTGATGGTCCGACGCGCCGCCTCGTCCTCGGGCAGTTCCAGCAGGATCGTCAGCGCGCGGTCCAGCGGCTGTCCGGCACCGAGCAAGGTCGCCAGCTGCTGGGTGAACTGCACCAGTCGTTCGCCGGCGAACGGCTTGGGCTTGAGCAGCGCGCGCCAGGCTGATTCACCACCGCCCTCGCTGGCCAGTCGCGCCTCGACCGGCAGGTGGCCCTGTTCCTGCAGCCGCAGCACGACCTCGGCGTCGCTGACGGCTTCCATCTGGCCGTCCAGCATCTCACCGCGCGCATTGAGCGCCTTGTAGCGGAAGAGGGGCATGCCGTCAGGCGTCTTCGGTGACGCGAAGCACTTCCTCGATCGTCGTCACTCCCGCCATCGCCTTGACGATGCCGTCCTCGTACATCGTGCGCATGCCGGCGTTGCGTGCGAGCTGTTCGAGCTCGCCCATGCCGGCATGGCGCATGACGGCGCGGCGCAGCTCGTCGTTCATCACCATGAATTCCATGATGGTGGTGCGGCCGTGGTATCCAGTCGGCGCGATCGCCGAGCCACGCGGGCGGTACAGGTACACATCGCCTTCGGGCTGGTAACGGCGCAGGTCGAACTTCTGGATCTCCTCCGGCGAGGCGAGGTATTTCTCCGCGTGCGTCGGCTCCAGGCGTCGCACCAGGCGCTGGGCGAGGATGCCGTTGATGGTGGACGTCAGCAGGTAATCCTCGACGCCCATGTCGAGCATGCGGGTGATGCCGCCGGCGGCATTGTTGGTGTGCAGCGTCGACAGCACGAGGTGTCCGGTGAGCGCCGACTGGATCGCGATGCGCGCGGTTTCCAGGTCGCGCATTTCGCCGATCATGATGATGTCGGGATCCTGGCGCACGATGCTGCGCAGCGCATGCGCGAAATCCAGTCCGATCTGCGGCTTGGCCTGGATCTGGTTGATGCCCTCGATCTGGTATTCGACCGGATCCTCGACGGTGATGATCTTGACGTCGGGCGTGTTGAGCTTGCTCAGCGCGGTATACAGCGTCGTGGTCTTGCCCGAGCCGGTCGGGCCGGTCACCAGCAGGATGCCGTGCGGCTGCTCCAGCACGCGCTGGAACTGCGGCAGGAAGTGATCGGTGAATCCCAGGCGTTCGAAGTCGAACACGACGGTCTCGCGATCGAGCAGGCGCATCACCACCGATTCGCCGTGCGCGGTCGGCACCGACGACACGCGCAGGTCGAGTTCCTTGCCCTGCACGCGCAGCATGATGCGGCCGTCCTGCGGCAACCGACGCTCGGCGATGTTGAGCTTGGCCATGATCTTGATGCGGCTGATCACGGCGGCGGTCAGGTTCTGCGGCGGGCTCTCGCCCTCCTCGAGCACGCCATCGATGCGATAGCGCACCTTCAGCCGGTTTTCGAACGGCTCGATGTGGATGTCCGACGCGCGCAGTTCGACGGCACGCTGGATGACCAGGTTGACCAGCCGGATCACGGGCGCTTCGGAAGCGAGGTCGCGCAGGTGCTCGACATCGTCCATGTCGCCGCTCTCGCCCTCGGCGGTCTCCACGATCGCGCCCATCGCACTGCGGCCCTGGCCATGCCAGCGCTCGATCAGGTCGTCGATCTCCGAACGCAGGCCAACGTGCGCACGCACCTCGCGCTGCGTCGCCAGCCGCACGGCATCCAGCGCGTAGACGTCCTGCGGATCGGCGACCAGCACATCCAGGTGGGTGGCGTCCTCGGCGATCGGCACGACGTGGAACTGCTTCATGAACTTCGACGACAGCACCACCGACTCGGGTGGCAATTCCGGTGCGTCCTTGACGCTGACCAGCGGCAGGTCGAGCACCGCGGCGGCGGTCTCGGCGTGATCGCGCTCCGACACCAGGCCCAGGCGGGCCAGCAACGTCAGCAGGCTGCCGCCGGTTTCCTCCTGCAGGCGCCGGGCGCGCACCAGGTCCGTGTCCTTCAGCCGACCCTTTTCCAGCAGCGCCGCAACGACACGCTCATCGACGCTGGTGTCGATGTCCTCGGCGGTGGGCGGGTTGTTCAGGATTGCGTTCACGAGGTCACCCGGTGGGGTCCCGGACTGTACCAGCAGCGGGAATAACCCGCGGTTAAACCCAACGATACATCGCAGGCGGCGCGGTAAGGGCCGGTGGATGTCCGGCGCCACGGGTCGGCGCGGCGATCAGCGCCGCGCGTTGGTCGCGAACCCGGCGGTCACCAGGCTGCGGGCGTCATCCCACGAACGCCCGGGCATTGCGGAACATCCGCAGCCACGGCGAATCGCCGGACCATTCGCGCGGCGCCCAGCTGTAGTTGGCGGCGCGCAAGGTGCGCTCGGGGTGCGGCATGAGGATGGTGACCCGTCCGTCGTCGGAGGTCAGTCCGGCAACCGCGTCCTGCGAGCCATTGGGATTGGCGGGATGGGCGACGGCGTTGCCGCCGGCGGCGTCGACATAACGCAAGGCGACCCGCGCCGACGTCGCCGCATCCGGTCCGTCGAACTGCGCGCGACCCTCGCCATGGGCGACGGCGACGGGCAACCGCGATCCGGCCATCCCGCGCAGGAACAACGATGGCGATTCGAGCACCTGCAGCAGTCCCAGGCGCGCCTCGTACTGCTCGCTGCGGTTGCGCAGGAACTGCGGCCAGTGCGTGGCGCCGGGGATGATCGGCTTGAGTTGCGACAGCATCTGGCAACCGTTGCAGATGCCCAGCGCGAAGCTGTCCCCGCGCACGAAGAACTGCTCGAAAGCGTCGCGCAGTTCCGGGCGCTCCAGGATCGACGTCGCCCAGCCGCGTCCCGCGCCCAGCACGTCGCCGTAACTGAAACCGCCGCAGGCGACGAAGCCGGCAAAGTCCTGCAGCCGCGCGCGGCCGGAGATCAGGTCGCTCATGTGCACGTCGTGCGCGCTGAAGCCGGCGCGGTCGAATGCCACTGCGGTCTCGATCTGGCTGTTGACGCCCTGCTCGCGCAGGATCGCGACCTTCGGCCGTGCGCCGGTCGCGATGTAGGGCGCGGCGACGTCCTCGACCGGATCGAAGCTCAGCACCGGATTCAGCCCGGGCGCATCGAACCGTCGCGCCAGCGCGCGCTCCTCGTCGGCGCAATCCGGGTTGTCGCGCAGCGCCTGCATCGCGTGGGTGACCGACCACCAGGCGTCGAACAATTCTTCCCAACGCCATTCGACGAGCGCATCGCCATCCGAGCGGATCCGGATCGACGGCGCCGTGGTCGGTCGTGCGATGCGCTGGGCGCAGTCGATCAGCCCATGGCGGGCCACCAAATCGGCGAATTCGGCGCGATCGGCGCAGGCGATCTGCACCACCGCGCCCAGCTCTTCGTTGAACAGGGTGCGGAACGGATGTTCGCCCCATCCGTCGAGCTGGATGTCCAATCCCAGGTGCGAACAGAACGCCATCTCGCACAAGGTCGCGAAGGCGCCGCCATCGGAACGGTCGTGATAGGCGAGCAGCAGGCCATCTTCGCGCGCGTCGCGGATCAGCTCGAAAAACGCGCGCAGGCGCTGCGGGTCGTCGAGATCGGGAACGCCCGACCCGACGCCTTCGCCGGCAAACGCCGGCAGCGCGCCGATGCCGCCAGCCTGCGGATGGCATTGCGCCAGGATGGAGCCGCCGAGGCGCTGCTTGCCGGCGCCCAGGCCGATCAGCCACAACTCAGACTCGGGCTCGCGCGACAACAGCGGCGTGAGTTGCGCGCGGGTGTCGGTCACCGGCGCGAAGGCCGTGACGATCAGCGACACCGGCGACACCGACTTGCGAGTGGCCGCACTGCCGTCATCGGCCGGCCACTGCGCCTGCATCGACAGCGAATCCTTGCCGACCGGGATGCTGAGGTCCAGTTGCGGGCACAACTCCATGCCCACTGCCTTGACCGCGTCGAACAGGCGCGCGTCCTCACCGGGATGCCCAGCCGCGGCCATCCAGTTGGCCGACAGCTTGATGCGGTCCAGCGACTCGATCGGCGCGGCGCAGATGTTGGTGATCGCCTCGCCCACCGCCATGCGTGCGGCGGCGGCGGCGTCGAGCAATGCCAGCGGTGCGCGCTCGCCGATCGCCATCGCCTCGCCGGCGACGCCGTCGAAGCCCGACAGGGTGATCGCGCAATCGGCGACGGGCAGTTGCCACGGGCCGATCATCTGGTCACGCGCGGTCAGGCCACCGACGGTGCGGTCGCCGATGGTGATCAGGAACGATTTCGACGCCACTGTCGGATGCGCAAGCACCCGCAGTCCAGCCTGGTGCAGGTCGAGCGCCGCGGTGGCGAGTTCGGGCCAGCGGGGCGCGGGCGGATGCGCCGTGTCGCGGTGCATCTTCGGCGGCTTGCCGAACAGCAGGTCCATGGGCAGGTCGATCGGCCAGTCGGCCGCCGCATCGCCCACGCTGTCGACCGTGGCGCCATGGCCGACGACCAGGCGCTCTTCGCGCGTCGCGGTACCGACGACCGCGAACGGGCAACGCTCGCGCAGGCAGATGGCGGCGAATTCGGCGACGCGGTCCTGCGCCAGGCCGAGCACGTAACGCTCCTGCGCCTCGTTGCACCACAACTGCAACGGCGACAGCGAGGGATCGTCGCTGGGCACGCGGTCCAGGTCGATGACGCCACCGACCCCGGAGTCGTGCAGCAGTTCCGGAATCGCGTTGGACAGGCCGCCGGCACCGACGTCATGCAGCGATGCGACGGGATTGTCGTCGCCGAGCGCGACGCAGCGGTCGATGACTTCCTGGCAGCGACGCTCCATCTCGGGGTTGTCGCGCTGCACGGAGGCGAAATCCAGGTCCGCGCTGCTGTCGCCGGACGCCACCGAACTCGCCGCGCCACCACCCAGGCCGATCAGCATCGCCGGACCACCCAGAACGATGACCGCATGGCCGGGCTGCAGCATCTGCTTGGCGACCATCGCGCGATCCATCGCGCCCAGGCCACCGGCCAGCATGATCGGCTTGTCGTAGGCGCGCGTCAGTCCGTCGCCTTCGGCGAGTTCGAAACTGCGGAAGTAACCCGCAAGATTCGGCCGCCCGAATTCGTTGTTGAACGCCGCCGCGCCCAATGGGCCGTCGAGCATGATGTCCAGTGCCGGCGCCATGCGCGGATTGAGCGCGCGCGGGCTTTCCCAGGGTTGCGGCAAGCCCGGAACGCGCAGGTGGGACACGCTGAATCCGGCGAGTCCCGCCTTGGGGCGGCCACCGCGACCGGTCGCGCCCTCGTCGCGGATCTCGCCGCCGGCCCCGGTCGATGCGCCCGGGAACGGCGCGATGGCGGTGGGATGGTTGTGGGTCTCGACCTTGATGCAGAACGCGCCGGGAAGTTCGTCACCCGCGCGATATTCCTGCGTCGCAGGCTCCGGGCGGAAGCGACGCGTCGGATAACCCTCGACCACCGCGGCGTTGTCGCTGTACGCCGACAACGTGTGCTCCGGCGTCTGCGCGTGCGTGTACTGGATCATCTTGAACAGCGAGGTCGGCTGCTCGCGCCCGTCGATCGTCCACGACGCATTGAAGATCTTGTGCCGGCAGTGCTCGGAGTTCGCCTGGGCGAACATCATCAGCTCGACGTCGGCCGGATCGCGGCCCAGCGCACCGAAGCGCGTGCGCAGGTAATCGATCTCGTCATCGGCCAGCGCCAGCCCGAGGCGCACGTTGGCGGCCGCCAGGTCCTCCAGCGCCACGCGCTGCAGCGCACCGCGCGCGGGCTGGACGAACAGGCCTGCCGCCGCATCGCGGTCGGGCAGGATCGACTGGGTCATCGGATCGTGCAGCAATGCCGACAGCGCGGCCTGCCGGCCGGCATCGGCCGGCCAATGCAGCAGGTCGATGCGGGTGCCGTGCTCCACGCGCCGGATCGGCTGGCGGGCCCCGTGCAGCAATTCGGTCGCCTTGCTGGACCAGGGCGAGATGGTCCCCAGTCGCGGCACGACAAAGCGGCTGACGGCGCCGGCGTCCTGCGGCTGCAGGCTGGTACGCGCCTGCAGGATCCTGCACAGCGCATCCAGGTCTGGCGAGGCGACGTCCACGCCTGCGTCTGCCGGCTGGATCCAGTAACTGGACCACGCGCCTGCGATGCGAACGTCGGGATGGATGGCCTGCAGGCGGGCTTCGAGCCGCGCGCGGCGGAATGGCGACAGGGCCGGAAGGCCCTCGAGGACGATCATGTCCGGCGGAACCGAGGAAAACGGCCGCTCATTGTAGCGAAGCCGGCGCTGGGCCGGCTCCGGGCCTGGCGACGGCGCCCTTGGCGACGGAACTCAGCGCGAGCCGGTGGCGGTGCTGGCTACCGGCGTGGCGCCATCGGCGGCCATCTTGTCGAGCACCTGGCGCAACTGCGCCGGCGGCACGTAGCCGCCGACCTGGATGCCGTCGCTGGTGAGGATCATCGGCGTCCCGGTCAAGCCCATGCGCTGGCCGAGCTTGTATTGCATGGTGACCGGGTTGTTGCAGTTGCGATAAGGCACCGGGCGATCGTTCTTGGCGTCGGTGAGTGCGGCCTTCCTGTCGGGCGAGCACCAGACGGCGACCATTTTCCTGAAGTCCTCGCTGCCCAGGCCCATGCGCGGGAAGGCGACGTATTCCACCGCGATGCCCTGCTGGTTGTAGTCGGCGATCTCGCTGTGCAACTTGCGGCAGTACGCGCATTCGACGTCGGTGAAGACCGTCACCGTGTATTTCGGGTGCGCCGGCGCGAAGACGATGCGGTCGCTGGCCGGGATGCTCGTCAGCAGCTTGGTGCGAAGCTGGGCCATGACTGCCTCGCCGAGATTCTTCTTCGCAGCGACGTCGTACAGCGAGCCCTGCATCAGGTACTTCCCGTCGTCGCTGACGTAGATCACTTCCCCATTGACGATGACCTGCTGGAAACCCGGCAGCGGCGACGCGGACACCTGGTCGATCTGGACCTGTGGGTTCACCGCAAGGATGGCTGCCCGTGCCCGCGCTTCCGGGGTACCGGCGGCAGCGATGGCGGCGGGCAATTCGGCCTTGGCTGGCTGCGTCGGCTTGGCGGCCGTCGTCGGCGGGCTGGTCTGCGCGCAGGCGGACAGGCTGATGGCACTGAGCAGGGTCAGGAGCAGGCGTTTCATCGAGGATGGATCTCCGGGAGGCGCCGTTGTCGTGGCGCGCGGTCGTTGAGACCGGCGGCGGCGCGAGGGGTTCAGCCGATTGTCGCACGCAGCCCGCTGCCGGACCGTCGTCAACCCCGCGGATGGTGCCGCTGGTGCAGCCGCTTGAGCTGTTCACGCGCCACCAGCGTGTAGATCTGCGTCGTCGACAGGGAACTGTGCCCCAGCAGCATCTGCAGGGCGCGCAGGTCGGCGCCATGGTTCAGCAGGTGGGTGGCGAAACTGTGACGCAAACCATGTGGACTGATGCGCCGCGGATCGATGCCGGCAATCGCGGCATACCGCTTGACCAGCGTCCAGAACTGCTGGCGTGAAGGCGCCTCGCCATGCGTGTCGAGGAACAGCGACGACAACACCCGGTTGCCGGCCAGCGCGGGACGCGACTTGGCGAGGTAGGTTTCCAGCCAGTGCTGGGCTTCCTCGCCCAGCGGCACCAGCCGCTCCTTGCCGCCCTTTCCCACGACGCGCAACACGCCCTGGCGCAGGTTGATCGCGGCGGTCGGCAGCGTCGTCAACTCGCTCACGCGCAATCCGGCCGCATACATCAGTTCCATCATGGCGCGATCGCGCAGGCCCAGCGCCGTTGTCGCATCCGGCGCGGACAGCAGGGCCTCGATCTCGGTTTCGGCCAGCGCCTTGGGCAACAGGCGCGGCAGCCGCGGCGGCTCCAGCAGCGCGGTCGGATCGTCGGCGCGTGCGCCCTTGCGCACCCGGTGCGCATAGAACGCGCGCAATGCCGACAGCAGCCGCGCGTTGCTGCGCGGCGAGTAGTCGTCGCGCGTGCGCAGGGCCAGGTAATCGAACAGCGTGGCGCGATCGGCCGTGGCCAATCCGCCGCCACTGCCATTGCGCCAGCGCGCCAGGCCGCCCAGGTCGCGACGGTATGCGGACAGCGTCTGCCGCGCCACGCCGGCCTCGGCCCACAGCGCATCGAGGAAGTCGTCGATCGCCTGCGCGTCGTCGTCCTGCAGCGGCGGCAATGCGCAGGCGCGCGTGCGACGTTCGGCGGGTGTCATCGATGCCATCACCGGCAGCTTAGCGGCGCCGGCAATGGCCCGCTATGCTGGCGCGATGAATCCACCGAACCGCAACCCGGCGCTGATCGGCTGGCGCCTGCTGGCGTTGCTGTATGACTTCTTCCCGGCGCTGGCGCTGTGGATGCTGGCGTCCGCGCTGTTCACGCTGGGCTATTACCTGAGCGGTCATCCCCCGCGCCAGAACATCGCGCCCTTCAGTCCGCTGCAGTTGCTGCTGTGGCTGGCCTGCTGGCTGCTGACCGGCGCCTATGCGGTGGTGAGCTGGCGACGCGGCGGCCGCACCCTGGGCATGCGGCCATGGCGACTGCGCGTGGTTGCGGCGGACGGCTCACCGGCGACGACACGGGCACTGATGCGGCGATATGCCGTCGGTACGCTCTCGGTGCTGGCGGGCGGACTGGGTTTCTGGTGGGTGTGGTGGGATCGGGATGGGTTGACTTGGCATGATCGTTTCAGTGATACGAGGATGCTGCGCCTGCCGAACAACGCAGGCGGGTAATCGGCGCGCGGCGGCGCGTCGGAATGTGTCGCCGTGCGAATTCCCTGGCGGCGCGGCATGACCGAGCCAGCCACACCCGGATGATGCGTCTGCCGCCGCACGCAGGCGGGTAACGAGGCGCGCGGCGGCGCGTTGGAATGTGTCGCCGTACGAGTTCCCTGGCGGCGCGGCGGCGCGGCGGGATCAGCTAGAGGTTGCGCCGTGTCGGCAGCAACAGGTTGCCGAACAGCAATCCCGCGATCAGTGCCAGCAGGACATTCAGCACCGTCAGCGCCGCGGCCTGGCCGGCGGCGACGTCCTGCTGCTGCACCAGGTTCAACATCCCGCGCAGGCTGGCGCTTCCCGGCACCAGCATCAGGATGCCGGGCACGCGCACCAGCGCGCCGGGCCGCTGCATCCAGCGCGCATAGCCGTTGCCGGCCGCGGTCAGCAGCATTGCCGACAGGAAGATCCCTGCCGGGCTGCCCCAGGCCTCCCCGGCCAGCCGCGAGATCAGGTAACCCGCCACCGCCGACAGCATCACGATTGGATAGTCGCGACGCGCGGTGCGGAACAGCAGCGCGAAGGCATAAGCCGCCAGCGCCAGCGCGAGCCATTCGACCCAGTCGGGCTGCGGCCGCCATGCCCTGACCTGCGGCGTGATGCCGACAAGGTTGGCGAGCGTCAACGCGATCACGGTACCGACCGACAGCTTCATCACCGTGGTCAGCGCGCCGGCAAAGCGCGCCGTGCCGGACACCAGGTGCTGGCTGGTCAGTTCGTTCACGGCATTGGTCAGGCTCATGCCGGGCACGAGCACGATCAGCGAGGCGACGATCACGGTGTTGAGGTTGAGTGGCGCGATGAAGCTGGCGACCGCGATCGCGATGAATCCAGCAAGCAGCGCCGCCAGCGCATCGCCGGCTTCCTTGAGTTGCGGCCGGCGCCGGGTGGCGAGATCCAGCAGCCCGATCAGCAGGCCGGTACCGCCAGCCGTCGCGATGTCCAGCCACGGCAGTCGCAACAAGCCGGCCACCGCGCCGGCGGCCAGTCCGAAGGCGAACACGAGCATCCACCTGGCGCGGGTACTGGGCGGTTGCGACAGGGCGCGCAACGCGGCGTGGCCGGCAGCGAGATCCAGGCGGCCGGCCACGACGTCATCGGCGATGCGGTCGGCTTCGCACAACTTCGCCAGGTCGGTGTCGCCCGGCGGCAGCCGGATGACGCGGGTCGAATCGCTTTCGCCTGGCGGCCGGGCCGGATCGCTGAACGTCAGGATCATCCCGGTGGGATTGGACCAGGGCTCGCATTCCATCTGCAGGCTGGTCGCAACCGAATCCAGCGCGCCTTCCAGGCGTTGCGCGGTGGTGCCGTATGCATGCAGGTGCTCGGCCAGCTCCACCACGAAGGCCAGGCGCGCGGCGTAGCTGGAAGGCGGTAGCGGAGTCGATGCTGCCATCGCGCCAGCATCGCATGGGCAGGCCAGGCGGTGATGCATTGGCGTGAAGTGGCGCTGCCGGGGCGAGTCTGTATCCTCGCCCCGGCAACCCTTTTCCCGGATGACGTCATGGGTGCCCGCGACACCGCACCGAGCATCGATATCGACCAGGAGGGTCCTGCAGGCGGCGCTCCACGCCTGCGCCTGCGCGGTCGCTGGACCCTGCAACACGCCAGCGGCGTCGGCGCCGCGCTTGCCGCCGCGCCCGCGAAGGCTGGCATCGTCGATGCCACGGCAGTCGACCGGCTGGATTCCGCGGGCGTGCTGCAACTGCTGCGATTCGCCCATCGCCACGACCTGGACTTCGATACGTTCGAGTTCCGCGCCGACCACCACGCATTGGTGGCGGCGATCGAGGACGTGGCCGACGATCGGCCGAAGAAGAGACACGAATACGGCTTCGCCGCCGCGCTGGGACGCCTGGGATTCGCGGTCCACGACAACTGGATCGAGATCGTCGCGCTGATCAGTTTCCTGGGCGAAAACCTCGCCAAGATGCTGCGGATGGTCAAGCAACCCCGGCGCTTCCGGCTGACCGCGACCGTCAGCCACATGGAGCAGGTCGGGCTGGATGCGGTCCCGCTGGTGTTCCTGCTGTCCTACCTGGTGGGCGCGGTGATCGCGTTCCTCGGCGCCAACATCCTGCAGGACTTCGGCGCCACCATCTATGTCGTCGAACTGGTCAATGTCGCGTTCCTGCGCGAATTCGGCGTGCTGCTGACGGCGATCCTGCTTGCCGGCCGCACCGCCAGCGCGTTCACCGCGCAGATCGGCGCGATGGTCAGCCGCGAGGAAGTCGACGCGATGCGCACGCTGGGACTGGACCCGGTCGACGTGCTGGTGATCCCGCGCCTGCTTGCGCTGGTCGTCACCTTGCCGCTGCTCAGTTTCATTGCCGACATCGCGGGCCTGCTTGGCGGCATGTCGGTTGGCGCCTTCAGCCTGGGCATCCCGCCGCAGGCGTATCTCGCGCGCATGCAGGAAACCATGCACCTGCGCCACTTCCTGGTGGGGCTGTCGAAGGCGCCGGTCTTCGCCCTGGTGATCGGCCTCATCGGTTGCCTGGAAGGACTGCAGGTGAAGGGCACCGCGCAATCGGTCGGCGAGCGCACGACGTCCAGCGTGGTGCAGGCCATCTCGTTGGTGATCGTTCTCGACGCCATCGCCGCGATCTGGTTCATGCAGGTGGGCTGGTGATGACGGCGGCATCGACACCGGCTTTCGCCACTCCCGCGCAGTCGCAGGACAGCGAATCCGGATCCGTGCAGCCCATCATCCGGGTGCGCGGGCTGGTCAATCGATTCGGCGAGCAGGTCGTGCACGATGGCCTGGACCTCGACGTGCTTCCCGGCGAGATCCTCGGCGTGGTCGGTGGCTCGGGCACCGGTAAATCTGTGCTGATGCGCTCGATCATCGGACTGCGCACACCCGATGCCGGTGAGATCGAGGTGCTCGGCGTCGACGCGCGCAGCCAGGCGCCGGACGATCGCCTGCACATCGAACGCAACACCGGCGTGCTGTTCCAGGACGGCGCGTTGTTCTCTTCGCTCACCGTCGGCGAAAACGTGCAGGTGCCGTTGCGCGAACACCATCCCGACCTGCCCGACTCGCTGCGCTATGAGCTGGCGCTGCTGAAGGTCAAGCTCGCTGGCCTCGAAGCCGATGCCCTGAACAAGTTGCCATCGCAACTCTCCGGCGGCATGCGCAAGCGCGCGGGGCTTGCGCGGGCGCTGGCGCTGGACCCGCCGCTGCTGTTCCTGGATGAACCCACCGCCGGACTGGATCCGATCGGCGCGGCGGCGTTCGACAAACTGACGCGCACCCTGCAGCAGGCGCTCGGACTGACCGTGTTCCTGATCACCCATGACCTCGACACCCTGTACGCTATCTGCGACCGCGTCGCCGTCATCGCGGACAGGAAAGTGATCGCGGTGGCGACGCTGGCCGAGCTCGAACAGCTCGACCACCCCTGGGTGCAGGAGTATTTCAATGGTCCGCGCGGCCGTGCCGCCCGCAGCGGCGCATCCGATCGGCGGATGTCCGCCGTCAATCCCGGTTCGACCCGCGAGGAAGCGTGACGATGGAAACCAAGGCCAATTACGTCCTGATCGGCGCCTTCACCATCCTCACGGCGGTGCTGTTGCTGGCATTCGGCCTGTGGGCGGCCAAGTATTCGTCCGAGCAGGGTTGGCAGGAGTATTCGGTCATCTTCAACGAGCCGGTGACCGGCCTCACCGAAGGCAGCTCGGTCCAGTACAACGGCATCTCGGTGGGCACGGTCGAATCGCTCAAGCTCGCCCCCAACGACCCACGCCAGGTGCTGGCGCGGCTGAAGCTGCAGGCCGATACGCCGATCAAGGTCGATACCAAGGCCAAGATGTCGATCACCGGCCTCACCGGCAGTCCCTTCATCCAGCTCACCGGCGGCTCGCCGAACGCACCGACGCTGGTGTCGGTCGACCATCGCGAAATCCCCGTCATCCAGACCGAGGCGTCGGCACTGCAGAACATCGCCGACACCGCCAATCGACTGGTCGCGCGCATGGACGAGGTGCTCAGCGAGGAGAACGTCAAGCGGATCGCGAAGACGCTCGACAACCTGCAGGTCATGACCGGCGCCGTTGCCGACCAGCGCGAGGACCTGCGTCAGCTCATCATCAGTGCACGCCAGTCGAGCGAGCAGTTGGCGATCACGCTGAAAACCACCGACCACGCGGTCAATGACATCGACCGCGACCTGGTGCAGAAACTCCCGGGGTTGGTGGCGAAACTGGACGGCACGCTGACCAGGCTCGATTCGGCCGCCGGTGGCGCCGATACCATCCTCAGCGAAAACCGCGCCGCCATCCACAGCTTCGCCAATGACGGCCTGTCGCAACTCGGACCGACGCTGGGCGAATTGCGCGGACTGGTGCGCGACCTGCGGCATCTCAGTGACCGCCTCGAAGGCAACCCGGCGCGCTACCTGCTCGGTCGCGACGCCCCGAAGGAATTCGAACCGAAATGATCATTTCCAACGCCCGTCGTTCAAACGCCCGTCGTTCAAACGCACGTCGTTCAAACGCAGGCGCCTGCGCCAGCCTGGTGCTGGTGTCGCTGCTGGCCGGATGCTCGGTGCTGGGCGGCAACAAGACACCCTCGACGATCTACGCGCCGCAGCCCGTGGTGACGATCGATCCCGCTTGGCCCAACGTCGACTGGCAACTGGCGATCAGCCATCCGGAAGCGCCGCGCATGGTCGACACCCTGCGTATCGCCGTGCGTCCGACGCCAGGTGAACTCGAGGTCTACAAGGGCGCGAGCTGGGCGAAGTCGCCGAGCGAACAACTGCAGGACACGGTGCTGCAGGCACTGGAGGACTCCGGCAGGATCCCGGCCGTTGCGCGCCAGGGCAGCGGCATCGCCGCCGACTTCACCCTGCTCAGCGAAGTCCGCCGCTTCGAAGCCGACTACGCCGGCGCGGCGCTGCCGTCGGCGACGATCGAGGTCAACGTGAAGTTGCTGCAGGCAACCGACCAGGACGTCGTCGCCTCGCACACCTTCCTGCAGGTCGTGCCCGCCAGCAGCACCGGCACCGCGGCCGTGGCGCAGGCATTCGACACGGCGCTTGGCGCCATCGCCCACGACATCGTTGGATGGACGCTGACCACCGGCCAGCGCGCCCGCGTCGCACACAAGACGAAGTAGCCATCCACGTGGGGGACGGCACGCCGGACGCAGCACGATCCGCCAGCGCCGTTACGCCACGATCCTGCGGAATGTCAGGTTGATGCGTGCCGCAACGGGTCTGGCCGTCGCCGGCAGCGAATGCTGGTAAAGCGATTGCGTATCGCCTGCCATCAGCAACAGGCTTCCGTGCGGCAGCGCCAGTGCATGCCTGCGCGATGCGTCCTGCCTGTTTCGGAACACGAATCGCCGCGATCCACCCAGGCTCAGCGAGGCAATCGCCGGTTGCGGTCCGAGTGCGCGTTCGTTGTCGCTGTGCCAGCCCATGTAATCGCGTCCGTCGCGATAACGGTTGGCGAGCACGCTGTTGAAGTCGACACCGGTCTCATCCCGCAGGCGTTCGCGCACCGGCAGCAACGCCGCCGGCCATGGATGCGGCTGGAAGCGCGCGCCCGAATAGGTGTAGGCCGCGCCGGGATCGCCGATCCAGCAACTCAGGCGCGGTGAATCGACGAGCCGGCCGAACAGCCGGATGCGATGCACCTCCCATGGCACCCGTGCTTCCAGGGCCGCCAGCAGCGCATCGGCTGCGCTGACCGACAGCCACGCCGGGTCCATGGCCACCTCGGCTCCGGGCAACGCGATCGGGACAAGCGCCATGCGCCGGATGCTGCCGATTTGCCGCCCCCGGCGCAAACCCCGAGAATTGAACGTCCTGCTGCAGCGCGGATGAACCCAGGCATGAGCGAAGTCGAACGCGACGTCATGGAATACGACGTGGTCACCGTGGGCGCGGGGCCGGCCGGATTGTCGTTCGCCATCCGCTTGAAGCAGCTCAAACCGGACCTGTCGGTCTGCGTCATCGAGAAAGGCGCGACCGTCGGCGCGCACATCCTGTCGGGCGCCGTCATCGAGCCCGGACCGCTGGATGCGTTGCTGCCGACCTGGCGCGACAACCCACCGCCGATCTGCGTGCCGGCCGGCGACGACGAATTCTGGCTGCTCAGCAGGACCGGCGGCCGCAAGCTGCCGGTGCCGCCGGGCATGAAGAACCACGGCAATTTCATCGTCAGCCTCGGTGCGCTATGCGCCTGGCTGGCACCGCAGGCCGAGGCGCTGGGCGTGGAGATCTATCCGGGCTTCGCCGCGGCAGCCGCGTTGCACGATGACGACGGCCGTGTCGTCGGCGTGCGCATCGGCGACATGGGCGTGGCGAAGGACGGCACGCACAAGGCTGGCTTCACCGCCGGCATCGACATCCGGGCCAAGGTCACGGTGCTGGCCGAAGGCGCGCGCGGCAGCCTCACCAAGCAGCTGGTGAAGCGCTTTGCGCTGGATGCCGACAGCGATCCGCAGGCGTACTCGATCGGCATCAAGGAGCTGTGGCAGTTGCCGGCCGGTCGGGTGACGCCGGGCAGGATCGTGCACACGCTCGGCTGGCCCGCGGACAACCGCATCTACGGTGGCAGCTTCCTCTACCACCTGGACAAGGACCGCGTCGCGCTGGGTTATGTCAGCGGCCTGGATTACAGCGATCCGCAGTACCAGCCGTGGGAAGCCTTCCAGCAATGGAAGAATCATCCCACCGTCGCACCGTTCCTCGAAGGCGGCAGCATCCTGTCCGCAGGCGCGCGCGCCATCGTCACCGGCGGCTGGCAGTCGCTGCCCAAGGTTGAAATGCCCGGCGCGCTGCTGATCGGCGATGGCGCCGGCCTGCTCAACGTCCCCAAGATCAAGGGCACCCACCAGGCGATCCGCAGCGGCATGCTCGCCGCCGAACACCTGGCGCAATCGCTGGATCCCAGCGGGTTTGACGCGAAGCTGCGCGCATCCGCGGCCATGGACGAGTTGCGCAAGGTCCGCAACATCAAGCCCGGCTTCAAGCGCGGGCTGTGGTTCGGAATGTTCAACGCCGCGTGGGAAACGCTCACTGGCGGACTGTCCCCATGGACGCTGCGCAACAAGCCCGACTGGAGCGCGCTCGACAAGCTCGGCGAGCATGAACTGCCCAAGCGCGAGTACGTGCAGCGTTCGCTGCCGCCGCGCGATCGCTTGCAGGGCGTGTACTTCGCCGCGACCGAACACGACGAGGACCAGCCGGTGCACCTGGTCGTCCACGACACCAGCATCTGCATCGATCGATGCACGGTGGAATACGGCAACCCCTGCACCCGCTTCTGCCCCGCAAACGTCTACGAAATCGTCGATGCTCCTTCAGCAGACGGCCATGCCGGCAAACGCCTGCAGATCAATGCCGCCAACTGCGTGCACTGCAAGACCTGCGACATCAAGGATCCCTACGAGATCATCACCTGGGTCACGCCTGAAGGCGGATCGGGGCCGAATTACCTCAACCTCTGACGAGTCGACCGAGATGCAATCGCGAATGCCTGCACACGTGGGGCCGGCGGCTCGGCAGCGCTGGCAGCTCGGCCATAGCGCCAGGTGATCGGGCTGGCGAACGTTGCCCCGCCGTGTGGACGGTGCCGACCTTTACGCCGTTGGCACCGGCGTGTCCGGTGGTCACATGGACCCGGCACTGCATGCGTTCGTCAACCACGAATCCAGGACGGCATCGACGACTCGGAGCGTTTCTGACGGCCCTTGAGCGAGTGAACCCAAGGGTCAAGGTCGTTCCGACCGCCCCCTTTGATCGCGACCTACGAAGACCAGAACGTGCTCGTTAGCCCATCACGTACAGCAACGTGCTGCGTATCGCCGCCGGCATGGCGAGATCGTCTGCGACGAAGAGACAGTCGACCAGGCCCGCCTACAAATGCGATCGATTCGCGGCCCCCCAAGGGGGCCGCGAGCGAGTTGGCACTTCTTAACCGGCGACCACCCAAGATTGGCTCGACACGGTGGTGACCGATTGCGGCGTGGACAGATTTCCAGACTTCCAGATCGAGTTGGCACCTGTGCTGCTGTTGCGCCACAGGATGTCCGACTTGCCATCACCATCGAAGTCGCCGATGCCCACGACGACCCACGCCTGGCTCGGCACGGATTGGACGGATTGAACCGTCGCAAGATTGCCGGACTTCCAGATCGAATTGGCCCCGGTGCTGCTGTTGCGCCACAGGATGTCGGCCTGGCCATCTCCATTGAAGTCGCCGACGCCGACAATGACCCAGGATTGATTGGTGACGGCCGTCAGCACCTGGACATTTGTCGAACTGCCGGCCTTCCAGATGGAATTTGCTCCGGTCCGCGTATTGCGCCATAGGATGTCAGCCTTGTGGTCGCCATCGAAGTCGCCAACGCCCGCGATCGTCCAGGAGAGATCGCCGATCCTCGTCAGCGATTGCGGTGTATTCCCGTCCGCCGAACGCCAGATTGAATTGGCTCCAGTCTGTGCGTTCCGCCACAGGATGTCCGCCTTGCCGTCACCGTTGAAATCCCCCGCGCCTGCCACTGCCCACGCCTGGTCTGTGATGGGCTTGAGCACCTGAAGAGTCGAGGCGTTGGCCGACTTCCATATGGAATTGGCCCCCGACGCGATATTCCGCCACAGGATGTCCGACTTTCCATCACCGTCGAAATCGGCAGCACCCATGATCGCCCACGAGCGATCGGTCACGGTGGCGACGGCCTGCACCGTCGACAAACTTGCTGACCGCCAGATGGAATTGGCACTTGTGCTGGCGTTATGCCACAGGATGTCGGACTTGCCGTCTCCATTGAAGTCTCCGCGAAACCAAGTGGCGGAGGGAGTCATCGCAGAGCGGAAGGCCGCCACGATCGGCATCGTCTGTCCCAGCGAACCGGCGTTGTCGGCTTGGCCGGCGACACCACACGCAGCGCCCCCGCAAGACGTGATCCTGGGGTTGGAGAAGAGGCGATAGCCGGTCTGGCCGCTCGCCGGCACGGACATGATCGTGTAGAAGTTGCCAGCCCCCACCCCCGTGCTGTAACCGAATGAATTCGCGAAGTGACCGTACTCTTCAGGATCGAGCAGATTGCCATCGCCATTGGTGTCGTCGTTGCCCGCCGCCATCTGGCGATCATGGGCAAGGCCCATGTTATGGCCCAGTTCGTGGGCAAGGGTTTCGTCACGGCAAGTAGCGCCGCTATCGGGGAACGCCGTTCCGCTCGAATCGCTCACCACCGACAGGCCAAACTCCGCGCTGCTGGCATCCAAAGCTGTCTGACCGCCTCCGAGTAACCATGCCACGCCGCAGCTCTGGTTCTCGGGGACCTGGTATGTGCGGACAAGTGAAGCCAAGTCCGCTCCGTATTGCTGCCTAGCCGCCAACAGGGGTTGCAGCGCTGCCGGTGTGGCTACCCGGGTGCAGTTCACGCCGGTGTCCGGCAGATATAGCTGGCCAGACGCGATGGCGTTGGTGCATGTAACACCGGACAACTCAAACAGCGCCTGCCGGTTCTGGGTGGCATCGGGGTAATCGACCTGGACGGTATGGACCAGGCGAAGTTGTCCCCCGATGTTGCTGTTGTAATAGGCTTGGTTGGCCACGTCGACCATATACGTCAGGCGCGTGTTCGCCTGCGACTGGCCACCCAACCTGGTCGCGAATCCCGTTGTGTATCCAAGCACTAGATCGATGGTGGCCAGTTTGGCCGAAGGGGCGAACGTCGCGGCCTGAGTGGAGCTTGCACGGGCTGCGGACTGTACTGGCGCCCCCGCCATCGTCGGGTTGGGAGCTGCCGCCTGGATGGAGCTCAGGGGCGCTCCGACCGCGTCGGCATCGCTCTGTTCGGCCGCGGACGACAGCTTCCTGGCGTCGGTTTCAACCATCCAGGTCCGGCCCCCCTCCGTCGTCAGCTGCAGTGCCGGCTCACTCCCGTTTGGAATCGATCCGAACACCGCCCGTTCACCAAAAGTGATGAGAGCCTCGACGCCCGGTTTCGCGCCGACCGGGCGGCCCACCCACGTCCAGTTGCCGTCCGCGTGCTCGATCTGACGCTCGAACAGCAATCGGATCGGCCGGCCATTGGGGGCTTCGATCACCATCCCGCCTTGACCGATGGCGTTGAGCGCGTGATCTTCGCTCAAACGAACTTCATGCCATGTCCCAGCGCTCCGCACGACCGCGGGGCGGGTGCCATACGCAGCGAAATTCCCGCGGTCCGGGTATGCGGCAATCGACAAGGGCCCGGGGTGCAGGGGTCCGGGGGCCTGTGCGGCGGCTGTACTTCCGGCGCCTGAATGAGTTGCATCGGTCGCCCGTGGTGCAGGCAGGCTTACGGCTGCACCCACGCCCAAAAGGGCGGTCACAACCGCGGATACAAGAGCGGTACGCATTGAAGCCATCCTTGGATCTAGATCGGGATGACCTGAATAGAGCAACGAACATCATGGGTCTGTGAATGCAGGTGAAACACCTTGTCAAGTCGGTTCAGGCTCTTAAACACTCCAGAGCGCCACATGAGAAGTCCACTTCGGCGCCTCGATCAATCCATACGGATGGAGTCGGACACATGCGCTTCCAAAGCCCAACGCGCGCGAGGCAAGTCAGTCGGGCGACCGCAAGCAGCAATCGACGATTTGGTCAGCCAGCGACGCGGTCGAGCACTCCACGGTATTGACCACCAATTCCGCGTTCTCGGGCTTCTCGTATGGAGAATCGATCCCGGTGAAATTGGTGATCAAACCAGCCCTGGCTTTCGCGTACAGCCCCTTGACGTCGCGCTGCTCGGCAACCTCCAGCGGCGTATCGACGAAGACCTCGATGAACTCGCCCGGCTGGAAGAGACTTCGCGCCATGCGGCGCTCGGCGCGGAACGGGGAGATGAAACTCACCAGCACGATCAGGCCGGCGTCGACCATCAGCTTGGCCACTTCGGCCACGCGACGGATGTTCTCGACGCGGTCCTCGTCGGTGAAGCCGAGGTCCTTGTTGAGGCCATGGCGCACGTTGTCGCCGTCGAGCAGGTAGGTGTGATGACCCATCGCCAGCAGGCGCTTCTCGACCAGGTTTGCGATCGTGGACTTGCCGGATCCCGACAAGCCGGTGAACCACAGGCAGCGGGGTTCCTGCGCCTTGATGCGCGCCCTCGCCTGCTTGTCGACGTCGACGTGCTGCCAGTGGATGTTGCTTGCGCGGCGCAAGGCGAAATCGATGGTTCCCGCTGCAACCGTTGCATTGCTTTGCCGGTCGATCAGGATGAAGGCGCCCAGCTCGCGGCTGTCGGCATAGGCCTCGAACGGGATCGGGCGATCCAGGTGCAGGTTGCAGTACGCGACTTCGTTGAGTTCCAGGTGCTTGGCTGCGAGTTCTTCCTGCGTGTTGACGTCGATCTTGTGCTTGATCTCGGTCACGCTGGCGCTCAGCGTGCAGGCGCCGATCTTCAGCCAATAGGGACGGCCGGGCAGCAATGGCTGCTCACCGAGCCACAGCAGGTGCACCGCGAACTGGTCGGAAACCTGCGGTGGATGGTCGGCTGAGGCAATGACATCGCCGCGACTGATGTCGAGCTCGTCGGCGAGCGTCAACGTGACCGCCTGTCCCGCCTGGGCGCGCTCCAGGTCTCCATCCGCGGTGATGACGCGCGCAACCTGCGAGCGTCGCCCCGATGGCAAGGCGATGACGGCGTCGCCAGGCTGCACCGACCCGGTGACCACGGTGCCGGCGAAGCCCCGAAAGTGCTGGTCCGGGCGACACACCCATTGCACCGGCATGCGGAAGCCGACGTCGGCGCTGGCGTGCGAAACCTCGGTGGATTCCAGCGCCTGCAACAAGCTCGGGCCCTGGTACCACGGCATGGATGCCGATGGCGCCAGGACGTTGTCGCCCTTCAACGCCGACAGCGGGATCGCCTGCACGTCGGCGATGCCAAGCTGCCCGGCCAGCGACCTGTAATCGGCGACGGTGGCCTCGAAGGTGGCCTGGTCGTAGCCGACCATGTCCATCTTGTTGACTGCCAGCAGCACGTGCCGGATGCCGAACAGCGACACGATGTAGCTGTGCCGGCGCGTCTGCGTGAGCAGTCCCTTGCGCGCGTCGACCAGGACCACGGCCAGATCCGCCGTCGATGCGCCGGTCGCCATGTTGCGCGTGTACTGCTCGTGTCCCGGGCAGTCGGCCACGATGAACTTGCGCTTTTCGGTGCTGAAGAACCGGTAGGCGACATCGATGGTGATGCCCTGCTCGCGCTCGGCCGCCAGCCCATCCACCAGCAGGGCGAAGTCGATGTCGTCGCCTTGCGTGCCATGGCGCTTGCTGTCCGATGCCAGCGCGGCCAACTGGTCGTCGAACAGCAACTTGGTGTCGTGCAGCAGCCGTCCGATCAGCGTGCTCTTGCCGTCGTCGACGCTGCCGCAGGTGATGAAGCGCAACAACCCCTTGGTTTCATGCTGCTGCAGGTAGGCCGCGACCTGCACGGCGGAACGGTTGGTGTCGTTCATCGCGCGATCCGGGCGGCGCACCGGCCAGTGGCAGGCGCTGGTGCGAAGGCAATATTCGAATGGCGCATCAGAAATATCCTTCCTGCTTCTTCTTCTCCATCGATGCGCCGGGATCATGGTCGATGACCCGTCCCTCGCGCTCCGATGTCGTCGCCACCAGCATCTCGGCGATGATCTTTTCCAGCGTGTCGGCGTCGGACTCGATCGCGCCGGTCAACGGATAACAGCCCAGCGTGCGGAACCGCACCTTCTTCATGACCGGAGACTCGCCGTCGGCCATCGGCAGGCGTTCATCATCGACCATGATCCAGGCACCATCGCGCGCGACGACCGGCCGTTCGGCCGCGAGATACAGCGACGGAACCGGGATGCGTTCACGGTAGATGTACAGCCACACATCGAGCTCGGTCCAGTTGGAGATCGGAAACACGCGTACCGACTCACCCTTGTGGATCCGCGTGTTGTAGAGGTCCCACAACTCCGGACGCTGGTTCTTGGGATCCCAGCGGTGCTGCGCGTTGCGGAAGGAGAAAATCCGCTCCTTCGCGCGCGACTTCTCCTCGTCGCGGCGCGCGCCGCCGATGGCGGCATCGAACTGCCACTGGTCCAGCGCCTGCTTCAGCGCCTGGGTCTTCATCACGTCGGTATGGACGGTGGCGCCATGGCTGATCGGGCCGATGCCCTGCGCCCGCCCTTCCTGGTTGGTATGGACGCGCAGCTCCACGCCGGTTTCCTCCGCGCGCTGGTCGCGGAACCGGATCATCTCGCGGAACTTCCAGCCGGTGTCGACGTGCAACAACGGGATGGGCGGACGGGCCGGGTGGAAGGCCTTCAGCAGCAGGTGCAGCAGCACCGAACTGTCCTTGCCGACCGAATACATCATCACCGGATTGCGGAATCCGGCCGCGACTTCACGCAGGATATGGATGCTCTCGGCCTCGAGGCGATCCAGGTGTGACAGCGGGGAAATCTCAGCCATTGGCAAGGAAATCGTTGAATTGGACATTCTAGCCCGTCGTTCCGCAGCATCAGGAGAACGAGGAGCAATACCACGGCTCGTCGTCAATTTCGCGCGAATTCCTGCTGGCGCCTTCCCAATAAAAAATCCTACTCCAACGCAGATTGGAGCTCAGGCAACAATTTGAACAGGTCCCCGACCAGGCCAATGTCCGCCACCTCGAAGATCGGCGCATCGGCGTCCTTGTTGATGGCGACGATGGTGCCGGCGTCCTTGATGCCGGTGAGATGCTGGATCGCGCCGCTGATGCCGACCGCGACGTAGAGCTCCGGAGAGATGATCTTGCCCGTCTGACCCACCTGCAACTCGTTGGGCACGTAGCCGGCGTCCACGGCGGCCCTGGAAGCGCCGACCGCAGCACCGAGCTTGTCCGCGAGGTCGTAGATGATCTTGAAGTTTTCCGCCGAGCCGACGCCGCGACCGCCCGAGACCACGCGCCTTGCGCTTTGCAGGTCCGGACGATCCGACTTGCCCGCAGCCAAGCCGACGTAGCGGGTGTGCGTGGGTAGCGGCACGTCCACTGGCACGGTGGCGATGGTGGCCTGGCCGCCATTCGCCGCTTCCGGCCATGATGCCGAACGCACCGTCGCGACGACAATGCGATCAGGCGCTGCTTCAACGGTAACGATGGCATTGCCGGCGTACATGGGACGCGTGAATGTGTGGCTGGCTTCCACCGTCATGACGTCGGACACCTGCGGCACCCCGAGCAGTGCCGCCACGCACGGCATCAGGTCCTTGCCGAAGGTCGTGCTGGGGCCAAACACGTGCGAATACCCACTGGCGATCGATGCGACCTGGCGCGCCTGCAATTGCGCAACGGCATTTGCGCTGGAGGGATGCGCCACTGCGAGAACCCTCGCGACGCCGGAGATCTGCGCTGCCTGCGCGGCGATACCGGCGGGATCGTCCGACAGGACGACGATGTCGATCGACTCGGGCTGCAACGCCTGCGCGGCAGAAACGCATTTCGCAGTGGATGCGTTGAGCTTGCCGGCGAGGTGCTCGGCCACGACCAGAACCTTGCTCATCAGATCAGCCCCTTCTGCTTCAATGCAGCGACGAGTTCGACTGCATCCTTCACCATCACACCCTTGCTTCGCCTGGATGGCGGCGCGTAGTGCGTCATGCGCAATGAATCGTCGGCATCAACGCCGAGGTCGCCGAAGGCGATGGTCTCCAGCGGCTTGCTCTTGGCCTTCATGATGTCCGGCAGCTTGATGAAACGCGGCTCGTTGAGCCGCAAGTCGGTGGTGACCACGGCGGGAAGGTCCACTTCGAGCGTTTCCAGCCCGGCGTCCACTTCGCGGGTCACGGTCGCCGTCTGCCCTGCAACATCCAGCCTCGAGGCGAACGTCGCCTGTGGCCTGCCCCACAACGTGGCCAGCATCTGCCCGGTCTGGCTGGCGTCGTCGTCGATCGCCTGCTTGCCGAGGATGACCAGGTCCGGCTGTTCCCTTTCCACCAGTTTCAGGAAGGTCCGCGCAGCCGTCAGCGAGTGGATGGGCTGGTCGCAGACCACATGGATTGCGCGGTTGGCGCCCATCGCCAAACCGTTGCGCAGGTGCGCCTGGGCGTCAGCGGGTGCAATGGTGGCGACGATCACCTCGGTGGCGATGCCCTTGTCGCGCAGCCGCAACGCCTCCTCCAGTGCGATCTCATCGAAGGGATTGGGGGACAGCTTGACGCCCTCCGTCACCACGCCCGAACCGTCCGGCCGGACCTGGATCCGGACGTTGTAATCGACAACCCGCTTGTAACCGACGAGGATTTTCATGGGGATCAGCAGCAGCGCCGTCAAATGGCAAGAGGTCAATTCTAGCCAAGCCGGCAGTGAATGGCGCTCTCGGCATGTTCAGTCGATGCCGACCCGCCGGTTGGCCTGATCGATTCCCGCCGGGCGGGGTGGTCTGCGGCGGTCCAGAGCAAGTACGCCTCCGATTCCATGGCAAACGTAGTGAGGGTCTTCACGGCGACATGCAAACGCTGCCACCTCGACCTTGGCAGCCTGGTCAGAAGCATGCCGTGATGGAGATGGACCCCACTGGGGTTGTTGTTCGAAACATGCACGGTGAGCCCGGTCGGGTTTTTGACCGGCTCGCATCGCCGCACATCGGATCGCCGCACATCGAGTGGAAGCCGCAGGCCGGGGTGCTCGGAGCGGTACCGATGTTCTCCGGGCGGGCAACCCGGATGCGAGTGGCGTTCGTAGGGCCCGATGCTTGCTACAAGCAATAGCGTCAATGCAGTCCGGCACTTGGCGTTTATTGGAACAATCGAATGGTCACTGCACATCCATTAGTGGGTAATCCAGCGAGTAGGTATAGGGCAACAAGGCGCTCGAGAAACTTGAGCCTGTGCTCAAGGAAACAAGCACATTGCCATTCCCGTTTTTCCACACCAGGTCACCCAACCGATCGCCATTGAAGTTGCCCTTCCCGACCAGATGGTATGCGCCAGATATGGATTGACTTGAGAACGCAATCCTGCTGGTCCCGCTCATGAACCAGGTCACCAGCTTTCCAAGCGGCTCGCTTCTGAAAAGCAGGTCTCCAGCGTGATCGCCATTGACATCGGTAACGCCGGCGAGGGTGTAATCCGGGCTGTAGGTGAGTGCCAGTAGAGTGGAAGTAAAGCTGTTACCCGTATTGAAACTCACCAGAAGCTGTTGGGACGCCGTGGTCCAGACAAGATCCTGCCTGCCGTCCTTGTTCATGTCCGCAGCGCCAATAAACCGGTATTGGGGCGGTATGGCTTGCTGTTGGTATGCGACGCGGTTGGCACCATCCATGTACCAGACCGCAAGGACTCCGGCTGCTTCATTCCTGAGCAGGATGTCGGCCTTGCCATCATTGTTGATATCCGCGGCGCCCAAGACCTGCGTCCCCTGGGCGAATGTATAGGGCGTGGTGATGTTCGAGTATCCGGCTCCAGAACTCATCGAGATGAGCAGATCATGTCCGCTGCTCCAAAGCAGGTCTGTGCGGTGGTCGCCATTGAAGTCGCCGGTGCCGACCAGTGAATAACCATTCGCCAAGAACGTCGTCGCGTATGCGATGCGCGTGGTCCCGGACATGAACCAGATGACGAATCGCCCGGCGGAATGACTTCGGAACAGCAAGTCCGACGTTCCGTTGCCGTTCGCGTCGAGCTCCTTCAGGAGGATGGGTGCCGGAGATTCGCTGACAGTTGTTGCCCTGAAGCCGGCGACCACCGGAATCGTCTTCGTCAACGTCATCGCATTGTCCGCCTGCGCCGAACCGCAAGCAGCGCCGCCGCAGAATGTGCTGCGCGGATCGGAAAAAATCCGGTAGATGTGCTGGCCGCTGTCTCCATAGGCCATGATCGTGTAGAAGGCGTTGGTGGCGTTCTTGTAGCCGAACGAATAGGCGTACGCACCATAGTCGCCGCTATTGAGCACGCCGTCGGTGCCCTTGGCGGTGTCGACGTCATGCTGGGCCCCCATGTTGTGGCCCAGTTCGTGCGCCAAGGTCTCATCCAGGCAGAAATAGGTGTGGCCATCGGTGCCTGCGTCGCTTCCGTCGCTCACCACCGAGTAGCCGTAATACGAATCGCTGGTGGAAATGCCTTGCTGCCCACCGCCGATCAGCCAGCCGACCCCGCATCCGCCGTTTTCGGGGTCGCGGAAGCTGCGCACCATCGACACCAGGTCGGCGCCGTATTGCTCCCGCGCCGCCCGTAGCGCGCTGAACGCCGAACTGGGTGAGGTCGTGGTGTTGCTGCTGGAGTCGTAGCCGGTGAGCTGGTCGAGGGTGGTGTCGTTGGACGTATTGTCCGGATAGGACACGGGCACGGTTGCGACGAGGCGGACGCGCGCATTGATATTGCTGTTCGTGTACGAGGTATTGGTCACGTCCACCAGGAAGTTCAGGCGCGTGATCGCGCCGGACTGGCCGCCATAGTCGCTGGCGAACGCGGGCGTGTAGCCCAGCACGAGATCGACCGTCGTCGCGGTAGTCGTCGTGGCGGCTGCCATCACGGGTGCGGATGCCATCGACGGTGCCGGCGTGGAGGGCACGGTGGAATCCGGCACGCCGGTCTTCGGCGGGATGCGGTAGTCGGGTCGTTGCGGGCGCGTCGCCGCATTGATGATTCCGGCCACCTTGCTGGGGTCGGTTTCGACCAGCCAGCTCACCCCGTTGCGCACGGTCAGGCGCAGTGGCGGCTTGCCAGGCTGCGCAATGGATCCGAACGCGGCATGGGCGCCAAACGTCAGGATGGTCTGCGCTCCGTCCTGGCCCGGAATGTGGCCAACCCACGTCCAGTCGCCCGAAGCGTGCTCGATGTGGTGGTCGTAGCGAACGACCAGCGTCTCCCCGGACGGAGTCGTCACCCGCAGGTTGCCATCGGCGATCGCGTTGAGCGCGTGTGCCTCGCTCAGATCGGTGCGGTGCCAGGTGTATGCGCCATCGTGCACGGCCGCTTGGCGTGGATACGCCATCAGTTCACCCCGGTCGGGACGCGCTGCGAAGCCTTGTCGAACCGGACCGGCGTCGGCGACGACCGGCTGCACGGGCATGGCCTTGGCCGCCGGCGCGCCATTGGAGGCCAACTGCGGCCCCTTGCCGCACCCGACAACCACGAGGAGGAAGGTCCCGACGCAGGCCAGCCGAAAGAATCGATTCATGGATTTCCAGTCCCTGCTCGGGCGGGCGCGCCCTTTGGAGCCATGATGGCTTTGCAGGTCACCAAATGGGTGAATGCAGCCTGCAAGGGCGCCCGCGACGTTCCGAAAGGCGGCAACTGGTCGCATTTATGCTCAGGAAAAGTGGACGCCGGTCTTGCTCCGCAGCTCGTCGACTCCCACCCCCGGCGCCATTTCCACCACTTTCAGCCCATCCGGCGTGATGTCCATGACCGCCAGGTCGGTGATGATGCGGTTGACGACGCCAACCCCGGTGAGCGGCAGGGTGCATTCGGGCAGGATCTTGTGCTCGCCGCTCTTCGCGGTGTGCTCCATCAACACCACCACCCGCTTCACACCGGCCACCAGGTCCATCGCCCCCCCCATGCCCTTGACCATCTTGCCGGGCACCATCCAGTTGGCCAGGTCGCCGCGGTCGGTGACCTGCATCGCGCCCAGGATCGCCAGGTCGATATGCCCACCGCGGATCATCGCGAAGGAATCATGGCTGCCGAAATAACTCGCGCCCGGCCGGGCCGTCACCGTCTGCTTGCCGGCATTGATCAGGTCCGCATCGATCTCGTCCTCGGTCGGGAATGGGCCGATCCCGAGCAGGCCGTTTTCTGATTGCAGCCAGACATCCATCCCCTCGGGGATGTAGTTGGCGACCAAAGTTGGAAGACCGATGCCCAGGTTGACGTAGGCGCCATCGGACAGTTCGAGCGAGGCGCGCTGCGCCATCTGTTCGCGGGTCCAGGCCATCACTTGTCTCCTGCGCGCACGGTGCGCTGTTCGATGCGCTTTTCCGGCGTCGGGTTGAGCACGATACGGTCGACGTAGATGCCCGGCAGGTGCACGTGGTCGGGATCGATTGCGCCGATCTCCACGATCTCCTCGACTTCCGCGATGCACACCTGCCCGGCCATCGCGACCGCCGGATTGAAGTTGCGCGCCGTCTTGCGGAACACCAGGTTGCCGGCCGTGTCCGCCTTCCAGGCCTTCACCAGCGACACATCGGCCTTGAGCGCGGTTTCCATGACGTAATGATGGCCGTCGAACTCACGCGTTTCCTTGCCTTCGGCGACGATCGTGCCGTAACCCGTGCGGGTGAAAAAAGCAGGAATGCCGGCACCGCCCGCGCGCAGGCGCTCGGCAAGCGTGCCCTGTGGGTTGAACTCGAGTTCGAGCTCGCCTGACAGGAACTGGCGCTCGAATTCCTTGTTCTCGCCGACGTAGGACGAAATCATCTTGCGGATCTGCCGTGTCTCCAGAAGCAGCCCAAGGCCGAAACCGTCCACGCCCGCATTGTTGGAGATCACGGTCAAGCCCTTGACCCCGCTGTCCCGCAGGGCGGTGATCAATGCCTCGGGAATACCGCAAAGTCCAAAGCCGCCGACGGCGAGGGTCTGGTTGTCGGCAAGCAATCCATCCATCGCGCCCTGGGCGTCCGGATGGAGTTTGGTAACACCACCAATCATGTTAGGCATACCTGAGTGTTCCTTTCTTTAATGAAAAGCCGAGCGCGCAGTGGAGACAGGGATGTTGACCGATGATTGCCCAGCTTCGATCACCCACCGTCTCCGATCCCACCCGGCAAAGCATTCAATCAGCGGGTAGTCGGGCACGCCTGGATGCAAACCATGCATCCACGCTGCCAGGTGGATCGCAGTCGAAGCCGAGCAGCCTTCGAATCGCAGGTTCGGAGGAGTACCCGTCACCAAGCAAACTCGGAAGCACGATCTGCTGTTTCACGAACGGTCGCGAATAAACGTGGTTGACGGCCCGTCGGGAACTGCTGGAATGATTGACGCCACCGCGGTGGAACAGCATTGAATCAAAGACCAGATAGGAGCCGGCCGGGGCAACGACCGGATGCTCGCACCGCCGCACCAAGGCGTCACTGGGAAATACTTCTTGCTTGTGCGTTCCCTGCAAAACCATGGTTGCGCCGTTTTCCACGGTGAAGTCATCCGCGCAATACAGAGCGCTCACGGCAATGGGGCGGGAGGAAACAAAGTGCTGGTAGGGCAGATCGCGGTGATAAGCCGCCTGGTGGTACTTCTGTCCGTTTGGTGGATTTACCACTGCATTCTGCTGATTGAGGATGAAGTAGCCATCCAGAAGCCCGGCGCAGATCGCCAAGATGGTGGGATCGGTCGCCAGCGCGAGGAATCTGGACTCGCCATGCAGTGGTGCTCGTGCCGTATTGCCCTCACCAAGTCGGCGAAGCTCCTCTTCTCCGCCAGCGAGCCGCCCCTGCTGCTCCACCGCAAGGTCGATCAACTCGCGCCACCGGGATAGTGGCTGCAGTTCCTCACCCCCGGCGACTACCGTGAAGCCGTTGAGGCGAATGTCCTCCATGTGCAGCCCAACGGAGCCACCGTTGGTGGCCGTCTCAGCAATGCCATAACTTTGATTGTTCACGAAGCGTCCTTGGACAACGACAGGGGGGCGTGATCAAGCCGCTGCAGCCAAGCATGCTGGGGCGTTTCGGCAATCAGGTCGTCCCATCGAACGGTCGCAAATCCATCTGCTTGGAACCGTTCCGCCAGAACCGGTTGAACAGCGGTGCGAACGCCCAACAGCAATGTTCGCTGCGTGTGTCTCGGCAGGCTTTCATAGCGAAGTACCGGCCGACCGGCGAACGTTTCACATGCGGCCTCATCCACGACAAAAGCCGATATTTTCTGCGTCACGAGCGGGGCGTACGTCAGGAGCATGCGAACAGCTTCACCAACCCCGAAACACAGCAGCGCACTGTCTTGCCTGCATCGGTCCGACAGCGCATGGTCGAGGCTCGCCCATGACTGCAGATACGCCGTCCGCTGCGAATGGAGTGCGGGGTTCGCTACCGGGACATCGAGCGCGCGCACGCTGACACCGACTGTAGCGAGGATCGACTGGAAGTCGCCCAGACTGGAGGGTGCAAGCTGTTGGTCCAGGGTAGTGAGAGCCGCGGACGAGAACAACGCGGAGAGCGCATTGCGGGTAAAAGTGAACAAGTGGTCATAAACCAGCAGCTCACTGGACGGGCGATTGCCGTCGGGGCAAACGAACAATATCCGCCCGTCTGGGGCCAACAGGCGGCTAGCTGCGGCGATGAATTCCCGAGGATCCGACGTGTGCTCGATGACATTGACGGAGACGACCAGGTCGAAGCGTTCGCCGCCACGATATGCCGAATCAAGATAGCCGACAGATGCATCGACCTGCGCGGCGCGAGCGAAACCAACAGCATCGGGGGATGGATCCATTCCGCAGAGCCTGGCGCCGGGCAGGCGCTCGCCCAATGCCATCAGCAGGGATCCATTGCCACAGCCAATTTCAAAAACGCTGGCCGGCCGCCAGCCATCCAATTGCCCTACGATCCAGTCGGCATAAGTGGCTTGTCTCAAGCCCTCGTAAGACGCGCCAGGCGGATGGGCGTATAGCGCATATCCGGCACCGAATTCCCGGGCAAGGCTCTGAAGGGGCCTGGGCGCGGCATGCATGACCAAGCCGCAGGACGCACATTCGATCTTTGCAAGGTCGGCGTCGAGCATCGCCCCATCGCTGCGCATCGCGGGCCGGCGGATCACCGGCAGGGATTGCCAATCGGACGCCTCACATGCGACGCATGATCCGGTCGATCCTTTGGCCGCTACCTTGGCTTGACTATGCATCGAAACTCCCGGCAAATCAGCGCGGTGACTCAAGGGCTTGTCGGGGGACCCAACCGCGCCATGCTACGATTATTTAGCTATGGTCAGCCAATCCAATTGGGCACTTTCCCGGGCGCCCGTGAAGTACACACAGCCGCCACCTGCAGCCCAGATACCATGCCGAAGCGCGTAGCAATCGTTCAATCGTCGTATATCCCGTGGAAAGGCTATTTTGACCTGATTCGGTCGGTGGATGAATTCATCCTCTACGACGACATGCAATACACCAAACGCGACTGGCGGAGCCGCAACAGGATCAAGACACCGAACGGCCTGCTCTGGCTCAGCATTCCGGTGGAGGTGAAGGGAAAGTTCGACCAGCGCATCTGTGATGCGCAGGTCGTTGGGCATGATTGGGTGGAGACTCACTGGCGCACCCTGCAGCACGCCTATGGCAAGACGCCGTTCTTCGCCGACTACCGAGCGGAGATCGAGGATGCCTACGCGAGGTGTGCTCGGGAGACCTCGCTCAGCCGCATCAACTACGAATTGATCCGTGTGATGTGCAGGATGCTGGAGATCCGCACCACCCTGACCTGGTCAATGGACTACCAGCAACAGCAAGGAAAGACGGAACGCCTGCTGTCCATCTGCCAAGCCGCCGGGGCGGACCGCTACCTGTCGGGACCTGCGGCGAAGGACTACATGGATGTACATCTTTTCGAGAGTGCTGGTGTGCAGGTTGCCTTTGCCGACTACACGGGCTATCCAGAATACGCACAGCCACATCCACCTTTCGAGCACGCGGTGAGCGCGCTCGACCTGCTGTTCAGCGCAGGCCCCGGTGCCGCCAACTTCATGAAGACGTTCGAGTAACTCGCATGCTGTCGATTGTTGGCACCATGTTCCACGCGCAGTCGTACCTGGAGGAGTTCGTCGCGCGCGCGATTGCAGCCGCCAGCGCAACCGGCCTGGAATTCGAAATCGTGCTGGTCAACGATGGCTCGCCAGATCTGTCGCTGGCAATGGCGAAGTCGCTGGCGGACCTGCACCCACAGGTGCGCGTCGTCGATCTTTCGCGCAACTTCGGTCACCACCGGGCAATGATGATCGGCCTGCAGCATTCCAGCGGCGCGCTGGTTTTCCTGATCGACCTCGACCTCGAGGAGCCGCCGGAGCTGCTGGCCGACTTCCTGTCGACGCTTGCCGTAAACCCTGATGCGGACGTCGTCTATGGCCGGATGAAGGCCCGCAAGGGTGGAGTCTGGGAGCGATTCAGTGGCTGGGCCTTTTACAGCCTGCTGCATGGACTGGGGGGCATCGCCGTCCCGCGCAACATTTCAACCGTCCGCCTGATGACGCGTCGATACGTGGACAGCCTTGGCAAATATGGCGAGCGTGAAGTCTTCATGGCCGGGCTCTGGCAGGATACCGGTTACAAGCAGGTTCCCTTTGAATTCATCAAGGGATACAAAGGCGAGACGACCTATCATTTCGCGCGGAAACTCTCGCTCCTGGTCAATTCGATCGTCGCCTTCAGCAGCAAGCCACTGGCAATGATCTTCACCATCGGCACTATCTTGTCGCTCGGCGCTGGCGCCTACACGCTCTATCTGATCTACGTCGGCCTGGTCAGGGGGACAGCTCCCAGCGGATGGGCTTCGCTGATCGCCTCGATCTGGTTGCTTGGCGGCCTGATCATTTTCTTCCTTGGCGTCATTGGAATCTACCTCTCGAAGATCTTCATCGAGGTTAAGCAACGTCCGTACGCGACCGTCCGCGAAATCTACGAGGGACGAGGCAATGATCGATAGCACCAGGGGCGATCGCATTCTGGCCGGCGTCGACGCCTATTACTCGGAAAAGGTCCGGGTCCATGGACCAACTCCCAAGGGTGTCGATTGGAATTCGATTGAATCGCAACACCTTCGCTTCATGCAGCTTTCGTCGCTGCTTCCGGGGCAGCAATTCAGTATTTGCGACTTCGGTTGCGGTTACGGCAGCTATTACGATTTTCTCGCCGGCCAGCACCCGCGATTCGAATATAGAGGCGTTGACATCTCGGCTGACATGATTGAGCACGCACGGAATCAGCACGCCGGGGTTGAGCACTGCCGCTTTGATTGCAGCAACCGCCCGGTGTCGTCCGACTATGTCGTCGCCAGTGGGATCTTCAATGTCCGGCAGCAAATCCCCGACCGGGAATGGCTCGAGTACATATTCGGTTGCGTCGAGGCCATGTCGGACGCGAGCGGCAGGGGATTTGCATTCAACTGCCTGACGTCATATTCCGACGCCGACAGGAAACGCGACTACCTGTATTACGCCGACCCGCGGATCTTGTTCGACCATTGCATGCGGTTATCGCGCCACGTTACCTTGCTTCATGGGTATGGGCTGTATGAGTTCACGATCCTCGTTCGCAAGGAGCAACATGGCGAGTGACAGAAAAATAGTCATTTTTGGTGCTGGCGACATCGCCCAGCTGGCGTGGTTCTACTTCACGCATGACAGCGATCGCGAAGTCGCCGCATTCACCGTCGACCGCGACTATGCGAAGTCAGAAACATTCCAGGGCTTGCCGCTGGTTCCCTTTGACGAGGTCGAGCATCGATTTCCGCCCGATCAGTACGACATGTTCGTGGCGCTGAGCTACGCCAAGCGCAATACCGTCCGTGAAGCGAAATGCACTGAGGCCGACGCCAAGGGATATGCCTTGGCAAGCTACATCAGTACGCGCCTGACGATCTTCGAGGGCACTCCTGTCGGCAGGAATTGCTTCCTGCTCGAGGACAACACCATCCAGCCATTCGTCACTATCGGTGACAATGTCACCCTCTGGAGTGGAAACCACATCGGCCACCACAGCACGATTGGCGACAACTGCTTCATTACGTCACACGTGGTGATCTCCGGCGGCGTTGAAGTTGGCAGAAACTGCTTCATCGGCGTCAACACGACGGTGCGCGACCACGTGCGCATTGGCGATCGCTGCCTCATCGGCGCGGGCTCGCTGATCCTTGGCTCGACAGAACCAGGCACGGTTTACGTCGGCAACGCGACCACTGCTTCCGACAAGCCGAAGCCGGGCCCGGACAAGTAGCCGATGCGATGGAAGAAGCTCGGCTGGCTGTTTGCACCGGATGGCGGCATCCCCTGGATGAAGTCGCATGCGGCCAATCCGTTCGGGGTATGGCTGGAGCCGGGTGTTCTGCGCATCTATTTCACTTGCCGTGACGCAGCACAACGCTCGCACGTGGCGAGTATCGACGCGGACCTGGAGCGTGATTTCGCGCTGGGCGGGCTGAGCAACGAGCCTGTGCTTGCCCCAGGCCCGCCCGGCGCATTCGACGACAGCGGTTGCGCCGTGGGGCATGTAGTACGAGTGGCTGGACGACTGCGGTTGTACTACCTCGGCTGGAACCTCAAGGTGACGGTTCCATGGCTTAACACGATCGGCCTTGCGATCGAAGACCCGAAAACCGGGCGCTTCGAGCGTTATTCCCCGGCGCCATTGCTCGATCGCAGCCGCCAGGACCCTTTCTCCATCTCGTACCCCAGCCTGCTGCACGAGGGTGGCCGGTGGCGCATGTGGTACGGCTCCAATCTGCGATGGGGAAGCGAACCGGAGAGCATGCAGCACGTCATCAAGTACGCAGAATCGCGGGACGGGCTGCGCTGGCGCAGGGATGGAAGGGTGGTCGTCGGCTTGTCGCATCGAAACGAATACGCGCTGTCCAAACCATTCGTGCTGCGGGATCCCGACTGTTACCGGATGTGGTACTCGTACCGCGGCTGCGATGAGGTGACGACGTATCGCATCGGATACGCGGAATCGCCCGATGGCCTTGCATGGCGGCGACTGGATGACCAAGCAGGGGTGGACGTGTCGGCGGAGGGATGGGACAGCGAAATGGTCTGTTACCCATTCGTATTCGACCACCGCGGCCGGCGATATATGCTTTACAACGGAAATGGATACGGACGCAGTGGAATTGGCGTTGCGGTCCAGGAATCATGACCCTTTCTTCAGGCACCACGATGCGGAACTGGATTGCTTATTGCATGGTGTTCGCGACCGTCCTGCTGACAGTCTGCGGGCAATTCATCGTCAAGTGGCAGGTGCTCCGGGCGGGCGCGCTGCCCGCAGCCAATGAGGCCAAGCTGGGCTTCCTGCTGCGGCTGCTGCTCAATCCGTGGATCCTGTCCGCATTCGCCGCGGCTTTCCTGGCGTCGCTCACCTGGATGCTGGCAATGACGAAGCTGCCGCTCAGCCACGCCTACCCCATCACGGCATTCACGTTTGTGCTGGTGGTGATCGGCAGCGCAGCTGCGTTCCATGAGCCGGTCACGCCGCTCAAACTAGCGGGGCTGGCGCTGATCGTCGCCGGCATCTATGTCGGCAGCCAAGGTTGAAGGCCTGCCTGCACTGCGGAACGACTTTTCCGACCACTGTCGCGGCCTGCCCGGCCTGCGGCCATGGGCCGAGCGTGCGCGACGGAATTGCCCACCATGCGCCGACGATGGCGAGTAGTGGCGAAGGCTTCCGCCCCGAATACTTCGATGAACTTGCGCGGCTGGAGTCGCGGAACTTCTGGTTCCGCGCCCGCAGCCAGCTCGTGATCGACGCGATCGGCAGGTACTTTCCACGCTGCCGCAATTTCCTCGAAATCGGCTGTGGCACGGGTTACGTCCTGATGGGTGTCGGTCAGGCGTTCCCTGGCATGACCCTGTCAGGCAGCGAGCTGTTCGTCGAAGGTCTCACCTACGCCGCCCGGCGTGTACCCAATGCCGAGCTCATGCAAATGGACGCCAGGCAGATCCCCTACCGCGAGGAGTTCGACCTCATCGGTGCATTCGACGTCATCGAGCATATCGAGGACCACGTGGCCGTCCTGAAGGCGATCCATGCGGCGCTGGTTCCCGGCGGCGGGGTGATCATCACCGTACCCCAGCACCCCTGGCTGTGGAGTCGTTCCGATGACTACGCCTGCCACGTTCGGCGATACGAACGCGGACAAATGGAACGGCTGCTTGAGCAAGCCGGAATGCGCGTGGTCTTCAGCTCGTCTTTCGTGACCATCTTGCTGCCCTTGCTCGCGATGTCACGGTTGAGCAGTCGGACGCGCGACAATGGCGGCGATCCGGCGGGCGAATTGAAGTTGCCGGCCATCGCCAATGCCTGCCTGTATGGCGTCATGCAGGTGGAACGACTCCTCATCCGGCTGGGCGTGCGATTTCCCTTTGGCGGCACTCGCCTGGTTTGCGCGGAGAAGACGACGTGAGAGTTCCCTTCAACAGACCTTTCATGACCGGACGCGAGCTGACGTATATCTCGCAGGCCCATGCCAATTCGCATCTCTCGGGCGATGGCCCCTTCACGATGCGCTGCCATCAGTGGTTGGAACGGAACACCGGCGCGAGCAAGGCGCTGCTGACGCAGTCCTGCACGGCCGCATTGGAGATTGCGGCGCTGCTGCTTGACCTGCAGCCAGGTGACGAAGTGATCATGCCGTCGTTCACCTTCGTTTCCACCGCGAATGCATTCGTGCTGCGTGGTGCGGTCCCGGTGTTCGTCGACATCCGCCAAGACACGCTCAACATCGATGAGGCCGTGATCGAAGCGGCGATCACGTCGCGCACCAAGGCGATCTGCGTGGTTCATTACGCAGGCGTGTCCTGCGAGATGGATGCCATCCTCGACATTGCGAACAGGCATGGCTTGGACGTGATCGAGGATGCCGCACAGGGTTTGATGTCCAGGTACAAGGGCCGGCCGCTGGGAAGCATGGGGCTGCTCGGTGCCCTGAGCTTCCACGAAACGAAGAACGTGATCTCCGGCGAGGGCGGGGCGCTGCTTGTCAACGACGCGGCACTGTCGGAACGCGCGGAGATCATTCGCGAAAAAGGCACCAATCGCAGTCGATTCTTTCGCGGGCAGGTCGACAAGTACACCTGGGTCGACGTGGGATCTTCCTACCTTCCAGGCGAAATCGTCTCCGCGTTCCTGGCCGCGCAACTCGAGGAGGCGGAATCGATCACCCGTAGGCGGCTCGCGCTGTGGGACCGCTATCACGCATGGGCGAAGCCGCTCGAGCAAGACGGCCGTTTGCGGCGTCCCATCGTACCGGCGACATGCGAGCACAACGCCCACATGTATTACCTGCTGCTGCCGTCGATCGAGGTGCGTACGCGCTTCATCGAACGCCTCAAGCAGCACGAGGTTGGTGCGGTTTTTCATTACATTCCCCTGCATTCCTCTCCAGCCGGAAGGAAATACGGCAGGGCGGCAGGCACTTTGCCGGTGACCTGCGACCTCAGCGACCGGCTGGTCCGCCTTCCGATGTGGCTTGGAATGGAAGAGCACATGGACTTCATCCAGGACATGGCGACCGCAGCCCTGGATTGACGCTGCAGTCAACGAGTGGCGGGCAGCCCGTGCGTGGCACGAAAGTCGGGCGAAAACAGGTTCAGGTGCTCGTTCCGCAGTAAGGCCATCAACTCGGCTCGCTTCGCTTCAGGCATGCCGCAGATCGTCAACTGCGGCAGGCAGTGCGCCGGGACGGCGCCGGGATCATTGGCCAGCGCATCCATTTGCGCAGCCAACTGGACGACGTAATGGTGCGCGAATGGCTGCCGCTTCCAGCCGTTCCTGATCAATGGCACCTGGATCAGCACCAGTACCAGACTTGCCGCGAGCAGGCCAATCGCCATCACCCTGGCCTGGCGATGCTGACGCGCGCCGGCGAACGACTGCACTGCCAGCATCATCAGGGCAACGATGTTGAGCTGGTAGAAGATGACGTACCGCGGCTGGCGGAAAGCGATGTCACCAAGTGCGGGGACGCGGGCGATGAGTACCCCACAACACAGCCCGTAGAAAAGAAACATTGCGCAGGCGGCGACGTGGCCCGCCATCGATGGCGGCTTGCGCAACAACTGCCACCAGAACAACAGATGGGCAATGGCAATGGACGCCGCGAGGGCGATCTCGACGCGGTGACCCTGTCCGCCGAAAATGGCTTGGGACTGCGACGCCTGCAGCACCGACATCGAAAGCGGAATCCGGATCCAATCCGTCAGTCGCGACATCAGCGCAGGGCTGGAGAGAATCGCCTCCAGATTCGGAGCCAGCGGCACGGGTTGGTACGGTGGCGCCAACAACTGGTATGCGACCTTGTAGCCCACTATCGAAACCGCAAGAACGACGATGGCCACCAGCGCGCTCCGGCGATTGCATCCCATCGCCGCCAGCAGCACCAATGCCCCGCTCGCCGCGATGATCGCAATGATCCCGCCATCGTCGGCGACGATCAGGCAGGCCGCAGAGGCAAGAAGCAGGGCGCCATAGCGCCCGCGCGAACACGCCTGCCAGGAACACGCGAACAGCAGGAAACTGAAGAACAGCGTCGAAAAACCCATCGTAAGCAGGGGCCACTCGTAAATGACACTGGCATTGAGCGACAGATAGACGGCGCTGAGCGCGATGAAGCCGACTTGTGCCGGGGCGGTGTAGAACGCCTCCCCTACCGACTGTCGCAACACACCGCGAAGCAGCAACAGCGTCGCGATTGCAAAACCGAGGCCCACGAAGGCGTCAAGCCGGAAATCGAGGTGGAAGTACCGATAATTGATCAGGAGCAGCAACTTGTGGAGCGGCAGCGAATGATCGATCGCCGTGCGCTTGGCAAAGAAATCACTTGGCCCGAGCATTCCCCGCGACGCCTTCTCGACGAAGCTTGCCAGGTAGTGCCAGGCGTCACTGATGACGAGCGGATTGGCGCTTTTGGCGGTGAAAAGGAGCACGTTCGCAACGATCGCGAAAAACAGCAGCCAGCCGACGCTTGCCGCGATCGTGGCGCGTCGATCCATCGTCCCGGTCAAGGCTATTCCGTCGTACGGACCCGTTGGGGGCTCAGGGGGTTTCGATTCCCCGAGGAACCTACTGGCACGCCGCAGCATGGACGGTGCGGACCGCGATGAGCTGTCGCGTGTCGACGTCGACCAGCAGCAACTTCATGCCCTCATGCACCCAGTTGCCCGTCTGGTTTGGTGGCATGTATGCGGGCGCCTGGCCCCATAGCACCTGTTTGCCATTGGCCTGTTCGAACCATGCCTGGGTGTGCTTGATGCCCGCCGGCCTGGCGTCGTACTCGATCGTTACCACCGCGCCGCCTTTCGGAAAGTCACAGCTGCGGAATGGATTGGGATGGATTTTCAACGTGACGCCGTCACCCGCGAAATCCTTCGCTGTCACGACATGGCCTTGCTCGAACCGCTCAGGTTGGGCCACGAGCGCCTTGGTCGACGCCTCCGTTTTGGGCGATTCGGTCTGGCTGCGGTCACTGCAACCCGCAACGATGACGGTCAAACCAACCAACAAGCCCGCGGCGACCTTCATCATGCGTTCACTCCAAGTGGCCGGAATGCCCGGGCACTTCATTGTCCGGGAAAGCATGGCTTCCAGGCAATCGCCGGGATGGGCTGGCACCGATACATCATTGGCGGCAGGGCACATCCGTGCTCAAGCTCATTCGATGGTCGCTGACGTGGAACCGCGCAGCCGCAGGCGCTGTGGGGACCGATGCTAGACTACCTGCCAACAGCGTCTTTCCCGGCGATTTCGAACCAGTGGCCAAATTGACCCCCTACCCTTGGCCCGTGATCTGATGGGCTCGCTCAATGCCTCGCTGCACGATTGGTCGAGGTCGTTTCGCCTCTCCACCCTCTGGTACAACCTGGCCCTCGAGGATCTCCGCGACCGCTATCGGCGGACGTTCTTCGGCCTGACCTGGATCGTCTTCTCATTCGCGCTGTTCGTTGGCGTGAAAGTCATGGTGTTCGGGCAGCTCACGGCCGCGCCGGCCGCTGAGTTCGGCCTGTTCGTGACGCTCGGTTTCGGCCTGTGGACCTACATCAACGCGATGATCGTGGACGCCTGCACGGCCTACATGCATTCGCGCCCGTGGATCCTGGGGACCTCGACGCCGTATCCGGTGTTCCTGCTGCAGGCCGTGCTGCGCAACTGGATGATCTTCTCGCTCGTCCTGCTGGTGATGTTGGCCGCGCTCTACTGGAAGCCGACACCCTGGGCACCGACGATGCTCTGGGCGTTGCCGGCTCTTGGAATCTACCTGGTGGCATCGCTGTGGCTCGCGGCAATCCTCGCGCCGCTGTGCGCGCGTTATCGCGACTTCTACCACGCGGTGCAGACGGGCATGCGCCTGATGTTCTTCGTGACGCCGATCCTCTGGATGCCGGCGAGCAGCGGCAAGCTGGCCATGATCGCCCACCTGAATCCGCTGTCGCATTTCCTGGCGATCGTCCGTGATCCATTGATGTACAACCGTGTGCCGGTCGACAGCTGGCTGATCGTCCTGGCGATCAATGCGGTCGGCATCATCGCTGGCGTCGCGGTCTATCACCTCACCCGCCGCCGCATCCCCCACTGGGTCTGAGCATGTACCTCAACGTCCGGGACGTGATGGTCGATTTCCCGCTGTCGGTGCGCGGCCATGGCCAGGCATCCGTGCCTGGGGCGCAGCCCTTGGGTGGCCGGATCCATTCGCAGGGCCGCCGGACTTACGTGCGGGCACTCGAAGGCGTCTCGTTCGACCTTGGCCCGGGCGACCGCCTGGCCATGGTCGGACACAACGGCTCGGGCAAGTCGACGCTGCTGCGCGTGCTCGCCGGCATCTACCATCCCACTACGGGTCATGTCCGCACCAGCGGCAGCGTCTCGGGCATCTTCAACATGTCCCTCGGCTTCCGCCAGGAGGCAACCGGCTACCGCAACCTGGTGCTGAAGGGGCTGATGTCGGGTCGGACGCTGGCGCAGATCGACGCGGCCCTTCCCGAGATCGCCGAATTCACCGGCCTTGGCCCTTACCTTGACATGCCCTTGCATACGTATTCGCAAGGCATGGCGATGCGGCTGGCATTCGCCGCCACCACCGCGTTCACCAATGACATCCTCGTGATGGACGAATGGATCGGCGCCGGGGACGCAGGGTTCCAGGAAAAGATCATCGCGCGCATGAACGACTTCCTGCATGCATCGACGATCATTGTCGTCGCCTCGCATAGCGCCACCCTGCTGCGCCGGATCGCCAACAAGGCCATCTGGCTGGAACATGGCGCCGTTCGCATGGCGGGTGGGCTGGATGTCATCGACGAATACGAGGCCGCCGTTTCGACCTTCGGGCTTGAACCCAATGTCCTCGCCCAGGTGCGGTCGGGACGCGGCTTGTGGCTGGCCCCGGCCACGGCGGAAATGCCGACGCCACACCTGTTGTGGCATCTGTCTGGCGAAACCGATGGCCTGCAACTCTGCGTGCGTCCGAGCGAGTCCGCACGACACGTCCTGCGCGCCACCATGCAGCGATGCGGCGCATGGCCGCTGGCGGATTGGGTGCGCCCCGGCATGGCCTTCGAGATTTCCGACCCGACCCGCGATGAGCCGGTCAGCCGGCACAGCATTCCGCTGGAAGCCGACTACCGCAGCGCCGGCTGAAGCCGCTCACAACTCCTGAAGGATCGCTTGCAGCCGGCGACGGGCCATGACCCGGGACGTGACGTCGCGCGCGTAACCAACCCCGGCGACGGACAGGCGCCGCCACTCGTCGTCACTGGCAAGCAGCTCGACCACGTGGCGGGCCAGTTCCTCAGGCGTCGTTCCGACCAGGACGTTCGCCCCCGGCTCCAGTTGCATGCCCTCGGCCGCGATCGGCGTACAGACGACCGGCACACCCTGCGCCAGGCTGCCGGCGACCTTGCCCTTTGCCCCGGCGCCATAGCGCAGCGGCGCCACGGTGATCCGGCGACGGGCCATGAACGGATCGAGATCCTCGACGAATCCGATCGAGCGCACCCCAGCCACTTCACCGAGCGCGCGCACTTCCGGCGGCATGTGGCTCCCGACGATGTACAGCTGCGCATCCGGTACTTGCGCCAGCACCAAAGGCCAGGCTGTCTCCACGAACCAGCGGATGCCGTCGGCATTGGGCGGATGGCGGAATCCACCCACGAAGCACACGCCATCGCGCGCCGATAACGGCGGAACCTCGTCAAGCGGATCATGGACCAGCGGGAACAGCACCACGTTGGCGCCAGGCAGTTCGCGTTGCAGCAGGTCGCGCTCGTAATCCGAGTGCACCAGCGTCACGTCGGCCTGCGCGGCGACCTTCAACTCCAGCTCGCGCGTGCGCAGCGCACCGGCCTTCGCCTCGCCGTCGCCGCTGAGTTCAGCCTCGCGCATTTCGCGCACATGGTGCATGTCCGCGTTGAGGAAGATGATCTTTGCATCGGGATAGTTGCGGCGCAGCGCTTCGAGATGGGCCTTCCCCACGCCGAACCGGTGCAGGAAGATCACGTCGAAACGGTCTTTGCGCTGGGCCAGGAAGGTCGCCATCCGCGAATACGCCGGATGGTAGATGGCCTCGATTCCGCGACGCTGCAGGTCTGCCGTGGGGGCGCCGACGTGCGCGAAGTTGTCCTCGGGAATGAAGGTGACCTTGTAGCCGCAGTCGGCGAAGATCCGCATGACTTCGGTCGCGACCACCGACCCCGCGTCCTCGTTGGGCGTTGGCGTGCAGTGGTCGATGAACAAGGCACGCTTGCCGACCGCACGTTCCTTTTCCAGCTCCGGCTGGTCGGCATTGTCGCGATGCGTGGCAAGCACGTGGGCCCATCGCACCTTGAGCTTCTTCAGGTTGTCCACCTGATAGGCCTTGGCACCGGTGCCGAGATCGGTTCCCGACGTGATCCCCTCGAAGTGGATGACCTGGGACAGCGGTTGCACGACGGTCCGCAGCCCACGATCGCGAACGCGGAATGCAAGGTCGGCGTCTTCCGCGTAGGCGGGTACGAACAGCTCGTCGAATCCGCCCAGCTCTTCCCACAGCGAGCGCCGCAGGGCGATCGATGCACCGGACACATAGTCCGCGTCGCGCAGGTAGCAGAACTCCGGGCGGCGCGGATCGGCCAGGCGCCCGTGGTTCCAGGCCGAACCATCGCGCCACACGATCGCGCCACACTCCTGCAGCAGCCCATCGGCGTAGATGAGCTTGGATCCGGCCAAGCCGATACCCGGGTCGGCCTCGAGTACGTCGATCAGCTCATCCAGCCAGTGCGGAAGGACCTGCGTATCGTTGTTGAGGAACAGAACATATCGCCCGGATGCCTGCCGCGCGGTTTCGTTGCAGTTGCGGACGAAGCCCAGGTTGCTGGCATGCCGGATGTGGCGGACGCCGGGAATGGCAACCGACAAGGCTTCCGCCGTGGCATCCGTCGAACCGTCATCGCCGACCAGGACTTCGAAGCTGTATCGGCTGTCGTGGTTCAGCAGCGCGTCGATGCAGGCCAGGGTGAACGGCAGTTGGTTGTAGACCGGAACCACGATCGAGACATCGGGCGGAGCCTGCCGTGCGTCGCGGCCGGCCGCGCGCAGAGCGATCGCGCGAGCCCATTCGAGCGCCTCGGCTTCGCTGCAGTCCACGCGCGTTGTCGCCTGCGCTTCGTGGCGCGGGATCGGCAGCCGGTAGCGGTCGATGCGGCGAATGACATCGGCCGCCGTGGACTGGCCGAACTCCGACACGAGGAATTCGCGCAACCGCGGGTGCGAATGATGCAGCGAACCTGTGCGCCGCGGCGCGTCGCCAATCGACGGGGACTGGACCGACCGACTGGCGTGGGCTTCACCTGCGTTCCCGGGCGAAAGCCGTCGCAACTGGCGCACCGCAAAGCGCAGTGGCCTGGTCAATTTCCAGCTGCGGCTGCCGAGCGTGATGGACAGCTCGTGCTGCAGTTGTCGCGCCTCGTGCTGCAGTTGTCGCGCCTGGTCCTGCGCGGCATCAAGCGCGACGCGGAGCGAGGTGGCCTCCTGGTCGCGTTCGACATAATCCGATTGTGTCTGGCTCAGCCTGGCATCCATCTCGGATTGCAGCTTCTCGAACTCGGCCTGCGTCGAATGCAATCGCGCGTCGGTGTCCCGATACACGCGCAGGGCCGAATCACGCTCGACCATGGCTTCATCGCGTTGGGCTTCAGTCTTGCGCTGCAGGCGCGCACGATCCCTCAGGAGCGGCGCGAGCAGATCGCCATATCGTTCGAATTCGCCGCGAACCGCATCAAGCGTCGAACTTTCCTCTGCACCTCCGTCGGCCACGGTCGACGACCAGCGCCAGACCGCATCGGCCCAAGCGGCGAGCGGCGCGGGCAGTGACGCCGGGCTACCTTCAGAACATGACGGGCGAAGATAGGCCTCGACTTCCGGCCCCGCCTCGATTCCCGCGGGCCAGGTGAATCCCTGCTCGACGGCAATGCGGTCGGTGGTCGCGCGCCAATCCGCGGTTAGTTGCCCGTATGTCGCGAACGAGGCCTTGTAGCGGGTCGCGCACGAGGCGGCGAGACCATGGGCGACGTACAGCAGCGCTGCGCTTTCAGGACTTGTGCCATCGCGACGAACGAGCGATGCGACTACCTCATCCCAGGGCCGCATCACCACCACCGGGCAGGCGGTGATCCCGAGCGACTGGATGACGTCGAACCAGAAGTCCCGCAGCAACGTGCAGCGGGGATCCTTCATGACGAATAACGGCGAGTCGCCATATTCCCGAACGATCAGTTCCCGCGCCTGGTCGAGGAACTCCATCGGAAATTCCTTGAGACCGGGCAGTCCCCTCCCTGCCCACGGATCGTCCCAGGTCAGATCGAAGGACGCCAGGATGCGCGTGTTGAGCGCGACAACAGCCTGGGGTTCCCAGTAGCCGCTCGCATTACCCTGGTTTGGAGGCAGCACGTGCTCGGGCAGCGTGGCCCCGCGCAGGGAGCACACGCGCGCCAGCGCCGAGGTGCCGGCGCGGTGCATGCCCAGGATCAGTATTGCCTTGCGGTCCAATTCCACTCCAACGCGCGGTGCCGCGACAAATTTCAGATGATCGAACGGTCCCGGCAGTAATCGAGGAACCGCTCGTGGACGACCTGCCATGCCTCGGCGTCCGGCTGCTCGCCAGCTGGTTGTCGATCGACAAGGTCATGGACAGCCTGGGCTCGCAGGAACGTCGGCGATTCGCGCAACAACTCCAGGTTTTGCTCCCGCTTGTCATCGACCCGCGAGGAGTTCAGTTTCCGGCAAAGCGGCAACAGGCAGTCGGGCGAATACGGCTCGCCGAGGAACGAGCACAAGTCCATGAACAACGCTTCGGGCTGCTGGGCAATCCGGCCAAAAGCGAGCCGGAACACACGGCCGCTCCCGAGACCGCGCTCGGCATACCACGCGTTTTCCGTATGCGCGATCCAGGTTTCCAAGCCCTGGTCCAGCGCCTGTGGCTCCGCCCCCACCGTGTCGAACGACTCCAGCGATGTCGCCACTTCGTCCGGTCGTCGCAGGTTGTGGATGAACTGCGCATCCGGAAACATCTCGGCCAGCGCCCAGATGAAAAACGTGTTGAGCGGCGTGCCGTCGACCCAGCGGCGCTTGGGATCGCTCGCCCTGCGCTGGATCTGCATCGGACTCTCCGCGACTTTCCCGGCCGGCGCCCAGTTCGGATCGGCGATGGATGGCCCATGCAGGCGCAGGCGCCGCTCGGCGAATACGTCATGCACGATGGCATCGACCGCACTGCCGATGCGCGTCATGAATGACGCCAGCGGGAACTCGACGTTGGACAGGTGCGACAGCTGCCCGCGCTCGGATCCTTTCAGGTAGGACAGGTACGCGCCCACACCAAGACTCGAGATCCAGGCCGTTTCCGGCATGGGCTGGATATTGGGATGCTGGCCCAGCGCCCACGTCGTGATCGATGTGCCCGACCTGGGCGCACCAACAATGAAAATGGGGCGGACGACTTTCATGACTGGCATTGGCATCCTTGCCTTGGCGCTACTGTCCTGTCCGCAATGCGCCCTGGACATCATCGAGCAAATCCTGCAACGCCTCGACACCCACGCTCAACCGCACCAGGTTGTCATCGATGCCCAGGGCCTTGCGCCGCTCCACGGGGATCGACGCGTGCGTCATCACCGCGGGATGGTTGACCAGGCTTTCCACGCCGCCCAGCGACTCGGCGAGCGTGAACAGTTCCGTACGTTCGCAGAACCGCCGGGCCGCATCGAAACCGCCCTTGATCCAGATCGACACGATGCCGCCGAAACCATCCATCTGCCGCGCGGCAAGCGCGTGCTGCGGATGGGAGGGCAAACCGGGATAGGTCACCTTCTCGATCGCCGGATGCGCGACGAGGACTTCGGCCAGCGCGTGCGCGTTGTCGCAATGCGCGCGCATGCGCAGGTGCAGGGTCTTGAGTCCGCGCAGGGCGAGGAAGCTGTCGAACGGGCCCTGGATCGCGCCGATCGAGTTCTGCAGGAAGGCCATCTGTTCGGCCAGCTCGGCGTTGTCGCCGACAACGACCATGCCGCCGACCATGTCCGAGTGGCCATTGAGGTACTTGGTGGCCGAATGCACGACCAGGTCGGCGCCTTGTTCCAGCGGGCGCTGGAGGATCGGCGAGGCGAAGGTGTTGTCGACGACGACCAGCAGGCCGCGCTTGTGCGCGATCGCCGCGATGGCGGCGATGTCGACGATCTTCAGCGTCGGATTGGTCGGGGTCTCGATCCACACGAGCCTGGTGTTCGGCTTGATCGATGCTTCGAAGGCCACCGGGTCGGTGAGGTCGACGAAGCTGAAATCAAGCCCAGCGCTGCGTCGGCGCACGCGCTCGAACAAGCGGTAGCTGCCACCGTAGACGTCGTCCATCGCCACGACATGGTCGCCGCTGTCCAGCAATTCCAGCAGCGTCGAGGTCGCCGCCAGCCCGGACGCGAATGCGAAGCCGCGGGTGCCGTGTTCCAGTTCGGCGACACAGCGCTCGTAGGCGAAGCGCGTCGGGTTGTGGGTGCGCGAATACTCGAAACCCTGGTGCACGCCCGGACTCGACTGGGCATAGGTGCTGGTGGCGTAGATCGGAACCATCACCGCGCCGGTACTGGGATCGGGCGACTGGCCGCCATGGATGGCGAGCGTACCGGGCTGCGGACGCGCCCGGCCGGAGGCGCCAATGTTGTTGTCATTCATGTCAATCACCCTGGAAGCGGCAGCCGACGATTCTACCATTCGGGTCCTGACCACCCTTCCCGCTTACTGCACCCGGCGCCGCAGGTAATTGAGCAGGTCGATGCGGGTGATCAGGCCGAGGAAGCGTGGGCCGTCGGTGACGATGGCGACATGGCCGCGATCGAACACCGGCAGCAATGCCTCGATCGGTGACGCCACGTCCAGCCGGTCCAGCTTGCTGACCATCGCGGTGGACACCGGGTCGCGAAACCGCGCTTCGTCCCCATACACATGCAGCAGCACGTCGGATTCGTCGACGATGCCGACCAGCTCATCGCCGTCCATGACCGGCAATTGCGAGACGTCGTACAGCTTCATGCGCTGGTAGGCGGTGACCAGCAGGTCGTTGGGGGCGACCACCACCGTGTCGCGCTGCGAGAACGGGCGCAGGATCAGGTCGCGCAGGTCGCCGAACTGATCGCGCTCCAGGAAGCCGTTGTCGAGCATCCAGTAGTCGTTGTACATCTTCGACAGGTACTTGTTGCCCGTGTCGCAGACGAACACCAGCACGCGCTTGGGTTGCGTCTGTTCGCGGCAGTACTTCAGCGCGGCGGCCAGCAGCGTGCCTGTCGATGAACCACCGAGGATGCCTTCCTTCTCCAGCAGCTCGCGCGCGGTCAGGAAGCTTTCCTTGTCGGTGATGGCATAGGCTTTCGTCACCCGGGAAAAGTCGGAGATCGGCGGCAGGAAATCCTCGCCGATGCCTTCGACCATCCAGCTGGCGGACTTCTCGCTCAGGGTGCCTTCGTTGATGTATTCGGCCAGGATCGAACCAACCGGGTCGGCGAGGATCAATTCGGTCTTGGGCGATTGCGTGGCAAAGCAGCGCGACAAACCCGTCATCGTGCCGGAGCTGCCGCAGCCGAAGACGACCGCGTCCAGGTCGCCGTCCATCTGCCGCAGGATTTCCGGACCGGTGCCGAATTCGTGCGCGGCGGGATTGTCGGGATTGCCGAACTGGTTGATGAAATACGCGCCGGGGGTTTCGCTGGCGATGCGCGCGGCGAGGTCCTGGTAGTAGTCCGGATGCCCCTTGGCGACGTCCGAGCGCGTCAACACCACCTGTGCGCCCATTGCCTTGAGGTTGAAGATCTTCTCGCGGCTCATCTTGTCCGGGACGACGAGGATGAGCTTGTATCCCTTCTGCTGCGCGACCAGCGCCAGGCCGATGCCGGTGTTGCCAGCCGTGCCTTCGACCAGGGTGTCGCCGGGCGCGATATCGCCGCGCTTCTCGGCGGCATCGATCATCGACAGGCCGATGCGGTCCTTGATCGAGCCACCCGGATTCTGGCTTTCCAGCTTCAGGTAGATCGTGCAGGGACCGGCATCCAGATGCTGCGCGCGGACGATCGGCGTCTCGCCGACGAGGGCAAGGACTGAGGGGTGGATCGGCATGGATGGGTCCGGTCAGGCGCCGCAGGCGGGCGGATCGCGGGAATTATCGTCCGGATCGCGGTAATCGTCACCGACACGCGCGGCGGGTGGACAGACCGCGGGCGGCGGCGGCCGACGAGGAGGCCGCCGCCGCCCGCGACGGAACATTGGCCGTGCAACCACCAGCGGGCTGCGCGGCGTCGGGACGGGATCAGTGGTGGAGCACGTCGTAGAGACGGGTCAGGCGATCCTTGGCCGCGAGTTTCTCGCGCTTCATCTGGTTCAAGGTCACGTCGTCGACCGGGAGTACTCCCAACTCGGCGTCAAGGACCTGCTTGTCCAGTTGCTTGTGGCGCTGGTAGAGCAGCTTGAATTCGGAGTTGCCCTGGATCAATGCGTCAACTTCTGTCTGCGATTGCCCTTCGAACATTGGAATCCTCCTCTCACGTGAAACCAAGGGCCTGGGCGCGGCTCAGCGAGTCGGCGCGAGGCCCTGCAGGAACGACTGCAACAGACCGGCCACCCAGGATTCGACTCCCGCATGCGACGTCACCAGGGTGGCTGGCGGCGTCGGAGGGGAATCGGATGCTCTGATCATTTGGGCATGGCTCGGTGACCAGGCGGCGTCAAAAGCGGCCCTGCCTGTGATTTCGACCCTACTCTTCCGCGCCCGCACCGGCAAGCGCTTGCGGGCCGATTTGAACAGGCGCCAGACGGTCGACGGACAGACCCCGCAATCACCGAGCGCGTCCGCAACCGATTGATTTACTTGCCCTTCTTTTTCTTCGCCGCAGGCTTCCGGACGACTGGTGCGGACTTCCTGGACTTGGCTTCAGGCGCGGACTTCTCCCCTGCCGCCATCAGTTCAGCCTCCTGTCGCGCCAGCGCCGACTCCTTGTCGCGCGCGGCCTTCAACTTGGCCGTTTCACTCGCACCGACGTCCACGATGACCTCTTCGGCCTGCTGGCGCGCGGCGGCTTCGGCATCAGCCTGCTCGCGCAGCCGCTGGGCTTCCTCGGCCTGCACCTGCGCCTGGACGCGCAACTGCTCGGCCTCCTGCCGCGCGCGCTCGGCATCCTGGCGGCTGGCTTCGACGAGCAGCTCGCTACGCTGCCGCTCCATGCCGTCGATCGCGCGGCGGGTGGCCTGGGTGCGGGCGGCCAGTTCGGCGATGGATACGCGGCGCTCGGCGATGCGCGCGGCATTGTCGCGTGAGCGGCTGCGGGCAGCGGCCAGCGAATCCAGGGCTTGATGGGCGATCAGGCGCTCGTACGCGGCGAAGGCATTGAGTCGCGGATCCGACTCCAGGGCCAGCATCCGACCGGCCAGGACCTGGGCAGCGTCGGGCGGCGCGGCCGCCGCAACCGCGGATTGGGGCTGGTCATCCAGCGGACTCTGCGGCTCGATGTCGGCGGGCATCTGCAACCGCTGCTGCAGCGCGCCGATTTCCTGGCGGTGCTGCACGAAGTCGGCGCGGGTGGTGGCCGCGGTGCTGCTGGCGTACGCCAGGTCCGCGTCGGCCGCCGCAGCGACCGCGAGGGTCCGGGCGTCATCATCGCGTCCTCTTCCCATTGCAGCCTGCGCCTGGGCGAGTTCGTCGCGCGCCTGCGCGATGACCGCGCCCGCGTATTGGTCGGCATCGGCATTGCCGGCACGCGTGACCGCCTGTTGCGCAGCGGAGAGCTCGCCCGTCGGTGGCGGCAATGTCGCGCAGCCGGCCAGCATGAATACGCAGGACGTGAGCAGGCGCACGGAATGCCATGGGCGTTGCTGCCGGGCGCTGGGGAATTGTGCGAAGCTTGGATTCATAGGGGTGCCGTGTGGCGAAGGGGCGACGCGCGGCCATTTTCATCAGCTTATGCGCCGTCCGCAATGATGGCGCGATCAGAGGGAGCGTGAATGGATATCGGCTATTTCCTGAAGCTGATGACGGAGAAGAATGCCTCCGACATGTTCCTGACCACCGGGGCGCCGGTGAACATCAAGGTCGAAGGCAAGCTGTACCCGCTGGGTAGCACCGGCCTGCCGCCAGGCATGGTCAAGAAAATCGCCTACTCGCTGATGGACGAGGGCCAGGTGCCGATCTTCGAGCGCGACCTCGAGCTCAACATGGCGCTGGCGCTGCAGGATGCGGGCCGCTTCCGCATCAATGTGTTCAAGCAGCGCGGCGAAGTCGGCATGGTCATCCGCTCGATCCGCAGCGTGGTGCCGTCCATCGAGGAGCTTCAGCTGCCGCAGGTGCTGAAGGAAATCATCATGGCGCCGCGCGGGCTGGTGCTGATCGTCGGCTCGACCGGTTCAGGCAAGTCGACCACGCTGGCCTCGATGATCGACTACCGCAACAGCAACGTGTCCGGGCATATCCTCACCATCGAGGATCCGATCGAATACCTGCACAAGCACAAGCAGTCCATCGTCAACCAGCGCGAAGTCGGCATCGATACCCACGCCTTCCACAGTGCGCTGAAGAACGCGATGCGCGAAGCGCCGGACGTGATCCTGATCGGCGAGATCCTGGACGCGACGACGATGGAGGCCGCGATCGCCTTCGCCGAGACCGGTCATATCTGCCTGGCCACGCTGCATTCCAACAATGCCGACCAGACCATCGAGCGCATCCTGAATTTCTTTCCGGAAGGCGCGCACAAGAACGTGCTGATGAACCTCGCGCTGAACCTCAAGGCCGTCATCTCCCAGCGCCTGGTGGTTGGCGTCGATGGCCGGCGCATGCCGGCAGCCGAGGTCCTGATCAATACCCCGACGATCCGCGACCTGCTGCGTCGCGGCCAGGTGCATGAACTCAAGCAGGCAATGGAAGAGTCGCTGGAATCGGGAATGGAGAGCTTCGACCAGTGCCTGTTCCGGCTCTACAAGGATGGCAAGGTCGAGCGCGAGGAGGCCCTGCGGGCGGCCGATTCACGCGATGGACTGGCGCTGAAATTCCGCCTGTCCGAAGGATCTTCCGGCGAGCACGATCCCTACGCCGACGTGTACGACACCGCGCTGGGCCAGAGCTGAGCCGAGCGGCCCTGGTCGAGCGGCGACGGACGGGGGCTCGACGCCGCCGCTATGGGGTGTCGGGTTGGCGCTCCGGCCGCGCCGCATCGAATGCCGGCAGCGCAAGACATGCCGCTTCGATGCGGACGATGTTGGGATAGGGCGTCAGGTCGATGGAGAAGCGGCGCGCGTTGTAGACCTGCGGGATCAGGCAGCAGTCGGCGATGGTGGGGATGTCACCTTCGCAGAAGGCGCCGGTCGAGGGGTGATCCTGCAACAAGGCTTCGAACGCGGTGAAGCCTTCGTTGATCCAGTGCTTGACCCAGACGTCGCGCTCGGTCTGCGGAACCCCCCAGTCGCGCTCGAAATACTGAAGCACCCGCAGGTTGTTGAGCGGATGGATGTCGCATGCAACCAGCTGCGCCAGCGCACGCACGCGCTGGCGGTCGCGCGCACTCGTCGGCAGCAACGGGGGCTCGGGCCACATTTCATCGAGGTATTCCAGGATCGCCAGCGATTGCCGCAGCGTGCGGTAGCCATGCTGCAATACCGGAACCAGTTGCTGCGGATTCGCCGCGCGGAAATCATCGCTGTGCTGTTCCCCGCCATCGCGCAGCAGGTGCACGGGTGCGATTTCGTAGGCGAGCCCCTTCAGGTTCAAGCCGATCCGCACGCGATACGCCGCGCTGGAGCGCCAGTATGAAAACAGGCAAAGCCGATCGGTCAACATTCCTCCATTGCCCCGCTCCCCATGGCGGTGCCACGCATTCAGCCCCGTGTGCACCTTAGCCCGGCGCGCGGTGACCGGGAATACCGCCGGTCGCGCAGACCGGCACGCCGGGCGTCACGCGGGCGCTTGTCGCTCAATCCGCTGTTCGATCGCACCGAAAATGCTGTTGCCGGACGCGTCCGTCATCTCGATCCGCACGACGTCGCCGAACTGCATGAAGGGCGTCTGCGGCTTGCCATGCTGCAACGCCTCGACGACGCGCTTTTCCGCGAAGCACGATGCACCGAGGCTGGTGTCCTCGTTGGCGATCGTGCCCGAACCGACAATGGTGCCGGCTGCCAGCGGCCGGGTTCGCGCTGCATGCGCCACCAGCTGGGCGAAATCGAATTGCATGTCGACCCCAGCCTCGGGCGCGCCGAACCACTCGCCGTTGATGTGCGTCACCAGCGGCCGATGGAGCTTGTTTTCGCGCCACAGCTCGCCCAGTTCGTCGGGCGTGACGAACACCGGTGACAGCGCCGAGCGCGGCTTGGACTGCAGGAACCCGAATCCCTTGGCCAGTTCCCCCGGAATCAGGTTGCGCAGCGAGACGTCGTTGACCAGGCCGATCAGCTGGATGTGGCTCGCCGCCTGTTCGGGAGTCACCGCCATGGGGACGTCGTCGGTGATGACGACGATTTCCGCTTCCAGGTCGATCCCGTAGCTTTCATCGGTGACGCGCACCGGGTCGCGAGGTCCCAGGAACCCCGCACTCGTTGCCTGGTACATGAGCGGGTCGGTGTAGAAGCTCTCGGGCACCTCGGCGCCGCGGGCACGGCGGACGCGCGCGACGTGCGGAAGGTAGGCGCTGCCGTCGACGAACTCGTAGGCGCGCGGCAGTGGCGCGGCCAGCTGGGCGATGTCGAGCGCGAAGGCGCCGTCGGCACTACCGTCGTTCAGGGCTTCGGACAATGCGTTGAGGCGCGGTGCCAGGGTCGACCAGTCATCCAGCGCGCGCTGCAGCGTGGGCGCGATGCCGGTCGCCTGCACTGCATGCTGGAGATCGCGCGAGACCACGATGAGGGTGCCATCGCGGCCGCCCTGCTTCAGGGAACCGAGTTTCATGCGCCAGGACCTTGGATGCGGCCGCAGATTGTAACGCGCGGCATTCGCGCATCGCCTCCGGTTCCCGCGCACGCGCATCGTCGCGATGGTGGAGCTGGACCGGGTCAGTCGCCCTGGAAACCGCCCGCGCGGTAGGTCAGCACCAGCGTGTCGCGATGCGCACCATCGCGCAGCGGCTGGATCGGGGTGGATTCATGGATGACGCGCGCGTCGTCCAGCAGCAACAGCGACCATGGCTCGGCCAGGGTGAAGCGCTGGCCGTCGGGTCCGCCTGCCTCGAACACGCGCGTTTCGCCGCCGGTGATGCCGGTGCGGTCGACGAGGAAAACGGCGACGAAATCGACCCCGTCGCGATGCGCGCCCTCAGGCGTCGGGCGACCGATGCCGTCGGTGGTGTCGATACGGAACTGGTGCGCCTCGACATACCAGGCCGGGGTCGGGCGCAACTGCCAGAACAGGCGTCCCAGCGTCTCCAGCAGACGCGGCCAGATCGGCTCGGCGATGACGTCGGGCGTGATCGGCTCAAACCAGCGACGCATGCCGCCGTGCAGGGCGTTGTATTCCTGGGATTGCCAATGCGCGCGATGCGGCGCCTGGACAAGACCATCGTCGGTGAGCACGAAGCAGGAATGCCGGCGTTTGCGGTAGCGGCCGCCGTCGCGCAGGTAGAGATCAGGGGCCAGCCCATCCCAGCTCGGTCGCAGTGCATCCAGCTGTGCCAGGTCGCAACCAACCAGGGTCGCGACGCTGGCCGGCGACAACACGGCATATCCGCGCGACTGCATCCGTGGCAGCAATGCATCCAGCGGCGTCAGCGGGGCGGTGAAGCTGGCGACCATGGCTTCCTCTTCAGGAGCGGTCCGCGGAACGCAAAAACCCGCACGAGTGCGGGTTTCACGATATTGCGGTGGCTTTGGTATGGCAGCCCCGGATGGATTCGAACCACCGATGCCTGAGTCAGAGTCAGGTGCCTTACCGCTTGGCTACGGGGCTATGGATCGAAATTCTAGGTCGAATGGCTTAGCGCTTCGAGAACTGGGTGGCGCGGCGTGCCTTGTGCAGGCCGACCTTCTTGCGCTCGACTTCACGTGCGTCGCGCGTCATGAAACCAGCCTTGCGCAGTTCACCCTTCAGCGACTCGTCGTACTCGACCAGCGCGCGCGAGATGCCCAGGCGGATGGCGCCGGCCTGGCCGGTGTTGCCACCGCCCTCGACCGTGACCAGGACGTCGAACTTGTCGGTCGACTTGGTGAGCTCGAGCGGCTGGCGCACGATCATGCGCGCGGTTTCGCGGCCGAAGAAATCCTCGATCGAGCGATCATTGATGGTGATCTTGCCGTCGCCCTTGCGCAGGAACACGCGGGCGGTGGAGGACTTGCGGCGGCCAGTGCCGTAATTCTGCGTGATTGCCATGTCTTAGATCTCGAGCAGCTGAGGCTGCTGGGAAGCGTGCGGGTGAGTCGGACCGGCGTAGACCTTGAGCTTGCGATACATCGCGCGGCCCAGCGGATTCTTCGGCAGCATGCCCTTGACGGCGATCTCGATGACGCGCTCGGGATGACGCTGCAATGCCTGGGCCAGGTTCTCGGACTTCAGGTTGCCGACGTAACCGGTGAACCGGTAATACATCTTGTCCTGCAGCTTGTTGCCGGTCACCGCGATCTTCTCGGCGTTGACCACCACCAGGTAGTCGCCGGTATCGACGTGCGGGGTATACACCGGCTTGTGCTTGCCGCGCAGGCGGCGGGCGAGCTCGGATGCGAGCCGACCCAGGGTCTTGCCCTCGGCATCGACCACGTACCAGTCGCGCTGGACGGTTTCGTTCTTGGCAGTGAAAGTCTTCATGGCGGATCTACGGGACCTTGTCGGGCTAATACCGTCGGATATCGACGGAATGTCGCCGCGCGTTGTGCGTGCCGCCAGACAGCAGGCGGAACAAAAGAGGCGGAATGATAGCGGTCCGGCCGCGGTGCCGCAAGTCGACGCAGGTCGGGAAGACGAGACCGGGCCATGGCGGCGAGGCCCTGCCTTCGACGTCTTTCCACATGACAGGTGCCAGAATCAGCCGATGAACCCCATTCCCCGCCCAGGCAGCCGCCACTTCAACGCCCTCGACCGCGTGCTGATCGATGCCCAGAACGCACTCGGAACCCTGTTCGGTGCGCCCCGCGCCCGGCGGGCGAATCCCGGCCTCGACCAGGCCGACATCGTGCTCGAGCCCGACGAGCGCCGGCATGCCGCCGGCCTGATGCGCATCAACCATGTCGGCGAAGTCTGCGCCCAGGCCCTGTACGTCGGCCAGGCCGCGGTCGCCCGCGATCCCGGCACGCGGGCCCAGCTGCTCGCGGCCGCCCAGGAGGAAACCGACCACCTGGCGTGGTGCGGCCAGCGCCTGCGGGAACTGGACAGCCGCCCGAGCCTGCTCAATCCGCTGTGGTACGCGGGCAGCTACGCCATCGGCGCCATTGCCGGCCTGCGTGGCGACGGCTGGAACCTGGGCTTCGTCGTGGAGACCGAACGCCAGGTCGAAGCGCATCTGGATGAACACCTGCAGACGCTGCCGCTGGCGGACGCGCGCAGCCGCGCCATCGTGTCCACGATGAAGGCCGACGAGGCCCGGCATGCCGAGCAGGCGCTGGCGCAGGGGGCGCGCGACCTGCCGTTCCCGGTGCCGTCGCTGATGGCGGCCGCCTCGAAGCTGATGAAGCTGGTCGCCTACCGGATATAGGGCGGGTTTTAACCCGCCATCGGCATTCGGGATAACGGCGGCGGGTTGAAACCCGCCCTACGGGTAATCGCGCCTCACTCGACCAGGTTGCGCCCGTGGAAGAGCTCTTCGATCTCGCGCTTGAGCAGCGCCTCGATCTTCATCCGGTCCTTGAACGACAGGTTCTTGGCCTTTTCCTCGAACAGATAATTGTCGAGATCGAAGTCCTTCAGGTGCGCCTTCGTATGGAAGATGTTTTCCTGGTAGACGTTCACGTCGAACATCTCGTAGCGCGAGCGGATGTTCTTGGCCAGGAATTCCTGGATCGAATTGATCCGGTGGTCGATGTAGTGCTTCTTGCCCTTGATGTCGCGGGTGAAGCCGCGCACGCGGTAATCCATCACCACGATGTCGGACTCGAGGCTCTCGATCAGGTAGTTCAAGGCCTTCAACGGCGAAATGACGCCGCAGGTGGCGACGTCGATGTCCGCGCGGAACGTGGCGATGCCGTGCTGCGGGTGCGTTTCCGGATAGGTGTGGACGGTGATGTGCGACTTGTCCATGTGCGCGACCACGGCTTCCGGGATCACGCCGCGCGCGTCGGCCTTGTCGATCACCGGTTGTTCGGAGATCAGGATGGTCACCGACGCGCCCTGCGGCTCGTAGTCCTGGCGCGCGATGTTGAGGATGTTCGCGCCGATGATCTCGGCCACGTCGCTGAGGATCTGCGTCAGGCGGTCGGCGTTGTAGGCCTCATCGATGTATTCGATGTAGCGCTGGCGCTGCTCTTCGGAGACGGCGTAGCAGACGTCGTAGATGTTGAACGAAAGCGCTTTCGTCAGGTTGTTGAATCCCTGCAGTTTCAGGCGCGGCAACGGCTTGACCAAGGCGGTGGATCCCAGCGGCAGGCGAAGCGCGGGATTATGCGGCATTCGAGGCCAGGGGGGCGCCATGGCCGGCGGTCAGTGACCCCGATCCCAAAACGGGATTGCCCGGGCCGCCACAACGGCCTACTCTTCCTGCCAAATGTCAGTCAATGCTTCCAGGAATTTCGCCCCCGCGGTGGTCCACGTGCATCGCCGGCCCGCCAGCCCCCTGGCGCCGGATGCTGCCGCCCTGGAGCGCTTCCTGAGCTATTGCCACCGTCGCCGCTACCCGCCGCGCACGGATGTCTTCCGCCCGGGGGACCCAGCCGGCACCCTTTATTACGTGGTGAACGGCTCGGTCAGCATCATCACCGAGGAGGACGACGACCGGGAGCTGGTGCTGGGCTATTTCGGCGTCGGCGAGTTTGTCGGCGAAATGGGCCTGTTCATCGAGTCGGACCGGCGTGAAGTCATCCTGCGGACGCGGACCCAGTGCGAGCTGGGCGAGATCAGTTACGAGCGCCTGTACCAGCTGTTCGACGGCCCGCTCTCCGGCGACGCCACCAAGATCGTCTACGCGATCGGTGCGCAGCTGTCCCGGCGGCTCCTGGATACCAGCCGCAAGGCCGGTCGCCTTGCCTTCCTGGATGTCACCGACCGCATCATCCGCACCCTGCACGACCTCACCCGCGAGCCGGAGGCGATGAGCCATCCGCAGGGGACGCAGTTGCGCGTCTCCCGGCAGGAGTTGGCCCGGCTGGTCGGCTGCTCGCGGGAAATGGCCGGGCGCGTGCTCAAGAAGCTGCAGATCGACGGCGTGCTGCACGCCCGCGGCAAGACGGTCGTGCTCTACGGCACACGGTAGTGGGTCGCGGCCAGGCGCCCGCCGAGGTTGCCACCATCCGCGCCGCCGCCACCGGTGACGCATCCGACGTCGCGACGCTGCTCGAGGCCCTCGGATATCCCTGCAGCCGCGACGAAGCGGCCGATCGCATCGCCTACGTCCTCGGCGACCCGCGCCAGCACCTGTTGATCGCCGAGCTGTCCGGCCACGCCTGCGGGCTCGTGGCGCTGGACCTGCGTTACTCCCTGACCCGCGGCGAAGACCAGGCGCGGATTACCGCGCTGGTGGTCATGCCGGGGAGCAACCGCCTGGGCATCGGACGACGCCTGCTGCGGGAAGTCGAAGGCATTGCCCGCCGCGCCGGCGCAGCGCGGATCGAAGTGACCAGCAACGCTGGCCGCACCGAGGCGCACGCCTTCTACCACCGTTGCGGCTATGCCGACGGTTCGCTGCATTTCTTCAAGCGGCTGGGAGACTGACGCCGCCCCTGCTGCCCGCGGCCGGGCCACCGCGATCACTCAGGCGTTGGCGTCGATTGCACGGGGGCAGGACTGCTCGACGGTGCAGGCGGATCGCCCGCACGATTGGCGCATCCCCAGTTGAGCATGGGTGTCCCGGGCGGCAGTTCACGCCTGAACATCGCGACACTCGACCGCTTGGGATTCACCACGACGGGTCGCCGCGCAGCCTTGAGCAACGGCAGGTCGGCGCTGCTGTCGGAATAGGCGACGGCGATCGGCCCACCGTATCCCTTTCGTTGCAGGCAGCGCAGCTTGTTCTCGTTATGGCAATGCTCGACGGTGATCAGGCCACCGAGGAAGGGTGCTTCGTGGCTGCCCACCACGGGCACCGCGCTGTGGGCGACGAATTCCAGGATCGCGTGCGCCAGTTCCGGCGGCGCGCCGGTGGCGATGACCACGCGGTCGCCAGCCGCCAGGTGTTGCTCGAGGACCTTGATCGCAAGCGGCAGCAGCGCGGCGCGCAGGTCGTCGGTGCGCGCGGAAACATATCGGCGGATCAGCGCATTCATGTCGCGGTAGTCGCGCAGGCCGAAAGTCCCCAGCCACAGGTAGCCCGAGATCCCCCGCCGCCGCGTGGGGACGACAGCCAGCATCGGCAGCAGGACGAACGACGCCGGAATCGTCGCCAGCATGCGCAGCCAGCTGCGGCGGATCAGCCACTGCACCAGGTCGCCGCCCGAATCGCCTGCATACAGCGTGTGGTCGAAATCGAAGACCACGAGTGGTACCGCCGCAGCGTCCTGTCCTTGTCCGCTCATCATGAAAAAAACAGCTCCTTCAACGCCGCGCCCGGATCGTCCCGGCGCATGAATGCCTCGCCGACGAGGAATGCACCGACGCCCGCTTCCCGCAGCCTGCCGACGTCGGCGCGCGTGGCGATGCCGCTTTCGGTCACCAGGATGCGATCGGCCGGGACGGCGCTGCGCAATGCGAGCGTCGTGTCCAGCGACACCTCGAAGGTGGACAGGTTGCGATTGTTGATGCCCAGCAGCGGCGCCGGAACCTGCAATGCCCGCTCGAGCTCGTCGATGTCGTGCACCTCGACCAGCACATCCATGCCCAGGTCCATCGCCAGTTGCGTCAGTCGCGCCAGCTGCATGTCGTCGAGCGCCGCGACGATAAGCAGGACGCAGTCGGCGCCCAGCATCCTGGCCTCATGGACCTGGTAGACGTCGATGACGAAATCCTTGCGCAGGGCCGGCAGCGCACAGGCTGCCCGCGCCTGCTGCAGGTCGGCGTCGGCACCCTGGAAAAAATCCACGTCGGTCAGCACCGACAGGCAGGCGGCGCCGGCATCGGCATAGCTGCGGGCGATTGCCGCCGGGTCGAACTCCGCGCGCAACAGTCCCTTCGACGGACTGGCGCGCTTGATTTCCGCGATCACCGCGGGCTGGCCGGCATCGAGCCGCAGTTGCAGCGCGCGCGCGAATCCCCGCGGCGCGTCCATGTCGACAGCGCGGGCCGCGACGTCGGCCAAGGGCAGTTGCGCGCTGCGCGTGGCGACTTCCACGGCCTTGCGCGCGAGAATGGTGCGCAGGATGTCGTTCAAGGCATGCCGCCACTCAGGCTCGCGCTCATATCGTCGCCACCTGTCCGCCGAGCATGCGGCTGACGCCGACGAATTCCTCCAGCTTGGCCAGGGCCGCGCCCGACGAGATGGCTTCGCGCGCGCGCACCAGCCCGCGATCGATCGACTCGACGACCCCGGCCGCGTACAGCGCCGCGCCGGCATTCAGCACGACGATGTCGCGCGGCAGGCCCGGCGTGTTGTCCAGCGCGGACAGCAACATGGCCTTGGATTCAGCGACGTTGTTGACGCGCAGGTTGCGGCTGGCCGCCATCGCGATCCCGTAGTCCTCCGGATGGATCTCGTATTCGCTCACCACGCCGTTGCGCAATTCGCCGACCAGGGTGGAGGCTCCCAGCGAAATCTCGTCGACGCCATCGCGGCCCCAGACGACCAGCGCCCGCGTGGCGCCGAGTTCCTGCAGCACGCGCACCTGGATGCCGACCAGGTCAGGATGGAACACGCCCATCAGGATGTTCGGTGCCCGCGCCGGGTTGGTCAGCGGACCGAGGATGTTGAACAGCGTGCGCACGCCCATTTCCGCACGCACCGGCGCCACGACCTTCATCGCCGGGTGGTGCAGCGGCGCGTACATGAATCCGATGCCCGTGGCCTGGATGCACTGCGAGACCTGTTCGGGCTGCAGCGTGATGTCCGCGCCCAGCGCCTCGAGCACGTCGGCGCTGCCCGAGGTCGACGACACGCCACGGTTGCCGTGCTTGGCGACCTTCGCCCCCGCCGCGGCCACCACGAACGTCGTCGCCGTGGAGACGTTGAACGTATTGGCGCCATCGCCGCCGGTGCCGACGATATCGACCAGGTGCGTGCGATCGGCCACGTCGACCGGGATGGAGAACTCGCGCAGCACGGTGGCGGCGCCGGCGATCTCGCCAACGGTCTCCTTCTTGACGCGAAGGCCCGTGAGCAGCGCCGCCGTCATGACCGGCGACACCTCGCCACGCATGATCATCCGCATCAGCTCGACCATCTCGTCATGGAAGATCTCGCGGTGCTCGATGGTGCGTTGAAGCGCTTGTTGCGGCGTGATCGGCATCGTCTCGTTGTTTCCGTAGGGCGGGCCCTGGCCCGCCGTCGATTGGCTGCGCGCGTGCGGCGACCCGGTGCCCGCGCTACACGTCCAGGAAGTTCTTCAGCAGGGCATGCCCGTGCTCGGTGAGGATGGACTCCGGATGGAACTGCACGCCCTGCACCGGGTGTTCGCGATGCCGCAGCCCCATGATTTCGTCGACCCCGCCGTCGGCGTCCTCGGTCCAGGCCGTCATTTCCAGGCAGGCGGGCAGCGTCTCCTGCGACACCACCAGCGAATGGTAACGGGTCGCCTCGTAGCCATCCGGAAGGCCGGCGAAGACGCCCTTGCCGGCATGGCGGATGCGCGAGGTCTTGCCATGCATGATCGTCCTGGCGCGGACCACGTCGCCGCCATAGGCCTGGCCCAGGCTCTGGTGCCCCAGGCAGACACCCAGGATCGGCACGCGCGCGCCCAGTTGGCGGATCACGTCGACCGATACCCCTGCCTCGTTGGGCGTGCACGGACCCGGCGAAATGACGATGCGCTCCGGAGCCAGCGCCTCGATCTGGGCCACCGACAGCGCATCATTGCGCACCACCTCGACCTCCGCCCCCAGCGTCTGCAGGTACTGCACGAGGTTCCAGGTGAAGCTGTCGTAGTTGTCGATCATCAGGAGCAAAACCGCTCCGCGGCGCAACTGGCGCGATGGGGGACCGCCAATCTATCGACGCACGACCCTGCTGGCAAACCGGCCGTTACGCCGCGTGCAGCGTCACCCGCACGCGAAGCCCGGGGCCATTGTCCAGCAGCGCGATGCGGCCTTCGTGGCGCAGGACGATCGCACGCGCAAGGCTCAGCCCGAGCCCCGTTCCCGGTGACGCACGATGGGCTTCGAGCCGTGCGAAGCGGTCGAACACGCGTTCGCGGTCGCACTCGTCGATGCCGCTGCCGCGATCGGCCACGTCGAGCTCGACCGCCTGCGGGATCGGACGCACGCAGACCTCGACCACGCTGCCCGCCGGCGCGAACTTCACCGCGTTGTCGAGCAGGTTCACCAGCAGCTGGAACAACTGGTCGGCATCGCCGCGAACCTGCGCGGCTGGCGTCGTGCAGTCGAAGGTGATCCGTCGCTCCGCCGCGATCGGCGCGTAGAGCTCGATGGCGTCGCCGACCAGCTGGCGCAGGTCGACGCCCTCGCAGGCGTCGGGTGGCGGCTGCGCCTCGATCCGCGCCAGCCGCAACAAGGCGCCGAAGGATTGCAGGATCTGGTCGGTCTCGTTGATCGCCGCATCCAGCATGCGGCCTTGTGCCGGATCGGCCAGCGTCCATTCCCGTCGCATGCGGTCCAGCCGGTTGCGAAGCCGCGTGAGCGGCGTACGCAGGTCGTGCGCGATGTGGTCGGTGGCGTGGCGCACGCCATCGAGCAATTCGCCGATCCGATCGAGCATGCCGTTGAAGCGGCGCGCCAGCCGGTCGAAGGCGTCATCGCTGCCGTCCAGGCGCGCGCGCAGGCGCAGCTCGCCCGCGCCGACCTGCGCGGCGGTTTCATCGAGGCTGCGCAGGCGCCCGGCGACCCAGCGCGCGGTCAGCCAGCCGATCAGGCCGCCGAGCGTGGTCGCCACGAACAAGCCCACCAGCGCCGTCCGCAGCATCAGCGCGAGGAAGCGATCCTGGCTGCGGGTCTGCAATCCGGTGACCAGCACCTCACCGTCGCGCAGTGGCTGCAGGTAGGCCACCACGCGGGAGGTACTGCCGTCGTCCGGATTGCGGTCGCGCAATTCGATCCAGCGCGGCTCGCGCGCGATCGCGCGCGGCAGTCGCGAAAACGTGCCGGCCTCGATGTGCCCGTTGCGCGCGACGATGGCGTATTCGGCGTCGGGATCGTCGGGCGCCTCGGCGCGGTCGCGCACCTCATCCAGCAAATCCTTGCGCCCACCCTCGTGGTAGAGCTGCAGCAAGCCGCCGGCATCGGCGCGGATGACCTCGCGCGCATCGTTGGTCAGCAAGGTGGAGACGGCGAAGTAGACGCCCGCGCCCAGCAGCACGAACGCCAGCAGGAACGACGCCGTGACCGCCACGGCAAGGCGCGCGCTGCTCGATCGCGCCCACGCGAATGCCGGCCGGCTCATGAGCCCATGCGGTAGCCGGCGCCGCGCACGGTGTGCAGCAAGGGCACCGGGAAGCCCTGGTCGATCTTCTGCCGCAAGCGGCTGATGTGCACGTCGATGACGTTGGTCTGCGGGTCGAAGTGATAGTCCCAGACGCCTTCGAGCAGCATCGTCCGCGTCACCACGCGGCCGGCCTGGCGCATCAGGTATTCGAGCAGGCGGAACTCGCGTGGCTGCAACTCGATGGTCTTGCCGCCACGCATGGCTTCGCGCTTGAGCAGGTCCAGCTCGAGGTCATCGACGCGCAGGCGCGTGGGTTCGGCGCCACCACTGCTGCCGCGACGCACGAGGCTGTCCAGGCGCGCGCTCAGTTCCGCGTACGCGAAAGGCTTGACCAGGTAGTCGTCGGCGCCCGCGCGCAGGCCTTCGACGCGATGGTCGATGTCGCCCAGCGCCGTCAGCAGCAGCACGGGCGTGTGGTTGCCGGCGCCCCGCAGGGTCCTGAGCACGGTCATGCCGTCCAGCTGCGGCAGCATCCGGTCCAGCACGATCGCGTCATACGACTCGGTGGTCGCCAGGAACAGGCCGTCCTTGCCATTGTCGGCGCAGTCCACGCCATGGCCGTCCTCGCGCAGACCCTTGGCGACGAAGCTGGCGGTGTGGTTGTCGTCTTCGACCAGGAGGATGCGCATGCCGGTTTCCACGGGCCCTGAAAAAGAATACCCCGCCGGCATGCCGCCGACGGGGCACTGCCTGCCGGGGAACGACAGGCGGACGTGTTGTGTCGCTCAGCTCTTCTTGGTGGTGCCCGTGGCCGGCTTCTTCATGTCGTCGGCGTCGTGGTCGTTCTTCTTCGTGGTCTTGGCCTTGGCGATCCTGTGCTTGCGATGGTGGCGCTTATGGTGCGTGGAGGCGGTTTTTGCCTTGGCCGGCGCGGCAGCTGGAGTCGCCGATGTGGCCGGCGTCGCAGGCGTGGCCTGCGGGGCAGCCATGGCCGCGCTTGCGCCAAGAGCCAGGCCCAGCGCCAATGCGATCGAGGTGATCTTCATGAATGTGTCCTTTGGTCGAGGGGAAATTAAAAAGGGCGGGGCTCGCCCAACCCGGGATCACCATGCGCCGGCGCGGCATGCCGCCTGATGGCAGGCACATGAAATCTTCGTAATGCCCGCCCCTGCACGCACTGCGCCTTGCTCACGGCGTGGCCAAGCTCGACAGTGACGATCGCAAGACCATGGACAAGGCGGAATTCGCCTTTGCCGCTACAGCCCGCGTGCGGCCTCGGCCACCGCGCGGAACAGCGCGCGGCCCTTGTTCATCGTCTCTTCCCACTCGGTGGCCGGGTCGGAGTCGTGGACGATGCCGGCGCCAGCCTGCACGTGCAGCCTGCCGTCCTGGATGACGGCCGTGCGGATCGCGATCGCGGTGTCCGCATCGCCGTGCCAGCCGATGTAGCCGATGCTGCCGGCGTAGACGTTGCGCTTGATGGGTTCGAGTTCGGCGATCACTTCCAGTGCGCGGATCTTGGGCGCGCCGCTGACCGTCCCGGCAGGGAACGTGGCGCGAAGCACGTCGGCATAGCTCAACCCCTCGCGCAAGGTCCCGGTCACCTCGCTGACGATGTGCATGACGTGGCTGTAACGCTCGATCGCGAACTGCTCGCCGACGGCGACCGTACCCGGCTGGCTGACCCTGCCGACATCGTTGCGGCCAAGGTCGATCAGCATCAGGTGCTCGGCGCGCTCCTTGGGATCGGCCAGCAGCTCGGCCTCCAGCGCTGCGTCCTGCTCCGGCGTGGCGCCACGCGGACGCGTGCCGGCGAGTGGCCGCACGGTGACCACGCCATCCTGCAGGCGCACCAGGATCTCCGGCGACGAACCGACCACCTGCATGTCGCCGACATCGAGGAAGTACATGTAGGGCGAGGGATTGAGCGCGCGCAATGCACGATACACGTCGACCGGGCGCGCATGGAAGGGCACGCTCAGCCGCTGCGACAGCACGACCTGGAAGATGTCGCCGGCGGCGATGTATTCCTTGCAGGCCTGCACCGCCGCGATGAAACCATCGCGGGTGAAGCCGGAGACGAAATCACTTTCGTCCAGCGCCGCGGGCACCAGTGTTTCCGGATAACCGGCGCCGCCATGACGCAGGCGATGCGTCAGTTCGTCGAGGCGGCGATTCGCCTTCGCCCACGCCTGCGGTTCGCGCGGATCGGCATGCACGATCAGGTACAGCCGGCCCTTCAGGTTGTCGAAGACGGCCAGCTCCTCGCTGAGCATGAGCAGGATGTCGGGCGTGCCCAGCTCATCGGGCTTGGCGGTCGTCGCCAGGCGCGGCTCGATGTAGCCGATGCATTCGAATCCGAACCAGCCCACCAGTCCGCCGGTGAAACCGGGAAGTCCCTCCAGCCGTGGCACCGAGTGCTCGGCACGCAGGCGCTCGACCTCGGCGAACGGATCGGCGACCTCGCGTGCCTCCACCAGTTCGCCATGCTCGGTCACGTACAGCGTGTGGCCGGCAAACGCATACACGCGCCGCGCCGGCAGCCCGATGATCGAGTAACGGCCGAACCGTTCGCCGCCTTCCACCGATTCGAACAGGTAGGTATGCGGCCCGTCCGCCAGCTTGAGGTACACCGACAGCGGCGTGTCCAGGTCCGACAGCACCTCGCGCACCACCGGGATGCGGGTGTGGCCTGCGGCGGCGAAGGCCTGGAACGATTGCTGGGCGTCGGCAGTGGTCACGCACGGTTCCTTGCTTGTTGAAGAGCGTGGCTCGAGGCGCGCGGGCCGCATCGGGACCAACTCTATCCAGTTCACCTGGACTGCGCATTGCTGCACGAAAAAGGCCACGGCGGGGTCACGTCGCTGTCACCCGGTGTCCGGATAATCAGGGTCCATTGCAGGGACGAAACGCGGAGGCAGGGACGCCTCCAACCCCAGACCGGGGCCGGGAAACCGGCACCGGTCTTTTTTTTCAGGCGCGCACGGACGCCACGGCTGCCTTCATCGCGGCGATGACCGCGCGGTAGTCCGCATGCCCGAAGATCGCCGAGCCGGCGACGAACGTGTCGGCGCCTGCCGACGCGATGTCGGCGATGTTGTCCGGCTTGACCCCGCCGTCGATCTCCAGCCGGATGCACTTGCCGTGGTCGGCATTGCAGCGATCGATCATCGCGCGCACGCGCCTGAGCTTGTCCAGCGCGGAGGGAATGAACGATTGCCCGCCAAAGCCCGGGTTGACCGACATCACCAGCACCATGTCGAGGTCGGCGAGGACCCATTCGAGCACGTCGGTCGACGTCGCCGGGTTGAGCACCAGCCCGGCGCGACAGCCCTGCGCCTTGATCAACTGGATCGTGCGATGCACGTGCCGGCTGGCTTCGGGATGGAAGCTGATGTCGGTGGCACCGGCCTTGGCGAAGTCCGGGATGAGCCGGTCCACCGGCTCGACCATCAGGTGCACGTCGATCGGTGCGGTGACGCCATGCTTGCGCAGCGCCTCGCACACCAGCGGGCCGATGGTGAGGTTGGGCACGTAATGGTTGTCCATCACGTCGAAGTGCACCCAGTCGGCGCCCGACGCCAGCACGGTGTCGACTTCGTCGCCAAGGCGCGCGAAATCGGCGGACAGGATCGAAGGCGCAATGACGGTCGGCTGCATGGTCGGCTCGTGTGTGGGTGGAAGTCGCGGGAGGGACGGATGCAGCGGTCACGCACGATCGGGTGGAGACATGCCGCTTACCGGCGCAGCTTGCGGATCCGCGCATAGGCTGCGTTGATCTCGCGCGTCCTGCGCTCGGCCGCCTTGCGGGACGCTTCGTCGGCCGCCCTGTCCGGATGGTGTTGCGCGATCAGCCGGCGCCGGGCCAGGTCGATGTCGCTGTCGCTGGCATCGGCGGTGAGGCCCAGCACCCGGTAGGCATGCTCCGGATTGGCATGTCCGCGCCCGGCAAACCAGCCCGCATCCACTGCATGGCCCAGCAGCAACCCGATCAGCGCACCCAGCAAGGGATCGACGCGCAGCAGCAGGAATCCCGCCACCAGGCCGATCACTTTTCCGTACCAGCGCTGCGGGACGCCATCGCGGTTCACCGCATCAGTTTACAGGCCCCGGGGCAAGCGCCGTTACACTAGCGGGCCTTTCGCACCGACTGCCGGACCGCGCGTGGCCAACCCTTCCCTGCGACCCTTCCTGCTTGAATCCGATCTCCCCGGCCTGGTGCTGCGCCACCGCGGCAAGGTCCGTGACGTCTTCGACCTGCCGGCGAGCACGGCCGCGGCGCACGCATTCGGCCCACTGCTGCTGATCGTCGCCACCGACCGGCTCAGCGCATTCGACGTGGTCCTGCCGGACCCGATCCCGGGCAAGGGCGAGATGCTGTGCCAGGTCAGCAATTTCTGGTTCGCGCAGACCGCGCACCTGGTGCCCAACCACCTGACCGGGATCGACGTCGCCAGCGTCCTGCCGCCGGGAATCGATCCCGCGCCGTATGCACGCCGCGCGGTGGTCACGCGCAAGCTCAAGCCGGTGCCGGTGGAAGCCATCGCACGCGGCTACCTCATCGGCAGCGGCTGGAAGGATTACCAGCGCACCGGCCGCGTCAGTGGCATCACCCTGCCCGACGGCCTGCGCCAGGCCGAGCAGTTGCCGCAGCCGATCTTTACCCCGTCGACCAAGGCCTCGGTGGGCGACCATGACGAGAACATCGATTTCGACACCATGGTGCGCACGGTCGGCGCCGATCTCGCCGAGCAGGTCCGCGATGCGACATTGCGGCTGTATCGATTCGCCAGCGACTTCGCCGCGCAGCGCGGCATCCTGCTGGCCGACACCAAATTCGAGTTCGGCACCGATGCGGACGGCCGGTTGTACGTCATGGACGAAATGCTGACGCCCGACTCCTCGCGCTACTGGCCGGCGGACGAATACCAGGTCGGCAGCAGCCCGCCGAGCTTCGACAAGCAGTTCGTGCGCGACTACCTGGAGACGCTCGACTGGGACAAGACCGCGCCCGGCCCGCACCTGCCCTCTGAGGTGATCGAGCGCACGCGCGCCAAGTACGCCGAGGCATTGCAGCGGCTGGCCGGCATTTCCATCGACTGACGCCGTAGAACCGGCCGCCGCCGACCCGACAGGAGACCACTGCATGGAACGTCCGATCGATCGCTGGTTCGCCAGGTATTCCGGCGACCACCAGGATGCGGTGAACCAGCGCATCCATGTCATCGCCGTGCCGGCGATCCTCGCCAGCGTGGTCGCGTTGCTGTGGTGCATCCCGGTTGTCGGCACCTGGTTCCGGCCGGGGCTGTGGGGCGCACTGGCGATGTTCGCCGCCTGGATGTTCTACAACCGCGCATCGCGCAAGCTCGGCTACGGGATGCTGCTGGTGTTCGTGGCGCTGGCGTGGGCCATGCGTGCACTGCAGGCCGCGATCGGCAGCCAGCAACTGGCGATCGCCGCCGCCATCGTCTTCGTCGTCGCCTGGATCGCGCAGTTCATCGGCCACCACATCGAAGGCCGCAAGCCGAGTTTCCTCACCGACCTGACCTACCTGCTGATCGGCCCGGCGTGGGTGCTGGCGAAGCTCTATCGCAAGTTCGGCTGGTCGTACTGATGCGCGATCGCGCCGGCCTGCGCGGGCGCGACCTGTTCCTGGTGCTGGTCGTCTGCGTGGTGTGGGCCGGCAACTTCCTGACATCGGCTTTCGCGCTGCGCGAAATCCCGCCATTCCTGTTCACTGCCGTGCGCCTGGCGATCCTGGGGCTGGCGCTGGTCGCCTTCGTCCGCCCGCCGCCGCGCGGACAATGGCCGCGACTGCTGGCGGTGGCGCTGTGCAATGGCGTGCTGCATTTCGGCCTGAGCTTCTGGGCGCTGCACCTGGCCGGCAACCTGTCGTCGCCGGCGATCGTCATGCAGAGCTACGTGCCGATGGCGGCGCTGCTGGCCTGGTGGTGGCTGGGCGAACGCTTCGGCTGGCGCACGGGGGTGGCGATCGCGGTGAGTTTCGCCGGCGTGCTCGTGCTGGGCTTCGATCCGCTCGTGCTGCAACACCCGCAATCGTTGCTGCTGATGCTGGTAGCGGCATTGTTCCTGGCGATCGGCACCGTGCTCATGCGCCCGCTGAAAGGCCTGGGCATGCTCAGCCAGCAGGGCTGGACCGCGCTCATCGCCATCCTGCCACTGCTGGCGCTGAGCGCGGTGTTCGAGCCCGGCGGTTTCGCGGCACTGCGCGCGGCAAGCTGGATCGGCTGGGGTGGTGCCGCGTATTCGGCGCTGTTTGCTTCGCTGCTGGGACACGGCCTGTATTACGTGCTGGTGCAGAAGCATCCCGTCGCCGAAGTCACGCCATGGCTGTTGCTGTCCCCTGTGCTGGCGATCGTGCTGGGCATCGTCGTGTGGGGTGACCGGCCTGGCCCGCAATTGTGGATCGGCGGCGCGATGGTGCTGGGCGGCGTGCTGCTGATCGCGCTGCGGGCGATGGCGCGCACGCGGCCGATGCCGCTGGCGGAGGAGCTGTGATCCCGGCTCCGCGGCTCAGGGTGACTTGAACATGTCCGCGGTCGGCCGGAAGGCGCGCGGTGCGTAGCCGAAGGCGCGCGATGCAGGCGCGACGTCGAACACCAGGTCGCTGCGCAGGCGTGCAACGACCGCGTCCCCCATCCCGGTGCGTCCCAGCATCCGTGCCGACCATGCTGCCGCATGGAACAGCGGCGCCGGGATCTCGATCAATGCAGCGGGCGGCTGCAGCACCGCCAGCACGCGCGCGACCATCTCGCGGTATTGCAGCGTCTCCCCGCCAGCAAGCGCGTAGGCCTGGCCGTGGGTAGCGACCGCATCGCAGGCCGCGAGCGCGGCGGCGGACAGGTCATCGACATGCACCGGCTGGCGCAGGCCGCAGGCATCGCGCGGCAACAGCATCCGGCCCCAGCGACGCGCGATGTTCGCGATGCGCGTCAGCGTCTGGTCGCGGCCAGCGCCATACACCAGGGTCGGCCGCAACAGGGTCGCCCCTGCACCGCGGATCGCCGCCGCGGCGAACACCGCGCGCTCGCCTTCGGCCAGTCGCAGCGCCAGGTCGCGTTCGGCCGGATCAACGGACGACGCCTTGACGTCGACGCTGGTCGAGCCGAATGCCACCACGCGCGCGGCGTCCAGTGTCGATTCCGCATACCAGCGGCCGAAGTGATCCAGTGGCCCGCAACTGAAGATCGCGTCGACGCAAGCCGGCAGGTCGTCGACGCTCGACAGATCACCGCGCAGCCACTGCACGCCGGCCGACGCGGGTTGCGAATTGCGGGATACGCCAATCACGCTCCACTGCGCCGCCTGCAAGCGGGCCAGCAGCGACGCGCCGATCTGCCCACTGCCGCCAAAGACCAGCGCGCGCCGCATCAGGTGTTGCCCCTGCCCGGCGCGGACGGCAAGGCCACGCGCAGCCACAGATACCCGCCCCCCGCTGCCAGCAACGATGCGCAGAGGATGCCGAGCACGCTGGTGCGCGCCAGCTCGGGGGCATCGCCGAAGGCGAGCGACCCGATGAACAGGCTCATGGTGAAACCGATGCCGCAGAGTAGGCCCAGTCCGATCATGGACCGTGCATCCATGCCGTCGGGGAGTCGCGCCAGTCCGGCTGTCCGCGCCAGCAACGCCGCGCCGATCACGCCAATCGGCTTGCCCAGCAACAGGCCAAGCGCGACGCCCAGCGGCACCGGTTTCAACAGGTCGTCGGGCGTCAGCGCACCGAGCTGGAGACCGGCGTTGGCGAACGCGAACATCGGCAGGATCGCGTAGGCGACCCAGGGATGCAGCGCATGTTCGAGCGTCGCCAGTGGCGACGACGCGGTATCGACCGCGCCATCGTCGCGCGATCGATGCGGGATCATCAGGCCGGTGACGACACCGGCCAGCGTGGCGTGCACGCCGGACTTGAGCACGCAGACCCACACCACCACGCCGAGCAACAGGTAGGGCGTCAGTGCACGCACGCCGCTGCGATTGAGCATGGCCATCGCCGCGATGGCGACCCCGGCCCATGCCAGCGCGACACCCGACAGCCCACTGCTGTAGAAGAACGCGATGATGACGATCGCCGCGAGGTCGTCGGCGACGGCGATCGTCGACAGCAGCAGCTTCATCCCGACCGGCACCCGCGAGCCGAGCAGCGACAGGATGCCCAGCGCGAACGCGATGTCGGTGGCCGCCGGGATCGCCCATCCGCGCATCGCCGCCGCATCGCCGTGGTTGATGCCCCAGAAGATGAGCGCCGGCACCGCAACGCCGGCCGCCGCGCACAGCAGCGGCAGCAGCACCTGGTCGCGATCGGACAATTGCCCGCTCAACATCTCGCGCTTGAGTTCCAGCGCGACGAGCAGGAAGAACACCGCCATCAGGCCGTCGTTGATCCACAGCAGCAATGGCTTGGCGATCTGCAGGTCGCCGATCACCACGGCCACCGGCATCGAGCGGAAGCCGTCGTACCAATTTTGCAGCGGCGAGTTGGCGCACAGCAGCGCCAGCATCGCGGCGGCGATCAGCAGGATGCCGCCGGACGACTCCAGCCGGAGGAATTCGACCAATGCGTGCAGCGCGCGGTCGGGAAGCCTGCGCACCACCTCGGGTACGGCGCTGGTGTCGGTCATGCCCGCATTGTAGCGACGCGGGCAAATCGTCCCGCCGCGATCCCCTGCAAGCGTGTCAGCCTGGCGGCGGGAACAGGCTCGCGTTGACCCACAGGTGCGTGGCGACGCTGGCCGCGTAGCCCAGCGCAATGGCCCATGTCCACTTGAGGTGCCCGAAGAACGTGTACTGGCCGCGTGCCTGTCCCATCAGCGCGACGCCAGCGGCGGATCCGATCGACAGCAGGCTGCCACCGACGCCCGCGGTGAGGGTGACCAGCAGCCATTGGCCGGTGCTCATGTCGGGATTCATCTGCAGCACGGCCACCATCATCGGGATGTTGTCCAGCACCGAGGACAGCAGTCCGACGAGGATGTTGGCGGTGGTCGGCCCCAGTCCACCGTAGAAATGCTGCGAGGCCAGCGCCAGGTAGCCACAGAATCCGAGCGCGCCGACGCACATGATCACGCCGAAGAAGAACAGCAGCGTGTCCCATTCGGCGCGCGCGACCTGCTCGTAACTGTCGAAGGAATCGATCTCGCCCGGCGTGCCTTCGGGCTCGAAGCCAACGATCGCCAGTTGCCGGTTGCTGCGGTCCAGCTGCCAGCCATACAGCTTGAGCAGCGCCAGTCCCGTGATCATGCCAAGGAATGGCGGCAGCCCGAGGAAGCTGTGGAAGGCGACGGCCAGCAGGATGGTCACCGCGAACAAGGCCACGATCCCGCCAGCGCCGCGCTTCATCCGCACGTGGTCGCCGCTGTTCTGCGGAACACCGCGCGGCACCGCGAAGTGCATCAGCAGCGCCGGCACCAGCCAGTTCACCAGCGCCGGCAGGAACAACGCGAAGAATTGCCAGAAACCGACGACGCCGCGCTGCCACACCATCAGCGTGGTGATGTCGCCGAAGGGACTGAAGGCGCCACCGGCATTGGCCGCGACCACGATGCTGATGCAGCCCAGGGTAATGAAGCGCGCATTGCCCGCCCCAACCGCCAGCAACACCGCGCACAGCACCAGCGCCGTGGTGAGGTTGTCCAGGAACGGCGACAGCAGGAAGGCGATTCCGCCCGTGATCCAGAACAGCGAGCGGTATCCCAGGTTGCGTCGCAGCAGCCAGCAACGCAGCGCCTCGAAGACGTTGCGCTCGCTCATCGCGTTGACGTAGGTCATCGCCGCGAGCAGGAACAACAACAGCTCGGCGTATTGCAGCAGGTAGCCACCCACCGCGGCATGCGCCAGCTCCGGCATCCCCTGGCGCGCGGTGACGGCGGCCAGCAGCGCCCAGATCACGCCCGCGGCCAGCATCACCGGCTGCGACTTGCGCAGGTGGGTGAACTCCTCCAGCACGACCATGACGTAGGCCAACGCGAACAGCGCCAGCGCGGCGTATCCGGCCCAATGCGTGGTGAGGTTCACCTGCGGTACGGCGGCAAGGGCTGCGCCCGGGATGCAGGCGGCAACGCCGCCAGCCAGCAGCGGGAGGGAGCGGCGAACGACATCGATCATGTGGGTCGGGCTCGGGCGGGCGACCTGCCGGAGTTTAACCGCGGCATCCGCAGCATCGGCCGCTCGCGCATCCGCGCCTGCGCCGACGCGCCAGCAACTCGAATGATCAGGGCGCGCGGAAGTGCTTCTGCAGCCCGGTCCAGCACGCTTGATAGTCGCGCTGCCGATGCGTGGCATCGAGCGCCTGTCGCGTCGGGCGAATGACGCCGCGCGTCTCGAACATGAAGGCCATGGTGTCGGCGATGACGTCGGGCCTGGACAGGTCGGCGTTGCTGGCCTTCTCGAAGGTCGCCGCATCGGGCCCGTGCCCGGTCATGCAGTTGTGCAGGCTGGCGCCGCCGGGCGCGAAGCCCTCGGCCTTGGCGTCGTACACGCCGTGGATCAGCCCCATGAACTCGCTGGCGACGTTGCGGTGGAACCACGGCGGCCGGAACGTATCCTGCGCCACCAGCCAGCGCGGCGGGAAGATCGCGAAATCCATGTTGCCGACGCCCACCGTATCGGTCGGCGAGGTCAGCACCAGGAAGATCGACGGATCCGGATGATCGAAGCTGATCGAGCCGATCGTGTTGAAGCGGCGCAGGTCGTACTTGTACGGTGCGTAGTTGCCATGCCACGCGACCACGTCGAGCGGCGAATGCCCGATATGGGCGCGCCACAGGTGGCCCTGGAACTTGGCGATCAGCTCGAAGTCGCCTTCGCTGTCCTCGAAGGCGGCATTGGGCGACAGGAAATCACGGGGATTGGCCAGGCCATTGCTGCCGATCGGGCCAAGGTCCGGCAGGCGCAGCAGGGCGCCGAAGTTCTCGCACACATAACCGCGCGCGCTGCCTTCAGGCAGGGCCACGCGGAAACGCACGCCGCGCGGGATGACGGCGATCTCCTGCGGCTCGATGTCGAGCACGCCGAGCTCCGTCTCGATGTGCAGGCGACCCTGCTGCGGCACGATCAGCAGTTCGCCGTCGGCATCGTAGAAAAAGCGTCCTTGCATGTCGCGATTGGCGGCATAGACATGGATGCCGACACCGCTCTGCGCGGCCGGCGAGCCGTTGCCGGCCATGGTCAGCAGGCCGTCGATGAAGTCGGCCGGGGATTCGGGCATCGGCAGCGGATTCCAGCGCAACTGGTCGGGCGTCACCGGGCCGTCGCCGAAATCGCTGTGGAAATCCCCACTGGATGCGAACGGTGCGAACGTCCCGTGCATCGCCGCCGGGCGGATGCGGTACAGCCAGCTCCGCCGGTTCTCGCTGCGTGGCGCCGTGAACGCGGTGCCCGACAACTGCTCGGCATACAGCCCATGCGCCACGCGCTGCGGTGAATTGCGGCCCACCGGCAACGTGCCCGCGACTGCTTCGGTCGCGAGACTGTTGCCGAACCCCGACTGGTATCCGTTCGATTTCATTCCGGTTCCGTAGGGCGGGTTTCAACCCGCCGCCTGTGAGGTGATTGAAATCCGGTGACGGGTGTTCGTTACAGCACGCCGCGCTTCATCTGGTCGCGCTCGATGCTCTCGAACAGCGCCTGGAAATTGCCTTCGCCGAAACCTTCATTGCCCTTGCGCTGGATGATCTCGAAGAAGATCGGGCCAATCGCGTTGGTGGTAAAGATCTGCAGCAGCTTGCGCTGCTTGGTCTCCAGGTCGGCGTCGATCAGGATCCTGTTGCGCGTCAGCCGCGCGACGTCCTCGCCATGGTTCGGCACGCGCTCGTCGATCACCTCGAAGTAGGCATCGGGCGTGTCGAGGAATTCGACCCCCGCCTCGCGCATCTTCTCGACCGTCGTGTAGATGTCGTCGGTGAAGCAGGCGATGTGCTGGATGCCCTCGCCCTGGTAGGCGTCGAGGTATTCGTTGATCTGCGACCTGGGGTCGTTGCTCTCGTTGAGCGGAATGCGCACGACGCCGTCGGGCGCGGTCATCGCCTTGGACACCAGGCCGGTCTTGGCGCCCTTGATGTCGAAGTAGCGGATCTCGCGGAAGTTGAACAGCCGCTCGTAATAGTCCGACCACTTCTGCATGTTGCCGAAGTAGAGGTTGTGCGTGAGGTGGTCGATGAAGGTCAGCCCGAAGCCCTTGGGGTGCTGGTCGGCGCCCTGCACCGGCAGGTAGTCCTCGTACATCGATCCGGCGTCGCCATAGCGGTCGACCAGGTACAGCATGCAATCGCCGATGCCCTTGACCACCGGCGCATCGACCGCCTTGGTTTCGGGCTTGTGGTCGATGGCTTCACCGCCATTGCCGATCACCGTCCGGCAGACCTCGTCGGCCGGCTTGCGGAAACGGATCGCGAAACCACAGGCGCTCGGCCCATGCGCCCTGGCGAAGTCCGCCGCGAAGGAGTCGGGATCCTCGTTGACGAGGAAGTTGACGCCGCCCTGGCGGTACACCGTGATCGGACGCGTCCTGTGCTGCAGCACGGCAGTGAAACCCATGCGCGTGAAGTAGTCGCGCAGCAGGTCGCCCTGCCCCTGCGGCGCCGCGAACTCGACGAATTCGAAGCCGTCGATGCCCATCGGATTCTCGAAGGTCGTCACCTGCATCCCGAGGTTGGGCGTGGTGGCGCTGGTCTGTGCGTGCATGGGGGCCTCGCTGAAGGCAATCGGGCGAATGCCGATTATAACGTGGGGCATTCGGCGCAAATAACACCGCGAACCATCGCTCCGGCTGGGCTCTGGGCAGCCCCTCCCGTCCAGCCGCAACTCCGCCTGCGGACGGCGCGACGACCACGGTGCGCTCGCACGAGCCGACGACGCTTGGCTGGCAGTGCGGCATTTGCTTTTTTTCCGGGCGGCAGGTTCAATGCCCGCCACGACGCCAGGGGATGGAACGGCGCCGGGGATCTACCGCAAGGATTGCGGTAAGCCATCGCCGCCAAGGCGATCGTTGCACAGGGAGGTGCGCGTGTTACCCGACATGGAAGTCATGAACTGCCAGGCGCTGGCGGTTCCGAACGCCGTGATGCAGCACGTCGTCAACGTCGAGTCGTCGTTCAATCCGTTCGCCATCGGCGTTGTCGGGGCGAAGCTCGTGCGCCAGCCGCGCAACCTCCCCGAGGCGATCGCCACGGCAAGGATGCTCGAAACCCGCGGCTACAACTTTTCCCTCGGCCTGGCCCAGGTCAACCGCTACAACCTCGACAAATACGGCCTGCACTCGTATGCGCAGGCCTTCGGCGCCTGCGCCAACCTGCAGGCCGGCGCACGCATCCTCGCCGGCTGCCTCGCGCGTGCCGGTAACGACTGGGGTCGCGCCTTCAGTTGTTACTACTCGGGCGATTTCACCACCGGATTCCGCAGCGGTTACGTGCGCAAGGTGATGTCGCTCTGGAAACGAGCCGATGCACAGGCGCCCGCGACGCCATCACGCGCAATCGCCATCGTCGCGGCACCCACGGCGAGCGGACAGACCACCGTGCCGGTGCCGACGCACACTCACCTCGATCCCGACGCTGGACTGGCCGACGGCGGCAGCGTGCCGGAGCCGGAGTCCTCCGGCGCTCCGGTGGCGACGCCGTCCCCGCACGTGGATGAGGCGTTCGTGTTCTAGCAAAAGGCCTCGTGGCATCGACGCCACGGGCAGGGATTCACCCGCAGTCAACCAGGAGATCGGCAATGAATGGAATCAATCGCGCACCGAACCGCAACCCAGCCCTGCGCCGGGGCTTCGTCCGCAGATGGACATGGCTGCTGCTGGCCATGCCGGGCCTGGTCATGGCCCAGGCGGCCCCGGATTTCGGCGGCACCGACAGCAAGGTCACCGGCTTCCTGCAGAACATCAACGGCCTGCTCAACCTGGCGTCGATTGCGGTGGTGACCATCGCGGTGATCTTCGCCGGCTACCAGATCGCGTTCGCCCACAAGCGCATCTCCGACGTGGCGCCGATCCTCATCGGCGGATTCCTGATCGGGGCCGCGGCGCAGATCGCCAAGATGCTGGTGGGGGACACCGGCGGCGCGGTCGCCATGGTGATGCACGTGCTGCCAGCGCTGTATGCGTAAGGACGCGCTGTTCCGCGGCTGCACGCGACCGGCAATGATGATGGGCGTGCCCTACCTCCCGTTCTTCATGGGAGCGGGCACGTGCCTGCTGCTTGCGCTGTATCTCAACATGTTCTTCCTGCTGCTGGCGCCGCTGGTCATCGCGGCCATGCGCCAGATGGCGCGTCGTGACGAGATGATCTTCCGACTCCTCGCGCTGCGCTGGACGAGCAGGCTGCGCATCAGGAACCTGCGCCATCACCGCGGCATGTGGGTGTACTCGCCCAACGACCGCGGCGTGCGTCGACCAAGGTAACGCCGCAGACGCCGGCCGCAGGGCCGTCGTCGAAGCGGCCATCCAACCGAACCAGGCACACACCATGTTGGCTCCAGACGCCGCAATCGCGGACTTCATTCCATTTTCCACCCATGTGTCGCCTTCTGTCGTCAAGACGACTGGCGGTGACTACCTGCTCACGTGGCGACTGGAGGGCCTGCCCTTCGTCGGTCGCGACGAGTGGGACATCGATCATCGCCACGGCACTTTCAACCGCCTGCTGCAGACATTGCGTGCGCCCGACTTCTGCAATCTCGCGTTCTGGGTGCACGACGTCCGCCGCAAGCGTCGCATCGAAGACACCAGCGTCTTCCGGCAGCGCTTCAACCAGGAGCTGTCCGACGCCTATTTCGACGGACTCTCCAGCCAGAAGATCATGCAGAACGAGCTGTACATCACGATGATCTACCGACCCGTCGTCTCGGGCCGGCGCATGGTGGAGCGTTCATCGAGCATCGTCCGCCTGCAGTCCGAGCAGGAGCAGGCCATCGACAAGCTGCTGGAGTTGGCGCGCAACCTGGAGGCGGCGCTCAACGACTACGCCCCCTGTCGACTGGGCATGTACGAGGCCGCCAACGGCGTCGTCTTTTCCGAGACGCTGGAATTCTTCGGCTACCTGATCAACCGGCTCGACGAGCGCGTTCCAGTGCTCAACGCGCCGGTGACGGCGTACCTGCCGGTCAGTCGCCACATGTTTTCCGCAAGGACCGGCGACTTCGTGGTCAACACGCCGCATGGGGACAACCATTTCGGAGCCATGCTGAACATCCGCGAATACACCGACGGAACCTATCCCGGGATCCTCAACGGGCTGAAATACCTGGATTTCGAATACGTGATCACCCACTCCTTCAGCCCGATGGGACGCCAGGACGCGCTCAAGGTGCTGGACCGGACCAAGGGCATGATGATCTCGTCGGGCGACAAGGCCGTCAGCCAGATCGTCGAAATGGACCAGGCCATGGACCAGCTCGCGTCGGGCAATTTCGTCCTCGGCGAGTACCACTTCACCATGGCACTGTACGCCGGCGGGCAGGAGCAGCTGTCGCGCAACATCGCCGTCGCCCGCGCGGAACTGTCCAACGCCGGATTCGTCTCGACCAAGGAAGACCTGGCCATCGCCTCGTCGTTCTACGCGCAACTTCCGGGCAACTGGAAGCACCGCACCCGGCTGGCGAACGTCAGTTCGCTCAACTTCCTGGGCCTGTCGCCGCTGCACAACTTCGCGTCGGGCAAGAAGGACAACAATCCCTGGGGTCCCTGCGTGACCACGCTGCAGACGACCAACGGGCAGCCATACCACTTCAATTTCCACGCCACCCATCCAGCCGAGCGATCGCTGGGCGAGAAGGCGATCGGCAACACGATGGTCATCGGCAAGTCCGGCACCGGCAAGACGGCGCTGATCAATTTCCTGCTCAGCCAGGTGCAGAAGCTCGACCCCTGCCCGACCATCTTCTTCTTCGACAAGGACCGCGGCGCGGAGATCTTCGTGCGCGCGTGTGGCGGCAACTACCTGGCGCTGGAGAGCGGCAAGCCGACCGGGTTCAACCCATTCCAGTGCGAGAACACCAAGGCCAACCTGCAGTTCCTGGTCGAACTGGTGAAGGTCATGGCGGGAAAGCCCGCCTACACGCCGCGCGAGGAGGACGACATCTTCCGCGCCGTGGGCAACCTGCTCGACACGCCGATGCCGCTGCGCAACGTCACCAACCTGCAGAAGAGCCTGCCGAACATGGGTGACGACGGCCTGTTCGCGCGCCTGCGCAAATGGACGGCCGGCAATGGGCTGGGCTGGGTGTTCGACAATCCCGCCGACACCATCGACCTGGGCAAGGCCGCGATCATCGGCTTCGACTACACCGACATCATCGACAATGCCGAGGTTCGCGTACCAGTCGTCAATTACCTGCTGCACCGGCTGGAGGCGCTGATCGACGGGCGGCCGCTGATCTACGTGATGGACGAGTTCTGGAAGATCCTCGACGGCGGCGGCGGCCTGAAGGAATTCGCGCGCAACAAGCAGAAGACCATCCGCAAGCAGAACGGCCTGGGCATCTTCGCCACCCAGTCGCCCGAGGACGCGCTGGCGAGCGATATCGCCGCGGCGCTGGTCGAACAGACGGCAACCCTCGTGCTGCTGCCCAACCCCACCGCCAGTCGCGGCGACTACATCGACGGCCTCAAGCTGACCGAGGCCGAGTACCAGGTGGTGGTGAAGCTCGACGAGCGCTCGCGCTGCTTCCTGGTCAAGCAGGGCCACGGATCCAGCGTCTGCCAGTTGAACCTGGCCGGCATGGACGATGCGTTGGCAGTGATCTCCGCCTCGACCGACAACGTCGCGGTGTTGCGCGCGGTGATGGAGCGGCAAGCCGCCAGCGCGGGCGTGGCCATCGACAACCTGCGGCCAGAGCAGTGGCTGGCGCAGTTCCACGCGGCCCGCAAGGGAACCCGGGCGGTGAGCGCAGCGACATCGGATCCCGTCAGTCCTGCCCACGCGATGACACGCACCACTGCCGCATAGCGGGAACCCACGATTTCCAACCGGCCACATGGAGGTGACCAATGCAAGCACGCACATCGAATACCCGCCCGACACGCAGATCCGCACCCTGGTTCGCGGCGACCGCCATTGCCTTCTGCTGCGCGCTGAGTAACCCCGCAGGCGCGCAATGGGTGGTCACCGACCCGGGACACACGGCGCTCACCTACGCTGGCTGGATCGAGAACCTGATCTCCCAGGGCGAGCAGTACGCCAAGCAGATCGCGCAGTACCAGACCCAGGTGCAGCAATACGAAACACAGGTCCGGCAGTACGAGCAGCAGTACGTCAAGGGCGGCGTCACCAGGCCCGGGGCGATGGCGACACCGCAGTTCGCGCCCCGCGCGCTGGATGCCGGCCTGGCGCAACGCTGTCCGTCCGGGATGCGCTCGATGCTGGCCTCATCGGCAAGTGCGGAGAACTGCGCGATGATCGTCCAGACCGAGAACGCCCGCTACAACGCCATTGTCGGCGTGCTCAACCTGTCGAAGGATCGCGACCGCGAGCTGCAGAAGATCTACGCCGAGCGGGCCGACATCTCGCAGCAGGATGCCGGCGCGCTGCAGGCCAACAACAATCGGCTGCTGTCGATGCAAAGCCGCATGCAGATGGACATCCAGCAGGCGCGCAACCAGACCGACGGTTACGACCGCTTCCTCGAACTGCTCAAGGACGACCAGCGCATGATCGCCAACGGCACCCTTGATGGCGGCGGCCTGCTCGGCGGCGTGGTGCGAGGTGCCGCGCTGCACACGGCGCTCGACGCCGCCAAGCGATCGGATCGCTAGACGCGAACCCCGGTCGTGACGTTCCGCCAGCAATGGCGGAACGGTCGCCGGACCGGCCATCTGGCCTGCAAGGACGTGCGCGGCGCGTCCCGGGAGCCTCACCATGCACATGCTCGCAGCGCTGTGGCAGCTGGTCTTCGACGTGCTCCGCACGGCGGATCCGGGCGTACTCCACCTCCACATCCAGGCCGCGAACCAGCTCGCCGACCTGCAGTTCTTCCGTGAGATCAACAGTTTCCTGACGGGAGAGATCAACGTCTTCCGGGACAACCTGCTGGGCCGGACCGTCAGCCTCATCGGTGGAGCGGTGATGGCGCTGGTCACGCTGTGGATCATGGTCCAGGGCTACCGGATCGCGGTCGGTCAATCGCGCGATTCGATGATGGAGCTGGTGGTGCGCTCGATGCGGGTGACCCTGGTCGTCGGCCTTGCGACCGCCGCGGCGGCAGGCGGTGGCTCGATGTACCGCACGCTGACCGATGGGTTGAGCAGCGACGTCAGCCGCATGGTCACCGGCACCAACGAGGACGTCTACGATCGCGTCGACAAGTGCCTGGCCTACATGCAGGTGGCGCTGGCGAGCATCGATGCACTGGATGTCGCCGATGACCCGATCCTCAACGAGAAGAAGGACCGCGACATGTGGTTTGCCGGCATCGGCACGGGCGGCCCCGCGTTGATGGCAGGCACGATGTTGCTGCTCAACAAGATCGCGATGGCGCTGTTCGTCGGGCTCGGCCCTCTGTTCATCCTGTGCCTGCTGTTCGACCAGACCAGGGGGTTGTTCGGTCGCTGGCTCTACTACGGGCTGGGAACGATGTTTTCGCTCGCCGTGCTGAGCGTCATGGTGACGCTGGCGACGGACATGGTCATCGCCGTGGCCGCCGCCTTCTGGACCAGTTCGCTGCTGGGTGCGGGCCCCGACGGTGTCAACAGCATGGCCCTGCAGCAGGGTGGGTTGGGAGTGGTGCTGACGATGCTGATCCTCACCGCGCCGCCGATGGCGGCGATGTTCTTCCAGGGCACCATGGGCAGCTTCGTCCCGTATTCGCAATTCGGCGGTGGCGCGACCGGCCGCGCGTTCCATCCGGGACCGCAAGGCCAGCCGCCCGGCGCGTATCAGCGGACCCCAAGCGCATTGCAGCCAGCGGTGGAACCAGGAGCAGGCCGATCTCCGGCGACGGCCTATGCGCACCAGGCCGCTTCTTACCGCCCATCGGGCCAGCCGGGTCAGGCCGACGCCATCAAGTCGTCGACCTCGTAAGCCACCGGGCGGTGGTGGATTGACCGAGCAGTCGGTTCGTGACGCGGGCGCGGCACGCACCGGCGCATAGTCCAGTCGATCAAGGCACGAAGGGCAGCGCCATGCCGGACGCACACGACTACAACGCGATGTTGCGCGTGGCCATCGACGAAGCGCGCCGAGGCTTGGCCGAGGGTGGAATCCCGATCGGCGCAGCGCTGTTCACCGCGCAAGGCGTGCTGCTCGGCTCCGGCCACAATCGCAGGATCCAGGAGAACGACCCCTCCATCCATGCGGAGACTGACGCCTTCCGCAAGGCAGGACGGCAACGCGGTTACCGCGACACGGTGATGGTGACGACGCTGGCGCCTTGCTGGTATTGCAGCGGGCTCGTGCGTCAGTTCGGCATCGGCACCGTCGTCATCGGCGAATCCGTGAACTTCCCGGGCGGCATCGCGTGGCTGCGGGAGAATGGCGTGGTCGTGCTGGACCTCGCGTCACCGGAATGCGTGGAGATGATGCGGGACTACATCAGCCGCAATCCCGCCATCTGGAGCGAGGACATCGGGCAGGAATAGCCTCACCGCCCGGGTCGGCCGTCCCCGTTGCTTACAATGGCCACCATGCCCGGTATCGCCGCGATTCCCGCTGACGCCATCCGCCTCTCCGTCGCCCCGATGATGGACTGGACGGATACGCATTGCCGCGTCTTCCATCGCATCCTGGCGCCGCATGCGCGCCTGTACACCGAAATGGTCCACGCCAATGCGGTGATCCACGGCGACCGCTCCAAGCTGCTGGCGCTGGATCCGGTCGAGCATCCGGTCGCATTGCAGCTGGGCGGCAGTGATCCCGCCTTGCTGGCGCAGGCGGCGCGCATCGGCGCCGATACCGGCTTCGACGAGATCAACCTCAACGTCGGATGCCCGTCCGATCGCGTGCAGGCGGGGCGCTTCGGCGCCTGCCTGATGCGCGAGCCAGGCCTGGTTGCCGACAGCGTCGCGGCGATGATCGCGGCATGTCCGGTGCCGGTGACGGTGAAGTGCCGGCTCGGCATCGACGACGACGAGCACTACGAGGTCTTCAGCGCGTTCGTCGATCGTGTCGCCGACGCCGGCTGCGGCCTGTTCGTCGTGCATGCGCGCAATGCCTGGCTGAAGGGCCTGTCGCCGAAGGAAAACCGCGAGGTCCCGCCGCTGCGTTACGACTGGGCCTACCAACTCAAGCGCGAGCGGCCTGGGTTGTCGGTGATCGTCAATGGCGGCATCGCCACACTCGAGGATGCCACCGCGCACCGCGCGCACACCGACGGCGCGATGCTCGGCCGCGCCGCCTACCACGACCCCTACCTGCTGCATCGCATCGACGTGGCCTGGTTCGGTGGCCAGTTGCGCAGTCGCGAGGAACTGTTGCGGTCCATGCGTCCGCACATCGACGCCTGGCTGGCGCAGGGCATCGCGCTCAAGCACGTCACCCGACATCTGCTCGGCCTGTTCCATGGCGAACGTGGCGGGCGCGCGTTCCGCCAGGTACTGAGCGAAGGCGCGCACAAGCCGGGCGCCGACTGGAGCCTGCTCGAGGCCGCCCTGGCGCCGACGCAATCGCAGCCGAGCCTGGCGGCGTGATCACGCGCGATCCGTCGGCGTTCCTCGCCGTCGCGCGAACGCTCGCGCCGGACTTCGGACCGGCTGTCGCGCGCGCGGCATTCCTCGTGGCTCCCGACGGGTTCCGGATGGCGGAACAATCGGCCAGCGACAACCGTTACATGGCGGCCGCGGCTGCATTCGACCCGGTACGGGCCTCGCAGCAGCACCGCACGTTGCAGCGCGCACTGTCGACCGAATTGCCAACCGTGTGCTTCGCCGGGGACGAGGCCACGCCCGATGCGCTGTTCCCGAACAATGTGTTCGCGACGGCGCCGGGACGCCTCGTCATCGGCCGCATGCGGCATCCGGTGCGGCAGCGGGAAGCCGGACGCAGCGACATCCGTGGTTTCTTTCGCGACGTCCTCGGCTACGCGCAGGTCGACCTGTCGACGCAGCCGCATCCCTGCGAACTCACCGGTGCGATGGTCATCGATCGCGCCCGCGGCATCGGCTGGTGCGGGTTGTCCGAGCGCTGCGACGAAGCCGGCGCAGGCCTCATGCACGCGGCCTTCGGCTTGCGCGCGACCTTGCTGTTCGACCTGGCGCCGGGCGAATACCACACCAACGTGGTGCTGGCCGTACTGGCGGGGCGCGCCGCGCTGGTCTGCGCGGATGGCTTTGCCAACCCTGCCGTCGTCGCGACCCTGGCCGCGATCTACGGGCCGCATGCGATCGTGCTGTCGCCGGCGGAACAAGCCGCCTTCGCCGGCAATGCCATTGCCCTGTCCGGTGGCAGCGCCTGGATGAGCGCGACCGCCGATCGCGCCCTTGGCGGCGACACTCGCGCCGCACTGGCCGCTGCCGGCTTCGTCGTACGTAGCGTCGAACTGGATGCGATCGAGGCCGGCGGCGGCTCACTGCGCTGCTGCGTGGGCGAGCTGTTCTGACCGAATTCCACCCGGCATCTGAACCCAGCCCCTGCATCAACCGGAAAAGTTAAGGACGGATTCACCGCTGCATCCCAACAATCACCGCCACGCCCCGACCCATTGCTCTTCGCTGGGCCCACCTGGAACCGTCCATGCCACTGCGCCGCTCACTGCCGCCTCGCCTCATCGCTGCCTTGCTGGCGGCCATGAGCGCGACTGCCCTGGCCGCGCCTCCCGTCGGGCCGCCGCCTTCCCCACCCCAGCGCGCCCCACACCAGCGCGACGTCCCCATGCACAGCGACGATGCGTTGTCGGACAGCGTGCGCCGCGTCGAGCGGAGTACGCGCGGGCAGGTTCTCAGTGCCGAGCGGGTCCCTTTCGACGGCCGTGACGTCAACCGGATCAAGACGGTCGACGAACATGGACGGGTGCGCGTCTTCATGGTCGATCCATCCGATGCCGCCCCGCCGCGCGGCCAAAACGGGCCTACACGCGGCAACGACGACTGAATAGGGCACCCTATTGCAGTGTGGCCGCCCCGCGGCCTGGCCTTCTGGAGTGACCCATGCGTATCTTGCTCGTCGAAGACGAAGCCCCACTGCGCGAGACCCTGGCCGCGCGACTCAAGCGCGAAGGCTTTGCGGTGGATGCCGCCCAGGATGGCGAAGAGGGCCTGTACATGGGCCGCGAGGTGCCCTTCGATGTCGGCATCATCGATCTCGGCCTGCCCAAGATGTCGGGCATGGAGCTGGTGAAGGCGCTGCGCGACGAGGGCAAGCAGTTCCCCGTGCTGATCCTCACCGCCCGCTCGAGCTGGCAGGACAAGGTCGAGGGGCTCAAGCAGGGCGCCGACGACTACCTGGTCAAGCCATTCCATGTGGAGGAGCTGCTGGCCCGCATCAATGCGCTGGTCCGGCGTGCCGCCGGCTGGAGCAAGCCGACGCTGGAATGCGGACCGGTGGTGCTGGACCTCGCCGCGCAGACGGTGAGCGTCAACGGCAGCAACGTCGACCTCACCAGCTACGAATACAAGGTGCTCGAGTACCTGATGATGCACGCCGGCGAGCTGGTGTCGAAGGCCGACCTGACCGAGCATATCTACCAGCAGGACTTCGACCGGGATTCGAATGTGCTGGAAGTCTTCATCGGCCGTCTGCGCAAGAAGCTCGATCCGGACGGCAGCCTCAAGCCGATCGAAACCGTCCGTGGCCGCGGCTACCGCTTCGCGATCCCGCGGACCGAGGAGTGAGGTCCAGCGGGCGGGCACGGCGGATGCCGCGCCGCTCGCCATGGGGATACGGGGCGCCGCGCACGTGACGCGATGTGCAGCGCTGCGCACAAGGCGCCGGATCGATGGTTGAACGTCAGCCGCTGCTGCGATGGCAGCCACGCTCGCTGCAGTCGCGGCAACTGCTCGCGGCCAGCATCGGCCTGGTCGCCTTCCTCGCGCTGGCCGGCTTCGCGTTGGATCGCGCCTTCGTCGACGTCGCCGGGCAAGGCCTGCGCGATCGTCTCAAGGCCTATGCCTTCACCTATGCCGGCGGCATCGAGTTTGCACGCGACGGCTCGCTGATTCCGCCCGAAGTCCCGCCCGACGGGCGCTTCGACCGTCCCGGAAGCGGCCTCTACGCCGACGTCGAATTGCCGAATGGCCATTGGATCTCCGGCTCGGCGCGCGGCCCACAACTGCCGCGTGGCGAGGTGCTCGCCGGTCGCGAGGAAGTCTTCGACGGGCCGCTGCACATGACCAGGAGCAATGGCGCGCCCGGCGAGGTCTACCGCTATGGCATCGGCCTGGTCGACGCGACGCGCAGCGACAGCCCGGAATTCCCGTACACGATCTACATCATGGAAGACGCCGGCACGCTGCCGCGGCAGGTGCGCATCTTCCGCCAGGCGTTGTGGGGTTACCTGGGCATCGCCGGCGCCGTCCTGCTGCTGTTGCAGGCGGTGATCCTGCGCTGGAGCCTGCGTCCGTTGCGACGCGTGATCGCCGAACTCAAGCGGGTGCAGCGCGGCCAGATCGCACGCATGAGCGAGCGCCACCCGCGCGAACTCGAACCGCTGACCGAAAGCATCAATGCGTTCGTGGAAAGCGAGCGCGAGAACCTCGATCGCCAGCGCAACACCCTCGCCGACCTGGCGCACAGCCTGAAGACGCCGCTGGCGGTGTTGCGCACGCGACTGGATAGCGGCACCAGCGAGCCGGAACTGCGCGAGGAAGTCGAGACGCAGTTGCGTCGCATGAACGACCTCGTCGGCTACCAGCTCGCGCGGGCGGCATCCGGTGGCCACAAGCTGTTCGCCGCGCCGATCGCCATCGAGCCGCATGCCGAGCAGATCGTGCGCGGGCTGGAAAAGATCTATGCCGCCAAGGGCGTCGTCTGCGAGTTCGAGATCGACCCCGACACCCTGTTTCACGGCGAGCCCGGCGACCTGCAGGAGTTGCTCGGCAACCTGCTCGAGAACGCCTTCAAGTGGGCGCGCTCACGCGTGCTGCTCACCATCCAGCCCGGCGCGACGGCACCCGGGCGTCGGCCAGGCGTGTNNCGCGCCCGACCAGATCGCGCACGTCCTGCAGCGTGGCGTGCGCGGCGACGAACGCGTGCAGGGCCATGGTATTGGCCTGGCGATCGTGCAGGACATGGTGCGCAGTTATCGCGGCGAACTCACCGTGGGCGCATCGAAGGAACTGGGCGGTGCGCGATTCGAGGTCACGCTGCCGCCGGGCCTGTGAGCCGGCAACGCCCGCATTGCGGACGTGGTGTCCGGCTCGACGACCAGCTCAGCGGAACATGCCCGGGAGGAAGCTGTGCCAGCGCGGAGTACGCGAGCCGCCATCGTCGTCGCCGGAGCGGAACAGTGGCGGTGTCTTGACCTTCGCGTGTGCCGTGGTCGAGTCGTGCTTCGCCGGCGTCGGGGCTGGCGTGGCGATGGCCGGGCTGTCGGCGAGCGCGCCGCCATCGCCGTTGGGGCCATGCATGCGCACGTCGCGTGCGTTGGCCATGGAGCTCAGGCCAAGCAACAGCAGGCAAACGACGGTTCGGTTCATGACGACACTCCAGGGCCACCCATGGGACGCGAGGCGACAGCGCACTATATAGCGTGGATGCACGAAGAGCTCGGCGGGTTGCATGCTGCGACGCAGCAGACAGCGGCCGGATGATCCGGCAGACTCCCGGCGATGCCCGTCCGACCGCCTGCCACGCATTCCAGCAGCCTTGCGCCGATGCATGACCGCGACCTGCTGCTGCGGCTGCTGCGCGGACCTGCCGGCGGGGCCGTATTGGCCGGTGATGGCGGCCTGACCCGGGCTGCCGTCTGGAAGCGGATTGCCGCGCTGCGTGCGGCCGGCGTGGCCATCACCGCCCAACCTGGCCAGGGCTATGCCCTGGCGCAACCGCTGGAGCTGCTGTCCGCCGACGCCATCCGTGAACGATTGCCGCCCCACCTGCGGCCGCAGCTGGCGGCGCTGGACGTGGCCTGGTCGCTGGATTCGACCAATTCCGAACTGCTGCGCCGATCAACGCCGCCCCAGGGTTCCGCCGTGCTGCTGGCCGAGCGCCAGACCGGCGGTCGCGGCCGGCGCGGGCGCAACTGGGCCTCGCCGCTGGCGGCCAACGTCTATCTGTCGCTGGCGCGCCTGTTCTCCGGCGGCCTGGCCCGCCTGCCCGGCCTGAGCCTGGTGGCCGGCATCGCCACCGCCGAAGCCCTGCACGCGTCCGGATTCACCAACGTCCGACTGAAGTGGCCGAACGACCTGGTCGTCACGGAACCGGCCGGTTTGCGCAAACTCGGTGGACTGCTGGTGGAAGGCGGCGGGGAACACGCGGGCCCGGCGCGGGCGGTGATCGGCCTGGGACTCAACGTCCGCATGCCGCCGGCCTTCGCCGCGGACATTTCGCAAGCCTGGACGGACCTCGCGTCGATGGGCGGCACCGCGCCGTCGCGCAACACGCTGGTCGCCAGCGTGCTGGCGCACTGGCTGCCAACGCTTGCGCAGTTCAATGAGCAAGGGCTGCGGCCCTTCCTCGACCGCTATGCCCGGTTCGACGCGCTGGCCGGACAGGATGTCTCGGTGCACGGCGCCGATGGCGTGCAACGCGCCCACGCGATCGGCATCGCGGAGGACGGCGCATTGCGCCTTCGCATCGATGGCCGCGAACAACGGGTGTACTCGGGCGACGTCAGCGTGCGTACCGGATGAGTACCTGGCTGTTCGACCTGGGCAACAGCCGCTTGAAATTCGCCGCACCGGGCGATGGCTCGGTCGGCGGGATCCACCATGTCGACCATGACGGCAGCCGATTCGCCGACGGCTGGGAGCAGCAGCTGCCGCCCCGCTTCGACACCGCGTGGATCGCGAGCGTCGGCGCGCCGGGTTTGACCACTGCATTGGTCGACGGGTTGTGCTCGCGCTGCCGGCGTGTCTCGTTCGTGCGCACGCAGCGCAGCTTTGGCGGCGTCCGCATTGCCTACGCCGACCCGGCGCGACTGGGCGTCGACCGCTTTCTCGCGTTGCTGGCCGCGCACGCGCGCGCTAGCGGCCCATCGCTGGTGGTTGGCGTCGGCACCGCGCTCACCATCGACCTGCTCGATGCCGATGGCGTGCATCGCGGCGGCCGCATCGCGCCCTCGCCCACGCTGATGCGCGACAGCCTGCATGCGCGCGCGCCACAACTGCCCGCGCGCGGCGGCAGCTACGCAGCATTCGCCGACGAGACCGCATCGGCACTCGCGTCGGGTTGCGAGGGCGCGGCGCTGGCATTGATCGCGCAGAGCATGCAGGCGGCAACCGCAATGCTGGGCACCACTCCGCGGGTCCTGTTGCACGGTGGCGGCGCGCCGGCGCTGCTGCCCGCATCGGGCGACGCAATAATCGCGCCCGCACTCGTGCTCGAAGGTCTTGCGTTGTGGGCACGGGCCCTGGATCCCGCCGATGGTCATCGCACGCATGGCTAGAATGCCGACCATGCTCATTCGCGCATCGATCGTCCTGCTGGTGATGCTCAACCTTGGCGTCGCCGCCTGGTGGATCTTCCGACCGGAGCCGACGGTTCCGGCCGCCACCTCGACCTCGCCACGGCCGCCGCGCCTGCAGCTCGCCAGCGAGCGCGCCGCCACCACGCCCGCTCCGGCTGGCACCGCGGCCCTCGTCCAGCTGGCCACCGCGGCGACAGCGACATTGCCATCGACGCCTGTCTCCGCTGCGGCGGCCAGCCAATGCTTCACGCTGGGCCCATTCGTCGACGACGCCGCGGTGTCAGCCGCGCGCGGACGCCTGCAGCCACGCGTCACCCGACTGCAGGTGCGCCAGGCGCCAACCGCAGGCCGTGGCTGGCGCGTGTGGCTGCCGTCGCTGGCCGACCACGACGCGGCCGTCGCGATGGCGGCACGGATCGATGCAGCCGGGTTCAAGGATTACTACATCGTGCCGACAGGGTCGGAGGCCAACAGCATCGCGCTGGGACGATTCGGCAACGAGGAATCGGCCACACGCCAGCAAGCCGCGCTCGCGGCAGCCGGTTTTCCGGCACAAGCCGGGCCGCTGGGGACGGTGACGCAGTGGATCGACGTGATGGGCAACGCGGGCCTGGATGCCGCGTCCCTGCGCAGCACGACTGGCGCGGCACAGGCGCGTGCGCTGGATTGCGCGAAGCTCGCCGCCGGCGCACCCGGCAATTCCCCGCGCTAGAATGCGCACCCGCGTCGCGCGGTCGTGCCGGCATAGCTCAGTTGGTAGAGCAACCGCCTTGTAAGCGGTAGGTCCCCAGTTCGAATCCGGGTGCCGGCACCATGAGGTCGCTTCAGGCCCTTTTCGCCACGGCCCGACGTTGCGGTGAAACCCGCTGGACGTGGGTTTTTGTTCCCACGGCGACGCAACCGCGCGCATGCGCTCGAAGGTTACATACGCACGTTGGCAGGCCGATCGACTGGCCAGCTGGAACGAATGCCAACAGCCAGCGCCGCGCCGTTACGCATCAAAGCGTCCCGCTCGCTCCAGCAGTGCGCGACGCGCTGGTGCAATCATTTCCCTTGATGGCCCAGGACACGACATGGGCTCCGGAAGTATCGAAAACAGTCGTGCAGAACCATGCCTTCGAGTAGTCCGCGTGGCTGCCGGTCTTGTTCGGCAAGGGTGCGAACTGCTCGACCCGCGAGGACGTGTAAACGAGAAACCTGTGGCCGTTCGAGTCGAAGACTTCTGCTGGCGTGCCCCAGGATTTGATCAGGTCGACATCCGAACGCCCCTTCCATGCATCAAGCGAATCCTTGTACTTGCCGGTCGTCGCGCAGGCCGCCATGCCGCAACACATCATCGCCAGCAACGACACATGCAGGTGCTTTCCAATCTGGCTCCGGAGCATCGCGGGGATCCTTTGTCGTCGGGCGCTTCCTGGACCGGAAGTATTGGCTACCGCGCCAACGACCACAAGGACAGTGCAATGCCGATTCCTGCGCGCGAGGAGGACGGCACCTTCGCCATCGTGATCAACGTCACCGCGATCGCTGCGATCCGGTGCAGCCGGTCCGCATGACGGGGCGGGGTCCCCGGACGCCGTCTCCGGCAGCGGCATCCAGCGGGGAAATTCCGCCTGCGCCGCAACTCGACAGAGGTTCCAGAAAGGCACGAAGTTCAAGCCCCTTTCTGCACATTCTCCATGCGGCGGGAAGCGCGATAATCGGGGTCAGGACATGACTGCGGCATGCAGCGGCCATGACACGTTTTTCCAGCCGCTCCGATGGAGTCCCCCATGGAAAAGCAGCAGAACACCCCACCCCCGAACGCCATGCCGTGGCCAACCACCCAAGGTGCCGGGCGGCGCCATCGCGCCGGCGACTGGACATTGCGCGATGAAGAGATCGCGCTGTTCGATGCGCTGGTCCACGACGTGCATCCTGCCGCCCCGCGCGTCGACGCGGATCGCGTGGCCCAGCTCTCGCGATGGCTGCTCTCCCTGCCGGAGGCGGATGCGCGCAAGGTGCTTGACGAACGCCTGTCCCGGATCGAGGAACTGCGGCGCATGGTTGCCGATCCCGACTGGGATTGCGCCGGGCGGGATCGCGTCAACGTCGACAAGATGCTGGCTTACCTGGACCAGACCGAGAACCTGATCCCGGACCGCATCCCCCTGCTCGGCAAGCTCGACGACGTGATCCTGCTGGAACTGACGTGGCCCGCGTTGTCGGCGGAAACGGACGAGTACGAGGACTTCTGTCGCTATCGCGATGCCGAGCATCCCGGGGGAACCGGCACTGAGCAACGCGCCGCCTGGATCCAGGATCGCCTCGCGGCGCTGGCACTCGCTCGGCACCAGCAACGGGTGAGCGACAGCACCTACGCCGAAAGCGGCCGACCCAGCGAACCGTTCAAGATCGGCGGTTGAATATCCCGGCGGCAGATCGCCGGGCCTGCATTGCCGGCCGGGTCATCGCGACTGGTGCTGCGTGCGTCATGGCTGTGCGCCATGCACGGTTGCCACGATCGTCAGCGGATCGCCGACCGCACCTCGGCCGCGGTGACTTCCCGTGATTGCTGTCCCGCCATCAGGCGCTCGACGGCCACCTCCTGCATCGAACCGATCGCGGCTTCCCAGGCGGCATTCCAGATCAACTGCGCCTGCAGCGGCTGGCAGTCGCCGCCATCCTTGCGATACCACTTGGCGAATTCGCGATCCCTGTGCATGGTGATCCTCTGGCGACGCTCCCACCGGAGCGACATGCGTCCGGAAAATCCCCCCTGCAGCGCAGTCATCCGCCCTGCGGCATTCGCTGCGAGCCGGGCAGGCCTATGGTGACGCTGGCTTCTTCGCTGCGTGTGCTGAATCCCATTCCTGCGCGGAGACGAAGCCGTCCTGGTTGATGTCCATCTTGGCGAAACGTGCGCGCGCGATGTGGGCATGCTCGGCTGCGTTGACGACACCGTCGTGATTGGCGTCCAGCGCGGCGCCTGCGCCCAGGACGGGATGCGCATCGCCATTGCCTGCATCAGCCGGCCTGCTGTGCGCGGCCTGCATCTCGGCCGAGGACACGCGGCCGTCATGGTCGGTGTCCAGGCGCTCGAACAGCGCCTGCGCTACGGCGGCATTCTCCGCGGCGGTCGCGGCGCGCTCATCGCCGGAGGTCTCGGCCACACCCAAGGCCAGGCGTGCTGTGCGCATTTCGTCGGCTGTCAGCTTGCCGTCGTGGTTGACATCCATCCGATTGAAGGTGGCCTGCTCGGCCGCCGCATGCTCCTGCAGGGAGATGCGGCCGTCGTGGTTGCTGTCCATGTGCTGGAACATCGGGTTGGCCTGTCCCCAGGCGCTTGCGGAAGCTGCCAGGCCGGCCAGAACCAGGAACATCATGGTGCGACGGGGGGCATGCATTGCGTGGCAACTCCGATGGTGGATCGATCCGCCCAGATTAATGCGGCCGCGTGACCGGCGCATTAACGCCAGCGTCGGGCCGGGGGGATCGGTTCATCCGGTGCGGCGCCTGCAGTTCACCTGGACGCCCCGCATCACCGGCACCTGCTAGCGTGGAGCGCCACCCCGGAGTGCCTGCATGCGCCTGCTCGTGCTGATCTGCTCGCTGCTCATGCCGCTGGTTGCCTGGTTCTCGCAGCGGGGGGCCTTTGGCCCGACCAACGGGGCCGTGTCCGATCGCTACCCGACGCTGGTCGTCGCCGCCGGATACGCGTTCGCCATCTGGGGCCTGATCTTCCTGCTCGATATCGCCTATGGCATCCGGCAATCGTCAGCGTCGCGCCGCGCCGATGCGACCCTGGCGCGGATCGCGCCATTCGCGGCCGCCGGTTTCGCCCTGACGGCTGCATGGATGCCACTGTTCTCGATGGGCCTGTTCTGGTTGTGCCTGCTGGTGATCGCCGCCGCGCTGGCGTGCCTGCTGCACTGCACGCTGGTGCTCGCGCGCGCGCAGCCGTCGCCGGCGTGGGCAAACGTCCCCCTGTCGCTGCACGCGGGCTGGCTCGCGCTGGCTGCATTCCTCAACCTGGCGCAGGTCATCGTCGCCTACCAGTTGTTGCCCACGCAGCAGATGCTCGGCTGGAGCCTGGCACTGTTCGCGCTCGCGGCCGCCCTGCTGCTGGTGCTCAACGCCCGGATGCGCGGCAACGTCGTGTTCGTCGCGGCCGCCGCGTGGGCGCTGGTCGCCGTGTACGTGAAGCAGTCGCAATGGCAGCTGCCGGGCGCCAGCGTTGCCGCATGGGTGGCGCTGGCCATCGTGCTGCTGTTGATGGTGCAGCTGCTGTGGCTGCGAACGCGTTCGCGGCGCGTTGCAGACGACCCGTCCGTCGCCAGTCGCTAGCGAATCGGGCTGGCGTCAGCCAGCGCCGGTGCGCACCTCGATCGCCAGCGCAGCGGCGACCACCCGCATTCCCTCGTCATCGCGGGCCAGGGTGATCCAGCCGGCGGTGGCATCGGTACCGGTGTCCCACGTCCACAACGTGTAGCCGTGTTCGCGCAGTCGGTCGAAGGCGACCGCGACCAGCGCGCCCACGTCGGTGCGCGCGAGGAAGTCGTCGTCGGTGGGATCTTCCACCCCCCAGTCCACCCGCAGGTTCCAGCGTGCGGTGAGCTCGGCGATGGCATCGATGAAGGTGGCGACATCGTCGTCGGCGACATGGAATCCCGCCTTCCAGTCGATGATGTCCTTGAGCAGGTCGAGCGGTTCGGCGCCTTCATCTTCGGCGGATGCCTCCTGCCATGCGGTGAACTGCTGGAGCGCGGCGTCCTCGTCGGCAGGATTGATCAGCAGCAGCAGCTGCCACACCAGCGCCTCGACCGTGGCATCGTCGTCCGGCTCTTCCATGCCGCTGGCGAAAAAGCCGTTGGCGAAATTGTCGTCCGGATCGAATTCGATATCAGGGCTGGTCATGCCGCCACTCCGCGCTGAAGGGAAAAGGTAGCAGGGACGTGCGCAGACGCACCCGCATGCGACAGCATGGCACTCTGCCCCGACCCGATCCCTCACATGCCAGCCATGCCCACTGCCTTGCTCTGGTTTCGCAACGACCTGCGCCTGGACGACAACCCGGCGCTGCAGGCGGCGCTGGCACGCGGATTCCGCTTGCTGCCGGTCTACGTGCACGCGCCGCGGGAGGAAGGCGACTGGGCGCCGGGCGCGGCTTCCAATGCGTGGCGCGCACGGTCGCTGGTCGCGCTGGATGCCGCGCTGCGGGCGCGCGGCAACCGCCTGCATTGCGCACGCGGCGACAGCCTGGAGGCGCTGCGCGGGATTGCGAAGGCCAGCGGCGCCGAAGCGGTGTTCTGGAACCGTCGCTACGAGCCGGCCATCGAAGCGCGCGATGCCGCGATCAAGCGCGCGCTGCGCGGCGATGGGCTGCATGCGGAAAGCTTCAACGGCAGCCTGCTGCGCGAGCCCTGGGACGTGCAGACGCAACAGGGCGATCCCTACCGCGTGTTCACCGCGTACTGGAAGACCGCATCGTCGACGCGCGGTGCCTTGCGGACCAGCACGGCGCCGCGGGTGCTGCCGGCGCCGGACGCGCCGCTGCCGCACACGGCGGGGCCGCAGTCGCTGCCGTTGCTTCCCGCCTCCCGCTGGGACGCGGGATTCCACGACGATGCGACACCCGGCGAGGCCGGCGCGATGCATGCGCTGCGCCGATTCATCGACACCGGGCTGGCCGACTATGCCCAGGCGCGCGACGTCCCCGGCCGCGACGGCACCTCGCGGCTGTCGCCACACCTGCATTTCGGCGAAATCTCGGTGCAGCGGGTGGTCGCGGAGGTGGAGGCAAGCACTGCGCCGCCAGCGGCCATTGCCGCCTTCGTCCGCGAACTGGGCTGGCGCGAGTTCGCCTACCACCTCATGCACCACTTTCCGCACACGGTGGAGCGCAACCTCAATCCGCGCTTCGACGACCTGCAGTGGGCCAAACCCGACCCGGGCCTGCTCACGGCCTGGCAACAGGGTCGCACCGGCATCCCGATCATCGATGCCGGCATGCGCCAGCTCTGGCACGCCGGCTGGATGCACAACCGCGTGCGCATGCTGGTCGCCAGCCTGCTGACCAAGAACCTGCGCATGCACTGGAGCCTGGGTGCGCGCTGGTTCTGGGACACGCTCGTGGATGCCGACCTGGCCAGCAACACGCTGGGCTGGCAATGGGTGGCGGGCACCGGCGCCGACGCGGCGCCGTACTTCCGCATCTTCAATCCGGTGCTGCAGGCGCAACGCTTCGACGCCGATGGCGCCTACGTGCGCCGCTGGCTGCCTGAACTGGCCGGGCTGCCGGATGCGGTGCTGCATGCACCATGGAAGCAGCCCGCGTTGTTGCGACAGCATGCACCGCGCTATCCGCGCGAGCCGGTGGTGGACCTGGCCGCGAGCCGGGAGATGGCGCTCGCTGCCTACCAGGCCCTGCGCCAGCGCTGATACCGGGCTACTGCCGTCCCACGTCCAGCGTCGCGTGTCCGCCGGCGTCCACGCGGATCGTGTAGAGCGCGTCGTAATCGTCCTCGCCCAGCGCCGCGACGCGGCAGCTGCACAGGGCGGCGACCAGCGCGGGAACGGTGTTGCTGTGACCGACGACCAGGACTGTCCCCCGATGATGGCGCGCACGCAGCGTCGCCGCGAAATCCGACGGTGCGATGGCCGGATCGTAGGTGCTCACCGAGATGCCGTGTGTCGCCGCCACCGCCTGCGCGGTCTGTTGCGTGCGCCGGAATGGCGTTGCATACGCCGCCGTCAGTGGGCTCGTGGACAGGCGCAGCGCCAATGCCTGCGCACGCGCCCGGCCAGCCGCGCTCAGGGGTGGATCGCGGCTGCCATCGTCGGCTTTCTCCGCGTGGCGCACGACGGTGAAGGTCGTGGCCGCATCCGGCGCCTGCACGCCCGCACAACCCGCCAGGAGCAGCACAGACAAGCAGCAGGCAATGATCAGGCGCATCGCGGAGAACCCCGGTCGCGGCTATCGACGCAGCCTACGCGACCGCGCTGCGTCGATGCGACGACCGCCAAGGTCGCCGCATCGATCGGCAATCGAGACGGGCTCGTTACCGTGGCTTGTCCATGGCGTGGCCGGCCTGCATTTCCGCCTTCGTCAGGTAGCCGTCGTGGTTGGCGTCCATGCGCGTGAACATCGCCTGCGCACCGGCAGCGAGTTCGGCGGAGGTGATCCTGCCGTCGTGGTTGGCGTCCATCGCCTGCATGTGCGCGTGCATGCGGGCGCGCATCGGCATGTCGCCCTTGTCGTCGGCACCCATCTTCATGCCCGCCATGCCGCCCTTGTCGCCGGCACCCATCTTCATCCCCGCCATGCCGCCCTTGTCGCCGGCACCCATCTTCATCCCCGCCATGTCGTGGCCGCCCATCGCCTGGCCGTGGCCGGCCTGCATTTCGGCCGCGTTGATCCTGCCGTCATGGTTGGCGTCCATGCGGGCGAACATCGCGCTCGCGGCGGCGGCGTGTTCGGCTGCGGTGATCTCGCCATCATGGTTGGCGTCCATGCGCGACATCATGTCGTGCATGCCATGGTCGTCGGCATCATCGCCGCCATGCCGCCAGCCGTGCCCGGAGGTCATCTCGTCGGCGGTGATCGCGCCATCCTTGTTGGCGTCCATGCGCACGAACATCGCCTGCACGCCAGCGGCATGCTCCTGCGCGGAAATGCGGCCGTCGTTGTTGCCGTCCATGCGCTGGAACATGCCATCGCCCTGGCCCCATGCGGCGCCGCACAGCGCGAGGGTGCCCATCAGGGAAAACAACATCGTATGGCGAAGGTTGCGGTTCATGGAGAGCTCCTCGAAAGTGTCGGCGCAGCCTGCGCCGCGAAGGGTGAGTGGTTCGTTAATGGGCGGCGGGTTGCACGATGCAGGTGCCGGGGCGGGCGTTGCGCGCGCCTGGCTGCGGCTACCCGGCCTTGCCGAGTGCCTCGAGGACCTGGCGCACGTCGTCGTCCTGCTGCTCGCCGAACTCCAACCCGAAGTGATCGGTGGCCACGCGCGCGACGCGCGCCTGCATCACGATCGGCATGTCGCTCGACGGCAGGAACAGGATCTTCAGGTCCGCGCCGTGAACCGGCGACCAGCCGGGGAAGGCGGCGACGCGGACGCCGCCGGGGGATATATCGAGGACATGGGTGTCGTGGCCGTGCCCGTTGGGCGTGACGACAACGGCGTCCATGACATTCAAGCGCGGGTGCCGCCGCTGTTCGATGGACGCTTCCATGGGCCGATGGTAGACCATCGGCCGCTGCGCCCATGTCACCGGACGTTGACGTTGCCCAGGGTCAGGGGATGTCCCTTGAGACGCCAATGTCGGCGGGAATGCCGCCGCGCGCGGCGAGCTTGATGGCCGGCTGTCCCGCCGCCTGCAATGCGGCATCCAGTGCTGGCAAGGCCTCTGCCTTGATCCGCGTCCATTGCTGCAGGGCGCGTTCCAGTCGCGCGGCGTACTCGGCATGGACGGCGCGCTGCGGCGCCGTCGGTGCACGATCCGAATTTTCCAGGTCGACTTCCAACGCGGTCAACTCTCCGCCGATCGCCGACATGTTCAGCGGCGCCTGTTCGCCTTCGCCGTCCACCAGTGGCGACAGCGTCGTGGTGAACGCCTGCACGGCGCCCGCCAATGCCGGGGCCAGCGGCGTCTTCGCGCCCAGTGCCTGCACTTGCTTGCTGGCGGCCTGGATTTCCGCGTTGGCAGCGGCTTCGCGCGCCATGGCCGCGGCGATGTCGGCCGACAGCGCCAAGGCCTGGGTCACCGCCGCCGGATCCACCGGGACACGCGGATCGGCGACGACATCCAGCGACGTGCGCTGCTCATGCCCGTTCGCCTTGAGCACCAGTGTGTAGCGTCCGGGCGCCACCAGCATGCCCTCGGGCAACAGCGTCGCCTCGTCGCCGTCGATCGCGGCGATGCTGTAGCCGTAGGCATCGGCGCGTGGGCGCGGCATCCGCAGGTTCCAGAAGAACCGGTGCGCACCGGCACTGCCGGCAAGCCGCTGCGGCGTGCCCAGCCAACGCTCCTCGAAGTAGCGTTCGGCCGGCAACGCCGGCGTTGCATCGTCGCTCGAGAACTGCTGCACCTGGTTGCCGGCGGCATCGAGGATGCGCAGCGTCACCGGACCCTTCGCATCGCTGGCGAGCCAGTAGTCGATCGCCGCGCCATCGGGTGGATTGCGGCCGGCCGGCTCCTCGCGCGGCAGCGGCGTGTCGCGGTTCTGGTTGCCGCGCAGGCGCACGGCGGCGTCGGGGCGGAACAGGTGCACGGGCTCGCGCACGACCGCGCCGTCGAGTTGGCGCAGCGGCGCCAGTGAATCCATCAGCCAGATCGAACGTCCCTGCGTGGCCACGACCAGGTCGTCGCCGTGCACCAGCAGGTCGGTGACGATGCTGCTGGGCAGGTTGCGTTGCAGCGACTGCCAGTGGTCGCCATCATCGAACGACACCCAGACCCCGCGATCGGTCCCCGCGTACAACAGGCCGCGCTGCTTCGTGTCGGCGCGCACCACGCCGACGAAGTGGCCATCGGGCAAGCCGGCACCGATCGGCGCCCACGTCCTGCCGTCGTCGTGCGTGCGCCAGGCCATCGGCCGGAAATCGTCGGCGCGGTGGTTGTCCACGGCGATGTAGGCGGTGGCGGGATCCAGCGCCGACACGTCCACCGTGCTGATCTTCGACCACGTGGGAACACCGGCCGGCGTCACGTCCTGCCATTGCGCGCCGCCGTCGCGCGTCATCTTGACGCGGCCGTCGTCGGTGCCGAGCCAGATCCGGTCGTTGTCGCGCGGCGACAGGCCGATGCTGAAGATCACGCCGTAGCCGCAGGCGCGCGCGCCTTCCGGCGGCTGGTCCTTGTCGCAATCGCCGCGCGCGGGATCGCGCGGAGCGACGTCCGGGCTGACGACCGTCCACGTCGCGCCCTGGTCGAGCGAACGGAACAACACCTGCGCGCCCTGGTACAGCGGATACGGCGCCACGCCGGAAACCGCGATCGGGGTGATCCAGGTGTAGCGGTATTTCGCGGCGATCGGCCGCGCGCCATAGGTCGACACCGGCCACGGCGAGATGTTCTGCACTTCGCCGTTGCGCGCATCCCAGCGCGACAGTCGGCCGCCGAGGCCGGAGCCGTAGACGATGTCCGGATTGCGCGGATCGGGGATGTCGTAATCACGCTCGTCCGCGCCGACCGGATGCCAGTCGCGCGAGGTGATCGCGCCGTAGTCGGTGCGGCTGGCGATGGCGACGGTGCCGTTGTCCTGCTGCCCGGCATAGATCCAGTACGGGAACCGGTTGTCCGTCGCCAGGTGATAGAGCTGGCCGGTTGGCTGGTTGTACCAGCTGCTCCAGGTGGCGCCGCCATCGACGGTGACGACCGTGCCCTGGTCGGAGCCGGTGATCATCCGCTGCGGATTGGTCGGGTTGATCCAGATGTCGTGGTAATCGTCGCCGCCTGGCGAGCCCTTGATGATGTCGCAGCGGCTGCCGCCGTTGCTGCAACGACGGATCGAGCGCCCCATCGCGAACACGGTGTCGGGATCATTCGGTGCGACGGCCAGTCGCGAGAAGTAGGCGTTGACCAGTTCGCCGTCGTCGTTGACGCGTTGCCAATGCCCGCCCGCGTCGTCGGAGCGATACAGGCCACCGGTTTTTTCCGCGTCGACCACGGCGTAGACGCGCGTGCCTGTCGCGGTATGCGTTGCCGCCAGGCCGATGCGTCCGAGCTTGCCGCCTGGCCAGCCGCCGCCGGACAGGCGCGTCCAGTGCCGCCCGCCATCAATGGATTTGAAGATGCCGCTTTCCTGGCCGTAATCGGGCGTGAAGTAGCTCATCCATGGCCGGAAGCGCACCTGCCACACCGATGCGAACACGACGCTGGAATCCGCCGGATCGGCGACGACATCGACCGCGCCGGTATCCGCGCTCACGAACAGCGTCCGGCTCCAGGTCCTGCCGCCGTCGTCGGAACGAAACACGCCGCGCTCGTCGTTGGGCCCGAACACATGTCCGAGCGCCCCCACCAGGACATGGTCCGGATTGGCCGGATCGACCCAGATCGAACCGATGTGGCGCGTGTCCTTCAGCCCGATCGATGTCCACGTCCTGCCTGCATCGGTCGACTTGAAGACGCCTTCGCCGGCGGCGACGTCATAGCGCGTGGTGATCTGTCCGGTGCCGACGTAGATGACGCGCGGATCCGATGGCGCCACGGCGATTGCGCCGACCGACGCCGGCCCCTGGTCGAAGATCGGCATCCACGTGCGGCCTGCGTCCAGCGTCTTCCAGACGCCGCCGCCAGCCGCGCCGAAGTAGAACGTGTCGGGCTGCGCGGGCACACCCGTGACCGCCGTGCCCCAACCCGCGCGATGCGGTCCGATCAGGCGCCAGCCCATGCCGCCCAGCGCAGCGGGCTTGACCGGTCCGGCAACTGGCGCGGCGGTAGTGGACACCGTGGCGAAGGCCGGCGATGCGAACGACAGGGCGAGCGCGATGGCCAGCAACGGCCTGCTTGTGGGTACGGGCATGGATGCGGTTCCGGACGGGACGCTGGCAGTCTACCGCTCGCCACCTGCGCCGGTTTGCCGCATTCAGTCGCGCCGATGTGCTGACGCTCCCGCGACTGCGGGTGGCGCAGTCCGCTCGCACGCGTGGTTCCATTGCGGTACAACCACGTTAGGAGCCCGATGCCCCGACCGCGCGCCCGGACTCATTCGCTGGCACAGCCGCCAGCGTCGCGCTTGGGACGACCCGGCCAATGCTTCCCAACTTCCCCGTGGCACCGCCCCTCACCGCCGACCGCCAGGCGCGCGCGGCGCGTGCCGCCGGGTGGCTCGGGTTGGCGGTCGCGACCGGGGGCCTGCTGATCTTCGCCGGCTGGGCATTCGACCTGCCGCGCCTGACGACCCTGTTTCCGGGCCTGGTGCCGACCAAGGCCAACACGGCGGTGTGTTTCGTCCTGCTGGGGACCAGCCTGTTCTTGTCCGCGCGTCCGCAGAAACACGCCAGCGGCCTTGCACTGCTGCTGGCGATCATCGCCGGTGCGATCGGTCTGCTGTCGCTGCTGGAAGCCCTGTTGGGGTGGGATGCGGGCATCGACCAACTGTTGTTCGTCGATCCGACGTTCCTGCCGGCGTCGCCGGTGGCGGGGCTGATGGCGCCGATCACGGCTGTCAACTTCGTGCTGCTGGCGGCCGCGGTCTGCCTGCTCGACGTCGAGACGCGGAACGGATGGCGCCCTGCCAACTGGCTGGCACTGCTCGTCGCCGTCAATGCCTTCCTCACGATCCTGGGCTACGTGTACGGCGTGGAGGCGCTGTACCGCTTCGCCGCGCTGGCCGCGGTGGCCTTGCCGACCGCCCTGTTGTCGCTGCTGGCGGGCGTCGCGGTGGCGATCGCACGCCCGGGCTCGCGGTTCGTGCGCCAGGTCCTCGGCAGCGATGCCGCCGGCGTGATCAACCGTCGCCTGCTGCCGGCGGCGCTGCTGGTGCCGGCCGCCATCGCCTGGGTCTACCTGCAAGGCGAGCGCCTCGGGCTGTACGACGGTGTGTTCGCGCTGGCGCTGGTCGCAACGACGGACGTCGTCGTGTTTTCGCTGCTGGTGTGGTGGAGCACCATGGGCGTGCGACGCATGGGTGTGCGCACGCGCGTCCTGGCCGAAGCCAATGCCTGGCAGGAAGCCATCCTCGACAGCGCCAACCTCACCGTGGTCGCGACCGATCCCGACGGCGTCATCCGCACCATCAACGCCGGCGTCGTCGACATGCTCGGGTATGCGCCGGAGGAGCTGGTCGGCAAGGCCACGCCGGTGCGCTTCCACGATCCGGAGGAGGTGGCGGCGCGCGCCGAAGTCCTCTCGCGCGAACTGGGCCGTCCGGTCACGGCGGACTTCGAGGCCTTCGTCGTCAAGGTCCGCCGCGGTGCGTGTGACGAGAACGACTGGACCTATGTCCGCAAGGACGGCAGCCGCTTCCCGGTCCGCCTGTCGGTCACCGCGATGCGGGACCACCGCGGCAACGTCACCGGCTACCTCGGCGTCGGCTACGACATCACGCTGCAACGGGTCGCGGAAGAAAAACTGCTGCTGATGGCGCAGTCGGACAGCCTCACCGGCCTGGCGAACCGCCGACGCTTCGAGGAACGGCTGCACGAGGCGATCGAGCGCAGCGAACGCAGCGGCGCGGTGCTGGCGCTGGTGTACCTGGACCTGGATTACTTCAAGACCATCAACGACACGCTGGGGCACCAGGCCGGTGATTCGGTGCTGCGCGAGTTCGCGCGGCGCCTGAGCGAATCGGTACGCACCACCGACACCGTCGCCCGGATGTCGGGCGATGAGTTCGTGATCCTGGTCGAGGCACTCGAACACGCCGAGGACGTCTACGCCGTCGCCGACAAGATCATCGAGGCCATGCGTGCGCCGTTTGCCGTGATGGACAGGCAACAGGTCGTCACCGTCAGCATGGGCATCGCCGTCCGCCAGGCCGGCGAAACCTCCAGCGAACAACTCCTGCGCCGCGCCGATGCCGCGCTGTACCAGACCAAGGCGGCCGGGCGCGGGCACTACCAGCTGCACGCGTGAATCCCGCGATGGCGCAGGCGCATCGCGCCGGCGTCGCGTGACGCCGCTCAGGCCGCGCGGACGTCCTGCGCACGCAAGGCCTTCACCAGCAACTCGGCGGCCTTGGCACTGGACTTGGGGTTCTGGCCGGTGATCAGTTGCCGATCCTGCTTGACGTGGCTGAGCATCGGCACGCTGTTCTCGACATTGCCGCCCAGCTCGCGCAGGCGCCTGGACAGCAGGAACGGCACCACGTCATCCAGTCCGACGAGTTTCTCCTCGGTATCGGAAAACGCCGTCAGCGTGTAGCCCGCGACCAGCGGCTTGCCATCCGCGCGGGTCACCCCGACGAACGCCGCGGGGCCGTGGCACACCGACGCGATCGGCTTGCCCTGCGCATGGAAGTCGGCGAGCAACGCGCCCAGCCGCGGGTTGTCGGGAAAGTCGAACATCGTGCCGTGGCCGCCGGGGATGAACACCGCCGCGTAGTCGGCCGCGCGCAGCCCATCCAGCGGCAGGACCTGCTGCAGGCGCTGCGCGGCCTCGCTCCATTCCGGATGCCTGGCCGCCTCGTCGCTGCGCGGATCGATCGGCGTGCTGCCGCCTTTCGGGCTCGCCACCGTGATCGCATGTCCCGCATCGCGCAGCGCGTTGTATGGCACCGCGAACTCTTCCAGCCACAAGCCGGTGGGATGACCGTTGGGCATCGTGCCGGCGCTGGTGACGATCATCAGGATGGCGGCCATGGCGTCCTCGCTTGCGTAAAGACGCGAGCATGCCGTGCTTGGCGTTAAGCCAGCGCAGTCGTTCCGTCTGCATCAAGCGATGTCAAAGGACCCCTCCATCGCGTCCGCTTCCGCGCCGGGCGGCAGCTGGATCGCGCGTGCCAAGCCGTCGATGCAGCAAGGCCAGCGCCAGCAGGCTGGTGCCGATGCCGACAGCCGCGATGGCGATGAGCCAGCCAGCCTGGCGGGCGATGAGGTTCTCACCGAGCAGCACCGTGCCGACCGCGTACGGCGCCTCCACCAGTGCCAGAGCCAACACGTAGGTGCGAAAGCGGACACGCAGCGTGCCGAACAGGTAGCCGGGGATTTCAGACGGCAGCGCAAGCTGGATCAGCAGCGCGATCGGCAGGTCCACCTGCGACGGCAGCCGCTGGAGGTAGTAGTCGGTGACCCGCGCCGATGCGACGCTGCGAATCAGTGGCCGGCCGACATAGCGGCCAAGGCCGTAGGCACTGGCGCCGCCGAGCAGCCACCCGAGCCACAGCAGCAGGATCGTCAGCACCGGACCCCAGGTGACCAGCGCAACCGGCATCAGCAGCGCGCTGGAGAAAAACGCGAGCATCGCCGACAACGCCGACAACACCACGAACAACACACCGCCCCACAGCGGATGCGCTTGGATCACCGGCTTGGCCGCGGCCAACAGCTGCTGCAATCCGGCGTACAGCCAGTCCACCGACAGCAGCATCGCCAGCAGCGCGCAGACCAGCAGCAAGCCAAGCGCGCGCCGCCAGTTGGACGAGGCGAGGTCGCCGCCTGGCGATGGCGCCCCTGCTGCGCCGGGTGTCGGGAGTTGGCTCATCCTGGCTGCGTCACGCGGATGCCTGCGACCACGCCTCGGAGACGGCGCGGCCAGCGATGACATCGTCGACGACCAGGACCAGCTGGTTGTCATGGTCGCTGTACAGCACTTCGATGTTGACTCCCGCCTCCGCCATCCGCCGGCATAGCAGGCCCAGTTGCCCCGGCATGTCCTGGCGCAGTCGCTGGACCAGCACGTCGCGCGATGCGAGCAGCGCGATGCCGGCAGCCGCGAGCGCCTGGCGCGCCGGCGCTTCGTCGTGGTCCGCGACCAGGAAATGCGCGCGGCCCTTGCCGTCGACGACCCAGGCACCCCCACCCTCGACACTCACGCCGGCGCGGCCCAGCGCGTCGCCCATCGCAGCCAGGGTTCCGGGCAGGTCGTCGAGCAGGATGGCAAGGTCTTTCATCGCGCCATCTCCGCACCTGATGCCGCGCTCGACGTCGGGACGTCGCCGGCCACCACCGTTGCCTCGTGCGTGATCGGGAAATTGCACGAACTGGCGATGAAGCACAGTGCGTGCGCCTTCTCGTGCAAGGCCATCGCACGCTCGACCTGGGCGGCATCCTCGACCACGACGTGCGGATGCAGCGTCGCCGACACGAACCGGCCACCGCCGTCGGCCGTGGTCTGCATGACGGCTTCGGCCCGGTCGCTGTAAGCCAGCACGCTGATGCGATGGCGTGCGCACAGCGCCAGATAGGACAACAGGTGGCAGCTGGTGATGGACGCCAGCAGCAGGTCTTCCGGATTGTGACGGGTCGGGTCGCCGCGAAACAGCGGATCCGCCGAACCGTGCAGCTCCGGCTTGCCCGGCATCCGCACCGAATAGTCGCGAGCGTAGGCGTCATACCGGGAGGTACCCGCTCCCAGGTTGCCGGTCCAATCGAGCTCGGCGTGGTATCGATGCGTGTGCTGGCCCATGCGGAATTCCTTGGATGCGGGTGCCATAGTTTGCGCCCGCCGGCGGCCTGGTCGGCTGGCTGCCGCTCAACGCCGGTCCAGCGTCACCCGCAACACCGGCACCGTGGTGACGTCGTCGACGCCCTTGAATCCGGCGATGCGCTCGCGCAGGTCGGCAAGCACCGTCGGCGTGTCGGCGCGCACCAGCACCAGCAGGTCGGTTTCGCCGGCGACGCTGTGGCACAGCTGCACGGCGGGCAGGTCGGCGAGCAGCGGCATCACGTCGTCGCAGCTGAAGCCGTCGGCGTAACGCAGGAACAACCACGCCTGCAGGGGATCGCCGCCCTGCCCCAGGCGCACCGTGTATTGCGCGATCACGCCGGAATCCTCCAGCCGCTGCACGCGTTCCTGCACCGTGCTGCGCGACAGCCCCACCGCCTTGGCCAGCGCGACCGTCGACAGGCGCGCGTTGTCCTGCAGTAATGCGATCAGTGTGCGGTCGGTGGCATCGAGGGTCTTCATCGTCGCGGCATTCCTTCCGGCACAGTGGCGGCGCGCCCGTCATTCTGCCGGGTTGAGACCGGCGCACGCGAGCGCGCATCGTGGCGGCCCCTGATGAGCAGGACCACGAGCCATGACCCTGGACTTCGACGCGCGCACCGCCCTGATCCCGATCGACGTGCAGCAGGGCTTCGACCTGCCAGCCAGCAGCAATCCCGCGATGGAAGCCAACGGCCTGCGCCTGCTGTCCGCGTGGCGCGCAGCGGGCCTGCCGCTGATCCACGTGCGCCACGACTCGGTGAAGCCCGGCTCGCCATTCACGCCGGGACAGCCTGGAAACACCCTGCGTCCCGGCTTCGAACCCGTGCGCAGGGAACCGCTGGTGACCAAGTCGGTCAACGCCGCCTTCATCGGCACCGACCTGGACCTGCGCCTGCGCCGGCTCGGCGTCGAGCGGGTGGTGCTGTTCGGACTGACGACCGACATGTGCGTGTCGACCACCGCGCGCGTGGCCGCCAACCTCGGCTATCGCACCGTGGTGGTGGGCGATGCGACCGCATGCTTCGACCTGGTCGATGCGGAAGGCCGATCGATCCGGGCAGCGGAGCTGCATCGCGCGCACCTGGCGACATTGCACGTGGAGTTCGCGACGGTGGTGACCACCGATGCGGTGCTGGCCGCGCTGGCCTGACGTCATCGCGAATGGGATTTGCCGCGTGTGACGCCACGACAGCGCTGTTTCCACCGTGAAGCTGTCGTTGTTGCACGATCGCTACCATGGGTCCTGCGTTGCGGCTCGACGCATCCTCCGCTGCCGGATCCGATCCCGTTGAAATTCCTGGACAGACTGCTTGCACGCGCCAACCGGCGCGGTTCCGGCCATGAACCGCCGCGGCGCGCGCGCGACACCGCGTCGATCACCGACACCATCGATCGCGCGCTCGCGTCGGCGGGGCTGGATGCGCAGGCGGGACCCGCGGCGGCGGTGCGCGCGACCATCGATCGCGCCTTCGCGCAGGCCGGTTTGACGAACACGCAGGCGGAGACCGCGGTGGATCGCCGCCCTGCTGGCGCATCGGCATCGGCATCGGAATCGGCACCGGTGCCGGCGGATGCAGGCACGTTCGTCAGCCGCTCCTTCAGCAACGAGGCTGGCACCCGCGACTACAAACTGTATGTGCCCGGCGGCTACGACGCGGCAGGCGCGCCGATGCCACTGGTCGTGATGCTGCACGGCTGCACGCAATCGCCGGACGACTTCGCCGCCGGCACGCGCATGAATGCGTTGCCGAGACCCAGGGATTCCTGGTCGCGTATCCGGCGCAGGCAGCCAGGGCCAATGGCTCGAAGTGCTGGAACTGGTTCCGCGCCGAGGACCAGGCGCATGGTCGCGGCGAACCCGCGCTCATCGCCGGCATCACGCGCCAGGTCACTGCGGACTACCGCATCGACCCGCGCCGCATCTTCGTCGCCGGCTTGTCGGCGGGCGCCGCCATGGCGGTGATCCTGGGCGAACGCTATCCGGACGTGTTCGCGGCGGTCGGCGCGCATTCCGGCCTGCCGTTCGGCGCCGCGCATGACGTGGCGTCCGCGTTCACCGCGATGAAGGGCGGAGCGGTGCCGACGGCCTCGCGCGACACGCACGGGCGATCCGGCGCCGCGGTGCCGACGATCGTCTTCCATGGCGACGCCGACCATACCGTCGCGGCGAGCAACGGCGCAGCGATCGTCCGTGATGCCACCCAGGCGGATCTGGTGGCACTGCATGCGACGTCACGGCGCGATGCGATACCGGGTGGCCGCGCGTTCACCCACGACAGCTTCGCCGACGCATCGGGTCGAACGCACGCCGAGCATTGGCGCCTGCACGGGGCGGGCCACGCCTGGAGCGGCGGCAGTCCGCAGGGGACCTACACCGATCCGACCGGACCGGATGCGTCGTCGGAGATGCTGCGGTTCTTCCTGCAGCACGCGGTTGCGCCACGGCACGCGTAGGCGCGCCACTCGACCGCCGCTGGCCCATCGCCGCGGCCGTTCGCGTAGCTAGGCCATGCCAGAGCGGAAATCGCGCGAGACCATCCGATGAACACACGCACCAGGCGACTGTGCGGCTGCCTGCTCCTTTCCAGCGTCCTGATCGCAGGTGCAACGATGGCCGCCGAAGAGCCCGCATTCAGGCGCGTTTCGCAGGACGGCGCGTTCTCGGTGCGCGACTACCCCGCGCTGGTCGTTGCCGAAGTGACGGTGCCCGGCGACCAGGATGCGGCGGTGCGTGCCGGGTTCCGCTTGCTGGCCGGTTACATCTTCGGCGGCAACGTGCCGAAGCAGCGCATCCCCATGACCGCGCCGGTGACGCAGGCGCCGGCATCGCCGGGCGAACGGATTGCGATGACCGCACCGGTGACACAAGCCGAGGGTGCTGGCGCGTGGACCGTGCGCTTCACGATGCCCGCCGGGTATTCATTGCAGACCCTGCCGCGACCCGACGATGCCCGCGTGCGGCTGCAGGCGCTGCCGCCGACGCGGATGGCCGTCGTGCGGTTCTCCGGTCGCGCACGCGCAACGGACGTCGAACGCAGGACCGCGTTGTTGCGCCAGTACATGGCGACGCACGGCTTGAATGCCGCCGGACCGCCCACGCTGGCGCGTTACAACCCGCCGTGGACGCCGTGGTTCATCCGGCGCAACGAAGTGATGATCCCGCTGCAGCCATAGCCAGCCCGGGATCATCCGGGCGACGTGCGTCTTCCCGGCGGCGTGTCCGACCGCCCGCGCCATTCTCGTACATGTCAACGCACACAGGCCACGGCGCGCGAAGGGATACCCATGACCGTCACCAACACGCAATCCGGCACCAACGTCCACGAGGTCGCCGAGGGAATCTTCCGCATCAGCACGCCGACGCTGCTGCCGGGGGACGCCGGCAGCTTCTCCTTCAACCAGTACCTGATCGTCGACGACGAGCCGCTGCTGTTCCATGCAGGGCTGCGCCAGCTGTTCCCGCTGGTGCGCGAGGCCGTGTCGCACGTGATGCCGGTCGAGCGGCTGCGGCATGTCGCGTTCTCGCATGTGGAGGCGGACGAATGCGGAGCGCTCAACGACTGGCTCGCCGCGGCGCCGCAGGCCACGCCCCTGTGCGGCACGGTTGCGGCCATGGTGTCGATCGGCGACCTCGCCGACCGCCCGCCACGGGCATTGGCCGATGGCGAAGTCGTCGCGCTTGGGCGCCATCGCCTGCAGTGGCTCGATGCGCCACACCTGCCGCATGCCTGGGAATGCGGCTTCATGCTGGAACAGCACACCGGCACGCTGCTGTGCGGCGACCTGTTCACCCAGCCCGGTGACGGCCGCACCGCACTGACCGAATCCGACATCCTCGGCCCGAGCGAAGCCTTCCGCCACGCGATGGATTATTTCTCGCACACGACATACGCCGACGCGCTGCTGGAGAAGCTGGCGAACACCCGCCCGACCACGCTGGCCTGCATGCACGGCAGCGCCTGGCGCGGCGATGGCGGGGCGCTGCTGCGCGCCTTGGCGGTGGAACTGGCGCAGTGAGCCCTGTTGCCGGCAACGCGGTCGCGTGGACGCACGCGGAATGAAAACATCGCTTCCGACCACGCGGCGATCGGAAGCGGCGGTCGGTCGCGAACCGCCCCACGCCCACGACGGATAAGCCGCAGGGCGGGTTTCAACCAGCCTTGCGCGAGTGCAAGCGGCATGATCGCGCGCAGTCGCCGGGTGCGTGGCAGGCATCGGGAGCTATGCTGGTGGCCCCGCAATACGAAGCGCCCCATGACAGACGACTCTGCAGTGCCGGTGCTCGGTGCCGCCGAAGCGCGCGTGCTCGGCTGCCTGATCGAGAAGGAAGCCACCACGCCCGACGCTTACCCGCTGACGATCAATGCCGCGCACGTCGCCGCCAACCAGAAGACCGCGCGCGAGCCGGTGATGGCCCTGGACCCGGGCGACGTGCATCACGCCCTGCGCCAGCTGGAAGCCAGGCGCCTGGCCAAGCAGGGGTTCTCCTCGCGCGCCGAGCGCTACGAACATCGCACCGGCGCCTTTTTCAGCCTGCCGCAGCCGCAGGTCGCGTTGCTTGGATTGCTGCTGTTGCGTGGCGCACAGACCGTGCATGAGTTGTACGCACGCAGCGAGCGGCTGGCGAAATTCAATGATGCCGATGACGTGCGCCATCACCTCGAACGCCTGGTCCAGCGCCAACCGGCGCTGATCGTGCGGATTCCGCGCGGCCCCGGCCAGCGCGAGGACCGCTACGCGCACCTGCTTTGCGGCCCGGTCGATGTGGAGGCGATCTCCGAACGCGTGGGCCAGCGCAGCGAGCCCGAACCGTCAGCACTGGAAGCACGCGTGGCCGCACTGGAAAGCGAAATGGCGGATATCCGCGAGAAGCTCGCGGCACTGGGTGGATAGACCACCGCGCGTTCGTCGCGGTGATCAGCGGCCTGCGTCGCTGCGGCTCGGGAGGGCCGCCCTGCGGGCTCGCGATCCGTTCAAGCGAAAGGAATCCGACCCCTGTTCTGCGTCGTTGTCTTCTAGCCGGGATACCGCCAGGGATTCACCCCGAACACCGGCGGGTGCATCGCAACCAACCCGATCCACAGCACGATCGCCAGCACGATCCGCCACGCCCCGATCTCGCCGAACACGAACCGGTTGCGGCGCTGCGCGATCGCAACGAACGGCAGGATCGACGTGACGCCGGCGAATGCGGCCCACTGCTGCGGTGCGCGCCTGGCGTACTTGGCATCCAGGCTGGGCATGCCGGCGATCGCGGTGACCAGGAAGGCGCCGGTGAAGATGACGCCACTGAGCGTGCCGATGACGATCAGGTGCGTCGCCGCCCATAGCGCGAAGGCCCACAGCATCGGATAGCGCGTCACCCGCAGCACGCCTTTCGCTGGCGTTTCGGATTGCAGCGCGCGCGCGCCAGCGACCGAGGTCGGGTTGGGCGTGGTCAGCGCGCCGACCAGCAGCAGCACCGCCGGCAGCATCAACGCCATGCACAGCAGCGCCAGCCAGCCGGGCGCCTGCCACAGCACGCGGATCGGACCGGCCGCGCTCCAGGCACTGGCGAGCCAGACGATGGTGACGATGGACACCAGCGAGAACACGGCACGAAAGCCGCGTTCGCCCAGCATCCGCACGATCGGCCCGCGCAACGATGTGCCGGCGATGCCGATGTGCACGAACACCCACACGATGGCAGCGGCGATCAGGGAGAAGACGAGTTGCGATGTCATGCGTGCTTCTCCTGCGTGGTGGGCGGGATGGCAGCAGCGCCACCATCCGCCTTCGGCACCTTCCCCCGCCTGCGGGGGACGGGATGGATCACAGGCTGTCGACCACCACCGCGCCCTGTTTCATCACCAGCACCGGCTTTTCGGTGGCGCGGATGTTCTCCAGCACGTTGCCCGGCACCGCGACCACGTCGGCGAACTTGCCGGCTTCCAGCGTGCCGGTCTCGCCATCGACGCCGAGCAGCTTCGCGGCGCCCTGGCTGCTGGTGAGCAGCGCATTGGCCGGTGACATCCCGAGGTCGACGTAGTCGCCGAATTCCTGTGCGTTGAGGCCGTGCGGAAAGACCGCGGCATCGGTGCCGAAGGCGATCGGCACGCCGATCCTGAGCGCGTTGCGGAACATCGCTTCGTGCGCGGCGCCGGCGGCGCGGGCCTTGGCGGCGATCTTCGGTGGATAGGTATCGGCCTTCTGCAGCACCCACAGCTGGGTCATGCGCGTCGGCACCAGGTACACGCCCTTGCTCTTCATCAGTTGCAACGTGGCGGGCTGGACGAAACTGCCGTGCTCGATGGAGTCGACCCCGGCCTCGACCGCGAGCTTCGCGGCGAGATCGCCGTGCGCATGCGCGGCGACCTTGCGGCCCCAGGTGTGCGCCTCGCCGATGATCGCGCGCAGTTCGTCGGGCGTGAGTTGCGGCACGTCGACCGGATCGGATTCGGACAGCACGCCGCCCGACGCGCAGATCTTGATGACGTCGGCGCCGTACTTCATCTGCAGGCGGGTCGCCTGGCGGCATTCCTCCGCGCCGTTGCAGACGCCCTCCATCGGGCCGGAGGGCATGACGCGGTTGGGCGGATATGGCGAGCTGTCGCAGTGGCCGCCGGTGGAACCGATGGCGTGACCGGCGACCAGCAGGCGCGGGCCCTCGGCCAGGCCGTCGTTGATCGCGTTGCGCAGCGACACGTCGACGAAGTCAGCGGCGCCGACGACACGCGCGGTGGTGAAGCCGGCCTCCAGCGTCACCTTGGCGTTGTGCGCGGCGTGGAAGGCCTGCTCGGCCGGGAAACGCAGCATGGTGTTGTAGATGCCGGCGGCCCAGTCGTCGTCGTGGTCATCGGCGATGTGCACGTGCGCGTCGATGAAGCCGGGCAGCAGCGTGGCGTCACCCAGGTCGATGACGCGCGCGTTGGCCGGGATCGCGGCATTGGCGCCAACGCCGGTGATGCGCTGGCCCTGGACCACGACGACGCCCGGCTCGGTCAGGCGACCGGTCCTGCCGTCGAACAGATGCGCCGCCCTGAGCACGATGGCGGGCTGCGGCACGGGCTGGCGGGTCGGCGCCGGTGTCTGCGCCCGGCTGGCGACCCCCGACAGCAGGCCCGCACACAGCAGCCCAGCGGACAACACGGTCATGCGACGCTTCATGCGATTCCCCAATCGGATGTGGTCGGGCGAGTGTAGGCGATGCCGCGGCCGGGCCGCCGGCGGTGCGGTCATCGCGCCATCACCCGGCGCGGGCGACGCTGAGTCGCCGTATGCTGCCCCCATTCACCTGACAGGATCTTCCCGCAATGCAGACCGACGTGACACCGACCGAGCGGTATTCGCGCCAGGCGCGCTGGTTCCATTGGCTGGCGTTCGCAGCCGTTGCGCTGGCGTACGTGTTCATCAATTTCCGCGGCGTGTTCCCACGCGGCAGCGATGCGGCCAAGGTGCCGATGCAGGGCCACATCCTGTTCGGGCTGGTCGTACTGGCACTCGTGTTGCCACGCCTGTTGCATCGGCTGCGCAATGCGCCGCCGCCGGTGGCGCCCGCGATCGCACCATGGGAATCGCTGCTGTCGCGGGTCACGCACTTCGCGTTGTACGCCTTCCTGCTGGTGCAGCCGCTGCTGGGCTTGTTCACCGTGTGGTCCGGCGGGCCATTGAAGGTGCCGTTCACTACACTGGAGATCCCCTCGCCGATGGCGCCAGACCACGCCCTGCACGAACAGCTGGGCGGCCTGCATGAGAACATCGGCACGATCTTCTATTACGTGATCGGGCTGCATATCGCCGGCGCGCTGTGGCACCACTTCTTCCGCCACGACAACACACTCAAGCGGATGCTGTGACGATCCGGCAACCGGGCCTGCCGAACCCCGGTCCTGCACGGATCGAGTGAAATGCGCCAGTCGCCTGGCGGCATTGGTCGTGCCGCGAGGGTGCAATCAGCCACGCGGCCGGCGTAGCGGGACGCACGTCCACAAACCTGAGCGACTCGTTAATGTGAAGCGCGCGTCAAGCCGTTAGCATCGGGTTCATGAGCGCTTACTTCCAGTCGCGCTGGTTCAGGTATTTCGTCGCCATCGCAACGACGCTGATCGCGTTGCTGGTGCGGTTGCAGTCGGCGTGGCTGTTCGAGACGGCATCCTTCATGCCGTTCTTCATGGCCATCCTGATTTCGGCATGGATCGGCGGCTGGAAACCTGGCGTACTCGCAACCGGGCTGGGTGCAGTGGCCGGCGTGTGGTTCCTGCTGGAGCCGGTCGGCAGCCTCGCCATCGTTGATCGTGCCGATGCCATCCAGTTGCTGCTGTACCTGGTGATGGGCCTGGCGATCTCGCTGGTCTGCCAATGGCTGCACAACGCGCGCGACCGCGCATCGGCGATGCGCTCGGACATCACCGAGTTGCAGCGCATGGAAGAAAACCTGCGTCGGCTCGCGGCCGACCTGGCCGAGGCCGACCGGCGCAAGGACCGCTTCCTGGCGACGCTGTCGCACGAGCTGCGCAATCCGCTGGCGCCGATCCGCAATTCGCTGGAACTGATGAAGCGCTCGCCACGCGACGCCGCAACGGTCGACATCGCACGCGCGGCGATGGAGCGGCAACTGGTGCAGATGGTGCGGCTGGTCGACGACCTGCTCGACGTCAGCCGCATCACCCGCGACAAGCTCGAGCTGCGCCGCTCCATCGTCACCCTGCAAAGCGTCCTGGACAACGCCATCGAGGCGGCGCATCCCAGCATCGTCGGGCACGGACACCAGTTGTCGGTGACGCTGCCGCCGCAGACGGTCTGGCTCAACGTCGACCCGGCCCGCACGGCGCAGGTGTTTTCCAACCTGCTCAACAATGCCGCCAAGTACACCGAGGATGGCGGCATCCTGCAGCTGGTCGCACGCGCGGATGCCGACGAGGTCGTCGTGTCGGTGATCGACAACGGCGTCGGCGTGCCCGCGCAGCAGGTGTCGACGGTGCTGGAGATGTTCGGCCAGGTCGACAGCACGCTCGATCGTTCCGAAGGCGGGCTCGGCATCGGACTGAGCCTGGCCAAGCGCCTGGTGGAAATGCACAACGGCCGCATCGACCTGCGTGCGGGCCCCGACGGACAAGGCACCGAGGTCGAAGTCAGGCTGGCCGCGGTGACGCCGCCGCTCGGCCATGCGGCCGCCGTGGCGGCAGCATCCGCACCGGCCGGCGAGGTGCGCGCGTTTCGCGTGCTCGTGGCCGACGACAACGTCGACTCGGCGCAGACGCTGGCCATGATGCTCGACATGATGGGCCACCAGACGCGCTCGGCCAACGATGGCATGGAGGCAGTGCGCGTCGCCCGTGAATTCCAGCCGGACCTGGTACTGCTGGACATCGGCATGCCGCGGCTCAACGGTTACGACGCCTGCCGGCAGATCCGCGAACAGGCCTGGGCCACGGCCGTCACCATGGTGGCCGTCACCGGCTGGGGCCAGGACGAGGACCGGCGGCGTTCAAAGGATGCGGGCTTTGACCTGCACCTGATCAAGCCACTGGATCCGCTGGTGGTCGAACGCATGATGCGCGAGCTCAAGTCCGGCAGCGGGGCAACGCTGCTGCAGGCGAGCTGAGCCTCAGGTCGGCGCCTTGCCCTCGCGCCAGGTCGGCGTATCGAGCACCTGGGCGAGGTCGCGGTTGCGCAGCTCCCATTGCGCCGACAGGGTCTCGACCGCCTCGAGGATGCTCGCGTCGCCGGCATGCGCGCGCATCCGGTCGATCCAGGGTTTGCTCCAGCGGTAGACGGCCGGCACATGCGCGCCGAGGAATTCGTAGGCGATGTCCCGGTCGTAGACATTGTGCTTGATCGCCACCGCGATGCCTTCGAGGTAATTGAGCACCTGCTTGAGGTCGGCATCGATCTCGCGCTGCTGCCCGGCGGCGAGGGTGTCGTAGTCCTGCATCGGGTCGTACCAGTCGGCGTACCGCTCCAGTCGCCGGCGGACGTCCATGCGCTCGATTGACGAATAATCCAGCGACAACTCGACCACGGCCTTGCGCCGGTTCCAGTCGTGCTCCTTGCTGACCTGCTGGTCGGCCTTCTCGATCTGCAGTTGTTGCTGCGCGATCTGCCGTTGCTGCTCGGTGATCTGGCGGCCGAGGAATCGGATGCTGACCACGAACACGATCAGGGTCAGTGCTGAAACCAGCAGGTTCAGCCACGCCATCAGGTCTGTTGTCGCCATGACCGGGTTCCGTTCGCGCCAACCTCCAGCTTAATGGCCGGCGCGGCGGATTTGCGGCGTCCCCGCAGCTGGGATGGTCGTGGCCCGCGTATCCTGCGCGCTTCCCCGCTGCCGTCCGCCCGCCGCATGAAGCCCGACACGATGTCGTTCCACCATCCGGTCGCCTTCTGGGTCGGCTGCCTTGCCGTGGTGGCCGGCGTGTTCGCGCACATGCCGATGTTCCTGATGGGCCGTGCGATGCACTGGCAGCTGGTGGGCATGCCGATGACGCCGCTGATGCTGGCCGGCATGGCGCTGATCCCCGCCGGATTGCTGCTGTCGACGTTCGGGCTGATGCCGCGCCTGGAGCAGGTGCGGCGCACGCTGCACGATTCCAGCCACCTGCACTTCCACATCGCCGACGGCGTGCCGCTCAATCGCGAGCACTGGAAGCTGGTGGCGGTGCTGGTGGTGGCGCTGGCGATCGATGTGATGAAGCCGGCGACGCTGGGCTTCGTGGTCCCGGGGATGAGCGCCGAATACGTCATCCCGAAGCCGACCGCGAGCCTGCTCGCGCTGGTCGCGCTGATCGGCACCACGGTGGGCTCGGTCGTGTGGGGGCGCCTGGCCGACGTGTTCGGTCGCCGCGCCGCGATCCTGCTGTCGGCGCTGATGTTCATGGGCACCGCCATCTGCGGCGCGATGCCGGCGTTCGGCTGGAACCTGGTGATGTGCTTCCTGATGGGTGCGTCGGCTGGCGGGCTGCTGCCGATCACCTTCACGCTGATGGCCGAAACCATTCCGTCCGCGCATCGCGGCTGGTTGCTGGTGGCGCTCGGCGGCGTCGGTACCTCCGCGGGCTACCTGCTGGCCGCGGGTTCCGCGTCGCTGCTCGAGCCGATGTTCAGCTGGCGCGTGTTGTGGCTGCTGGGACTGCCGACGGGCGCGATCATCCTGTTCCTCAACCGCTACATCCCCGAATCACCGCGCTTCCTGTCCAACGCCGGATACGAGCGCGAGGCGCGCGCGGTGCTGCGCAAGTTCGCCGGCGACTCGGCATCGGACGCGATCGAGACCGACGACGCGCAACATCCCGGCGCGCCGGTGATCGACGAGCGGCATCCCGTCGTCGGCATGCGCCAGCTGCTGCGCGGCCGCCATGCGCGCATCACCTGGGGGCTGGTGATGTGCGGCATCGCGTGGGGCCTGGTCAACTTCGGCTTCGTGCTGTGGTTGCCGGTGAACCTCGCGGGGATGGGCGTGGAAGCCGCCGGCGTCAGCAGGTTGCTCGCGCTCTCTGCCGTGCTGGCGCTGCCCGGCATCGGCGTGGTGATCTGGCTCTACCACCGCTGGTCGAGCTTCAAGTCGCTGGTGCTCTTCATCGGGCTGACCACGCTGGCGCTGCTGGCGTTCTTCGCGATGGGATCCGGCGGCGTGCACTCGCAGGCCGTGACCATGGCGGCGACGGTGGCCTTGCTGGTCAGCGTCAGCGGCGTGATCGCGATGCTGATTCCCTACGCCGCGGAAATCTATCCCGTGCACCTGCGCGGCACCGGCTCGGGCGTGATCGCGGCCAGTTCGAAATTCGGCGGCATCCTCGGCGCGGGCCTGGGCGTGCTCGGCTTCTTCGGCAATTTCGCCCTGTCGGCCGTGCTGATCGCGGTGCCGATGGCGATCTCCGGCGTGATGCTCTGGCGCAGCGGCATCGAGACGCGCGGACAGGGGCTGGAAGACATCCAGGACGCGTTGCAGCGCTGAGCTGCGGTCGCGACCCGCCTGCCGGTCGCAATCCCTGCGATCGTCGCCAGCGATGCTGGGCGCCTCCTCGTCAGGGAGTGGCCAGGCGGCGGGGCCGGTGGGCGCCGGTCCCGCCGTCGGGTTTCAAGGGTTTCAGCCAGCCGGCTTGTCGCCGCACTGGCATGCGGCGCACTTGCAGCAGTTGCAGGCGACGCAACGGCACTCGCTGCACTTGCAACAGCCGCAGGCGGCGGCCTGCGCGGCAGCGGAAGAAACGGCGCGGGTCGAGGTCGACATGGGGAGAGCTCCGGAGATGCGGCCGATTGCCGCGACACGGACTCTGGAGCTTGCCCCGATGGCAAGGTCAACACCGCCGAACCGGCCCTGTCGAGGCAGGGCGGCCGGACAGGGGCGCGGGTTGACGTTGACCCGGTGGGAAGGTGCACGCTGCACGGACCCGACGTCCCCATGGAATCCACACCGATGGCCAGGCCCGCCTTGCGTCCCGAACTCGCCGAAGCGCGCCAGCAGGGATTCCACAACATCGGCGAAGCCGCCGCCGCGACCGGCGTGAGCGCGAAGATGATCCGCCACTACGAAGCCGCCGGACTCATTCCGACGGCGCAGCGCACCTTCGCCGGCTATCGCCTGTATGCCGATGCCGACCTGCACCGGCTGCGCTTCATCAAGCGCGCGCGCCTGCTTGGCTTCCCGATGAAACAGATCGAAGTCCTGCTGGGATTGTGGAACGACCGGCAGCGCTCCAGCGCCGAGGTCAAGGCGCTGGCCGAGGCGCACGCCGCCGAGCTGCAGGAGCGCATCACCGAGATGCAGGCGATGCAGCGCACGCTGCAGTCGCTCGCCCGCCATTGCCACGGCGACGCGCGGCCCGAGTGTCCGATCCTGGACGACCTCGCCGGGATGCCGCTGCCGCCCTAGCCCGCCGTGGTGACCTGCTGCTGCAAGCGGGCACACAGCACGCGCACGGCGTCGCGCAATGCATCCGGCGCACGCACCTCGAACGCGAACGGCAGCCGCGCCAGTTCCCGCGCGAACCAGTCCAGGTCGTCGGCCTGCGCCAGCAGCCGCACGCCACCATCGGCGGACTGCAGCAGTCCGATCGCATCGAAGACCTCGCGCCGCGCGGTCGCCAGGTCGGTGTGCAGCAGCACGTCGATCGCATGCGCGCGCGGAAGCGTCGCCAGCGAGAACGCGAGATGGCCGAGCGCATCGAAGTCGTCCGGCCGGCCAAAGCTCGCCGGCAACGGCGCGACCGCTGCGATGCGATCGAGCCGGAACGAGCGCAATCCATTGCGCAGGTGGCAATGGCCGACGGCGTACCAGCGACCGCCGCGCCAGGCGAGGCCATAGGGATCGAAATCGCGCTCGCTGTCGGCGCGCTGCGCGCTGCGGTAGTGCATGCGCACGCGCTGGCGCGATTGCGCGGCGGCGCTGAGCACGCGCAGCACCCCGCTGTCGCCGGCCGCCTGCGGGTGGCGCGACAGGTCCAGCGCGATGGTCTGGTCGACCGCGCGCACGCGGCTGCGCAGTGCCGCCGGCATCACGCGCTCAAGCTTGGCCTGCGCACTGGCGATCGCCGGCGCGGCATCCGCCAGGCCCAGGCCACGCGCGGCGAGCAGGCCCAGCGACAAGGCGAGCGCCTCGTCATCGCCGAACATCATCGGCGGCAGCTTGAATCCGGGCACCAGCCGGTAACCGCCGAAGCGGCCGCGCTCGCTGGTCACCGGGATGCCGAGTTCTTCCAGCACCGTGATGTAGCGTCGCAGGGTGCGGCCGTGCACGCCCAGCTCGCGCGCCAGCTCGGTGCCGGTGACGGCGCCGCGCGCCTGCAACAGCTCGAGCAGGGCAAGCACGCGGGTGGCCGGACGTTGCATGGTCGCGAGTCTAACGATCAATCAGGGCGGAATTCGTCCTGGTTGGATCGTAGGCTCCCAGTCGCCCCCAACGCCTGGATGCGCCATGCCCGACATCGCCGACACGCAAGCCTCCCCCTGCAGCGTGCTGGAACTGCGCCAGTACACACTGCGTCCCGGCCAGCGGGATGTGCTGATCGAGCTGTTCGAACGCGAATTCATCGAATCGCAGGAAGCCGTCGGCATGACGCTGTTCGGCCAGTTCCGCGACCTCGACGCACCCGACCGCTTCGTCTGGCTGCGTGGATTCACCGACATGCCGGCGCGCGCCGCGGCGCTGTCGGCCTTCTACGGTGGTCCGGCCTGGCAGGCCCATCGTGATGCGGCCAACGCGACGATGCTGGATTCGGACAACGTGCTGCTGCTGCGGCCGGTGCATCCGGATTCGGGCTTTCGCCCTGGCGCGCGTCCGGCATCCGGCCAATCGACAACGCAACTGGTGGTCGCGACGCTCTGCCATTTCGCGGCGCCGGTCGACGCCGCGGCGATCGCGTTGCTCGACGACGCCATCACCGCGCTGCTCGTCGACGCCGGCGCGACGATCCTGGCAACGCTGGTGAGCGAACCGGCGCCGAACAACTTCCCGCGCCTGCCGGTGCGTGAAGGCGAGCACGTGCTCGCATGGTTCATGGCGTTCGACACCATCCAGGCCTATCTCCAGCACTGCGATGCGCTGGCGGGCAGCCCGGCGTGGCGATCGGCAGCGAGCGAACTGCAACGATTGACGATGCGCAGCGAAACGCTGCGGCTGGCGCCGACCGCGCGTTCGCGACGACTGCATCCGCGGGACGCATGACATGACCGACACCTCGCACCTGTGGCTGTTCTTCGTGCTGGTGTTCGGCGTGGTGCTGCTGCCGGGGCTGGACATGGCCTACGTGATGGCGAGCGCGCTGGTCGGCGGTCGCCGCGCCGGCATCGCGGCCACCGCGGGCATCGTCGCCGGCGGCGTGGTGCACGTGACCATGGGTGCGCTCGGGATCATGGCGGTGCTGCGGCTGTTCCCGGCGGCGTTCAACGCGGTGCTGCTCGCCGGTGCGTTCTACATCGCGTGGATCGGGATCTCGCTGCTGCGCAGTCGTGCCATGTTCGGCGAGCTGCCGGCGCAGCGCCTGCGCACGCAGGCAGCGACCTTTCGCCAGGGCATGCTGACGAGCCTGCTCAATCCGAAGGCCTACCTGTTCATGCTCGCGATCTTCCCGCAGTTCCTGAAGCCGCAATACGGCCTGCCCTGGCTGCAGGCGGTGGTGTTGTGGCTGATCATCGCGATCACGCAGACCGTGGTCTACGGCGGCATGGCACTGGCCGGCGACCGCGTGCGCGGCGCGCTGGCGACAAGGCCGGCGACCGGCGCGGTGCTGGCGAAACTGGTGGGGGCGATCCTGCTCGCGACCGCGTTCTACACCGCGTTCGAGGGCTGGCGGATGCGCTGACACGCGGCGCGCGATTCACCGACACGCGCGTTGCGGTTTGCCTGACGCAATCCGCCCGCGGATCACGGCACGCTGCAGGCCCGCGACGCTCAAGGACGAGCCATGCGACACCTGATTGCCCTGCTGTTGTCGATCTGCCTGGCTGCGCCGTTCGTGGCGTCCGCCGCGGCGCCGCCACGCAACATGCTGCCGATGGTCTACAGGGGCGGCGTCGACGTCGGCGACTACTGGATCAGCGAGAAGCTCGATGGCGTTCGCGGGCGCTGGGACGGCCATCACCTGTGGGCGCGCAGCGGTGCCCGCATCGATCCGCCAGCGTGGTTCACGGCGCGCTGGCCTTCGGTGCCGATGGACGGCGAGTTGTGGATCGGGCGCGGCCGCTTCGATGCGATCAGCAAGCTCGTGCGCGCACCTGGCATCGGTGGCGACGGCTGGCGGCAGGTGCACCTGATGGTGTTCGACCTGCCCGGCGACCCCGGCCGCTTCGAGCAACGCGTGTTGCACATGCGCGCGCTCGTCGCGGGCGTCGGCAGCGCCTCGTTGCGGGTCATCCCGCAGTACCGCCTGCACGACAGGGCCGAGCTCGACGCGCGCCTCAAGGCGGTTGTCGCCGCCGGTGGCGAGGGGCTGGTGCTGCAGCACCGCGATGCGCTGTATGTACCCGGACGCAGTGCAACCCTGCTCAAGTACAAACCCTACGACGACACCGAGGCGCGGGTGGTGGCGTACACCGCCGGCCGGGGCAAATACGCCGGGCAACTCGGCGCGCTGGTCGTGCGTCGACCCGATGGCCTGCAGTTCCGCATCGGCAGCGGCTTCAGTGATGCGCAACGCAGGCATCCACCCGCGATCGGCAGCAACGTCACCTATCGCTACAACGGGCTGACGTCGAAAGGCACGCCGCGCTTCGCGCGTTTCATGCGCGTCCGCGACGACATGCCCCCGCCGGATCCGAACTAGCTCGCGTGCGGGCCGCTCAAGGCGGCCGGGTCATTGCCGTGAGGTCGGCGGTCCGTTCGGCATAGGCGTCCTCGATGCAGCGCACCGTCGTGCAGGCATCGCGCACATGCCTGCGCCAGTCGTCCTGCTCGCGCTGCAACGCAGCCTGGTCGTCGGTCGTGCGGGCGGCACTGGCATACGTGCGCGTGAGTTCCCAGTCCATCAGCGACAACACCGAGTCTTCGCAGATCAGGTGCTCCGCACGCGTGAAAGCCTGCTCGCAATCGAAGGCCGGCCCGGCACGGGGCGGCCAGCGCGTCGCAGGATCCGGAATCGGCGGCGGGAGTGTTGCCGTGGCGACCTGCGCCGGCGCGGCCCAGGCGGGAGGAAATGCATACCCCGCGCACTGGCGTTTGAAGAAGGCGACATAGCGGGATTTCTCTGCCGGATCGTTGCGCGACACCAGTGCCTGGCACGCCATGGCGCGTGCCTGCCCGCCACCGGGGCTGGCTGTCGCGACTGCCTGCGTGGCCGCTGGCGCAACGCTGGCCTCGTCGCCGGGCTCGGCGCCGACGGGCGCCGCGGGCATTGCGTTGTTGCCGGCGACCGGTTCGGGATCTGCAGCTTGGGCAACACTCGACGTCGTCGCCGCGCGCTTCGTGCTGCCGTTGTTGATGCTGCCGTTGTCGATGCGGTCCCTGTTGATGCGGTCTTTGGAAGCCAACTCGGGCTGCAGGTGCAGCAGGATGCGCTCGCCACCCTCGCCGGGAACCCAGTACAGCACGCCCTTCATGTCGCCCGGCACCTCGTACACGATCTTCCCGCGCGCACTCGCCGATGGCTGCAGCACCTGCAGCTGCAGGTAACCATCGGCGAAGATGTTGACCGGAGTGGCGAATGTCCGCTCGCGTTGCTCGTCGACGGCAACCAGCTTTCCTTCGGAGAACACGCGCGGCTGCGTATCCGTGTTGCGCACGTCCACGTCGAGAACGACGAACCGGTTACCCGTGGCAGGCTGCTTGGCGTCGAAGCCGGACACGCTGATGCGGTCAGCGGTGTGCGCACCGTCCAGGGCGATCCGCAGCGGCTTGGTCGACGTGGCCTGGCCGGGTTGCTGCGCGGCGCCGAATCCGTCGATCGCGCTGCTGCTCCCGCCGTCCTTGCCCTGGCACCCGGCGATCGCAACGACCGCAATCGCGAGCAGGCAGCGACGAGCCGGGTGCGCCGAACCCGTCCGGACGCGTGGACGGTGCCTGGGCGCACTGCTCGATAGGTCCCGACATGCCATCAAGGCAGCGTTTCACCCGGGAAGTTAAGGCCAGGTGGTAGCGGCCGGAGCCGATGGCGGTCGAGCGACGGATCGCCCGTCCTGGCGCGTTGGCGCCGTCTTGACGCGTCACGACTGAAGCTCTGCAGGTGCCAGACGCCAACCGGCCGCGCAACACATGCCCACCGCTCGAGACATCCAGTGAACCTGATCTACTCGTCCAACCAGGCAACGGCACGCATTTTCGCCCTCTCGCAGGAACTCGCGCCGGGCGACTGGAAGTGGATCAAGGATGGCCGCGTGATCAGCGAGTACCCGCGCGCCGACATCTACAAGCTGCAGCACTGGGACGCCAACCCACGGCACGTGGACATCGATGCCGCGCTGGAGCGGGCCCGCCAGAAACGCCGGCTCGGAACGCTCATCGACTACAGCTGACCCCGAGTCCCGCGCCAGCAATGGTCCGCTCCCGGCTCGTCCGGTTCCCGTGGGCGCGATGACCCCGGCCGATGACGTCCGCCCGCGACGGGTCGATGACGCCCTGCACCAGGCAGCTGTTCCGTGCACCCTGTCACGCCGGTGCATGACCAACGTGGGATTGGCAGCGCGGGGCGGCGGCGCTAGGGTGCGATGTTGGTTCGTCGTTCCGCCGGGGAAATCATGTCCAGACCACTGATCGCCGCGCTCGCGGCGACGCTGCTCATCGCCAATGCGCAGGCTGCCACGTCGACGCAGACGCGGTCCGCCGACGACCCCTATCCGAGCACCTATCATCCGGTCGCGTCCGGCCCGGTTCTGATCCAGCATGCGACGGTGCTCACCGGCACCGGCACGCGCCTGGACGACGCCGACATCCTGCTGGAGGACGGCAGGATCGTCGCGATCGGCAGCCATCTGGATGCGCCGGTCGATGCAACCCGCGTCGATGGCACCGGCAAGTGGGTGACGCCAGGCCTGATCGACGTGCATTCGCACCTGGGCGTGTATTCCAGTCCCGGCGTCACCGCCGCCAGCGACGGCAACGAGGCAACCGCGCCGACCACGCCCAATGTCTGGGCCGAACATTCGATCTGGCCGCAGGATCCGGGCTTCCTCACCGCGCTCGCCGGCGGCATCACCTCGCTGCAGATCCTGCCCGGTTCGGCCAACCTGATCGGTGGCCGCGGCGTGACCTTGAAGAACGTGCCGTCGACCACCTACCAGGGCATGAAATTCCCCGGCGCGCCGTGGGGCCTGAAGATGGCCTGCGGCGAGAATCCCAAGCGCGTCTATGGCCAGAAGGGTGGACCGTCGACGCGCATGGGCAACGTCGCCGGCTACCGCGCCGCGTTCATCGACGCCGCGGACTACATCAAGAAGCACAACGCCAAGCCAAAAGCCGCGCCGAAGAAGCGTCACTGGTGGCAGGATCCCGACACCGCGCCCGACAGCGACGCCGACACCGGCGGCAAGCGCGACCTGAAAATGGACACGCTCGCCGGCGCCATCAACGGCGACATCCTCGTGCACATCCATTGCTATCGCGCCGACGAGATGGCGACGATGCTCGACCTGGCCAAGGAATTCGGATTCCATGTCGCCGCGTTCCACCACGCCGTGGAGGCCTACAAGATCGCGGATCGGCTGGCCGCCGAAGGCACGTGCGCGGCGATGTGGGCCGACTGGTGGGGCTTCAAGATGGAAGCCTTCGACGGCATCCAGGAGAACATCGCGCTGGTCGATCGCGCGCCGAACAGCTGCGCGATCGTGCATTCGGATTCGGAGGAAGGCATCCAGCGCCTCAACCAGGAAGCCGCCAAGGTAATCGCGCACGCGCAGCTGGCCGGCATCGCCATCGCGCCGGAACACGCGGTCGAATGGATCACCAAGAACCCGGCCAAGGCGCTCGGCATCCTCGACCGCACCGGCACGCTGGAGCCCGGCAAGATGGCCGACGTCGTGGTCTGGAACGGCACGCCGTTCAGCGTCTACGCGCACGCCGAGCAGGTCTACATCGACGGCGCCCGCATCTACGACCGCAACGATCCCGCGCGCCAGCCGCGATCGGACTTCATGCTCGGCCAGGGCGCGGCGATGACGGGGGTCGTGCAATGAACCGCCTCGCGATGACCTCGCTCGCCACCGCCCTGCTCGCCTGCTGCGCGTTCGCGGCGTCGGCGCAGGACCTGCTGATCCACAACGCGACCGTGCATACCGCGACGGCGCGCGGCACCCTGCAGCATGCCGACGTGCGCGTGCACGACGGCCGAATCAGCGCCGTCGGCATCGGCCTTGCCGCCGGCGACGCGCGGGTGGTCGAAGCCAATGGTGCGCCGCTGACCCCGACGCTGTTCGGCGGCATCACCGACATCGGACTGGAGGAAGTGTCCGGCGAGAAGAGCACGGTCGACGAATCGGTGGCGCTCGGCGACGGCGCCAAGCACATGACGGTGCGTCCGGAATTCGACGTGACGCTCGCCTACAACCCCGACTCGGTGCTGATCCCGGTGGCCCGCATCGAGGGCATCGGCTGGACGCTGCTCGGCGCCGACAGCACGCAGGGCGGATCGATCATCGGCGGCCAGGGCGGCATCGTGCGCCTGGATGGCAGCTCCGATCCGATCGGTCCACGCGTGTTGTTCGTCGACCTCGGCAGCAGTGCGGCCGGCCTCACCGGCGATTCGCGCGCGGCGCAGTGGATGCTGCTCGACCAGCTGATCGACGAAGTCCACGGCCGCATCGGGCCCAATTCGCCGATGGCACTGCTGACACCCGCCGGCCGCGCCACCCTGGCGAAATACATCGGCGGTGGCGGTCGCGTCGTGGTCGGCGTCAATCGCGCCGCCGACATCCGCCAATTGCTGCGCTGGTCAAAACGCCACGACGTTCGCATCGCGATCGCCGGTGGCGCCGAGGCGTGGCGCGTCGCGCCGGGTCTTGCCGCGGCGCACGTGCCGGTGTTCGTCGATCCGCTCAGCGACCTGCCCGCGGATTTCGACCAGATCGGCGCAACGATGGAGAACGCCGCGCGCCTGCACGCCGCGGGCGTCGCGGTCGCGTTCGCGCAGTTCGGCGACGCATCGCACAACGCGCGCAAGATCCGCCAGATCGCCGGCAACGCCGTCGCCAACGGGCTGCCGTGGGAAGACGGCCTCGCCGGCCTGACCCGCGTGCCCGCCGAAACCTTCGGCGTCGCCGGGGACGTCGGCAGCATCGCGCCGGGCAAGCGCGCCGACCTGGTGCTGTGGAGCGGCGACCCGCTCGAAGTCAGCACCGTCGCGCGCCAGGTCTGGCTCGACGGCAACGCGATCCCGATGCGCTCGCGCCAGACCGAACTGCGCGACCGCTACATGCACCCCAACGACGGCCTGCCGCGCGCCTACCCCGACATCGCCCGCTGACGCCGGTCATCCGCTGATCCACGTCCGCCACTCCCTCGGAAGCTGCGGACGCCGGCACTAACGAAGGAAGCACTGCCGGCGCGCGCCACGGACGCGACCGACGACCCGGCGCTCGTCAGCGCGTCGGATCCTGCATGAAGCATCCGGCCGCGCTGTACCAGTCGATCACCTGGTCCTGCGGGGGGAGCGCCAGCGAGACGAAACGCACGTTGCATTGCAGCTCCGTCTGCTCGCCGGGCATCCCGGGAATGGACGTACTCGCCGGCGCGGTGGCGCCGACCCGGCAACTCCAGTCCTGGCCGTAGCGCGTGGTGCCGGTGGTGTTGTCGACGTTTTCGTAGGTGACGCTCCAGCCGAAGGTGTTGCCGGCGACCAGCGGGAATGGTTGTCCGACCAGTTTGTCGATGGCGACCGCCTTGATGACCCCGTCGATGACGGCGTACTGGCTGCTGGTTTTCGAGCGCATGCTCAGCGGGATGATGCCGGCCCAGGTCTGGCCGGTCGCGACGGTCCTGACCAGGCCACCCTCGCCCGCCAGCACCGTGATGTCGAGCCGGCACTGGTTGCTGCCCGCCACCCGCTGCACGCTGCCGTCGGCCGTCACCGGCACGGTCTGGTTGACGATGCGGGTGCCGGAGCGATGCGCGACCTCGCCGGTGCCCACAGGCAGCTGGAAGAACGCGTCGCCTGCGACCTGCCTGCCGACGGCCTCGTCGATCGGATGATCGGGATCCGCCGCGGGCACGCTGGCGGCGCGCGCGACGGCGCTGGCGGTCTTTGTCGCCGCCTTCGCCTTCGCCTTCGTCTTCGCCGTCACTGCCGGCGCGCCGCCAGCGCGGCGCAGCCGCTTCGCCTCCAGTCGCGCGACCGGTGCATGGCTTCCCTGCGGATACGCGGCCAGGTAATCCTCGAAATCCTCGGCAGCCTTGCTCGAGGACATCCGGCGCCAGAAATCCTCCTCGACATCGTCCACGGTGCCCGATGAACGCACCGCGGGCGGTTGCGTGGCCGTGGGCGCGGCTGCCATCGCTGGCGCGACGGCATCGGTTGCCGGCGCCGGTCCCGGCGTGAAGTCCAGATCGACCTTCTTGATGCCGGAGAACGGAAATGACTTCCTGAAGTCATTGCGGCTCTTGTCAGCCTCGGCCTGGGTGTCGCTGGGGATGCACAGCGCGTCCTGCGCGTCGACGCCGTGGGTGGCGGCGGCGCGGGCGCCGAATTCCGAGGCGTAGCGGGTCAATGCCTTGAAATAGGCCATGTCGTTCATCGGCGGCATGGTCTGCACGAAAATGCCGGACGTCACCAGGACCCGCTTGTCGGTGTCGACGGAACGGCAATAGACGAATTTCGCCGCCGCGGTGAGCGGCGCCGGCGTGGTGTTGGCGTAGGTGGCCGCGCTCGGCGTCCAGTTCACGTCATGCCAGTCGTACACATGGATGCCGAAGCTGCGCTTGCCCATGATGGCGGCAATTCTGGCCCGGGTTTCCTCGGCGGCCGCGCGCGATACCGCCGTCACGCACGTCTTGTCTCCGGCACCGCCGAGCGTGCCCACGTAGGCATGGAATTCGGAGGCGAGCGCCGTGTCCATCAGGTCCGTTCCCGGCGGCGTCGGGAACACCTGCGATACCCAGATATCCCGCTTGCCCGTGTCGTTGACCTGGCAAAAGGAGTAACGACCGCCGGTCGCGGCCTGGGCGAAGACGGACGCGGGCGCAAGACACAGCAGGACGAATACGGCGGCGAATGCCTTCATGGGAACGGGGCTCGTGAAGAATGCGTGAATATTCCCATGATCACGCCGGAGCTGGTGGGCCGTGCATCTACCGGCCTCTGCCACTCGCGTCACCAATCCAGCCGCCCGCCCGATTTTCGCCCCGCCGCAATGCGGGTTCGTCGGCGCATTCCGGCTTGCGTCGCAAACCCCGCCACTCCCGGGCTGGCGGTCGATATGCTCGCCCCCAATCCAGCCGCATCGAGCCCATCCGTGATCAAGAGCCTGTTCTTCGTGCTGCGCATCGCGATCGCCTGGTTCCTGGTGGTCCTGTTGGCCGCCGCGATCTGGAACAACATCCCGCTGCTCGGCCAGCTCGACTGGCCGATCACGATCGCGGGCATGCTCACGATGGCCCTGGTGGTTGCCGGCGCAATGTCGCACCTGGGCCGCGTGCAGCTGATCACCGGTCGCCTCGACAAGGCCGCGCTCGCCAACCGCCAGCGCCGGCAGATCGAAATCCCGCTGGAAGCCGGCGAGGCCTTCGACCTGCTCGACGCCGCCATCCGCGAACTGCCGCGCATCGAGCAGGTCGAGAGCGCGCGCGACAGCCTGCAGGTGCGCGCCAAGGTCGGCCGCCCCGCCAACCACGGCGAGCGTCCGCTGGGCCGCTGGAACCCCTTGTCGTGGTTCGGCACGCCGCGCAACCAGTTGCTGGCGACCGTCGTGCCCGGCCATGACAGCGGCAGCGTGACCCTGATCTGCGAACCGGAAACCCCGGCATGGAGCGACTGGTTCCTGGTCGACGACGGCAGCAATTTCGAGAATGCCGAAGCCATCACCCGCGCCATCAGCCGCCGTGTCGCCGCGCTGCGTCGCACCGAGAAGGCCGCGGCGACGCAGACCGAGACCGAGAAGGAGCTCACCGTCGCCAAGCTCAGCCTGCTGCATGCGCAGGTGGAGCCGCACTTCCTCTACAACACCCTGGCCAGCGCGCAATTGCTGGCGCGCAGCGACCCGCCGCGCGCCGACGAAATGCTCGGCCATCTCATCCAGTACCTGCGCCATTCGCTGCCGCGCACCGAGGATGAGCTGTCGACGTTGGGCGCCGAACTCGAACGCGCCGTGGCCTACCTGGAAATCCTCAAGATCCGCATGGGCCACCGCCTGTCCGTGCAGGTCGACATCCCGGAGAACCTGCGCGCCACGCCGCTGCCGCCGATGATGCTGCAGACACTGGTCGAGAACGCGATCAAGCACGGCCTCGAGCCGCGCACCGCCGGCGGCACCGTGTGGATCCGCGCACGCCGCAACGATGACGTGGTCGCGGTGACCGTGGCCGATGATGGCGAGGGTCTCAACGCCGGCCCCAATGCAAAGACCAGCGGCACCGGCATCGGCCTGAAGAACGTGCGCGAGCGCCTGCGCCTGGTCTACGACGGTCGGGCCGCGCTGGCCGTCGTCGCCAACTTCCCCGCCGGCGTCGCCGCGACGATCACCGTGCCGGCGGAGTTCACCAGGGACAGCCGCCATGTCTGATGCCATCCCCACCTGCGTCATCGCCGAGGACGAAGCGCTGCTGCGCCAGGCGCTGCTCGACCAGCTCGCCCAGGCCTGGCCGCAACTGCAGGTCATCGCCGCCTGCGAGGACGGCGCCTGCGCGCTGGAAGCCATCGCCGAACACCAGCCGCACGTCGCCTTCCTCGACATCCGCATGCCCGGCCTGAGTGGACTCGACGTCGCGGCCGCCGCCGCGCAGGTCAGCCCGCGCACGCAGATCGTGTTCGTCACCGCCTACGACCAGTACGCCGTCGACGCGTTCGAGCGTGGCGCGATCGATTACCTGCTCAAGCCGATCACCGCCGAGCGGCTGGCGGCCACCGTGCAACGCCTGCAACTGCGCGCCGATCGTCCCGATGCCGAGGCACTCGCCGCCCTGCTCGAACGCCTTGGCCGGAATCTTCCACGCGCCGACGACCCGGAGCCGCTGACCTGGATCACCGCCAGCGCGGGCCGCGAGACCCGGTTGATCCTGGTCGACGACGTTGCGTACTTCCGCGCAGACAACAAGTACACGACGGTGGTGACCGCCGACGGCGAGGCGCTGTTGCGCACGCCGATCCGCGAGCTGATGACCGTGCTCGACACCAGCACGTTCAAGCAGATCCATCGCTCGACCATCGTCAACCTCAAGGCCATCGCCGGCATCGTCCGCGACGACAGCGGCCGCGGCACCGTGCGCCTCAAGTCCCGTCCCGAGACCCTGACCGTCAGCGCGCCCTACATGGCGCTGTTCCGCCATATGTGACCGACACCGGTTCGCGCCGCGATCCCATTCCGCAATCCAACCGGCGCCACGCGCCGCTCCCTGCAAGGTGACCCATGAACGCATTCGCCACCCTCGTCTACGTCGTCCTGTCGATGTTCGGCCTCGACCTTGGCAGCCACGTCACCGTCGACCGCATCCATGCCGACGGCACCGACACCCTCTACAGCAAGGTCGTCGCGCAACCCACCGTCACCCGCTTCGAGTGCCTGCGCAGTGCAAGCGGGCAGTGCTACTACACCCTGTATCCGCGCGACTGCGTACCGACGCCTGCACCCGCATCCGCGTCGACCAGCAAGCGCGACCGGGACTGCCAGTCCACGCCGGTCGAGCGCTTCGCCGTGGCCACGGGCGGCAGCCGCCAGGTCACGACTGTGTCCGACCTGCGCGTGTGTGTCGGCGCTGACGCGCGCAGCGTGGGCCCGGATTGCGACCGGCCGGCTGCGGTCGCAACGCGCTGAACGCACCTGCGACGCACCTGTGGGAGCGACGTCAGTCGCGATGGACGCAACGATCTACCAGGGCAACGCACTGCCATTGGCGTGCCAGAAACTCCCGCTCTGCTCCAGGGTCAACGCATCCAGCCGCGCGACCAGCTGCTTCGCCGCGTCCGTCGGCGTGACATCCCCGCTGCCACCGACCATGTCGGTGGCGACATAGCCCGGATGCAGCAACACCACCGCGATCCCGCGCGGCTTCAGGTCCACCGCCAGCGACTTTCCGATCGCATTCACCGCAGCCTTCGACGCGCGATAGCCGTAATACCCGCCGGAGCCGTTGTCGGCCACCGATCCCATGCGGCTGGTGATGATGCCGACCTTGCCGCCGTCGCCCAGCCGATCGCGCAAGGCCTGCGCCACGCGCAGGGGTCCCAGCGCATTGACCTCGAACTGCCGGCGCATGCTGTCGAACCCGGCCGCGTCAATCGTGCCCAGCGATTCCTTCGCCAGGATGCCGGCGTTGAGCACCAGCGTATCGATGCGCACATCGGCCAGGCGCTGCGCGAGCGCATCGACCGCTGCGCCATCGGTGACGTCGACGCCCGCCTCGACCTGCGCACCGGTCTTGTCCAGCTCCGGACTGCCGTGGCGGCACACCGCGATGACGTGGTCGCCGCGCGAAGTGAATTGCTGCGTCAGCGCCAGGCCGATGCCGCGATTGGCGCCGGTGATGAGGATGTTGGCCATGTCGTCGATCCGTGCGGGGAGGAGGATGAATGGCGGTGACACGCGTCGGAGTCAAGGGGAACCGGCGCAGATCCGCGGCCCGACCGTGCGCGCAAGCGCGTCAGCCGGTGTTCATCGGATGGCGTCTGCCTTCACGCCGGGCTGCTGATTCCCGCGCCTAGGCTGCGCGTGTCCGTCCAGCAAGCGCGCGAGCGAAGGGGCCATCCATGCGCCATCAAACGCTCATGCTCGGAATCATCGGCTGCATCTCGGCGCCGCTGGCGTGCGCGCAGGATCGCGACGCTGCGACTGCATCCGGAGCCGGCGACACGCAGTCCCATGCCGCCGTCGCAAAATCGCACAAGCCGCTGAGCCCGATCGGCCGCGCCATGGCCGACCTGCTGCGTGCCGCGGCGCAGGCGCCCGCGCCAAAGGACGCGGACGCGGCACCGCCCAAGGCCGGACCGGCAGCGACCGATACCATCGCCGCCGCCAAGCCTGCCCAAGCCGACCAGGTCGCCGTGCACTGACGGACGTCGCCGGCTTACGCCGGCTTGCCTGCGACAGTCGTATCCAACGCGGATGTCTAGCGACGCCGATACAGGCCGCGTTCGAGCATCCATTCCGCGACGTTGCGGCGCATCCTGCTCACGGCGCCAACCATGCGGGCGAACAGATATTCGGGCCGGCTGATCAGACCCTCCCGCAGCAGCCTGCGGCGCAGTTCGCGGCGGGCGCGGTGGATCGCCACGAAGTCATCGCTCAGGCCGACGGCGCCGTGTTCGCGCTCGTTCCAGATCGCCAGCACCTGGTTGATCCTGGCGCAGCGATGGCCGGAAAAGACGATCCGCGACCACAGCAGGTAATCCTCGGAGTGCGAGAAGTCCGTGTCGAAACGAAACGGCAGGTCGCGACGCAGCACCACCGACGCCGTCGGGAAGGGATTGTGGAACAGCAACCTGCGCCGACCGACGATCTGCGTCTGCAGTGGCGTCTGCAGCCCGGGCATCGGCGTGCCGCGTGGGCGCTTGACCATCTCGTGCGCGATCAGCGCGATGTCGGGATCCGCCTGCAGTGCCGCCATCTGCAGCTCGAGTTTCTGCGTTCCCCACGTATCGTCCGCATCGAGGAACGCGATGTACGCCTGTCCGGCGTGATCCCAGCCCGCATTGCGCGCCAGCGACGGACCACCGTTGGCCGGCATGGCGATCACCTTGATCCAGCCAGGCGCATGCGCGTCGGCGATCCGGTGCAGGTGTGCCAGGGTGTCGTCGCCGCTGCCGTCTTCCACCAGCAGGACTTCGGCTGGCCGCACTGTCTGCGCCACGATGGAAGCAACGGCGTCGTCGATCGTCGCCCTGCAGCGATAGCACGGAACGATGACGCTGACCGGGGCGCGCGTCGCCGCCACCGAGCCGACATCCGGAAGGACTGGTCGGGTTTTCAATGCAACGTGCATGGCCGGTTTCCAGAAGCCTTCGGCAGCCAACGGCGTCCGCAGCGCACTTGTTGTCTTCTCCACGTGGGCCTCATCGGGCTGCGATCATGGGTTTCGGCACGGCAAATCTGAACGGGGATAATCTGCACCCCCGCATGTGAAGGATTCATGGACTGCTGCGGGGATGCCCTCGAATCGGCCAGCAGACGCATGCGCGAAGCCGTTGCGGGAAGCGTGATCGGACCGATCACGCCACGCAGGCATCATTCGACTTGAACTGGACAGTGCGCCACGCCGTTGGCCAACGGGAGCGGCGGCCGGGGCGGGTTGGCTGCCGTGCATGGGTCGACAAAACGTGAATGACAACAACGGGGTTTTGCATGTTCGTGTCCGACAGGATCGTGTTCGTGGAATTGCAGAAGACCGGATGCACCCACATCCGCAACCTGCTCAAGGAGATCGTCGGCGGTGAGTTCGTCGAGCGGCATATCCAGGCCGATCCCCGCCTGTTCGTCGATGGGCGGTCCTTCCTCGGATCGGTGAGGGATCCATGGGACTGGTACGTGTCGCTGTGGGCCTACAGCTGCGACAGCAAGGGAGATTTCTTCGACAACGTCACCACGCAGGGCATCCGGTTGCGCAAGCGTGGCTGGCGGCTGCGTCCCTACGCATTGCTCATCGAAACCCTGCAAAGCCGTCCCAATTGGCATGCCGCGCAATGGAAGCGCACCTTCCGCGACATCAACGACGCCGGTGCATTCCGCGAATGGCTGTACATGCTCAACGACCAGGCGTACTGGGCCGACGTCGGCGAAGGCTATTGGCGCTGTCCCCTGAACCGCTTCGCGGGATTGCTGACCTACCGCTACATGAAGCTCTTCACCTGCAGGACCGGCGAGCTCGACGTGCTGCGCGCCGTGCGCACGCCCGAACAGCTGGCCGCGCATGAAGACAAGCACTCGTTCATCGACCATTTCATCCGCAACGAGCACCTGGAGTCCGACCTGCTCGCGGCATTGCAGCGCATGCAGGTGGCAGTCCCGCCCGACATGCAGGCCAGGCTGGTTTCGGCGCCCAGGACCAACACCTCGTCGAAGAAGCACGGCCCCGGCTATTACTACGACGCGGCAACCGAGCAGCTGGTCGGCGAGCGCGACCGGCACATCATCGACAAGTTCGGTTACACCGCGCCGAGCGCACGCTAGCCGGCGCACGCAGCACACGGTGGAACAACCAGGCTCCGGCCCGACCAGGGGCGCGTACCTGCATGCGTCATGCAAGTGACCGATGACGGTCACGGCCAAGTCATGGCGCGCTCCTAGCGTGGCGGCGATCCGCTCACCGACGCAGCGTGCGTCGGTGTCCGCGGACATTCCCCCACAAGGACCAACATGAAGACGTTCGTCGCATTGACGCTGCTCGCTACCGCAGTGGCCGGATCGGCAGTGGCTGCCGAAGGCCCGGTGCCCAAGGGCATCCCGCACCTGGATCACGTGTACCTGGTCATGATGGAAAACCACGGCTACACCCAGCTGCTGGACAACCCGAACGCGCCGTACATCAACCACCTGGCGCGCAGCGCGAACCTGGCCACCAATTATTTCGCCATCGCCCATCCCAGCCTGACCAACTACCTGGAAATCGTCGGCGGATCGAACTTCGGCGTGCTGAACGACAACAATCCCGCCTGGCACGACAACGCCTGCATCCCCAACCTTGCCAGCGGTATCGCCGCCACCGAGCATCCGTCCAGCCCCGGCCCGATCTGCCCGATCGCCGGCATCGGCACCGAAGCCGCCACGCCCGCGCTGGATCTCACCAACGCGAGCCAGGGGCTGCCAGGCAGCATCAACATCGATGGCACCATGGCGATCGCCGCCTCCCACGACATCGTCGGCAAGACCATCGCCGACCAGCTGGTCGCACGCGGAATGCGCTGGAAGAGCTACCAGGAAAGCCTGCCGCCGGTCGGCGCCGACAACGTCAACGTCAGCGATGGCGTCTTCGACAACACCACCGACTTCAGCGCGATCCACCCGACGCTCAACCCGCCGCTGTCGGCGGCCGGAATCGTGGCGCTGTACGCGGTCAAGCACAATCCGTTCGTCTATTTCCGCAGCACGCAGCGCGGCAGCAACCGCGCCAACAGCACGCTGAACAGCGTCGGCTTCGACGGCGCCTACGGCCTGTATTCGGACCTGCAGGCGGAGCACATGCCGGCCTTTGCCTTCATCGCGCCCAACCAGTGCAACGACCAGCACGGACGCGGCAACGGCGGGCCCTTCTGCAACTACGATCCCAGCGGCGACGGCACGCAGGCCGGCCTGAACCCCGCGCTGATCTACCGCGGCGACGTGAGCGTGCAGACCATCGTCGAGTCGATCAAGGCGTCGCCGTCCTGGAACGAGGGCAGGAACGCCATCGTCGTCGTCTGGGATGAGAACGACTACAGCACCGCGCCCAACACCAACCAGGTGATGATGATCGTCGACACCAACTATGCAGCCGGCGGCAAACGCAGCATGCGTCGCTACACCCACTACTCGCTGCTCAAGACGCTCGAGGCCGGCTTCGGCCTGCCCTGCCTCAATCACGCCTGCGACGCCAATGTGCCGGTGATGAGCGACCTGTTCGCAAGCAGGCGATAAGCGTCGGCCGACAGCGGTACCAGGTGCCATAAAGGAACGGCGACCTTGCGGTCGCCGTTCCTCCTTGGTGGCTAGAGGAACGTATTCGTGTCCACCCGGATATCCGACGCCGCGTCCTGGACCAGGATGTCCCGCGCGACACGTGGGCTGGCGCCCTTGATGGAAGCAGCAATCCCCGGTCGGGGCATCTTCCCCGACCGGTTGTTGGCGAAGGTGTTGCGACCGATGCTGCAGTCGCTGCTGTCGTTCTTGACCAGCAAGCCGGTCGATCCGTTGTCGCGGATGCTGTTGCCGATGATGCTGGCTGTCGCGCAACCGTCGAGCACCACGCCGCAACTGCGATTGTCCTGGATCGTGCAGTCCTCGATGGTGACGTTGCGCGTGCGCTTGTAGGCGAGGATCCCGTAGGCCGCGTTGTCGTGGATCCGGCAGTTCTGGATGTGCACGTTGCTCGCAAAGTCGGGCTTGTCCGGTTCGATGTCGATCCCGCACTGCGGCGCGGTCCCTGCGGTGTGGCTGAACTCCGAGTTGGTGACCCGCACGTCACGCGATCCGGTAATCGACAGGCCCTGTCGGCGGTTGCCGGTCGAGACGACGCCGTCGATGACCACGTCGCTGCTGAGCACTTTCGGGCCGCCGCCCTTGGGTTTCCTGCCGCCGATGCAGATGCCGTCGCCCCAGCAGTCGGAGATCTGCATATCGCGCACCGTGACCCGCGATGCGCCGACGATCTGGATGCCATGGCCCCATTCGCCGGTGGTGCCGAGGTGTCTGTCGCGTTCGCCGACGATGCGACCGCCCGAAACTTCCACGTCATCCACCAGCAGGATCCAGAGCACGTAGGCGCGGTCGGCGGCATTGGGCTTGGCGACCAGCCTGGCGTCCGGCGCCAATTGCAGGTGCATCCGGCCACGCAGGCGCACGCTCTGGAGTGGGTCGATCAAATAGGTCCCCGAAGGCACCTCGACGGTACCGCCGTCGGCGGGCAGCGCATCGATCGCACGCTGGAAGGCCGCCGTGTCGTCCTGCACGCCATCGCCCTGCGCGCCATGCTGGCGCACATCGATCCGCGTGGCACCGCGCGCCCGGCCTGGCGGTGCGTCCGGCGACAGCGGGGCTGGCGACGGCGCGGCCGCAGACGTCGGCACCGGCGCCGACGCGGCCTTGCATCCGGGCAGCATTGCCAACAATGCCATCCCGATCGCGCCGCCCAGGAAATCGCGACGTGCGTTCATCGGTGCGTGCGCCGGGGCAGGCAGCGGATCGGCAACGCAATGTGGGCAACTTCCATGACGACGATCCTTGCCGGGTCCGGGGCACCGGCGATCCATGGAATACGGTCGCCAGCAGATCGAAGTTCCCCATATGACCCGTTAGCGCGGTGTCGTTGTCGGCCCGGCCGGCCGCCCCGCCCGTTATGCTCGGCATACGACGCGGGGGCGTCGACCACACTGGGGAGCGGCACATGGCAACACGATCGAACGGTCCGTTGGCTGGCTTCGACTGGCTCAAGCGCGGCATCAACGTGGGTTACGGCAATCCGAAGGCCTTGTTCGGCGGCGCGGCCTTCCTGCTGCTGCTGTGCCTGTTGCCGACTGTGATCACGATGCCGATGCAGTTCGGCGCACTGCGCACCGGTACGCCGGCCAGCCCGGCGACCTTCGGCTGGATCATGGCGATCTCCGCCATCGGTGGCCTGCTGCTGGTGCCGCTGTACGCCGGCTACCTGCGCGTGATCGATGCGGCCGAACGCGGATTGCCGGTGCGCGCGCGCGACATCTTCCAGCCGTATCGCCAGGGCGACGCATTGCGCCTGATTGGTTACGGCCTGGCGATGGCGGTGGTCTACATCGCTGCATTCGGCGCCGTCATCGCCGCGACCGGCGGTGGCATCGCACGCTGGTACATGCAGGCCATGACCGCGCAGGCCAACCACCAGCCGCCGCCAACGACGCTGCCCGACGGTTTCGGAGTCGCCTTCGCCCTTTTCCTGGTGGTCGGCCTCTTCATGATGGGCGTCTATGCGATCAGCCTGGGACAGGTCGCGCTGGGCCGTCGCAGCGTCTTCGGCGCCATCGGCGACGGCCTGCTGGGCGCGGTGAAGAACGTGCTGCCACTGCTCGTGTTTGTCGTGAGCTCGGTGGTCGCGTGGATCGTGCTGGCCATCGTGGTCGTGCTGCTGGTCGGCCTGTTCGCCCTGCTGGGCAAGCTGGTGGGCGCGTGGCTGGTGATGGTCCTGATGGTCCTGATGATCCCGCTGTACCTGGCGATGATGCTGACGCTCTTCGCGGTGATGTTCGGGGTGATGTACTACCTGTGGCGCGATGTCTGCGGCGACGACAGCGTGCCCGCCGCGGCGCAGTCGATCGCGGCCTGAGCGACGCCATCGTTGCATGACAAAGGCGGCCATCGGCCGCCTTTGTCGTTCAAGGCGCGCCGCCTCCCGGCAACCGCCGCCGGAGCCATGGCAGTGATTGACTGTCTTCTGTCATTTACGCCACCGGCCATGCCTTCGATAGTGCGCTCCCGTCACTGCTTCGATCAGGAATCCACCGTGCGCACGTCCTCCTTCCCGCTCCGCTCCCGGTCTGTCGTGGCTGCGCTGGCCCTGCTGTGCACCTCGACCGTCGTCGCCGCCGATCCACCCGCCATTCCCGCGCTGTCCGCCGTCGCCGGGCATGCCGCGATGGAGCGCATCGCGCCCTGGCGCAGCCGCTTCGGCCGCAGCCGTCCGGTGATCGCGATCATCGGCAACAACAGCGGCACCGAACTGGTCGATTTCGTGATTCCTTATGGCGTGCTGATGGCATCGGATGCGGCCGACGTGATCACCGTCGCGACGCACCCCGGCCCGCTCACCATGCGTCCGGCATTGACGCTGCAAGCGCAGACGACGGCACGCGACTTCAACGCGCGGTATCCCGATGGCGCCGACTACGTGATCGTGCCGGCGATGGTCGATCGCAACGACCCGGTCCTGCTCGGCTGGATCGCCGGACAGAGCCGGCGCGGCGCCACCACGGTCAGCATCTGCGATGGCGCGCTGGCGAATGCCGGCGTGTCGAACGGGCATGTCGCGACCGCGCACTGGGCGACCGAATCCCTGCGCGCGCAGCAGTATCCCGGCACGCACTGGGTGAAGGACACGCGTTACGTCGCCGACGGCCGGGTCGTGTCCAGCGCCGGCATCAGCGCCGCGATGCCGACGTCGCTCGCGCTGGTCGAAGCGATCGCGGGGCACGCGCGCGCGGCCGCGGTCGCGGCAGGACTTGGTGTCGCCGACTGGAGCGCGCAGCACGACAGCGACGCGTTCCAGCCGCGCCTGGGCGTCAACCTGCGCGGCTTCGCGGCGACCAACTACACCAACCACTGGTTCCATTCCATGCAGCACGTCGGCGTGCCGGTCACGGCGGGCATGGACGAGATCGCCTTGGCGATCACCGCCGATGCGTATTCGCGCACCGGTCGCAGCCATGCGATGGCGCTGGCTGCGTCGAAGGACCCGGTGACGACGCGCCATGGCCTGGTGCTGCTGCCGGATCGCGTGCTGGGCGACGCGGCTGCGCTGGACGTCGTGCTGCCGGCCCTGCAGCCGGCTCCGTCCGCGCAGGCGTTCGACACGGTGCTGGCGTCGATCGCCGGGCGCTACGGCCGCAACACCGCCTTTGGCGTGGCACTGGACTTCGAGTACCCCGGGTTCCATAACTAAACGGATGAAGACCGACGCCGTCCGTCCCGATGTCCCCGTGCGCGTGGTGCTGCTCGCACACGAGCAGATGAACCTGCTCGACCTCAGCGGCCCGCTGCAGGCGCTGGCCACCGCGCGTCGCGACGGCGACCGCAACGGGCCGGCGCTGTACGACACCATCGTCGCGTCGGTCGATGGTGGCGCGATCACCACGAGCTGCGGACTGCCGGTGGTGACCGTGGCGCTGTCGTCGCTCGACGGCGTGGCGATCGACACGCTGATCGCGCCGGGCGGCTGCAAGGGCGATACCTTCCATGCGCCACCGCGACTGGTCGAATGGATCGCGCAACGTGCGCCGGGCGTGCGCCGCCTGTGCTCGGTGTGCACCGGTGCGTTCCTGCTGGCGGCGGCGGGCCAGCTGGAAGGACGCCAGGTGGCGACGCACTGGGACTGGGTGACCCGGCTCGGTGCGCAGTATCCGGACATCCACGTCGATGCCGATCGCATCTACATCCAGGACGGACCGGTGTGGACCTCGGCCGGTGTCAGCGCCGGCATCGACCTGACGCTCGCGCTGATCGAAGCCGACTTCGGCCACCAGGTCGCGATCCAGACCGCACGGCAACTGGTGATGTTCATCAAGCGCTCGGGCGGGCAATCGCAGTTCAGCGTGCCGCTGGCCGCGCAGCTGCATGACCGCGGCGATTTCGCCGACCTGCACGCGTGGATGGCCGCGCACCTGGCCGACGACCTGTGCGTGGAACGCCTGGCCGAACACGTCGGCATGTCACCGCGCAACTTCGCCCGCAGCTATGCCAGCAAAGTCGGACGCACGCCGGCCAAAACCGTCGACGCCATGCGCCTGGAAGCCGCCTGCCGCGCGCTGGAAGAAACCGAACTGCCGCTGAAATCCATTGCGGCCGCCGCCGGCCACGGCGACGATCAATCCTTGCGGCGCGCGTTCCAGCGCCAGCTCGGCATCAGCCCAACGCAGTATCGCGAGCGCTTCGCGGCCCGGGGACACTAAGCCGCCCGCGTCGATCACCGTCGAAGCGACGTCGTCATGCCTGCTCGCACGCGCGCATCGGCCCGGTCGGCCGCCACCCTTCTTGCCCTTGCTCGATCCTCGCCAGGGGCCTTGCCATCGGGACTCTCGACAAGGGCGCCAACGCCGGGGGTATGCTCCACCATCGCGAACGAAGGGGCCATCGAATGCGCATAGCCAGGGTTCCCGCGCCGAGCACGCGCACAACAGGACGACTCACGGCGTTGCTGCTGCTGATGGCCTGCCTGGGTGCCTGCGACCAGACAGCGCCGCGAGGCGCGTCGATCAGCGCAGCAGCGACGGCGACGCCCGCATCGGTGACGACGCCGGCACCTCGTCCAGTCGAGTCCGCCGCCAACGCCGCGCTCGCGGTGGCCATCGCGAGCGACCAGGCCGCACGCGCCGCACGCGAACAGACCCTGCGCGTGCAGCGGGAGCTGGTCGAACAGCGACGGGCCACGCGCGATGCCGCCCAGCGCGGCAATGGCAACGAGCGCTGCCTGGACGGGCAGAAGATGCGCCGCGTGGCGAACGGCTGGGTGCAGGCAGGGGCGTGTTGAGTCGGACGGTCTAGTCAACCGTCAGCGGCAACGCCAATCCCCGCACCAGCAACCACAGCATCGTCGGGAGCTGTCCGCGACACTATTTCCGATACGGTTGCCGCGGACCGGGAATCGCTCTTCTCATTCACCTTCCAAGGACGTCAGCAGATGGCGGCCTGAACCAATCGTGCTGAAGGCCCCTGCCGCCAGTGCTTCCGAATCGGACTGCTCGTCCTTGCCTCGGACCGAGCGCCACGGGATTGGAAGTTTCGGGCCGGGAATGTAGTCGTGCCATTGCGCGTAATTGGCGCGGGTACCGTCTGTCAGCTCGAATGCGACCGGTATGGCACCAAGCCAATAGGGATCACCCGCGGAAGCGCCGGTCGTTGGCGGGCGAAACGTCCAGGTCTTCGCGGCCAGCAAGGTCGCATCGGCCAGCAACTTGCGCGCCCTTTCCATCGCCGGGGCGCTGCCCATCCGGCCGACATTGACCTGTTCGGCCATGGCATCGGACACATGCCCGGTCCGGTCGATACGCAGCACGACATAGACCTTTCCCTCGATGAGTTCCCGCAGGGCCTGCGGTGGATACGGCGGCGGCTTGAGTGAAACCGGCATCAACTGCGCGCTCGGATTCGCGACCGAATTGCCGAAATGGGCACTTTGGATGCGCATCGCGTATTGGTTTGCGGAGATCTGCTTCGCAACGATGAGCAGTTGGACCGGAGTCGCTGGCGCCGCCGCGCCGGATGGCAGGGGCTCGAATCGCCAATTCGGCACCGCGCGATTGATCAGATGGATGACCGCGGTATCGATGCCCCGGCGATGATCGATCGAATAGCCGGTGACCGCTCCCGATGCATCGATGTCGACGGTTCCAGTCAACTGCATGCTGGCCTCGGCGTGATCAGTGTCGCCACGCGCCAATGCCAGGCCACTCGAGAACAACAACAGCAGCATCACAGCCCAGGCGCGATTGCGCATGATCCCCTCCATGGTCGGTTCGGTTGCAGATTACCGGCAATCTTCACGGCATGGGTGGGGGCCGCGTCGGTCCCGCCATCGCCCCACCCCAACCCACCCATGATTCGGGCCGCCCTGGATGGGACCAGACCGCCATGCAAACGGAAATGGTCTCTGACCCCCTTTATGCGTCCCTGTCTGCCCTCAGGCCCGCGCCGCATCGGACTCCGCCGCCACGCCCAGGCGCGCCTCGGCGTCGGCGAGCATGGCCTGGTAACGCGGATCGTCGTGCAGCAGGTCGAGGTCCGGATCGGCTTTCAGGTAGGGCATGAAGCTTTCGGTGACCGTCTCGAACACCGAGCGCAGCATGTCCAGCGCGGCGTCCTTGTCCTTGAGGTACACGGCGATCGCGCACGCGAAGTTGTAGCGCATGTTGAAGTTGTCGGGATCGATGAGCATCGCGCGGTTCATGCGCGCCTTGGCGCGTTCGTCCTCGCCGAGTGCCGCCAGCGCGTAGGCGCTGTAGCCGGTCACCGCTGAGTTGTTCTGGTCCCGCGCCAGGATCGCTTCGGCGCGCTTGAGCGCCAGCTGCGCCGCGCGCCGCGTCCCCGCGGCATCGCCGATCGCGGTGTAACAACTGATCAGCATGGATGCCGAATTGAGGTCGGCTTCCATCAGGCTCGCGGCTTTCTCGTAATAGCGGATGGCGGTTTCGTGCTGGTGCAGCTGGTAGTTCAGGCGGCCGGCCGAGCGATTGACTTCGTACGACTCCGGATCCAGGCGCAGCGCGATCGCGACCTCGGCCGCGCCCGCATCGGCATCACCGTCCGCCAGCAGGATCTGCGCCTTGATCGCGTGGGCCTCGGCGAGGTGTGGATCGAGTGCCAGCGCGCGTTCCACCGCGGCCAGCCCGTCATCGGAACGTCCGCCTTGGTCATCGCGCAGGTTCTTGTAGCCAGTGGCCATCAGCGCCCAGGCTTGCGCATAGCCCGGATCGATCTCGGTGGCGCGGGCACACAGGCGCACGATCGCCCGCGCCGAGCGCGCATCGGACTCCTGCCCGGAGATGTAGCTCTGCCGCGCCATCAGGTACAGGTTGTGCGCCTCGGCGTTTTCGGTGCCGCGACGCTCGATCGCCTTCTTCTCCTCGGGCAGCAGCCGCAGCTTCAGCGCCTTGACGATCGCCGCGGAGATCTCGTCCTGCAGCGCGAAGATGTCGCTGGAATCGCGGTCGTAACGCTCGGCCCAGATGTGGTTGTTGGTGGCGCCGTCGACCAGCTGCGCGCTGATGCGCACCCGCCCACCGGCCTTGCGCACGCTGCCTTCGAGCACGTGGCTGACCTTGAGCTCGCGCGCGAGCTTGGGGATGTCGACGTGCTTGTCCTTGTACATGAATGCGCTGTTGCGCGAGATCACCGCCAGCGCCGAGATCTTGCTGAGGTCGGTGATGATGTCCTCGGTGATGCCGTCGCTGAAGTATTCCTGCTCCGGATCGCCACTCATGTTGGCGAACGGCAGCACGCAGATGGTGAAACGCGCCGACTCTTCCGGCGCGGGCGCAGCAGCCGCGACTGCGCCGGCCTTGGCCGACTGCGCCGCCTGCGTGCGCGCGATCATCGTGCCCAGCGCACGCAGGAATTCCTGCGCCGTCGCGCTCGCCGGATCCTCGTTCCAGCCGTCCAGGTCGGTGGTGTGGATGGCGCGCACGTCCATCGGCAAGCGCGCCTGCTCGAACCGCACCGGCACCAGGATGCCGCGCTCGGCCGCTTCACGCGCCTCGCCGCGCACCCAGCGCGAGACCACGGACACCGGCGTCCAGACCACCAGCACCGCCCTGGCGGCATCGATCTCGGCGTCGATCTGGTCGTCGAACTCCTGGCCCGGGGTGATCTCCGGATCCCACCAGACCGACCAGCCCTTCGCCTCGATCGCGGCCACCAGCGGCGCGACGCGCGACTTGTCGCTGCGCGCGTAGGAAACGAAGACATCTGCCATGACAGTCAGGCCTCGCGTTCCGGGTCAGCCGCACCCGAGACGGCCGATCATACGCCCGGGGGTCAGCGGCTCAGGTTCATGCGGCGATCACCTCATCGGCGGTGGAGCGGTGCTTCGCGCCGACGTCGTTTGATCCAAAAAAACGGGGTCAGGGAACATCGATTGGCCGAATGAAGCGGAAATGTTCTCTGACCCCTTTTTGTTTTGATGCGCGCGTGCGACCGCCCGGGCGGCGGAAGGTGGCGAAGGTGGCAGGGGTGGTTTAACTGCCTCCGTCCCCTTTAAGTCGGCGGCGCCATCGGCTGACGACGCCGACGGCGCGGGCGAACAGGTATTCCGGCCGGCTGATCAGGCCTTCCTGCAGCAGCTTGCGGCGCAGCACGCGACGGAAACCATGGATGGCGGCGTGGTCGTCGCTCAATCCGACCGCGCCGGGGAGGCGCTCGTGCCAGATCCCCAGCACCTGGTTGATCCTGGCGCATCGATACCCGGAGAAGCAGATCCGCGAGCACAGCAGGTAATCGCCGGAGCGCTTGAAGGCCGCGTCGAAACGAAACGGCAAGTCGCGACGCAACACCAGCGAGCTGGTCGGAAACGGGTTATGGAACAGCACCCGGCGACGGCTGATGATCCGCGTGCGCACCGGCGGCCGCAGCGGCGGAACCAGCGTGCCCCGGGGCCGCGTGATCATCCGCGCCCCGATCAGGGCGATGGCCGGGTCCGCTTCCAGCGCCGCCATCTGCAGCTCGAGCTTGCGCGGAGCCCAGGTGTCGTCCGCATCCAGCAGCGCGAGGTAGGGCTGTGTCGCCCGCTCCCAGGCCACGTTGCGCGCTGCCGACACGCCGCCGTTGGCGGGCAACGCGATCACCTTGATCCAGCCGGCCTCGTGCGCGGCGGCAATCCGGTACAGCTGCGCGAGCGTGTCGTCACCGCTGCCGTCGTCCACCAGCAGGACCTCGGCCGGCCGCAGCGTCTGCGCCATGACCGATGCGATCGCATCATCGATGGTCCGCGCACAGCGGAAGCAGGGAACGACGACGCTGACCGGGGCGCACCTGACGGCGGATCCACCGTGATCCGGACTGTCGGCGCTGGCTGGTCGAACCCTGGCTTGAACACTCATGGCTGCTCCGGATCAGATTCCATGCTGGCACGCACCGGCACTCGCAAGCGCCGGTCAACGCGCTGCTCACAGGAAGAACATTCAAGCGCGCCGCCCCAATTCATCCAGCCTACCTGTCGCCGACGCCGCCACTTGCAGGAGCGGTTTCAGGCGCGACGCCCTTGGCGACCGCACGCCCGCGACCGCCACAGGTCGCCGTTGGGCGACTATCACACCATCGCGACTGTCCAGTGCCAAGGTTGCCTGGGCGCAGCAGCTGAAAATGTACCCTGACCCCGGTTTCGGAGACGCCCCGCATGGAACAGCTCGCCATACAGCTCGCGAACCCCGAGATCTGGATCGCGCTGGCCACCCTCACCGCCCTGGAGCTGGTGCTGGGCATCGACAACATCATCTTCATCTCGATCCTGGCCGGGAAACTGCCGCCCCAACAACGTGACAAGGCGCGCCGGCTCGGCATCACCCTGGCGGCGGTGACGCGGCTCGGGCTGCTGATGGCCATCGCGTGGATCGTCGGGCTGACCGCGCCGCTGTTCTCGGCGCTCGGCCAGGATTTCTCCTGGCGCGACCTGATCCTGGTCGGCGGCGGCTTGTTCCTGATCGCCAAGGCCACGCACGAGATCCACCAGAAGCTCGAGGGCGCCACCGAGGAAGTCACCGTCGGCGTGGTGACGGCGACGTTCGGCGCGGTCATCGCGCAGATCATGGTGCTCGACATCGTGTTTTCGCTGGACTCGATCATCACCGCCGTCGGCATGGTCGACGAACGCTGGCTGATGGCCACCGCGATCCTGATCTCGATCGCCTTCATGCTGCTGTTCGCCAGACCCATCGGCGACTTCGTCGAGCGCCACCCGACCGTCAAGGTGCTCGCGCTGGCCTTCCTGATCATGATCGGCCTGGTGCTGATCGCCGACGGTTTCGGCCAGCACATCCCGAAGGGCTACATCTACGCGGCGATGGCGTTCTCGGTCTTCGTCGAGATGATCAACCTGATGATCCGCCGCCGCAGCCAGCGCAAGTCGCCGCCGGTGAAGCTGCATGAGAAGTACGCCGAAGAGGGCGATGCGGGCGAGTAGCCGATCGCCAACGGGCCGCACGTGGTGGGCCGGGCCCACCCTACGGTTACAAGAGGCGAGGCAGGTGTAGGGCGGGTTTCAACCCGCCTTACGTGGGTTGCATCGTCTTGCGATCAGGCGTGGGTACAACGCGAAAGTGCACTCTGACCCCGGTTCGAAGCTGCATGAGAAGTACGCCGAGGAGGGCGACGCGGCGGAGTAGCGGCCTTAAATGGGTCAGAGAACATATCCGGTGTTTGAGTTGAAGCGGTAGCAGGCGAAACCGCCACAGCCTCACGACCACCTATCCCGGATACGCACCAAAGCGGTGGCGTCGTAGGGCGGGTTTCAACCCGCCAGCTTTTCGGGCGACCGGCTGCTCAAGGTGGGTTAACTGCCTCCGTCCCCTTTGGTCGCGAAAGGCGAGGCAAGTGTAGGGCGGGCTCAAGCCCGCCTGATGCGGGTCAGGGTCGCGCCGGCCAAGAGGTGCGGTGTCAGAGCGCAGCGAAAGTGCACTCTGACCCCTGTTCTGACCAAGCCCGTCGCAAGCGGTGAGCCGGGGGCGATTTAGGCTCAGCGCGGGCAGACAGAGGCATCCAAATGAACCAAACTACAAACACGGCATCGTCCTATCTGGCCGCCGAACCAAGAGGGGGGTCATCCGAACCTATGCAGCACATCGTTGCAGGCCTGTTCGCTGGCATCGGCGGTCTCGAAAGAGGCTTGACGCGAGCTGGCCATGTGACCCGCCTTCTGTGCGAGAACGACGCTGCTGCGTCTGCCGTCCTGGAACAGAGATTCGATATTTGCCCGCACGGCGATGTTCGAACGCTTGCCCGGTTGCCGAAAGAGACGACGTTGGTCGTTGCCGGCTTCCCTTGCCAAGATTTAAGTCAGGCTGGACAAACGGCAGGCATCGAAGGGTCGCGCTCCGGATTAGTTGGCGAGGTAATTCGACTAATCAAAGCCCAAAGAACGCCTTGGGTGCTGCTTGAGAATGTTCCGTTCATGCTCCAACTCTCCTCCGGTCGGGCGATGGACGTCATCGCGACGGCTTTCGAACAACTGGGCTATCGCTGGGTCTACCGCGTAATAGATTCCAGAGCATTCGGGTTGCCGCAGCGTCGTCGGCGTGTTTATTTTCTTGCAAGTCTAGTTGGCGATCCTCGCACCGTACTTTTCGCGGATGAAGCTGGCGACCAATCCGAAAGAGGCGACTTCCGTTCGGTAGCTTGTGGGTTCTACTGGACCGAAGGAGTTCGAGGTTTGGGGTGGGCGGTCGATGCGATTCCCACATTAAAGGGCGGTTCCTCGTTAGGAATTCCTTCCGCGCCGGCCGTCGTACTGCCCGACGGCACCGTAGGTACGCCCGATCTGCGTGATGCAGAGAGATTGCAGGGATTTCCTTCAGAATGGACCAAGCCAGCCGAGAGAGTGGCCCGAACCAGCGCTCGCTGGAAGTTGGTTGGAAACGCCGTCAATGTTCGTGCGGCCGAATGGATTGGGAAGCGTCTGGCTAAGCCTGGCGAACTCGGCGAATTTATCGTCACGCCGATGAACGTCGGAAAGTCGTGGCCCGTCGCCGGATGGAATATGGGCGATGGACGCATGCAAGTAGCCGCAAGTGAGTGGCCAGTAGTTCGCAAGTATCAGTCGCTGGAGAACTTCCTACTGCACCCCCTTACGCCATTGTCAGCGAAGGCTACGGCGGGTTTTCTTAGCCGTGCCGAGCGGGGAGGCTTGCGCTTTCCTCCACAATTCTTGAAAACACTGCAAGCTCACCTTACCGGCATGCAAAACGTGACGCCGCGAAAGGCTCGAATTGCTTAGCCAAATCCCTTTGCCAAGGCGTTGCGAATGCTCGGACTCGACATAATGGCGCGGTCTATCAGCGAGACCGCGATCGCCGATAAATTCGGTAACGTATGGCAATACCATTCTCAAAGCGATCGCCACTCGAAAATTGCGTGTTGGGCGATCATGTTCGATCTTCTTAAGCACTGTCCGCTCCTTCGACAACATGTCGTCGCGGGAAAAGTCGGGTTTGGCATCAATCACGAAATGCGAGACTTCCAAACGAGCCGGAAGAAGGTTCTTGACTTGGTCGTCTGCACTCCACGCAAAGCAGGGGACGCTAGGCTAAACAAGACTTTCAGCCAGCTTGCTGAAGAATGCGGGATTCATTTGACGCCCGCAGAACAGGCCGACTTAGACGACTTACCAGAGGTTCCAGTAGTCGCCGTCGGTAACGTCAATATTGCCCTTGAAGCAAAGGCGACAATGACCGCCCACATCAAGGCTCTACCTAGGCTTCACGACGAGCTCGACTCAAGCCATCAAACCATCCATGGCGACACGGATGCGGCGATCGCAGCCGCGCTTGTAACGATCAACGCCTCCGGTGAGTTCCTGTCGACGAGCAACAATAAGCACTCAATTTCCGAGCAGCCCGCAAAGTGGAATGTAGAGCCACAGCCTAAGGCAGCAGATCGAACCGTCGCGAAGGTACGCGAGATTCGCCGCCGCTCGAAACCTGGAGATCAAGGATTCGACGCCGTCGGCATTGTCCTCGTCGACTTTAGGAACGATGGCAGTCCCTGCACCATTTGGACTAAGCCTCCGGCCCCGACCAGTAGTGATGGCGACAACTACGCAAATATGATCGGCCGCATCGCAACGCTGTATGCGTCGAAGTTTGCCGCCTTCTAATATCCTCACGCGTCTAAAAAGTCCCGAATCCTCACTACTAGGTTAGTGCCTGGCTTCGCCTCGCATTGCCAAATGATCATCGTTTCCCAACCAAGTGCGCGCAGGGCCGCTACGGCCTTCTGGTCGCGCGCCTGATTCGCGCGAAACTTTTCCTGCCAGAATTCTTGTCTTGTCTTCGGGGATGTCGTTAGTCGACATCCCACATGTCTATGCCAGAAGCATCCGTGAACGAAAATGACTTTGCGCCGCGAACGAAAGACGATATCGGGTGAGCCAGGAAGATTTCGATCATGCAATCGAAATCGATAGCCCAAAGCAAAGATCACGCGGCGCACGACAAGTTCCGGCGCAGTGTGAGCTTGCCGAATTCGGCTCATCTGCCAGCTTCGCTTCTCAGGAGATAAGTTGTCCAAGATTCATGGATTCTGGAAATCAGCGTTGTTTGTACCGATGCTCAGCGTTGAATTTACCCACGCTTCGAACAAATCCGTTCAAGAAGTGCTGCGTTTGCTTGTAAATTCTCTCAAGATCTTTGACTGCGTAATCTCTTCCGCACTCGGAGAACGATTTGAGGCCATGAGCAAGAGCATTGCGCTGATCTTTAATGGTCGTCATTTCAACGCCGCCCTTAGCCCACTTTGCAACCTTTAGGTTAACTCCGTGTTTTGCGCACAAGACGCGAACCGCATCGCTGTCTAGGTTTCCCGAGATAGGTAGCTTTCGCGAGTCGAGTCGTATTACGTCGCCATCGGAAATAGCGCCTGCCACTTTCGTGGCCAACGTGATGTACGTCTGATGGTTAGCAGAGTCGGCGGAAACATCTAATTGTTGCTTAAGCCAGAGGTCGCGAATTTTTTGGGTGGTCGCGGTATAGCGCATTCCATCGTTAAGAATTTCTTCGTACGTCTGGCCTAGCGCAGAGCGGACGCAGCTTTCAATGACGTTGTACAAAAGCAAAAATGTACACGCCTTAAGAATTGGAGACGATGGCCGTGCAGAAGGAAACCTCTCTCCCGTTTTTCGAGGAGCTTTATCCAATTCCTTCAAAAATTTTATAAACAGACCTACTTCCGCAAACCGCCTATCAGCATCACTCTGGACGCTCAGCATCGTCCGACCCTCAGCCGACCAACAGCTTATCCCGCACGAATTCGATTCGACCTCTCAATCGGGGGCCTGAGTTCGAAGCGTGAGTAGTGGTTTTGGCAACAAACTCCGGAGAATCAACCCATTCGACCGGCAGATGAGCAGGGACCAACTTTGGATCTTCCCTACGGGCTAGATTGACCCCTACTGCTATTGCCTCAAACCGCACACGGGGAGTGCTTGTCGCTGATTTTGTTTTTGCGAATCCATTTGGAAAAAATTTGCTTACGAACTCAAGCATCCCCTCAAACTCGCTTCGCATGCGATTTTCATCAAAGTCGTTCCGATGCTGGGCGACAAACTCGTCGACGAATTTGTCCACGTCATGCTTAAACGCTTTATAGCGATCCGAGTAACAAAAGAACCTAGTTACGAGTTCTTCATCCTCCCTCCGCTTAATCAGCGATGGGCTTATTGGGCATAGACGCCTGAAGAGGGGGTCCTTCGCACATTGTTGAATGAATTCGATGAGGGGCCCCTGGAAACTACCTCGTCGAACCTCACTACCTCTTGCTCGCACCGACTGCGTATTGATTCGGTGAAACAATTCTTGACGAATGTCCTCAGAGGTCCCGTCTTCAAGGACGACAATTCTTAGCGCACGCGTCTGCAGCTTGCGTTGCTGCGCAGTGGAAAGATCTTCAAATCTGAACCCTTGGAGCTGGTCGAGGAGTGACAGATTTGACAGGCGCAGATCACCATTCATGAACTGCTCAAGCGTCTGAATCCGCTGAGCGCCATCCACAATTTCAAGGCGACCATCCGCCATATCAGCGACAAATAACATCGGGATCGGCAAGCCCAAAATCACCGACTCGATGAACTTTGAACGATTCTTTTCAGGCCAAATAAATTCGCGCTGATATTCTGGGATAAAGAAGAGATCGTCTTTATAGGCCTTTACAAGGTAGTCGACCGTAAAGTCACGAAGGTCATACTTGACTTCATGTTGACGATCTTTGATTTGCTGGTCTGCCGCCGCGTGAATAGCGTCGTCCTTTCCAATCGAAATATTCGCCACGCGTGCTCCCCCATTTCGTAATCATCAAACCCCGATCGGATTCGCCTTCCCCGCATCAATCTTGTAAAGCTTGATCGCCCGAGCCACATCCTTCCCCGTCATCTTCCCGTCCGCCGCCAACGCCGCGATCGCGGCATGCGCAACATGGAAGCGATCCACCTCGAAGTGCCTCCGCAGATTCTCACGCGTATCCGAGCGCCCAAACCCATCCGTCCCTAGCACGCTGTAGCGCATCGGGACGTAGGCGCGGATCTGTTCGGGATAGGCGCGCACGTAATCGGTGGCGACGATCGCGGGGCCCTGGCGGCCTTCGAGCAACTGCGTCACGACGGGCTTGCGCTGCGCGGCTTCGGGGTTGAGGCGGTTCCAGCGTTCGGCGTCGATGCCTTCGCGCGCGAGCTCGTTGAAGCTCGGGCAGGACCAGACGTCGGACTTGATGCCGAAGTCGCGGTCGAGCAGTTCGGCGGCGGCGATGACTTCGCGCAGGATGGTGCCGGAGCCCATCAGCTGCACGCGCAGTTCGCCCTTCTTGCCCTTGCCGGCGTCGGCGAACAAATACATGCCCTGGATGATGCCGTCGGCCGCGCCTTCCGGCATGTCCGGATGGGCGTAGTTCTCGTTCATCAGGGTGATGTAGAAATATTCGTCGTGCTGCTCGGCGAGCATGCGCTGCATGCCGTACTGCAGGATCACCGCGACCTCAAAGCTGAAGGTCGGGTCGTAGCTGCGGCAGTTGGGGATCAGCCCGGCCTGCACCATGCTCTGGCCGTCCTCGTGCTGCAGGCCTTCGCCGTTGAGCGTGGTGCGGCCGGCGGTGGCGCCGAGCAGGAAGCCGCGCGAGCGCATGTCCGCCGCCTGCCAGGCGCTGTCGCCGATGCGCTGGAAGCCGAACATCGAGTAGTAGATGTAGAACGGGATCAGCTGCAGGTCATTGGTGCTGTAGCTGGTGGCGCAGGCCATCCATGACGAGAACGCACCGCACTCGGTGATGCCTTCCTCGAGCACCTGCCCGGCGGAATCCTCGCGGTAGTACATCAGCTGGTCGCGATCGACCGGCTTGTACTTCTGTCCGAGCGGGGAATAGATGCCGAGCTGGCGGAACAGGCCTTCCATGCCGAATGTTCTTGCTTCATCGGCAACGATGGGCACGCAGCGCGGACCGACCTGCTTGTCGCGCAGGGTGATGTTGAGCGCCTGCACGAAGGCCATCGTGGTGCTGATCTCGCGCTCGCCGCTGGTCTTGAGCAGGCGGTCGTAGACGGCGAGCTTGGGCGCTTCGAGCGCCTGCGTGGACTTGCGGCGGCGCTGCGGCAGGAAACCGCCGAGGGCCTTGCGGCGCTCGTGCATGTATTCGACTTCCGGCGACTTCTCGCCGGGGTGGAAGAACGGAATGACCTTGTCGGCGAGCTGCGCATCCGTCACCGGGATCTGGAAACGATCGCGGAACGCGCGCACGTCGGCGTCGTCCATCTTCTTGGTGCCGTGCGTGGGATTGAGTGCTTCGCCCGCCGTGCCCATGCCGTAACCCTTGACCGTCTTGGCCAGGATCACCGTCGGCATGCCGGTGGTGTGCACTGCCTCGTGGTACGCGGCGTAGACCTTGTGCGGATCGTGGCCGCCGCGGTTCAGGCGCCAGATGTCGTCGTCGGACAGGTTCTGCACCAGCGCGGCGGTCTCCGGATACTTGCCGAAGAAGTTGTCGCGCGTGTACTTGCCGCCGAAGGCCTTGCAGTTCTGGTATTCGCCGTCGACGGTTTCCATCATCAGCTGGCGCAGCTTGCCGTCGGTGTCGCGCGCGAGCAGCGGATCCCAGTAGCTGCCCCAGATGGTCTTGATGACATTCCAGCCGGCGCCGCGGAAGTTGCCTTCCAGCTCCTGGATGATCTTGCCGTTGCCGCGCACCGGGCCGTCGAGGCGCTGCAGGTTGCAGTTGACGACGAAGACCAGGTTGTCGAGGCCTTCGCGGCCGGCGACGGAAATCGCGCCCAGGGATTCGGGCTCATCGGTTTCGCCGTCGCCGAGGAAGCACCAGACCTTGCGGTCGGTCTTCGGCATCAGGCCGCGGCCTTCGAGGTACTTCCAGTTGCGCGCCTGGTAGATCGCGGCGATCGGGCCAAGGCCCATCGACACGGTCGGCGTCTGCCAGTAATCGGGCATCAGCCACGGATGCGGATACGAGCTCAGGCCGCGGCCGTCGACTTCCATGCGGAAGTGATCCAGCTGCGACTCGTTGATGCGGCCTTCGAGGAAGGAGCGCGCGTAGATGCCGGGCGAGGAATGGCCCTGGATATAGAGCAGGTCGCCGGGATGTTCGGCGGTCGGCGCGCGCCAGAAATGGTTGAAGCCGACGTCGTACAACGTGGCGCCGGACGCGAACGACGCGATGTGGCCGCCGAGGTCGCCGGGCTTGCGGTTGGCGCGCACGACCATCGCCATCGCGTTCCAGCGGATGATCGAACGGATGCGCCACTCCATCGCCGAATCGCCGGGCGCTTTCGCTTCCTGGCCGGCGGGAATGGTGTTGATGTATTCGGTGGTCGGCGAGAACGGCAGGTGCGCACCGGCGCGCCGCGTCAGCTCGACCATGCCTTCGAGCAACTGGTGCGCCCGCTGCGCGCCGTCGTGGTCGATGACGGATTTGATCGACTCCACCCACTCGCGGGTCTCGGTCGGATCGGGATCGTCCAGCAGCAGTTCGTTGAGCCAGTTCATCGGGTGCTCCGCGCGGCCTGCTGGCTGCGCTTTTTTTCGTGGGTTTAGTCGGGGGATTCTAGCAAAGCCGCTGGCGCCGCCCTTCGGCCCCATGGCTCTTCGTAGGAGCGGCGTAAGCCGCGACCAGAAGCCCCGAAACGCGTCGAGCGCCCGCCCTTCGTAGGAGCGGCGTAAGCCGCGGCCGGGAGATTCCTAGGCCGTCAGACGCCATCCGCTGATAGCTCACGACTGCGGAGCGCCGCATGGTCCCCGCATGGAAGCCTACATCCCGCGCCCCCACGGCCATTCGGCACTGCGACGTGGGCGATCGTCGCGCAGCGGCCAGCGATACCTCGTCACCACGGTCACACGCGGGCGGATCCCCTTGTTTGGTGATTGGGAGATCGGAGTCATCGCCGCGAGGGCAATCACCGATCCGCGTCCATGGGCGTCCTCGGCCTTGCTGGCCTGGGTGCTGATGCCCGATCACTGGCATGGCCTGGTCGAGTTGGGCGATGGACGTGGCCTGTCGGAGACGATCCGGATGTTGAAGGCGAATGTCGCGCGCCAGGTGCGCGTTGAGCGGCCAGGGTTATCGGGCGTGTGGGCGAGTGGTTATCACGATCGGGCGTTGCGAACTGAAGAAAGCACGGTGGATGTCGCGCGCTACATCGTGCTCAATCCCGTGCGCGCGGGGCTGGTGCGGCGTGTGGGCGATTATTCGCTTTGGGACGCGGCCTGGGTGTAGTCCAGTGCGTAGCGGGGCTTCTGGTCGCGGCTTACGCCGCTCCTACGACGAGCTTCCAGTGCGTGATGGGGCTTCCGGTCGCGGCTTACGCCGCTCCTACGAAGAGCGCGGCTCGGCGCATTTCGGGCTTCGGTCGCGGCTTACGCCGCTCCTACGAAGAGCGGAACGGCCCAGCGGTTTGAATTAACCCCTACCCCCGCTGCCCCTTCCTGATCTGCGCCTCCACCGCGGCGATCGCGGTCATGTTGACCACGCGGCGCGGGGTCGATGCGGGGGTGAGGATGTGCGCGGGTTGGTCGATGCCCATCAGGATCGGGCCGATGGCGACGCCGTCGGTCATCATCCGCACCATGTTGTAGGTGATGCTGGCCGAATCCAGGTTGGGCATCACGTACAAATTGGCGCGGCCCTTGAGCGTGGTGTTGGGGAAGATGCGGGTGCGCAGGTCTTCGTCCCACGCGGTGTCGGCCATCATCTCGCCGTCGACTTCGAGCTTGGGCACGCGGGCCTTCAGCAGTTCGCGCACGCGGGCCATCTTGGTCGCGCTGGCGTCGCTGTGGCTGCCGAAATTGGAGTGCGACAGCAGCGCGACCTTGGGCTCGATGCCGAACAGCTTGAGCCGGTAGCTGGCCTGCAGGGTGGCCTCGGCGATCTGCTCGGCGCTCGGGTCGAGCTGCACGTGGGTATCCAGGAAAAACCACACGCCGCGTTCGTTGATGACGCCGGTCATCGCCGAGGTGCTCTGCACGCCGGGATCCAGGCCGAACACGCTGCGCAGGTAGCCGAGTTTCTTGTGGTAGCGGCCGACCAGCCCGCAGATCAGGGCATCGGCTTCGCCGCGCTCGACCATGAGCGATGCGATCAGCGTGGGCCGCGAGCGCAGCAGGTTCTTCGCCGCCGCCGGGGTGACGCCGCGACGTTCGGTCAGCGCGTGGTACTGCTGCCAGTAATCGTCGAAGCGCGGATCGGAATTGATGTTGGTGAGTTCGAAGTCGACACCGGCGCGCATGCGCAGACCGAGCCGGTCGATGCGCGCCTGGATGACATCGGGACGGCCGATCAGGATCGGCGTGGCGAGCCCCTCGTCGATCACGGTCTGCACCGCGCGCAGCACGACTTCCTCTTCGCCTTCGGCATACACCACGCGCTGGCGGTCGCTGCGCGCGCGGTCGTACACCGGCTTCATCAGCAGGCCGGTGCGATAGATGAACTGGCCGAGCTTCTCCTCGTAGGCGTCGAAGTCGGCGATCGGGCGCGTGGCGATACCCGATGCCATGGCTGCCCTGGCCACGGCCGGCGCCAGCATCACCAGCAGGCGCGGGTCGAAGGGACGCGGGATCAGGTATTCCGGGCCGAATTTCGGCACGTCGCCGCCGTAAGCGCTGCCCAGGTCCGAGGATTCCATGCGCGCCAGCGCGGCGATCGCGCGCACGCAGGCGAGCTTCATCGCCTCGTTGATCTCGGTCGCGCCGACGTCGAGCGCGCCGCGGAAGATGTAGGGGAAGCACAGCGCGTTGTTGACCTGGTTCGGATAGTCCGAGCGGCCGGTGGCGATGATGCAGTCCGGGCGCACGCGTTTGGCGTCTTCCGGCAGGATTTCGGGATAGGGATTGGCCAGCGCGAGAATGATCGGCTTGTCGGCCATGGTCGCGACCATCTCCGGCTTGAGCACGCCGCCGGCGGACAGGCCGAGGAAGATGTCGGCGCCGGCGACGATTTCGCTGAGCGTGCGCTTGTCGGTGTCGCGCGCGTAACGGGCCTTGTCGGGATCGAGCTTGTCGCGGCCGGTGTAGAGCACGCCTTCGCGATCCACCGCGAGGATGTTCGCGGGCTGCAGGCCCAGCGCGACCAGCATGTCCAGGCAGGCGATGCCGGCGGCACCGGCGCCGGACGTCGCCAGCTTCACGTCTTCGATCTTCTTGCCGACGATCTCGATCGCGTTGAGCACGGCGGCGCCGACGATGATCGCGGTGCCGTGCTGGTCGTCGTGGAAGACGGGGATGTTCATCCGCTCGCGCAGCTTGCGCTCGACGATGAAGCACTCCGGTGCCTTGATGTCCTCCAGGTTGATGCCGCCGAAGGTCGGCTCCATCGACGCGATGATGTCGACCAGCTTGTCCGGGTCGCGTTCGTCCAGCTCGATGTCGAAGACGTCGATGCCGGCGAACTTCTGGAACAGGATGCCCTTGCCTTCCATCACCGGCTTGCCGGCCAGCGGGCCGATGTCGCCCAGGCCGAGCACGGCGGTGCCATTGGTGATCACCGCGACCAGGTTGCCGCGCGCGGTGAGCTCGCTGGCGGCATTGGGATCGGCGACGATGGCTTCGCAGGCGTAGGCGACGCCGGGCGAATACGCGAGCGCGAGGTCGCGCTGCGACACCATCGGCTTGGTCGGGACGACCTTGATCTTTCCGCGCGGCTCGCTGCGGTGGTAGTCGAGCGCCGCCTGCTTGAGCTCCTCGCCTGGATTGGCGGGGCCCGGCGTGGAACCGGCTGCAGGGCTGCTGGACGACGGGGAATCAGGCATCGGTGGAGGCGCCGCGGACGGGCGCTTGATTCTAAACGCTCGGCTGGCTGCTTCGCGCGGATGCGCCCGCGGCCGCGTCGCGCGTGCCGGATGGGCGGCAATCCATCGCCGATCGCGCAGAATGCCGGCCACGACGGAGGTGGGCATGGGGCGTTGGGGACTGCAGGGGTGGATCGAGCGCTGGGCGCCCGCGGCTGTCTTCGCGCTGGTGCTGCTGGCGCAACTGCCGCTGGCGCGCAACCCGGGCTATTTCAGCCACGACGAGCTGCAATGGGCCGCATTCGCCGGTGACAGCGGCCCGATCCCGTGGGTGTCATGGATCGGCGTGGACGCCTTCCAGTACCGGCCGCTGACCTTCAACCTGTGGCTGTGGCTGTCGCGGGAGCTGTTCGCACGGCCGCAGGCGCTGCATGCGCTGCTGGTCGCGTGGGGAGCGACCAATGCCGCCCTGCTGTGTGCGCTGGCGCGGCGCTTCGGCCTGGCGGCGTTGCCGGCGGCGATCGCGGCGCTGGTGTTCGCGCTCGGTCCGTACGCGGTTTACGTGCACGGCTGGGTGGCAACCATCGGCGACCTGGCGTGGCTGTCCTGCGCCCTGCTGGCGGGCCTGTTGATCGCCGGCACCGGCCATCAATGGCGAGCGGCGATCGTCGCGACACTGGCGACCGCCATCGGGCTGCTGGCCAAGGAAGCAGCCCTCGCGATTCCGCTGCTGCTGGCGCTGGCGTGGTGGTTCGATGGACGCCAGCGCCGCTGGGCGGTCGCGATGCTGGCGTCGGGCGGCGTGGCCGCGATCTACCTGGCGCTGCGCATCGACGCGCTGCTGCACGCACCACGCGATGGCGCGCAATACGCGCCATCGCTCGCGCACGTGCCGCTGCGCTGGCTCGAATACCAATGGTTCCCGCTGCTGCCGCAGAAGCTGGAGGCGTCCACGACGCTGGCGATGGGCATCGGCGGCAGCGTCATCGCGGCGGCGGTGCTGTGGCTGCTGCTGCTGATCGCAGTGTGGCGCAGCAGTCGCCGGCTCACGGCGGTGTTCCTGCTCGGCGGCGTGGCGGCACTGGCGCCGGTGCTGCTGCTGGCGGGCAGTGGCAACCAGTACGCGTATGGCTTCGCCGCGATCACCGCCGTGGTTGTTGCCGGCAGCTGGCGATTCGCGCCGCGATGGGGCCGCGGCGTGATCGTCCTGGTCGCCGTGGTCAGCGTGTGGCATGGCGTCAACGTGATGCGCCAGCTGCGCCGCGTCGGCGACGTGCAGGCGGTGTTTTCGCCGGCGCTGGCGGATGTCCTGCGCAGGCGCGTTGGCCCGGTGCGCCTGCAGCCGCGGGATCCCCGCGACGCGTGGATCCTGCGACGGCTGACCCACGACATCCAGTCCTACGACGGCGTCGCCATCGGCAATCGCGCCACTGTCGTGGATGCGGGTGCGCCGGCGGATTTCGTCGTGCTGGACGACGGCCGGCTGTCGCCCATGCGCTAGAGGTCGAGCACCGCGCGCTCGTCGGCGATCGTGTCCAGCCGGATGCGGTTGGCGAACAGCGAGAACGCGAGCATGCCGGCCAATCCGTTGGCGCGCGCGACCCACTCGGGCAACCAGCGCGGCGGTAGCAGCTCGCCCGATTCGAACAGCGGCTCGAAGGCCTGCACGTCGCCCAGGGTCATCTTCCCCGCGAACAACTGCCGGCACAGGCGCAACTTGCCCTGCCGCAGCGCCCAGCGGAAGAACGTGTGCACGCCGATCAATCCGCGCAGGTAGACCGTGTCCTTGGTGAAGGCATGGCCGCCGGTCAGCGGCACGCCACGGAACACGCGCTGCGCCGACGAGAAACTCTCGACCTGGTTTTGCCCGGCGTCGAGGAAATAGCGGAACACCTGGATGAAGTCGGCCCCGTCCAGCGCCATCGCCACCGCCTCGATGCGCAGGCTCACGCGCTTCATGCGTTCGATGTCGATGCTGCCGGTGATCTGTTCGGCGAAGGTCGCCAGGCCTTCCTGCGTCGCCGTCGTGCGCGGCGAGGACAGCGCCAGGCTCGGCAGCAACGGTTGCAGGCGTCCGTTCAGGGCGGTGAGCGAATGCACGAAGGCTTCGTGCTGCAGCAGCTGGTGGCGGTCGTAATCGCTGAATGCCGCGCCCGAGCGCAGGCGGATGCGGGTGGCGCCGGCGGCGGCCTTGGCGATCAGGTGCGGGTCGAGCACGACGTCGATCAGGCGCTCGTTGAAGAAATCATCCAGGTCCGCCTGCAACTGCAGCTGCAAGGCCGTCGCCGAGATCATCACCTGCTCCGATGGCGCCAGCAGTTCGCGGTCCAGCTCGTTGGCGATGTCGATGAAGTGGCGCGCCGCCTCGCGCGTGGTCGGGCCGTTGCCCGGTAGCGGTTCGTCCGGGCGGCCGAACAGGCGGATGGAGTGCGCGGTGACGTTGGGCGTGCCCAGTGCCTCGAGCAGTTCTGCGGCGATCGCCCAGGATCGCGCCGACTCACGCAGGTAACGGCCCAGCGGATGCTGCGGATCGGCCTGCGCGGCGATCGCATCGAGTTCGCGGCGGGCCTCGCTGAAATCGAGCGTCGGATACGCGTGCCGGGGTAATGCGGTCTCGCCGCGCGCCCATTGCGCGAGGAACGCGTGCTGGACCTCGATCGGCCAGCTGACCATGTTCAGCAGCTTGATCCCGCGCACGGCGCGGACCATGCGCTGGTCCAGCGCGGCGTGGTGGGCGATGTCGGGGGCTAGCTCCACCGGCAGACCATCGCATACCGGCGCAGGCTTGTCCGCACGCGCCGGTCGACAGGCGTGCTCGACGCATCACGATATCGACCAGTCGTCAGCGGCGCCCGTTCCGTGGTTCGGAGCGCTTGGGCGAGGGCTTGCCAGTGGCCTGCTCGGCCTTCTGCGCCAGCCGCGTCGCCAGCTTGGTGGCCGCCTCGGCGACCTCGTCGCCCAGCTTCAGGTAATGCGCATAGCGCTGCGCGGCGAGGCTGCCGGCATCGATCGCGGCGCGCACGGCGCATCCGGGCTCGCCCTGGTGGCGGCAATCGCGGAACTTGCACTGGTCGGCCAGCGCATCGATGTCGGCGAAATTCTCGGCGACGTCTTCCTCGCCGGTCGGCTTGAGTTCGCGCATGCCGGGCGTGTCGATCAGGCAGGCACCGGTGAGCAGCGGCAGCAGCGCGCGATGCGTGGTGGTGTGGCGGCCACGCGCGTCGTTCTCGCGCACGGCGGCGGTCTTCATGCGGTCGGTGCCAAGCAGCGTGTTGGTCAGCGTCGACTTGCCGGCGCCCGATGAACCGACCAGCACCGCGGTCGACCCCGGCTTGAGCCAGGGCAGCAGCGCGTCGACGCTCGCCGGGTCCCTGGCATTGACCGGCACCACGGCGACCGCTTCGCCCACGCTGCCGACCAGCGCATCCAGCGCGGCCGCCATGTCGTCCACCGTGTCCGCCTTGGTCAGGACCACCACCGGCGTGCAGCCGCTGCCCTGCACCAGCAACAGGTAGCGCTCGATGCGGCGCGGGTTGAAGTCGCCATCCAGCCCGCAGACGACGAACACCGTGTCGATGTTGGCCGCGATCACCTGCTGCTTGTAATGCTCGCCGGCGGCGGCGCGCTTGATCGCCGAATAGCGTGGCAGCAGCGCCACGATCTGGCTGCGGCGTCGGCCGTGGATGCCGCCCTCGCCCTCGACCAGCACCCAGTCACCGACCGCGGCGCGGCCTTCGCTGGGCAGCGCGCCCTGCTTGTAGCTCGGCGCGCGCTGCCATTCGGGCGGCGATTGGGTGGCATAACCCTCGCCGGGACCCTCGGCGACGATGTAGCCGGAGCGATGCTGCTCGACAACCCGCGCCGGGCGCGCCTGCGGATGCGCCGCCAGCACCGCCATCCATTGCGGGTCGGTGACCGGCCCGGCATGCGGCCAGCCGATGGCGCGCAGCGGTGTCACGGGGTCGGATGCAGGGTCATGGCCGCATTCTACGGGGCCGCGCCGGGACCGAGGGATCGATCCAGGCGTCGGCCGGCGTCGCCGTCGCCCGCTCCCGGCTTATCCGCTAGGCTTGCCTGCCCACCGCCGCCCGCCCCCGTCGATGTCCGCGAACCGCCTGAAAACCCGCGAACGCCTGTCCCAGGTCCGCTATGAAATCCGCGGTGAGCTGTCGCGGCGCGCGCGCGAACTCGAGTCCCAGGGCCGCGTGCTGATCAAGCTCAACATCGGCAACCCGGGCGCGTTCGGATTCCGCGCGCCCGAGCACCTGCAGCGCGCCATCACCGGGCAGATCGCGCAGACCGACCCGTATACGCACCAGCAGGGCCTGCCCGCGGCACGCGAAGCCATCGCCGCATTCCATGCCGCGCGCGGCACGCCGGATGCGTCGCCCGATCGCGTCTTCATCGGCAATGGCGTGAGCGAGCTCATCGACCTGTCGCTGCGCGCGCTGCTCAACCACGGCGATGAGGTGCTGCTGCCATCGCCCGACTATCCGCTGTGGTCGGCCGCGACCATCCTCAACGACGGCCGCCCGGTGTATTACCGCTGCCGGGCCGACGACGGCTTCCTGCCGGACCCGGACGAGATCGAGGCGCTGGTGACGCCGCGCACGCGCGCGATCGTGCTGATCAATCCCAACAACCCGACCGGCGCGGTGTATCCGCGCGCGCTGCTCGAGCGCATCGTCGACATCGCCCGGCGGCACGGCCTGCTGTTGCTGGCCGACGAAATCTACGACGGCATCGTCTACGGCGACGAGCCCGGCGCGGTGCCCTTCCACCCGCTGGCGCCTTTGGCCGGCGACGTCCCCTGCCTGTCCTTCGGCGGCCTGTCGAAGGTGCATCGTGCCTGCGGATGGCGCGTCGGCTGGGCGGTGCTCAGTGGCGATGCGACTGCCAGCCAGGATTTCCACAATGCGATGGACCTGCTGGGCGCATTGCGCCTGTGCGCGAATGTTCCCGGGCAATACGCCATCGAGCAGGCACTGCACGGGGACGACACCATCGGCGTCCTGTGTCGCCCCGGCGGGCGCCTGCATGCGACGCGACAAGCGCTGGTCGAGAGTTGCGCGGCCAGCGAGCACCTGCGCCTGGTGTCGCCGCGCGGCGCGCTGTATGGATTCCCGGGGGTGGTCGGGCAAGCCGCCGATGGCTTCGACGACCACGCCTTCGCCCTGGAGATGCTCGAGCGCGAGGACGTGCTGATCGTTCCGGGTTCTGGCTTCAACGCACCCGATCGCCTGCATTTCCGGGTGACCTTGTTGCCGGAGGCCGACGTACTGCGCGACGTCTTCCAGCGCATCGATCGCGTGCTGTCGCGTCGCGCGCAGGCACCTGCCGTGCGCATGGCAGCGGTCGCGTGATCCGGTGCCGCCGGTGACAACGTCCAGCAGACATGCGTCGCCACCGGCGCATGCAGCCGGAACGCTGTCCTACCTGGCGCTGGGCGACAGCTACACCATTGGCGAAGGCATCGACGCGGCGGATCGCTGGCCCACGCGGTTGGCGGCGCGCCTGCGCAGCGATGGCATCCCGCTTGCCGATCCGCATGTCATCGCCACGACCGGCTGGACCACCGACGAACTGCAGGCCGCGATCGCGGCACAGTCGCCGGCGCCGCATGATTTCGTCAGCCTGCTGGTCGGCGTCAACAACCAGTATCGCGGCCGCTCGCTGCAGGATTACCGCAGGCAGTTCGCCGACCTGCTCGGCCACGCCATCTGGCTGGCCGGTGGCCGCGCCGATCGCGTGCTGGTGCTGGCGATCCCGGATTGGGGCCTGACCCCATTCGGCGCGGCGTCGGGGCGCGACCGCACGCTGATCTCCAGCGAACTGCAGCTGTACAACACGGCCGCACGCACGATCTGCGATGGCCGCGGCGTGGCCTTCGTCGACATCGGCACGATCTACCGCGAACACGCGGCCGAGCCGGCCATGCTGGCCGACGACGGCCTGCATCCATCGGCAGCCATGCATGCGTTGTGGACCGACGCCGCACTTCCGGTTGCCAGGCGGCTGCTGGCGCATGGATAGCACGCCGGCATTCGATGGCGTCGTCGCGACGCGGATCGCGCGCGCATTCCTGCCCCAACGCTGGTACGGCAATCGCTGGCACTACCACTACAGCCGCATCAAGCTCGGCAGCGACCCGTTGTATCCGGGCGTGGCGAGTGCCTTGCGCGGCAGCGAGCGCCCGTTGCTGGACCTGGGTTGCGGCATCGGATTGCTGGCCCATGCGCTGCGCGCCGAAGGCCTCGCGCTGGCGTATCGCGGCGTCGACAACGACGCCGGCAAGATCGATGAAGCGCGGCGCGCCGCGAGCACGGCGGCGCTCGACGGTGTCGTGTTCGAGGTGGTCGACCTCGCGCGGACCTTCCCGGTGCACGCCGGCAGCGTGGCGATCCTGGACGTGCTGCAGTACCTGGACGATGCCGCCCAACGGCGTCTGCTCGACGCAGCCATCGCGATGCTGGTTCCCGGATCGCGACTGGTCATCCGCACCGGGATCGAGGATGGCAGTCGGCGCATGTGGCTGACCCGCACGTTCGATCGAATCGCCAACCTGCTGGGCTGGATGAACGCCGCGCCACACCACTACCCCCGCGCCGATGACCTGCGCGCCACGCTTGCAAACGCGGGGCTGCAAGTCGCTTTCACGCCCTTGCGGGGCAATACACCGTTCAACAACTGGATGGTGGTCGCGCAGGCACCCTGACGGCTGCGCACGAATCGTCGCTGCTGCTAGGCCTGTTCCGCCTGCACCACCGCCGCAGGCAGCGGAGCGGGCACTGGAACCTCGAGCGATTCGGGCAGCAGCGTGCGATAGCCCAGCGCATCCAGTCGCTGCAGCAGCAAGGCCATGGCATCGAGGTTGCGTCCATGCGCGGCGCCCTCGTGCATCAGCACGATCGCGCCGGGCGCGAGCTGGGCTTCGACGTCCCGCACCACGCGTTCGACGTCGGCGACGACGGCATCGAAGCCGCGCGCGCTCCACGCCACGCGCGTCAGTCGCTGGTCCTTCAGCACGTTCGCGACGAACGGATTCGACATGCCGACGACGGCGCGGAACCAGCGCGGCCGCACGCCGGTGATGTCGTGCAGGATGCCCTGCGCGCGCTCGATCTCCCGACGCATCGTCCACGGCGGCAAGGCCCAGAACCAGTGCGACGGATGCGTGGTGCTGTGGTTGCCGATGCCATGTCCGCGCCGCACGATCTCGTGCACCAGTTCCGGATGCGCGGCGGCGCGTTCGCCGACGACGAAGAACGTCGCGCGCGCCGAATGCCGATCGAGCAGGTCCAGCATCGCCAGCGTCTGCGACGACGGGCCATCGTCGATGGTCAGCCACACCGCGCGCTCCGTCGTCGGCAGCTGCGTCAGCACCGGGCAGAACATCCGCGACCGCGGCCACAGCGTGCCCCACCAGAACGGCAGGTGGCTGGCCATCAGCAGCGGCAATCCGACCACCCACCCGACCCGCCACCACACCACCACGGCCAGCGCCTGCGATGCCAGCAGGAAGAAAATCCAGGCATGCGGATGGCGCGGTGGACGATCCAGGGACGCGGGGTTCGACATGGGCGGCATGATGACACGGCCGTTCAACGCAGCCTTATCCGCGCGCGCTTAAAATATCGGGCCCATCCGTGGAGTCATCCCATGTCGCTCGATCCAGCGATGCGCCAGCGCATCTCCAACCTGCTGGACAGCCAGCGCATCGTGCTGTTCATGAAGGGCGAGCCGCGCGCGCCGCAATGCGGCTTTTCCGCCAAGGCGGTCGCCGCGCTCGCCGAGCTCGGCGTCGACTACGCGCATGTCGACGTGCTCGCGGATCCCGGCATCCGCGACGGCATCAAGGCGTATGGCGATTGGCCGACGATCCCGCAGCTGTACATCGACGCACAGCTGGTCGGCGGCAGCGACATCATCGAGCAGATGGCCGGTTCCGGCGAACTGCACGCGATGCTCGGCTTGCCGCCGCCGGACCGCACGCCCCCGGACATCCGCATCACCGATGCCGCGATGGACATGCTGCGCGGTGCATTGGGCAACGCGGGCGAAGGCCACGCATTGCGGATCGAAGTCGATGCGCGCTTCAACACCCGCCTGCAGCTGGCACCGCTCGACGCCGGCGCGATCGCCGCCGTCGTGGACGGGATCCGCGTGCAGTTCGATGCCGCATCGGCGCGTCGCGCGGACGGACTGTCCATCGACTGGGTCGACGATGCACGCGGTCGCGGACTGGTGATCGACAACCCCAATGCACCGCCAGCGGTCCGCGCGCTGTCGCCGATGGAAGCCGCAGGCAAGCTGGCGGCCGGCGCGATCACGCTGGTCGACGTGCGGCCGGCGGAGGAGCGCGCGTTCGCCGTCATCAAGGCGCCGTTCTCGACACTGGACCAGGGCACTGCCGCATTGGAGCAGTTGCCGAAGGACACGCCGCTGGCGTTCCTGTGCCACCACGGCAACCGCAGTGGCCAGGCAGCCGAACATTTCCGGCAGCTGGGCTTCACCGAGGTCTACAACGTGGACGGCGGCATCGATGCGTGGGCACGGATGGATCCGGCGATCCCCGCCTACTGAAGCCTCCGGGCCCTTTCCGGCAGGTCAGCCCGTCGCGACGGGCTCGGTCGCGTGGGCGCTGACCACGCGGTTGCGCCCGGCGCCCTTGGCCGCGTACATCGCGGCGTCGGCGCGTGCGATGAGGTCGCCGACGGTGTCGTCGGGCCGGCTGTCGGCGACGCCGATGCTGACCGTCATCTCCAGCGGGACGCCGGCGATCTGGCGGCAACGCGTCTCCACGCTGCGGCGGATGCTCTCGGCGGTATCGCGCGCGCTCCGTCGGTTGACGCCTGGCATCACCAACAGGAATTCCTCGCCACCCAGCCGGCCGACGTGATCGCCGTACTGCAATTCGGCAGTGATGATGCGGACCAGCGCCCCAAGGCAGGCATCGCCGATGGCATGGCCGTGGCTGTCGTTGATGCGCTTGAAATGGTCGATATCCAGGAACAGTACCGTGAGCGGCTGGTGGCTTGCCTCGGAAGCCGCGAGCGCCCAGTCCAGTCGGCGCTTGATGCCGGCGCTGTTCAGGACGCCGGTCAGCGGGTCGCGCTCGGCTTCGAGCTGCGCGCGATCGCGTTCGCGCCGGAACGCCAGCATCCGGTTGGCCATGCCCAGCATCAGCACCACGGCGGCGAACGCCAGCACCAGTGGCAGCCCATATTCGAGCAGCGGCGTCAGCGCGGTGCCGGAGCTCAGTTGCACGGCGCGCGCGGTGGAGACGGCGACCAGCGGCACCCAGGCCAGCAGCATCATCCCCGCGTAGCGGCCGCCCCGCCGCCATGCCAGGAGCAGGCAGACGATCGCCAGGGCATTGGCCAGCATCAGCAGTGCGTTGCCCAGGTTCGGGAACCAGCTCTTGTCCTGCGGCCATGGCGCCGCCAGCAGCACCAGGGTCAGCGCCGGTGCGTAGCAACCGACCCACACCAGCACGCGGCTCAGGCGCGGCGTCCGGGCCCGCAGTTCGCCGAAATCCACCAGGAAACTCACCGACACGATGGTGGCCAGTGTCGCGACCAGCCAGATGCCGGCGGCGCCGAGCCGGCCGAGTCCACGCAGCCCTGGCAGTGCATAGGCCTCGCCATAAGCGCACAACACGTAGAGCAGTTGCGCTGCCATGCAGCCCGCATAGAGCAGGTAGACGCGGTCGCTCAGCACCAGCCAGAACACCAGCGCGACCAGGCACACGCCAATGAGGACACCGGTGGTGCTGTAGAGGGCCTGCAGGTGGCTGCGATCGGACACCGCGTACGCATCGACACTGCGCACCGCGACCTGCAGGGGATAGCGCGCGTGCTCCACGCCAATGAAGATCGGCCCGTCGCCCCGGATCGGGAAGACCAGCGCGCGGCGCGAATAGCGCGGGTCCAGCTGCGGGTCGAAGATACTTTGACGTTGCGGCCGGTAATCCGGCGGCATCAACACCGTCAGCCGGGCGCTGAACGGGTGGAGCACCAGCAGCAGCCGTTCCCCGCTCGAGGTCGATGGCTGCAGTCGCCACCAGCCGCTGCCGCCGACGGCACCATCGAGCCGATCATGTCGCGCGCTGGTCTCGAATGCGGCCGGCGACAGCCCCGGCACCATGGCCGCCGGGGCCTGTGGCGAGCGAACCCGCGCCAGGCTGGCGATGCCGCTTTCGTGCGCACCGACAGTGCCGGCCAGGCCAGCCAGCAGCAGAAACAATCCGGCGCTCCAGCATCGACGCATGTGCTTCACCCCTGCGACCCAGTGTCTGCCCCCCGGGCTGCAGCCACAAGGCCCGCGGTGGTGCAGGACCCCCCGCCGATGCGGTACGGTCTGTCTGGGCTTGAAACAGGGGAAACCGCATGCGCATTGGACTGGTGGTCGACTCGGCCTGCGACCTGCCGGCCGACTTCCTCGCCGCGAACGACATCACCATCCTGCCGATCACGGTGCGCATCGGCGAAGCGGTGCTCGCGGACCATCGCAACGAGCAGGCGACGCTGGAATTCCTGCACGCGCAGATCGCCGAGCGCGGCGCCGAAGCCGAGACGATGCCGTTCACGGTGCAGCAGATCCAGGACCTGTTCCTGAAGAAGCTGGTCATCGATTACGACTATGTCTTCTGCATGACCATCACCCGCACGCGCAGCCCGATCTTCGACAACGCGATGCAGGCGAGCTTCGCCATCCTCAACGAATACCGGCCGATCCGCGCCGCGGCGGGCAACGACACCCCGTTCTCGCTGCGGGTGATCGATACGCAGAACCTGTTCTCCGCCGAAGGCATCCTCCCGGTCGAAGCGGTGCGCCTGCGCGCGGCCGGCGAAGGCCCGCCGAAGATCCGTGCGCGACTGGAACACCTCGCGATGCACACGCATGGCTACCTGGTGCCGCGCGACCTGTATTACATCCGCAATCGTGCGCGCAAGAAGGGCGATCGCAGCGTCAGCCTGTTCAGTGCCGCCATCGGCACGGCGTTGGACATCAAACCGGTATTGCATGCCCATCGCGGTGAAACCGGCCCCGTCGCCAAGATCAAGGGTTTCGATGCGGCGGTGCAGACCGTGTTCGAGTTTTCCGCCCGTCGCGTCGCCGCGGGCCTGCTGACGCCGACCCTGTGCCTGTGCTACGGCGGCGAGCTGGAGGAAATGCGCGCATTGCCTGGGTACCAGCAGCTGCGCGACGCCTGCCGCGCCAACAACGTCGACGTCTATGAAAGCGTGATGAGCCTGACCGGCATGGTCAATGTCGGCAAGGGCGCCGTGGTGGTGGGATTCGCCGCGGAGCCGCATGTCTTCGGCTGACGGCGCGCCGCGCTGACGCTGCGCCGACACGAGGCAGGCACACTGCAACCCCGCAATGACGAGCCAGCCCATGCCCACCCGCTATTACCTCAGCCTTCCCGACCCGAAACTCGCGCGCGGCAGCGACCCGGATACCGCATTCCGCGCGCATGGAGCCGACGCATTCGCCGAGGAACTGCAGGCCGCGCTGCGCACCGATGCGCTGTTCGATCGCTGGCGTGGCAAGCAACCCGACCCCGACGCGGTGGATGCGTCGCTCGCGGTGACCGATCCGCAGGCCGTCGTCAGCGGCCAGCAGAAGGACCTTGGCATCGACCTGGTCGCAACCACCTCGATTCCGAGCAGCGTGCTGCGCCAGCGCATGCGCCTGCTGGCCGGCAGCGGCTGGACCCTGACCGACGTCCGCGCGGCCTGATCCGGCGCAGGCCGGTCGTGGCGAAGCGCTCGCGGCCGTCAGCCGCTGCTACGAAGAACGCTTCAGCGCCGCGGCATGCCAGGCGATGTGGTCGCCGATGAAGCTCTGCACGAAGTAGTAGCTGTGGTCGTAGCCCGACTGCATCCGCAGCGTCAGTGGATGCCCGACGGCCGCGCAGGCCTGCGCGAGTCGTTCGGGCTGCAGCTGGGTGGCGAGGAACTCATCGGCCGCGCCCTGGTCGACCAGCAGCGGCAGGCGCTCGCGCGCCGCCGCGACCAGCTCGACGGCATCCCATTCGCGCCATGCGGCGCGGTCCTCGCCCAGGTAGGCGGTGAACGCCTGTTCGCCCCACGGCACCCGTGATGGCGCGACGATCGGCGAAAACGCCGACACGCTGCGATAGCGGCCCGGATTGCGCAATGCGATCACCAGCGCGCCATGGCCACCCATGGAGTGTCCGCTGATGGCGCGACTGCCGTCGGTCGGAAAACACGCGTCGACCAATGCCGGCAGTTCATCGACGATGTAGTCGTGCATGCGGTAGTGCGCCGCCCACGGCGACTGCGTGGCGTTGAGATAGAAGCCCGCGCCCTGCCCGAGATCGTAGCGTTGGTCGTTGGCGACATCCTCGCCGCGCGGGCTGGTATCCGGTGTCACGAGGATGACGCCATGCTCGGCCGCGTAGCGCTGCGCACCGGACTTGGTGATGAAGTTCTGCTCGGTGCAGGTCAGGCCGGACAGCCAGTACAGCACCGGGCATGGACCATGCCCGGCCTGCGGCGGCAGGTAGACGCCGAATCGCATGTCGCAACCGAGGGCGCTGGAGGCATGCGACCAGACTTCCTGGGTGCCGCCGAAGCAGGCGTGGGACTCGAGGCGTTGCATGGGGATTCCGGGAAATGGGCGGCATGGGCTGGCGCTGCCCTCATCCGCCCTGCGGGCACCTTCTCCCGCGAGCGGGAGCAGGGAACATCAGATCGCAGCGAACGCCAGGCCGGGATGCAGCAGCAAAGGGAAGATCAATAGCGGATCACGGTGCGGATCGACTTGCCCGCGTGCATCAGGTCGAAGGCGTCGTTGATGCGCTCCAGCGGCATCTCGTGGGTGATGTAGGGATCCAGGTCGATCTCGCCGCGCATCGCCTGCCTCACCATGCCCGGCAGCTGCGTGCGGCCCTTGACACCACCAAAGGCCGAGCCGCGCCAGACGCGTCCGGTGACCAGCTGGAAGGGCCGCGTGCGGATCTCCTGTCCCGCGCCGGCGACGCCGATGATCACCGACTCGCCCCAGCCCTTGTGGCAGCACTCCAGCGCCGCACGCATGACGTCGACGTTGCCGATGCATTCGAAACTGAAGTCGACGCCACCATCGGTCATCGCGACGATCACGTCCTGGATGGGTTGGTCGCTGTCCTTCGGGTTGACGCAGTCGGTTGCGCCCATCGTCCGCGCGAGTTCGAACTTCCCGGGATTGGTGTCGACGCCGATGATGCGGCTGGCGCCGGCCATCACCGCGCCCTGGACCACGGCAAGCCCGATGCCGCCGAGGCCGAACACCGCAACCGTGGACCCCGGCGTTACCTTCGCGGTGTTCAACACCGCACCGATGCCGGTGGTGACGCCACAACCGAGCAGGCAGACCTTTTCCAGTGGCGCATCCTTGTCGATGACCGCGAGCGAGATCTCCGGCACCACCGTGTATTCGCTGAAGGTGCTGGTGCCCATGTAGTGGAACAGCGGCTGGCCGTTGTAGGAGAAACGCGACGTGCCATCGGGCATCAGGCCCTTGCCCTGCGTCGCGCGCACGGCCTGGCAGAGGTTGGTCTTGCCGGACTTGCAGAATTTGCACTGGCGGCATTCGGCCGTGTACAGCGGGATGACGTGGTCGCCGGGCTTGACGCTGGTGACGCCCTCGCCGACTTCGACCACGATGCCGCCGCCTTCATGTCCCAGCACGACGGGGAACAGGCCTTCGGGATCATCGCCGCTGAGCGTGAACGCGTCGGTGTGGCAGACGCCGGTCGCGACGATGCGCACCAGCACTTCGCCGGCGCGCGGTGGCTCGACATCGATCTCGACGACCTGCAGCGGCTGGCCAGCGGCAAAGGCGACGGCGGCGCGGGATTTCATGGGTGTGACTCCAAATGCTGGTTGCCAATGCTGTTGTGGGAGCGACGTCAGTCGCGATAGGGGTATCGATCGCGACTGACGTCGCTCCCACAGGAAACACGAACGTCAATACGCGTATTCGCGGAACACGTGGTCGATGTCGCCGTTCCACTCGCCATGGAAGCGCGCCAGCTTGCGCTCGGCCGGCGTCTCGTTGGCTTCGGCGAATTCGATCAGCGGGGTCAGGAAGATGCTTTCGTCGGCGCCGTTGTGGTTCGTCATCGCGCGTCGCTGCAGGCCGTGCGCGGAGATCTTCAGCGCCTCGAGCGCCAGCTCGCGGACGGTCGCGCCACGGAACGGCAGCTTCAAGGCGTGCTTCGGCACGCCGTCGCGCAGCGCATGGCGCTCGGCCATGCTGAAATCCTTGACCAGGTCCCACGCTGCATCCAGCGCGGTGTCGTCGTACAGCAGCCCCACCCAGAACGCCGGCAGCGCGCACAGCCGGTTCCACGGGCCGCCATCGGCGCCGCGCATCTCCAGGTACTGCTTGAGCCGCACTTCCGGGAACGCCGTGGTCATGTGGTCGGACCAGTCGCGCAGCGTCGGCAGCACGCCGGGCAATGCGTCGAGCTTGCCGTCCATGAACCGTCGGAAGGACTGTCCCGAGAGATCGACGTACTCACCGTTGCGATAGGAGAAGTACATCGGCACGTCGAGCAGGTAGTCGACATAGCGCTCGTAGCCGAATCCGTCCTCGAACACGAAGTCGAGCATGCCGGTGCGATCGGGATCGGTGTCGGTCCAGATGTGCGAGCGATAGCTGAGATAACCGTTGGGCTTGCCTTCGGTGAACGGCGAGTCGGCGAACAACGCGGTCGCGATCGGCTGCAGTGCCAGCGACACGCGGAACTTCTTCACCATGTCCGCTTCGTTGGCGACGTCGAGGTTGACCTGCACGGTGCAGGTGCGCGTCATCATGTCCAGCCCGAGCGAGCCGACCTTGGGCATGTAGTCGCGCATGATCCGGTAGCGGCCCTTCGGCATCCACGGCATCTCGTCGCGACGCCACTTGGGCTGGAAGCCCATGCCGAGGAAACCCAGGCCGAGCTCGTCGGCGACGGTACGGACTTCGCGCAGGTGGGTGTCGACCTCGCCGCAGGTCTGGTGGATGGTCTCCAGCTGCGCGCCCGACAGCTCGAACTGCCCGGCCGGTTCCAGCGACACCGAGGCGCCGTCGCGCAGCAGGGCGATCACGCGTCCGTGTTCCTCGACGGGCGCCCAGCCAAAGCGGGTCAGCCCCTTGAGCAGCGCCTCGATCCCGCGCTCGCCCTCGAACGTCGGCGGGCGCAGGTCGTCGAGGCGGAAGCCGAATTTCTCGTGCTCGGTACCGATGCGCCAGTCGGCCTTGGCGCGGCCGCCGGCGGCGAGGAAATCGACGAGGGTCTGGCGCTGGGTGATCGGGGATTCGACGACGTTGGTCGGGCTCGACATCGGATCGCTCGCGTTGGGCAGTGCAGGTTGGGGGCGCACCCCCGGCATCGCAAGGAGGCGACTATATCCCGCCGCGTCGGCGCGGCCCGTCGACGCATCCCGGACGGCGGCCCCCTCTGGCGCCGAAGGCGTACACGGGCGGCCGAGTGCGCGATGATGCGGGCTGTTGGGCGAGCCCCACCAAGGAGAACGCGGCATGCGTCGCTGGCACCTGGAAACCCACCGTTCCGATCGCGCCGGCTGGCTGCGCGCCGCCGTGCTCGGCGCCAACGACGGCATCGTCTCGGTCGCCGGCCTGGTCGTCGGCGTCGCCGCCAGTGGCGCCACCCATGCCGTCGTGCTGGCCAGCGGCATCGCCGGCGTGGTCGCCGGAGCGGTGTCGATGGCAGCCGGCGAATATGTGTCGGTGCAGTCGCAGGCGGACACCGAGGGCGCCGACCTGGCCAAGGAGCGGCGCGAGCTGGCGGAAAACCCCGCCAGCGAGCTCCTCGAACTCACGCATATCTACGTCAAGCGCGGCCTGGACGCCGGGCTGGCCAAACAGGTGGCCGAACAGCTGACGGCCCACGACGCCCTCGGATCGCATGCGCGCGACGAGCTCGGCATCACGGAGACCCTGCGGGCCCGCCCCCTGCAGGCGGCCGTGGCGTCGGCGGCGGCGTTCACCGTCGGGTCACTGCTGCCGATGGCCGCGGTGCTGCTGGCGCCGCCGGCGCAGGTGCAGCCGGTGACGATCGCGACCACGCTGGTCGCCCTGTCGATCTCGGGCGCACTGGCCGGATGGACCGGCGGCGCCTCCATCGTGCGCGGTGCGTGGCGCGTGGTGTTCTGGGGTGCGCTGGCGATGGCCGCGACGTCGCTCGTCGGCAAACTGTTCAACGTGCAGGTGTGACGCTGCCGGCGTCTACAGCTCCAGCCAGCCGCCGATCACCGCGCGCGCCTGGTCCACGCCCAGCTTGGATTCACCCGAGAACGTCTGCACGCTGACGGTGTCGCCGAAGGCCGATGACAATTCCTTGCGCACCGCGAGCAGGGCATTGCCCTGCGCGCCGCGGCTGAGCTTGTCGGCCTTGGTCAGCAATGCGTGCGCCGGCAAGCCGCGCCCGACCGCGTAGCCCAGCATCTGCCGGTCGTATTCGCGCAGCGGATGGCGGATATCCATCACCACCACAAGCCCGCGCAGCGCCTGGCGGCTGCCGAAGTAGCCGTCGAGGAAGGCCTGCCAGTGCGCCTGCAGGTCCTGCGGAACCTTGGCGTAGCCGTAGCCGGGCAGGTCGACCAGGAAGCGGTCGGTCGTCGGCGGGATGTCGAAGAAAACCAGCTGCTGGGTCCGTCCGGGCGTCTTGGAGACGCGGGCGAGCGCGTTCTGCTGGCAGATCGCATTCAAGGCGCTGGACTTGCCGGCGTTGGATCGCCCGGCGAAGGCGACTTCATGACCGCCGTCCGGCGGCAGCTGGCGGAAGGTATGCGCCGCGAGCAGGTACTGCGCGCGGGCAAGCGGATTGGGGATGGCCATGGCCATAGGATGGCACGCCCGGATTGCGTCGGCGGCGCGCGCGCCGGGCTTTGTTTGACCATCAATGGTCGCGGCGACGATAATTCCGCCTCTCTGCGGCCGCCGTCGGCGCCCGCTTCGTGCCCTCGGAGCCATGCATGCGCCACGCTCGCGCTTTCGGTATCGCTGCCCTCGCCACCTGCGCCGTCATTGGTGCGGTCGCGGTCGCCTACGCCCAGACCGCCGTCACCCCGGTGCCGGACACCGCCCAGGCCCAGGCCGCGCCGCTGGATGCAGCGGCCGTCGCCGACCTGGCGAAGGCCCATTGGGGCGATCCCAAGGCCGGCGCCACCAAGGCCGGCGCCTGCGCGGCCTGTCACGGACTGGACGGCAACCCGACCGATCCGCAGTATCCACGCCTGGCCGGCATGCCGGAGCGCTACATCGCCCAGCAGCTGGCGTTGTTCAAGAGCGGCCAGCGCAACACCGGCATGGCCGCGGTGATGATGCCGATGGCGGCTCCGCTCAGCGCGCAGGACATGCGCGACCTCGGCGCCCACTTCGCCACGCAGAAGGCGGCGTCGGGCATCGCGGACGACACCGCGATCACGACCGGTCCCTATGCGGGCATGAAGTATTACGAGGTCGGGCAGAAGCTGTTCCGCGGCGGCGACGCGGCGCGCGGCCTGCCGGCGTGCATGGCCTGCCACGGTCCCACCGGCGCGGGCAATCCGGGTCCGGCCTATCCTCATCTGGCCGGGCAGCAGTCGGCGTACGTGGTCCGTCGCCTGCAGGAATACCGCACCGGCACCACCACCCAGAGCGACCCGCACCTGTTCAGCATCATGGCGACCGTGGCCAAGCCGTTGACCGATGAGGAAATCCAGGCGCTCGCCAGCTATCTCCAGGGCCTGCATCCGCGCGCCGACGAAGGTGTCGCATCCGCCGGGCAAGCTGCGTACGCCCCGGCGGCGCCCGCTCCCGCGACCCCTTGAACTTTGCCGGCGTGGCACGGTCACAGGCTGACACTCCTTGAATCAATCGCCGGCCAGATGGTTTGAGCCGGCGTTTTTTTGCCCGCCGCCACGCGCCATCCCCAGGGACATGCATTGGTGAACAAGGTCTTCGCCCTGCTGTGCTGGATGCTGCTGGCGCTGCCGGCAAGCGCCGCGGTGCCGGCGCCGGTGGAAGGCAGCGACTACGTCACGATCGACCAGGGCCAGCCATACGCGCCGCTGCGTGGCAGGATCGAAGTCGTCGAGGTCTTCGGCTACTGGTGCCCGCATTGCGCCGAATTCCAACCAGCGCTGTCGACGTGGACGCGGGCACAGCCGGCGGACGTGCGCTTCACGACGGTGCCGGCGGTGTTCACCGCAGGCGATGTGCTGGCCCGCGCCTACTTTGCCGCCGAACACTTCGGCATGCTGCCCAGGCTGCATGACGCCATCTTCCAGGCCATCCACGTCGACGCGACGCTGCCGCGCGACCCCAGCGTCGACGAAATGGCGGGCTGGTTCGGCCAGCACGGCCTGGATGCCGCCAGGGCCAGGGCCTACATGCTCAGTCCGGCGGTCGATGCCAAACTGGAATACGCGCGCCAGTTCGCCATGCGCAGCGGCGTCGAAGGCACGCCTACACTGATCATCAATGGTCGCTACCGGATCACCGCGCGCACGCATGAAGAAGGGCTGCGCACCGCAAGTGCCCTGATCGACAGCCTGCGCGTCGCCCCGCGCCGGCCCCGCATTCCTGAAGGAGATCGCCCATGAAGCGCCAAGCCCTGCTGTTGCTCCTGCTGCTGCTGCCGCTGGCGGCCTGCAACAAGGCCCCGCCGTCGACCGACGCATCGGCCCCGGCCGCCGCCGCAAGCACGACCACCCCGAGCGCGGATGCCGTCGCGGCGGCCGCATCGGCCGCTGCTGGAGCCAACGCACCGGCCGCGCCGGCGTCAGTCGGCGCCCCGGCTGCGAATCCCGCCGCCGACGCAGCGGTCGCCGCGGTCGCCGACACGGCGGCCAAGGGCACTGCCACCGCAGGCACCGACTACATCGTCATCCAGGGCGGCCAGCCGTACGCCCCCCTGGATGGAAAGATCGAAGTGGTGGAGGTGTTCAACTTCATCTGCCCGGCCTGCGCCCGCTTCGAGCCATTGCTCAATGCGTGGAAGAAGACGCTGCCGGCCGATGTGCGCGTCACCTACGTCCCGGCTGATTTCAACGCGCAATGGCACATCTACGCGCAGGCCTTCCTGGTGGCCGACGCGATGGGCCTGGATGCCCGGACGCACGACGCGGTCTTCAACGCCATCCACATCGAGCATTCGCTGCCCAGCGAAAGCGATCCGCCGGACGCCCGCAAGGTCGCGGCCTTCTATGCCAAATACGGCGCTGATGCGAAGCAGTTCATCGATGCGATGAGCAGCTTTGCGGTCGACGCGAAGCTCAAGCGCGCGAAGCAGTTCATGCTGGCCACCGGCGTCGAGGGGACGCCGACCGTCATCGTCGATGGCAGGTATCGCGTGACCGGCAAGAGCGACGAGGACGTCCTGCGCATCACCAACCAGCTGATCGCGCAGGAGCGCGCCGCCGGAGCCGCGGCGGCCAGGTAAGCGCGGAGGCATGACCACGCGTCGACTCAAGCTGCTCAGCGCCAATATCCAGGCCGGATCCAGCACGCGCGGCTACCACGACTATTTCGCGCGCAGCTGGTCGCACGTGTTGCCGGCCGGCAACAAGCGTGGGGCGCTGGACACCATCGCGCAGCTGGCCGGACGCCACGACATCGTCGGCCTGCAGGAAAGTGATCCCGGCAGCCTGCGCTCGGGTTTCACCAACCAGACCCATTACCTGGCCGAGCGCGCCGGCTTCGCCTACTGGAGCCACCAGCCCAACCGCAGCATGGGCGGCGTCGCCTCCAGCGCCAACGGCCTGCTGAGCAAGCTCGAACCGGTTTCGATCAGCGACCATCCGCTGCCCGGCCGCATCGCCGGTCGCGGCGTTCTGCTGGCGCGCTTTGGCGACGGCGACGATGGCCTGGTGATCGCGGTGTCGCACCTGTCGCTCGGCGCGGCCTCGCGCATGTCGCAGCTGGCCTTCATCGCCGAACTGCTGCACGGACATCCGCATGCGGTGCTGATGGGCGACTTCAACTGCACCTTCGACCAGCCGGAAATGCACATGCTGTACCAGCGCACGCGCCTGCAGCCACCGGCCGAGCGCATCCTGACATTCCCCAGCTGGAAGCCGCAGCGCGCGATCGACCACATCCTGATGACCGATGCGATCGCCTGCCACAGCATGGACGCGTTCCCGGCTGCGCTGTCGGACCACCTGGCGTTGTCGATCGAGCTGGCGGTGCCGGAGAGCGCGCTGAAGGGCTGAGTTGCTTCGGCGCCGTTCGTTTTGCGTTCTGCGCGCCGCCAGCGCTTTCGCCTTTGGCGAGCAGCCCTGTTGTGACTTTGCCTGCGGCGCTTTTAGACGCTTTCGCCGTTGGCGAGTTACTTTTCTTTGCAAGCGCCCAAAGAAAAGTAACTCGCCAACGGCGAAAGCGTTTAAAGCGCCGCAGGCAAGTCAGACAACCGCGCAGAACCCAGCGTCTGCCGCCAAAAAAAACGGGCGGCGATTCGCATCGCCGCCCGCATTCGTTGCCGATGACCGGAATCAGAAGCGGAAGTCAGCGCTCACGTACCAGAAGCGGAACGGCAGGTCGTAGGTGCCGGCGTCATATCCGTTCAAGGAGCAGGTCACGCAGACCGGTGGAGACTTGTCGAAGATGTTGTTGACGCCAACCGACAACTTCAGGCCCTGGATGCCCATCGAGTGGTTCCACGCCAGCTGCGCGTCGTTGTAGACGGTGGATCCCAGCGTGTGGATGTCGGCCGCCGTTGGGCAACCGGTGGCCGGGGTCACGCCCGCATTGCCGCAATCCTCCTTGACCGAGCTGATGTAGCGCACGATCCAGCTGGCGTTCCAGTCGCCCGACTTCCATCCCAGCTGCAGGTTGGACTGCCAGTCGGGGATCGCACTGTCGTTGACTTCCACCCCGACCCGGCGCTGGGTCTGGTTGCCATCGGCATCCACCGCCTTGTAGCCGATGGTGCGCGTCGCCTGGAGCCCTGCATTCAACTGGCCCCAGTTGGTCTGCGGCCCGACCCAGTTGGCCTTCAGGTCGATGCCGTTGGTGGTGATCGTGCCGAGGTTGGCCAGGAAATCCGTCGGCGGGTTGAGGTTGAAGCCCGCGCCGCGGGTGAAGCCGGAGCAGGCCGCTCCGGTGATCGTGCCAGCCGTGCAACCGTTGAGGATCGCCTGGATGTCAGGCGCCTGGATGGCGTCCTTGATCTTGTAATGGAAGTAGTTGACCTCGAAGTCGAGCTTGGACGACCACGCGAGGTTGTCGGCCCAGCCCGGGCTCCAGACCGCGCCGAAGCTGTAGTTGTCCGACTTCTCGGGCTGCAGGTTCGGGTTGCCGCCGGTGAAGGTGGTGATCTGGGTGTTCGCCTGCTCGAACGTGACCGGCACGCCCTGCGCCGCGCATCCCGCCACGTATTCCGGGCCGGCCGGACCCGGGGTGCCGGTGGTGCCGCAGGGATCGGTGAGCGTCGCGCCGAACTGCGTCAGCCCGTACAGCTCGCCGAGGTTAGGCGCGCGGAAGCCCTGCGACCAGGTGCCACGCAGCACCAGGTCCTCGATCGGCTGCCAGCGGAATCCGGCCTTGCCGGTGGTGGCGCCACCGAAGGTCGAGTATTGCGAGCGACGGATCGCGAAGTCGGTGCTGAAGCCCTTCGTCCACGGAAGCAGCAGCTCGGCGTAGCCTTCATTGACGGTGTAGGACGCCGACACCGGCGAGGCGAACGAATCCTGCGACTCGCCGGTCTGGCGCAGCGGATCCGGATTGAAGTTGCCTTCGTACTTGCGATGCTCGTAACCCACCGCGAAGCCCGCGTAACGATCGTCGCCCATCTGCCACAGGTCGCCGGTCAGGTTGGCGGTCAGCAGGTCGAGCACCTGCTTGCTGGAATCGTGTTGCGGGGTGCTGATGTAGTCCAGCATCGCCTGGGTGATCGGGCGGCCTTCGCCACCGAACAGGTCGAGCGGGATGCAACCGGGCGAGGCTGCGCACACCGTCGGATCACCCAGGGCCAGCTTGATCTTGCCGATGTTGAAACCGTTGGAGAAGGTCTGCTCGGCCTTGTTTTCGGAGTGGACGTAATCCACCGACCAGTCCATGCCGCGGCCGACCTGGAATGTGCCATTCAGGCCCAGGTTGACGTACCAGGTATCCACGTTCTGGCTGAAGATGCGTGGCCCCAGCTCGAGCGGACGCTTGGTCACCCAGCCGAAGTTGCTCGACGGATCCAGGTCGATCCCGAACGGGTTGTAGGGGTTCAGCGCCGAGATCACGATCGAGTCGGCAATGCCGCCGGTACCGGCGAAGGGACCGACGAACATCGGCTCCGGCGCGGCCTGGTTGGTGGATTCGCGATTGTTGTAGAGCGCCTTCGCGTGCAACGACGTCGTGTCGTTGATGTCGTAGGTCGCGCTGGCGAACAGCGACTTGCGCTTGGACGGCGTCAGCAACAGGTTGTAGGGGGCGTAGTTGAAACGGTCGGCGCCGCTCCAGTTGTGGTACGTGCCGCCAGCACCCGTCGGATCGCCGCCGTTGTAGTTCGGCGTCGTCGTTCCGTCGTTGAGGGTGATGTCGAACCAGTCATTGCCCTGTGCATCGCAGTAGCCCTGCGTGCCGGGCGTGGTGATGCGCGGATCGCAGAACGTGAAGCGACCCTGCGGCGTGGCGGAGCTGCCGGCGCCGATGCCCGCGCCCGGAATCGGCATGGAGGATTGCCCCCACACACCGGAGCTGATGCCCTTGGTCTCCACGTATCCGGCAGAGAACACGCCCGAGAAGCGATCGCTGGCGCCGCCAACGGTGATGTCGGCCTCGCGGTCGTCGCCGCCATGGCCGTAGCTGCCGGCCTTGACGTGCACGAGCGCACCGTCATATTTCTTGCGGGTGATGATGTTCACCACGCCGGCGATCGCATCCGAACCATAGATCGCCGATGCGCCGTCCTCGAGGACTTCGATGCGATCGACGATCGCCATCGGGATGGTGTTGAGGTCGGCGCTGCCGCTCACGCCCGACGCGGACGACTCATTGACCCAGCGGATGCCATCGACCAGCACGAGCACGCGCTGCGATCCCAGGTTGCGCAGGTCGACCTGCGAGGAGCCGGCACCGATGCCGCCACCACTGGACGGATAACCGAAGTTGCCGCTGGAGTTGAACTTCGCGTTGAGCGCCTGGCCGCTGGCGGTCAACTGCTGCAGGAAATCGCCGATGGACGTCGCGCCGCTCTGGTCGATCTGCGCACGCGTGATGATCGCAACCGGCTGGCTGGTGACGGCGTTGGTCTGCTTGATGCGTGTGCCCGTGACCTGGACGCGGTCGAGCGTCTTGGCCTCCTCCGGTGCAGCGGCGGGCGCAGGCGGCGTGGCGGCATCCTGCGCCGCGGCAAGGCCGGGCAGCAGCAGGAGCGAGAGATTGACGGCAATGGTCAGGCGGTTGCGGCGCAGCGATTGCATCGTGAACTCCGGAAAGAGGTGGTTGATGACGCCCGCCAGCGCCCCTGTGCCGCCGCGGTAACTGTGTTGTAAACAATTCGTGAAGACGGTTCAAGCGGCACTGCGTCATGGTCGTGATGTGCGCCGCCTCCGGGCTGCCCCGGGGGGCCAGACACCCCCGGGGGACCGTTGGCCGGAAAGGGATTCATTTTCGCTTCGTTATAGTCCGACGATGACCTATCGCACCGCTTTTTCCCCCCTGGTGGCGTTGCTGCTGCTGGCGCCCGCCCAGTGCTGGCCCCAGGCTGCCCCGCAGCCGGCCGCCGCCCCGCAGCCGGCGTCGCCGCTGCGGGCGGCAATCGATTCGGCCGAGCGCGGCCTGTTCGATGCCAGCCAGTTCCCGGGGCTCGCGCGCGACCCTGCCTATGGCTGGGTCGAATACGCGGTGCTGGTCCGCGCGATCGACACCCTCCCCGCCAGCCAGGCGCAGTCCTTCCTGGCGCGCTATCGCGGCCAGCCGGTGGCCGAGGCCTTCCGCGAGCTGTGGCTGGCGTCGACGGCCCGTCGCCAGGACTGGCCGGCCTTCCGCGCCGCGTGGGCGCCTTCCGTACGCGGCAGCACCCTGCGCTGCGCCGAATTGAACGCGCGCCAGGCCACCGGCAACGCCGACGCGCAGTGGGTCAGCGATGCGCAGGCGCTGTGGCGCAGCACCGGCAAGCCGCTGCCCGACGAATGCGACACGCCGTTCGCCGTGCTCGCCGCGCGCGGCGGACTGCCGCCGGACCTGCGCTGGGAACGGATCGACAAGGCCGCCGGGGAATGGAACCCGACGGTGATGCGCGAGGCCGCGCAGGGCCTGCCGGCGGCGGACTTCGCGCTGGCCAGCGACTATGCCGCCTTCATGGAAGCGGTGAACGACCGCGCATTGGCATGGCCAGCGACGACGCGCAGCCGCTGGATGGCCTCGCAGGGCCTGGCACGGCTGGGCAAGTCGGTACCGCTGGCGGCCGAACAGGCGCTGCCACGATTCGCGCAGGCGCTGGGATTCACCGAAGCCGATCGCGCACGCGTGCTGTACCAGATCGCCCTGTGGACGGTCGCATCCTACGAACCCGAATCCGCGCGGCGCCTGGCGGCGGTGCCCGCCTCCGCCTACGACGACAAGCTGCACGAATGGCAGGTGCGCGAGGCGATGGCGCGCTCGGACTGGCGCGGTGCCCTCGCCGCGATCCGCGCGATGCCGGACAAGCAACGCAGCGATTCGCGCTGGACGTATTTCGAGGCGCGGCTGCTCGAACTCACCGGCGACAAGACGGCCGCGCAACTGGCGTACCGGCGTGCCGCGCGCGAGCCGCAGTTCCACGGATTCCTCGCCGCCGACCGCATCAACCAGCCCTACGCGCTATGCCCCTGGCTGCCGGATGACAGCGATGCGGCCAAGGCTGCCGTGGCCGCCGATCCGGCGCTGGTGCGCGCGATGGAGCTGTACCGGATCGATCGTCCCGCATGGGCGCAGCGCGAGTGGGACGATGCCCTGGGCCGCTTCGACGACACCCAGCGCCGCCTCGCGGTGGAGGTGGCGCAGGACAACGGCTGGTTCGACCGCGCCGTGTTCGCGCTGGGCAAAAAGCCGGAGGAACTGCGCCTGTACCAGTTGCGGTTCCCGCTGCACCATCAGCAGACCATCCGCCGCGAAGCCGCGAACAACACACTGGACCCGGCATGGGTCGCGGCGGAGATCCGTGCGGAAAGCGTGTTCAACCCCGCTGCGCACTCGGCCGCCAATGCGATGGGCCTGATGCAGTTGTTGCCCGGAACGGGCATGGCGGTGGCGCGCCGGCTGGGGATCCCGTGGTCCGGCGCCGACAGCCTCTACGACCCCGATACCAACATCACCCTGGGCACGGCCTACCTGCGCCAGTTGCTGGACAAGGATGGCGGCCAGCCCTATTTCGCCATCGCCGGATACAACGCGGGTCCAGCGCCGCTGGCGCGCTGGCAGTCGCAGCGCCCGGGCATGGATCCGGATTTCTGGATCGAGACGATCAGCTACAAGGAAACCCGCGAATACGTCGCGCGCGTGCTGTCGTTCAGCACGATCTACGATTGGCGCCTCAACGGAAACGCATTGCCGCTGAGCGATCGCATGCGCGGCAACCTTGGCGCCGCGCGCAAGGGGTTCACCTGCCCGCCGGCCCTGCCGACGGCGGATGCC
>NZ_VKHQ01000006.1 GCF_009792795.1 Cognatiluteimonas profundi
CGGTCGAGGATGTGTTCTCGATCTCCGGCCGCGGCACGGTGGTGACCGGCCGCATCGAGCGCGGCATCATCAAGGTGGGCGACGAAATCGAGATCGTGGGCATCCGTCCGACCCAGAAGACGGTGGTCACCGGCGTCGAGATGTTCCGCAAGCTGCTGGACCAGGGCCAGGCGGGCGACAACGCCGGCCTGCTGCTGCGCGGCACCAAGCGTGACGACGTGGAGCGCGGGCAGGTGTTGTGCAAGCCGGGCAGCATCAAGCCGCACACCGAGTTCGAGGCCGAGGTCTATGTCCTGAGCAAGGACGAGGGCGGCCGCCACACGCCGTTCTTCAAGGGCTACCGTCCGCAGTTCTACTTCCGCACGACCGACATCACGGGCGCCTGCGAGCTGCCCGAGGGCGTGGAGATGGTGATGCCGGGCGACAACGTGAAGATGGTGGTGACGCTGATCAACCCGGTGGCGATGGACGAGGGCCTGCGCTTCGCGATCCGCGAAGGCGGCCGTACGGTCGGCGCCGGCGTGGTGGCGAAGATCATCAAGTAACTGCCGGCCGGCGCGCTGCCGGACAGTGGAAAAAACGGCAGGGCGGCGAAGGCCGCCGTTGCCTTTTCAGGAACATCGGAAAAGTTCGATACGCCAGTAGCTCAATTGGCAGAGCGTCGGTCTCCAAAACCGAAGGTTGTAGGTTCGATTCCTACCTGGCGTGCCACCCGACCCTCACGGTCGCAGACGAAGCAATACCTCGAAGAGCCGGATGAACAGCAAGATCCAACAATCCAAGGCCGCCGGCGCTCCAGGCGACATGGTCAAGTACGCGCTGGCGATCCTGCTGATCGCAGCGGGCGTGTTTGCCTTCTACTGGTTCGGGCAATGGCCATCGCCCGTGCGGGTGCTGGTCGTCGTGGCAGGACTGGTGGCCGCGGGACTCGTCTTCCTGACCACCGGGAAGGGCGGGCATACCAAGGAATTCCTGTCCGAGGCCCGCTTCGAGCTGCGCAAGGTGGTCTGGCCGTCGCGACAGGAAGCGCTGCGCACGACCTGGGTCGTGATTGCCGTCGTCATCGCGCTCAGCCTGATGCTGGCGTTCTTCGACATCGTCATCCAGTCGGCGGTGAAGTGGTTGTTGGCACGTTGATGCGTGCATCCGTCGATACAGAGCCAGGTTCAATGCAAATGCAGACAGACAATGTGAGCGGTCCCGACATCCACAAGCGCTGGTATGTCGTGCACGCCTATTCCGGCTTCGAGAAGTCGGTGGCGCAGGCCTTGCGTGATCGCATCGTCCGGACCGGCATGGAAGAGCGTTTTGGCGACGTGCTGGTCCCGACCGAAGAGATCATCGAGATGCGCGCCGGGCAGAAGCGCCGCTCCGAGCGCAAGTTCTTCCCCGGTTACGTGCTGGTGCAGATCGCGACGCACGACGAAGCCGGCATCCCCCGCATCGACAGCGAGAGCTGGCACCTGATCAAGGAAACACCCAAGGTGATGGGCTTCATCGGCGGTACCGCCGACAAGCCGTTGCCGATCAAGGACGAAGAAGCCGACGCGATCCTGCAGCGCGTGCAGGACGGCGTCGAGAAGCCCCGTCCGAAGGTGTTGTTCGAGCCCGGCCAGATGGTGCGCGTGGTCGATGGCCCGTTCAACGACTTCAACGGCGTGGTCGAGGAAGTGAACTACGACAAGAGCCGCGTGCGCGTGGCGGTGCTGATCTTCGGCCGCTCGACCCCGGTCGAACTCGAATTCGGCCAGGTCGAGAAAGCCTGACACCGGAAAACAGATTCGCTGGAACGAGTGGTTCGTTCCGGCAGTGACGCGAGGAGCCACGCAGTCGAAGGACGTGCAGGCGCTTGAACTCGCAGGAGCAGCAAAATGGCAAAGAAGGTCATCGGTTACATCAAGTTGCAGGTCAAGGCGGGACAAGCCAATCCGTCGCCGCCGGTGGGTCCTGCCCTCGGCCAGCGCGGCCTCAACATCATGGAATTCTGCAAGGCGTTCAACGCCGCGACGCAGAAGCTGGAGCCCGGCCTGCCGACTCCGGTCATCATCACCGCGTATTCGGACCGCACGTTCACCTTCATCACCAAGAGCACGCCGGCATCGGTGCTGTTGAAGAAGGCGGCGGGCATCCAGTCCGGCTCCAAGCGCCCGAACACCGAGAAGGTGGGCAAGGTCACGCGCAAGCAGCTCGAGGACATCGCCAAGGCGAAGGAAGCCGACCTGACCGCAGCCGACCTGGACGCAGCGGTGAAGACGATTGCGGGCTCGGCCCGTTCCATGGGTTTGACGGTGGAGGGCTGAGATCATGGCAATGACCAAGCGAGTGAAAGCAATCAAGGACGCCGTCGTGCCGGGCAAGGCCTACGCGATCGACGAGGCGCTGAAGATCGTCCAGGCCAACAGCAAGGCGAAGTTCGTCGAAGCCGTCGACGTCGCCGTGCGCCTGGGCGTGGATGCCAAGAAATCCGACCAGCAGGTGCGCGGCTCGACCGTGCTGCCCGCCGGCACCGGCAAGTCGGTGCGCGTGGCGGTGTTCGCACCCCCGGGTGCGAAGGCCGATGAGGCACGCGCCGCTGGCGCCGAGGCCGTCGGCATGGACGACCTGGCCGAGCAGATGCAGGCAGGCGACCTCAACTACGACGTCGTCATCGCCACGCCCGATGCCATGCGCGTCGTCGGCAAGCTCGGCCAGCTGCTGGGCCCGCGCGGCCTGATGCCCAACCCGAAGGTCGGCACGGTTTCGCCGAACCCGGCTGAAGCGGTCAAGAACGCCAAGGGCGGCCAGGTGCGTTACCGCACCGACAAGGCCGGCATCATCCACTGCACCATCGGCAAGGCCAACTTCGACGCGGCCTCGCTGAAGAACAACCTGCAGGCACTGCTGCTCGACCTGATCAAGGCCAAGCCGTCGACTGCGAAGGGTCATTACCTGCAGAAGATCTCGATCAGCTCGACCATGGGTCCCGGCGTCACCGTGGACCAGTCGACGCTGGCACTGAAGTAATCGTTTCAACTTCCTCTTCCGCAAGCGGGGGAGGGAGCGCGGCAAGTTTTGAGGGCGTCGCCGAGAGGTTCATTTCGAAGCGATAGCCGTCAAAGACCGCAGGCGCGGTCAGCGCGCAATGACGACGGGCACGGAAGCTCGCCACGGCAGGGAGTCGTCGTCATCGCAAGCGGGTTCGCTTAATCGACGTTCGAAGGGAGCCACGCCTGCAAGGGCATGCCCACGAGAGCATCGGCCTGCGTAGATGGTGTTGCCCCTCTGGAAAGTTTTCTGGGATGCCAGAACAGAGATGGCCACCACCGGGACGCGCGAGCGTCCCCGACGCCAACGGACGGTGTCGCCAGGACCGCGAACGGCAGGAGCCGTGAGCGGAATTCAATTGGAGGAGTGCTAATGGCTCTCAATCTGTCACAAAAGCAGGAAGTCGTCGCTGAGTTGGCTGACGTCGCCGCCAAGGCCCACTCCCTGGTCGCAGCCGAATACGCGGGCATCACGGTCAGCCAGATGACCGCGATGCGCAAGAAGGCCCGCGAAACCGGTGTGTACCTGCGAGTCGTCAAGAACACCCTGGCATCGCGTGCCGTCGCGGGTACCGAGTACGAGGTTGTCCAGGACAAGCTCGTCGGTCCGCTGCTCTATGCGTTCTCAACCGAGGAACCCGGCGCTGCCGGGCGCCTGATCAAGGAGTTCGCCAAGGGTAACGACAAGCTGCAGGCCAAGGTCGTCGCAGTGGGTGGCCAGCTGTATCCGGCCAGCCATGTCGAAGTGCTGGCGTCGTTGCCGACATTGCATCAGGCACTGGCCATGCTGGCCCGCGTCCTGACCGAGCCGGTGACCATGTTCGCCCGTGCGGTGAAGGCCGTCGGCGAGCAGCAGGGTGGCGGCGAAACCGCTCCCGAAGCAGCCCCCGACGCGGCTCCCGAGCCCGAAGCCGAAACGGCATAAGTCGCTTCCGAATCGTCCTACATCCAAAAAACATTTCAGAGGTTTATCAAATGTCCCTTTCCAATGAACAAATCGTCGAGTCGATCGCCACCAAGACGCTGATGGAAGTGATGGAGCTGGTGAAGGCCATCGAAGAGAAGTTCGGCGTCTCCGCCGCCGCTCCGGTCGCCGCTGCCGGTCCGGCCGCCGCTGCCGCCGTGGTCGAAGAGCAGACCGAGTTCAACGTCATCCTGAAGGCCGCCGGCGAGAAGAAGGTCGAGGTCATCAAGGCCGTCCGCGCCATCACCGGCCTGGGCCTGAAGGAAGCGAAGGACCTGGTCGAAGCCACCGGCACGATCAAGGAAGCCGTTTCCAAGGACGAAGCCGCAAAGATGAAGAAGGACCTCGAGGCCGCAGGCGCGACCGTCGAAGTCAAGTAAGCGGTCCTTGCATCGCCGGCTGCATGGCGATGCACCGAGGCTGGGGGCGAAAGCCCCCGGCCTTTGGCCGTTGTGATGCAGAGGTAGAAAACCGGCAACAAACAGTACCGAGTTGACAGTCGGAAGTAGCGGGAGAAGGCGTGCTGGTGCCGGCAATACCAGCGACTTCCCACTGGCAATTTGTTTCCACATCGTCCCCCGGACCGCGGATGCAATGCGGTCCACCAGGAATCGTCGCGACGACTCCTGAAAAACAACACCGAGGCGGTAGCTCCCCATGACGACAGCTTCCACAACGACCCCGACCAAATCCTCGAATCCCAGCATGGGTTCGAAGGCCATGGCGACCTATTCATTCACCGAAAAGAAGCGCATCCGCAAGGACTTCGGCAAGAGCCGCTCGATCCTGGAAGTGCCGTTCCTGCTCGCGATCCAGGTCGATTCCTACCGGGACTTCCTGCAGGAAAAGATCGAACCCGCCAAGCGCGAGGATCGCGGCCTGCATGCGGCGTTGAAGTCGGTGTTCCCGATCGTCAGCTACAACGGTTACGCAGCGCTGGAATACGTCGGCTACAAGCTCGGCGACCCGGTGTTCGACGAGCGCGAGTGCCGCAACCGCGGCCTCAGCTACGGCGCACCGCTGCGCGTCACCGTGCGCCTGGTGATCTACGACCGCGAGTCGTCGAACAAGGCCATCAAGTACGTGAAGGAGCAGGAGGTCTACATGGGCGAGATCCCGCTCATGACCGAAAACGGCACCTTCATCGTCAACGGCACCGAGCGCGTCATCGTCTCGCAGCTGCACCGTTCGCCTGGCGTGTTCTTCGACCACGACCGTGGCAAGACCCACAGCTCGGGCAAGCTGCTGTACAGCGCCCGCATCATTCCGTATCGCGGCTCGTGGCTCGATTTCGAGTTCGACCCGAAGGACGCCCTGTTCACCCGCATCGACCGTCGCCGCAAGTTGCCGGTGTCGGTGCTGCTGCGCGCGCTTGGCTACTCCAACGAGGAGATGCTGAACGAGTTCTTCGAGATCAACACCTTCCACATCGATCCCAAGGAAGGCGTGCAGCTGGTGCTCGTGCCGGAACGCCTGCGCGGCGAGACCCTGAACTTCGACCTGGCCGATGGCGACAACGTCATCGTCGAGGCCGGCAAGCGCATCACCTCGCGCCATGTGAAGCAGCTCGAGCAGGCCGGCGTCGAAGCGCTGGCGGTGCCCGACGATTACCTCGTCGGCCGCATCCTGTCGCACGACGTCATCGACGCGAGCACCGGCGAACTGCTGGCGACCGCGAATGACGAGTTGAACGAAGACCACCTGGCGATCTTCCGCAAGGCCGGGATCGAAGCCATCGGCACGCTGTGGGTCAACGACCTGGATCGCGGCGCGTACCTGTCCAACACGCTGCGCATCGATTCCACCAAGACACAGCTCGAGGCCCTGGTCGAGATCTACCGGATGATGCGTCCGGGCGAGCCGCCGACCAAGGACGCCGCGCAGAACCTCTTCCACAACCTGTTCTTCACCTTCGAGCGCTACGACCTCTCGGCCGTCGGCCGGATGAAGTTCAACCGCCGCATCGGCCGCAAGGAAGTCACCGGCGCCTCGGTCCTGTACGACGCCAAGTACTACGGCGAGCGCAAGGACGAGGAATCCATCCGCCTGCGCGAGCAGCTCGGCCAGACCTCCGACATCCTCGACGTCATCCGCGTGCTGACCGAGATCCGCAACGGTCGCGGCACGGTCGACGACATCGACCACCTGGGCAACCGCCGCGTGCGTTCGGTCGGCGAAATGGCCGAGAACGTCTTCCGCGTCGGCTTGGTCCGTGTCGAGCGCGCCGTGCGCGAGCGCCTGACCATGGCCGAAGCCGATGGCCTGACGCCGCAGGAGCTCATCAACGCCAAGCCGGTCGCGGCCGCGGTGAAGGAGTTCTTCGGTTCCTCGCAGCTGTCGCAGTTCATGGACCAGAACAACCCGCTGTCGGAGGTGACGCACAAGCGTCGCGTCTCCGCGCTGGGGCCGGGTGGCCTGACGCGTGAGCGCGCCGGCTTCGAAGTCCGCGACGTGCATCCGACCCATTACGGCCGCGTCTGCACCATCGAGACGCCGGAAGGCCCGAACATCGGCCTGATCAACTCGCTCGCCGTCTTCGCGCGCACCAACAAGTACGGCTTCCTCGAGACGCCGTACCGCAAGGTCGTGGAGGGCAAGGTCACCGACGACGTCGAGTTCCTGTCGGCGATCGAGGAGAACGAGTACGTCATCGCGCAGGCCAACGTGCCGCAGGACGACAAGGGCAACCTGACGTCGCAGTTCGTCGCCTGCCGTTACCAGGGCGAGTCGCTGCTCAAGCCGCCGCTGGAAATCCACTTCATGGACGTCTCGCCGATGCAGACCGTGTCGGTCGCGGCGGCGCTGGTGCCGTTCCTGGAGCACGATGACGCCAACCGCGCGCTGATGGGCGCCAACATGCAGCGTCAGGCCGTGCCGACGCTGCGTGCGCAGAAGCCGCTGGTCGGCACCGGTATCGAACGTGCGGTGGCACGCGACTCCGGCGTGACCGTGAACGCGCGGCGCGGCGGCACGATCGAGCAGATCGATGCGGCGCGCATCGTGGTCAAGGTCAACGAGAACGAGATCGTCGGCGAGACGGATGCCGGCGTCGACATCTACACGCTGATCAAGTACACGCGCTCCAACCAGAACACCTGCATCAACCAGACCCCCCTGGTGAACGTGGGCGACGTGATCGCGCGCGGCGACGTGCTGGCCGACGGTCCTTCGACCGACATCGGCGAGCTCGCGCTCGGGCAGAACATGCTGGTCGCGTTCATGCCGTGGAATGGCTACAACTTCGAGGACTCGATCCTGCTCTCCGAGCGCGTGGTCGAGGAGGATCGCTACACGACGATCCACATCGAGGAACTGACCGCCGTCGCCCGCGACACCAAGCTCGGGCCGGAGGAAATCTCCGCCGACATCCCGAACGTCTCCGAGCAGGCCCTGAACCGCCTCGACGAGTCGGGCGTGGTGTACATCGGCGCCGAAGTGCGCGCCGGCGACATCCTGGTCGGCAAGGTCACCCCGAAGGGCGAGTCGCAGTTGACGCCGGAAGAGAAACTGCTCCGCGCGATCTTCGGCGAGAAGGCGTCCGACGTGAAGGACAGCTCGCTGCGGGTTCCGCCGGGCATGGACGGCACCGTCATCGACGTGCAGGTCTTCACCCGCGACGGCATCGAGAAGGACAAGCGCGCGCGCCAGATCGAGGAATACGAGATCAAGCGCGTCAAGAAGGACTTCGACGACCAGTTCCGCATCCTCGAGGGTGCGATCTACGCACGCCTGCGCACGCAGTTGCTGGGCAAGGTCGCCAACGGCGGCCCCGGCCTGAAGAAGGGCGACACCGTGTCGTCGCTGGTGCTCGACGGGCTGAAGCGGTCCGACTGGTTCCAGCTGCGCATGAAGGACGACGACGCCAACGACGCCATCGAGCGCGCGCAGAAACAGATCGACGCGCACGAGAAGGAATTCGAGCGTCGCTTCCAGGACAAGCGCGGCAAGATCACCCAGGGCGATGACCTCGCACCGGGCGTGCTGAAGATGGTCAAGGTCTACCTGGCGGTGAAGCGTCGCATCCAGCCGGGCGACAAGATGGCCGGACGCCACGGCAACAAGGGTGTGGTCTCGATGATCGTCCCGGTCGAGGACATGCCGTACATGGCCGATGGCCAGACCGTCGACATCGTGCTGAATCCGCTGGGCGTGCCGAGTCGAATGAACATCGGCCAGATCCTGGAGACGCACCTGGGCTGGGCGGCAAAGGGCCTGGGTCAGAAGATCGACCGGATGCTGAAGGCGCAGGCCGCGATATCGGAGCTGCGTTCCTTCCTCGACGAGATCTACAACCACGATCGCGCCACGCAGGAACAACGCGTCGACCTCAAGCAGTTCAGCGACCAGGAACTGCTCGCGCTCGCGCACAACCTGACCGACGGCGTGCCGATGGCGACACCGGTGTTCGACGGCGCGGCCGAGTCCGAGATCAAGAAGATGCTCGAGCTCGCCGACCTGCCGTTGAGCGGACAGACCATGCTGCACGACGGCCGCACCGGCGAGGCATTCGAACGCCCCGTCACCGTCGGCTACATGCACATGCTCAAGCTCAACCACCTGGTCGACGACAAGATGCACGCGCGCTCGACCGGTCCGTACTCGCTCGTCACCCAGCAGCCGCTGGGCGGCAAGGCGCAGTTCGGCGGACAGCGCTTCGGCGAGATGGAAGTCTGGGCGCTGGAAGCCTACGGCGCCGCGTACACCCTGCAGGAAATGCTGACGGTCAAGTCGGACGACGTGCAGGGCCGCAACCAGATGTACAAGAACATCGTCGACGGCGAGCACGAAATGGTCGCGGGCATGCCGGAATCCTTCAACGTCCTCGTGAAGGAAATCCGCTCGCTCGCCATCAACATGGAGCTCGAAGAGCGGTAACGCAGGCCGGTAGCCGGACCAGCGCCTTGCGCTGCCGGCTACCGATCACCAGTGAGCCGCATTTTCGACCATCGACGAATTACTCCTCCCGGAGAAAGAAATGAAAGATCTACTGAACCTTTTCAACCAGCAGCGCCCGGCGCTCGACTTCGACGCGATCAAGATCGCGCTGGCGTCGCCGGACCTGATCCGCTCGTGGTCCTACGGCGAGGTCAAGAAGCCCGAGACCATCAACTACCGCACGTTCAAGCCCGAGCGCGACGGCCTGTTCTGCGCGGCGATCTTCGGACCGATCAAGGACTACGAGTGCCTGTGCGGCAAGTACAAGCGCATGAAGCACCGTGGCGTGGTCTGCGAGAAGTGCGGCACGGAAGTGACGCTGGCCAAGGTGCGCCGCGAGCGCATGGGTCACATCGACCTGGCGTCACCGGTCGCGCACATCTGGTTCCTCAAGTCGCTGCCCTCGCGCATCGGCCTGATGCTGGACATGACCCTGCGTGACATCGAGCGCATCCTGTACTTCGAAGCCTACGTCGTCACCGAGCCGGGCCTGACCCCGCTCGAGCGCGGCCAGCTGCTCAACGAAGAGCAGTTCATGACCATGCGCCAGGAACACGGCGACGACTTCGATGCCGCGATGGGCGCCGAGGCCGTGTTCGACCTGCTGCGCACGATCGACCTGCAGGCGCAGATGGTCCAGCTGCGCGAGGACATCGCGTCGACGGGTTCCGAGACCAAGCTCAAGCGTCTCACCAAGCGCATCAAGCTGGTCGAGGCGTTCCTGGAATCCGGCAACCGCCCCGAGTGGATGGTGATGACGGTGCTGCCGGTGCTGCCGCCGGACCTGCGTCCGCTGGTGCCGCTGGATGGCGGGCGCTTCGCGACCTCCGACCTCAATGACCTGTACCGCCGCGTCATCAACCGCAACAACCGCCTGCGTCGCCTGCTCGAACTCAATGCGCCGGACATCATCGTGCGCAACGAGAAGCGCATGCTGCAGGAGTCGGTCGATGCATTGATGGACAACGGCCGTCGCGGCCGCGCCATCACCGGCACCAACAAGCGCCCACTCAAGTCGCTCGCCGACATGATCAAGGGCAAGCAGGGTCGCTTCCGCCAGAACCTGCTCGGCAAGCGCGTCGACTACTCCGGCCGTTCGGTCATCGTGGTCGGTCCGACCCTGCGCCTGCACGAGTGCGGCCTGCCGAAGAAGATGGCGCTCGAGCTGTTCAAGCCCTTCATCTTCGCCAAGCTGCAGCGCCGTGGCCTCGCCACGACGATCAAGGCGGCGAAGAAGCTGGTCGAGCGCGAAGAGGCCGAGGTGTGGGACATCCTGGAGGAAGTCATCCGCGAGCATCCGGTGCTGCTGAACCGCGCACCGACCCTGCATCGCCTCGGCATCCAGGCGTTCGAGCCGGTGCTGATCGAAGGCAAGGCGATCCAGCTGCATCCGCTGGTCTGCACCGCGTTCAACGCCGACTTCGACGGTGACCAGATGGCCGTGCACATCCCGCTGAGCCTGGAGGCCCAGCTGGAAGCGCGCGCGCTGATGATGTCGACCAACAACATCCTGTCGCCGGCCAATGGCGAGCCGATCATCGTGCCGTCGCAGGACGTCGTGCTCGGCCTGTATTACATGACCCGCGCGCTCGAGAACGAGCCGGGCGAGGGCATGGCGCTGGCCAACGTCTCCGAAGTGAAACGTGCCTACGACAACCGCGTCGTCGGCCTGCACGCCAAGGTCAAGGTCCGCATCACCGAGAACGTGCTGCAGGAAGATGGCACGCGCGAAAAGAAGACCTCGATCATCGACACCACGATCGGACGCGCGCTGCTGGCCGAGATACTGCCGGACGGCCTGCCGTTCGCGCTGGTCAACACCGAGCTGACCAAGAAGAACATCAGCCGGCTGATCAATACCTGCTACCGCATGCTCGGGCTGAAGGACACGGTCGTGTTCGCCGACAGGCTGATGTACACCGGCTTCGCGTACGCCACGCGCGCCGGCGTCTCGATCGGCATCGACGACATGATCATCCCGGACGAGAAGAAGGGCATCCTCGACGAGGCCGAGACCGAAGTGCTGGAAATCCAGCAGCAGTACCAGTCGGGCCTGGTCACCGCGGGCGAGCGCTACAACAAGGTCGTCGACATCTGGTCGCGCACGAACGAGCGCGTGGCCAAGGCGATGATGGACGCGATCGGCACCGAGACCGTCACCAATGCCAAGGGCGAGAAGCTGGCGCAGAAGTCGATGAACTCGGTCTTCATCATGGCCGACTCCGGTGCGCGTGGTTCGCAGGCGCAGATCCGCCAGCTGGCCGGCATGCGTGGCCTGATGGCCAAGCCCGACGGCTCGATCATCGAGACGCCGATCACCGCGAACTTCCGCGAAGGCCTCAACGTCCTGCAGTACTTCATCTCGACCCACGGCGCCCGAAAGGGTCTCGCGGATACCGCGCTGAAGACCGCGAACTCCGGTTACCTGACCCGTCGCCTTGTCGACGTGGCGCAGGACGTCGTCATCACCGAGACCGATTGCGGCACGCGCGAAGGCCTCACCATGACGCCGATCGTGGAAGGCGGCGACGTGGTCGAGCCCTTGCGCGACCGCGTGCTGGGTCGCATCGTGGCCGAGGATGTGTTCCTGCCGGGCAACGACGAGGATCCATTCGTTACCCGCAACCAGCTGCTCGACGAGGCGTGGGTGCAGAAGCTCGAGGACGCCAGCGTGCAGGCGATCAAGGTGCGCTCCACCATCACCTGCGAATCGTCGTTCGGCGTCTGCGCGCATTGCTACGGCCGCGACCTGGGCCGCGGACATACGGTCAACCACGGTGAAGCCGTGGGTGTCGTCGCCGCGCAGTCGATCGGCGAGCCCGGTACCCAGCTGACGATGCGGACGTTCCACATCGGTGGCGCGGCATCGCGTGCGGCTGCGATCGACAACGTGACGGTCAAGACGACCGGCTCGGTGAAGTTCAACAACCTCAAGCACGTCTCGCACGCCAACGGCCACCTGGTCGCGGTGTCGCGTTCGGGCGAACTGTCGGTGCTCGACGGCCACGGTCGCGAGCGCGAGCGTTACAAGCTGCCGTATGGCGCGATGATCATGGTCAAGGACGGCGCCGCCATCAAGGCCGGACAGACCGTGGCATCGTGGGATCCGCATAACCATCCGATCGTGTCGGAAGTCGCGGGCTTCATGCGCTTCGTCGACTTCGTCGACGGCGTGACCGTGATGGAGAAGACCGACGAACTGACCGGCCTGGCGTCGCGCGAGATCACCGATCCCAAGCGTCGTGGCTCGATGGGCAAGGACCTGCGTCCGATCGTGCGCATCATCGACAAGGCCGGCAAGGACCTGAACATCCCGGGCACCGACCTGCCGGCGCAGTACCTGCTGCCGCCGCGCTCGATCGTCAACCTGCAGGACGGTGCGCAGGTCGGCATCGGCGACGTGGTCGCCAAGATCCCGCAGGAAGCGTCGAAGACCCGCGACATCACGGGCGGCCTGCCGCGCGTGGCCGATCTGTTCGAGGCGCGCAAGCCGAAGGATCCGGCCGTGCTGGCCGAGGTTTCGGGCATCGTTTCGTTCGGCAAGGACACCAAGGGCAAGCAGCGCCTGATCATCAAGGACGTCGACGGCAACGATCACGAAGAGCTGATCCCCAAGTACCGCCAGATCATCGTGTTCGAAGGCGAGCACGTGGAGAAGGGCGAGACCGTGGTGGACGGCGAGCCGAGCCCGCAGGACATCCTGCGCCTGCTCGGGGTCGAGCCGCTGGCCGCCTACCTGGTCAAGGAAATCCAGGACGTCTATCGCCTGCAGGGCGTCAAGATCAACGACAAGCACATCGAGGTGATCATTCGCCAGATGCTGCGCAAGGTCGAGATCACCGACCAGGGCAACAGCAAGTTCCTCCATGGCGAGCAGGCCGAGCGCCAGCGCGTCATCGAGGAGAACGCCAGGCTCGCGGTGCGCAACGAGTTGCCGGCGAAGTTCGATCCGGTCCTGCTGGGCATCACCAAGGCCTCGCTGGCGACCGAGTCGTTCATCTCGGCCGCGTCCTTCCAGGAAACCACCCGCGTGCTGACCGAGGCTGCCGTCCGCGGCACCCGCGACGGCCTGCGCGGCCTGAAGGAGAACGTGATCGTCGGCCGCCTGATCCCGGCCGGTACCGGCCTTGCGTACCACACGGCCCGCCGTCGCAACGCGTCCGGTCTCACCGAGTCCGAGATGGAGGCGCTGACCGGCTCCGCCAGCGCAGAGCCGGAGACGGTCGACGTGGCTTCGGAAGAGGGCGAGACCCTGGGCTAAGGCAATCGCGGGGATCCGACGGTCCCCGGAACCAGTGATGGATATCGACGGCCTCCGGGCCGTCCCAGACCACGAAAGGAGGCGCAGGATGCGCCTCGTTTTCGGCCCAGGGCAGGGCGGGAGCAACGGAAACAGGGCGGTCGCCCTGGGTTTCCGGGTCACTTCGCGTTGACGCTCGCGTCCGGCGCGGGCTATACTTTTCTGCTAAGCAGGCCGGATCCAACGGCCTGACTTCGTTTCGCAACCTCACGATCACGAACAGGCATCCGCCTTTTCCACCTCAAAGAGCCCCAAGCAACATGGCGACGATCAACCAGTTGGTGCGCAAGCCGCGCAATCCCGAGACCTACAAGAGCACCTCGCCCGCGTTGGCGAACTGCCCGCAGCGTCGCGGCGTGTGCACGCGCGTTTACACCACCACCCCGAAGAAGCCGAACTCGGCCCTGCGCAAGGTGGCCAAGGTGCGCCTGACCAATGGCTACGAGGTCATCTCCTACATCGGTGGCGAAGGCCACAACCTGCAGGAGCACTCGGTCGTGCTGATCCGTGGCGGTCGCGTCAAGGACCTGCCGGGTGTGCGCTACCACACCGTGCGCGGCGCGCTCGATGCCGCCGGCGTCGCCAAGCGTCGCCAGTCGCGCTCGAAGTACGGCGCCAAGCGTCCGAAAAAGGCCTGAACCCGCGGGCGCAACCGGTGCCCGCCGTCACCCCATCGCCCGCTTCCGGCAGGCGTTCCCAGACAAGCACGCTTTTAAACAAGCATCCAATAGGTACGCAACATGTCGCGTAAAGGTTCCACTCCACAGCGCACCGTCCTGCCGGATCCCAAGCACGGCAGCGAGACCATCGCCCGCTTCATCAACATGGTGATGTACAGCGGCAAGAAGTCCGTCGCCGAGAAGATCGTGTACGGCGCGATGGACGTGATCGGCGAGAAGAGCCCGAATGCCCTGGACGTCGTCGAGAAGGCGCTTGGCAACATCTCGCCGTCCGTCGAGGTCAAGTCGCGTCGCGTCGGTGGTGCCACCTACCAGGTGCCTGTCGAGGTTCGCCAGTCGCGCCGCATGGCGCTGGCCATGCGCTGGCTGATCGATTCGGCGCGCAAGCGCGGCGAGAACACCATGCCGCGGAAGCTGGCGGGTGAGTTGCTGGATGCTTCCGAGAACCGTGGTGGCGCGATCAAGAAGCGCGAAGAAACCCACCGCATGGCGGAAGCCAACAAGGCATTCGCGCACTACCGTTGGTGATCGGATCCTGTTGAACCAGGCTCCGGCAACGGAGCCTTCGCGGCGCGCAGCGCGCCGCCCGCGTCGAAGCCTGCCTCGGCAGCCCCTTCGCCGCACGTAACCGAAAGCCGCCATTACGCGGCGTTCGGCCATCCGGACGTCAGTCCGTCGCAAGAACACAGACGAGAGAAAACCGTGGCTCGCACCACTCCCATCGAGCGTTACCGCAACTTCGGCATCATGGCCCACATCGATGCCGGCAAGACGACCACGACAGAACGCATCCTGTTCTACACCGGCGTCAACCACAAGATCGGCGAAGTGCACGAAGGTGCCGCGACGATGGACTGGATGGAGCAGGAGCAGGAGCGCGGCATCACGATCACGTCCGCCGCCACGACCGCGTTCTGGTCGGGCATGGACATGTCGATGCCGCAGCACCGCTTCAACATCATCGATACCCCCGGGCACGTCGATTTCACGATCGAAGTCGAGCGTTCCCTGCGCGTGCTCGACGGCGCGGTGTTCGTGCTGTGCGCCGTCGGTGGCGTGCAGCCGCAGTCCGAGACCGTCTGGCGCCAGGCCAACAAGTACTCGGTGCCGCGCCTTGCGTTCGTCAACAAGATGGACCGCACCGGCGCCGACTTCTTCAAGGTCGTCGAGCAGCTGAAATCGCGCCTGGGTGCATACCCGGTGCCGATGCAGGTGCCGATTGGCGCGGAGGAAGGCTTCGAAGGCGTGGTCGACCTGGTCAAGATGAAGGCGATCCACTGGGAAACCGCGCTCCAGGGCACCAAGTTCGAATACCGCGACATCCCGGCTGACCTCGCCGACGTTTGCGCCGAGGCGCGCAGCTTCATGGTCGAGGCCGCCGCCGAGGCGTCCGAAGAGCTGATGGACAAGTACCTCAACGAGGGCGACCTGTCGGAGGCCGACATCCTGGCCGGCATGCGCGAGCGCACGCTGAAGGTCGAAGTCATCCCGGTGCTCTGCGGAACGGCGTTCAAGAACAAGGGCGTGCAGGCCATGCTGGATGCGGTCATCCAGTTGCTGCCTTCGCCGATGGATCGTCCGCCGGTCAAGGGCATCGACGACGACGAGAAAGAAGCCAGCCGCACCGCGCTCGACACCGAGCCGTTCGCCGCGCTCGCGTTCAAGATCATGACGGATCCATTCGTGGGTTCGCTGACGTTCTTCCGCGTGTATTCGGGAACGTTGAAATCCGGCGACGCGGTCTACAACCCGGTCAAGTCGAAGAAGGAGCGCGTCGGCCGCATCCTGCAGATGCACGCCAACAACCGCGACGAGATCAAGGAAGTCTGCGCCGGCGACATCGCCGCCGCCGTCGGCCTGAAGGACGTCACGACCGGCGACACGCTGTGCTCGCAGGAGCACATCATCACCCTGGAGCGCATGATCTTCCCGGAGCCCGTCATCTCGATGGCGGTCGAGCCGAAGACCAAGTCCGACCAGGAAAAGATGGGTGTCGCGCTGGGTCGCCTCGCGCAGGAAGATCCGTCGTTCCGTGTCCGGACCGACGAGGAATCCGGCCAGACGATCATCTCGGGCATGGGCGAGTTGCATCTGGAAATCCTCGTTGACCGCATGCGGCGCGAGTTCAACGTCGAAGCCAACGTCGGCAAGCCACAGGTCGCCTACCGCGAGACCATCCGCAAGTCGGTCAAGGCCGAAGGCAAGTTCGTGCGCCAGTCCGGCGGCAAGGGCCAGTTCGGCCATGTCTGGCTGGAAATCGAGCCGCAGGAACGTGGCAAGGGCTACACGTTCGAGAACGCGATTGTTGGCGGCACCGTGCCGAAGGAATACATCCCGGCGGTCGACAAGGGCATCCAGGAAGCGGTCGCCAATGGCCTGATGGCCGGCTATCCGATCGTGGACGTCAAGGTGAAGCTGGTCGACGGTTCGTACCACGAAGTCGACTCCTCGGAAATGGCATTCAAGATCGCCGGTTCGATGGGCTTCAAGGAAGGCTTCAACCGGGCCAGCCCGGTGTTGCTCGAGCCGATGATGAAGGTCGAGATCGTGACGCCGGAGGATTACCTCGGCGACGTGATGGGCGACGTCAGCCGTCGTCGCGGCATCCTGCAGGGCCAGGACGACAGTCCGGGCGGCAAGGTGATCGCAGCCATGGTGCCGCTGGGCGAAATGTTCGGCTACGCGACGAGCCTTCGCTCCATGTCGCAGGGCCGCGCCACGTTCACGATGGAATTCGATCATTACGCAGAGGCGCCGGCCAACATCGCCGAAGCCGTCATCAAGAAGAACTGAAGCTTAATTTAAGGATACGAAGCCATGGCAAAGGGTAAATTCGAGCGCACCAAGCCCCACGTGAACGTGGGCACGATCGGTCACGTGGATCACGGCAAGACGACGCTGACGGCGGCGCTGACGAAGATCGGAGCGGAGCGTTTTGGTGGTGAGTTCAAGGCATACGACCAGATCGACGCGGCGC
>NZ_VKHQ01000007.1 GCF_009792795.1 Cognatiluteimonas profundi
CGGCGGGTCAAGACCCGCCCTATGTCAGGGCTGGACTGCGGCGGCTGCCGGGCTGCGGTAGACCACGCCGTCCTTCATCACGAACGCCGGATGCGCCAGCGCGCCGATATTGACGGTCGGGTCGCCTTCGAATGCCGCCAGGTCGGCGTGCAGTCCGACTGCAATGCGTCCGGTCCGGTCGGCTTCGCGCAGGATCGTCGCCGCCACGCTGGTACAGGCGCGCAGTGCGTCGACCGGTGTCATGCCCGCGTGCACCATCAGCGCCGGCTCGCGCCAGTTGTCGCCGTGGCGGAACACGCCGACATCGCTGCCGCAGCCGATCGTGACGCCGGCCGCGCGTGCGGCGCGGAATGCGCGTTCGGATTCCTGGATCTTCGGCGTCGGCGCCGACGTTCCGGGCACGTAATGGTTGAAATAGGTTTCCGTCGCCTCGACCGCCGTCAGCGTGGGCAGGTAGGCCACGCCCCGGTCGTGCATGCGCGCGAACGTCGCCGCGCTGCCGCCGTAGCCATGCTCGATGCTGTCCACGCCGGCGTCGATGGCCATGCGCATGCCGGCGTCGCTGGCGGCGTGCGCGGACACCGGGCGGCCGGACAGGTGCGTGGTTTCGACCAGGGCCTTGAGCTCGGCCGCCGTGAATGTGGGTTGGGTGCTGCCGTCGGCGCCGACGCGGTAATCGGCATAGACCTTGATCCAGTCGGCACCGTGACCGGCCTGTTCGCGCACGGCCTGCATGACCGCATCGACCCCGCTGGCTTCCTGCGCGCCGGACGGCAGCTCCGCGTCCGGGCGGAATCCGCGTGGCCCCGGGCCGTAACTCGACGTGGCGACGATCGCGCGGGTCGCGACAAACAGCCGCGGACCCTGGACGAGGCCCTCGTTGATCGCGCGCTTGAGCGACACGTCGGCGTATCCGGCGCCCTCGGTGCCCAGGTCGCGCAGCGTGGTGAAGCCGGCGAGCAGGGTCGCCCGTGCATGTTGCGCGGCTTCGAGCGTGCGATAGGCCTCCGGCTCCTTCAACACCTGGTCGTTCCAGGACGTCTCGTTGTACGGATGCAGGAACAGGTGCGAGTGCAGGTCCATCAGGCCTGGCGTGAGCGTGGCGCCGGGCAGGTCGATGCGTCGCGCATCGGCGGGGATGGCGATGGCCGCGGACGGCCCGACCGCGACGATGACCCCATCGCGCACCAGCACCACCCAGCCCGCATGCGCGGCCGCGTCGGTGCCGTTCCAGACCCGCGCAGGGACCAGCAGGCTTGCCGTGCCGTCGGCCGCAGCCAGTGGCGCGGCGACCAGCGCCAGCAGGATGGATAGTGCGGACAGCCACCAGCGTTGCATCGGCAGGACCTCTCTGTGCGTACGACTGGTCAGAGCGACAGCAGGTAGAACGTGTTGCAGCCGCCATGGCCGGTGTCGCCCATGGGCTTGTCGATCCGGCGAAAACCGCTGCGTTCGTAGAGTTTCATCGCGGCGTCCATGCCGTGCAGCGTTTCGAGGTAGCACTGCCGGAAGCCGAAGTCACGGGCGGCCTGCAGGCATCGCTGCATCATGGCCGTGCCCGCGCCGTGCCCGCGCGCCTGCGGCAGGAAGTACATCTTGCGCAATTCGCAGGTGTCGCCGTCGCCGCCGGCAAGCGGCGCGACGCCACCGCCACCCAGCACGACGCCGTCCCGCTCGACGACGAAATACGCACAGCGCGGCTGCGCATACGCGCGGCTCATCCAGTCGACTTCCGGATCGCCGATCGCAAAGCCCGAACCGACCGCGCCGAACTCCGGCATGACGGTGCGGATGATCGCCGCCATCGACGCATCGTCGCGCGGCTCGATCGGCCGGATCATGAAGGCCGCCTCAGCCATCGATGATCGAGGATGGCAGGTCCAGCCGGCGCGCGAACTCGTCGGCACGCAGGCCCGGTGCGAACAGGAAGCCCTGGCCCACCGGCACGCCAAGGTCGAGCAGGAACGATCGCTGCGCCGTGGTTTCGACGCCCTCGGCAACCAGCCCCAACCCCAGGCTGCGCGCGATCCCGGCGACGGCCTGGCACACGGCGACATCGGAGTTGTTGCCCGGCACCCCATGCAGGAACAGCTGGCTCAACTTGAGCCCGTGGATCGGCAGGCGACGCAGGTAGTTGAGCGCGCTGTAGCCTTCGCCGAAATCGTCGATCGTCAGCACGACGCCCAGTTCGCGCAATGCGGCGAAGGTGCGGATCGTGTCGGGCGCATCCTCGATCAGCACGCGCTCGGTGAATTCGAGCTCCAGCGCCGCGCCCGGAAGCCCGAACTCCTGCAGCACCCCCGCCACGACCTGTGCGAGGTCGTCGCCGAGGAACTGCCGATAGGACACATTGACGGCGACGCGGACGATTCCCAGCCCGGATTCGCGCCAGGCGCAGATCTGCCGGCAGGCTTCGCGCAATACCCAGCTGCCGATTCGCACGATGTCGCCGGTGACTTCGGCATGGCCGATGAACCGGTCCGGACGCATCTCTCCCAGATGGTCGTTCTGCCAGCGGATCAGGGCTTCGGCGCCGACGATGCGACCGTGGCGCAGGTCGACCTGCGGCTGGTAGACCAGGTGGAACTCGTTGTTGTCGGCAGCGCGGCGCAGTTGCGTTTCCACCCGCAACCGCTCCTGCTGCGTCTGCGCAAGCGCCGGGGTAAAAGCCTGCCAGCCATTGCGAATGCGACGCTTGCTGTCGTACATCGCGGTGTCGGCGTTCTGGATCAGTGCCTGCGGCGTGTCGCCATCGCCCGGGGCACGGGCGATGCCGATGCTCGCGGTGATGGTGAATTCCTCGTGCTCGAAACGGAAGCTCTCGGCAAACGAATCCAGGATCCTGTCCGCGATGCGCTCGGGTCGACGGGGATCGTCGCCGAAATCGCAGACGACGAGGAACTCGTCGCCGCCGAAACGCGCGATCAGGCCCTCGCGACCAACCGCCTTGCCGATCCGCCCAGCGGCCGCCATCAGCAGTTCATCGCCCGCGGCATGGCCGAGGACGTCGTTGACCACCTTGAACCGGTCAAGGTCGATGTACAGCACGGCGACGTACGCCTGCGCGGGGTCGTCGAGGCATGCGGCGATTTCGCCCAGTGCCGCGTCGCGATTGAGCAATCCCGTCAGCGGATCGGTACGCGCCTGGATGCGCAGCGTTGCTTCGGCAAGCTTGCGCCGGGTGACATCCTGCAGCGTGCCGGTGAGGCGCTGCGACAGCGGCTGGTTGCCATCGGCCTCGCCGATCACGCGGGCCCAGAAGGCCGTTCCGTCGTGGCGGCGACCCTGGACTTCCAGGTCGAAGCCGGAGCCTTGCGCGAGCGACTCGTCGATGGCGTCCTGGAGGCAGCGGCGATCCGTTGCCTCCAGGCAGTCGAGGACCGCATCCATGGACGTGGGCTGCGCCTCGCTGCCGAGGATGCGAACGGTTTCGTCGCTCAGGTGCAGCCGGCAGCGGCTCGCATCCCACTCCCAGCCGCCAATGTGGGCCAGCGCCTGCACGCGGTCGAACAGGGCGCCGTCGCGCTTGAGTTCGGTGACGTCGCTGAAAAGCGACAGCACCTGGTGGGGCTTGTCGGCACCCGGAGCGAATTGCGGAACCGAGGTGACCGACAGCCAGGTGAGCTGGCGCATCCCCACGTTGTAGAAACCCAGCACGGTGCTGTCGGCGACCCTGCCCGTGCTCAATGCCCGATATGCCGGCAAGGCATCGTCGGGCATGGCATTGCCGTCCTCGTCGATGATCAACCACTGGCCGTCGCGGATCTCCTCTGCCAGCGACATGCCGGACTCGACGTTGAACATGCGCACCGCAGCCGGATTGGCGTAGACGATGTTGCGTTCGGCGTCGCGGACCAGGATGCCCTTGTCGACCACTTCCATCAGCTCGCGATAGTGCAGTTCGATGCGGGCGCGATCAGTCAGGTCGCGCGTGACCGAGAGGATGCACGCCTGTCCATCATGGTCGAGCCGTGCCGCGTGCACCTCCGCCGGGAAGCGCGTGCCGTCGGCACGCATGTGCGTCACTTCGCGCGCCGACGTTTCACCGCGACCAAGACTGTCGTGGACCGGCCCCAGATGGTCCCTGGGCAGGTCGGGATTGAGCAGGTGGAGCGGTTGGCCGATGAGCGTCGTGCGAGGCCGGCGGTAAGCGTCTTCCCCGGCGCGGTTGATGTCGAGCAGGACGCCATCCCAGCTGAGGATGCTGATCGGATCGGGCAGGGCGTCGAACAACGCCTTGTAGCGTTGCTGGGCATTGTCGGCACGGATCAGTGCTGCGTGCGTGGTATCGCAGGCCTGCTCCAGCAGCGAGCGGACGTGCAATGGCAGGGCGGGGTCATCGCAGGCTGCCTGCAGCGCCGCGAGCGTTCGGCCTGCGTTGTCGGCACCCGCCGCGAGGGCGGCTTCGATTGGCTGCGCCTTGGCGTTCATGCGGCGGCCATGGCGCGGCCAACCTTGCTGCCGCTCTCGCGGCCAAGCAGGCTCGCGAGCCAGCGGCCGGTGTCGGCCAGCACGTCGATATCCACGCCGGTGCGCACGCCGAGTCCGTCCAGCATGTACACGACATCCTCGGTGGCGACATTGCCGCTGGCGCCTTTCGCGTAGGGGCAGCCACCGACACCGGAGACGGCGGCATCGACGACGCCCACGCCCTCCTCCAGGCAAGCGAGCACGTTCGCCAGCGCCTGGCCGTAGGTGTCGTGGAAATGCACGGCCAGCGCCGCCATCGGAACCTCGTCGGCCACGGCCAGCAACATCGCGCGTGCCTTGTGCGGCGTGCCGATCCCGATGGTGTCGCCCAGCGATATCTCGTAGCACCCCAGTGCATGCAGTCGTCGCGCGACGCGGACCACGTCCGCAACCGGCACCGCGCCCTGGTAGGGGCAGCCCAGCACGGTGGAGACGTAGCCGCGCACGCGCACGCCGTCCTGCCTGGCGGACTCCAATACCGGCGTGAACCGTTCGATCGACTCGTCGATCGATGCGTTGATGTTCTTCTGGCTGAAGGCTTCGGACGCGGCGGTGAATACCGCGACTTCGGTTGCGCCCGCCGCACGTGCCCGTTCGTATCCCCGTGCATTGGGCACCAGCACCGGATACGAAATCCCCGCGCGCCTGTCGATGCCGGCGAACACCTGCCCGGCATCCGCGAGTTGCGGAACCCATTTCGGGCTGACGAAACTCGTGGCCTCGATCGACGTCAATCCGGTGCGCGACAGGCGATTGATCAATTCGATCTTGTCGGCGGTGGCGACGATGGTCTTTTCGTTCTGCAGGCCGTCGCGCGGCCCGACTTCGACGATACGGACCTGCGCCGGCATCGCCATCAGGGCTCCAGCGTGATCAGCACGGCGTCGGCTTCCACCACGTCGCCGGCTGCGGCGCGGACGTCACCGATGACACCGTCGCGCGGCGCCTTCAGGCCAAGCTCCATCTTCATCGCCTCGATCACCAGCAACTCCTGACCGGCCGTGACCCGTTGGCCCGGTTCCACGTTCACCAGTACGACGCGTCCGGGCATGGGCGCATGCAGGCGCCGGTCGTCGAGCCCCTGGACGGGCCCTTGGCGACGATACACCTCCGTGGGGCGCAGTTGCAGGCGATCGTTGCCGTCATGGACGTGAATCCGGCAATCGTCCGCGTGCGCGGAAAAACGTCGCGCCTGTCCATCGAAGCGCGCACTGAGCACCCCGTCGCTCCAGCGCGCACCGCAGACGCGCACCTCGTTGTCGCCAGTCGTGATCCGGTAGTCGCCGCCTGCGCCCTGGGCGACGAGATGGATGCGCGCGCCGCCGTGCAGGAAGGCGAGGTCGCGCTTGCCTGCATGTCCCAGTCGCCAGCCGTCTGCCAGGTTCCAGGGCGATGTCGGATCCGCGCCCGTGGCGGCCTGCGCGCGCTCGGCCGCCTCCAGCCACAGCAGGCGTGTCGTCGCTGCGGCCAGCAGCAGCTTGTGGTCGATCCCGGCCGGCTGCAGGAAGGCATCCAGGTTGCGATCCAGGTAGCCGGTATCGATGCTGCCGTCGACGATGGACGAATGGCTGGCCAGGCGCTCGAGGAAACCGATGTTGGACTTCGGGCCCTCGATCTCGCATTGCGCAAGGGCCTCGCGCAGGCGGGCGAGGGCGCGTTCGCGGTCTTCGTCCCACACGATCAGCTTGGCGATCATGGGGTCGTAGAAAATGGTGACGACGTCGCCTTCGACGACGCCCGAATCGATGCGCACGTGGCCGTTGGGGGACGGCAGCCGCAAGCGCTCCAGCGTGCCGGAGCCGGGGAGGAATCCGGCTTCCGGATCCTCCGCATACAGGCGCACTTCGATCGCATGGCCGTGCTGCCGCACGTCGGCCTGCGCCAGCGGCAGCGGCTCGCCCGCGGCAACGCGCAACTGCCAGGCGACCAGGTCCTGTCCGGTCACCATTTCGGTGACGGGATGCTCGACCTGCAGCCGCGTGTTGATCTCCATGAAGTAGAAGCTGCCGTCCGGCGCCACGATGAACTCGACCGTGCCTGCATTGGCGTAGTCGATCGCGCGCCCGGCCTGCACTGCCGCCGCGCCCATGTGCGCGCGCAGTTCCGGCGTCAGGAACGGCGAGGGCGATTCCTCGAGCACTTTCTGGTAGCGGCGCTGGGCCGAGCATTCGCGCTCGCCGAGGTGGATCACGTTGCCGTGGGTGTCGCCGAAGACCTGGATCTCGATGTGGCGCGGGCTTTCGATGTAGCGCTCGAGCAGCACGCGATCGCGACCGAATGCGCCGGCCGCCTCGCGCTGGCAACTGAGCAGGTTCGCGAGGAACTCCTCGCGGTTGCGCACGATCCGCATGCCCTTGCCGCCACCGCCGTGGGCCGCCTTGATCATCAGGGGATAACCGATGCGGTCGGCTTCGCGCTCCAGCAGTTGCGGCGATTGATCCTCACCGGTGTATCCGGGAACGACTGGCACGCCCGCGGCCTGCATCAGGTCCTTCGCGCCAGCCTTGCTGCCCATCCTGCGCATCGTCGCCGCGCTGGGCCCGATGAAGACGAGGTCGGCCGCGTCGACGGCATCGGCGAAGTCGGCGTTCTCGCTGAGGAAGCCATAACCCGGATGGATCGCCTCGGCACCCGCTTCCAGCGCAGCGGCGATGATGCGGTCGCCGCGCAGGTAGGAATCCTGCGGTCGTGGCCCGCCAACGGGCCAGGCCTCGTCCGCCTGGCGTACGTGCTGCGCGTTGGCATCGGCCTCGGAGTACACGGCCACCGTCGCGATGCCCAGCTGGCGCGCCGTGCGGATGACGCGACAGGCGATCTCGCCGCGATTGGCGATGAGGATCTTGCGGAACATCAGGTTTATTCGCCTTCCCAGTAGTCGCGCGCGTCGTCGGGCCGCCCGATATGACGGAACATCGCCGGTCGGCCGTCCGCATCGCGTCCCAGGTCGGCCATGACGCCGAACTTGCCGGATTCCGGGTACTCGCACAGCTCTGGCGATAGCTTGGTGCTGACCGCGAGGTACTTGAGCTCGGTATCTCCGGTATTGACCAGCTGGTGCGCGGTCTCCGGGCCGCCGGGTGGGCAGGCGATGACGTCTCCAGCGCGCACCGCATGCGTCCGGCCACCGACGCGCAGTTCGCCCGAGCCCTCGATCACGTAGAACATTTCCTCGTTGACGCGATGGTTGTGCATCGGGAATGCACGCATGCCCGGCGCCACCGCGGTGATGTTGTAGCCAAGCAGCCTCGCACCGATGCGCGGGCCGATCATGCCCATGCGCGCGTCGTAACGCGCTGCAGCGTCGCCCTTGGCGGCGAATGCGGCAGGTCGCGCCTGGAGTTCGATGTCGGCGATGTTGACCACCGGTTTGACGCTGTCGCTCATGTTCGGGCCTCGATGGAGCAGTGGAGGGCGTGGATCAATCGCACCAGGCTGGCTTGCGTTTTTCGAGGAAGGCAGCGAGGCCTTCCTGGCCTTCGGGGGAGACGCGGAGTCGCGCGATCAGGTCGGCATTGGCCGCATCGACCGACTCGCCGTCGCTTCCGTCCGAGACCCGGCGCACCAGCGCCTTCGCCGAAGCAGCGGCGATGGGTCCGGCCTTGCACAGCAGGCCGACCTGCCGCTGCACGGCGGCGTCGAGCTCGTCGGCCGCGACCACCTGGTGCAGCAGGCCGATCCGCAGCGCTTCGGCTGCATCGAACATTTCCGCCGACGCAAACCAGCGCCGCGCCTGTCGCGCGCCGATGGCCTGGATGACGTAGGGCGAGATCACCGCGGGCAACAGGCCGAGCTTGCTTTCGGTCAGGCCGAACCTGGCTTCGGGCGTGCCGATGGCGATATCGCAGCAGGCGACGAGTCCGACGCCGCCACCGAAGGCTGCGCCATGGACGCGCGCGATCGTGGGCTTGGGCAAGGTGTCCAGGGTCCGCATCAGGCGGGCGAGGGCAAGCGCGTCCTCGCGGTTGGCGCGCTCGCTGGCCGACGCCATGCCGCGCATCCAGTACAGGTCGGCGCCGGCGGAGAAGGACGCTCCAGTGCCTTCCAGCACGACCACGCGGATGCCGTCGTCCGCGGCGACCGACTGCAGGCGCGTCGTGAGGGCGGCGATCAGCGCGGGGTCGAAGGCGTTGTGCACCTCGGGCCGGTCCAGTCGCAGCCGGGCCACGGCGCCGTCACGGTGCAATTGCAGCGAATCGCTCATGGATGTCATCGGCGGGAAACCGGCCAATGATAGCCGCTGGGCGCGATGGCCCAGCCGGATGCAGGGAATTGGTGGCAGGCCTCAGTGGCGGCTGCCGGCTGGCATCTTGCCGCCCTTGGGGGCGAACATCTCCACGTCCAGCGTGAAAGTGCGCTGCTCGCCCCCGCGCAGGGCGCCCACGCCGACCACCTGGCGTGCGATTTCCTCGCCGCGGTCGTTGCGGATCGTCAGCACCACCGAATATTCCCAGGGATCGCCATCCGGCGGGTGCTGGATCAGGCCTTCCACGCGCAGTGCGGAGGATTTCTCCTGCGCCCGCTGGTCGGCCGCCTCGAAGCGCACGTGGTGCTTGCACGACGGGCAGACCGCGGCGCTTTCGAGGATGGTGGCCTTGCAATGGGGACAGACGCGGGTCGCGCCCGCGGTCCCCGCGCGTGCGCTGCTCATGACGCGGCGCGCGACTCCATGCCATTGATCGTGGCGTGGCCATTGGCAGGCTTGCCGGCGGCCTTGTCTTCCCAGCCGAAGTCGGCCTGGCCGCGCATGCGCGAACCGGCGGCAACGGTGAGTGCACCAGCCTTGACGTCGCCAATGAGCACGCCGCCCTCGAGCAGTTCGACGCGGTCGGCCAGTTCGATGTTGCCTTCGAGCTCGCCGGCGATCACGACGCGCTTGGCGCGGACGCCACCGGTGAGCTTGGCGCCGGCCTCGATCGTCAGGTCGCCCTGCACGTTGACGTCGCCCTTGAAGCGACCGGCGATGCGGACATGGCCGGAGCCTTCGATCTTGCCTTCGATGGTCAGTTCGGAAGCGATGAAGGATTCCTTTGCCTGTGACTCGACGACGCGGCGCGGCTGGGCGGGTGCGGCTGCCGGCTCGGGCGTGGCGTGGGGCGCTTCACGGTAGGGCGGCGCATCGGGTGTGAACGCAGCCGCTTCCTTCTTGGCCGTGGGTTGCTGGTTGAATATCGCCATGATCGCGGGTTCCTCTTGAGGTTGCAGATGACTCCCCTGAACGACCGAGCCTAGCATGCGCCTGCACGCGGGGAGCTGTGACGCCCGCCCGCAAAACAGGCTATCCGGGCGATGCGGGTCAACTGCCGTTTACATCCGGAAGACGCCGAAGCGGCCCCGTTCGATCGGCGCGTTCATCGCCGCGGACAGCCCGAGGCCCAGCACACGCCGGGTGTCGGCCGGATCGATGACGCCGTCGTCCCACAGTCGCGCGGTCGCGTACCACGGACTGCCCTGCGATTCGTACTGCTCGCGGATGGGTGCCTTGAAGGCGGCCTCGTCGTCGGCGCTCCATTCGCCGCCGCGCGCCTCGATGCCGTCGCGCTTGACGGTGGCGAGCACGGCCGCTGCCTGGTCGCCGCCCATGACACTGATCCGCGCGTTCGGCCACATCCAGAGGAACCGCCCGCCGTACGCGCGTCCGCACATCGCGTAGTTGCCCGCGCCGAAACTGCCGCCGATGACCACGGTGAACTTCGGCACCGACGCGCACGCCACGGCCGTCACCATCTTGGCGCCGTCCTTGGCGATGCCGGCGTTCTCGTACTTGCGGCCGACCATGAACCCGGTGATGTTCTGCAGGAACACCAGCGGGATGCCGCGCTGGTCGCAGAGTTCGATGAAATGCGCGCCCTTGAGCGCCGACTCGGAAAACAGGATGCCGTTGTTGGCGACGATGCCGACCGGATAGCCATGCAGGTGGGCGAAGCCGCACACCAGCGTCTTGCCGTAGCGCGACTTGAACTCCTGGAACTCGCTGCCGTCGACGATGCGCGCGATGACTTCGCGGATCTCGAACGGGCGACGCACGTCCTTGGGCACGATGCCGTACAGCTCTTCGGCCGCGAACAGCGGCTCGCGCACCGGCTGCGTGGCAACGGGAAGCTGCTTGCGCCGGTTGAGGTTGGCCACCAGGTTGCGCGCGATATCCAGCGCATCGCGGTCGTCCTCCGCGAAATGGTCGGCGACGCCGGAGATCGCCGTGTGCACGTCGGCGCCACCCAGCGACTCGGCGTCGACCACTTCGCCCGTCGCCGCCTTCACCAGCGGCGGACCGCCGAGGAAGATCGTGCCCTGTTCCCTGACGATGATCGATTCATCCGACATCGCCGGCACGTAGGCGCCGCCAGCCGTGCACGAGCCCATGACGACGGCGATCTGCGGGATGTTCTCCCCGCTCATGCGTGCCTGGTTGTAGAAGATGCGGCCGAAGTGTTCGCGGTCGGGGAAGACCTCGTCCTGCAGCGGCAGGAAGGCGCCACCCGAGTCGACCAGGTAGATGCAGGGCAGGTGGTTTTCGCGCGCGACGTCCTGCGCGCGCAGGTGCTTTTTCACCGTCATCGGGAAATAGGTGCCGCCCTTGACCGTGGCGTCGTTGGCCACGATCACTACTTCCTGGCCGTGCACCCGGCCGATGCCGGTGACGATGCCCGCCGCCGGTGCCGCGTCGTCGTACATGCCTTCGGCTGCCAGCGGCGAGAGTTCCAGGAACGGCGAACCCGGATCGAGCAGGGCGGTGATGCGGTCGCGCACGAGCAACTTGCCGCGCTCGGTGTGCTTGTTGCGCGCCTTGTCGCCACCGCCCTCGGCTGCGCGCGCCAGCCGCGCATCCAGCACATCCACCAGTGCGCGATGCCAGGCCACGTTGTCCTGGAAGTCCTGCGAGCGCGGGTCGAGATGCGATTGGACGACGGGCATGGGGCGTGGATCCTCGGGTCGAACGGCAAGGATATCGTTGTCGAGCCGCGAAGGCCTTGGCGAGGACGGGCGTGGAAGCCGCGAGGCCGGAGCCCGGACAAAAAAAGGCCCGCCGAAGCGGGCCTTTCGATGGAGCCGGTATCGATTGCTCGACGGCTGGCGTCCTTACTTCTTGGCTTCTGCGTCAGCCTGCTTGGCAGCGGTGTCGGCCTTGTCCGCGACGTTCTGCGCGGCGTCGGCGGTGTTCTGCGCGACATTGGCGGTCGCGTTGGCAGCGGTTGCCGTGGCCTGGGTGGCGGCGGCGGCGGCCGAATCAGCGGCCTGCTGGGTGTTCGCGGCGACTTCGCCAACGGCTTCGCCGGTGGAGGCGGCTGCGGACTCGACGCCCTGCTGGGCGGCATTGCCAGCGGCGGTCGCCGCGTCGGCTGCGGCGGTGCCAGCCTGGTCGGCGGCTGCGGCAGCCTGTGAGGCCTGCTGCTGCGCTTCCGGGGTCTCGTTCTTGCAGGCCGACAGGGCGAGGACGCTGGCAGCCAGGAGGATGCAAAGTTTGGTATTCATCGTGGAGCTCCGTAGGAGTGTGGGAAATTGGGGTTGATCAGGCAAAGGCTGGTGCGCGCTGTGCGTCCGGCCACCTTCGGCGACTGTCGCCCGGTGACGGGAGCTGATCCGTAAAAGGAAGAAGCCGCCGGCGATGCCGACGGCTTCTCCAGTGTCACACCATCAACAGCGCCTTACTTCTTTGCAGGAGTGGCGTCGTTGTTGGTCTTGGCGTCAGCCGAAGCAGCAGCCTGCTCGGCAGCGTTCTGCGCCTGCTTGGCAGCGTCGGCGGCATCGCCGGCAGCGTCGGCAGCGTCGTCAGCCTTCGCCATGGTGCCGGCCGTGTTGGCGGCATCGGCGGAGGTGCTGGCAGCGTTGGAAGCTGCAGCAGCGGCGTCGGCCGAAGCCTGGGCAGCGTCGGCAGCAGCCGTATCGCCAGTGGCGGCGGTGTTGTCAGCAGCCTGCTGGGCTTCGGTAGCGGCAGTCGAAGCGTCGGCGGCCGAATCGGCAGCCTGCTGCTTGTTGGTGCACGCGGCCAGGGCCAGGCCCATAGCCAGGGCGAGCAGCGCCTTGTTGGTCGTCATGATTTCATCTTCCTCGTCGTTAAGTTGGCAACGCGCAACTGCGCGCCGATAACATGATGACAAGCTGCCGTCGCCTGTCAAGCGGTTGGCCGTGTATTTTTGGTTAAGGCGTTCTTAACGTTCTACGCCAGTTCGATCGCGACTGCCGTCGCTTCGCCGCCACCAATGCACAGGGAGGCGACGCCCCGCTTCCCGCCGCGCGCCTTCAGGGCATGCACGAGGGTGACCAGCAGACGCGCTCCGCTGGCGCCGATCGGATGCCCCAGGGCCACTGCGCCACCATTGACATTCAGCTTGTCGTGCGGGATCCCGAGGTCGGTCATCGGCGCCATCGCGACGCAGGAGAAGGCCTCGTTGATCTCGAACAGGTCGACGTCGGCGACGCTCCAGCCCGCCTTTTCCAGCACCTTTTCGATGGCCTTGATCGGCGCCGTGGTGAACCATTCGGGCGCCTGCGCGTGGCCGGCATGGGCGACGATGCGCGCCAATGGCTTCAGGCCGCGACGTGCGGCCTCGTCGGCGGACATCAGGACCGTGGCCGCCGCCCCATCGGAAATCTTCGACGACGATGCGGCCGTCAGCACGCCGTCCTTGCCGAAGGCCGCGCGCAGTCCGGGGAACTTGGCGACGTCGATCTTGCCCGGCTCCTCGTCGGCATCGGCGACGGTGTCGCCCTTGCGACCCTTGACCGTGACCGGGGTGATTTCGCCGGCGAATGCTCCCGACGCCTGTGCCGCCTGGGCGCGACGCACGCTCTCCGCGGAGAAGGCATCCAGCGCGGCACGGTCGTAGCCGTACTTGCCGCAGGCCAGGTCGCCGAAGACGCCCATCGCCTTGCCGTCGTACGGATTGGTCAGGCCGTCGTGGGCCATGTGGTCGAGGAATTCGGCGGTGCCGTAGCGGATGCCGGTGCGCGAGCCGTTGAGCAGGTGCGGCGCATTGGTCATCGACTCCATGCCGCCGGCGACCACGACCGTCGCCGAACCGGACTTGATCGCGTCATGGGCGAACATCACCGCCTTCATGCCCGATCCGCAGACCTTGTTGACCGTCGTGCAAGGGGCGGACGCGGGAATCCCCGCAGCGAGCGCGGCCTGGCGCGCGGGCGCCTGGCCAAGGCCCGCCGGCAGCACGCAGCCCATGATCACTTCGTCGACCTGGTCGGGCGCAACGCCGGCCTGCGCCAGTGCCGCCTGGATCGCGGCGGCGCCCAGCGTGGGCGTGGGGACGCCGGTGAACTGCCCCAGGAAGGAGCCGATGGCGGTGCGCATGGCACCGACGATGACGACATCCGAATTTGAAGCGGACATGCAGTGTCTCCGGGCTGATCGGGGCCGGCCGAAGCCGGAACCGGTCGATTATGGCGCTGAATGTTGCAGTGCGGCAAACGGCAGGCGTCGGGCTTTCGTGGGAGCGACGTCAGTCGCGATAGGTAGCCAGATCGCGACTGACGTCGCTCCCACAAGATCCCACAACCCCTTCGGCCGGATCTCAATCCCGCCCGTCGAACAACTCCCGCCCGATCAGCATCCTGCGGATCTCGTTGGTGCCGGCGCCGATGGCATACAGCTTGGCGTCGCGCAGGAACCGCCCGGTCGGGTATTCGTTGATGTAGCCGTTGCCGCCGAGGGCCTGGATCGCCTCCAGCGCCACCTGCACCGCGGAGTCCGACGCGTGCAGCAGGCAGGCGGCGGCATCCACGCGCGAGCGGTGCCCGGCGTCGTAGTCGCGTGCCACCTGGTAGGCGAATGCGCGGCTGGACTGCAGCGCGGTGTACATGTCGGCGATCTTCGCCTGCATCAGCTCGAAGGTGCCAATCGGCGCGTCGAACTGCCGGCGCTCGCGCACGTAGGGCAGGGCGCTGTCGAGCGCGGCCTGCATCAGGCCGAGCGGGCCACCGGTCAGCACCAGCCGCTCGGTGTTGAGGCCAGACATCAGCACCTTGACCCCGTTGTTGACCTCACCCAGGACGTTGGCCGCCGGGATCGCGCAATCGGTGAACACCAGCTCGCAGGTGTTGGAACCGCGCATGCCGAACTTGTCCAGCTTCTGCGCCGTGCTGAAACCGGGCATGCCCTTTTCGACGATGAAGGCGGTCATGCACTTGCTGCCCGCGTCCTTGCCGGCGGTGCGCATGTAGACGACCAGCACGTCGGCCTCGGGGCCGTTGGTGATCCACATCTTGTTGCCGTTGGCGATCCAGGTGTCTCCGCGCAGCTCGGCGCGGCAGCTCATCGAGCCCACCACGTCGGAGCCCGCGCCGGGCTCGCTCATCGCCAGCGCGCCCTTCCATTCGCCCGTGCACAGCTTCGGCAGGTACTGCGCGCGCTGCGCCTCGTTGCCGTTGGCGTACAGGTTGTTCACGCACAGGTTGGAGTGCGCGCCATAACTCAGGCCGACCGAACCCGACGCACGCGAGATTTCCTCCATCGCGACGGTGTGCGCGAGATAGCCCATCCCGCTGCCGCCGTATTCCGTCGGCACCGTCAGCCCAAGCAGGCCCATGTCGCCGAGCTTCGGCCACAGGTCCTGCGGGAAGACATTCTCGTGGTCGATCCGTGCCGCGCGCGGCGCGATTTCGGCGTCGGCGAAACGCCGCACGGTCTCGCGCAGCGCATCGATCTCTTCACCCAGCGGAAAAGCGCGCATCGTCACTCCGGTTGCCGTGTCCAATAGCACGACGGGGCACAAGGCCCCGTCGTTTCCATCGTTATTGCTTAGTGGCCGCGCATCCTTCCCAGGAAGCGGGGCGCCGTGCGGCCCATCGGCAGCTTGAGCTTGCCGATCGCGTCGATGCGCTCTTCGGCCAGGCGGTCGGCGGCGCGGTAGGTCGGGATGCCGTCGCGCTCGGCGATCTCGTAGATGCGGCCGAGGTTGTGGTAGATCGTGCGCATCATCCGCATCGCCCGCTCGCGGTTGTAGCCGTCGATCTCCAGCGACACGTTCATGACGCCACCGGCGTTGACCGCGTAATCGGGGGCGTAGAGGATGCCGCGCTTCTCGACTTCGTCGCCGATCGCGTTGTTGGCCAGCTGGTTGTTCGCCGCGCCGCAGATGATCTTGGCCTTGAGCCGTGGCAGCGTCTGCTCGTTGACGGTGCCGCCGAGCGCGCAGGGCGAATACACATCCGCCGCGACGTCGTAGATCTCGTCCAGGCCGACGGCCTCCGCGCCATATTCGCTGACCGCCTTGTCCACCAGCTGCTTGCTGATGTCGGTCACGAAGATCTTGGCGCCGCGCTCGCGCAGCAGCTTGACGTACTCCATGCCGACATGGCCCAGGCCCTGGACCGCGTAGGAATACTTGCCGACTTCCTCGTCGCCGAACTTCTTGTTGAGCGTGGCCATCAGGCCCTGCAGCGCGCCGTACGCGGTGAACGGCGACGGATCGCCCGAACCGCCATGCACCTGGTGCACGCCGGTGACGTACTCGGTCTCGCGGTAGACGTATTCCATGTCGTTGACGTCGATGCCGACGTCCTCGGCGGTGATGTAGCGCCCGCCCAGCGAGTCGACGAACTTGCCGAACGCGCGGAACAGCGCCTCGGACTTGTCGGTCGCCGGGTCGCCGATGATCACGCCCTTGGCGCCGCCGATGTTCAGGCCCGCGACCGCGTTCTTGTAGGTCATGCCGCGGCTCAGGCGCAGCACGTCGTTGAGCGCGTCGGCCTCGGTCTTGTAGGGATACATGCGCAGGCCACCCAGGCCCGGGCCGAGCACCGTGTTGTGGATCGCGATGATGGCTTTCAGCCCCGCGTCCTTGTTGTGGCAGAACACGACCTGCTCGTGGCCGAAGGTATCCAGGGTTTCAAAAATCATCGGGCGCTCCAAGGTGGCTACCATTCGCGCAAGCGCGAAAGACGCCAGCAATGTGTGGTTGAGAGGCGGAAAGAAGGGTCATCCGCGGCGCGAAAGGCGCAACTGGCCGGGGCCGCAGGCGCAATAGTCTAAAGCAATCGGGTCTGGGAGGCCGCCCGGGGACCGCGACCCTCAGAAATCGCGGTGCCTGCGTTCCCGCACCCACAGCGTCGCCAGCCACTTCTCGCCCGCCTGGACCGGCAGCCCCGCGTGGAGCGAGTCCGGATCCGGTCGCCCGGCGTCGTCGAGGTTGCGAAACGCCACCGCCCGGCCGACGCGTGGCCTGACCATGCGGTCGGGTTTGGGGAAGATCGTCTCGCCGCCGGCTTCCACGTTGTTGAGGTAGCAACACAGCGTGGCGGCCCGCTGGCCGGCTTCGGGCTGGTTGGCGGCGAGGAGTTCCGGCGTCAGGTAATCGCGATGCGGCAGGTACTCCTGGCCAGGCCGGTAGTGCAGCACCACCATCGGTTCGGCACAGGTGAAGTCCATGCCGATGCCCGCCGCCATCCGCAATTGCAGCAGGCGCAACTGGAAGTCCTCGAGGATCGGCACCAGTGCGGCATCGTGGCTCGAGCGCGCCGGGTGTTTGATCCAGGTGGCGGACGCCGGGTCTTCCACCTGTGATGGAATCAGATGCGGCGATCCCATCGCGATGACGTAGCGGCATTCCTCCGCGGTGAGCAGCCCCTCCGCGGTGGCGATGAGCGGGGCCGGGCAGCGTGCGACGAAGGCGGGTGCGCGCATGCTGGATTCGAGATCCAGCTGCAACGTGTCATCCCCGTTGTTCGCGACAACCCGGTCCTGCAGTGGAGGCATCGGATGGATCCCCGCGCTGCGCGCCAGCGCGTCCAGCGAGCCCAGCGCGTACCTGGCGCCGCTCACCACCTCGCCCTGCCGGATGCGTTCGGCCAGCAATGCGGCGCTCACGGGGTCGCGCCTGGCCGCTGCCTGCGCGAGCAGAGCCTCGGATTGGCGCATCGCCGCGAGGTTGTCGCGCTCACGTCCGAAGTACATCGCCAATGCGCGCATCGCGGGCACCAGTCCGCCTTTTGCTGCAGTCAGCAACCGATGGCCGATCACCTCGAAGTCGCGCTCCAGCCCGATGCCGCCAAGCGCGATCGAAGCCAGCGCGTAGCTCGCACCCGGATGTTGCGCACGCTCGGCGCGCTGCAGCCAGTCGACCGCCTGCGGCACATCCACGTCCGTGCCGACGGCATACAGATGCATGCGCGCCAGTTCGACCTGCGCGCCGGCATGGCCCGCCTGGGCCGCGACGCGCATGTGGTCGTGGGCCTGTTCGGCTTCCTCCTCCACGATCAATGCCATCGCCAGCGCATGCAGCGCTTCGGGCGCGCCGTTGGCCGCCTCGCGACGCAGTCGTTCGACGTCGGGACTGGGAGTCATGCGCAAAAGGCTACCCGACCTGCCGCATTCCGGCGCGTGCGGGTGGCCGGGGACGCGATGACCGGCGCTGAATGCCCCCGCGTTACAATCGCGAATTGCCTGATTTCACGCGAGCGCACCATGAGTTCGACCCCCCGCAGCCTCTCCGCCACCCAGCCCACGGCCGCCCCGGAACCCGCGTCCCCGCTGCGTTTCGTCACCGCCGCCAGCCTGTTCGACGGCCACGACGCGGCGATCAACATCATGCGGCGGCTGATCCAGGCGCAGGGCGCCGAAGTCGTCCACCTGGGCCACAACCGCAGCGTCGAGGACGTGGTCCGCGCCGCGCTGCAGGAGGATGCCGACGGCATCGCGCTGTCGTCCTACCAGGGCGGCCACGTCGAGTACTTCAAGTACATGGTCGACATGCTGCGCGAGCGCAACGCCGGCCACATCAAGGTGTTCGGCGGCGGCGGCGGCACGATCACGCCCGAAGAGATCCGCGAACTGCAGGACTACGGCGTCGAGCGCATCTACCACCCCAACGACGGCATGCACATGGGGCTGGTGGCGATGATCGAGGACGTGGTCCGTCGCGCCGGCGAAGGAAGGAGAAACAGGGGTCAGAGNNACTCTGACCCCTGTTTCTCCTTTTCCGACGAGATCGGCATCGGCCGCATGCTGTCCGCCATCGAGGAAGGCGCGCTCGACGAATCCGAACTCGCGCACCTGCGCAAGCAGTGGCAGCTGGCCGGCGGCAAGACGCCCGTGGTTGGCATCACCGGCACCGGCGGCGCCGGCAAGTCGTCGGTCACCGACGAACTGTTGAACCGCTTCCTCGCCAGCTTCCCGCAGATGCGCATCGCGGTGATCTCGGTCGACCCGACCCGGCGCCGCACCGGTGGCGCGCTGCTCGGCGACCGCATCCGCATGAATTCCCTGCGCAGCGAGCGCGTCTACATGCGCTCGATGGCGACGCGCCGCCAGCACGCCGCGACCAACGTCGTGCTGCGCGACTGCATCGCCTTCCTCAAGTCGCTGGGCTACGACCTGGTCATCGTCGAGACCGCCGGCATCGGCCAGTCGGATTCGGAGATCGTGGACCTCGTCGACTTCCCGATGTACGTGATGACCAGCGACTTCGGCGCGCCGAGCCAGCTCGAGAAGATCGACATGCTCGACTACGCCGAGCTCGTCGTGCTCAACAAGTTCGACAAGCGCGGCGCCGAAGACGCCCTGCGTGACGTGCGCAAGCAGTGGAAGCGCAACCGCGTCGCCTTCCAGGTGAAGGACGAAGACGTCCCCGTCTACCCGACCATCGCCAGCCAGTTCAACGACCCCGGCATCAGCTGGATGTTCGTGAACCTGTGCCGCCTGCTGCGGGAGAAGCTGTCGCTGCCCGAGGACAAGTGGTCGCCGCACGTCGACACCACGCTGAAGGAGCCCCGCGCCACCGTCCTCATCCCCGGCGCCCGCGTCCGCTACCTCGCCGAGATCGCCGAACAGGGCAGGGCGATCAATTCGAAGATCGAATCGCAGGCCGAGACCGCCGACCGCGCGCAGTCCTACTGGCAGTCGCTGCGTGACCTTGGCGACGACAAGCTGCCGAAGGCGCTGGATCTCTACAGCGGCGACGATCTCGTAGGGCGGGTTTCAACCCGCCAAGCCGATGGCGAGATTGCCGCAACCACGGAAGGCGGGTTGAAACCCGCCCTACAAGCCGACCGCACGCTGCTGACGCTGCGCCAACGCTACAACGACGCCATCCAGTCGCTGTCCGCCGAGGGCCTCAAGCTCCTGCGCGACTGGCCCGCACGCCTGAAGTCGATCACCGACGAAGTGACTGAATACGAAGTCCGCGGCAAGGCGATCAAGGTCGAGAACTACCGCGAGTCGCTGAGCCACCAGAAGATCCCCAAGATCGCCGCGCCGACCTACAAGTCCTGGGGCGAGCTGCTGGTGTTCCTGCAGAAGGAAAACCTCCCGGGCTACTACCCGTACACCGGCGGCGTGTATCCGTACCGGCGCACCGGCGAGGATCCGATCCGCATGTTCGCCGGCGAAGGCACGCCGGAGCGCACCAACCGCCGCTTCCATTACCTCAGCGTCGGCCAGCCGGCCGCGCGCCTGTCGACCGCGTTCGACAGCGTCACGCTGTATGGCGAAGACCCGGCGCCGCGCCCCGACATCTACGGCAAGATCGGCAACTCGGGCGTCAACATCCCCACGCTCGACGACATGAAGAAGCTGTACTCCGGCTTCGACCTGTGCGCACCGACCACGTCCGTGTCGATGACCATCAACGGCCCCGCGCCGATGATCCTGGCGATGTTCATGAACACCGCCATCGACCAGCAGGTCGAGAAATACCTGCGCGAAGATCAATCGCGCTGGGACGAAGCGCATAACAAGATCGAGGCGATGTTCGAAGGCCGCCAGCGCCCGCAGTACGGCGGCATGTTGCCGCCGACGAATGATGGATTGGGATTGGGCCTGCTCGGCGTCACCGGCGACCAGGTCGTCGATGCCGAGACCTACGCGCGCATCAAGGCCTACACGCTGTCCACCGTGCGCGGCACCGTGCAGGCCGACATCCTCAAGGAAGACCAGGCGCAGAACACCTGCATCTTCAGCACCGAGTTCGCGCTGCGGATGATGGGCGACATCCAGCAGTACTTCGTCGACAACAAGGTCCGCAATTTCTATTCGGTGAGCATCAGCGGTTATCACATCGCCGAAGCCGGGGCCAACCCGATCAGCCAGCTCGCCTTTACCCTGAGCAATGGCTTCACCATCGTCGAGTACTACCTCGCGCGCGGCATGAAGATCGACGACTTCGCGCCCAACCTGTCGTTCTTCTTCTCCAACGGCATGGATCCGGAATACACCGTCATCGGTCGCGTCGCCCGCCGCATCTGGGCGCGCGCCATGCGCGAGCGCTACGGCGCCGACGCCCGCAGCCAGATGATGAAGTACCACATCCAGACCAGCGGCCGGTCCCTGCACGCGCAGGAGATCCAGTTCAACGACATCCGCACCACGCTGCAGGCGCTGTACGCGTTGTTCGACAACTGCAACAGCCTGCACACCAACGCCTATGACGAAGCGATCACGACGCCGACGGAAGAAAGCGTGCGCCGCGCCGTCGCGATCCAGATGATCATCAACAAGGAGCTGGGGCTCAACTTCAACGAGAACCCCTGGCAGGGCAGCTTCATCGTCGACAAGCTCACCGACATCGTCGAGGAAGCCGTCTACAAGGAGTTCGAGGCGATCAGCGAGCGCGGCGGCGTGCTCGGCGCGATGGACACCATGTACCAGCGCGGCAAGATCCAGGAAGAGTCGCTGTACTACGAGCACAAGAAGCACGACGGCTCGCTGCCCCTGGTCGGCGTCAACACCTTCCTGCCCAAGGAACACGCCGGCGACATCGTCACCGAGATCGAATTGATCCGGTCTACGGAATCAGAGAAGGGCCAGCAGATCGGGAACGTCGCGACCTACCAGGGCAACCGCAACGCCTATGCCAGCGAAGGGCTGAAACCGTTACAGGCGACCGCGCGCGAACGGCGGAATGTATTCGCCAGCCTGATGGAAGCGGTCAAGACGCATTCGCTGGGGCAGATCAGCCATGCGTTGTACGAGGTGGGTGGGGAGTACCGGCGCAACATGTAGCCGGCATCTCGCTGCGCCCTTGTAGGAGCGACGGAAGTCGCGACAGAAGCCCCGCCAACGCGGGGCTTCGCATTTCAGCAAGATCAAAAACACCCTTCGTAGGAGCGGCTTACAGCCGCGAGCTCTTCCCACATGCCGCAACGCCCAATTTCCCGCGCCGCGGCCGCAGTGCGTTTTCAGGTGGAAGACTCCGGGCTGTAATCTGTCAATGGCAAGAGTGCAGGTCGAAGAACGCCAAAAGTGCACTCTGACCCCTGTTTCGCCTGTTTCGCAACGCCTACGCCAGCGAAGGCCTGAAGCCGCTACAGGCGACCGCGCGGGAGCGGCGCAATGTGTTCGCCAGCTTGATGGAGGCGGTGAAGACGCACAGCCTGGGGCAGATCAGCCATGCGTTATATGAGGTGGGTGGGGAGTATCGGCGGAATATGTAACCGGCATCCCGCCTCGCCCTTGTAGGAGCGACGTAAGTCGCGACCAGAAGCCCCGCCAACGCGGGGCTTCTGCATTTTCAGCGATGCAGCAAGCCGCTCTTCGTAGGAGGTAGGAGCGGCTTAAGCCGCGAGCCCTTGTCGCATGCCGCAGCGCACCAATCAGCAACTGGAGCGCATGCACTATCCCCCAACGCCCAGCTCGCGTTAGCCTCTGCCCGGGGGTCACAGGGGATGTCCATGTTTCGCAGGGAAACTGGCCTCGCGGCATGCCCGTTCTCGAGCAAAGTCTTGGCGCAAGAGGCAATCAGCCAAATTTATGGGCGGCACATCGAGAATGTTGCGACCTACCTGGGCAACTGCAACGCCTGCGCCAGCGAGGGGTTGAAGGCGTCACAGGCGACCGCGCGCTAAGGGCGGAATGTGTTCGCGAGTTTGATGGAGGCGGTGATGACGCACAGCCGGGGGCCGATCAATCATGCGTTGTATGAGGTGGGTGGGGGAAATCGGAGAAACATGTGAGGTCAGAAAATCAAATGATTGCGGCGCAAGTCTTCATCGATCTGGATTCAGCGCGTCGTTTCAAAAGACCTCCTTGGGACGTGGAAAGAGAGCACTCAATCTCATTCAAAACAAGAGTTGCGTTCGTGGTTGACCTGTTTACCGAAATGCAAATGAAAATCACCGCCGCAATGGTTGGGCTTAGGCCTGCTGATCGAGTCACTGTCAGAAATTCGCGTCTCTATCATGGCTGGCATCGTGGCACAACGCCTACTGACGACCGAAGAATATGGGAGGAAGCTTCTCGGCACTTTCGCCCATATACCACATCGAGGGCATCGTTCCTCCCGGACATCTCGTTCGGAAACGATTTGATTTGCGGAGGTGCAAGATCTCCGATCTTCGACACCTTGCGAAACTACAGCGGTGTAGATCGACAGAAGCTTGTCGATACGGCTCTCGTTGCAGATCTCCTGTGTTTCACGAGAACGGAGAGCGCAAGTTTCGAAAAGAGAATTAAGACGGCGTCCTTGGGTCTGGTGGTTGCTGACGACGACGATCTGTTGCCCGGATTATTTACTGCTGAACAGTGGGGCCTTCCAATTTACATGTTGCGCGTCACAAGGTTGGATGAGAACAAGCATGTGAATGTGAAGGGTCTCGTTGCACGTCTATAAAGGAATCATGCAGTGTCAAAATTTAGCAAAGATATTGAAGATGTCGCAAAATTCTGCGATCCGTTTACTGAGCCTAAAGTTCGGGAGACGGCCAAAATCGTAACGATAGAAATGCTCAGGAATGGGCGTCAGGTTAGTTATGAAATCGATCAGATCAGCGGAAAAGTTACTTCAAAGCACCGGCGCGGAATTTTTCCAGACGCGGGATCTCTGCTTGCTTCGGAGGAATTCGCCAATCTTCAGCAGCTGGCTAAGACTCAAATTCGTGCGCACAAGAAAGAATCTAGAGCAATTCCTTCGACCCTCACTCTGAATGGCGCTCAGGCTGATGAAGGTGCGTTAAGCAGCTTTATTGAGCATCCAGGCGATGCGGTTCGACTGCTCCTGATCGACGGAGCGGCGGGAGTTGGTAAGACATTTCAGATACGAAACTTGGTCGCCTCTCAGGCGGCAAGGGTGGAGAAGGGTAAGGCATCCCCCCCGGTTCTTCATGTCAGCAGCAAAGGTCGACGATTGTCGAACCTGTACGACGTTCTTGCGTCGTCGACTCAAGAGTTGGCTGCGTCGTTTCGAGCAGCGCACGTTTCGGTGCTGGTGAGGCGGGGTTTACTCGCAGTTGCCATCGACGGATTTGATGAGCTAGTTGATGCGGACGGATACGAGGATTCGTGGGCTGCTCTTCGCGCGTTCATTAACGAGGTCGGCGCATCTGGGACCATACTTCTTGCTGCTCGGGATACATTCGTGGAAGAGCAGGAGTTACTGGAAAAAATACAGAAAGATAGCTCGGAGGTGGACTTGTCACTGCTACATGTTCGCCCTCCGAGCCAGACAAGTGCCGTCCAGTGGCTTTCTCAGTCGCCGTCATGGAAGGCCTCGGATATCAATTCGCCTATGACTAGCGAATTCCTCTCAGAAGGGAGCTATGCGCTCAGGCCATTCTTCCTGCGTGAACTGCAGGATGCGAAAGGGTGGAGGGAGGTCATTGATGCCGGTCCCCGTAGTTTCCTAGTTAATAAACTTTTGCACCGCGAAGCGGTCCTGCTTGCCCAGCAACTGGGAGGCGTAACTGCGGAAGAGTTGAAGCCTAGGCTGTTCTCGTTACTTCAGGAAATAGCACTTGAAATGGGCGCGAGAGAAGTAGACTGGATAGAAGTCGAGCATCTGGGCTACATGACAGAATACTGTTTTGAAGGGTCTCTAGATGAAGTTTCCCAGCGAAAGCTAATACATAAATCGGGTAGTTTCGCGTTCCTTGAGGTCGGGGAAGAGCCGGGAAAGCGAGTTTTTCCTCATAGTGAGATAAGAAGCTATTTTCTCGGCGGGGCGATTTTGTCAAGTGTAAGTAAAGAGATGTTGCCTTCAGTTCTGCGCCGCGCTGCTTTGAGTGCAGAGCATATGGAGGCGTTCTCTGAAGTTTTCGAAGACCGTCCCGAAGAATTGCGTCGCGCCGCCGCTTTTCTTAGCCGTCAGTTTGCAGCGATTTCTGCCGCAGACAGCTTCTCGGCCAATATTGGAACGTTGCTTGTGATGATGTCTGGCTTGGGCGTCGTGGATCGCCTGGATTATGTTGAAGTGATTGATGGGACGTTTGCGGGTGGCGTGCCAGATTTGACTATTAATGAGGGTCGAATCGGTCGTCTCGATGCGCGTGGCGCGAATCTGAAGAAATTGGTACTCACCAATAGTTCAATTGATACGCTTGTGATCGACGCGCATACCCACTTGGGGCCAAGCCTTGGTGCGATCGAGAATATCGAAATTCGTAATCTTGAGGGATCTGAGATTATTCGTGGGAGGCAGCGCGTTAGCGATTACATTGAGAATGTAATTGCTTCGGCTGCTGAAACCCCTGACGACGCGGGGTATGTCGAGCTCTTCGATCGAATAATTCGTCGTCTGATACGTCACCACTATCTGCGCGAGCGAGGTGGTGATGACGAAGGTGCTTTCTTGTTGCTAGATGCCAGGTGGCACTTCATCCGAGAAGTGTTGGAGAAACACGGTCGCCTTGAGGTCGTGAAGAAATCGATGAAAGGCGTCAGTTCAAATTTGATAAGGGTAAGGCGCGCGCAAGATTTTCTTGCGCGTGTAGATCCCAAAGTTAATTTAATTCTCGATGAGCTTGCTCGCGGCCCTTCGCGAGCTCCCCCGTAAACGGAAAAGGTGTCAGGGACAATTCCCCACACTGGCCGAGGCGGAAAAGGTGTCAGGGACAATTCCCCACACTGGCCGAGGCGCGAGGATGATGCGTACCTGCGGCTTGCTCTGATCTTGAAGTGCGTGGTGATTCGCGAAGCTGTCACTGCTCGGCTTTCGACAACAAAAGCAGGGGTCAGAGTACATTTCTCGATTCGTACTCTGCCCCCTGTTCGCCGGCCCACCTTCTGGTATTGAGAGACGCGGGCACAAGCACCACGAATGCAGAGGTCAGAGTCGACTTTCTATGACCTTCTGCCATTTGCCACCCTGGTGTCTCTCGGGGACACTTGGCCGACCGGCAGTCAGGGGGAAAGCATGGCCAAGTTCCTAAACACTAGCGCGACCAATTATTTCCTTGAGGAATTGATCAAGGATGCAAAGGATCGCCTGATCCTGATCAGCCCATACCTGAAGCTCAATGACCGGATGAAAGAGCTTCTGGCGGACAAGAATCGCCTGAAGATCGACGTGCGCATGGTCTACGGCAAGAGCGAACTGCAGCCGCTGGAGATCAGCTGGCTCAAGGAGCTGACCTACATCCGCACGAGCTTCTGCAAGAACCTGCATGCGAAGTGCTACCTCAACGAGGAGCTCTGCATCGTGACCAGCTTGAATCTCTATGAGTTCAGCCAAGTCAACAATAACGAGATGGGAATCCTGATCCGCCGCTCGGAGGATGGAGACCTATACCGCGATGCGTACGAAGAGGCGCAGCGGATCATTCGGATCAGTGACGAAGTGCGAATCTCCATGGAGCGTGTCCCAACCATGGAGGAAAAGCCCGATGGGGGCGCGAACGCTGACGCGGAAGATGCCGACGTTATTGGGAAGCTCTCGACATCCAAGTTGGCGCGCAAGCTTGGCCTGAAAACTCTCGAGTTAACCGACAAGCTGATCGCTGGTGGCCAATTGGAGATGAAGTCGGGGAAGCCACATTTGACCGACAAAGGGAAACAGGCGGGCGGGGAGTTCCGCATGAGTCCGAGGTTCGGTGCTTATTTTCTGTGGCCTGAGTCTTTGAGCCTCTGAAGCATGTCGGGCAGATACCGCGGAAGGCCTTTTAGCCGTCCGACGAAACGCTGGGATGATCCACTCTCCCGGATGGACCCACTCAAGTTCGAAGGTCTAATCGCCGATTACTATCGGCGGCAGGGTTATCGTGTCGTTGAATGCGGCACCGGTGGGACGAAAGGCCGATATGACGGTGGAATCGACCTGAAGCTGTATCGCGACGATGAATACATCGTCGTGCAGTGCAAGCGATATACGAAGTCGGTCGCCGCACACAATGACTTGCATGAGTTGCTTGGCGTCATGCACACCGAGGGCGCGGCACGCGCGATTTTCATCAATTCCGGCGAGTACACGCCGTACGCGTTGCGAAAGTTACAGAGTATCCGGAACTTTCAAATGGTCGATGGCGTGCAGTTGCGTGAGATGCTCAGTTCGGCAGGATTGCTTCCATCTGAGGCATCCATCGATAGGCCAATTGAGCCGGCTATTGAGCCGTGGACGCGACCATCAGCTTCCGACTATTGGGGCGACTACTCGTTGACCATGCCCAATGCCCGCCCTCAGGGTGTGCCGTATAGAGTCCCGGAAAAGAAGGCAAAGAAGGATAGCGAACTTGCGTTCTTTGTCGTTGCCGGCATTTGCATCCTGTTGGTGTCTTGCATTCGACATTTCTCGACCCCGGCTAATCGGCCGACCGCAGTTCGTAACCAGGTTGTAGCGCGGCCGACGGATGAGCTCGTTGTTTCGCTGCCAAATGTCGTGTCGCTTATTCAGCGACAACCTTCAACCGCGCCGCCGCCCCCGGTTGTCGCACCACACCAGCCGTCACAGGCTGAGCTGCGCGAGGCACAGCGAAAAGCGGACGAAGCGATGAATGTCATCAAGGACAGCACGCCCGAGATGTGATGCGGGGGTTCATGCCTGCACTACGGCTCACTTCCCGTTGAATTACTACAGTGAGTACCTGGCCGGTGGAAAGACTGAGCATTGCAATCGTAGGCTACGGCTCAGGCGGCCAAGCAACAGCCCTGATGCTGTCGGCCGACGGCCACCAAGTCGAGGTCTTCGAACGCGCACCGACTCCAGGGCCCGTCGGCGCGGGATTCCTCCTGCAGCCGATCGGTCTCGCGGTCCTATGGGAAATGGGACTTCTGGCTGGCGTGCTCGCACACGGCGCGCCGATCACGCGCCTGCACGGGCAGACAGCGTCCGGCCGTCCGGTCATGGACATGCGCTATCACGAGCTGGACGCGCGACTGTTCGGCCTCGGGCTGCAGCGCGGTGCCTTGTTCGAATTGCTGGATGCAGCCTGGTCCGATGGCCGCTGCATGCATGTCGATTGCGAAGTCGTCAGCGTCGATTCGGATGCCGGGACGCTAGTCGACGCATCAGGGCAGCGGCACGGTCCGTATGACCTGATCGTTGTCGCGGATGGCGCTGCGTCACGATTGCGCGGGCAGGTTGTACCGGCGCGGCTCGACCGACCGTACCCCTGGGGTGCGCAATGGTGCCTTGTGGAGCAGGGCGACTGGCCGTGGCGCGATGAACTGCGCCAGCGCTATGTGCGCGCGCATCGCATGGTTGGCATGCTGCCGGTGGGGACGCGTCCAGGCGACGCCACCCCTCGATTGAGTTTCTTCTGGAGCGTTCCAGTGACCGAACTCGGTTCGAGCGCGACCGATGGCGAGCGCTGGCGGAGCGACGTCGCCGGGTTGTGGCCTGAAGCCGCTGAACGCCTGGACGCAACTGCGGTTCCAGATGGCTTGGCTTCCGCGCGGTATCGCGATGCGGTACATCGCGATTGGTATCGGGGTCGTGCGGTGCTGCTTGGCGACTCGGCGCATGCGATGAGTCCTCAGCTTGGCCAGGGCGTCAACATGGCGCTGCTGGATGCGCAGGGCCTGCGCGATGCGTTGCGCGCCGAGTCAACGGTCGCGGCGGCCATGGCCCGCTACCAGAAGCAGCGCCAACGGCACGTCGGCATCTATCACTTCTGGAGCCGATGGCTCACGCCACTGTTTCAGTCCGATCGACACCGCTTGGCGGCATGCCGCGATCTGGTCTTCCATCCCATGTCGAGATTGCCGGGCGGGCGCGGCCAGATGCTGCGTGTGCTGACAGGCACGCGACAAGGCTGGATGGGTACCTGGCAATTGCCGAGTGGATTCCTTGAAGCGCTCAATGCCACGAGGCAATCGCAGCAGCTTGCCGATGCGGCGCCATGCAGGCAGGACGCACAAATCAGTTCGGCGTAGCCGCACCCCGCCGTACGCTCCGGATTCGCTCGCCGTCACGTGGGAGGCAGTGCCTCACGTCCAGCGACAAAGGAGCGACAAAGGGTTCAGGTTCATTTGTCGCTCGTGTTCGAACCAAAAAGCGGGTCAGGGGACAGATGTGCTCGAAGCATCCATTTTCTCCGGCCCCTTTCTGTGTAGCCTTGCGAAGCGCCCAAAGCAGGATGAAACCATGAGTGCCACAGTCGTCGGTCTGGTGACGCCGCATGTGTTGCGCGTCGTCGACCTTGCGAATCAAGCCGAGACAGGTGTCAACGTGGACTGGCATTTCCGCGATGCCGTGGCCAGGACGATGCGCGAGCTGGGCGAGCAATACAACGCGCCGACGTTGGTGGCGTCGTACATCGAGGGGCTGGAGAGCACTGCAGGCCGGGCAGCAAGTACGCGCGTGGCGTACATCGGCGTTCTGCAGGCCGCAGCCGCCGCTGCGCGCACCCTCAGGCGCGAGTGACGTCGAGCGAAGGAGGGGTCAGGCGAGTCAGCCCGCTGGCCCCATGCGGGCCGCCCCGTCCAGCCTGGATGGCTGATTCCGGCGCCGGATCAAATGGTGAGCCTGCAATGGGCGCCCGCTATTCCGGGGCGTGCGCGTCATCGACCGCGTCCGCCGTGCCGTCCGTGCCGAGATGGCTGGCGAAGAACGCCTGCGCGGCGGCAATCGCGGCGGCGTGGGTGCGCTGCTGCGGCACCCGCAGGTGTTGGCACAGCGGCTGCTGCTGCAGCCCCGCTGCAGTGCAGTCCGCCAGGAAGTCGTAGTGGCCGACGCCGTGGAGGACGGTCAGGGCGGCATGGGGCAGCAGGGTCGCGGCGAGCCTGCCGTTGCTGGCGGGTGGCGCGATCGGATCGCCATCGCCGAGCAGGATGGCGACCGGCGTGTCCAGCGTGCGCAGGCTGGGTGGGGCGAGCGCCTCGATCCCGCCCGGCGCCATCACGAACACCGCGCGCACGCCCGGGATCGCGTAGTCGTCGCCGGCGTGGGTCGCCAGCGCCGCCATCTGCGGGGTCTTCAGGGCCTGCTCGCGGGCGGCCAGGGTCAGTTCGGGCGCCTCGGACTGCGGCGCGCACGTCGCGTCGGCGGCGCGCGAGTGGCAGAACGCGATGATGTGGTCGAGGTCGACCCGCGCCCCGGCGCTCACCAGGGCTGCGAGTCCGCCCAGCGAAAAGCCCGCGACGCCCAGCCGCTGCCGGTCCAGGTGCGGTCCGATCTGTCCGTCGGCCGCGCTGGCATCGAGGGCCGCGCGCAGGTCCACGGCGCGGTCCCAGATCAGCAGGCCGCCAGCCATCGTCATCGGGTCGCGGCCGTTGGTGCCGGGATGATCGACCGCGATCACCACGTCACCGGCGCGGGCCAGCGCGGTGCCGAACCAGGCCATCATCCGCGCGCTGCCGCCGAAGCCATGCGAGAGCAGGATCACCGGGTGCCGGCCCGGCGCGAACGGCGCATCGGCCGCGGCATGGCCTGCGTCGAACAGCGGATGGTCCGGCGGCCCGATCTGCAGCGGTGTCTCGGTGACGCCGGCCGCCGCGGGATACCACACGGTGATGCGCAGCGCGTCGCTCTGCCGCGCATCGCGGATCGCCGCGCTGGGCGTGTGCGCCACCCGATGGGTCTCGCCCACGGCGCCGGCGTGCGCCATGGGGCAGGCACCGAGGCATGCGACAGCCAGGGCAATGCAGCGGGTCCGTATGGTCATTGCGATCCTCATCGTTAGTGATGCTGGCGTGGTGGGATCACGCCTGCAGGGGCAACCAGATCTCGACATCGCCGATGCCGCTGCGGTCGTCGAAATCCGCGCTGTATTTCTCGAAGTCGGGCGCGTCGGCCAGCCGTAGTCCCGAGCGCGGCAGCCAGTCGCCGACAAACGCCTGCCAGGTGCGGCGGATGCCGGAGACATGGCCGTGATGCGTGGCGACCACGTACTCGCGCGCCGGCAGCCGCAAGGTGCTGAGCGCGGGGTCGAGACCGCCGAAACCCGGCACCTCGACACCGGCGATGTACTCGAAGCTGCCTTCGTCGTCGCTGTTGCAGAACACGCCGAATGCGGTGCGGCGTTTCGGCAGCGCGGCGGCGTGGTCCAGGCTCAGGCGCTGCCACTGCGCCGGAATGCCCTGGGTGGTGTCCGGCGTGTAGCGGCGGCCGAGCCCGGCGATGAGGCGCGTGCCGTCGCGGGCACGACGCGGTTCATCCAGCGTCACGCCCGCGCCATTGGCGGTGCGCCAGGCTTCGACCAGCGCAAGCCCGCCCACCGAGCCGCGCTCGCGCACGCTCGCCGGGCTCAGGCCGAACTGCTCGCCGAAGGCGCGCGTGAATGCTTCGTGCGAGCCGTACCCGCTGCCCAGCGCCACCTCCAGGATGTCCGGCGCCCCGGCGGCCAGCCGCCGTGCGGCCTCCGTCATCCGGCGTGCGCGCAGGTAGCGCACGACCGAGCAGCCGGTCATCGCCTGGAATAGCCGCGCCAGGTAGAACGGCGAGACGCCGGCCACCTCGGCGATGCGGCCCAGCGACAGATCCTCGCTGTAATGGCTTTCGATGAACCAGAGCGCTTTCTCGGCGGCAGCCATCCCGTGGACCAGCAGTGGAATCGACCCGCGCAGGGTAACCGCAGCGATGGCGAGCGCGTTTGATCGTTCTTGCGGAGCGATGCGGCGGTCGGAGCGGCCGCAAGGTCGTGCAGAGCAGCTTGACGTGGCGCCGTCTATGCAGCCGCTTCGGTCGGCAATCCCGCCGCCATTCAGCCGCTGATTCCGGCCGGCATGACGTGCGCGTTGGCATAGTGGGAAAAGGAAAAAGGAAAAAGGTGTCAGGGACAATTCCCCACATTGGCCGGGGCGCGAGGATGACGCGGACCTGCGGCTTGCTCTGATCTTGAAGTGCGTGGCCATCCGCGACGCTGTCGGACATGGCCCGATGTCCCCGTCACGATCTTGCTGGCATTCCCCAACACCTCGTACAGCGCGGAAACAATCGCTTGCCGTGCTTCCTGGACGATGGGGATCGCCAGCGGTACCTGCAATGCTTGAGCCAGGCGCTGGTGCGGTTCGGATGTGAGCTGCACGCCTATGTGCTGATGAACAATCACGTACACCTGTTGCTGACGCCGCAAGAGCCCGGTGCGGTGTCGCGATTGATGCACACCTTTGCGCGCAATTACGCTGGTTTATTCAACGGTCGGCATGGTCGTACCGGAACGCTGTGGGAAGGGCGTTACAAGGCCTGCCTGGTGGAATCCAGCCGATATTTCCTGGCCTGTAGTCGCTATATCGAGCTCAACCCGGTCCGTGCGTGGATGGTGGCCCAGCCGGGTGACCATCCATGGTCGAGCTACTGCGCAAATGCGGAAGGGCGATCCGGCGCGTTGCTGACGCCGCATCCGGAATACCTGGCGCTCGGTCCTGATCGGGGCGCACGGGCATTGGCCTACCGGGCATTGTTCGACGAGGCACTTCCCGAGGCCCTCGTCGCTGAAATACGCCGTTACCTGCAGCAGCAGAAGGCGCTGGGCACGGATCGGTTCCATGCATGGGTCCAGGAGAGAACCGGGCGATTCGCGGCGGTGCGAAGGTCTGGACGACCACCGCGCCGGGTCGATTGTCCCTGACACCTTTTCGCCGGACACCTTTTCGCCGGTTCGCTGCGACCCCGGTTCACTGCGGTTTGCCGTGTTTACTCGACCGCAATCGTCCCCTTCATCACCGTCGAGTGACCCGGGAAGCTGCAGAAGAACGCGTACGGGCCATCGCCCCGGATCTTGCTCACCGGCACGCTCACGGACGTGGTCTGGCCGCCACCGACCAGCGGGGTGTGGGCGATGACGCGTGCGTCGTCCGGCTTGAGGTAGTTGGCCGCCAGGCCGGCGCCGGCGCCTTCGGCTGCGACGGCCTGCATGTCCGCCGCCTTCGTGATCACCACGTCGTGACCCATCGCGGCGACGGGCATCTTGCCGGTATGCGTCAGCGTGATCTTGAACCCGGTGCACGACGCGGGAACGGTGATCGAGCCGACGTTGTATTGCATGGCGTCGTTGCCCTCGATCGTGGTGGAGCAGTTGCTCACCACGGCGGCGGGCTTGTCACCGGCTGCGGAGACGGCGGCAGGCGCGGGAGCGGCTGCCTCGACGGGTGTCGGGGAAGCGGCCGATGCCGGCGCCGGGGTTGCGGGCGGTGGAGACTCGGCCGGCGTCGCGGTGGGGGTAGAGGTCGTGCCGGCGGATTCGGGCGACTTGCTGCAGGCCGCCAAACCGAGTGCACACGCACTGGCCAGCAGGACGGTGAGGATCTTCATGCGGGTATCTCCGTATGCAGGGGCCGTTGTCCAGCATCCGTTGCGGAATGCCGATGTGTTGTCGAACTTGACTGGAGAAGAATCGAACTAAGTTGATCGGCGTCAATAAAAGGCGCGATGGCAGCGCCCTATCCTGACTCCGCTGCGGGGCGAATCACGTCGGTTCGCGACGGAACAGGCTTTGTTGCCCGATGGATCCGGCCGTTCACGTCGCCCCGCCTGCCGCTGCTGCCAGTGCATGCGATGCGACCGGCTGTTTCCCACTACTTCGCGGAAGGAGCACTGACATGATGCGTCCCGTCCTTGCACTGCTGATCGTCGCGGGCCTTGCTACCGCCGGCTGCAACAGGCCAGCGCCTGCCGATCGCACGGCGCCCACCGGCGCTTCGCCAGCGAAGGCTGCCACGCCGGTCGCCGAGCCTTTGATGGCGACCGCGCAGGCGCTGTTCAAGCCGATTCCGCGCGCTGCGCCGGCCCTGCCTGGCAATGCCGCAACCCCGGCGAAGCTCGACCTGGGCCGCATGCTCTATTTCGATCCGCGACTGTCGGCGAGCCACGCCATCAGCTGCGCCTCGTGCCACAACATCGGCCTGGGCGGAACGGACAATCAGCCGACCTCGATCGGCCACCACTGGCAGCGCGGTGCGCGTAACGCGCCGACCGTTCTCAATGCCGTTTTCAATACCGCGCAATTCTGGGATGGGCGTGCGGCCGACCTGCAGGCACAGGCCGGCGGCCCCATGGTTAACCCAGTGGAGATGGCCTCGCCAAAGGCGCATGTCACCGAGCAGCTGAAGGGAGTCCCGGGCTATCACGACGCGTTTGCCAAGGCGTTTCCCGGCGAGGCCGATCCGATCACGCTGCCGAACGTCGAGAAGGCACTCGCCGTCTTCGAGGCCGGACTGCTGACACCCGACGCGCCGTTCGATCGCTATCTCAAGGGCGATGCATCCGCGCTCACGGCGGTGCAGAAGCAGGGATTGAAACGCTTCATCGACAAGGGCTGCGCTGCATGCCACGCCGGGATCAACGTCGGCGGCGGCATGTATGCGAAGTTCGGCGTGGTGGCCTCGCCCGGCGCCACGATGCGGCCACCCGGTGACAAGGGGCGGTCCGCCGTCACCGGTATGACTGGAGATGACTACATCTTCAAAGTGCCGACGCTGCGGAACATCACCCTGACGGCACCGTATTTCCACACCGGTTCGGTGTGGGACCTGCGCCAGGCCGTCGAAGTGATGGGGAGTGCGCAGCTCGGCACCACGCTGAGCGCGGCGGACGTCGACGACATCACGGCATTTCTGGGCAGCCTGACCGGCGTGCAGCCCGACATTTCCGTGCCGATCCTCCCCGGCAGCGTGGCCGCTACACCACGGCCGCAGCCTTGATGGCGACCCTCCAAAAAACAAAAAAGGGGCCAGAGTGACTCCCCGCTAAAGGGACGTCACCGCATTGCGTCGATCAAAGGTTGATCGCACGAGCGCCGACCCGAGGGGCGCGGTGCGGCCGCCGGGGCAATGATCCCGCCTCAACCACGCCATCTCCCGCCACGGATGTCAAAAATACTTGACACGCGTGGCGATCACCTTCTAGGCTCCGCAATGTAATGTTTATTTGACATTGCATTCCCACCTTCTGGAGCTGGTCGTGAATCTCACCTTCCGTGAAAAGAGCCTCTGGCTCTTGCTGCTCAGCCTTCTCGTCGCAAACGGCATCTACTTCGCATCCGTCCTGCCCACGCGGCTGGCAAACGTGGCACCGACCCACGTGGCGACGTTCGTGGGAATGCTGATCCTGCTCATCATCTTTCAGATTGTTGGCCAGACCATCCTGGCGATCGCCAACCGCCGTGAACTGGCCGGTCCGATACAGAGCGATGAGAGGGATGCCCTGATCAAACTCAAGAGCAGTCGCCTGGCATCGTACGTGCTGGTCACCGGCGTTTTTTGTTCCCTCTGCGTCGCCCTGCTGGTGCCAGGAAACTTTGCCTTCGTGCACGTCCTGCTTGCCTTTTGGGTCCTGGCGCAGGCGATGGAAATATCCCTGCAGCTGGTCCTCTACCATCGAGGTGCCAATTGATGGGAAAGGGCACCCGAAAACTCAGCAATAACCTGCGCGATCTCCGTCAGAAGAATGGATCCATCACACAGCAGGAGTTGGCGGATCTCGTTGGCGTTACAAGACAAACGGTCATCGCGATCGAGGGCAACAAATATTCGCCTTCACTGGAAGTGGCATTCATGATCGCCCAGGCACTCGGTGCGCGAATCGACGATGTGTTTCAGTACGGTGCAGCCTGACCATTCGTCCATGCCGAAGCCGCTTCGCAACTCGGCTCGATACAAGTGTCAGGCACCGCGAAATGGGGTCAGTTTGCTTGTCTCAAGGCCAGCTGCCTGCCTTGCTACTCTCTCGCCATGCCACATGAACCCATCGATCCGTCCCGCCTCCCGCCGTGGAAACGCAAGCGGAAGCGGGGCAAGTCTCGACCATTGAGCGCGCTGCAGATCGAAGCAGCGCGCACCCGCGCGGCGCAGGCAGGGCGTCGGTATCCGAACCTGGTGGACAACATGTGGGCCGCTCGCAACGTGCCGCGCGGTGATGGCTCGCCGCCGCCCGAGGACAGCGAGCAGGAATAGGAGTTGTGGAGGGGAACAGGGGTCAGAGTCGACTTTTTGGAGCTGACGTCTGCGGTCGCGCGATGGGTCTTCTGGCTAGCCAATCCTGCGGGGTCGCCTTGATGCTGGGCGCGTTCCAGAACAGGTCTCAGCCCATAGGATGCGGTCCGAAGGCGCGCCGCATCGAAAGTCCACTCAGGGAAACAGGGGTCAGAGTCGACTTTTTGGAGCTGACGTCTGCGGTCGCGCGATGGGTCTTCTGGCTAGCCAATCCTGCGGGGTCGCCTTGATGCTGGGCGCGTTCCAGAACAGGTCTCAGCCCATAGGGTGCGGCCCGAGGGCGCGCCGCGTCGGTAGTCCACGCAGGGGATCAGGGGGCAGGGCCGACTTTTTGGAGCTGACGTCTGCGGTCGCGCGATGGGTCTTCTGGCTAGCCAATCCTGCGGG
>NZ_VKHQ01000008.1 GCF_009792795.1 Cognatiluteimonas profundi
CGATCAATGATCGCTTCTCGGTTGGCGCCGGCGTCATCTACCAGCGCACCGACGTGACGCTGTCCAACGCGGTCGATTTCGGCACGGCGCTGTGCGCGGGCTCCGGCAACGTCCTCAACTGCTTCGATCCGGCATTCCCGTTCCACCCGCAGGGCAATGACGGCTTCGTCGAGGTCAAGGGCAACGACAACAGTTATGGCTGGCTGCTTGGCGCGCAGTGGCGCCCGACCGACAACTTCACCATCGGTTATTCGCACCGCTCCAAGATCGACCACACGCTGACCGGCGACGCCAACTTCACCCTGCCCGCAAGCGTCGCCGCAACCTTCGGCGCGATGGGCGTGACGGCCTATAACGACGGTGCGATCTATGCGCCACTGACCACGCCGAGCATCGATACCCTCAGCGCGCGCTGGGACATCAACCAGCAGTTCCGCGTGATGGCGGACCTGCAGCGCACGGGCTGGAAGTCGCTGGACCAGGTGGCGGTCTATCGCGCGGACGGCACGCCGCTGGGCGCGGCCGAGGCGTTCGACTGGAAGGACACCACGTATTTCGGCGTCGGCGGCGAGTGGGACATGAGCGAGGCCTTCACGTTCCGTGCGGGTATCGGCCGCGACGAGTCGCCGACCAACGACCGCACCCGCACCCCGCGCCTGCCCGACAACACGCGCATGCTGTATTCGCTCGGCATGACATGGCGCGCGACGGATGCGTTCAGCGTCGACGCCGCGTGGCAGCGCATCAACATCAACAGCCCGAGCATCAACGTAGGATCGTCGAGTGGGTCGCGGCTGGTGGGTTCGTTCGCCGGCCACGCCAACCTGTTCGGTATCGCCGCGCAATACCGTTTCTGATCGCTGCCGCCGTGGCATGAAAAAAAACCCCGCTCCGGCGGGGTTTTTTTTCATCCGGTGACCTGGCCGGTCATTCGCCCAGCGTCAGCAGCGATGCGTTGCCGCCTGCCGCGGTGGTGTTGACGGTGACGGTCTTTTCGGTGGCGAAGCGCGGGACGTAATGCGGGCCACCGGCCTTGGGCCCGGTTCCCGACAGGCCCTGCCCGCCGAACGGCTGCACGCCGACCACCGCGCCGATCTGGTTGCGGTTGACGTAGATGTTGCCGACGTTGGCGCGCGCCACGATGCGCTCGACGGTGGCGTCGATGCGCGAGTGGATGCCCAGCGTCAGGCCATAACCGGTCGCGTTGATCGCGTCGATGACCTTGTCCAGTTCCGAGGCCTTCCAGCGCACGACGTGCAGGGCGGGGCCGAAGACTTCGCCCTGCAGGCGATCGATCGAGTCGATCTCCCATGCGCTCGGCGCGAAGAAGCTGCCATGCGCCGTCCGCTCCGGATCCAGTTGGACCTGGCCGATGCGCCTGCCCTCGGCGTGCATGCGCGCTGCGTGGTTGTCGAGCAGGCACAACGCATCGGCATCGATGACCGGTCCGATGTCGGTGGACAGCAGGCCCGGGTCGCCGACGGTCAGCTCCGCCATCGCGCCGGCCAGCATGGCGACGACCTTGTCGGCGATGTCCTCCTGCACGAACAGCACGCGCGCGGCCGAGCAGCGCTGCCCCGCCGAGGTGAACGCCGATGCCATCGCATCCTTGACCAGCTGCTCGGGCAGCGCGGAGGAATCGCCGATCAAGGCGTTCTGTCCACCGGTCTCGGCGATCAGCACGCCGATGGGTGCGTCGCGCGCGGCCAGCGCGCGATTGATCGCGCGCGCGGTGTCGGTGGAGCCGGTGAACGCGACGCCCGCCACGCGCGGATCGCGCGTCAGCGCCGCGCCCACGGTGGCGCCGTCGCCGGGCACGAACTGCAATACCGCTTCCGGCACGCCGGCCTCGTGCAGCAGCTTCACCGCGGCGTATCCGGTCAGGCTGGTCTGCTCGGCCGGCTTGGCGATGACGCTGTTGCCCGCAGCCAGCGCCGCCGCCACCTGGCCTGTGAAGATCGCCAGCGGGAAATTCCATGGGCTGATGCAGGCAAAAACGCCACGCCCGGACAGCTGCAAGGTGTTCGATTCTCCCGTCGGCCCGGGCAGCGATGTCGGCGCGGCGAACAGCGTCCGCGCCTGGCCGGCGTAATAGCGCAGGAAGTCCACGGTCTCGCGCACCTCGGCAACGCCGTCGGCGATGGTCTTGCCGGCTTCGCGGGTGCACAGCGCGATGAAGTCCGGCATGCGCTGCTCGAACAGGTCGGCCGCGCGCTCGAGGATCCCGGCGCGCGTCGCGGCCGGCGTGCGGTTCCAGCCGTCGTGCGCGCGCACCGCGTTGTCCAGCGCGCGCTCGACGGTGGCACCGTCGGCGGGCTGCCAGCGACCGACGACCTGTCGATGGTCGGCGGGATTGACGACCGCGATGTCGGCGCCCGTGGACGCCGCGCCCGGCACCAGCGGTCCGGCGCGCCAGTCGCGCAAGGCCGCGTTGACATGCGCGGCGAGCGCGCGCAGTTGATCGTCGTTGGCCAGGTTGATGCCCATGGAATTGTCTCGGTCCGCGCCGGCGGCGCGATAGATGTCGCGCGGCAGCGCAATGCGGGGATGCGGGATGGAATCGAAACCGGCAACGGTGTCCACCGGGTCGCGGACCAGGTCGTCGATTGCGACCGTGTCGTCGGTGATGCGGTTGACGAAGCTGGAATTGGCACCGTTTTCCAGCAGGCGCCGCACCAGGTAGGGCAGCAGGTCCTCGTGGGATCCCACCGGCGCGTACACGCGGCAGGGCACGCCCAGTCGATCGACGGGGATGACTTCGGCGTACAGGTCGTCGCCCATGCCGTGCAGCTTCTGGAATTCGAACGCGCGGCCGGCGGCGAGCCGGTGGATGGCGGCGATGGTCTGCGCGTTGTGGGTGGCGAACATCGGATAGATCGCATCGGATGCATCGAGCATGCGACGCGCATTGGCCAGGTAGCTCACGTCGGTGTTCGGTTTGCGCGTGAACACCGGATAGCCCGGCAGGCCGTCGACCTGCGCACGCTTGATCTCGCTGTCCCAGTACGCGCCCTTGACCAGGCGGACCGGGATCTTGCGTCCGGTCCAGCGCGCGAGATGCGCGATGAAATCGATCACGAACGGCGCGCGCTTCTGGTAGGCCTGCACCGCAAGGCCGTAGCCATGCCAGCCATCCAGGGACGGATCGGCGCAGGCGGCGGCGATGACGTCCAGCGACAGTTCCAGGCGATCGGACTCCTCGGCGTCGATGGTGAACCCGATGCCGTGCGACCTGGCCAGCCGCGCCAGCTCGAGCACGCGCGGCACCAGTTCGGCCAGCACGCGTTCGCGCTTGGCGTGCTCGTAACGCGGGTGCAGCGCCGAGAGCTTCACCGAGATGCTCGGCGCGGCGAAGACGTCGTCGAAGTCGCCGCTGGCGCCGATCGCGTCGATCGCCAGGCGATAGGCCTGCATGTAGCGCAGGGCGTCCTGCGCGGTCAGCGCGCCTTCGCCGAGCATGTCGAACGAGTAGCGATACGCGGTGTTGTCGCCCTTGCGCGATCGCGTGAGCGCCTCGCCGATGCTGCGCCCCATCACGAACTGGTGGCCCATGATCCGCATCGCCTGGCGCACCGCGACGCGGATCACCGGCTCGCCGAGGCGTCCGACCAGTCGCTTGAAGGCGTTGTGGACGTCGCGCTTGGTGTCGTCGGCCAGGTCGACCAGGTGGCCGGTCAGCATCAGGCCCCAGGTCGAGGCATTGACCAGCACCGAATCGGACTGGCCCATGTGCCGGCGCCAATCGGCCTCGCCGAGCTTGTCGCGGATCAGCTTGTCGGCGGTGTCCTGGTCGGGGATGCGCAGCAGCGCCTCGGCCACGCACATCAGCAGGACGCCTTCCTCGCTGCCCAGGTCGTACTGGCGCATGAAGGCCTCGATGGCCCCCTGCTGCTGCGCCCGCGCGCGCACCCGGCGCACGAGGTCGGCGGCCGTCGCCAGGATGACGGCCTGGTCGCCGGGCGACTGTCGCGCCTGCGCCAGCAGCACCGACACCGCGCGCGTTTCATCCAGGTCCCACGCCGCGGTGATCGCGGCTCGCGGCGGATCGGCCAGGGGCGGAAGCTCGGACGCGAGGATCGGATGCGGGCGCGATGCATCCGGGGCGACGGGCGCAGAAAGGGGTTCAGGGGTCATCGGAGGCCGGCGTCGGGCTGCACAGGCAGCCGCGGAAGCAGCCATTTTAGCGGTGCGCCGCCGGCTTCCGCACCTCGCGCGGCTTGCCGCCGCGCGAGGCGGGGGCTACCATTTCATCGTTACCGCGGCCTGATGCCGCGGTTGGCTGCGTGATCGGACGGATCAGCGCGGTTCGATCAACCCCTCCACGGATCCGGCGCGCGACTCGCTGCCGCGGCCGCGGGCGTTGACGGCCCGGGTGGATCCATCAAGACCCGGTACGGTGCTGCGATGCCGGCCCGAGGGCGCATCGGTGCGCACCGCCGCCAACTGGAACCAATTCAATTGCGAAACTTGGGGCTCGACGTGATGACAGCCGGTCGTTGGAAGCAGTGGGGCATGGCGCTCGTGGCGGCGGCAATGCCGTTGGCGGCGTTCGCCCAGGTCGCGGCGAAGGATTTCGAGCCCGACGAGCCGGTGCGCTGGCAACTCAACATGACTCCGGGCGTGACCCACACCTCGCAGATGGCCTACGAGGCGCACATGTATGCGCTGTGGGTGTGCGTGGCCATCGGCATCCTGGTCTTCGGCGCGATGGCCGTGGCCATGTTCCGCTTCCGCAAGTCCAGGGGCGCCGTCCCGGCGACCTTCAGCCACAACACCACGGCCGAGATCATCTGGACCGTCGTGCCGGTGATCATCCTGATCATCATGGCCTGGCCGGCGACGGCCAAGCTGATCTCCGAGTACGACATCCGCGACTCCGAGATGACGGTCAAGGTGACCGGCTACCAGTGGTTGTGGAAGTACGAATACCTCGGGCAGGACGTCAGCTTCACCAGCCGCCTGGACCGGGGCAGCGACGCCATGCGCCAGAGCCACCAGGTGCCGACGCTGGCCGGCAACCCGCATTACCTGCGCGACGTCGACAACCCGCTGGTGCTGCCGGTGGATACCAAGGTCCGCTTCGTGGTGACCGCCGACGACGTCATCCACTCCTGGTGGGTGCCGGCGCTGGGCTGGAAGCAGGACGCCATTCCCGGCATCGTCAACGAGGCCTGGACCGAGATCCGCGAGCCCGGCATCTATCGTGGCCAATGCGCGGAGCTCTGCGGCAAGGACCACGCGTTCATGCCGATCGTGGTCAAGGCCGTCTCCAAGGAAGAGTTCAGCCGCTGGCTGGCCGAGCAGAAGGCGGCCAATGCACCGGCAGTCGTTCCAGCCGCCGCACCGGTGGCTCCGGCTCCAGCCACCACTGCCCCTTCGGCACCGGCTTCGGCCGCGACGCCGGCAGCCGCAACGGTCGCGACGCCGGCCGCCGGCTGATCGCATCGCGCCCGACCTGATCCGCACCAACTGCATTCCTCCGAGGCAAGCATGGCCACTGCACCCTATCCTGGCGCTCCAGCCGATCATTTCGACGCGACCGCCGTCCATGAGCCGGAGCATGAGCACAAGCTCGGCTTCGTCGAGCGTTGGTTCTTCTCGACCAACCACAAGGACATCGGCACGCTCTACCTGATCTTCAGCTTCATCATGTTCATCGTGGGCGCCGGCATGTCGGTGATCATCCGCGCCGAGCTGATGCAGCCGGGCCTGCAGTTCGTCAAGCCCGAGTTCTTCAACCAGATGACCACCATGCACGCGCTGGTGATGATCTTCGGCGGGATCATGCCGGCGTTCGTCGGCCTGGCCAACTGGATGGTGCCGCTGCAGATCGGCGCGCCGGACATGGCGCTGCCGCGCATGAACAACTGGTCGTTCTGGATCCTGCCGTTCGCCTTCAGCCTGCTGCTGCTGACGCTGTTCGTCCCCGGCGGCGCGCCGGCCGGCGGCTGGACGATGTATCCGCCGCTGATGCTGCAGGGTGGCGCCAACGTCGCCATGGCGATCTTCGCCATCCACATGATGGGCATCAGCTCGATCATGGGCGCGATCAACATCATCGCCACCATCCTCAACATGCGCGCCCCTGGCGTCGACCTGCTGAAGATGCCGATCTTCACCTGGTCCTGGCTGATCACCGCGTTCCTGCTGATCGCGGTGATGCCGGTGCTCGCCGGCGCGGTGACGATGCTGCTCACCGACAAGTTCTTCGGCACCAGCTTCTTCAACGCGGCCGGTGGCGGCGACCCGGTGATGTACCAGCACATCTTCTGGTTCTTCGGGCACCCCGAGGTCTACATCATGATCCTGCCGGCATTCGGGATCGTGTCGGAGATCATCCCGACCTTCTCCCGCAAGCCGCTGTTCGGTTACCAGGCGATGGTCTACGCGCTGGCGTCGATCGCGTTCCTGAGCTTCATCGTGTGGGCCCACCACATGTTCACCGTCGGCATGCCGCTGGGCGGCGAGCTGTACTTCATGTACGCCACGATGCTGATCGCGATCCCGACCGGGGTGAAGGTCTTCAACTGGGTCAGCACCATGTGGAAGGGCTCGATGACGTTCGAGACGCCGATGCTGTGGGCGATCGCGTTCGTGATCCTGTTCACCATCGGCGGATTCTCCGGGCTGATGCTGGCGATCGTGCCGGCGGACTTCCAGTACCAGGACACCTACTTCGTCGTCGCCCACTTCCATTACGTGCTGGTCACCGGCGCGCTGTTCGCGATCATCGCCGCCGTCTACTACTGGTGGCCGAAGTGGACCGGGCGCATGTACAACGAGACGCTGGGCAAGTTCCACTTCTGGTGGTCGATCGTCTTCGTCAACCTGGTGTTCTTCCCGCAGCACTTCCTCGGGCTGGCCGGCATGCCGCGCCGCATCCCGGATTACAACGTCGTGTTCGCCGACTGGAACCTGGTCAGCTCGATCGGTGCGTTCGGCATGTTCATCACGCCGTTCCTGATGGCCTACATCCTGATCAGCTCGCTGCGCAACGGTGCACGCGCCCCGGCGCGCGCGTGGGAAGGCGCGCTCGGGCTGGAATGGACGGTGCCGTCGCCGGCGCCGCACCACACCTTCACCGTTCCGCCGGTGATCCGCGATGGCGACCTCGCCCACGGCGATTTCGTGCACAAAGACTACGAGTGACGTGATCGGATGCGTGACACGCCGGCCATGATGACCGCCGACCAGGCCGCCGCACGCCGCAAGGCCGTGCGGCGCACCGTGTTGCTGTTTGCCGTGGTGGCGGCGGCGATCTATGCCGGATTCATCCTCACCGGGGTGCTGTCGCGATGAGTGCGCCGGAGCCTTCGCGCAACGCAGCCGGGCTGCTCAAGATGCTCGGCATCGCGTTCGGCGCGTTCGTCTTCACCTTCTCGATGGTGCCGCTGTACCGGATCGCCTGCGAGAAAGTCTTCGGCGTGCGACTGGAGAAGGGCCCGGCCAACGCTGCCGACAAGACCAGTGCCAACAACACGCGCTGGGTGACGGTGCAGTTCGACGGCGGCGTCAACTCCAAGCTGCCGTGGTCGTTCCGCCCCGAGCAGCTGACCTTGCGCGTGCATCCCGGCCAGCAGTACGAAGCCAGCTATTTCGCGCGCAACGCCAGCGACCACGGCATCGTCGGCAATGCGGTGCCGTCGATCGCGCCATCGCGCGCGTCCGCCTACTTCAGCAAGACCGAATGCTTCTGCTTCACCGCGCAGACCCTGGACGCGGGCGAGTCGCGCGACATGCCGGTGCGTTTCATCGTCGACCCGGCGTTGCCGGCCGACGTCAACACGATCACCTTGTCCTACACCTTCTACAAGAACGACCTGCTGACATCGCGCTTGCCAGCCAGTCGCGCCCGCATGGCGCAGGCGACTGTCCTGGCCGGCACGCCGGCAACGCCGCGCTCCGCTCCCTGATCCGCACCCGCAACCGGAATCCCATTGCCATGGCCCAAGCGCACAGCTCCGCTGCCCACGCCCACGATCCCAACGTCTATTACATCCCGCACGGCAGCCGCTGGCCGGTGGTGGCGTCGGTGGCGTTGTTCATCACCATGCTGGGTTTCGCCAGTTGGCTGAATGAATTCAGCTGGGGCCGGCCGACGTTCTTCATCGGCTTGCTGACGCTGGCGGGAATCCTGTTCAAGTGGTTCGCCGACGTCATCACCGAGTCGCTGCGCGGCTACTACAACAAGCAGGTCGACAGCTCGTTCCGCATGGGGATGGTCTGGTTCATCTTCTCCGAAGTGATGTTCTTCGCGGCGTTCTTCGGCGCGCTGTTCTACGCGCGCCAGTTCGCGATGCCATGGCTCAACGGCCTGGGCGACCGCGTCGCGACCAACTCCATCCTGTGGCCGGGTTTCTCGGCCGGCTGGCCGAGCAACGGCCCGGCAACCATCGGCGGCCATTTCGAAACCGTGCCGGCGTGGGGACTGCCGCTGCTCAACACGCTGATCCTGCTGTCGTCCGGCGTGACCGTGACCATCGCCCACCACGCACTCAAGGGCGGACGTCGCAAGCAGCTGCTGGTGTTCCTCGGCCTGACCATCCTGCTCGGCGCGTCGTTCCTGTTCTTCCAGGCGACGGAATACATGGAGGCCTATCGCGAGCTCAACCTGACGCTGGGTTCGGGCATCTATGGCTCGACCTTCTTCATGCTGACCGGCTTCCACGGCGCCCATGTCACCCTGGGCACGATCATGCTGTCGATCATCTGGCTGCGCTGCCTCAAGGGCCATTTCACCCGCGACGACCACTTCGCCTTCGAGGCGGTGGCCTGGTACTGGCACTTCGTCGACGTGGTGTGGCTGGCGCTGTTCCTGTTCGTCTACGTGCTCTGACGGCGCGGGCAGCATCGCAACAGGCGGAGGCCGGCGCAGCGCCGGCCTTCGTGCTTCGGCAGGTCGCTGGTTTCAGGGCGCGCGGCCAACCCCGTGCGGGGTGATCCAGCCCATGTAGATCGCCAGCGCCACGAACAGGATCAGCGCGACGGACAGCGCGATACGCCGCGTCAACGCATTCACCGTGCGCTTGGTCGTACCCTTGTCGACCAGCATGTAGTACAGACCCGCACCGAGGTTCCACAGGATGAGGATCAGGAACGCGATGATCAGCAGGGTCTTGAGCGAGTCGTTCATGGCAGCGTCCGCATCCTGCCCGCCCGGGGCCCTGGATCGATTATCGCAGCCCGGACGCCGATGCGCGTGAGTCGCGCCGGTCGCAGCCGCTGGCTGCTCTGGGCCCTGGCGCTGCTCGTCATCGTCGTGTTCACGCGGCTGGGCTTCTGGCAGCTGGCGCGGATGCACGAGAAACAGGCGCTGCTCGACGCCTCGCACGCCGTGCTCGTCGCGCGCAAGGCGCTGCCGCTGTCGGTGGCGGCGGATCCGCAACGCGCCACCGGCTACGACTGGGCCGCAGGTCTGGGGCATTTCTCCGCCGCGCCAGCCGTCCTGCTGGACAACCAGCAGCACGAAGGCCGGGTCGGCGTGCGCGCGTACCGCGTCTTCCAGTCCGCCGATGCCGGCGTGCCGCCATTGCTGGTCGACCTGGGCTGGCTGCCGGTCGGCGGTGACCGCCACATGCCGACGATCGCGCTGCCGGCCGGCGAGTGGCGCGTTGCCGGGCTGCTCGCGCCACCCCCATCCGCCGGACTCGCACGCGACGGCGTGGCTCCGCAGGCCGACGGCAGCCTGTTGACGATCGCCTTGTCGATCACGAGCCTGCAGCGCGCATTGCAGCTGCCCGCGCTGGCGCCGCGCGTGCTCAAGCTCGATCCCGCGCAGCGGCTGGGCTACGTCCGCGACCTCGACATCCTTCCGAACACGATGCCGCCCGAACGCCACCTGGGATACGCCGTCCAGTGGTTCGGACTGGCGCTGACGGTGCTCGTCACCGCGCTCGTGCTGACCTTTCGCAAACCGCGGACACACACCACGCCATGAATGCATCGCTGCCGCCGCAGACCCGCCGCAATCGCACGGTGCTGCTGGCGATCGTCGCCATCTTTCTCGGCACGCTGCTGGTCGCCGGCGCCCTGCGGTTTTCCGGATGGCATCCCGCCGCGACCCAGGCCCACGGGGAACTGCTGCAACCGCCGGGAGACCTGCGCGCGATCGTGCCGCAACTGGCGGACGGCGGCGACTATCGCTGGACTCCGGCTGCACGCACGTGGCGCATCGCACTGGCGCCGGGCGCGGACTGCACTGGTGCCTGCATCAAGCTTGCGCGCCAGCTCGACACCGTCTGGCAGTTGATGGGCCAGGAAGCCGATCGCGTGCACGTGCTCTGGATCGGGCAGCCGCCTGCCGGCGTGCAGCGCTTCGCGGCGATGCGGGTGTTGCAGTCGACTCCACAGTTGCAGGCCGGACTGCCGCGTGCCGCGCCGGCGCCGGGTGAGGATGCGCACGGCGTGCCGGTCTTCGTGATCGATCCCAACGGCTTCGTCATCCTGCGTTACGCTCCCGGCTTCGATCCGGCGGGCTTGCGCGCCGACGTGGCCAAGCTGCTGAAGTTGATGTAGATGAGCGCATCCACTCCGATGTCCACGCGTGCAAACGAGTCGACCACGCGCAATGGCGTGCAACGACCGGCCGTGTACCGTCACTTCCATCGACTGGCGTGGCTGGCCTGCGCGCTGGCGTTCGGGGTGATCGTCTTTGGCGCCTTCGTGCGGCTGTCCAACGCCGGCCTGAGCTGTCCCGACTGGCCGACCTGCTATGGCCGCGCCGCATGGCCGACCAGCACCAGCCACATCGTCGACCAGGCGGCAACCGCGATCCGGCCGGTCGAGATCCACAAGGCCTGGCGCGAACAACTGCACCGCATGCTGGCCGGAACGCTCGGCGCGCTGGTGCTGTTGCTGGCCCTGCTCGCCGCGCGGCGCCGGCGCTTCGGCATGGCCATCATCGCGTCGGCCGCAGCGGTCGTCGCGCTGTCGGTCGCGTTGTACATGCAGGGCATGCATGGACCCGCATCGGCGCTGGCGGCGACCGGCGAGGGCATCCTGCTGCTGGCGGCGCTGCGCTGGTCCAACGAGGATTTCGCGCGCATCTCGGCACTGACGCTGGCGATGATCATCTTCCAGGCCCTGCTGGGCATGTGGACGGTGACCTGGTTGCTGAAGCCGCTGGTGGTGATGGGCCACCTGCTCGGCGGCCTGCTCACCTTCGCGCTGCTGGCATGGACGGCGTGGCGCGCCACCGACCTGCCGCTGCACCTGCCCGATGCACGCCTGCTGCGCCGCCTGCTGGTTGCCGGCATCGCATTGCTCGGCGTGCAGATCGCGCTGGGCGGCTGGACCAGTTCCAACTACGCGGCGCTGGCGTGCGGGACCGACTTCCCGACCTGCGTCGGCCATTGGTGGCCCCCGCATGATTTCCGCCAGGGCTTCGTGCTGTGGCGCGGGATCGGCGTCGACTACGAAGGCGGCGTGCTCGATGGCGCCGCGCGCATCGCCATCCAGATGGCACACCGGATCATGGCCGCGGTCGTCTTCGTCTACATCCTGTTCCTGTCGCTGCGCCTGATGCGCACGCCGGGCGCGCGCGGCGCCGGCGCGACGCTCGCCGCACTGGTGATCGCGCAGGTCTGCCTGGGCATCGCCAACGTCAAGCTGGCGCTGCCGCTGCACGTTGCAGTGGCGCATAACGCAGGGGCGGCGCTGCTGTTGTTCCTGCTGGTGAGCCTGGCCGCGCGCCTGCGCCCGCCGGAGGCCTGAGGCAGCCATGGCCGATTCGATCGCCAAGCAATACTGGAGCCTGACCAAACCGCGGGTGGTGGCGCTGATCGTGTTCACCGCGGTCATCGGCATGTTCCTCGCCGTGCCCGGCATGCCGCCGCTGCGCCAGGCGTTGCTGGGCACGCTGGGCATCTGGCTGGCGGCATCCAGCGCCGCGGCCATCAACCAGATCCTCGACAGCCGCATCGATGCGCAGATGGCACGCACCTCCTGGCGGCCGCTCGTTTCCGGGACGCTGACGCCGCGACAGGCGCTGGTGTTCGCGATGGTGCTGGGCGCCGTGTCGATGGCCGTGCTCGTGGTGGGCGTCAATCCGCTGACGGCGTTGCTGACGTTCGCATCGCTGATCGGCTATGCGGTCGTCTACACCGTGTACCTCAAGCGCGCGACGCCGCAGAACATCGTCATCGGCGGGCTGGCCGGCGCCGCGCCGCCGCTGCTCGGATGGGCCGCGGTGACCAACATGTCGGGCGAATGGGACTGGCCCTACGCACTGCTGCTGGTGCTGATCATCTTCGTATGGACGCCGCCGCACTTCTGGGCGCTGGCGATCTTCCGTCGCGACGACTACGCGCGCGCGATGGTGCCGATGTTGCCGGTCACCCACGGCGTGCAATACACGCGCTGGCAGATCCTGTTCTACACGGTGCTGCTGGTCGTGGTCACGGTGCTGCCGCGACTGACCGGCATGAGCGGGAACTTCTACCTCGGCGGCGCGCTGGTGCTCGGCGCGGTGTTCATCTGGTACGCGTGGAAATTGATGGACCCGCCCGACGAGTTCTACGCGATGCGCGTCTTCAATTATTCGATCGTGTACCTGATGGCGTTGTTCGCCTTTTTGCTGGTCGACCACTGGCTGCTGCCGTGGTTGCAGCCGGTGCCGGCATTCGTGCTGCGCGCCGCCGTCCCCTGAGGGCCCGGTCGTCGATGCCGACGGCCGTGCAGCTGCATCACGCGCTACCTGAAATCCGCAGTCATGCCGCGTAGCATGATCGGCCCTTGCAGCCACTGCGGCCGCTCATGATGCCCACCTCGCAGTCGCCCGACCACCCACACCTGCGCGACGACGCCAGCACCGATGCGTTGCCGTTCGCACCGTCACTCGGCATCAGCCTGGATGCGGCGAGCATGCCGCGACGCTCGACGCTGGTCGAGCCGCGCGTGCTCTGGATCGCGTTGCTGGCCATCGTGCTCGGCGTGGGTGCCGGGCTCATCGCGCGCCTGCTCGTCGCGCTGATCAATCTCGTCACCAACGCAGCGTTCTACACGCGCTTGTCCACCGAGTCTGTCTCGCCGGCCGGACACCACCTTGGCGCATGGGTGATCGTGGTACCGGTGATCGGTGGCCTCATCGTCGGCGCGATGGCGCGCTGGGGTTCGCGCGCGATCCGCGGACACGGCATCCCCGAAGCCATGGAGCAGGTGCTGCTCAACGAATCGAAGATCCCGCCGCGCATCACCTTCCTCAAGCCATTGTCGTCGGCGATCGCGATCGGCACCGGCGGTCCGTTCGGTGCGGAAGGCCCGATCATCGCCACCGGCGGCGCGCTCGGGTCGTTCATCGGGCAGCTGCTGCACGTCACCGGCGACGAACGCAAGGTGCTGCTCGCCGCCGGCGCGGCGGGCGGCATGGCGGCGGTGTTCGGATCGCCGGTCGCCGCGGTGGTGCTCGCTGTGGAGTTGCTGCTGTTCGAGCTGCGTCCGCGCTCGCTGATTCCCGTCGCGCTGTCGACCGTCGCCGCCGCCGGCGTGCGCTACGCGATGGTCGGCAGCACACCGGTCTTCGCGATGCCGCACGTGGTGGAGCCCGGCATTCCGGCGTTGCTGTGCTACGTGGTGCTGGGCGCGTTGATCGGGCTGGTCAGTGTCGGCGTCACCCGCATCGTCTACGGCATCGAGGATGCATTCGAGAAGTTGCCGGTGCACTGGATGTGGTGGCCGGCGATTGGCGGGCTGGTCGTGGGCATCGTCGGCTATTTCGCACCGCTGACGTTTGGCGTGGGCTACACCAACATCGAGGCGATCGTGTCCGGGCAGCTGGCCGTCGGTACGCTGGCGTTCCTGTGCGTGATGAAGTTCATCTCGTGGTCGATCGCGCTCGGCAGCGGCACATCCGGCGGCACGCTGGCGCCATTGTTCACGATTGGTGGCGCGCTGGGTGCGCTGGCCGGATTCGGCCTGGTTGCGATCGCGCCGCAACTGGGCATCGATCCGCGCATCGCCGGACTGGTCGGCATGGCGGCGATCTTCGCCGGCGCGTCGCGCGCGCTGCTGGCGTCGGTCGTGTTCGCATTCGAGACGACGCAGCAACCGGCCGGCCTGCTGCCGCTGCTCGGGGGCTGCACGGCGGCCTATCTGGTCTCGGCGCTGACGATGCGCAACACGATCATGACCGAGAAGATCGCGCGTCGCGGCGTGCGCGTCCCGACCGAATACGCGGCCGATTACCTGGAGCAGGTGCTGGTGCGTGACGCCTGCAGCCGCGATGTCGTCTCGCTACGCACCTGCGACGAGTTGGGCGAAGTCCGCAGCCGCATCGGTTCCGGGCGCCAGGAGTTCCAGCACCAGGGATTCCCGGTAATCGACGACAACGGGCGCGTGCGTGGCGTGGTCACGCGTCGCACGCTGCTCGATCCCTCGGAGCCGAACATGCGTCGAATCGGCGACATGCTGCTGCGCCCACCGGTCGTCGTGCACGAGAATCATTCGCTGCGCGAAGCCGCCGACCACATGGTCGAGGAAAACATCGGGCGGGTGATCGTGGTCGGCGTCGACCCGCCGCACCCGCTGGTCGGCATCCTCACCCGCGGCGACCTGCTGTCCGCGCACCGGCAGCGGCTGAAGGAAACCCACCAGGCGGGACGGCACCTGCGCTTCCGGGACATGCTGCGCAAGCGACCCTGATCGCCACCGGGCTCTGCGCTGCTTGCCAACGACACCCGAAGGGCGATCCGACATCGCGGCAACTTCGCGCGCGTGATGGCGGAGGTCCGGGGCTAGGGTTTCGGCGCGGGAGCCTGCAGCTCGCGTAGTTCCGCCTTTTCGGCCGGGCTCAGCGCCGACATCGACCCCGCCTCGCGGATGCGCGCATTGAGGTCGTCGACGCGTTGCTGCACCGCCTGCGCGTCCAGCTGCGTCATGCAGTCGATGAATTCCTCGCGCCACGCACTGTCCTCGCCCGGCAATGATTGCGTGGCGAGTTTCTGCAACGCCACCGCTTCGTCGCGATCACCGAAATGCTCCAGCAGCGCGCCGGTGCTGATGTCGGGGCGCTGGTGCACGAGCGCGATGATCTCGCCGAGCAGCTCGATTCCCGGTTGCCGCAACATCGCGAAGCGGCCGGGAGGCTGCAACGACAATGCCAGCGCAGGTTGCTGCACCAGGCGCGCGATCGCGCTGCGCACGAGGCTTTGCCGCGGCGCGTGCATCGCCGGCGCGTTGCGCGCACGTTGCGCGGGCACATGGGTTTCCGGCGAACTGGCGCGCGCGCCGACGCCGGTGAGTTCGGTCAGGCGCTGGCGCATCAGATCGCCGAAGGCGCCGTCGGGAATCTGCGCCAGCATCGGCTTGCAGCGTTCGGCCAGTCGCGCCTTGCCATCGAGCGTGCCCAGGTTCACGTCCTTGCCGAGCTCGTTGTAGAAGAACTCCGACAACGGCATCGCCTGCTGCAGGCGTTGCGCGAAGCCATCCGCGCCTTCCTTGCGCACGATCGTGTCGGGATCCTCGCCGTCGGGCAGGAACAGGAAGAACGCCTGGCGGCCGTCCTTCATGCGCGGCAGCACCGATTCCAGCGCTTTCCATGCCGCCGCGCGGCCGGCGCGATCGCCGTCGAAACAGAAGTACACGTCGGGCGCGTTGCGGAACAGCAGCTCGGCGTGGTCGGGCGTGGTCGCCGTGCCCAGCGTCGCGACCGCCTGGGTCACGCCATACTGCGCGAGCGCGACGACATCCATGTAGCCCTCGACGACGACCAGCCGATCGAGCTTCGGGTTGGCCTGCTTGGCCTGCCACAGGCCGTAGAGTTCGCGGCCCTTGTGGAACAGCGCGGTCTCCGGCGAGTTGAGGTATTTGGGCGAGTCTTCCGGATCCAGCACGCGCCCACCGAAGGCGATCACGCGCCCACGGCGGTCGTGGATCGGGAACATCAGCCGGTCGCGGAACTTGTCGTAGACGTGTCCCTTGTCGTTCTTGGAAAACAATCCCGCGCGTTCGAGCAGGTTCATCCGGCGCGCATCGGTTCCCAGCGCGTCCTTGAGGCCGCTGTATCCATCCGGCGCATGGCCGATGGCGTAGCGCTCGACGATGTCGTCGCTGATCCGGCGCCCGGCGATATAGGCGCGCGCCTTGTCGCTGGCCAGCAGCTGCTTCTGGAAGAACTTCGCCGCCGCATCCACTGTTGCGTACAGCTCGCGGCTGTCGCTGTCCTGGTTGCGGACGACGGTATCGCGCGGGATTTCCATGCCGACGCGCTTGGCGAGCTCGTCGACGGCATCGAGGAACTCGAGCCGGTCGTACTGCATCAGGAACGAGATCGCGGTGCCATGCGCGCTGCAGCCGAAGCAGTGATAGAACTGCTTGGTCGGCGACACCGTGAACGACGCCGAACGCTCGTCGTGGAACGGACAACGCGCGGCGTACTCCTTGCCCTGCCGCTTCAGCGGCACGCGCGTGCCGATCACCTCGACGATGTCGGTGCGGGCCAATAGATCATCGATGAACGCGTCTGACAGGCGAGCCATTGTCTAGATGTCCAACGCGAAGCCGGCACGCCGGGTCTTCCGGCGCGCGGCGGCGCGGCGGAGCCCGTCGCAGGCGGATGTTCGCGCTGCGCGATCGTCGATGAAGGCGTCGGGGATGCGGGCCATTGCGCGATCAGGATGCCATGGCGTGCATTGCATTAAAGGGGTCAGAGTGAAGTTTCGCGCGAGGAACTTCGGCCGCGCTGTAGCCTCTGGAGCGAAACTTCACTCTGACCCCTTTAATGCCACCTTTAATGCCCAATGCCTCAGCCGCCCGACAGGCGCTGCTTCACCAGCTTGGAGACGTCGCCCATGTCGGCCTTGCCGGCCAGTCGTGGCTTGAGCACGGCCATCAGCTTGCCGATGTCGGCTGGGCCCGCGGCGCCGGTTTCCAGCACGGCCGCGTCGATCGCATCGATCACCTCGGCCTCGCCCATCTTCGCCGGCAGGTAGTGCTCGATGATGGCCATCTCGTCGCGCTCGATCAGCGAGAGATCCTCGCGTCCGGCGGCGTCGTACTGGCTGACCGAGTCGCGGCGCTGCTTGACCATTTTTTCCAGCACGTTGAGCACGGCCGGGTCGTCGAGTTCGATGCGTTCATCGACCTCGCGCTGCTTGATCGCGGCAAGCATCAGGCGGATGACGCCCAGGCGCACCTTGTCGCCGGACTTCATGGACGTCTTCATGTCGTCGGTGAGTTGCTGCTTGAGGGTCATGGCTGGGCTCCGGGGGCGAAAGGGCAATCGGAAAACACGAAAAGCCGGCACGAGGCCGGCTTCGGGAATCGCTGGAACGACATCCGGCTGGGCCGAATGTCTTCTATCAATACAGGCGCTGGCGCTTGGTGACGTCGCGCGAGCTGCGGCGGGCCTGGCGCTTCACGGCGGCGGCGGCCTTGCGCTTGCGTTCCTGGGTCGGCTTCTCGTAGAACTCGCGCTTGCGGGTCTCGGCCAGCACGCCGGCCTTCTCGCAGGTGCGCTTGAAGCGGCGCAGGGCAAACTCGAAGGGCTCGTTTTCGCGGACTTTGACGCTGGGCATGCGGAGATCTCTGGATTGGAAGTCCGGCCATGGAGGGCCGGTTTCTTGCGCAAGGATGCGCACAGTGCCGCCCGACGGATCAGGCGAGCCGCGTATGATAGCGGCTCACTTCCCGGCGGCGCAAGCCGCGAAGGCGCCCCCTCCCATCCAGGAGGCGGTGCCGGAAGGGCGGACGAGGGTTCGGGCGGGGTGGCCCGGGCGCTTGAGTCGGACTCCCCATCCACTCCCTCTCCCGGCGGGAGAGCACCCAAACGGCCAACCCATGCGCGTCCTCGGCATCGAAACTTCCTGCGACGAGACCGGCGTAGCGGTCTACGACACGGCCTTCCCCGGCGCCGAGGGGCTGCGTGCGCAGGCGCTCTACAGCCAGATCGCCCTGCACGCCGAGTACGGCGGGGTGGTGCCGGAACTGGCCAGCCGCGACCACGTCCGCAAGCTGCTGCCGCTGATCCGGCAGACCCTGGGCGATGCCGGGATGGGCGTGGGCGACCTCGACGGCGTGGCCTATACAGCCGGCCCGGGCCTGGTCGGGGCACTGCTCGTCGGCGCGGGCGTGGCCCGCTCGCTGGCCTGGGCGCTGGACAAGCCCGCGATCGGCGTCCACCACATGGAAGGGCACCTGCTGGCGCCCTTGCTGGAGGCGCCGGACCTGGTGCCGCCGTTCGTGGCGCTGCTGGTGTCCGGGGGCCACACCCAGCTGATCGCGGTCGAGGCCATCGGCGCATACCAGTTGCTGGGGGAAACACTGGACGACGCCGCCGGGGAGGCCTTCGACAAGACCGCAAAGATGATGGGCCTGCCGTATCCCGGCGGCCCCCAGCTGGCGGCGCTGGCCGAGCAGGGCACGGCGGGCGCCTACCGGTTCTCGCGGCCGATGACCGATCGCCCCGGGCTGGACTTCAGCTTCAGCGGCCTGAAGACGCAGGTGCTGCTGGCCTGGCGCGGCAGCGACCAGTCGGCGCAGACGCGCGCCGACATCGCGCGCGGCTTCGAGGACGCCGTGGTCGACACCCTGGCGATCAAGTGCGAGCGGGCGCTGGATGCGGCCGGATGCGACACCCTGATCGTCGCCGGTGGCGTCGGTGCCAACACCCGCCTGCGCGCCCGGCTGGCGCAGCTGGCGTCGCGACGCGGCGGCCGCGCGTGCTTCCCGCGGCCGGCGCTGTGCACCGACAACGGCGCCATGATCGCCTTCGCCGGGGCGTTGCGGCTGCTGGCGGGCCAGCGCGGCGATGACGCCATCCGGGTGATGCCGCGCTGGGATATGGCATCGTTGCCGTCGATGGACGTGGCGATGGTGGGTTAGGTCGCCACCCGCAGGTCCGGTTCGCGGCAGCTGCCGCGCTTGGGAGTGGTGAACGCGTGGACAGGCGGACAGCTGACAAGGTCTTCATCGAAGGCCTCGAGATCGAGGCGCTGATCGGCATCTACGATTGGGAGCGGCGGGTGCGGCAGCCGCTGCAGATCGACGTCGAGATGGCCTTCGACAACCGCGTCCCGGCCGCGAGCGACGCCATCGCCGACACCCTGGATTACAAGGCGGTCAGCAAGCGCCTGATCGCATTCGTGTCGCAGTCCGCTTTCGGCCTGGTCGAGACGCTCGCCGAGCGCTGCGCCGCGCTCATCCTCGACGAATTCGCGGTGTCGCACGTGCGCCTGAAGTTGAGCAAGCCCGGTGCGGTGCGCGGCGCGCGCGCGGTCGGGGTGGTCATCGAGCGCACCCGCGTCGCGCGCACCGCGATGCCGGCGCTGGACGCCGCCATGAAGCCGGCCAGCGTCACGACCAGCCCGCGGCCGCCACGTCCGGCGGCGAAGAGCAAGCCCGCGTCCAAGTTCCAGGCGGCGACCTGCCCGGCCTACCTCAGCCTTGGCAGCAACATCGATGCGGGCGTCAACCTGCGCAAGGCGGTCGCGGCCTTGCGCCAGCGCTTTGGCGAGGTGACGGTGTCGCCGGTCTACCGCACGCCGGCCCACGGATTCACCGGGCCGGATTTCCTCAACGCGATCGCGATCATCGAGAGCGACATCCATCCGTTCGCGCTCAACGACTGGCTGCACGACCTGGAGCTCAAGCAGGGCCGCGACCGTCGTGATGCGTCCTACAGCGACCGGCCGCTGGACGTCGACATCATCTACTTCGGTGACCTGGTGCTCGAGGGGCCCGGCGACTTCCAGTTGCCGCGGCCCGAACTGCACCATGCCTACGTGCTCAAGCCGCTGGCCGACGTGGCCCCGGACTTCGTCGATCCAGTTCGCAACATGACGCTGGCGCGGCTGTGGGCGGCGCATCCGCAGGCGGCCACGCCGCCGCGGCGGATCGACCTGGTCCTCTAGCCGACGATCGAACGGCCGCCGTCGACGCGGATCACCTGCCCGGTGCAATAGGTCGCATCACGCAGCAACCAACGCACCGCTTCGGCGATTTCCGCCGGCGTGCCGGTGCGCGCGAGCGGCGTTGCCGCGACCAGCTGGTTTTTCCCGGCGACATCCTTGCCGTGTTCCGGCCACAGGATCGCCCCGGGCGCGACGGCGTTGACGCGTACGTCCGGCGCCAGTTCCAGCGCCAACGCCGCGGTCATGTGGATCAATGCCGCCTTGCTCATCCCGTACACGGCGTGGTCGCGCAGCGGTCGCTCACCATGGATGTCGACCAGGTTGACGATGCCGCCGCGCGCCGCGCGCAGGTGCGGCGCCGCCGACTGGGCCAGGAAGAACGGCGCCCGCACGTTGGCGGCGAACAACGCATCCCAGTGCGCCACCAGCGTGGAGCCCAGCGGCGTCGGGAAGAATGCCGACGCATTGTTGACCAGCGCATCCAGGCGCCCGAACCGCTCGATCGTGGCCGCGACCAGCGTCGGCGCACGATCCAGCTCATCGAGGTTGGCCTGCAGCAACAGCACGCTGTTGGCACGCAGCTCCACCAGTTCGGCTGCAAGCCGCTGCGCGTCGTCGATGGAATGACGGCAGTGCAGTGCGATGTCGTATCCGTCGGCATGCAGGCGACGGACGATGGCGGCCCCGATGCGACGCGCGCCGCCGGTCACCAGGGCGACGGGATTGCCTGCAGTCATCGAACAGCTCCATCGCGCGGTGGCGGTTGCGGCTATCCTGCGCATTCTCCCTGTATTTCCCGACCCATGTCCCGTCTTCCCCTTCCCGATGCCGACGCGCTGGCCCACAGCGAGCGATTGCGCGCGGTCATCCAGGAACAGATCTTCGCCAGCGGCGGCGCCGTGGCGTTTTCGCGATTCATGGAGCTGTGCCTGTACGCGCCGGGCCTTGGCTATTACAGCGCCGGTGCGACCAAGTTCGGCGGCGCGGGCGACTTCGTCACCGCACCGGAACTGGGCCCGCTGTTCGCGGCCTGCGTGGCCGACAGCGTGGCCCCGGTGCTGCGGCAGATCGGCCCCGACGCGGTCTTCATGGAAATCGGCGGCGGCAGCGGCGCCTTCGCCGAAGTCACGCTGAAGCGCCTGCTGGCGCTGGATGCGCTGCCGGCGCGCTACGCCATCCTGGAGCCCAGCGCCGACCTGCGCGAGCGGCAGCGCAGCCGCCTGCAGGAGCGGCTCAATCCCTTGCTGCTCGATCTGGTGGACTGGCTCGACGGGCCGATCACGGCGCCGTGGAATGGCGTCGCGTTCGCCAACGAGGTCATCGACGCATTGCCGACGCCGCGCTTCACCCTGCGCGCCGGCGATGTATTGGAGGAACACGTCGCGCTGGATGGCGAGGGTCGCTTCATCCGCGTCGACCGCCCGGCCGACACGTTGCTGGCGGCCGCCGTGCGGCACGTGGAGCGTCAGCTGGATGCGCCGCTGGACGACGGCTACCGCTCCGAACTGCTGCCGCAGCTGCCGTACTGGATCCAGGCCGTGATCGGCGGCCTGCGCTCGGGGGCGATGCTGTTCGTCGACTACGGACACGACCGCCGCGAGTACTACCAGCCCGCGCGCGCCGACGGCACCCTGCGCGCGTTTTACCGCCACCACGTCTCCAGCGATTTGTACGCGTGGCCGGGATTGCAGGACCTGACCGCGTCGGTGGATTTCACCGCGCTCGCCGAAGCCTGCAGCACGTCCGGGTTCGACTTCAGCGGCTATTGCTCGCAGGCGAGCTTCCTCATCTGCAACGGCATCGAGCAGCGCCTGGCCGAAGCCGAAGCCAAGGCGCGCGATGAAGCCGCCCGCTACCGACTGCGGCAGGAAACCAAACGCCTCACCTTGCCCGGTGAAATGGGCGAGCGCTTCCAGGTGATGGGGTTCGCGCGCGATGTCGAATTCGGCGCCGCCTTCCTCGCCGGCGACCTGAGCTGGCGGCTGTGAGCCGGTTGTCGGCGCTCAAGCCGCTGCGGCGGCCGCGCCTGTGGCTGGCGGCCTGGTGGTTCGGCGTTGCCGCGGTCGTGGCGTTGTCGCTGGTGCCGGCCTTCCTGTTGCCGCAGGTGCCCGACGGCGGCGACAAGCTCGAGCACTTCCTGTCGTATTTCCTGCTCGCGGCCGCAGCCGTGCAGTTGTTCCTGCCGCGCCAGGCAGTGCTGCGTGCCGGATCGGGACTGATCGCCATGGGCATCGCGCTCGAGATCGCGCAGGGATTGTTCACCAGCACGCGACAGATGGACGCGACCGACGCGCTGGCCAACTCACTTGGCGTGGCCGCTGGCCTGCTGACCCTGCTGACGCCCTGGTGCAACGCGCTACTGCATGTGGACCGACGGCCCGATCGGATCGACTGATCGCCTGCCACGGCTGGACGTTGTCCCATCGTCCCCGGCGACAGGGTCGCTGGAGGCCATGCCGACATCCATCCTCTGACGCGACTGTCGATTGCGGTCAGGCGCGCGCTACTGCCCGCGCACGCGCGATCGCATCGATGCGGGCATCGCGCAGCGCAGCGCCCAGTGCCGGTCCTGCGAGGCCGCTGTCGGCGAGGTCGCCGCCACGCACGGACAGCGCTGCGGCATGCAGGCGCAGCAGTTCAGGTCCCTGCGGATAGTCGCACCCGGCCAGGCCCGCGCGGCCGCGCTTGTCGGCCTCGCACACCAGCGCCAGCTGCGCGATGCGACCAGGTTGGCGGAAGCCATCGCTGCGTGCGATGAGGTCATGCACCGTGCCGTCGCGCAACTCGAACAGGCGATGCACGTTGAGGTGCTCACGGCAGCCGATTTCGGCAAGCTGGCGGTGCGCCGCCGGCACCTTCAGCCGGTCGCACAGGGCCCGCAATGGCGCCACGCCAGCGCTTTCGTGGCCGATGTGTTTCGGCAGCACCCGCGCCGGCGTCAAGGCCTTGCCCAGGTCGTGCGTCAGCGCTGCAAATCCGATCAGGGCATCGCCCGGCGCGAGACTCGCCGCCATGTCGCAGACCAGTTCCACGTGCACGCCGGTGTCGATCTCCGGATGGTAGTCGGCGCGTTGGGGAACGCCATACAGCGCGTCCACTTCCGGCAGCACCACCGCCAGTGCGCCGCAGTCGCGCAGGGTGCGCACGAAGGCCGAAGGCGTCTGCGACATCAGTGCGCGCTGGAGTTCCTGCCAGACGCGCTCGGGAACCAGTTCCGCCAGCTCGCCGCTGTCGACCATCGCGCGCATCAGCGCCATCGTGTCGGGTGCCACCGAGAATCCGCGCGACGCGAACCGCGCCATGAAGCGCGCCGCGCGCAACACGCGCAGGGGATCCTCGGCGAAGGCGGGGCCGACGTGGCGCAACACGCGCGCGTCGATGTCGCGGACGCCGCCGAAGGGATCGACGAGACGACCGCTGTCGTCCTCGGCGATCGCATTGATGGTGAAGTCGCGCCGGCCGAGATCCTCTTCCAGCGTCACCGACGGATCGGCGTCGACGACGAAGCCGCGATAACCGCGACCGGACTTGCGCTCGGTGCGCGCGAGCGCGTACTCCTCGCCGGTGCGCGGGTGCAGGAAGACCGGGAAATCGCGGCCCACCGGCTTGAAGCCGCACGCCAGCATCGCGTCCTGCGTTTGCCCGACGACGACGAAGTCGCGATCGCCCGCCGGCAGACCGAGCAGCCGATCGCGCACGGCACCACCGACCAGGTATGTCTGCATCGCGTCCATCGGCCGATGATAGCCGCGCCGCGACCAGCCACGG
>NZ_VKHQ01000009.1:0-363 GCF_009792795.1 Cognatiluteimonas profundi
CTGGGCAACTCACTTCTCCCGCGTGCGGGAGAACGTGCCGAAGGCGGATGAGGGCAGGCCAGCAGCAGTCCCCCAAATCAATCACCGCAGCACCGCCTTTCCCTGCGCCCGCTTGCGGGAGAAGGTGCCCGCAGGGCGGATGAGGGCGCTCTTGATCCATCGCTTGGCCGCTCAAGAGCGCCCTCACCCCAACCCCTCTCCCGCAAGCGGGCGAGGGGCTAGTCCGTCGCCACCATGGTTTGCCTCCCACTCGCGGGAGAAGGTGCCGAAGGCGGATGAGGGCAGGCCAGCAGCAGTCCCCCAAATCAATCACCGCAGCACCGCCTTTCCCTTCTCCCGCTCGCGGGAGAAGGTGCCCGCAGG
>NZ_VKHQ01000009.1:376-78777 GCF_009792795.1 Cognatiluteimonas profundi
GCAGGGCGGATGAGGGCGCTCCTGATCCATCGACCAACCCCTCTCCCGCAAGCGGGCGAGGGGCTGGTCCGTCGCCACCATGGTTTGCCTCCCACTCACGGGAGAAGGTGCCGAAGGCGGATGAGGGCAACGCCAGCAGCAACCACCCAATCGCTGCGTTGCATTCTTCCCTCGCTCAAACGCATCCCGCGCGCTGAATGGCCGGCGCGCAATTTCCTGCATCCTCAACACCGCTGCCGGCGATTCTTTCGCATGGATTTCCCAGCCGCGATGTCAGGATCACCCTGCGCGTGGATTCCAGCTTTGAGCGATCCGCGCGGACCAACCACACCGATGCCGATGAGCTCGGTGCATTCCGGACGGGAGGATCTTCATGAATAGCGTAATGAGACTGGCCACGGCCTTCGCGGCGGGCGCTGCCGTCATGTACTACCTGGACCCGCAGACGGGTCGCCGCCGCCGCGCCATGGCGCACGACAAGAGCGTCGCCGCCGGTCATGACGTCAAGGACTTCGCACGCAACAAGGGCAAGCAGGTGGTCGACCACGCGCGCGGCGCCGCAGCGAGGACGCGCGCACAGCTTGCCAATGAATTCGTGGACGACGATGTGCTGCGCGACCGCGTACGGTCCAGGCTGGGCCACCTGGTCGACCACCCAATCGAGGTGGAAGTCATGGACGGACGCGTGGTCCTGAGCGCCAACATGTCGACCACACGACTCGACGAACTCAGCGATGTCGTCTCCGCCATGCCAGGCGTCGTGCGCGTCGAGAGCCGCCAGACGCCGCCACCGTCACCCGAAAAGACCACGGCCAGTCGGATGGCATCCGATCGGAAGGCCTGATGTCGCTTCGGCATGCAGGATGGCATTTCGAGTTTGATTGGAGTCGACGATGAGCAAGCACCAGGGCAGCTGCCACTGCGGCCGGATCGCGTTCGAACTGGACGGCGACGTCACCGAGGCGATCGACTGCAACTGTTCGATGTGCCGTCGTCGCGGCGGATTGCTGGCGTTCTTCCCGCGCGAGGCGCTGACCTTGACGACGCCGGAAAGCGATTACGCCACCTACCGTTTCAACACCAACCGCCTGGATCACCATTTCTGCCCGACCTGCGGCATTGCGCCCTTCAGCGAAGGCGCCGACCCCAGGACCGGTGCCAGGACGGCAGCGGTCAACGTGCGCTGCCTGCCGGACGTCGACCTGGCTTCGCTGACGATCAAGCAGGTCGACGGCGCCAGCTTCTGATCGCCTCGCGCGTCCCGCGGCGCGGCAATCGGTGATCCCAGTCCCCTGTAGGAGCGGCTTCAGCCGCGACCGCCCGCAAGGCAATTTTGTAGGAGCGACGGAAGTCGCGACGCTCTTCGTAGGAGCGGCGTAAGCCGCGACCGGAAGCCCCGAATCCCTGCAGCAGCGGGGCCCCTGTGGGAGCGACGTCAGTCGCGATCGCCTCCCCAAATCCCCTGTGGGAGCGACGTAAGTCGCGATAGCTACCCCACACCCAATCCGCCCAATGCACCAAAAAGGCCCAACGCTCAGGTTCAAACGCTCATGCATGCCCCTTCCCACCTCATGCATGACCCAACCGACCCGCATCGCTGACGCTTTTTTCGCCATCGATGACACTTCCAACGTCATCGTTGACCCCGCCAGCCCCAACGCACACCCACGCCGCCTCACGCGACACCCCGCCCACCTCACCATTGCACCGCAAAGGTGCAACGTACCCGCTGCAACCCCCAGCGCCCACGCTTCCAGCTGCATCGCCCAAACAAAAAGCCGCATCGCTGCGGCTTCCTGCCCTCCACATCACCCGGTCGAACGACAACCGGGCGATCCCCATGGTCGTTCTCAAGCCCGCGCCGCAGCCTCCACCGTCCGCGCCGCCTTGGCGAAACGCGTGCCCAGATCCCGGCGCAGCCCTTCCAGCCCCTGGTTCTTCCCCGCGACCTTCAGCAGCGCATAGCCCTGCAGGGCCACGCTCATCGCATCGCTGCCCAGCGCGATCTCCGTGTCCTCCGCGCGCTCGGACAGGCGCAACAGCCGTTGCACCAGCGGCCGCAAGCGGTCGAGCGCGGCGAGGTCGGACTGCGCCTCGGCCACGTTGACGCTCGGCGGCACCACCTGCGGGTTCTGCTTCAGCACACTGATCGTCTGCCGGCAGAACGTCTCCGACTTGTCGCCCATCCGCAACAGCTTGCGACGCTTGCCGGCGTCCAGCGCGATCAACGACGACAACTGCATTTCCAGGTCGGTCAGGGCACTGTCCGCTGCCGACAGCTGCGCGTCGGACAGGGTGATCGATACGAGGTTCTGGCTCACTGCAATCTCCTTTGCATTCCTTGTGATGGCCGGCGCATCCAACCCGAAGGCCTGCGATCCAGCCGATGATGCCCCGCCGTGTTCCCGTGGCGTCCTGCCCGCAGGCCGACAACGTCGGCGGTGGGGCGGGGCGGAGTGTGGCAAGCCGAAGGAGTCGCCGGTATCGGGGAATTCCTACAAGGCACCTCGCCGTGCACGTCTCAAGGCGCGCGGCGGCGCGGCCAGCTTCATGGGCCAACGACGCTTATGGCGGCGCGGAGCGGCTTACAGCCGCGAGCATTCGGCATCGGGGAAGCGGCCCTCTGTGGGAGCGACGTCAGTCGCGATAGAACATCCGCAATCCCGCGGGAACGATTCCAGCCGGAATCCTCGCGGCACCAACCGCGTTGGAAGCCGCCCTTCGTAGGAGCGGCGTAAGCCGCGACCGGAAGCTCCAAAACCCTGCGGGAGCGGCTTCAGCCGCGAGCTCTATGCCCACACCAATCTCGCCCCGCGCGACCCCAGCAGGCATGATGTAAAGGTTCGGAACTCGCCAGGGGGCCAGATGACGGTACTCGCCGACCGCGTTGCTCGCTCAATCGACGACGCACTCATATCCGACGCCGCCAGCGCAGGGAGTTTTCCCCGGTGAGCAATGGAATCAACGCCTTCTTTCGAGACTCCCTCGGCGCCTCACTGGCTAATAACCGCTGGTCTTGGGGAGGTGTCGACGACGAGCGGCGGCGGGTTTTTCTGCGAGTTTGGCGCGATGAACTGCGAAGGGTCGGGGATGGCGACGCAATCCAAGTCCTACGCAAGGCGCAGACCAAGGGGCGGCAGGGCTGGAACGAACGGCGAAAGCATATCGAATTGATGCGTTCGGGTTACCAAGCGTTCGGCGTGATTTGTGATCGAGATGATCCAGATGCAGGCGTTATCAGAGCCTTTGAAGCTAAGTCACTAGTGCGCCTTGCCGATGTTTTCGAGACGGATGATTTCGTATTCGCGAGGGTCATCGGACATGTTGCAGTAATCGATCTTCCTGGCAAGTCGCCCGGGCAGGCCGACCTCGCGGCAGATTTGCTGGAAGTCATCCAGGCGCCCATTGGGGAAACGACGCGTGCGGCACTCGTCGCCGCGCGTCTGGGCCAAGGTCGATATCGGCGCGAATTGTTGAAACGCTGGAACGACGCCTGCGCCGTGACTGGCTGTACCGTGCAGGCGGCCTTGCGGGCATCGCACTGCAAGCCGTGGCGTGAATCAAATAATGAGGAGCGCCTGGATCCGAACAATGGCTTGCCACTCGTCGCCACACTCGACGCGCTGTTTGATGCCGGGCTGATCGCCTTCGATGGGCACGGTGAAATGCACGTTTCCGCGACTCTGGCCGTGGCGGACCGTGGCATGCTCGGCTTGCCGATGGCGTTGCGGCAGCGTCCAAAGCCCGCACAAGCCGCCTATCTAGCGCACCACTACGAGCGGGTGTTTGTTTCTTAGCTCAATTGCCTTACGAATCAGGAACGCAATGAACCAAACGTCACTCTCATCTTTCATCTGGTCCGTCGCCGATCTCCTGCGTGGCGACTACAAACAATCCGAATATGGCCGGGTCATCCTGCCGTTCACCGTGCTGCGCAGGTTGGATTGCGTACTGGCGCCCACCAAGGCTGCCGTGCTGAAAGAAAAGGCAGCGCGCGAGAAGGCCGGCGTTGACCCACATCAGTTCCTGCTGCGCAAAGCAGGACAATCGTTCTACAACACATCAGAGATGGACCTGCGCGCACTGCTCGGCGATCAGGACCACATTCGTCAGAACTTGTATGCCTACATCCAGGGCTTCTCGCCGGACGCACGCGACATCTTCGAGCGCTTCGACTTCCATACCCAGGTCGAACGACTGGCCAAGGCCAGCCTGCTGTATCTCGTCACTGAGAAGTTCGCCAACATCGACCTGCACCCGGATCGCGTGGACAACGCCCGGATGGGGCATGTGTTCGAGGAGCTGATACGCAAGTTCGCCGAACTCTCCAACGAGACCGCCGGTGAGCACTTCACCCCGCGCGAAGTCATCCGTCTGATGGTCAACCTGATCTTCATTGAAGATGACAGGGAACTCACGCCCGGCAATGCCGTGGTCCGCACGATCTACGACCCCACGGCAGGCACCGGCGGAATGCTGTCGGTGGCGGCCGAATACCTGCTGGAGCACAACCCCGATGCACGCCTGAGCCTGTTCGGGCAGGAGCTCAACGACGAGTCCTACGCCATCTGCAAGGCCGACATGCTGATCCGCGGGCAACCGGTGGAGAACATGGTCGCCGGCAACACCCTTAGCGAGGATGGCTTCCCGCACAGGAAGTTCGATTACATGCTCTCGAATCCGCCGTTCGGCGTGGAATGGAAGAAGGTCGAGAAGCTCGTGCGCAAGGAGCACGAGGACAAGGGCTTCGACGGCCGCTTCGGCCCCGGGCTACCACGCGTGTCCGATGGTTCGATGTTGTTCCTGCTGCACCTGCTGTCGAAGATGGCGCCCCTTGTGGACGGTAAGGGCGGCAGTCGCTTCGGCATCGTGCTCAACGGATCGCCGCTGTTTACCGGAGGCGCGGGGAGCGGAGAGAGCGAGATCAGGCGCTACCTGCTGGAGAACGACCTGGTGGAGGCGATCATCGGTCTGCCCACGGACATGTTCTACAACACTGGTATCGCCACCTACGTGTGGATCGTGTCCAACAAGAAGCCGGCCGCGCGCAAGGGCTACGTGCAGCTGATCGACGCCGGCAGCTTCTGGCAGAAGATGCGCAAGAGCCTTGGGAGCAAGCGCAAGGAGATGTCCGACGCGCACATTGCCGACGTGACACGGCTGTTCGGCGACTTCGCGCAAGCCGACCTCGTCACCATGCTCGACGCCAACGGCAAGGAGACCGCTCGCCGCGTGCTGCGTGACGGCGAAGCTGACCCCAAGGTACCGGCAGGCGGAAAGCTCAAGCGCACGCCGCTATCGCGCCGCTTCCGCAACGAGGCATTCGGCTATACCACCATCACCGTCGAGCGCCCGCTGCGCGATGCGGCGGGCAGGGTAGTGGTGGGCGCGAAGGGCAAGGTGAAAGGCAAGCCGCAGCCGGATAGCAGCCTGCGCGATAGCGAGAACGTACCGCTGGGGGAAGACATCGGCGTGTACTTCAAGCGCGAAGTGCTGCCGCATGTTCCTGATGCGTGGATCGACGACAGCAAGAGCAAGATTGGCTATGAGATTCCGTTCAATCGGCACTTCTACGTGTTCGAGCCGCCACGTGCGCTGGAGGAGATCGATGCCGAGTTGAAGGAAACGTCTGCTCACATCATGCGGTTGCTGGAGGAACTGGCGGAATGAATTTCCCGTACTCGAAATATCGCGCCTGCGAAAACAAGTGGATCGGGGGAATTCCGGCCCATTGGGACGTGGCCAGTCTGAAGTGGGTCAGTAAGCGATATTCGGGAGGAACTCCCGACAAGACGAGACACGACTACTGGGAGGATGGAACTATCCCTTGGTTGAACTCTGGCGCAGTCAACGATCAGCGGATCGTTGCACCTTCGGCGTATATAACAGAAGAAGCCTTCCAGAACAGCAGCGCAAAGTGGATTTCGCCCGGGGCTTTGGTGATGGCGTTGGCGGGACAAGGTAAGACAAAAGGGATGGTTGCGCGGGTGATGTTTGAAACTACCTGCAATCAATCCATGGCGGCAATTGTCCCTGATCAGAAGTGCGACGCTCGATTCTTGTTTTGGTGGCTTACAAGCAACTATCAAAACATCAGAAATATGGCAGGCGGCGATTTACGAGATGGCCTGAATCTGGAGCTATTGGGCTCTATCCCCTGCCCGTTGCCTACCACCGATGAACAGGCAGCAATAGCGACGTTCCTCGGCCGCGAAACCGCCAAGATCGATGCGCTAATTGCCGAGCAGGAAAAGCTACTCGTGCTGCTGGCCGAAAAGCGTCAGGCCACCATCTCCCACGCCGTCACTCGTGGTCTCGATCCTGAAGCCACGATGAAAGATTCCGGTATTAAGTGGTTGGGCAAAGTGCCAGCGCATTGGCGAGTCACGCGACTGAAATATGCCGTAGAGCTTATGGTCGATTGCCCGCACGAAACGCCCGTCTATGATTCTGACGGAGCATACAAGGTGATCCGAACCGCTGATGTTAGCGAGGGAGTGCTAGACGTCCGTTCGATTTATTCGGTGAATGAGTCCGAATACCGGAACCGCATCCGTCGACAAGAGTTGGTTGTAGGAGACATCGTTTATGGTCGCGAAGGTGAGCGGTGGGGCTTCGCTGCAATGATTCCTCTTAGTGAGACCTTTTGCCTCGGACAACGAATGATGCAGTTCCGTGCGTCGTCTTTAATGTGTCCGGCCTACCTGATGTGGCAACTCAATTCGCTGTCCACGTATCGGCAGGGGCAGATGGACACAGTGGGAGCAACTTCTCCCCACGTAAACGTAGGAACTATCCAAAACTACGCCCTAGCCGAACCCCCTATTGGGGAACAGAGAGCTATATCGGCCCATATCGAAGCGGAAGCAGCCAAGTCGGACGCACTTCGGTTGGAAGTCGGCGAGGTGATTAACTTGCTTAAAGAACGCCGCGGCGCCCTGATCGCCGCCGCCGTCACCGGCAAGATCGACGTGCGTGGTGCTGCGTCGGAGCGGCAGGCCGCATGACCGCCAAGAGCACCGCCATCGTCGGTTTCCTCGCCAGCCTGCTGCCGCTCTACAACGGCGAGCAACTCAACGGCGTCTGGTGCGCCCGCTCCATGCAGGACGGCACCCTGATCCTGCCCGTGGACGAGTCCGGCTGGGACGAGGAGCTCGGAACAGTTCTAGTCCGCTGGCAGGGCGACGTCCAGCGCGAGCAGCAGGTGGACGGCACGTTCGTCTCCACGCTTGCGCTGGTCCGCTATGTAGAAATGCACCATCTCGGCCAACCGCCCAAGCACCTGGCTTCCGAACTCGAACAGATGGCCCAGCATTTTCAATTCAAGACGGGCTGCTCGCTCTACCTGCCTTACGAGAAGCCATCGCCCGATCTGACGGACGCCGTCAGCAAGGCGGTTGGCCGGATGGGCGAGTCGGCTGTTGTCAATATCCTGATGAAGGCGGTAGGACTCACATGAAAGCCATCGACGGCAAAGCCCGCACCATCAGCGAGATCCTCAAGGGCAAGCGCTACGGCATCGACTTCTACCAGCGTGAGTACCGTTGGCAGAAAAAGCAGGTCAAGGAATTGATCGACGATCTCACCGACCAGTTTCTCCAATCGCATCGCCCGGGCAACCCGCGCAGTGCGGTGGCGAATTACGGTAACTACTTCCTCGGGTCGATCATCCTCAGTGAGCGAGACGGCAAGCAGTTCATCGTTGATGGCCAGCAGCGGCTGACTACGATCACCCTGCTGCTGCTCCTGCTGCACCGCAAGCAGGGTGGCCGTCCGGACCGGGTTCATCTGGAAGAGCTGATCTACTCCGAGAAGTTCGGTGAGCGGGCCTTCAACATCGCTGTGGAGGACCGCCGCGCCATCATGTCCGCGCTGTTCGCTGGCGAAGTGCCGGATACCAGCGAGGCCTCCGAGTCGGTTCAGACCATCGTTGCGCGTTACCAGGACCTGGACGAGCTGCTGGAAGATCAGGACGAGGATATCGACGAAGCCACGCTGCCGTATTTCTGCGACTGGCTCACCGAGAAGGTGCACCTGATCGAGATCAGCGCCGCCTCGGACGAGGACGCCTACACGATCTTCGAGACCATGAACGACCGCGGCCTGTCGCTGACGCCGCTGGACATGCTCAAGGGCTACCTGCTGGCCAACATCACCGACATCGGTCAGCGCAACGAGGCCGCACGTTTGTGGCGCGAACGCATCGAGGCGTTGCGCAAGCTGGGCAAGGATGAGGACACCGATGCGGTCAAGGCGTGGCTGCGCGCGCGTTACGCCAACAGCGTGCGCGAACGTCGTACCGGCTCTGAGAACAAGGACTTCGAGCGCATCGGCACCGAGTTCCACCGTTGGTTGGGCGAGCATGCCGCAAAGATTAGCTTGAGGAACGGCGAGGACTTCTTCCGCTTCATCAATGACGACATGGTGTTCTACACGCGCCAGTACGAGCGCATCCGTCGGGCTTCGCTCAAACCGGTGGAAGGGCTGGAGCCGGTCTATCACGTCGCCTGCTTCAACTTCACTCTGCAGTACCCGTTGCTGCTGGCGCCGCTGCTGATCACCGACACGCCCGAGGTCATTAACCGCAAGATCCGCGCGGTTGCGGTGTTCCTCGACATCCTGCTGGCACGCCGTGCGGTCAACTATCTGAGCATGACCTACGGCGCGATGTCGTACGCCGCTTTCCTGATCATGCGGGATATCCGCGGGCTAGCACTTCCAGAGCTGGTCGACACCTTGAGCAAGCGCCTTGCCGAGCAGGGCTGCGACTTCGACGGCACGCAGGATGGCCGTCGCAACGGATTCACCGGCTTCGGTCTCAACCAGTGGTCCAAGCGCTACATCAAAGTTTTCCTGGCGCGCATGACAGCGCACTTGGAAACGGCGTCTGGCATCGACAGCAGTGCTGCGAAGTACCTGGTCGAGGGACGCGGTCGCTACGAGATCGAGCACATCTGGGCTGATCACTTCGCCCGTCACAGGGATGAGTTTCCCTCGCAGGCTGACTTCTCCGATTACCGCAACCGCTTCGGCGACCTGTTGCTGCTGCCCAAGAGCTTCAACGCCAGCTATGGCGACCTGACCTACGTGCAGAAGCGCAAGCACTACGTCAGCCAGAACCTGCTGGCATGGTCGTTGCACGAGCAGTGCTACGAGCGCAATCCAGGCTTCCTTGCCTACATCCAAAAGGAAGACCTGCCGTTTGGGCCGCTGGAGGTGTTCCGCAAGGCGGACGTGGATGCGCGCCATGCGCTGTACCGACAGCTCGCGGATCGGGTGTGGAGTCCGCAGCAATTGGCAGCCGAGGCGGTGCAATGAATAACCTGCACCGGGAGCGCCATTTCGAGCGCGAGATCTGCGAGCACCTCGCGGCCCACGGTTGGCTATATGCCGAAGGCGACGCCGCCGGCTACGACCGCCAGCATGCGGTCTACCTGCCGGACCTGCTAGCGTGGATCGAGACGACGCAGCCAGACAGTTGGCAGCGGCTGGCCAAGACGCACGGTCCGCAGCTGGGCGAGAGACTGGCCGAGCGCATCCGCAAGAATCTCGACGAGCGCGGCACGCTGGACGTACTGCGTCGTGGCGTGGAGATGCTTGGCCTGAAGGAACCACTGTCGCTGGTGCAATTCAAGCCGGCGCTGGCGATGAATCCATTGATCCAGCAGCACTACGCTGCCAACCGCCTGCGCGTGGTGCGTCAGGTCAAGCACTCGCTTAACAACCCCCAGGACTGCCTCGACCTTGTGCTGTTCGTCAACGGCATCGCTGTGGCGACAGCAGAACTGAAATCCGATTTCACCCAGGGCGTGGGCGATGCGGTCGATCAATACCGCTTTGACCGCCATCCGCAACCCAAAGGCGGCTTGGCCGAGCCGCTGCTCGGGTTCCCGGGTGGCGCGCTGGTGCACTTCGCGGTCAGCCAGGCCGAAGTGATGATGACCACGCGCCTGTTGGGCGCATCAACGCACTTCCTTCCGTTCAATCGCGGTAACAAAGGGGCAGCGGGCAACGAGCCAAACCCCAACGGCTTTGCCACCAGCTATCTGTGGGAAGAAGTGTGGGAACGTGAGAGCTGGCTGGAGATTCTCGGCCGCTACCTGATCGGCAAGCGCGACGACAAGAAGCAGCTCAAGAGCGTTATCTTCCCGCGCTATCACCAACTCGACGCCACCCGGAAGCTGGTGGCCGACGTGCAGGCGCAGGGAGCGGGGCAGCGTTATTTGATCCAGCATTCGGCGGGATCTGGCAAGACCAATTCCATCGCCTGGACCGCGCACTTCCTGGCCGACCTGCACGACGGCGCGCATCAGAAGCTCTTCGACAGCGTACTGGTGGTGTCCGACCGAAATGTGCTGGATGCGCAGCTGCAGGAGGCGATCTTTGATTTCGAGCGCACCACCGGCGTGGTTGCCACCATCACCAGCGAGCACGGCAGCAAGAGCGCGCAGCTGAGCCAGGCGTTGAAGGACGGCAAGAAAATCATCGTCTGCACGATCCAGACCTTTCCCTTCGCATTGCAGGCCGTGCAGGAACTTGCAGCAACCGAGGGCAAGCGCTTTGCGGTGATCGCCGACGAGGCGCATAGCTCGCAGACCGGCGAAGCCGCAGCCAAGCTCAAGCAGCTGCTCAGCGCGCAGGAGTTGGCGGAACTGCAGGACGGCGGCGAGATCGATACCGAAACAATCATGGCCGCCAATATGGAAGGGCGGGCGGGCGGTAAGGGCCTGACCTATGTGGCATTCACCGCTACCCCCAAGAGCAAGACGCTCGAGCTGTTCGGCCGCCCCGGCCCGGATGGATTGCCGCAGGCATTCCATGTGTATTCGATGCGGCAGGCAATCGAGGAGGGATTCATCCTCGACGTGCTGAAGAACTACACACCGTACGACCTTGCGTTCCGGCTGGCGCACGACGGGCAGGAGATCGACCACAAGCAGGTCGAGCGCAGCGCGGCGATGAAGGGAATCATGCAGTGGGTGCGCCTGCACCCGTACAACATCGCTTCCAAGGTGCAGATCGTTGTCGAGCACTACCGCGAGAACGTTCAGCCGCTGCTGGAGGGCAAGGCCAAGGCGATGGTGGTAGTGGGGTCGCGTCGCGAAGCGGTGCGCTGGCAGAAGGCGATCCGCGGTTACATCGAGCGGCAGGGTTATCCGCTGGGCGTGCTGGTGGCGTTCTCGGGTGAGATCAACGACCCCGAGAGTTTCCCGGAATCCGTCACTGAAACCAGCAAGCTGCTCAATCCGGGCTTGAAGGGACAGGACATCCGCGAGGCCTTCGCCAAGCCTGAGTACCACCTGCTGTTGGTCGCTAATAAGTTCCAGACCGGCTTTGACCAGCCGCTGCTCTGCGGCATGTACGTGGACAAGATGCTGGGCGGCATCCAGGCCGTCCAGACACTCTCACGCCTCAATCGCGCGCATCCGGGCAAGGACACGACCTACATCCTCGACTTCGTCAATGACGCAGCCGAGGTCCTCAAGGCATTCAAGACCTACTACGAGACCGCAGAGCTTGAGGCCACGACCGATCCGCACCTGGTCTATGACCTACGCGCCAAGCTGGACGCCTGCGGCCACTACGACACCTTCGAAGTTGAGCGCGTTGCCAAGGTGGAGACTGATCCCGCCGGCACGCAGGCCCAACTCAGCGCCGCGATCGCTCCAGTCGCCGATCGCCTGCTCAAGCGCTATAAGGCTGCGCAGCAGGCGAAAACGGCTGCCCAAGCCGATGGTGACGACAAGGCAGAGCAGGCTGCCAAGGACACGCTGGAGGCGCTGGTGCTGTTCAAGAACGACATGGGTGCTTATGTCCGCCTCTATGCGTTCCTGTCGCAGATGTTCGATTACGGCAACACTGACATCGAGAAACGTTTCATTTTCTTCAAACGCCTGAGCCCGCTGCTGGAGTTTGGCCGCGAGCGCGATGAGGTTGATCTGTCCAAGGTTGTGCTGACGCACCACACCCTGCGCAGCAGCGGGAAGCAACTGCTCAATCTCAATGCCGATGGCAGCTACAAGCTGCAGCCGCTGGAGGCCGTCGGTAGTGGTCACCTGCAGGAAAAACAGCAGGCTTACCTGGCCGAGATCATCGAGAAGGTCAATGGATTGTTCGAGGGTCAGCTCAGCGACGACGACCAGCTCGTTTACGTCAATGGCGTGCTCAAGGGAAAGCTGCTGGAAAACCAGACCCTAGTGCAGCAGGCAGCCAGCAACAGCAAAGAGCAGTTTGCCAATTCCCCTGATCTAAAGGATGCGTTGCTGCACGCGATCATGGATGCGCTGGACGCGCACAACACGATGAGCAGCCAGGCATTGGGGTCGGAACGCGTGCGCGATGGGCTGCGGGACATTCTTCTTGGGCCAGCGCAATTGTATGAAGCGTTGCGGTTGCAGGGGCGACGAGATGCATCCTCATTGCAGGTGCCCAGCCTTCCATGAAGACATCGCTCACCGAAGCATTTGCCAAATTCGGCGCGACGTTGCGGAATCCGCAATGGTCCGTAAGCGCCTGGGCACCAGACGGATCGCTCGTCGTCAGTCTTTGGGCGCATCACACGCGGCGGAACGCGCCGCCCGGCACCATGGAATTCGAGGATCGACTCGATCGGTGGAGCGGACCTGGGAACGGCGAGTTACGCAGGAACGTTCTGCTCGCGCATCAGCAGCAGTCGCCTGTCAGGCTGGTGCTGGTCCGAACCGTTGAGACTGGCCGGGTGCAGGCTGGGGAAGATGCAAGCAAGATCCCCAAGACCTTCGCGGCACGGGAAGACCTGATAGGCAAGGTCATACGTGCTGACGATGTCGGCTTTGTGATTCAGTTTTGCGAGATTGGTGCTTCCCAATGTCAATGAACGACGAGAGCGAAAGGTTCGGGCGAGGGATCGATTTTGCAATCGATCTGATCATGTTGCCGTTTCGTGTGATGTTCTGGTTTTTGGCAGTGACCTTGCGGACTATTTTCAGGCTCAAGTCATGAACAGGCTGGGTTTCCTTGTTTTCGTTCTCGGATTTGTTGTCGGCAGCTGGGCGATTTCGTTGGTGGGCTTCCTCATCTATGAATTTTCTCGCCCGATCGCATTGCTGGCGTTCTTCAGTTCAGGTAGGCGTGGCGGATAGATGGGGCTTGGGTGAGTGGCTTCGGCCGACTCCCACGAGAGCAGGGGCTCGCGGCTGAAGCCGCTCCCACAAGTCCCTGCTGAAGATCGCGACTCACGTCGCTCGCACAGGGGTCGGTCCAGCGTCAGCGCGAGACATCCAGAACGACGTGCCATGACAAAGCCGATCACCCTCACGATCGATGGCGGACAAACCGTCTCCGCCCTATTGCTGACACCCCCCAACCCCCACGCCTGCTACATCCTCGCCCACGGTGCAGGCACCGGCATGACGCATCCCTTCATGACCGCCGTCGCCACCGGCTTGGCTTCGCGTGGCATCGCTACGCTGCGTTACCAGTTCCCCTACATGGAGCGCGGTTCGCGTCGACCCGATACGCCACGCGTCGCGCACGCCACCGTGCGTGCGGCCGTTGAGGAAGCTGGGCGTCGGTTGCCCGGGTTGCCGCTGCTGGCCGGTGGCAAATCCTTCGGCGGTCGCATGACGTCGCAGGCGCAGGCGGAATCGCCGTTGCCGGGCGTGCAGGGCCTGGTGTTCTTTGGGTTTCCTTTGCATGCGGCTGGCAAGCCGTCGGACGAGCGTGCTGCGCATCTGTCGGATGTGGGGGTGCCGATGTTGTTTTTGCAGGGGATGCGGGACGCGCTGGCGGATACGGGGTTGCTGAAGTCAGTGGTGAAGCGGCTTGGGAAGCTGGCGACGCTGCATTTGGTTCCGGATGCGGATCACTCGTTCCATGTGCCTGCACGGTCCGGGCGCACGGATGCGGAGGTGATGGGGGAGATGCTGGATGTTGTGGCGCGGTGGGGTGGTCGTTTCGTCGGTTGGGGAAAGAGCTCGCGGCTGTAAGCCGCTCCTACGAAGGGCTCGGAGTTCGTTCGTTGGTGTGGTTGTTATCGCGACTGACGTCGCTCCCACAAAGACCTGGTTGGTGGCGGGAGATGCCGGTGCTACAGGATGGGCGAAGAGCTCGCGGCTATAAGCCGCTCCTACGAAGGGTTGGGGGATTGTCGCTGGGTTGCTGTCGCGACTTCCGTCGCTGCGCGCCGCCTCAGCGCTTGGCAGCCATGAATGTTCGGCGCGCCGTCGCGCGCGCTGAATCGGTTGCTGTGGTGATGCGAGTCTTACGGTCGCGGCTTACGCCGCTCCTACGAAGATCCAGGGCTCGCGGCTGACGCCGCTTCTACGGGCGACGCGGGTGGCGTCCCTACTTCCGTCGCTCCCACAAGGGCCGAGTGATTCGGCATTGCGCAGAGCTCGCGGCTGAAGCCGCTCCCACAGGGGTGGTCAATCCGCAATGAGCGAATGTGGTCGCGGCTGAAGGCGCTCCGCGCCGCCTCGGCAATTGGTAACCCTGAACGTTCGCCGCGCCGCCGCGCGCCTTGGGAGTCGTTGCAGAAGGGCCGGTACTAGACAAGCATCCGCTTGTCGTGCAGGCGCCCGTAGAGAGGACGGCAGGTTTCCGCGACATCAGCGGCTTCGCCGGACAGTTGCACGTCACGCGCGACCGGCGCCTCGAACCCCGTTGACTCCCACACATGCGCATACCAGTGCGGGGCCCAGATGCCGTCGCTGTCGCGCGGGCCCTTGGGCCAATGCAGCATGCGGTCGGTGAAGTCGATGCCGAGCCAGTCGCACAGCGCGCGCAGGTGGCCTTCGGGATTGCGCAGGAAATCCCCGGCGTCGATGATCGGCGGGGGCACGCCGGCCGCGCTGAGTTCGTCGTATAGGGCGACCTGCTGCGGCAGGCCGATGTCATCGGCGGTGACGGTGGCGCGCGACTTGATGTAGGACGCGACGACGTCGCGCGGGTCGCGGATCAGCAGCACGTTGCGCAGTTGCGCGATCCAGCCGTGGTCGATGTGCGGCAGCAGGTGGTGGGTCATGTGTTTCTGGTACCAGACCGGCGCGCCACCGGGGGCGGGGCCGAGCAGGGTGGCGACGACGCGCTGCCAGTCGGTCTCCCCGGTGGCGATGACCTCATCGCGCCCGGGATGGTCCAGGCCGGTGTGCGCCAGGTAGTGCGCGTACAGCGGTTCGTCGCTGACCGCGCAGTCGCCGCGGTTCTCCCAGGCCCGCATCATCGCGGTGGAAATGTTGCGCGGGCCGGACCACATGGCGATGCGCAGGGTCATCGTGGTGACACCGTCGCGCGGGCAGTGACGTCGCGCGCGACCAGGGCCTGGTACAGCGCCTGCAGGCGTTCGACCATCGGGCCGCGTGCCGTGCCACGCTCGCCGATCCTGCGTCCGTCGATCGTGTGCACCGGCACCACGCCGGCGAAGGTGCCGGTGACGAAGGCTTCATCGCTTCCGTAGACGTCGGTGAGGCTGAAGGACTTCTCGAACACGGGGATGCCGTTGTCGCGGCACAGCGCGATGACATTGGCGCGGGTGATGCCGCCCAGGCAGTACTGGCCGGTCGAGGTCCACACCTCGCCCTTGCGCACGATGAAGAAGTGCGTGGAGTTGCAGGTGGCGACGAAGCCGTGCGGGTCCAGCATCAGCGCTTCGTCCGCGCCGGCGGTGGTGGCCTGGATGCAGGCGGTGATGCAGTTGAGCTTGCTGTGCGAGTTGAGCTTGGGATCCTGCACGTCGGGCGCGCCACGGCGCACGTGCACGGTGAACAGCGTGAGGCCGCGTTCGGCGGTCTCGGGCGATGCGGTCTTGTATTCGGGGATGATGACGATGGTGGCCGGGCCGACGACGACGCGCGGATCCTGGTAGGGCGTGCGCTTGACGCCGCGCGTGACCATCAGCCGCACGTGCACGCCGTCGCCGTGCATGCCGTTGGCATCGAGCGTGTCGAGGATGGCGCGCGTCAGCTGCGCGCGGTCGAGGCCGATGTCGAGCATCAGTGCCTTCGCGCCTTCGTACAGGCGGTCGAGGTGCGCGTCGAGGAACAGCGGTTGGCCGCCGACCACGCGGAAGCCTTCCCACACGCCATCGCCGAGGACGAAGCCGCTGTCGAAGACGGACACCACGGCTTGTTCGCGCGGTTTCAGCACGCCGTTGACCGAGATCAGGATGTCGGCATTGCGCGGATCGTCGGCGGAATGCTGGGTGCCTTGCGTCATGGGGAGCTCCGGTGGCTGGGGGAGATGGTAGCCGCTGTGCCCTGCGTCGAGCCGGTGCGGTGCGTCAATTGCCCAGGATGACCGCCGCTCGCGCGGTGGCCCGCCTGCCACGGGGCGGTGCGACCGGGTGACACTGCTGTTCATCGTTGATCGGTAGCATCGAACGATCGTTTCACACAGAGGTCCACCATGTCCGATGAATCCCCAAAGACCCCGCTGGACCACATCACCGACACCCTGTCGCAGCTCAAGGAGATGCGGCACTACTCCAGGAACAACGTCGAGCTGCTGACCACCCAGTGGCTGATGTTCGACGGCGAACTGTCCGAGCTCGGCCGGGCGGACAAGATCGAAGACCTGATGGTCCGCCAGGGCGAACTGCACGATTCGCTGGAAACGGTCATCACCAACCTGGAAGAACTGCAGGTCGAGTTGCGGCCCCCGTCGGAGGAGTGACGCGTCGCGTGATGCAGTCGCGGACGTGCGTCGCGTCAGGCCAGCAGTGCGGCGCCTCGGGTTGGAACCGGATCCTCGCGGAGGGGGGGATGGTCGGCCACATGGCCGATCACCCGCATCGATCCCCGGCAGGTGCTGGCGTGACGCCCGACGCCTATTCCAGGCTGGGCCGATGAACGGTCCTGGAGACTGCCGAGGCTGGGTGGGGCGATCCGACGCGGTGGATGAACGGCGGCCTGCGATGCATTCAGCTGTGACCACCCCATCACCTCTGCGGGGCCACGGTCGAGCGATGAACAGCGGAATCAACGTCATGCACATCGGCAAGATCCTCCATATCAGCTCGCGCGGCCGCATCCAGGTGCAGATCCCCGGGCGCATCGTCCATGCGCAGATCATCAGTGGCGGCGGTCAGTGCGGCGACGATGTCGAGGGCTACATGAAGCCCGGACTGTGTACCTGGATGAACTCCCTGCATCGCCGCATGATCGTCGACGTGGAGTCACCGCAATCCCTCGAGCCGGTCGCCGCCTGACATCGACGCTGCGATCCCGTTGAGGGGATCGCATCTGGTCGACTCGCCGCCGATCGGCGAGTGACCGTATCGCCAGGGCAGTCGATCTCAGCGCGACAGCGCCTGCATCAACTCCTGCTTGCGCGCCTGCATGCGCTGGCCAAGATCCGCCAGCGTGTCCTTGTCCAGCAGTTCCCTGGCGCGCGGGAACATCTCCTTCTCTTCCTCGTCGGCGTGGTGCTCGATGAGCTCCTTCAGCACCTTGGCGCGGCCACCGAACTGGTCGGAGCTGACGTCGGTCCTGAGCAGGTCGGGCAGCACGAGGCCGCCGGCGGCGCGGTGTTCCTCCTTGGCCTCGAAGAACATTTCGGCGTCGTCACCTTTCTTTCCGGCCTGCTTGAATGCGGGATAGAAGATCTCCTCCTCGATCGTCGTGTGGACTTCGATCTCGGTGGCGATCTTCGCCAGCAGTTCGGCGCGGCCCTTCTGCGCGCGATTGGTGGTGTCGGTCAGCTCGGTCAACAGCGCCTTCACTTTCTTGTGGTCGTCCTTGAGCAGGCTGATCGCGTCCATGTCGTCTCCGTCGGGTTTTGAGGCGGGCAGGGTCGCGGAAGCGGGCGCATTGCGGCGTGAAAGCCGCGGATCGCGCGTTGATGGATGTGCAGGTCTGTCAGGATTCCGCTTACGAGCCAGCGTCGCCGACGGGCCACCACGTGACGCCGCCTGCACGCGTAGTGGTGCTGCCGTCCTCCGCGTCGGCGTCGGCGCATGCTGCCGCAACCAGATCCCCATTTCGTCGGCCGTCATCGGCCTGGCGACGTGGTGGCCCTGGATGCTGTCGCACTGCGGAAGGAAGAACGCCGCCTGCGTGGCGGATTCGACGCGCTCGGCGATCACGCGGATGCCGAGGTTGTGGCCGAGTTCGATGATGGCGGTCGCGATCGCGCGGCTGCGCGGATCCGTGGGCAGGTCGGGCAGGTAGCGCAGGTCCAGTTTGACGCTGCTGATGGGCAGCTCGAACAGGTGCTGCAGCGAGAGCCCGCCACTACCCAGGTCGTCGATCACGATCGCCACGCCGCGCTCGTGCAGGGCGAGCAACTGGCTGGCGTCGAATCCGCCCGTGAGTTGCGACTCGGGGATGTCGATCTCCAGTTGCGACGGCTCCATGTTCACTTTTGCCAGCAGGTTGGACACACGCTCGGCGAAGCGCCAGTCGGTGTATTCGACGCGGCTGAAGTTGTTGCTCAGCCGCAGCTCGGGCCATCCCCGTTGTTGCCACAGGCGCACATGGCGCAGCGCTTCGATGAAGGCCCACAGGCCCAGGCGCCGCATGCGGCCGGTTTCGGTCGCCAGCGCGATGACTTCGGTGATGGAATAGTCCCTGAAGAACGGATCGGAGCAGCGCAGCAGGGCCTCGATCGCAACGGGCTTGCCCGTGGTCGCATCGATGCGAGGCTGGTAGCGCATCGAGAACGCGCGGTGCTTGATGGCGCTGCGCAGCTGCGCGTATTCGAGGCTGCGCAGGTGGGCCCTGGCGTCCATGCCGGCGGTATAGAAGCGGTAGGCGCCGCGGCCTTCGTCCTTGGCGCGGTACAGGGCGACATCGGCCTTGGCGAACAGTTCCTTCAGCTCGCTGGCGTCCTGCGGGAACACGCTGATGCCGATGCTGACGCCGACATGGATCTCATGCTGGTCGATCAGGAACGGCCGGGACAGCGTCTCGACCAGTTTTTCCGCAACCATGCCGCCGTCTTCGGTATGCGTGGTATCGGGCATGAGCACGGCGAACTCGTCGCCACCCAGGCGCGCGATGAAATCGCTGTCTCGCACGACCGCGCGCATGCGGTGTGCCGCCTGCTGCAGCAGCGCGTCGCCGAAGGCGTGGCCGAGGTTGTCGTTGACGTGCTTGAAATGGTCCAGGTCCAGCAGCATCAGCAGCAGCGGTTGGCCGTGACGCTCGGCGGAGGCGCGCATGTGCACGAAGGTGTTGTTGAACTCGGTGCGATTGGCCAGGCCGGTCAGGCCGTCTTCCAGCGCCAGCCGCGAGGTGGCATCGCCGGAGCGCTTCTCCTCGGTCGCATCGCGCAGGATCTTCAGGTAGCCCAGTTGCGTGCCGTCGCGCGTGTGGACCGGATACAGCATGCCGTCCGCCCAGATCAGCGAGCCGTCCTTGCGCACGTGCCAGCGGAAATCGCCGGCGCAACCGCCACGCAGCGCACGCGACATTTCCTTCTGCGGGATGTCGCGCGCCAGGTCGTCCGGTGGGAACAGCACGCGCATGTTGGTGCCGACGATTTCTGCGCTGTCGTACTGGAAGATGCGCTCCGCACCGCGGTTCCACAGCGCGATGTTGCCGTCCAGGTCGGTGACGATGATCCCGTGCCGCGTCGGGCTGTCCACGATCGCCTGCAGGAATTCATTGCCATCCATGTGCGCTGGCTCCGGGCTGACCGCCTAGCCATACGCGACCGGATGCGACCCGGACGTGAAGGTGTCATTCAGCCAGCGGCACCCACAGCCATGGCCGTCGTGCCGTGCCTGTGTGTCCGCGCGCGGACGTGCCCGCAGCAGCGGGCGAACGTCAGTCGGGCATCAACGCGTATCCGCGCAACTGCAGGTTGGCGATGGTCATCATCGCGGCGACGTCGCGCCGCACGCTGGGGGTGACATCTTCGGCGGGGATCTTCATGCCGTGCAAGGCCTGGCTGCAGACGCTGACGACGACACCCGCCGCACGCAGGCGCTCGACCAGCGGCAGGTTGGGATTGCCGTTGCCCTTGCTGCCCGTGCGCGCGACGTAGGCCTTGTCGGACAGTGCGATCACTGTCGCCGGCCCACTGATCACGGCGACGATGTCGCCCGGTTTTGGCTGCACGCCATCGGCGGCGAGCAGGTTGACGAAGCGCGCCACCCTTTCGAGCGACGGATCCACCTTGTCGGGCGCATCCGCGCCGCGGGTGACGGCGAAGACCACCCGATACCGCAGCGCGTGATCGGCGTGCTCGGAGGCGCCAGTCGTCGTTGCGATGGCACCAAAGTCCCGCACGCCGACCGGCTGTGCGGCCATGGCGGTGGTCGGCAGGATCATGGCGAGCAACCAGGCGCTGGCACTACGTTTCATGGATGTCATGGCGGTCGAATCCCTGTTGGGTTGATGAGGCAGCGCGACGGGACCTGCGACTGCGACCCGGCAGCGGGTGCCGTCCAGTCACGCCAGCCGTGCGCAGGTTGGATGGGCGTGGACGCCAGCAAAGCCTAGCGCACCCCGCGGCGCTGCGTGGCGGTCACCGTGGCCCGAAGATCAGCGTCATCTCGCTGTCGGGCGGCATGCCCGAGCGACGCTGCACGAGCCCCTGCGCATCGCGGAACAGGATGCCCGGTGTGCCCTGGAAACCAAGCTGTGTCATCAGTGTTTCATTGGCGTCGAGTGCGGCACGGATGTCAGCCGGGATCGTGGCGACGGGAGCGATGCCGCCGGCCTCCCGGTTGCGTTCGTTGCGCGCAAGCGCGGCGGCCGGCGAGGCTGCGCTCAGGATGGCGGCCGCCTTGGTCGCACTGTCCGGACGAATCACGCCGACCATCACATGCCGCAGCTGGACCTTGCCCGCGTCGACCCACGGGCGCGCATTCTCCCAGAGCCGGTTGCAGTAGGGACAGTTGGGATCGGTGAAGACATACACCACGCGCGGCGCATCGGCCTTGCCATCCGCGACCCAGCGACTCTTCTCCAGTTGGGTCCAGATGCGTTTCGACATCGGCGCGGCGACCAGGCGCTGCACTGCATCGGCGCCAGCGTCGTTGCCCTTGGCGTCGAGCAGGGTGCCGACGAGGGCGTGCTGCCCGTCGGCGGTCACGTACACGGCCAGCGGTTGCTGCCCTGCGACGCCGGCGTAGCCGCGCAGGCCCGACGGTGCAGCGAACTCCCCCAATACCTCGAAACCTTTCGCCTCGATTGCCGCCAGCACCGGCGGCCGGGCGGTCGTGGTCGGCGACGGGGATGGCGCTTGTGCCGGTGGCACGGTCGCATCGGCCTGGGGGGAGCGGGGCGTCTCGCCCGCCTGGCTGCAGCCGGCAACGCCAAGCAACAACAGGCAGGCCAGCAGCGGCCCCTGGGACAGGTGGGAACGGATCATCGGTTGGCCTTTTGCGTGTGGGTCGGGAACGCTCGTCGCGAGCTGGATGTGAGTTCGTCGAGTCGCTTTGTCAGGGTGGCATCCGACAGCTCGCCCATGTGGGTGTCGACCAGGCGGCCGGCGCTGTCGAAAAACAAGGTCGTTGGCAAGGCCTGGGATCCGGCGTCGCGCATCACGGACGAGGATCCATCCAGCAGCACGTTGCGTGGTGCCAGATGAACGTTGTCGAGGTAGGCGCGCACGTCGGCAGCGGATTCGCCTTCGTTGACGAAGGCGATGTGCACGTCCGCACGTGCGGCCTGCGCGCGGACGAGCACCGGCATTTCGCGCCGGCACGGTGGGCACCAGGTTGCCCACAGATTGACCACGACTGGTTTTCCGGACAGCGCCTGCAATGTCGTCGAGGTGCCGTCGAGGGCTTGCAGTTGGCGCACCGGCAGCGGTGGCGCCGAGGCCTGCATCAACGCCAGCATGCCGGCCAGGATCGCGTAGGCGGCCACGCCCGCGCTGATCCCCCAGGCGAGCGGACGCCGCAGCGCAGGGCTGCGATACATCCGCCACGCGGCCAGTCCGGCGGCGGTGGCGATGCCGGCCCACACGGTGTAACCGCCATCTCCAAGGCGGATGATCGACCACGGTCCAGCCACGTATTGCGGCCACCACTGCAGCACGAACACCAGCCGCGCGACGATGAGGCCGGCGATGGCCATGTCGGTCAATGGCGACAACGTCGGCAGCTTCGCAGCGGTCCAGCGGCGCGCGACCCAGCGGGCGACGACAGCAGCGACGGCCAGCGACAGGAAGAGCAGTACGGCGGTGACCGGCCACGGACCGATGCTGGTCATGGCGTGCCCGCGGCGAGGTCACGCGAAGAGGGCGGCACGCAACGCAGCGCGCCAGGGTCTGTGTGATTCATCGGCACCATCCTGCGGGAGCGCGATTAACTGGGGATTAAGTCCTCCGCGCATCGTGTCCGGGCGGGATGCTGGTGCCGAGGCAGGCCGCGCGGCGGTTTGGCAACCGCCATGGCCTGGGGTAGCGTGCCCGCAGGTTGCAGGTGGAATGTCGATGCGGGTGCTGGTGGTCGAGGACGATGAACTGATCGCGCGCGGGATCGTGTCGGGCCTGCGCGCGCACGGCCTGACGGCCGACCACGTTGGTTCCGCGTCGCAGGCGGCGTCGTCGCTGCGCAGCGGGCATTGCGATGTGATGGTGCTCGACCTCGGCTTGCCCGATGCCGACGGCATGGACTTCCTCGCCCGACTGCGTGCGGGTGGGGAGACGGTGCCGGTGTTGTTGCTCACCGCGCGCGATGCCGTGGAGGATCGCATCGCAGGATTGCACGGCGGTGCCGACGACTACATGGTCAAGCCGTTCGATCTTGGCGAGCTGGTGGCGCGGCTGCACGCGCTGGTCCGACGCGCCGCGGGTCGCAGCGTGAACCGCATCGAATCCGGCGCACTGGCGCTCGACCCGGCCAGCGGCCAGGCGTGGCTGCATGGCGAGGCGGTCGAGCTGTCGCGCCGCGAAACCGAGTTGCTCGCCACGTTGATGCAGGCCGGCGGGCGTTGCCTGTCGGGCGAGCAGATCAAGGACAGCCTCTACGGTTTCGGCCAGGACGTCGGCAGCAATGCGATCAACGTCCACATCCACAACCTGCGGCAGAAGCTCGGGCCGGCGGTGATCGAGACCGTGCGCGGACTGGGCTATCGCTTTGGGCGGGCTCCCCGGTGAGCCTGCGACTGCGGCTGGTACTGACGATCGGAATCGCGCTGGCGCTGCTGTGGGGCGTCGCGGCGGCCTGGATGCTGCGCGACCTGGATCGCAATCTCCAGCGCACGCTCGACGAGCGCCTGGCGATGTCGGCACGCATGGTCTCGGGGCTGCTGGAGCAGGCGCGCGTCGGGGAAGCGAACGCATCGCCGTTTGCGATCCGCGATGTGGTGACGGTGCCGGGACGGCGCGGGATTGCCTGCCAGGTGCGCTCGCTGCGCGGTGAAGTCATGGCGACCACGCAGGGCGCGTCGCGCGCGCTGATGGCGGCGCATGCGCCCGGTTACGCCACCCGGACACTGGACGGCGCGCAATGGCGCACCTACACATTGCAGGCCAACGGCCTGAGCATCACCACCGCCGACAGCCTGAACGAGCGCGCGGGACTGGGTCGCCGGATTGCACTCGCCGCCGGGATTCCTTTCCTCATTGCCGCCGTCGGCGGATTGCTCGCCTTGTGGTTCGGGGCCGGGCGCGGACTGGCGCCGCTGGGCCGATTGCGGCAGACACTCGCGGTGCGCGCACCGGATTCCATCGATCCGCTCGACGCCGGGACGCTGCCCCTCGAACTGCGTCCGCTGGTTGACGCACTCAACCACCACCTGCAACGCGTCGCGCAGGCGGTCCTGCACGAACGCCACTTCACCAGCCATGCCGCGCACGAATTGCGCACGCCGTTGACGGCGATCGACACCCATCTGCAGGTGGCGTGCCTCACGACCGGCGAGGATGCGGAACGCGCATTGGACGACGCCCGTGAGGGAGTGCGCCGCATGCGCGCGACGCTGGACCAGCTGCTGATGCTGGCGCGCGTGGAAGGACAGGCGCGGTTCGACGCAGGCGAGCCCGTCGCCGCACGCGAGATCCTTGAGCGCGTCGTTGCCGCCAGCGGAGAGGATGCGCGCGGGCGACTGGATTGCTCGGACCGGTCGGGAGATGCGCTGTTGTCAGTGCCGGGCCCGCTCGCATTCGCGGCCGTGCGCAACCTGGTCGACAACGCGCTGCGGTATTCGCCGCCAGGCAGTCGCGTGGACCTTGCCATCGATGCCGACGACACGTCGGTGCGCTTCGCGGTGCTGGACCAGGGCGCCGGGCTCCATCCGGGCGAGCAGGCCGATGCCGTTCGCAGGTTCTGGAGGGGACGCTCGGCGACGCCCGGCGGAAGCGGCCTTGGCCTGGCAATCGTCGCGGCCATCGCGGAACGCTACGAGGGCCGGTTCACGCTGCGCGCGAATGCACCGGTCGGAACGGTTGCGGAGCTGGTCCTGCCACGTGCACCGCTGGCGTGACCCACCACCGGCCTGCATCCGCTGGATGTCGACCGGTTGATGGTGCAGCTGCACGGGCTGGTCGATGCCGGCAACACCGTGGTTGTGGTCGCGCACGAACTGCGCGTGATCGCCGATGCCGACTGGGTGATCGACATCGGCCCCAGCGCGGGCGAGGAGGGCGGCCGGATCGTGGCGACCGGCACGCCGCGCCAGGTTGCGGCGGCGAACGACAGCCGCACCGCGCCCTATCTGCGCAAGGTGCTGGCGAATGCTGGACGCAGCGCGCCTGACAGTGCGTAATCCAATCCCGACCGACCAAGGAGAACGACCATGGATCCAGCCATCACCCAGGGAATGGCGGGCGTGAGCCTGGCGATCGTGCTGTTCGGCATGCTGCTGGCGATCCTCTGGATCCTGGTGCCCTTCGCCATCTTCGGCATCAAGCCTTTGTTGCGCCGCTTGATCGGCCACATGGAAACCATCGAGAAGCAGAACGCCGACGTGCTGGTCGCGCTGCGGGATTTGCGCCACGTGCCGCCGGTCGTGGTGCGGGACGACCACCCGATGCTGTAGCGCGGGCATTGCATCGTGGCAGCTTCCCCGGCGCGGGGGGCTGCCGCCGCCGCGACACGTCGATGGCTACGCCACCGGCACGCACCACAGCGACAACGATCCCAGGGCCGCGCCGATCGCGCTGGCGGCCAGCACATCCGATGGATAGTGCAGTCCGAGCACGATGCGCGACAGCGCGATGCTGGCCGTCAATGGAACCAGCACCCATGCCAATGACGGGTAGTGGCCCAGCGCCACGACGGTGAAGGCGACGGCGTGCAACGTATGCCCGGAGGGAAAGCTGAACTCGTCCAGCGGCGCGACCCAGGCGTGGATGCGCAGGTGCGACGCAAACGGTCGCGGACGCCGCGTCCATCGCTTCAGCGTCTTGTACAGCGTGAGTCCAATGACACCGGTGGCCGCGATCTGCGCGGACACGGCAACGCCATGCATGCCGTCGAGCAGGACGAGCATGCCCATCAGCACGTACCAGGCCGCGCCGTCGCCGAGTCGACTGGTGGTCGCGAAGAACAGGCGGATGCCTTGTCGCGAACACAGGCCGTTGACGCGCACGCACCAGGCGGCTTCGACGGACAGCGGAGCCTCAGGCCCGTGCAAGCGCGACATCGGGCATCTCCGTCCCGCCCAGCGCCTGCAGCAGTTGGTCGAAGTCGGCGGCCACCTGCTCCGGTCCGAGGCGTAGCACCGCCTGGCGCGCGGCCATCGCCATGCCGCCGCGAAGCACCGGTTCGCTCGCCAGTCGCACGCAAGCCGATACGAACGCGTCCTCGTCGCCGTCGCTGACGGCCGCGCCATGGACGCCATCGCGGATGGCTTCGCGCGCAGCGCCACGGTCGAAGGCGATGGTGGCGATGCCGCTGGCCATTGCCTCCAGCGTCACGTTGCCGAAGGTCTCCGTCCGGCTCGGGAACAGGAAGATGTCCGCGCTGGCGAAATGTCGTGCGAGGTCCTCATCGCGGCGGATGCCGCAGAAGATGAAGTCGGGATTGTCGCGGGCCAGTTGCAACCTCGCCGGTCCGTCCCCGACGAGGACGAACCGGGCATCGGGTCGCGTGGCCTGCAACGTCCGGAAGGCGCGCACGGCCAGTGCGAGGTTCTTTTCCGGGGCCAGCCGGCCGACGTGGATCACCGCCAGGGCGTCCGCGCCGACGCCCCAGCTGTCGCGCGTTGCCTGGTCGCGACGCGCGGGATGGAACAGCCGTGTGTCGACCGCACGCGACAGTCGCACGGGGTTGGCGAAGCCGGCATCGCGCAGGAAATCCTGCAGCTCCTGCGTGGGGACGAGCGTCGCCTGTCCCTGGTTGTGGAAGCGGCGCATCCAGTGCATCGCGACGGGCTGCAGCAGGGGCAGCCCGTAGCTGCGCATGTACTGGTCGTAGCGCGTATGGAAACCGGTGGCCACCGGAATGCCCAGGTGCCTGGCCGCCCGCATCGCCGACCATCCGAGCGGGCCTTCGGTGGCGATGTAGACCGCGTCCGGTGGCGCTGCCTGCCATGCCGCCAGCAGCGCGCGTGCTGCAGGCAGTCCAAAGCGCAGGCCCGGATAGCGGGGCAGGCCAAGGCCCCGGACCAGCAGTTCCAACGGGCGGGGCTCGCACGCATCCTGGCGGGGCCTGGCGACCAGCACGTCGTGCCCACGCGCCCGCAGCCCGTCTTCCAGCGCCTGCACGGTCAAGGCAACGCCGTTGATCTCCGGGGGATAGGTCTCGGTAACGATCGCGTAGCGCATCGGTCGGCTTCCGTTTCGAGCAATCCTGTCAGCGCCGGATGAAATCGCGGTGTCAGCAAGGTGACGGAATCAAGACGGTGCCGCGTTCGATGGCCACGTGGCTGACAACGCACTGTCATGCGCGGCCGGTAGCGTCGCCGGCATGGACATCCTCATGCTGTCGGACGTGTATTTCCCGCGGGTCAATGGCGTGTCGACGTCGATCCGCACGTTCGTGAAATCGCTGCTGGCGATGGGGCATCGGGTCACGCTGGTGGCGCCGGACTATGGTGTCGACAGCGGGCAGCAAGGGCACGACCGCGAGTTCGGCGACGGTTTCGAAGTGATCCGCCTGCCGGCGCGCACGGTGTTCTTCGATCCCGAGGATCGACTGATCAAGTCGAGCGCACTGCGCGAGGTGCTGCCGCGGCTGGCGCGCCGGCACTGGGACATCATCCATGTGCATACGCCTTTCGCCACGCATCGGCTGGGCGTGCGCCTGGCAAGGTCGCGCCGCATTCCGCTGGTCGAGACCTACCACACGTATTTCGAGGAATACATCGCGCATTACCTGCCATGGCTGGCGCCAGCCGTGTTGCGGAAGATCGCGCGCGGGCTCTCGCGGCGCATCTGCCATGCGGTCGACCACCTGATCGTGCCGACGCAGGAAATGGACGACGTCCTGCGTGGTTACGGCGTGCGCACACCCGCCACCGTGATCCCGACGGGCCTGGACCTTGCCGAATTCACCGGCGGCAGCGGCAGCAATTTCCGGTTCCGCCACGGGATCGATCCCCTGCGTCCGACGATCGTGACCATCAGCCGGCTCGCGATCGAGAAGAACATCGCGTTCCTGTTGCGGGTTGCCCGCGTCCTGGTCACGAGCTTTCCGGCGCTGTTGTTCGTCGTCGCCGGAGAAGGTCCCGATGCGCAGCGACTGCGGCAACTGGCCGAGCTGCTGGGGCTGGAGCGACACGTCCTGTTCCTCGGCAACCTGGATCGGCAGTCCGAACTGCTGGACTGCTACCGCGCGGCGAATGCATTCGTGTTCGCGTCACCGACCGAGACCCAGGGGCTCGTGCTGATGGAGGCCATGGCGCTGGGAGCACCGATCGTGTCGACTGCCGTGATGGGCACGGCGACCGTCCTGCGCGGCGCCAAGAGCGCGCTCACCAGCCCCGAGGCGGTCACGGAGTTCGCCGACTGTGTCGCGCGGGTGCTGCGCGACCAGCAGTTGCAGGCGTCGCTGTCCGCAGCAGGCCCGCGCGATGCACGACGCTGGGCGATCGAGGGACTGATGCCGGGGGTCGTCGCCCTGTACGAGGGGCTGGCGGATCGGGCCGCGTACGCGCCCGCGGCATGCACTGCGCAGGCGCGGCCGGTGCCTCAGGTGCGCCAGCCGGCCCAAGGGAGTCGGGGATCCTGAATAGGGGGCGCGGTCGATCCGCGTGACGCCCGCGTCGCCTTGCTCGCTTGTGTGCCGCGACCTTCGCATGGTCGTGAAGTCATCCCTTGTTAAGGTTGCCGTCGTTGGAGGACGACCGTCGTCGTCCATTCGTCAAGGAGCGGCGATGATTTCGCACCATGACCAATGCGTGTTCGTGCATGTCCCGAAATGCGCGGGCCAGAGCATCGAGAGCTTCTTCATCAAGCGGGTCGGGCTGAGCTGGGAGCAGCGGGCTCCGCTGTTGCTGCGCCCGAACCACAACCCCGAGCTGGGGCCGCCGCGCCTGGCGCACCTGAAGGCGCGCGAGTACGTGGAGAAGAAGTGGCTGACGCAGCAGCAGTTCGACACCTACTACCGGTTCGCCTTCGTGCGGAATCCATGGGATCGGACGGCGTCGTTCTATCGGACCGGATACGACCGGGTGTGCTCATTCTCGCGTTTCGTGCGGTTCCAGCTGCCGCGGCTGATGGAACGCAAGCCATGGTTCTTCGGTCCCCAGGCGGACTACCTCCACGACGACGACGGCAGGCTGCTGGTCGATTTCGTGGGGCGATACGAGCGCCTGGCGGCGGATTTCGGGCAGGTGTGCAAGCAGCTCGACATCCCGGACGCCACCTTGCCGCACGCCAACGACTCGAACCACGGCATCGGGCGCATCGCCCGCTGGTTGCGGCGGCGACCGCGGCCCTACACGGACATGTACGACTCGCGCAGCAGGACCGCCATCGCGCGGCTGTACGGCGACGACGTCGATGCGTTCAAGTACCGGTTCCATGAGGACCGCGGGTTGGCATTGCAGCGGACGCCGCGGGCCGAAGCAGACGGTCAACCAGCGGCGCCGCCGCCGCTGGCTGCCAGCGCCGTCGACACACGCCTGGCCACTTGACGCGAGCCAACGCCGGATACGCGGATTCCCCAAAAAAAGAGGGACGGCCGAAGCCGTCCCCCACGTCAACCCTGGCGACGACGAGAACGTCAGGGCATCAGGGCGTTCAGGGCATCAGGACCTTGTCGATGACGTGGATCACGCCATTGCTCTGCATGACATCGGCAATCGTCACCATCGCAACGTTGCCCTTGCTGTCGGTGAGCGCGATGCCACCGTCGCGTTCGCTTGCGGTCAGGGTTTCGCCCTGCACGGTCTTGAGCTCGGCCTTGCCGCCGCCCGCGGCGATCTGCGCCTTGAGCGTGGCGGCATCCACCGCGCCGGGGACCACGTGATAGGTCAGCACCTTGGTCAGGTCGGCCTTATTTTCAGGCTTGAGCAGTCCGTCGACCGTACCGGCCGGCAACGCCGCGAAGGCCTCGTTGGTCGGCGCGAAGACGGTGAACGGGCCCGGACCCTTGAGCGTGTCGACGAGTCCCGCAGCCTTGACCGCTGCCACCAGCGTGGTGTGGTCCTTCGAGTTGACGGCATTGTCGATGATGTCCTTGTCGGCAGACATCGCCGCGCCGCCGACCATCGGGTTGCCAGCCGGCGCTGCGGCGTCGGAGGCCATTGCATCCGATGCCATCGCGCCGGGCGACGTGGTGTCGGCGGGCTGGTCGGCCGGGATCGCGGACGAATCGGCGACCGGCGCGGTCGCTTCGGGTTTGTTGCAGGCGGTCAGGGCGCAGGTGGCGACCAGCGCCAGCGAAAGCAGTGAAGTCTTCATCTGGAATCCTCGGTGTATGGGTATCGGTGGTGGGTAATGGATGGCGTCGCCGTGCTTACGGCATCAGCACGCTGTCGACGACATGGATGACGCCGTTCTTCTGGTAGACGTCGGCGGTGGTGACGGTGGACGTGTGGCCCTTGGTGTCGGTCAGCACGACCAAGCCGCCCTGCATGCCGACCTTGAGCGGTTCGCCCTGCACGGTGGTCAGCGTGGCGCTGCCACCGCCGGCGCGGATCCGCTCGGCGAGCGCCGCACTGTCCAGGCGACCCGACACCACGTGGTAGGTCAGGATCTTCGACAGGGTGGCCTTGTTTTCGGGCTTGAGCAGCGTGTCGACGGTGCCCGCCGGCAGCGCGGCGAACGCCGCATTGGTCGGGGCGAATACGGTGAACGGACCCGGGCCCTTGAGCGTGTCGACCAAGCCGGCGGCCTGGACCGCCGCGACGAGGGTCGTGTGGTCCTTCGAATTCACCGCGTTGTCGATGATGTCCTTGCTGGCGTACATCGGTGCGCCACCGACGATTGGATTGGCCGGCATGGCGATCGCGGTGTCGCCATGGCTGGCCATGGACGGGTTGCTCATGCAGGCGCTCAGTGCGATGGCACTCAGCACGGCCAGCGCCACGGGTTTGATGCTCATTGGGTCGATCTCCGGAAGATGAAAAGGGACGCCCTGACTGGCAGGGTCAAGGGCCTATACGGGCCGGGGAGCCGGCCGGATGCAGATTTTTTTGCGGCGGGTTCGCACGCGTGCGGGTGAGTTCGCATACGCTCTGCCCTGGATCCGGGTCGCGCGACGTGCGCGGCCCATCGGCAGGGGACGGCATGGCCAGTGCGGTGGCAGTCGCTGACGCGGATTCCGCCGCCCTGGCGGATGGCCTGCTGGCGCGCGTGGCCGGCGGCGACGAGCAGGCCTTCGAGGCGCTGTACCGGCTGGCGTCCGCACGCCTGCTCGGCATCGCGATGCGGGTGCTGGGCGATCGCGCCGAGGCCGAGGATGTCCTGCAGGATGCCTTCGTCGCGATCTGGGGCAAGGCTGCGCAATTCGATGCACGACGCGCGGGCGCCATGACGTGGCTCGGCACGATCGTGCGCAATCGCGCGATCGACCGGTTGCGCGCCATGCCATCGCCGGCGCTGCGCGCGCCCGTTGAGCTGACGGAGACCATCGCCGATGCAGGTCCGACCCCGGCCGCGGAAGCCGATGCGCACAGCGATCGCGTGCGCCTGGACGACTGCCTCGGACGGCTGGAACCACGCGGGCAGACATTGATCCGCACGGCCTTCTTCGAAGGTGCGACCTACGACGAACTGGCGACGCGCACCGGCTCGCCATTGGGTTCGGTCAAGAGCTGGATCCGGCGCGGGCTGCTGCAGTTGCGGGAGTGCCTGGATCGATGAGCGCCGGACACGACGACACGACATCGATGCTGCCGCCAGGCGACGAACTGCTGGCCGGCGAATACGTCCTCGGCGTCCTCGACGCCGACATGCGTCGCCAGGTGGAGCAGCGCATGCGCGGCGATGCCGGCTTCGCGCGGCAGGTTGCCGCATGGGAAACGCGCCTCGCGCCCCTGCTGTCCGAAGCAATGGCGATGGAGCCATCCGCGCATGTCTGGCCGCGCATCCGCACCACGCTCGGCTGGCCTTCCGTGCAGCCTGCGCGCAGGGGTGTCTGGAACAATGCAGGCTTCTGGCGCGCGGCGACGGGCCTGGCGATTGCGGCGGGCGTCGCAGCCGTCGTCATCGGCCTGCGTACGCCGACGCCGATTGCGCCACCCGGCGTGCCGGTCGTGGTGCAGGTGCCGACGACCGGGGAGCAGGCCGCCAAACCGGTGGTCGTGCTGGCCCGCGCCAATGGCAGCACTGGCTGGCTGGCGACGGTCGATCCCTCGCGCACCAGCATCCTGATGGTGCCGGTGCCGACGCCACTGGATCCGTCGGGCCGCGTCGACGAGCTGTGGATCATCCCGCCAGGCGAGGCGCCGCAATCGCTGGGCTTCGTCTCCAATGAAAAGGCGCACACGATCAAGATCCCGCCCGCGAGCCGTCGTGCGCTGCAAGCCGGCGCGACGCTGGCGGTCACGCTGGAACCGCAGGCCGGCATTCCGCATGCCGCGCCCAGCGGCCCGGTCGTGGCCAAGGGCGATATCGCAAGTATCTGACGCGCATCTCGCGCGAAGGTGCCGCGCCCGCCGCCGATCCGGTCGGCGCACGCATGCGCGCCAGGCATCGCGCGTTCGTCTCGGCGCAAGCCAGGGCAGTGGTGACGCGTGCCAACGCTGGCTTGCGCCGAAGCAGTGGAGGTTGTCAGCGTGGCGACGGTCGACCGACCGCGCGCCGCGTTGCAGCCCTCAGGTGCGGAACTGGTGGAAGACCGGGTTTTCCTCGAGCACGCCGTCGGCATCGAGGATGGCGTACTTGCGGGTGTCCGGGTCGTACAGCACGACGAGCGATGACTTGCCCGGCATCTGCCGTATGAACTTCAAGTCCCAGCCGAAGCGCTCCAGCGTGTTGTACACCACCAGTTGCGCCTCGTTGAGGTGCCGTTTGAGTTCGCGTGATGTTGCGCGCGCCTGCAGGCGCCGGTCCGACGTGTCCATGGCAGATCCCCCCGAAAGTGCCGGGATGGAGGATACCCGCAAAGCGCAGGTGCAGCGAGCGAGGACGACGAGCGGTTGGGACGGCGGCGTGGAGGGCGTTTATCGCGGAGCCCGTGGTCCATCAAGGGGTCAGGAGAGCGCCGCCTGCTCGAGCCGATCCGCGATCTCTTCCGCGCTCGGCATGGAATGCCGCGGCAGGTCGATGGTGAAGACGCAGCCATGTCCTGGACGATCGCGCACGCCGAGGCGACCGTGGTTCGCTTCGACGCTGCGGCGCGAAATCGACAAGCCGAGCCCCAGTCCACTCTTGTCGGCATCGCTCTGGATGAACGGCGCGAACAACGACTCGGCGTCACCCGGCGGCAGGCCGCCGCAGTGATCCTTGACGTCGATGAGGATGCGGTCTGCCACGGCATAGGCGTGCAACGTCACCTCGCTGCCGGGGTGGGTGAACTTGAAGGCGTTCTGCAGCAGGTTGCCGACCGCCGAAAACAGCAGGTCGCGATCGGCATCGACGGCCAGGCCGGGATCGACGTCGGAGACCAGCAACACGCAGCCCTTGACCTCCGCTTCGAGTTCACCGGCGGATTTCAACTCGGAAATGAAGTTGGCGAGCGAAAACAGCTGGTGCTGCACGACAACACCGGCGCTGATGCGGACTTCGGCCAGCGAGCGGTCGATGAGGTTGCGCAGGCTGACGAGGCTGCGATCGAGCACGGCGCCGGTGGCGCTCGCAAGACCGACGCTGCCCGACTTGATCACGGTCAGCGCGAGGGTCGCGGTGCTCAGGTGGTTGCGCAGCTCGTGTGCGAAATCGCCAAGGCGCTCGTTGAGTGCGTCCGCCTGGCGGTCGGCGACTACGAAGTCGCGCTGGTAGCCGTACTCGGTGAGCGCATTGGCAATGGCGTTGTCCAGGCAGCGATTGAGCGTGCGGAATTCGTCGACCTTGATCGGTGCGTCCCGCTCGAACGCCAGGTCGGTGATCGACTGGCACAGGTCGCCGTAGTCGTGGACGAGCTCTTCGACGGTGAATCCGTGCTGCATCATTTCGCGGCCGTGCGCGGCGGCGGATTCGCCCATCTCCGACAACGCCGGTTTGCCGCCACCGGTCGGTCCGGAAACTTCGCGACTACGCATGGGCTCCGCGCTCTGCTCGACCTGCAGGGTCTTGATCAGCTGCTCGAGGAAAACGCTGATGCCATGATCGAGTTCGCGCGTGGTCGAGCCGGGCAGCGCACGCGCGGCGACCTTGGCCCGGCAACGGGCGATGAGTTCGGTGCGGTTGCCCGCCAGGAAGAGATGCATCATGGCTTCACGTTACGCTGACGGCGGATCAGGACCCGTGACATGCGCGCAAACGGCTCTGCGCCGCCATCGAGGCTGTTCATGAAGCACCGGACTGCGCAAAACGGCAGGGGCTAACCCTGCAGCTCGCGCAGGACGACGTTCGGGGGCACATCGACCACGCGCCGGGTGGCGACCAGCCCGGCGACCAGCGCGGCGAGCATGCCGATGCCGCCGCCGACCACGGCGAGCGTCCAGTTGGGCGTCCATGGCAGGTCGAAGACACGGTCGGCGACGACGCCCGACAGGACCGACGCGGCGATGGCGGCGACGAGACCGGACAGCAAACCAATCGCGGCGAATTCCGATGCCTGCGCCATGCGCAGCTGCCGCCGGCTGCCGCCCAGCACGCGCATCACGCCGCCTTCGAGCAGGCGCTCGTCCTGGCTGGCGCTGATCGCGGCCAGCAGTACCAGCACGCCGGCTGCGAGCGAGAACCAGAACACCACCTGCACGACCTTCGACACCTGGTCGCCGGTGTTGCGCACCTGCTGCAGCACGGCCTCGATGTCGATCACCGAGACGTTGGGGAATCGCTCGACCAGTGCCGCGGTGAAACGCGTGTCGCCAGGCGGCACCTTGACCGCGGTGACGTAGCTGGCCGGATAGGCATCCAGTGCGCCGGGTGATGCGATGACGAAGAAGTTGGGCTTGAAGCTTTCCCAGTCGACGGTGCGGATGCTGGTGATCGGCGCCTCGAAGCGTTGCCCGGCGATGTCGAAGGCGATGCGGTCGCCGAGCTTCCAGCCCAGCGATTCGGCAAAGCGCTGCTCCACCGAGATCTGTGGCGTGCGCAAACGCGTCGCTGGCCAGAATCTGCCGGCAACGATGCTGTTGTCGGCGCGCAACGTCGATGCCGTCGACAGGTTGAACTCGCGGTCGGCACGCCGCGATGGCCCCGGGCCGGCATCGTCGTCGTTGTCGCGCCGTAGCGTCTGCGCGGTGACGGGCGTGCCGTTGCGCGACAGCAGGCGGCCACGCACCATCGGGAACAACACCGCGGGCTGCAGGTGCTGCGAGGCGACGAACGCCTGCACCGGCTGCACCTGGCCTGCCTGCACGTTGATCAGGAAGCGGTTCGGTGCATCCTGCGCGAGCGACAGCTGCCAGCGATCGAGCAGGTCGGTGCGCACGAAGCCGAGCAGCAGCAATGCCATCAATCCCAGGCCCAGCGCCGACACCTGCGCGATGCTGGTGCCGGGACGTCGGCTGACGTTGGCCAGGCCGTAGCGCAGGCTGCCGCGCAGGCGCGGACGCAGCCGTCGCACGACCAGGATCAGCAGCCAGGCGAGCAGGGCCAGCACCGCGAGCGTGGCCGCGATGCCGAGCAGCATGGCGCCGCCGAGCGCGGCGGATCCCGCCTTCCACCACAGCAGCGCGGCCATGCCGCCGAAGCCTGCGAGCGCGACCAGCCATGCACTGGGCTCGGTGGTGTCGAGGTCGCGACGCAACACGCGCAATGCCGACACGCGGCGCAGGGCGAGCACCGGTGGCGTTGCGAATGCGAGCAGCACGACCATGCCCACGCACAGTCCCTGCCATGCGGGCATCCAGCCCGCAGCGGGGATCGACAGCTTCAGCAGCCGTGCCAGCCAGTCGGCAACGGCCCATTGCAGCGCGAAGGCGATGGCCACGCCGATCACGCTGGCAATGAGCCCGAGGAAGACCATCTCGCCCACATGGATGCCCACCAGCGTGCGCTGGCTCGCGCCCAGGCAGCGCATCACCGCGGCGCCGGACAGATGGCGCTCGCTGTGGCGTCGCGCCGCCATCGCCACCGCGACTGCTGCCAGCACGACCGAGACGAGTGCGGCGAGGCCGAGGAAGCGCCCGGCGCGATCCAGTGCCGAGCGGATCTCGGGATTGGCCTGGCCGGCGGTTTCCAGGCGCTGTCCGCGCGCGAGGTTGGCCTTCGCGATGTCGACGAAGCGTTCCACGTCGCCGGCATCGCCGACCACCATCAGCCGATAGCCGACGCGGCTGCCTTCCTGCACCAGGCCGGTCGCGGCCAAATCATCGGTGTTGAGGAACACGCGCGGGGCGACGTTGAAGTAATCCAGCGCGGCGCTGGGTTCCTTCAGCACGATGGCATCGAGGCGCAACGTCGACGTCCCCAGCGCGATGCTGTCGCCGATGCTTGCGCCCAGCGTGGCCGCGCCGGCGCGGCTCATCCACACCGTCCCGCGCGCCGGACGCGTGGCCGCGTCGCGCTCGGTGCCGTCCGCCCCAAGAAGGCGGAAGCTGCCGCGCAGCGGGTAGCCGTCGCCCAGCGCGTGCAGTTCGCCCAGACGCAGGCGCGCATCCTCGCCGCTGCCGACGCGGACCATGCTGTCCAGTTCGATCTCGTCGGCACGCCGCAACCCGGGTGCCGTTGCAGCCTTGCGGATGACGCCGGCGATCGGCGCGTCGGCGCGCAGCACCGCATCACCGCCCATGAGCTGGTTGGCCTGGATCAGCAGTGCGCGGTTGGCGCGGTCGGTGATGAAGCCGACCGCCGTCACCGCGACCACGGCGAGCATCAGTGCCGCGAGCAGGATGCGGATGTCGCCGGCCTTGAGGTCGCGACGCAGTTGCCGCCACGCCAGCCGCAGGATCTGCGGTTTCATGTCGTCGGCACGCCAACGAGCCGACCGCCATCCAGCCGGATGATGCGGCTGCAGCGCGACGCCAGGGGTTCGTCGTGCGTGACCAGCACCAGTGTGGTCCCGGCGTCGGCATTGAGCGCGAACAGCAACTCGATGATCGCCTGCCCGGTGACGGTGTCCAGGTTGCCGGTGGGCTCGTCGGCGAACAACAGCGAGGGTTGCGTCACGAAGGCACGCGCGAGCGCGACGCGTTGCTGCTCGCCACCGGAGAGTTGCTTGGGATAGTGGCCCAGCCGCTCGCCAAGGCCGACCTTCTGCAGGATCGCGCGCGCCGGCGACTCGGCATCGGCATCGCCGCGCAGCTCCAGCGGCAGCATCACGTTTTCCAGCGCGGTCAGGGACGGCAGCAACTGGAAGCTCTGGAACACGAAACCGACTTTCTCTCCGCGCACGCGCGCACGCCCGTCCTCGTCGAGCGTGGACATCGGCGCGCCATCGAGCAGCACGGTGCCGCTGCTGGGCGTGTCGAGGCCGGCCATCAGCGCCAGCAGGGTGCTCTTGCCCGAGCCGGAGGCACCGACGACGGCGACGGTATCGCCGCGTCGAATGTCGAAGCCGACGCCATCCAGGATGGTCAGCTCGCCCGTGGGCAGTGGCACGCGCTTGCCAAGGTCGTGGACCTGCAGGGTCACGGGACGCACGGCCTGGGGCGGGAGGTGGCATTCGGCTTGCATGCGGACCGGCTCGACCTTATCCATGGAGCAGGGGCCGCTGGGTCAGGGTCATCGGGGATCGCCTTCATCGCAGGTTGCTGGAAGGGCCGGCACTGTCGCTGGCCCAGGAGAATTGCATGACGTCATTCAATGCGGCTTCCAGGCACCGCCTTCAATGGGTCCCCACGCGGGCGCTCATGCTGGCCGTGCTGCTGCTGGCCAGCGTGGCCCAGGCAAGGCCGGCGTCCGCCGGACCTGCAACCAGGCCTTCGGTCACCGCGAGCCGCACGGTGCTGGTCCTCGGCGACTCGCTGTCGGCGGGCTATGGGCTGGAGGCGAACCAGGGCTGGGTGCCGTTGACCGCGCAGCGCGTGGCGCAGACCAGGCCGGGCTGGCGGCTGGTCAATGCCAGCATCAGCGGGGAAACCAGCGATGGCGGCGCGGCGCGCGTGGTCGATGCGGTGGTGCGGCTGCGACCGGCGGTGGTGGTGATCGAACTGGGTGCCAACGATGGCCTGCGTGGCCTGCCGCTGCGCCAGACCCGCCACAACCTGGCGTACATGATCGGCGCCGCGCAGGCGGTCGAGGCGAAGGTGCTGCTGGTCGGCATGCGCCTGCCGCCCAACTACGGCCCGGAGTACACGCGCGACTTCGAGGCCATCTACCGCGACCTCGCCCGCCAATTCCACACCGCGCTGGTGCCCTTCCTGCTGGCGCCGATCGCGCATGACGCGACCGCCTTCCAGGCCGACGACATGCATCCGGTCGCGCGCGTACAGCCGTTGTTGCGCGATCACGTCTGGAAGGCGCTGGGGCCGCTGCTGGACTAGACGTCCAAGCGGAACCCCGGTCACGGCGCCCATGACTTCCGGGGGTCGTTGTCCCTTGCGGCGGCGGGCACCATCGGCTGCCGGCCAGCTGCTGGCACCTCCCTTGACCTGAAGGATTCACATGCGTCGATCCCTGGCGACAGCCCTTTCGCTTGCCATCGCTTCCGTGTCGCTGGCAGCCGCCGCCCAGGCAGCGCAGACCACCACCCAGCTGCCGCGCAACGTGCGTCCGACGCACTACGACGTGGCCGTGGTGCCGCATGCGCAATCGATGGATTTCGACGGCACGGTGGCCATCGACATCGATGTGCTGACGCCGACGAAGACAATCGTTCTCAACGCCGAAAACCTGGCGTTCTCGAAGGTCGCGCTGGTCGGCAAGTCGGGCAAGGCGTGGAAGTCGGGCAAGGTCCGCGCGCCCAAGGTGACGGTGGATGCCGGCAACCAGACGGCGACCTTCACGTTCGCCGAGATGCTGCCCGTGGGCTCCTATCGGCTGGACATGCGCTACACGGGCAAGATCGGCACGCAGGCCAACGGCCTGTTCGCACTGGATTACGACACCACGGCGGGCAGGCAGCGCGCGCTGTACACGCAGTTCGAGAATTCCGACGCACGCCGCTTCATCCCTTCGTGGGACGAACCGGACTACAAGGCGACCTTCAACCTGCAGGCGACGGTGCCCTCCGCGCAGATGGCGGTCAGCAACATGCCGGCGGCCGAAACCACCGCGCTGGGCAATGGACTGACGCGGGTGCGGTTCGCGCCGTCGCCGAAGATGTCCACCTACCTGCTGTTCTTCTCGGTCGGTGACTTCGACCGCGCGACGCTGCGCTCGGGCAAGACCGAAGTCGGCGTCGTCGCGCGCAAGGGCTCCGCCCCGCAGGCACGATTCGCGCTGGAATCGGCGCGCGACATCCTGCAGGAATACAACGAGTACTTCGCCACGCCCTATCCGCTGCCCAAGCTCGACAACATCGCCGCGCCGGGTAGCAGCCAGTTCTTCGGCGCGATGGAAAACTGGGGCGCGATCTTCACCTTCGAGCACACGCTGCTGCTCGATCCGGCGATCGCGACCGAAGCCGATCGCCAGCGCGTGTTCGAAGTCGCCGCGCACGAGATGGCGCACCAGTGGTTCGGCGACCTGGTGACGATGCGCTGGTGGGATGACATCTGGCTCAACGAAGGTTTCGCCAGCTGGATGGAAGGCCGCACGACGGCGAAGCTGCATCCCGAATGGCACACCGAGCTGGACGACGTGCAGTCGCGCGAGGGCGCCATGGCGCGCGATGCGGTCGCCAGCACCCATCCGGTCGTGCAGCACGTGGAGACCGTCGAACAGGCCAGCCAGGCCTTTGACGCGATCACGTATTCCAAGGGCGCGGCGGTGATCCGCATGCTCGAGCGCTACGTCGGCGCGGATGCCTGGCGTACCGGCGTGCGCCACTACATGCGCGACCACGCCTACGGCAACACGGTGTCCGACGATTTCTGGCGCGAAGTGCAGACTGCCGCCGGCAAGCCGATCATGGACATCGCACACGACTTCACCCTGCAGCCGGGCGTGCCGCTGATCCGCGTCGAGTCGGCGACATGCAACGGTGGCCAGACCACGTTGCAGCTCACCCAGGGCGAATTCACCCGCGATCGCCCCGACAAGCAGCCGCTCAGCTGGCGCGTGCCGGTGATCGCGCAGGTGCCCGGCCACGAGGCCGCAAGGACGCTCGTCACCGACCGCCGCGGCTCGCTGGTCGTGCCGGGTTGCGGTGCTGTCGTGGCCAACGCGGGGCAGGGCGGCTATTACCACACCTTCTACGCGCCAGCCCTGTTCGACACGCTGCGCGGGCAGTTCGCGCAGTTGGCGACGATCGACCAGCTCGGCGTGATGGCCGATGCCTGGGCGCTGGGACTGGCCGGGCTGCAGCCTGCCTCCGATTACCTCGCACTCGTCGCGGCGACGCCGGTGCAGGCCGATCCCGCCGTCTGGGGCGACATCGCCGGCAGCCTGCAGTCGCTCGATGCGTACTACGGCGCGGATACGCCGGAGCGGGCGCGCTTCCGCCAGTTCGCCGCCGGTCGACTCGCACCGGAACTGGCGCGCATCGGCTGGCAGGAGCGCGCCAGCGACACGGCACCGGTCCGCATCCTGCGCACGCAGCTGATCGACGCGCTGTCGACGCTCGACGACGCATCCGTCATCGCCGAAGCGCGCCGACGTTACGCCGCGCAGGCCGGCGATCCGACAGCCATGCCGCCTGAGTTGCGCAAGACGGTGCTCGCGGTGGTGGCGCGCCATGCCGACGCAGCGACCTGGGACCAGCTGCATGCAGCGGCCCGGAAAGAGACGACGCCATTGGTGAAGGACGAGCTCTACGGCCTGCTGTCGTCCACCCAGGATCCGTCGCTGGCATCACGCGCGCTCGAGCTGGCGCTGACCGACGAACCCGGCGCGACCAACAGCGCGGGAATGATCTCGCGCGTGTCGCGGCTGCATCCGGACCTGGCCTTCGACTTCGCGGTCGCCCATCGCGAGCAGGTGGATGCGCGGGTGGACTCGACGTCGAGCAGCCGTTATTACCCGGGCCTGGCCGGCAATTCGCTGGACAAGGCGATGGTCGGCAAGCTCAAGGCCTACGCCGACGCCCATATCGCCGCCGGATCGCGGCGTGCCACCGACACTGCCATCGCCAACATCGTCTATCGCAGCCAGGTGCACGACACGCGCCTGCCGGCGATCGACGCATGGCTGCAGGCGCGCACGCAGCAGTAACGGCGGCAGCGCAACATGAAAACGCCGGGCTCCTGTCCCGGCGTTTTCATTTGACGAATCGTGCGCGGGCGACCGACCTCGCGCCCATTGCATCGAGTGGCTAGGCGAGCGTCCGCAGCTTGGGCTCGCGCGCCCATTGCCGCGTCATCGCGGCCTTGACGAAGGCCTTCGCGTCCCCTGCATCGACGATGCCCGCATCCTTCGCGATGCCGGCCGCCGACAACACCGCCTGCGCGCCGGCAGTGGCGGCAATGGCCTTGAGGTGGCCGAACGCATCGCGCACGAAGTCGACCGCGGCCGCTTCGCCTGCAAGACGCTTGCCCGCGGCATCCGACAGGACCAGCGCGACAGCATCGAACAGCACGGACGGCGTACCGGCGAGTTGGCCATCGGCGGGCTGCTTCCTGCGATCGGACAGCGTCGCCCCGCCGACCTTGGGCGCGATGAGCTTGACCGTGGCGCCGGCGCCTTCGATCGCCTTGCGCAGCGCCGCGACGACCGTCGCATCCGAGCCGTCGTCGATGAGGATGCCGACGGCGCGACCCTCGAGCGTCGGCTTCATCCTGCCGATGATCTGCAGCGCGGGTGATGGCGGCAGGTCGAGCACGGCGGCCGCGGATTTCTGCGCGGGCGGCAGCTTGGCCAGGCCGAGCCCGTTGGCGACGCGCTGGGCGAGGTCGTCGTCGATGTTGCGCAGATGGCCGACGATCGCCTCGCGCACATGCAGGGTTTCGACCTTGGACAATTCGAACACCAGCGCCGACGCCATGTGCGACTGTTCGATGGCGGTCTGGCTGCGGAAGAACTGCCGCGCCTGGCTGTAGTGGTCGGCGAACGTGTCGTAGCGGATGCGGCCTTTGGATTCGTCGTCCGCCGGTTCGGCGAAGCTGCGGAATCCGGATGGCGTCCCGCGCGCGGAATCCGGATCGAGTGAGCTGGGCTCGTAGTTGACGCGGCCCTTGGGTTGCTGCATCTGCATGTGGCCGTCGCGCTGCTGGTTGGCGAACGGGCACTTGGGCGCATTGATCGGGATCTGGTGGAAGTTGGGCCCGCCCAGGCGCGACAGCTGCGTATCCAGGTAGGAGAACAACCGCCCCTGCAGCAGCGGATCGTTGCTGAAGTCGATGCCCGGCACGATGTTGGCCGGGCAGAACGCAACCTGCTCGGTCTCGGCGAAGAAGTTGTCCGGCCAGCGGTCGAGGACCATGCGGCCGATGACGGTGAGTGGCACGAGTTCTTCCGGGATCAGCTTGGTCGCGTCGAGGTGGTCGAACGGAAAGGCGTCGGCCTGCTCCTGGGTGAACAGCTGCACGGCAAGATCCCATTCGGGGAACGCGCCAGCCTGGATCGCCTCGAACAGGTCGCGACGGTGGAAGTCGTTGTCGGCGGCCTGGAGTTTCAACGCCTCGTCCCACACCGTCGACTGCAGCCCGAGCTTCGGGCGCCAGTGGAACTTCACGAACGTCGAGCGGCCCTTGGCGTCGAGCAGGCGGAAGCTGTGGATGCCGAAGCCCTCGATCATGCGCAGCGATCGCGGGATCGCGCGGTCGCTCATCGCCCACATGATCATGTGCATCGATTCGGGCGTGAGCGAGATGAAGTCCCAGAACGTGTCGTGCGCGCTGCCGGCCTGCGGGAAGCCGCGGTCGGGTTCCATCTTCACGGCATGCACGAGGTCCGGGAATTTCATCGCATCCTGGATGAAGAACACCGGGATGTTGTTGCCGACCAGGTCGAAGTTGCCCTGCTGCGTGTAGAACTTCACCGCGAATCCGCGCACGTCGCGTGGCGTATCGACCGAACCCGCACCACCGGCGACGGTCGAGAACCGGGTGAAGACCGGCGTCCGGGTGCCGACTTCGTTGAAGAGGTTGGCCGTGGTGTACTTCGACAGCGACCTGGTCAGCTCGAAGTATCCATGCGCGGCCGAGCCACGCGCATGCACGATGCGCTCGGGAATGCGCTCGTGGTCGAAGTGCGTGATCTTCTCGCGCAGGACGAAGTCCTCGAGCAGGGTCGGCCCGCGTGGCGTCGCGCGCAGCGAGTTCTGGTTGTCCGAGACCGGGATGCCCTGGTTGGTGGTCAGCACGGGGTGCGCGCCACCGGCAAGCTGGTGCAGCTCATCGGCATTGCCGCGTGACTCGCGCCCAGCTTGAGGTCTTGCCGTCGTGGCAGCAGCCTTCGCTGGCGGAAGGGATTTGCCGGGTTTCCTGCTGGCTGCCATCGGACCGCTCCATGGGTGGTTGGGAGACGCGCGATCAACGCGTTCCCCATGCTGGGCGCCGTGCCGTGAATGGCCTGTCGTGCTGCTGCCCGCAGCCGCCGGCGGTCTACCATGTGCGACTCCGCTGGACGCGCGACTGCCATGACCCAACCCCCATACCAGCTCCGCCGGCTCGATCACGTGGTTTTGCGCGTGCGCGACCTGGCGGCGATGCAGGCGTTCTACTGCGATGTGCTGGGCTGCAGCGTGGAGCGGCGCCAGGACGAGCTTGGCCTGTTGCAACTGCGCGCCGGCGAGTCATTGATCGACCTGGTCACGGTCACGGTCGACGGCCGGATCGGACGCGCGGGTGGCGCGGCACCGGGCGATGAGGGACGCAACATGGATCATTTCTGCCTGCAGGTCGCACCCTTCGACCGCGACGCGATCCTTGCCCACCTGGAGGCGCACGGCGTGCGCATCGGCGACTTCGGCTCGCGCTACGGCGCGCAGGGCGAAGGGCCCTCGCAATACCTGTTCGACCCGGAAGGCAACCTGGTGGAGCTCAAAGGTCCGCCGGCTGCACCCGTTCCCGGCGAGGTCTCACCCGCCTGATGGATTCCACACGCACCGACCCGCAGCGCGGCATTTCCATGCCGCGCCTGGCCCTGCTGCTGGGCGGACTGGCGATGTTCGGTCCGTTCTCGATCGACACGATCTTCCCGGCCTTCCCGCAGATCGGCGGGCAACTGGGCGCGAACCCGCTGGCGATGCAGCAGACCATCAGCGTGTACCTGATCGCGTATGCGTTGATGAGCGTCGTGCACGGGCCCTTGTCCGACGCGATCGGCCGACGGCGCGTGATCCTCGGCGGGCTGGCGGTCTTCGTGCTGGCGTCGGTCGGTTGTGCGCTGTCGCGCGACCTGCCGACCTTGCTGGCATTCCGCGCGCTGCAAGGCCTGTCCGCGGGCGTCGGCCTGATCGTCGGACGTGCGGTGATCCGCGACCTGCTGCACGGCGACGACGCGCAGCGCCTGATGAGCCAGGTGTCGATGATCTTCGGCATCGCGCCCGCCATCGCCCCGGTGATCGGCGGCTGGATCCTGGGCTGGCAGCGCTGGCCGATGATCTTCTGGTTCCTGGTGCTGTTCTCGACGGTGCTGTGGTTCGCGACGTGGTTTGGGTTGCCGGAGACGCATCCGCCGGCAGTGCGCACGTCGATGCATCCCAGGCGCCTGCTCGACACCTACAAGGAGATCTTCCTCAATCCGCGCTTCCAGCGATTGTCGGCGGCCGGCGCGTTCAACTTCGGCGCGTTGTTCCTCTACATCGCGTCGGCGCCAGCCTTCGTGCTCGGCATCCTGCACCTGGGCCAGCGTCGGCTGCATAACGACGAGTTCGCCTGGTTCTTCGTGCCGATGATCAGCGGGATGATGCTGGGTGCGTTCGTGTCCGGCCGCACCGCCGGACGCATGAGCGGTCGCCGGCAGAGCACGCTCGGATTCGCCTGCTGCGGCATCGCGGTCACCGCGAACGTCGTCTACAATCTGCTGGTGCCGGTGCCGACTGTCCCGTGGGCGGTGCTGCCGATGATGCTCAATGCATTCGGCATCGCGCTGGTGTTCCCGATCCTGACGCTCGCGATCCTGGACATGTACCCGCGCCAGCGCGGCGCGGCGTCATCGCTGCAGGCGTTCACCAGCCTGGTGTCGAATGCCTTGATCGCCGGCGTACTGTCGCCGTGGCTCAGTCGCGTGCCGCTGCACCTGGCGCTGGGCACGGCCGTCTTCGCCTTCCTGGGCTGGGCGTTCTGGCGCTGGGAGATCCACACCGGGCATCGCATCCCGAATGCGCCGGCATCCACGCTGCCCGCGATCGAGCCGACCGACGAGATGTAGTCCGGCGGCTCGCGATCAGGCCTGCGGCTGGGCGCGCACTCGCCACCGGCGCCATGCATGGATCGGCAGGCCGGCGAGGATGAGGGCGCCGCCCCACAACAGCGATTCGCGGCCGGTGCCGACCAGTGCGTAGAGGCTGTAGACCAGTGCGAGTGCGGCAACGACACGCCCGCCGCCATCGCCACGTCGCAACCAGGCGGCGGCACTGACGACATAGGGCAGCAGCGTCGCCGCCGTCGACAGCAGGATCGAGAACGTGAACAGCTGCACCAGCGAGTGGCTGTAGTTGGACAGCACCAGCACCGATGCCAGCGTGCTGCTCACCACGACGCCGAACACCGGCGTGCCACCCTTGTCCAGGCGCGTGAACCGTCGCGGCAACAGGCCGTCGCTGGCTGCGGCGTAGGGCACCTGCGCGGAGACCAATACCCAGCCATTGAGGGCGCCGAAGCACGACACCGCGGCGACGATGGCGATGCCGATGCCCGCCGCCGGACCCCACAGGCTGCGCGCGGCTTCGGCCATTGGCGCCTGCGAGTTGCGCACGACATCGGCGGGCAGCAGGCCGAGCACGGCCGTGCACGCAAGGATGGTGGCAAAGCCGGCCAGCAGTGTCCCGAGCAGCGTCGCGCGCGGGATCGTGCGTTGTGCGTCGCGGATCGAGCCTGCCGGCACGGTGGCGGCTTCCAGCCCGAGGAAGGCCCACAACGTCAGCGCCACCGTTGCCTGCACCGCATCGCGCAGCGGCTGCCCGCTGGGATTGAATGGCCGGTAGTGGCTGCCATCGACGAACCACAGCGCGATGCCGCCGAACAGCAACAGTGGCACCAGCTTCAGCACGGTGGTGACGACCTGCATGCGTCCGGCATCGCGCACACCGGCAAGGTTGACCGCGCTGCACACCCACAACGCGGCGAGTGCGCAGCCGGCCGCGCGCAGCGGAGTGGCGGTCAGCGGCGGCCAGATCGCGCCCATGCTGCCGGAGAACGCGACCGCGATCGCCGCATTGGCGCACCAGATCGATACCCAGTAGCTCCACGCGACCACGAACGCAGCCGTCTCGCCGAACCCTTCGCGCGCGAATGCATACGGTCCCCCGGTTCGTGGCCACTTCGCGGACAGGCGCGAAAAGGTCAACGCCAGCAGCACCGCGCCCAACAGGGTGACGCCCCAGCCGAGCAGGCTCGCCGCACCGAATGGCGCCAGCGATGCCGGCAGCAGGAACACACCCGAGCCGATCATGCTGCCGATGACGAGCGCGGTCGCGGACCACAGGCCGAGCGGGCGGGCTGCGGTTTCGTTCGACACGGCGGACTGACTCATGCGGGCTGCATCCTGTTCGCGGCGATGATGCTGCGGTTGTGGGGGCGACGTCAGTCGCGATCGGGGTGCGGCGGGTGGGCGGTATCCATCGCGACTGACGTCGCGCCCACAGGAGCCAGTGAACCGGCATCGCGATACGCGCGGCGCAACAGTTCCTGGAAATGATGCACGGCGCTCTCGCGCAGGGGATTGAGGCGTCCGGCGACATACGAGCCCGACGCGAGGCCGCGCTGGACGTCCATGCAGATGCCGAGGTCTTCCCTCTGCACCAGGTCGCTGAAGGCAAGGTCGGCGTCGCGTCGCGCGCGTCCCGCGTCGGATTCGTCGACCGGGTAATAGAAATCGAACTCGATCCGGCAACGGTCCACCGCCAGCGGCACCACGCGGTTGGTCTGCAGGCGTCCGGGCAGGATGTTGAGCATGGTGTTCGGCCACAGCCAGTAGTACAGCGCATCGCCATTGCCGTACAGGCAGGGACTACTCTCCAGCGGACTCCACTGCAACGAGTGCAGTTCCGCGATTTCGGTGACGTAGCTGCGGTAATCGAGCATCCGGTTGAGCTCCGGATGCACGTGCGGGACGTGGTAGCCCTCCAGGTAATTGTCGACATAGACCTTCCAGTTGCAGGCCAGGTCATAGCCGACACGATGGTGGTGGCCGTAGTCGGCCAGTCCGCTCTGGGCACCGATGCGGGCATCGATGCCGGCGACGAGCGCGTCGAACGACGCCGCGTCGGCGTCGACGGCCGCGAACACCAGTCCCTGCCACGTGCGCACCTGCAATTGCGGAAGGCGGACCTGGGCCACGTCGAAGTCCGGCGTGGCGGACATCTCCGGCGCCGACTTCAATTGCCCGTCCAGTGCGTAGGTCCAGCCGTGGTAGCGACAGCGCAATGATTTCGCGGCCAGCCCGTCGCATTGGGCGATCGGTCCAGCGCGATGCCGGCACACGTTATGGAACACGCGGATGTCGCCAGGACCGCCCGCGCCATCGGCGCCGCGCACGGCCAGCACGGGCAGGCCGGCGAAATCGGCGATGACGTGATCGCCCGGTTCGCGCAGCTGGCACACGTGCGCAACGAGCTGCCAGCCGCGGTCGAAGATCGCGCGACGCTCGAGCGCGGGCATCGCCGAATCGACGTAGTAGTGCGCGGGCAGGGCGGTTGCATGGTCGAGCGGCTGCGGCGCGAGGTCGCGGCGGGAGGTGGTGTCGTTCATGGGCCGGGTATCCATCGATTACGGGCGCGATCCGCGTCCATCCGCTCGCGACCAGCGTGCCGAACAGCGCAGTCGGCGCGCAAGCCGGATGACGCCGCCGCAGGCTGGCCGCGTCCGGCGCCGGTCACTCGCGCTTGGCCGGTGCGGGCGTCCGGGCCGGTGCCGGTTTCGTGGTCGAAGTCGGTGCTCCCGGAGCCGCAGCCACCGGTGTCGGATCCCAGCCACACATCTGGCCTTCGTTCTGCTGCTTCAGCCAGTCCTGCAGCGGAGCGAAATACTCGAGCATCGGCGCGGCATCCATCGACTCCCCGCCGGTGAGCTGCTTGAGCGTCTGTTGCCACGGCTGGCTTGCGCCGCGCGACAACATCGCCAGGTATTTCTGGCCGGCGGCCTTGCTGCCGTAGAAGCTGCAGGCATACAGCGGTCCCTTGTAGCCCGATGCGTCGCACAGCGCCTTGTAGAACTGGAATTCCAGGATGTCGGCAAGGAAGTACCGCATGTACGGCGTATTGCCCGCGACGTGGTATTTGGCGCCGGGATCGAAGTCTTCCTCGCCACGCGGCTGCACCGGGGCGACGCCCTGGTACCTGGCCTTCAGCGCCCACCAGCTTGCGTTGTAGGACTCCGGTTTGATCGACCCGTCGAACACGCCCCAGCGCCAGCGATCGATCATCATGCCGAATGGAAGGAAGGCGACCTTCGCCAGCGCCATGCGCATCTGCGCATTGACCAGTGCTTCGTGCGATTGCGGCTGGGGATCGACCAGGCCCACCGACTGCAGGTAGTCGGGCGTCATCCCCAGCACGATCGTGTCGCCGATCGCCTCGTGGACGCCGTCGTGCGCGCCCTGCTGGAAGATCGGCGGCAGCTTGTTGTACGCCAGGTAGTAATAGACGTGCCCGAGCTCGTGGTAGATCGTGGTGAACGATTCCTCGTTGGGCTCCATGCAGGTCTTCGTGCGCACATCGCCGGCCATGTTCATGTCCCAGGCACTGGCATGGCAGACCACGTCACGGTCGCGCGGCTTGATGAACTGCGACTTCGTCCAGTAGCTGGCGGGCAGCTTCTGCATGCCCAGCGACGTGTAGAAATCCTGTGCGCGGGTCGCCATCTGCCGTGCGGTGTCCAACTGCGCGGCGCGCTCGATCTCCACCAGTTCCGACGGGCCGGGAGCCCCGGCGTGGCTGGCCAGCCCGCTGCTGTAGTTCTGCTGGTACTGGCGCTGCAGCGCGCCGGTGATGTCCAGGCTGCTGGCGCCCGGGTAGGGCTGCAGGAGATCCCACAGGTTGCTCCAGTCCTGCTGCCACATGTTGCCCATCAGGTGCGCCGGCAGCATGCGCCCGGCGACTTCGCCGTGCTCCTTGCCGTACTTCGCATCCAGCTTGGTGCGCGCGTAGCAGTGCAACTGCTCGTAGAGCGGCTTGACCTGGCCCCAGAGGCGGTCGGTCTCGCTGGCGATGCGTTGCGGCGGCATGTCGTAGCCCGAACGCCAGACCTCACCGGCATCGGCGAAGCCCATGTCCTTGGCGCCTTCATTGACCAGTTCGACGAAGCGCACGTAATCCTTGCGCATGGGTGGTGCGATCGTGTGCCAGCCGTTCCAGGCATCGAGTTGCGCGTCGTAATCGCGGTTGCCGCGCAGCACGTTCTCCAGGTCGCCGAGCGTCCTGCAGCTGGCCGCGTCGCCCGGCGTCCGGCAGTACTTGCCGGCGCCGTACATGCCTTCCATCTTGCTGGCGATGCGCGTCAGTTCGGCAAGGCGCTGCGGATCGTGGGGCGCCGGCATGGACGTCATCAGCTTCAACAGCATGATCGAGCGCGCCGTCGCCGCCGACATCGGGCGACCTTCGTACTGGCGCGCCTGCTCGATCCAGCCATTGAGCTGCGTCAGCCAGCGTTCGTTGGCCTTCGCCGCGACCAGTTCGCTGTCGTCGCTGATGTAGGTCGAGGAGATCCACTGCGCCGCGCTGAGCTCGGCGTAGGACGCGCGGAACTCGTTGTTGACGCGCGCGATGAACTGATCAGGCGTCTCGTTGGCCGGCGCTGTCGTGGCAGTGGCCGAGGTCGCGGGCGCCGAAGGCGATGGCGTGCGCTTGCAGGACGACAGGGACAGGACGCTGGCAGCAGCGGCGAGCACGAACAGGACGTGGCGAGGCTTCACGGCGGATCCCTTGACAGCGCGACAGCGCTTGTTCATCGCAGGCTAGTGCTGGCTGCCGGTGGGTGCAAGTCAGGGAGCGATCCGGGAACGACCAGCCTGCGGCGGACATCGAGCAGGCCGCGATCGACCAGCCATTTCCAGGCAGATTCGGCATCCGTGCCCACGTAGGCGCGCGCGCTCCCGAGCCGGAAGGTGTAGCCCCACGCATCCATGTCCGCCAGGACGCGATCGGCACCGACACCGGGCAGGGCATCGCCGAGCAGGGACTGCAGCACGCAGACCGCGTCTTCCTCGGCGATGGAATCGGTGGCGTCGGTATGCACGACGGCGCGTCGAGCGGGGTCCAGCACGATCAGGTGCGAGGCTTCGTGCAACAGCGAATGCACCGGTGTGTCGCTGCGCGCGTGGACCGTCGCGCCGATGATCCCGGCTTCGGGTTCGCCCCAGTAGCTGCCCGGGATCGGCGCGCCGTCAGCGACCAGTTGCAGCCGCAGGCCGTAGTGCGTCAGCAGGGAGGCGACATCGTCGAAGGCGATGTCGCGCAGCAACAGCACGGAGCCGTTTGTGGAAGCGGCTTCAGCCGCGAGCTTTTCGTCGATCATGGAAGAGCTCGCGGCCACCAGCCGCTCCCGTGAACAGCCGTCAGGCCGCGGAGGCGCGGTCGGGCAGCGACACCGAGATATCCAGCATGTCGTGGTCGCCTTCCTTGACCAGGTCGACCTTGACCGCGTCGACGTCGACGTTGACGTACTTGCGGATCACTTCCAGCAATTCCCGGCGCAGCAGGGGCAGGTAATCGGGTCCGCCGAACGCGCTGCGTTCCTGCGCGATGATGATGCGCAGCCGGTCCTTCGCGATGTTGGCGGTGTTCTTCTTGACCTTGAGGAAATCGAACAGGCCCATGCTCAGCCCCCGAAGAGCTTGCTGAAGAAGCCCTTCTTCTCGACCTCGGTGAACCGCATCGGCCTTGTTTCGCCCATCAGCCGGGCGACCGCGTCGTCGTAGGCCTGGCCCGCGGGCGATTCCATGTCCAGGATCACCGGCTCGCCCTTGTTGGAGGCGTTCAACACGTCGCCGGATTCGGGGATCACGCCGATGGTCTTGAGGCCAAGGACTTCCTCGACGTCGGTGATCGACAGCATTTCGCCGCCTTCGACGCGTGTGGGGCTGTAGCGCGTCAGCAGCAGGTATTCCTTGACCCGCTCGCCGTTCTCGGCGCGGCGGGTCTTGCTCGCCAGCAGCCCGAGGATGCGGTCGGAGTCGCGCACCGACGACACTTCGGGATTGACCACGACGACGGCCTGGTCGGCGAAATACATCGCCAGGAACGCGCCTTTCTCGATGCCAGCGGGCGAATCGCAGACGATGTATTCGAAACCGTCGGCGGCGAGGTCATCGAGCACCTTCTGCACGCCTTCCTTGGTCAGCGCGTCCTTGTCGCGCGTCTGCGAGGCGGCCAGCACGAACAGGTTGTCGAAGCGCTTGTCCTTGATCAGCGATTGCCGAAGCGTCGCTTCCCCGTGGATCACGTTGACGAAGTCGTACACCACGCGGCGCTCGCAACCCATGATCAGGTCCAGGTTGCGCAGTCCGACGTCGAAGTCGATCACGCAGACCTTCTTGCCGTGCCGCGCCAGGCCACATGCCAGGCTTGCGCTGGTGGTGGTCTTTCCGACGCCGCCCTTGCCCGAGGTGACAACGATTATTTCGGCCAAAACAGTTCTCCTTGGTGGGGCTGTCGCGCTCAGTCGAGCGCGGCGATGTTCAGTTGGTCTTTGTCGAGCCAGATCTGGACTGCCTTGCCGCGCAGTTCCATGGGGATGTCTTCCAGCACCTTGTAGTGCCCGGCGACCGCGACCAGTTCGGCGTGGAATTCGCGACAGAAGATGCGCGCCTTGCCGTTGCCCTGCGCGCCAGCCAGCGCGCGTCCGCGCAGTGCGCCATAGATGTGGATCGAGCCATCCGCGATGACCTCGGCGCCGGCGCCGACGGAGGTGACGACGGTGAGGTCGCGGTTTTCGGCGTAGACCTGCTGGCCCGAGCGCACCGGAGCGGTCTGGACCAGTCCGGGTTCGCCGCCAGCCGGCTTCGCGGGCGCAGTCGACGCTTTTGTGGGAGCGGCTTCCGCCGCGAGCTCTTTGGGCATCGGCTTCGCGGCGGAAGCCGCTCCCACGGGAGCCTCGCTTCCCATCGGCTCGTACTGCGCGCGGAATTTCGCCAGCAGCGGCAAGCCCAGCTGCACCGCGAGTTGTTCGTTGTCGCTGCTGCCGTAGGCAAGGGCGACCGGCAGCACGCCGGCATCGCGCAATGCATCGAGCAGCGCGCGCGCGATCGCGACATCGGGCGTGCCGGGAAGCCCGCCGAAATCGACGACCACGGCGGCGCGGGCAAACAGCTTGGGCGCGCGGGCGACGCGATCGCGCATCTCCGCGCCAAGCTTGCCGACATCCAGCGTGCGCACGCGCAGGTTGGCGATGCCGACCTGGCCGATCTTGAGTTCGCCGGCAGGCTCGTAGTCGACGACGCAGGCTGTGGGAGTCGACGCCACGTCAGGTCCCCGTGGCCCGCTGCGGTGCGACGCTGGCCAGTGCGCGTGGCTGGGTGATCCAGTCCACGTCCGGCAATTGCGCGCCATAGGTCTCGCGGATCCACGGATAGCTGCACAACTCCTTCATCAGCATCGCCGCGCGCCGCCCTGCGTCGCTGTCCCCGGGAGCGTCGCGCATGACGCGCTGCCCGATCTCGCGGAAACCGAAGCTGCCATGGAAGAGCAGGGCGGGATCGCTGCCCGACTCCAGGAAGACTTCGCAGGCCATCTGCGGGTAGCGCAACTCGGCATAGCTCTGGACGTCGGCGTAGAACGCGCGGCCGACGCCGCCGCCGCGGCGACGGCTGGCCACCGCGATGCGATCGATGTAGAAGAAATGCGGGTGGCGTTCGCGGAACCAGTGGAAGTTGCCGCTGTCGTGCCCGGCATCCGAGCCAAAACCGATCAGGAAGCCAGCCAGCGCGCCATCACGCTCGGCGATACGGAAATATTCTGCTTCGGAATGGAAACGGCGCAGTCGGGCCGCATCGAGCGGCAGGATCGCGGGACCGGCGGCGTTGTTGAGTGCAAGGACGGAATCCAGCTCGTGCTCGCGCACGTCGCGGATGACTATCGACATTCCGGGCTCCCGTCGGCTCGAATCAGCATGAATCCCACGATGCGCTGCCACGGCGGCGCGAGGTGATTATCGCATGACGAACCCGGCCCGGGCGACGCGCTGGCGGCCCGCCGGCACATGCGCCCATGACTTTCGTCGGGCTACTCGCGCCGTCCTTTGCGCCTAAGATGCGGGATGTTCGCGCGCCTGAACCATAGCCGTCTGCTGCGCTACGCTGGCCTGTTCACATGGGCGGTGATCGGGATGCCGTTGCTGCTGCTCTCGCTGATGCCTTCCGAAGGCGCGCTGGCGGAGGATGGCGCCGTCACGGCCCATATCGACTGGCAGGCGTGGCTGGCCTATGCCGCCTTCGGGATCAGTTATGGGTGGCTGACGCGCGGACTGGGGACGAGGCGGGTCCGTGCCTTCGACTACGTGCTGCTGATGGTCCTGACCGGCAGCGCCATCGCCATCAGCTACTTCAGCGCCAGCGGGCTGGGCAGCATCCTGCTGATGGTCGCGGCCTGCGTGCTGCCGTGGCTGCTCGCCCTGCCGGTCGGCGTGGCATGGCTGGTGTTGAGCGAATTCCTCGTCGTGCCGGTCTACATGCGCTGGCTGGACATGTCCTGGCTCGAGGCGCTGATGCAGTCGCTGCTGTACGCGGGGTTTTCGGGCTTCGTCTTCGTCACCAGCCTGGTCGCGCGGCAACAGGCGCAGGCGCGTGAAGAACAGCGCCAGCTGAATGCCGAATTGCGTGCAACCCGCGCCCTGCTGGCCGAGAGCGCGCGCATCAACGAGCGCACGCGTATCTCCCGAGAGTTGCATGACCTGCTCGGACACCACCTGACGGCGTTGAGCCTGAACCTGGAGGTCGCCGGACACCTGATCGATGGCAAGGCGCAGGAGCACGTCAACCAGGCGCACACGCTCGCCAAGCTGCTGCTCAGCGACGTCCGCGAGGCGGTGAGCCACCTGCGCGACGCCGATGCGATCGACATGGCGGCGACGCTGCTGCCGCTGGCCGACCATGTCGCCGGCCTGGACATCAAGATGGAAATGCCGCAGCCCTTCCGGCTCGACGATCCGGAGCGCGCGCACGTGCTGCTGCGCTGCACGCAGGAAATCATCACCAATGCGGTGCGCCATGCGCAGGCGCGGACGTTGTGGCTGCATTACCGCCAGGACGGCCGCATGGTCCGCGTGCACGCCCATGACGATGGTCGCGGGGCGGACGTCGCCAGCGTCGGCAACGGGTTGCGCGGCATGCGCGAGCGTCTGGCCGCCTACGGTGGCCGCGTCGACATCCAGGCCGCTCCGGGTCGAGGTTTCTCGCTGGACATCCAGCTGCCGCTGGACGATGGGGTCGCGGTGGGCGACTCCCAGGCGCAACCGGCACCTGATCCGGCGATGGCTGGCCTGGCGACGGGCACCCAAGTCTGATGAACACCACCCACCCGTTACCCACCAGCGTTCTCCATGGAGCCATTGCATGATCCGAATCTGTCTGGTCGACGATCAAACGCTGGTGCGCCAGGGCATCCGGTCCCTGTTGGCGCTCGCCGAGGGCATTGAGGTCATCGCGGAAGCCGGCGACGGCAAGCAGGCCGTCGAACTGATCCCGCAGGTCAAGCCCGACGTGGTGCTGATGGACATGCGCATGCCGGCGATGTCCGGGCTGGAGGCATTGCAGGCGCTGGCCCGCATGGGCGAACTGCCGCCGACGATCATCCTGACCACGTTCGACGACGACCAACTGGTACTGGCAGGCCTGAAGGCCGGGGCCAAGGGCTACCTGCTCAAGGACGTCTCGCTCGAGCAGCTTGTCGGCGCGATCCAGGTGGTCGCCGCGGGCGGCTCGCTGGTGCAGCCAGCGGTGACCCAGCGCCTGCTCTCGGGCCTGGAGCACATGCGCAACGACTTCGTCAGCCTGGACCGGCCCGATCCGCTGACCGATCGCGAAACCGAAATATTGCGGCTGATGGCCTCGGGGTTTTCCAACAAGGAAATCGCCAATTCACTGGGCGTGGCGGAAGGTACGATCAAGAACCACGTGTCCAACATCCTGTCCAAGCTCGGAGTGCGGGATCGGACGAGGGCAGTGTTGAAGGCGTTCGAACTGCAGTTGGTCTAAGGCTGGAAGCGAGTCTCGCTGCGCGCGGCGGCGCGTTCATTGGCTCGGCAAGCGGAGATCCTCGCGGCGCGGCACGATCAAGAACCACGTGTCCAACATCCTGTCCAGGCTGGGCGTCCGCGACCGCACGCGCGCGGTGCTGAAGGCGTTCGAACTGCAGCTGGTCCAGGCGCCTGCGGGCGGATTGCCGTCGGCGGCACTGCGAGGCGGTTTGTTCCGCCCTGGCGGGGTGTCGGTGCGGTGTCGGCCCAGCGGGGCAGCAGCCGAATGCGCGCGGCGGCCCACCCCGCGATCGGCGTTCCGGGTCCCTCGCGGCGCTCCCGAGCCGGTTGCGCTGCCGTGCGGCGCGTCCACGGGATGATGTCGTTGGCAGGTTTGCCGGAGGCGCGCTACGATGGCAGGTCTACGCCCCGGCCCAGCCAGGGGTGGGCCCGGAGAACATTGAATGACCCGTTTGATCGAAGTGCTGATTTCCCTTGCGATTGTCCTTGCGCTGTTCCTGGTGATCGGCCTCGTGCTGCCCTCCAGCCGCCATCTGAACGAGAAGGTCGAGACCAATCGCAAGTTGACGATTGTCTACGACACCCTCGACAGCCTGCGCCGCTTCAAGGACTGGAACCCGCTGGTGCTGCGCGATCCGAAGATGCAGCTGACGTTCTCCGGCCCGGCTTCCGGCGTCGGTGCGCGCATGGATTACGTCTCCAAGGAGCCATCCGTCGGCAGCGGCAGCTGGAAAATCGTTGCCGACGATCCCGGCAAGAGCATCACCTACGCGATCACCAACACCCAGCGCGGCGACAACAAGCGCACGGTGTTCAGCTTCCGCCCGACCGGCCACCTTGGCCGCAACGTGGAAATCTCGCAGCGCTACGACGTCGATTACGGCTGGGACCTGATGGGTCGCTATGCCGGCATGTACGTCGCGCGCCATGTGGGTGACGACATCAAGATGGGCCTTGAGCGCCTGTCCAACATGCTGGCCTCGGTGCCCAACGTCGACTACCGCGTGCAGGGCACCAAGCTGGCCAACCTGCGTGCGGTCGACATGCCCGCTGAAAACCTCCTGGTGGTGAACGCCGGCTCGATCGAGCGCAACAACGACAAGATCGAAGCGTCGATGAAGGCCAACATGGAGTGGATCAAGCGCACCATGGAAGCCAACGGCCTCGTCGCCGCCGGTCCGATGCGCATCATCTCGACTGAACTGGGTCGCGAGTCCTACACGTTCGACGTCACCCAGCCGGTGCAAAAGGCCGGTGAGACTGCCGTTGCAGGAGCTGCGCCCGCGCAGCTGGCCGGCCTCAAGCTGCAGGGCCCCGTCAAGTACGTGCAGACCAAGCCTCGTCGGGCCGCGACCGCCTCCTACACCGGCTACATGGCCGAACTGGAGAACGTGCGCAATGCACTGCGCGCGTGGGCGTTGACGCAGGGTTACGAGCCGACCGATCGTCCGTACGAGGTCTACAAGAACGGCATCGACCAGGCGTTCACCGAGAATGGCCAGTTCGATGTCTACTGGGACCTCAAATAACCCCTGATTGCAGGATGTTTCCCGGAACGCCGCGTCCCTGACGCGGCGTTCTGCCTTCAGCCGACCACGGACCGCACATGGCAGCGCCATTCCCGCCGATCCCTCGCCCGAACGCATGGCTGGCCGCAAGCGGTGCGCTGTTGGCGGCGATCTCGGTGGCGCTGGCCGCCTATGCATCCCACGCAATGCAGGGCCCGGCGCAGGCCAGGCTGCAATTGGCGGCGGTGTTCGCCTTCGGACATGGGCTGGCGCTGGCGGCCCTCGCTCCGTCGATGCCGCGCGGGCTGGGGCAGGTGGCGCTGGCCGCACTGGCCGCCGGGGTTTTGCTGTTTTCCGGAAGCCTCGCCGGCGCGGCGCTGGCGCAATGGCCGACGACCCTCGCACCGCTTGGCGGCATGCTGATGATCGGTGCCTGGCTGGCATTGGCGTTTGCCTTCCTGCGCCGATAGGACACGACCCATGCCTCGCCACCAGCGCGGATTCGATACGCAAGCCGCACATGCGCACCTGGTGCGGAGCGACCGCAAGCTCGGCAAATGGATGCGCACGATCGGACCCATCGAAGCCGATGCGCGCTGGCGCAAACCGTTCGATCCCGTCGATGCGCTGGCGCGCGCGATCCTCTACCAGCAACTCAGCGGCAAGGCCGCGGCGACGATTGTTGGTCGCGTGGAAATCGCCATCGGCAGCGACCGCTTCCACTGCGACACGCTGGCGCGCTGCGACGACGCCACGATCCGCGCGTGCGGCGTATCGGGAAACAAGCTGCTGGCGCTGCGCGACCTGGCCCTGCGCGAATCGGCGGGACAGGTGCCCACGTTGCGCCGGATGTCGACCATGGACAACGACGCCATCATCGCGGCGCTCGTGCCCATCCGCGGCATCGGTCGCTGGACGGTCGAGATGATGCTGATGTTCCGGCTCGGTCGTCCCGACGTATTGCCCGTCGATGACCTGGGCATCCGCAAGGGCGCGCAGGCCGTCGACAAGGCCGACGACATGCTGGCGCCCAAGGCGTTGCTGGAGCGCGGTGAATGCTGGGGACCGTATCGCAGCTACGCCAGCTTCTACCTGTGGCGCATTGCCGATGCGGCAAGCGGCCAGAAAGCGGCGGTCAAGCGCTCGCAGGAATAATCGCGGCGCGCCCGGCGGCGGCCGGTTGCCAGCACCAATGCCAGGGTTCGTAGACGATGCCGTGCGGGTTGTCGCGCGGATAACTCATGGCGAATCCGTGCCCGCCGGCATTGGCCGCCAGCCAGCCGAATGCAGCGGTGCCTTCGAAGGATTCCTCGGCGGCAGGTTCGCCGGGTGCGCTGATGTCCAATGCGCGCCCCGAATGGTGTTCGCTGTAACCCGGCGCTGCGTTGACGGCGAGGATGGCGTCGACGTCGAGCCCGCGTGCGCGCTTGCGCTCGAAGATTCCCAGCTGGTAATCGTGGCTGCGATAACCCGAGATCGCTTCGAGCAGCACGCCGTCACGCAGGGCGGCCTGGCGCAGCCGCATCCAGGCATTGGCGGCATCGGCCTGCAGCCATAGCGCGCGTCGGTAGCGGTCGAATCCTGCCAACGCAAGCCAATGGGGCTCGGCGACCAGTTCCAGGCCGCTGCGTGCGCCATAGCCTTCGTCCAAGCCGATCGCCGCGAGGCGTTCCTGCAGTCGATGCAGGGGCAGGATGTCGGCGGCATGCAGGCGCGACGGCATTGGCATGCGTTGCCGCAGTGCGGTCGTCGCGTCATCGATGCCGGGTTCGCGTTCCAGAAGCGGAGCCAGCGCCTGCAGGCCTTCCGCAAGCTCGGCGGCCAGGAAGCGTCCGTCACGCTTGCGCCGCAACACATGGCGCGCGCGTGCCAGGATCCGGGCATCACGGTTGCTGCGCGCGCGCAACAAGCCGGCCGGCCAGATTTCGATGTGCGGCGTGTTGACCAGGATGCGCTGCATGTGGGCAGGTTACCGGTCGCAGGCGCTTGTCGTCATCCTGCGCAACGAAGCGACTCGTCGAGCCATGCACGCTGACATGCCGGCGGCAAGCAGACGGTCGGTCACAGCGGCTTCTTCAGGTACAGCTGCACGGGTGCGAAGCGCTGCGACTGGATGGCAGCGACCAGCTCCCAGCCCTGCTGGCCGAGCTGGTTCAGGCGTTCCTGCGCCGCCTTGCTGGTGGCGCCGAGGAAACTCGGCCCGACCTGCACCACCTGGTAACTCCATCGCTCATTGGCCATCGTCTTTCTCCGGGAGGTCGTCGGTCGTGGTGCCGGGCGATTTCAGTCGCCCGGCCTTGCGCAGCGCATCGCGCAGCAGGTATTCGATCTGTGCATTGAGGCTGCGCAATTCATCGTCCGCCCAGCGCTGCGCCGCCGCCAGGACGTCGGCGTTGATGCGCAGCGGATAGGCTTTCTTGTCAGCCATCAGCCGCGTCGACGCCTGCGCGTGGTGATGGCGACGGCGATGACGGGCAGCGCGATGAAGGAGGCAGCCATCGTGGCCGCCTCAGTACAGCGTGCCGGCGTTGACGACCGGCTGCGTCGCGCGCTCGCTGCACAGCACCACCAGCAGGTTGCTGACCATCTGCGCCTTGCGCTCCTCGTCCAGGTGCACGGTGCCGTTCTTCTCCAGTTCGGCCAGGGCCATTTCGACCATGCCGACGGCGCCCGCCACGATCCGCGTGCGCGCGCCGATGATCGCGTTGGCCTGCTGCCGCTGCAGCATCGCCTGGGCGATTTCGGGCGCGTAGGCGAGGTGGCTGATGCGCGCATCCAGCACCTGCACGCCGGCGTCGGCCAGGCGTTCCTGCAGTTCGTCCTTCAGGTGCCTGGAGACCTCGGTCGCGTGGCTGCGCAGGGCCAGCTGGCCGTCCTCATGCTGGTCGTAGGGATAGCTGGTGGCCATCGTGCGCAGCGCGGATTCGGACTGGATGTGCACGAAACTTTCGTAATCGTCGACGTTGTAGACGGCTTCCGCCGAGTCGACGACCTGCCAGACGATGACGGCGGCGATCTCGATCGGACTGCCATCGAGTTCGTTGACCTTGAGCTTGCCGCTCTCGAAGTTGCGCACGCGCTGGCTGACCTTCCTCTTGACGTAGAAGGGGTTGTTCCAGCGCAGGCCGTTGTCCTTGACCGTGCCGACGTACTTGCCGAACAGGCTGAGCACCGCGGCCTGGTTGGGCTGCACCGTGTACAGGCCGACCAGGCTGAGGAAGGCCAGGGCGCCGATGACCAGCCCGCCCAGGATCCGGACCCAGGCGCCGCTCCCGGCCACGGCCGGATCCAGGTTGATCCCCGAGACCAGCAGCCAGGCAGCGATGACGGCCACGACGAGCACGCCCAGCAGGAACGGAAGGCCGGGGGCCGAGCGAACGGGATTCTCTTTCATGGCGCGCCTATGCAGGGGTGACGGCAAATCGCCGTCAGCATGTGATATCAAAATGATATCAATCTCGCAAGCGTCTTTCGACAAGCGGCATCGCGCCGCGGGGCGGGCTCAGGGATTCAGGTACAGCAGCGGGGCGGGGCTGTGCTCACCGGTGGCATAGAGGCCACGGCCGTCCGTCGACCATGCCAGGGCCTCGGCCTGGGGCAGCCAGGGCAGGTGGTGGACCTGCGGCGCGTTGGCCACCGCCTGCGACCAGCTGCCCCGGCGCGGTCGTGCGTACAGCAGCACGTCGGAATAGGTCAGCACCGCGAACGTCCGGCCGTCGGGCGAGATATCCGCCGCCGTGACCTGGTTGCGAATCCGTGCCATGTGCCGGTTCTCGCGCAGGGATTCGGCGTCGGGCTCTGGTACTCCAGCGAGGAAGCCAACCCGCCGTGCCACCTGCAGGACTCCGGGCTGCGGCCGCAGGGGCAGGACGAACAGCTCCGGTGGGCGGCGTCGCTTCGACACCAGCAGGATCTGGCCGCTCGCCGCGTCGACCGCGACCGCCTCGCAGTCGCGCGGACCATCGGGCCATCGGAACGCGATCGACCAGGCCGGCCGCGCATGGCCGTCCACCAGCCTGCGCGGCTCCTCGACGACGTGCAGCTGCAAGGTCCTGCGCAGGCCGCCGTTGTCGCCGGTGTCGGCGATCAGCAGGTAGTGCCTGCCCTGCAGGTCGAAGGCAGCCAGGTCTTCCCAGTCGGTGTTGAGGACGTTGTCGATGCGCAAGGTCGCATGCAGGCTTCCGCGGTTGCCGATGGCGTACAGCGCGGCGGCATTGCCACCATCGTTGAGCGTCCACAGCGTGTCGGCATGCGTGCGCGATGCCGCCATCCCGCTGACTTCATCCAGCTGCGGCGCCAGGATCAGGCCCGACAACTGCGCGAATGGCGGCGCCTGCTCGCATCCGGCGACGGCCAGCAACACGCCCAGCAGCGGCGACAGGAGCGACAGGGGGACTCGACGGGCCATTGCGACGAGCATGGCATGGCGGCGGCGACCGACGAAAGCGCGCGGCGCCGGTAAACTGGCGACTGGTCCACTGAAGTATCGGCATGATCACCATCGGCACCCCCCTCTCCACAGGGGCGACGCGCGTCCTGCTGCTCGGTTCCGGCGAATTGGGCAAGGAAGTCGCGATCGAACTGCAGCGGCTGGGCGTGGAAGTCATCGCCGCCGATCGTTATGCCGACGCCCCGGCCATGCAGGTGGCGCACCGCAGTCATGTGCTGGACATGCTCGATGGCGACGCGATCCGCGCCCTGGTCGCGCTGGAGCAGCCGCACGTGATCGTGCCGGAGATCGAGGCGATCCATACGCAGACGCTGGTCGCGCTGGAGCGCGAGTTCGAAGCCGCTGGCAGCACCACGCGCATCATCCCGACCGCGCGCGCCGCATGGCTGACGATGGACCGCGAAGGCATCCGCAAGCTGGCCGCCGAAACGCTCGGACTGCCCGTGTCGCCGTATCGATTCGTCGACAGCATCGACGACTACCGCCGGGCCGTCGGCGATATCGGCCTGCCGTGCGTGGTCAAGCCGGTGATGTCATCGTCCGGCCACGGCCAGAGCCTCGTGCGTGGCGAAGGCGACGTCGATGCGGCGTGGGACTACGCGCAGACCGGCGGTCGTGCCGGCGCCGGCCGCGTGATCGTCGAGGGTTTCATCGACTTCGACTACGAGATCACGCTGCTGACGGTGCGGCACACCGGGGGCACGCTGTTCTGCGATCCCATCGGGCACCTGCAGCGCGACGGCGATTACCGCGAGAGCTGGCAGCCGCAGCCGATGTCCACCCGCGCGCTCGCGCTGGCGCAGGGCATCGCGCGCCAGGTCACCGACGCGCTCGGCGGCTGGGGCGTGTTCGGCGTCGAGCTGTTCATCAAGGGCGACGATGTCTGGTTTTCGGAAGTGTCGCCGCGGCCGCACGATACCGGCCTGGTCACGCTGATTTCGCAGGACCTGAGCGAATTCGCCCTGCATGCGCGCGCGATCCTCGGCCTGCCGATTCCCGGCGTGCGCCAGTTGGGGCCGTCGGCGTCCTGCGCGCTGCTTGCGCAAGGCCACGGCGTGCCGGTATTCGGCAACGTGCAGGCGGCGTTGCAGCAGCCCGACACCGCGCTGCGCCTGTTCGGCAAACCGCGCGTGGCTGGCCATCGCCGCGTCGGCGTGACCCTGTCGCGTGCCGACGACATCGAGGCGGCACGGCGCGTCGCGCGCGAATCCGCCGCGGCGCTCACGATCGAACTGCGCGACGCCTGAGATCATGCGCTCCGCCGCAAACCAACAACGGGATCCAGGCAATGAATGAAGCCAACGGCTACGCCGTGTTTTTCTTCCCGCAGGCGCTCGAGGCGCTGGGCGAGGCGATCAAGCCCTATCTGCAGGAAGGCGCGATCGGCGCGCACGTGCTGTGCAATGCGATCGACACGTCGGGATCGCTGATCGAAATGACGATGCGCGGCAACACCGGCGATAGCAAGCTGGTGGTGCTCGAACTGATGGTGCCGGTCTCGATGGTGCGGATGATCGTCTCGACCCAGAGCGATGAACTGTTCGGATTCGGCCCACGCCTGGCGATCGATCCGCTGGTGGTGTTGCCGGCGGCCGGTGCGGCAACGGCAGCCGTGGAGGCTCCTGCGGCGGCGGCTGCATCGGCAGGCGTGCAAGGCCAGTCCGGCCAGCCGCCGGTGGCGTCTACGCCAGCCGCTTCGACAGGCGACGGAGACGATTCGCCGGAAGGCTGATGCCCCCCGGCGCCGGCAGCAACTGGCCGTCGGCATCGAACTGCAGCGGCCGCCACGCGCGGCCGTCGTAGCCTTCCAGCGCTGAATACCGCCGTTTGTAGTCCATCTTGCGATGGCCGGCGATCCAGTAGCCCAGGTACAGGTGTTCGCGCCCGTCGCGCCTGGCCCAGTCGATCTGCTGCAGGATCGCCAGTGTCCCCAGGCCCCGTGCCGCGTATGCCGGGTCGTAGAAGGTGTAGACGGCCGACAGCGCGCCGTCCACGAGGTCTGTGACGGCGACCGCGAGCAACTGGTGGGACGCGATGTCGCGCAACTCCAGGAATCGGCTGTCCGACCAGTCGCCGATCAGGAACTGGTCGAACTCGGCGGCGCCGTGTCCATCCATGCCGCCATCGCGATGACGCGTGCCCAGGTAGCGCTGGTACAGGGCGAAGTGTTCGTCGGTGCGCCGCGCAGGCAGGACGCGTGCCTCCACGTCGACGTTGCGCGACAGGCAGCGGCGCTGGCTGCGATCCGGCACGAACCGCGACACGGCGATGCGCACCGCCATGCAGGCGTGGCAGTGCTGGCATTGCGGGCGATAGACCAGGTCGCCGGAGCGGCGGAATCCCCATTCCAGCGCCCGCGGATACAGCCGCGGCAAGCGTGGATCGCGCGGATCGATGACCAGGTCGCGGGCGCTGCGTTCGGGCCAGTAGCCGCAGGGATGTTCCGCGGTCTGGAACAGGCGCAGGTCCTCGGCGTCGGATTGACGCCCGGCCTGCCCGTCGTCGTCCTTCAGCGGATCGGTGCCCATGGCCGCAGCATAGCGCCGGCGGTTGCGCGCGGCGTGTGCACGGCTGCCGGCGATCCCGAAGTCACCGGCATGGCGTCACTGATAAGGTTCGACCACCCGCCAGCCCGTGCCTTCGGGACGAACGTCGTAGTGGTGGGTGGCGATCACGGTGGCGCCGCGACGACGCGACAACTGGATCGTGCCGGTCGTACCAGTCTTCCGGTACGCCGTGATGGCCAGCGCCAGTTGCTGCGGGTTGGCCGGACAGCGCGAGGCCGGCACCACCACGCCTGCGGGAGCGCGAAGGGCGCCCAGCAATGACGGCGAAGGATCGTGCCCGTCGACCGACAGGCAGATCGTCTGCCCGGCATGGCTGGGCAGCTCTCCCGACAGCACGGCGACGGCCAGTGCGTCGGGCGTCGCCGAGTCGCCCGCCGGCAGCGCTACCGGGCCCACCGTGGGCGTGCGCATGGACAGGAAGGCGAGAACCATGACAACGGCGATCACCACCAGCAGCCCGATCTTCAGCCGGAAGGCGCGCTTCCTGCCGGGCTCGATGATGGCTTCGGGCGTTTCCGTGCGGAACGCCGGCAGCGTGTAGCCGGTTTCGCCGCGGGTGCTGTCGAGCAGTCCCGCCGCACGCAGGATCTCGCGCGCAGCCGGCTGGTCCTCGGACTTGACGATCCACACGGCGGGGATCGGATCGACGCGGACGTGGTCGCGATAGCTGAAATCGCCGCGCAGGCCACCCTTGTATGAGCGGCCGTGGGTGATGCGCGCATCGATCCCGGCATCGCGCAGCAGCTTGGCGACGCGCTCGACGTTCTCCATGCGCGGGCTGCTGAAGACCTGCCTCATGCCGACGTGCCCGTAGCCTTTCCGCTGTCGTCCACGACCCGGATCAGGCCTTCCTGCGCGGTGCTGGCAACCAGCCTGCCGTCGCGATCGAAGATCAGCCCGCGCGCGAGCCCGCGAGCGCCCTGCGCGGTCGGGCTGTCGATCGAATACAGCAGCCACTCGTCGGCGCGGAACGGACGATGGAACCACAGCGCGTGATCGAGCGAAGCCATCTGCACGTTCGGCTGGTAATAGCTGATGCCGTGCGGGAACGTCGCCGTGCCCAGCAGGTGGAAGTCCGATGCGTAGGCGAGCAGTTCGCGATGCAGCTCCGGCGCATCGCCGACGCGCTCGGCCAGCCGGAACCAGACCTGCTGGAAGGGCGGGCGCTTGGGCGGATTCAACTCGTCGCGCGGATACACATGGCGGAATTCAAACGGACCCATCCGCGACAGCCAGCGCTGCACCTTGATCGGCAGCTTGGCCAGCACGTCGGCCGGGACCGCGGGCGAGGGCTCGATGTCCTCGGGCTTGGGAACCTCCGGCATCGTCAGCTGGTGTTCGCCGCCGGGTTCGACCTGCTGGAAGGATGCGGCGAGGAAGAAGATCGGCTTGCCATGCTGGATGGCAGTGACCCGGCGGACGGAGAAGCTGCCGCCATCGCGCGTGCGATCGACCTGGTAGACGATCGGATGGTCCGTATCGCCGGCCCTGAGGAAGTACGCGTGCAGCGAATGCGCCGTGCGCGGCGTGTCCAGGGTCGACTGCGTCGCCGACAGCGCCTGCCCCAGCACCTGTCCGCCGAACACGTATTTGGTGCCGATGTCACGGCTTTGCCCGCGAAACAGGTTGTCCTCGAGGCGTTCGAGCGTGAGCAGGTCGATCAGCTCGGAAACGGGGGAGGGCATGGTCGCTGTGGCTTTGCTGTGGGCTGCGGATTATAGCGGTCCGACCTGCTGGTCCCCTTCGCTGCAGCCGCGAGCGGCGTGGTGGTTCGGTTAGTCCGGCAGGCGTCGCAGCGCCACCGCGTCCAGCACGCGCGGCCATGGAAACAGCGGTCCGGGATCGCGCTTGCGGCGCACGGACACGGCCGGATCGTCGCTGGCGGCAACGCTGGTCGTGTCCAGGTCCTCATGTCCCGCAATCCAGCGCAGTGTCGGCACGCCGTCCTGCAGTTGCTGCAGCAAGGCGATGAGTGCCGCGACCTGCGCGTCGGTGTACGGCTCATCCATGGCCTGGTGGCGGGAATCCAGCCAGTCCGGATAGCGGCCGGTATTGACCAGTTCGATGCCGATCGAGCGCGGGTTGTAGCAGCGCGTGTGATGCGCGACGCGCTGGATCGCCACGTATCGGTGGATCGCACCGTCGCGGTCGATGTAGTAGTGGCCGCTGTTGCCGGTTGCGGATTCACCGTAACGAATCTCTTCACCGAACCGGCGCGCCATCTCCAGGTCGGGAAGCTCGGTGCAATGGATGACGACCAGGTCGATGGCGTCGATCGCGCGCGACTGCAGCCGCGCCTCGTAGGGCAGCGGATCGACGTGGACGATGGGCGGCGCGGGCTCGGGTGACATGGCGCGGATGCTAGCATCGCCGCATGTCACGGCCCGCCGCTCCCCCCGAATCCGATCGCCTGGCCGTGCGTGTTCCGCGCGCCGCACGTCCCGCCGCGCATTCGCTGCACGGCGTCGATTCCGACGTCGCCCGCGAGCCATGAGCGCGACCGCACGCGGGCACTGCATTTTGTGCCATGGCTTCGAAAGCGGCCCGGACGCGACCAAGGTCACCGCGCTGTCGGCGGTGGCCGAAGGCCTGGGCTGGACGCAGGAACGTCCCGACTTCACCGACCTGGATGCCCGGCGTGACGTGAGCCGGCTGGGCGATGTCGCCGCGAGGTTGCAGCGCCTTCTCGAGATTGCGCGACCTGCCGCCGCGCGCGGGCCGCTGGTGCTCGCCGGGTCGAGCCTGGGCGCATGGATCGTCGGGCAGGTATCGCTGCAGGTGCCGGTCGCTGGATTGTTCCTGATGGCGCCGCCGATCGCACTGGATCCCTCGCATCCGCTGGAGGCCGCCGCCGTGCCCATGTCCATCGTGCATGGATGGGACGATGAACTGATCCCGGCGGCGCAGGTCATCGACTGGGCCCATGCGCGGCGTGCGCGACTGTTGCTCGTCGACGATGGCCATCGCCTGTCGGAGCATGTGCGCACCAGCGCCGAGGCATTCGCTGCGCTGCTGGCAACGGTCGCGTCATGAAATTCTTCGCCAGTTGCGGCAAGGGCCTGGAATACCTGCTCGCCGACGAGCTGGTCGCCTTGGGCTGCAAGCGCGCGACCGCAGCGCTCGCAGGTGCCAATGTCGAAGGCGACCCGATCGATGCCCAGCGCGCGGTGCTGTGGTCGCGACTTGCAAGCCGCGTGCTGTGGCCGATCGCCGAATTCGATTGCCCCGACGAGCATGCCTTGTACGCCGGCGTGGCCGCCATCGAGTGGACGGAGCATCTCGCCAGCGGACATACCGTGGCGGTCGATGCGCACGTGTCGGGCGATGCGATCACGCACGCGCGCTACGCGGCGCAACGGGTCAAGGATGGCGTCGTCGATGTCATGCGCGCACGGACCGGCGCGCGGCCGGATGTCGACGTCGAAGCGCCCGACCTGCGCCTGAACCTGGTGATCCGCAAGGGCAGGGCGATCGTGTCCATCGACCTGGGCGGCGGGCCGCTGCATCGGCGCGGCTGGCGGCAGTCGCAGGGCGAAGCGCCGTTGAAGGAGAACCTCGCCGCGGCCGTTCTGCTGCGTGGCGACTGGCCACGACTGTATGCAGAGGGCGGCGGCTTGCTCGATCCGATGTGCGGCAGCGGCACGCTGCTGATCGAAGGCGCATTGATGGCGGCCGACGTCGCGCCGGGCCTGATGCGCCAGGGAGGTTTCCTGCCGACGCGCTGGCTCGGCTTCGATACGGCGACCTGGCAGCAACTGCGCGAGGACGCGCAGGTACGCAAGGTCCATGGCCTGGCCGCATTGCGCGGCGATTTCCATGGCAGCGACAGCGATCCGCATGCGATCCGCGCCGCGCGCGACAACGCCGACATGGCGGGCGTCGGCGGCAAGATCCACCTCAAGGCCATCGACGTCGGCGCACTGCCGCCGCAGGTCAATCCACGCGGACTGGTGGTCTGCAACCCGCCTTACGATGCGCGCCTTGCGGCCGACCCCGCGTTGTACCGCGCGCTGGGCAATGCCCTCAGGCAGGCAGTGCCCGGCTGGCGTGCGAGCCTGTTGTGCGGCGATGCCGAACTCGCCCGCGCCACCGGACTGCGCGCCGGCAAGAAGTACCAGCTGTTCAACGGCGCGATCGAATGCACGTTGATCGTGGTGGACCCGGTCGCACCGCCACAGCGTGAGCGCGAGGACGCCACGCAGCCGCTGACCGAAGGCGCGCAGATGGTGGCCAACCGACTGCGCAAGAACCTGCGAAATTCCAGGCGTTGGCGCGAGCAGGAGCGCGTCACCTGCCATCGCGCCTACGACGCCGACCTGCCGGAATACGCGGCGGCGATCGACGTCTATGTCGCCGAGGACGGCACCGACAGCGATGCGTCGGCGCGCACCTGGCTGCACATCCAGGAATACGCCGCACCAGCCGACATCCCGGAACCATTGCAGCGCCGGCGCCTGCAGGAACTTCTCGCCGCCGCGCGCGAGGTCTTCGGCATTCCGCGCGAACGCATCGCCTTGAAGACGCGTAGCCGCGGCAAGGGCGGCAGCAAGTACGCGCGCGAAGACCGGTTCGACACCCGCGGTGAATTCATCGTCGTGCGCGAAGGCGATGCGCGCCTGCGCGTCAACCTGTTCGATTACCTGGACACCGGGTTGTTCCTCGACCATCGACCGCTGCGACTGCGGATCGCCGAAGAAGCGGAAGACACGCGCTTCCTCAACCTCTTCGGTTACACCGGCGCGGCCACCGTGCACGCGGCGGTCGGGCGCGCGCGGCAGACCACGACGGTGGACCTGTCGGCAACCTACCTGCAGTGGTGCGCCGACAACCTGCGGGAGAACGGCGCAGGCGGCACGCGCCACCGGCTGGTGCAGGCCGACGCCGTCGCATGGCTGCAGGCGGACACGGGCGAATACGACCTGATGTTCTGCGACCCGCCGACCTTCTCCAATTCCAAGCGCGCCGAGGACTTCGACGTCCAGGCCGAGCACGTGCGCCTGCTGCGGGCGGCGACCGCGCGACTGGCCCGCGATGGCGTCCTGTACTTCTCGAACAACTTCCGCCGCTTCCGCCTGGATGTCGAAGCCGTGGCCGGGTTCGCCCGCTGCGAGGACATCAGCGCGCAGACGATCCCGCCCGACTTCGCCCGCAACCCGCGCATCCATCGCTGCTGGCGCCTGCAGCGGCTCGACGCTACGGTCCGCTGACGCTGGGCGCTGACGCCATCGCGTTAACGCCGGGGCTGCAATCCTGCGTTCCGTGGATGGCGCTGGTGTGGTCGAGCCGGCGTCCCGATCTCTTGTCGATCGCACACCCTGAGGCCCCGAACAGCATGGACACCAACAGCCTGGATACCAACGGCCGTGACATCGCATCCAGCCAGGCGCGGCTCATCCGCAAGTTGCGGGGCATGCCGGCCTCCGACGGCGCCGGGGTCAAGCTCACGCGCGTGATCGGGACGCCGCAACTGGACATGCTCGATCCGTTCCTGATGCTCGACGAGTTCGGCACCGATCGTGCGGAGGATTACCTGGCCGGTTTCCCGGACCATCCGCATCGCGGCTTCGAGACCGTCACCTACATGCTCGACGGGCGCATGCGGCACAAGGACAACCACGGCAACGAAGGCCTGCTGGTGCCCGGGAGCGTGCAATGGATGACGGCCGGTCGCGGCCTGGTGCATTCGGAAATGCCCGAGCAGCAGGAAGGCCGTATGCGCGGATTCCAGCTGTGGGTCAACCTGCCTGCCAGCGACAAGATGGTCGAGCCGCGCTACCAGGAGTTTCCGCCGGACCAGATCCCGGTGGTGCGTCCTGCCGACGGCGTGCAGGCGAAGGTGATCGCGGGGCGTGTCGGCGATGTCGTCGGGCCGATCCAGCAGCCCGCAACGCAGCCGCTCTACCTGGACATCACGCTGGCGCCAGGCGCGCGCTGGGAGTCGACGGTCCCGGCGGGGCACAGCGCATTTGCGTATGCGTTCGAGGGTTCGGTGTCCATCGGCGAGGGCGCCGATGCGCGCGGCCTGGATACGCACGAGCTGGGCGTGGTCGGCGGCGGGGAACAGTTCGTCGCCAGCGCAGGTAAGGACGGCGCGCGCTTCCTGCTCGTCGCCGGACGGCCCATCGGCGAGCCGGTCGCACGACACGGCCCGTTCGTCATGAACACCCGCGAGCAGCTCATGCAGGCCTTCGTCGATTACCAGGAAGGCCGCTTCTAGGGCAGCCGGGTACTCCCGCTTGCCTGGCGTGATCGCGCGAAGCCGGGCTATTGGCCGGCGACGCGTTCGCCGTTGTCGAAATGCATGCCACTGACCAGCGCGAAGCCCGCGTCCAGCGCCTGGCTTGACGGTGCCTGCAGCCACACATGGACGCTGCGACCGTCGGCCAGTTGCAGCAGGGTTTCGCGCGCCTGCGTACCCGGTTTCTGCGCCAGTTCGGCGCGATACCAGAACACGTCGTGGCCATCGATCTGGCCGCGCTCGGCGCGGTCGCCGCGTTGCGGCTCGAACGTCGGCTTGCTCGAGATCACCAGCCCGAACGCCTCGGACCCATCCGGGCGCAGCGCGCGGCACAGCTGGATGTCGCCCGTGGGCTGGTCCACCCACGACAGCCCGGAGTCGGCGGGCAGTTGCGGGCAGGCGGTCGATTGCTGGGCCTGGGCCGTCGCGGCCCCCAGCAGGGCCAGCGCCACGGCTGACCGGAACAGCGTCTTCGTATTCATGAATCCCCCTTGGCCGTCGCTTTGTCTCCGGCCCTTCCGACCTTAGGCCAGATCACGGACCTTGACAATCCCGGGGATTTGCGGCTTGGGAGCCCGGCGTCAGGGAGCGTGCTCGATCCGCAGTTGCGCTTCGGGTGCATCGCCGCGAGCCAGCGACACCAGCACCAGCGTGCGCTCGCCCAGGACCTGCTGCTTGGCGCCCTTGCCGGTGTGCAGGGAAAAAGCAGTCATCCCCCCGCCGGCCGGCTTCCACTCGAAAGCAACCTCGGCGTCACCCGCCCAGATGCACTGCACGCCCGGCGGGCACCGCGAGTCGTTGACCACGCGCAGGTAGCGCAACGCGCTGTTGTCGGCCAGCGTCACCGATTCGCCCGGATGCATCGCAAACGACTGGCCATCTTCAATCACGGGACCTCCCTTGCTGCCGCCGGCCGCTTGCGTCGTGCAGGCGGACATGACGACAAGCGCACACGCGGCGATGGTGGATCGAGTCGGGGTACGCATCCGCATTGAAACATCTCCCATGTTGGTTCGGTACGTGGCCGGGGCTGGTGGCTCACGACACTTCAGTGGCAAGCGTCATGACGGCACTATCCGTCGGTCGGTGTGAAGATCGGGACCACACTGGATTGGCATCGCGGACCAGCAGCGACACCGACCCAACATGTGAATGGTCAGTCCTTGCCGTTGTCAAAAACGAGGTCCATGGATTGGCGGAACGGAACCTGGTTCCAGCGCTCCAGCAGCGCCAGCGCCCTGTCGTACAGCTGTGCGCGTGGATCCATGCCGCTGAAATCGAATGCCGGCTTGCCACGAGCGGCGCTGGCGGAGTTCACCCCATCGAGGAAGGCATCCTGGTCAAAGCAAGCGCTCCACAACTGCGTCTGCAACGCTTCGACCACGGCTTCGGCCTGGACAGCTTCTGTCTCGACACGCTGGTTTCCCGGCTCGTGCATGGCCTGCATGACGAAGCTTGCATCGGCGCCGGCGGCCACCAGGCTGAGGAATCCGTGTTGCAGTGGGAGCGCTGATTCGACGATGTAATGCACAAGATCATGCGGAAGCGTGCCCTGGCGCGGCATGTCCGTCCGCGTTTCGCTGCCGTCGTCGCGGATGAACCGCAAGCGGTCGTACTTGTCGGTCCTGCCGGATTTTTCCGCGATCAGTCTCATGCAAGCACTCCACCGCCGAGCAACCATGCCAGCCCGATGCAGTTGAAAACAACAGTGGCCCAGAAGACGTTCTGGAACGCCGCCTTGCTGGATTTGTGCCGGAAGACATCCTGGGCTACCAACGCACCCGGCCAGCCGCCCAGCAGCGCAACCAGGTGCAGGCTGCTCTCCTGTATGCGCCAACGATTGTTGACGGCGGCGGACTTGTCGATGCCATAGAGCAGGACGGAGAGAAGGCTCAGTGCACCGTATGCGATCGCAACGATCGTCGGGAGCTTGCCGAAGAGCCAGCCAAGTGCGATCGCGAGCAGGAACGCGACGGCGATGGACTTCCGCGGCGTTCGCGTGCGATGGGCAGCCTCGCTCACCGGCTTGCCGACGGCGGGTCGGACCCCAGCTGCACTGAAACGGCCCTTCTCGTCGCGCCGCAATTCGTAGGAGATGAGCATGCCCGGGACCGGTCGACTGGATGGCCGTTCAAAGGAGCGGATATGCACGAAGGCGCGATCACCGCCGCCATTGGGCGTGACGAAACCGAAGCCTCTTTCATCATTCCATTCGCCGATGCGTCCGACATATCGCATGCAGGGTGACGACTCCATTGAAGTAGCAGGGTTTCCGAAGCAAGTGGGTTGGCCGCGAATGCGTCGTCAACGCATTCGCCCAGCCTCGGCCCGGACACTGAATCACTCGCGCCGAGTCGGGTGTTGCTTCTCGTTCTGCAGCTCGATCCGGAGCTCCTCGGTTTTGCGTTGACCCCATGCTTGCCCGACTGTCATCGCCTCGCTCATGACGGCGGGCAGTTCCTTGAGCATCCGCTGCCCAGCGGCGGACTGGTAGAAGGCCAACGTCGCCTGCAGATCCGCGGTCGAAAAGTGACGATCGTAGATCTTGATCAGCTCTCCCTGCACCTCGTCGACATTCATCTTGGCAGCCAGTCGATCCCATATCACGGCATCAATCTCCGGATGCGCCTTCTTCTGCGCGTCGAACAGACGGGACATGACCTGTTTGGAGACGTTGACGGCGCCGGTCACCTCCAGGAGCTGGTGGATGACGACAACTTTCTGCGGGTCGACAACCGTGCCCTGCGCAGGGGTTTGCTGGGCAGGAGCCTGTTGCGCGGAAACGACGCCGCTGAGCAGCAGAAGACATGTTGCCAATACCGTGCTGGAAATTTTCATCGCCGTTGACTCCCCTGGAAAATGCCTGATGCCCGGATGGATGCATCATCGCGTAACCGTGCGGCCTCGATCAAAACCCCGCTGTCATTGTGCGACAAGCGACTGGAGGCCTGGTGCCGCCATGGTTGGAGTGAACTGCACGAGCTCATAGGCGGCCACGCCATGGATGTGGAAGGGGTCCTGCGCGAGGATGGCCTGCAACTCCCGTGCAGATGGAGCGTTCGCCAGGATCACCCCGCCGGTGCGCGGCTCCCTGCGGCCGGACAGAAGAAACGTGCCCGATGCATAGTGTCGATCGAGGAATTCGCGATGCGCGGCAACGTGCTGGTCGACAGCATCAAGTGACTTCGTATAGGTCAGCACGACGACAAACATGACAAGGCTCTCCTCGGACCATGCGGTGGCGGGCAGCGGGGGAAGTTACAGCGATCCGCGCGGAATGTCAGCCGCCGCATTCGTCGAACGCACCAAGCGATTGCTCGCTCGTCGTCAACCGCTCGCACTGCCTGTCCAACTGCTCATATTCCCGCAGGAACGCCGAGCGAAAGGCGAGGTATGCCCCTTCGTCCCGCCATCGATCAACCGTCACGTATCGGCCGGCCGTGGATCGGTCTCTCAGCAGGAGGGTCTCGATGTAGCCGGGCGAACGCCGGAACAACCGGGCCCACGTACCGTCGGGCCCATAATGCTGCTCGAACTCAGCCTGCAGCTCGGGCGCGACGTGGAATTCCCACGCGTAGGCGTAGTGCCCGCTCATGTCGCTCGGCTTGGTCAGCGCGATGCGCCAGCTGGAACTAGAGGCCGCGAACGCGACATGCAAGGAGCAGCAGCCCGAAGCCGACGATCCATGACCATGTAGCAAACGGCTCGGGAATCCTGGCCAGCCCGAAATGGGCAGCCAGTGCCACGAGGAACAGGACTAGCGAGACGACCCAAACAGCCATCGTTGGAGCCTTGCCGGAGTTGCGCATGTGGTTTTCCTTGGTGGAGAAACGGTTGATGGAATCCTCGATGCGATGCCGGGGCCGAACTGCCCTGCGGCCAGGCCCTTGGCATGAAGAGGGGGCGCCTCCTGCAGAAAGCACTTCCCTTGAACGAGCAATCAGATCCAGTCGTGCGCCATCGCATACAAGGCAATGTAATTGACCACGCTCAGCGCGGCGCCACCGAAGACGATGGCCTTTTGCGCGCCCGTATAGTGCTCCATCGTCTGTGGCACTTCCACGCCGTACCTTGCCTTCAACGCTTCCTTGTCCACGGGCACAAGCAATGCCATCAGGCCGACGAACAGGATCATCGGGAAGATGATCGCCCCGGGCTTCCAGATATCACCGTAAGTGTGCGCAACATACCAACCGTTGACCGTCAGCCCTCCACCGACCAGTACACACGAGAGTCCCAGCAAGCGCATCTTCATCTTTGAAGCCATGGTCTCTTCCCCCGTTCTGACGCATGAATCCACACGAACCGCGTTTGCGGTGGCAATGGAAATTCAAAGCACGACCTTGGAACGCTGTTGCCACCACGACGCGATGGGCCGGAGCGTGTGGTTGATGCTGAGTCCCAGCCGCGTGTTGTTGGCTCCCCGCCCGGACGATACCCGATGGCTGGTGTTGAAAGCCAACGGGGACGATGGTGCAGCGCACAAGCTTGGCGGTGGGTCTGCCTGCTTCATTTGAAGGACGCGGCAGGTGAACTGCCAAGCCAAGCCTTGGGGCTTGCTGAAGAGGTGATCGGGTCGAGTGCTGCTGTTCCGCGCGAGTCCGGATCAAGCCCAGCCGGCGTAGGAGCCCAATGACACATCCAGGCTACTGGCACTCGTTCCTGTTCTTCTCGCTGCCGCCGTCAATGCGGAGATCGAAAAAACTGCCAGCGCCAACTGCCGTAGGGATAACGCCCTGAATCAAGCCTCGCCGCGAAGCGCATCGGCTTGAATGAATTACCAGGCCTGCATGCGTGGGCTACGGAAGCTTGAACTTCCGGGTCGCACGCAAAGGCCAGATTGAAGTGAAGTGGGCACCACCCACCAGTCGAGATGCGGCAGAAACGCCCTGCAGCATTCCCCGGCTTTCCAATACGCCCTTCAAACGCCGAAAAGAATGCTTTGGGTCCGGCGTGATCACGAACAGGTTGATCTCCTTGGCGTTGATGTCGTATCCATCCAACGCCGCCGATTCCCCAAGTACTTCCTTCAATTCGTCCTGGATCGTCGCAAGGAAGTTCTCGTCTTCCTGCGACTTGCGCCAAAACTTGATCACTAGCTGGTAATCCATCTCTTGATTGTAGGCCAAACGCCTAGATCAAGCCGAGCCGCGAAGCGACTTGAATGAATGGTCAGACCGCAGATCGCTCCTGCCCATTTGGTGGTTCCCAAAGCTCGACCTTGTTGCCGTCAGGATCGATCACCCACCCAAACTTGCCTTGCTCCGAGCTCTCGGTCTTGTCCACGACATTGCACCCTTCAGCCTTGAGGACTGCGAGCAGCTCATCAAGATTCTCCACTCGGTAATTGATCATGAATGAGGCAGAGCTGGGCTGCATGTAGTTCGTGTCCTGGGCAAATGGGCTCCACACGGTCATTCCAGGCTCGCTACCCTCTCCGCCCCAATTGAAAAGAGCGCCGCCCCAGTCGGTAACGTCGAGGCCCAAGTGGTTCTTGTACCAGGCGCTCAGGGCTTTCGGATCCGCAGACTTGAAGAAGATGCCGCCGATGCCGGTCACACGCTTCATGGGAGATCCTCGTGGGTCGCTACGACAGCTTGATCTGCGGCCTACCACCTGAATCAAGCCGAGCCGCGGCGCGGCTGACATGGTTAGAGGAAGGTATATACGGTAACGAAACCAGCGAGAACAAGCAGGGTTAGAGAAAGAAGGAAGGTAATATCTATTACGTCTGTCCAACGAGCAAGCTTTGGCGAATCGACGTGTCGAAGCGCGAAGAATGTCATGAAGCAAACAAAGACGAACCCAAGCGATGCGAATAAAAACATGTCGTCTGCAGCACTCGCGATTTTAGTGCTCGTAATCCGCAGGTTCACGATGCCGACGAGCGCTAAGCTGATGCCCGCCATCGTCCCGCTTGTGGACAGGAGCGATAACAGCATCTGCAAAAGAATTTTTGGATCACGAATATTCTTCAGCATGGCAGCTAACCTGGGTGAAGCCGAGCCGCGAAGCGGCTTCGGCTGAATGAATTGCCAGGCCCTACCCGCCGTAACCACGGCGAGCAACGCTGCCACAGCAGCTCCGGGATAGCGATGGAAATGCTCGGGAGTTGCCGGCATTTCGCTGTGGGGCCCAACACCTGAATTAACTTGCGAAGCGGGTTCGGCTTGAATGAATGAATTGTCAGGCCTTTCTCACAAGTAGTTCGAGAAAACCGCTTTGCGGAGCAGCCGGAATGGCAGGTCTTGACTTGGATCGGCGTTGCACATGCAAGCAACGGTTGTGCGAGTTGGAACGTGAGTGGCCAGGTACGCCGAAAATCCGCTCACAAAACCATTATGCAATGCAATAACCCCGTGGTCCTTCGTGGACCTGTCCAGCATGAGTCCGTAGCCATAGCTCGTTTCCCCCATGTTGTCATCATTGGGGTCGAATCTACCCTTTGTTATAGGGCGACCATCTTTGAGCTGGGCCGGTTCCATGAGGGCGTTGCGTGACTCAGCGGACAAAAAATCCCCATTGAGGAGAGAGTGATGCCAACGGCAGAGATCATCTGCGGTGGTTCTGATTGCACCGGCACCACCGGTTTGCTCGATAGGGACGAAATCGGCATTTACGAATGGTTTCCCGCCAATTTGTGTTCCCGTGTAACCAGAAGCTCGGTTCGTTACGACTTCAGAGTGAGTGTCGAATTCGGTGTGCGTTAGGCCCAATGGTTCAAAAATGATTTGATGCGCGGCTTTGGCTAGCGACTGCCCTGTAACAGACTCTACGACTGCGCCGAGCAAAATGTAGTTCGCATTGCTGTAGAGCCACGCTGTTCCCGGATGGAAGTCATAGAGGGGCTTTTGAGCCGAGATATGCTTGGCCAGCTCTAATTGTGTGGTGGGCGATTGGGAAAAACTGCCTTCCTGCTCTTCATGAACCCCTGCCGTTTGGTGAATAAGTTCGAGCAAGGTCGGGGCTTCCTTGCCTTTGAAGAAGCTGAGGTGCTTTTCTAGGCGATCGTTCACCGAGAGGTGGCCTTCGTCCTGAAGCTTCGCAATTAGCGCCGCTGTGAATTGTTTGGTGATGGATCCTGCGCGAAAAATCGTGGATGACGTAACAGGAGCAGCTGTCTCAAGATTGCCTAGTCCACGCACCACTCCTGCTGCTGGCGTGCCATTTTTCCACACGGAAATTTGGATGCCAGGGGTGACCATTTTCTTGATGGATTGATCGGCGATGCTGGAAATGGCAAGCCCCAGTGATCGATCAATCGATGCAGCCAGAACGGCTGTAGGTATAGATGCCGCTAGTACTGACGCGCCTGTGCTCTTCAAGAACATGCGACGGTTCATTGAACTCCCCAAGAAAGGCCTAACACCTGAATTAAGCCGAGCCACCCTTGAACCCGTATGGAGCTAGCGAGCCACGAAGCGGTTTCGGCTTGAATGAATTGTTAGGGCGCACTCTAGAAGACAAGAACCTTGTCTGCGAGAGCTGTCTGCGAGGCGAGCTCGTCCATGGTGCTGCGAGTGGAGCCATCTAACAGGTCACTCTCCAGCAGGCCTCTGGCATCCAAGCACGTACCACAAAGCAAAACGCTGCCTTTTTGAACCACTCTGCGCAGCATCCGCTCAGTGTTGTAGTAGCCGTCAGGAGTCTTTTGACCTGCTTTGGCTGCTGATACTGCATCGGCCATCAAGAATACTGTCACGTCATGATCATTCTTGATCAGCGCATGTGCGAGACGCAGAGCATTGTATAAACGCTCAGTGCCGTAGGGAGGGTCATTAATGATGATCAGTGTCTTCACTCTGGGGTCTCCTATTAACGCCAATGCGCCCTAACGCCTGAATTAAGCCGAGCCGCGAAGCGGCTTCGGCTTGAATGAATTGTTAGACCTCGCAGGTTAACAAAGTAAGTGCAACACCTGCGGTGCCCAGAGAAGAAGGGGCGAGCTGGCAGACTGCAGGGGATCACTCCGGGAAGAGAAGATCCTTGAAGTACTGCCAGCTCACCGAGGCGGAACGATACACCCTGTCCGTACTGAAGCGGGAAGGGCGCTCGCTCCGCGCTATTGCCCACGCATTGCAGCGCAGCCCGAGCACCATCAGCCGTGAGGTCAGGCGCAATGCGACCATTGACCACAACCGGCCGCGCCCGCTGTATGTGCCAAGCAAGGCGCACGAACACGCCAATGGTCGACGCCGACGCAGCCGCCGGGTGAAGCACCACGCGGCGGAGGTGTATGCCCACGTTGAAGAGCTTTTGGGCGAGGAGCAATGGAGCCCGGAACAGATTGCCAGCCAGTTGGACGAGCAACTGGGCGTACGGCTGAGCCACATGACGATCTACCGCCATGTGCGGCGCAACCAGCGCCAGGGCGGACGGCTATACATGCACCTGCGGCAGGGTGGAAAGCGCCGGCGCAAACGCACCCATGGCCCCGAAAAGCGCGGGAAACTGGCCAACAAGCCCATGATTGATACGCGCCCACAAGCCGTCGAGGCGCGCGAAGAGGTTGGTCATTGGGAAGGCGACACGGTGATGGGTGCAGCCGGCGAACGGGCCTGCCTATTGACGCTGGTAGAGCGCAGTACCGGCTATGCCGTCGTGGCGTGGTTGCCGCACCGCACCGTGTTGGCGGTGAACCGCGCGGCCGTCCGTGCGATCGGCAACAGCGGCCTGCCGTTCAAGACCATCACCTGGGACAACGGCACCGAGTTTCACGGGTACCGGGAGCTCGAGCAGGCGGTGGACGTGCAGTGCTACTTTGCCTACCCACACCATCCGTGGGAACGGGGCAGCAACGAGAATTTCAACGGCTTGCTCCGCCAGTACTTCCCGAAGCGCAAGAGCCTGGCGCGCGTTCGTCAGGCCGACTGCGACAGAGCCACAACCAAGCTCAACCAACGACCGAGAAAGCGCTATGGCTACGAAACGCCAATCCAACGACTCCAGCGGTCAGGGGTGTTGCACTTGGAGTGTTAATTCACC